>NZ_CP094534.1:2804007-5608015 GCF_022811645.1 Hymenobacter monticola | reverse complement strand
TGGTGGTGCTGGCTTTGTCGGGCTTGCGGTACTTGCGCACGGTTTGGCGGAAGCCGCAGTCGGCCAGCGACACGCGCACCTCCGTGTCGTCGTCGGCTTTGGGGTCGGCCATGAGCTGGTTGAGGCGGGCGGTGAGGGCTTTTACCTCGGTCGCCGGGGCCTGGGCCCGGGCCACGCCGCACACCAGGAGGGCGCTGGCCAAGAAGAGGGTTGACTTGAACATTTGCAGAAAGGTGAAGCGTGCCAGAAAAAAGCGCGGTGGCGCCAGCCCCGCACGCGCAAGACCGGTACCACCGCGCCAGATGCACGCGGCACGGCGCCGGTTGCCCGGCCCCGCTAAAAATTTAGAAACGAATAGGTAGCGAATGCCTGCGCCAGCCGGCTCACCTGGCCCGAGTATCCCGAAGCTCCTGCTTCGGCCCGTTGAACGATGCCAACGCGGGCCGAAGCAGGAGCTTCGGGGTACTCGGGCTATACCGCTTTTACCCGATGCTGCGCACCACGCCGCCGTCCACGCGCACGGAGGCGCCGTTGGTGGCGGCCGCCAGCGGGCTGCACAGGAAGGCCACCATGCTGGCCACCTCGTCGGTGCTGATGAAGCGCTGCAGCAGCGACGTAGGTCGGGCGTGCAGGAAGAAGTCGTGCTCAGCGTCCTCCCTGGTCTTGCCTTCACCAGCCAGCTTCGTGATGAACTCCTCGACGCCCTCGGAAGCCGTGGGGCCGGGCAGCACCGAGTTAACGGTGACGCCGGTGCCCTTGGTGAGCTCGGCCAGCCCGCGGGCCACGGCCAGTTGGGCCGTTTTGGTGGTGCCGTAGTGTATCATTTCCTGCGGAATCTGCAGGGCCGACTCGCTCGAAATGAACAGGATGCGGCCCCAACCGGCGGCCAGCATCTGCGGGAAGTATTGGCGCGAGAGGCGCACCCCGCTCAGCACGTTCACCTCGAAAAATCGCGCCCAGTCCTCGTCGGGAATGTCGGCGAAAGGCTTGGGCTCGAAGATGCCCACGTTGTTGATAAGCAAGTCGACACGGGGCACCTCGCGCAGCAAGTCCGCCACCTCGTCGGCCTTGCCAAAATCGACGGCCACGCCCCGCACCCGGGCCTGCGGCGTTTCGGCCAGAATGGCGGCGCGGGCTTCGGCAAGGCGTGCTTCGGTGCGGCCGGTGAGGATGACTTCGACGCCCTCGGCGGCCAGGCGGCGGGCAATGGCCAGCCCTATGCCAGCAGTAGAGCCCGTGACGAGGGCGAGCTTATCGGTGAGTTGCAAATCCATGGGAATAGCCAGGGGAAAAGTGAAATTCCCTCCTAAACCAGCCAGCCCCGAAATAGTATGCTGCCCCGCGCCAATACCTTGGTTGCCGCGTTTCCTTTTAGCCAGCCGAGGTGCCGCGCGGCCAGGCATCGGCCGCTTCAATGGTATCCGAAGCGCCGGAAATGTCGTGCCACGCCCAGGTCGGAGTCCACGGCGCGGGCGGCCAGCTGGCTGAGCGGCGTGGTGGCTTCTACAATAGCGCAACGGCCGTAGCCCACCTCGGCCACGGCGCGGGGCATCCAGTCGTGCGCCAGCCAGGTTTGCACTTCCTGCGGCATGGGCGGGCGCTGGTTATGCACCGTCATCAGGGCGGTGCTGCGGTGGCGCCGCATGGCCTGCAGCACGTGCTCATAAATGGCGCGCAGCTCGGCTGCCGAGGCCGCTACGGGCTGCCAATCGAGCCGAATGTAGCCGCCTGAAACGTGCGAGATAACCGCCGCCGGATTGCTGAAATAGCGAAGGGCCGAATTCACTCCGCAAAGGTAAAGCGACCCGCGGACGGCTACGCCAGCCACACGGCCGCCAGCGCCAGCAGCGCGGGCACCGTTTGCACCAGCAGAATGCGCGGTCCCGCGGTGGCCGCCCCGTAGAGCCCGGCTACCACCACGCAGCCCAGAAAGAAACTGGCCACGTTGCGCGCCCAAGCCGGGTCGCCAATGAAGAGGGCCCACACTAGGCCGGCCGCCAGAAAGCCGTTGTAGAGCCCCTGGTTAGCCGCCAGCACCTTGGTGGGCTCGAAGAGCTCGGGCCGCAGCGAGCGGAAGGTATTTGGCCCGCGCGTGGTCCAGGCAAACATTTCCAGCCACAGGATATAAAAGTGGAGGGCGGCCACGAAGCCAATGAGGAGTTGGGCGAGCAGGTGCATGGTGGTTGGAAAATAACATAAAGTACGCTAAACATTAAGCATTCCTGCCGACGCGGTCTGCGCAGCCTTGCTGTTACCTTTGAAGAAGAGCTTGGAATGTGACCTGGGTTAGTCTTTTTTTAAATTTATGCTGCTCATACATCTTTCTACATCATTATCCAGGCCTTTGCGCTTGTTGCTGGTGCTGCTGACGCTAGCGGCCGGACCGGCATGCGCCCAAAACGCCCCCACATGGGCCAACGTGCGGCGCCTGCGGGCCACCAACCCCGACTATAACTACGGAACGAAGATTGCCATTGCGGCCGACGGCAGCCAGGTGGTCACCGGCGTTTTCGTCGGCAGCATCACGTTGGGCGGGCAAACCGTCCTCTCCAACGGACCTGGCACTGGCAACTTGTACTTAGCCAAATACAGTGCGGCCGGCGCCGTGCTGTGGGCCACCCGGCTCAGTGCGCTTACCCGCCAGTTTCTGCACAGCGAAGTGGCCGTCGATGCCGCGGGCAATGTGTATGTGGCCGGGGCCTTTACCAATAGCCTCACGGTGGGGACCACCACCCTCACCTCCAGTTCGGTGAGCAGCACCACGCCCGTCGACGGTTTTTTGATAAAGTTTAACGCCCAGGGCGTGCAGCAGTGGGTGCGACAGGCTGTGGCCGGGCGCGCCGGCAATGCCAGCGAGGCCTATGTATGGGGCTTGGCGACGGCTGCCAACGGAGACGTAGTGGTGGCTGGCAGCTGCCTCAATTCGGTGTCTTTCGGCGGCCCGCCCCTGGCCGGGAGCGGGGTGTTTCTCTACCGCTTCTCGGCCGGCGGCACCCTGCTGCTGAGCAAGAAAGTGAGCGACGACGGTTCGCTCAATGGCCTGGCCCTCGACGGCGCAGACAATGCCTACCTGGTTGGTAACATCACTGGCCCAAGCACCTTTGGCACTACCAGGCTCAGCCCCAGCGGCAACAGCGACTGCTACCTCTGCAAAATCGACCCGGCCGGCAACCAGCTTTGGGTGCGGCAGGCGGGCGGGGCCAACGACATGAGTGGCAGCTGTGTGGCACTGGATGCGGCCGGCAATGCCATAATCGGGGGCTCTTACACCAATGTTGGCAATCAGGGCCTTTACGTGGGCAGCTTCACCGCCCAAGGGGTGCCGGCCTGGTCGCAACGGCTACCCGTTGTGGGCGGCGTGGCTTCTTACGCGGTGGCCGGTGCCGTGGCCGACGGCCGCGGCGGCGTGTTCGTGACGGGCCAAGCGCAGGGCCCTACCACGTTCGGCAGCACCACCCTCAATGGGGCCAACTACTACAGCTTCGTGGCCCGCTACGATGGCCAGGGCAATGCCGTGTGGGCCAGCCAGCCCATGGCAGCCACGGCGTCCGATTATTCGACCGGCAATGGCCTTGCGACCGATGCCGCCGGCAACGTGTACGTCACGGGCCAGGTGTCGGGCACCGCGCAGTTTGGGGCGCTGCTCGTCACTACCGGCCGTAGCGAAACCTTCATTGCCCAGCTCACGGCTGGCGGCGTGCTCACCGCCCGCACGGCCGCGGCACGCCTGCCGCTGCCAGCCTTTCCTAACCCTGCCACGGGCAGCTGCACGCTTGTGCTGCCGGCCGGGGGCGGCCACCTGGCCGTGCGCGATGCCCTGGGCCGTACCGTGCGCGAACTAATGCTGTCCGCCACTGGGCCCTCCCCCGTGGACCTGACCGGTCTAGCGCCGGGCCTCTACCAACTGCAAGCTACCCTCGCCAACGGCCAACTGGTTTATGGGGCTTTGCAGGTACAGTAGCGAGTTGCTCTGGCCACACTGCAGGATATGGCGCCGCAGTAATACCGGGCTTCGCTGCGGGCCGGCCTACAGCGGCAGGTGGTAGCCCAGCGCGAGCGTGAGGGTGCTGGCGCGCACTTTGAAGTCGTAGGCCTGGCCGTTGTATTCAATTTGGCGCACCAGCGGCGTGAGGCCGTAAGCGTAGCGCAGCTCTACGTCGAAGTGCTTGCCCCAGCGGCCCACGCCGCCGTGCAGCTGCCACTGGGTTTTCTCAATGGCTTGGTCCATGAGGTAGCGCACGTCGGTGTTGGCGCCGTTGGCCGGGTCGGAGGGGCGCACGTCGTCATGGCCGTGGCGGAAGGCGACGGCCGGCCCCAGCAGGGCGTAATACTGTTGCTGCGGGCCAAAGTAGTAGCCGCCCAGCGCGGCGCCGGCAAACTGCCGGGCATGAAAGCCCTGGTTGGGCCGCCCACCAAAAGACAGGCCGAAGCCGCTGCCCTCGCCAGGGTACTCAAAGGGACCCGAAAACACCTCCTGAAAGCGCAGTTCGGGCTGCCCAAACCAGCGCCCGCGCTGCACCCGCGTGAGCAGGGCCGCCGATAGCGCCGCGCCGGGACCGCCGGTGGGCGCCAGGTACGTATAAGGCGTCATGTCGAGCTGCCGCTGCGCGCCGGACGTGAGGCTGGTGCCCAGCCCGGCCGAAAGGCCGATGAAGGTGGCGCGCTTCGGCGCCTCCTGCCCGTGGGCCAACGGGCTGCTGAAAAGGGCCGCGCACAGCAGGCCCAGGGAGAGGAAGCGCGTGAGGCGCGCGGCGGGAGTGAGGTTGGTTTCCATGCTGGCAAACGTACAGGAGCTGTGCCCCTGCGCACTAACCAATTTTCAACTTTTCGGGACTTTTAAACAGGGTGAAAAGCCTTGCTTATTATGTGGTAACTAATTGTTAGCGAATGGTTAAAATTGGATTGCAAGTTTAGGGTGAAGGACTTTAAGAGTTGCTTTTTATTTGTGTCTCGAAGCTTTCATTGCCGCCTCTCACGGCAATAAACTGACCCGAATAGCATGAAAGCGACCCGGAATCATTTCCGGGCCGCTTTCGATGGGCTGCAAGTAGGGCGTGAGGCGGTTTAGCTGGCCGGGGTGGGCTTGGCCTTGGCGCCGGTTTCGGCATCGGAGCCCCCGCCGAGGCGGAACAGCTTCTGGGTGGCCTTGTCGTCGGCGAAGAGCACCTTGGCGGCGGCGCTGGTTTCCTGCCCGTAGCCGTAGGCGTGGTTTTGCACGGTCACGTAGTAGTCGCGGCCTTCGGTGTTGGTGCCTTTTTTCAGTTCCTGGTCGGTGTTGGCGCTGGTCAGCTCCTCGGCCAGGGCGCCCAGTTCGGCCAGTTGGGTGGCGGTGTAGCCTTTGGCGGCCAGGGCGGCGTGGTCGCGGGTGGCGGCGGCGAAGGCGTTTTGCAGCAGGGTCCGCATCTTTTCCTGGTGGTCGCGGGCGGCGTCGTAGGTTTTGCGGCCGTAGGTGCTCATGCGGCCCGCGTTGCCCGGGAAGGCGCGGCCCACGTAGTAAAACAGGGTTTGGGCAGCGCGTTGGGCGCGGGTCATCACGTCGTCGACGCCGGCGGTTTCCTCCTTCAGCTCGCCGGCGCGCACGGTGTGGTCGGGGGTGGTATCGGCCAGGTCGAGGGCGGCCAGCCACTCGGCCCCAAAATCCTTGTCAAAGTCCGGGTTGAAGGCCTGGAACCTGGCTTGGTGGGTGAGGTAATGGCCGTGCATGGTGCGCATGTCCTGGCGCATGGCCGCATTGGGCTGGGAGTAGTGCCGAAGCACTTCGGTAGTTTTTTTCATGACCTGAAAATGAGGAGTGAATAGTAGGTCACCAATATAGCCGTTCCGACGCATCCTCCCGCCCTTCCGACGGCCGTTCCCGCCGACGGGAACCCCCATCGGGAACTCGGGAAGACCCATCGGAATGCCGGGCACCCGCATCGGAGCCCCGGGCAGCGCCATCGGGCACTCGGGAACGGCCGTCGGAATGCCGGGAACCCCCGTCGGGAGGTCGGGAACCGGCATCGAAGGGGCGGGGAGGGGCAACGGGCAAAAAGAAGGCCCGCCGGGTGGGGCGGGCCTTTGGGGTTAGGCGGGAGGCGTGTCGGCCTCAGCTACTTTGGCGGCAATGAAGTCGTAGACTTTGTTGGCGAGTTGGTAATTAGCTTGGGAGATTTGAGCGATGTCATAATCAGACTTATAATCTGATATCAATAGTGTTTCATGTTTTTTAAAGCTTATGGACTTAAAACTCCGATAATCGCCATGCAAATCACTGATAGTATAGATTATCTCAAAATCACGTGAGCTAAAAGCGAATCTTACTCCCAATGCCAATCCAGGTTGGTCTAGACCTTTGAACCCAGTCCACAGACTATATATTGTTAATCCCTTCAATAATGTATTTGCCTTAAGCTTTTCCTCTAGATGAGACGCAAGTGAGAGTAAGCTGCCAGAATTTGAATTAGCTGGTTCGTCATCATCCAAGGTAATGACGTTAGCATAGAATGTCTTTCCAAAAAATGCGAAATCAAATCTTGTAGTCTGGTTGAGGAAATCTTCAATCCATGAGCTTAAAAACTGCCCATAAAAAAGGTGCTGTTCAGTTAAGTCCCATGCATTTGCAGCTGTTTTATTGCTATTTAATAAGTGGACTTTCAGCAGCGCCAACTTCTTATCCAAGTCGTTCGGTTCTTCAATCGATTCTCCCTTCGCGGCGCGAATCATTAGCCGCAATCCATCCTCCACGTTTTCGATGATGAAGCGTAGGAAGGGCTCGGGGTCGCCGGCATCGGCGGCGGAGAGGGCGGCGAGGTAGCGGTTGCGGTCGGCGGCTTTGATGACGGTCATGGGGTAGCCGTGGCGCAGCAGAATCAGGTTCATCAGCAGGCGCGACATGCGGCCGTTGCCGTCGTCGAAGGGATGGATGCGGACGAAGCGGTAGTGAAACTCGGCGGCCAGGGCCACGGGGTGCATCGTGGGGGCAGCTTCTTGCTGGCGGTACCAGTCCACGAGGTCGCGCATTTGGGCCGGGGTGTCTTCAGGGCTGGCGAAGTAGAACATCTCGCCGGTGGCCGTGAGCACGTTGTTGGGCTGCTGCTTGTACTGGCCGGGCACAATCATCTTGCGGGTAGGCTGGCCGGTGGCAGTTTGGGCGGGGGTGTAGTAGGCTTCGCCCAATAGCACTTCGTGCATCCCTCGGATAAACTGCTCGGTAAGGGGCCGCTCGTCGCGCACAAAATCTTCCAGCCAGAGCACCGCTTCGTTGTGCCCCTTGATGTCGAGGTGGTCGCGCATGGGCTTGCCGGCCGCCGTGAGGCCGTGCAACAGCAGTGAGCGAGTTTCGCCCAGCGTGAGGGAGTTGCCCTCAATGGCATTGGAGTTGTAGTTCCATTCAAGCCGAAACTTTTGCAGCACCCGCTGCTCCTGTTCCGGGGCCAGAGGGCGCAGGGCGTCGAGGTCGGCTTTGAGGCGGTTGATTTCAGTGAAGAGGGGCATGGCAAAGCGGGGAATAAGAGCGCGGGATTATTGGTCGGTGGGTGGTTCTTCCAGCAAGCGTTTTAACCTAGCCTCCCGTAGTGCTCGTAATGCTTCGGCTTCACTATTTGGATTGTAAGCTGGGTGTATTTTTAATGTGGTTAGAAAAGATAACCGGTCAGCATCCATTTCAAACGAAGGCAGTGGTGAGCCATTGGCTTGCATAGCTGTTCGAATGTCGGGCAGGCCTGTAGCTCTGCCTTCGGTCAGGTGCAGTTCTTTTAGAAAATCACCCACGCGCCGGTTACGATAATCACGCGCTACAATTCGGGCCCCACTCCGTAATTGCTCGGGTGTGACAGGTGGCAAGGCTCCGGGAAAGCTGAGTATTTCGATTCTGGTTGGGCGTACACTGACTTCGATGGTATTGGGTAGCTCATAGCTCCGGTGGTAAACGGCATTAGCTAATGATTCTTCCAGCGCAGAAAAGGGGTAATTGACGAATCGTTGTGCTTCTGCCTGGTCGGGCAATTTTCGTACTTCCTCTTTCAGTACCTGGGTCTGCAGGAAGGCCAATGCCTGCCGCAACTGCTGTGGCAATGGGCCTGTAAAACGCTTCTCCGTGAAGCTCTTTCCCGTTTCGCCGGCATAAATGATTATTTCGATAGCCGCGCCGGGAAAGAATTGCTCGGGGTGCTCATTAAACATGAGCAGTCCAATATTAAGTGGCTTGAGATACTCAGGTGGGCCACTGGCAATGCGCATTTGGCGGCATAGTTCCTCAAATGGCATCGTGGCGGCTTCGTCGGCCAGTTTGCTTTTGATTTCGCGTAGGTGTTCGCGAATCAGACCAAGGCTCAAATCGTCCAACGACGCGTGCTGATTGATTCGGTCATCAAATGGAATTTTAGCAGTTAGGTCTAAGAGCCTTCGTTGCTCGTCCGGATTGGCCCGGGTTGTACTGGCAAAATGCCTGACGTAATATTCCTTTTGTCCCCTGTTCTCTTTTGATAATTTGAGCGGGGCCTTGTAAGGACGGTTTTCACCTCCTGGAGCCCAGATAATCAGTACAAGTTTATTTTGATACTCTACGGGTTCTACTAAGGGGAAATAGGTTGGTGTTAGTTGATAGCATAAATCCATCAGGTCCTTCTGGATGGTATCAACCAGTGCTGGTTGCAAGCCTAGAGGAGGTAATACCGGTTGGCCGCCTTGCTCAGCTACACCAATAATAAGGTAACCACCGCCCCAGTTTTCCAGGTCGTTGGCAAATGCGCAAATCGTATGGATAGCATCTTCTGGATTCCAGCTACGCTTAAATTCCAACCGCGCCCATTCGACTACCTGGCCACCCAGAAGTTGGTCGATATTTACTGGTAATGCCATTTTCTGTTGAGTTTAAGACCAAAAATCATTCCCCCAGCTTCCCCAGAATCTCCAGCGCCGCGGTGGCGATGACCGTGCCGGGGCCGTACACGCCGGCCACGCCCGCGTCGTAGAGGAACTGGTAGTCCTGGGCGGGGATGACGCCGCCGGCAATCACCAGGATGTCTTCGCGGCCGAGCTGCTTTAGTTCATGCAGCAGTTGGGGCAGCAGGGTTTTGTGGCCGGCGGCGAGGCTGCTCACGCCCACCACGTGCACGTCGTTGTCGGCGGCCTGACGGGCTACTTCGGCGGGCGTTTGGAAGAGGGGGGCCAGGTCGACGTCGAAGCCCACGTCGGCGAAGCTGGTGGCAATGATTTTGGCGCCGCGGTCGTGGCCATCCTGGCCCATTTTGGCCACCAGCATGCGGGGGCGGCGGCCTTCGCGGGCGGCAAAGGCATCGGCGGCGGCGCGGGCCTGCTCGAAGGCTTCGTTATGGCTCATTTCCTGGGAATACACGCCCGCCACGGTGCGCGTGGTGGCCTGGTGCCGACCAAACTGGGCTTCCAGCGCATCGGAGATTTCGCCGAGGGTGGCGCGGGCACGGGCGGCGGTGACGGCCAGGGCCAGCAGGTTATGGGCGTCTTTGTTGGCGTCGGCGGCCAAGTCGTTCAGGCGCACGCCGGCGGCTTCGGTGAGGGCGGCCAGGGCTACTTTTACGGCTACCTCGTCGCGGTTGGCGCGCACGGTTTTCAGACGGGCAATCTGGCTTTCGCGCACGGCGTCGTTGTCGATG
This sequence comes from Hymenobacter monticola, assembly GCF_022811645.1. Lineage (NCBI taxonomy): Bacteria > Pseudomonadati > Bacteroidota > Cytophagia > Cytophagales > Hymenobacteraceae > Hymenobacter > Hymenobacter monticola. The sequence goes on along the minus strand of NZ_CP094534.1, from coordinate 5,598,404 downwards.
TCGAGCACTTCGACCTCCGTTTTTTCGGTGGTTTGGTATTTGTTCACACCCACAATGATTTCCTTGCCCGAGTCAATGCGGGCCTGCTTGCGAGCGGCCGCTTCCTCGATGCGCAGCTTGGGCAGACCCGTTTCGATGGCCTTGGCCATGCCACCCAGCGCCTCTACCTCCTGAATGAGCGCCCAGGCCTTATCGGCCAACTCGTGGGTGAGGGTTTCGACGTAGTAGCTGCCGCCCCAGGGGTCCACCACTTTAGTAATGTCGGTTTCGTGCTGCAGATAGAGTTGGGTGTTGCGGGCAATGCGGGCCGAGAAGTCGGTGGGCAGCGCAATGGCCTCGTCGAGGGCGTTGGTGTGCAGGCTCTGGGTGCCACCCAGGGCCGCAGCCAGCGCCTCAATGGCGGTGCGGGCCACGTTGTTGTAGGGGTCCTGCTCGGTGAGGGAGTAGCCCGAGGTCTGGCAGTGGGTACGCAAAGCCAGGCTCTTGGGGTTGGTGGGGTTGAACTGCTTGATGAGCTTGGCCCAGAGCAGGCGCCCGGCGCGCAGCTTGGCAATCTCCATAAAGTGGTTCATGCCGATGGCCCAGAAGAAGCTCAGCCGCGGGGCAAACTCGTCAATCTTCATGCCCGCCGCCAGGCCGGCCCGCACGTACTCCAGGCCGTCGGCCAGGGTGTAGGCCATCTCTAGGTCGGCGGTGGCGCCGGCCTCCTGCATGTGGTAGCCCGAGATGCTGATGGAATTGAACTTGGGCATCCGGGCCGCCGTGTAGCTGAAAATATCGGCGATGATGCGCATGCTCGGCGCGGGCGGGTAGATGTAGGTGTTGCGCACCATGAACTCCTTCAGAATGTCGTTCTGAATGGTGCCCGACAGCTTTTCCGCACTCACGCCCTGCTCCTCGGCCGCCACAATGTAGAAGGCCAGCACCGGCAGCACCGCCCCGTTCATGGTCATGCTCACCGACATCTGGTCCAGCGGAATCTGGTCGAAGAGGATTTTCATGTCCTCCACCGAATCGATGGCCACGCCGGCCTTGCCCACGTCGCCCTGCACGCGGGGGTGGTCGGAATCGTAGCCGCGGTGGGTGGCCAGGTCGAAGGCCACACTCAGGCCTTTCTGCCCGCCGGCCAGGTTGCGCCGGTAAAAGGCGTTCGATTCCTCCGCCGTCGAGAAGCCCGCGTACTGCCGGATGGTCCACGGGTTCTGCGTGTACATAGAAGCGTAGGGCCCACGCAGGTAGGGCGCCTGTCCGGCCCCAAAGCCCAGGTGGTCGAGGTGCGCCACATCAGCCGCCGTGTACACGGGCTTGATGGCAATGCCTTCGGGCGTGGTGGTAGCAGCGGTTTCGGGCGCAACGCTGGTGGCGGGGGCCGCAGCGGCGTTGTAGGGAATCGAAGAGAAGTCGGGCTTCATGGGTGGGATTCTTGTCTTTTCAGAACGTCATGCAAAGCGCAGCGAAGCATCTTGCTCGGGGAAGTAATCAATTAATGCCACAACGAAGCGAGCAAGATGCTTCGCTGCGCTCTGCATGACGTTTTACGTTATTGTCGGTGGCCTACCGCCCCTGCAAGCGGGCCAGCACCTCTTCTGTGGTGTAGCCTTGCACCTTCATTTCTTTGAAGCCAAACACCCGCACAGCCTCGTGCAAGGTGGCTAGATCGGAGCTAAGCAGGGCCGGTGGAATGAATTGCTGCTTCTCGGGCGGAATCTGGTAAATGAAGCGGGCGAACTTTTGGAACTGCTCGGGCGTGGCGTACATCAGCGTGGCCTCCTCGGGCGAGGAGTATAGCACCGACAATGTGCCCAGCGGGTGACTGGCCGCTATTTCGGGCCGCTCGTGCGGCATCAGCATCTGCACGAAGGTTTCCATAATCACCTGGTTGGTGTTGGTGCCCAGCAGCACCACGGCGGCGCGCTTGCTTTTCTTCTCGCGGCGCTCGAAGTGCAGAGCCGTGGCCAGGCGCAGCACCTCGGTGGGGTAGGCGGCGCGGGTCACGTCGAAGGACGAGGAGCGCAGCAGCTTCTTGGGGTGAAAGCTGAACTGCTCCCGCTGGTTCTGGAAGCGGTTGGTGCCCACCACCACCTGCTGGCCGCTGGCAATACGCCGGAAGGTTTCGGTGGTCACTGCCTTGATTTCGTCCAGCATCTGCCCCCGCGCCGCGGGCAGCCCCCCGGCCGCCTCCAGGCGCTGAAACTGCAGCCATGCTTCCTGGGCCAGCTGGTCGGTGAGGGTTTCGAGGTAGTAGGAACCGGCGGCCGGGTCCTGCACCTGGCCCAGGCCCGATTCCTCGCGCAGCAGTATGGACAGGTTGCGGGCCAGGCGGCTCGAAAAGTCGTTGGCCTCGGCAAACAAGGCGTCGAAGGGCGCCACGCTCAGCGAGTCGGCCCCGCCCAGCACGGCGCTCATGGCCTCGGTGGTGTGGCGCAGCAGGTTGGTGTGCGGGTCCAGCGTGGTCATGGTCCAGGTGGCCGTGGCCGCGTGAATGCGCAGGCGGGCACTCAGGCCCGCCGGCAGGCCAAAGCCGTGCAGCAGCGTGGCCCACAGCCGGCGCAGGGCGCGCAGCTTGGCAATCTCGGGGAAGTAGCTGGGCGTGATGGCCACGTGCAGGTGTAGGGCCGCGGCTACTTCGGCCAGGGTCGTTTCGGCGTCGGGCAGCTCGGCCAGCAGGGCGGCGGCAGTGTTCAGGGTGAAGGCAATCTGCTGCACGGTGGTGGCCCCGCGGTTGCCAAAAAAGGCGCCATTTACGGCCAGGGCACGGAAATCGGGCATGCCGGTGGTGAGGTGCACGCAGCGCCGCAGGGCGGTGCGGTAGTCAGCCAGCTCGGCACCCTCGGGCACCGGGCCGGGCGCAAAGCGCAGGAAGCCACGGAACGCCGTGCCGGGCGCAGCGTCTACGAGCTGGCTCAGCAGCACGTCGGGCTTGTCGACCACGGTGTAGCCCACGAAGGCGCGGGCCAGCGGCAACTGCTCGGCCAGATAATGAGCGGCAAAAGCCGAGGCGTCGGTCAAAATGAAATGCACGCCGTCGGCACCGCTGCTCAGGGCCAGCACGGCTTGGTCCACGGCCGCGCGGCCGTCGCCGGCCGGCACCTGAATGGCCGGCACGTTCAGCCACGGGCGCTGGGGGTGGGGCAGGGGAGCGGGGGCGCCGCCCAGCGCGGCCAGGGCCTCGCGGTGGTAAAAGGGCTCCACGGCGAAGCCGTCGGGCAGGGGCCAGCGCAGCGCGGCCGGGTCTTGGCCCTTGAGGTCGCGGGCGAGGCGGGCCTGCCATTCGGCGGTGGTCACGGCCGAAAATTCGGCAAAAGAAACGGGCGCGGCGGCCGGGGTATCAGACATAAAGCGGGAACTCTGGGGCGGCTGGTAACGCGGCCGTGCCATCATTACGAGCCGCTAGCAAAACAGGCCGAAAGATACCGCCGCCCGCGCTTTGCCACGCGGAGCGCCAAGGCAGGCCGTAGCAATTCAGCCGTAGCTTTGACTTTAATTGTTGTAACCAAGCCTTTTTAAGCCTGCTCTTTCATGCCTCCGCATCCCCAAGTTTCCTGCATGCTTAGCGTTTTTAAACCTTTTTGGATTTTAGTATTTTGGTGCCTGAGTTTAGGAGCGGCACAGGCACAAAACAATTACAAGCCCGGGTACATCGTCAAGCCGGCCGGCGACACGTTGCGGGGGCAGGTGCAGGTGAGGGGGCCTACCGGAGCGAGGCGTTGTGTCGCTTTCGTTCTGCTTCGGACGTGGGCACCGTTGATTATAAGCCCGCCGCATTGCGAGGCTATGGCTTGGCCAACGGCCAGCAGTACGAAACACGCTTGGTTCCGACAACCGATTCCATGGGGAAACCCGCGCAACGACAGCTGTTTTTAGAACTGTTGGTTGGAGGGCGAGCAAGCCTCTACACCCGGCGCGATGCCTACGATGAGGTGCACTACTACCTCTACCTGGCACAGGCCGGGGCTGGCCCTGTGCAGGAGCTCGAAAATCGTGTTGTCAAACGCGGATATGCAGCAAACGAAGCAGCCAACGTGATTCCTGTTTATCGGAAAACGCTATCAGAAGCCTTCCGCGACTGCTTTGCCGTCCAGCCGTCGTTACCCAAATTGGAATATACGGCAAGCAGCCTGGCCCAAGTAGTGCGTCGTTACAATGCTTGCTCAGAACCAGAAGCCGTTTTTAAGTCTAAGGACACGAATGCCCTTAAGCGGGAAGGGGCGGCCGTCGCATTCGGGGTTGTGGGCGGAATCTACAAAACCAGCATGAAATTTCAGGGCGAAATCTCCCTTCGGAACGGCACCTACACCAGCACTTCGCCTGCGTTTGGGATTTACTTTTCCTCGACCTTTCCGGAGCTAAACCGCAACCTGGAACTGCGCATTGACGCGCTCTACCAAAAGCTGGATTACAGTGATTTGTACGTGGCAAAGGGATTCTCAAGCGTGGAACTGCGCGAGCAGGCCTCGCTGCAGTTTCAGCGCCTGCTGGTCCCGTTGCAGCTCCGCTATTATTTCCGCACCAATTTGCTTCGCCCTTACGTTTTTGCCGGCGTCCACGGAAGCTATTTGTTGAGTTATTCTACCCAGTTGCGGTCCGAGTACACGGCGGGCGGGGTTCCCGTGGTTACCAACAAAGAGGCTCTCAACCCCGGCATCATTGGGAAGTCAGATTACGGCGTGCTGGGCGGCGCGGGGCTTTCGTTTAAAGCAGGGAAAAGGCGCGCTATTGGGTTTGAGTTGCGCGCAGAGCGCAACGGCGGCTTTGTAAGCAGCCCTACCATTAGTGCTCCCATTATTCAATACGGCGGATTGGTGAGCATTCAGCTCTTTTAATTTAGGCTTTGCAAAGCGACAGTTTTCCGGTAGCCGGTTGCTGTAGTTGCGGCTTTCTGCATCTGTCGCATAAGCAAGAAGCACAGGGGAGGGTCGCTGTCCTTTAGCTGGTCCGTTGGCTTTACAGCAAAACCCACGGCCGATGCGGGCAGCAGGAAACAGCATTTCCGAGATGCTGCCCCGATTACCAGGCGGCAGTGAACGAAAAACGCTCGCGTTGCCATTCCCTTTGGGAAGGGCACGATGGTGAAGGCACCGAGGCAGTTTCTTCATGTGTTGCATTCGCGGGCATTGAAGCTCCGGTGTTGCACCTTTGTGGTTTCGGTTTGCGAGTCCTTGGCAAAATGGGCCGTCTGAACCTTCGCGCTGGCCGGAGGCTGCTCTCCTTTACTTGCTCCTTTCATATGTTGCTTCGCCGTTTACTTGTTCCGCTAGTGCCGACTTTGGCCCTGGCCCTCGCCACCGGCTGCCAGCGCGCGCCCTACGCGCCCACGGCGCATTTCGCGCCCGTCACCAGCCAGCCGGTGGGCAAAACCCAGCCCGAGGACCCCACCGCTGCGGCCCTCATCGCGCCCTACCACGACAAAGTGGTGGCCCAGATGACCGAAGTGCTCGGCACGGCCCCGGCGGGCCTCACCAAAGCCCCTGGCGAAAACCCGCTGTCTAATTTCGTAGCTGACTTGCAGCGCACCCGCGCCAGCCAGGAGCTCAAGCAGCCCATTGCCTTGGGCGTGATGACCAACGGCGGCCTGCGCGCCGGCTTCGCGCCGGGGCCCGTTACGCTGGGCTCGGTGTTCGAGCTCATGCCCTTTGAGAACGAGCTGGTGGTGCTCGATGCCCCCGGCCCGGTGGTGCAGCAGCTGTTCGACTACGCTGCCCACAACAAAATGGCCGTGTCGGGCGCCACCTACACCATCACCTTCGACGGCATGCCCAAGGACATTCGTATCGGCGGCCAGCCCTTCGACGTCAACGAAAACCGGACCTACCCCATTGCCATTTCCGACTACCTGGCCACCGGCGGCGACAACATGCCGTTCTTCAAAACCATCGTGCCCCGCCACACCAACGTGCTGCTCCGCACTGCCATTGCCGACCACATCCGCGCCCTCACCAAAGCCGGCCAGCCCGTCGCGGCCCGCATCGAAGGCCGGGTAAGGGCTAATTAAACAGTTATCAGTTAGCAGTGAACAGTTAGCAGTTCACCGCCGGCTGTACGAGGATTTCTAAGTCTTTGCTAACTGTTCACTGTCAACTGATAACTGCTTTTATGAAGCGCCGCGAATTCCTCCGCAATTCTCTCCTTGGCACCGCTGGCCTCACTGTGCTCGGCGGCCTCACCAACTCGGCCGAGGCCGCTAAGGCCCCGCTCAAGCTCACCATTCTGCACACCAACGACATGCACTCGCGCATCGAGCCCTTTCCCGACAACGGCGGGCAGTGGGCCGGCATGGGCGGCATGGCGAGGCGCGCGGCCCTCATCAAGGACATCCGCAGCAAGGAACCTAACGTGCTGCTGCTCGACTCGGGCGACATCTTCCAAGGCACGCCCTACTTCAACTTCTTCGGCGGCGAGCTGGAATACAAGCTCATGAGCCAGATGCAGTACGACGCCAGCACCCTTGGCAACCACGACTTCGACAACGGCCTTGAAGGCTTGCAGAAGCAGCTGCCCCACGCCACTTTTCCCTTCCTCATCGCCAACTACGACTTCTCGAAAACGCCCCTGGCCGGTCGTTTTGCTCCTTACAAGGTGTTTGAGAAGCAAGGTCTGCGCATTGGCGTGTTTGGCATCGGCATTGAGCTGAGCGGCCTCGTGGCCGACAAGAATTTCGGCCAAACGGTCTATCTTGACCCCGTGGCCAAAGCCAAGGAAATGGTGACGCAGCTGCGCGGCCCCGAGCGCTGCGACCTCGTTATTTGCCTCTCGCACCTCGGCTACAAGTACGACAACGCCAAGCTCGACGACCGCAAGCTGGCCGCCCAGGTGTCGGGCATCGACCTCATCCTGGGCGGGCACACCCACACGTTCATGGACGCGCCCGAGCCCATCACCAGTCCCGACGGCCACGCCACGCTCATCAATCAGGTGGGCTGGTCGGGCATCAACCTGGGCCGGCTCGACTACGAGTTTTCGCCCAAAACCAAGCGCGCGGGGCTGGCGCAGGCGGCAGTGCTGCCGGTGCGCGAAATAATTGGCTAGCCGGGAATCATTTCCGGTGGGCGCGTACGTTAAAGGGCACTTCGGCAACCGGCCGGGGTGCCCTTTCTACATTTTTCAGCTTGGGCTCCCGCGTCGCTGGTGAGCGCCCCTCAAAAAGACTGAGAAAGCTTAGGCGGCTTTGAACGGGAAAAAAATAGCATCGACCGAATGGGATACGGTCCTGCTAGAAGTAGCGAAAAAGCAAGGGCAAACACGCTTTTTTTCTCGCGAAGTTTTCCACAATTTTGTCCCCCTCTAAAAAATAAAGCTCCGTCTGAGGAGCTATTTCGGCCCCTGTTTTCGTTGCCGGTTTGCGCCGGATTATTGTCTAACTGCTCTCATGCTCAAGGATTTTCGCACGGTTTGGGCTGGCTGCCTGCGCAGCATCTCGGCGGAAATCGGGGAGCAGAGCTTTAAGACGTGGTTCCAGCCCATTGTGCCAGTTGAGCTCAAAGGCAACGTGCTGACCATCCAGGTGCCCAGCGCTTATTTCTACGACTGGCTGGAGGAGCACTACGTGGACGAATTGCGCCGCGCCCTCTTCCAGCAGCTGGGCCCCGAGGGCCGCCTCGAATACAGCGTGGTAGTAGACCAGGGCAACTCGCAGGTGCAACCCAAAACCCTGCACCTACCGCCCCCCCGCAAAGCCGCTGCCCCCGACCCGCGCGATGCGCCCCAGCCGCAAGCCCCCGCGCCCGCGCCGGCCCCGGTTTACAACCCGCTGGCCGGCAGCGCCCGCGCCGGCTCGGCGCGCTATGTCAATTCGGGCGCGGTGCGGGCCGCCCAGCGCGGCAACTTCGGCACCAACACCCTGGCCGGCGTCGAAGCCGCGGCCCCGCCGCGCAACCCCTTCGAGCAGGCCAAGCCCATGGACGGCAACATCGTGCCCTCCCAGCTCAACGGTTCTTATACTTTCGACAACTACATCGAGGGCGACTGCAACCGCCTGGCCCGCTCGGCCGGCCTCGCCGTGGCCAACAAGCCCGGCACCACCAGCTTCAACCCGCTGATGGTGTACGGCGGCGTGGGCCTGGGCAAAACCCACCTGGTGCAGGCCATCGGCAACCACATCAAGGCCACGGCACCGGAGCGGTTCGTGCTCTACGTGTCGGCCGAGAAGTTCACCAACCAGTTCATCGACAGCGTGCAGCGCGCGCAGGTGCAGGACTTTGCAAATTTCTACCTGCAGGTGGATGCCCTGATTCTGGACGACGTGCAGTTTCTGGCCAACAAGGGCAAGACGCAGGAAATGTTCTTCCACATCTTCAACCACTTGCACCAGTCGGGCAAGCAGATTGTGATGACCTCCGACCGGCCGCCCAAGGACCTGCAGGGCTTGGAAGACCGGTTGCTGAATCGCTTCAAGTGGGGCCTGACGGCCGACGTGCAAAGCCCCGACTTCGAAACGCGGGTGGCCATCATCCGCAACAAGATGGAGCAGGACGGCATCGACATTCCGCCGGACCACGTGGTGGACTACTTGGCCAATTCGGTGCACACCAACGTGCGCGAGCTGGAAGGCGTCATTGCCTCGCTGGTGGCCCAAAGCAGCCTGAGCCGCCGCGACATCGACCTGGAAATGGTGAAGCAGGCCCTGCGCCACATCATCGAGGAAGTGGAGGCCGAGGTGAACCTCGACTTCATTCAGAAGACCGTGGCCGCCTACTTCAACATTTCGGTTGATTTGTTGAAAGACAAAACCCGCAAGAAGGAAGTGGTGACGGCTCGGCAGGTAGCTATGTATTTTGCTAAGCACCACACCTCTCACACGCTGAAAACCATCGGCTTCCACTTCGGCGGCCGCGACCACACCACCGTGATGCACTCGGTGCAAACCGTGTCGGATTTGGTAGATTCGGACAAGAAATTCCGCGACCAGGTGGACGAGCTGCGGAAGAAGTTCGCCAAGAAATAGCGGCAGTTGCTGCCTAAAGAGAAAGGGGCTGAAGACACGCAAGTTGTCTTCAGCCCCTTTCTTTTCGATGAGATATAACTAGGAAGCCGCGGCCGGGCTCACTTCCTGCAAGGGCACGTTGTGCTTGGCGGCAAACTCGCGCACTTGCTCGCGGAAGCTCAGCTTGCGGCGCTTGCCTTTTACTTCGCGCAGGTTGAGGGCGTAGATTTCGCCGTCTTTCTGGCGCACGCGCAGCACGGCGGGCTTCAACTCCAGGGCGGCAATGTTTTCGGCGGCGAAAACCTGTTTGGGACGGAACAAGCCGTTTTTGTGCACAATGTAGCCGGGTGTGAACTCCAGGTAGCTCTGCGTGCCGAAGATGGGGGCATTGTTCACCAGCACATAGCCGAGGTACACCAGCGTGAACACCAGGAATACCCAGTGCAGAAAGTGGTAGTCCTGCGCGCCGGTGTTGCTCAGAATGCCAAACAGCACATAAGCCAGCCAGAAAACGCCGATGGCAATCTGGCCCCAGAACGGGACGCGGGAGTTGTTGGCGGGGCGAAGGCGGATGCGAGTAGTACCAGTGGGCATAGCGACAAATTTAGGGCGAAGATTTTAGTATAGGCAGCTCAGGGCTAAAAGCAGAACGTCATGCTGAGCGCAGCCGAAGCATCTCTACCGCAATAGTAAACTCAATCCGTTGGATTAGTTACCCTGCAGAGATGCTTCGGCTGCGCTCAGCATGACATACTTAAGGTTTGAGCTGACCAGCAAGCGCTAGCCTACAAACTTCGCTTCGAGCGTCATTTTGGGCACGGCGCTCAGCACTTTCGATACGGGACAGTTTTCCTTGGCATCTTCGGCGTGCTTCTGGAAGTCGTCGGCGGTGATGTTGCCGCCGGTGACGTGGCCTTCGGTACTCACGTGGATGTGCTCGATGACGGGATGGCCGTTGTTGGGGTTCATCGTCACGGTGCTGGTGGTTTTGATGTTCTGCACCGAGTGGCCGTGCTTGGTGAGCACGCTGGTGAGGTACATGGTGTAACAGCCGGCGTGGGCCGCGCCGATGAGTTCTTCGGGGTTGGTGCCCTGCTTGCCTTCGAAGCGGCTGCCAACGGAGTAAGGAGCGTTAAGCGCGCCGCTTTCGGTGCTGAGGGTGCCGCTGCCTTTAATGTCGCCGTTCCAGACGGCGGTGCCTTTGTGGTCTGCCATGATTGTGGTGAAGTTGGGGTTGGTGAATTGGTGAGGTGTGGTAACGGTGGCAAAGTAGAGAGGTTGCCTCAACCGTAGTCAACGAAAACGCCCAACGTACCTTCGCAACCCCGCCAACGGCGTTTTTACTCGGAACTATGGGATTGAAAGCCACGCTGAGCCGGCCCCTGGCTCGCTACATTGCCCGGCGCTACCAGCGCTGGCAGCACCGCCCCGAAACCACCCAGCGCGAGCTGCTGGCCCGGCTCACGGCCACGGCGGCCGGCACCGCTTTCGGCCGGGCGCACGAGCTAGGCGGCGTGCGCACGCCCGCCGATTTGTCGCGGCAGGTGCCCGTGCGCGACTACGAGGCCCTGAAGCCCTGGTTCGACCGCACCCAGGCCGGCGAGGCCGACGTGCTCTGGCCCGGCCGGCCGCTGTACCTGGCCAAAACCAGCGGCACGACCTCGGGCACGAAGTACATTCCGATTACCAAAGACAGCATCCCGAACCACATTGAGGGAGCGCGCGATGCGCTGCTGTACTACATCTATCGTACCGGCCGCAGCCAGTTTCTGGATGGCAAGCTGATATTCTTGTCGGGCTCGCCGGAACTGGAGATGCACCACGGCATCCGTACGGGCCGGCTTTCGGGCATTGCCAACCACCACGTGCCCGCCTACCTGCGCCGCAACCAGTTGCCGACGTACCAGACCAACGTCATCGAAGACTGGGAAACGAAGCTGGAGCGTATTGTCGACGAAACGCTGGGCCAGAAAATGACCCTCATTTCCGGCATTCCGCCCTGGGTGCAGATGTACTTCGACCGCCTCACGGCCCGCACCGGCCGGCCCATCAAAGACCTGTTCCCGGATTTCAACCTGTTTGTGTACGGCGGCGTCAACTTCGAGCCCTACCGCGCCAAGCTCTTCGAAAGCATCGGCCGGCCCGTTGACAGCATCGAGTTGTTTCCGGCCTCGGAGGGCTTTCTGGCCTTGCAGGATGAACCCGGCAATCCCGGCTTATTGCTGCTGCTCAACAGCGGCATTTTCTACGAATTCATCCCCGCCGAGCGGTTTTTTGAGCCCGACGCGCCCCGCCTCACCATTGCCGACGTGGAGCTGGACCGCAACTACGCCGTGGTGCTCACCTCCAACGCCGGCCTGTGGGCCTACAGCATCGGCGACACGGTGCGCTTCGTGAGCTTGCGGCCGCACCGCGTGGTAGTCACGGGCCGTATCAAGCACTTTCTGTCGGCCTTCGGCGAGCACGTGATAGGGGAGGAGGTAGAGCAGGCCCTGCGCGAAACGATGGCGCAGTTTCCAGAAGTGGAAGTCACGGAATTTACCGTGGCGCCGCTGGTGAGCGACGACCCCGCCACGCCCTCGCGCCACGAGTGGCTGGTGGAGTTCGGCCGCGCCCCCCAGGATGCCCCCGCCTTCGCCGCAGCCTTGGACACGGCCTTGCGCCACCGCAACACCTACTACGACGACCTGCGCCGGGGCAACATCCTGGTGCCGCTGCAGCTCACGCCGCTGCCCGTCGGGGCGTTTCAGCGCTACATGAAAAGCCTGGGCCGCCTGGGCGGGCAGAACAAGGTGCCGCGGCTGGGCAATGATAGGAAGGTTGCGGAGGGACTATTAAGTAGCTGATGCGCCTCGCCTTCGACCTCGACAACACCCTTATCCGCTGCGGCCACGACTTCCCACTCGAAACGCCCCAAAGGCCCCTGCTGGCGCGGCTGCTCAGTAACGAGCAGTTGCGCCAAGGCATCAGGGAGCTGGTAGCCGACTGCAGGCGGCACGGTTGGGAAGTGTGGGTGTACACCACTTCCTTCCGCAGCGCCTGGCGCATCCGGCGGCTCTTTTGGTTCTATGGCATCCGGCTGGATGGGGTGGTGAACCAGCTACGGCATAACCATGAGGTGCGTGCTCGCTGCACCAAGCACCCGCCCAGTTTTGGCATCGACTTGCTGATTGACGACTCCGAAGGCGTGCGGCTGGAAGGCGAGCGTCACGGGTTTCGGGTGCTGGTGGTGGCACCGACAGATGAACAGTGGACGGAAAAGGTGCAGTCTGCGCTGAATTCATTTTAACTTGGCCCGATGCTCAAGTTTCTCAGCCTCTTTAGTGCCTGGCTGCTACTTTCCGGCAGCAGCCAAGTACCCGCGCCGGCCTTTTACGATGTTCCCGTTATCACCGAAAAATCGGTAGGGAAGGCACGCATCGGCATGTCGATAGCGCAGCTCCAGGAGCTGTATAAAGGCTGCACTTTTACGCCGGTACACCTGCTGGCTTATGGCTTTGATGACACCGAAGCCGAACCCAGCGGCATCATGGTGAAAAAGGGTAGTCGGCAGCTTTTCCTGTACTTCGCCGACTGGCAAACCCACAAAAAAGTAGCGGCCCTGCTGGCGTTCCATCCGGCCTATAAGACGGCTCGCGGCATTCATACTGGTTCGACATCTGGGCAACTGAAAGCGGCTTTGCCTGCCGTGCAGGTCGTACCCAACATGATGTTGCCAGAATTTCAGATTGCCTTTGTGGGCGACGTGGAAACTCCCGGCTTAGAATACGTTTTCCGCAAGCAGCCTGTGCTGGCTAAATACACAATGGCCGATGCGCCCACTAAGCTAACCGCCGCCAACGGCCGGATATCCTGGATTCAAATTCGCTCCAACTATTAATGACCAAACCCGTCCTCCACGCCCTCTGCCAGGCCTTCATCGAGCAACGCATTGCCGCTGCCCGCACCGCCATGCAGGCGGCTCAGGAATCCTCCTCTTCCGAAACCAAGAGCAGCGCCGGCGACAAGTATGAAACCGGCCGCGAAATGGCCAATGCCGAGCGTGACCGCAACGCTGCCCAGATGCAGCAGGCCCAGCAGCTGCAAGCCGAACTGGCCCGTATCAGCCCCGACGCTGCCTGCGACACGGTGCGCCCCGGTGCCCTCGTGAGCACCAGCCTGGGCCAGTTCTACATCAGCATCAGTGCCGGAAAGCTGGATGGAACGGACGTTTTTGCGGTATCGCCCGCCGCGCCGGTGGCCGTGGCGCTTAAGGGGCTGCGGGCCGGGCAGGAGGCCGCTTTCAACGGCAAAACGGTGCGGGTGCTGGCGGTGGAATAGCTACTTCCAGTCCCCGCCGCCGTCGGCGGGCTTGTCGTCGCTGGGCTTGATGAGCTTGAACTCGACGCGGCGGTTCACCTTGGCGTCGTCATCGGTCAGCTCGTCCTTGAGGGGCTTGCTGGAGCCGTAGCCGAAGCTCTCGATTCGGTTGGGCGCGAGTTTGCCCTTGCGCTCGATGTACTTGCGGATGGCCTCGGCGCGGTCCTGCGAAAGCTTTTCGTTCACTTCCGGGTCGCCGCGGCTATCGGTGTGGCCCGCGATGCTGAGCCGAAAGGCCGGGTGGTCGACCAGGAACAAGGCAATGCGGTCGAGGGTAGGGTACATGGCGGGCAGCACCTCGGCCTTGGCCGCCGCAAACTCCAGGTTCTTGAAAATGAGCGGCAGCTTGTAGTCGATGCTGTTGGTGAGCAGGGTCATCACCGTGTCGCCCTTGAGCGCAAACTGCTTCTCCACCGAGAAAAAGTCCGGGCTCTGAATGAGCATGGCGTAATGCGAGCCCTCAATCAGCTCAAAATCGAACGTGCCATCGGGCCGGATAAACTTGCTGGCCACCTCGATGCCATTGTCGGTATCGATGATGCTCACGATGCCCTTGAGCGGCTTGCTGCTTACCGAATCCACCAGCGTGCCCTCCACGTGGGTGGTGGCCAGCGGCTGGGCCTCCATGGGCAGCGGGAAAGAGTAGAGGTCGAGGTTGTTGAGTTCCTGCGCTTCCGAGCGGGCGTAGTAGAGGTTTTTGCTTTCGCGGTCGATGGTGAAGTAGTACTCCGAGCCCTTGCCGTTCACCAGCGGGCCAATGTTTTTGGGTTCCTGCCAGCGTCCGCCCACGCGGTAGGTTTTGTAGATGTCGAAATCACCGAAGTTCAGCAACTGCCCGCGCGAACTGAAGTAGAGCACGTGGTAGAGCGGGTGGTAAAACGGGCTCACCTCGTTTTCGCGGGTGTTGATGACCGGGCCCATGTTCTCGGCCGGGCTCCACTGCCCGTTTTTCAGCTTGCGGGTGAAGTAGATGTCCGACAGCCCGAAGCCGCCCAGCCGGTCGGACGCAAAGTACAGCGTGTCCTCGCCCTGCGAGAGGGTGGGCTGCGAGTCCCAGCCGAAGGAATTCACCATGGGGCCCAGGCTTTTGGGGGTGCCCCACTTGCCGTCTTTGCCGCGCGTGGCGGTGTAGAGGTCGCAGTTGCCGTGGCAGGTGCTGCACTCGCAGCGGGCAAAAAAGATGGTTTTGCCGTCCTTGCTCAGGCAGGCCGAGCCCTCGTTGTTGGGCGAGTTGATGGGCTTGGGCAGCGGCTCGGCGTCGGTCCAGCTCACGCCCTCGCGGCGCGAGGTGTACAGGTCCTCGTCTACCACGCCGGTGATGCCGCGGCGCTTGCGCTTGCTGCTGAAAATCAGCAGCGAGTCGTTGCCGGCCAGCGCGGGGCCGTAGTCGGGCGCCTTGCTGTTGATGGCGTCGCCCATGGTCGTGTACACGCCCTTTGGTGGGTGGAAGGTGTTGAGGTTCTTGCGGTACTCTACCAGCTCGTAGTACGTTTTCAGGGGTACGTACAGGTCGGTGTTTTTCTGCTCCAGCGAGTCGTAGTACAGCTGAATCTTGCTGATGTCCTTGCGGCTGTGCTTGAGCGCCAGGCGGAAATAAGCCTTGGCCTTCACGTTCTGGCTGTCGCGCTCCAGCAGCTGGCCCAGGCGCCAGAGCATGTCGGTGTTTTTCTCAAAGTTGGCCGGACCGAATTTGGCCACATAGTCCTCCAGCAGCAACCGGGCGGCGTGGTATTGCCGGCGCTTTTCGGCCTTGCCAATGGCTTTCAGCGCCTTTTTGTCTTCAAAAAACGGGTAGCGGTTGATGAACACGAAGTCGGGCGTGCCATCGGGCCGCAGCCGCAGCTTGCGGCTCACGCGGCTGTTGAGGCCGCGCACGCGGTAGGTGCCCGGCGCAATGGCCGGCTTGGGCACCGCGGCCTTGGCTGGCGCGGGTTTGGTTCCCTTGCGGGGCGCGGCCGAAGCACCGCCGCTGGTGGTATCGGCCGAGGGCGAAGCCGCGCCGGGAATGCGCTTCACCGGCCGGCGCTGCGCCTGGCCCGGTAGCGCCGCCAACACCCCAATGAGAAGCAGAAAAAGCACCGCGCACCGGCGCAATAAAAACAGCATTAGTAGAGTAATAAGAATAATAAGGGACGCAAGTTGCTACCAATTTAGCGATTTACGCCGCGCAGGTGAGCGGTTGCCCACCCGGCAGTGCGCCGCTTTGGCGGAATCGGGCGGCTGGCACGCCGCTTGACGTCCAAACGCAGTGGGAAGCCGTACCTTGTATTCCCGCTTTCACAAAGCCGCGGGCTGCCAATGTGGCACCTGCCGCCGTTGTTTCCGGCTTTATTCTCGTCCATGCGTCTGGCATCTGTTTATTCTCCGGCTGTGCAGCCTCTGCGCGCCCTCAGCGACTCTCATTCCCAACCCGAAGCCATTGCCATCATGGCCGCTGACCCCGACCACCTGCTGCGCGGCGACGACGCCCCGCCCACCCTCTCGCTGCTGCCCGTGCGCAACACCGTGCTGTTTCCGGGCGTGGTGCTGCCCGTGACCGTGACGCGCAAGAAAAGCGTGAAGCTGGTGCGCAAAGCCCACGCCGCCGACAAGCTCCTCGGCGTGGTGGCCCAGCTCGACCCCAACGCCGACGAGCCCACTGTAGCTGAGCTGCACCCCGTGGGCACGCTGGCCCGCATCCTGAAGCTGCTGGAGCAGCCCGACGGCCAGATTACCATCATCCTGCAAGGCCAGGTGCGCTTCACCATCGAGGAAGAGCTGAGCTTCGCCCCGCTCGTGGCCCGCGTCAGCTACTTCTCGGAAGTGGCGTTGAACCCCGACATTCCGGGCGAGTTTGCGCTGCTACAGGCCCTGCGCGAAGCTGCCACCAAAGTGCTGGAGCTCACGCCCGAGATTCCAATGGAAGCCCGCGCCATGCTCGATGGCATTCAGTCGCCCGCCTTCCTCACGCACTTCCTGTCCAGCAACGTGCAGCTCGACCTGCCCGCCAAACAGAAGCTGCTGGAGCTGGCCGACCCCGAAGCCCAGGCCCGCCAGCTGCTCGAAGCCCTGCTGAGCCAGGCCGAGCTGCTGGAAATCAAGCAGGACATCCGTTCAAAAACGCACACCGGCATCGACGCCCAGCAGCGCGAGTACTTCCTGCGCCAGCAGCTCAAAACCCTGCAGGACGAGCTGGGCCAGGAAGGCCCTGACGAGGATGTGAACCGCCTGCGCCAGCGCGCCGAAACCAAAAAATGGCCCGAGAGCGTGGCGCTCCACTTCAAAAAGGAGATGGAGAAGCTGGCCCGCACCAACCCCATGGCGCCCGATTACTCGGTGAGCGTGAACTACGTGGAGTTTCTGCTCGATTTGCCCTGGGGTGAGTTTACCAAGGACAAGTTCAACCTCAAGCAAACCAAGAAAATCCTCGATGCCGACCACTTCGGCATCGAAAAGGTGAAGGAGCGGATTCTGGAGTACATCGCCGTGCTCAAGCTGAAGCAGGACCTGAAGGCACCCATTCTGTGCCTCTACGGCCCTCCCGGCGTGGGCAAAACTTCCCTGGGCCGCAGCATTGCCAACGCCATGGGCCGCAAGTACATCCGCATGAGCCTGGGCGGCGTGCGCGACGAGGCCGAGATTCGCGGGCACCGCAAGACCTACGTGGGCGCCATGCCCGGCCGCATCATCTCCCAAATCAAAAAGGCCGGCACCAGCAACCCCGTCATCATCCTCGATGAGATAGACAAGGTGAGCAGCGACTTCCGCGGCGACCCCAGCTCGGCCTTGCTCGAAGTGCTGGACCCGGAGCAAAACGCCACCTTCACCGACAACTACCTGGAAGTGGAGTACGACCTCTCGAAGGTCCTCTTCATTGCCACGGCCAACTCGCTCGATACCATTCAGCCCGCCCTGCGCGACCGCATGGAAATCATCGACCTCACCGGCTATACCCAGGAGGAAAAGGTGCAGATTGCCCGTAAGCACCTCTGGCCCAAGCAGCTCAAGGAGCACGGCCTGGGCGAGGCGGAAGTGAAAATCACCGATGCCTCGCTGCACCGTGTGGCCGACGACTACACCCGCGAAAGCGGCGTGCGCGGCCTGGAGCGCAAGCTGGCCGCCGTGACGCGCAACCTGGCCCGCCGCAAAGCTGGTAAGGAGGAGCTGCCTGCTGTGATGGAGCCCGCCGAAGTGCGCAAAATACTCGGCGCGCCCATCTTCGACCGCGACCAGTACCAGGACAACGACACCGCCGGCGTGGTGACGGGACTGGCCTGGACCTCGGTGGGCGGCGACATCCTGTTCGTGGAAAGCCTGCTGAGCCGCGGCCGGGGCAAGCTCACGCTCTCGGGCCAGCTCGGCGACGTGATGAAGGAATCGGCCATTACGGCGCTGAGCTACCTGCGCTCGCGGGCCGATGAAATCGGCATCGACTACCGCCTGTTTGAGCAGTACGACCTGCACATTCACTTCCCCGAGGGCGCCGTGCCCAAGGACGGACCCAGTGCGGGCATTGCCATTTTCACCAGCATTGCCTCGGCCTATACCCAGCGCCGGGTGCGCGCCAAGCTGGCCATGACCGGCGAAATTACCCTGCGCGGCAAGGTGCTGCCGGTGGGCGGCATCAAGGAAAAGCTGCTGGCGGCCCGCCGCGCCGGCATGAAGGACATTATTCTTTGCCCCAAAAACCGCAAGGACATCGAGGAAATCCAGGAGGACTACCTCAAAGGCCTCACCATTCACTACGCCGAGCGGGTAGACGACGTGCTGCGCGTGGCTCTGCTCGACGAGCTGGTGCCGCACCCGCAGAAGCTGCCCGTGCGCGACGAGCCCGTGCCCACCGTAGGTCCCAGCGTGGAGGTGCAGTAGCGTGAAGCTTGAGCGACGTAGGGGCGGGGCTTGCCCCCGCCTGGATGCCTGCACCTTTGCGAGAGTATTACCTGAAGGACGTAAGGGCGGGGGCAAGTCCCACCCCTACGTCCTTCAGGTAAGCTGGCGCAGGTAAAATGTTTGGTCGAGGTACTTATTTGCGGTTACCATGCGTTAGGCTGCCAATGGGGGCACGGGCTCTCTTATCTTAGCTATATGAAGCAATTTTCCGCTTGCCGGCTTGCCGGGTTTGGCCTTTTGCTGGGCTTTTTGGGGGTAAAACCGGCATCGGCGCAGCAGTTGGGCGGCCGCGCCGTGTTTCCTTTTCTGGACCTGCCGCCGAATGCGCACCTCGCGGCGCTGGGCGGCATGAACGTCTCGACCCGCACCGACGACCCCACCATGCTGTTTGGCAGCCCGGCCTTGCTCAATGCCGACATGGACGGCCGGCTGGCGCTGAGCTACGTGGCCTACGTGGCCGACATTAAGCAGAGCACCGCCGCTTATGCCTTCAACACCGAGAAATACGGCCGCTTCGGCGTGGGCGTCACTTACCTGAATTACGGCGACTTCCAGAGCTACGACCCCGCCGGCAACAGCCTGGGTACGTTTAGCGTTAATGAGTACACCGCCGGCCTGTCCGATTCCTATACCAAGGGCAAGTTCACTTTTGGCGCCACTGCCAAGCTGGCCGTAAGCAGCATTGCGGGCAGCCGCTCGCTGGCTGGCGTGGCCGATGCGGGCGTCCTCTACAAGCACCCAACCACCGATTTCACGGCGGGCTTGGCCGTGAAAAACGCAGGCTACCAGTTCATCACTTACCCGGGCACCGACCGGGGCCGACTGCCCCTCGACGTTCAGATTGGCGCCACCGTAAAGCCCGAGCACATGCCCGTGCGGCTGTCGCTTACCATCCACCACTTGCAGCAGTGGGACATCCAGTACCTCGACCCCAACGCCCGCGGCGTGCAGGATGCCAGCGGGCAGGAAAAGAAACCCACCAAGAGCTTCGGTGACAACTTGGCCCGGCACTTCACCGTTGGCGCGGCCCTCGTGCTGGGCAAGGGATTCAACCTGCGCGTGGGCTACAACCACTTGCAGCGCCGCGAACTGCGCCTCGATAACACCAGCGGCAGCGCCGGCCTCAGCTTCGGGGCAATGCTCAAAATCAGCACTTTTCAGCTTGAATACACCCACGCTACGCTGCAGGCCGCGGGTTCCAGCGAGTACATCACCGTGTCTCGCAACTTGAATTCTTTGTTCAAGAAAAAAGAGTAACGACCTTGTCGGACTGAATAGAAAACTGTCATCCCGAGCGCAGCGAAGGACCTTATCACCGTGGAACGAAAGCCGTTCTAGCTTGAAAAGGCCCTTTGCTGCGCGCAGGATGACAGTTTTTTTGTTCCCAATGCCCTTATAAAACTCGTACACTACCTCATGCTCAACGACTCTTTCCTGACGCCGGCCCAAATCGTGGCCGAGCTTGATAAATACATCATCGGCCAGCACGACGCCAAGCGCCACGTGGCCATTGCCTTGCGCAACCGCTGGCGCCGCCTGCACGCCCCCGCCGATATGCAGGCCGAAATCGTGCCCAACAACATCCTGATGATTGGGGCCACCGGCGTGGGGAAAACCGAAATTGCTCGCCGCCTGGCTCACCTCGCCGATGCGCCTTTTGTGAAAGTAGAAGCCAGCAAGTTCACTGAAGTTGGCTACGTAGGCCGCGACGTGGAAAGCATGGTGCGCGACCTGGCCGAGCAAAGCGTGAACCGCGTGAAAGCCCGTCGCCAGGAAGCTGTGAAGGCCCAGGCGGCCAATGCCGTAGAGGAAATTATCCTCGACGCCCTCATCCCCGCCATTCCTCAGCCCGCTGGCGCCAAATCGGGCCTCGGCTTCGGCGGTGGGGGAGGGGCCGATGCCGTACCCAATTCCGACGCCGAGCTGAACGAGCGCACCCGCGAGCGGTTCCGCCAAAAAATCAAGAACGGCGAACTGGAAGACCGCAAAATTGAGATTCAAGTGGCGCAGTCGGGGCCCAGCGTAGGCATCATGGGCGCGCCTCCCGGTATGGACGAGGGCACCCTCTCGGGCCTGCAGGACATGCTCGGCAACATGCTGCCCAAGAAAACCCGCAAGCGCAAGGTGACAGTGGCCGAGGCCCGCAAGCTCCTGCTCGATGAAGAAGCCGCTAAGCTCATCGACATGGACGAGGTGAAGGATGAAGCCATTCGCCAGGCCGAAAACGCGGGCATCATCTTCATCGACGAAATTGACAAGGTGGCCACCAGCGGCGGCAGCGGCAAGGGCGGCCCCGACGTAAGCCGCCAGGGCGTGCAGCGCGACCTGCTGCCCATCGTGGAGGGTTCGGCCGTGAGCACCAAGTACGGCATCGTCAACACCGACCACATCTTGTTCATCGCCGCCGGCGCCTTCCACGTCAGCAAGCCCTCCGACCTCATTCCCGAACTCCAAGGCCGTTTCCCCATCCGCGTCGAGCTACAAAGCCTGACCAAGGCCGACTTCTTCCGCATTCTCAAAGACCCTAAGAACGCCCTCACCAAGCAATACGAAGCCTTGCTCAAAGCCGAAGAGGTGGAGTTGACCTTTGATGATGAAGCCCTGGAGCGTCTGGCCGAAATTGCCTCAGAGGTGAATGCCGAGGTGGAGAACATCGGAGCCCGGCGCCTGCACACGGTCATGAGCCGCTTGCTCAATGATATTCTCTACGACGTGCCCGACAAGATTGGGGCGCATGCCCACGTGCAAATCACGGCCACGCTGGTGAATGAGCGGCTGAGTGACATGTTGAAAAACCGTGACCTGAGCCAGTATATCCTGTGAGTTCACTCGCTTTATTGATACAAAAAAAGCCCCAGCCATGCGGCTGGGGCTTTTTGCATCCTCAATCAAGGATTAGTAGCCAGGGTTTGGAACCAGATTAGGGTTCTGCAGGAGGTCGACGTTTGGAATCGGGAAAATGGCCTTATCCTCCCCGTAGTTGATACGGCTTGAGTTACGCTTGTAGCGCATCAGGTCGTAGTAGCGGTGGCCTTCAAAGGCCAGCTCCAAGCGACGCTCAAACAAAATGGCATCAATCAGGGCCTGCTTATTGGTGAAGGATGCTACCGAGTAGTTCGGGTAAGCCGGAATGTTCGGCAGTGAACGGCGACGCACTTGGTTCAACAGGGTAATAGCATCGGCGCTGATGCCAGCGTCGGTTTGGGCCAAGCCTTCGGCACGGTTCAGCAGCACTTCCGAAAAACGCACAATCGGCACGTAATCGGCCGAACCGTTATTATACTTCAACGTGTAAATATTGGTCGTGGCAGTAGCCGGGTAAGTGGGCGGGTCAAGCAACAGCGTGCGACGACGGTCTTTGCTCCGGAACTGCGTGGTGTCAATACGTGCATAAGGCGTCACGCTAATATCCGCCCGGCGCTGGCGGCCGTAGTGCTGGCCGATGGCGTTGTTGGTATTAGGGTTATCGCTGAGGTTCATAGCCACCGAGAAAATCGACTCGGGGTTGCTATAGGTAGCGGCTGTGAACGGAACCGCCGGACTGGCGGATAGCGAGCGACGCCCGCCCGTGATGACGGTATTAGCCATGCTGGCGGCGTCGGCGTACTGGCCTTTGTACAAGTATACGCGCGACAGCAAGGCGCGAGCTGCGTCTTTGGTAGCGCGCGCCGTGCGGTCATAGGCAGTGCTATACGTTTCCGGCAACGCGGTAATAGCGTCGTTCAGGTCCTGCTCAATTTGCGTGTATACCTGGCGAACGGTTCCCCGAGATAGGTTCTGGCTGGCGTCAAATGCGTTGCTAGCATCCGGCGCCGTGAGTTGGATGGGGATACCGAGGTGCGATGCATCAGTGGTGAAGTTGTAAGGCTGAGCAAACAGGTTCACCAGGTGGAAGTTCACCAAGGCCCGAATGAACTTGGCTTCGCCAGTGTATTGCGCTTCCAAGGCAGGAGTGGTTCGGCCGGGGTTTTTTGCGATTTGCTGCAGGAAGTAGTTTGCCGCATACAGCGTGCGATAGCCGCCGGTCCAAGCGTTGGCAGCGGTGCCATCGTTGGCTAGTTGGTTGAACGTCGATACGTTGCCGAAGAAGCCCGCGGGGTTCGTGTCATCGCTGCGGATGTCGCTATAGATGAGCGCACGGCCACCCAGAAATTCAAGGTCCTGCAGGCCATTGTACATGCCGATGGCCGATTTGGAGATGCGGTCCGCATTGGCAAATGCATCTTCCTGGGTAAGCGCGGTGGGCGGGTCTTGGGTCAGCACATCGCAGCCAGTGCCCGAAGCAAGCAACACGGCGCAGAAAGCGGCCAGCCGCAATTTAGAAATATGAGTCATGTAAATAGAGAGAAAAGCCAAGGTTAAATGCCAACGTTTACACCGAAAGTGAAGCTGCGGGTCGGGGGAACCGAACGGCCGTCAACACCATAAGCAATGTTGTTGCCGATATTGGAGTTCACCTCGGGGTCTAGGCCTTTGTACTTGGTGAAGTTGTACAGGTTCTGGCCCAATACGTATACCCGCAGGTTGTTCAAACCCAAACGCTTAATCAAAGGTTCAGGCAGGTTGTAGCCCAAGCTCACCTGGCGAATGCGGAGGAAATCACCGTTCTCGAGCCAACGAGTCGATGCCTGAGTCGAAACCACGTCGCGCAGCACCAGTTTCTGGATGTCCGTCTGTTGGCCCGGCGTAGTCCAACGGTCCTTAATTTCGGTGATGTTATTCTGCAGGCTGTTGCTCAACAGGGCCGAACGGTAGCCATTGTAAATCTGGTTGCCACCGCTGTACTGCAGGAAGACGCCAAGTTCCACGCCTTTGAACGCAAAGGTGTTGTCAAAGCCGCCGAAGAAGGTGGGGTAGCCGGTTTTGGCAGTGTACTTGTAGTCGGCCACCGTGATGGGGGTCGTCACATCGCCAGCGGCGGTGAGCCAACGGCCTTGGGTTGCGTTAGCGTTGGTAGTATAGGCCGCATCATACTGTTTAATGTTGCCGTCTTTGTCCAGGAACTGGGCGTTGCCGTTGTTGGGGTTCACCCCAGCCCACACGGGCAGGAAATAAATACCCAAGCTGCTGCCCAAGCTGGCGCGCTGGGTACCAGCGGTGATATCAGTCGGGGTAGCCAGTTCCGTGATGCGGTTCTTGAGAATGCTGCCGTTCAGGTTGGAGCTCCAAGTGAAGCCGTTGTCCAGACGCACGTTCACGGTGTTGATGGTGAGTTCAACGCCCCGGTTGTACATGCTGCCCACGTTGCGGTTAACGCTCGAACCGGGAATGCCGGTGGTCCGCAGCACAGGGGCGGCCAGCAAGATGCCGCTGACATCGTTGTTGAAGAAGTCGAAGGTGACGTTGATGCGGTTGTTTACGAGCGCTGCGTCAAAGCCAATGTCGAGCTTCTTCGAGGTTTCCCATTGAATAGAGGGGTTGCCCACTTGGTTGATGCTGAAACCGTTCAAGTCGGCGTATTGACCGCCGCCCACGAGCGTACGCGAAGCGTAGGAACCGATACCAGCGGAGTTGCCAACTTTACCGTAGCTGGCGCGCAGCTTCAGGTCGTTGATAGCCGAGATGTTCTTCATGAAGCTCTCTTGCGAAACACGCCAGCCCACCGAGCCGCCGGGGAAGTAGCCGCGCTGGTTGTTGGCGCCGAAAACCGAAGAAGCATCAGCACGGAACGAGAAAGAAGCGTAGTACTTGCTGCTGAAATCGTAGTTGGCACGGGCGAAGTACGACTGGAAGCCGTTGTTGAAAGCAGAACCACCAGTGCCGGTCTGGTTGGTGTACAGGCCATCGAGCAGCGACTGAAACTTGTTGTCTGCGAAGTCAGCACCGGAGCTGTACACCAGTTGGGTACGCGTTTCCTGGTACTCAACACCGGCGGTTAGGCCAATCGTGTGTTTTTCGTCGAAGGTGCGGTCGTAGTTGGCGTAGTTCTGCCAGTTGTACTGAGTACGGGTCGTGTTATACAACTGGACCAGGCCTTGGCCAAGCTGACGACCCAGGCTTCCCAAGATGGGGCTGCTGTATTGGTCTTCGAAGTTGGTCGAATAGTCGATGCCGTACTTGGTCGTCAACTGCAGGCCTTTCAAAGGCGTTACCGTGAGGTAGCCGTTGCCCAGAGTGCGCTGCACGGTGTTGTCGTTGCGGTTTTCGCGCAGCGTGCCGATGATATGGAAATATGCGTTCGGAGCGTATGTGCTGGGAACGGCGTTGTTGCCGTTGCCCAGGTTGCCCAGGTTGTTCAGGTAGTAGGAGCCGTCGGGGTTGAAGGCGGGCACGTTCGGGGGAGCAGTGTAGCCTGACACCGTAGCGCCAGCCAAGGCGCTCTCGCCGTTGATGCCTTGGTTGTAAGTTTTGGAGTAGTTAAGGCTAACACCGCTCTTCAGCCATTTCTTTGGAGTGATGTCGATGTTCAAACGTCCCGAACCACGACGCAAGCGGTTTTTGTAGATAATGCCTTTTTGGTCGTTCCAGTCGGCAGAACCATAATAAGAAGCAAATTCGCTGCCGCCCGACAGAGCTGCCTGGTAGTTCTGTTGCGTGCCACGCTGGAAAATCTCCTTAATCCAATCGGTTTCATCCGGCACACCATCGCCGTTCAAATCGATGGGTGCAGCAATGGTTGCCGGGACGCTGGTGTTGCCCACGTTGCCGGTAGCGCCTACGCTCCCAGCGCGGGCATTGGCAGCCTTCTCATTCGAGATGGCAATGAAATCGGCGGCATTCAGGACCTGAGGCTTGCGCACGGCGTCTTGAAAGCCATAGTAAGAGTTGAAGGACAGGCGGTTGGTGCCCGATTTGCCCCGTTTGGTGGTGATGATAACCACGCCGTTGGCACCGCGCGAACCATAAATAGCCGCTGCCGATGCGTCTTTCAACACGTCGACCGAGGCGATATCGTTCGGGTTGATGTCGGCCAAGGGGTTGTAGCGCGTGCTGAGGGAGTTGGCTTGCGCGTTGTTGTTCAGAGGCACACCATCCACCACAAACAGCGGCTGCGAGCTGTTGCTGATGGAGTTGGCGCCGCGAATGCGAATTACCGCCTGGTCGCCAAGCGTGCCGCTGGTGGTGTTGATGTTTACACCGGCCATGCGGCCCTGCAAGGCCTGGTCGACGCTGACAACGGGCTGCAGCAACAGCTTCTCCTCTTTCACTTGAGCTACCGAGCCCGTGATGTCTTTCACATCCTGCGACCCGCCGTAGCCCGTTACCACCACCTCGGTCAACTGCTTGGAATCGGTCGCCAAAGCCACCGAAAACTGAGAGTTGCTGCCAATGGCGCGCTCCTGCGTCGTCATGCCTACCGAGCTGAACACCAGCGTGCCACCGGATTCGGGTACCGACAGGCTGAAAGCGCCGTCTGCATTGGTGGATACGCCGTTGGTAGTGCCTTTCAGCAGTACCGTGACGCCGGGAAGGCCGGTGCCCGTCGCTTGGTCGGTCACCCGGCCGGTTACGGTGCGGGTTTGCGCCATCGCTCCGTGTAGAAGAGTAAACATGAGCACCAGGCTCATGAGTAAGATTTTTTTCATGGACAAAAGGTTAAAAAATGGTAATGGTGAGTTTACATTTCAAAAATACGTAAGACTGATTAGATAAAAGCAATAAAAACAGCCTGTGCTCATGAAATTTTCAGGGTAGGCGTTCATTTCTTATTGATACTCCTTGTTTAACTCCCGAAATGTGCTCTTTTGGCTGCAATGACAACACTTGTTAAATTCTGATTTTCAGTGCATAAGCATTGGTGTGAAAACACATATCGCGAATATTTTATGCCATTGAAAAACAATGGCATGTATACAATATGCGGCAATGTGATTTTATTAATTGTTGCAGATTCTTTGTTTTAAAAAGAATAAGCTATGGGATAGAAGTTACCCCACAGGCATACTTTCCTTTAGTTAAGGCATAAGCTCCTATGCTATGCCTCGTTAGAAATTATTGTCCATGATGGGGCAAACGACAAAAAAAACGGCAGCAAAAGGATGATAAAATCCTCTTGCTGCCGCTGAAAAGCTACTATTGCTTGCTTAACAGACCTGCTTAGTGGTAGGAGTTAGGGACGGATTTCCGCCACGGCCGCGTAGGGAGCGTTGACGAACGTGCCCAGCGGAGCACCCACCGAGCCACTTAGGGTGGAGAGAGGCGTGAGGATAATGCGGCGGCCGTCTTTCATCACGTATTCGAAAGTGAATACCACGGCTTCGCCATTAATCAGGCGGTTTGGCGTTGTATCAGTTTCTCCTTTTACGGGTTGCCGGGGCGTGGTGCTGCCGGCAATCGGCGAGGTAGCATACAGGTCCTGCAGTGCGTCCTGGCTATTGATGGTAACTGTGGCTGGAAACGAAGTCAGGTCCGTCACTTTCACGCGTGGGCCGAGCTTAAGGTCGCGCCGGTAGCTTTTATAAACTTCCACAGTTTGAATGTCACCGCCGCCTTTGGACGGGTTGACAACGAATTCAAAAACCGGACGGGTTCGGTTCTGATTCCTGGCTTGGTCCACGGAAGGCCTAGCGTCGAGGATATTGAAATAAGACTTTTGTGGGTTGACTTCCGGAATAATCAACGGAACATCTTCCGTGGCGGGGGCGGGTAACTTGCTGGTTTCGCGGCAGGCAACGAGTGAACTCGCAGCCGTCAAGAGCAGCAAGAAACGGGTGGCAAAAGAATTCATAAAAAACTTCACGTTAAGACAACTGATGAGGGTCGAGGTGGCCTAGAGGTCCCAGAAAATGCGGGAATTCTGCGGGGCCTGCGTCCGCGGCGAATTGGGGTTCAGAATCAGGTCGTTGGTGGGGTAATACAACCGGTTGGGGAACATGCCGGTCGATAGCGTGGTGCCATCGTCGGGCAGCAGGCCGCTCCGGGTGGGCGAAGCAGTAACAATGTCCTGCGACACACGAATCCGGGGGTGGCCCGTGCGACGGAAGTCGGTGTACACGTCCGGGCCGAAGCCGAAGCTGGCCACATACTTTTCGTACATGATTACCTCTAGCCGGTCCTCGTTGGTGGTAGCGCGGTCAAAGCGGTTGAGGGGGCCCGACGCGTTCAGGTTGGTGTTGTTGCGGTTGAGGTAGTTGTTAATTTGGGTGGTCGTCATCAGGGGGCTGCCATCAGCCGCCGCAATGGTGTTTACCTTGTTAAACGCGGCATTGAGGCCAGCTACCAGGGCGGCGCGGGCAGCGGGCACGTTGTTCAGCACCATGAGCTGCAGTTCTGCTTCGGTGAATTTGCGGCTATAGTAAGTGAGCAAACGCTGCGGCGCTTCGTATTTGGCTTGTGGGCGCGAATTGGCGCTGGGGTTGCCTTTGCCGTCGTCGTAGCGGCCGCCAATGGGGTAAAGGCCTTGCAGGGTCTGCACATTGGCCGTTGATGCCGAACTGGTGTACAGCCCGGTAGAGCCCGGCCGCACGGTCACAAAGTTTTCGTTGATATAGTCTTGTTGGGTAACGGCCACACCTTCCGGCACTTGGTTGAAGAAGTAATAGCGCATGCGCGGGTCGCTCTTCGCCTTCATGTCTTCGTAGAAATAACGGCCAATGCGGTTCTCCGGGCTGGGGCCGTAGTCCACTACTGCACCAGGGTTGCGGGTGTCGGGGCTCAAGCTGTTCTTATAAGCCAGTTGCAGGTCGCCGCCCTCTTCTATGAGTTGTGCTGCCAGTAGCGGCGTTACTTGGGCCGCCACCGCAGAGGGCGAATTCGTTTTGCGAATCTGGTTGTAAAGCTTAAGCTTGAGCGTGCGGCCAAACCGGGCCCATTTGTCGAGCGACCCTCCATAAATCAGGTCGGCCCGGCCCAGCGTCGTGCTGGAGGGGGCTTTGGCGATGTTAGCCAAGCCTTCGTCAATCAGCGTGAACAGGCCCTTCACCTTGCCGTCCGTGGTGCCGTTGTAAATCTCCGAGTCCTTGTCGAAGCGCGGGGCCAGGTTGGCCACGCCCTGCAGCGCTTCCGAGTAAGGAATGTCGCCCCACATGTCCACCATCTGGCTATACACATAGGCTTTTTGCAGCTGCGCAATGCCCACGTAACCCCATTGTGCCTCGGTTGTGCCTTGGTTAATGATGATTTCGTTGTTCGGCAGCATGGTGTTGTAGAACTCCGCCCACGGGCTGCCAAACGAGTCACCGGTTTGCAGGAAGTTGCCAATGCCGCGGGTGCTATACAGTTGCTGCATAATGCCCATCGTGTACTGGCTCAGGCCCCCCACATTGTCGCCCAATCCCGAGGCCATGCTCACCTGCGTAATGGGCAGCAGGTTGTTGAGCGTGGTAGACGTAGGGTAGAGGGGGTTGACGTTGGTGGCGTAAAAGTCTTTGCAGCCGGAAGCGGTGGCAAGCACGGCGGCTAGCGCCAGCGTTGCCCCAATCTGATGAAATTTCATGATATGCTATATAAAGAGCCCGAAGGCGCAAGTCTGAGATTAGAAAGTGACGCGCAGGTTCACGCCGTAGCGCTTGGTGTTCGGCGAGTTGGTCAGCTCAATGCCTTGCACGTTGCTCGAACCGAAGGTATTGGTTTCGGGGTCGAAGTTCGAGTTCTTAGGCAGGTTGGGCGAGTACCAGTACAGGTTGCGGGCCGACACCGAGATGTTGACTACGCTGAACGGCGTCTTGCCGAGGAAAGCCTTGGGCAGGTCGTAGCCCACCGTCACTTCGCGCAGGCGCACGGTGGTGCCGTCGTACATGGACTGCTCGTTGTAGCCGTTGGTGGCGGCACCGCCGCCCACACCGGCTGCCGAGAAGTAGTAGTCGTTGAGGCTGATGGCCTTGGTGTTGCGGATGCGCGCGCCGCTGGCATCGACGGCAGCAGCACCAGTTGCCGTGTTGTAGCGCAAGCCATCTATGATAACCAAACGGTCACGGTCTTCGGTGTCTTTTGTTACGCCACGGCCCAATTCCTCCTGCAGAGTGGTTGAGTAAATCGAGCCACCTTTACGGTAGTCAATCAGCGTATTAAGCGTAATGCCTTTGTAGGTGAACTGGTTAATAAAACCTATGATAAAATCCGGGTTGGGGTTGCCGATAATCTTGTTGCCACCGGGCACCAAGCGGCCGCTTACAGGGTCTACAAACAGTTCGCCAGTGTCAGCATCTCGCTTGGCCGAAGTGCCGTAGAGCACGCCGTAAGGCTGGCCCGGGATGAGCAGTGCCCGCAGGTTGAAAGCACTACCAAGGGTAAGAGTATCGCCGTTGTCGGTCGTTTTCTCCACAATGTTGCGGTTGCGGGTGAAGTTGAACGTGCTGCTCCAGCGGAAGCCGGACGTTTCCACCGGCACTACCGTTGCCGCCACCTCGAAGCCTTTGTTCGAAAGTTCACCGAAGTTGGTCCAGTACTGGCCGTAGCCCACCGCTGCCGGCAGGATGCGCGGGGCAATCTGGTTGGTCGAGCGTTTATCGTAGTAGGTACCGTTAAACGAGATGCGGTTGCGGAAAAGGGCCAGTTCGGCGCCCACTTCCAGTTCGTTGGAGAACTCCGGCGTCAGGTTCGGATTGTTGATAACGCTGCTGATGGCTACACCGGCCGAGGGCTGGCCCTGGGCTGCCTGGTTCGGGTTGTAGAAGGGGAAAGAACCGCCGGGGTTGATGTTGAAAGTCGTCGGACCCGAGCGGTAAGCGGGGGCATCTTTGCCCGTGCGGCCGTAAGCCACACGCACTTTGGCCAGGTCGAGCCAGCGGTAATCCAGATTGAAAGCTTCGTTCACCACCAGCGAGGTGGCGATGCTGGGGTAGAAGAACGAGCGGCCCGTTTTGCCAATAACCCCGTCTTTGTTGAGGGTCGAGGAGAAGTCGTTACGGCCGGTCAGCGTCACGAAGGCAAAGTTTTTGTAGCCTACAGTGGCGTTGGCGAGCAAGCCCATCAGGCGGCGTTCTGCGTAAGCATAGCCGTAGGTGCCTTTCTGGTTCGTGTTTTCCACGTTGTCGATGCCGAAGGTCACGATGTCGTAGCCAATGTTCGAGCGGCCATCGAATTTGCGAGCGTTGATTTCCTGGCCCGCGCTGGCCGTCAGGCTGATGTCTTCGGTCAGGTTCTTGTTCAAGTTCAGGAGCACCATTTGGTTGAGCTCCGTATTCTGGATGTTGTCTTCCAGCACCGAGCTCACCCCGAAGTTGGCGTTCGAACCTGGGCGAATGGTGGTGCGGCGTATATCGGTGTAGGTGTTCATGCCACCCGAATACGTCAGCACCAGCCAGTCCTTAATGGCATACGAGAAGCCCACGCTGCCTACTATCCGGTCGACGCGCGACGTGTAGATGGCGTTTTCAACCGACCACCGGGGGTTGTCGGCCTGGCGCGACAGCCATGCGAAAGTGGAAGCATTCGTCACGGGGTCGATGTAGGGCAGGCCCTGCAAATCAAGGCTGCGCGTCAGGAACAGGGTGCGGGCAAACGCCGAGGCGCTACCGGCCAGCAGGTTGTTGGCGCCCTGCAGGGGGCCTTGCTGCGTGGTGTTGGTGTAGGCAACGTTGCCGCTGATGGTGAACTTGTTGAACTTGCCCGAGCCGCCGGTGCTCACGTTGTTGCGCACGAAGTACGAGTTCGGGATGATGCCCTGCTGGTCGGCGCGCGAAAGGATGGTCGTGAACGTGGCGTTGTCGCTGGTGCTGTTCAACGACACCGAATTCTCGTACAAGTGCCCCGTCTTGAAGAAATCCTTTACGTTGTTGGGGTAAGCCTTGTAAGGAATCTTGGCGTTTTCGGGGATACCGGGGAAGTTAGGGTTGCCCGCCTGGGGGTGACGAATGGAGTCGGGAGCACCTTGGGCCGTGTTGCCGAACTCCGGACCCCACGAGCCGTTGGCGTCGGAGTTCACGAAGTTGGCGCCGGCGCCGTACTTGTTCTGGTAGTTGGGTAGGGCCGCCACCTTCTCGATGGAGTAGCCCGTGGTGTAGCCAATCTGGATGCCTTTGGGACCGCGCTGGCCGCCACCGCCGGTTTTGGTGGTGATAACGATAACGCCACCGGCTGCACGCGAGCCATACAGAGCGGCCGCAGCCGCGCCTTTCAGCACGTTGATGGAGGCAATGTTGTTCGGGTCCACGTCGGCCGTGCGGCTCGAGTAGGAGGCACCGTTGGTAATGGGGTTGTCCGATTCGGTCTGGGAGTTATCATACGGCACGCCGTCTACCACGAACAGCGGCTGGTTTTCGCCGTAAAACGAGGTGTTTCCGCGGATGGTAATGCGCGAAGAAGCGCCCGGTACCCCGCTCGAGCTGATGATGTTCACGCCGGGTACTTTGCCCGAAAGCGTGCGCAACAGGTCGGGTTCCGACTTCTGCACCACCTGCTCCGATTTCACTTCCGACACGGCATAGCCCAGGGCGCGCTTCTCACGCGAGATACCCAGGGCCGTCACCGTTACTTCGTCCAGCTGTTTGTTGTCAACCGCCATGGCCACGTCAAGCTTGTCGGCGTTGCCCACCGCTTGCTCGGTGGTCAGATAGCCCAAGTATTTGAACTGCAGAACAGTGGTTGGGGCCGTGACGTTCAACGTAAACCGGCCGTCGGCGTCGGTGGCAGTACCGGTAGTGGTACCTTTCACGATGACGCTCACGCCTGGCAAGCCTTCGTTGGTGGTTTTGTCGAGCACGCGTCCCGATACGGAACGGCTCTGGGCCCAGCTCCGCCCGGCCAGGGTCAGGAGCAGGAGCAGGCTCATTAGTAAGGTTCTCTTCATTGAGATTGTGTAAAGTGGGTGTGTTGAGAAAAAGGGAAAAAGAAACAGAAGGGTGGTATTTTAAAAGTTGAAAGTACTGCTGCCAGCGAAAATTCTCACTATGAATCCAAATTTCTCCGCATCTCGTAGCCGTCTTCTTTGCCTGCCCTATGTTACAGAGATGCCGAAAGCTTGTGAATTACACAAGGCTGATTAGCAAGTATTGTGCGTTGGTACAGGGCGCGCCCATCCAAGCCAACAAGCGAGGCGTTGTATCTTACTTGCTTAATAGCGATGCCAACAATGTAACGCAGGAGCCGCCAGCTTGGCAAAATGCGAATAAATGGCAGCGGATATTAACTGTGATATAGGACAAGGCAACCTATTTGTGTGATGTGGCGAATATGATTTATAGGATTTTCAACATGACTTTTTCTTGGCAATTGATTGCATCCACCTTATACTGCAGGAGGTAGAGCAGCTTGCAAAAGCGTGGTTATATGGGCTAAAGTGAGATTTAGCCAATTTTTGAATAATGGTTTTTGAGAAGGAACGGCTTCACTTAAATCACTTATAATTCATATTCGGATTTTATGCGCTTAATGGCTCGGTAATGCAAACGTGTGATACCTTGCCAAAAAATGGGGATGCCAACGAGCGTTCGCTTTGCTTTTAGCAACAGCGTCCTCGGTGCCCAGCCTCATTCAGTACTTCCTGCTCTACACTACCTGCCTATGACCCAAACAAACCCAAGCTAACCCAAGCTCATGGAGCGCACTGGCACCAAGCCGTAGGCTTTAGCCATGATTTGCGGTGGCCAGCGCTTCCGCGACAACTACACAACAGGATGGGGTACTGAAAAAGGGCTATGCTTGGCACACGGCCCCGTTCAAGCTTATTTCCTTGTATAATTGCCGCTTCACTCACCTTCCATTTTAACCTTTTCACTCACCAACCAACCAGCCAAATGAAAAAACTCTTATGTATGGTCATGCTCATAATGACCGGCCTGTTGCAGCAGGTCTATGCCCAAGACCGGACTATCTCCGGGCGCGTAACTGACCGGGCAAACGGTCAGGGCCTGCCCGGGGCTACGGTTCTCGTGAAGGGCACCACAGTAGGCGCCTCTACCAATGCTGATGGCGGCTTTTCCCTTAGCGTGCCTTCGTCGGCTACTACGCTCAGCGTTAGCTCCATTGGTTACACCACGGTAGACCAGGCAATCGGGGCTGAAAACACGTATACTGTTAGCCTCGCCGCAGATGTGAAGCAACTGGGCGAAGTTGTGGTAACCGCTCTGGGCCAAGAGCGTACCCGTAATTCGCTGGCTTTTGCCGCTACTCAGATTGAAGGTAACCAAGTGACGGCTGCGCGGAACCCCAACGCCATCAACGGCCTGTCGGGCAAAGTAGCAGGCGTGCAGATTCGCCAGAGCAACACGATGGGCGGCTCTACCAACGTTCTGATTCGGGGCACGAAGTCCATTACTGGCAACAACCAGCCATTGTTCGTTGTGGATGGTGTGCCCATCAGCAACGCCAACACCAACACTTCCGGCCAACAGACCGGCGGCGGCGGCTACGACTACGGCAATGCTGCTTCGGACATCAACCCGGATGACATTGCCACGATGACCATCCTGAAGGGTGCTGCCGCAACGGCCCTTTATGGTGAGCGCGCCGGCAACGGTGTAATCCTCATCACGACCAAAAAAGGCCGTCAAGGCCTGGGTGTTACCATCAATACCGGCGTAACGGCTGGCCGCATTGACAAAAGCACTTTCATCACCTACCAGAAAGAATACGGCGCTGGCTACGCCCCGGAATTCGTGGAGGAAGATGTTGACGGCGACGGCGTACTGGACAATGTCATTGACTTGGCCGCAGATGCTTCCATCGGCCCGCGCTACGACCGCAACCTGCAGGTGTACACTTGGAATGCTTTCCAGCCCGGCAGCCCGAACTTTGGCAAAAAGCAAGCCTGGGTAGCCGCTGAGAACGACCCCTCTACCTTCTTCAAAACGGCCTGGACGACCAACAACAGCGTAGTAATTGACGGCGGCAACGAAAAAGCTACCTTCAAGCTGGGTTATAACAACGTCCGCGAAACGGGCATTCTGCCCAACAGCTCCATCGACAAGAACATTATAAACTTTGCCGGTACGCTGAACCTGACCTCGCGCCTGACGGCCAGCTCTTCCGTAAACTTCTCGGTGGTTAACGGCTTTGGCCGTTACGGCACGGGCTACAGCGGCACGTACGCTGAAAACCTGATGACCAACTTCCGCCAGTGGTGGCAGACCAACGTTGACATCAAAGAGCAGAAGCAAGCTTACGACTACGCCAACCTGAACGCTAGCTGGAACCTCACGGGTCCCGGCTCCTCGACGGCCCAGTATTGGAACAACCCGTGGTGGTCGCGTTACAAGAGCTACGAGAACGATTCCCGCTACCGCACCTTTGGCAACGTTGCCCTGACGTACAAAGTGACGGACTGGTTCAACGTGTTGGGCCGCGTGACGATTGACTCGAACGACGACCTGCAAGAGGAGCGCATGGCCTACGGCGCCGTGAACATCTCGGGCTACAGCCGTTACAACCGCACCGGTCGCGAAGCCAACTTCGACCTGATTGGTAACTTCAAAGCCAATGTGGCCGAGAACCTCAGCTTCACCGGCTTGATTGGCGCCAACCTGCGTCGCGAATCGTACAAGTCCATCCGGGCTACCACCAACGGTGGTCTCGTTATCCCGGAACTGTACACCCTGACCAACAGCTTCTCGCCCATCAACCCCCCGGTTGAAAGCGAAACGCGCCGCGCCGTTGACGGCGTATTTGCCGCCGCTACCCTGGGCTTCCGCGACATGGTGTTCCTGGACCTGACCGCTCGCAGTGATAAGTCTTCGACGCTGCCCGAGGGCAGCAACCGCTACTTCTATCCTTCGGCCTCGCTGGGCTTTGTTTTCTCGGAAGCGCTGAAAGAAACGACCCCGTGGTTGTCTTACGGCAAACTCCGCGCTAACTATGCCGAAGTGGGCAACGGTGCTACGCCGTACTCCATTGCCGACAGCTACGACAAGCCGACTGCTTTTGGCAGCGTGGCATTGTTCTCGGTGCCCAGCACCAAAAACAACCCTTTGCTGAAGCCGGAGCGTACGAAAAACGCCGAAATCGGTGTTGAAGCCGCATTCCTGAACACGCGCCTCGGTTTCGAAGCCAACGTGTACCAGTCGAACTCAATTGACCAGATTATTCCGATTAACATCTCGACGGCGTCGGGTTACAGCTTCCGTTACGTGAACGCGGGCGACGTACGCAACCGCGGTGTGGAACTCTCCGGCTTCGTGGTGCCGTTCCGCAACGACAATGTGACGTGGACGATTAACGCCAACTGGACGAAAAACCAGAACCGTGTGATGTCGCTCTTCGAAGGTGCCGATAACATCGTATTGACTACTTACCAGGGCGGTGTGTCGAGCAATGCCACGGTTGGCAAGCCTTTCGGCAGCATTCGCGGCTCCAACTTTACGTACCTGAACGGCCAGAAAGTGGTTGGTACGGACGGCTACTACGTGCCAAGCGCTACCGCTAACGAGGAAATTGCTAACCCCAACCCCAACTGGACCGGTGGTATCTCGAACACGGTTTCTTACAAAGGCATCTCGCTCTACTTCTTGGTTGACGTTCGCAAAGGCGGCCAGGTGTTCTCGCTCGACCGTTCGTACGGCTTGGAAACCGGCCTGACTCCGGAAACGGCTGGCCTCAACGACCTGGGCAACCCTTCGCGCAACCTGATTGCCGACGGTGGCGGGGTTATCTTCCCCGGTGTTCAGGCCGATGGCACTCCCAACACGGTGCGCGCCGAGAACAGCGGCTACGCTTCGGACGGCGCTGGTGGCTACGACCCGACTTTCGCCACGGCTTATGGCACTTCGTTCAACCCGGCTGCTGCTTTCGTGTACGATGCCAGCTTTGTAAAATTGCGTGAGGTTTCGTTAACTTATTCGCTGCCGAAAACGTTGCTGGCGAAAGTAGGAGGCGTTAAAGGCGTTGACTTCTCCATCGTTGGGCGCAACCTGTGGCTCATCCACAAGAACCTGCCCTACGCTGACCCGGAAGATGCTGTTAGCTCTGGCAACTTTGGCCAAGGCTATTCGACCGGCGCTTATCCTGCTGTACGTACCGTTGGTGCTAACCTCCGTCTTAGCTTCTAATCAATCATGAAAAAACTAATAATTGCAGGGGCGTCAGCTTTGGCTCTGACGACCTCCTGTGTGGGTTCTCTGGATGAGAAATACAACGTTGACCCCAAAAGCCCGACTACTGCCCTGGCTTCGGGATTTGTAGCCAATGCTGAGCGTACGCTGGTTCGCACGCTCGTAAGCACGAACGTCAACCTGAACCCTTTCCGGTTCTACGTGCAGTACTGGGCCGCTACCGACTATCCGAACGAAAGCCGGTACGACCTGAACACCCGGAGTATCCCGACGGGCTTCTGGAATGCTCTCTACCGTGACTGCTTGCGTGATTTGCGCGAAGCAAAAGCAAATATCCCTTCCGACATCACCATTCCGGCCGAAAGCAAGGACAACGCCTTGGCGGCCACCGAGGTATTGGAAATCTACACGTGGGCTACGCTGGTAGAAACCTATGGCAACGTTCCGTACACCCAGGCGCTCGACTTCAACACGGCTCGCCCGGCGTACGATGACCAGGCCCGGATTTACACCGATTTGATTGCGCGTCTGGATGTTGCCATTAGCAAATTCAATCCGGCTGCCAATACGGGTTTCTTCACAACTACTGCCTCTGCGGACCTGCTGAATAATAACAGCACCGCTTTGTGGCTGAAGTTCGCAAACTCGTTGAAGCTGCGCATGGCACTCATCATTGCGGATGTGGACCCCGCCAAAGCCGCCACGATGGCCGCTGCCACCACCGGCAAGGTGCTCGCATCGAATGCAGACGTTATTGACCTGGCCTTCAACGGTACCTTCCCCAACACCAACCCCCTGTATGAGGATTTGGTGAGAAGCGCGCGTACTGACTTTGCTGGCACCAGCTTCTTCATCAACCGCCTCAAGGGCACTGCCGGCCCCGTAACCGGGGTGGTAGACCCGCGCCTGAATGACTACTTCAATCCGGTAACTTCTACCACGCAGCCTGCGGGTACCTTCACGGGTGGTACATACGGCTCGGGCAATAGCAAGTCGCTGACGTCCCTGCCCGGCACCAAACTGCGCGGCCAGACTTTGCCCGGCGTGTTGATGTCGTACGCTCAGGTTGAGTTTATGCTTGCCGAAGCACGGGAAAGAGGTTTTGCGGTGGGCGGTACTCCCGAATCGCACTACAACGCTGCCGTAACCGCTTCGATAACGGAGCCACAATGGGGCGGTACTGCCGCCGAAGCCGCTGCGTATTTGGCTGAGCCAACGGTTGCGTACGCCACTGCTGGCGGCCCGGGCGCTACGTACAAGCAAAAGATTGGCTACCAGAAGTGGGTGGCCCTCTACAACCAGCCTGTAGAAGCCTGGACGGAGTGGAGACGCCTGGATTACCCCGTGCTCACGGCTCCCAACACGGCTATATCGGGTATTCCGGTTCGTTTGCTCTATCCGGTAGTGGAGCAGAACATAAACGGTGAGAACTATGCCCAAGCTGCCTCCGCTATTGGCGGCGACAAAGTGGAGACCAAGCTGTTCTGGGATAAATTCTAAGTTCCAGAAAGCTAAACGAGAAGGGCTGCCCAGTTGGGCAGCCCTTTTTTATTGTCCGAAGCTGAAAAAAACAGGATTAACTCTGCATTAGAAAACCTTTGATGAACTCGTCGAGGTCGCCGTCCAGCACGTTTTGCACGTCAGTGCGCTCAATGCCCGTACGGAGGTCTTTGATGAGCTTGTAGGGGTGCAGCACGTAGTTGCGAATCTGCGAGCCGAAGTCGATGCGCTTTTTGGAGGCTTCTACTTTGTCGCGCTCGGCGTGGCGCTTGTCCATCTCAATCTGGTAGAGACGCGATTTGAGCATGCGCAGGGCGTGCTCCTTGTTCATGAGCTGGCTGCGCTCAATCTGCACGGCGATGATGATGCCCGAGGGCGCGTGCGTGAGGCGCACGGCGGTTTCCACCTTGTTCACGTTCTGCCCGCCCGCGCCGCCGGCCCGGAAGGTATCCCAGGAGATGTCGGCCGGGTTGATTTCGATGTTGATGGTGTCATCAATCACCGGGTAGGCAAATACGGAAGCGAACGAGGTATGCCGCCGGCCACTGCTGTCGAAGGGCGACATGCGCACGAGGCGGTGCACGCCGATTTCGCTCTTAAGATAACCGTAAGCAAAATCACCGTCAATCTCGAGCGAGGCGGACTTAATGCCGGCCCCTTCGCCGGGCTGGTAGCTGAGTTGCTTTACCCCAAAGCCGTGGCCTTCGGCCCACATGATGTACATGCGCATGAGCATCTCGGCCCAGTCCTGGCTTTCGGTGCCGCCGGCGCCGGGGTTGATTTCGATGATGGCCGCAAGCTGGTCTTCCTCGTCGCTCAGCATGCGCTTGAACTCCAGGGCCTCCACTTTCTGTACCGTGGCGTCATAGTCGGCCTGCATTTCGGCCTCGGTCACCTCGCCTTCCTTGTAGAAGTCGTAGAGCACTTCGGTGTCGGCCAGCGTTTGCTGCACGGCCTCAAAGTCGTCGGTCCAGGTCTTAATGGGCTTTATTTCGCGGAGGGTGGCCTCAGCGGCTTTTGAGTCGTCCCAGAAGCCAGGGGCAGTGGTTTTGGCCTCGTAGGCGGCTAATTGTTCTTTGCGGGCATCGTAGTCAAAGATACCTCCTCAGGGCCTCGGCGCGGCCCTTCAAGTCCTTAATCTGGTCTTGGGTCATGGGTGGGAAAATGTGAAAAGCACGGCGCGGCGCTGGGCGCACAAGGCGCCACTGCCGACGCTGAGCAAAATGGTGAAGCGCAAAAGTACCTATTTCTGCGCCGGGAGGTGGTGCAAACGCCGTGATGGTGTAGCAAGTCCAGCAAGTGATGCCAAAGGCGGGCTCGAGGATGAAGCCAGTTCAACCCCATAGTAACCAGGACCAGCGAGTGCGCTGCCTACCTTTGTATATGACAGTTGAAGAATTAAAGCAGGATTTTGATTCGGCGCGCATCCGACACGTCCATTTCAAGAGCCGGCTGCGCTCGTACTTGTTTGGCAACGGGGGCGAGGAAGCGCCCTTGCGCGACCCAGAAGCCTGCAGTCTGGGCCACTGGATTGCCGACCGCCTCCGCGGCCGCGGCGCCTACGCGCACCTACCGGAAGCCCGGCAATTTGACCGTCAGCACGTGCGCATGCACCAAGAATCCAATCGCATGATGGACCTGCACGCGGCGGGCCGCACCGACGAAGCCAGCGCCGGCCTTGGCGCGGTACAGGCCATTGCCGACGAAATGCAGGCCTTGCTGCAAACCATGGAGGATAAGATGCGTAGGCAGGCCTGAACCACGCGCCCTGACGCACTTGCATGAAAATTACGCTTACCACCAAGCTCTTCGCGGGATTCGTGCTGCTGCTGGCGCTTTTTGCGGTGGTGGTTGTGTTTTACTATCAGTTGGCCGGGCAGGTGCTGCGTAATTCGCAGCGAGTGGAAGCTTCGCAGAAGGTAACGAACCGGGCATCGAACCTGCTGCGCAACATCATCGACATGGAAACCGGCTTCCGGGGCTACCTGCTCATTGGCAACGAGCAAACCCTGGAGCCCTATTACGACGGCGAGCGCCAGCTCATCGGGCGTTTTTCAGAGCTGCGCGACCTGGTGGAGGATTCGCCCGAGCAAATCAAGCTGATTGACCAGACGCAGCGGCTGTTTCAGCAATGGTCGGGCTACAGCCACCTGATGGTGGCCGAGAAACGCGAGGCCCGCCGCCGCCTGCCGGGTCAGACAGGCCTAGAAGGCCTGGCCCACCGCCGGCTCACCGAGGGCCTGAGCGGCAAGCAGGTGATGGACAACATCCGGGAGCGCCTGGCAGCCTTTGAAAAACGCGAATCGGATACGCGCGCGCGGCTGCGGCAGGAACTGGACGACAGCATTGTGCGGGCCGAGTGGCTATCGGCGGGCTTGGCCATTGCGGCGCTGGTGCTGGGGCTGCTGTGGGCCATTTACATTGTGCGAATATTTGGCCGCCGCCTGCGCAGCATGCTCGACCTGGCCCGGCGCATGGCCGACGGCGATTACACCAGCCAGATTGTGGACACCGAGCAGGACGAGGTGAGCGAGCTGACCTCGGCGCTGAACGTGATGGCCCGCACCGTGGGAGCCAACATCAGCCAGCTCGAAAGCCGCAACCAGGAACTCGACCAGTTTGCCTACGTGGTATCGCACGACTTGAAGGCGCCCCTGCGCGGCATTGAAAGTGCCTCGCGGTGGATTGAGGAGGACATGGGCACCGAGCAGCTGCCGCCCCACATTCGTGAGTTTTTGGGCCTGATGCGGCAGCGTGTGCACCGCATGGAAAAGCTTATTACCGGCATTCTGGACCTGGCCCGCATCGGCCGCGTGGCCCAAGCCGACGAAACCGTGTTTGTGCGCATCCTGCTGCGCGAAGTCGTCGACACGCTGAACCCGCCGCGTGGCTTCAAGGTCGAGCTGCCGTTTTTCCTGCCCACGCTCACCACCAATGCCGTGCAGCTGCAGCAGGTGTTCACCAACCTCATCAGCAACGCCATCAAGTACCACGACCACCCCGAAACGGGAACTGTGCACATCAGCTGCGATGATGCCGGCGACTTCTATCTTTTCTCGGTAGCCGACGACGGCCCGGGCATAGACCCGGAATACCACGACCGTATTTTCGTCATCTTTCAGACTCTTACCGAGCGCGATACTGTGGAAAGCACGGGCGTGGGCTTGGCCATTGTCAAGAAAATTGTGGAGCGCCAGGGCGGGCGCATCGGCGTGAAATCGGCGGAAGGCCAGGGGGCTAAGTTCATCTTTACCTGGCCCAAGGTGCCACCCAAAGCCAAAAAAACCGCGGCAATGGTGGCCACTGCGACTGGTTCTTCCGTATCAGTGACCACCTGACGGCCGCGCGCGACCGTTTTTGCGGGCATATTCCCGCCGTAGATTAGTGTTTAGCTTATGTCCGCCGATTATCCCACGCCCAGCATTTTGCTCGTGGAAGACGACCAGATGGACGTCATGAACGTGCAGCGCGAATTGCGCCGCCAGAATATTGATGTACCCCTCATCCACGCCCGCAATGGCCGCGACGCGCTCAAAATGCTGCGCGGCGAAGGCGGTGAGACCAAAATTGCCCGCCCCAGCTTGGTGATGCTCGACATCAACATGCCCCGCATGAACGGGCTGGAATTGCTCGAAGTGCTGCGCTCCGACCCCGAGTTTGTGGGCCTGAACGTGTTCATCATGACGACGTCAGACCTGGAATCGGACCGCCTGAAAGCCCAGGAACTGGCCGTGAGCGGCTACATCATCAAGCCCCTAAGCTTCGATAAGTTTGGCGAAGGTGGTACCAGTGTCGACGGTTTCAGCCTCTTTCTGGATTTGCTCAGGCTGAAGAACTAGTTTTTCGCGTTGCTAAAGCAGCCGGAAGCCCATGCGATGGTGCGGGCTTGGCCCGTGCGTCCGAATGGCTTGGCGGTGTTGCGCCGTGGGGTAGCCCGCGTTCTGCGCCCAGCCGTACTCCGGAAATTCAGCCGCCAGCGCGGTCATGTATTCATCACGGAAGGTTTTGGCCAGCACCGATGCCGCGGCAATGTTGCGGTACAGGCCGTCGCCTCCAACGATACAGGTATGTTCGTAACCAGGCAGCGGTCGGAAACGGTTGCCGTCTACCAGCAAATGTTCGGGGCGAATGCTGAGGGCTGCCACGGCGCGGTGCATGGCCAGGTAGCTGGCTTGCGCAATGTTGAGGCTGCCAATTTCCGCTTCGGAAGCCTGGCCGACGGCCCAGGCCACGGCCTCGGCACAGATTTCGGGCCGCAAGGCCTCGCGCCGCTTGGCGCTGAGCTGTTTGGAGTCGTTGAGGAAGCGTGGATTGAAATCGGCAGGCAGAATAACGGCGGCGGCGAAAACCGGGCCCGCCAGGCAGCCGCGCCCGGCTTCGTCGAGGCCGGCTTCGAGGGCGAAACCGGAATAATTGGGGAGTAGCATCAGAATAAAAAAAGCGCGGAGCGCAAATCCGGCTCAAAGTAAAGGCCGGATTTGCGCTCCGCGCTTTTCGTGTCGGGCGGCCTAATGGCGGCCGGCGGTGCTGCCTTCGTCCGAGGGGTCGGTTTCGCCGCGGCGCTGGCCCTGGCTGTCGCGCGGGCCTTCGTCAATTTCCGAGTCTTCGTCGGTGGTCACGTATT
This sequence comes from Hymenobacter monticola, assembly GCF_022811645.1. Taxonomy (NCBI): domain Bacteria; kingdom Pseudomonadati; phylum Bacteroidota; class Cytophagia; order Cytophagales; family Hymenobacteraceae; genus Hymenobacter; species Hymenobacter monticola. Next base: position 5,556,268 of record NZ_CP094534.1, on the reverse strand, counting down.
CGTTGGTGACGGGGCCGAGGCCGTTGGTGTTCTGGGCCAAGTCGGCTTCGGCCTGGGCGTGCTTGAGGTTGAACAGCGGGTCGTGCTCGTCTTGCTTGGAATTCTGGTTGGGCTTCGAATTGGACTGGGCCATGGGTGGGTAGGTGCCGGCCGGGATGTGGGCGGCCGGAGTATGTGTTGGTACGGCGGCAGCCCGGTTCGGGTTGAAAGCCCGGCCGTGCAGGCTGGCCAAAAGCAACAAAAAAGGCCGTCGCACATGTGCGACGGCCTTAAAGTGGCGGGTCTGGCTTAGAGGTGTCTACCCCACCTTTTCAGCCAGAGCGCCGCCGCACGAGAGGTCCTTCCTTTCCACATTTCCAGCCCGTGCGGGGGTACTTATGGGTCAAAGATACTAGGCTGGGAGGGCCGGGCGCAATATTTTTTGGATTAATGACAACGATTCGTCGTTCAACGCGAGCTCTTACACGGCGGATGGCGGCATCCAGCCGACGATTGTCAAGTGGCTCCGGCACTAACTAACGTAATTTTACAGCTCCTTTTTATCGATTTTTCCCTATGTCGCTTTCTCCTGCGCTCGTCGTCGACGAAAACCACAATCCCTGGCAGACCCTTAGCTCGGAGGTGAAGTACCACAACCCCTGGATTTCGGTGCGCGAAGACCAGGTGCTGAACCCAAGCGGCGGCCGGGGCATCTACGGCGTGGTGAGTATGAAAAACAAGGCCATCGGCATTATTCCGCTCGATGCGGAGGGCAACACCTGGCTGGTGGGGCAGTACCGCTACGCGCTGAACGAATACAGCTGGGAGATTCCCATGGGCGGTGGCCCCGTGGAGCGCGATGTGCTGGAGTCGGCCCAGCGCGAGCTAAAGGAAGAAACCGGCCTGCTGGCTCGCCGCTGGACGCGCATTGCCCGCATCCATACTTCCAATTCGGTGACCGACGAGGAGGGCTTTGTTTTCTTGGCCGAAGACCTGACCCAAGGCGACGTGGAGCCCGAAGAAACCGAAGACCTCCGCCTGTGGAAGCTGCCGCTGGCCGAAGCCGTGCGCATGTGCATGGACGACCGCATTACCGATGGCATCAGCGTGGCGGGCCTGCTCAAGGCCGAGCGGGTACTGGCAGCGCGGCTCGCAAAGTAGTCGCTCAGCATGACGTTCCGTTTGGCGCGGTGTCCTTTTTCTCCATAACCTACCTTTGCGGCCATGCGCCATCTGCTTCGTTATATCGGCCAGCGCCTCTACACCACGTGGGCCACGTTCTGGTTTGTGCTGCCGTTTGTGCTCACGTTTCCGCTGCAGTGGTTTTACAGCCGCCGGCCCGGGGGCGAATACGTGGTGCACGCCATCAACCGCTGGTGGTCGTGGCTGTCCATCACGATGTGGGGGGTACCGGTAGAGGTAGTGCGCGAAACCACGGCGCCGAACCCGCAGCCCTGCGTGTACGTGTCGAACCACGGCTCCTACATTGATATCATGATGCTGTTCAAGTACATCCCGGGGTTCTTGAACATGATGGGCAAGGCCTCGCTGGCCAAAACGCCGGTGTGGGGCCCTATCTTCGGCCGCGTCTACATCACCGTGGACCGGGCCAGCGCCGTGAGCAGGGGCAAGGCCATGGTGCAGGCCCGGCGCAGCCTGGCGGCGGGCAAAAGCATTGCCATTTTCGCCGAAGGCCGCATTTCGCCTCTGCCCGGCAAGGAGCTGCTGCCGCTGCTGGATGGCGCTTTCCAAATGGCCATTGAGGCTGGCGTGCCCATTGTGCCGGTAGGCCAGCCGCTGAACCATATGTTCATGCCTGATGTGAAGGGCAGCCTGCGGGTGCGCTATCACCGCCTCAAAATTGTTTTCCACAAGCCCATCCCCACCACCGGCCTCACCCTGGCCGATATTCCGGCGCTGAAGGAGCGGGTAGCGGCTCTGCTCACCGGCGATTTCCTGCCCGAAGGCGCCGTGAAGCCCGGCCCAAGTACTTGGCGGGACCCGGCCAACGTTGTGGCCGAAGAAACAGCCTAAGCCGCCAACTCTTAACTTTTAACTCATAACTCTTAATTCAATATGAGCACCGACCTTGGCACCCTGCGCGGCCTGGCCCACCTGGCCCGCCTCGAATTTGACGCCACCCGCGAGCAGCAGATGCTCGGCGACCTGAACAACATCCTTGACTTCGTGGCCCAGCTCGAAGGCCTCGACACAACCGGCGTGGAGCCGCTGGTGCACCTCTCGCAGGAAGTGAACGTGCTGCGCGACGACGAGGCCCGCAACACCGTGAGCCACGCCGAGGGCCTGCGCAATGCCCCGCGCAAGGATTCGGACTACTTCCGGGTGCCCAAAGTGCTGGAATAGTTGAATCCGAAACTTGCTTCGACGCACGCCTGGCGGCCCAGTTGGCTGGGCGTGCTAGCCACGCTGGCCGTAGGGCTGGCGGTTTTTTATTATTTCACGGGGGCCGACAGCACATTGCCCGTGCAACTGGTGCCGCACCTGCAGTCCGTGCCGCTCACGCTGGAACAGGTGGTGGCCGGTCCGGCCCAGCTGCCCGTGCAGGTGAGCGGCTATGCGGTGAGTTTGACGCACGACGTGGCCGGGCCGTTTACGCAGCCGGTGGCGGCGACGCTTTTCCTGGTGCTGCTGGCGGTGACGCTGGTGGGCTGGACGGCGGCGGCGAGCGCGCTGGCGCGCCTGCCCTTTGTGGCGGGCATGGTGCCGGTCATTTTCCTGCTGCTCTCGCTCAACACCGAGTCGCTGGGCATTTTCAATACCAGCGAGCGGTACTTTCTGTACGTGATGCTAGCCCTGATAGGAGGGGGGGCTTACGTGCTGCACGCCTTTGCCGAGAACATGCGCTTGGGTCGGCGGGTGTCCGTAATGGCTATTCTGGTGGCCATTGTGGGCGGCTTGTTGTTCTCGCAAAGTCAGCTTTCGGCTTCCGATACGGTGCTGCAGCTGGCGGCCTATGCCACGCCGGGCGGTGCGGTGCTGGTGGCGCTGGTGGTGCTATGGGTGGGCGTGGAAAATATCCGGGCCTTGCTGTGGTTCAACACCCAAGCCGAGCAGCCCGGCGGACGGTTTGGGTTCTGGCCCTTTGCGGCCGTGAGTTTGCTGTACCTGGGCGTGCTGCTGCTGTACGTGTGGAATGGGAGTGTGCCCCTGCTGTTTGGGCTGGAGCTAGACCCGCTGACGCTGCTGCTCCCGGCCGTGCTGGCCGGTGGGCTGGGGCTGCGCCTGCGCGCGCCCAGCTACGCGGGTTGGGTGCCCTATGCCAATGCCCGCGTGCTTTACGTCCTGGCTGTGGCCGGGGCGGCCGGCGCGCTGGCTTATGCTTTTGCTACCGACAACACGCCGCTGCTAGCGGCAGCTCGCAGCTTTAGCGGGCAGGCGCTGTTGCTGCTGGGGGCGGTGTTCTGGCTGTATGTGCTGATTAATTTCATGCCGCTTATCGAAAAGCGGCTGCAGGTGTTCCGGGTGGCGTTTGAGCCGCGCCGACTGCCGCTGTATACAGTGTATGTATTGGGCATTGGCGGGCTGATAGTCATCCAGCTGCGCATGGGTTACCCGCTGCCCGACCAGGTGCAGGCCGGCCAATACAACAACCTCGGCGACCTGGCGCGCCAGCAAAGCGAGGCTGAGCCCGACCAGTTGGGCCTGGCTGGCCTGGCCGAGCGCTACTACGCCGAAAGCGGCGACGTGCTCTATCGTTCCAACCTGCATGCCCAGTTTGGCCGGGCGGCGCTCTACCGCTTCCGGCAGCAGCGCGGCAATGAGATGGTGGCCTTGAATCGGGCCTTGCAGCGGGGACCAAACGAGAAAGTGTCGCTACGCCTGGCGGCTCTCAACAGTGCGCCCGAAGATTTATTCAACGGCCTCGATATCCTGCGCCGCGGACTGAAAGCCCAGCCGCACAGCGCCGCCCTGGCTGGCGATTTGGCCCAGCTGTTTACCCAGACCGCCCTCAACGACTCCATTGGCTTCTACCTCGACCAAGCCGAGCGCCTCGCGCCGGGCAGCTACGTCAGCCGCACCAATCAGCTAGGTTTTCTAATAAGCCAAAACCTGCTGGAAGTGGCGCAAAAGCAGAAAACAGGCAGCAATTCGAAAGAAGAGCCGGCCCTCGCCGCGAATCAACTGTTGCTCGGGCTGCTCACGAAACCTGCGGACGTACCTGGCGCGCCGTCTCCCGCGGTGCTGAATGATGCCTCCTTTGCGCAGCTTTACCACCAAACGCTCACTAGCATCCGTCTTCGCAACCAGTCCAACATCCGGCAAGTACTGCCGCAGCTAGCCAAGCTGGCTGCCGCCGAAGCCAACGCGCCTTATGCCGAGCAGCTCCAGTTTCTGCAGGCGCTGGGGCGGCACGCGCTGGGGCAGGAGGTGGCGGCGCGGCAGTTGCTGCTACCACTGGCGGCGGGCACCTCGGGCACAGCGAGCTACTTTCAGCAGCTGCTGGGGCTGTGGCAGCTGCAGCAAGGCCAGTACGCCACGGCCGCTGACCAACTGGCGTTGGCCACTACAAACGGGGCCGGCCTAGCAGCAGAGGCACGTGCCTACGCGCTGGCCATGAGCGGGCAGTTAGACTCTGCCCAGGCCGTAGCGGGCCGTTTGGCTAGCGCCGCTGACACGGCCTCTCAACAAACCGGGCGTCGCCTGCAGGCGCAGCTAACCAGCGGTAAGCTAACTCTGGCCGACCCGCCTGCTAAGCGAATTGGTAACAACTGGCTAACGCAGGCGCAGCAGGCTGAGCAAGCGCGCAACCCGGCTGCTGCCAGCAAGAGCTACCAGCGCATTGTGCACGAGGCACCCTTCAACGAAGCGGCCATTCTGGCGGCGGGGCGCTACTTCACGGGCCAACACAACTTCACGGCTGCCTACGAGGCATTACGAGCCGGGCTCGATGAAAACCCCGCCTCGGTACCATTGTTGAGAGCGTACGTGCTGGCCGCTGCCGACGCGGGCCTGACCGAATACGCGACCGATGCTTTGGCGCAGCTGCAACGTCGGCTGCCAGCGGCCGCCTATGCTACTTTAGCAACGGAATACGCGGCGCACCGGTTGGCCCGGGCCGCAGCTTCCGATGCCTTCTCTGTTGCTCCCACCGTTCCTTCTCTGCAATAAGTTCTTCGCGCCATGAATTCCAACGTCATCGAAACCACGGACATCGCCAAAAAATACGTCATGGGCGCCGAGGAAATTCACGCCCTGCGTTCGGTCAGCATCCAGATTCCGCGCGGCGAGTACGTGGCGTTCATGGGACCGTCGGGCTCGGGCAAGTCCACGCTGATGAACATCGTGGGCTGCCTCGATACGCCCAGCAAAGGGCAGTACATCCTCAACGGCCAGGATGTGAGCCGCATGAGCGACAACCAGCTGGCGGAGGTGCGCAACAAGGAAATCGGCTTCGTGTTCCAGAGCTTTAACCTGCTGCCCCGCGCCTCGGCCCTCGACAATGTGGCCCTGCCGCTCATCTACGCCGGCCTGAGCAAGAAGGAGCGCAACGAGCGTGCCATGGAATCGCTCCGCTCCGTGGGCCTGGCCGAGCGCGCCTCGCACCGGCCCAATGAGCTGTCGGGCGGGCAGCGCCAGCGCGTGGCCATTGCCCGCGCCCTCGTCAACAACCCCAGCGTGCTGCTGGCCGACGAACCCACCGGCGCCCTCGACTCGAAAACCAGCCACGAAATCATGGACTTGTTTGAGGCACTCTATTCCAAAGGCAACACCATCATCATGGTGACGCACGAGGAGGACATTGCCCGCTACGCCCATCGCATCGTGCGCCTGCGCGACGGCCTGATTGAAACCGACGAGGTGAACCACGAAATCACCCGCCACGCCGTGGCTGGGCAGTAGCAGAACGTCAAACTCCCCTCCTCAGATGAGGAGGGAATGATCGAGCCGCAGGCTCGGACGGGGGTGGTTGAAGCCGTTGAACGATAACCGAACAGTCAACCCAACGGCTTCGGTGCCAGTCGTCCAACGACGCAACCACCTAAGTTTCCGCTTTGCGGAAACGTCCCCTCCTTGGTAAGGAGGGGAGTATCGCCTAACTTCTCACCGCATGAAAATCTACACTAAAACCGGCGACAAGGGCCTCACCTCGCTCATTGGGGGCACGCGGGTGCCCAAGAGCAGCCTGCGCATCGAGAGCTACGGCACTGTGGACGAGCTGAACGCCCACATTGGTCTGGTGCGCGACCAGGAGGTGAACGCAGCCCGCCGGCCCCTGCTCAAGGAAATTCAGGACCGGCTGTTCACCATCGGCTCGGCCCTGGCCGCCGACCCGGAAAAGTCACGCATGAAGCTGCCCGACCTGCACGCCGCCGACGTGGAGCTGCTGGAAGCCGAAATGGACCAAATGAACCTCGCTTTGCCCGAGCTGCGCGCCTTCATTCTGCCGGGCGGGCACCCGGCCGTGAGCCACGCGCACGTGGCCCGCTGCGTATGCCGCCGGGCGGAGCGCCTGGCCATTCACTTGGGGGAGGAGTCCTTCGTGGCCGAATTAGTGGTCGTGTATTTAAACCGCCTGTCCGATTTCCTGTTTGTGCTGAGCCGGGCCATGGCCCACGAGTTGGGCGTAGAAGAAGTGACCTGGCAGGCACGACTTTGACCCAAACGGTGTCTGGCTGATAACCAGCCGGCAGGCTTCGGGCGTCTCCCGAAAATCTGCGTATAATCTTCTGGCGCCTGGTAGCGCCTCTCCACCCTCCCTCAAATCCCACCCAATCATTGTTTCCTGAACGCATTCGCTCATGATTGACATTCTTCCGATTCGGACCCAGACCACCACAGCTTCGCGACTGTCGCAGGTCAACCTCTCGCAGCTGGAATTCGGCAAAGTTTTTTCCGACCACATGTTCGTTGTTGATTTCATCAACGGCGAATGGCAGGAGCCCCAGATAGTGCCCTACGGCGACATGGCTGTGAGCCCGGCCAACTCGGCCCTGCACTACGGCCAGGCCATTTTTGAGGGCATGAAGGCCTACCACCAAGCCGACGGCAGCGTGTCCCTGTTCCGCCCCCTCGACAACTGGGCCCGTTTCAACGCCTCGGCCGAGCGCATGTGCATGCCCACCGTGCCGGAAGAACTGTTCATGCAGGGGCTGCGCGAGTTGATTAAGCTGGACACGCCTTGGGTGCCCACTGATGCGGGCTCAGCTCTCTACATCCGTCCCTTCATGTTTGGTACCGATGGCCTGCTGGGTGTGCGTCCCTCGGATACGTACCGCTTCATGATAATTACCTGCCCGGTGGGCCTGTACTTCAGCAAGCCGCTGCGCGTGCGCTTCGAGCAGAAGTACGTGCGCTCGGCTGAGGGCGGCGCGGGCTATGCCAAGAACGCCGGCAACTACGGCGCGGCCATGTACCCTACCAAAGTAGCTCAGAACGAAGGCTACAACCAGCTTATCTGGACCGATGCCTCGCAGCACCAGTACGTGGAAGAGTCGGGCACCATGAACGCCATTTTCGTGATAGACGGCAAGGTGGTGACGCCCGCCCTGAGCACGAGCATTCTCGACGGCATCACGCGCCGCAGCGTGCTGGAACTGGCCCGCGACATGGGCCTGACCGTGGAAGAGCGCAAAGTGGGCAGCCGCGAGGTGATGGACGCCCTGGCCGCTGGCAAGCTTGAGGAAGCCTTTGGCGTAGGCACGGCCGCTACCATTGCGCCCATTGCCACCATCGGCTATGAGGGTCACGACTACGACCTGCCCACCACCGGCCCCACCGCCTTCTCGAAGCGCGTGGCCGCGGCCCTGGATGCCATTCGCACCGGCGAAGGTGCCGACGTGCACAACTGGATGGTGCGGGTGTAGCCAACTGTCATCCTGAGCGCAGCGAAGGACCTTATTACCGAAGAACGATTGGCGGTGATTCAGAAGGTTCAGCCGTAATAAGGTCCTTCGCTGCGCTCAGGATGACAGGCGTTAATAGAAAAAGCCGCTTCCCACGAAGCGGCTTTTCTTTTTTGCCCCACCTTTGCACCACAATCCCACCAACCCGCCAATCCATCACCCCGCCACTCATGACCGTTTCCCTGAAAACCGTTACCCTCAACGACACGCACCGCGCGCTGGGTGCCAAAATGGTGCCTTTTGCCGGCTACGACATGCCGGTGCGCTACTCCTCCGACCTCGATGAGCACCACACGGTGCGCCGGGCGGTGGGTATTTTCGACGTATCGCACATGGGCGAGTTCCGGTTGCGCGGGCCGCAGGCGCTCGACCTCATTCAGCGCGTGACCAGCAACGACGCCAGCAAGCTTGCCGACGGCAAGGCCCAGTACTCCTGTCTGCCCAACCACGACGGCGGCATCGTGGACGACCTGCTGGTGTACAAGCTGGCCGACGAGGACTACCTGCTGGTGGTGAATGCCTCCAACATCGAAAAAGACTGGAACTGGATTCAGCACCACAACACCAAAGGTGTGGAAATGGAAGACATTTCCGACCGCACCAGCCTCTTCGCCGTGCAAGGCCCGAAAGCCGCCACCGCCCTCCAAACGCTGACCGATGTGGACCTGAGCAGCATTCCATACTACTCTTTCGTGCAAGGCACTTTTGCCGGCGCGCCCGACGTCATCATCTCGGCCACCGGCTACACCGGCGCGGGCGGCTTCGAACTGTACATCCCGAACGAAAGCGCGGCGCAGGTGTGGGAGCAAATCATGCTGGCCGGCCAGCCCTACGGCATCAAGCCCATTGGCCTGGGCGCGCGCGACACGCTGCGGCTCGAAATGGGCTACTGCCTCTACGGCAACGACATCGACGACACCACCTCGCCGCTGGAGGCCGGTCTCGGCTGGATTACCAAGTTCACCAAGGACTTCACCAACTCCGACAACCTCAAAAAGCAGAAAGAGGTCGGGGTGACCAAAAAGCTGGTGGGCTTCGTGATGGACGGCCCCGGCATCCCGCGCGGCCACTACGAGCTGGTGGACGCCGACGGCCAGAAAATCGGCGACGTGACCAGCGGCACGCAGTCGCCCTCGTTAGGCAAAGGCATCGGCCTGGGCTACGTGAAGACGGAACATGCCGCCCCCGGCACCCAGATTTTCGTCCAGATTCGTGGCAAAAACCTGCCCGCCACGGTGAGCAAGCTGCCGCTCACGAAGGGCACGGAGGAATAGTGTCAAAAAGAACGTCATGCCGAGCGGAGCCGAGGCATTTCGCGTGTGGTAGTAATTCTGACGTTAGGGTTACTGCTGCACGCGAGATGCCTCGGCTCCGCTCGGCATGACGTTCTTTTTGACACCTGACTTTTAACCTGATTGAAGAAGTGCCCAAAGTAGATATTTGCTTCTCGCCCGAACTGCTTCACCTCTATGACCTGCGCGGCAAAATTGCCGTCATTGTCGACATTCTGCGGGCCTCCAGCACCATCGTCACGGCGCTGGGAGAGGGGGTGACGCACGTTTTCCCCGTGGCCTCGCTGGATGAGTGCACCGCCTACGGCCAGGAGCACGGCTGCCTCACCGCCGCCGAGCGCGACGGCCTGCCCGCGCCCGGTTTCGACTTGGGCAACTCGCCTTTTGGTTTTCTGGATGAAGCCCGGCCGGTGCGTGGTCGGGCCCTCACCATCAGCACCACCAACGGCACGGCGGCGCTGCGCCGCTCCCTGGCGGCTGAGGCCTTGGTAGTCGGGGCTTTCCTGAACCTGGAAGCCGTGGCGGCGTTTGCCCGGCAGCAGCAGCGCGATGTGCTGGTGGTGTGCGCCGGCTGGAAAGGCCAGTTCTGCCTCGAAGACACGGTGTTCGGCGGTGCCCTGGCCGAGCGGCTGGCCGCCGAGTTTGACGTGCGCAGCTCCGATGCCACGCTGGCGGCTTTACACATGTGGCAGCAAGGAAAAGAGGACTTGTCGGCTTATTTGCTGCAATCAGCGCACGTGCGCCGGCTCAATTCGCTGGAGGCCAGCAAGGATTTTGAGTTCTGTCTGCGAGTGGATGCTTACGCCGCGGTATTGCCCGTGTGGAAAGGGGATAGATTGGTGACGCTTGCTTAGGTGAGCTGAGAATCGTTTGTCATTGCGAGGCCGCAGGCCGTGGCAATCCGTCCTGTTAGAACCAGACACGCTCTTTTACTAGAAAGCCCCGGTACCGCAATGGCGCCGGGGCTTTCTAGTAAGAATTAACCACATTTGAAGGCTGGTTGCTGAGAACAGAACGGATTGCTTTGCTGCGCTCGCAATGACAGGCTTTGGTTACCTCAGCTTTTCGTTGTCGTGGTGGCGCTGGCTGTCGCGCTGGGTTTTCTTGGCTAGGTTGCGGGCCAGGGCCTCGGTGAGGTCCACGCCGGTTTGGTTGGCCAGGCAGATGAGGACGAACAGCACGTCGGCCAGCTCGTCGCCGAGGTCTTTGCCTTTGTCGGAGTCCTTAAACGACTGCTCGCCGTACTGCCGGGCGATGATGCGGGCTACTTCGCCCACCTCCTCGGTGAGCATGGCCATGTTGGTGAGCTCATTGAAATAGCGTACGCCGGTGGTCTTTATCCAGTTGTCAACGGTTTGCTGGGCTTCTTCGATGGTCATGAGAAGGGGGTTCATGTGGTGGATTAAGCCGGCGAGTCGAGCACAATGGTCACCGGACCATCGTTGACCAGACTGACCTGCATGTCGGCCCCGAAGATGCCGGTGGGCACGGGCTGGCCCAATTCGGCGGCCACCATGCCCACAAACTGCTCATACAGCGGCTCGGCAATGGGCGGCGGGGCGGCCCCGATGTAGCTGGGGCGGTTGCCCTTGCGCGCATCGGCCAGCAGTGTGAACTGGCTCACCACCAGCACCTGCCCGCCCACGTCCTGCACGCTACGATTCATTTGCCCGTTTTCATCGCCGAAAATGCGCAGCTGCACCAGCTTGCGGCACATCCAGGCGAGGGCCGCAGTGGTATCGGTGGGGGCGAAGCCGGCCAGCACCAGCAGGCCCGGCCCAATCTGGCCGGTAACCTGGGCATCGACGGTGACCTGGGCGCTGCGGACGCGCTGAATAACGAGACGCATAAGGGTGGACGTGAATAGCCAATGGGGGCAATTGCCCGCGAAGCTACGGCGCCCACGGTCCGTTTGGCGCATTTCGAAACCGGGCTAAGCCGCCCGGTAGCCCACGCCGTTCACGGTTTCCAGGAAATCGGTGGGCGCATACGGGGCCAGCGCGCGGCGCACGTTCATGATGTGCACGTCGATGAAGTTCGACGATTCCAGCGCCGCTGCCGAGCGGCGGCTGATGTGGGCGCCCAGCTGCTCGCGCGTGAGCACCTGCCCGCGGTGCGAAAGCAAGTGGTGCAGCACGTCGAACTGCATGCGGCTGAGGTGCACATTCCGCCCATCATGGCACAGCCGGCGGGCGGCCAAATCGAGCACAAAGCCGGGACCGAAGTGAATGGCGGGCCGTTTCCGCCCCACCCGCTGCCTGATGATGACGCGCATGCGGCGCTCCAGCTCGGCCACCGAAACGGGCTTGGCCAGGCATTCGTCGGCGCCCAGGGCGAAGCCGCGCAAGCGGGGCTCCACGTCGGGCGTGGCCGTGAAAACGATGCACGACGTAGGGTGGGCTTCGTGGCGGGTGGCCAAGCGGATGAGGTTCATTCCGTCGCCATCAGGCAGGTCCTCGGCCAGCAGCACAAAATCGTAGGGGCGGCGGTCGAGGCAGGCGGTGGCTTCGGCCAGGGTAGTGGCCACGTCGACTCGGTATTGGGCGCGTTGCAGAAAACGGTGCAGCTGCTGCCGCGGCCGCAAGTCTGCTTCAACTAGAAGGACTTCCATTGCAAAAGGGTTTGGTTGACAGATAGGGCTACAGGGCCGCTGCGGCGGCCACCGTGGTGGCCTCGGGCAGCACTCGCACCTGGGCGTGCATACCGGGCTTGAGCCGGTGGCCGGGGTTGGCCAGCACGCAGCGCACTTTCATGACCTTGCTTTCGTGGTCGAGCACGTGGTACACCCGGTCAATGCGGGCCCGCAGCGGGGCGTCGGGGTAGCTCAGGGTGGTGATTTCGACGGCTTGGTCCTCGTGCACCCGGCTCAGGTCCGACTCGAACACGTTGGCCAGCACCCACACCTGGTCAAGGTTGGCCACGGTGAAGGCCGCGTCCATGTCGGAGGCGTTGAAGCGCATGCCTGCGCTAAGCTTCTTCTCAATAATGAAGCCTCCCAATGGCGCCTTAAGGCTATAGGTGGCACCGGGGGCCACGCCGTAGGTGCGCAACTGCTGCCGGCTGTTGGCGGCCGTGCTGGCGGCGCGCTCCATTTCCTTGCGGGCTTTGTACACGTCCTGGCCGGCGCTGAGGCCGGCCTGGTGCAGCTCCTCGGTTACGGCCAGGTTCTTGGTGGCCACGGCCAGGTCGGCCCGGGCGGTGGTGTGCTGGTTCTGGAAGTCGGCTATTTCGCTGCTTTTCAGCACGGCCAGCACCTGGCCCTGGCGTACTTCGTCGCCCAGGTCCACGCCCATGCGCAGTACTTCGCCGCCCACGCGCGGAAACACGCGGGCCGTATGGTCGGCGTCGGCGGCTATCTCGCCGCTGAGCACCAGCTCCACCGGGGTGGCTAGGTCAGTAGCCGGTGCAGCCCCCTGGCGTTGCGATACCGGCAGGGCCGGGGTGATTTCTTCGGCCGCTTCGGATTGCGGCGAGGAGCAGGCGCCCAAGGCCAAAGCGCCTAGTAGCAGCCCGCGCCAGCCCGCATTTTGCAGGCTTGGGTGCCGGGCAAACCCCGGCAGTAGATTAGGCTTTCTCATAGTGTTGCGGCGTTGATGACAGCCGCAAGACTACTGGCGAGGTATTAGAATCTGATTAGAAAAACTTAAATGTGCACGTTTTTTTGACTTTTGAGCTGTGTAGGGGCGGGGCTTGTCCCCGCCCGTCGGTGGACGAAATCGATGTAGCGGCTGGGCGCGTACGACCCCACCCGACGTCGTTCAGACAGCTGCTTAGGCCGTGGGCAGTTGCACCAGCGCGGTGGTGCCCCGCCCCAGCTCGGAACGCAGCTGCAGCTGCCCGCCGTGCTGCTCAATAATTTTGCGGGCCAGCGCCAGACCCACGCCATGCCCGGCCACGGGCCGCGCATTGGCCGCTCGGTAAAATGGCTGAAACACCTGCGGCAGGTCGGCCGGGGCAATGCCTATGCCCTCGTCGCGGATGCGCAGCTGCACCTCGCCCGGCGCGTAGGCCAGCGCCACCTGCACTGGTTGGGGCGCCGAGTACTTCAGCGCGTTTTCCAGCAGGTTGCTGAGGGCGCGCACCAGCAGGGCCCGGTTGCCGGTGAGCTCCAGCTGCTCGGGCTCGGCGGGCAGGTGGCCGGTGTGCACCTGCAGGCGGAGGCGCTGGCCGGGCTCCACGGCTGCGCAGGCCTCAGCCAGCAGCTCGTCGACGCGAATGCAGGCGTCGTGCTCGGGCAACTGCACGTCGGCTTGGGCCAGCTCCAGCAGGTGGTTGAGCAAGGCGTTGAGTTGGGTGAGGTCGGTGAGCAGGTTGCGCAGGGCGGCCCGGTAGGCGGCGGGCTCTCGCTCGCGGGCCAGAGCCAGCTGCGCCTCGCCAATGCTGGCCGCCAGCGGCGTGCGCAGCTCGTGCGAGGCGTAGCGCACAAAGGAGCGCTGGGCCTCAAAGCTTCCTTCGAGGCGGTCGAGCAGGCGGTTGAAGGTGTGGGCCAGGCGCGCCAGCTCGTCCTGCTGCCGAACGGGCATGCCTTCGGCCACGCGCAGGTGCAGGTCGTGAGCGGTAATGCGCTCCATCTGGTTGTTCATGGCGGCAATGGGGGCCAGCGCCCGCTCTGCAAACACGCGCCCCACCACGTAAATCAGCAGCAAGTTCAGCACAAACAGCGAAACCAGAATGGTGGCTAAGTAGCGGAGTCGGGCCTGCCCATACAGGTTTTCGGCGCCCGCCACCACCACAAACGAGCCTTGGTTGTCGCGGTAGAAAATGCCCACAGCCTGCCGCGAACCGTCGGTGAAATACTCTTCGTGCCCGGCCACAATGCGCGCCAGCACCGCCGGTGGCACCTCGAGGCGAGCGTCTTGGCGCACGAAGTGCACCTCGCCCTTCACATCATAAATCTGAATGATTTCCTCGGTGAGCGTGCGCTGGTAGCGCTTCTGAAATTCCTGAAAAACGGAGCTGCGCAGTTCGTCTTTTTCCAAGAAAATGTAGGCCGCCACCTCGGCCCGGTCGCGCAGGCGCTGCCGAAACTCGCGCTGGCTGTAGTCGTGCTGCAGGAGGAAAGCCGTGCCCAGCACCACCAGCAGAATGAACGCCACCAGTCCCACAAACAACCAGATGAGGCGATTACGAATGGTCATGGGCGGGGGGAAACTTTTGAAGTTTGTCATCCTGAGCACAGCGAAGAACCTTCTCACGGTTGCGCCGCTTAGTTCACTGCAAACTGTTCAGTGGTGAGAAGGTCCTTCGCTGTGCTCAGGATAACAAACGTTGAGAAAAACTTCACAATAACCCATTACTCCTGCCGCAGCACGTAGCCCGTGCCCGTCACCGTATGAATGAGCTTGGTGGCGAAGCCGTGGTCTACTTTTTTGCGCAAGTAGCTCACGTACACGTCGATGACATTGCTGCCAGCATCGAAGGCTTCGTCCCAGCCGTGCTCGGCAATCTGGCTGCGGCTGAGCACGCGGCCGGGGTGGCGCATCAGCAGTTCCAGTAGGTTGAATTCGCGGGTGGTGAGGCGCAGCACCTGCCCGGCCCGCGTCACGGTGCGGCTCGGGATGTCGAGCACCACGTCGGCAAAGGTGAGGCGCGAGCCCTTTGGGTTAGGGTTGCCGCGGCGCATGAGGGCTCGCACCCGGGCCACCAGCTCAGCAAAGTCGAAGGGCTTCACGAGGTAGTCGTCGGCCCCGCCGCCGAAGCCGTTGAGCTTGTCGGTGGTGGTGCTGAGGGCCGTGAGCATGAGCACGGGTACCTCCGGGTTTTGCTGGCGAATGGCGGCCAACACCTCCAGGCCGCTGCGCTGGGGCAGGAGCACGTCGAGAATGATGAGGTCGAAGGGCTGCGTGAGGGCCAGCTCCTGGCCCGTTTGGCCGTCGGACGCTACCTGCACGGTCAGTTGCTCTTCTTCCAGACCCCGGCGGATGAGGGCCGCAAGGCGAGGGTCGTCTTCTACCAGCAGAATGTTCATGGGGAGGCGGGGCAGGGGAGGGATGTTCGCCGGGAGGTGCCGACCTTCGCGCCCGCGCTTCCCCCGGTTATGTCTCCCACCGCCGCCACAAATAACGAACACAGCCCGCCAAGCCGCCGCCTGTGGCTGCTGGCGGCCTTGCTCGCAGTGGCCGTGCTCCGCCTCTGGCGCCTGCCCGAAGCCGGCGCGCCCGACTACGACTCGGTGCGCAACTGGCAAGCGGTGCAGTCCCTGGCGCACGGCGATTTCACGCGGCTGTTTGTACCCGGCTGCCCGGCATTTTTGCTCTCCTATGCACTGGTGGCGCTTTTCATGCGCAGCTTTTTGGTGTTCCAAACCATCAACGCGCTGCTGGGCGTGGCCGGCCTGGGCTTCTTTGCGGCCTGGGTCAGCCGCACGGCCCGCCTGACTGGCCCCGAAGCGGCTGGCCTGACGCTGCTGGGCGGCAGCAGCCTGCTGCTCACTTTTGCCGGGCGCGATTTCACCCCTAACTCCATCAGCCTGCTGCTGTGCGCGGGGCTGCTGCAAAGCCACTACGCCCGGCTGGCGCGGCCCAGTGCGGCGGCTCTGGTGCGCGTGGCCATCTGGCTGGCGCTGGGGCTGAGCTTTAGCTACAAGTTTCTGTTTGCGCTGCCCATTTTGCTGGTGCTGGAAGTGCTGCGGGCCGATGGCTTGTGGAGGCAGCGCCATGTGTGGGGGCGCGTGCTGGCGGTGCTGGCCGCTCCCTACGTGTTGTTTGGTGCCATTGGGGTGGCCGCTGGGCTGCCGTGGTATCGATGGCTAGCATTTTACGCGCGCACCGTGGTGCCCGCCTCGGCCAATGCCGCCGGGCGCCAGGCCACCCTCAAACCCGATTTTGGTTATTACCTACGCTACCTAGCCGAGTTTGAGTCGCCGCTACTGCTGCTGGGCCTGGGGCTGGCGGGGTGGCTGGTGTGGCGGCTGTGGCGCGACAAATGGCGCCCCGCCAACGGCCCGTGGCCGCTGCTGCCCTACCTGTTTTTTTGGGCCGTGTGCCTGCTGGCGGGCATGTCGCTGCTGCTGAAAGCCCCGCGCGGGCTGTTGTTTGCCTACTTGCCGTTATCGGCCCTAGCCGTGCTGGCGGGGCGGCGGGTGCTGCCAGGGGCGGTGCTGCTGGGCCTGTTGGCGGCGGCGGTGGGGCTGAACCTGTATCGCATTCAGCAAACCCTCTACAAGCCGTTGCCTACGCCCTATGCGCAGGTGGCGGCGTGGCTGCGGCAGCACAGCGCCCACCAGGTGGCCAGTACCGTAGGGCTGGGTCTGGCCCCGTATTTAAATGAGAACGAGCACTTAACCGTCATCAATGACGAGCAGGTGCTACCCGGGCTGCGCCGGAAGGGCTACGACTACGTGCTGCTCGACGGCTACTGGCGCGTGGCCGGTGTGGCCCGCTTCGACTCCCTGCGCCGGCAAGCACCCGTGGCGGCCTGGCCTGCGCCGCAGCTGCAACAGCCGCTGCTGTTCCTGGAGCACTCCGAATATACCGGCCATGGCTACGCCGAAACGCTGGCAGCCGGTAGAACCGCGGCAGCCGACTCGCTGCCCTTACGGCTCTACCGGCTGCGCTAGGAGGCTCCCGGTTTCTGGATGCGACCCGAACTACTGGGCCACGGAAGGCAGTGCGTTGGCGTCGATGGCCGGAATTTTGGTTTTATAGGCTTGGTTGAGGGCTGCGATGAAGGCATTGGCCAGCAAGGCATTGCCCCGGGGCGTGAGGGTGTAGTAGTCCAGCGAGAAGAAGTTTCCGCGCACCGGCTCGGCCGAGTATTGCACGCCACTCACCGAAAGCGCTTCGCTGGCGTAGCCGGGCATCACGCCGCTTGTATCCAGCAGGTAGGGCAAGGCGCTGGTGTTCAGGGCCGGCATTTTGTACACGTCGCGGGCCAAGCGGTTCAATTCATTGTTGTAGCTGCTCACCGCCCCGGTCACGCGGTTCATTTCGTCGTAGTCCATCACGTCGGCGTCGCGCAGTGGGTTGCGCACATCGCGGCCGTAGGGCAGCATCAGGGTAGTGCCGCCTACCACCACGGACGTGAACTGGCCAATGCGCGGCAGCGTGGTGGCCAGCACGTAGTCGTCGTTGGTAATGGCTTGGCCCACGCCGCTGCCGAAGGGGTCTTCGATGTACAGCAGGGCGTTGTCGCCGTAGCTGTCCTGCAAGCGTTTTTGCAGGGTGAAGCCGCGGCCGAGGCGCAACAGCGGCAGCGTATTCAGCTCGGGCAGGCTGGCGATGATGCCCGGTCGGCCGCCGGCCGTGAGCACGCCCAGCACCGCTTGGGCGTTGGTACGCAATTGATTGGAGAGCGACGTGCCGGGCGCCGTGCCGCACTGGCCACCGCTGCGCACGTAGGGCATCAGGTCGTCGAGGCCCAGGAAATACGTGAAGAACGTGGCCGAAGCGGCAGCCTCCGTCACCACCTGCAAATAGCTGCGGGGATTAGCGGCTGGCAGAATGCGCTCGAAGTAGGGGTTGAAAGCGCCCGTAGGCGTAGCATTGGATTCGTTGCCCAGGTTGGTAACCTGCGCCTGGGTCAGGCGCAGGCCGGCCACGCCCAGGTTCTGGGGCAGGGTGCCGGGGGCATCGGTGCGGGTGAGCAGGCGCACGGTGTCGGCGCCGCCACAGGCCGCCGGATTGATGACGAGGCGCCGCACGGCTGGCCCCGGCACGCGGCGCGTGCGCGGGAAGCCCTGCGCCGTGTAGCCCGCCAAATCGAAGTAGCCCGTGCCGGCCCCGGCCGCCAGCAGCGGCTGGCTGAAGGTGGCATTGGGTTGGGCGCCCCGGAGCTGCTGGGCCAGCAGGTTGGGGTAGGAGTATTGCTGGCTGGCCAGCGTGAGGCCGCCGGCGCTCAGCCCGGCGGTGTAGCTGTCGCCCACGGCCAGGTAGCGGCTCACGTTGAGGGAAGCCACCGTGGGCGAAGGCGCGTCCTGGCCCGGAGCACAGGCATTCAGCACCAGAGCAGTAGCGGCGGCCAAGCCCGCACGGCTCCACGAATTCAGGCAAAAATTCTTCATCGCAAAAAACGAAATCGGCAAGAGAAGTTGAAAGCAGTAATAAGAATCAAGTAGTAAGTAGCAAGATTGGAGACTGCAGAAAAACGGTCAGTTGTCTTACTACGTGCTACTTATTACTTACTACCTGTTACTTGCTACCTAGAAGGCCACCGCTAGGCCGATGGAAGCCGTGTTGGTGGCCGTGCGGTAGGCGCCGCCCACATTCGATACTGTGAAATTCAGGGGGTTGGCGCGGGCCAGGCGCTGCTGGCCGTAGCTGAAGGCGTAGGCGGCTTCCAGCGCGAAGCGCGGCGTGAGCTGGTAGCTCAGCCCGGCCGAGGCCCCGAGGCGGTTGGCGTCGATGAATTCAGGGTTGATGTACTCATCACGAATTGGCGACTCGTCGTAGTTCAGGCCGCCGAGCAGCGTGAGCTTGGGGCTGGCCTGGTACTCGGCGCCCACGCGGAAGGCCAGGGCGTCTTCGTAGCGGCGGGCCGTGTTGAGGCGCCGGGCCGGGGCCCCGCCGCTGGCGGCCACGTCGAGCTTCAGCGAATCGAGGCTGCTCCAGCCGCTGAGGGTGAAGTCGAAGGTGAGCAGCAGGTTCTTGGTGATGCGGTCGGCCAGGCCCACCGACAGCGTACTGGGCAGGTTAATCTGGGTTTTGAAGTCGGCCGAGGCGGGGTACAGCGCCGCGTCGCGAGCGGGCACCCCGCTGGTGTTGAGGGTGCCGTTGTTCATTTTCAGCCGCACGCCGCTGCGGTAGCTGATGCCGAAGGCCAGGTTGTCGCCGGAGCGGCCGTAGAGGCCCACGTTCACGCCGTAGCCCGAGCCGCTGCTGCTCAGGCTGTAGCTGGCATTGGCGTCGTCGTACTGGCCGAGGGCGCGGCGCTGGCTGTACTTGCCGTAGGCGTACACAAAGCCCACACCGGCGCTGAAGTTGTCGTTTAGCTTAAAGCCCACGGTGGGCTGGGCGAAGTAAGTGTTGAGCCGGCTTTCCTGAATCACGGAGCGGCCTTCCCAAGTGTCGGGCCACTTGGTGTGGTAGCCGTAGGGCGAGGTAAGGGCCAGGCCCAGGCTCACGCGCTTGCTCACGGCCCGGGTGGCGTAGAAATAGCCGCCGGGCAGCAGGGTTAGGTCTTGGTCGGTACGCCGGTAGGTATCCTGGCCCACAAAAGAGGAGCGCCGAATTTGACCAAAGCCACCAAAGCTGAGGCGGGTGAGCGAGTCGCCCCACTGCCCCAGCAGGCCGGGGTTCACGCTCAGGCCGGCAATGCTGCCGATGTAGGCCGTGCTGGCGCCGCCCAGGCCCAGCACCCGGGCGCCCTGGGGGCCGGAGTCGAAGCCACTGGCCATTGCCGTCAGGCCCGAGAAGAGAGGAAGCAAAAAAAGAAGACGTGCACGCATACGGACGGTTTGACGGAAAATTGGGACCACAAAAGTACGCAGCCCGGCGCTAGCAGCCCACCGTTTCGGTGCCCATAAAATTCCCAAAGCGCCTGAGCGTAGGCCCACAGGCCTTATTTGCCGGTTATGAAATAATTACGGTTCCTCTTCAACGCTTCACGCCCAGGCTATCGAGCCGGCGCTGGTAGCGGCGGGCGTTGCGCAAGTGCTGGGCATAGGTTTCGGCAAAATTGGAGAAGCCGCTGCCGTCGGGCCGGGCGCAGAAAAACAGGTTTTTGTTGTGGGCCGGTTTCAGCACCGCGTCCAGGCTCGACGGGCGGGGCGTGGTGATGGGGCCGGGCGGCAGGCCCTTATGGCGGTAGGTGTTGTAGGGCGAATCTACTTTTTTGTCCACGTTCAGCACGCGCTTGCGGGTGCCCAGGCCGTGCAGGGGCCACAGCAGGGTGGGGTCGGCCTGCAGGGGCTGACCGTTGCGCAGGCGGTTGAGGTATACGGCGGCAATGAGGGGCTTGTCGGTGGGCTGGGCGGTTTCGCGCTGCACAATGCTGGCCAGCACGCTCACCTGGGTGCGGCTCAGTTTCAAGGAGTCGGCCCGGGCCCGGCGCTGCGCCGTCCAGAAGCGGCGGTAGCGGGCGGCTGTCGAATCGAGGAAGCCTTGGGCGCTGGTGTTCCACAAGTGCCGGTAGGTGCCCGGGATGAACATCGTGCGAATGGTGCAGGTGTCGAGGCCGTAGCGTCGCTGGAGGCCGGCGTTGTCGCCGAGCAGCAGCTCCAGCTTGAAGGAATCGGCTTCGAGCTGGCGCGTTACCTGCCGCGGCAGGTGGTCGAGGTAATGAAACGAGTTCAACTCAAACTTCACCGTGTCTTGCTGGCCCGCCAGCAGCCGGCGCAGCAGGTCCGCGTTGCCCAGGCCGGGGTCGAGGCGGTAGCGGCCGGGCTGCACGTGCGCCGGGTAGTCACGGGTTTCGGCCACCCATTCAAAGGTGCCGGGCTCCAGCAGCAGGTCGTGCTTTTGCAGCGAGTCCAGCACCGCGGCGTAGCCGGTACCGGTGTGGATGTAGAGGTAGGCCGGTCCTTCGACAAAGGCCCGCACATTGGGCCGGTACAGCACCCGCCACGTCGCGTAGGCGCCCGCCAACAGCAGAGCGAGGAGCAACGCGCCGCCAATGAGCCAGCCGCGCCGCATTAGGAAAGGGATGGGGGAAAAGAAGGGAGGAAGACCTTACGCAAAGGGGGAGTGGCTATTTCAATGAAAAAAGAACGTCATGCTGCGCGCAGCATGACGTTCTCAAAATTAACAAAGCTGGCTGCTATTAAGACTGAAACGGTGCGGCAATCTGCTCATAGCTTTCGCCGTGGCGCTCGGCCGACTCGCGCAGCAGCTGCTGCTGCCAGGGCCGCAAGGCGGTGTCGGCGCCTAGCTCAATGATGTCGGCAATAAGGCGGTTGCTGAGCACCATGTTGGCCATGGTGCTGCCGTGGTCGGCGGCGAGGTGGCCTTTCAGGGCGTTGAGCAGGGTTTCGCGGGCTTCGGCGCGGGTGGCGGCGGGGCCGCTCAGGCGCCGCCGGAACGGAAACTTGCGCTGGTCGGCCGGCAGCGGGGCATCGGGGGCCAGGTCGGTGGTGCCGATGGCCAGCAACTGCTCGGCGTAGGGCGCGCGTTTCAGCTCGGGGTGCAGGCCGTTGGCGGTGCGCAGCTGCAGGGAAGTTTCGATGGGGTTGCGCGTGAGCTCGGCCAGCTTGTCGTTGCTGAGCACGTGGTAGGGCGGGCGGTCGAGCTGCCGGGCCACGGCGTCGCGCAGCAAGTACAGCTCCCGGAAAATGGGCATTTCCTGCGGCGATATTTTGTATTTGGCCGCATTGCGTGACCACGGGCGCGGGTCGTCGCGGCCGTAGCGCACGGCCTCGAGGGCCAGGTTTTCCTGGGCGGCCCAGTCGGCGCGGCCCAGCTCCTCCAAGCGCGCGCTTAGGCGGTCGGTGAGTTCAAACAGGTACAGCACGTCGTTGGCGGCGTACTCCTTCTGGGCCTCGGTGAGCGGGCGCTTCAGCCAGTTCGACTTCTGCTCGCCCTTGTCTACCTCAAAGCCCAGCTCGGCCTGAATGAGGCGGCCCAGCGAAATGTTGTTGTCCTCGGCCGCGAGCAGGGTGAACTGCACGCTGGTGTCCACGATGTTGCGGCAGTGCACGCCGAACAACTCGTCGAGCAGCAAAATGTCGGACTTGCAGGAGTGGAACACCTTGGCCACGGCCGGGCTGCGCAGCACGGCAAAGAGCGGCTCCAGCCCGGCGGCCATGTCGGTAAGCGGCAGCGGGTCGATGAGGTACACCTCGCGCCCGTCAAACACCTGAATGAGCGCCAGGTGCCGCCCGTAGCGGTGGCGCATGTCGTCAAACTCCAGGTCGATGCCGATGCGTGGCAGGGTGGCAAAATGCGCGGCCGCAGTGGCAACGGCGTCGGCAGTGGTCAGGTAATGAATGGTGGGCATTGAAAACGGGAAGCAGGTCGGCGGGCCGGCACCGGGCCGGCTGGCGCGGTAAAGGTAGGCATCTGCGGCAGGCAAACTACACGAACGGCCGCACTGCCAACAGCTGGCGGGGGCCAATTGGTTTGCGCCCCGGCGAGCCCGCACCCGGCATCGGGCCCTACTTTGCTTTGTAGTAACCTTATTCTTCGTCCTCGTCGCGCTCGAAATCGAGCGTACGGGCCAGGTCCACGCCTTCCTGCGCCACTTCTTCCAGCAACTCGGGCGCGTCGGCATCGAGCGTGCGCCCGAAGAGGTTGAGCAGCTCCTCGCCTTCCTCGTTCACGTACAGGTTCTCGTAGAGGCGGTCGAAGAGCTTTGCCTCGCGGCCTACAATGCGGTCGATGTCCTCGGGCGAGCGGGCTTCGTTCAGGGCGCGGTGCAGCACGTCGAGCACTTGGCGGCTGGCGTCGTGGTCGCCCAGCTCGCTCACCAGCTTGAGCAGGCTCATGGCCAGGCCCAGGCGCACTTGCTCGAAGCGGAAAGGCAGCTGGGCCGGCGGAGCGGTGCGCAGCTGGTCGTAAGCCTGCCGGGCCGTGGGCGTGAGGTAGTAGCGCACATCGTTGGGCGCGGTGAAGGCGAGGTGCAGCAGCTGTTCGTAGGGCGACATAAGAAAGGGCAGGGGCCGTAACACAGCCCCCTTCGGTGCGTAAGCTAAAAGCCGAAAGTTACGCGCAGACGCCCCGCTAGTTGCTTCCCACCTGCGGCACTTAATCACCAAACCCTCCTTTCACCACCTCCTTTCCCATGACACACAAATCGAAATGGCTCTTGTTTTCCCCGCTGGGCCTGGTCACCATTGGCGCTGGTGCCTGCCTGGTGCACTGGGCCGGCCACCTCAAAGACAAAGGCGCGCCCACCAAAACCTGGGTGCTGGCCGGCACGGCTGCGCTCGCCGTTTTCAATGCCGGCGTCAGCCTGTTTGGACAGGGCGTGGTGGAGCGGGTGCTCCACGAGGTGCGCGAGAAGCCAGAGCAGGCCTAACGCGGCCTACTTGCTAAAACAGAAAAAGCCCCGGCCTGTGCAGGCCGGGGCTTTTAGAAAATGCCAAAGTTTGAGCTTGGGCTAGCCGAAACTATTCGGTTTTGGCTTCCATTTTGGCCGAGCCTTCGGCGGCTTTGCCGCTTACTTTGTTGGCACCGCGTTTCACGGCGTGGCCGGTTTTCTTAGCGCCGCGCTTGATGGCGCTGCCGGTTTTTTTGGCTACGTTGCCGGCGGCATCCTTGGTATTGTCGAGGGCTTGGCCGGCGTTGGTTTTGCCGGTTTTGGTTACCACTTTGGTGGTGCCATTGTCACGCGTTTTTACTTCGGTGGTCGGCGTGGTTTGGGCGAAGCTGGCGGTTGCGAAGGCGCAGAGGGCGAGCAGCAAGGTTACTTTTTTCATGGTCGGAAGTTGAATTAAGGGTAAGTGGGGCGTTGTACGGCCCCGGTTTTCAAAGGTTCTGACAAGAGCCGTGCCGCAATTAGTTACTCCCGCAACAGCCGTGGTTTGAGTTTGGCTTTCAGGCGCTACGGCAGCAGCAGCGAGCTGTCGCCATAGCTTAAAAAACGGTAGCCGTTGGCCAAGGCGTGCTCATACACCCGGCGCCATTCGGGGCCCAGCAAAGCGGCTACCAGCAGCAGCAAGGTGCTTTCGGGCTGATGAAAGTTGGTAATCAGCCCGTCAATCAGTCGGAAGCGATAGCCCGGTGCGATGAGCAACTGCGTGCGGGCTTCCAGCGTGTCGGTGCCCTGTTGCTCCAGGTGTTGCAGCAGGGCCGTCAAGGCCACTTCGGCGCCGATGCCCGCGGCCGTTTCGGCCCATTCGTAAGGTTGCCATTGCGTAACCAGCAACTCGCCCTGGCCGGCCGGGTTTTGCAGCAGCCCTACCCCCAACCAATACAAGGTTTCCAGCGTGCGCAGGCTGGTAGTGCCCACGGCAATGACGGGGCGCGGGCGGTGCGCCAGCAGCTGCCGCAGCAGTGCGGCTGTTACCAGAATGGGTTCGGTGTGCATGGGGTGCTCGGCCATGCGTTCGGCCTTCACGGGCTGGAAGGTGCCTGCGCCCACGTGCAGCGTGACGTGGCCGATTTCGAAGCCTTTTTCCAGCAGCTCGGCCAATATTTCCGGGGTGAAGTGGAGGCCGGCGGTGGGGGCAGCCACGGCCCCCTCGGTGGCCGCGTACACGGTTTGGTAGCGCACAGCGTCGGTGGCCGTGTCGGGCCGGTCGATGTAGGGCGGCAGGGGCAGGTGGCCGGCAGCCCGCAACACCTCGGCAAAGGGCAGCCCGGCCGGTTCCCAGCGGAAATCGATGAGGGCGGTGCCGGCTTCCTGGGTTTGGCGCACGGCGGTGAGGGTGGCCGTCTGCCCGTCGGAGGTGGTGAATTCCAGCGTCACGGGGCCTTCTTTCCAGCGGCGGCCGTTGCCCACCAGGCAGCGCCAGGTGGCGTGGCCGGTTTGCTGCAGGGCCAACTCCAGGCTGCGGTGTGGCGCCACCGGCTCCAGGCAAAACAGCTCCACTTGTCCGCCGGTGGGGCGTCGGGCCAGCAGCCGCGCCCGCACCACCCGCGTATCGTTGAAAACAAGCAGCGCGCCGGGCGGCAACTCGCCGGGCAAGTCGCGGAAATGCTTATCGGAAATCTGGCCGTGACGGCTTAACAATAGGCGGCTGGCGGCGCGGTCGGGGAGGGGCTCGGGCGCAATGCGCTCGGGCGGCAGCGGGTAGGTAAAGTCGTGGATGGAAAGCTGGCGCGGGTCAGGGGTCGTCATAGCCCGCAAAGGTCGGGACAGAACTTGTACCCCGAAGCTGTGCTTCGGCCCGCCAGAACGATGCAGGCGCGGGCCGAAGCGGAGCTTCGGGGTACAAGTTCTACTTTCTCCTAAATAGCAGCAGGTGCTGCTGCGGCAGGGTTTCCACGGTTTCGATGAATTCGAGGCCCACGGCGGCCATTTCCTTGCGGGCCTGCTCCACGCTCATCTTGTGAATGCGCTTGATGGGCACGTTGGCGTCCTCGGCCCGGTACTCCACCAGCGCCAGGCGGCCGGTTCCGGGCTTCAGCGCCCGCCGGATGGCGCGGCCCATTTCGCGCGGGTGGTCAAATTCGTGGTAAGCATCCACGATGAGCACCAGGTCCACGCTGTCGGCGGGCAGGGCGGGGTTGGTGGTGGTGCCCAGCACCGGGCGCACATTGGTGACTTTCAGCGTGCGCTTGTTGGCTTGCAGCGACGTTATCATTTCGGGCTGAATGTCAACGGCCAGCACTTCGCCTTTGGGTACTTTTTTGGCCAGCTGGAAGGAAAAGAAGCCCGTGCCCGCGCCAATGTCGGCCACTACGTCGGTGGGTTTGAGCTTGAGCTCTTTCACCAGCAAATCGGTGCCTTCTTCTTGGCGGCGGCCGGTGCGCTCCAGCCAGCTGGCGCCTTCGTGGCCCATGACGTGGGCAATCTGGCGGCCCATGTAATAGGTGCCGATGCCGTTGGGGTCGCGGGGCGGGGCGGTTTCGTAGCCGCTGGTATCAGTTTGCACGGTGGCCTGCAGGCGCTGCGCGGCATAAGCCGACGGCCGCGTTTCGGCGGGCAGCTGCGTGCAGCCCCACAGCAGCAGGCCCGCGCTGCCGCTGGTGCCCACCGCACTAAAAGCCCGTTGCCAAGATGAAAAACAATACTTCATACGGTTCGCAAGTAAGCACATCCAAGGCAGTCAACAGCATTTCCCGGAGGTACGTTCAGCAATTATCAAGCCCGGAAGCGCCATCTAGCCGCACGGTTGAAAAGAAAGATGAGAATTAATTAAACCGGGAAAATGAGTGCGGGGAGTCACCTGATTTCGTCTTTCGCCGTAGTATGGGCATTCCGCTTACCCATTCTCTTTTTTTGGTTATGAAAAACCTGTTTCCCTCTTTCGCCAAAGCTGCGGCCGTAGCCCTGTGCGCCCTCACCTTTGGTAGCTGCAACCGCGCCGAATACGCCATGCTGCCCAAAGGCGCTTCCTACCACGGCGTGACGCGCGCCGCCACGCCCGTGCCCGCCAAAGCTGAGGCTGTGGCTGCCCCCGTGGCTGAACCGGTAGCGGCTCCCGTGACGTCCGCTGCCATCTCGGAGGCTACTGTAGTGGCTGCCCAACCGGCGCCAGCGCCGGCCAATGCTACCTCTACTGTGCCAGCGCCCGCGGCTCAGCCGAGCACTACGCCCGCGGAAATCAACGCCTCCACCACGGCCAGTACCGATGCCGCGCCCGCCCGCAAGCTGAACGGCATCCAGCGCTTGGCGCTGAACAAGGTGACGAAAAAGGTTGATAAAATGGTGCAAAAAGTTGCTGCCCGCCAGCACCTGAACACGGCTGACACTGCTAAGGGTGGTGTTAGCGGCAACCTGCGCCTGGGCATCATCCTCATGGTTATCGGCGCGCTGATTGCGCTGTTGCCCGGGTTGTTCCGCGTGCTGGGCCTCATCATCTTCATCGTGGGCGTGCTCTTCCTGCTCCTCTGGGTGCTCGACCAGGCATAAACCAGCCCACCCTCTCCACCAAAAAAGCCCCGCTCATTAACTGAGTGGGGCTTTTTTATTGCGCAACCAAGCGCATTACATCGGGTCCACGTCGGCCACGAGGCGGGCCTGCTTGAACTCTTTCTGGTCGCGCACCACGTCCATGGCCTCCAGAATCTGCTGCTTGGCGTGCTTAAGCACGGTGTGGGCGCGGTCGAGCTTGATGGTGATTTCCTGTAAAAAGAAGTTGCGGATGCGGAAGATATAGGGCGCCTCGGGCCCCAGCACGGCCGCTTGGCCCAGCCGTTCCACCAGTTCCTGCGTCAGCAAAATGGCCGCGGCTTGGCCCACGTCCTGGTCGATGTGCTTCACCGTCATTTTGATGACGCGCATGAAGGGCGGGTAGCCGTGCTCGTGGCGCTGCACGATTTCGTAGTTGTAGAACTCCACGTAATCGTTGCGAATCACCTTGTCGAAAATCACCTGCGTGGGGTCCGACGTCTGGATGATGACCTTGCCTTTCTTGCCCTTGCGCCCGGCCCGGCCGCTCACCTGCACAAACATCTGGTAGGCCCGCTCGTGCGCCCGGAAGTCGGGGTAGTGGATGATGCTGTCGGCGTTGATGATGCCCACGAGGCTCACGTTGGCAAAGTCGAGGCCTTTGGTCACCATCTGGGTGCCCACCAGCACGTTGGTGGCCTGCTTTTCGAAGTCGGCAATGATTTGCTGGTAGCTGTTTTTGGCGCGGGTGGTGTCCAGGTCCATGCGCTGCACGTTGGCCTGGGGCAGCATGATTTTGAGGTCGTCCTCAATCTTCTCGGTGCCGAAGCCCTGGGTTTTCACTGCTCGCGAGCCGCAGGCCGGGCACTTGGTCACCATCGAATCGTGGTAGCCGCAGTAGTGGCAGCGCAGCTCGTGGCTATGCTTGTGGTAGCTCAGGCTCACGGCGCAGTTGGTGCATTTCGGAATCCAGCCGCAGTCCTGGCAAGCCACCACGGGCGCGTAGCCGCGCCGGTTCTGAAACAGAATGACTTGCTCCTTGGCCCCCAGCTTGCGCTCGATTTCGCCCAGCAAATCGGCGGTGAAATGATTGTGCATGGTTTTGTGCTCGCGGGCCTTGCGCGTGTCCACCAGCTCAATATCCGGCATACCGGCCTCGCCGAAACGCTTGCTGAGCGTTACTAAGCCGTAGCGGCCCTGCTTGGCCTGATAATAGGTTTCGACAGCCGGCGTGGCCGAGCCCAGCAGGGTTTTGGCGCCCTGGAAGTTGGCCATCATCAGGGCCACCTCGCGGGCGTTGTAGCGCGGGGCGGGGTCGTACTGCTTGTAGCTCGACTCGTGCTCCTCGTCCACAATAATGAGCGAGAGGTTGTCGAACGGCAGAAACACCGCCGAGCGCACCCCAATTACCACCTGGAAGCGGCCCGAGAGCACACCATTCCATACTTCCACCCGCTCGTTGTCGGAGAATTTGGAGTGGTACACGCCCAGCCGGGTGCCGAACACGCGCATGAGGCGCGTCACAATCTGGGCCGTGAGGGCGATTTCGGGCAGCAGGTACAGCACCTGCCCACCGCTGTCCATAGCGTTGCGAATCAGGTCGATGTAGATTTCGGTCTTGCCCGCGCCCGTCACGCCGTGCAGCAGCACGATGTCCTTCTGCCCGAAGTGGGCCATGATTTCGTCACGCGCCGCCGTCTGCGATTCGCTCAGCGTGAACGGCATCTGGATGGTGCCCTCATTCTCCATCGGGAAGCGCGACACAATCTGGTCGAACTGCTCCAGCACGCCGTTCTTAATGAGCGTGTTCACGGCCGAGGCCGAGAGGTGCGGGCTGCTGGTGAGGTAGGGCTTTTCCAGGCCGGTTTGGTTGGCGTGCTCGTTCTGGTACACCGGCACCAGCTGCAGGTACTTCATCAGCACATCGAGCTGCTTGGGCTTGGTGCTGAGCTGCATAAACAGCTGCTCCAAGGAAGCTTCCGATACGAAATGGTGCGCCAGCCGCACCTTCTTCACCACCTTGGGCGCGTACTTGTCGGCCGTGTGCTCGAAAAGGAAGATGACGTCCTTGTGCATCAAGGACTTGATAACCTTGTGGAAGGAGGTGATGCCCAGCAGCTCGCCCACTTCGGTGAACGTCAGCGCCTTGCCTTCTTCCACGGTACCCAGCGCGTCCACTATCTGCTGCTCCTGCGCCGAGAGCGGGTACTCGTTTTCCTCCGCCGAAAAGCCGGGGTGCAGCTGAATGCGCGACTCGGAGCTAAGCTTCAGAGCCGAGGGCAGAGCCGCGTTTATCACCTCACCGATGGTGCAGAGGTAGTAATCGGCCATCCAGCGAAAGAGCTTGAGCTGTGGCTGCGTGACAACGGGCGCGTCGTCGATGAATTCCAGAATGTACTTGGCCTGATATTCTTTGGGCGCCTGTTCGTGCACGGCCGCCACAATGCAGCTGAGTGTCTTTTTGGCCCCAAACTGCACGATGACGCGCCCGCCAATCACCACGTTGTCGTTCAGCTCATACGGCACCCGGTAGGTATAGAGCCGGGGCAGGGGCAGAGGCAAAATGACGTCGGCAAACAGCGTCACCCGGTCGGCCGAGGGGGCCGGGGCGGGGGAAATAAAATCAAGCGCGAGATTCAAAACAGCAGCGGGAGTGGGGCGAATAGTAAAGATAAAGCCGCCCCTTTCCGTAGCCCAACCCTTAAGCCCGAGCATAAGTTGCCCGCCGCTTTGGCTTGCCGCCGGGCAGGCTGGCCGCTAGTGAGCTACCTACAACCTTAGCCCCACACGGCCAAAAGAATACAGCCAGCTTAGGTCTTGAAAGTAGAAGATTTTAAATATTTGAGTTATGGCTGGATTTTTGCGCGAAAATAGATAGCTTGGGCAACCCATTCGTCGCGTCGCTGGTCTGACGGGTACTCCCTTGCCTTCACCGCTTTTTTCACCCTTTTCCCCTCTTTTATGAAGCAAATGATACGCTTGCTGTTTCGACGGCTCCCTTTGGTGTGGACATTCCTGCTGGCGTTAAGCGGCGGCCGGGCCCTGGCGCAAGTAGCCAACGACGACTGTAGCGGGGCCGTGGCCCTGACCACTTCCAGCGTGTGCACCACGCCCGTGAACGGCACCGTGGCGGGCGCTACCCAAAGCCAGGCCCCCACGGCGGCCTGCGGCGCGGGCCTCACCACGGCCACCGATGTGTGGTATAGCTTCACGGCCAGCAGTTCCATTCATTTAATAACGCTGGCCCCGCGCTTTGCGGCCATTCTGGACGTGCGCAGCGGCAACTGTGCCAGCAGCAGCAGCGTGTACTGCACCACCATTGCCAACAACAACACCGCGGCGGTGTCGGTGGGCGGCTTGGTGGCCCTGCAAACGTATCTTGTGCGCATCTACCCGGCCACCAACACGCCGCCCACCGGCATCAGCAGCACGTTTGCGCTGTGCATCGGGCAGGGCAGCACCGGGCCGGCCAACGACGACTGCGCCGGTGCCATCAGCGTACCGGTGAGCGCCACCAGCACCTGCACCACCCAGGTAAGCGCCGACAATACGCTGGCTACGTCCAGTGCCGGGGTGCCCCAGCCCACCTGCGCCAACTACAACGGCCGCGACCTGTGGTTTTCGGTGACGGTGCCGGCCAGCGGCAGCGTCACCGTGCGCACCGTGATATCGACCACGGGTACTGACGTAGGCGATACGGGCATGTCCATTTACTCAGGCACTTGCGGCAGTCTCACCCAACTGGGCTGCAGCGACGACGAAGGCGGCGGCACCAAGTCGTTGCTGGCCTACACAGGGCGCACGCCCGGCGAGGTGCTCTACGTGCGGGTGTGGTCGTGGAACAACAACCGCAGCGGCAACATTGCCGTGTGCGCTACCTCGCCGCCGCCCCTGTCCAACGACGATTGCGCCGGGGCCGTGTCGGTACCGGTTACCGCGGCCTGCGCCACGCCGGTGAGCGGTACCATTCAGGGCGCTACGCAGTCGCTGCCGCCCACCGCCAACTGCGGCGGTGGCACCACTGCCAACGATGTGTGGTACAGCTTCGTGGCCAGCGGCGCCACGCAGCTTGTGACCGTGACGGCTGGTTTTACGCCGATTGTTGATGTGCGCTCGGGTACCTGCGCCAGCTCCGCCAGCGTGTTTTGCGGCACGGCTTTCAACGGACAGGCCCTGACGGTGAGCGGCCTGACCAGCGGGCAGACCTACTATCTGCGCCTGTATCTGAACGGAACCTTCACGCCCACCAACCCGGCCTTCACGCTGTGCATCAACCCCGGCCCCACGCCGCCGGCCAACGACGAGTGCACAGGCGCCGTGGTAGTGCCTATTGCCAACAGCTGCGCCACGCCGGTTAGTGGCACGCTGAACGGGGCTTCGCAGTCCTTGCCCGCCTCGGCCACTTGCGGCATCCCCACGGCCACGGTCAACGACGTCTGGTACAGTTTTATCGCCAACGGTACTTCCCAGACCCTGGCGTTCAGCGGCAACTTTACCGCCGTGCTGGATGTGCGCACGGGCACCTGCGCCAATTCCACCAGCGTATTCTGCTCAACCCTCTTCTCGGGGCAAACGGTGATTGCGACGGGACTTACCAACGGGCAGGCCTATTTCCTGCGGCTTTACGCCAACACCAACTTTCAGCTGACTAATCCGGCCTTCACGCTGTGCATCACCGCGGGCCCGCCGCCTTCGGTGAACGATGAGTGCAGCACCGCTGTGGCCGTGGCCGTGGTGGCGGGCTGCGCCACCTCTACAAACGGCACGGTGGCCAGTGCCACGCAAAGCCTGCCGCCCACCGCCAGCTGCGGCGCGGGCGTGACCACAGCCGCCGATGTGTGGTATAGCTTCGTGGCCAGTGCGCCTACCCAGCTCATCACCCTCACCACGCGCTTCGGCGCGGTGATGGACATCCGCTCGGGCACCTGCACCAGCTCCACCAGCCTGCTCTGCACCAGTGTGTTTGCCAATGCCGCCAGCGGTACTGTGGTAGGCGGGCTGACGGCCAACCAGCAGTACTTCATCCGCATTTACGCCAACGGGACCACGCAGCCCCTGCCGGCCAATGCCACCTTCACGCTATGCGTGAGCCCGGCGCCCACGCCGCCCGCCAACGACGAATGCACCGGCGCCGTGGCGGTGCCCGTGACGGCTTCCTGCGCCTCACCGGTGACCGGCTCCGTGGAAGCAGCGTCGCAGTCATTGGCCCCGGCCAGCTGCGGCAATGCCAACACGCCGATTGCGCAGGACGTGTGGTATAGCTTCGTGGCCAGCGGCAGCTCTCAGTTAATTACCATAAACTCCCGCTTTGCCACCGTTGTGGAAGTGCGTAGCGGCACCTGTGCGGCCAGCGCCAGTGTAACGTGCTACACCACCTTAGCAACTGTTACGGTAGGCACGCTGGTGGGCAACCTGACGAGCGGGCAAACTTATTTCCTGCGCGTATACGCCGCCGGTACCGCGCAGCCCACGTCCATCGGTGCCACCTTTACGCTGTGCATCAGCCCCGGCCCGCCGCCGCCGGCCAACGATGAGTGCGCCAACGCCGTGCCCATCACGGTGTCGACGACTACCAGTTGCGGCACCCCCGTGAGCGGCACCGTAGAAAATGCCTCGCAGTCGTTGCCGGCTACCGCCGGCTGTGGCGCGGGCTCGGGCAGCGCCGGCGATGTGTGGTACAGCTTTATGGCCAGCGGTTCGGCCCACACCCTGCTGCTTACCCCCACACAGGGCACCCTCTCGTATGACGTGCGCTCGGGCACCTGCGCGGCATCCACCAGCCTGTTGTGCAACACGGTGTTCGCCAATGGAACCCAGCCCGTGCCCGTGGGCGGCCTGACGAATGGCCAAACCTATTTCATTCGGATTTACTCCACTGCCCTGACGCCGCCTACGGGCACGGCAGCCAGTTTCACGCTGTGCCTTTCCACGCCGCCCCCGCCGCCCGCCAACGACAATTGCGCCGGCGCCCTGACCTTGCCTGTGAACGTGGGCACCACCTGCACCAGCCAAACCACCACCGACAACACCAGCGCCACCACAAGCACCGGTGCCCCGGCGCCCGGCTGTGCCGGCAACAACCAGAGCCGTGACGTGTGGTTCCAGATGACGGTGCCAGCCACGGGCACCGTTACCGTGCGCACCGTAATACCCAGCACGGGTACCGATGTGGGCGACACGGGCATGGCCATTTACTCAGGTACTTGCAGCAATTTGAGCCTGTTGGGCTGCAGCGACGATGAAGGCGGCGCGCTCAAGTCGCTGCTCACCATCAGTGGCCGCACGCCCGGCGAAGTGCTCTACGTGCGCGTGTGGGCATTCAATGTTAACGCCGTGGGTACCTACGCTGTCTGCGCCATTACGCCGCCGGTCTGCGTTGCGCCGACGGCTTTGGCATCAACCAACGTCACCAACAATGCTGCGCAACTGAACTGGCAGCCCGGCGGCACGCCTGCCAACGGCACCACCTACACGGTGGAATACGGCGTGCAGGGCTTTACGCCCGGCACCGGCACCACCCTAACGGGCCTCACTACCGCCAGCACGCAGCTTACCGCACTGATTCCGGCCACGACTTATTGCTTTTATGTGCGACAGAACTGCCCCGGCGGCAACGGCAGCAGCACGCTGGTAGGTCCCACCTGCTTTACCACGGCCGCGCCAGTATGCGCCGTGCCCACGGCGCCTGCTTCGAGCAATGTCACCACCACTACGGCCCAGGTGAGCTGGCAGCCCGGCGGCACGCCCGCCACGGGCACCACTTACACCCTTGAATATGGCGTGCAAGGCTTCACGCCCGGCACGGGTACGTTCCTGGGCGGCCTCACCAGCGCCAGTGTCCAGCTTACGGCCTTGAGCCCCGGCACCACCTACTGCTTCTACGTGCGGCAAAATTGCCCCGGCGGCAACGGCAGCAGCACCCCGGTAGGACCGACGTGTTTCACGACCGCCGCGCCGCCGTGCGCAGTGCCCACCGCGGGCACGGGTGCAGGCAGCCTCAATTCGGCGGTACTGAGCTGGCAACCGGGCGGCACGCCCGCTGCGGGCACTACCTATACGGTTGAGTTCGGCCCGCAGGGCTTTACGCAGGGCACGGGCACCACTGTGGCGGCTACCGGCACTACGTTGACCATTACCGGCCTCACCGTTAGCACGCAGTACTGCTTCTACGTGCGGCAAAACTGCCCGGCCCCGTCCGGCAGCAGCGCCTTCGCCGGGCCTTTCTGCTTCCAGACAACGACCGCGCCGCCTGCTCCCGCCAACGACGACCCCTGCGGCGCTGCTACGCTCACCTTGTCGGCCTCGGGCAGTCCTTTGCAGCCGGTATCGGGCACCACGGTGGGCGCTACTACCAGCGTTCAACCGGGTATCGGGCTGCCAACGTGTGGGCCGGCTACCACGCCCGGCGACGTCTGGTTCAGCATGACGCCGGCTGCGGGCATTACGGCGGTGCGCCTCACCATTACGGGCGCGCCGGCGGGCATGGTGCGGGTATTCACCGCGCCCAGCTGTTCGAGCGGGCCGTTCACGCTGGTGAGCTGCCAGAGCAGCGGCGCGGCCAATACCACTGTGGGTACGGTGAACCTGACCGGCCTTGCGGCGGGCCAACGCTACTACGTGGCCGTGAGCGGCTACGCCAACAGCGACACGCCGGGTGCCTTCACCATTGCCGGAGCCACCGTAACGGCGGCGCGGGTGCATGCCGAGTCGGGCAGCCTGCTGGTTTTCCCCAACCCCAGCAACACCGGCCAGCTCACCATGCGCCTCAGCGGCCTGCACGGGGCCATGCAAGCCACCTTGCTCAACGCCTTAGGCCAGGTGGTGTACAAGCAAAGCCTGCCCAACGGCACCACCGAGCAGATGCTCAACACGCATGGCCTCGCCACGGGCCTCTACACGCTACGTGTGGTAGTAGGCGAGGAAGTGCTAACTCGTAAGGTGGTACTGGAATAAGTACAGTCAGTGCACAAAAAAAGAGCCGGCCAGGTGGTCGGCTCTTTTTTTGTGCACTGCAGTGAACTGCCTAAAAATCAGCGAGCAGCTTTTGGGCTTCCGCCACACTGTACACCGGCGCCAGGCAGGCTTGGTTGCGGCAGATGTGAATGGCTGTGCGACCTCTATCAGGAGTTTTCAGCAGCTTGAGCAATGGAAGTTCTGACTGGGTTTCGGTGCCGGCCAGTATCACATCAAATAAAAATTGCCGACTCAGCTCTTCGCGGAAGTCTTCGGCTTCGGGGCCGATGATGGCAATTTCGGCGCCGGGCCGCAGTAGCGCCGCGTAGAGCGAGGCCCAGTTGGCCAGATGCTGGCCTTGTTTCACCACCACATGCCGCACCTGAGCCAGCATGTTGGCTGCCAGGTCGGTGTAGCGTAGGTTTTCGAGGTGGCGGCCCAAGCGGCGCAGGTTGTGCGCCATCACTGAGTTGGAGCCGGGAATGACGTTATCCATCAATTCCTTCTTGCGGGCAATAAGGGCTTCGGCCTGGCGGTTGGTGTAGAAGAATTGCGTTTCGGTGGGGTCGAAGAAGTTGGCCAGCACGTATTCGGTCAGGGCCTCGGCCTCCCGCAGCCAACTTTCCGTGAAAGAGACTTCGTAGAGGCTGATGTAGGCCTGAATGACCAGCGCATAATCTTCCAGAAAGCCGCTGATGCTGGCCCGACCGTTTTTGCAAGTGCGAAACAGGCCCGCGCCGTTGCGCAGATTCTTCTGAATAAACGCCGCGTTGTGCTCGGCCATCACCAGGAATTCGGGCTCGCCAAAGGCCCGGTAAGCGTCAGTCAGCCCTTGCAGCATGAGGGCGTTCCAGCTGGTCAGCACCTTGTCGTCGAGGCCGGGGCGCACGCGCGTGGCGCGCACGGCCATAATTTTTTGCTTCCAGCCAGCCACCAGCTCGGGCACCATGCCCGGCGTGATTTGGTGCGCTGCGGCAAAGTCGGCGTCGCTCTGGCGGCGGTGCAGGATGTTGCGCCCGTGCTCCCAGTTGCCCAGCGCCGTGCAGTTGTAGTAAGCCGAAAACAGCGGCTCCTCGTCGCCCAGTATCTCGCGTAGCTCGTCTTTAGTGAAGACGTAAAACTTACCTTCCTCGCCCTCGCTATCGGCATCGAGCGAGGAGTAAAAACCACCCTCGGCGTTGGTCAATTCCAGCCGGACAAACTCGATGGTGTCGTAAACCACTTCCCGAAACAGCTCTTCCTGCGTGAGTTGAAAGGCTTCGCTGTACAGGCTCACCAACTGCCCATTGTCGTACAGCATCTTTTCAAAGTGCGGCGCCAACCACTCTGCATCAACCGAGTAGCGGGCAAATCCGCCGTGCACTTGGTCATAAATGCCGCCCCAGGCCATTTCGCGCAGCGTCAGCACCGCTTGGTTCAACACCGCCGGGCTGCCACTGATGGCGTAGGCCCGCAGCAAAAACCGCCAGATGCCGGGCATTGGAAACTTCGGCGCTCGGTTCATCCCGCCGCGCTCCCGGTCAAACTGCGTGCTCAGGTTATACACCAGCAGCTTAAATTCATCGCCCGACACGCCCGCCGGGCCGGTTTTCGGTGCCACGCCAATGGCTTGCAACGCCGAATAGTCGGCTTCCTGCGCCGCGTTCAGGTTTTGGACGCCGTATTTCTGCAATTCGCTGGCGCCAATGACTTCCATAAACCGCTCGGCCGACTGCTCCAGTTCGGCACGGTGTTCTCCGGCGTAGGCCTCGCCGATGTTGGCCAGCAGCTTCAGCCAGTTGCCCTTCGGAAAATACGTGCCCCCGTAAAATGGCTTGGCTTCCGAGGTCAAAAAAACGTTCAACGGCCAGCCGCCCTGCAGGCCCATGGCGTGCAAGGCGTCCATGTACACCTGGTCCACGTCAGGACGCTCCTCGCGGTCTACCTTAATGCACACAAAATGCCGGTTCATCACTTCCGCCACCGCATCATTTTCAAAGGATTCGCGCTCCATCACGTGGCACCAATGGCAGGCCGCGTAGCCGATGCTCACTAGGATGGGCTTTTGCTCAACTTTGGCCCGATTCAGCGCCTCCGGGCCCCAGGGATACCAGTCCACGGGGTTGTGGGCGTGCTGTTGCAGATAGGGGCTGGTTTCCTGGGCAAGGCGGTTGGTGAAGGGCGAAGCGTGGGCCATAGCAGAAAGGGTAGGGGAGGCTTAAAACGACAAACCCGGCCAGGAAGGCCGGGTTTGCAATCTATTCAGCGGATTTATTTGGCTTTTTGGCTGCTTTTGGTTTGACGGCCGGTTTCTCGGCGTCGGCCCCCTTTTTAGGGGCCTTGGGCTTGGCCGGAGCTTTTGCGGGAGCTTTGGTCGCCTTCTGGGCTTTCGCCACCGGCTTAGTCTCTGGAGCAGCAAGCTCAGCCGGAGCTGGCGCCATTTCCAGGGTTGCGGCCACTACCTCCGGCAGCGGGGCCAGGAGGGCTGCTTTGACTTTTGAGGCCGCTGGTTTCTTCGCTGCTGGCGCTTTGGGCATGGCCTTCGCCGGCTTGACTTTGGCCGTGGTGGCTGGCTTCTCTACCGGGGGCGCAGGCGTCACTAAAGAAGCCGACGAGCCCGTCATTCGGCCCGCCGCGACCTGCGTCCGCACCCGCGATTCATCGGGCACAGGCACCACGGGCGTGTCTACGGCCGGCTTTTCCGTCCGTGCCCCGCTAACGGCCCGGGCCTTGGCCCGGCGTGGCGCACGGCGGGCAGACGTGGGGCTCACGTTCGAACTCGGTGCATCAGTCGCCTCTGTCGAAGCCGATTCTTCGGCCAAAGCCGGAACGTTGGCTTCCGAGGCGGATGCCGTGCCCTCCGTGCCTAAAAGCTGTTCGGCAGTACCAATAACTGCAGCAGGAGCCGAAACCTCAGCAGCCGCAACGTCGGCCGTTTCCGTTAATGGCACCGAAACAACCCCAGCCCCTTGGGGCGCATTCTTCTTCCGATTGCGGTTATTGCGCCGTGTCGGTACTGCGGGCTCCAATGGGGTAGGGGCGGCCTCGCTCACTACTTCCGGCGCTTCCACCGGTGGCAAAGCAGAGAGCGGCAGTAGCAGCTCTGCATCAACCGACGCCGAAGTTTCGGCGCTGGCCTCCTGTGGCGCCGCAAACGATGGCACCCGAGGCACGCGGCCCCCGCGCTTCACCGGCACTGATTTAACGATGACGCTGGACTTCTTCCCCTCTTTTGCCGTGTCCGCTTGGGCAGCGTCAGCAGCGGCGGCGGCCGGGCTGTCGGGCTCGGCAGAATTTTCAACCGGTGCGGCTCCGCTCAGCACCTGATTTTCGGCCTCTGCCGCCAAGCGAAGCGCGTGCTTGCGGGCCGTGCGCTTGGCTCCGCCCCGGGAGCGCCGTTTCTTTTTCTTTAACGGCTCCGGGCTGTCCACAACATCCGCCGCAGGTATTGCATCCACAGCCACAGGGCCGGTGGCAAGCTCCGTCAGGTCTACCTCGAGGGCGGCCATAGCTTCTGCCCGGGCCTCTGGCATGATGGCCAGCGCATCAGCAGGCTCAGCGGCAAATTCGGCTGCTTGAAACTGCTCATTTTCCGCAGGCTGCCCCTGCCGGTTTCGGCCGCGGCCATCGCGCCGTCCCCGTTCCGGGCGTCCCTGGCGCTGCGCCCGTTGCGCTCGAAACTCTTCCGGCGACAAGCGCGGACGGTTTTCCGGGTCGACCGGCTGAGCCGCGTCAGCCAATGCAGCATCGGCCGCTGTGGCCACGGCCGCTGCGTCGCCGTCGCTGCGCCTCACTACCGAAACTTTCGAGCCCTCACCGATATCAATCCGCTCTTCGTCATCGTCCATTTCCTCCTCCGGCTCTGGCTGACGCGGCTCCGGCAAAGCTGCCAGCCGCGTGCGCACAGTCTGCAACTCGTCGCTCACCTCCACGCGGCGCAGGCTCAGTTGCTCCAGCTTTTGCAGTGTGCTTTCCAGAAACTGCCGGTGCTCGGGCGCGCCCTCGTGCAACGGCCGGTGCCCCAGCGACTGCCGCACCGAAGCCCATTCCTTACGGAACCGGCCAAATTCGGCGTCGAAATACGTGCGCGCAAATTTCTCCCAGATATAATCCTCAGCCACTTCTGATGGATGCAGCATGTCGGCCGCGTAAAAGCGGTAGTCGCGCAAATCATCCACCAGCAGCTCATACGCCGGAAAATAAGCCACGCCCGGCAGCAAGTCGCTCACAATGTGCGTGGCTACCCGCAGTACCGACTTGCTCACCGCATTCAGTGGAAGCGTGTCTTTTAAATGCCGCACCGGGCTCACCGTCAGCACAAAGCGCACTTTTGGATTGATGCGGCGCACATAGGCGTGCGTCTCGGCCAGCGCGTTGATGATTTCATCTGGCGTCAATAGCTCCCGCACGAACAGGTCGGCGGGCTGCTTATGACAATTGTTCACCAGCTCGCCGGTTTCACGCAAGCGGTAGGCCCAGGCCGTGCCCAGCGTCAGCAGCACCACATCGGCACTGCGCACAAACTCGCCGGTACGCCGCACCAGTTCCTGTATGTGCTGCAGCAGTTCTACCGGAGACTCGGCCCCGATGCTGCCATGCATGTCGTAGCTCTGCCAGCGGCCGCGGGCTTCCACCAGGTGCTGTTGCCAGTCCACGTCTTCGCCCGCGGCGGCCCGCAACAGCTGCGCCATTGCCAAGGGCTGAAACACGGTGCCAAACGGATTCACCAGCGCCTCCACCTTGTTGGTCAGCAGGCGTGAGCCGATGCTGTCGGCAAAGCAGGAGCCCATAGTCAGAACCCGCGCCGTGCGCGCAAGCTGGTCAGTGGCCGGGGCAATAGAAAGTTCAGTTCTAAACATCAAAGCAAAAATAGCCCGCCGGCCCATATAGCGCCGGGGCAGCATAAAAAAAGCCCTGCCGGCAGGCAGGGCTTTTCAAACAAAGTGCAGGCCGAAACTACTCAGCCACCACGCGGAATTTCACCGTGTGCTTCACTTCCTTGTGCAGGTTGGCGGTAGCGGTGTAGTCGCCAGCAGCCGTAGGCTCCTGGTCGAACGACAAACGCTTGCGGTCAACGTCCACGCCCTTTGCTTTCAGAGCGTCAGCGAGCTGCAGGGTGGTCACGCGGCCAAAGATTTTGCCGCTCTCGCCCACCTTGGCCGGAATTTCCAGCACGGTTTCACCGATTTGGTCGGCAATGGCTTGGGCGTCACCTTTGATTTTGTCGGCTTTGTGAGCGGCTTGACGCACGTTCTCGGCCGTGATTTTCTTGTTGGTTTTGTCGGCCAGCATAGCCAGGCCCTGCGGCAGCAGGAAGTTACGACCGTAGCCCGATTTCACGGTCACGATGTCGTTCTTGTACCCGAGGCCCTTAACGTCGTCTTTGAGGATGATTTCCATGTCTTGCAGAAATTCTGAGTGTTGAGTGTTGAAGGTTGAGTTGGAAAATCCACGCTCAACCTTCAACACTCAACACTCAACATTCAAAATTTATTTCAGGGCGTCGGCTACGTACGGCATCAGGGCGAGGTGACGGGCTTTGGCGATAGCCTGGGTCACTTTGCGCTGGAATTTCAGGCTGGTGCCGGTGAGGCGGCGGGGCAGCACGCGGCCCTGCTCGTTCACAAACTTCAGCAGGAAGTTCGGGTCTTTGTAGTCCACGTATTTAATGCCGTTTTTCTTGAAGCGGCAGTATTTCTTGCGGTTGTCCTGGGGCTTATTGTTAGCCGACCGGTCGTTGTTGCGGTTGAATGCGGGAGATGCCATGTCGTTGCTAGGTTATTGGGCTACGGCTTCGGTTTCTTTGGCCGCCTTCTGCTGGTTCATTTCGCCGTTGCGGCGGCGGTTGTTGTACTCCACGGCGTGCTTATCGAGCACGGTCGTGAGGAAGCGGATAACCCGCTCGTCGCGGCGGAATGCCAGCTCCAGGGTATCTACTACATTGCCTTCACCCGTGAAGGTGACGCAGAAGTAGTAGCCGGTGCTCTTCTTTTGAATTGGGTACGCCAGCTTGCGCAGGCCCCAGGCTTCGGTGGATACAATGGCGGCGCTATTTTCCTTAAGCACCTGGGTGAACTTCTCGACCGTTTCTTGCACTTGGCTCTCGTTCAGCACGGGAGTCACAATGAAGACCGTCTCGTAATTTCTAACTTCCATTACGATGGTGGTGAATTGTGAATTGAAAAAATGAATTGGGGTGCAAATGTACTGACATTCCGTTACATTGCCAAGTATGCCTTGGAGGTATTTGCTATCGGCGCATCTTATTCCGACCCTTCTATATATTAGGTATGCCAACATTGTCCCCAGCACGGGCGCAGGTTGTCTCCATTCGGCATTAAGCCAGCATACACAGCGTCCGGCAGAAGAAAAAGTATCATCGCGAGCATAGCGCCTCGCTGATTTAACTATCCACAAGCATTTCAGGAAGATGCGGCAGTGCGCTATTTAGCATTATTCTAAATAAGCTTTAAGAGCTCGCGCTAGGGCCAAAAATGACTTCGTGCTTTTTGCCGCCTACGATTCCTGACCTACATTTGTGGCCTTGAAATGCCCCTAGCGTTTCGTTTTACCGTCTATTTCCCGTATGAATAGCCTTCGACTACGTTCGTTACCTCATCTGTTGCTGGCCCTCGTGCTCACGTTTGCCGGCGTTCAGCAGGCTTCGGCCCAAGCTGCCGACGTGAAAAAAGAAGGGGTTGCCCCCGGCGCCACCGCTGCTGCTACCCCGGCTACGGCCACGGCCCCCGCTGCAGGCGGTGGTGATGCCGCAGCTGTTGCCGCCGGCGATGCCCTCTTCAAAGGCAACTGCGCTCAGTGCCACGCTGTCAACGAGCAGGTAGTGGGCCCCGCCTTGGCCGGTATCACCAAGCGCCGCCCCGTTTCCTGGCTGATTCCGTGGATTAAGAACTCGAGCAAAGTAGTAGCCAGCGGCGACGAATACGCTGTAGCCCTTTTCAACAAGTTCAACAAGCAGCAGATGCCCTCGTTCGCCCTGTCGGACAAGGAGATTACCTCGATTCTGGCTTATGTGACTTCGCAGGAAGGCACAGCTACCGCTGCTACCGGCGGTGCAACTGCTGGTAACGCTGCTCAAGCCGATGGCAAAGCTGATGCTACTGGTGCCGAAGCAGGTGCTGGCAAGTACATGGACATTCTGCTAATTGTCCTCGTGGTGGTGCTGATTGTGCTGGTGGTGACGCTGGTTATCATTGGCAACCTGATGAAAGACGTGCTACGTGGCCGCAAAGACCTCGACGGCCGCGACATCGAGATTCTGGAGCAGCGCTTCGACTGGGGCAAGCTGTACCGCTCGCCCGTGCTGCGCGGCATTGTAGGAGCCGTTTTCGCCTTGGTTTTACTTTATGAAGGTGTGCAAAGCGTGATGGCTGTAGGTCTGACCCAGGGCTACCAGCCTACCCAGCCCATTGCTTTCTCGCACAAGCTGCACGCTGGCGAGCACCAGATTAACTGCGCCTACTGCCACACGTCGGTGTACAAGGCCAAGTCGGCCAACATTCCTTCGGCCAACATCTGCATGAACTGCCACTCGCAGATTAAGACGGAGTCGCCCGAAATCAAGAAAATCTACCGCGCCATCGAGCGCAAGCAGCCCATCCAGTGGGTGCGCGTGCACAACCTGCCCGACTTGGCTTACTTCAACCACTCGCAGCACACGCAGGTGGCCGGCCTCCAGTGCCAGACCTGCCACGGCCCCATCCAGAACATGGAAGTGGTGTACCAGTACTCGGCTCTCACCATGGGCTGGTGCATCAACTGCCACCGCGAGATGCCCCTCAACACGAAGGACAACAAGTACTACGACAACCTCGTGAAGCTGCACGACACCAAGAATGCCGGTGCTCCCTTCACTGTGTCGTCGAACGGCGGCACCGAGTGCTCGAAGTGCCACTACTAATAAATTGATTCTATTGTAGTCAATACTGGGTAGTCAGTATTGAGACTACTGCCCCTGATTACTGACTACCCAATACTGATTACTGATTACCATTTCAAATGAAGTACTGGAAAGGAATTGAGGAACTGGACAACACCCCGGAGTTCATGCAGTCGGCGTTCGCCGAGTTCATGCCGGTGAAGGAGAGCCACGAAAGCAAAGATGCGACGTCGGCCCCCCGTCGTGACTTCCTCAAACTAATGGGTTTTGGGGTGGCTGCTGCCACCTTGGCTTCGTGCGAGACGCCCGTCCGCAAAGCCATTCCTTACCTGAACAAGCCCGAGGAGATTGACCCGACGATTGCCAACTACTACGCTTCCACTTACTTCACCGGGGCTGATTACAACTCCGTACTGGTGAAGTCGCGCGAAGGTCGTCCTATCAAGCTTGAAGGCAACCCCGAGTCGCCCATCACCCGCGGTGGTTTGTCGGCCCGCGCGCAAGCCGCTGTGCTGAGCCTTTACGACGGTGGCCGCCTGCAGCACTTTGCTATCAAAGGCCAGAAGGCCGAGGTGAGCCAGGTAGACCAGGAAATCCGCACGAAGCTGGCCAGCACCACGGGCCGCATCGCCATCGTGTCGCCCACCATTATCAGCCCCAGCACGAAGAAGGCCATCGCCGAGTTCGCCAGCCGCTACCCTAACACCACGCACGTGATGTACGATGCGCAGTCGGCCAGC
Source organism: Hymenobacter monticola (assembly GCF_022811645.1). Lineage (NCBI taxonomy): Bacteria > Pseudomonadati > Bacteroidota > Cytophagia > Cytophagales > Hymenobacteraceae > Hymenobacter > Hymenobacter monticola. The sequence continues at coordinate 5,513,193 of NZ_CP094534.1, read as the reverse complement.
GCCCTGCTGCAAGCCAACGGTGGCGTGGTTCCCGGCTACGACTTTAGCCAAGCCACGGTGATTGTGAGCCTCGGTGCCGACTTCCTCGGCACCTGGATTTCGCCGGTTGAGTACGCTAAGCAGTACGTGGTAAACCGCAAGGTGAACTCGAGCAAGCGCACGATGTCGCGCCACTTCCAGTTCGAAACCAATATGTCGCTCACTGGCACCAACGCCGATGTGCGCGTTCCGGTGAAGCCCTCGGAAATGGGTGCCACCGCGCTGGCCCTGTACAATGCCGTAGTAAACGGTGCTGGCGCCGACCCGAAAACCAAACTAGGCATGGCCGCTGCCGAACTGAAAGCCGCTGGCCGCACCGGCCTCGTGGTATCGGGCTCGAATGACCCGGCCGTACAGACGCTGGTTACCGCCATCAACCAGTCGCTGGGCAACGCTGGTACCACCATCGGTACCGCCGCCAGCAACGTGCGCCAGGGCGACGATGCCCGCATGGCAGCGCTGGTAAATGATATGAACAGCGGCTCAGTGGGCGCCGTCATTTTCTACAACGCCAACCCGGTGTTCAACCACCCGCTGGGCGACAAGGTGAAGGCAGGCATTGCTAAAGTGCCGCTGACCATCTCGCTCAACGACCGTCTGGACGAAACCGGCAGCCTCTGCCAATACGCTGCTCCCGACAACCACTGGCTGGAGTCGTGGAACGACTTCGAGCCCAAAGCCGGCTACCTCAGTCTCGCTCAGCCCGTAATTACGCCACTTTTCACCACGCGTCAAGCGCAGGAAAGCTTGCTGAAATGGGCTGGCAACAATACTTCTTACTACAAATACCTGCGTGCTAACTGGCGCGGCATCACCCCAACTGATGCTGCCTGGGATAAGGCAGTGCACGATGGCGTATTGATGGGTACGGCCCTGCCCGCCGCCACGGCCCCCATCACGCCGGCCATGAGCCCGGCCGCTGCTGCCGCTCAAATCAGCGGCGCTCCGAAGCCGAACGGAATTGAGCTTGCGCTCTACGAGAAAGTAGGCATGAGCACTTCCGGCTGTGATGCCAACAACCCCTTCCTTCAAGAATTGCCCGACCCAGTTTCGAAAGCAACCTGGGGCAACTACGTGGCTGTGCCGCGTAGCATGGCTGTGGCTGATGCCAACAAATGGGAGCAAGGCGATGTACTGAAAATAACCGCCAACGGCCGCAGCATCGAACTGCCTGTGCTGATTCAGCCCGGCCAGGCTAATGGCACGGTGAGCATTGCCCTCGGCTACGGCCGCACGTTGGCCGGTAAGGCTGGTGATAAAGTAGGGGAGAACGCCGCTCCGCTGGCCATGACCAGCAACGGTATTCAGTACATGAACGTGGTGACCCTGGCCAAGACCGGCGCTACTTCGCCCATCGCCCAGACGCAGACGCACCAGACGTTGATGGACCGCCGCCCGGTGGTGCAGGAAAACACGCTGGCTAAGTACAAAGAGAACCCCAAGGAAGTAACCGAGTACGAAAAGATTGCTACGCCTGATGGGCTGGAAGCTCCAAACAAGGTTTCCTTGTGGCAGGACTACCAGTACAACAACCACCACTGGGGGATGGCCATCGACCTCAACTCGTGCATCGGCTGCGGCTCGTGCGTGATTGGTTGCCAGACCGAGAACAATGTGGCCGTAGTAGGCAAGCAGCAGGTAATTAACCGCCGCGAGATGCACTGGATGCGCATTGACCGCTACTACAGCTCCGACACGCACAAGGATTCGTTCGAAACCAAAGGCAAGCTGGATACCTACGCGGCTATGGAAGACCCTTCGGAGAACCCGCAGGTGATTCACCAGCCGATGATGTGCCAGCAGTGCAACCACGCTCCCTGCGAAACGGTGTGCCCGGTACTCGCTACCACGCACAGTTCAGAAGGTCTCAACCAGATGACTTACAACCGTTGCATTGGCACGCGCTACTGCGCCAACAACTGCCCGTATAAAGTGCGTCGTTTCAACTGGTTTTCGTACTACTCAAATGAGAAGTTCGAAATTGTGAACGGCCACATGTTCACCGACCTCGGTCGTATGGTGCTGAACCCAGACGTAACGGTTCGTGCCCGCGGTGTGATGGAGAAATGCTCGTTCTGCGTGCAGCGCATTCAGCTCGGTAAGCTCGAAGCCAAGAAGCAAAAGCGTCGTCCGAAAGACGGCGAGATTGTGACGGCCTGCGCCCAATCCTGCCCCACCGAAGCCATCGTATTTGGTGACATGAAGGACCCCAACAGCCGCATCAGCCAGCTGCTGAGCCGTGAAGACGGGGAACGCGCCTTCCACTCGCTCGACTCCATCAACGTGCAGCCGAACGTGACGTACCTGACGAAGATTCGCAACGCCGAGTCGGAGTTCTTCGCTAAAGAAAACGCTTAATTCTTACCATATATGCAGCACGTATCATCCTTACGCGAGCCGCTCGTAACCGGCGGTAAGACGTTACACGACGTCACGCAGGACATTTGCTATCAGGTAGAGGCCAAACCCAACCTGCGTTGGATGGCGGCCCTGAGCGTGGCCCTCTTCTTCCTCGGTGTATTCTTCTACTCGGTGTACCGCACCGTGTGGTACGGCATCGGCGAGTGGGGTCTGAACAAAACCGTTAACTGGGCCTGGGACATCACCAACTTCGTGTGGTGGGTAGGTATCGGCCACGCCGGTACGCTGATTTCGGCGGTACTGCTGCTATTCCGTCAGAAGTGGCGGAGCTCCATCAACCGCGCGGCCGAGGCTATGACCATCTTCGCCGTAATCTGCGCCGCCATGTTCCCGGTGTTGCACATGGGCCGCCCGTGGTTGGCTTTCTGGGTATTCCCGCTGCAAAATACGTTCGGTTCGCTGTGGGCCAACTTTAATTCGCCGCTGCTATGGGACGTATTCGCCATCTCGACCTACTTCACTGTGTCGCTGGTGTTCTGGTACATCGGTCTGATTCCCGACTTCGCTTCTATTCGTGACCGCGCAAAGGGCCCCATCGCCCGCTTTAGCTACTCCATGCTAAGCTTCGGCTGGAAAGGCTCGGCCAAAGCTTGGTCGCGCTACGAAACCGTTTCGCTGATTCTGGCCGGCGTTTCGACTCCGCTGGTACTCTCGGTACATACCATTGTGTCGATGGACTTTGCTACCTCGGTGGTACCAGGTTGGCACACCACCATCTTCCCGCCCTACTTCGTGGCAGGTGCTATCTTCTCTGGCTTCGCCATGGTACTCACACTGATGCTGATTACCCGTGTGGTGTTCCGCCTCGAAGACTACATCACGCTGGAGCACATCGCGTTGATGAACAAAATCATGATGGTAACCGGCTCCATCGTGGGTGTGGCTTACATCACGGAGTTCTTTATCGCCTGGTACTCGCAGGTAGAGTTTGAAGGTTATGCCTTCATCAACCGTGCTACCGGTCCTTACTGGTGGGCCTACTGGTCGATGATGACCTGCAACGTGATTACGCCGCAGCTGGTGTGGCTGCGCCGCGTGCGCTACAGCATCGGCCTCACCTTCGTGCTGTCCATCATCGTGAACATCGGGATGTGGTTCGAGCGCTTCGTAATCATCGTAACCTCGCTGCACCGCGACTACCTGCCGTCGAGCTGGGCCATGTTCTCGCCCTCTATCATCGACATCGGCCTGTACCTCGGCACGCTGGGCTTGTTCTTCACCTTGTTCCTGCTCTTCGCCAAGTTCTTCCCTGTGATTAACATGGCTGAAGTGAAAACCATCCTGAAGTACACTGGCGACAACGGCCCCACCTACAACCCCAAGGCCCACGCTGCGCACGCTCATCATCCGGCCACCCACGGGGCTCCGGCTTCGGCACCTGTAACCCACAACCAGCATGACTAAGCAATATGCCCTCGGCATCTTCGACGACGAAGATGTGCTGCTGCACGCCGTTGAAAACGTGCGCGCGGCAGGAGTGAAAATCTACGACGTGTTTTCGCCTTATCCGGTGCACGGCATCGACGATGCCCTCGGCATCGAACGCTCGCGCCTGCCCATCGCCGCCTTCTTTTTTGGCCTGACGGGTTTGTCGTTCGCACTGTGGATGCAGATTTACATGCTGGGTGTCGACTGGCCGATGATTATCGGTGGCAAGCCCCACATCAGCCTGCCGGCCTTCGTGCCCGTAGCCTTTGAGCTCACGGTATTCTTCACCTGTCACGGCATGGCCCTTACCTTCTTCACGATTACTGGTCTTTACCCGCGGTTTAAAGTGCCGGTAATGGACGTGCGCGCCACCGACGATAAGTTCGTGATGGCCATCGAATTGGATGAAACTGGCTCGCAGTTTTCTCGGCTGACTCAACTGTTGCGCGACAACGGCGCTTCGGAAGTCAACCAAAAAGAAATGACTAATAACTAATGACGCATCCGCTGAACCTAAGCCTGCGCGTTTCGGCGCTGCTGCTATCCCTGGGGCTGGCCACGACGGCCTGCACCCACGACGGAAACGACCCCGGCGTGGAATACGCCCCGGAGATGTACGAATCCATTCCGTACGAGCCTCTGCGCCAAACCAGCTTTAACACCGTCAATTCGTTTGGCATCAACGAGCGTACGCCCGCCAATGGCACCATCCCGCGCGGCAAGCTGAGCTACTACGACCACATTCCGAAGGACAGCGTTGGCATTGCCGAACGGGTGCTACGCAACCCGTTCCCCTATACCAAAGCCAACCTGGAAGAGGGAAAAGTTCTCTACACGCGCATTTGCTCGCACTGCCACGGTGAAGCTGGCGACGGCCAAGGTCCAGTGGGTGCTAAGTTTAAAGGTGTGCCGAACTACTCGGCTGGTGCTTATAAGACGATGAACGACGGCCACATTTACCACGTCATCCAATGGGGCCGCAACCGCATGATGCCCCACGGTTCCATCGTGAACCCGGAGGAACGTTGGAAAATCGCCATGTATGTGCGTGTGCTCCAGCGTGGTGAAGGTCCGGATGCGCTGAGCAAGCTAGTGGCTAGCGGCCCTGCAGGCACGGCCAGCGACTCGACGGAAATGACTGACAACCTCAACCAGCGTCCGGTAGGCCAGGCGCAGGCAGATAAAGCCTCCGAAACCCCTGGGCAAGGCGGCACTGTAGCGCCCAACGGCTCTGGCGTGACCCACATCCCCGGCAACAAATAACCTATGGCAACTCTGACGCACCACGAAAGCGCCACGGCTGAACAGCTCGTTGTTACGGATGGCGCCCGTAAAACTTTTTTCGCCATCATCGCGGCCGGCGTGTTGGTACTCATTCTTGGCATTCTGGCTCAGGTGATGGGCTGGGGAACTGAAGAACACGCCGCTGCTGCGCACGCAGCAGGTGGCCACGCAGCCGCCGGTCATGGCGCCGGACACGAGGAAGGCAGCTCGGTGTTGCTGAAGCGCATCATCGTCAGCCTGTGGCACAGCAATGTGTTCTTCCTCGGCGTTTCGACCATCGGCACAGTGTTTATGGCTATCAACTACGTAGCCTATGCCGGTTGGTCGGTAATGATTAAGCGCATAGCGGAAGCTCTCAGCGCCTGGATTATTCCTGGTGCGGTGATTATGCTGGTGGTTTTTCTGGTAGGCCGCCATGATATATTCCACTGGACCCATGAGGGCATCATGGATAAGATGATTAACGGCAAGCCCAATCCCGGCTACGACGAAATCATTGCTGGCAAGAGCGGTTTCCTCAACCTGCCGTTCTACATGATTCGCATGGTGGTGTACCTCGCCATTTGGGCCTTCTTCAGCTATAAGCTGCGTCAACTGTCGCTGGCCGAAGACCAGTTGGGCGGTACGGTTTGGTTCCACAAGAGCGTGAATGCCTCAGCACTGTTCCTCGTGTTGTACGCTGTGACGTCGTCAATGTCGGCCTGGGACTGGGTAATGTCGGTTGACACGCACTGGTTCAGCACGATGTTCGGCTGGTACGTTTTCGCTTCGTGGTGGGTATCTGGCATCTCGGCCATCGCCCTCACGGCCATCTTCTTGAAACAAGCTGGCTACCTGCGCGCTTTGTCTACCAACCATCTTCATGACTTGGGCAAGCTGATGTTCGGCTTCAGCATCTTCTGGACCTATGTATGGTTTGCGCAGTTCATGTTGATATGGTACGCCAACCTGCCTGAAGAAGCTGTGTACTTCAACCAGCGCTTGGGCGGCTACGAAGGCCGTTACACTGGTATGTTCTACTTCAACATCCTCATCAACTTCGTATTCCCCTTCCTTGGCCTGATGACTCGTGATGCCAAGCGCCAGATGATTATCATGAAAATCGTCTGCATTGCCATCTTGGTAGGCCACTGGTCGGACTTCTATTTAATGTTCATGCCAGCAACTTTGCGCGGCGAAAATGGGTTCTTAATTGAAATTGGCATCGCCGCCATCTTCTTGGGTGCCTTCCTGATTCTGTTCACGCGCCGTTTAGCTTCGGCTTCGCTCGTGCCTGTGAATCACCCCTTCTTGGACGAAAGTATTCACCACACCACCTAAGGTTAGATTTTAGTGTACAGTATTAAGTAGTCGGTTTCGGCCGGCGCTTTCGCACATTTCTTAATACTTACTGCTCAGTACTTACTATTAAAACTCAATGACTGCTCTGACCATTTTGCTGGTGTTGGTGTTGCTGTTGGTCGTGTTCGGCCTGCTGTTTCGCCTGCAGATTCTGACTTCTATTTTCTCGGGTACTTTCACCCGTGATATAGGTATGAGCAATAGCGTTAACGCTATTTTGTTCATCGTGTTCCTTGTATTCGGTGGCGCTTGGTTCGCTTATTCCTTTGTTGAAAACTTCGACAAGATGAATCCGGCCATTGCCTCAGTGCATGGCCACCAAATGGAACGCATGTTCTGGACGACGATGGCGGTAATTGGTGTGGCCTTTGTTATCACCCAGATATTGTTGTTTGGCTACTCGTATAAGTACCAGCACAAAGAAGGCCGTCGGGCATACTTCTTCGCCCATAACAACAAAATCGAGGTTATCTGGACGATTATTCCGGCTATTGTAATGGCCGCCCTGATTTTTGCTGGTTGGAAAGCGTGGACGCGCATCACTGGTCCGGCTCCGAAGAATTCGGTGGTTGTAGAGGTAATGGGCAAACAGTTTAACTGGTTGGTGCGCTACCCAGGCCGCGACATGAAATTGGGCGTGATAAACTACCGCATGATTGACGCAGTGAACGAGTGGGGCTTTGACCTGAGCGATAAGTCGGCCCTCGATGACTTCACGACTAACGAAATCCACGTGCCCAAGGGCGTGCCGGTGCTAATTAAGATTCGTTCGCGCGACGTGCTGCACGCCGTATATATGCCGAACTTCCGCGTACAGATGTACGCCGTGCCTGGTATGCCGACTCGCTTCTGGTTTACCCCTACGTTGTCGACTGACGAGATGCGCGCCAAACTGGGCAACCCCAAGTTTAACTACGAACTAGCTTGCAATCAGTTGTGTGGCGGTAGCCACTTCGCCATGAAAGCCACAGTGATTGTAGATGAGCCTGACGATTATCAGAACTGGTACGCTTCGCAACAGTCTTTCTCGGCTAAAAACCCGGATGTGCTGGCTGCTTTCCAACAGAAAGCCAAAACATTGGCCCAGCCGGTAGCCGCTGAGCCTGAAGCGAAAGAAGTTGCTCCGGCTCCTCTGGCTTCCGCTTCTTACTAACAACTTTTTAAGGTATCCTGCTATGTCAGACATGACACCTAAGCCCAATCTTTCGCCTAGCGTTGAAGCGAAAGGCGGCATTGGTACCGCCCCGGTGCCGAGCACCGAGCACGGCGACCACCTGCTTCACGACGACCATGACCACGAGCACCATGACCAACATTGGCTGTGGAAGTACGTGTTCAGCCAAGACCACAAACAGATTGCCAAACAATTCCTGATTACGGGTATGTTCTGGGCCATTCTGGGCGGTACGCTGTCCAGCTTGTTCCGCTTGCAATTGGGTTGGCCTGAGAGTTCGTTGCAGTGGCTGACGCCTTTCCTGGGCCACTGGATTCAGGCTGGTAAGCTCAATCCTGAGTTCTACTTGGCACTAGTTACCATGCACGGCACTATCATGGTGTTCTTCGTGCTCACGGCCGGTCTATCGGGTACGTTCTCGAACTTCCTGATTCCGCTGCAGCTTGGAGCGCGCGACATGGCTTCGGGTTTCATGAACATGCTTTCGTACTGGTTCTTCTTCCTGTCGAGCGTGGTGATGTTCTCGTCGCTGTTCATCGAAACCGGCCCTGCCGCTGCGGGCTGGACTATCTATCCGCCGCTGAGCGCCCTGCCGCAAGCTATTCCGGGTTCCGGTACTGGTATGACCATGTGGCTGATGTCGATGGCACTGTTCATTGTATCGCAGCTGCTGGGTGGAGTGAACTACGTGACGACGGTTATCAACTTGCGTACCCGCGGCATGAGCATGAGCAAAATGCCCCTTACCATTTGGGCATTCTTCCTGACGGCTATCCTCGGTATCCTGTCGTTCCCGGTTCTGTTCTCGGCCGCGCTGCTGCTGATTTTTGACCGTTCGTTTGGCACCTCGTTCTTCCTGTCGGATATCTATATTGCTGGGCAGGCGCTGAGCAACCAAGGTGGTTCGCCGGTACTGTTCCAGCACTTATTCTGGTTCCTGGGTCACCCGGAGGTGTACATCGTGATTATGCCGGCCATGGGCATGGTGTCGGAAATCCTGTCGACCAATGCTCGCAAGCCCATCTTCGGCTACCGCGCCATGATTGGCTCGCTGATTGGCATTTCGCTGCTGTCGTTTGTGGTGTGGGCTCACCACATGTTCGTGACGGGCATGAACCCCTTCCTGGGTTCGGTCTTCATGTTCCTGACGCTGATTATCGCTGTGCCTTCGGGCGTGAAGGTTTTCAACTGGCTGGCCACGCTATGGCGCGGTAACATCCGCTTTACGGCCGCTATGCTTTTCTCCATTGGCTTTGTGTCGCTGTTTATCTCGGGTGGTCTGACGGGTATCATCCTCGGCAATGCTACGCTCGATATTCAGATGCACAATACCTACTTCGTGGTAGCTCACTTCCACTTGGTAATGGGTAGTTCGGCTTTCTTCGGCTTGTTTGCCGGAGTTTACCACTGGTTCCCGAAGATGTTCGGCCGCATGATGGACGAGAAGCTGGGCTACATTCACTTCTGGCTGACTTTCATTGGTGTGTACTTGGTATTCATGCCGATGCACTATGTAGGCATCGCCGGTTTCCCCCGCCGTTACTACGCTTGGACAGGCTTTGATTCCTTCTCGCAATTTGCTGACATGAACAAGTTCATCTCAATTGCGGCAATCCTCGCCTTCCTTGCTCAGTTCATTTTCATCTTCAATTTCTTCTACAGTATTTTCCGCGGCCGTCGGGCTAGTCAGAATCCTTGGAACTCGACCACGCTGGAGTGGACGACGCCCGTCGAGCCCGGCCACGGCAACTGGCCCGGTGAAATTCCCGCCGTGTACCGCTGGCCCTACGACTACAGCAAGCCCGGTTCGGATGTGGATTTCATTCCGCAGCACATTCCGTACTCGCAAACGCAGTCGTCGAACCTGCCTTACGAACAAGAACTGGCCGACTAGTTTGACAGAGTTGATAAAGTCCCGAAGCGGGCCGCCTGACCGGCGGCCCGCTTTTTTTCTGCTAACTGCTAATTGTTTAACGCAATGAATAGCTTGATTATGAATCCGGCTGAGCGACGGTTCCGTTTTGTCGGGCTGCTGACCGTAGTGGCCGTTTATCTGCTGATTCTGGTAGGAGGAGTTGTGCGTAGCACGGGCAGTGGCATGGGATGTCCGGATTGGCCTAAATGCTTTGGGAGCTGGGTGCCCCCGACCAAAGCCAGCGAGTTGCCGGCTAACTATAAAGAGGTTTACACCGCGCAGCGCGTTGCTAAAAATCAAAAGTTGGCCCGCACGCTTCAGCGCTTAGGATTTGCTCAGGTAGCGGGCAGCATTTTTGCGCACCCCACGCAATATGTTGAGACCGATTTCAATGCCGTGAAAACGTGGATTGAGTACGTAAACCGTTTGCTCGGCGCATTAATTGGTATTTTTGTTTTCCTGACGGTATTGTTTGCATGGCCTTATTGGCGACGCGACCGGATGATTTTCTGGCTGGCTTTGGCGTCGTTCCTGCTAACCGGCATACAGGGTTATCTGGGCTCGTTGGTCGTATCGACTAACTTATTGCCTGTTATGGTGACGGTACACATGGCACTGGCACTGCTAATTGTGGCTATGTTGCTGTATGCAGTCGACCGGGCTCGGTGGGGTAGGAGAGGGGCCGCGATTGATGGTGCCGTGCCTAGAGAAGCAGCCATTCATGCACAAGCCGTAGTGGCTGGCACGAAACCGAGCTTGGCCATCCAATTGTGGCTGTGGGCCGCACTGGCGCTTACCTTCTGGCAAATTATGCTTGGTACCCAGGTGAGGGAGCAAATTGATGTTGTATCGGCAGCTGCTGGCTATGCGGGGCGCGAAAACTGGGTTTCCCAAGTGGGCAGCATATTCAGCATTCACCGCACGGTATCAGCCGCAGTGCTGCTGCTGAACATTTACGTGGCCTATGAACTATGGCAGTGGGGCAATCAGCGGCTGCAACGGTTAGTAACAGCCATCTTAGCGATGATTGGTCTGGAAATCGTGGCGGGCATTGTCCTTGCATCGTTCGCCTTCCCAGCAGCGGTGCAACCGGTGCACCTGACGTTGGCAACGGTCCTGTTTGGCTTTCAGTTTTTGACGCTGCTTGCCGTGGCACGGGCTCGGAAAGTTCCGGAAACTATTGAGACGTCGGATGCCGCCCGACGTGTTGTTGCGTAACTTTGCGGCCCGTTTGGCTTGCATCCGTTTTTAGGAGCCAAGCTGGCGAATTCATTATTCGAGGTATTGATGGTTAAGGCCCGCGCCTATTTTCAGCTGCTCAAGTTCCGGCTTTCGCTTACAGTGGCGTTTTCCAGCGCAATTGGCTACCTGCTGGGTGCGCGCGAGTTTAGCTGGAACCTGGCCTTGCTGGTGATGCTCGGCGGTTTGCTTGTGACGGGCTCGGCTAACATCATCAATCAGGTTCACGAACGCGAGCTTGATAAGATGATGACCCGCACGGCCAAGCGCCCGCTGCCTTTGGGTATCATCTCGCCTGCTGAAGCTTGGGTGTTTTGCATACTCTTGGGCGTAGCCGGGCTGGGGCTGTTGGCTTATGTATTCAACCCACTCACGGCTGCTTTGTCGCTGCTGTCGCTCATTCTCTATGGGTTCATCTACACGCCGCTCAAAACGATTTCACCGGTTTGCGTGGCCGTAGGCGCCATACCCGGCGGACTGCCGCCGCTCATTGGTTGGGTGGCAGCAACGGGCTACATCGGTGTGGAGGCATGGGTGCTGTTCGGCATACAATTCATGTGGCAGTTTCCGCACTTCTGGGCCATTGCCTGGGTGGCGGATGAGGATTATAAGCGGGCGGGTTTCAAAATGCTGCCCTCGCCGGGCAACCGCGACATTCGCACGGCCTTCCAAATCATGACTTACACCATGCTGCTGATTCCGCTTAGCCTGCTGCCGCTGGAATTCAACATTTCCGGCCGCGTTTCGGCGCTGGTGGCAGTGGTATGCGGCGTGCTGTTTCTGCTGCTCACCATACAACTAATGCGCACCCGCTCGCGCAAGGCAGCGCTGCGCATCATGTTCGCTTCTTTTTTATACCTGCCCATCGTTCAAATTGCGCTGGTGCTGGACAAAATCTGATAAAAAATGGTTATTAGTTAGCAGCTGACCGAGAGAGCTCAACGAATGGTTTTTCACCACTTTGCGCTATAAGCTGGCTGCCGACAACTCATTTTCATCATTAACGATTTTATGAATCCACGTCCCGAAATTTTATCCGAAAAAGAAGTCGGTTTGGGTTGGCACCCGAAGCGTGTGCTGCTCATTCTGCTCATCTTTAGCATCATCATGATGTTTGCGGCCTTCACTAGCGGCTACATTGTGCGGCGCGACGAAGGCAACTGGCGCGAATTTGACTTGCCAGCTTCGCTGCTCGTCAATTCCATTCTGATTGCACTGAGTAGCGCGAGCATGCAATGGGCCTATTTCTCAGCGCGTAAAGACGAAATAAGTCGACTGAAAACCGGGCTTATCATCACGCTGGTACTGGGTGTAGCATTCCTGATAGGCCAGTTCCGCAGCTTTGGCGATTTGGTGGCTGGCAATACCTATTTTGGCGGGGCCGACGCCAATCCCTCTGGTTCATTCGTATACGTGCTCATGGGCGTGCACGCTTTTCACTTGGTGACGGGGCTTATTTTTCTGGCGGTAGTGCTGCGCCGGGCCCTTAATTATCAGGTGCATTCGCGTGCCCTGCTCTCCATTGGCAACGCTACCCTGTACTGGCACTTCTTGGGCGGCCTTTGGCTGTACCTGTATTTGTTCTTACTTTTGAACCACTAAAACGACGTTTACGCTGTCCGCTATGGCCCATTCGACCACTTTGCAGTCACCCGCTGCTGCTGCTACCCACGACGCTCCACGCACCGGCAACTGGGATGGCGGCAACGAACCCTTCAAGGCGAGCTACGGCAAGCTGATGATGTGGTTTTTCCTGCTGTCTGATGCTTTCACCTTCGCTGCCTTCCTCACCACTTATGGCATGATTCGCCACAAGCACGAGGTATTCACCGGCGAAGCCAAGGATTTCTTCTTCAGCACGCGGTGGTGGCCCATTCCGGACCACGTTTTCAACGCCTTCCCCGGCATGGGTGAGGCCAACGTGCCCCTGGGCTTCGTGGCTTTGATGACCATGATTCTCATTCTGAGCTCTGTGACGATGGTACTGGCTGTAGAAGCCGGCCACCGCATGGACAAGAAAGACGTGCAGAAGTGGCTGCTGTGGACCATTCTGTTCGGCAGCACCTTTTTGCTGAGCCAGGCTTGGGAGTGGTCGCACTTTATCCACGGCCACGCCGAGCCCACCATCATGGCTGATGGCACGAAGCTCTACGGCGCCAACCTGCACATGAACCAGTACGGCCCGGTGCTCTTCGCCGACCTGTTCTTCTTTATCACCGGTTTCCACGGCACACACGTATTCTCGGGCGTCTGCCTGCTGGTGTGGTGCTTCATCGCCACCACCAATGGCACTTTTGAAAAGCGCGGCCACTACGAGATGATTGAGAAAATCGGCCTCTACTGGCACTTTGTAGACTTGGTGTGGGTGTTCGTATTCACCTTCTTCTACCTCGTTTAATTCGAGTGTTGAATGCTGAATGTTGAGTGCTGAGTTTCAAATTCAGCCCACATTCAACCCTTAACCCTCAACATTCAAAACTAAAAAAATGGCTTCCCACGCAACTACTGAGCACACGCTCGCTCCCGGCGAAATTGCTAAGCCGAACACCGGCTGGATTTGGAAAACCTTCTTCGTGTTGGTTGGCATCACGGCCATCGAATTCGTATTCGTTTTCCTGATGCACCCGAGCACGCTGCGGAATAGCATTTTCATCATCCTCACCATCTTCAAGGCGTTCTTCATCGTGGCTGAGTTCATGCACTTGAAGCATGAAACGAAGGGCCTGATTTGGACCATCCTCATTCCGCTGGCCTTGCTGGTATGGCTGCTGGTGGCGTTGATTACGGAAGGCTCGTTCATCGGCGAAGTCCTGCAAAACATGTTTAAATAGCCGATGCGGCCCCGCCAAACCCTGTTGTTGGGGCTGCTGCTATTGCTGCCGGTACTGGCTTTTCTGTTCCTGTTCAGCTTCGGCAAAAACCGTTACGCGCTGCCCACTTACCTGCCCGACCGCGTGGATTCCACGCAGGTCGGCGGGGAGTGGCGGCGCGATACTGTTTTCCACCAAGTCATGCCGTTTCAGTTGGTGGCTTCCACCGGGCGGCCGGTGAGCAGCCAGGAACTGGGCCAGGGCTTGTACATCGCGCAGTTTTTTGCTGATGATGCGGCCAGCACCCGAGTGGCCCGGCAGCTGCTGCGGGTGCAGGAGAAATTCCGGCACGAGCCCCGGGTCAAACTGGTCACCTTTGTATTGAATGGGGACGTGGCCAATGCTGCCAGCCTCTCAAAGCTGGCCGAGCAGTACGGCACCATCGCCGGTAAGTGGTTTTTCCTCGGCGGGCCTGCCGACACGCTGCAGCACCTAGCGCGGCAGGAGTTTCGCCTTACGTCTGACCCCAAACGCCTGCCAGGCGCAGTATACACCGCTAACATCCCGGCGGGCCGCTTGTTGTTAGTTGACAAGCAACGCCGCGTGCGCGGTATCTACGACGGCAACGATGGCCGCGAAATAGACCGACTACTCACGGAAATTACCGTGCAGCTTTACGATTATGAGCACCCCCACTGAGCAATTGCACCCCCCGGTGCTAGAACCCGGCGACTATACGCGCTACAAAATTATTCTCGGCACGCTGGGCGCGGTGGTGCCGCTGCTCGTAGCGGTGCTGTATTATTTCCCCGAGACCTTCCGCATTCCCGGCGCGCAGGTAAAGTTTTTGCCTGCTCTCAACGCTGTGCTCAATTCGCTGACAGCGGTGTGCCTGCTGGCCGGCTATTACTTCATCCGGCAGAAAGACGTGCTGAAGCACCGCGCCATGATGGGCACGGCCTTCGCGCTGGGGGCGCTATTTCTGCTGTCGTACGTGGCATATCATTCGCAGGTAGCCAGCACGCATTTTGGCGGAGTGGGCATCATTCGCGGCGTGTATTTTTTCCTGCTGCTAACGCACATCAGCTTGGCGGTGGTGACGGTGGCACTGGTGCTGTTCACGCTCTACTTCGCCCTGACCGGGCAGTATACCAAGCACAAATCCATTGCGCGGTGGACGTTTCCGGTGTGGCTGTACGTATCAGTGACGGGCGTTATCGTTTACTTCATGATTTCGCCTTATTACATCTAAAGTTAGAGTTGGTTAAAAGCGCGCTTAGCAAACCGAACTTTACTGCATAATCTGTGTTGCCATTCTTATGAAAAAGACCTTTTTCTCCGCTGTTTTTGCCCTGATGTTGGGCGTGCTGCTGAGTGTGGCGCCGTTGGCTGCCAGCGCGCAGTGCGTGATGTGTAAGTCGCAGGTGGAGGCGGCCAAGCAGGAGCGCGATGACTACGATGTCGCTGGCCTCAACAAGGGCATCCTCTACATGATGACGGTGCCCTACATCCTGATGGGTGCCGTGGGCTACTTCTGGTACCGCCGCACCCACCCCAAGCCCAAGCAGGCCTAAGGCCATGACGGGGCCTGCAAGCATCGAATCGACGCCGCTGGCGTTGTTTAAATTGCGGTGCCCTCGTTGCCACATGGGGCCTTTGTTCTCGCATTCGGCTCTAAGCCTCCATTTCACGGAGATGACACAGGCTTGTCTGGTGTGCCAGCAGACATATGAGCCGGAGCCGGGGTTTTATTACGGCGCCATGTACATCAATTCTGGCTTTTCGACGGCCCTGCTGCTCGCTATTGCCTTTTTGCTGTATTATTTGGCGGATGACCCGCCGTTGTGGGTATACATCGGTGCAGTGGCGGGGGCAGTACTCGTGTTGACGCCGTGGCTGTTTCGATATTCACGGGCCCTTATGCTGTACGGGTTCGGCGGTGCGCGTTTCGACCCCCGCTATGCGCTGCGATAAAAGAAGGATTTTCCTGTTTAATGAAATGCCGCCTTCGAGCGGCATTTTTATTAGGCGCAGATTTTGCGGGAGCTGATTTAGAGCAAAGGTTTAACGGCTGGTTTTGCTGTTTACTTTGATGTGAATATCAGCTCTGGTTCATCATTAGTCCCTTTTCTTGTTGCTTACTTCTACATCTTCCGGCAGAATCGGGTCTTCTGGTCCAACGCGGCGGTTGCCATGGCTGTTGCTGCTGGCGGCCGCCGCGTGCTTCGTGGGCGGCTACCTGGCCAGCCGCTACGCGCAGGCGCCGGGGGTGGTGCAGCGCACCGACGTGGCCCGGCTGCAACAACTGGTGCGCGCGGCCGAAACCCAGGCCCGTCGCGACGCTGATACGGTGGCCGCTCAGCTGCCGCGCGGGAACTACAGCTTCCGGCAGTTGCTGGCCGAGACGACGTACCCCACTTGCGTGCTCGAAAGCGGGACGTTGCGCTACTGGTCCGGCGCCACGCTGCGCCCCGAGTCCGAAGCCACGGGGCCTGCCTCGGAGCAATTGGTGGAAACGCCGATGGGGCAATTTCTGCTGCTGCGCCGTATGGCAGGGCGTTTCACCATCCTTACCTACGTGCCGCTGAAGCAGCACTACAACATCAAAAACCGCTACTTGAGCGAGGGCAGCGAGCAGGCCCTGTTTCGGGGGCTGGAAGTGAAAGTGGTGGCCGATAGCGCCGGCGCCGGTCGCGCCCGTTTTGAAGCGGCCGATGGACACTACCTGTTTTCCATCGAGCGCCTGCAGCCCAACCCGCTCACCGGGCAGTACGTGCCGCTGGTGCTGCTGGCGGTGGGCAGCGTCCTTTACGCCGCGGGCTGGCTGCTGCTGGCCTGGGGCTGGTGGCGGAACCAGCGGGCCGGCGCGGCCGTGGCGGCGCTGGTGGTGCCGCTGGCCGTGCTGCGCGGGGTGCTGCTGTACCTGGGACTGCCGTATTCGTTTATTGAAATTCCGTTGTTTGACCCCCGGTTGTATGCTGCGGCGTGGTGGGCGCCTTCATTGGGCGACTTGCTGCTCGACGCCTTGCTGGCCTTGTTGGTAGCGGCTGCTGGCGCGGCACTGTGGCGGCATTGGAACGTGCTGGGCCTCGTGCGGGCGCCACGCAAGCCGGTTCAGCAACTGCTGGCGGCGGCGGGTGTGGGACTGGCATTTTGCGGCTGGCTGGCGGGGTTGTTTGTGTACTACACCACCATTTTCGGCAGTGCACAGCTGAGCCTGGACGTGTCGCGCAACCTGCAGGTGACGGGTTTCTGGCTGTTGCTGGCCCTGGCGATGCTGCTGCACACGGCTGCGTGGCTGGTGGGCTTTTGGGCGCTGACGCAGCTGGCCGGCGCCCTGCTGGCGCACGTGCCGCGAAGGGCCCTGCTGCTGGGACCGGGGCTGCTGGCGCTGCCGGTGCTGGGCGTGGGGCTGGCGCTGGGCTTGCCATGGGTGCTGCTGGTGGGCGTGTTGCTGCTATTTGCCTCACTGGTGCGGTCGGCGGGTTTGCAGGCGGCTCCGAGCACCGGCAATTACCAGTCGTCGATTCTGATTGTGCTGCTGCTGGCGCTCACCTCGGCCACCGGTGCCCTGGCGCTGTACGCCCATTTCGAAAAGCAATTGCTGGTTGATAAGCAGCGCCTGGCTGGCAATATGCTAATTGACAATGATTTGCAAGGTGAATATCTGCTGGGAGAGCGTATGCGCGAAATTGCCGCCGACCCTTTTGTGCGGCGTTCGCTGTCGGCGGCCTTTGGGCGGCCCGAGGTGGTGCGGCAGCGCGTGGCACGCCAGTATCTGAGCGACTATTTCGACAAGTACGAAAGCGAAGTGACGCTCTACGACGAATCCGGCGACCCTATTGCCGCCGTGCCGGGCACGCCCGGGCTGGTGGCCGCGCGCGCCGAGCTGGCGCGCACCGCCACCCCCACCGACCAACTGGGCGTTTACTTAATAAAATCGGAAAATCCCTTCAGCTCGCGCCGCTACGTGGCTTTCATCACCGTGCCGGGAACGCGCGTTAACGGCGTGGGCCTTCCCCTGGGTGCGGTGCGCGTCGACCTGCGACTGAAAAAGCTGACCAGCTACAGCGTGCTGCCTGAGCTGCTGGTCGACCAGAAGTTCTTTCAGCCGGGCTTGGCTACCGAGCTAAGCTACGCCGGCTTCGACCGGGGCCGGCTGGTGTACAGCGAAGGAGACTTTGATTATGCCAATCGGTTGCCGGCCAGCCTGTTGGCCGATACCTCTTCGCGCATTTACGTGGACGGACTGAGCCGGCGCGGCTACCACCACCTAGCGGTGAGCGGCTCGCACGGGCGCACCGTGGTGGTGACGACGGCTACCTACGCGGTGGGTGACTGGCTGGCCAACTTCTCGTTTCAATTCCTGCTCTCGTCTTTTCTCGGGCTGCTGCTGGCGGGCCTGGGCCTGCTGCTGCGCGGCCGGGGTGCCCCGCAGCTGCGGCTGAACTTCAGCACCCGCATCCAGCTGCTGCTGAACGTGGGCATTGTGGTGCCGCTGCTGGTGGTGAGCGTGGCCACGGCCAGCCAGCTCATCGACTCCTATAAGCGTGATTTGGCGCACACCTACGAGCGGCGCGGGCAGCTGGCCCTGGAAAGCCTGCGCCGCCAGCGCCACCTGCTGAACGACAGCACCGCCCGCCCCACGCTGGCCGCGCTGGCCCGCAACGTGGCCGCCCTCACCGAAACCGACCTGAACCTGTACGACGCCCACGGCGAACTGCTGGCCAGCAGCCAACCAGTGATTTTCGACGCTGGCCTGCTGGGGCCGTTGCTGAACCCGCAGGCCGTGGTGGCACTGCGGGAGCGCAACCGTCCCCGGGCACTGCTGACCGAGAAGGCCGGCTCGCTTTCCTTTAATGCCCTGTACTTGCCGGTGCGGGCCAGCGAGGGTGAAGTAGTGGCCACCGATTTGGCCGGCCATGCGCTGGCGCACGGCAGTCAAGGGAGAGAAGCCGTGGTTTCAGAGACGCCGGAGTTTGACGACGACGATGGCTCGTCGGCCGACGAGATGGCCATGCCCACCGGACCGATTCTGGGCTACGTGGGCATTCCGTTTTTCGACTCGGAGAAAGAGCTGAACACCAAGCTCACGGAGCTGTTCAAGACTATTCTCAACATCTTCACGCCGATGTTCTTGCTGTTCCTGGGGCTGGCCTTTGTGGCGGCGCGTCAGCTCACGGCGCCCCTCAAGCTTATTACCCAAAAGCTGACCCAAACCACCCTCACCGGCGAAAACGAGCTGCTGGACTATCGCAGCTCCGACGACGAGATTGGCCTGCTGGTGCGCGAGTACAACACCATGCTCACCACACTGGAGGCCAGCAAGCGCGAGCTGGCCGCCCAGGAAAAGGAAGCCGCCTGGCGCGAGATGGCCCGGCAGGTGGCCCACGAAATCAAGAACCCGCTCACGCCCATGAAGCTGAGCCTGCAGTTCCTGCAGAAAGCCATCAACGAGCGCCGGGCCAACGCCGAGGAGCTGATTGGCCGCATCAGCCAGACGCTGATTACCCAGATTGACGTGCTCAGCGACATTGCCACCAGCTTCAGCAACTTCACCAACCTGCCCGCCATGCGGCCCGAGCGGCTGGACGTGGCCGCCGTGCTGCGCCGCTGCGCTGCCCTGCACCAGCCCGACGCCAGCGACGGCGCCCTCGACCTGCGCCTGCCGCCCGACGCCGAAACCGGCCGCTACGTGGTGTTTGCCGACGAAAACCTGCTGGTCCGCACCTTCAACAACCTGCTCATAAACGCCCGCCAGGCCGTGCCGGAGGGCCGCGAGCCGCACATCGCCGTGTCGTTGGCGCCGGTGAATGGCAGCAGCGTGCGCGTGGCCATTCGCGACAACGGCGCCGGCATTCCGGAGGAGGTGCGCGAGAAGGTGTTTGTGCCCAACTTCACCACCAAGGCCAGCGGCTCGGGCATTGGCCTGGCCGTGGCCAAGCGCGGCATTGAAAGCGCGGGCGGTAAAATATGGTTTGAAACCGAGGTGGGGGAGGGAACCGACTTCTTTATTGAGCTGCCGCTGGCGGGCTAAAAGCCGCTCCTTCGCCTGCGGTTGTGGGCACGAAACGCCTGCTCGCCCGCGTTACCCGCCAAACCCGACCTTTACCGCATGATTCGCCGCCTACGCCTGTGCTTCCCCTTCGTGGGCCTGCTCGTTGCGGCGCTATTCTTTCTAAACCAAGCCGCCCGGGCGCAAACCCAGCCCCCCAAAGCCGACGCCCCTCCGCCCAGCACGCGGCGCTGCCGCTGGGTGCGCCTGGCGCCGGGCCGCGACACCACTTTTTTCCAACTAACCGATACGCTGACGGTGGTGCCTTCCTCGGTGCTGGCGCAACGGCGGGGGGTGGACTACGACGGGCGCACCGACCGGTTCCGCTGGGTGCGCCCGGCCCCGCGCAACAGCAGCGGCACCCCCGTGGCTGACTCGCTGGAGGTGTGCTACCGGGTGCTGCCGTTGCGGCTCTCGGCCGCCCGCTACCGCCGGCCCATCGGGCTGATGGACAGCCTGAGCTTCCGCCGGCCCCTGCTGAGTATGGAAGACTTTTCGGTGAAAGAGCAGATTCTGAGCACCCCGGGCATCAACAAAACCGGTAACCTGGCCCGGGGCATCAGCTTTGGCAATACCCAGAACGTGTTCGTGAACTCGGCCCTGAACCTGCAGCTCGAAGGCAAGCTGGCTGAGAACATCAACCTCACGGCCGCCATATCGGACCAGAACGTGCCCTTCCAGCCCGAGGGCAACACCCAGCAGCTGCAGCAGTTCGACAAAATCTACATCACCCTCACCAACCCCAACTGGAGCCTGACGGCCGGCGACGTGGTGCTGCGCAACAAGCCCGACTACTTCCTGCGCTACTACAAAAACATTCAGGGCGCGGCGGCCGAGGCCAATTTCGGGCCGCCCATCGTTGGCCTGGCCGGTACCGGCGCCGCACAGGGCGTGTCGAACGCCACGTTTCTCAACGGGGTGCAGGGCCAGCTGGCCAATGGCAGTCTGCCCGCCGGGCCAGGCAATACCACCGCGCCGGCCACCCTCAACCCGCCCGCCATCAGCCAGCCCCAGCTTACGGACCCCAACCGGCAGGGCAGCAGCGGCGCGATACCACCGCTGCCCCGGGGCGATGCCGCACCCTTGGCCGGCGCCACCGTGAACAGCAGCGGGGGGCGCAAGGGGCTGGTGTGGCGTTCCTCGACGTCGGCCGCCGGCGGGGTGGCCAAGGGCAAGTTTGCCAGCATCGACGTGCCGCCCATCGACAACGTGCAGGGGCCCTACCGCCTCAGCGGGCCGAACGGGGAGCCCTACATCATCGTGCTGGCCAACTCGGAGAAGGTGTACCTCGACGGCCGCCTGCAAACCCGGGGCTTCGATGCCGACTACACCATCGATTACAACCTAGCCGAGGTCACGTTCACGCCGCGCCACCTCATCACGCGCAACTCGCGCATCAAGATTGATTTTGAGTACTCGGACCTGAACTACGCCCGCTCGCTCCTCACGGCCAGCCACTACCAGCAGCTGGGCCGCCTGAGCGTGCGCGGCAATT
Source organism: Hymenobacter monticola (assembly GCF_022811645.1). Taxonomy (NCBI): domain Bacteria; kingdom Pseudomonadati; phylum Bacteroidota; class Cytophagia; order Cytophagales; family Hymenobacteraceae; genus Hymenobacter; species Hymenobacter monticola. The sequence goes on along the minus strand of NZ_CP094534.1, from coordinate 5,491,992 downwards.
TCTACCAGGAAGCCGACAACCCCAACAACGCCCTCAACATCAACCTGCAGGACACCGCCCTGGTGCGCCAGCTCACGCAGGCCGGCAACGTGAGCGTGGCCCAGGTGGCCGGCGGCGACTCGGTGGCCTACACCCGCTCGCGCGTGCTCTACAAGCGCGACCCCGGCACCGGCCGCTTCAGCCGGGCGGTGGGGGCCGACACGCTGCGCGGGGTGTACGCCGTGCAGTTTACCGACGTGGGGCAGGGGGCGGGCACGTATATTCTCTCGACCAACGCGGCCGACCAGACCAGCAACGGCCGCGTGTACCAGTACGTGGGGCCGGGCCTGGGCCGCTACCTGCCCGTGCGGCGCGTGGCTACCCCCTTGCGCAAGCAAATGGCTACGGCGGGCCTGAGCCTGCAGGTAGACAGCAGCACCACGGTGTTTGTGGACGCGGCCCACTCGCGGCTCGACCGCAACCGCTTTTCCCCGGCCAGCGACCAGGACGGGGCTGTGCGTGTAGGCTACGTGATGCAGGACCGCCGCCTGCCCGCCGCCCTGGCTCGCGGCGCGCTGCGTGGTTACCGCCTGCGCTCGTCGCTCGATTACGAATACACCGGCAAGTATTTCTCGCCGATTGACCGCTACCGCGACATCGAGTTTGAGCGCAACTGGAGCAACGTGAGCACCCAGCAAAGCCTGGGCGTGGCCTCGGTGGCGCGCGAAGACAACATTCTGAATTTCAGCGTGGGCGCAACGAAGGACGTTAATAATAATGTGAACTACCGCCTGAGCCGGCGCTACCGGCCGGGCGAGGTGAGCGGCCTGCAGCATTGGCTGGATGCGGCCCAGAAGGTGGGCAACCTGGAGCTGCGCGGCTCGTTGTTTGTGCTAAATTCAGACGCCGGACGCTTTCATTCCAGCTGGGCGCGGGGCGAGGCCACGGGCCGCTTCGTGGGCGGGCGCGTGGTGCCAGGCTACGCCTACCGCTTCGATAAAAACCGCGTCAGCTCCGCCACCACCGACACCATTCGCTCGGCCAACTACTTCGACGAGCACAACGTGTTTCTGCAAAGCCGCGACTCGGCCCGCACCCAGTTCCGGCTCGACTACAGCTACCGGCGCGACCAAACGCCTAACCAGGAGCAGAACGCCCTGCAGCTGCGCGGCACCGCCCAAACCTGGCAGGGCACCCTGGCCTCGCGCCTAAGCAAAAGCCAGGATTTGCGCCTGCTGGCCACCTACCGCGACCTCGACTCGCTGGGCCTGGCCCACAACCGCACTGTGCTGGGCCAGGTGTTTTACAACGCCAGTCTGCTGCAAAACCAGGTGCGCTCCGAGCTGAACTACAGCGTGGCTACCGGCCGCGAGCTGAAGCGCGACTACTCGTTTCTGGCCGTACCGGCCGGGCAGGGCACGCACTACTACGCCGGCGACCTCAACGGCAACGGCGCCGAAGACAAAGAAGAGTTTTTTGAAGCGCAGACGCCCGACGCCCAATACCGCACCTACATCAAGGTGTACCTGCCCACCACCGACTACATCACCGCCTTCACCAACCGCCTGAGCTACCGCCTCACCACGGCCGCGCCGCGCGGCTGGCGCGAAGCCGGCGGCTGGAAGGCAGCGGCCTCGCGCTTCGCCACGCTCACCAGCATCACCGTGGACCGCCGCACCACCGACCCGCGGCTGCTCTCGCGCCTCAGCCCCTTCAGCTACGACAAGGAGGACGACCAGCTGCTGGCCTTCAACCAGCTGTTTCGGAATACGCTGTATTTCAACCGGTCCAATCCGGTGTTCGGGGCCGAGTTCACGGTGCAGCAAACCCAGCAGAAAACCCTGCTGGCCCAGGGCCGCGACCTGCGCAACCTGAGCACCCAAAGCCTGCTGCTGCGTCGCACGCTGGCCACCTCGTTCACGGGTCGCCTCACCGGCACGCGCGACATCCGCGAAGCCAGCAGCAACTACCTGCTCACCCGCAACTACCGCCTGCTGATTTACACCCTGCAGCCCGAAATCAGCTACCAGCCCTCGCCCAGCCTGCGCTTCACGGGCACCTACCTGCGCACCCACAAGCAAAATACCCTCACCGCCGACCTGCCCACATTCCCGACCCCCACGCCGGCCCAAACCAACCCCGGCATCTTCGACGAACTGGGCATCGAAACCCGCGTAAGCCAGGTGAACAAGCGCACCATTACGGCTGCTACACGCTACACCCGCGTGAAATTCGACGTGGACCGGCCCGAGGACCTTAACTCCGTCGTCGCCATCGAAATCCTCAACGCCCTGCGCCCCGGCAGCAATTTCACCTGGAACCTGAACATCGAGCAGCGCCTCAGCAACGGCCTGAACATCACCCTGGCTTATGACGGCCGCAAGGCCCAGGGGCTGAACGCCGTGCACACCGGCCGGATGCAGGTGGCCGTGCTGTTTTAGCGTCGAACCAACGTGAATAGCAGCCGGCCCTGGACTAAGGTTGGGACTTCCTCTTCCACCCAGCGGGCCGCGTATAGGCGCAGGGTGTCGTGGCTGTGGCCGTAGCTCATTTCGCGCCGGTGTTCCGAGTCCAAATCCAACACCAGGTTATCGAGGTCGACTCCCCCAATAAAATCGGTGGTGACATCGTAAGTGCGGAAGCCTTTAAGGCCTTTCACGCGCCCATTGTCGTTGAATTCCAGCCGTGTAGAGCGGCCCAGAGAATCAGTGCCCACGTAGCGGCCCGTGAAAAGCAAATGCCGAACGGCCCGGTTTAAAGACACCAAATCCGTCAGGCTGGCACCAGGGATGCGTTGGTAGCTCGTTTGGGCAAGAACCCGGCGGCTCTTGTTATAGGTAGTCAACACCAGAGCGGTGTCACGGACCGTCGTCCGGTAGCTTAGCTCCGCAAAACTTCCCGGTGCATCGTAATCACGGTAATTGGTAGGCAGGGCATTGGCATGCAGCCCTGGCCGGAAATACACCGTCATGCTGCTGCCCTCGTGGTTGCCCAGGCCAAGACTTGCCACCAAGCTGTCGCCGCTCAATCGGGCCGGATTGATGAGCATTTCGGAGACTGGGCCCGCCAAGTCAAAAGCCTTTCGCGGCGACTTCGACAGCTGCACTTCCTTCAAATAATCGGCCTTTACCCACGCCCCGCGCAAGAGCGGCAGCATTTGCTGGGCCAATGTGTTGGCCGGCATAGCTTTTTCGGCCGCGTTGGACGTCGCGTGCTCTTCTGTCTTAGAAGATTGGCAGCCCGCCCAGCAGGTGGCGGCCAGGAGCAGGCTCGTTCCGCAAGCAAAACGGAGGCGGGTTCGCATGGCAAAAAAGTTAAATGCTCGCGCCAACCCGGGCCGTCATCTTTGCCGCCCGTGCCGCCAGCCCGGCCGTGAGCTCGCGCTGCTTGTAGCACAGCGGCAGCGCCGTGCCCGATTGAAACGCCCGCACCGTGATTTCGGCGCAGGCCCGCGCGTCCGACAGCGCGTCGTGGTGGTTGAGGGCGATACCGAAATGGCCCGCCACGTGGTCGAGCTTGTGGCGCTCCAGGTAGGGCCAGCACACCTTGGCCAGCTTCACCGAGCACAAGCTGTGGAAGGCCGGAATGGGCAGGCCGAAGTCGCGCAGCGTGTATTCTAGCACGCTCACGTCAAAGGCCGAGTTGTGGGCTGCCACGGGCTGCTCGTGCAGGTAGGGCAGCAGCTCGTGCCACACGTCGGCCATCGTGGGCGCGTTGTGTAGCCGCTCCTCGGCAATGCCGTGCACCTGGTAGTTGCGCCAGTCCACACGCAGCACGCGGGGGCGCAGCAGGGTTTGATAAGTGTCGACAATCTGACCGCCGCGCACCCGCACCACGCCCACGGCGCAGGCGCTGGCCCGCTGCTCGTTGGCGGTTTCAAAGTCAATGGCCGTGAAATTAAGGTTGGCCAGGGCTTGAGTGATGGCGGTTTTCATGGTGGAAAGATAGGCGGGCGCGGGGGATGCGAAAAATACAGCCCGTTGTGCCGAGCGTAGCCGAGGCATGGCGCGTGTAGCATTAAGCAGTTTCCCTCAGCAAGATGCCTCGGATACGCTCGGCATGACGGCCCATTTCACACTATTCGCTTCTCCCCTCGCAGCACACATCCGACACTTCAAAATATCGCTCCATCACGCCATTAATGTTGCCTTCGCAACCGGGCGTAAGGTCAATGTCAAACTCGATATCATTGTTGAACTGGCGCAACGGAATCAGCACGCGGCCATAGGGCAGGCGCAGGGGCGGCAGCGTCACGGTTGGCTGCCCGTCGCGGTGGGCGGCGCGCAGTACCGCATAACGGGCCTGCATCTGGGCATCAAAGGAAGCGGCGCTGGTGAGCAGTTCGCGCCAGGCTTCGGGCACGTGGCCGGTCAGAAAAACGCCAGTAAGCAACAAAGTGGGCAACCAACCGGAGCGGAACCACTGGAACCTGCCCACCAAGGAAGCATCAGCTTGCTGCGCCGCCAACCACGTCAGGAGGGCAGTTGAAATGAGCATTACCAGCAGAATCTCATTCTGTGCGCGCATGAGTGGCGCCCCCACGATGATGTATCGAAACAGTAAGAAACCAGCAAAATGCATCGCTCCAAATGCAATAATTATCCCCCACCACTGCCTCCGGTTCACCGAAACGACTGGGCCGCCCGTCCGTCGGTGCCAGCCGCCTGCCCACCAGCCGGCGCCGGCCGCAGCCAACAAGCTCAGCAAAATTTGGGGCTTAATGAGAAAAAGGGCGAGTGAATACGCCGCCCGGGGCCCCAGCACCAGCCACCGGTAAGTGTGCAGCGAGTCGGTGGGCGGGGCCATGGCCACCACGCGGGCCCAGTTGCCGGGCGCCACCACGGCGGCCAACGTAGCCGCGCCGCCCACCGCCAGCCACAGCCAGAGCTGGGGCCGCGCCGTGGCAGGCAGGCAGTAGCCCAGCAACGCCAACACCGGCAGGGCCTGCACCAGCGTCAGTTCGTTGCCCACCAGCGCCAATACCAGCCACACGCAGGCCCAGGCCGCCGTGCGCCACGGCCGCGCCGGCCGGCCCCAGCCCACGCGCAAAGCCAGGGCCGTGAAGTTCAGCAAGCCAATGATGGGCACCTGGTAAGCCACCGCGCCGCAAAACCAGTAGAGGAACGAAAACGGCGCGGGCGCGGCACTGCAAAACAGCGCCAGCAGCAGCCCCGCCGCCCAAAACGCCGTCCCCCGGGAGCAGGCCACCCGCAACGCCGAATGAAAAAGCGCCCGAATGAGATGCGCAATGCTCAGCCACTGCACTATAAACAGCCCGGCCGTAATCGGTTTCACCCCGCCCAACCAGCCGTAGGTAACCGGGTTGAGCCAAGTCATAAATACGGTGGACGTGTAGCGTCCCGTCCAGGTAAGGTAAAGCCAGCTTTGCACGCCGGCCATGCCATGCTGCCGCGTCCAGTAGGCATCCCGGAAATCATCGAAAAACGGCTGGTTGAACGCCGTGAGCAGCAGAAAAGGGGCCAGCGCCAGCAGCAGCCCTAGCCGCAGCCCTAGCCGCAGCAGAAGTTTGAGGCGCGCTTGCTTTAGGGTTTCTAAGCTTGGCATCACGGAGCAGAGGCGCTGGCGGTGGCCAGCTTGCGCGCAGCTTTTACCACGGCCAGCTCGGCCTGGCCGGCGGGCGCTTGGGCCGCCTCCAAGGTGGCTTTAGCCGCAGCCAGCCATGCCGCCGATGGTGCTTGCCCGGCCTGCAGCTGCGTGAGCCGCTCCAGCAGCAGCCTGGACACAGCTGCCAGGTTGGTCGAAAGCGGGGCGTACTCGCGCAGCGACGGGTTCAGCAGGAACTGTGGTTGCAGCAGCACGTCGTTGGCCTGCCAGGTGCGCAGCTGAGTCCGCAGCTCGGCCATTTGGCGCTGGGAGGCGGCCGTGCGGCCCGCCGCCGTAGCGCCGCCCGCCACCACGCTATCCACGAGCACGCCGAAGCGCCGGGCCACTTCCGATTCGGCCGGGGCGGCGTCCACCAGCCGGTTGAGTGGGGTGGCGGTGGTGTAGTTGAAACCCTGAAAATGCCGCTTGTATTCCTTCACCGGCTCCAGCACCTCGGCCAGCGTGCGCAGGGGCGCCACGTTAGCGCTGCCCGCCAGTTGCTTGAGCAACAGCTCCGGCGCGATGCGGTGGCGCAGGCCCAGCGTTTCCAGTTCGGCCGAAACGGTGGGCAGACGGCGGTAGAAATCGGCCATGCTTTGGGTGCTGGCCTGCGGCGACCACAACCGCTCGGCCACCGCCGCGGCGCGCGGCCAGATACGCGAATCCAGCACTACCGAATCGGCAAACTCAGCCCACATGGCGGCCTCACCCCCTAGCACGAGCTTGCGCTCGGCGGGCGTCAGGGGCGAATCGGGTGGCAGCGGGTCGGTGAGGTAAGAGCTGGCGGCGGTGTTGTTCAGGTCGAGGTAGTAGCCGTTCGACAGCAGCACGGGGTGGCCCAGCTTGGCGGCGTCCACCAAGCCCTTTTTGCCGCGCCAGCTTTGAATAACGGTTTCCTTGGGCAGGTCCGGCCCCAGAATCTCATCCCAGCCTATCATCCGCTTACCGCGCTTTTGCAGCAGCGCCAGCACGCGGCGGTTGAAATAGGTTTGCAGTTGGTGCTTGTCCACGGTTTTGCCGTCGGCCTTCACCATCTTGTTGGCCTTCATATACGCCACGATGCGCGGGGTGCGGCGCCAGTTGCGCCCGTCGTTTTCGTCGCCCCCGGCGTGGAAATACGGGTCCGGAAACAGCGCCGTCATCTCCGTAAACAGGGAGTCGATAAAGGTGTAAGTGGTTTCGCGCGTGGGGTCGATGGCCACGTTGGTGGTGCGCCACAGCGTGTAGGGCGCGTAGGTCGAATCGTTGGATTTCAGGCGCGGGTAGGCCACTATCCAACTGGTGGTGTGGCTGGGCATGTCGAACTCCGGCACCACCCGAATGCCGCGCGCCGCCGCGTAAGCCAGCACTTCGCGTACCTCGGCCTGGGTGTAAAACAGCCCGTCGGTGCTGCCTACGGTGTGCAGGCGCGGGAACACCTTGCTTTCAATGCGAAAGCCTTGGTCGTCGGTCAGGTGCCAGTGCAGCACGTTCAGCTTCACGGCGGCCATGCCGTCGATATTGCGCTTGATGACGGTCACTGGCATGAAGTGCCGGGCGGCGTCAATCAGCAGCCCGCGCCAGGCAAAGCGCGGCTGGTCCTGAATATCTACTTCGGGCAGGTAGCGCTGCTTTTTTTCGGTGATGGGCAACTGCTCCAGCGTGGCCAGCGCCCGCAGCACGCCCAGGCTGGTGGGGGCGTCAATGGTCACACCCATCGGCGTCACGCGCAGCGAGTACCGCTCCTCGTCGAACTTCTCCGGCTGGCCCACGCGCCCGTAGCGGATTTGCAGCACCGCCGAGCCCGTGGTTTTTTCAGGTTGGAGCCGAGCCAGCGTGCGTGCCACCGCATCTATCACGGAAGGGTGGGTAGTAGATGGCATGCCGGGCCTCAGGGCGGTTTTGAGACTCAGGCGGCCCTGGCCCCAGCGCATTTCGGCGGGTACAGGCAACAGCGCCGATGCTGACTGACCTAGCCTCTGCCGCACCGCCAGCACAAGAAACATCAGCAACCAAAGGCGCATTTTTTTCAATCTATTGGCCTTCTGTATCATGTATAGCTAAAGATTTTTCTGGCCGCAGATTACAAATACGCGTCCACAAAATCCGTGAAGTCCGAAAAATCCGAGCGAATCCGTGGTCTATATCAGGCCGCGCGACTTGAACTCCAGATACTTATTAATGGTATTCACCGTCAAATCCTTCGGCGCGGTCAGCAGCGAATAAATGCCGTAGCGCTGCAATTCCAGCACAATTTGGCGCTTTTCCTGCGCAAATTTCTCCGCGATGGTTTGGTTGTACACGTCCTCCGTCGTTTCCGCTGGCGCGTCGAGGTATTCGCGCAGCTCGGTATTTTCGAAGAAAATGACCAGCAGCAGGTGGTCTTTGGCCATGCGCCGCAGGTAGGGCAGCTGCCGCTGCATGCCGTGCAGCGTTTCGAAGTTGGTGAACAGGATGAGCAGGCTGCGCTGCTTTACCCGGGCGCGTACCGTGGAGTAAAGCAGCTCAAAATCGGTTTCGAGGTACTTGGTTTTCTGGCGGTACAGGATTTCGAGCAGCTTGAGCAGGTGGCCGGGGCGGCGGTCGGCGGCCAGGGTGGCGCCGGGGCGGTTTGAGAAGGTGAGCAGGCCGGCCTTATCGTGCTTGAGCAGGGCAATGTTGCTCACCACCAACGTGGCGTTGATGGCGTAATCGAGCAGGCTCAGCCCGTCGAAGGGCATGCGCATCACCCGGCCTTTGTCGATGAGGCAGTACACCTGCTGGGCGCGCTCGTCCTGGAAGTGGTTCACCACCAGCGCGTCGGCCGCGCCGGTGCTGGCCCGGCGGGCGGTGGCTTTCCAGTTGATGCTGCGCGGGTCGTCGCCGGGCACGTAGGGCCGGATTTGCTCGAACTCCATGCTGTGGCCCACGCGCCGGATGCGCTTCACGCCCGCTTCGGTGAGGCGGTTGTGAATGGCCAGCAGCTCGTATTGCCGCATCTGCAGAAACGAGGGGTACACCGGTACCGTGCGACCCTGCTCGTAGCGGAAGCGCCGCCGCACCAGCCCCAGCGGCGAGGCCGCGTAGATGTTCAGGGCCCCAAACTCGTACTCGCCGCGCTTGGTGGGGCGCAATTGGTAGTTGATAATCTGGGTTTCGCCCGGCGCCACCGCCACCCGAAACAGCACGTCGCGCCGCTGAAACTGGTGCGGAATCTCGTCAATCGTTTCGGTGCGAATGGGGAAGCGGTAGCGGTTTTCGAGATAAATCTGCACGTCGTTGTCCGAGCCGTTGGCCAGCTTGTCGCCCATCACGCGCCGCCCGAACACGGGCACGGTCTTGTTCTTCGAAGGCGCGTAGAGCAGCAGCGCATCCAGCAGTACCAGCACCCCGAACATGCCCAGCACAATCTGCATCGGCCCCAGCAGCCACGGCAGAAAAAAAGCCACCACGAAGCCCACGGCCAGCGCGGCCACGAGCAGAAAAAAGCGCCGGGTCAGGAAAAAGCTCATGCGTTACGCAGTTGGTTGCGGACTTCCATCAAGGCAAAGCCCAGCAAGTTAGGCCCCTGCCAGCGGGCTGGGTTTTCGGCATCGGGCGAGTCGGCCGCCAAGCCAATGCCCCAAATGGTATCCACCGGGCTGGCCTCCACCAGCACTCGGTCATTAGTGGAAAGCAGAAACTTTAGCAGCTCACGGTTCTGACTGAATTTATGCAGGTTGCCGGTTTTCACAATCTCGTACTTGTGCGTTTCCCACACCTCGGGCACGAAGCCGCCAATTTCACGCCCCAGCTTCTTGGCCTCGGCCGGGCTTTTGGCTTCCAGAATGCGGGCCAACGTGGCTTCATCGCCAAATAACCGCGCCTTTTCGGCCATCATCCAGTGCTCGGTGGAGCGGTAGGTAAGGTTATCAATCTTAAAATCGGCTACCCACCACTGACTCAAACAGGACTTGGTAATGACGCCGTCCTTGCTGGGCTGGTGCCCCCAGAAAAACAGGTACTTGACGCGGGCATCTTGGGCCAGCTGGCCGAGAAGCCAAGCGGTGGAGTAGGTCATGTAGTCGGTAGATGTAGAGACGCGACACCTCGCGTCTCGTCGTTGCTGATGTTGTTTGATTAGGAGGCAATGAATCGTTCAACGCCGAGACGCGAAGTGTCGCGTCTCTACCTCTTTCCATCTTAGCGCGGCACCTCAATCTGCTGCATAATCTGCTTCACCACATCATCCGGCGTGCCGCCTTCCATCTCGCGCTCGGGCGTGAGCATAATGCGATGGCGCAGCACGCTGGGGGCCAGAAACTGCACGTCTTCGGGGGTCACGAAGTCGCGGCCGCGCAGGGCGGCCAGGGCTTTGGCGCCGTTCAACAGGGCCAGCGAGGCGCGGGGCGAGGCGCCCAGGTACAGCGACTTGTGCGCCCGCGTCTGGCCCACCAGCTTGGCGATGTATTCCAGAATGTTGGCTTCCACGCGCTGTTGGCGCACTTGTTGGCGCAGAGCGGCCAGGTCAGCGGCGCTGAGGATGGGCTGCACGGCCTCCAGGTTGGTGCCGCCGAAGCCGGCGTGATGCCCCTGCAAAATCTGCACCTCCTCGGCCAGCGAGGGGTAGCCCACGTGCAGCTTAAACAGGAAACGGTCGAGCTGAGCCTCGGGCAGGCGGTAGGTGCCTTCCTGCTCCACGGGGTTTTGGGTGGCCAGCACCAGAAAGGGCTCCGGCATGCCGTAGGTGGTGCCGTCCTGCGTCACGGTGCGCTCCTCCATCACCTCAAACAGCGCCGATTGGGTTTTGGCCGGCGCGCGGTTAATTTCGTCAATCAGCACCACGCTGGCGAAAATAGGACCGGGCCGAAACTCGAAATCGGACTTGTTTTGCCGGAACACCGAGGTGCCCAGCACGTCGCTCGGCATCAGGTCGGGCGTGAACTGGATGCGGCTGAACGGTACTTCCAGTGTGCGGGCCAGTAGCTTGGCCATGAGCGTTTTGGCGACGCCGGGCACGCCTTCGAGCAGCACGTGCCCATCGGCCAGAATGGCGGTGAGCAGCAGTTCCAGCAGGTCCTGCTGGCCCACAATGATTTTGCCAATTTCCGCCTTGATGGCCTCGGTTTGAGCCGTGAGGCGGGCAAAATCGGTGCGCGGGCCAAAGGTGTTTTCCGGGGTCACAGTGGCTTCCATAGCTAGATGGGCTTCAGTTGCGGCGGGTGTTTCAGGAGTGGCAGCGTCGATTGGCTGAGACGTGGCGGAGGTACTGCCGGTGGCGTCGGCGGCTGGGGTAGGGGAGGTCAGGTCGGGGTTTTCGTTTTCCATTTACAAAGTGCTGGCGTAGCCTAATAATGTCTGAGCAGTTTCTTCGTCGGCGCAGACCTCGTGTAGATTAGCGAATATTTTTTTGGCGTATTCTTTCGAAACTAGGTTTCGGTGGTAAAGCTTCAGGTCTTGTAATACATCGCCTAAATCATCCCAATCCACATCCATTAGTTCCTTTTCGGCAGCTGTGGCCTGCTTGTAGAAACCTCGCAAATCCCAATGGTATTTGATGAGTATGGCCAGCTTTTCAACGGTAAGCAGGTGAGGATTCATCGGCCGGCCTCCCGCTTAAAATCGCTAAGCGCCTTGCTCAGCTGCAGCAGCTGCTGGTCCGTCATCTGCGGCGCGGTGCGGGCAAAGTTTACCAGCCGCAGCAGCTCGTCTACCCGCGTGCGGGTCAGGCCCGACTTTTGGCTTAGGCGCTCCCGAAAATCAGCGTCGGCAAAGTCGGGGTTGGTTTCCTGGAAGCGGTGGCGCAGGTAGTCCAGAAACAGCGCCACCTTTTTCTCGGCAATCAGCGCGTGGTTGCTGCCCTGGCGGTAGAGGCTTGCTACGGTGCGCGTGAACAGCAGCGTGGTATTGGGCAAGGGCTTGATGGTGGGAATGATGCGCTGCCGGCGCCGGGCTTCTATCAGCACAAACAGCAGCCCGCCAAACAGGCACAGGTAGTAGGCCCAACGCAGCGCGTCGTGGGCAAATACCACCCGCAGCAGCGACTGCTCGCCCACTGGCCCTTGCTTCATGTATTCATCCCACCAGGCCCGGCGCACCGGCAGGTAGGCCAGCGCCGCCTCGGCAAAGGCCGCCGTGTGCGGCCGCAGCAGGTAGAAGTTGGTGAAGGCCACTGGCGCGGTGCACAGGTAAAAATGACCGCGCCCGTAATCAATGCGAACAAACACGGCGTGGCCCCGGGCATCGGTGGCCAGGGTGCGCCCCACGCGGCCAGAATCTACTTCGAGGTACTGCTCCACACTGGTGCCGGGCAGGCGGATGCGGACCTGGGTCAGTCTCGGATGGGTGAAGCGCAGCTCCACCGAGTCGGTGGAAAAAATGCCTTTGTAGCCCTTGGTCGTGACCGGCACCAGCTCTTTCACCCGGAAGCCCAGGCTATCGCGCAGCAGCCCGCGTTGGCTGCGGAAGTACTTGGCGGCCACAAAAGCGTTGTTGCCGCGGGCCACATATTGCAGCAGCGCGCGGGCATCAAGCTGACTTAGTTCAAATCCCTCGTTGATAAACAAATAGTTGGCCGGTCCGGCCCGAAGGGGGATGCTAGCCGGCGATTCTTCGGTTTCAGCCTCCTCGTATGCTTCCTCGTCATCGGCGTCGGCCCGGGAGGTAGAATCGGCGGCCGATGCGGTGGCGGTTGAGTCCGCGTCGCCGGCCGTTGCGGAATCTGTTGGCTCCGTCACGGCAGCCGTTGCCGTTGCCGCCGAATCCGTGGCCTCGACCATCGCCGAGGTGTCGGCCGATGTTTCGTGCCAGCCGTCGCGGAGGTCTTCAGCCGTGGGGCCCCGGGAACCCTGGTATTCTTCCAGGCTCATGCCGGTGAGCTGGCTGTACACGGGCAGGCGCACGGTTTCCACCGAGTCGGTGCCGAGCAGGCGCGGCAGCTGGTCATACAGCACATAGGTGCCGTAGGGAATCTTGTCCTTGTTGATGTAGGTAGGCGACCAGTCCAGGGGCTTGGGCCGGTTGTACTCCAGCGTCACGTAGCCCGCAAACAGCAGCGCTACCCCCAGCAAATACAGGCGAAACGTGGTGAGCTGCGGCATCAGGCGGGCAGGGGAATAGCGGCCGGAACCGGAGCCGGCCGGCCCGCGAGCAGGCTGCTCACGGCGCGCTGGCTGGCCCGGGCCTGCTGGTAGAGGGAGGCGTTGAGGCGCAGGTCGCCGTACCACACGTATTCAAACTCGCGGGTGGCGGCCCGGAAGGCGTCGCGCACCGGCCCGGCCGCCAGCTCCGCCAGGTAGGCGTGGTTGGTCTTGTCGGGCTGCCACTGAATGAGGCCGCCGTCGGTGAGGTGCTTGAGCACTTCGAGGTAGCCCAGGCGGGTGGCCAGGCGGAAGTTGCCGGCTGCTTCGGCTTCGGCAATGCGGGTGCGGAAATCCACTTCGTGAATGTTCTCCCCGGCGGTGTCGTATTCCAGCTGCCCGCGCCGGCCCGCGCGCCCGAAGGCGGCCGTCACGTCCACCTGCATCAGCTTCAGCACGGCATACACCAGCACGGCCAGAGCCACAGCATACACCCCGTATTTCCACGTCACGCGGCCGGTGGGTGTGCTGAATAGGTTGCTCAGCCAGCGCCAGATGCGCGCCCAAAAGGCGCCCCAGGCGTCGGTGCGGGCGTTGGGCTCCACGTAGCGGAAGTCGCGCTGGCTGGCCAGCTCGCGCAGCCGTTCCGCGTCGAGGCGGCGCGCGGGCAAGGGCGAGCTGCGGTCGGGCGGCAGCGGCCGGGCCCGGAATTCGGCCGGGGCCGGGTGCCTGGCGCTTTCGGGCGCGCCCAGCGTAGGCGCGCCCGAAAGCGCCAGGCACCCGGCCAGCAGCAGGCCCCACGGCAGGTGGCGCCGGCTGTTACGGTTTAATGCAAGCGTAGGAAGTTTGCGCACGCCAAAGACAAGACAACGGCCTTCATCAGCCGGTTATTAGTTGCTCAAAGCTAGCCGCCAGGCGCTAGTATTCGCCTTCCTCGTCGGGGCGGTAGGCGGCGCTGCTCACCTGCGGCGCCGCGCTTTGGCCCAGCGTGCCGATGAGGTGGCGCAGGCCCACGCCTTCGCGGCGCTCCACCAGGTTGAAATACTGAAACAGCATGGCCACCAGCGGCAGCACCGCCGTGAACACCCAGCCCAGCGCGTAGAAGCTCATGGCTGCCAGGCTCAGAATTTCAGTATCGAACTGCCAGTGCAGCAGCATCTTGCTTATCATCAGCGCATAGAAAGGAATGATAAACAAGTAGTTGATAACACCGGTGATGAAAGTGATAATCATGTACAAGCCGAACGTCGACCACCACTTGCCTTTTATCAGGTAGAAGCAGCGCCGGAGCGCCGCCAGCAGGCCGCCGTCCTCCATCCACAACACCGGGAAATACAGCGACAGGCACACCATCAGCCACAGCAGCAGCGGCATCAGCAGCACCACAAAGCCCGGGCCGATGAGGCTGAGGGCGCCGCCCACCACGCCAAAGCCAACCGTCAGCAGGAAGCCCAGCAGCAGAAAGGCGCCCAGCACGCGGCCCAGCCGGGGCCACAGCGCCGCCCACACGCGGCCGGGCTCCACCCGCTCCTCGGGCGGGGTGGCCATGCGCACGCGCACGAAGGCATACACGGTGCTCGAAAGCAGGATGACGGCGGCCAAAACGCCCAGCGCCGTCAGGCCAACGCCCAGAACGGTGCTGGCGTTGGCAAACGGATTGGAATTGTAGGACTGCGCAACTTCCACCGGCTCGCCCAAGGTGCTGCGGCGGCCGGGTAGGTTGGGCATCATGTCCAGCATCTTGCCCATGATAAGCCCCATGCCAATGCCCGCCAGCAGCGCGCCCGGCAGCACGAAGCACAGCAAACACTTCAGCAGCGGCTTGAATTGCGCCGCCACAAACTCGAATGTGGCCCCGATTTTGGCCCCAAAGTCCCGCTCCCGGCGGAAGTCGGACTCGTGGGTAAACTTGCTTTTTGCTTGTGTCACAGCTTAGTAGGAATTAAGAAGGGTGTTGCGGATGGCCTGACGCTAGTACTCGCCTTCGTCGTGGGGCTGGTAGGCGGCGTTACTTGCCTGCGGCGCGGCCGTTTGGCCCAGCAAATCGAGCTGCAGGCGCAGGCCGGTGCCGTCGTGGCGCTCCACCAGGTTGAAATACTGAAACGCCAGGGCCAGCAGCAGCGGCGGGTAGAGCAGCAGCGAGGAAAGGCTGTTGATGCAGCTCACGACCACCTGCACCAGGGGCGACCGGGTGCGCGCGGCCTGGACCATGGCCGAGAACCCGCCCGAAACCATCACCGCCACGCCGCCAATGCCGGCCAGCACCACGTAATACAACAGCAGCGCAACGGTAATAAGGCCTAAAGTAGACCACCACTTGCCGCGCATCAGCAGCCGGCAGCGGCTAAACGTGGCCCCGAAGCCGGTGCCTTCGCTCATGCGCACGATGAAAAACAAACTCAGCACCACGCTGAGGTAAATGCCGGGAATAGTTAGGACAAGGAAACCCAGCCCCACCAGCATCCCAGTGGCCCAAAACGAGAAAAAGGTACCCAGATACTCGCTGCGCACCACGCCCCACACCTCGGCCACGGTGGGCGGCGGCCCGGGCGTGCGGCGCCGGGCCAGCAGCACCAGATAGCCGTACACGCTCACCACCAGCAGCGAAAACGAAAGGGAGCCCACCAGGGAGCTGGCCCAGTAGCCGGGCGAAGTGAAGATGGTGTTCCACATGCTGGCCTGCAGCCGCAACGCCCCGGTTTGGTCCATCTGCGTGGTGTACTCGGGCCGCGAAAGCTCCATCGGCAAGTACTGCTGAATCAGGGCCTGCAACACGCTGCGCACCAGCAGCGCGGGCAGCATCACGTAGGCAAGCACCCGGCCCAGCGGCCGCCAGTGGGCACCGATGAACTCCAGCGTGGCCGCAATTTTCTGGCCGAAGTCCCGCTCGCGGTAAAAGTCGGCGGCTTGGGTAAAACTTTGACGCATAAGTGGCTAATCGAAATCTAGAGAGCGGAAGCCCGGGCCTGCCGCCGCGCCAGCTGGCGCGGGTACAGCACAAAATACCAACCAATGAAAGCCGCCGACGTGCCAATGATGCCCAAGCTGGCGGCCAGCGGCATTTCGGTGTGGCGCGTCACGAAACCTTCGAGAAAACCGGCCACCACGAAAATGGGCACCAGCCCAATGGCCATCTTCAGCCCGTCGCGCGCGGCCAGCCGGAAGGCTTCGCTTCGGCTGAACGTGCCCGGAAACAAGAGGCCCCGCGCCATCACAAAGCCCGCGGCCCCGGCCACCACGATGGCCGAGATTTCCAGCGTGCCGTGAATCCAGATGGTGAGCACCGAGGCCTTGAGCACGTGGTAGTGGTAGAAGAAATACTGAAACGCGCCCAGCATCAGCGCATTCCGAAACATGAACACCAGCGTGCCCACACCCAGCGTAGCGCCAAACACGAACGTGGCAAGGGCGACGTAAATGTTGTTGGCCGTGATACCCAAAAACATGAGTGTCTCGCCTTCCTTCTTGTACACGGCCATGGGGTCGCCCTTGCGGATGTTTTCGATGGTTTGGTTCACGTAGCCGTCGCCCAGGATGACGCGCACAAACGAGTCGTCGTAGGCCGCCGACAGCGCCCCCAAAGCGGTGAACACCAGGAAAAGTACGGCCGTGAAAGCCAGCGTGCGGTGGTGCCGGGCCACCACCAGCGGCAGCTCCACGGCCCAGAACCGGCCGAAGCGGCCGTGGTCTTGGCGCTTGTTGGCGTAGAGGCGCTGGTGCACCTTACCGGCCAGGCCGTTGAGGTAGGCCGTGGTGGGAGAGGTGGGGTAGAAGGTCTGAGCGTAGGCCAGGTCGTCGGTGAGGGCCACGAAGCGGGCGGCCAACTCGTCGGGGCCCACCTGGGGCCGCTTCTCGTACTGCTGCCAGCGCTCCTGGTTCTGGCGCAAAAAAACGGCTTCTCGCATGGGGCTAAGTTGAAGGGCTTAAAGATAGGAAGCCGTTGCCACCGAAGCACCCGCTCCCAGCCGAACGGCGCCCAAGTTTTGCGCGGGGCTGGTTTTGGCGTTTCTTCGTCGGAAAATCCCCATCCACCGCCATGGCTACCATCCGCGTCCACACCGCCCAAAACGTTTCGCTCGAATACGAAGTCGCCAGCCTCGGCGACCGCATCGTGGCGGCCATTCTCGACAACCTGGTGCTGGGGGCCTGGGCAATCGCCTGCGTGCTGATTTTTGCTGCAATGGGCTTGAAGGGTGGGACGGCCACCGCCTCAATGGGGCTGCTAATTGGGGTGCCTTACGTGTTCTATCACTTGGTGTGTGAGGTATTTTTCAATGGCCAGAGCATCGGCAAGCAGGCCCGCGACATCCGCGTGATGCGCCTCGACGGCACCGCGCCCAGCGTGGGCGACTACCTGCTGCGCTGGCTGCTGCGCATCGTCGATACCGGCCTGTTCGGCGGGCTGGTGGCCATCATCACCATTGCCGCCAACGGCCGCGGGCAGCGCCTCGGCGACATGGCCGCCGGCACCACCGTGGTGAAGGTGCGCCCGCAGGCCACCTCGCCGCTGGCCCCCGGCCTCAGCCCGATTGAGGGCTACCAGCCTGTGTTTCCGCAGGCGGCGCTGCTGGCCGACCACGACGTGGCCCTCATCCGCCAGCTGATGCAGCAAGCCAAAGCCCGCGATAACTACGAGGTGCTGAATGAAATTGCCAACAAGGTGAAGGAAATCACCGGCATCCGTACCGACTTGCCTGACGGCCCCTTCCTCCAAACTGTGCTCCGCGACCACGCCCACCTGGCCGCCAGCGCGTAGAGAAGCAGCCAGATAATGACAAAAAAAGCGGCTTGCCCAAGTTGGGCAAGCCGCTTTTCATTTCAACCAAAAACGCTTGGGGCGCTTAGTTGCGCGTCATCGATTTATTGGTGGACAGTTCCGTGAACGGAATGGGCCACACGTAGAGCACGTCCGATGGGTTGACGGCCGAGATGGTGCCCTTGCCGGGAATGGGGGCGTTGAGGCGCATGATGTCGATGTTGCGCAGGCCTTCGCCCAGGAACTCGATGCGGCGCTCCAGCAGCAGGGCGTCGGTGAAATCGGAAACCGAGGCGAACGTAGCGTAGGCGCCGGCCGGGTTCGAGCGGGTGCGCACGGCGTTGAGCAACAGCAGGGCCCGGGCATCCACGCTGTTGGTGGAGCGCACGCGGGCTTCGGCCAGGTTCAGCATCACCTCGGCGTAGCGAATGACGGGGGCCTTGTCGGTGTAGGGCGAGCTGGTGTTGGTGCCGGAGGCGTACTTCTTCAGAAACGACTCCGTGCCCACCACCTGCACAAAGTTGGTGCGGCGGGCGTCGGTGGCGGCAAAGGCCGGGCTGGCCAGGATGCCGCCCGCGGCGGTGTTCAGGCCGTATTCGCCATTACCGCCGTTGGCGGCGCCGGGGGGCAGGAAGTAGTAGGCCAGCTGGTTTTGCGTGCCCGGGCCATCGGCCACGGTGAAGGGCGAGGAGAAAATGCTCTCCGTGGTTTCCTGCGAGCCGCCAAACACGGCGGTTATCGATGGGTTCAGGGCGTTGGGCACGCCGGTGGGGGCCACGAAGGGCGCGGCGGCGGGCACCAGCTTGTCGGCTTCGCGTATGACGTCGGCATAGCGGCCCATGCTCAGGTACACCCGCGTTTTCAGGGCAATGGCGGTGTTGCGGTGGGCGCGCGTCACGTTGGCCGTAGTGGCGGTGGTGCCGTAGGTCAGCGGCAGGTTGGTTTCGGCATAGTTCAGGTCCTCCAGAATCTGGTCGTACACCTGGGCCACCGTGCTGCGCGGCAGGTCGTTGCCGGTGCCGTCGGTTTCTGCCTTCAGGCGTAAGGGCAGACCGGGCTTGCTGCCTGCGCCGTCGGCGTAGGGCCGGGCGTAGAACTGCAGCAGGTGGTAGTAGCACAGCGCGCGCAGAAACCGGGCCTCGCCGCGGTAGTTGTTGGCCTTAGTGGTAAAGTCGGCCGGGAAGGGCGCCGCCCCGAACTTGGCAGCGTTGGCGTCCATGCCGGCCAGAAACACGTTGGCCTGGTTGATGGCCGCATAGCCCGCGCCCCAGGTATTGATGACGTCGTTCTGCGACGTTTCGGTGAGCGTGTGGTTCCACACGGCCGTGCCGGTCACAAGGTTGGAGGCACGGTTGAGGAAGTCGTTGGCGCGGATGTCGCCAAAAATCTGCACCCGGCCGCCCAGGAAAATGCCGGCTTTTACGTAGCTGTACAGCGCATTGGCCTGCAACTCGACGCGGGCGGGCGTATCAAACACCACCTTGTCGAAAAACACGGTCTGGGGGGCCGGGTCTAGCTTGTCCTTCTGGCACGACGAGACGGCACCCAGGCCCAAAAATGCTGCGAATAAGGCCGCAGCCGCCTTGTTGTTGCGAAATATCTGCATCGGAAGAAGTCGGTTAAAAGCCAATGTTGAAGCCCACGGTGTAGGTCCGGGCCTGGCCCACGGAGTTGCGGTCGACGCCGGCGGCGGTGTTGTTGGCGCCGTTGGTCGAAATCTCGGGGTCGATGCCCGAGTACTTGGTGAGCAGGAAAGCGTTCTGCACCTGCACGTAGAGGCGGGCGCTGGCCACGTTCACGCGGCTGAGCAGCGTCTGGCCGAAGTTGTAGCCAAGCGACACCTGGCGCAGGCGGGCAAAATCGCCCTTCTCCACGTTCGACGACATCACCAATGCCGAGCCGTTCGACACGTTGTCGCCATACACCACCCGCGGCCACTTGGCGTTGGTGTTGCTTTCGGTCCAGCGCTCCATGATGTCCACTTCGTTGTTCCAGAAGCGCTGGTCGTGCAGGCCCGATTTCGTGCCGTTGTAGATGTAGTTTCCGCCCGAGTACTGGATGAATACGCCCAGGTCGAAGGCCTTGTAGCGGAAGGTGTTGTCGAGGCCGCCGTACCAGGTGGGCAGGGTGGGGCCGTAGTACACACCGTCTACCAGCTGCGTGGGGGCCGTGGTGTTGGTGTTGGTGTCCTTAATGGTCCAGCCCGTTGAGCCCGCGCCGGTGGTGCCCTGGTGGTTGTACTCCACCACGGTTTTGTCGGCCTTCAGAATCATGCGGCGGCCGTTGGCGGGGTTCACGCCCAGCGAGGGCACGGCCAGGATTTCGCCCACTGAATGGCCCACTTCCGTGAAGTTCGAGGTTTCGAGGCCGCCCGTGGCTGTACCGATGCGTTGGCCTTCGGTGGCCAGGGTCAGCACCCGGTTTTTGAGGGTGGTGAGGTTGCCGCTCACCGTCCAGGTAAAGTCTTTGCCCTGAATGGCGTTGTAGGTCAGGTTCAACTCAATGCCGCGGTTGCGCATCGAACCCACGTTCGAAGCCAGCACGTTGCCCAGCGTGCCGGGCGCGGGGGTGCCGCTGTTGGCCACGTTCGGAATGCCCTTCGAGGGCGCCTGGGGCACGTCCAGAATCAGGCCGTCCACCAGGTTGTTGTAGTAGGCCACGTCGCCCCGCAGGCGGTCCTGGAAGAAGCCGAAGGCCAGGCCGATGTCGCTTTTCTTGCTGGTTTCCCAAGTCAGGTTAGGATTGCCGGCGGCGCTGAAATACAGCGTGGCGTTGCTGCCGTACAGGCCAGAGGAATAGGTTTGCAAGAAGCCGAAGTCGCCGATGCCCTGGTTGTTGCCCACGCTGCCGTAGCTGCCGGTCAGCTTCAGGAACGAGAAAACCTGCGAGAACGAGGAGTTCTTCCAGAAGTCTTCTTCCGACACCACGTAGCCCAGCGAGGCGCCGTAGAAGTTGCCGTATTTCTTGGCAAAGGCCGAGTAGCCGTCGCGGCGTACGTTCACGGTGGCCAGGTACTTGCGGGCGTAGTTGTAGTTCAGGCGGCCAAAAAACGACACGAGGTAGTTGGTGCCCTGAAACTGGCCCGAAGAGGCGATGTTGGTGTAGCCGCCCTGGAAGGTGGTGAAGAAGTCGTCGGCAATGCTGGTGCGGCTAGCGCCCCAACGCTGGATGTCGGTGTTCTGCTGCTCGTTACCCAGCAGCAGCGAGAAGTTGTGGTTCTCGCCAAAGGTGCGGTCGTACTGCAGCGTGTTTTGCCAGTTCCAGCGCTTGTTGGTGCGGTAGTAGTTGTCGGCCTGCCCGGCCGGGGTCAGCGAGCCGGCCCGTGGGGTGTAGAAGGCCTTGTCTTCGAAGGAAATGTTGTTGACGCCGTAGGTGGTGCGCAGGTTCAGGCCCTTCAGCAGCTCCAGGTCGGCGTATACGCTGCCCTCAATCTGGTTGCCGTCGGAGGTGAAGCGGTTGTTGGCAATGTCCACCACTGGGTTGATGAAGCCGATAACGAAGGGCGCGCCGTTGGCCGGGTTCAGGTTGGGGCCGGGCCCGATGCTGGTGCCGCTCACATTGGGCGTGCCGTCAGGGTTGTAGGCGGCCAGGTTGGGCGGCAGCAGAATGGGCACCCGGCCCAGGCCCGCCGAGTTGAACGAGTTGTCGCCCACCGAGCCCGTGTTGGGCGAAGAATTCTGCGTGCCCGAGTAGCCCACGCGCATGCCCACCGTGAAGCGGCTGAACACCTTGTGGTCCACGTTCAGGCGGGCCGAAATGCGCTGGAAGTCGTTGTTCACAATCATGCCCTTCTGCTTGGTGTAGCCCACCGAGGAGAAGAAGGTGGTTTTGTCGGTGCCGCCCGAGAAGTTCAGGTTGTGCGACTGCGAGAAGCCCGTGCGGTAGATGTAGTCGTACCAGCGCGTGTCGGCCGCGTTGCCGTTGGCGTCGGCCAGCTTGAAGCCCTCGATGTTAGTAGCTGGCTGTTGAATGGCCCGACGGTTGGCGTTGAGGTTGCGCACGGCTTCGTTCTTGATGGTCACGTAGTCCTGCGCGCCCAGCACGTCGTACAGCCGCACCGGCTTCGACCAGCCCACCCACGTGTCGTAGTTTAGGCGGCTCTGGCCTTTGCGGCCCTTCTTGGTGGTCACCAGAATGACGCCACCGGCGGCCCGCGAGCCGTAAATGGCCGAAGCCGAGGCATCTTTCAGCACTTCCATGCTTTCGATGTCGGCCGGGTTCAGGTTGCTGAGCGGGTTGTTGGGCACGCTGCCCAGCGCCGAGTTGTTGCCGCTGAAGGCGGGAATGCCGTCAATCACCACCAGCGGGGCCGAGCTCAGGTTGATGGAGTTCACGCCGCGGATGCGGATAACCGGCGGGTTGTTGAGCACGCCGTTGGGGGTGGTGATGTTCACGCCCGGGGCCCGGCCCTGCAAGGCCTGGTCGAAGCTTTGCACCGGCGCGGTGGCAATTTCCTTGCCCGAGATGGAAGCCACGCTGCCCGTCAGGTCGCGCCGCGCCTGGGTGCCGTAGCCCACCACCACCACTTCGTCGAGGCCCTTGGCGTCGGTGGCCAGGCGCACGTTGAAGGACGTTCTGTCACCAATGGCCACTTCCTGAGTGGCATAGCCCACGTAGGAGAACACCAGCGTGGTGGCCGTGCCCGGTGCCGAGATGGAGAATTTGCCATCCGCATCGGTGGAAGTGCCCAGCTTGGTGCCTTTCACGAGCACCGTCACGCCCGGAATGGATGCGCCGTCGGAGCCGGCCACGGTGCCGGTCACCGTGCGGTCCTGGGCCCATGCCACCTGTGTGGTAAGCACCGTCAGCGGGGTTAAAAGGTGGAGTAGGTTTCTTCTCATAAATAAAGTGAAAACTGAAAAAAATGGTGAGAATGACGGCGAATATATAGAATGGATATTTGACAACGTACAAGCGCGATTGTATTAAAATTTTTAATCAGATGCAGATTTTCAAAATGAACAGCTAAAGAAATGACGCAATGCAAGGAAAAATTAGTAAAAGCCAGCTGGTAAGTGAGTAGCCACTACACAAGTGATTTTCTTACTGAACTGTATGGCTTACATTTCCATTGCCCATTAACGCATTGGAATAGAAAAAGCCCGTTGCGCAGGCGCAACGGGCTTTTTCAGCAAAACGGGCTAATTACTTCTGTGATTTCAGCAGCCTACCACGGCACGTGCTGGCCCTGCCAGGTCAGGAAGCTGCCATTTTCGTCGGCGTGCAACTGCTCGGCCAGGCGAATGATGCCGCGGGCCGAGTCGGCTGGCTCCTGGGTGGCGTGGTCGCCGCCCATCTCGGTGCGCATCCAGCCCGGGTCCACCAGCACCGAAAGCAGACCCATGTGGCCGACTTCGGCGGCCAGGCTGCGCATGTACATGTTCAGGGCGGCCTTGCTGGCGCTGTAGTGGTAAGGGTCGCCGGTGGCTTTCCAGGTGAGCGAGCCCTGGCCCGAGGAGATGCTCAGGATGCGGCCCCGCTGGCCGGCGCGCAGCAGCGGCAGCAGCGCCTGCGCCACCAGCAGCGGCCCAATGGCGTTCACCTGCATGGTTTCGATGGCGTCGTCGTGGGTGAGCTGGCCCAGGCGCTGGTGGGCGTCGCCCGAGCCCGCGTGCGGGTACACCCCGGCGTTGTTGATGAGCACGTCGAGCGCATCGGTCTGGCTTTGCACGGCTTGCGCGGCCGCGGCGATGGAGTCGGCTTTGGCCACGTCGAGGGGCAGTAGCACGAGGCGGTCGGCGTATTGCTGGCGCAGCTGCTGCAGCTCAGCGGCCTGGGTGGGCTGCCGGCTGGCGGCAAACACCTGGTCGCCGCGCTCCAGGTACTGGCGGGTGAGTTCGAGGCCCAGGCCCCGGTTGGCTCCGGTGATGAAAACGCGCATGGATGAAGGGATTGTTGGCGGAAAAGGCCCCGCCTAGCGAACGACAGCGTCGGTGAAGCCAATTGGGGCAGCGAATGTAACTCGGATTGGTTTCCTTCCAACCGGAGGCTTTAGGTAAACGCCTGCAACGCAAAAACGCGGTTACATCCAGCTCAAAAGGCTTTTGCAACCGCGCGGGAGCCTAGTCCGCCACGGCTACGCGCCGCTGGGCCGCTAATTGCCCATCCACCAGCAAACGCACCACATAAAGCCCGGGCCGAATCCCGCTCGTTTCCCATCGAAGCGCCTGCGGGCCTGCAGCTAGCGGCCTGGCGGGGGGCGCGGGCATTTTGCGGCCCAGCGCGTCGGTGACGCGCAGCTCCACGGCGGCCGCCCGCAGCAGGCGGAAGCGCAGACTGGCCGCGCCCGCCGCCGGGTTGGGGTACACACTCAAGTCCGTAGCTAAATCGGCTTGGTCGCGGGTGGCCGAAACGAGGGTATAGGGTACGGCCACATTGCCGATGCGGGTGAACGAATCAGGAGTGCCAATGGTACCTACTAAAGTGGCCGCCCCGGTGCCGGCATTTACCCGGTACCAGTTGGCGGTGTACGTATACTGGCCGGTCGACGCGCACGTCATCAGGTACAATTGATTGGTCTGGGACTGCGAATTGGCGGCAATACCAAAATCGAAATTAACCGGGAGGCTGACGCCTAAGGGGCCGACAGTGGCCAGCGTACTGGCACTGGAGGGCGCGTGCTGCACCAGCCGGCTACCGGTTCTCTCGATGCTAAAAAGCTGGGTTGCGGGGCTGCCGCTGTAATTATTGGTATAGCTAATCGCCTGGATATTAGGCGTCTGGCCAGTGTTTGCGTCTGTGGCCGCATACGCTAAGCTCGCGTCGGCAGCCAGCATGGCTCCCGTAGCGGCATTGAGGCGGTAGCTGTTGCCCACGGGCGTCACCACGCGAATCTGGTCGGTAGTAGGGTCGATGCTGAAGCCAATTCCCCCAGATAAGTTACCCAGGTACAGGCCCGTGGGCGGGCCAAGCGGAGTGGCTGCCCCAGTGGTCTTGTTTAGCTCATAGAGGCGCACTTGCGAGAGACTGCTCTCATAGCCCAATGCCAGCAGCTGCCCGGTAGCCGGCCGTAGCTCCAGGCCCACTAGATAAGTATTGCTGACCAGCCCCGTGACCCGCCCACGCATAACCGGGTTGCCCGGCACCACCGCGTCGAACGAAAGCAGGGAATAGCTAAGGACATCGACCGGATAGGTGAGGGCATACACAGTTTGGGCCTGCGCCTGATGCCGGATTCCGAACAGCCCGGCCGTGGCCAGCAATAGAGCAGTAAAAGATGTGCGCATATCCAAACGGTAAAGGATGAATTCAACCGGGCGACAACAGCCCCCGCGCCAGACGCGGACGTGGCCACTGCCGAGCGCCTAAGGTAAACGAAAAGCCCTGCGCACCAAAACAATGCGCAGGGCTTCCTCAAAAGTTGGTGCTGGGCCAGGTCGCCCCGGCTTTGGCAGTCATTACCCCGCCGCCACCGCCTTGCGGCGGCTGGTGCGCGGCAGGCGCTCGGTGCCCTGCTCCAGCAGCTCCTCATCACGGTCGGTTTTCTTCACCGTCCAGCTCAGCGAGTACAGGTCCTTGCGGCGGTCGCGCAGGTTGCGCACGGCGCCGCTGGTGTTCAGGTCCTTCAGCAGGTCGAGGTCGAGGTCGGCAATGAGCGTCATCTCGGTGTTAGGCGTGGCCTCGGCCACGATGGCATCGTGCGGGAAGGCGAAGTCGGAGGGGCTGAACACGGCCGACTGCGAGTACTGAATGTCCATGTTTTCGACGCGCGGCAGGTTGCCCACCGAGCCAGTGATGGCCACGTAGCACTCGTTCTCAATGGCGCGGGCCTGGGCGCAGATGCGTACGCGCTGGTAGGCGTTCTTGGTATCGGTCCAGAAGGGCACGAACAGGATTTTCACGCCCTCGTCGCTCAGCATGCGGGCCAGCTCCGGGAATTCGATGTCGTAGCACACCAGAATGCCGATTTTGCCGAAGTCCGTGTCGAAGCACTTGAGCTTGTCGCCGCCGCGCATGCCCCAGTAGCTGGCTTCGTCGGGCGTCACGTGCAGCTTGTATTGCTCGTCCACGGTGCCATCGCGGCGGCAGAGGTAGGCCACGTTGTGCAGCTTGCCGTCCTCGTACACGGGCATCGAGCCGGCCACGATGTTGATGTTGTAACTCACGGCCAGCTCCATCATCTTGGTTTTGATGGGCTCGGTGAAGGCCGCCATGGCCCGGATGGCCACCGCCGGCGAGTCTTCGTTGGTGAGGGCCATGAGCGGGGCGTTGAAGAACTCCGGAAACATCACGCAGTCAGACTTATAGCCCGAAACGGTGTCCACAAAGAATTCCATCTGCTGCAGCAGGTCCTCCAGGCTGCGGGTGGCGCGCATCTGCCACTGCACAATGCCGATGCGCACGTTGCTTTTCTGGTTGCCGATGAGTTTTTCCTTCTCCTCGTAGTACACGTTAATCCATTCCAGGAGCGTGGCATAAGCCTTTGACTCCGAGTCGTAAGGCAAATACCCGCGGATGAGCTTACGGACGTAGAACTCGTTGGAGAGCTGGAAGGTGAGGATGGGGTCGACCAGCTCCTTGTTGCGCACCATCTCCACGTACTTGGCAGGCGTCATCTCGTTGGCGTAGGCGGCGTAGCCGGGAATGCGGCCGCCGGCCACCATGGCGCGCAGGTTCAGGTTCTCGCACAGTTCCTTGCGGGCGTCGTAGAGGCGGCGGCCCAGGCGCAGGCTGCGGTACTCAGGGTCCACAAACACGTCGACGCCGTAGAGGGTGTCGCCGTCATCATCGTGGGTGTCAAACTTGCCGTTGCCGGTGATTTTAGCGTAAGTGTGCTTGTCGCCAAACTTACTGTAGTCCACGATGATGGCCAGCGCGGCGGCCACCAGCCGGCCGTTGTCCTCGATGCCAATCTGGCCCTCGGGAAACTTGCGAATCAAGGCCGCAAACTCATCGGCGGCCCAGGCGCCTTCCATATTGGAATACACCTTGTCCATGATGTCCTTGATGGCCTTAAAATCGGAGCGGCGCAGGGTACGCAGCACCAGCTTGTGGGCCGGCACGGCCGTAGGCGTTAGGCGCTCGGCCAGCGGTGCGGCGCTGGGCGTGGCTATTTTTTTGGCGTGGGCGCCGCCGGGCGCGGCTTTGCCATTGGCAGCAGAGGAAGCTTTGCCGTTGGATGAAGAGCTCATAAAAATCGAAATCGAAAGTGCGGAAAAGAGGCTGAACAGCGCAGCTAAAAGACCGAGCCGAAACAATCAGCCGGGCAAAATTACCCAAGAAAAAACCCGTTGGCCGGGACAGCCAACGGGTAAGCAAACGAAAAAGCGCGCAAAACGGTGCAGTTTGCCCCGAGTTACTCCCGCACCACGCGCCGCGTGGCCGTGCCCCGCGCCGTGCTGATGGTGAGCAGCGCCACGCCCCGGAAGCTGCCAAAGGCCTCCGCGCCCAGCACCAGCTCGCGGCCCGGGCTGCTGAAATGGCGTTGGAACAGCTGCCGCCCCACCAAGTCGGTGGCCGTCACGGTGAGGGGCCCGCTGCCCGCCGGCACGCTGAGCGCCACCGGGCTGCCCACGGCCGAGGGGTTGGGATAGGCGTTCAAGGCCGCATCAACGGCCGCGTCGCGGGTGCCCAGGCGCACAATGCGGCGGTAAATGTCGCGGTACTGCACCCCCGTGATGATTTCGGTGCCACCAATTACCTGGGTGGTGATGGTGAGCAGCGGTACGTGGTGAGTTTTGGCCAGCCACTTGTACTCGCGGGTTACCGGCAAGTCAAAGCCCTGGCCGGGCATGCCGCCGAGGGCAATGCTGTCGTGGTCGATGAGCTTGCTCACGATGCGGACCGTCTGAAACGTGCCGAAGGGTGTGGTAAGCGTGCCCCAGGCGTCAACGCGGTTCACGCGCTTGCGCTTGCGGTTGAGGTAGCCGGTGGCAGCGGCCGCCGCGGGCGATTCAAAAAACGAGCGGCTGGAATCGGGCTGGCTGGCAAAACTCACCGGAAAGCGGTAAATGATGTCCTGCTCGGCCTGGCTTCGGTAGGTGATGGGCACCTGCAGCCCCGCCAGCGTGCCGCCAAAGCCCACCGAGCGGAAGTCCTGCACCGCCGCCGCGGCCGCCGAAACGGCGTAAAACTGGTACGGGTCGGTGATGGGGCTCGCCGCCCCGATGGCTACCGGTAAGGGTTCGGGCGACGCCACCGTGGCCCGGTTGACGCCGCCCAGCGCCCCAAACGAAAATTGATAGATGGCCGAACCCGTGGCCGCCACGGAAATGTAGCGGTCCACCGTCTGCGACGTGGCCACCAGGGCGCCGTAGTTCCAGGTTTGGTTGGCCCCCCGGCGCGTGAGCGGCGGGGCCGTGGCGGGCAACGTGGCCGAAGCCTGGCTGAGCCGCAGCGAATCCACGGGGGTGGTCGTGCTCACGGCCGGCATGTCCGTGCGGTCGATGCTGGGTGAAACCTGCGCCAGGGCCGGCGTGCTGGCCAGCGCCAAGAAAGTGAATAGAAGTTGACGCATAGGTAACTGTTTAAATACAAAGAAGAACCAATGACGAAGATACCTGCCTGCGCTGCTATAAACCAAGCGCTAGAGTACCATTTCCGGCACTTCGCCGGCGGGCACCACCAGCTTGCCAGCGGTAGCGGCCACAATCTGCTCCACACTCACGCCGGGGGCGCGCTCGCGCAGCACGAAGCCGTCGGGCGTCACGTCGAGCACGGCCAGCTCGGTCACGATTTTCTTCACGCAGCGCAGGCCGGTGATGGGCAGCGTGCAGTCGGCCAAGAGCTTGCTGCTGCCGTCTTTGGCCACGTGCTGCATGGCCACGATGATGTTTTTGGCCGAGGCCACCAGGTCCATGGCGCCGCCCATGCCCTTCACCATCTTGCCGGGAATCTTCCAGTTGGCAATGTCGCCGCGCTCACTCACCTCCATGGCGCCGAGGATGGTGAGGTCCACGTGTTCGCCCCGAATCATGCCAAAGGAATCGGCCGAGGAGAAGATGCTGGAGCCGGGCAGCGTGGTCACGGTCTGCTTGCCGGCGTTGATGAGGTCGGGGTCGACCTGGTCTTCCGTCGGGAAGGGGCCCATGCCGAGCAGGCCGTTTTCCGACTGCAGCTCTACGTTGATGCCGGCCAGAATGTAATTGGCTACCAGCGTGGGAATGCCGATGCCGAGGTTGACGTAGGAGCCGTCTTTCACTTCTTGGGCAATGCGCCGGGCGATGCCGTGTTTGTCGAGCATGGTGTTTGGGGTTTCGGGGTGGGAGGGGAATTATAATGTTTTATTAAAGAAGGTCATGCAGAGCGGCATGACCTTCTATTTTACTTTTTGTAAGCGGCTTACGGCTTCTGTTCCGGCACAAAGGCTTCGTAAACGGCCGTTTTGAACTTGTCGGCCAAGCCGCGGCCGTTGGTGTTGGGGTACTTCTGGGTGTAAATCAGGGCCACCAGCTTTGCCTTGGGGTCGGCCCAGTACGTGGTGCCGAAGATGCCGCCCCACTCAAACGAGCCAGCCGACAGGCCCGGGGCCTTGGCCATCTGGGGCGTCACGATGCTGAAGCCCAGGCCAAACTTGTTGCCGCCCTGGCTCAGCTCGCCCATTTGGTTCTGCGTTATCAGGGCAACGGTGGCGGGTTTCAGCAACTGGCGGCCATTATAGGAGCCGTTGTTCAGCAGCATTTGCAGGAAGTGGGCGTAGTCATCAATGGTGGACGACAGACCCGCACCGCCCGAGAAATAAGTGCCGCCCGACGCCTTCGGGTAGTTAGGATACATGCGGCCCAGCGGCTGCGTGAGCGGCTCCATGAACACGGTTTGCTTATTGGCGTCTTCCGTGTAAAGCTGAACCAGGCGGTCCTTCTTGTCAGCGGGCAGGTAAAACCACGTGTCTTTCATGCCCAGCGGCTCAAACAGGCGCGTGCGCAGGTACTTGTCCAGCGGCTGGCCCGAGAGCACCTCAATCAGCCGGCCCAGCACGTCCACGCTCAGCCCGTAGGTGAACCGCTCGCCGGGCTGGTGCATGAGCGGCAGCGGCCCCAGCGCATCCATCGCCTTCGCCAACGAGCCTGCCGGTGTACCTATACCGCTCGGAATGTGCGCCTTGGCGTAAATGGCCCGGGCCTCTTTGCTGCCAATAATGGGGTAGCCGAGGCCCGACGTATGCGTGAACAGCTGCCGGATGGTGATTTCGCCCTTAGCCGGCACGGTGGTGTAAGTCGTGTCTTTTTCGTTGAAGGTGGCCAGCACCTTGGGGTTTTTGAACGCGGTCAGGTACTTAGAAATCGGGTCATCGAGCTGGAATTTGCCCTCGTCATAAAGCAGCATCAGGCCAATGCTGGTAATGGCCTTGGTTTGGGAAGCAATGCGCACGATGGCATCGGTTCGCAGCGGCGTTTGCTGGACGAAATCGTCGTAGCCCACTGCCTTGCGGTACACCACCTTGCCGTCGCGCATCACCAGGGCAATGGCGCCGGGCACACGCTTGTCGGGACGATATACTACGTTGCCGCTGCCATCTTTCAGCACCTTGGCAAGCGGGCCCTTACCCGGAAGGTCCGCGGTGTACTCTTGCAGCAACTGGTCGATGCGCTGGGCCGCAGCGGGGTCGATGGTGGCCGGGGCGGCACCAGGCACCGGCATGGCCATGACGGCCTTGCGGGCCGGTGCCTTGCGGCTGGGGGCGGCCACCTGAGCAATGGCGCCGTAGCTGCTCAGTAGCAACAGCAGCGTGAGGGAATTCTTACCTAAAGTCATGGCTATTGAATGCTGGAAATTATGGAAGCCTGGACGAAGAACGAAGCGCCGGGTGGCCAGCCATCAGGCGTCGAAGCTGCAGCCACTGCACCACCCGCACGCCCAGCAGCAGCGTCAGCAGCCCGGGAATCAGCAGTAGCAGTACCCAAGTGTTGGCTTCGGGGTAGGAGGTGTGCGTGCGATTGGCCAGATTCACCATGAAATCGGTGCAATACCAGTAGGCGAAATGCACCAAGCGGGCGCCCCAAGTTAGCAGGCTATGCATGGCGCTGGGCTTTGAGCTGCCGAATGAGCACTGCATTGCGCAGCGCCCCGTACGTGAGGCCCAGCAGCAGCAACGGCACCAATACCAGGTAGAAGGCGATGTTGACGGTGGCGTACCATCGCCGCCCGCCGCCCATTAGCCCCCGCACGGTGGCGTCATACAGCGGCCGCAGCTGGAAATAGGCCGAACTATTGGCGCGCGTGGCGTGGGGGCAGGTGTGGGCTTCGCAGTAGCGCGTGCAGCGGCCGGCCAGCCGGGCGGTAGTAGGCGCCGGACTGGTTTCGTTGATGTACACGCCGAAAGCCACCGGCACCGTGGCCAGGAGTAACACCACCGCTACCAACAACAAACGAATCCGTAGCGCAACTCGCATAGCCCCGGCCACTACCTCGGCTTATACGGCGGCCCGCACGGTGCGCTGCTCAATGCGCTTCTCGTACTGCTCGCCCTGGAAAATGCGCTGCACAAAAATACCTGGCGTGTGAATTTGGTTGGGGTCGAGCTCGCCGGCGGGCACCAGCTCCTCCACTTCGGCCACCGTGATTTTGCCGGCCGTGGCCATCATGGGGTTGAAGTTGCGGGCCGTGCCTTTGTAAATGAGGTTGCCGGCTGTGTCGCCCTTCCAGGCTTTCACGAAGGCAAAATCGGCGTGCAGGGCGGTTTCGAGCAGGTACATCTTGCCGTTGAACTCGCGGCTTTCCTTGCCCTCGCCCACCTCCGTGCCGTAGCCGGCCGGGGTATAAAAGGCCGGAATGCCCGCGCCACCGGCCCGGCAGCGCTCGGCCAGCGTGCCCTGTGGAATGAGTTCCACTTCCAGCTCGCCGCTCAGCAGCTGGCGCTCAAACTCGGCGTTTTCGCCCACGTAGCTCGAAATCATCTTGCGCACCTGCTTGGTTTGCAGCAGCAGGCCAATGCCAAAGTCATCGACGCCGGCGTTGTTGGAAATGCAGGTAAGATTTTTTACGCCGAGGCGCAGAATCTCCTGAATCGAGTTTTCGGGGATGCCGCAGAGGCCGAAGCCGCCGAGCATCAACGTCATGCCATCGGCGAGGCCTTGCAGGGCTTCGTGGGCGTTGGGAACAGTCTTATTTATCATGGGTGGGGATGAGGGTATTTGGAGCGGCTTTTTATTTGGCAGCTGGCAAAACCGGCGGACGGTAATTCACGGGTAAAAATTCACCCATTTTTTCGAAACCCCAGTATTCGTCAGTAAATACGGCCAGCGGATTGGCAAGCTGGCCGTTGGGCTGAATCTCAATTTCGGGCACCATCAGTGCCAGCTGCGACACCTGCCGGTCGCTGGGCGGCAGCGGCGCGTTGGTCGGCAGCAGGGTCCGAATTTGATAGTTTGGGTCAGGGCCCTCGCGCAGGTAGCTCACCTGCAGGTGGTCCACAAAACGCAGAAAAACGTGCTGTCCATCAGGCGACACACGCCGCAGGCTGTCGAGCGGCCGGGGCTTGGTGTAGAGCATTGAAAACGCGCGCGGCACCTTGGCCCAGCGCGCCAGCGAATCCTGCTCGGCCCGCGAAAATGCCGCGCCCATGCGCTCGCGCAGCAGCTGGCGGCGCAGGCTGTCGGCGCGCGGAAAATGCTTGTTGGGAACAATGCGGAGCCGCTGGGCCAGGAAGCCCGCGCCGTCGAGGTCGCCGTCGTGTACGCTTTGCAGAAAGTGCGTGACCGAGCCGTAGTAGGCCTTGGCGCGGTTGGCTTCCCAGCGGCGCTGCTGGCGGGCGCTGCCCGTCATCTCCTCAAACACCGGCTGGCCGTAGAAGCTGACTACGCGCCGGGTGAAATTGGTGTTGAACTGCAGCCCGTAGTACTTGATGCGGTAGCCCAGCGCCTGGTTGTCGACCTGCACAAACTTGTAGGCCGAGGCCGTTAGCTCGTTCTTCTCCACGTCGAAATCGACCAGCACATCATCGGGATTTCGGATGCGGCACTGCTGCGAAAACGTGCTGCGGCCCAGAAACAGCTCCACAAATTTGCGGTAGTCGTCGGCTCGGTGCGGGTTGGGGCGCACTACCACTTCGCCCAGCCGGTTGGCCAAGGGGCCCAGCCGCAATGTCAGCTGCTGGGGCGCCGTGCCCACCGTCACGCTTTGCTTGGCCAGGCGGTAGCCCACGTAGGAGCCCACCACGTCGTAGGTGCCGGCTGGCACTTTGGGAAAAGTGAACGTGCCCTGCTCCGTGGTGGTCACGCCCAAGGTCGTATTCGCCAAAAACACGCTCGCGAAGGCCAGCGGCGCGTGCGTCACCGAATCCTGCACCACGCCGCTCAGGCTGCTTTGCGCCCGCACCAGACCGGGCAGTAGCACGGCAAGCAACAACAGGAAAGCAGGGCAGCAGCGCACGGCGGCGAAGATACTCGTCGTCAA
This sequence comes from Hymenobacter monticola, assembly GCF_022811645.1. Classification (NCBI taxonomy): domain Bacteria; kingdom Pseudomonadati; phylum Bacteroidota; class Cytophagia; order Cytophagales; family Hymenobacteraceae; genus Hymenobacter; species Hymenobacter monticola. The sequence continues at coordinate 5,459,304 of NZ_CP094534.1, read as the reverse complement.
TCGCACTACATCTTCAGCGGCGCTGCGGAGCGGGCTTACCATGCATACTCGCGGCCCAGGCAGTCGACGTACACGAACTGCCGGTCTTGGTTGTACGCCAGTCCCAGGCCCCGGTAAAACGGATAGGCATTCTCCTGCAAGTCGAGGAACAGGTCATACTTAAACGGCGTCAGCAACTGGCCTTGCGCATTGATTAAGGCGTAGCGGCCGGCCGCATTTTTGGCCCACAACACGCCATTCGACCTAGCGAAGGCGGTTAACCCATTGCGAACAGTGCCTTCTACGTACACGATTTCGGTGGAAATCAACCGGCCTTTCCGGTTATAAAGCGCCCAGTCGGTGCCCCTGCCGCACGTGCCCAATACCAGCTCCGGGCCAACCAGTACGGCCGGCCGAAACCCGGGCGCGTCGAAAGTAACCAGCGGCCCGCCGTCGCTGCCAATAAACGTTTTGCCCTCGTGCTCGGCCCAAAACGTGCCATCCGGCTGCATCTTGGGTAAGTCGTCGAGAACGGGCGGCAGCAGAAACTTACCGGTCCGAAGGCTGAAGACGCCGTAGTGGCCGTCGCGCTTCACCCAGGCCAGGGTGGGGGTGAAAAAGCCGGCGGCCTGGTTGGCCCCCGCCGGCAACACCGTCCGGCCCAGCGTATCGGCAATTTCGGGGCCGCCCGGCTCGGTGCCGCGGGAGTAATACAGGCCGGCTTGCAGTTGAGTGGTGGGGTTTTCGTCCTGGCAGGGGCGCAGCACCTGGCCGTTGGCGCGCATCAGGCCCCAGCGGTTGTGCTGCTGCACGGCAAACACCCCGTGGCCCACGTAACGCGCCGATTCTACGTCGAACGGCAGGGGCGGGCCGCCGCGCTCCGACGTGGTGAAGCGCCAGCTGCGCGTGGCCGGCGCATACGTGCCGGCCACCACAAAGCGGCTGTCGCTGCTCACTTCCAGTGAATTAAATTCGGCGGGCAGCACCAGCTGCCCGCGCCAGGCCGCGCCCTTGCGCGGGTCGTCGTAGCCGGGGGTGCGGGCGGGCCAGGCCGGGTCGAAACCGTAAAGCACGCTCCAGCCATTGCTGACATCGATGCGGGAATAGCGCGGGGGCAGCAGCGGCCGCAACAAGCTGTCGTACAAGCCCCAGGTTTCGCGCGGGTGGTTGGGCACCGAAACGTCGCGTTGCTGCACTTTCACAAAGTCCGTCCAGTCCGCGCCTTCGCGGGTGATGGCGGCCAACCCGGCCGAAAAAGGAACCAGCTCTTTCGCATCAACGCTCAGGGCCATGGCCTGCCGCCGGTCCTCGGATTGTCGGGTGTAAAAGCCACCGCGGTAAGTCAAGGGCGACTTGTCCCATTCCGGTCCCAGCCAGTGCTCGCGCCCCGCGTGGTCCAGCACGCCCGAGCGGGCCGGTGCGGTTTTCGTAGCCCTGATAAATGCGTAAGCGTAGCCGTAGCGAAAGTTTTCGAGGTGGTCGTAGCGGGGCGGGGCGATTTCGCGGCCTTGTGCATCTATCAGGCTACGCCGGCCTTCCTGGTAAGCGCCCGAATTGCCCGGAAAAATGGAATCGGGCAAAGCCACCACCATCAGGCCTTCGTGCGGCGCCTCCAGCTTGCCGTAGCGGGTGGCCCGCAGCACGTGCCCGAGCGAATCGAACAAGGTAATGGTGCGGCCCGCCCCCACGGCCTGCACCCAGCCCCAGTTGCCGGGCACGTTGTCAACGCTTTGGAACTTGCCGAGCACCTCACCGCTTTCGGCCAGCAGCACCAGCCGTTGCGGGTCGCCGGGCGGGGCGTCGCCTATCCAGAGGTGGCCGCGGCCCAGCGCCCGGGGCACCAGCCGGAAGGTGGCCGGCGTCAGCACTTTGCCGGCCGGCGTCATCAGCCCGTAGCGGTTCTGGTGCCGAAAGGGCACCACCCGCGCCGTAACGTGTTGCTCCGGGGCGGTGGGCCGTACGGGCGGGCCTTGCCACGTGCCGGGCGCGCCTGCGGCGGTTTGTCCCAGCGGCGCCTAGCTGCCCGGTGCCTGACAAGCCGCTGTGAAAGCAGGCAGCAGCAATAAGGCGCTCAGGTATTTTTTCATGGGTGTGCCAATGGCAGCGGTGAAGTCGGCTGAATGCCGGCGAAATAAAAGCCCGCTTATTTGCTGCTGCCGGCGGTCGGCGGCAAGCTGCCGGGCACGTAGTCGACCGGCAAAAACTCCCCGATTTTCTCAAATCCCCAATACTCGCCGTTGAACACATCGAGCGGGTTCAGCAGCGTGCCATTGGCCTGAAACTGGGCCTCGCGTCCCTGCAGCTTCAGCCGCGACACCTGCCGCGGGCCCACCGGAAAAGGCGTTTTGGGGTAGCCCAGCGGCGACATGGGCCGCTTATACTGCGGGTCGGGCGCCTCACCGAAATAGGCTACCTGCAACTCGCCATTGAAGCGCAGAAACGTGCGCTTGCCGCCCGGCGATACCCGCCGGATGCTGTCGATGGGCAGCGGTTCCTGGTTGAGCGTGGCCAGCACCGGCGCCAGGCTGTCCCACTGGTCCAGCGAATCCTGCTCGGCGGCGGTGTAGGGGCCGTTGGGCTTGGCGGCGGTCAGGGCCTTGCGCCGCTCCTCGGCGCGCACGTAACGCGGGTTGTCAAACACCCGAATTTGCTGGGTGTAGAAGCCTTCCTGCTTGAGCCGGTCGGTGTACACGCTGCGCAGGAAGTGCATAAATGAGCCCTTGTAGGCCGTGAGGCGGTTGGCCGCCCAGAGCTTGCGCTGGCGGTCGTCCTTCGGCTTTAGCTCCTCAAACACGGGCTGGCCATAGTAGAACACCGACCGGTCCTCGTCATTAAAGGAAAACTGCAGGCCGTAGTATTTCAGGCGGTAGCCCAGGGCCTCGTTGTCTATCTGCACAAACTCCTTGGCGTGGGCCGTCAGCTCCTTGGTCGAGTCGTCGTAGAGCACTAGTACGTCGTCGGGGTTGCTGATGCGGCACTGCGCCGAGAACGTGCTGCCCCCCACAAACAGCTTGGAGAATTTGTCGTACTCCTCGGGCTTGTTGGCGGCGGGCTTCACCACCACCTCGCCCAGCTGGTTGCCGGTTGCGCCCAGCTTCAGGGTCACTTCCTGTGGCTCCTTGGTCATGGTGACGCTTTGTTTGGCCAAGCGGTAGCCCACGTAGGAGCCCACCACGTCGTAAGTGCCGGCCGGCACCTTCGGGAACACAAACGTGCCCTGCTCTGTGGTGGTCACGCCCAGCGTGGTATTGGCCAGAAATACGCTGGCAAACGACAGCGGCTCGTTAGTGGCCGAGTCGCGCACCACGCCCGTGAGCTTGCCCTGCGCCTGCGCAGCACTGATGGTAAGGATGGAAAAGCAGCCTATTAGCAATAAGCGGAAGTAACTCATAAAGAAGAACATGTATTCGGATAAGCAGAGAAACTACGCCAGCGCCGCGCGCGTGGCCTGGCCATCCAACGCCAGTTGGGCCGTTAGCGCGTCCAGGCCGTCGTATTTTTCTTCGGCCCGCAGCCAGGCCACAAACTCCAGCGTCAGCAATTGGTCATACAAATCGCCGCTGAAGTCGAGCAGGTTTACCTCGATGGTTTGTTCCAAATCTGTGCCAATAGTGGGGCGCACCCCAATGCTGAGCATGGCCCGGTGCCGCGTGCCCGCCGCCGTGACGGCCCATACCGCATAAATGCCGCGCGCCGGCACCAGCTTCAGCGGCTCGGTGCTCACGAGGTTGGCCGTGGGGTAGCCGATAGTGCGGCCCAACTTCTGCCCGTGCACCACCAGGCCGGTGAGCGGGTAATAGTAGCCGAGGTAGCGGTTGGCGGTGGCCACATCGCCCTGCCGCAGCGCCTGCCGGATGCGCGTGCTGCTCACGCCCACCGCGTCCACGTCCTCGCGCGGAATCTCTTCCACGGTCAGGCCATAACGGTCGGCATTTTGACTGAGGTAGTCGAAGCCGCCCTCGCGGTTTTTGCCGAAGCGGTGGTCGTAGCCAATGACGAGCTGCTTGGCCCCCACCGTTTTCAGCAGCAAGCTCTGGATGTACTCCTCTGACGTCCACTGCGCAAACTCCTTGGTGAAAGGCACAATGAGCAGGTAGTCAACTCCCGCCTCAGCCAGCTTGGCGATGCGCTCTTCCAAGGTGTTCAGCAGCTGCAGTTCCAGCAGTTCGGGGTGGGAGGGTGGTGGGCCCAGCACCAGCCGCGGGTGCGGCCAGTAGGTAATCACCACTGAGGGCCCGCCGCTGACCTGGGCCACCTCGCGCAGCCGCGCCAAAATGCGCTGGTGCCCCACGTGGACGCCATCAAACGTGCCGCTGGTAACGACGGCATTGCCAAGAAACGGAAACTGAGCCGGGTCGCGGATGACGTGCATGAAGGCGCCGGAGAAGCGAAAAGGTGAAGTGAAACTGTGCCGCGAAGGTAACGGGCATTGTTCTGAACGAGGTAGCGACGCGACACTACGCGTCTCGTCATTGAACGACAGCCAAGCAAATGACGCGCGAACACCGAGACCCGAAGTGTCGCGTCGCTACACAATTATTCGGGCGCTTTTTCCGCTGTTGCCCCAGCCTCCTCCGCGGCCTGGCGGGCCTGCACGGCCAGCGCATCGGCTTGCAGCGCAGCAAAGTATTGCAAGCCAGCGCGGTTGGGCGCCGTGCCGGGGCGCTCAGCGCGCGGCGCGCGTTGCGCGTCTTCGGGCCGGGGCGGGCGTAGGGCCTGGATGGCTTCCAGCGTGAAAGCATCTTCCACCCGGTACTCTCCGATGCGCGTGCGCACCAGCCGGGTGAGGTGGGCACCGCAGCCCAGCGCCAAGCCAAAATCGCGCGCCAAACTGCGCACGTAGGTGCCCTTCGAGCACACGATGCGGAAATCGACCTCGGGCAGCGCAATGCGTGTCAGCTCAAAGGCCTTGATTTCAACGGTTTTTGATTTGATTTCAGCTTCCAGTCCTTGACGGGCAATTTCGTAGGCCCGCTTGCCGTCAATTTTCACGGCCGAAAACAGCGGCGGCGTTTGCTGAATGAGGCCGAGAAAAGGCGCCACGGCAGCCTGAATCTGCTCCTCGGTGAGGTGGGCGTAGGGGCGGGCCATGTCCACGGCCGTTTCCAGGTCGAAGCTGGGCGTGGTTTCGCCCAGCCGGAAGGTGCCGGTGTACTCCTTTTCCTGGGCCTGAATGAGGTCGATTTCCTTGGTTTTCTTGCCCGTGCAGAGGATGAGCAGGCCAGTAGCCAGCGGGTCGAGGGTGCCGGCGTGGCCAATTTTCTTGATGCGCAGGGCATTTTTCACCTTGCGCACCACGTCGAACGAGGTCCACGTCAGGGGCTTGTCAAGTAGCAGGACTTCGCCCGTTTCAAAATCAAAGTCGGCCAGGATTTTGGTACTCATAGCACGTTCAGGGGAAGTTTCAACGCCAACATCAGCAACAGGATACCGCCCGCAATGATGCGGTAGATGCCAAACGCCCGGAAGCCGTAGCGCGCCACAAAGCCCACAAACAGCCGGATGGCCAGCAGTGCCACCACAAATGCCACCACGTTGCCCAGGGCCAGCATTTTCAGCTCCGTGCCCGAAAACAGGTGCGCTACGTCCACGCCGTGGGTTTTGGCTTCTTTGTAGTAGTCGTAAATGTCTTTCACGGCCGCTGCTGCCATGGTAGGCATAGCCAGAAAGAAGGCAAATTCGGCCGCCGCGCGGCGCGTGAGCTTCTGCGTGAGGCCGCCGATGATGGTAGCGGCCGAGCGGCTGGTGCCTGGCACCACCGCCAGGCACTGAAACAGGCCAATAATCAGGGCCTCCTTAAAGCTGGGGTTGGTGACCGGGTGGCCGCCCTCGTTCGGATTTTCCTGCGGAAACCAACGGTCGATGAACAGCAGCACCACGCCGCCAAGCACCAGCATCACGGCCACCGTCGTCACCGATTCCAACAGCGCGTCGATGTGCTTTTTGAAGAGCAAGCCCACTACCACAATGGGCAGAAAGGCCACCAGCAGCTTTAAATAGAAGTCGATGCTTTGAAAAAAGCGTTTCCAATACACCACCAGCACCGACAAAATGGCCCCCAACTGAATCACCACCAGATAAAGCTTGAAAAACGGCGTGGCCGGAATGCCCAGCAGCGCCGACGCAATTATCATGTGCCCCGTGCTCGAAACGGGTAAAAACTCAGTCAGGCCCTCCACAATGGCGAGGAGCAGCGCGTGCCAATAGGTCATTTCTTAACGGTTAGTGGCTAGTGGTCAGCGGTTAGTGGGCGATGATTAATCATCGCCCACTAACCGCTGACCACTAAATTACAGGCGCTTGTAGGCCGGTGCGGTAGGGGCTACCGGGGCAACAGGCGCGTTGGCGGCCGTCGCGGCGTCCACGCTGAGGCCGGGCACCGAGGTAGGAGCGGGGGGCGTGGGCGCCACGGCCAGCGACGGGTCGCGCACCAGAATGGCCGCAAACTCAATGCAGAAGCCGGCAAACAGCAGCAGCGGACCCAGCGTGATGCCCAGGAAATCCTCGCCGTAGTTTTCCTTGTCGCCAAACATCATGGTGATAAACCCGGCGGCCAGCACGGCCAAGCCAATCCACATCAGGCGGTAATTGCGCGGGCCGAAAGCGAAGCGCGGAGCAGGTTTGATGGGTTGCATAAATTTCAGTTAGCAATTATCAGTGAGCAGTGAACAGTTACTCAGACGGCAGCAAGCAGATTGGTGTTGCTCACTGTTAACTGTTTGCTGTTAATTGATTTAGTACAGGTCGTCGAGCGACATTTTAAGGTATTTGTGTACGGCGCGGGCCGAGCTGAAGAAGCCGATGACCACGCCCAGCAGCACCACGCCCAGCAGCAGCAGGCCAAGGTTCACGTCGTCGCGCAGCAAGCGCAGCTCCGTTACTTCCAGGTAGGCGTACTGCAGCAGGGCAATAAGGATAAGCGCAGCCAGCACCCCAGCCGCCAGGCCCTGCCACGTGGCGCGCCGCAGAAACGGCTGCTGGATAAAGAGGCGCGTGGCGCCCACCAGTTGCATGGACCGGATGAGAAAGCGTTGCGAGAACAGCGCCAGCTTGATGGTGTTGTTAATCAGGATGACCACCACCAGCACCAGCACCGCCGCAAAGCCCAGCAGCACCAGGCTGATGCGCGTCAGGTTGTTGTTGATGCTGGCAAAGAGGTCCTGCGGGTACTGCATCTCAAACACGCCGCGCTGGGTGCGCACGCTGCGCTCCAGCTGGTGCAGGTGCAGGGTGTCGGTGTATTCGGGCTTGATTTTGAGGGCGTAGGCGTCGCGCAACGGGTTGTCGCCAAGGAACTGACGAAAGTCTTCACCGGTGCTTTGCAGCAGCTGGCGGGCGCCTTCTTCCTTGCTCACGAAGCGGATTTGGGGCTTGCCGTCGCGCTCGGCCACCTGGGGCAGCTGGCCCAGGTCCTGCTGCAGGCGCAGCAGCTCGGTTTCGGGCAGGTCGCGGTCGAGGTACACCTGCACCTCCAGGTTTTCGCGCACCACTTCCGAGAGCTTGTGGGCGTGCACCAGCAGCAGGCCAAACAAGCCAATCACCACTAAGGCCAGCGTGATGCTGAACACCACGAGCAGGGTGGGATAGGAGCCAAGCTTTTTCTTGAGGGGACGAGCCATAGAAAAGCAAAGGTAGAAAGAGGCCCGCGGCCAAGCAGCAGCGTTGTAGCGAGGAAGTTTGGAATTAGGTGTTGGGGAAAATTCAATGATTTTAACTCCGCTTTAAATAAATATTACTTAACACTTACTTTTTTAAACACTTATCGGTATGTTTGGTCAACGGCAACGGGGCCAGAAAAAAATCTGACTTTTATGAAAAACAGTTTGAAATACATGGCGTTGTCGTCACTGTTGGCGCTGGTCGGTTCCTGCCAGCAGCAAGACCCCATTCAGGAGCTAGCGGCAAAATCAAATCCGCAAAAAGCAAACGCCGATTTGGTGGACGAAATGTCCTCCAACGAAAGGGTGCGCTCGTTTGTGCTGGCCAACGAGCGTTTTCTCAACGAAGACGAGGCTTACTATAACAACCTGTCGGATGCGGGCAAGGCCGCCCGCCGCGCCGATTTGCAAGCCCAATTTGAAAGCGGCGCCGAATTCACCGACCCCTACCGCACGCCTGCGCAGGTCGACGCACACCATGCCAGCCAGGAGGCCCTGGCGGCGCAAATCAGGGCGGCCTTTCCGCAATTGTACCGGATGCCGGAACGGGCTCAGGATTCTGTTAAAAGACTTGTTTATCGAAACATTATGGCTAATTCAAGCCAGGTTGTCGCCGCCACGGCGCCCGGCCATGCCGCCTATGCAGCAGCAGTGTGGTATGGGCAAGATGCTGGTTCCGAGAAGGCATCATTTGGCGCTGGCCGGGCCTTTTACAACGGCTACATGGGCTACATACAATAAGGACCAAACGGCGGGTGCTCAGCATCATCCAGTCGGCATGGCTGCTTTTGCTTGCTTAGCCTAAAACGAGAAAGAGACGCATCAGTGCGTCTCTTTCTCGTTTTAGGTGACTCTGCTAATTAACTCAGACCGTTTCCTACAAATTCGTGCGCGGGTCCTCGTCCACGTTCAGCACTTCCTTGCCTTCGCGGGCGCGCTGGGTGCGGCGCTCATTCTTCTTCGGGTTTTTGCGGCTGAACAGCTCCCCAAAGGTGTTGAACTGCTCGGTGTGCAGCAGCGAAATGCCCGCTCGCGGCTGGTTCACGGTTTCGAGGTCGCGCGGGGTGGTTTCGTAGCGCAGCTTGGTGCGGAACTTGCCGTCGGGGCGCAGGTAGTATTCCAGGCTGAGGTCGCCGAGCAGGGAGGCCTGGCCGGCGGTGTTGCCCCCGCCGGGGATGGTGCCGATGCCGGGCGGTGTGACCAGGTTGGAGTTGTTGGTGAAGCCGCCTTCGCGTGTCACCCGCAGGCGGCCGTTCAGGAAGGAGTAGCTCAGGCGCACCTGCAGGGCCTGGAGCTGCTCGGCAGTGAGGCCGTTGATGTTGAAGTCGATTTCCAGGTTCTGGTCAATCTGGTTCGTGAGCAAGCCCAGTTGCGTGCTCAGAATCTGGCCCAGGCTGTTTTGCACCGTGTTGTCCTGGCCGCGCAAGGAAATGGTGTTGCCGAAAGAGCCCGGCGGCGAAAGTTGTTTAAATACCAATAGGCTGAAAACCTGCCGGTTAAGCTCCTGCTCGTCGTTGCGCAGCGAAGCGGTGAAGGCGGCCAAATCGCCCTGTAGGGTGCCCGGCGCGTCGTTGAATTCCAGCCCCAGCTTGATGGCGGGCAGCAGCAGCGGGCCGGTCAGGTTCATCACGGCCGTCACGGGTACCACGGCGGCTGCGCTGTTGGTGCTGCCCAGTAGCACGGGCGCCAGCGAGGTGCGCTGCGTGTAGGTGGCCGTGATGTTCATCTCGCCGGCCAGCGGGTCGCCGTTCCACGACACAATGCCGCCCGGCCGCACCACAAACTCTTTGTTGACAAGGCCTTGCAGGGTGAAGTTGTAGGCGCCGCGCACAATTTCCACCTGCCCGTACATGTTGAACTCGCCCCGCGTATCGATGGCCATGCGCAGCTGCCCGGCCGCCGAGCCCCGAATGACGTCGCCGGTGCTTTCGTCGAGCAGGATTTCGAGGTAGGCGTCCGGCGTCACCGTCAGGTTCATGTTGAGCGTGATGCCTGACAGGTCGACCTTGCTTTGCGCCGAGGCCACTTGGTTGGCCTTTTTCAGCCGCACGGTGTCGCCCACCGGGTTGTTGTTTACGAACTTGATGTAGCCGGCCTTTTCGGCACTGGCGGCGTTGTCGAAGGGCAGCGACAGGCGCGTGCCGGCCTCGCTGCTGGCGCGCACCGTCACGTTCAGGTCGTTGGTGGGGCCGGTCACGCGGGCAGTGCCCGTGGCGTAGGCCGTGCCGAAGTAGAGGTCGTTGTCTTTGCGCGTGGTGTTGAGCACCTGCAGCTTGCGGAAGTTGGCCGCAATGTCAAGGCTCATGTCCTGGAAGCCGTGGTGCGTCACCTCACCGTCCACGGTGCCGGTATTGCCCAGCGCGTCGCGCAGCTTCACGTTCCGAAACGCAATGCTGGTGTTGGTGAAGCTGATGCGGTCGGCAAACGTGTAGGTGGTGCCCAGGTAGCCAAAGGTGAAACGCCCGTTGCTCACGTCCACGGCCCCAATGAGGTTGGGCGAGCCAAACAGGCCCGTGAGCCGCAGCTCGCCCCGGCCCGTGCCACCCAGGTTTTTCATGATGGCGCCCAGGAACGGCTGCGCCAGCACGATGGGCGCGTCGTTCAGGGTGCCCGTCAGGTTGAACTGGTTTTTGTCATCGCGCGGGGCAATGTCGCCCAGCACCGTCAGCACCGACTGGCCGGCGCGGGCCACGTCCAGATTCACGCGTAGCTTGCTGGCGGCATTGTCCCAGTCGCCGCGCCCAGCCACTTGCCCAATGAGCGTGCCGTCGTACGTCAGCGAATCCACGCCCAGCGTGCTGTTGATGGTGAGCGGCCCGTAGATGCCGCTCACCGTGCCCTGGGCGTTCACGCGGCCGCCCAGGCGCTGGCCGGTCAGCGTGTTCAGCGTGGCCAGCTGAAAGTCCTTTACCTGCAGTTGCAGCGGCGGCTTGCTGGCATCGGGCGAGATGAAGCCCTGCGCGCCCACAAACTGCTCGCCGTTGCTAAACGTCAGGTTCTTAACATCGAACTCGCGGCCGTAGTCCGAAATGCGCACCGAGTTGTCGGCCGCAATGGTCCAGTCCTTATCCAGCAAGTGTACGCCCGACTGCCGGAACACCACTTCCACGGCGCGGGGCAAAAAGCCCATCGAGCCGTTGATAATGGCCTTGTTGGTGGTGCCCGTTTGAGCCAGCGAGGTCGAGAAGTTGATGCGCTGCTGGTCCCACACGCCTTCCACAATAAATTTTTCGGTTTTGCCCAGGCCCGGCAGCACCTGCCGGTCGCTGGTCACGCTGGCCTGGGCCAGCACGTCGGGCTTGTATGGCAGCTTCGACGTCAGGAAGTCAAAGTCGTTGTTCACCGTCATCACCGGGCCGTAACGCAGGCTGTCGAGGTGCCCGCCGAGCTGGAAAATCGACGTTTCGCCGTTGCGGAACGAGCCGTCGATGCGGCTGCCATTGGCCACTTCCAGGTCGGGCACAAACAGGCCCAGCACCGGGTTGGGCTTCTTTAAATGGAGCTTTAAATCAACCTGATACACCGGTAGCGCACGCTGGCGCTTGCGGCGGTAGTAGTCGGCCGTGGCCGTGGCGTTGCTTTCAAAGTTGAGGCGGTACTCGGTGAAGAGCGTCTGCACATCGCGCACCACGTCGGAGGTATTGAAGGTGCCGGCCACGCTGGCGTTCACGGCTTCGGAGCGCAACGTCACGCGGCGCTGGTTCAGGCGGTTGCGGGTGCTCACCACGTCCAGCGTGTCGAGGCGCAGGCGGCGCTTGCCCATCGTAAACAACGACTTACGCAGGTAAGCGTAGCCAATGAGCGAGTCGAGCTGCACGCCCTTGAATTTCACGTCGGCCGTGGTGCTCACAATGAGCGGCTGGCTCATCAAACCCAGTGCGCGCAGGTCGGCGTGGTCGATTTTTGTCTTGACGGCCACGTTTTCGTGCTTGCGCTCAAGGTCAATGAGGCCGTCGGCCACGAGGCGCACGGCCGGGTCGTTCACGCTCACGTGGCCGCTGAAGTGCTGGGGGCGGAAGTCGCCGTCGAAGGCCACGTTGCGGTAACGGTGCCCGCTCAGCCAGATGGCCGGCACCGTGAGCTTGGCCCTTCCCTGGGCCGACGCCGGCAGGAAACCCACGCCTTCCACGCGCCCGTTCAGCGTCACGTCCCGGATAACCGATTCGTCGCCCAAGAACTTACCCAGCTGGAAGGCGTTGCTGCGCACCGTGCCCTCGTAGGCCGCGTGCGTGAGGTCGGTTTTGGTTTTGAGGTTGACGTCGGTGGCCACGAAGCCCAGCGCCGTATCGAACGAGGCATTGGCCACAAAGTCGTCGTAGAAGCCCAGCACCTGGCCCTGCAGCTTCACGGTGCCCAGCTTCTGCACAAACCTGTTGGCCGCGTCGGGCAGCCAGTGCTTCAGGTCGCTGGTCTTCACCACCGAGGGCAACAGGCGCAGGTCGATGAAGCTCTCCTTGTAATTGGGCAGGCCGTCGGCGTGGGCGCGCTTGGCCACGATGTGCGTGCCCGAGCCGTAGCGCACGTCGAGGTTGTTCACTTTGAAGTCGCGCACGTAGCCCTCGGCGTCGCCCGAAAGAGCCACCGACTCGTGCAGCTCGCTCAGCTGCGGTGCAAACTTGGCAATGTCCTCGGAATAGACCTTCGAATTGCGCAGCCGCGCAATGGTCTTCATCGAGTCATTATAATCGGTGAAATTGGTGAATACCCGGAACTCAAAGCGCACATAATCCTTGATTTGGCTTCGGCCCACGCGCAAACTCAAATCCTTGAATTCCCAGAAATGCGGCCCGTACGTCATGTCGGCCGTGATTTCGCGCAGCTGCGACTGCGAGGGCGTTTCCACCGCGTGCAGTTGGCTGATACGCATGCGCAAGGTGTCGCCCAGCTGAATCTTGGAAATGTCGGCGTAAATACTGTCCACCAGCAGGTGGTCGTAGTCAATACTTTGGCCGTAAGTTTTGGCCCGGGGCACGTCGCTCTTCTCAATGGCAAAGTGGCCGTTGCGCAACGCCACGCTGCCCACCTTAAAATCGAATGGCTGCGAGGCTGCCGTGTCTTTCGAGGGCCCTACCAAGCGCTTCACCGCCGCCATAAACTGGCTGAACGTGGTCGAATCGGGCTGGCCGGGCAGGTTTTTTAGCTCGAAGCGCGGCTCATTCAGCGTGAGCGTGCCGATGTGCAGGTGACGCGGGTCGAACACCGAAAACAGCGAAATATCTGCGTCGGCCCGGCCGATGCTGAACAACTCACCGCCGCGCCGGTCTTTCACGCTCACCGAGTCGAGCAGCACGCGCGAAAACGGCCGGATGTCGACGCCGCCGATGGTGACCTGCTGCCCGAGCTTGCGGGTGAGCACGTCGGCCACCTCGTGGCCGATGCGCGTTTGCACGCTAGGCACCCGCAGCGCAATCAGCGCCCCCACCACGGCCAATACCACCAGGAGCCCAAGGCCCAGCAGTATTTTTAGCAGAATGGCGAAGAAACGACGCACCGGAGCAGGACAGTTGAGGACGAAAAACGCGGTTTAATCCGCAAAGTTGCGGTTTTTTAGCGGTTTGGCCGAACCGCTGGGCCGCACCGCCAATTATTAGGCCAACGGAACGGCCTCGGCCGGGGTGCGGTTCAGCTTTCTGCCAACGAAATCAATTCCGTAACGCGAACTTTGCGATTCCGGTCCCGCGCCGCCCCAAAATCGGCTTAAAAATCGACCTGAACGGCAAATCCATCGATAAGCAGCGCAGACTTTATGGTCGGCGCCCTCGACGGATATCCGAACAATCTCCGAACGGCGCGGTCACGCGGCCTGCAAAGTCCGCGCTACTTAGCTCTTGACCTCAAAACTGCTATTCCATTTATGTCCACGCCTGCCCATCCCATCATCCTCGCCATCGAATCTTCCTGCGACGACACCGGCGCGGCCGTGCTGGCCGGCGGCCAGCTGCTGAGCAACGTGGTGGCCACCCAGAAAGTCCACGAGCAGTACGGCGGCGTGGTGCCCGAGCTGGCCTCGCGCGCGCACCAGCAGCACCTGCTGCCTGTCGTCACGGCCGCCCTCAAGGAGGCTGGCCTTACCAAGGCCGACCTCGACGCCGTGGCCGTGACGCAGGGCCCCGGCTTGCTGGGTTCCTTATTAGTAGGAGGGATGTTTGCCAAGACGCTGGCGCTGGCGCTGGATAAGCCGCTGCTGGCTGTGAACCATATGCGGGCCCACATCCTGGCCCACTTCCTGCGCGACCCCAAGCCCGAATTTCCCTTTCTTTGCCTCACCGTGAGCGGCGGCCACACGCAGCTGGTGGTGGTGAAGTCGGCCATGGAAATGGACGTCATCGGCCAAACCATCGACGATGCCGCCGGCGAGGCCTTTGACAAAACCGCCAAGCTGCTCGGCCTGCCCTATCCCGGCGGCCCGCACCTCGATAAGTTGGCTCGCCAGGGCAACCCCGAGCGGTTTGCCTTTCCTGTGGGCGCCATGCCGGGCTACGATTTCTCCTTCAGCGGCCTGAAAACGGCGGTGCTTTACTTCCTGAAAAAGGAAATCGCCGCCAATCCTGATTTCGTGCAGGAGAACCTGGCCGACCTCTGCGCCAGCATTCAGCACACCATTGTGGCCACGCTGCTGCGCCAACTGCGCCGCGCCGCCGCCGACACCGGCCTCACGCAAGTGGCCCTGGCCGGCGGCGTAGCCGCCAACTCTGGCCTGCGCACCGCCCTAGAGGCCGAAGCCGCCGAGCAAGGCTGGCAGGTGTTCATCCCGGAATTTCAGTTTTGCACCGACAACGCCGCCATGGTGGCCATGACGGCGCATTTTCAGTACGAAGCCGGCGACTTTGCCGACCAGCTTACCAGCCCCAACCCGCGCCTGAAGCTGACGTAGGCGTAGCTTCGCGCCCCGTTTGCGCCGTACCCTTGTCGCACAGGCTTTCGCTTGTGCTGGAACTGCGCCGCCCGGCACCAGCGAAAGCTCGTGCTACAATTCGACCACCATGGCCAAGAAAGACGATAAACCCGCCATCATCAACATCAAAAACCGCCGCGCCAGCCACGAATACACGTTTCTGGCCAAGTACGACGCGGGCGTGATGCTGCAAGGCACCGAGATAAAAAGCATCCGCGAAGGCAACGTGAACCTGAGCGACGGCTACTGCACCTTCGACCACAAAGGCGATTTGTGGATTCACAGCATTCGCATCGCGCCTTATTCCTTAGGTACTTACAATAACCACGACGCCATGCGCGCCCGCAAGCTCCTGCTCAATAAGCGCGAGCTGAAGCAGTTGGCCGGCAAAAGCACCGACCAGGGCCTTACCATCATTCCGCTGCGCCTATTCGTGACGGACCGTGGCTTTGCGAAAATCGAAATCGCCCTCGCCCAGGGCAAAAAGCTCTTCGACAAGCGCAACGACCTCAAGGAAAAAGCCCAAAAGCGCGACATGGAAAGGCTGTAAGAACGAGTACCCCGAAGCTCCGCTTCGGCTCGCGTTGAACGAATTGTTCTAACGGGCCGAAGCGGAGCTTCGGGGTACTCGTTCTTACTTTGCACTTATCACCCCACTAATCCACTAATCCACCACCTTGAATCCCGGCATCTGCGCCCTGAGCGCCGTCCCCGTTCGCGCCGAGCCCAACGACCGGGCCGAACTCGTAACCCAGCTGTTGTTTGGCGAATGCTACCAGATTCTCGTCACCGAAGGAAACTGGTTGCAAGTGCAACTCGCCGCCGATGACTACGTGGGCTGGATGGACATCAAGCAGCACACGTCCGTGACGCCGGAGTACCTGGCGGCCTGGAAAGCCCAGGACCACCCCCGCGCCCTCGACGTGGTGCAGGCCGTTAGCGACGCCACCACCAAAATCCCGCTCACCCTGGGCTGCCGCCTGCCGTTTTTCGATGGCATGAACGTGCGCATCGGCGAGCGTACCTACTTCTACAACGGCACCGCCACCAACCCCACCGCCGCGCCCGACCCGGCCCGCCAGGCCGCCCTGCTGCGCAAAATGGCCCTCGTATACCTGAAAGCGCCCTACGTGTGGGGCGGCAAAAGTGTGTTCGGCCTCGACTGCTCCGGCCTGTGCCAGCAGCTCTACGGCCTGGTGGGCATCCAGCTCCCGCGCGACGCCCGCCAGCAGATTGACCACGGCCGAACCATCGATTTCGTGACCCAGGCCCGCCCCGGCGACCTCGCCTTCTTCGACAACGCCGAGGGCCGCATTGTGCACGTGGGCATGGTGCTGGATGAAGGCCAGATTTTGCACGCCCACGGCGAAGTCCGCCTCGACCCCCTCGACCACAACGGCATCTTCAACCGCGACCGGCAGAAGTATTCGCACAAGCTGCGCTTGATAAAGCGCCTCCTGCCGGAGTAGGGGAGGGAATAGAACGTGTACCCCGAAGCTCCGCTTCGGCTCGTTTAGGCAATTGTGGGCAGGCGCGTTCAACGGTGCCGAAGCGGAGCTTCGGGGTACACGTTCTGCGAACTGAACTTAACCCCGCCGCGCTTGTTTATCTGCTTGGAAACCGCTAGCTTTCGGCGGGTTACCCGAGCCCCAAGCGTGTATGGACCAAAAAGTATTAGTGCTGAATGGCGACTATACCGCCATCACCCTGTGCAGCGTGCAAAAGGCGTTTGTGCTCCTCTTTCTCGATAAAGCCGAGATGGTGGCCAAATCCGACGGCTCGCTCCGCACCATTTCGCAAGCCTACCCCAAGCCGAGCATCATCCGCTTGCAGCGCTACGTGCGGGTACCCTACAAGGGCATTGCCCTAAGCCGCCACAACATCTTCAAGCGCGACCATTTCGAGTGCCAGTACTGCGGCTCGACTAAAAATCTGACGCTCGACCACGTCATGCCCCGCTCCCGCGGCGGCGAATCGTCGTGGACCAACCTGCTCACGGCCTGTGCCCGCTGCAACCACGCCAAGGGCCACCACACGCCCAATGAAGCGGGTATGACCATCCGGCAGCAGCCCAAAAAGCCGACGTTGGCGGGCTTTCTTAAGCTCTCGGCCGGCACCATCGACCAGAATTGGCACGCCTATCTGAATTAAGTTCGGGCCCGTGGGGTTGCAGATGAGTACATTCGTACTTCATCTTTCCCTCATCTTGCCTATGGCACTTCCCCGCTTCGCCGCCACCCGCTCGTTTCACACCGAGCTCAAAACCCGCATAAATCACTATTTCGAGGAATCGGGGCAGCGAATGACTGGGGATTCCAAGCTCATTTTCAAGGGCGTGCTGCTCGTGAGTCTGATGGTTGGCCTCTACGTGCACTTGGTGTTTTTTACGCCGCTGTGGGGCTGGGCCCTGCTGGAATGCGCCCTGCTCGGCTGTGTCATCGCTGCCATCGGCTTCAATGTGATGCACGACGGCGCGCACGGCAGCTTTTCGCGCTATGCCTGGGTGAACAAGCTGGCGGCCTACACGCTGGGCGTGCTTGGCGGCAGCCCCTACATGTGGAACTCCAAGCACAACCTCATCCACCACACCTACACCAACATTGAGGGCCACGACGACGACATCAACATCCAGCCCTGGATGCGCATGACGCCCGACCAGCCCAAGCATGCGCTGCACCGCTACCAGCACTTCTATTTCTGGGCGCTCTACTGCATGCTCTACACGTCCTGGATTTTCGCCATGGACTACCAGAAGTATTTCTCCCGCCAAATTGGCGCCATTGGCCTCAAGCCCATGAACACCGGCGAGCACGTCAGCTTTTGGGGCTTCAAAGTGCTGAACCTCTTGCTGTACGTGGCCCTGCCCATCTACATGGTGGGTTTCCTGCCCTGGCTCGCCGGCTTCATGCTGAGCACCGCCGTAGCCGGCCTCGTGCTGAGCATGGTGTTTCAACTGGCGCACACCGTGGAGGATGCCGCTTTCCCCGTACCCTGCTCCGTCACCCACAAGCTGGAAGACGAGTGGGCTATCCACCAAGTACGCACCACGGCCAACTTTGCCACTGATAACAAAGTGGTAAGCTGGCTGGTCGGTGGCCTCAATTTCCAGATTGAGCACCACCTGTTCCCGAAAATTTCGCACGTGCACTATCCCGCCATCAGCAAGATTGTGCAGCAGGTATGTTCCGAGTTTGACATCACCTATAACAACTACGCCCGCACCCGCACCGCTGTGATGTCGCACGTGATGTTCCTGCGCCAGATGGGCCGCGCTGCATAGACTTTCCGCCCAACAATAAAAAGGCCCGGCGCAACTGCGTCGGGCCTTTTTGTTATCCAGGTATTCTAAAAACTAGCGTCCTACAAACGACAACAAGTCCGTCGTCAGCTGGTCCTTGTCGGTAAAGAACAAGCCGTGCGGCGCACCCTTGTACACCTTCAGTTCCGCGCCGGGAATCATCTTGGCCGTGCGTTCGCCGCTGGCCTCAAAGGGCACCGTGGCATCTGCGTCGCCGTGAATCACCAGCGTGGGCACCTTGATGCCTTGCACGTCAGCCCGAAAGTCGGTGCTTGAGAAAGCTACTGCGCAATCACGCGTGGCATTCGGCGCCGCCAGCGAGGCCACTGTGAAGTTCCAGTCCAGCACGGCCTGGCTCACGGGGTGGCTAATCATGCCCACGCCATAGAAGCTCTTGGCGAAGGTTTGCAGGAAGTCAAACCGGTCCTTTTTCATGCCGTCGGCCATTTCGTCGAATACCTTTTGGGGCACACCCTCCGGGTTATTGTCGGTCTTGAGCATAAACGGCGTCACAGCGCTCACGAAGGCCACGCGGGCCACGCGCGCGTCGCCGTAGGTACCGATGTAGCGGGCTATTTCGCCGCCGCCCATCGAGAAGCCCACCAGCGTCACTTGGTTCAAATCTAACTCCTCTAGCAAGGCGTTGAGGTCGGCGGCCAGGGTGTCGTAGTCGTAACCCGTCCAGGGGCGGGAGGAGCGGCCGAACCCGCGGCGGTCGTAGGCGATGACGCGCAGGCCGGCCTTGGCCAGCCCAATGGCCTGGTGCTCCCACATGGTGTGGTCGAGCGGCCAGCCGTGGATGAGCACCACCGGGGCGCCCTGCCCCCAGTCTTCGTAGAAAATATTGACCGGGTTCCCGGCCGTGTCGTTGCCTGCTTTGATATAGGCCATGTGTGAAAGGAGTTTTGAGGTGAATAGTTACCGTTCTCCTTACGGGCGTGGCGTTGTGTGGGGTTTGGCGACGTCGCGCTAAAATTGTGGCTTGTCTTGTTGTAAGACTATCTTTAGCAGCTAACTGAAACGTGTTTTAATAATCGGCTTCATGAAAATTATTCTAATTCTGGCGTTATGCACAATAGTAACTACAAAGGCAATTGCCCAAGCTAGCTGGACTTTTCGACTTGGGTTTGTGCTAACGAATAAGCAAGGCCAGTCACTAAGTGCGGAAGACATTAGTTCAGGAAAATACCAAGTATTCATCGGCGGCGGTGGAACCAGTTCTGACCGTGAGATACTGCACTACGTTGAAGACCTAAACCTATTTTATGCAATAGGCAAGTCCACTTGGCCAGGCGTAAGTATTGGTTTGGTCAATGGCCAAGACTCAACAATAGTCGAAACGCCAATTGGAAACGAGCGGCTAATATTGATAAACTGGCCCACTGAACCTGGAATTTATTCATTAAACGAACAGGATTTAGCCGATGTAAATAAGTCCAAATCCGTTTTGCTTTACCCTACTAGATTTCATCAAGGTAACCGAGCATTATTTTCGCTGACTATACTGAACTGGAATACATTTCGCAGCACCCGCGATGTTGACCATATAGCTTGGAAAAAAGTCTTTAGGCATACCAACAAACCTTTAAAGCTGCGTCAGTAAGAACAGCAATTGCTGCGCATTTCCGAAACCGCCTGAAAACCCGTACCTTTGCGGCCCCGCCAAGGTGGCGGGCCTTGCGCTCTAACGGCAAGAGGTTCAAAAGCAACGGCGTAGCAGCTTGGGCTTCGGCCGCTGCGCTTTTACAGTGAAGCCCAAAGTGTATTTATGGCAACTGAATTAGTTGACGATTTTGATTGGGACAACGTTGGAGCAACCGGCTTCGGCGGCAACTATTCTTCGGACCAGCGTGCTGAGATGGAGAAAATGTACGGCGACACCCTGACGACCGTACAGGAAGAAGAAGTGGTGAAAGGCACCGTGGTAGGCATCACCGACCGCGACGTCATCCTGAACATCGGCTTCAAATCCGACGGCCTCGTGGCCATTACCGAATTCCGCGACCTGCCCGACCTGAAAATCGGCGACGAGGTAGAGGTGTTCATCGAAGACCAGGAAGACCAGAACGGCCAGCTCATCCTGAGCCGCAAAAAGGCTAAAATCAAGCAGGCCTGGAAGGCTATTTACGATGCCCTTGAGTTGGATACCATCCTCGAAGGTGTGGTGAAGCGTCGCACCAAAGGCGGCCTCATCATGGAGCTCGACGGCGTGGAAGCCTTCCTGCCCGGCTCGCAAATCGACGTGAAGCCCATCCGCGACTTCGACATTTATGTTGGCCGTCGCATGGAAGTGAAAGTGGTGAAAATCAACTCCGCTTTCGACAACGTTGTGGTTTCGCACAAAGTACTCATCGAGAAAGACCTCGAGAAGCAGCGTGAGGCCATCCTGAACAACCTTGAGAAAGGTCAGATTCTGGAAGGCAACATCAAGAACATGACCAACTTCGGCGTGTTCATCGACCTCGGCGGTGTCGACGGTCTGCTGCACATCACGGACATCTCGTGGGGCCGCATCGCTCACCCGAGCGAAGTGCTGACCCTGGACCAGAAGCTGAATATCGTGGTGCTGGACTTCGACGAAGCCAAGAAGCGCATCAGCCTGGGCTTGAAGCAGCTGACGCCCCACCCGTGGGATTCGCTGCCGGCCGACCTGCAGCCGGGTTCGAAAGTATCGGGCCGCATCGTGAACGTGGCCGATTACGGCGCGTTCATGGAAGTGGTACCCGGTGTGGAAGGCCTCATCCACGTGTCGGAAATGAGCTGGAGCCAGCACCTGCGCAACCCGCAGGACTTCATCAAGCAGGGCGACACGGTAGAAGCGCAAATCCTGACGCTCGACCGCGAAGACCGCAAGATGAGCCTGGGCATCAAGCAACTGACCGAAGACCCGTGGACCCGTGGCGACTTCGCCACCACCTACGCCGTGGGCACCAAGCACAGCGGCACCGTGCGTAACCTGACCAACTTCGGCCTGTTCGTAGAACTGGAAGAGGGCGTGGACGGCCTCGTGCACGTGTCGGACCTGAGCTGGACCAAGAAAATCAAACACCCCTCCGAAATGGTGAAGGTGGGCGATAAGCTCGACGTAGTGGTGCTGGAACTGGACCTGGGCGCCCGTCGCCTGGCCCTGGGCCACAAGCAGCTGGAAGAAAACCCCTGGGATACCTTCCAGACGGTGTTCACCCCCGGCTCGGTACACAAGGCTACCATCACCGAGAAGTCGGAGCGTGGCGCAGTACTCGAATTGCCTTACGGCATCGAGGGCTTCGCTTACCCCAAGTCTTTGGTGAAAGAAGATGGCTCGAACGCCGAGAACGGTGAGTCGCTCGACTTCCGCGTAACGGAGTTCTCGAAGGACGACCGCCGCATTGTGCTCTCGCACACGGCCGTGTTTAACAAGGAAGCCGCCGCTGAGGACGACAGCCGCAACGCCAAGTTCAAGAAGAAAACCAACACCAAGGCTGGCGACACCCAGGGTGAAGGCAAAATCAGCGACCTGAAGAAGCCGGAAGAGAAGTCGACCCTCGGCGACCTCGACGCCCTGAGCGCCCTGCGCGACCAGATGGCCGGTGCTGAGCGCAAAGCCGGTGAGCAGAAGCTCGCCGCCAATGCCAAAGCCAAGCAGGACGCCGACGTTCCCGCCGCCGGTGACGACAACGAGCAAGCACTGGAAGACAGCGCTGCCGCTGAGTAATTACCGCTGACGCCCGAAGCCTAATCGGCTTTAGGTAAGCAACTAAAAGCCCCGATGCGTAAGTGTCGGGGCTTTTTTTGCGTAAAACCTTGCCCACGCCAATCAGCCTTTCTACCTTTGCGCTCCCAAAAGACCACAACGGTGACGTGACCGAGTGGCTAGGTAGAGGTCTGCAAAACCTCCTACAGCGGTTCGAATCCGCTCGTCACCTCTCTAATTCTCTGTTTCTGAAAGCCCCGGTTGCTACACTGCAGCCGGGGCTTTTTTGTGTCCAAAAAGCCGGCGAAAGTTTTCCTGCAGGTTTGGGCTTACATTTCGGCTACTCACCTAAAATTGCCGTAATTGCTGCGAAAGCGCCTTTTTCCCGGTTTATGAAGATTATTGACATTCGCACCATGCGCGGGCCCAGCTACTGGTCCGTGAAACACACCAAGCTCATCGTTACGAAAGTGGATTTGGAGGAATTTGCGGGCACGTGGTCCAACGGCGTCGCAGATTTTCCGGCCAAGTTCATGGAGCTGTTTCCGAAGATTGGGCAGCCGCAGCCGGGCGGCATCAGCGGGCGGCAGTCGCCCAAGCACGCCCCGCTCGATGAGGACCAGCTCAACGACGGCGAGCCGCTGGGCCACGTCATCCAGCACGTGGCGCTGGAACTGCAGCGCATGGCGGGCATGCCCGTGTATTGGGGCAAGAGCTACCCGGCGCGCGACGAAGGGGTGGAGTTTGTGGTGTTTGCCTATCAGGAGGAGCGGGCCGGCCGCCGCGCCGCCGAGGCCGCCGTGGAAATTGTGGAAGCCCTGTGCAAGCAGGAGCCGGTGAACCTTAAGCCCATCATCGACGAGCTGCACGAAATCCGGGAGGACGAGTTCATTGGGCCGAGCACTTACAGCATCGTGGCCGAAGCCGCGTCGCGCAACATTCCTTACATCGCGCTTAAGAACAGCAACATCATTCAGCTGGGCTACGGCGTAAACCAGAAGCGCATCTGGGCCACCACCACCAGCTTCACCTCGCACGCCGGGGTGGAAGTGGCCGGCAATAAGAACCGCACCAAGGCCATGCTCAACGATGCGGGCGTGCCCGTGCCGCGCGGCACCACGGTGTATTCGGAAAACGGCCTGCGCGACGCCATCGACGAGCTGGGCTTCCCCATCGTGACCAAGCCGCTCGACGGCAACCACGGCAAGGGCGCCACCATCCGCATCATGAACTGGGAAGATGCCGCCGCCGGCCTCAAGGCCGCACAGGAATACTCGCGCGCCGTGATTGTGGAGCAATTCATCGAAGGTTTCGATTTCCGCCTGCTGGTGGTGAACGGCAAGCTGATTGCGGCCGCCAAGCGCACGCCCGCTGCCGTGACCGGCGACGGCAGCAGCAGCATTCAGCAGCTCATCGATAAGGTGAATGAGGACCCGCGCCGCGGCATCGGCCACGAAAAGGTGCTCACCTCCATCAAAGCCGACAAGCATACGCTCGACATTCTGGCCGGCAAGGATTTGACGCTGGAATCGGTGCTGCCGGCTGGCGAGACGCTTTATTTGAAGAGCACGGCCAACATCAGCACCGGCGGCACGGCCTCCGACGTGACCGACCAGATGCACCCCTACAACGTGCTGCTGGCCGAGCGCGTGGCCGGCATTGTGGGCCTTGACATCTGCGGCATCGACCTGATGGCCACCGACATTGCCGTGCCGCTCAACGAGAGCCGCGGCGCCGTGATTGAGGTGAACGCCGCGCCCGGCTTCCGCATGCACATTGCGCCGGCCGACGGCCTGCCGCGCAACGTAGCCGCCCCGGTGGTCGACATGCTGTTTCCGCCCGGCAGCACGGCCCGCATTCCGATTATCGCCATCACGGGCACCAACGGCAAAACCACCACTACGCGCCTGATTGCGCACATGGTGGCCAGCAAGGGCTACAAGGTGGGCTTCACGACCACCGACGGCATCTACATCCAAGGCGTGCAGCTGCAAAAGGGCGACTGCACCGGCGGCCAAAGCGCCGAGTTTGTGCTCAAGGACCCCACTGTGAACTACGCTGTGCTCGAAACCGCGCGCGGCGGTATGCTGCGCTCGGGCCTGGGCTTCCACACCTGCGACATTGCGGTGGTGACCAACGTAGCCGCCGACCACCTGGGCTTGCGCGACATTCACACGGTGGAGGAAATGGCCGCCGTGAAGGGCGTGCTGCCCCGCACGGTGCGCAAAAACGGCTGGGCCGTGCTCAACGCCGACGACGACCTGGTGTACGCCATGGCCCGCACCGTGGACTGCCGGGTGGCCCTGTTCAGCATGCGCGACGACAACCCGCGCATTCAGGAGCACGTGGAGGCCGGCGGCGTGGCGGCCGTGTACGAGGAAGGCTACGTCACGATTTACCGCAACAGCTACAAGCTACGCATCGACCGGGCCGCCGAGTTTCCGGTGACGCTGGGCGGGCGCGCGGGCTTCAACATCGAGAATAGCCTGGCGGCCGCGCTGGCCGGCTACCTGGCCGGGTTCGACAAGGACGAAATCAAAACGGCGCTGCGCACGTTTATCCCCTCGGCCACCAAAACGCCGGGCCGCATGAACATCTACAAATTCCCGGATTTTGAAGTCGTGGTGGACTACGCCCACAACACGGCCGGCATCAGCAAATTTGCCGAGTTCATGGAAGCCACGCCGGCCACGCGCAAAATCGGCATCGTGTCGGGCCTGGGCGACAGGCGCGACGAAGACACGCTGGGCTTCGCCCGCATCGCCGGCCGCATCTTCGACGAGGTGATTCTGCGCCAGGACCGGGACCTGCGCGGCAAGTCGGCCGAGTTCCTGCGCGACATCATGGAGCGCGGCCTGCGCCTCGACAAGCCGGATTTGAAAATCACCTACATCGAAAACGAGCCCGAGGCCATCGACCACCTGCTGCAGCACACGCCGCAGGGTGGGGTAGGGGTCATCTTCACCGAGAACATCAGCGCCACCCTGGCCAAGCTGGACGAGTTCGAGAAGACGAGCGCGGCGGGCTAAGAGCCGCTGTTAATCAAGACGAAAGAGGGAAAAGAGGGAGTAGGATTCGTCCGGCTCCCTCTTTTTATATTGCGCTCTATCTGAAACTTCCTTTCTTTTATGGTCAACTTTTCCTCTCTACTACCCGCCGCGTTGATTCGCAATTTAGTGGCTTTATTTCTCTTGGCTCTAAGCCTGCCAGCGGCGGCCCAGGCGCCGGCGTGGCAGTCGGCGCGGGCCGTCGCGGTAGCTACGACAGCAGCCGCAAATAATCTATCAATGGTATCAGCCACGGCCGTTGATGCAGCAGGCGACGTGTATCTGGCCGGGCGTTTCACAAATACTGTGGCACTGGGCGGCACCACGTTGACCAGTGTCGGAGGCAGTGATGTATTCGTGACTAAGTTTAATGCGGCCAGCAACCAGTTTGTGTGGGCGCAGCGGGCGGGCGGCATGGGACAAGACTTTGTCAGCGCGATGGCTGTGAGCGGAACCAGCGTGTATGTGGCGGGGAGTTACGATGGCGCTGTATCAGGCTTTGGTGCTACCACCTTGACTAACGCGGGCAGTATAGGTACTAACGATATTTTCGTAGCCAAACTCACGGATACAGGCAGCTTCGTGTGGGCGCAGCGGGCCGGCGGCACGGACAACGACTATGCTCAGGCGCTGGCCGTGAGCGGCGCGAGCGTGTACGTGGCCGGGGAGTTCACCAGTCCCACGGCGGGTTTCGGCCCCACCGTCCTGTCCACTGCGGGCTCGGCTGACGTGTACGTGGCTGACGTGTACGTGACCAAGCTCACCGATGCGGGCAGCACGGGCAGCTTCGCTTGGGCGCAGCGGGCCGGCGGCACGCATTACGACGCAGCCTACGCGCTCGCCGTGAGCGGCACCAGTGTATACGTGGCGGGGGCTTTTCATAGCCCTACGGCGGGTTTCGGCCCCACCGTGCTGCCCACTGCGGGCACGGCTGATGTGTACGTGGCCAAGCTCACCGACGCGGGCAGCTTCGTGTGGGCGCAGCGGGCCGGCGGCACGGGCTCTGACGAAGCCTACGCGCTGGCCATAAGCGGAACCAGTGTGTTCGTGGCCGGAACTTTTTATAGCCCCACGACCAGCTTCGGCGCCATTAGCCTCACCAACCCGTACCCGAACCCCAAAAAAAACCTCGGCTTCCTGGCCTCGCTGACCGACCCGACCCTGACGGCCCCCGCCGACTCCCGCGAGCCGGCGTCTCTCTACCCTAACCCGGCCCGCCAGGGGGCCACCCCGGCACCGCCCCGCTGACGCTACCCGACGCGCTGGGCCGCCCCGTGCGCCGCTACCCCGCCCCGGCCGGCCCCGAAACCGCGCTCGACCTGCGCGGCCTGCCCGCCGGCCTATACCTGCTGCGCGGCGCCGGCCCGTCCCAGCGCCTGGATGTGGAATAGAACAGAAACTACAAGGAACAAAAAAGAGCCGCTTCAGCTACTGAAGCGGCTCTTTTTTGTTAGGCCTAAGCTTGGAAAGTCCGGTTTCGGGCGCCGGGTGTCGGCCGAATCCGTTCTTATCCGTTTAATCTGCGTCAATCTGCGGTTCTGACTATTTAAGCGTGAAGGTGGTTTTGCCCATGAGCTGGCCGCTTTCGTAGAGCTCGACGGTGTGCTGGCCTTTCTTGTAGTCGGCGCCTTTGGCGTACACAAATTCCAGCTTCTGCTTGCTGTTGTCGTACACCACGTCCTGCTTCTGGGTGTAGAAGGCCTCCTGGCCATCGACGGTGAAGGTGCCACCGCCCGTGCTCAGGTTGTAGAGGGCGGCGCCATCGGGCTCGAGAATGCGCATGTAAATGGCTTTGGTTTCCTTGGGCGACACGTCGTTGCGGGCGAGGTTAAAGCTCACTTTTACCTTTTCCACGCGCTTGGCTTTGAACTCGTCTTTGTCGTCGTCCTTTTCTTTGTTCTTCGAGGTGATGATTGCCACCTTGATGTTTTCCGACTGCAGGCGCGAGGCCACGCTCACCTTCTCAGCCAGCTCCTTGTTGCTGCGCACCACCGTGCTGATGGTGTCGGCCAGCTTGTTCTGCTTTTCCTTGAGCGTCGTGGTTTCGGTGTAGAGGGTTTCGTTGTCCTTTTTCAGCTGGGCAATGTCGTCGTCCTTCTTGCGCAGCTGGCCTTCCAGGTTCTGGGCGCGCTGCTGGAACAGCTTTTGCTGGGCCAGCGAGAAGCTGCCGGCCCGGAAGGAGCGCAGCTTCAGCAGGTCGGCGTTCACGGCGGCAATCTTGGCGGTGAGCGAGTCGTTGCTCAGGCCCAGGGCTTGCAGCTCCTGGCTTTGGCGCTCAAAATCAGCCTTCAGGGCTTCGTATTGCTTGATTTGCTCCTGCAGCTTGCTGTCTTTGGCTTGCACCTCGGTGGTCAATTGCTCGTTTTGCTGGCCTTTCTGTTGGTTGAGGTAGAACAGAACCCCGTTGATGCCGAGCAGCACGAGCACGAGGGCTACCCAAAGCAGGACGCGGCTATTATTGGAGCGGGGTTCGGGCGTTTCGTTGGGGTCCATGCGGGAATTGGTTAAGCGAGAAAAGCGAAAGAAAAGCGCGGCGCCTGCCGCAGCGCGGCCCGTACCTTTGGGCGTAAAAATAGGGGACTTCCGGGCCCTGGCAAGTTTCTACTATACTTCAACGGCATGCAAACGGTTTTTTCCGACTTCGACGCGGCCTACTGGCAGACCCGCTACGCCACCGGCCGCGACGGCTGGGATGCCCACGCCATCACCCCACCACTCCGAGCCTATTTCGACCAGCTCGACGTGGCCCGGCAGCCCCGCATCCTCATTCCCGGCGCCGGCCGCGCCTACGAGGCCGAATACCTGCACCGGCGCGGTTTCCGCCACGTTTTCGTGGCCGACATTGCCCCCGAAGCCCTGGATGCCCTGGCCGCCCGCGTGCCTAATTTCCCTAAGAAACACCTGCTGTTAGCCGACTTCTTTGCGCTGCCCAACGACCCGCCCTACGACTTAATTGTGGAGCAGACGTTTTTCTGCGCCCTCAACCCCGCGCTGCGCCCGGCCTACGCCCGGCAGTGCGCTCACTTACTGCGCCCCGGCGGCACACTCATGGGCCTACTCTTCGATACCGACTTCGGCCCCACACAGGAGCCGCCTTTTGGTGGGAGCAAGGAAGAATACCACGCTTATTTTGCGCCGTACTTTGAATTTAAACATTTCGAAACGGCCACCAACTCGCTCAAACCCCGACAGGGGCGCGAGCTGTTTATTTGTTTGAAAAAGAAATAACATCCCATGCTCCAGGCCCTCGCCAACACGCTCCCGCATTTCCGCCACACCAATTCCGGCCAGTTTTTCCTCATGGCTGGGCCCTGCGTCATCGAAGGCGAAGACATGGCCCTGCGCATCGCCGAGCGCATCAAGCACATCACCGACAAGCTCCAGATTCCTTACATCTTCAAGGGCTCCTACCGCAAGGCCAACCGCTCGCGGCTCGATTCCTTCACTGGCATCGGCGACGAAACGGCGCTGCGCATTCTGCAAAAAGTGGGGCGCGAAATCGGCGTACCCACCGTGACGGACATCCACGAATCGAGCGAAGCGGCGCTGGCGGCCGAGTACGTTGACGTGCTGCAAATCCCGGCCTTCCTGTGCCGGCAAACCGATTTGCTCATTGCCGCTGCCCAAACCGGCAAGGTGGTAAACGTGAAAAAAGGCCAGTTCCTGAGCGGCGAGGCCATGAAGTGGGCCGTGGACAAAATCCGCCAGTCGGGTAACCCGCACGTCATCCTCACCGAGCGCGGCAATTCCTTTGGCTATTCCGACCTGGTGGTGGACTTCCGCAACCTGCCCGCCATGCGCGAGTTCGAGGTGCCCGTGGTGATGGACGTGACGCATTCGCTGCAGCGCCCTAACCAAAGCAGCGGCGTGACCGGCGGCCAGCCCGCCCTCATCGAAACCATTGCCAAAGCCGCCATCGCCGTGGGCGCCGACGGCCTGTTCATCGAAACCCACCCCACGCCGGCCACCGCTCTGTCCGACGGCGCCAACATGCTGCCGCTCGACCAGTTGGAGGCACTGCTGGTGAAGCTCACGCGGGTGCGGCAGGCCATCCAAGCGTCGGGCGAAGTGGTGCTGAATCAGCTGCCTTAGCAGCGCGAGCTATGCACGCTCAAGGTGAATATTCAACTTCCGCTCCCCGCCTCGAAGGCTTTTAAAGCCTTTATTGCCTACGTATTATGTTGGGTTGGCCTCGGTGTGTACTACTGGATTTATAGCCTTTGCCAAGATGAAGGCAGTATCATTCCTTTAGCCATCGGAATAATTATTTCCCCCGTTTACATACTGGGGCTTATTTCTTGTGCAGTTGCCATCAAAGAACGCCGCACCCTTTACCTGATTTTGCTTGGGCTGACTATTTGCTTGACAACTGCAGTGGTAATGAGGGTTCGATGTAACTTATGATACTCACACGCGCAGCCAGAAATGCTGTTTGGGCTGGTTCTTCCGGAAGAAAACCAGTCCGATGTAGAACAAGTCCACCGTCAGCGTCACGTCGGGGTGGGCTTTGATGGATTCCCAGGCCCGCTCCATGTCTTCCGACCAATGAATGTCGTCGAAGACGAACACCGAGTTGTCGGTGCGGTGGGCCAGGCACTGCTCGAAGTAGCGCAGCGTGGGCTCGTAGCGGTGGTTGCCGTCGAAGAAAGCAAAATCGATGGGGGCGCCTAAGCGCGAGAGGGCAGGGGCAAGGGTCTGGTCAATGTTGCCCTCTACCACTTCTATGTTGCGCAGCTTCAGCTTGTCGAACGTTTCGCGGGCCACAGCGGCCACGTTGGGGCAGCCCTCAAAAGTGACGACGCGGCTGCGGGAGTCGGCCGAAGCAAGGTAGGCGGTGGTGAGGCCCAGCGAGGTGCCCAACTCCAGGATGGTGGCCGGCCGGAAGTAGTTGGCCAGCCGAAACAGCATCTGCGCCAGCTGCCGGGGCTTGGCAGCGGTGCGGGCAATGTCGGCCACGCGGCGCTGCTGGCCCGCGCCGGTGTGCGAGCCCGCGCCAAAATCGGTGACGCTGATGCGGGCCGGGCTATTGAGTAGCTGCTGGCGCCGGGCTTCCACGGCCTTGTAGGCGCGGTAGGGCCCCGTGTGACACACCACGGAGGTGTAGAGGCCAAACACGAAGGGCGAGTGCAGCCCGTGGGCGTTGCCCGAACGCAGCCAGAAGCGGAAGTAAGCGAGTATTTGGTGCATGGTTGCTAGTGCTTGGTGCTTGGCAAAACACAGCTACTGGCGGGGGCTACGCACCCAAAGCCAAGCCATGCACGCCCGGTGCCAAGCACCAAGCACCCAAAACCAAGCACAAAGCTAGTTCATCCGGTACGGCACCATGAGGGTGAACTCCGGAATCTCAACCGTAAATTCCTGGCCGTTGGCCAGCCGCTCCATGAGGTAGGTGCCGCGCATCTTGCCCACGCCCGATTTCAGGTTGCAGCCGCTCACGTACTGGTGGGCCTCGCCGGGCTCCAGTACGGGCTGGCGGCCTACCACGCCTTCGCCCTCCACTTCGCGCACCACGCCGTTGGCGTCGTGAATGTGCCAGTGGCGGCGCAGCAGCTTCACCGTGAACTCGCTGTTGTTGCGAATCTCAATCTTGTAAGCAAACACAAAATGCTCCTGGCCGGGGCTGGAGTAGTCGGGCAAGTAGTTGGTCGTAACCGAAACGGTGACGCCTTGCGTAGTGGTGGTGGGCATAGGTGTCGGAACTAAGGGGCTGCGGACCTAACAGCAGCCCGCCGAAATTGGTTTTACGCAAATGCGGCCTTTCAACGCCACTGGTACCCGTTTATTTTCTTCCCAACTTCGATGGTAAAGATAGCCGAAAGCTGGCGGCCCGTGCTAGCCGCTGAGTTCGAAAAGCCTTATTTTCAACGCCTCATTGCCTTCGTGAAGGGCGAGTACGCCACGGCCACCGTGTACCCGGCCGGCCCCCAGATTTTCCACGCCTTCGACGCCACGCCCTTTGATAACGTCAAGGTCGTCATCCTGGGCCAGGACCCCTACCACGGCAAAAACCAGGCGCACGGCCTCTCTTTCTCGGTGCAGGAGGGGCAGCGCACGCCGCCCTCGCTCCAGAATATTTTCAAGGAGCTGCAGGACGACATTCCCGGCACGCCGCCCGCCCCCAACGGCAACCTCGACCGCTGGGCCCAGCAGGGCGTGCTGCTGCTAAATGCCACCCTCACCGTGCGCGCCGCTGAGCCCGCCTCGCACCAGAAAAAAGGCTGGGAAGAATTTACCGACGCCGTTATTCGCAAGATTTCGGAGGAAAAGGAGCACGTGGTGTTCATCCTCTGGGGCGCCTACGCCGGCAAGAAATCGGAACTGATTGACGAGCGCAAGCACCTGATTTTAAAATCCGTTCACCCTTCGCCCTACGCAGCCGATAAAGGATTCTTCGGCAGCAAGCCGTTCAGCAAAGCCAACGCTTGGCTGAAAAGCAAAGGGCTGGAGCCGATAGCGTGGTAGGTGTTTGACACAGGGCGAAGGGGGTTGGGCCTTTAGTGGGAGGTGTTTCGCCTTTGGCCGAAGGTGTTTTGCTTAGGGCGGGAGGTGTTTTGACATGCTCGGAGGGTGTTTGGGCTTGCTCGGGAGGTGTTCTTCCTTCCGGGGAGGGTGTTTTGCCTTGCGCGGAAGGTGTTCGGAGAAGGGGAGCGGGTGTTTTGGAAAGGGCGGAAGGTGTTTTGCGTTGCGCGGAGGGTGTTTAAGAAAGGTGGAAGGTGTTCGAGAATAAGTGCGACGCATGAAAAAGCCCCGGCACTGCGCAGTGCCGGGACTTTCCAGTAAAAGGGCGGGTCTGATTTTGACAGAACGGATTGCTTCGCTTCGCTCGCAATGACAGGCGTTGGCCTGCCTTAGTGAATGATGTTGAACAGGCGGCTCCAGCGGACTTTGTGCCAGAAGTCGGCGTTGGGGTCGATGGACAGCCAGATGAGGACGGCTTTGCCCACCACGTGGTCGGCCGGCACAAAGCCCCAGAAGCGCGAGTCCTCGGAGTTGTGGCGGTTGTCGCCCATCATCATGTAGTAATTCTGCTTGATTTTGTAGCTGGTGAGCGGCTTGTTGTTTTGGTAAATCATGCCGTCCTGGTTGTTCCAGGTAATGCCCTCGTTGTGCTCGTAGCGGGCGATGATTTTGAAGTAGATGGCCGCGTTGGCGGGCGACAGGGCAATGGTCTGGCCTTCCTTGGGAATGGGCAGCGGGCCGTAGTTGTCCAGGTTCCACTTGCGCGGGGTGATGCTGGTGGCGTCGGAGTTGCTGAAATCGGCTCGGTCGGGGAACAGGCCCCCTACCGGCGGCTGGTACACCTCAAGGGCCTTCACGTAGGGCTGCTTGCGGAAGTAGTCGGCCGCGGCCTTCGTGCAGCTGATTTTGTAGATGAACGAGCCGGGCTTGTCGCCGTTGCCCACGGGCTGGGGCAGGCCGCCGGGCATGGTGTAGTCGACCACCCCCTGGGCGCGCAGGGCCGTGGCCACCTCGTCATTAGGGTTGTCAATCTGCATCAGGTAATCGGTCTGCAGGCCCGGCACGTCCCCTTCGGGCTTGCCGTCGAGGTACACCTGGCCGTTGCGAATTTCCAGCGTGTCGCCGGCCACGCCCACGCAGCGCTTGATGTAGTTGGTGCGCAAATCGGCCGGGTACTGCGTTTCGTGCGGCACGTGAAACACCACCACGTCGTTGCGCTTGATTTCGGAAAAGCCCGGCAGGCGGTACGTCGGCAGCTGAATCAGCTCGGAGTAGCTCTGCAGGCCCGTGCCCCAGATGGTTTGGTGCGTGAGGGGCACCTGCAGGGGCGTTTGGGGCGTGATGGGGCCGTAATGCAGCTTGCTTACAAACAAGTAGTCGCCCACCAGCAGCGAGTTTTCCATGCTGGGCGACGGAATGGTGTACGCCTCAAACGTGGCCCAACGGATGAGCGTGGCGGCCACAATGGCAAAAATCAGCGAATCGGCCCACTCGCGGGTTTTCGTTTTGGGTTGCTTGGGGGGAGCGGTGGGGTCGGTTTTGAGCAAAGACATGGGGGCAAGCTTGGGCTTGGCAAATTAAAATCAGGCAAAGAAACGCAGCAGCGGGGGAGTTACTGGTTAAGAGGCCGTTTAAAAAACATACAGCACGTCATGCAGCGCACAGCGAGGCATGAAACAGTTTACAATCCCAGCAGCTCTTTCATTCCAAACACGCCGTGGCGGCCGGGCAGCCACTCGGCCGCCAGCAGCGCGCCCAGCGCGAAGCCCTCGCGGCTGTGGGCCGCGTGCGTGAGCTCCAGCGTGTCGACGTCGGAGGTGTAGGTGACGATGTGCGTGCCCACGGCGTCGCCGGTGCGCTCGCTGATGATGGCCAACTCGGCCGGCGACTCGGCCGCGGCGTTGCGCCAGGTTTTTTTGGCCGGGAAGTGGCGCATGATGCCTTCGGCCGTGGTGAGGGCCGTGCCGCTGGGCTGGTCGATTTTCTGGGTGTGGTGAATTTCGCGCACGGCCACGTCGTAGCCGCCAAACTGGTTCATCTTGGCCGCGATGTACTCGTTGAAGTGGAAGAACAGGTTCACGCCCACGCTGTAGTTAGAGGCGTAGAACAAGCTGCCGTTCAACTCTTTCGTTAAGGCCGTGGCTTCTTCAAAATGGTGCAGCCAGCCCGTGGAGCCGCACACCACCGGCAAGCCCTGGCGCAGGCAGGCCGCCACGTTGTCGAAGGCCGAATCGGGGTGGGTGAACTCGATGGCCACGTCCACGGTGGCCGGGGTGAAGTCGGCAATGGTGGCCGGGCTGGTGTGCAGGTCTACAATGCCGGCAATTTCGTGACCGCGCTGAGCGGCCAGGGCGCCAATGGTCTGGCCCATTTTGCCGTAGCCGATGAGGAGGATTTTCATGCTATTGGGGTCGCTATTCTGTCATCCTGAGCGCAGCGAAGGACCTTATTATGTCTGCGCTCGTAATTAATCACTGCCAACTGCTCAAGCATGAGACGGTCCTTCAAACTCAGGATGACAGCCGGATAAAAGGTGTCTACTTCACCCGCAACGCCAACGAGATGCCCGGGGCGGTGGGCAGCGCCAGCGCCCGGCCCGGTATTGGCAACAAGGTTGGCTCCCAGTGCAGGCTAAGGTCGTCGCTTACATCAAAGTCTTTGAGGTGGGCGTCCACCAGCGCGTCGACAATCTGCAAGCCGTAGGCGAGGCCGCTGTAGAGGTAAAACAGGTCGCGGTTGCCGCGGTAGTACGTGATGCCGCTGTAAATGCCCTGGGCGCTGCCGAATCGCCGGGCCTGCGGACCCAGCTTAGCGCTGCCGAGCAAATCAGGGTATTGTGTCACAATGGCGTAAGCATCGACGAACTCCCGATAACGCATCTGGTAGAAAACCTCGGCCCCCACCACCGCGCCTAGGCCGCCATACACGAGCGGCAGTTTCCACCAGCGGCGGTTGTAAATCTGGCCCGCACCGGGCAGGATGGCCGCCAGCAGCGCCGCCTTGCCAGGCCGGGTGAGGCGGATGCCCTCGTAGCCAAACGCCCGGAACATGCGCTCGGTGCGCTTGGCCGAGTCAGCGGCGGCTTTTTGGCGCTTGGCGGCGGGCGTCACCACGGGCTCGCGCCGCTCGGTGGTGTCAGCCAGAATCTCGGCTGCGGAGCGGGTGGGCGTAACATTGGGGTCGAGCACCTGCGCCCGGCCCACTGGGCCGCTCAGCAGCAAGGCCAGGCCCAGCAACAGCGCCGCGATGTAGGAATACGATAGTTTCATGGGAAACCCGCTAACGGAAAAGGCCCGGGTTTCGCGTGTTGCGCGCCCGGCCAGCTTCCGTAAGGTCTTACGATGGGTGCAGGATGTGCAGGATGCGCTGCATGTCCTCAATCGAGTCGAATGCGATTTTGATTTCGCCATTGCCCTTGGCCGTGGGCCGCACCTGCACGCGCGAGCCAAACCGCTCGGCCAGGTGGCGCTCGGTGCGGCGCAGCTCGGCGGGGGGCACCACGGGCTGGGCGGGAGCCGCTTTCTCGCCGTCGGCTTTCGTCGCGTCGTTGTTGCGGCCGAAGCCGTTGCGCACCAACTCTTCTACGCGGCGCACCGAAAGCTCCTCGGCCACGATTTTGCGGTAGAGCTCCACCTGGGCCTTGGGGTCGTCGAGGCCGATGAGGGCACGGGCGTGGCCCATGCTGATTTCGGCGTCGCGCAAGCCAATCTGCACGTCGGGCGGCAGCTTGAGCAGGCGCAGGTAGTTGGTCACGGTCGAGCGGTTTTTGCCCACCCGGTCGCCCAGCTCTTCCTGGCGCAGGTTGCACTCGCTCAGCAGGCGCTGGTAGCTGAGGGCGATTTCGATGGCATTCAGGTTTTCGCGCTGAATGTTCTCAATCAGGGCCATTTCCAGCATCTGCTGGTCGTCGGCCTTGCGGATGTAAGCCGGAATCGTCTCCAAACCCGCCAGCTTGGACGCCTGCAGGCGGCGCTCGCCCGAGATGAGCTGGTAGGAGTTGGTGCCGAGCTGGCGCAAGGTCACGGGCTGAATGATGCCCTGAATTTTGATGCTGTCGGCCAGCTCCTGCAGGGCTTGTTGGTCGAAGTGGGTGCGGGGCTGGTAG
Organism: Hymenobacter monticola; assembly: GCF_022811645.1. Lineage (NCBI taxonomy): Bacteria > Pseudomonadati > Bacteroidota > Cytophagia > Cytophagales > Hymenobacteraceae > Hymenobacter > Hymenobacter monticola. The sequence goes on along the minus strand of NZ_CP094534.1, from coordinate 5,424,190 downwards.
GGGTTGGCCTCGATGTGCTCGACGGCGATGAAGCCCACCGAGTTGACCGGGTGCGACACGAGGCGGTCGCCGGAGTTGGGCCGCTCGCCTTTTTTCTCGTAGCTGCCCTCAATGAGGGCGTTGAGGCCGCGGCCCAGGCCACTCTTGCGTTTCACGGCCGCGGCGGCAGCCAGGGCAGCTTGCAATTTCTCTTCGTTCTTCTCTAGTGGCATAGTGCGTCGGCCGGGCCCATAAAAGGCAGTTGGCAACCGAACGTCAAATTTACGGATTGTTGGGCGAAGGGCAAGCCGGAAAGTTTTGGGGAGTTCTGACGGGCGCCTCACCCCCCGGCCCCCTCTCCGAAAAGGAGAGGGGGAGCCAGGCGAAAAGCCAGATGTAAAGTTTATCCACCGTAGTGGCAACCGAATTACGACTTAGGATTCTGGTGCAGCGCGAGTACCTCAACGACTTCGCAGACGCCAATTCTATGACCTTCGTGCAGGTAGCCACGCAGGCCGCGTTTAATATGCTGGCAATGAAAAGAGCGAGAATCTGGATTAATGATAAGCATATCAGCTAATCCGTGTCGGGGCATTGACTCACCTTCGGGCAGCATCTCTCCGGAGGGCGTAATAAACTCCGGCCAAATCATGAATAACAGGTTACGCATAATTATTTCCTCGTCCGCATAAGAGAAATCCCACCGAATTTGCTGAAAATGCGGCGTCGTTCGCCCGCCCTCTTCGGCACTGAAAAGGCTGTAGGTCACTCGGAAGTCTGGCGGTAAGCGCTCAGCGTAAGAACCCATTACTATCTGCATCGGGGTGAACGATTTCCAAGCCAAGCCGACATACAGCAAGCTGCCGATTACCCTCATCAAAGCCGCAAAACTGCCCGCTGATTGCACCCCCTAAAGCAGGATAGTCGTCGGGAAATGTTAGGCCACTAGGTTTGATTATTCCAAATTCAGTGACTCTCATCAAAACCGGAAAGCCCAAACCGGCATCAATGAAGACACCGAACAGAGCTTGATGAACGACTTTGCCGGTGATAATTGAGCCAACAGGTAAACGCTGCTTTAGCGCTTCCCATTCGTCAATGCCAAATCCCGGCTTGAAGAACATGCCGCCTTCATAATAAGCATCTGCAGTTTCTTCTAGCTCCATTTAGTTTGCTGTAAGTCTTAAATCCGCTCGTCCTCCGCTGTTTCCTCAGTAGCTTCCACGCTGTTTTTCTCCACGATTTCGCGGGCCAGATTGAGGTAGCTGAGGGAGCCTTTGCTTTCGGCGTCGTGCAGGATGACGGGGATGCCGAAGCTGGGCGACTCGCTCAGCTTCACGTTGCGCGGGATGATGGTGTCGAAGGCCAGCTGCTGGAAGTGCATCCGCACTTCTTCCACCACCTGGTTGCTCAGGCGCAGGCGCACGTCGTACATCGTGAGCAGGATGCCTTCAATTTCCAGTTCGGTGTTGAGGCGGCTCTGAATGATTTTGATGGTATTCAGGAGCTTGCCCAGGCCTTCGAGGGCGAAATACTCGCACTGCACCGGGATGATGACTGAGTGCGCAGCCGTGAGGGCGTTGACGGTGATGAGGCCGAGCGAGGGCGAGCAGTCGATGATGATGAAGTCGTACTCGGCGGCGAGGGGGCGCAGGGCCTCCTTCATTTTTTCCTCGCGGTTGGGCAGGTTTATCATCTCCACCTCGGCGCCCACCAGGTCGATGTGGGAGGGCATGAGGTCGAGGTGGGGCAGGATGTTGGTGGGCACGATGATGTCGTGGGCGTTGATGCCGTCCACCATGCACTCGTAGATGCTGTTCTGGATGTCCTTGGGGTCGTAGCCCACGCCCGAGGTGGCGTTGGCCTGAGGGTCGGCGTCGACGAGCAGGGTCCGGTAGTCCAGGGCGGCCAGGGAGGCCGCGAGGTTAATGGAGGTAGTGGTTTTGCCCACCCCGCCTTTCTGATTGGCTACCGCAATGATTTTTCCCATGTCACTTAGTTGTTCGTTGTTCGTTGTCAGTTGCTCGGCGCTGGTTGTTCGGGATTCGTTGCGGGTTTTTGGGGCTTACTAAGCCTCAGCCACTAACAACGACTGCTAAACAAACAACAACGAATAACTAATAACTTTTGCCGTAGCATTGCACAAAGATACATTCTTTCCCTGTTCGCATGGCCCCTTTTTTGGCTCGTTGGGCTGGCTTTTCGGCTAAATGGTTTGGACTTTCGGCGGGCCTGCTGACGCTGGCCGGCTGCCACGACGCCACCCGCCCGGCCGCCGACGAGCGCCGCGTATTCCGCTACAACCAGCCCGAGGCCCTGTCCTCGCTCGACCCTGCTTTTGCCCGCAACCAAGCCAACTGGTGGGCCGTGAACCAGCTTTACAACGGCTTGGTCGAACTCGATTCGACCCTGCTGCCGGCCCCGGCGCTGGCCCGGCGCTACAGCATTTCGCCCGATGGCCGGCTCTATACGTTTGTGCTGCGGCGCGGCGTGCGCTTTCACGACAGCGACGTTTTCGCCGGCGGCAAGGGCCGCGAGGTGAAGGCCGCCGACTTCGTTTATTCTTTCAAACGCATTCTGGATGCGGCCACCGCCAGCACCGGCGGCTGGATTTTCCGGGGCAAGATTTTGGAGAAGCCCGACGGCAGCCCCAGCGACACGGCCTTCGTGGCGGCGAATGACTCCACGCTGCGCATCCATTTGAAGGAGCCATTTGTGCCGTTTCTGGGCATTCTGACGATGCCGTATGCCTACGTGGTGCCGCATGAGGCCGTGGAGAAGTACGGCAAGGACTTCCGTGAACACCCGGTGGGCACGGGCCCGTTCCGCTTCAAGCTCTGGGACGAGGGCAATGTGCTGCTCTACGAGCGCAACCCTGATTATTGGCGGAGCGATGAAAAGGGCCGCCCGCTGCCTTACCTCGATGCCGTGGCCATCAGCTTTCTGCCCGACCGTAAAACCGAGTTCCTGACCTTCATGCAGGGCAAACTGGATTTTCTTTCGGGCATCCGGGCCGGCTCGCGCGACCTCATTATGTACCCGGATGGGAATATTCGGGAGGATTTCAAGGGCAAGTTCACGGTGCAGAAGGTGCCGTACCTGAATACCGAGTACCTGGGTATTCAGCTGGACTCGGCCAACCTGACCGGCGAGCAAGCCGTGCAAGGCCGTGCCCTGCGCGACAAGCGCGTGCGCCAGGCCCTGAATTACGCCCTCAACAAGCCCGAAATGTTGACCTACCTGCTGAACCGGGTGGGCAGCCCTGGCACCTCGGGCTTCGTGCCCAAGGCCCTGCCTTCGTTCTCCGAAAAAGAGGTGCCTGGCTACACCTACCAGCCGCAGAAGGCGCGGCAGCTGCTGCGCGCCGCCGGCTACAGCCCGCAACGGCCTCTGCGCCTGCGCCTGAGCACCGTGCTGGAACGCAAGGAGATAGGGGAGTACCTGCAAAAGCAATGGGCCGACGTGGGCGTGCAGGTGCAGATTGACATCAACCAGTCGGCCGCGCAGCAGGACCTGGTGGACAACGGCCGGGTGGCCTTCTTCGCCAAAAGCTGGCTGGGCGACTACCCCGACGCCGAAAATTACCTGGCCCTGTTCTACAGCCCCAATTTCAGCCCCGCCGGCCCCGACAAAACCCACTTCAAAAACGCGCAGTACGACAAGCTCTACGACGAAGCCCGCCGCACCCAGGACGTGGCCAAACGCACGGCGCTCTACCAGGCTATGGACCGCATTGTGGTGGAAGAGTCGCCCGTCATCAGCCTGTACTACGACGAAGTGGTGCGCCTCACGCAAAACAACGTGCGCGGCCTCACGCCTAACCCCATGAACACCTTGCTGTTGGAGCGGGTGCACAAAGATTAGCTATTTTCCGGCCTCTAAATTTTACGGTCCATGAATGCTTTCAGAACTCAGATTCTAGGGTTGCTTCTGGCGCTGCCGCTAACCGGTGCAGCACAGGGCCAGAAGGCCGGACCGGTGTCAGCCGCTGCGCCGTTGGTCATTGGCCAGACGTTTACCGTTGCTTCGAAAGCGCTGGGTGAAGCCCGGCGCATCAACGTGTATCTGCCCGATGCTTACGCCGACTCTGCTACGCGGCGGCTGCCGGTGCTATACATGCCTGATGGTGGCTTGAAGGAGGATTTCCTGCACGTGGCGGGCCTCGTGCAGGTATTGGTGGGCAATGGCACGATGCGGCCGTTCATTCTGGTGGGCATTGAAAACACCCAGCGGCGCCGCGACCTGACCGGTCCCACCACCAACGTCGAGGACAAGAAAATTGCGCCCAAGGTAGGCGGCTCGGCGGCCTACCGGCAGTTCATCCGCGAGGAGCTGATGCCGCAGGTGAAGCAGCGCTACCGCACCACGGCCGAAACGGCCATCGTGGGCGAGTCGCTGGCCGGTCTGTTCGTGGTCGAAACCCTGCTGCTGGAGCCCACGCTTTTCAACACCTACCTCGCCTTCGACGCCAGTTTGTGGTGGAACAACGGCCAACTGGCCGCACAGGCCAGCACTTACCTGCAGAAAAATCGTCCCGCCACTGCCGTTTACTTGGCCACCAGCATCCACGGCGACACGGCCGCCACCCGGCGTCTGGTGGAAATGGTGCGCCCACAGGCAGCGCGCCTGGGCACCTGGCACTACGAAAACATGCCGCAGGAAACGCACGCCACCATCTACCACCCGGCGGCGTTGCGGGCGTTCCGGGCGGTGTTTGCGCCGCCCGCTACTGGTGCAAAACAGTGAGCGGAACAGCGACAGTAGCGCGAACTTTGTAGTTCGCGCTACTGTCACAGCGTCATTCAGCCGTCTTTATTTCTCCAGCCCCTTCGCCTGGACCAGTTGGTCGAACTGCGTGGTGAGGTAGGTGAAATAGGTTTGCACGTTTTCGGGCACCGCCGACTCGGCCGTTACCTTTTTGACGGTGCCATCGGGCTGGCGAATGGCCACGATGGTGCTGGGCATATCGGTAACACCGCTCTTGTACTGCTCCTGGAACGTCTCGAAATGAGCCTCTTTGGCCTGCCGCAGCATGTCGGCCACCGCGGCAGCGGGCAGCTTGAATTCCTTTCTGCCAATCAGCGGCACGTGGTGGCGGCCTTCGTAGGCCACGCGGCCATCGGCGTATACCTGCATGGTGTAAACCGGGCAGGTGCCAAAGCAGGGCGTGCGCTCGTAGGTGAGCACGGGGCCGGCTTCGGTGGGCGTCGCCTTTTTGCTGACCTTTTTGGTCTTGGTTTTCTGCACCGTCGCCTTCTGGGCGCAGGCGGGCACAGAGAAACTGAAGATGCTGAGCAACAGAAGCAGCGAAATGGAGCGCATGGCGAAGGGGAGGGGTTGAGGCGTGAATGTAGGCAAACAAAAAACCGGCAGAACGAAAACCGTGCCTACGGTTGCGTTCTGCCGGTTCTATTGAGAAGACAAGCTATTACGACTTGCGCTTGGCCTGGGCTTCGCGCTCTTGCGCGGCTTTCATGGCTTCGGCAATGCGGCCCTGCAGGCCGCTGGGCTTCTTGTCCTTGTTCTTGATTTTGTTGGCTTCGAGCTGCGCGCGGATTTTGGTGTCGTCGACCAGGCCGCGGGTGATGGCCTGCTGGGCGAAGGTGATGACGTTCGACACGAAGTAGTACCAGGTGAGGCCCGAGGCAAAGCTGTTCAGCACGAACAGGAAGATGATGGGCATCAGGTAGCTATACGTCTTCATGGGGCCTTGCATGGCCGTGTTCATCTGGTTGCTCTGCCAGGTCATCACCAGCGTGGAGGCCGTCATCAGCAGCGTGAACATGGAAACGTGGTCGCCGTACCATTTGATGTAAAAGGGCAGCTGCACAAACACGTCGTAGCTGCTCAGGTCCTTGGCCCACAGGAAGCTTTGCTGGCGCAGCTCAATGGCGTTGGGGAAGAACTGGAACATGGCAAACAGGATGGGCATGGTGAGCAGCGTGGGCACGCAGCCGCTCAGCGGACTCACCCCGAATTCCTGGTACAGCTTCATGGTTTCCTGCTGCACCTTGGTGTTGTCGTCGCCGTACTTTTCCTTCAACTGGTCGAGCTCGGGCTTCAGCACCTTCATGCGGGCCTGGCTCTCGTAGGTTTTGTACGTCAAGGGCCAGGTTACCAGCTTGATGAGCACTACCAACAGCAGGATGATGATGCCGTAGGAGCTGATGAACTGCTCCAGGAAGTGGAACACCGGCAGCACCACGAAGCGGTTTATCCACCGAAGCGGGCCATAGCCCAGGAACACGTTGCGGTCGAACTCCGGCGCCACCTCTTTCAGGGTGCTGAAGGCGTTCGGGCCGAAATAGAAGCGGTACTGGCCGCGGCCCTGTTCCACCTCGGCCACCGGGATGGTGAGCGTGGTGCTCAGCGTTTTGATGGTGCTGGAGTCGCCCAGGTTCACATTCGAGTTGAATGCGCCGCCTGTGAAAGGCTGCTGGTCGGCAATGAGGCCGGCCACGAAAAAGTCGTGCTTGTGCGCCGCCCATTTCACCGGGCCGTTGGCCTTCACTTCCTCGGGCTTCTCGCTGGCTTCGGCTATTTCGCCCCGGTCACCGGAGGCCAGGTAGTGGTTGATGGTGGTGTGGTTGCGGTTCTGCTTGAGGTCCTGCTCGGTCTGGCGTACCTCGTCGAGGAACGAGAAAGTGAGCGGCTCCTGGGCCACGGTGCGGTCCAGGCCGTTCAGGCGCAGGTCGTATTTCAGCTCGAAGCTGTTGGCGGGCAGCGTGTAGGTCTGCACGATGCTGCCGCCGCCCACCGGCGCCGTGAAGGTGAGCACCGAGCCGCCGTCCGTGCTTTGCGAGGGCACCGCCTGGAAGTTCAAATCCGAGAACCGGACGGTTTTGCCGTCCACGGTGCGAAACTTTGTATCCATGCGCGCGCTCTTGGCGTCGAATATGTCCAGGGGCTTGCCAAAGAACGTCTTGTATTTCAGCAGGCGCACGGCCGCAATCCGGCCGCCCCGCGTCGAGAGCGTCACGTCGAGGTTAGCGTTGGTCAGGTGCAGGTCCTGGGCGGGGCCGGTCGTGCTGTCGAGGGCGGCTTCCGGCGTCAGGGCCGAGGCCGGAGCGGCGGGCGCTTTGGCCGCGGCCGTGGGAGCAGGCTCTTTACCGGCGGCTTTTTCATCCGTTTTCTTCGGGCTGAAGAAGAACAGGTACACGAGGAGCAAGGCCGAAATCAGAAAAAGGCCGGTTGCTGAATTTCTATCCATCAGTTGTTAAAGGTTGCGAAGGGGCAAAGGTACGGCGGGACGCTGCGCTTAATGAAGAATGAAAAATGAAGAATAAGAAATGAAGACGCCTGTCATCCTGAGCGCAGCGAAAGACCTTATCGCGCTTGGGTAAAAAGAATTACCGCAAACCGTTTTGACGTGATAAGGTCCTTCGCTGCGCTCAGGATGACAGGCGTCTGCAAACATTCGTTAACCCAACTACCCTTTGCGGTGCTGGATGGCGGCCCGCACGAAGCGCACAAACAGCGGGTGGGGCTGCTCCACGGTGCTTTTCAGCTCGGGGTGGAACTGGCCGGCCACGAACCAGGGGTGCGTGGGCAGCTCAATCACCTCCACCAAGCCGGTATCGGGGTTGGTGCCGGTGGCTTGCAGGCCGGACTCTTCGAACTGCTGCAGGTACTGGTTGTTGAACTCGTAGCGGTGGCGGTGGCGCTCGCTGATGTGGTTTTTGCCGTAGGCTTTGGCGGCTTTTGAGCCGCGGCGCAGGTCGCAGGCGTAGGCGCCGAGGCGCATGGTGCCGCCCTTCTGGGTGATGTTCTTCTGCTCCTCCATCATGGCGATGACGGGGTTGGGCGTGAGGGCGTCCATCTCGGTGGAGTTGGCGTTGTGCAGGCCGAGCACGTGACGGGCGTACTCCACCACGGCCACCTGCATACCCAGGCAGATGCCGAAGAACGGGATGTTGTTCTCGCGCACGTATTTCACGGCGGCAATCTTGCCCTCGAAACCCCGTTCGCCGAAGCCGGGCGCCACCAGCACGCCGTCGCAGCCGTGCAGCAGGGCGGCGATGTTGTCGTGGGTCACGTTGTCGGACTGAATGCTGCGCACCGTCACCTTGCATTCGTTCTGGGCGCCGGCGTGCACAAAGGCTTCGTTGATGGACTTGTAGGCGTCGGGCAGCTCCACGTATTTGCCCACGAGGGCAATGGTCACTTCCTCGGTCGGATTTTTCAGCTTGCCAAGGAAGTCCTTCCAGGCTTCCAAGTCAGGGTGCTGAGCGCCGCCGGTCAGCTTCAGGCGTTTGATAACCCGCTCATCGAGGCCCTCTTTACGCATGAGCAGCGGCACCGAGTAGATGCTGTCGGCGTCGAGGCTTTCGATGACCGAGTTGATTTTCACGTTGCAGAACAGCGCGATTTTGCGGCGCATCTCCATCGGGATGGGGTGCTCGGAGCGGCACACCAGGATGTCGGGCTGCAAGCCGGCTTCGCGCAGGTCGCGCACCGAGTGCTGGGTGGGCTTGGTTTTGAGCTCGCCGGCGGCCTTGAGGTAGGGCAGCAGCGTGAGGTGAATGACCAGCGAATCGTACTCGGGCAGCTCCCAGCGGAGCTGGCGCACGGCCTCCACGAAGGGCAGGCTCTCGATGTCGCCGATGCAGCCACCGATTTCGGTGATGACGACGTCGAACTGGCCGTTCTGGCCCAGCAGCAGCATGCGCCGCTTGATTTCGTCGGTGATGTGGGGCACCACCTGCACGGTTTTGCCGAGGAAGGCGCCTTCGCGCTCGCGCCGGATGACGTGGTCGTAGATGCGGCCAGTGGTGACGTTGTTGGCCTGCGAGGTGGGCGTGTTCAAGAACCGCTCGTAGTGGCCGAGGTCGAGGTCGGTTTCGGCCCCGTCATCGGTCACGTAGCACTCGCCGTGCTCGTACGGGTTGAGCGTACCGGGGTCGATGTTGATGTAGGGGTCGAACTTCTGGATGGTGACTCGAAACCCGCGGGCCTGCAAAAGCTTGGCCAGCGAGGCGGAAACAATTCCTTTGCCGAGTGAAGAAGTGACGCCGCCGGTAACGAAAATGTATTTCGCTGCCGACGCGGAGGGGGAGGGGGTTGGGCGTTCGGGCATGACGGGAGTCAAAAGTACGGCATTCGGAGTTGGGAATCCAGGAAAAAACTCGGGCCATTGCGCGTCGTCTGGCCACTTTGGCGCTCAATTGCCTGAGTCGCTACGGTTCCGGTTGCCTGCGGACTGTGCCAAAAAAGCCCCCGCCACCAGTCGGTAGCGGGGGCTTTGTATCGTGGAGGGTACTCACTGTTCGCAGATTATTCGAGCACCACACGCTTAGTTATTAGGTAGGCATTTGCCTGCACCCGTAACTGGTACACGCCCCGAGCTAATTCGGTGGTGGCAAACGAAAGTGGGCCCCCGACAGGCGGCGCGGCGGTGTGCTGACGCACCACCTGGCCCAGCGCATTCAGCAGCGTCACCTGCACGCCTGCAGCGCCCCAAGCGGCCGGTAACTGCACCGCAAAGCTGCCCCGCGCCGGGTTGGGAAACAGGGAAACTTCGGCCGCTGCGGCACCAGTAGTGGCAGCCAGAGGCGTGAAGGTGCCGGTGTTGAGCAGCACCCCAACTGTGCTGCTGCCGAAGTTAGCCGTGATGATATCCGGTCGGCTGTCGCCATTCACATCGGCTACGGTTACACCGTATAACGTGAAGCCGGCGCCGGTGCCGGCTGCATAAGTTGTTGCCGTCGAAAATCCCCCGGCGGCTTGCCCCAGTAATATTCCGGCCGTTTCGGTGCCCGCGTTGGCGGTCACGAGGTCGAGCCGGCCATCGCCGTTCACATCGGCCACTGCCACCCCATCCGGGTTGCTGCCGGGCCCGGTTGAGTAGGTGCGGATTGGGGCAAGTCCCCCACCGACCTGACCCAGCAACACCCCGACGGTGTTGCGGTTGGTGCTGGTCGTCACGATATCCGGCCGGCCGTCGCCGTTCACGTCGGCCACGGCCAAGCCATTTGGACGGGTAGTGCCGATGGTTGGGTAGGTGCTGACCGGGCCGAAGCCCCCACCCGCTAGTCCAGGCAGTATTCCGACGCTGCCGTCGTGGTTTGTGACAATGTCTGCTCGGCCATCGCCATCCATGTCGGCCACCGCTGCGCTTTTCGGGTAAGCGCTGGTTAAATGAAAGCTGAAGGGAGCAAAGCCCCCGCTGGCCAGCCCTAGCAGCACTCCCGCCGAACCGTTGCCGGTGTTGGCCGCCACGATGTCCGGTCGGCCATCGCCGTTCACGTCGGCCACGGCCAAGCCATTTGGACTGGTGCTGGCATTAATTCCGGTCAGGTACGTACTGGCGGGAGCAAATCCCCCACCGACGAATCCCAGCAACACCCCGACATTGTTGGTTAGGAGATTGGTTGCTACGATGTCCGGTCGGCCGTCGCTGTTCACGTCGGCTAACGCTAGGCCAAAGGAGAGGTCGCCACCAGTCAGGTAGGTGTTAATGGGGGCAAAGCCCCCACCGGACCGCCCCAGCAATACGCCCACGGAGCCCCCTGAGGAATTCACCGTCACGATATCCTGCCTGCCATCGCCGTTCATATCAGCCACGGCCACATTGTAAGGGAAGGTGTTCAAGCCAGTCGGGTACGTACTGGTTGGCGCAAAACTGGCCGGGGTTTGGGCCTGGGCCCCGCCGGCTGTAGCTAGTAGCAGCCCCAGCGCCGCCAGCAAGCGGGCCCGGCGTAGGTGAGTAGGAGAGGAGAGGTGGGGCATAAGAAAAAGATAAATGATAAACGGGTAGTCAATGGCCTTAAGGACTAATATTAGCGCCGAAATTCTTACTCAAAATTCATGCCTCCATCTAAGGCCGAACTGATTGGTAATAAATAATTCAGGTCCTGACGCCACTCCTACTGCCACCAAATAGGCACCCCAAAGCTGCCGTAATAAAATGACGCCACACCCCACGCCAAGCATTGAAATCGATTGCAGAAATGCGTATATTTATAAATGGCACGTTTCATCAATCACCTCGTCCACGTCTGGGGCCTGAGCCCGGTGCACTACTGGCACCTGCGTCTGCTGTTCGCCCTGTTGCTCGTGCCCCTGCTGGGGGTGCTTTACATCGTGTTTTTTGACCGGCCCCGGCGCCCCACCATGGGCCGCAAGCTGTGGCAATAAGCGTGTGACGGGTGGGGCTAAAAGGCAGAAACCAGCAAAGCCGTGTGGCGCGCAGCGCAGCATGATGTTTCTTTGAGGCGTTCATACGCCTCTGCTTGCCCTATGCTACACGAAACCCTGCTGCTGGTTCTTGGTCTGCTTTTCGTGGTGTTTCTGCTGGTGATGCTGGGGCAGAAACTGGGCATTTCCTACCCCATTTTCCTGGTGCTGGGCGGGCTGGCGCTGAGCTTCGTGCCCGGCCTACCGCGGGTGGCCATCGCGCCCGACCTCATTTTTCTGATTTTCCTGCCCCCACTGCTCTACGAAGCGGCCTGGACGACTTCGTGGAACGACTTCTGGCGCTGGCGGCGGGCCATTGGGCTGCTCGCGTTTGGGCTGGTGGGGTTCACCTCGGCCATTGTGGCCTACGTGGCGCAGGCCGTCATTCCAGGGTTCACGCTGGGGCTGGGCTTTTTGCTGGGCGGCATCATCTCGCCCCCCGATGCGGTGGCGGCCACCTCGGTGCTGCGCGGCGTGAAGGTGCCGCGGCGCGTCACGGCCATTCTGGAGGGGGAGAGCTTGATTAACGACGCCAGCAGCCTGATTGTGTTTCGGTTTGCGCTGCTGGCGGTGCTCTCGGGCACGTTTGTGTGGCAGGAGGCGGCCACCAGCTTCGTGGTAGTGAGTGGCATGGGGCTGGTGGTGGGCATTGTGGTGGCTTGCGGCTTCTTTCTGATTCACAAGTACCTGCCCACCACGCCCAGCATCAACACGGCCCTCACCTTCATGGCGCCTTATGTGATGTACCTGCTGGCCGAGGAGTTCCACTTTTCGGGCGTGCTGGCGGTGGTGAGCGGCGGGCTGCTGCTTTCGCACCTCTCGCACCGCGTATTCGATGCCAACACCCGCCTGCAGGCCAACAGCGTGTGGGCTGCGGTGAGCTTCGTGCTCAACGGGCTGGTGTTCATTCTTATTGGCTTGCAGCTGCCCATTGCAGTGGGCGGGCTGGGCGAATACTCCCTGCAGCAGGCCATTTCCTACGGGTTGCTGATGAGCGGGCTGGTCATCGTCATCCGGCTGCTGTGGATGTATCCGGCGGCGTTTGTGCCCCGCTTTTTGAGTGAGAAAATCCGCAACAGCGAGCCAAGCCCGGGCTGGCAGGGCACGCTGGTGCTGGGCTGGGCGGGCATGCGCGGGGTGGTGTCGCTGGCCTCGGCGCTGTCGGTGCCGCTGATGACGAACGACGGCCTGCAATTCCCGCAGCGCAACCTCGTGCTGTTCATCACCTTCGTGGTCATCCTCGTCACGCTGGTGCTGCAGGGGCTCACGCTGCCGGCCATCATCCGCTTCACCAAAATAGCCGATAACGACGACCGCATGCCCCTGGAGGAGCAGGAAGCCGGTGTGCGCCTGCACATGCGCGAGGCCGCCGTGAAGCACCTGCAGCGCCAGTACCCCGCCGAAACCGAGGCCAACGAGCTCATTGCCCGCCTGCAGCAGCGCATGCAAACCGAAATCAACCTCACCGCCCGCACCCTCAACTCGCTGGAAGTGAACGACGCCGGCCGCGCCGCCCTACGCCAGTACCACATGGTGCTGCTCGATGTGCTGAACGTGCAGCGCCAGACGCTGGAGCACCTGCGCCACCACGACTCCTACGACGACGAGGTGCTGCGCCAGCAGGAAGCCCAGCTTGACCTCGACGAGGCCAAGGTGAAGCATATTGAGCGCTAAACCGCAGGAGCCGCGCCGCTAATTGGGGCGCTCGCAGGCAGCCAGCTGCCGGCGGTGCACGCGGAAGCGCAGCAGCCCCACCAGCAGTACCACGGCTGCCACGGCCAAGGCCATGTAGCCCAGTCGGCCGCCGCGCTCGGGATGGAACTGCAGCAGGGCCAGCCCAAACCCCACCAACGCCAGACAGGTGCGCACATAGGTAAGCAAGGTGCGTTCGTTGGCGAGGCGGGTGCGCTGCAGGGCCAGCCGGTCGGTGAGGGAAAGAGGGGAGGGAGCGGAAGGACGCATGAGGCCAGCGGAGGTAAGCGGAGTAAAAAGGATTTTTGAGGCCGACTACTTGCGCGGTTTTACTTGCCCGCTATATTTGCAGCGCGCTCCCTCATACGGAGCACTTATCAAGAAAGGCGGAGGGACAGGCCCTGCGATGCCTTAGCAACCAGCAGCAATGCCAGGTGCTAAATCCTGTTCTGAGTCGGCTTTGGCCGGTTCAGGAGAAGATAAGTCTACAAGATGTGCCCCGACTGCAGCGGGATGCTCTTCTGACTTGTCGGAAGGGCTTTTTTTATGCCTTTCCGGTGAGAAATCTTGAAAGTGCTTAGGTAAGCGGGTGCGTTTTCGTCTCAACCACAAAAACGCCAACAACCCATGCAAGCCTCCACCCGACTCATTCAGTCTTTTCCCGTCGACGAGCTCACCGGCGCCCTCGCCGTGCCTATCTACCAGACCTGTACGTTCGTGCAGGAGTCGCCGGGCGTCAACAAGGGCTACGATTACTCCCGCACCGCCAACCCCACCCGCAGCGCCTTGGAAAAGCTGCTGTCTGGCCTCGAGCACGGCCATTCGGCCTACGCCTTCGCCAGCGGCATGGCCGCCATCGACGCCGTGCTCAAGCTGCTCTCGACCGGCGACCAGATTGTGGCCATCGACGACATCTACGGCGGCGCCTTCCGCCTGTTCGAGCACGTGTACCGCCGTTTTGGCATCGACATCGTGTATTGCGACACCGCCGACCTGGCCCAGGTACAGGCCGCCATCACCGACCGCACCCGGCTGGTGTGGCTGGAAACGCCTTCCAACCCCACGCTCAAAATATCCGACATTGCCGGGCTGGCCGAGCTGGCCCACGCCGCCGGCGCCTGGCTGTGCGTCGATAACACCTTTGCCTCGCCGGTGCTGCAGCAGCCCCTTTTGCTGGGCGCTGATTTAGTGGTGCACAGCGCCACCAAGTACCTGGGCGGCCATTCCGACCTCATTGCCGGGGCCGTGGTGGCGGCCACCGAGGAACTGGGCAAGCAAATCCAGTTTATCCAGAACGCCTCCGGCGCCATCCTGGGCCCGTTCGATTCGTTCCTGGTCATCCGCGGGCTCGAAACGCTGCACCTGCGCATTGCCCAGCACTGCCGCACGGCTCTGCAGGTGGCCCGGTTCCTGCAAACCAGGCCCGAAATCCAAGCCGTGTACTACCCGGGGCTGGCGTCGCATCCGGGCCACGCCCTGGCCAAGCAACAGCAGCCCGACGGTTTCGGTGGCATCGTTGCGCTGGTGCTGAAGGATGACACCGTGGAGGCAGCCACGCAGCTGGCTACCAGCCTGCAATATTTCAAGCTGGCCGTGAGCCTGGGCGGCGGCAAAAGCCTCGTGTGCCACTCCGCCTCGATGACGCACACGGCCATCCCGGCTGAAACGCGCCGCGCCGCCGGCTTCGCCGACAGCCTGCTGCGTCTCTCCATCGGCCTGGAAGCCGCCGACGACCTGATTGCCGATTTGGCGCAGGCGTTGGATGGCTTGGGCGTTGCAGAGCCGGTGGCGCTGGAAACGGAAGCGGTGCTGGCGTAAGCGCAGGCGGCATTTCGATGGTGCCCCGACGCACGGTCACGGCACGGTGCTGCGGTAGAGCACTTAGCGGATTACTAGCCCGTCGGGCGGCGCGCCACGCTGCCTGACGGGCTTTTGCGCGTTGAATGGTGCGGCGGAAATAGTCGGTTAGAGCAACCTGATGCATTCGGCGTCGTTTCCTTTAGCTGAGCTTATCCTTCTCTTTTTCCTTCTTTCCACATGAATCTTTATTACCAACCTTCCAACAAAATGCCTCTGGGAGGCGTGCTGCTGTTTTTGCTGGGCGGTGTGCTCGCGGGGGGCGTGCTGGCGTTCGTCTACATTTACGCCATCTGGTACATCCCTTTTGTGTACATCAACTTCTTCCTGTGCCTGGGTTTCGGGCTGGTGTTGGGCGGCATTTTGATGATGCTGGCCAAGGCCGGCAAGCTGCGCAGCCCCACCGGCGTGGGCTTGCTGGCGTTGCTGGTGGGGCTGGCGGCCGTGTACCTGGAGTGGAGCGTGTACCTCACGCTGCTGTTCAATGCCGAAACCACCGGCGCCGGGCGCGATGCCGATACCAGCACCTCGTTTAGCGCCAGCATGTGGGCCGATGTGCTCACCCACCCCGCCGCCATGTGGGAGGCCATTGGCAAAATCAACGAAACCGGCACTTGGTCGCTGAAAGGGGCCACGCCCTCGGGGGTGTTTCTGGCCCTTATCTGGGTGGTGGAGCTGCTCGTCATTGTGGGCGGGGCCTACTGGCTGGCCCGCTCGCAGGCCACGGAGCCCTTCTCCGAGGCGACAAATGAGTGGGCTGATGAAGAAACTTTGCCCCATCCCATCGGCTACGCGCAAGATGCCGACCACGTCCGCACCGCCCTCGAAACCGGCCAGTACCACACCCTCACGCCGCACGAAATGCAGTCGGAAACGGAGCCGTTTGCCCGCCTTAAGCTGCATCGCGCCCCCAACGACGGCAACTGCCAGTACCTGACCCTGGAGAACGTGACCACGAAAGTCGACGACAAAGGCAAAGCCACGCAGTCAACGACTACCGTGGTGCAGCACCTGGCCATTTCAACGGCCGCGTATGAGGAGTTGAAAAAACGCTTCGGCCAGCTACAAGCCTAAGCAAGGGCCGAAAGCACTTGTACCCCGAAGCTCCTGCTTCGGCCCGTCAGAACGTTCTAACGGGCCGAAGCAGGAGCTTCGGGGTACGAGTGCTTTAAGCGCAAACCGCCCGCTTATACCAGCGTGCGCAGCGCCTCGCGGCTGAAGCCAACCATTTCATCCAGGCGGCCTTGCTGAATTTTCTCCACCCAATCCGGGTCCACAATCAACTGGCGGCCCACGGCCACGAGGTCGAATTCATTCCGGTCGAGCCGGCGCAGCAGCTCGTCGATGCTCTGAGGCTCAGAAGCTTCGCCCGCGAAACCGGCCAGGAACTCGCCCGACAAGCCCACCGAGCCCACGGTGATGGTGGTTTTGCCCGTGAGCTTTTTCACCCAGCCGGCGAAGTTCAAATCAGAGCCTTCGCTCTCAAATTCCGGTTCCCAGAAGCGGCGCTGCGAGCAGTGAAAAATGTCGACGCCGGCCGCGGCCAGGGGCTGCAGCCAGGCTTCCATCTCCTGGGGGGTGTGGGCCAGCTTCACGGCGTAGTCCTGCTGCTTCCACTGCGAGAGGCGCAGGCTGATGACGAAATCTTCGCCCACGGCGCGGCGCACTTCGCGCACCAACTCCACGGCCAGGCGGCTGCGCTGGGTGAGGTCGTCGCCGCCATAGGCATCGGTGCGCTGGTTGAGGCCGTCCCAGAAAAACTGGTCGATGAGGTAGCCGTGGGCGCCGTGCAGCTCTAGGCAGTCGAAGCCCAGGCGCTTGGTGTCGGCCGCGGCCTGCGCAAAGGCCGCAATGGTGTCGGTGATGTCCTTTTCGCTCATGGCCTTGCCCGTGGCTTCGCCGGGCTTGAAGAGGCCGGAGGGCCCTTCGAACTGTTCCGAAGGTTTCCAGCCGGAGCGGTGCTCGGCCATCACGCCCATGTGCCAGAGCTGCGGGCCAATTTTGCCGCCGGCCGCGTGCACTTCGTCGATGACGTGCTGCCAGCCGGCCAGGGCCGCTTCGCCATAGAAATGCGGGATGTTGGGGTCGTTAGACGACGCCGGACGCTCCACCACGGTGCCCTCGGAGAGAATGAGGCCGACCTGGCCCTCGGCCCGGCGGCGGTAATAGGCGGCCACGTCGGCGCCCGGCACGCCGTCTGGCGAGAAGGAGCGGGTCATGGGCGCCATGACAATGCGGTTTTTGAGTTGCAGGGATTTCAGCGCAAAGGGCGCGAAGAGGGCGTTGGTGGACATTTCTTAATGCGGTTGATTCGTAGAGAAAGGAAAGTTGACAACAACCGGCTGTGGGCGGGTTTTGATTTTTGAGAGGTTGCCCTGACATCCGAGCTTCCCATCGGGAGGAAAGCGCTTGATGAGTTTTTAATTCGGAAATCACCCGTGCCACTGTGGCCCTCTTTCCCTATGGCTTCGTGCGCCAAGCGAACCGGGGCCGGGTGAGGCTTTGTCCGCTGCGCCAGTTATAAATTCCTTTTTTAAGCCACCCCAGCCCCGTTTGCTGCGTAAGTTGCGGCCGATGCGACGCCCCCTCTATTTCTTCTTGTTACTCCTCCTCGGCGCTACCCAACTGCCGGCCTGCGCCCAATCGGCGACCGACAAACCGGCGGCGGCCGAAATCGGTGTGCCCGGCAAGCCGTTGCCCTGGCTCGATTCCGTCCTGTCGGCCTCGCCTATTCTGCGCATGCACCAAGTGGGCATGAGCCTGGCCTACGCCGACAGCACGCGCCCGTTCTACGGATTTCAGGACAGCAAATACTTCACCCCGGCCAGCACCATGAAGCTGTTCAGCTTCTACACCGGCCTGCACCTGCTCGGCGACTCGCTGCCCAGCCTGCGCTATTTCTCGCGCCATGACACCCTGTTTTTCCAGGGCACCGGCGACCCCACACTGCTGCACGGCGACGTGCCCAGCCGCCGCGCCTACAGTTTCCTGCTGAACCGCCCCGAACGCACGTTGGCCTACTGCGACATTGCTACCGTGACGCCCTACGGTCCCGGCTGGACCTGGGACGACTATGGCTACTACTTCCAGCCCGAGCGCGCGGCCTTCCCCATTTACGGCAACACCGTGCGCTTCTACGCCACGCCGCCTGCGCCGGTGCGGGCGGGCACGCGGCCGGCCGGGGTGCCACAGTCGCGTATCCGGGTGCTGCCGCGCTACTTCGCGCCGCTAGTAGGCCCGGCGCCGGCCGAGCTGCGCACGCCCGGCCTCGACCCTGACACCCACATCATTCGCGCCCCGCACGAAAACCGCTTCTACGTGCTGCCCACCGTGAAAAAATGGGTCGATGAAACGCCCTTCGTCACCAGCCGCGGGTTAATGCTGCGATTGTTGGGCGACACCCTGCGCCGGGCCACCAGCAATGCTGTGTGGCGCCCGCGGCCCGCCCAGGGCGACTCCATCCGCACGCTCCACGGCCTGCGCGTCGACTCGCTCTACCGCCGCATGCTGCGCGTGAGCGACAACTTCCTGGCCGAGCAGCTTCTGCTCATGTGCAGCACTAAAATTGGTCGCCGCGACTCGCTCAGCACCAGCCGCGTGATTCGCTACGCCCGCAAAAACCTGCTCACCGGCCTGTCCGACCCGGTGATGTGGGTGGACGGCTCCGGCCTTTCACGCCTCAACCTCATCACCCCGCGCACCCTCACCGGCCTGCTGCTCCGGCTGCACCAGGAGGTGCCCGAGCGCCGCCTGCTCAGCTTGCTGGCGGCCGGCGGGGGCCAGGGCACCCTGCGCAAGCGCTACCACGACGCCAGCGGCCCCTGGGTGTGGGGCAAGACCGGTACGCTCAGCAACAACCTGAATATGTGCGGCTACCTGCGCACCAAAAGCGGCCGCCTGGTGGCCTTTACCTTCCTCAACAACAACCACGTGGTGGACAGCTACCCCATGCGCAACGAGGTGGAGCGCGTGCTGCGGCTGGTGCGCGAGCGGCTGTAAGGGCGCTGGCTAGTGCGTCACTACTACTTTCTGGGTGGCCGCCACGCCCAACCCGTCCACTTTCAGGTAATAAACCCCGGCCGCGAGGCTTGAGACGTTAAACTCGGCTGGCACCGAGGGGTGCAACTGCAGGGCGGCGCTCACGGGCTGGCCCAGGGTATTGAAGAGCCGGGCCGTGAGGTCGTTGGCCACGCCGCCTTCGGGCGCGATGTTCAGCACGTCGCTGGCCGGGTTGGGGTAGGTGGTGAGTTGCAGGCCGGCGGCCAGAAAGGTGGCCGTCACGGTGTAGGTTGTCACCGGTTCATTCACCACGGCCTGGCCGGATTGCGGGCCGGTAGCCCCGGCCGGAATCACGCCGTAGTAGGTAGGGCCGGGCGTGTAGGGGTAGGCGCCTTCGTAGAGCCGGTTGATGGTGACGAAGTAGGCGTAGGTGCCGGCCGGGTACTCCGGCGTGATGCAGAAGCGGCCGTTGTGGCTGTCGAGGTCGCCACGGCCGGCCACGTATTCAAAGTCTTCGATGTAATAGCCCAGCGGCTTGGCCGCGTTGATGGCCGGGCCGGGGGAGGGGGCGGTGCTGCCGTTGGGTAGGGTGGTGCGCGTGGTGATATTGCGCATCCGGTACGAGGTGCGGATGCTGCGGATGGCGCCCGTGCCGTTGGCATTGGCGTAGCCGTAGGCCCCGTAGATGGGGTAGCCGTCGAAGGCGAAGCCGATGATGGGGGAGTGGCGCGTGCTGTCGCGGTCGTTGTAGAGGCAGCGCGGGTTGAGGTGGTGGTGGTACTCGCCGTTGCCGGCCGGGTGGCCCAGGCAGGAATCGAAGCTGGGGCCTTCCACCACGATGGCGTTCTGGTTCCACACGCCCGCGTTGTTGTAGCTCATGGCGTCCCGGGCGTTGAAAATGCTCACGCCGTTGCTCCAGATACCGGTGTGGCCCAGGGGCGTGGCGGTGGCCGGGCCGGTGTTGGGCTGGGGCGTGCGCGTGATTTTGAACACGAAGTTCTGATTGGTGGCCGAGTTGGGGTTGCCGGGCCAGGGGCCAATGCTGTAGGCCGGCACACCGGTGCAGGTGACGTACACATTGCCCGCCGAGTACTGCACCCGCTGCACGTTGCTGGGAATGCCGTTGTAGCCGGTGGCCCCGGTGGTGTTCACAATCCAACTGCTCACAATGGGCGTGACCTGGGCCGGCGCCAGCCGCGGTGCGGCGAGCAGGAGTAAGAGAAAAAGAAAGTAGCGGTTGCAGAGCATAGAGGTGGGAATAAGGTGAACAGCAAGATGAGCAAAACCCTGGGATAAAACACAAGGCTGGCCTTCCTAAAGGCATGCCCATCACCTGCTTGGTAGGTTGAGACCCCACCAACCGCCTTTTTTGCCCGATGAAAAGTTTGCCGTACACGGCAGACGCCCCATTCAGCCCGTTGGGACTAAAAAAAGGCCTCAAACAGGCTGTTTGAGGCCTTTTTTCATTCATTGGGAAATAGCGTGGCTTTAGCGAGGAATGACCGGGGTTAGGCGATGACCGAAAGTAGATGCTCGGCACGCCTAACAATTTTGTATCGCCAAAGCGGCACAGTTACCGCCGGTCATTCACTCGACAATAATTCTCATTAACGTCATGTCTACGTTTGCTTTCGCTTCCGACTTCCTGATTTCCTCCCGCCGCTCGATGCTGGCTACGCTGGGCCTGTTGCTGCCGGTGGCCGCCCTGGCGCAGGCGCCCACCATCACCAGCATGACGCCCTCGACGGCTGCCCCCGGTACCACCGTCACCATCACCGGCACCAACCTCACGGGCTTCACCTCGGTGCTGCTCAACGGCCTGGCCGTGCGTGCCACCCCGGGGCTGGTGCCTGCCACCACGGCCACGTTCATTGTGCCGGCCGCCGCAGGCACCGGCAAAGTACGCCTGACGACGGCCGCTGGCACCGCCCTGAGCGCCGCCAAGCTGGGCGTGACGCGCCAGTCTTCGAGCAACAGCTACAGCCAGCTCAGCAACAACGCCACCAGCGCCACGGCGGCCGGCGCCTACTCCACGCCCGTGGCCGCCGACCTCGACAAAGACGGCTTGCTGGAGCTGCTGGTGGGCCAGGGCGACGGCACCATGATGGACTACGAGCAAACCGGCCCCAACCAACTCTTCAGCACCACGGGCACGCTTATCACCTTCGCCACCGGCGGCCCCGTGGACGTGGGCCTTTACGCCAAGCCGACGGTGAGCGACCTCGACGGCGACGGCCGTCAGGAAATTATTGTGGGCGAAGAAACCGGGAAGGTGTACATCTACGAGCAGGCCGCCAGCACGGGTGCCGACGCTTTCAAGATGGGTGCCGGCAGCACCCTGTTTGCCAACCCCTACGGCGTCGCTACTTCAGGCACACCCAACTTCGGCTCTTACGCCCGCCCCACCGTGGGCGACCTCGATAGCGACGGCCTGATTGACATCGTGGTGGGCTCTAACAACGGCCTGCTGGTGCGCTACGAGCAGCTGGCCAGCACCAGCAGCAATGCCGCGGGCTTTACCGCGCCGGCCAACGTCAGGCTGGCCGACGGCACCACCGTGCTGGACGCCGGCGACGTGAGCAAGCCGCTCATCACCGACTACGACGGCGACGGCAAGCTCGACATGCTCGTGGGCAACTACGCCGGCAACGTACAGTTTTACACCCAAACGACGGCCAACGCCTACACCTTCAGCTTCGTGCGCAACCTGAGCACCGACGGCACCTCCGGCAGCGTCATCAACATGGGCAATGCCGGCACCAACCCCAGCAACATGGGCGGCTACGCCGCCCCGGCCGTGACGGACTACGACGGCGACGGCCTGCTCGACCTCTTCATCGGCAACGGCACCGGCACGGTGTACCGCTACGAGCAGGCCCAGTCGGCCGCCGTGCCCACCCTCACCACGCCGCTGCCGGTGGTGCTCACGTCCTTCGCCGGCCAGGCGGCCAGCACCGGCAACCAGCTGAAGTGGAGTACCGCCCAGGAAGTGAAAAGCGCCAGCTTCGTGGTAGAAGCCTCGGCCGACGGCAGCTCCTTCGCCGCCATCGGCGAGCTGGCCGCCGCCGGCAACAGTGGCACCGTTCGCAACTATGAGTACCTCGATGCCTCGGCCACGGCCCTGAGCGCCAGCCGCCGCTACTACCGCCTGCGCCAGGTGGACCTGGACGGCACGGTGGCCTACTCGCCGGTCGTAACGCTGACCCGCACTTCGGCCGCCACGGCCACTGCTCCCAAGTCGCTCGACGCTTACCCCAATCCCTTCGCCGGAACCCTCACCGTGGCCCTGCCCGGCGCCGCCGAGCCCCAGGCCGCAGCCCTAACGCTGAGCACGCTGACCGGCCGCCCGGTGTACGCCACCACGCTCACGCTGGGCGCGGCCCCGCAGGCCCTGGGCGCCCTGCCCGAGCTGGCCGCCGGTGTGTATGTGCTGCGCCTCACCACGGCCGCCGGCACCCTCACCCAGAAGGTGACCCGCCAGTAAGGCTGGTTTAAGAAGACCAACGGCCCCGGTTTCCAGATTTGGAAGCCGGGGCCGTTGGCGTTTGGGCAGAACCCATGCTTGCTGTTTTGTCAATAATGCTGCGGGGCTGCTTGGCGCAGCCCCATTGGATGGGTCTACCTTTGCGGTACTACGCATTCAACCCCCTTTTATGCCTGCTGCCCCCCGCCTGCGCCAGCTGCGCCGCGACCGTACCGTGTTTACGCTACTGATGAACATCGTCCGCATCTACCTGGAAGAAAGCGACCGGCTGGTTCAGCAGCCGGAACTACGTACCGCTCCTGATGCCGAATTGCTGCAACTGCAGCAAGTAGCCGACCAGTGGCTGAACCTGGCCACGGCTTACATCGTGCGCAAGCACCGCTGCCCGGCCCACGTGGCCATCCAGCTGGTGGCCGAGCTACAGGCCGAGCTGAGAGCCAACATCCCGGAAACGGAGGTGCGCCGGATGCCGCTTGGCGCCGTGCTCACCTTGCCGCCGGGCATGCAAGCCTAGTACAGCACCCGGAACTTGATGGTGTGCGCCACGGCGCGCAGGGCCTGAATCACCTCCTGGTCGTACTGCCGGTCGATGTCGGTAATCACGTAGCCGATGTGCTCGTTGGTTTTCAGGTACTGGCCCAGGATGTTGACGTGGTGCTGGGCCAGCACGTTGTTGATGTTGGCCAGCACGCCGGGCACGTTGGCGTGGATGTGGATGAGGCGGTGGGCCTGCTGGGTGGGCAGCTGAATGTTGGGGAAGTTGACCGACTGCTGCGTGTTGCCGGTGTTGATGTACTGCATGATGCGTTCGGGCACAAACTCGGCGATGTTGCGCTGGGCCTCGGCCGTGCTGCCGCCGATGTGGGGCGTGAGCAGCACATTGGGCAGGCCGCGCAGCTCGTTTTCGAAGGTTTCGTGGTTAGTTTTCGGCTCGTACGGGAACACGTCCACGGCCGCGCCGCCCAGGTGGCCCGAGCGCAGGGCGGCGGCCAGGGCGGGCACGTCCACTACGTGGCCCCGGGCGTTGTTGAGGAACAGGGCGCCCTTTTTCATGAGGGCAAACTCCTTCTCGCCGATGAAGTTGGTGTTCTCGGTGCGGCCGTCGATGTGCAGCGTCACCACGTCGGATTGTTCCAGCAATTCTTCCAGCGTGCGGCACTTCACGGCGTTGCCGAGCTGCAGCTTTTCGGCCACGTCGAAGTACACCACCTTCATGCCCACGGCTTCGGCCACCACGCTCAGCTGCGCGCCGATGTTGCCGTAGCCCACGATGCCCAGCGTCTTGCCGCGAATCTCGAACGAGCCACTGGCCGACTTGTCCCACTCGCCGGCGTGCATCTTCGGGTTTTTCTCCGGGATGCGGCGGGCCAGCACGATGATTTCGCCCAGCGCCAGCTCCACCACCGAGCGGGTGTTGCTGAACGGCGCGTTGAACACGGCCACGCCCTTTTTCATGGCGCCGGTCAGGTCAATTTGGTTGGTGCCGATGCAGAAGGCCCCAATGGCAATCAGGCGGTTGGCGGCATCGAGCACGCGTTGCGTCACCTGCGTTTTCGAGCGGATGCCCAGGATGCTCACGCCCTCAATGCGCGCCAGCAACTCGTCCTCGTCGAGGCCGCCGGGCACAGTGTCGACCTGATAGCCTTCGGCCAGGAAAAGCTCTTTGGCGCGGGCATCGGGGTTCTCCAGCAGAAGCACCTTGATGCGGTTTTTGGGGTATGATAAAGTCATGGGAAGTTTTAGTTGGTACAAAAACTCGTCGAAAGTCGGGAGAACTTCGTCCGCCTGAGCCACTACCGTAGGGCGGCTAACGTTTTCAGTGTAAGCGTAGAAACGCTGTGCCAGGCCGGCTTCGCGAATCTGGTAGTCGGTATAACCGTCGCCGAAGACGTACACCGGCCCGTCCAAATCGAGCAGCACCA
Organism: Hymenobacter monticola; assembly: GCF_022811645.1. Taxonomy (NCBI): domain Bacteria; kingdom Pseudomonadati; phylum Bacteroidota; class Cytophagia; order Cytophagales; family Hymenobacteraceae; genus Hymenobacter; species Hymenobacter monticola. Next base: position 5,400,082 of record NZ_CP094534.1, on the reverse strand, counting down.
GTTGGCGGATTTTGCCGCCGTCGCGACTCAGCACATTCTGCGGGTCGCAGCCGGTGATGTTGCCAGCGGCATCGAAGGTAAAGGTGTTGGCCAGCACGTGCGCGGGCGCGATGCCGAACTCGGCCACCACGGGCTCGATGAACTCGCGGAAGCCGCTGCTTACCACGTAAATGCGGTCGGCAAACTGCCGGAAGAAGTTGCCGTTGCGCCGGATGCTCTCGCTCACCCTGGTTTTGAGGCGGGCGATAAGCGGCGCGAGGTGCCGCTCATTAGCCCCCAGCAGCGCCAGCCGCCGGCTCAGCGACTCCTGGAAGCCGATTTCGCCGGCCATGCCCTGGTCGGTGAGCGCCTTGATTTGGCCGACCACTTTGGCTTGGTCGGGGTGGCCCTGCAGGGCGATGTCGGCTAGCTCATCCAGCCCTTCGACTTGCGTAAAGGTGCTGTCGAAATCGAAAACGAGGTAGGGCAGGGGGGCAGCGGGAGCAGACATATCCGCAAAGATGGGCGCGGTGCTACCTTGGCGCAGCATTTACGCCCGAAGTATTTTGATAAAACCATTGCTTCTGCTGCTCCTCACGCTTCTGCTGAAAATACCCGCTGCCGCGCCGCCGGCCGCACGCGTCACCTTCAGCCCGCTGACGAAAGCTGCTTATGAGCAAGCGAAGAAAACGGCGATTGTGACGAAGCCGACGCTGACGTTTCCGGTGAAGAAAGCGCGGGGGCGCATCGTGATTCCGACCAGCAAGGGACCAAGGATTTTTCAGGACAAAGGCGTTGGCACCGATAACGACGACCAAGCTCAGTACGAATACCAAGGCTATGCGGCCTCGTTAAAAATGCACTTGGTGGATGGCCGTTACTGGGAAGGCGGTGAATGGCTGCTGGTTTCCGATACCGGCCAGCAACTGGCCTTGCCCAGCCCACCGGAATATTCGCCCGATACGCGCAGTTTCGTGGCTTTTTCGGCGGGAATTGAAGTCAGCTTTATGCTTAATGTAATCCAGCTTTATCGGCTGGAAAACGGCCGCTGGCGGCAGGTCTGGAAACTGGAGCCATCCGTAGAGCCCGCTACCTGGGAGCCGGCCGAAATCCACTGGCTATCCAATTCAACCTTACTGCTGAAAAAGCGCATGTGGACCGGCAAGAACTCCGGCAATACTTTCACCTATGCCAAGCTGTCCCTTCAATAAATGCCCCAGCGCCTCCTTTTCGTGTATAACGCCGACGCGGGCCTGCTGGCGGGCCTGAAGGACACGTTTCACAAAATCCTCTCGCCGACGACCTACGCCTGCTCGCTGTGCGCCGTCACCTACGGCGCCACCAGCATGCGGCCCGAGTGGCGCGCGTTCATCAGGAAGCTGCCCGTGCCAGTGGAGTTTCTGCACCGCGACGAGTTCATCCGCGACTACCCAGCATGGGCGCGCCACCGGCTGCCGGCCGCTTTTGCGGTGGCCGAAACGGGTACGCTAAAGCCTTTTATCGAAGCGGAAGAGATGAATGCGGCCGACCTGAACGGCCTGGTGGAACTGGTGCGCCAAAAGCTAGCGTAAGGGCAGGGGTGCGCCGTTACCTTTGGCAGGAAAACAGACGGTTCTCGCGCTTTTTACCATCATTCCATTCCTTTTTTCATGAAATTTTCTTTTCTGCTGAGTGCGGCGTTACTGATAGCGGGCGCGGCGGCGGCGCAGCCTCAGCAGCCGGTGCCCACGGGGCCGGCGTTTGACGCCCGCACGCTGTTCAACCCCTCGTTTATTGAGCAGTTGGCCACGCCCACGCGCACGGCTGGCGGCCAGCCCGGCGCCCAGTACTGGCAAAACGCGGCCGACTACAAAATTGACGCCCGCCTCGATGAGAAAGCGGCCCGCGTGACGGCCACCGCCAGCATCACATACACCAACAACTCGCCCGATGCGCTGGCCTTCGTGTGGCTGCAGCTCGACCAGAACTTATACCGCGCCAACTCGCGCGGGGCGGCGGCTACGTCGGTGGCCGGTGGGCGCTTCGGTAACTCGGCCCGCGGCTTTCGGGGCGGCGACTCGCTCCAAACGGTGAACATTGAGCTGCACGGCAAGAAGCTGAAGGCCAACTACCGCGTGCAGGACACGCGCATGCAAATCATCCTGCCCGAGCCGATGAAGCCCAAGGGCGACAAGCTGAAAATCGACATCGCCTACGGTTTCAACGTGCCCGAATACGGCTCCGACCGCCTGGGCCGCCTGCAAACCAAGAACGGCGAAATCTTCGAAATCGCGCAGTGGTACCCGCGCATGGCCGTGTACGACGATGTGGAGGGCTGGAATACGCTGCCCTACATGGTGGCTGAGTTTTACCTCGAATACGGCAACTTCGACTACACCGTGAACGTGCCGGCCAACTACCTGGTGGGCGGCTCGGGCGAGTTGGTGAACCCCGCCGAGGTGCTCACCAGCGCCCAGCAAAGCCGCTTGGCCAAAGCCGCCGGCTCGGACCAGACGGTCATTGTGCGCTCGGCCGATGAGGTGACGCAGGCGGGCTCGCGACCGAGTGGAAAAAACGGCCGCCTCACTTGGCACTTCAAGTGCCAGCGGGCGCGCGACGTGGCCTGGGCGGCCTCGGCGGCCTTCGTGTGGGACGCGGCCAAGATGAATCTGCCCAGCGGGCGCAAGTCGCTGGCCATGTCGCTCTACCCGGCCGAGGTGGCCCAGGACTCGGCCTGGGGCCGCAGCACCGAGTATGTGAAGAAAAGCATCGAATACAACTCGAAGCAGTGGTATGAATACACCTACCCGGTGGCCACTAACGTGGCCGGCGTGGTGGGCGGCATGGAGTACCCGGGCATCGTGTTTTGCGGCTCGAAGGCGCGCAAGGCCAGCCTCTACAGCGTGACCGACCACGAGTTCGGCCACAACTGGTTCCCGATGATTGTGGGCTCGAATGAGCGCAAGTACCCGTGGATGGACGAAGGCTTCAATACCTTTATCAACATGCTGTCGAGCAACGCTTTCAACAACGGCGAGTACGCCAAGCTGCTGAATGACACGGCCCGGCTGGTGGCCGGCAACATCCGATATATGGCCGACCCCGTCACCGACCCGCCATACACCGTGCCCGACGTGACGCAGCCCAACCACCTGGGCTACGCCGCCTACAGCAAGATGGGCTACGGCCTACTGCTGCTGCGCACTGAGATTCTGGGGCCGGAGCGGTTCGACTACGCTTTCCGCACCTACATCAAGCGCTGGGCCTTCAAGCACCCGCAGCCCAAGGACTTTTTCCGGACGATGAACGAGGCCAGCGGCGAGGATTTGAGCTGGTTCTGGCGCGAGTGGGTGTACAACAACTGGATTCTGGACCAAGCCGTGACCACCGTGGCCTACGTGAACCAGGACCCCGCCCAAGGCGCCCTCATCACCATCGAAAACCGCGGTCAGGCCGCCATGCCCGTGACGGCCGACGTGACCGAAACCAGCGGCAAAACCACCCGCGTGAAGCTGCCGGTCGAAATCTGGCAGCGCGGCGGCACCTGGACCTTTCGCTATAACTCCACCACCCCGCTCACCCGCGTGCAGCTCAACGTCACCAAGCTGCTGCCCGACGTGAACCCCGGCAACAACGTGTGGCGCGCGCAGGTGCTGCGGTAGAACGAGTACCCCGAAGCTCCGCTTCGGCCCGCCAGAACTTCATCGTTCAACGCAAGCCGAAGCGGAGCTTCAGGGTACTCATTCTACCCCCGGCCCCACTTTTTATTATACCGCGCCCCGCCGAACAGATACAGCATCAGCGCCCGCGAGTAGCGCAGGATGAGCGGCGTGAAAATGACTGTGACGCCGGTGATGATGGCCACATACACCCACGTGTCAGGGTTGCCCAGTAGGTAGTAAATCAGCACGCCCAGCACCAGGAAGGTGCCCACGTTGAAGCCGAAGGTGATGTACATAGAACCGAAGTAGAAACCCGGCTCGGGCTCGAAGCTCTGGCCGCACACAGGGCACTGCGCGGGCATCTGGGCAAACTTGGTGATGTTCCAGGCCGAGGTGCTGAACAAGGGGCCGCGGTGGCAGCGCGGGCAGCGCAGCTTGGCCAGCGCCAGGGCGGTGGAGTCGACGAGTTCGTAGTTGTTGAAATCGGTGGGTTCGGTCATGACCGGGGCGGGGGAGGAAGGCATGGCAATAAAGGCTATACGGGAGAAAGCGGCCCGCGCCCATGCGCAAGCGGCTCGTGCGGCACCCGCCGCATTGATACCCCAAAATTACCGGGCCCTGCGCGCGCCTTCGCAGCCCGCTTTCGGGGTCTTACAGGACAAATCAACGCTGCTGCCGAAACGCCTCGGGCGTGGTGCCGGCGTACTTGCGGAAGTAGCGCACGAAGTACGACGCATCCTCAAAGCCCAGCTCATAGGCCACTTGCGCCACGCCCAGCGCCGAGTGGCTGAGCAGCCGCTGCGCCTCCGTGACAACCCGCTCGTGGATGAGGGCGCTGGCCGTTTTGTTGAGCACGCGGCGGCAGAGGGCGTTGAGGTGGTTGGCTGACAGGTGCAGCAGGTCGGCGTAGTCGCGCACGCTGCGCTTGGTGCGGTAGTGCTCGTTGAGCAGCGCGCCAAACTGCCGGATTTGCTGCAGGGGCAGGCTGGCATCGGCCGCCGGCTGGGCTGGGTAGTAGCGTGCCGCCAGTTCCAGCACCAGGTGCAGGTAGCTGCGAAACACCTCGGCCTGGTTAGCGTGCGGCGTTTGGTATTCCGTCAGCAGGTGCTCAAACAGCGGCTTGATTTGCGTTTCGGCGGGCGGCAGGACCAACACCGGCGGGTGCGCGCTGTCGAAAAACGGGTAGGCGTAGAGGCCGCTGCCGGGGTAGCGAAACAGATAGAAATCGGCGCTGAAAAACACCAGCAGCCCCCGCGCCTCGGGCCCCAGCTGCCAGTGGTGCACCTGCCCCGGCGCCAGAAAAAACACGCTGCCCGGTTGCAGCTCATACGTCACCAAATCGACGGTGTGCGTGCCCGTGCCTTCGGTGACGTAGAGCAACAGGTAGAAATCGTGGGCGTGCGGCACGTTCACGTGCGGAAACCGCACCACGTGGGTTTCCAGCCGCTCGGCGTAGTAGGGCACGGGCGCCTGCGCCGGCGGAAACGACGCCAGGGCCAGCACCGGCAGGCCAGTAGCTTTCATATAGAACGACGGTTTAGCGGGCGAAAGTAGCCACGCGGCCGCCGGTCGTACCTTTGAACCACTGCTGGGGTCTGGTTGGCCCTGACTGGCGGACGCTTTTCGGGGCGTCGCGTCAACGGGCATCGCACGTGGCGCTGGCCGTTGAGTTGAAGCCTTTTTGGCTGCAATCCAGCTCGATTGACGCCCACCAGCAGCGACTTGTTGCCCCGTTCTCGTGAACATTTCCTTGTTGAACCGCTCGGCCGGATGGGCCGGGCTGCTGGGCGCCTGCGCGGTGCTGTCCGGTTTCGGCACCGCCGAGCCTTCGCCCCGGGCCGCGGCCCCGCGCAGCCGCACCTTCACGCTCACCAGCACGGCCACCGTGCCCGCGGCGCCCGCCGGCACCCAGGCCCTCGACCTGTGGCTGCCCATCCCGCATTCCGACGCCTCGCAGGACGTGCGCGACCTGAAAATAGAGTCGCCGGTGCCCTACAAGATTGAGAAAGGCGCCTTCGGCAACGAGATGTTGCACCTACGCCCCGCCACGGTGCCCACGGCATCGCTCACCGTCAAGCTCACAGCTCAAATCACGCGCCGCGAGCACCTCAACCTGCGCGCCAATGCCCCCACGGCCAAAGCCGTCAAGGAGAAGCCCGACCCCAACCTGGCCCGCTGGCTCGGCCCTGACCGCCTCGTGCCGCTCGACGCCAAAATCAAGCAGCAGGCTCAGGAAGTGGTGGCCAAGGCCGGCGCCAAAACCGACCTGGAGAAGGCCCGCGCCATCTACGAGCATGTGGTGAGTACCGTGACCTACGACAAGACCGGCCAGGGCTGGGGCCGCGGCGACATTTACTACGCCTGCGACGCCCGCCGCGGCAACTGCACCGATTTTCACGCCATCGTCATCGGCTACTGCCGCAGCCTGGGCATCCCGGCGCGCTTCAGCATCGGCCTGCCGCTGCCCGCCGACCGGGGCAAAGGCGAAATCAAAGGCTACCACTGCTGGGCCGAATTCTACACCAAGGAAACCGGCTGGGTGCCCGTCGATGCCTCCGAAGCCGCCAAGAATCCGGATAAGCGCAACTACTTCTTCGGGGCCCACGATGAAAATCGCGTGGAATTCACCCGCGGCCGCGACGTGGAGCTGGCCCCCAAACAAGCCGGCCCGCCGCTCAACTACTTCGTGTACCCCTACGCCGAAGCCGACGGCAAACCGCTGGAAGTGGCCCGCACGTATGAGTTTGCGGATGTGCCGAAATAGGTTGTTCTAGCGTGGGGCCTCACCCCCTGACCCCCTCTCCAAAGGGAGAGGGGGCACCGGTTCGGGCTCAGATTGAAGTTGAAAGCAGCCATTGGCCTAACTATTAACTCTTAGCTGACGTCTGGCTCCCCCTCTCCTTTGGGAGAGGGGCCGGGGGGTAAGGCGCTCCGGTAGAACAAAACACTATTCCGCCTTCACCGGCTGGGCTTGCTCCAGCGTTTGCAGGTCGTCGGTCGTCAGGCGCAGCTCGGTGGCTTCGAGCAGTTCCGTGACCTGGCCCACGCTGGTGGCGCTGGCGATGGGAGCCGTGACGGTGGGCGCCTGCATCAGCCAGGCCAGGGCCACCTGGGCGGGTGTGGCCTGCTGGCGGTCGGCCACGGCGTCGAGGGCGGTGAGCAGGGCCAGGCCCTTTTCGTTCAGGTATTTCTGGCCCACGCCGGCGCCGCGCGGGCTTTTCTGCAGGTCGTTCTGGTCGCGGTACTTGCCGGTGAGGAAGCCCGCCGCCAGGCCGTAGTACGGAATAGCGCTGATGTTTTCCTTCAGCAGAAACGGCGCAAGGTTCTTTTCGAAATCCTCCCGGTCGTACAGATTATAGAGATTTTGCAGCGTCTCGTAGCGCGGGAAGCCGTGCTGCTGGCTGGCGGCCAGCGACTCCTGCAGGCGCTCGGCGGTGAAGTTGGAGGCGCCAATGGCCCGCACCTTGCCTTCTTTCACCAGCTGGGCGTAGGCTTCCAGGGTTTCCTCCACGGGGGTGGTCGGGTCGTCCTTGTGCGACTGGTAGAGGTCGATGTAGTCGGTTTGCAGGCGACGGAGCGAGCCTTCCACGGCGCGCAGGATGTAGTCTTTCTTGAGGCCCTTGTTTTCGGGGTTTACTTCCCAGCCCACTTTGGTGGCAATGACCACGTCGTCGCGCCGGCCGCGCCGCTGCAGCCACTTGCCGATGATGGTTTCCGACTCGCCGCCCACGTGGCCCGGCACCCACACCGAGTAGCCGTCGGCGGTATCAATGGCATTGCCTCCGTTGGCTACGAAGGCATCGAGCACGGCAAAGGAGGTAGCCTCGTCGATGGTCCAGCCAAAGACGTTGCCGCCCAGCATGAGGGGCGAAATCTGCAGGCCGGAGCGGCCCAGTTCACGGGTTTGCATAGCAGTTTGAAGCGTCAAAGAATGAGATTTGCTAACCGAAAAATGGCCCCGAAGGTTAGTCCAGACCATCGGTTTCGGACACCAGCACCCGCCAGCCGTGGGCCGGTACCAGCAGCGGCTGGCCTTCATGCAGCGTTACGGTTTCTTCGCTGAACAAGTCGCGCCACTGGCCGGCCGCGGCGGGCAAATTCCGCGTTTCAGCTGCGGTATTGACGGCGCAAAGCACGGCCGCGTCGCCCTTGCTTCGCAGGAAAGCGTACACTTCGGCCGGGCCGGGCAGGCGCCGGAACTGGGCAGTAGGGTCGCCGTTGCGCAGAGTGGGGTGTGTCTTTTTGAGCTGAAACAGGCGGGTATAAAAATTCTGTAGCGGATAGTCATTCCAGGCTATCGTGTCGCGGTCGAAGAACGCCAGCCGACGGTTCAGGGCGGCTTCCTGGCCGGAGTAAAGCAGGGGCATGCCCGGCAGCAGAGCTGTGAGCACGGCGAAAGGCAGAGCCAGCGGCCCGAGGCGCTCATACTCGGTGCCGTCCCAGGTGTTCACGTCGTGGTTGCTGGTGAAGTGCATCAGGTACACGCTGGGCGGGTATTTCTCGCGCTCGGCGGCCAGGTAAACGTCAATGTCATCCAGGGCGGCGTGGCCCTCGGCAATGCGGTCGAGCAGGTGGTGCAGGCGCAGGCCGAAGCTCATGTTGAAAGCCCGTTCCAGCAGCCGGGTGTCGGAGTTGAATTCTTCCCAGGTCAGCCCGCCCGAGGGGTACAGCTCGTCCCACTCGGCCAGCATAAACACCGGCTTGACGGCGTCGAGTTCGGGCCGGGCCTCGTCCCAAAAGTCGGTAGGCACCAGGCCGGCCACGTCGCAGCGGTAGCCGTCGATGTCGGCTTCACGCAGCCAGTAAGCCAGGGCCTCGGTCATGTAGCGGCGCATGGCGTGGTTGGTGTAGTCGAGGGCCACCACATCGGTCCAGTCGGGCACGGGCGGCACCAACTGGCCGTCGGCGTCGTGTTGGTACCAGTCGGGGTGCTCGGTGATGAGGGCGTTGTCGCGGCTGGTGTGGTTGGCCACCCAGTCGAGTATTACCTTCATTCCCAGCGCGTGCGCCGTTTGCACCAGGTGGCGCAAGTCGGCCAGCGTACCAAACTCGGGGTTCACCCCCAAGTAGTCGCGCACGGCGTAAGGCGAGCCCAGCGAGCCTTTGCGCCCGACCTCGCCAATGGGGTGCACCGGCATGAGCCACACAATGCTCACGCCCATTTTTTGCAGGCGCGGCAGGTGCGCTTCAAAAGCCCGAAAAGTGCCCTCCGGGGTGAAATTCCGAACGTTGACTTCGTAAATGGTGGCGTGTGCCGCCCACTCGGGGTGGGGCACGGTGAAGCGCGAGGCAAGCGGGTGGTCAGGCATCGAGAAGGGAGAAGTAGCGACGATGTTTCGCTACGCGGCCTGCTTGCTGACGGTTGCCGACGCTTACACCTCGTAAAACTCCAGCGGCAGCCCGTCGGGGTCGCTGAAAAAGGTGAAGCGCCGGCCCGTCAGCTCATCCACGCGCACGGGCTCGCAAGGCACGCCGTGCTGCTCCAGGTGCCGGATGGCGGCGGCCACATCGGGCACCGCAAAAGCCAGGTGGCGCAGGCCGGCCGCTTCGGGGTAGCTGGGGCGCGGGGGCGGGCTGGGAAAGGAAAACAGCTCGATAATGTACTGCCCGTTCACGGCCAGGTCGAGCTTGTGGGAGTCGCGCGCCGCGCGGTAGGTTTCAGCCAGAATTTCCAAGCCGAGAACCTCGGTATAAAACCGCTTCGAGGCGGCGTAATCGGAACAGATAAGGGCTACGTGGTGCAGGCCGAGTAAAGACAGCATAGCAGAATTCGTTAGAAAGAAAGATTGCAGCAAGGGCGCTATTGGCTTTCGGAAGGCTCGCCGGCTGTTAGGTTGTCGGAAGTGCTAGGTCCGAATCACGTCGGTATCGACCGGCACGTAGCCCAGCTGCCGGCTCATGCTCAGACACTGGCCTTTGTGGTGAAACTCGTGGGTGATGACGTGGGTGAACAGCTGCAGCGGCGAAAGCTGCAAGGGTGCCGGGTGGCGCGCCGAAGCAAACCGCTGCGTGGTTAGCCACTGCCCGGCAAAATGCTGCCCAAACTCAGCTGCCAGCGCGTCTACGTTTGCAAAGAGCGCCCGCACGGCGGCCACATCCAGCACCTTTTCCGGCTGCTGGCGCGCCTGCGGCCGGCCCAGGCCCACCTCGCCCAGCCAGGCCTGGTAGCACTCGGCCACGTGCACCAGCAAGTCGCGGATGCTGCTGTGGTTGAAGCCAGCCACCGGCGCCACAAAGTGCGCCGGGCTGAGCGTGGCGCAGTAGCGCAGCAGCGCCGCACGGGCCCCGCGAATCAGGTCGTATTGTTGGGAGAAGACAGGGTCCATATAATCGGCTTGAAACCTGGAACGTCTGTCATCCTGAGCGCAGCGAAGGACCCTTTCACGTTTGAAAGCTTTGTGCGAATGTGAAAGGGTCCTTCGCTGCGCTCAGGATGACAGATAATAAATAGAAACGCCGCAAACCAGCGCCGCATCCCGAAAGAAAAAGCCCTGATTTGCGGCGAACGCATCAGCCAATAAAAACGCTTAGTTCACCTTGTTCAGCAGCTTGCCGAGGGTGCTTTGCAGCTCCTCGCCGCGCAGGTTGGTGGCCACAATTTTGCCCTGCGGGTCGAGCAGGAAGTTTTGCGGAATGGCTTGAACGCCGTATTCCTGGGCGGCGGCGTTGTTCCAGAACTTCAGGTCCGACACCTGCGTCCAGGCCAGTCCGTCTTTCTCAATGGCGCGCATCCACGCTTCGCGGGCGCCTTCCTTGTCGAGCGACACGCCCAGAATGGTGAAGCCTTTGTCCTTATAGGCGTTATAGGCCTTCACCACGTTGGGGTTTTCCTGGCGGCAGGGGCCGCACCAGCTGGCCCAGAAGTCAATCAGCACGTACTTGCCGCGCAGGCTGCTCAGCTTCACGGGCACGTTTTCGGGCGTGTTTTGGGTGAAATCGGGGGCCACGGAGCCGATGGCCACTTTTTGCAGGCGCTTGATTTGCTCGTCGATGCGTTGGCCCCGCACCGAGTTGCGCAGGTTGGGGCTCAGGCCCTGGTAGAGCGCGGCATACGACGTCACTTCGGGCACCGAGCCGCCCACGTCCTGCAGCACAAACAAGCTGTAGCGGGTGTCGGGGTGAGCCTTCACATAGGCCGTCCGGATGGCCTTCTGCTCGGCCTCGATGGGGTCGAGCTTGGCTTCGAGCTGCTTGATGTAGGCCGGGTCTTTGCGGGTGGCTTCGGGTTGGGCGCGGTAGTCTTTGATGTAGGCCTCGTACCGGGCGTCCAACAATTTCAGCGAAGCCCCCAGCTTGGCTTTCTCGTCGTTGAGCGGCGTGCCGCGCACCACGGCTTTGGTGGCCGAATCGGGCATGCTGATGGCAACGGTGCCTTGCTCCACAAAGAAAAAGTCATGGGTCATGTCCTTCGATTTCGCCAGCGGCGTGCCGTTGTGGCTGAGGATGAGCGTGGCCCGGCCCGGCTCGTTCACCGCGCCCTTGAGCTCGAAGCGCCCATTCTTCACGGCCGCCGAGTCGACCAGCCACTTCTGCGCGTTCACGTAGCGCAGGTAGGCTTTTGTGACGTTGGCTTTGGCGCCCACGGTGCCTTTCACCACAAAGTTTTCGGTGGGGGCCTGCGCCTGGACCAGGGCGGGCAGCAGCGCCAGCGCGCCGCAGAGAAGCTTTTTCATAACATGCAGAAAATGAGTTGGCAAAAGGGCACCGCAAAGCCGCTGCCCGTTGCACGAGCGCACGCTGCCGAGCGGACTCGGTTTTGGGCCCTAAATATAGGCGAACATCGGCCGGAACGGCCAGGCTTATTCGCTCACCCAGCGGGTTTTGTCCTGCACGGGCCCGCGCTGGCCCGGCGCCGAAGGCACGTCGATGTAGCCGAGCTGGAAAAAGCCCAGCAGGCGGTCGTCGGCGTCGAGGCCGAAAAACGCCTTGGCCTCCTCGGTGTAGGTGATGCCGCCGCTGCTCCAGTAGCCGCCCAGGCCGTAGGCGTGGGCCGAGAGGTGCAGGTTTTGCACGGCGCAGGCCACGGCTTCAATTTCCTCAATTTCGGGCAGGCGGCGCTCGGTGCGTTTCATGGCCAGGGCGATGACGTGCGAGCACAGCGGCGGATTGCGGCGCAGGTTGGCGTGCTTGGCGGCTTTGTAGGCCGGGCCGGCGGTGCGCTCGTACAAATCGGCCTGAAAATCAGCCAGCCGCTGCAGGCCCGCGCCCGTGAACACGATGAAGCGCCAGGGCTCGGTTTGCTTGTGGCTGGGGGCCCAATTGGCGTTTTCGAGTAGCTGCCACACGGTGGAATCGGGGATGACGCGGCCGGGCACAAACTGCGGAATGAAGGTGCTGCGCCGCGTGCGAATGAGGCGGTTGATTTGCTCGGTGTCGAAGAGGTCAGACATGCGGAAGCCGGAAAAGTGAATCAACCTAACCTGCGGTCGGACCGGAAAGTTAACTCAGGCCACGCGCCAGGCAAGTAGCGCGAGCTTTGTGGTTCGCGGGGCAGAACGACAATCGTTGAGACGGCGTGGGGCCCGCGAACCACAAAGTTCGCGCTACTGTCGCGCTACTGTCGTGCTACGCCACGCGCCGGCCGGTGTGGGTGGGCAGCCACTTGTCGCAGCGGCACACCGGGCAGGCCCGGGCGGGCGTGGGGGCCAACTCCTCCACGTGGCCGCACTCGGAGCAGGCGTAGGTGCCAGATTTTTCGATGATGCTGAGCGGGTTTTCGCGCAGCTCGGGCAAGATGGGCAGGCCCGGGCGCACGTCCTCGTCTTCGTAAAAAAAGGCGCTGACCTGCCCCGTGGCTTCGATGTAGGCCATGCGCACCTGGCCCAGGTGCTCCACTTGCAGCTGCCGCAGCTCGCCAAAAAGCTCCTTGTGGGTGAGGTTTTGCGCGCGCAGGGCCTCGTGCACAAGGGCGCCGTCGGCCACCAGCTTCACCGGCTTGCCTTCCAGCCAGTCGCTGAAGCCCGGCGCCCGCTCGGTAAGGCGGTTGAAGACGATGTAGAGCAGCATCACCACGGCAAACACTACCACGATGTGCGTCAGAGCGGTGTCCTGGTAAAACATGGCATCGCCGGCCGCCGAGCCCAGCGACAGGATGATGCTCAATTCGAACAGCGAGAGCTGCCGCACGCCCCGGCGGCCCGTGATGCGCAGGGCGGCCAGTGTGAGCAAATACACGGCTACGCAACGAAACGCGACTTCGAACAGGAACGTGGGCGGGGCATCGGCCGTCCAGAGCAGGCGCTGCCAGTCGAAGGGCGTGATGGTTTCGGCAAGCAGGGGCATGAAGTGTGTATGTAAAAGAGTAATAACCCTTCTAACGCCGGAATCGGTCAGGTGTTTGGCAGGTAACTAGTAAATCCTATTCCTGGCCCACTGCTCCCATACCTGATAGCTGTGGGGAGGTAGCGTCACAGATTGGCCTGTTATTTTATAACCGATTGGTTGATTAGAGCGAAATAGGGGCCAGCGCTCATCTATTAGTGATGGTTCAGGTAGCTGCACGTGCTGCGTCAGGGCACTGAGGTTCACCGCGACCATCACGACGTGGTCGCCTTTCCGGCGCTCAAAAGCCACCGTTTGGGGCGGGCTGGGAAGTAGCCGGAATTTAGAAGCTGCATCGAAATTCTGCAGCGCCAGGTTCCGCTTCTTGAGCTGCAGCAGCTTTGTATAGAAATCCTGCAGCGGGTAACCGTTCCTCGGAATGGTGTCTTTGTCGAAGAAGCGCAGGCGCTTTTTCATCGCCGCTTCCTGGCCGTTGTACAGCATCGGGATGCCGGGCCAGAGCATGGCGAGCACGGCTTCGGGCAGGGCATTTGGGCCGAGGCGCTCGTACTCGCTGCCGTCCCAGGCGTTGATGTCGTGGGTGCTGGTGAAGGTCATTAGGTTCACGCCGGGCGGGTAAATCCGGCGCTCGGCGGCCCAGTAGCGGGCCAGCTCGGCGGTGGGTTTCTGGCCCCGCCCGATGCTGTCGAGCAGGCCGTGCAAACTCAGGGCGTAAGTGGCATCAAACGCCTTTTCGAGCAGGCGGGTGTGCGGGTCGAATTCCTGCCGCGAAATGAAGGTGGGCGGAAACAGCTCGTCCCACTCGGCCAGCATAAACACGGGCTTCACCTTCTCCAGCTCGCGCCGGGTGTCGTTCCAAAAATCGGTGGGCACCAGCCCGGCCACGTCGCAGCGGAAGCCGTCGAGGCCGGCGGTTTTCACCCAGTACACCATGCTTTCGGTCATGTACCGGCGCAGGGCGGGCTTGGAGTAGTCAAGGTCGATGACGTCTTGCCAGTCGGCTACCGGCGGGCGGAAGTTGCCCTTGGCGTCGCGGGTGTACCAGTCGGGGTGTTCGGTGGTGAGCGGGTTGTCCCAGGCCGTGTGGTTGGCCACCCAGTCCAGGATGACGTGCATGCCGAGGCCGTGGGCCCGGTTCACATAGCGTTGCAAATCGGCCAGCGTGCCCAGGTCGGGGTTCACGGCGCGGTAGTCGCGCACCGAGTAGGCGCTGCCCAGCGTGCCCTTGCGGTGGGCGCGGCCAATGGGGTGGATGGGCATCAGCCACACAATGCCCACGCCCATCTGCTGCAGGCGTGGCAGGTCAGCCTCGGCTGCCCGAAAAGTGCCCTGCGGTGTGTACTGCCGCACATTCACCTGGTAGATGCTGGCGTTGCGGGCCCAGGCCGGATGCCGCACGGTAAAAGCCGATGAGTCGGGCCCGGCGGCCGGGGCTTTCGTGGCGGTTTCGGCCTCGGTTCTGGTGCCCGACTGGCAGGCGCCCAGTAGCAGCAGCGGCGCCAGGATGGCGTGCCAGCGACGTAGCAAGAAGGAGAAATTCATGCTGCAAAGTAGTTAAGTCGGGCTGCTGTTCCTTGGGCTTCTTTCCGGCGGCGGTTGGCGTTCTGTATGGCGTTGAATTCAAGCCAAAATTCGTGCGCTGCCGTTACTGCTTTCAGCAGCACTCGACCAACCTAGCTGCTGTAGAAAAGCCAGGTTTTTATATGAATCATTCCCCGTTGCCCACACGCAAAAATCCCGGGTTCTGGGCGGTGCTGGGGCTGGCGTGGGCGGTGTTTGGCGGGCTGGCCGTAGCGGTGGTGCGCGCCGGCGGGCCCGGCTGGGACTCCCCGATTTTATTGTTCTGGCACCGCCACGCCACGCCGGCGCTCGATGCGCTGGCCGTGTTCCTGACCATTGTGGGCAATACCGGGCCCATGGTGGGCGCGGGCGTGCTGGTGCTGCTATGGCTGCTGCGGCGCCGGAGGTGGCGCCCGGCAGTGGTATGGGCACTCTCGGTGGGTGGCTCCATGCTGCTCACGCAGGTTATTAAGGCGCTGGTGGCGCGGCCGCGGCCCACGCTCTGGCTCAGCCTGCGGCCCGAAACCACCCTGAGCTTTCCCAGCGGCCACGCCATGGACACGGCGGCGCTGGCCACAGCGCTGTTTTTTCTGCTGCCGGGCCGGCCGTGGGTGGGGCGCCTGGCGGCGCTGTTTGCCTTGGCCGTGGGCTGGGCGCGCATGTACTTGGGCGTGCACAACCCCTCCGATGTGCTGGCCGGCTGGTGCGCAGCCGTGGGCTGGGTGCTACTGGTGCAGCTGCTGGCCAGCCGGCGGTGGGCCAAATCGGTGGCTTAAATCGTGTTGGTTATGCCCGGCGCCGTGGCCTCGTACCACACGCAGCGGGTGCCGCCTTCCAAAAATTCATTGCCTTCACGCAGGCCAATTTTGGTCAGAATGCGCCGCGAGCCCGCGTTTTCTGCGTCGGCGTAGGCGCAGATGCGCGGCAGGTTCAGGGCTTGAAACCCGCAGTCGAGCCATGCTTGGGCGGCTTCAAAGCCGTAGCCCTGCCGCCAGAACTGCGGCCGGAACCGGTAGCCCAAGTCGTAGAAATCGTGCTGGCCGTTCACAGGGCCGGCTACCCGCTTCAAGCCGGCCCAGCCCACGAACTCGCCGGTGTCGCGCAGCAGCACCGCCCAGCGCCCGATGCCGGTGGCCGCGTATTGGGCCTGAATGAAGGCAATGGTGGCCGCGCTCTGGGCCAGCTCTGTCACCATCTGGCCGCCCACGCCGCCCAGGTAGCGGTGCACAGCTGGGTCGGAATCGAGCGCAAACATGCCCGGCGCATCAGCGGCCGTGAGCGGGCGGAAATGCAGGCGGGCGGAAACGAAAGGCTGGGCAGCGGTAAGCATGAGGAGAGGAAGCGGTGGGCTTTGAAAAGGCAGCGACGGCTAAGGCAACGGCTTTTTAGCCGGGGAGGCCTGCAGCGCGGTTTCCAGCGCCGCGCGGGCCGCCGGGTTGCTGGGGCGCGGGGCGTTGGCATCAAGGATGAGGCCGTCGGGGCCAATGAGCCAATAAATGGGGATACCCCGCTGCCCCCACAGCCGGCGCACGGCCGGGTCGTCGAGCTGGCCCAGCACTTGCCGCTGGTTGGGCGCATCGGTCAGGTGGTCGGCCGCCACGGCCCGGCGCCAGGCGGCGGCATTGCCATCGATGGAAAGACTAAGGAAAACCACCTGGCCGGCGCGCGGCGCAAACTGCGTCTGCAAAGTGCGCAAGGCCGGGGTTTCGGCCCGGCAGGGCTTGCACCAGCTGGCCCAGAAATCCACATACACCAGCTTGCCCCGATAATCGGACAGCTGCACGGGCTGCCCGTTGAGGTCGGTGAGCGTGAAATTCGGGACCGGCTGGCCGGCGCGCATGGTGGCCATGCGGTCTTGCTTCCATGCCAGAGCCCGCAGCAGCTCAGGGTTGGTGCAATGCGCTCTGAAATCGGCCAGGGGCCGGGCCAGGTCCCGTTCATTGCCCGCGCGCATCAGGTCGTGCAGCAGCTGGGCCTGCTGGTAGTCGCGGGTGAGGCTGGCCGGCTCCACCTGGCGCACCGTGTCGTAAGCCCACGGAAATTGCTGCGGCACGTAGGCGGTGAAGGGCAGCCGCTGCCGCCGCTCGCGCAGCAGGTAGGTGGAAAAGTGGTTGGCAAAAAGCTGATAGGCCCGGTACGCCAGCAGCGAATCCTGGTTCACGGGCACTTCGGCCAGGAAGCTGTAATAAGCGTCGGGCAGTTGCCGCACCGCCGGCCCCTGGCCCGGTTTCTGGTACTCGTAGTCGTAGGGAAACGCCAGCAGCGCCCGGCCCCATTCGTAGCGAATGGCCGCTGCTTCTTGGCTACGCAGCGCCGGGGGCAGCGGGTGGGCACGGTCGGCGGCGCGCAGCACGGCTTCGGCCCGCTGGCGGAAGTGGTCGGCCAGGGCACGCATACGGGCCGGGTCGTGGGGCTCGGGGCGGCCTTCGGGGGCTTCGTAAAAATCAGCGGTGCGGGCCCGCCGCTGGGCGGCGCGGTAGTCGTTCACGGCCGCGCCGGGCCCAGCAAAATGCAAGTTTTTGTTGAAACGCCGGGCATCCACGGTCAGCTTGAGGGTGTCACCGGGCGTCAGCCACACGTCGGTGTAGCGCCGCACCCGGTCGGGGCGTCCCAGGCCCCACTGGGCCGCCAGCGGCCGGGGCAGGCTGTCGAGCACGAACTGAAATTCGCCCTGTGGGCTTAACCGAACCTGTTTGTACACCGGTGTGAGGTCGAGCAAGTTACGCGACCAAGCCAGGCACACCACGGAATCGTTGGCGTGCAGTACCCGGCCCCGCAGCACGGCGCGGGCAGCCGGCTGAGCCGCCGCGCGCCCGCAGCCGAGCAGCAATAGGCAACAAAGCAATTTCCTGAACGAGCTCATAAGCACAAGTAAGCGGGGTTTTCAGCGCGTCACAATTAGGCGCTGGTGCTGGCCAGCCACCTCGGCCGTGTACACGCCGGGCGGCACGGGCTGGTTGCTGCCATCGCGGGCGTCCCAGGCCAGGGCGTGAGGGCCGGGCGCGGGCACCAGCGGCAGTGCCCGCACCGGTTGGCCTTGCGCGTTGCGAATAAGTAGTTGCGCCTCGACAGGACTAGGGGAGTGGCGGGTGTAATGCAAGGTGGTGCCGCGCGGGCCGAAGCTGCGGCTATCCGGTGCTTCCAGCGTCAGGGTTTCCGGCGCGGCGTCGGCCACGGAGGCGGTGAGGATGCGCAGGCCGCGCATGCTCACGGCCACGCCCGCATTCATCAGGAAATGCACTTCCAGCTCGTGCTTCACCGGGTCATAAGCGTAGCCTTCGGCCGGCACGGGCTTTTCGTCGAAGAAAATGGCCGTGGGCGGCGCGGCCACCCGCTGCACCAGCAGCCGCAGGTAGCGGAACACCGGCTGGCCAGGGTATTCGCCGTGGCTGCTCAAAAGCACGTCGGTTTGCTCCGGCGTGCAGAAGCCGCGCATGGTCAGCGTCTCGTATTGCCGCCGGGCCAGGGCCTGGGCCGAGTGCCCGTCGTCGTCGTACATCGTGAATTCCGATTCCGACGCGCTGGGGTCGGGGTAGTAGCGCAGCAGCAGGGTATCGGGGCGGTAGAGGGCGGTGCTGGGCCGGTAGGCCGTCATCGGCAGAAAGGCGCCGCCGCGCACCAGCAGGGGCGCGTGGGCCAGCGGGGCGGGCACGCCCACCACGCTATTGCCGGCGTAGGTGTGATTGGTGTAAAAGTCAATCCAGTTGCCGCTGGGCAGCTGCACGTTGCGGCGCCGCTGGCTGGGGTGGAGCACCGGTGCCACCAGCAGGTTGGGGCCCAGGAGGTACTGGTCGTTGGCCCTCGCCAATGCTTTAACCGCCGAATCAGACAGGGCACTGGTGACGACGTCCCGGTAGAAATGCTCTCTATCCGGTGGCGTTCCCCAGCCATCGGCGGCATCTATCTCCGCCAGGTATTCGGCTTTGGAAGGCGGCGGGGGCGGGGTCCTCCCATAGCCACTGTTAAAATCCATGGCCCGCACCAGCGGCAGGCCGCGCGCCGTGTTCTGCCAAGCCAGCGTGTAGAGGTAGGGCAGCAACTGATACCGCAGATGCACCGCGTCGCGCACGCTGCTTTTATAAGGGTCGGGGTAGAAGTACGGCTCGGGCGGCACCTCTGAGGCGTGCGGGCGCAGGATGGGGCCGAGGCTGGCCATCTGCAGCCAGCGCGTGTACAGCTCCGGGTCGAGGCCGCCCACGCAGAAGCCGCCGGCGTCGGAGTGCATGTAGCCCACGCCGCCCTGGCCCATGCCCAGCATCACGGGCACTTGGGCCTGGTAGCCGCTCCAGGAGCGGTTGATGTCGCCCGACCACGGGAAAACGGAATTGCGCTGCATGCCCGCCCAGCCCGAACGCGCCAGGTTGAACAGCCGCTCCTCCGGAAAATCCCGGGTGTAGCCTTCGCGCAAAATGCCGGCCCAGCTTTGCCCAAAGGCGTTGTGCACGGCGCGGGCCTGGCCGGACACGTGCTGCATGGCCACGGGGTGGTTTTCGGGCTCGCCCAAGTCGCTCCACCAGCCGGCCGCGCCTTGCTCGTGCAGCTTTTTATAGTAGCCCCACAGCCAGTTGCGGGTCTGGGGCTTGAACACGTCCAGGATGCTGGCCGGCCCCGCCCAGAACGAGCCCACCGTGAACGGCCGCCCCGCCGCCGTGGTGCCCACCAGCCCCTGCGTCCGCACGGTTGAGTCGTTGCGCGAGGTACGCATCACGTAAGGCTCCGAAATGAGAACCGTCTTTACGCCTTGCTTTTGTAGGCTGCTCATCAGGCCCGCAGGGTCGGGGAAATGAAACCGGTCCCAGGTAAAATCGCCCTGCTTCCTGATGCCGCCAAACCAGTACAAGTCCAGCACCAGCGCATCGAGCGGGAAGTTTTCGCGGCGCATGCGGGCGGCCACCTGCTGCATCTCTTCTTCACTTTTATAGCCGAACCGGCTCTGAATGAGGCCCAGCGCCCACCGCGGCGGCAGCGGCTGCCGGCCCGTGAGGGTGGTGTAGCGTCCCAGAATTTCGGCTTGGTTGCGGCCTGTTATCACGAAGTAGGAAAGCGACATTAGTCCTTCGCCGCCGTATTCGAGCACGTTTTTATCAGCCTTGCCTAGGTCGAGGTAGCCGGGCGCGTGGTTGTCGAAAAATAGCATGTAGCCCCGGCTGCTGAGCACCGTGGGCAGGGCAATATTCAGGTTGGGCTCGTTGTTTTGGGAGCCGTAGTGCGCTTGGTTGTACAGCTCCAGCCGGTAGCCGCGCCGGTCTACGGGCAGGGCGCGCGAGCCGGTGCCGTAGAGCTGTTCGCCCGGCGCGAGGCGGAAGCGCACGCCTGCGCCGCCGGGCTCAGCTGCGGAGGCTTCCGGGGGGGAGGCCCTGGTGGCGACCCGACGAAAAGCTCCCGTCAGTTCCGACACCAGCGTGTCGGCGCCATCCACAATGCTCACGCGCAAGGGGTTTTTGTGCACTACTGCCCGGAAGGAAAGCGAGCCTGGCAGCGCGAAGACGAGCTGCTGGCGGCCGTTGCGCACCAGCCGGGCCAGCACTTTGCCGTCCAGGTTGTCGACGTTAGCGCCGGGCACCACCCCGGTGTTGGGCCGTTGCATCACCGCTACTGCCCGTTCGGCAGTCGAATCTGGGTAACTGTGCTGACCTGAAGCAATATACTCAACCCTGACCACGTGCCGGTCCCAGGGCCGCACCCGGATGGTGCTCCCGTCAGTAGCATCGATGATGAGCATGCCACTGCGAAAGGAATGCGACCGGTACCGCCCGCCCGGGACCGCCCGCGCCGGCACCACACGCCGCCCAAACGGGTCCTGCACGGGCCGGCCGTTGTCGGCGCGCTGGGCGTGCGCCGCCGGGCAAAGGAAAAACTGCAGCGCCAGCCACGCCGCGGCAGTAGAAGCCAGGTGTCGTACCTTCATCCGGTCAAATAACGCACAAGCTGGCAAATTCGCCACCATTGACAAGCCGTTGTCCCTGCTTTCCAAGGACTCACGGCGCGGCTCCTTTGCCGGCTGGGTGCGCGCTGCAAAATGTTCTGGTCTACCCACAGAGCTGTTTCTCCGTGTCTAGAATCAATCTTTTTGCCCCATGTTGTCCAAGCCCACAACATCTCCCTACGCCGCGGTATTCATTGATTTTGAGAATGTTTATTATTTTCTCAAGAATCATTTCCACGACCCGCCCGACCTCAACGACTACGTACTCGACATCATCCGCTCGCTGCGGGAGGAGCTGAGCCGCAAGGGCCTCGACTCGCTCATCAGCTACGCCTACGCCGATTTTGAGCGCTTGGCCACTGCCCCGCAGGGCGCCCTCTACCTGATGGGCGTGAGCACCCGCAACGTGCTGGGCACCGACCACAAAAACGCCGCCGACATGCAGCTCTGCATCGACGCGCTGGAGGTGATGTACACCCGGCCTGACATTGGCACCTTTGTGCTCGTGGCCGGCGACCGCGACTACATTCCTGTGCTGCAGCACCTGCGCCGCCAGGCCCGGCAGGTGCTGGTGGCCGGCTTCCGCGAATCCGTGTCCGGCGATTTGCTGCAAAACATCGGCTCGGCCCAGTTCCTCGACGCCCGCGACCTGCTGGGCACCGAGCGTGTGGAGCAGCTTGAAAAGCGCCGCGCCGACCGCCTGCGCCTGCAGGAGGAAAGCCGTCGCCTGCGCGAACAGGGCCTGGCCGGCGTGCCCTCGGCCGCCGCGCTCGCCGCCCGCGCTGCCACGCCCGAGGCCCTGCCCCGGCCCATGATGCCCGTGCCGGTGCCCTCGGCCGGGGCGCCCCGGCCCGTGGTGCCGGCCACGGCCCGGCCCGCCGCGCCCCGCTTCAGCGAGGAAGTGCCGGATTTTGCGCCCGTTCGCCCGTTGGCACGCGAGATTGAGCGCCGCACGCTGGCCTTCATCCTCAGCGAATTCCAGAAGCTGGAGGCCAAGCAGCAGCGCCGCGTGCCCGAGCTGTGGCTGGGCCCGTTCATGCGCCTGCTCACCGACGAGCTGCCCGAGCTGCCCGACTACGAGCGCCGCGACCTGCTCAACCACCTGCGCGACGCCGGTACGCTGCGCATCGAGAAGCGCGAGGGCGAGCCGCATCCGTTTTCGGTCATTGTGGTCAACTACAACCACCCCGACGTGCAGGCCCTGCACCCGGGCGAGGAAAACTAGCCGCCGGCCCGGTTATCTTTGGGCGCCGAAGGATTCAATGGAGTAGTCAGTATTTGGTAGTCAGTAGTCGGACGTGAACGCCATTCGCTCCGACTACTGACTACCAAATACTGACTACCAGCGCAAAAGCTTCGGCCGGTTCCGGTTTACTTTCTTCATCTCCAATTTTCGTTTCCATGAGCTTCATTTCCGAAGTAGAATCCAGCATCCAGACCTTGTTTAAGGCCACCGGCCAGGGCTTCCAGGGCGACCCCGGCACGGGCGTCAACCACATCGACAGCTGGATTAACCACCTCAGCGCCATCGACCAGCCCGTGCTGCGCCCCATCGTGGCCGAGCTGCAAACCCTGCGCCGCCACATCGAAGGCAACAACCCCGCCGGCATGGCCGAAGCCTTCCAGACCTTGGGCGAACTCACCGCCCAGTCGGCCCTCACTACCCACAACTTCAGCGGCGAAGGCGACAAAGCCCGCGAAATCAGCCAGAAACTGATTGCCGCCGCCGGCAACCTGCGCCACGTAGCCAGCACGGCCGTTGCGCGCTAGAACGCAGTAGATACGCATACTTGCGTCTCGTCATTGAACGACATCCGTCGCACGGCGCAGACGACAAGACGCAAATATGCGTCTCTACATTGCTCGCCAAGCTAGGTAAACATTAAAAAAGCCCGCTGGAATAGTCCGGCGGGCTTTTTTGCAACTCTTAACTCAATCAATACCCCAGCGCCGTGTCGTCGCCGCGCGGGTCGGCGCCGCCTTCCAGGGTGCCGTCGGGCAGCACGTGGATGATGTCGAGGCGGCCCCAGGGCAAGCGGGGCTGGGGGTGGTAGCCGCGGGCGCGCAGCGTGTCCTGAGCGGCGGGCAGCAGGGCGCCGGCTTCCACGTCGAGCACGTCGGGCAGCCACTGGTGGTGCAGGCGCGGCGCCGTCACGACTTGCTGGGCGTTCAGGCCGTAGTCGACAATGCCAACGATGCTTTGCAACACGCTGGTGATGATGGTGCTGCCGCCGGGCGTGCCGGTCACGAGGGCCACGCGGCCGTTGCGGGTGAGGATGGTGGGCGTCATGCTGCTGAGCATGCGCTTGCCGGGGGCAATGGCGTTGGCGGCGCCGCCCACCAGGCCGTAGGAGTTGGGCACGCCGGCCTTGGCCGAGAAGTCGTCCATCTCGTTGTTGAGAATGAAGCCGGCGCCGGGCACCACCACGCGGCTGCCGTAGCCGCCGTTGAGGGTGGTGGTGCAGCTCACGGCGTTGCCGAGGGCGTCCACGATGCTGTAGTGCGTGGTTTGGTCGCTTTCGTAGCCGGGCAGATTGGCGCCGGCCGTCACCTCCGAGCTGGCCGAGGCCCGGCCCTTGGGGCGCATAGAGGCAGCCCGCTGGCGGTTGTAGTCCACGTCGAGCAGCTTCTGGGTGGGCACGAAGCCAAAGTCGGGGTCGCCGAGGTAGGTGGCGCGGTCGGCGTAGGCGCGGCGCTCGGCCTCGGTGAGGAAGTGCACAGCTAGGGGCGTGTGGTAGCCGGCCTGGGCCAGGTCGACGGGCTCCAGCATTTGCAGCATTTGCAGCAAGGCTACGCCGCCGGAGCTGGGCGGGGGCATCGTAATCACGTCGTAGTCGCGGTAGCGGCCGCGCAGGGGCTCGCGCCACTTGGCGCGGTAGCCATCCAGGTCGGCTTGGCTCACGAGGCCGCCGGTGCGCTTCATTTCGGCCAGCAGCAGGCGGGCGGTTTCGCCGCGGTAGAAACCGGCGCGGCCCTGGTCGCGGATGCGGGTGAGGGTGCGGGCCAGCTCGGGCAGGCGCAGCGTGTCGCCGGACTGCCATTCGCCGCCGCCGGGACGCACGTAAGCGGGCGGGTTGCCGGGGTTGTACTTCTCAAAATCGGCCCGTACGCGGTTCAGGCCGGCGGCTTCTTTGGTGGTGAGGGCGAAGCCCTTGGTGGCCAAGGCAATGGCCGGCTGCACCAGCGCGGGCCACGAGAGCTTGCCCAGCTGCCGGTGCAGGGTGGCCATGCCGGCCACGGTGCCGGGCGTACCCACGGCCAGCGCGCCGGCTGTACTCAAGCCGGGCACCACATTGCCGCTTTTGTCGAGGTACATGTCGCGCGTAGCAGCCTGCGGGGCCGTTTCGCGGAAGTCGAGCGAGCCGGCCGAGCCGTTGCGGTCGCGGTAGAGCAGGAAGCCCCCGCCGCCAATGTTGCCGGCCGTGGGCAGCACCACGGCCAGGGCAAACTGCACGGCCACGGCCGCGTCGTAGGCGTTGCCGCCGCGCTGCAGAATCTGGGTGCCAATGCGCGAAGCCTCGGGGTGGGCCGACACCACCATGGCGTAGCGGGCCAGCTTGGGTGCCGCCGCCTTGGGAATGGGCGTGCCCAACGAGCCCTCAAAAGCGCGCGAAGTGGACGTGACGGGCCGCTCGGCCGAGCAAGCCAGCAGCAGCGCCAGCGGAATGGCAAGTAAACGTTTCAACATGGAGCAAAATAACGGCAATAATGCCGCTGGGCAATGTAATAGGCGATGAAGGCGGGGCAATTGCCGACGGCCGTCGTTCTGCGCGAAGCGAAGGAGCTTATGGCTGGTCGCAAATCAATCCTCTTATCCTGAAAAACAACATGTCTGTCATCCTGAGCGCAGCGAAGGACCTTCTCGCGCTTGAACAACTCCTTTAAACGTGGTAAGGTCCTTCGCTGCGCTCAGGATGACAGATGACCTTAACTCCCTTACCGATTCAATTTCGCATCGCCTTACATTTGACCCAAACCTCTCCATATTATGGCCAAGTCGAAACCCGCTGCCCCCGCTACCGCCAAAGTCCGCAAGCCCGCCCCGCTGGCCCTGGTAAAAAACGACACTTGGCTGGCGCCCTACGAGCCCGTGCTGCGCCAGCGTCAGGAGCGCCTGCAGGCCCGGCTGGCCGAAATCGAGCAGTACCACGGCTCCCTGCTGAACTACGCCACCGCCCACCAGCAGCTGGGGCTCAACCACGACGCCGGCCGCGGCGGCTGGGTGTACCGCGAGTGGGCGCCGGGGGCGGAGTATCTGGCTTTGATTGGAGATTTTAACGGTTGGGACCGGGGCGCCAACCCGCTGCAAAAGCTGGACTACGGTGTGTGGGAAGCCTTTTTGCCCGATGCCGAGTACGACCAGCGCCTGGCCCACGGCAGCCGTTTCAAGGTGCACGTGGTGGCCAACGGCCAGGGCAAGGACCGCCTGCCCGCCACCCTGCGCCGCGCCGTGCAGGACGAGGAAACCAAGGACTTTGCCGGCCAAATATGGCGGCCCGAAACGCCCTTTGCCTGGACCGACCAGAAGTTTAAACCCACCGCGGCCGGCAAGGAGCCGCTGATTTACGAAGCCCACGTAGGCATGGCCACCGAGGAAAACCGCGTAGGCACCTACCGGGAGTTTGCCGAAAACGTGCTGCCCCGCATCGAAGCCGCCGGCTACAACACCATTCAGCTGATGGCCGTGCAGGAGCACCCGTACTACGGCTCCTTCGGCTACCACGTGGCCAATCTTTTCGCGGCCAGCTCGCGCTTCGGCACGCCCGAGGACCTGAAGTTTCTCATCAACGAAGCCCACCGGCGCGGCATTGCGGTGCTGCTGGATGTGGTGCATTCGCACGCCGTGAAAAACGAGGCCGAGGGCCTGGCCGACTTCGACGGTTCCGGCAACCTCTACTTTCATAAAGGGGAGCGCGGCAACCACCCCGGCTGGGATTCCAAACTCTTCGACTACGGCCGGCCCGAGGTGCAGCAGTTTCTGCTGAGCAACGTGCGCTACTGGCTGGAAGAGTTTCACTTCGACGGCTTCCGCTTCGATGGGGTGACGAGCATGCTCTACCACCACCACGGCGAGGGCGTGGCCTTCGTGGGCTACGACAACTACTTCGGCCCGGCCGCCGACGAGGACGCCATTCTCTACCTGCAGCTGGCCACCACGCTGGCCCACGAGTTCAAGAAAGGCAGCATCCTGGTAGCCGAGGACATGAGCGGGCTGCCGGGGCTGTGCCGGCCTATCAAGGAGGGCGGCGTGGGCTTCGATTACCGCCTGGCGATGGGCATTCCCGATTACTGGATTAAGCTGCTCAAGCACACGCCCGACGAGCATTGGCCCCTCGGCGACCTCTGGCACACGCTCATCAACCGCCGCGCGGGCGAGAAAACCATTGCCTACGCCGAAAGCCACGACCAGGCCCTTGTGGGCGACAAGACGCTGGCTCACTGGCTGTTTGATGCCGCCATCTATGCCCACATGCACAACGTGGACGGCGACCCCGGCGCGGCGCGGGCGCTGGCTTTGCACAAAATCATCCGGCTGCTCACCCTCTCGGCGGGCGGGGAGGGCTACCTCAACTTTATCGGCAACGAGTTCGGCCACCCCGAATGGGTCGACTTCCCGCGCGAGGGCAATGGCTGGAGCTACCAGTTTGCCCGCCGCCAGTGGAGCCTGGGCGACAACCCCGACCTGAAATTCTTCCAGATGGGCGCCTTCGACAAGGCCCTGATTCAGCTGGCCAAAGCCCGGCACCTGCTGGCAGCCGGCCCGGCCACGCTGCTCAAGCACGACGAGGAAAACCAGGTGCTGGCCTTCGAGCGCGGCGGCCTGGTATTCATCGTGAACCTGCACGTGGAAAAGAGCCTGACCGACTACCGCTTCTGGGTGACGGAAGAAGGAAAGTACCGCGTGGTGCTCTCGAGCGACAACGCCCGCTTCGGCGGCTTCGACCGGCCCGATGAGGCGTTCGAGTACGAGACGTACGAGCACCAGCTCAGCCTCTACCTGCCCAGCCGGGTGGCGCTGGTGCTGGCGCTGGGTACTGGGCAACCCAATGCTTGAAAAGGGCATCTGCCCATTCAACACATTAATTGGTTGAATGAGCGTTGTTCCGGTGAAGGAGCTGTAAGTCGTTAGTTCGGAGTATCCTTGTTTGCTGTTTTTTATGCGCTGTTTCTGAAGGGGCGGTGCGGCCGCTGACGGTCGGCGGGGACTACGCCACGCGGGCGGGACTCTGGGCGGCTCCTGTTTCCGTGGCTGCTTCGGTGGGGCCGCCCGGCTTGGTGGCGCTGCACCCTGCTACCGGGAGCCGGCTTTCCTTTGAAATGGTTGTAAACTGATATTTCATCGCGCTATGCTACTACTTGTTGTCGAGGCCGCTTCGCCCGCCCTGCCCGCGTGGCTGGCCTTCCCGCTGTTTGCCTTGGCCCTGCTGGGACTAGTGGGGATTGTGTACAGCGTGCGCGGCCTGCTGCGCCTGTTCAGCCCCGCCGAAAACGCCTTCACGTTTTCGGCTGCTGAGCCCGTTTTTCGTTTCACCCTCACCCGCCCCGGGCAGTACGAGGTGGGCTGCACGCGGCCCGGCCGCTGGGGGCGGCTGTTCACGCTGCCGCCCGTGGTGCTGGAGGTGCAGGCCCTGGCCGGCGGCGCCACGCAGCACCTCACGCCCCCGCGCCTGAGCTACGTGAAGCGCAGCAACCTGGGCGGCGACACCACGCTGCGCTTCGATACCTTCCGGGCCAGCATGGCCGGCGAATATGAGCTGCGCAACCCCGGCGCGGCCCAGTTCGAGCCCGGCGACCAGCTGCGCATCATTCCGGCCGCGGGCTTTAAAATGGTGCTGTTCATTCTGGCTACCATTTTCTCGGCGTTTGCCATGCTTGGGGGCGGCATTGTGGGCTTGCTGGCGTTAATGGGCTGAAAGCGAGGCGTTGATGCCCACGGCTACGCATCAAATAACAGCCCGCTGCTTTAACAGCAGCCCGGCCGCGTAGAGGCGGGCCGTGAAAGCCCCAGATACTTATCCGATGGGAAAGCGGGGCAAAAAAGCCGGCAGAAACGAAAGGGTCAGGCCTACCACGTAGATGGTGGCCAGCAAATAGGCCAGGCCCTTGACCAGGTGCGCCAAAAAGCCGGGGGCTTGTTCAAGGGAGTTGATGAGCCACACGCAGAGTAAAATATTTCCTGTTTCGTACAGAAAAAGGCCGTTGACTACGGCCTCGTTTGCTCGTAGCGCTTGGGCAAAACTCAAACGGGCCGGCACATACACCTCGAGCAGGCCGTGCTTGGAGAGCCACCAAAGAAGCCCGTCCTTCAGCAGGTACACCGCAACCATCACGAGCAAAGCACCTAAAACCCGGACTTGGTGGCGGCGTAGGGAGTTGGTCATCGGAAATGGTAAAGAAACCCTGCTGCACAGCGTTTGGACGAATATAAAAGCAGGAGCCGGCCCGGCAAGCCACGACCCGGAGGCTCGTCGTCCGGAGCAGCCAGCGGTGGTCGACGGCGGGGCGCTGGCAATGCAGCCGCTGCCGCTTCGCGAAGCACTCGTGAACTGCGTGAAATGGCTACCTTTTGGAAAGGTGGCCGCCTGGGGCGTGTCTGAAATCAGCGGGCAATAACCCTGGGCTCACTGTCGGCGCGGGGCTTACAACAAAAAAGCCCGCGCTGGCATTCAGGGCGGGCTTTTTGGGGTGCTGGCTCCGGCTACTCGCGCACCACGCGCACGGTGCTGCGGGCGCCGTTGGCGCCTTCTGCCTCCAGCAGGTAGGTGCCAGCGGGCAGGCCCGCGAGCACGTCGGTGGGCTGGCCGGTGGTGGCCGATGCGGTGGCCCGGGCGCGGCCCAGCACGTCGCGCACGGTCAGGCGCAACGGCTCGCGGCGGCCGTTGCCGGCGGCCAACGTGAGCGGGCCGTGGCCCACGGGGTTAGGGTAGGCGCGGAGGCCGCCCAACTCGGTGGCCAGGGCGGTGCGGGCCGTCAGGGGCAGGTTGGCTTCGCGGGAGTAATACACGGCGCTCAGGGTCTGGAAGCTGGAAGTGGTGTAGTTAAACTCCAGCAGCGTCTGGCCGGAATTGGCCCGGTAGAAATAGTCGTAGAACACCCCGAACGTGGCGCCCTGCTGCACGCCCAGCGCGCCGAGCAGCGCGGCCGGCGCCGGCTGCCCACCCAAGTAGAAGCTGTCGACCTCCACAATGCGGGTGCGGCGCATGAGCGCCGGAATGGCGGCCGTGCCCCCCGTGCCGGCCGGAATGCGCACCGTGCCCCAGCCGGCCACGCTGTCGACGCGGCTCACGCGCTGCACCAGCTGCAGCGGCGTGCGGTTCAGGCCCACCAGGCCCACCGTGAGCAGGCCCACGGTGCCCGTGCGGCTCTGCTGCCGCGTCACGGAGCCGGCCGTGAGCGGGAAGGCAACCTCCACGCGGTTGTTCAACGACACCGTTTGGGCGGGCACCACCAGCGAGTCGGTGGGGCTGCCCGTGAGGGCGCCGAGGCCGAAGCGCTGCACCGCCAGCTGCGAGCCCAACTCCACCAGGCCGGCGCTTGTGAGGGCCTGGTAAGTGGTACCGCGCACGGACAGCGGGCCCAGCGTCACGGTGTAGGGCACTACGCGCGTGGCCGTGGGGAATGGCGAACCCGCCGGCACCGGGTTGTAAATATCGAACGTAGGCCCGGCGGAAGTCAGGCTGCGGTAGTCCCAGGCCTGGTTGGCGCCGGTGGTGGGGCGCGTCACGCCGCTCAAGTTGGCGGCGTAGTAGAGGCTGTTGGTAGGGCCCGCCGGGAAGTTGCTTTGCGTGAGCGTAATGGCGGTTTGGGCCGAGGCCGAAAAGCCCGCGGCGAGCAGGGCGAGGGTGGGTAAAAGTGATTTCATGAGTTGAAAAGGAAACGGTTAGCGTTATTCGCGAATGATTTTGAGGGTGCGATGGTAGCGTTGCTGCGTGATGCTGAGCATGTAAGCGCCCGTGGGCAAGGCCGCCGCCTGGGGCAGCGGCACGGTGTTGGTGCCGGCCGCCAGCGCTGCCCGGTGCGTGAACAGCAGGCGCCCCACCGCATCGTAGGCCAAGACGACGACGGGCCCGTCCTCGCCAGTACGCACCAGCAGTGTGAGTTCGTTGACAAAAGGTTGGGGATAGGCCTGCGCCGCAAAGCCCGTTTCGGCCGGCACCTGCACGGTGCGCACCGGCGAGTAGGCCGCCGTGCCGTCGCGGTCCACCTGCCGCAGGCGGTAGTACACCAAGTCGGCGGCGTAGCGGGCCAGGTTGGGGTCCGGCAGCGCGTAGTCGTGGCGCTGCGTGCTGCTGCCGGCGCCCAGCACCGTGGCAATGCGGCGGAACGTGCGCCCGTCGGCGCTGCTTTCCACCTCAAACCGGTCGTTGTTTTTCTCCGAAGCCGTGGCCCAGCGCAACAGTCCATCAGCCCCCCGGCGCTCGGCTGTGAAGCTGCGCAACTCCACCGGCAGCGGCGCCGAGGCCGTGCTCACCGTGAAGCGGCCGAGGCTGCCGGTGCTGGCCGTGAGGCTGCGGGCCGCACCGTTGGCCGGGCTGCTTAGCGCCTGCCAGGCTGCGCTGGCACCCGGCACCCGGTACGTCTGGCCCTGTCCAAAAGTCAGGCTGTTGTCATCATCAGCCAGCCAACTCAGGGGGGCTTCCACGGCGGCGGTGGGGGCTTGGTCGGCGGTCACGGTCCAGACGCGGTCGATACTTTTCTGGGCGGCGTTGGCTGGGTTAGTATCAAAGCTCACACCTGCCGTTTGCAGGCCGGCGGTGCGCGTCACGCGCACGGTGCCGAGGGCGTTGCCGTTAGGGCTCAACGTCAGGCTATTGTCGAAGTCGATGGGTGTGCTGCCGCTCACGTTGGCGCGCTCCACGCGCAGATTGCCTTGCACATAGCGGCCGGTGGTTTCGCCGCTTAGGGTAGCGCCGTCGGGCAGGAGCAGGGTGGCAGCGGGGTCGGTGCGCAGCAGGCCGCTGGTCAGGATGAGCTGCTGGCTCACGGTGAGGTCGGTGGGCAGCAGCACGCGGTTGTTGCCGGCCGGGCCGGTGTTGCGCACTTCCACCTTGGCCAGAGTGGCGCCGCCGGGCGTCAGCGTCTGGTCAGCAGTGCCGGCAAAGACGACTTTGCCACTGGCCGGCACCACGGTGCCCGCGTTGCGGAAGTCGCCGCCCACCTGCACGGTGCCGCCGGTGGTGAGCGTGGCGCCGGCCTGGTTATCGAGCGCGCCGGGCACGACGAGCACGGCGCCGGCTTCCACCGTGAGCGGAGTGCCGGTGTTGGTGAGGCTTTGGGCGTGGGCCGCGGCGGCCGTCAGGGCCAGTACCACGGCGGCAGGAGTGGGTAGCCGGCGCATTATTTCACCGAAGCTTTCGCGCCTAGCATGTTCTCCAGGGCTTGCAGGCGCTGGGCGAGGTCGGCGGTTTGGGTACTGGCTTCGGCCTTGAATTGCTTCAAGTCAGCGCGGCTGCCGGCGGCATCAGCTTTCAAAGCCGCGTTTTGTTTTTGCAGCTCGACCAGCTGGCGGGCCAGCTCCTGGGTGGCGCTCACGTTGAGCATGGCCAGGGCCTCGTAGTCCACCGTCCGCACGTCGGTGTGCTCCAGGCCGAAGACAAACACTTCCTGCCCGGCCAGCTGCTGCGCGCCGCGCACCACGAGCGTGTTGCCGCGAGCGGTTTTCACCGTGCCGGTAGTCTCGCCCGTTTTGGCGATGAGCCTGATGCGCTGGCCCGGCTTCGCAGCCAAAGCGGCGCGCAGCGTCAGCACCAGCAGCGAGTCGGCCTGCGTTTCGGCCTTCACGGCATTCGCGTACACATCGGGCAGAAAGCCGGTGTGCTGGTTCACCGCCTGCGGGAACACCTGCTCCACTTCCTGGGCAATGACTTTCTTGAACTGCCGGCTGCCGTACTGCACCCGGTCGCGCATGGTGTAGTCGGTGATGCGCAGCTTATTCAGCAAGGCCAAATCGGCGGCGCGGTCGCTCAGGCCGATGACGGTTTTCAGGCGGCGGTCGGAGGTGGCTTTGAACTCGGTGGCCAGCACGCGGCCGGTGGCGCGGATGCTCACCGGGCCGGTGTTGCCGCCCGTCGAACCCGTGGACACCGCGCCGTTGCCCGCCACGGCGTAGAAGGCGTACGGGTAGTTGCCCGGCGTGACAGTGCTTTGCACGTCGAGCGGAAAAACCGGGTCGGCCGTGCCGATGCCCACGCGCCCGCCCTGCGCGTCGTCGGCCAGGATGGTGGTGCCGCGCAGGTAGTTTTTATTGTTGCCGGAGAACCGAATCCACGAGTCGCCGGGCAGGTGCACCGAGCCGTTGGGCACGTCGAGCTCCGAAACCGGGGCCGCGGTGCCGATGCCGAGTTTTCCCGCTTGCAGCACCATCTGCGTGGTGCCTCCGCCGGCATTGAACTGGCCATCGTTGTGGCTGCCGCCGCTGTACCAGGCAAATGAGTCGGCGGAACGGAAGTACTCGGTGTTGGTTTGCACCCCAATGCCGTAGTTGGCGTTCCACAGGTTGAGCATCTGCTGGGTGGTGGTGCCGAAGTTGATGGCGTTGCCGTTCAGGCTCAGGCTCTGGGTGGCGGTGTGGTTGCCCAGGTTGTCGCCGGCCACATTTTGAAAGTTGGCCCCGTTCAGCACGGGTGCCGGCACGCCCGGGCCGGGGGTGATGGTGACGTAGCCATTGCCGCTCTGGTAGCCCTGTGTATGCACCACCCCGGTCGTCATCGTTGGGTTGGCGTAGGAAGAGCCGCCGCCGCCGCCGGCCGAGCCGCTGGACGGTTCGTAGGCCCCGCCGCCGCCACCGTAATAGCCGCCGCCGCCGCCGCCGCCCCTGCCGCTGGGGGAACCGGGCTGGTCCCGGCCTCCCATCCCTCCCTGGCCGATGCTGCCGTTGCCGCCGCTATAGGAGTATGGGGCTGCCCCGCCCGCGCCGCCCGCACTGGCGGTGCCGCCCCCGCCGCCCAGCGCTTGGCCGTCGAGGGCCGTGGTTCCACCGCCGCCGCCACCGTCGTAGCCCGTGCCCAGGCCCGGGCCATACGGGCCAGGGTTGCCCCCGCCGCCCCCGCCGCCCGCTACCAGCACGCGGCTGGCCAGGTCGGTGCCGCCCGCCCGGATGTCGCTGGCTCCGCCGCCAAATCCGATACCCCCCCATTGTTGCTGACTCCCGTGCCGCTGCCGCCCACGTAAATCGTCAGCAGCTGGCCCGGCGTCACGGTCAATGTGGCTTGCACCCGTCCCCCTTTGCCGCCATTCACAACGCGAGTGCCGAGGACGCTGCCGCCGCCGACGCCGCCGGCCATGTCTACGGCCAGGCGCGTCACCCCGAGCGGTACTTGGTAGGTATACCTATTGCCGTTATTCTGAAAACTAAACGTGGTGCTGGCTACCGTGTTGGATGCCGAGTAGCTCAGGTAGTTTACCCAACGGGTGCCGTCCCACTGGCTTAGGGTGTTGGCCGTCGTGTTGAATACCTCCAGGCCTGGGGCCGGGTTGGCAATGGCATCGCGTTGCGCCTCGGTCAGGCGCGGCGGCAGCAGACCCTTCGTCGTTGACGAGATGTCGAGCAGGGCCGAAGCAGCCGGACTGGTGGTGCCAATGCCCACGCTGCCGCCGTTGCTGATGGCCAGGCCGCTCGCGCCGCCGTTTCCGACGAGCAGCTTATTGGCCAGGTTCAGGTTTTGGGTGGCGGTATGGTTGCCTAGGTTGTCGCCGGCCGGGGTGGGCAGGGTCACCGCATTGCCCCCGCTGATGCTCAGCTGCTGCCCGTTCAGCGTCAGCGTCTGGGGCGTGGCGCTGGGCAGGGTCACCGAGTTGCCGCCCGTCCCGCTGATGCTCAGCTGCTGCCCGTTCAACGTCAGCGTTTGCGGGGCAGGGACGGCGGCGGCGGTGGTTTGCACCGTGTTATCGGGAAACCGGAAGCCGCCGGTGCTGCTGTAAACCTGCCCGGCCACCTCCAGCTTCTGGCTGGGAGCGGTGGTGCCGATGCCCACGTTGGTCGACGCCCGCGCAATGGTGAGGTAGTTGACGCCGTTGCTGAAGCCGTTGCCGTCCGATATTTTGATGTTGTTGTTGTCGCTGCGGTCCTGGCCGAAGGAGAAGTAAGCATCAAAGGGGTCGTGGAACAGCGCGTAAGCGTTGGCGTTGTCGCGCCGCACCTCCAGCGGGGCCAACGGGCTGCCTGTGCCGATGACCACGTCGCCGCTGCTGCTGATGCCCAGGCCGCTCGTGCCGCCGTTGCCCACCAGTTGCTTGTCGGCCAAGTTCAGGTTCTGGGTGGCGGTGTGGTTGCCCAGGTTGTCGCCGGCCGGCGCGGGGTTGAGGTAGGTCCAGGCCGCGCCGGTGTAGTACCAGAAGCCCGGCTGCACGCCGTCGGTCTGGTACACGAGCAGGCCGGGGGCCGGCACCTGAATGCCGGCGCGCAGCACGGCCGTCATGCGCGGGGCCAGCAGGCCCCTGGTGGTGCTGGTCAAATCCAGCAGGGCCGAAGCATCGGGCGTGGCCGTGCCGATGCCCACGCCGCCCGCGGTTTGGGCATCGGCGGCGGGCCGCAGCCCAAATAAAAGGCCCGACAACAGGCCGGCGGCGCGTAGGAATTTATTCATAAGCTGCAATAGCGAAAGGGAAGAAGGGCAAATGCGGGGCAAAGCTCCGGCCCGCCCCGGCCGGCCCGCAAGCCGGGGCCGTACCTCATTTGAGGACATGCCTAAAATTGCCCGAGCTCTCCGCCTGCCAGACCTTTGTGCCATGCCCCGTATCCGCCTTGCCATCGTTGAAGACGACCCCGAGCTGCGCCAGCTGCTGCACGGCTACCTCTGCGCCCAGCCCGAGTTCGAGTGCGTGCTGCTGGCCGATTCGGTGGAGGCCTTTTTCGCCGAGCTGCCCGATGTGCGCCAAGCCCCCGAGGTCGTGCTGCTCGACATCCACCTGCCCGGCCTGAGCGGCCTCGAAGCCCTGCCGCTCCTCAAGCAGCGCCTGCCCCAGGCCGACGTGCTCATGCAAACCGTGTTCGACGACGCCGACCGCATCTACCAGGCCCTCTGCGCCGGGGCCAGCGGCTACGTGCTCAAGCACACCTCCTTGCCCGAGCTCAAGGAGGCCGTGCTGGAAGTGCACCGCGGCGGCGCGCCCATGAGCCGCTCGGTGGCCCGCAAGGTACTGGCCCACTTCAAGCCCGCGCCCTCGGTGCAGGCCGATTTGCTGACGGAGCGCGAGCGCGAAGTGGTGCAGGCCGTGGTCGATGGCCTGAGCGACAAGCAGGTGGCCGCCCGGCTCGACCTCTCCGTCGAAACCGTGCGCACCTACGCCAAGCGCATCTACAAGAAGCTGCAGGTCAGCGGCCGCACCGAGCTCATGAGCCGTTCGGCCCGCGGGCAGCTCTAAGTTTTATCATTCCACCTTCATTTCTTTGATTGCATGATGACACGCTACTCCTTGCCTGGCGGCCTGCTGGGCGCCGCGCTTTTCCTGGCCGCCGCCCCGGCGGCCCACGCCCAGCTGCCCTACGCCGCGGCCAACGCCGTGAACGTGGCCGGCACCTACGCCGACCTCGGCAGCGCGGGCACGGCCATTGGCACCGGCGGCAATTTCGACGACGCCAACTCCGCCGCGCAGAGCATCGGCTTTTCGTTTGCTTACAACGGGCAGAGTTTCACGCAGTTCGTGCTGAATACCAACGGCTTTCTGAAGCTGGGCGCGGTGGCGCCGGCCGGGCCGTTCTTCGCCACCCAGCCGCAGGCCGACGCCGGCACCGGCGGCCTGGTGTTTTCTTCGGAAACCAACGTAGTGCTGCCCTTCAACACCGACCTGCGGGCCGGCACCGCCGGGGCCGAATACCGCGTGGCCACCACCGGCACGGCCGGCAGCCAGGTGTGCACCATTCAATGGAAAAACGTGCAGGACAAGCCCGAAAATGGCCTGGGCACGCAGTACGACAACTTTTCCTTCCAGGTGAAGCTCTACGAGGGCAGCAACCAGATTGAGTTCGTGTACGGCCCCGCCACGGCTGGCCCCGGCCCCGACGCCCTGCGCTACATCCTCATCGGCCTGAAGGGCAATTCGGCGGCAAACCCCGACCTGGTGCTGGCCGGCAAAAACTCCACCGATGCCTGGAGCCTGACCGGGTTCCGCCAGGGCAGCGACACCCACAACGCCCGCGGCAGCGTGCGCCCCGACGCGGGCCGCACCTACCGCTTCACCGCCGCCGTGCCCAACGACGCGGCCGTGTTCCTCTACAGCTACGACCAGCTGGCCGTGCCCCCCGGCTCGCCGGCCACGCTGCGCGCCCTGGTGACCAACGTGGGCACCACCACCCTCGCGGCCCCGGTGGTGACGCTGACCGTGGCCGGCGCCAACACCCTGACCCTGACCCAAACCGCCACCACGCTGGCGCCCGGCGCCCGCACCGTCGTCACGTTCGCCAACGTGCCCGTATCCATCGCAGGCGCCAACACCGTGACGGCCACGCTGCCCAACGACGGCAACAACGGCAACAACGTGAGCGCCTTGCCGCTGCTCACCACCGCCACCACGTTTTCCTACGTCACGCCGGGCCTGCCCAACACGGCGGGCATCGTCAACACCACCAACGGCTCGGGGGTGGCGGCCCGGTTCACCATCAGCGCGCCGGCCACCGTGGCGGCGGTGCGGGCCTATCTGGTGGGCGGCGCCGGCGCGTCTTTCTACGGGGTGGTGCTCAGCCGCAGCACCGGCGCCGTGCTGGCCCGCTCGGCCAATTACGTCCTCACCGCGGCCGACCAGAACACGCTGCACACCTTCCCGCTGACCGCGCCGGTGAGTGTGCCGGCCGGCGACTTCCTGGTGGGCATCGTCCAGGCCAGCACGGGCGGCACCACGCCCGCCCTCGGCACCCAAAACGAGGCCATTTTGCGTTCCGACAGCTTCTTTTTCGTATCCAGCGCCGGGGCCGTGCCCAACGATGCCGCCAACACGCCCAATGGCAAGTTCATGCTCGAAGCCGTGCTGAGCGGCCCCACGTCGGCCGCCGCTTCGGCCGCCCTCGACCAGGCCGTGCGCGTGTTTCCGAACCCTTCGGCCAGCGGCTGGTTCGAGCTGGAAACCACCGGACTGCCGTCCAGCCAACCCGTGCAAACGACCGTGACCACGCTGCTGGGCCAGCGCGTGCACAGCGGCACCGGGCTGGCCTCGGGCCGCACGGTGCTCGATTTGTCGGCTCTGGCGGCGGGCGTGTACGTGCTGCAAGTGCAGCAGGGGAACTTGCTCACGCAGCGTCGCCTGGTCATCAACAAGTAGCGCCCGTGGCAATAGCATCCGCCGGCCGTGGCTCCCCGGGGAAGTCAGGGCCGACGTTTTGCGTCATATCCAAGGTAGCTTCGGAGTCGTTGGAGGTAGGGGTGGGGCAGGCCCCGTCCCTGCACGAATTTACACCGAATCCAAAGCCGGACATCGACTTCAGTACGCTCAAATCCGCTTTAGCGCGCGGCTCTGGCCACGGTCATGCTCGTGCCGACTTTGAGCGGTACCACCAGCCGCACGATGAAGCCCTCGGGGCCGGGCGCGGCCTGCAGGGTGCCGTCCAGTGCCTGGGCCCGCTGCCGCATGCTGCGCAGGCCCAGGCCGCTGCTTTGGCGGCCGGCAGCGGGCGGGGCGGCGGGGCGGCCGTTGTCGCGCACCTCCAGGCATAGCTCGTGGGGCGCCCAGGCCAGCGTCACCCACAGGTCGGTGGCGTGGGCGTGGCGCACGGCGTTGGTCACGGCTTCTTTGAAAACGAGGAACAAATGCTGGCGCAGCTCCGAGGCCAGCGGCTGCTCATCGGCAAGGCCACTCACGGCCAGGTGGGTGTTGAGGCCGGCGGCGGCGGCGCTCTGGTCGAGGTGCTCGCGCATGCGGTCGAGCAGCGCGCTCACGGCATCGGCCTGCGTGTCGATGCCCCACACGATGTCGCGCATGGTGCCGGCGGCGGCGCGGGCGTTGGCCAGCAGGCGGTCGAGGGCCGGTCCTTCGGCGGCGGGGGCCTGCTGGCGCAGCAGGTCGGCCTGCATGGTCACGCGCGCCAGCAGGGTGCCCACGTCGTCGTGCAGGTCGGTGGCAATGCGGTTGCGCAGGCGTTCCTCGCGCTCGGCGCGTAGGCGGCGCTGCCGGGCGGCCCACCACCCGCCGGCCAGCGTGAGCAGCAGCGCCCCGGCCAGCACGGCGGCGCCCAGCCAGGCCAGGCGGCGGCTGTACTGGGCGGCCTGCAGCTGCTCCTGGGCCTGCAAGTGGCCAATGCGCTGGCGCTGGCGGGCAATTTCCCGCTCCCGCTCGTTGGCGGCGTAGGCTTCCTGCAGCTCCTGCGCCTGGCGGTGGGCGGTGGCTTCAAAGGTCCCGAACTGCAGTTCGGCCAGGCGCTGCTGGTGGACCAGGGCCTCTTGGTAGCGGTGCTGGCCCACCAAGGCGGGCACCAGCAGCTTCAGCACCTCGCCTTCCCAAACGGGGCGGCTGCGCATGAGCGGGTAGGTGGCGCGCAGCACCCCTTCGGCCGCGCGGTAGCGGTGCTCGGCAATGGCCAGCCGCGCCGTGATTTGGCGCTCCAGCACAAAAATGCCGTCGTCGCGGAGCGGGCGCAGGTACCGCCGGGCCGAATCGAGGCGCTGATGGGCCAGCGCGTACCGGCGCTGGTCCAGGGCGGGGTTCACCAACAAGAGGTAAGCCATGCCGATGTCCTGCGGCACGCCCGAAGCCTCGTCAAGCGCCAGGCATTTGAGCAGGTAATGCTCCTGTAGAGCCCGGTTGCCCACGTCGACGGCCGCCCCGGCCAGGATGGTGTAGATGTCCTGCCGGTTGTGCGGGGCCGGCGTGGTGCGCGGAAACCACCGAATGGCTTCGTGCCCAAACGGAATGCTGCGCTCAACCTGCCCCAGGTTCAGGTAGCTGTAGCAGAGCCACATGTTGGCCAGGCTGCTCCGGGCGGAGTCGGTCCCGCACTGCTGGCGTAGGGTCAGGAGTTGGCGCACGGCCTTGCTGGGCTGGTTGGCGTCGATGTAGTAGCGGCCCAGGGCCATTTCCAGGTTCCAGTACACATCACGGGCCAGCCCCTGGCCCCGGCGGCTCACCCAGTCCTGCGCCACCGGCACCAACGGGGAACCCGGCAGCAGCCGGGTTTGGGACAGGGCCTGCTGCCGGGCCAGCGGCCAGCGCGGGAGCTGGCGCAGGCTGTCGGCCAGCAGCTGGGTCGGGGTGGGTGCCACCGGCCGGGCACTCGCTGGCTGGGCCGCCAGCAGCAGGCAGCTCACGGCCCAGTTCACGGCCCATCCAATACGGCGCTTCCTTGTCATGCGCTAAAGTTCAGCACGAAATCAACATTGCGTACCTGCGGCTCTCTACCTGCTACTTCAGCAGCTCCAGCACCACAGCGGTTTTAGCGGGCAGCTGCAAAGTAGCCAGGGTGTTCAGGTTCTCGCCTGTCAGCACGTTGCGAGCTTTCGTGAAGCCGCTTAGGCGCTCCGAGAAGCGGGCGGTGGGCAGCGCCGCGGCTTTGTCGGTGGTGTTGGAGGCTACCATGACGGTGCCGCTGGCGTCGTAGCGGAAGTACACGTAGAGGCCGTTTTCGGGCAGGTACTGCATCAACTGGCCGGTGTGCAGCACCTTGTGGTCGCGGCGGTAGGTGGCCAGCTTTTTCACGAAATCGAAGGCTTCGTTTTCGCGGGCCGAGCGGCCGGCGGCGGCAAACTTGTTTTCCTTATCCTCGGCCCAGCCGCCGGGGAAATCCTTGCGCACCTCGGCATCGGTGGGGTCTTTGAAATTCTTCATCAGGATTTCGGTGCCGTAGTACAGGCTGGGGATGCCGCGGGTGGTGAGCAGCCAGGTCAGGCCCAGCTTATACTTGTCGAGGTCGTCGCCGATTTCGGAGAGGAAGCGGTTGTGGTCGTGGTTGTCGAGGAAGGTGACGAGCTTGGTCGGGTCCTGGTACACCACGTCCTGGGCCA
This sequence comes from Hymenobacter monticola, assembly GCF_022811645.1. NCBI lineage: Bacteria > Pseudomonadati > Bacteroidota > Cytophagia > Cytophagales > Hymenobacteraceae > Hymenobacter > Hymenobacter monticola. Next base: position 5,360,768 of record NZ_CP094534.1, on the reverse strand, counting down.
GGGCCTGGTACACGCGCTGGGCACCGCCGTCCCAGCCGGTGCCGGCGGGCGTGCCGGTGTCTTTCAACGCACCCAACAGGGCGCCCTCCAGTACGAAATCGAGCGCCCCGGGCTGGTTCGACTTGAAGGGAAAATCAATCCTGCTGCGCGTGTAGTAGGCCTGGTCGATGGCATTCGTCACCGCCGACTCGCCAAAAATGTGCAGGCGCGGGTACTCGGCCAGCAGCGCCGCGTTGCAGCGGTTCATAAACGGCTGGTCGTTATACAAATACGTGTCGACGCGCCAGGCATCGATGCCGAAATTCTCTACGCACCAGATGGCGTTTTCAATCAGGTAGTTGGCCACGTAGGGGTTCTGCTGATTGAGGTCGGGCAGGAAGGGCACGAACCAGCCGTCGAGCGTGATTTTGCGGTCACTCTGGGCCGCGTGCGGGTCGGTGATGGGCGTGTAGCGGTAGGTGGTGTTGGTGTAGCTGGGCCACTGGTGCAGCCAGCTTTTCATGGGCAGGTCCTGCACGGTCCAGTGGGTGTTGCCCACGTGGTTGTACACGGCGTCCTGCACCACCTTCAGGCCGGCGGCGTGGGCCTGCTGCACGTAGCTTTTGTAGGCCGCGTTGCCGCCCAGGCGCCGGTCCACGTTGTACTGGTCGGTGAAGCCGTAGCCGTGGTAGGAGGCGCGCATGGTGCCACCCTCGCTGGTGAGCGGCTGGTTGTTTTCGAGCACCGGCGTAAACCACACGGCCGTCACGCCCAGGTCTTTGAGGTAGCCGATGCGCTGGGCCGCGCCCTGCAAGTCGCCGCCGTGGCGGAAGAAGGGGTTGGCGCGGTCGTGGTTGGGGTCGCGCAGGTCGGCGAACTTGTCGTTGCTGGGGTCACCGTTGGCGAAGCGGTCGGGCATGGCTAGGTAGATAAAGTCGGCGGCCGTCACGCCCTGGGCTTTGGGGGCGTTGTCGCGGGCCTTTATTTCCCAGCTTTGCGTCACGGTCTGCGCGCCCTTTTTGCCCACCAGCTGCACCCGGCCGGGCTTGGCGGTGGGGGCGATGGTGAGGTCCAGAAAGGCGTAGTTGGGGTTTTCCACCGTATTGGTTTTCACCAGCTTCACGCCCGGGTAGTTCACTGAGTAAGCCAGCGTGCCCGCGCCGGGGCCGTGCACGATGAGCTGCACGTTGGGGTTCTTCATGCCCACCCACCAGTTGGTGGGATTCACGCGGTCGATGCTGGCGGTTTGGGCGCCGGCCAGCAGCGGCAGAAGCAACAGCGGCAGCAGGTAGGGCTTTTTCATGAGAAGGCGGGGTTGGGTGGGAAACCGTTGGACTTAAGTAAATAAACTGTCATCCTGAGCGCAGCGAAGGACCCTGTCACGTAGGAACAGTTTGTTCAGCCGTGAGAAGGTCCTTCGCTGCGCTCAGGATGACAATAGGAGCGGCTAAGCTATTACGGGCGTTACGGCCGCTTACGCCCCTGGCCCAGCAGCTCCACGGTTTGGGCCAGGCGCTTGGCGCGGGTTTCGGGTTTCTTGGCGCCTTCCAGCCAGCGCACGAACTCGCGCTGGTGGGTGAAGGCCAGCTTGTCGTAGTAGGCGGCGGCTTTAGGGTCAGCAGCTAGTTTTTCGGCCAAGTCGACGGGGGCTTCCATTTTGCGCACGGCCGTGTCGTGGCGCAGGGTCACGCGCACGCTGTCGCCCAGGGTTTTGCCGATGGCCTTGCGGATTTGCTTGAGGATGAGCAGGGCGTGGTGGCCGTCGCCGAGGGGCACGGCGCTGCCTTGGTAGGGGTAGCCGTCGAAGGTGACGTGCACGGGCAGCTGGCCGCGCTTGCCGTACACCTCGGCCACCGAAAACGGTATAACCACAAATACGCCGCCCGTGTCGCCGTCAGCTTCTAAAGTGGCTTCAAATTCGTGTTCGGGCTCCATGCGGGATGAGGTTTAATGGCGAGCAAAATGGCTTAGTTGGTGCAAAGAAAACCAATTCAATCCACGCCGCCCGCCGGCCTACCCCGCAGCCAGTTCCTGCAATACGGCTTGCAGGGCATCTTCATCACCAGCCGGCAGCACGCGCACTTCGCCGGTGTCGGGGCCGTAGTGCTGGCGGAGCTGCTGGCGCACGCTTTCATCAGGCACCAGCACGAGGCGGGCCCGGCGCAGGGCCATGCGCTCCACTTCGAGCAGCCAGCCGCGTTCGGCGGGCGGGGCGAAGTCAGCTGCCAGGCTGGCGGCGTACAGCACCAGCGGCCGGCGCGAGCTGTTGCGGATTTCGAGCGCGGCCAGCCACGCCGGCCAGCTGGGCGCGTAAATCACTCCAAAATCGCTGCGGTCTCGCACCAGCTGCGCCGCCTGCCGGGCGTAGTGAATCATGCGGGAGTTTAAGCCATCCAGCGGCGGCGTGCGCGGCGTGAGAACCGGTGCGGGCATGGGCGTTGGAACTGCTTCGGCTTCGGAATAAGCAGGCGCCGTTTCCGCGATGGGCGTGGTTTCTTCGGGAATATCCGGCGTTAAATTGTCTTCTGGTGCCGCAAGGTCGTTAGCTTCGGCGGCGCCAATTTCTTCCGTTATTTCTTCAAAAACCTCCGGTGCGAGGCTCGTGGAAGGCTCCCGATTATCTGCTTCAGCCTCCTGAATTTCTTCAGTTGCTACAGCTTCTTCGGTCGCCCCAGTCACTTTGGTATCCTTCGCTGCATCAGCTCCGGGCGCAATAGGGAGGCCGGCCAGCACCTGCGCCGCCACCGATGAAGCCAGCGGACTAAAGCCAGCGGGCCAGCTCAGGGCGGCCTGGGCCAAGTCGGCCGCTTCACGCACGATGGGCGCGGGAACGAGCGGCGGCACGGGCGCCACTACCGGCGGCCCGGCCGGCGCGCTGGCTCCGAGGTAGGGCGCGGCGGGCGCGCTCCAGCTCAGGTGTTGCGGGGCGTTGGCGCCGGTGGGCCACTGGCTGCGGATGGGCGCAGGAGCCAGTGCAGCGGTGATAATGGGCGCCGGCAGCGCGGCTGGCATTTCGGCCGGAGTAGCCGTTGTAGCCAATTCTTCTAAACCAATCAGGAAAGAGGGCAAGGCAATTTCGCTTGCGCCAACTGCATCCAAGCGGCGGACGCCGGCTGCTGTTGAAAAAGCCGCGTTGCCGAAAGCTCCTTCGGAAGTTTCCGTGTCTTCTGTTGCAAAAGCTTCTTCAGTGACGGATGCTTTGGTAGCTGCGTCAGCGCCTTGAGCACTGAATCTGGTGGTTTCGGTTGCAATGACCGGCCCAGCCAGTTCATTCCCGTCCACAACCCCCGATTCCTCCGGCAGGTGCGGGAACACGGCCAGCACGGGTTGCTCCTGAGCGAGGTGGTAGACCAGGGGCAGGGTAGGGGGTAGCGCCGCCCCGCCGAGCACGGCCACGCTGGGGTCGGCATCGTCCCAGGCGAGCAGCAGAACGGAAAAATCGGACGGGGTCATGGGCAGCGGAAGGGGGCGAAAGCGGGCCGGTGGGGGCGGCTGGGGTGGGGCGGCGCGCTATCGGGGGCCAATGCTACGCAAGCCGAACCATATAACGACGAAAAATCTGCGCTGACCGAAAATTTCGGCGCCCGCTTGTCCGGAAAAAGTATCTTGCGTGCTTAACCCCGGCGCCGCAGGCCCGGTCGGGCTTTATTTGGCCGGCTCGGCCGCGGCCCGGGCTTTTGGCTTCGACTCGCTTTTTATATGGATACTTCGATTCAGGAAAACAACTACATGGTGAACGACCTGGCGGCCAAGAGCCACCAGGAGCAATACCCCGGCGCGGTCATCCGCGTGGAGGAGCTGGGCAACCACCGCTTCCTTTTCACCTGCCAGAACGGCGTGCGCCTGCTGCTGCACGTGCTCAGCGACAAAATCCTGCGCTTCCGCTACCTCACCGATGGGCCTTTGAACACGGATTTCTCCTACGCCGTGCCCGCCGATGCCACCACCCGGCTGGCGCCCGCGCAGGTAGAATTCCGCGAGAAGCCCGACCACTACCGCCTCACCACGGCCCGCCTCATCTGCATTGTGCAGAAGGAAAACCTGAAGGCCCGCGTGCTCGACCGCTCCGGCACCATTCTCAGCGATGATGAGAAGGGCTTCCACTGGGAATACGACTACGACTCGGGCAACGACATCGTGAAGATGAGCAAGCAGGTGCCGCCCGGTGTGCATTACTACGGCCTCGGCGACAAGCCCGACAACATGAACCTGCGCGGCAAGCGCTTCACCAACTGGGGCTCCGATACCTACGGCTACACCAAAGGCTCCGACCCGCTCTACAAGAACATCCCGTTCTACCACGTGCTGCACCAGAAAATTGCCCACGGCATTTTCTTCGACAACACCTTCCGGGCCAGCTTCGACTTCGCGGCCGAGCGCGCCGACGTGACCAGCTTCTGGGCCCAGGGCGGCGAGCTGAACTACTACTTCATCTACGGCCCCACCCTGATGGAGGTGACCCAGGAATACACCCTGCTCACCTGCCCGCCCGAGCTGCCGCCCCTCTGGACGCTGGGCTACCAGCAGTGCAAGTGGAGCTACTTCCCCGAAAGCAACGTGAAGGAAATTGCCTCCGGTTTGCGCGACCGCCGGATTCCCTGCGACGCCATCTACCTCGACATCGACTACATGGAGGGCTACCGCTGCTTCACCTGGAGCAAGCAGCACTTCCCCGACCCCAAGCGCATGGTGCGCGAGCTGGCCGAGGACGGCTTCAAAACCGTCGTCATCATCGACCCCGGCATCAAGATTGACCCGGAGTATTCGGTGTACCAGGAAGGCATTGCCAACGACTACTTCTGCCGCCGCGCCGACGGCCCGCTGATGAAGGGCTCGGTGTGGCCCGGCCTCTGCAACTTCCCCGACTACACCAACCCCGAGGTGCGCACGTGGTGGGCCGGCCTGTTCAAGGAGCTCATCCAGGACATCGGCGTGAAGGGCGTGTGGAACGACATGAACGAGCCGGCGGTGTTCGAGAAAGGCACTTTCCCGCCCGATGTGCGCTTCCACTACGACGGGCACTGGGCCTCGCACCAGAAGGCCCACAACATCTACGGCATGCAGATGGCCCGCGCCACCAACGACGGCGTGAAGCAGTTCTGCTATCCCAACCGGCCCTTCACCATCACGCGCAGCACCTACGCCGGCGGCCAGCGCTATTCCTCCGGCTGGACCGGCGACAACATCGCCTCCTGGGAGCACCTTTGGCTGGCCAACATCCAGTGCCAGCGCCTGAGCATCTCGGGCTTCAGCTTCATCGGCTCCGACATCGGCGGCTTCGTCGACTCGCCCACGCCCGAGCTCTACGCCCGCTGGATTGCGCTGGGCGCCTTCCACCCGTTCTTTCGCACCCACTCCTCCGGCGACCACGGCGACCAGGAGCCCTGGAGCTTCGGCGAGGAGGTGACCGACCTGGCCCGCCACTTCATCGAGCTGCGCTACCGCCTGCTGCCCTACATGTACACCACGTTCTGGCAGTACGCCACCCAGGGCACGCCCATGCTGCGCCCGCTCACCTTCCTCGACCAGCACGACACCGAAACCTACCTGCGCATGGCCGAATTTGGCCTCGGCGACAACCTGCTTGTCTGCCCCATCACCCAGCCCGGCGCCGACGGCCGCTGGATGTACCTGCCCCGCGGCGACTGGTTCTACTACTGGACCGACGCGCCCACCAGCGGCGGCGCCGAAGTCTGGGCCACCGCCGACCTCACCCGCATCCCGCTCTTCGTGAAGGCCGGCGCCGTGCTGCCCATGCAGCCCGTGCTGCAATACGTGGGCGAAAAGGTGATAGAGCAGCTCACCCTGCACGTGTACTACAAAAACGGCACGGCAGAGAGCGTGCACTACGACGACGGCGGCGAGGGCTACGGCTACCAGGAAGGCCAGCGCACCCTGCGCCGCTTCACCGTGACGGGCTCGCCGCAGGAGCTGGTGCTCACCCAGGCCATCGAGGGCGACTACGCGCCCAGCTACGCCACCTACCGCGTGGTGCTGCACGGTCTGCCCGGCCCTTTGGAGGCCACGGCTGATGGCCAGGTAGCTGAAGTTGCCGAAGTGACCCTGGAAACGGGGTTGGTGCTGCCTAGCCTCGTGGTGCCCGTCGGCTTCGGCGAGGTGCGCGTGAGCGTGGGGGCGGTGGGGGTTGCCTAACTAATGGTATAAGGCTGACACATATCCATTGCAGATGTAATAGTAACAATCCTATGTACGGCTAATTATGGACGCAATATTTGATAATAAAATTTTGATGCGTCTCTTACTGGTATTGACCTTATTCGCTCCCATCTTCCTTATTAAAAAATTGCGAGAATTAATTAATAATAAGGACAGGAGCTTTAAAGATTATGCGGTTGTATGTCTTGTATTCTTTGGATTACTTATAGTGTATTGCCTGATATTTGATTTCAATATGAGAATTGCGTTAGGCATACCATCATTTATCCTGCTTATGATATCTATAATTGTGACGTTCATTAATAAGCGTTTGAAGTAGCTCTACTTTGGCCGTCACTAATCAAACGCTCCAACCTCAAAAAAGGGCGTCCCAGCGGGCGCCCTTTTTCCTGCACACGCTTCGTGGCTCACGGCTGTGGCGGGGCCACCGGCCGGTGCGCGTCGGCTACCCCGTCGTCCTCGTACTTGCGGGCGTCGGTGGTGGCGTAGCGGGCCTTGCCGCTGCGGCCCTATCTTCGGCGCGGCCACGTAGCTGAAGTGGCCGAAGTGACCCTAGAAACGGGGGTGGGGCTGCCCAGCCTCGTGGTGCCCGTCGGCTTAGGCGAGGTGCGGGTGAGCGTGGGGCCGGCGGCGGGGGAGAAGGGAGAAACGGCGGTATTGTAGAAGATGGCGCGGGGGATATCCTCGCACCATCTCAATCAGACTTTACCAAACCATATTGCTGCCAGCACGATGGATTTAAAGAAAACTAACTACCCATTAGCATTAATCATATTGATTTCGGGTATTGCATACGTCGTCTACTTAATGCTCCCGGTTGTGCTAACTCGGTTCAATGGCCAAACCTCAACGGGAGTTATAACAACTCTTAATGACCATCAACTGGAATACAGTTATCAGAATAAATTCGATGGGGATACTTATTCTGTTTCGAGGTATTTATCAGTTCCAGACTATGAAAAGCTTCACAAGCAGCCTCAAATAACAGTTTTATATCCTGAATTTTTTCCTGAGGAAGCACTTGTACTTGAAATTGACAAGCAAAAGCCGTTATTAATAATGGCTTTCATGCTCATCTTTTTACTAGGTGCTTTATGGCGAGTTGGAAGCCTAATTCGAGGCAACGCCAGTTAATTAAGAATTCCTGCCGCCTAGTTTGTTTCTAAAGCGGCACCAGTTGCTTAAGTGCCCTTGGAAACGGGCCGGGGGGCGGAAAAAGGGGAAGCTCTGGTTGCTCCGGTAGCTTAAATACATTTGCCTGATGAAAATGCTGCTTCCCGTTGCCCTACTCTGTTGCCTAACCGGCACGGCAATGGGGCAGGCCCCGGCTTCCTTCCCCCTTGATAAGGTAACGCGCCGGATAAGCTATGCGGCCGTGGTGCCGGCAGTTGGCGTAAGCCAAGCGGACTTGCAAGCTCGCGCCCGCGCCTGGGCCAGTGGCCTTGCCCCCGCTGGCAAGCCCCCGGTTGAAACCAGTGAGCAGGACACCGAGGTGCTTACCGCGTATGGGGCCCAGCCCTTTGCCTACACCTATGACATGACCCAAACAATCGGCGGCCATCCCCGCCACCATGCGGTGAAGCAGGTGCTCCACTACACCGTGAAGCTTTCCCTACGGGAGGGCCGCTACCGGTACGAGTTGACGGATTTCATCATTGAGTACCCAAAAGCCAAGCCGTCGGCTTCCCGATTGCCAGCCGAAGTCGATTTGATAAGCGCGCGCCCCATCACCGAAGACGGGGGCAGAGAGCAGGCAGCAGAACGCAAGACTTTTGCCGAGGCCGCGGCGAAGTTACAGGCGCAGCTAAAGGAGATGATGAACACGCCCATCGGCACGCCTGAAGCAAAGCAATAGCAGCATCGTGGCTTTGCCGCCCCCGCCGATAGCCAAGCCGCCCCAGTGCCCCAAGCCACGCGTAAAACAGCGCGGGCCGGGGCGGCGCGTGGTGCGGGAAGCACTGATGGCTTCCGTTCCGCTCGAAGTCGGAGTAATTAAGGTGGTCCTGAGCCTGCCCGGCAACGTTGCCGGCATCGATTGCATAAATATAGTCATCCCCATAGCCTTGCTTAGCAAGCATTTCGGGCGCCAGAGGGGTAGGTTTGTGTAAACCCCATAAGTTTTATTTCCCACCCAAAACCCTCCGACTATGAAGCGACTGCTTACCGTATTCTCTCTTTCCTTGCTGCTGATGCCGGGGCTCGTGCACGCCCAGGCGCCCACCCTCGTCGAATCGAGCGGGTGGCTGGAAACGGCGTATGTGCGCTGGCAGCCCGTGGCCGGCGCCCAGAGCTACAACGTGTACTACACCGGCCAGGGTTTGGTGAACCAAAAGATTGACGACCAGCTCATTCGCAACTACGGCACCTTTTACCGGGCCGACGCCCTGGGCCTGCAGCCGGGCACCTACACGCTTAAAGTGGCGCCCGTCATTGGCGGGGTAGAAGGCACGGCCACCACCACGCCGGCGGTCACGGTGCTGGCCCAGGACCGCAGCGGCTTTGCCTTCAACGGCGGCCGGGTGCCGGGCGCCTACAACGCCAACGGCACGGTGAAGACCAACGCCGTTATCCTCTACATCACCCAGAACAGCAAGAACACCGTGTCGCTGAACGTGACCGGGGCCACCACCAACCCCTGCGTGGGCCTGCAAACCATCCTCGACGGCTTCAAGCGCGGGCGCGACGCCCGGCCGCTGCTGGTGCGCCTGGTGGGCAACATCACCGACCCGAGCTACCTGCTCAACGGCGACGCGGTGATTGAGAACAACAACTCCGCGGCCAGCTACATCACCGTGGAAGGCGTGGGCAACGACGCCGTGGTCAACGGCTGGGGCATCCGCATCAAGAATGCCTCCAACGTGGAAATCCGCAACGTGGGCACCATGAACTGCGACAGCGACGAGGGCGACAACATCGGCCTGCAGCAGGACAACGACTACATCTGGGTGCACAACTCCGACTTTTTCTACGGCCACGCCGGCAGCGCCGCCGACCAAGTGAAGGGCGACGGCGCCCTGGACTGCAAACGGTCGACCTACGTGACCTTCTCCTACAACCACTTCTGGGATTCGGGCAAGAGCAACCTGCTGGGCCTGAGTGAGAATACGACGCAAGGCCTCTACATCACCTACCACCACAACTGGTACGACCACTCCGACTCGCGCCACCCGCGCGTGCGCTTCTACTCGGCCCACGTGTACAACAACTACTACGACGGCAACGCCAAGTACGGCGCCGGCTCCACGGAAGGCTCCTCGGTGTTCATGGAAGGCAACTACTTCCGCAACTGCAAGTACCCCATGCTGACCTCGATGCAGGGCACCGACGTGTACAACCCCGCCACCCAGCGCAACGACTACACCAACATGCCCATCTTCTCGAACGAAGACGGCGGCACCATCAAGGCCTTCGACAACTTCATGACCGGGCAGACGCGCTTCGTGCCCTACGGCGCCACCGGTTTCCCCAACCCGACCGTGGACTTCGACGCTTACGTGGTGAGCAGCCGCACCCAGACGGTGCCCGCCACGGTGCGCTCGGCCTACGGCGCCAATGCCTACAACAACTTCGACACCAACGCGGCCGTGATGTACGCCTACACGCCCGATAACCCCACCGCGGCCCGCGACAACGCCATCCTGTACAGCGGCCGCGTGAAAGGCGGCGACTTCCAGTGGACGTTCAACAACGCGGTTGATGACGTTTCCTCGTCCATCAACACGCCCTTGCAAACGGCGCTGGTGAACTACACCGGCGGCCTGGTTTCGGTGCAGGGCGATGCTGCTCCCACCACCCCGCCCACCCCGCCCACGCCCAACCCGGGCACCGGCACCTCCGGCATGGTGCACAATTTCACCGCGTCGGGCACCACCAGCACGTTCTATACTATTACAGGCAACCTGTCCACGTCGCAGGGCACCGTTACCTACAACGGCCTGAACCTGACGCAGTGCCTGAAAATGGAGTCGGCCACCAACATCGCCTTCACCACCACGGCGCCTGCCACCCTCACGCTGGTGTTCAATACGGCCTTCAGCGGCACGGTGAGAATTGATAACGTCAACCAAACCGTATCGGGCGGCCAGTTCTCGATGACGCTGCCGGCCGGCGCCCACCAGATTGCCAAAGGCACCACGGCCAACCTCTACTACATGAGCACGGCCTACACCACGCTGGCTGCCCGCAGCCAGGCCGAGCTGGCCCTCAAGCTGTACCCCAACCCGACCACCGACGAAGTGACGGTGGCCTGGCCCAGCCCGCGGACGTTTGCGATTTACAGCGTGACGGGCAGCCTGCTGAAAACGGGCGTCACCAACCAGCCGCTCAACCTGAAAGACCTGAAGCCCGGCCTCTACCTCATTCAACTGCGCGACGAAGACGGCTACCTGCGGGCCAGCCGCCTGCTGAAGCAATAGCTGCCGCGCACCCGCCGCGACTACCCAAGAGGGCGCCCCACCGGGCGCCCTTTTTGCATGGGCAATAGCCGGCCCGGTGCACGTTGGGCGCGCAGCTACCTGCCTCATCGCTAGCGTGTAATAAAATTCAAACTTTGAGTTGGATGCGAAAGTATTTCGCTTACATTTGGTCCATCCTTCCTTTCCGTTTTTCTCATCATTCACCTTTATTTTCACTACCATGAAAAAAGGCATTACCAGCACCCGCTCGCTGGCATTATTTGGGGGGGGCAATTGCACTGTGGGGCTGCGAGAAGATGGCGCCTGCTGAGCTTAGTCCGGCTGCCGCGCCGGTCACGCAGCTGTCAAAAGCGGCGAAGCCCGACGAAGCGGCTACTTCTGCGCAAGCCGCGTGGCTGCGGTTCGTGGACGAGGTAGAGCGCGGCGAGCGCATCGACCCGGTCGGTCAGTATGTGGCCAAAGCAACCTGGGTCGGGGCAAATGCGCAAGGGTCGCGCCTGGCGCGGCCCAAAGTTGATGTTGCGTTGCGCGATACCCGCAACGGGTACAGTTTGCGTACCGGGCAACAGGCCAGGACCGGCGCGGCGACCGACGTGATAGAGGAACCCTGCGTGATACAGTACACCGACCCGTGCGCCCCCTGCTACGAGGGCCCCGGCGGCTGCGGTGGGGGTGGGGGCTTGTACAGCACCTTCACCACCTCGGAAAACCAAGGCGGCAGCGGCTACATCCGCGACCTGAAGCTGATTAATGACGTCAATTCGCCCAGCCGGGTGCGGGTAACAAGCAGCGGATATACCATGCTGGACGCTGACCTGAACAAAGGGGCAGGCGGCGCCTACATCTACCTATGTTTCCAGCGCGACCAAAACAATGTGCTGAACGGAGCGGAGTATTACTATAACCAACCATATTCCTCACCCAGCGACTTTCTGACAAATTTTCAAACCCAGAATGGAAGTTTGACTAACAAGCCGCAGGCCAATACTTATTTCTTCGATATCTGGCTACCGAACCAAAATCCTTATCCCTTTTGGGCTACGCAAGACCTTAATGCGGGCGCAGACGGTGATTACATTTATTCTTACCAGAGCAAGACGCCTATCGTAAACAATCCGGCGGGAGGAACTACTTTGTGGCCGGCGTTTGCAGAAATTGGTATTCTTTCGGGCAATAGCAGTACCATAACTCCGCCGGCGGGATGGACTAAATACCCAAAGGACTTGAACGAAGGAGCTGGTGGAGACTACATCTACTTTTGCTATCGGTAATTTCAGCGACTGGCAAAATGAAAGTCTGGAAAATGATGGGGTTTGCATACGCCCTGGCCCAGCCGATTGAGCAGGTACATGCTCAAGTAGACCCTGCACCGCCCGCCTATCCATTTTTTGTTGGCGCTCACGCATTTAATGGCGCCTATGAGATTTTCTTTCCCAAAACGGCCAATGTTGCGGGCACGGAAACCTCTTGGCAGCTTACTTTGGGGCATCAGATTTCTTCTCGGCTAGCCCTGCAACTGGGGGGGACTTTCGCAAGAAAAAAATTTGTCGATGACCCTTCTTATACCCGCACAACGCTGTCGGGACAATACGAAGACGGCTCCTACCGCAGCAAACGGCAAACCTTTTGCCTGCCGTTGCTAGCCCGGTACGCGCTGGTACGCTTGCCCAAGCCCCGATTACAGGTTGATGCCATTCTGGGTCTTAGTTTGGTGGGAATCTACGACGAATTTTCAATAGAAAACCGGGTAAATGGGCAAGTGGTGGCAACTTATACAGAAGTAAACAAAGCCACGCACCTCTACGCTACGGGGGGCATTGGGCTGCGCTACCCCTTCGGCCGCAACTTCGAGGGCGTGTTCGACTGGACCTACAGCAAGAACTTCCGCCCCGCCTCGGAGTACGTGCACCTGGCCGTGACGGGCAACAAGCTGGGCCTGACCCGCGCCCTGAGCCTGGGCCTGCGCTACCGCTTCGCCGTTGGCAAAAAAAAAGCGGCCAGCGAGTAGCGCCCCGGCTTTTACCAACAGAACAAGGCGCCCCACCGGGCGCCTTTTCTTTTTCCGGCGGCCAGCGCGTTTCTTCGCCCCATGCCCGGCCTCCCCATTCAAGCCATTAGTCTCTACAAGCTGCTCGTGCCGCTGAAGGAGCCCTTCGTCATCTCCCTCGGCCCGCTCACGGCAGTAGAGAATATTGTGGTTGTCATTCGCCCCGCCGACAGCCTCGTGGGCTACGGCGAGAGCAGCCCTTTCCTCACCATCAACGGCGAGAGCGTGGACACCGGCTTCATTGTGGGGCAGTACTTTGCGCCCGCTCTCATCGGCCGCGATGCGCTGGACCTGCCCGGCTGCCTGGCCGAGCTGGACCGCATCATCTACGGCAACAGCAGCATCAAAAGCGCCTTCGACATTGCCCTCCACGACATTGCCGCGCAGCACGCGGGCCTGCCGCTCTACGAGTTTCTGGGCGGGAAAAACGACAAGGTGCTGACCACCGACATGACCGTGAGCCTGGGTTCGCCCGCCAAGATGCAGGCCGACGCCGTGCGCTTTCAGCAGGAGGGCTTCCCGGCCATTAAAGTGAAGCTGGGCGGCCCGTTGGAAGACGACGTAGCCCGCATCCGGGCCATCCGGGCGGGCATCGGGCCCGCGCACCCGCTGCGCATCGACGCCAACCAGGGCTGGCAAACGGCCGACCGCGCCATTGCCGTGCTGCAGGCCTTGGGCGAGTTCAGCATTGAGCACTGCGAGGAGCCTATTCTGCGCCAGCATTTCATGGAGCTAAGCCGGGTGCGGGCCGCCTCGCCCATTCCCATCATGGCCGACGAGAGCTGCGGCGACGAGCACGACGCCGCTCGCCTCATTCAGCTGCAGGCCTGCCAGATGCTCAACATCAAACTGGGGAAGTCGTCGGGCTTCCACCGCGCGCAGAAAATTGCGAAGCTGGGCCAGGCGGCTGGCCTCACGCTGCAGGTGGGCGGCTTTCTCGAATCGCGCCTGGGCATGACGGCCGCCGCTCACCTGGCCCTGAGCAGCCCCGCCATTCACCACTGCGACTTTGACACCCCGCTCATGTTCACCGACGACCCCGTGGTGGGCGGCTTCCGCTACGGCCCGGGCGGCGTGATTGAAATGCCCACCGGTCCCGGCCTGGGCGCCACCATCGACGAGGACTGGCTGCGCCGGGCCGAGCAAGTACATTTCTGATGCGTAAGGCAACCGTCCTGCTGGTTTTGGGCCTGCTACTGGGCACGGCCGCCCCCGCCGCGGCGCAACGGCCGAACCTGTTGCGGCAGGTGCTGCACCACGACAGCGCGGGCCTGGGCCGGGTGCTGGCCCGGCCCGACCTCTACCGGCTGCAAATTCAGTACACCCGTATTCGGCGCGATGCGGCGGGGCAGCCGCATTTCCGCACCTACCGCTACCGCGTGCGGCCGCGCCAGTACTTCTACCCGGCCAGCACCGTGAAGCTGGCCGCCGCCGCGCTGGCCCTGCAGAAGCTGCGCGCCCTGGCGGCCATCGTGCCCGGCCTCGGCCCCGATACGCCCATGCTGACGGATTCGGCCTTTGCGGGCCAGACGCGGATGCGGCGCGACAGCAGCAGCGCCAGCGGCCGGCCCGCCGTGGCCAACTACATCCGCAAAGCACTGCTGGTGAGCGACAACGATGCCTTCAATCGGCTCTACGAATTTGTGGGACCTGCGGAGCTCAACCGCGAGCTGGCCCGGTTAGGCCTGCGCCACAGCCGCCTGCAGCACCGCCTGTCGGTGGGCGACCAGGAGCCCGGCACCCGCCACCTCAACCCCATCCGCTTCTACGCCGACACGGCCGCTACGCAGCTGCTCTACCAGCTGCCGGCCCGGCACGAGACGGAACCCTGGCCTCGGTTGAATCTGCGGGGCGAGGCCATTGGCGAGGCGTATGTGAAAGGGGAGGCCGTGTTGCCCGGCCCACTCGATTTCAGCAAGAAAAACGCCTTTTCCTTGCCCGACCAGCAACGGCTACTGCGCGCCATTCTCTTTCCGGAGACCGTGCCAGCCGCTCAGCGCCTGCGCCTGGCCCCGGAGGATTATGCCTTGCTGCGCGCGGCCTTGTCGGAGCTGCCGCGCGAAAGCGCGCACCCACGCTACGATGCCGCGCACTACCCCGATACCTACGCCAAGTTCCTGCTGGGTGGGGCCGGCCTGGCGGCGCTGCCGCCAGGCGTGCGGGTGTTCAATAAAATCGGGCAGGCCTACGGCTTCCTCATCGACAATGCCTACGTGCAGGACGAGGCCCACGGCGTGGAATTTCTGCTCAGCGCCGTGCTTTATGTGAATGCCGACGGCGTGCTCAACGACGACAAGTACGAGTACGACAGCATCGGCTTCCCCTTCCTGCGCGACCTGGGCCGGCGCGTGTACGAGGCGGAGCTGCGGCGGGCTACAACGGATTCAAAACAACACTAACTCTATTCAAGGATTGCCAGAACGTGTACCCCGAAGCTCTGCTTCGGCTCGGTGGACGGTGCCGCCGCTGGCCGAAGCAGAGCTTCGGGGTACACGTTCTGCTAATTCACGCGCCTACAAAAACCGCGCTTTCAACTCCGGCGTGGGCAGCCAGCAGCTTTCCTCACGCCCAAACCAGCGGTAGCGGTGCCGGGCCACGAAGCGGTAGGCGGCATCGCGCCAGGCGCGGGGCAGCACCTGCGCCAGCGCCGCTACGCGCCACAGGCTGCCCAGCCCGTGCGCTATGCGCAACACCGCGCCGGAGTGCGAGTACAGGCGCCCGCCGCTGAGCAGCACCACCGAGTCGGGCTCGGCCGCGAGGGAGGCGGGGGCCACGCCGTGCGCCGCCAGCAGGGCCCGCCCGGCGTCGCTTTGCAGGGCGGCAAAGCGGTAGCGGCCCGCCGCGTCGTGGCGAATGACAAACTGCACGAAGCCATTGCAGAGGTTGCACACGCCGTCGAACAGGATGACGTCGGAGGGGGAGGAGGGAGGCATAGCGGGAGGCACTGGTGCGGGGCTAACGCAGCAGGCGCCCGGCTTGTTTGGCCGGCCGGGGCTCAACCGTTGCAACCAAGTGCCCTTGTGTGCGGTACAGAAGGCTCCCTTTCTCCGCTGAATACGACGAATGATGAACGAGCACCCCGGCTTTTGGGGCGTGCTGAAACGCCCTTTTGTGCTCGATTTGCGGGCCCTTGCGCTGCTGCGCATGGCCACGGCGGCCGTGGTGCTGCTCGATTTGGCCATCCGCACCCCCGACCTCGAAGCCTTTTACGGCAACATGGGCGTGCTGCCGGTATCGGCCCTGATGGAGCACGCGTGGTCGCCCTACCAATTCTCGCTGCACGCCGCTACCGGCCTGTGGCAGGGCGAAGCCGTGCTGTTTCTGCTGGCGGCCGGGCTGGCCGGGGCGCTGCTGCTGGGCTACCACACGCGCCTGGCCACGGTGGCCTCGTGGGTGCTGCTGGTGTCCTTGCAAAACCGCAACACCCTCATCGGCCAGGGCGGCGACGACCTGCTGCGTATGCTGCTGTTCTGGGGCATTTTCCTGCCCTGGGGCCGGGTGTGGGCCTGGGATGCGCGCGGCAAGCCTGCCCCCGAGCGGCTCGATTACTTCAGCGCCGCCACGGTGGCCTACGTGGTGCAGCTGGCGCTGGTGTACTGGTGCACGGCCCTGCTCAAAAGCGGCGGCGAGTGGACCCACGACGGCACGGCCCTCTACTACGCCTTCAGCCTCGACCAGCTGCTGCTGCCCGGCGGCCGGCTGCTTTACCCGTATCCCGAATTGTTGCGTTTCCTCACATTTGGGGCGTATTTTATGGAGCTGCTGCTGCCGTTTGCGCTGTTCATTCCGGTGGGCGTGCGCTGGTGGCGGCTGCTGGTGGTGGGGGTGCTGTTTGGGTTTCACCTCACCATTGGCCTCACGCTGTACGTGGGCCTGTTTTTCCTGATAAACTGGGCTTCCATCGTGGGCTTGCTGCCGCCCGTGGCGCTCGACTGGCTGGCGCGGCGGGTGGGGGCCGATGCGCCTCCCAGGCTCCGCTGGCCGGTGCGCCTGCCCGCGTGGCGGCTGCCCTGGCGCCTGCGGCTGGAGCGCACGCGCCCGCCCACGGCCACCGCGCAGCGGCGCGGGCGCGTGGTGCGCGAGGTTTTTGTGGGCCTCACGCTGGCCTACGTCTGCGTCTGGAACCTGGACGACGTGGCCGTCATCCGGCCGGAGGGCGGGCTGCTGCCGGCGCCCCTGCGCTGGTTTGGCTACCTGTTTCGCGTCGACCAGCACTGGGGCATGTTCGCGCCCGTGGTGTTCAAAGACGATGGCTGGTACATCCTCGAAGGCACCACTACCAAGGGCAAAGTGCTGGACCTCAACCGCGACGGGGCCCCGGTGCGCTACGCCAAGCCGGCCGCCGTGGTCGACCTGTTCCCGAACGACAGGTGGCGCAAGTATTCCGAGAACTACCTTTTTGTGAACAACGCCTGGATGCGGCCCTATTACTGCAACTATCTGCTGCGCATCTGGCACGAAAACCCGGCCCACGCCCCGCTGCGCCACCTCTCGGTGGTGTACATGAAAGAGGTGTCGCTGCCCGACTACCGGGTGGCCAGGCCCACCCGCGAGGTGCTGTGCGACTGCGAACTGCCTGACCAAAACCAAGTAGTTAACACGAAGTAATAGTGGAAAATACGTATTTGTGCAGGCCTCACTATCCTTCTCCCTGAAAACGTCCGTATAGCCCACGAAACAACACCGTCCTTCCTTTCCACCTTCCTTAAAACTTATGAAACGCAAGATGCTTTCTGTGCTTTCGGGTGCGCTTTTGTGCTCGTCGCTCACCGTATTCAGTGCCTGCACGGCTTCTGAAAACGCCGATTCTTCCGGCGGCACCACGCCCCGAACCACCAGCGGCACCACCTCGGCCAGCGACATCAACGGCACGCCGGCCGGCAGCGCCAGCCCCCGCGGCACCACCGATGGCACCACGTCGGGCACCACCACATCCGGAACCAGCACGTCGGGCAGCTCTACCGGCACCACGTCGAGCACGACCACTACGGGCACCAGCACCAGCACGTCCGGCTCAACTACCTGATTTTAACCTGCCTTCCTTTTTATCAACAGGGCCATTTCCTTCGCGGATTTGGCTCTGTTTTTTTGGGGTGAATACGCTCTACGCCCACTGCTTCAGGTACTGAAACACCTCTGGGTGCGTGAGCAGCCCGCCGTGGTGCTGCTGGCTGAACACGGCCGTGCGCACGTGGGCCCCGGCCGGCAGGGCCGCCTCATCGCCGAAGGTGGCGGGGCCGCGGGCGCTGCCGTGGCCCACCAGCCCGTCGCCGAAGTACTCGCGCAGGGCCGCCGGACGCGTGGTGCGCAGCCAGGAGCCCATCAGAATGTGGTAGTGCACGCCCGGCAGCGGCGGCACCGGCGTGCGCGGCGGCGTGAGGTCGTGGGCGTGAGCGTCCTGCCAGTCCTCATCCACCAGAATGGAGTAGCGCAGGTCTTTGATGCCGTTGCTGCGCTGGTTGAGCGCCTTGCTCAGAAACCGCGTGGGAAACAGGTTGATGCGCTCCAGCAGCCGCGCCGTGAGGTGCGAGTTCTGCTCCAGCCACGAGCCGTCGTTGGGCGTGCCGATGAGGAAAACCGAGCGCAAGTGGGCCAGCCAGGGCGCGGGTTGAGTTAAAAGTTGAGGGTTAAAAGGTAAAATGTCCGCGCTGCTACCCAGGCTTTTTAACTCTTCACTTTTAACTCCTAACTGTCCATAATACCCCGCCGACCGGATAATCAGCCCGCCCATGCTGTGGCCCACCAGCACCAGCTCGCCGATGGCGTCGGGGTAGGAGGTGACGAGCTCGGTGAGGAGGCGGCTGAGCTCGCGGCCGTTTTCGGAGAGGTGCAGGCCGGAGTTGTAGCGCAGGTAGAGGGCGCGGCAGCGGGTTTCTTCGGCCAGGCGGGGGCCGTAGCGGCGGCTGCCGGGCGCATCCTGGAAGCCGGTTTGCCAGATAAGCTCGTCGCCCATGAGGCCGTGCACGAACACGACGGTTTTCTGGCGGGGTTCGCTCAGGCGCAGGTCGGCCACGGCCACGTCGTGGCCGCCGCGCCGGAAGCTCATCCGGATGGCGCGCTTGTCGAAGCGCGCGGCCAGCTGGTCGCCGAGGGCGCCGTTGAGCACGGGCAGGAAAAAATGCTGGTGCGCCTGGCCCGAGCGCACGAGGTAGCCCGCGCCGCGCACCGGCAGCAGGGCGGCCCGTCCCACGGCCCCCAGGGCCCGGCGGAAGCGAGAAGGCGGGTTGGAATCGGAGTCGGCCATGAGTGAAAACGGGAAACGAGCGGAACGTATGGCGCCCGAAAGTAACGCCCCGGGCCGTATTGGGTTGGCCTTCCGGGCGAAATCCCCGTACTTTGTGTGTCCAATCCCAAGACCTACTTCATGAAGCTTTCTTCCCGTCCCGCCCTGGCCCTGCTGCTGGGCACCGCTTTGGCCGCCACGCTTACTTCCTGCGACTACCGCTGGAGCCCCGGCGAAAACACGCAGTTCCGCCATGGTTTCACCGGCAACCCCGGCTGGCACAATTCGGACGTGAACCGCGACAGCATCAACTACAAGCAGGAAGTGCACACCCCCATCGGCGTGGGCTCGGCCATCGGCATCAAGAACGGCACCGTGCAAGACCAGCTGAACTCGGCCCCGGCCGGCAACAGCAGCACCTCGCCCCAGGATGCCAGCGGCCAGCTCGGCAACGCCGGCCAGTCGACGAACGGCAACGGCAACCAGAACGACCAGCAACAGCCGGAGTAGCTTTTTATAAGCTCCGCTTTACAAGCCCATTACCTTCCCGGTAATGGGCTTTTTGCGTTTCGGTCAAGCGCCACCGTGGCACGTAGGCCGGCTGCCCTTAACGCGCAAAAACCCAACCCCCGGCCTATTGGCTGCCGTAGTACCGGCGCGGCCCGGCCGCCTTGCAATCCGCCAACGCATCCGTCCACCCATTCACCATTCGCCTATGCTTTCCAACGATGCCACCCGGGCCAACACGCCCGCCTTCACTTCCGTAGTGCCCGGCCTGAGCGTGCTGCGCGACGTGTTTGTGAACCTCTTCTACGCCTTCCCCGAAGACCAGCCGCAGGGCCCCTGGGTGTTGATTGATGCCGGCCTGCCCGGCTCGGCCCACAAGATTAAGAAGCAGGCCGAGGAGTTGTTTGGCCCCGACACGCCGCCCGTGGCCATTCTGCTCACCCACGGTCACTTCGACCACGTGGGCGCCCTCGACGGCCTGCTGGCCTCCTGGCCCGACGTGCCCGTGTATGCCCACCCCCTGGAGCTGCCCTACCTGACGGGCCGCTCTAGCTTCCCCCCGCCCGACCCCACCGTGGGCGGCGGCATGATGGCCTACCTGTCCTTCACCTACCCCAAGCACGCCTACAATTTTGGCGACCGGGTGCAGGCCCTGCCGGCCGACGGCAGTGTGCCCGGCCTGCCCGGCTGGCGCTGGGTGCACACGCCGGGCCACACGTTCGGGCACGTGTCCTTCTTCCGGCAGCACGACAAGCTGCTCGTGGCCGGCGACGCTTTCACCACCGTGAAGCAGGAGTCGGGCTCGGCCGTGTATACCCAGCAGCAGGAGGTGCACGGCCCGCCGGCCTACTTCACGCCCGACTGGGATGCCGCGCGCGACTCGATGGCCCTGCTGGCCCGCCTGGAGCCCGAAGTGGCGGCCACCGGCCACGGCATTGCCATGCATGGCGAGGAACTGCGCCGCCAACTGGCTGATTTTGTGCCCCGGTTCGACGTATTGGCACGCCCGAAAGTGGGCCGCTACGCCCACGTGCCCGCCACGGCCGATGGCAGCGGCGTGACGTCGGTGCCGCCGCCGCTGGTAAAGCCCTGGCTGAAAGTGCTGGCCGTGGCCGGCGTGGCCATCGGCGGCATCGCGCTGGCCACGGCGGGCAAGGGCAAGAAGAAAGGCAAGAAGCGCAAAGCGCAGCAATACCCCCAGCCGGCTGCATCGGACCGGGTGCCGTCGCGCACGCCTGATGGCTCCTACCGCGCCTGGTACCGCGACAGCCCGGCCGGGCCGGAGGCCAGCGGCTTCGAAACCTACTCATCCAATGCAGCATCGGCTGATGGGAATGAGCACCACGCCGAGCAGCGCTACTCCGACACCGGAAGTCGCAAAATCGAGACGCAGTATCCGTAAAGAAAAAAGCCCACTAACACAAAAGCCTCGCTTCCGACTGGAAGCGAGGCTTTTGTGTGGTAAAAAGCTAGATTAGGGCAGCGGCACAGGCGGCTGGCCCGGCCGGGCGTAGCCGAAGCGCACCGGCGGGGCCACGGCGTGGTAGCCGTCGAGGCCGGAAATGGCGGCCGTACCGGCGGCCACCAGGTCCAGCGTGCCATCGGGCCGCAACAGCTCGGCGTGCAGGTACACGTGCTCTACGGTGCCTACCAGCAGCACAGTGCCGTTGCTGATGGCGTGCTCTTCGAGCAACCGCAGGCCGATGCTGACGGCGCTTTCGGCCACGTAGGGCGCGGGAAAGTCGTCGCGGTATTCGGCGGTGAAGCCGCATTCGTCAAACTCCGACACGTCGTCCGGGAAGTTGGCCGAGGTGTAGTGGGCCGGCGCGGCTAGGGCTTCGGGCACGTGGTTGAGGGTGAAGCAGCCGCTGGCTTTCAGGTTGGCGTAGGTGTGGCGGGGCACGGTGGTGGGGCGCGTCACGATGCCGAGCAGGGCAGGGTCGGAGCCCAGGTGCAGGGCCGAGCTGAACACGGCCAGGTTGGTAGCACCGTCGGGCGCGGCCGTGCCCACCAGGTTGGCCGGCTTGAAGCCTGGCAGGCCGTTGACGAGGTTGAGACGGTAGATTTTGTCGAAAGCCTGGATGTCGGCGGCGGTGAGGTGGCGCATTTTACGCTTCGCTTAATGAGCAATGAAGACGAGCAATTAAGCGCCGGCCTGCTCAATTGTTCAGTTAAATTTTTCCGGTGCCACGCGGCGGTCGAGGCACAGGCGGTTGTGCTGGCAGTGCAGCACCAGCGCAAACAAAAACAGGCCGTACACCAGCTGCGTGCCCACAGTGTCCCACTGCTCCAGCAAGCTGCTGCCGAACACCAGCGCCGTCATCAGCAGCAGGGCGGCGGCCAGCGCCGGGCGGGTGAACAGGCCAATGATGAGCAGCAGGCCAATGGCGCCCTCCACAAAGGGCAGCACCGCCGCAAACGGCCGCACCAACAGTTCCGGCAGTAGCGAGTTGGCAAACTGCTTCACCATGCCCGCCTGAAACGCGGCCAGCTTGGGCAGCCGCGCCAGAAAATGCGTCAGAAATGCCACGCCCAGCAGCAGGCGGCCCAGCACGAAGGCCACTTCGGGGTTGGTTAGGTTCAGCATGCCTCTCCATACGGCGCAGCTTGATGCAGAGATGTAGCGTGGACGCTGCGAGTCCGCGCCCGTGTGAACGTTCTGGCATTGCGCGGACTCGCAGCGTCCACGCTACATTAACGCTCCAGCTTGAAGCCGGGCTCGCGCGCGGGCGGTGCCGTGCGGTTGGCCACGGCCCAGCCGGTGAGGTACATCCACTCCGTCATGCGCGTGAGCTTGGCGTAGTCGATGCGGCTGGCTTCGTCGCGCGGGGTGTGGTAGTCGACGTGCAGCCACGAGGTGTACATGATGGCCGGGATGCCCAGGCGCGCGTAGGGCAGGTGGTCGGAGCGGAAGTACCAGCCCTCGGGGTGCGTGGGCTTGTCCCACTCGGTATCGAGCTTGAATTTGGGGCCGGCCTGGTTAGCTGCCAGCGCGGTTTTCACTAAATCCGAAGAATTCATGTGCGGCGGCGTGCTGCCCAGCAGGGCGGCGCTGTCGGGTGCGTTGCGGCCCATCATCTCCGCGTTCAGCACCGCCACAATAGACGACTGCGGCACCGTGGGGTGGGCCGAAAAATAGGTCGAGCCAATGAGCCCGCGTTCCTCCGAACCCTGATATACAAACAGCGCTGAGCGCCGCCCCGGCTGCTGCTTGAAGGCCCGCATGATGGCCAGCAGGGCCGCGCAGCCGGTGGCGTTGTCGTCGGCGCCGTTGTAGATGGAGTCGCCGGCTACGGGCGCCCGCACGCCGTCGTGGTCCTGGTGGGTGCTGAAAAGGACGTACTCTTTCTTCAGTTGCGCGTCGGTGCCGGGCATTTTGGCCACGACGTTGACGGACGGGTACTGAAAGCTTTCCACCTTCAACTCGGCAGTGAGCTGCTGCCCGGCCTGCTGTACCCAGCTGGCGGCGCTGGCGGGCAGCCACACCACCGGCGGCGCACTCACCACCCGGGTAGTAGCCGCGCCGGGCAGGCTGTAGCGGCCCCGCTCGTAAATGTGGCTCCAATGGTCGTAGAGGGCCTGCTGCTTGGGGTCCGACACAAACACCACGGCCACAGCACCGGCCTTCACCAACTCGCCAGCTTGGTTCGCAAATTTGCCAAATACGTAGCGCCGGTAGCTGATGCCGTCGGTGGGCGCGCCCGAAATCTGCACCGCCACGGCCTTGCCTTTGATGTCCACTTTGGCCAAATCGGCCGTCGAACCCGAGCCGACATACACCAGCGGCACGTTCAGGCTGGCGTTGGTGGGGGCCGTTACGGCGCCGTCTTCGTTTAGCCTGATTTCGTGGGTGCCAATGCGCAACGTGCTGCTTTTGCTCAGGCGGGTGCGCTGCATATTGAACCACTGGAAGTAGGTGCCGTCGTCGCCAGCCGGCTGCATGCCCGTGGCCCGAATCTGGTCGGCCAGCCACACGGAGGCCTTCAACTCGTCGAGCGTGCCACCTTCGCGACCCCGGAAATGGTCGGCCGCCAGCGCAAACAAGTCCCGCTTGATGTCGGCTTCGCGGATGGCGTTTTGGGCGTTGGCGGGTTTGGCGGCGGGCTTTTTCTGGGCCGTGGCGGCCAGTGGAGAGGCCAGCATCAGGCTGGCCAGCAGGAGGTGGGAGGTAGTTTGTATGAGCTTTTGCATGGGGTATAGGGTCAATTATTGAACGGCGTAGGGGCGGGGCCTGCCCCGCCCACCGTTGAACGAAGCCGTTGATACGGCGCACGCAACCGGGCGGGGGCAGGCGCCGCCCCTACGTCGTACTTTATTTCAGGTACCGGTCCAGCCATTCCAGCCACAGGCGGTTCCATTCGGCGCTGCGCACCGGGTCACCGGGCACGTGGGCGGCGGTGGGGAAGGCCATGAAGCGCACCGGTATGCCGTTGTCTTTCAGCGCGTGGTACATCTTGTACGAGTTGCTGATGGGCACGCGGAAGTCGCCCACGTTGTGCAGAATGAGCGTGGGCGTACGCCAGCGCGTGGCCCGCGACAGCGGCGACTGCGCCTGGTAATGCGCCAGGTTCGCGGCGCTCAGCCAGGGGGAAGGGCCGTAGTGCCCGGCATTGGCGATGTTGTTGTCGCTCAGGTTGTAGCTGTCCAGCAAATCGACCACCGAAGCCGCGGCCACTGCGCAGCGCCAGCGCCGCGGCTCGCCCATCAGCCAAGCTGTCATAAAACCGCCGTACGAGGCGCCTGAAAGCGCAATGCGACTGGTATCGACCCAGCCGCGCTTTTCCAGCATGGCAATGCCGGCCAGCACATCACGCCCCGGTCCGGTGCCCGCATCGTCACGAATGGCCCGCTGGAAGGCGTAGCCGAGGTTATCGGAGCCCCGGTAGTTGGGCTGAAATACCACGTAGCCGTGCGACGCTACCGCCTGTCCCAGCCCGTAGAAGGCAGCCCGTGAGGCATTGGACGGTCCGCCGTGCATCATCAGCACCAGCGGGTATTTCCTGGTGGGGTCAAAATCGGGCGGATAAGTCAGGATGCCGTCGGGCCGCAGGTCGTCCGACTGCCATTCCACGGCTTCCATGCGGCCCAGCGCCAAGGCCGCGGTTTCGTGGTTGAAATCGGTGAGGCGGCGCGGGGTGGCAGTAGGGGAAGCCAGGTAGTACAACTCGGCCGGGCGTCCGGGCTCGTTGGCCGTAATGGCCAAAGCATTGCGCTTGCCCACCGACATCTCCACCCAGTAGCTGCCGTTGGGCGAAACCGGCCCCAGCTTCAGCTTCTGGCTTTTGCCATCCAAGCCCTGCTGCCAGATGGAAACTGTGGCCGCGTCGTTGCCGCCCACCAGCAGGCTCTTGCTGTCCGGGCTCCACAAAGCCCGCTGCAAATTCCGGTCAATTACCCGGCAGATGTGACGCGCGGGGCCGCCCTCCGCGGGCACTACATCAAACTCAAGCGACTCAAAAAACGGCGCCTCCCGAGGCGTTTGGTAGCTGAGCCACTTGCCATCAGGCGAGTAGGCGGGCAAATCGACGCGGTGCGGGGAGCCGGGCAGCTCGCGCAGGGCGCCGCTGGCCACGTCCAGCGTATGCACAGTGGTTTCCTGGTCGCCGGTTTGGGCGCTGGGACGCAACACGCAAGCCAGCGTGCGGCCGTCGGGGTGCCAGGCGAAAGGCGCGGAGGAATCGTCAGGCAGGCTGAGCGGGCCAGAGGTGAGGCGGCGGGCCGGCTGCCCGTCGGTGGCCGACACCAGCCAGATGTGGTCGGGTGCGGGCGGCGCGCTGGCCGTCACGCTGCCGTTGCCCACCTCGAAACTGTCGTTGCCGCGGGCTACCTCAGCGGCGTTGGCCGGAGCATTTGCCGAAGAGTAGGCGAGGGCCTTGCCGTCAGGCTTCCAGCTATAAAGCTGCACGTTTTCAACGGCTGTGGTCAGCTGGCGCACTTCGCCAGAGGCCAGGTTTTGGACGAAAAGCTGGGTGTGTGCGTCCTTGCCCGCGCCGGTGCGTGCCAGAAACGCCACCCGGTCGCCGGTGGGTGACCAGCGCGGCTGCTTCACCGTGGGCCGCCCGGCCACCAGCACGCGCTGCAGGCCGCTAGCCACGTACACGAGCACTACCTCGGCCTCATTGCGGTTGGTGGTCACGTTAGGCCGCGAAACCACCACCAGAATGCTTTTGCCATCGGGCGAGAGCTGCGGGTCGCTCACGCTCACCAAGCGGCCGATGTCGGCCAGCTCGAAGCGCCGCTGGGCCTGGCTGAGACAGGGAAGCAGCAGCAACGTCAGCAGCCCGAGAAGCTGGAATCGTGGAAGTGGTTTGATGTGACGGATTTCCATAACCGTTTTGGAAGGAAAAAGAAGAACGTCATGCCGAGCGAAGTCGAAGCATCTCGCGTGCAATAGTAAACCCTTCGGTTGGATTACTGCTGCACGCGAGATGCCTCGGCTCCGCTCGGCATGACGTTCTTTTTATTAACTATCCGGTGCTTACTGCGCCATGTTGCGCGGGTCGGGCTTGGGCGTCATCTGGTAGTCGTGGGGGGCCTCGGCGCCGGCCAGGTTTTGCACGAAGTAGTCCCAGCGGCGGCGCGTCATGTAGGGCGAATATTGGCCGTAGCCGTGCTGGGCGTTGGGAAATACCACCAAGTCGTAGCTCTTGTTGGCTTTGGTGAGGGCTTCCACTACCAGCCAGGTGTTGTAGGGCGGCACGTTATCGTCCATCAGGCCGTGGGCCAGCATCAGCTTGCCTTTCAGGTTCTTGGCGAAGGTGGCGTTGGCCTGGTTGTCGTAGTTGGTGGTGCCGTCGGGGTTGGTTTTGAGCAGGCCGAGGTAACGCTCGGCCCAGTCGTCTTCGTAGTTGCGGTTTTCGTGGTTGCCCGATTCCGAAATACCCACCTTGAAGAAGTCGGGGTAGCGGAACATGGCCATGGCCGTGGCGTAGCCGCCGCCCGAGTGCCCCCAGATGCCGGCCCGGTCCAGGTCGATGTAGGAGTACTTCTGGGCGAGCTGGCGCAGGCCGGTCACCTGGTCCGAGAGCGTGTTTTCGGCCATGTTGCCGTAGCAGGCATCGTGGTAGCTCTTGCTGCGCAGGGGGTTGCAGCTGCCTTCAATCACCACCACCACGAAGCCCAGCTCGGCCAGGGCCTGGTGGTCGCCGCGCGCAGCCGAGAACGACCAGCTGCCCACGCCGCCGCCCTGCGGGCCGGGGTAGATGTAGTCGATAACCGGGTATTTCTTGCTGGGGTCGAGGTTGGAGGGCGTGAACATCAGGCCGTACAGGTCGTCTTTGCCGTCCTGGGCCTTCACCGTGATGGGCGTGGGCGCCTTCCAGCCGGTGGCGGCCAGGCGCGAGATATCGGTTTTCTCCAGCGTCGAAATCAGCTTGCCGTCGGCGCTGCGCAGTACCGTTACGCCCGGCTTGTCGGGCTGCGAGTAGGTGTCCACAAAGTAGCGGCCCGAGGGCGAGGCCATCACCTGGTGGTTGCCGGCTTCGGGGGTGAGCAGGGTGAGGTTCTTGCCGTCGAGGCCCACGCGGTAAAGGTGCGTGAAGTAGGGATTGCCGGCCTCGCGTCCATCGGCCAGGAAGTAGAGCTGGCGCTTAGCCTCGTCCACTTTCAGCAGCTGCGTCACCACGAAATTGCCCTTGGTAATCTGGTTTTTCACCTTACCACTGCCGGCATCATACAGGTAGAGGTGACCCCAGTTGTCGCGCTCCGAATACCAGACAATTTCCTTCTTCTTGGGCAAATAGCGCCAGTTGATGGTGCCCTGGCCCGACTCAAACTGCGTGGCCACGGTTTCGCTGAACACGTCGCGCACGGCGCCGGTCGTGGCATCGGCCACCCGCACCTTTTCTTCCTTGTGGTCGCGCGAGGTCGACACAAACGCCAGCTCGCGGCCGTCGGCGCTCCAGTCCACGTCGTCGAAGGTGCCGCTGCTCGAAATATCGTCCGAAAGCGTGCCGCGGTGGGCGTCGGGCGCCATCTGGAAGCGCACCACTTTGGCCGGGTTCACCTCGATGACGACGCGCTCAATCATGGCAATGTCTTTGTCGCCTGGCAGCGGGTATTTCCAGCTTTTCAGGGTGGGGTGGCCGATGTTGGTGGTCACGAGGTACATGTCGCCCACGTTGCGCTGGTCTTGCCGGAAGGTGGCAATCTTGCGCGAGTCCGGCGACCAGCGCAGGATGGGCTTGTCGCTGTGCGTCCAGCCGGCGTTGTCGGTGGCGTAGCCGTAGTCCTTGGTGCCGTCGGTGGTGAGCTGGGTGCTTTGGTTGGTTTTCGTGTCGCGCACCCACAGGTTGTAGTCCTTGATGTAGGCGGCCAGCTGGCCGTTGGGCGACACCTCTTCGTTGCCCGCATTCGGGTTGGCGGCCGGGGCCGGCGCGGTGTCCTGGCTCACCTGTCCGCTGGCCAGGTCGTACTTCCAGCTTTTGCCAGCCGCTGCGAAGGTGATGGACTTCTCATCGGGCGCAAACGTGAACGTGCGGAAGGGCAGCCGGCTGCCCTCGTAGCTCTTGCCGCTGGCCGCCGACAGCGCCGCCGCCAGTTTGGTCTGGTCGAAGGCCGGGGTGCGGGTTTTGCGCACCGGGTCCACGAGGATAAACTCGCTGCCCTGGGCCGTCATGGTGCGGTACCAGAACCGGTCGTTCGCCAGCCAATTGGGCTGGCCGGCGCTGTGGTCTATCAGCGCGGCGGTGTTGTAGCCCATGGCGCGCTCGGCGCGGGCGTAGTCTTCGGCCGTGCGCACGGGCCGCTGCTGGGCCGACGCCGCCGAAACGAAAAAGGTCGCGGCCGTGACGAGGGCCGGTACATACTTGTGCATAGTGTCAGTCAAAAAAGCGGGAATTCAGGTAATTGGGGAAAGCAGGGCTATTTGGGCGGGGCCTGGCGCTGGCGGGCGGCCCAGGCGTCCATGCGGCGCTCGGCTACGTCCAGCGGCAGCGCGCCGCCGGCCAGTAGCTCGTCGTGGAAGGCGCGCAGGTCGAACTTGGAACCCAGCTGCTTCTGGTAGCGGGCGCGCCATTCCAGGATTTTCAACTGGCCCGTTTTGTAGCTCAGGGCCTGGCCGGGGTTGCCCATGTAGCGCTCAATTTCGGCCGTCGCCAGCTGCTCGGTGATGACTTCGTTGTCCATCATATACTTAATGGCGGCCTCCCGGGTCATGCCCTTGGCGTGCAGGCCCACATCCACCACCAGCCGGATGGCGCGGTGCATTTCACCGCCCAACGACCCCACGTATTGGTACGGGTCGGTGTAGAGGCCCAACTCCTTGCCCAGGCTCTCGCAATACAAAGCCCAGCCTTCGACAAACGCGCCTGAGCCGCCAAAACGCCGGAACTCCGGCAGGGCCGTGTTCTCGTATTGCAGCATTATCTGGTAGTGGTGGCCCGGAATGGCTTCGTGCAGAAACACGTCCTCCATGGGCGGCAGCGCGGTCACGTTGTACTGGGTGGCGTCGAGGATGGGCACGTAGAAAATGCCCGCCCGCGAGCCGTCGGGCGCGCCGGGCACGTACTGGGCGCTGGCCGAAGCCGCCCGGTAGGCTTCCGTCTGCCGCACCTCAAACGGCGTTTTGGGGGTGCGCCCAAACAGCTTCTTGAGGTTGGGCGCCATGCGCTGGTGAATGGCCTCGAACCCGCCGAGCACCTCCTGCGGCGTTTTGTAGGGCCGGAAATTCGGGTCGGTTTTCATGTAAGCGAAGAAGGCCGGCAGGTCGCCCTGAAAGCCCACTTCGTTTTTCACCCGCTCCATTTCCGTGCGCAGGCGCTTCACCTCGCTCAGGCCCGTCTGGTAGATTTCGTCGGGCGTTTTGCTGGTCGTCGTGGCCTCTTTCACCGCGTAGCGGTAGGCCGCTGCGCCGCCGGGCAGGTCGCCGTAGCCGGAGGTGGTGCGGGCCTTGGGCAGGTATTCGTTTTTCAGGAAAGTGGCCAGCTTCTGGTAAGCCGGCACCAGCTCGGTCAGAACGGCTTGCTGGTAGGCCGTGGTCAGCCGCGCCCGGTCGGCGGCGGGCACGGCCTCGGGCAGCTTGGCAATGGGGCCGTAGAACATGCTCTTGCCGGCGTCGGCCACCACCATGGCCTCCAACTGCGGAATCATCTTCACCACCAGTACCTTGGGCAGCACCACGCCGGTGCGCATCCCCGCCCGGAAATTAGCAATGGCCGAGTCGGTCCAGGCGGTGAAGCCGTGCACGCGGCCCAGCCAGTTGTCGTAGTCTTTGGTCGTTTTGAAGGGCTGCGCGCCCGTGCCCGACCCGTATTGGGCCAGCAGTTGCGGCAGCCCGCCCGTCTGGCCGAAGGGCATCATCCAGAACGGTTGCTGCAGGCCTTCCAACGCCATTTCCAATTGGTACCGGAACACGTCGTAGCTCACCTGGTCTTCGGCCGAAAGCTTGCGGCGGTCCAGCTGCTGCACCCGCGTCAGGTACTGCTGGTAAAACTGCCGTTCCTGCTGCCGGAAAGCCCGGGTCTGGTCATTGGGCAGCTGGTCGTTGTAGCGGTTGTCGCCCTCGGCCGTGGCCTCCAGCGGAAACAGCCGGGCATTGTCTTCCCAGTAAGCCGCAAACAGGGCATGCAGCGGCGCCGAGGTCGCCGCCGAGGCCGTGGTTTCTACTTTGGCCGGGGCTGCTTTGCCCTTTCCTGTGGCTTTCTGGGCCAGCAAGGGGCTGAGCGGAGCGGTTGCCAGCAGCGCGCCAGCTGCCAGGGTTTGCAATACAAGTTTTCGCATGAAATCTACTTAACAGGCCAGTTTGTCGACCCAAGATACTGAACGTGTGACGCTGGCAGTGGCGTAAAAAAGAAAGCCCCGTGGCCGGGGCTTTCCTGAAACATGGGCACGCGCGGCAAGGACGCTACTTACGCTTGCCAGTTGCTTGCGGGGCCGCTTTGGACTGGACTTTGCCAGCCGACGCTTTGCCCGGCGTGGCCTGGGCGGCCGGCAGGGGGAAGCCGCGCTGCTTCATCAAGGCGTCGATTTTTGGGTCGCGGCCGCGGAAGGCGCGGTAGCCGGCGGCCGGGTCCACAGTGTTGCCCACCGTGAAGACGTATTTGCGCAGGCGTGCCGCCACGGCCTTATCGTAGGGGCCGCCCGCTTCGGTGAAGGCGCTGAAGGCATCAGCCGCCAGCACCACCGACCACAGGTAGGAATAGTAGCCCGCCGAGTAACCGTCGCCCGAAAAAACGTGCGTGAACTGCGGCGTGCGGTGGCGCATCACCAGCTCGTGGGGCATGCCCAGGCCGGCCAGGGTTTCGCGCTCAAACTTGTCGGGGTCAATTTTCTGGCTGCCCGCCAGGTGCAGCTTCATGTCGATGAGCGCGCTCGATACGGCCTCGGTCGTACCAAAGCCTTCGTTGAAGGAGCTGGCTTTTTTGATGCGGTCCACCAGCGCCTGCGGGATGGGCTGGCCGGTCTGGTAGTGCAGGGCGAAGCGGTTGAGCACCTCGGGCGTAGCCAGCCAGTTCTCAAGCAGTTGCGACGGAAATTCCGCGTAGTCGTTCGCCACGTTGGTCCCCGAAAGAGTGGGGTAGGTCACGTTGCTCGACAGCCCGTGCAGGGCGTGGCCAAACTCGTGAAACAGCGTGGTGGCGTCGGTCCAGGAAATGAGCACGGGCTCGCCGGGCTTGCCCTTCACGAAGTTGGAGTTGTTCGACACAATGGTGGTTACGTTCTTACCGTCTATGCGCTGCTGGTTGCGGTAGGCGTTCATCCAGGCACCCGAGGTTTTGCCGGGCCGGGCGTAGGGGTCGAAGTACCAGAGGCCCACCTGCTGGCCGGTGGTTTTGTCGTTCACCTGCCACACCCGCACGTCGGGGTGGTACACGGGCACATCGGTCACGGGCACGAAGCTGAAGTTGAACAGCTCGCCGGCCATCCAAAACATGCCCTCGCGCATCTTATCGAGCTGCAAATACTGCTTCACCTCGTTCTGGTCGAGGTCGTAGCGGGCCTTACGCACCTTCTCGGCATAATAGCGGTAGTCCCAAGGCTCGAAGGTGAAGTTGGCCGGGGCGCCTTCCTTTTTGGCCAGCGCCAGCATGTCGGCCACTTCTTCGTGCTCGCGAGCCACGGCGGGCTTCCACACCTGCTCCATCAGCTGCATGGCGGCTTCCGGGGTTTTGGCCATGGTGTTGTCGAGGCGCAGGTGGGCGTGGGTGGGGTAGCCCAGCAACTTGGCCCGCTCGGCCCGCAGCTGCAGAATCTGGGTGATGACGGCGTTGTTGTCGTGCGGGCCGCCGTTGTCGCCGCGGTTCGTGAACATGCGCCAGGCCTTCTCACGCAGTTCACGCTGGTCGGAGTAGGTTAGAAACGGGTCGATGCTGGAGCGCGTATTGGTGATGACGCCCGCCGCCGCAATCTTGCGGGTACCGGCCGTGGTTTTGGCCGCGTCCACCAGCGAAGCCGGCAGGCCGCCCAGGTCCTGCTCGGTTTTCAGCACCAGCACGTCGTCGCCCTCGTCAGCCAGCACGTTCTGCGAAAACTTGGTGAACAGCCCCGCCAGCTCCT
Source organism: Hymenobacter monticola (assembly GCF_022811645.1). Taxonomy (NCBI): domain Bacteria; kingdom Pseudomonadati; phylum Bacteroidota; class Cytophagia; order Cytophagales; family Hymenobacteraceae; genus Hymenobacter; species Hymenobacter monticola. The sequence goes on along the minus strand of NZ_CP094534.1, from coordinate 5,328,925 downwards.
GGTTGATGGCCGACACCCGCGCCTTGGCCGGGCCCGCCAGCTTGGCGCCCGCCTGCACAAACTCCTTGTAGCGCACCTCCGTCAGCCGATATGCCTCATTGGGCAGCTTGGCCTTGGTTTTCAACTGCTGTTGATAAACAGCCTGAATGCGCTGGAACAAGGCCGGGTTCTGGGTAATCTGGTCGTTGAAGGCGGCCAGCTTGGGCGCCATCTCGGTTTCAATGGCGCTGAAGGTGGCATCGTTCAGCGCGCTGCTCCAGATGTCGTAAATGGTCGAAACCCGTGCCAGGGTTTGCCCGCTGCGCTCCATGGCGGCAAGGGTGTTCTCGAACGTGGGGGCCGCCGGGTTATTGGCAATGGCGTTGATTTCGGCCATTTTTTCGGCCATTGCGGCTTCCAAAGCTGGCTTGAAATCGGCCACTTTCACCTTGTCGAACGCGGGCACGCCGCCGTGCGGGCCGCTCCAGAGCGCGAGTAGGGGCGAGGGGCCGGCAGCGCGGGCTGAAACGGGCGCACCCGCAACCGAAGCAGTGGCTTGGGCCATGGCAGGAGCCGTAAGAAATAGGCTGGACAGGCCAAGCATCGCCAAAAAGCCAACCGGCCGCCGGGAAAAAGAAGAACGCAACATCGTGGGAATTGAAATCAGAAGCGGGAATTGCCGTTGAAGATAAAGCCGTTTATTGGCCGGCGCCCGCCGTGGGCTCCGCCACGCGCTTAAAATCGAGGTCCTGAAAGTCGTAGCTGAAATCGGTGGCGGGCGAAATAGGCTTCATCTTCAGGCCAGAGGCGCGGCCCTGGTCGTCGAGGGTGAAGGTGGCGAAGGCGTCGGCGTTAAAGGTGCGCGACTTCCAGCGCACCACGTGAGTACTGCCACGGTAGGGCAGCACCTGGCCCACCAGGCGCGGCGCCCGCACCGCGCGCAGCCACAACTGCGGGCCTTGCTGGTACACGTTCACGTCGCCCAGCCAGGCATCGTGGTAGCGGCCCACGTAGGCGCTGTAGTCGGCTTTTTTCGGCGCGGCTTTCTGGGCCAGGGCTACTTGCTTATAAGCGTCTGCAGTGATTTGGTCAGCACCGGTGGCGCGATTCTTCAGGCGGTCCAGTATTTCCTGCACGCGGTCGACGTTCTTTACGCCTAGGTAATGGTCTTCGATGGTTCTGGTAATGGCTGCATAGGCCCCCGACTCTTGGTTGGTGAGTACGATGATTCCCAGGCGCAACTCAGGCAGCAGCGTCACCATTGTTACCTGGCCCGGCACAAAACCATTGTGCAACACTACTTTATAGCCGCATGCGTCCTGCAAAAACCACCCCAAGCCGTAAGCCGAAAAGTGGGTATTGTAGCCCGTTGTAAAGTAGGTAGGCGGCGCAACGGTTTGCGGCGTCCAGAGCTCGCGTTGGGTGGCGGGTTTCAGCAGCGGGGCCGGGGCCCCGGACCCACCAAGCAGCATCAGGGCCCATTGGCTCAGGTCGGTTACGCTGGAGTAGATGCCCCCGGCGGGACCAGTCAGCGGGTTCACGTAGCGGGCCACCACCTCCGTCTGGTTGTTTACCCGCGCGTAGCCTTCGCTCACGTTCGTGGGGTTGGCCAAGCGGGCAAAACCTGCCGCGCTGCGCTTCATGCCCAGCGGCTTCAGCAGGCGGGCCTCCACAAACTCGGCCCAGGACTGTCCGGATATGCGCTTCACCACTTCGCCCGCCACCACATAAAGGTTGTTGTCGTAGTCGAACTTGCTCCGAAACGACGACACCGGCTTGAAATAGCGCAGATTATGAATCACGTCCTTCACCGTAAAGTCGCTGGAATCGGGGAACATCATCAGGTCGCCGGCGCCCAGGCCCAAGCCGCTGCGGTGGCACAGCAGGTCGCGCACCGTGAACTCGGCCGTCACGTAGGGGTCATACATCCGGAACTCGGGGATGTAGTCGGTCACCTTGTCGTCCCAGCGCAGCTTGCCCTCGTCCACCAGCAGGCCCAGGGCAGCGGCCGTGAACGCCTTGCTGTTGGACGCGATGCCGAATAGGGTGTTGGCATTCATCGGCGCTTTGGTGGCCAGCGAGCTGACGCCGTAGCCCTTGGCCAGCACCACCTGCCCGTCCTTTACCACGGCCACGGCGATGCCGGGCACATTCAAGTCTTTGAGCGCACGGGCCACCACAGCATCCACGGCCGCTACGTCGAGCGGGGTAGTGACGGGCAAGGCTACTTGGGCACAGGTCGTGGGTGGGTTGAGGGTGATGGCCAATACCAAGCCGAGTACGGCGGTAAGGCGGCCAAGAGGAATAAAGAATGAAGTCATTCAAAACAAAATTTAGCTTAAAAGAAGAATTGGCTGGCAATGTAATCCTGGCAATTCAATTCCAGCTATATCTCGTTCTATTCCACTGCAAGGCCGCCAGCCCGCCTACCGTTGGCGCACGGCCCAGGCGTCCATGCGGCGCTCCAGGATGGCCAGGGGCATGGCGCCGCCTGACAGAATCTCATCGTGGAAGGCGCGCAGGTTGAATTTGGTGCCCAACTGTTGTTCGTAGCGGGCGCGCAGCTCGCGCAGTTTGAGCTGGCCTGTCTTGTAAGCCAGGGCCTGGCCGGGCAGGGCCAGGTAGCGCTCCACCTCGGCGGTGGCATCCGGCTCGCTGATGGGCTCGTTGGCGATGAGGTAGGCCACGGCCTGCTCGGGCGTCATGCCTTTGGCGTGCAGGCCCACGTCCACCACCAGGCGCAGGGCGCGGTGCATCTCATCGCCCAGCGCGCCCATGCGCTGGTAGGGGTCGGCGTAGAGGCCCAACTCGCGGCCCAACGATTCGCAGTACAAGCCCCAGCCCTCGCTGAACGCGGGGTACACAGCAAAGCGGCGGAACTTGGGCAGGGCGGCGTTTTCCTGCTGCAGGGAAATCTGGTAGTGGTGGCCCGGAATGGCCTCGTGCAGAAACAGCGACTCCATGCCCGAGGTGGTGGCAAACCGGGTGGCGTCGGGGATGGACACGTAGAAAATGCCCGGCCGCGAGCCGTCCGGGGACCCGCGGTTGTACTCGGCCGTGGCCGCGGCTTCGCGAAACTTTTCGGTTTCCCGAATTTCAAACGGCGACCTAGGCACCTGCCCAAACAGCTTGGTCAGGTTGGGGGCCACGCGGGCCTGAATGCCACGAAAGGCATTGAGCACTTGCTCGGGCGTTTGGTATGGCGTGAATTTGGCGTTGGTGCTCAGGTAATTAAAAAAGCCCGCTAGGGTGCCCCGGTAGCCCACGCGCCGCCGGATGGCCTCCATCTCGGCCCGGATGCGCTTCACCTCGGCCAGCCCGGTTTGGTAGATGGCGTCGGGCGTGCGGTCGGTGGTGGTCATCAGGCGCACGTTGTAGCGGTACATCTCGGCGCCGCCGGGCACGTCGCTCAGGCCGGTGCTGCTGCGGGTCTGGGGCAGGTATTCGTTCAGCAGAAAATCGGCCAGCCGGCGGTAGGTCGGTACCAGGTCGGTGGCAATGGCCTGCTGGTAGGCGGCCGCCAGCCGCACCTTGTCGGCATCGGAAAAGCCGGGCGGGAAATGCAGCGCCGGTCCGTAGAAAGGGCTACGAATCACATCGGAGGTTACCTGGGCCTGCAACTGGGGCACCATGCGCTGCACCACCGCGCGCGGCAACACCACGGCCGCCTTCATGCCCAACCGGAAGTTGGCCACGGCCGAGTCGGCCCACACCGGAAACCGGTCCACCCGCGCCAGCCAGTTGTCGTAGTCGCGCACGGTGCGGAAGGGTTGGGCCCCGGTGCCCGTGCCCAGCATCGCCAGGGCGTTGGGCACGCTGAAAAACGGGTCCATGGGCATCATCCAGGTGTTCAGCCTCAGCCCGTCGAGGCGGGTGCGCATTTCGTACTGGAAAATGTCGTAGCTGAGCTTGTCTTCGGCCGGGAGGCGGGCCCGGTCAATGTTGAGCAGGTCGTTGAGGTAGCGGCGGCAAAGGCGCTGCTGCTGCTGCCGGAAGGCGTGCGTCTGGTCGTTGGGCAGGCGGTCGTTGTAGCGGTTGTCGCCCTGGGCCATGGCCGCCAGCGGAAACAGCCGGGCGCGGTCTTCCCAATAGGCATTGAACAGGTTGGCCAACAGCACCGACGCCGCGCTGGCCCGGCTCGCCGGGGGCGCCTGGGCCAGGGCCGGCCGGGCAAACAGCCCCAGCGCTACCAGCAAAACGAAAACCAACTTCCGCATCAAAACCTGAATAAGCCCGCAATCTACGCCCGTTCGCCCCGCAGGGCCGTGTTGATACCACTTCTATATAGCACAAACCCCACGCTGATTGGTTCCAGCGTGGGGTTAGGGTTCTATTTAGATGTTGAATCTAGAACGTCATGCAGAGCGCAAGCGAAGCATCTATACCGCGCAAGTAACTAATTAGTATTGAGGCAAACATGCTTCGCTGCGCTCTGCGTGACGTTCCTTTTCTCACTTCTCACTTCTCACTTCTCACTTCTCACTTCTCACTTCTGCTTCGCCGCCCAGGCGTTCATCTTGGTTTCGAGCACGCTCAGCGGCATCACGCCGTCCTTCAGCAGCTCGTCGTGGAAGTTGCTGAGGGAGAACTTGCTGCCCAGCTGCTTTTCGTAGCGCGCGCGCAGTTCCTGGATTTTCAATTGGCCGATTTTGTAGGCCAGCGCCTGGCCCGGAATGGCCATGTAGCGCTCGATGGCAGCCGTGTCGTTTTCGCGGTTGTCGGGCGTGTTATCGAGCATGTAGTCAATGGCTTGCTCGCGGGTCATCTGGCCGGTGTGCAGGCCGGTGTCCACTACCAGGCGCACGGCGCGCAGCATCTCGTCGCTCAGCGCGCCAATGTACTGGTAGGGGTCTTTGTAGAGGCCCAGCTCCTTGCCCAGGCTTTCGCAGTAGAGGGCCCAGCCTTCGGTCATGGCGCCGTAGCCGGCAAACTGGCGGAACTTAGGCAGGCTGGTGTTTTCCTGCTGCAGGGAAATCTGGTAGTGGTGGCCCGGAATGGCCTCGTGCAGAAACAGCGACTCCATGCCCTGCGTCACGTTGTACTCGGCGGGCTTGGGCAGCGGCACGTAGAAAATGCCCGGCCGCGTGCCGTCCGGCGAGCCCTGGTTGTACTCGGCGGAAGCCGAGGCTTCGCGGAACGCCTCGGTGCGCCGAATCTCAAACGGCGTTTTGGGCGTGCGGCCGAACATCTTTTTCAGGTTCGGGTCGATGGTGGCCTGAATCTTCCGAAAACCGGCCAGCACTTCCTCGGCCGTCTTGAAGGGCATGGCCTTGGGGTTGGTTTTCAGGCTCTCAAAGAACTGGCGCAGCGTACCCTTGAAGCCCAGCTCGGTTTTCATGCGCTCCATCTCGGCGCGCAGGCGGGCCACCTCGCGCAGGCCCAGGGCGTGGATTTCGGCCGGTGTTTTCTCCGTGGTGGTCCAGTAGCCCACGTAGTAGCGGTAGATTTCCGGCCCGCCCGGCACGGCGTTGATGCCGCTGGTGGCGCGCGACTTGGGCAGGTATTCATTGGCCAGAAAGTCGCCCATCTTCTTGTAAGTGGGCACCACCTGGGTCAGAATCGCCTTCTTATACGCCTCGGTCAGGCGCTGCTTGTCGGCGTCGGAAAAGTCCTTCGGGAAAGTATTTATCGGCCCGTAGAACAGCGACTTGGTCGGGTCCGTCACCTGCATGTCGGCGGCGCGCATCTGCGGCAGCATCTTCACCACCAAGGCCTTCGGCAGCACCACCCCGGCCTTCATGCCGCGCCGGAAGTTGCCGATGGCCGAGTCGGCCCACACCGTGAAGCCCTGCACGCGGCCCAGCCAGTTATCGTAGTCCTGCACGGTCTTAAATGGCTGGTTGCCCTGCCCCGAGCCGTACTGCCCCATGCTGATGGGCAGCCCCCAGAATTGCTGAAACGGAATCATCCAGGTGTTCAGCTTCAGCCCCGCCACCCGCTGCTTCAGGTCGTACTGAAAGATGTCGTAGCTGATTTTATCGTTCTCGTCCAGCTTGGCGCGGTCGAACTTGCCCAGCCGGGTCAGGTAGTCTTGGTAAAACGTGCTGAGTGTATCGCGAAAGGCCTGCGTCTGGTCGTTGGGCAGCAGGTGGTTGTAGCGGTTGTCGCCCTGCGCCGTGGCCGAGAGCGGGTCGAGCCGCGACTGCCGCTCCCAGAAGCTGGCAAACAGGCCGTTTATGCCTTTGGTGGAATCGGCGGCTGTCGTACCGTTGGCGGCAGTGGCGTTTTCCGAGGTTTTGGTTTGGTTGCAGGCCGTAGTGAGCGCCACGGCCACCAGGCCGGCGAGGGCAATTTTCTTCATTGGTTAAGGAACGGGAATGTGCCGCAAGCTACGAAACCGCTCCCTAGCCCCGTACGCCCCGCGCTACTGGACTGGCACCGGCGCAGACGGCGCCGCCAGGCGCGCCATGGCCAGCCGGCCCAGCGCCTTGGCTACCTGCCAGCGCGAGTAGCCGCGGTCGGCCCGCGGCAGGCCGATAACCAGCGTGCGGTCGGGCAGGCCCACGTACAAGTCGCCATGCGAGTCATCGTAATACGCCTCGTGCCCCAGTCCACTCACAGCCAATATGTTGCGCCGCTTCAGGCGGTTGCCGGTTTGCACGATGCCGAAGGCCGAGGCCGGCCGGTACGAAACCACCACCACGGCATCGGGGCTGTTGGGCTGGTCGGCCTGCACAAAACGACAGGCCTCGCCGCCGGCCTGCTGCTGCACGGGCTGCCCGGTGAGGTCGCCCACCTCGCGGGGCGTGAGCAGGCGGCAGGTCTCGGTGGGCAGCGTGGCCGTGGTGTCGAGCTGCACGGTGGTGGCCCGGGTTGAGCCGCCGCTCGACTGTTCCAGGGGTGCGTTGCTGCTGCAGGCACTTATCAGCAGGCCACCGCAGGCCACTGCCAGTTGCATCCAGATATAGGGTCGGAAATAAGATAGGTGCATAAGGCAGAGCGAAAAGTGAGAACTTCCGGTTAATACCGGAAGTACGTGAGAATGCAAAAAATAGCCCTGCTTTCACCGAAGAAAGCAGGGCTATTACAAACAGGAGGAGTCCGGCGGGCGCTATTCGTGCATCAGGCGCTGGATAGTGCGGCCGTTAGAGCTGGTCAGCTCCAAGAAGAAGGGGCCTTTGGGTAGGCCGGATACATTCAGGCGCTCGCCACCGGTAGCCTGGCCGTGCAGAATGCTCTGCCCCAGATTGTTGTACACGCGGTAGGTAACCGGGCCTAGGTCGGCGGCCAACGTGATTTGCCCTTCGCTCGGATTGGGGAAGGCCATTGCTTCGGTGCGCGGGCCTTTCGCGACGGCCACAGGCGAGTAGGCAATGGTGCCGTCGTTATCCACTTGCTTCAGGCGGTAGTAGGCCAGACCGGTGAGGGGCTGTTTGTCCACAAAGGAGTATTCGTGGGCTACCGTGCTGTTGCCGTTGCCCTTCACACTGCCAATAGTTTCAAAAGCTTCGCCTGTGGCGCTGCGCTGCACGTCGAAACGGTCATTGTTTTTCTCACTGGCGGTGGCCCAGTTCAGGTTCACGGCTTTGCCTTTGGCCGTGGCTCCAAAGCGGGAGAGTTCGACGGGCAGGGGCAAGCTGGAAGAAATGGTGACGTTGTCCAAAACAAGAATATTTCTTCTGGACGTATTAATAGTGATGGAAGCAGCTACGGTGGTTCTGTCAGCAAAATTGGGAAGCGTAATATCAACCCTTGATATCGTAGACGTTGCGACAGCCGTATTTTGGCCGCTGACTCCCGTAACGGCCGCGATTATTGGGGAGGTAGTGCTATTGCCGGCCAGAAACAACGGTCCACTGTTTGCACCATTTGTTGAATTGATGGTGATAGTAGCAGTTGATATCGCCCCAGTGATGGCATTTGTCAACGTAAAGTTCACCACAAAGGTACTGCCCCCCGTAAACCCGTCACTGTACGCCGGATTTAACGAAGCATTTCCAAGGCTTCCTACTTCGAAAGAAAACAGGTTGCCAGCAGAGCTTTTTTGGAAAATTTGGGGGTCGAAATTTACTGTTGTCGCGGTGCCTGTAAGACCGTTACTACCGTTAATAACGCCATAGGTTCCGAAACTACCGGCGGAAGCAGCAGTTGTCGAGTTATTAAAATAAGCACCGTTGGCATCCGTAGAAAAGCCCAGCACGCTCCCTGTAGCGGGGGCGGTGTATGCAGCGTTGAAGCCTTGGGTTTTGGATGATGTTTGGGCAACTGCGACAGATGAGCTAAGTAGCAAGGCGGTCGTGCTAAATAGAATAGCTTCCTGGAAGCCAGGGCGCAGAGCGAAAGAAAGTAAGTGAGTATTCATGCGTAAAAAGGGGGTATTGCGGGAAATTCTGCAAAAAAAGACTCTGGAAGAGTCAAAAAATTTGAAGCTAAGAAGTTTACCTAGAATTAAAAAAAATTCAATAAAAACTTTGCAAAACAATTGCAAGGTACATAAGTCTAGCTTATTCATCTGAACAATTATACCTGTCCATATTTGAAATAGCGGCTCAATATTACTTGCAAATAATTGATTAATAATAATATGCGTTTGTATTATTTTCGGCAATCAAATAATGTTCATACATTGCTTTATGCGTTAGGGTAGCTTCTGGAATGGATAATTTGGCTTGGTTGTGCACTGCAAACATCAGTAAATCAATGTGTTTATTTGTCGGAGGCTTCAATTCCTGGGGGGGATGAGCGGATGCCGGCTACGAGAGCTACTTTCGTGTAAACATCCCATTCCAACTTTTGTCGCATCTCAAGAATCTGCTGCTATTTTGCAGCCTGTTGGCACTGTCGCTATGGGCAGGTGCGCAGCATCGGCCTGGCTCCATTTCTAGTGGTCAACAATCTCCGGCTAAGCCCAAAGCCCACAACCGCCAGCCATCGGCTTCCGCCAAAAAAACTGCGGTCAACCGCGCCACCATGCGCAGGGCTGCCGCCGAGCCCCGTTCTACTGCCAAAGCCCCCGCTTTCAACCGCTACCTGCACTCGCCTTGGGTCGACAGCGTGATGCGCACGCTCACGCCCGACCAACGGGCCGCGCAGCTGTTTATGGTGGCCGCGTATTCCAACCGCAAGCGCATCGACGAAGACTCGATTTCTACGCTCATCCAGCGGTATGGCATCGGCGGGCTCATTTTCTTTCAGGGCGGGCCGGTGCGGCAGGCCAAGCTGCTGAACCGCTACCAGAGCCAGGCCAAAGTGCCGCTGCTGGTGGCAATGGACGGTGAATGGGGCGTGGGCATGCGCCTCGACAGCATGGTGAAATTTCCCTACCAAATGAGCCTGGGCGGCGAAACCGACACCACGCTGCTCTACGACATGGGCCGCGAGGTGGCCTACCAGTTCAAGCGGCTCGGCATGCACGTCAACTTCGCGCCGGTGGTCGACGTGAATAACAACCCCGCCAACCCGGTCATTGGCTTCCGGAGCTGGGGCGAAAACCCGGCGGCCGTGGCCCGCGACGGCCGCCAGTACATGCGCGGCATGCAGGACGCCGGCGTGCTGGCCGTGGCCAAGCACTTCCCCGGCCACGGCGACGTGGACGCCGACTCGCACCTGGCCCTGCCCACCGTTCGCGTCGACCGCCGCCGGCTCGATTCGCTTGAGCTGCCGCCCTTTCGCAGCCTGGTGGCGGGTGGCCTGGGCGGCATGATGGTGGCCCACCTCAACGTGCCCGCCCTCGACACCGTGCCCGGGCCCAGCACGCTCTCCAGGCCCATCATCGAAGGGCTGCTGCGCCAGGAAATGGGCTTTAAGGGCCTGATTTTTACCGATGCCATGAACATGAAGGGCGTCACGTCGATGTTTGCGCCCGGCGAGGCCGATGTGCGCGCCCTCATCGCCGGCAACGACATTTTGGAGTTCAGCAAGAATATTCCGCTGGCCCTGCGCATGGTGCGCGCAGCCGTGGACAGCGGCCGCCTCACCCAGCAGGAAATCGACGTGCACTGCCGCCGCGTGCTGGCCCTCAAGCAGTGGGCCGGCCTGAACCGCTACCGCCCCATCAAGCTCCAAAACCTGTACGAAGACCTCAACGCGCCACACGCCCAGTACCTCAGCCACCGCCTCACCGAGCTGAGCATCACGCTGCTGCGCAACCAAAAAAGCCTGCTGCCGCTGCAGCGCCTCGACACCCTGCGCGTGGCCACGCTGGTGCTGGGTAGCACCAGTCCCGACACCACCGACTTCCAGCGGGCCGTGGCCGACTACGCGCCCACGGCCCACTTCCGTGCCGCGGCCACCCCCACGCTCGACGAGCTGGCCCAGCTGCGCACGGCGCTCAAGCCCTACAACCTGATACTGGTCTCGCTCCAGAACCTGGGCCGCCTGCCTGCCACCAGCTTCGGCATTACGCCCGAAACCAACCTGCTGCTGCGCGAATTGGTAAACCAGAGGCAAACACTGGTGCTCAGTGTGTTCGGCTCGGCCTACGCCGTGGCCAAAGTGCGCGACCTCGACCGGGCCGCTGCCGTGGTGCTGGCCTATCAGGAAAGCCCGAATGCGCAGAATCTGGCCGCCCAGGCCATTTTTGGCGGCATCGGGGCCAGCGGCCGCCTGCCCGTGACGGTGAGCGACCGGTACCCGCGCGGCTTCGGGCTGCGCACGGCCTCGGGTTTCCGCCTGCGCTACGCCAACCCCGAAGACGTGGGCATGGACCCGCGCCTCGAAGCCCGGGTGGACAGCCTGGTGGGCCGGGCGCTGGCGGCGCAGGCGTTCCCGGGCGGGCAGGTGCTCATTGCCCGGCGCGGCACGGTGGTGCTGCGCAAAAGCTACGGCAACCAGACGTATGCAGGCTTTGAAAGCGGGGAGCGGGAAGCGCGAAGCGGGAAATCGAAGGAAAAAGATGCTCCCCGCTCCCCGCTTCTCACTTCTCCTTCCGTGCCGCGGCCGGTGAAAAATGACGACCTCTACGACCTGGCTTCGATGACAAAGCTGATGGCCGCCACGCCGGCGCTGCTGAAGCTGCAGGGCCAGGGCAAATTCAGCCCCGACAGCGCGATGGGCAATTATTTTGGCTTCCTGCGCGGCACCAACAAGGCCGATTTGAAGATGCGCGACGTGCTGGCCCACCAGGCCCGGCTTAAAGCCTGGATTCCGTTTTGGCAGGAGCTGCGCAAGAAAAACGGCGAGCTGCGCCGCCGCTATTTCCGGGCCGACTCGTCGGCGCGGTTTCCGCTACCGGTGGCGGCCGGGCTGTGGGCGCGCAAGGACTTGCCGGCCCGCATCTATAAGGAGATTGGCGAGTCGCCGCTGAATGACAAACCGGGCTACGTGTATTCCGACTTGTCGTTTATTCTCTACCCCGAGCTGGTGAAGGCTAGGACGGGGCAAACGTTTGACAGCTACTTGCAGCAGCAGGTGTACCGGCCACTGGGCGCCACCACGCTGGGCTTTCGGCCCACCAACCGCTTTCCACGCAAGCGCATCGTGCCCACCGAAGTCGATTCGGCCTTCCGGCGGCAGCTGCTGCACGGCACCGTACACGACGAGGGCGCGGCCCTGCTGGGCGGCCTCTCGGGCCACGCCGGCCTGTTTGGCGATGCCAACGATGTGGCCAAGCTGGCCCAGACCTATGCCTGGGGCGGACGCTACGGCGGCCAGCAGCTCTTCGACAAAACCATTATGGACGAGTGGACGCGCTGCCAGTTCTGCCCCGACAACCGCCGCGCCCTGGCCTTCGACCGCCCCGCGGCCAACCCCACAGTGAACTCGGCCAAATCGGCCTCGCAACGCAGCTACGGGCACACGGGCTTTACGGGCACCTACTTCTGGGTAGAGCCGGAAAAGGATTTGGTGGTCATTCTGCTCACCAACCGGGTGCACCCCACGCGGCGCAATAACAAGCTGGGCGACTTGAGCGTGCGCAGCTCCTTGCTGCAGCTGGCCATTGAGGCAGCGCGGTAAGCGCGGGCGATGAATGTTGGCTAACGCATTGCTGCAACGTGCTTACCTTGCTAATGTGCCTTTCCATTAATTCATTATCCCATGCGTTCTACCGCCGCTGCCTTACTGCTGTTAGCCTTGGCGGGCTGCGGCAAAAAAGAAACGCCCGAGTACCGCCTGTCTGCTGAACAAATGGCGTGGCAGCCCTATCATGTGGGCGACGTGCTCCGGTTTGGGCAGGCGCGTAGCAGCAAGGTGCGCACGTTCTCCATTACGGAGGTCGACGACCGCATCGTTGAGCTCTGCAACTGCGGAGGCATTCCCGTGTTGGCAGGCCCAACGCCGTCGAGGCTACAACAAATTAGGGTGGACGTCCTGCGCACCGATACTGTGCGTTACGTGCGCTCTTCGAGCAGCACGCCGGGCCGGCCCGATTCCATTCCCATGACCCAGGGAGGTACTTTGCTAGAGATGAGCCTTGACGACAACCATGGCGCCGGGCCGGTAGTCGTTCGGACTCAGCTTTATTGGGATTTTGGGTTTTACAACAACCTGCCCGTGCAGGAAGCCATTGCCGGCAAAGCACTGCCTGATACCACGGCTCGGGTTTTGCCCAGCTTGCGGGTGGGCGGTGTAAGCTACGGCCCGGTTATTCAGGTATCGAACAGCCCATATGCCGCTGTGCCCACGCCCCGGACCAAGCCCATTCGGCGGCTGTACTACGCCAAGGGCGTGGGCGTCGTGGCCTTTCTCGAAGGAGGTACGCTTTGGTACCGACTGCCGTAATCGGGAGGGCCGCCCTAATTGGCGAAGGGAACTGGCGTGAGGCGCAGCATCTGAATCTGGCGGGGGGCTTCCACCACTTCAAGGCCCAGCTTGGCCAGCGCCGCCACGAGCGAGCCTTTTATGTCCTCGCCCTCTGTAGCAAAGGCTACGTCGTAATGGCCGCTCAGGCCGGTTTCATCCACCACGGGCCGCTGCAGCTCGTTTTCGAGGTAGGCGCGCAGGCTTTCGAGGGCGCTGCCCTGCATGGCAAATTCGCCGCCGCCGTAGCTGAGCTGCTCGGGCTTGGTAGAAGCTGGCAGGGGCGGGGCGTTTTTCAGGCGGCGCAGCACGTAGGCAGGTTTGGTGGCAGGCGCCCAGGTGGCCTGCACCGGCAGGTACTGGCGCAGGGCCTCGCGCATCAGTAGTTTGAGGCGGGCCTCCTGTCCGGGCGGCACAATGAAATCAAGGCAGACTTTGGAGAGGTCGTCGTACTGCCGCAGGCTGTCGGGCAGCTGGTTCTGAATGCGGAAGTAGCTGGTTTCGTAGGCGATTTGGAACAGCGAAGTATAATCGAGGTTGATGGCCGTGAGGCGGCGCCGGGCCAGCGGGCCCTGGCGCTCGGGCCGCATCATGCCCGGTAAGCCCTGGATGAACGGCCGCACGCTCACGGCGTAGCGCGTGGCCGTATCGACCGGGAAGTAGCTCATCGGGTCGGTGTTGAGGACGTCTTGCTTGGGCTTGAGATGCACGGGGCGGCCGGCGGCCACGGCCAGCAGCGCCGCATCCGTCAACTGCTCGGGCGAAGTGATGGCCACCACGCGCCGGTTCTTATCGACCACCACGGTGTGCGAAATAATCTGGTGCGGAAACCAGCGGTTGACGTCCTGCCCGGGGGCGGGGGCCGAGGCCAGTGGCAGGGCCACGGGCCGCTTGGCCAGGAACTTCAGCAGGCGCGCTTCCGAATCGGTCGAGATGCCCACCACCTGCACCTCGGCCGGATGGCGCTGCTGCAGGTCGGCCAGCCGCTGCAGGGCCGGGATGCAGGGGCTGCAGGTGGTGCTCCAGAATTCCAGCACCAGCACCTTGCCCTTGGCCTCTGCGGAGGCGAAGGTGCCGCCCGCCCGGTTCACCACCCGCGGCAGCACGAAATCGGGGAGGGTGTCGCCCACTTTTAGGGGCGTTTGCGCAACGGCCGGGCCGGCAAGCAGGGCAGCGAGGGTAGCAAAACGAAGGACGCGCATGGAGCGAAAGATAGGGGGCAGCAGCCAGCTATGGCCCGACTACCGCCCGGCTTAGCGAAACGTAACCGGGCCGGCCGAAAATAGCTTCCGGCTGGCATTTATCGGCCCCTGCTGCTACCTTACAGGCCTACTCTCATTCCCACCCCGCCCTGTTATGCTAGGACTAATGATGGCGCAGCCGCTGCGCGTGGCCACAATCATCGAGCACGCCGCCAAGTGGCATGCCGACACCGAAATTGTGTCGCGGCTGCCCGAGGGCGGCATCCACCGCTACACCTACGCCGCCGCCAACCGCCGCAGCCAGCAGCTGGCCCAGGCCCTGCTGAAGCTCGGCATCGAAAACGGCGACCGGGTGGGCACGCTGGCCTGGAACACGCACCGGCATTTTGAGTTGTATTTTGGCGTGGCGGGCATCGGGGCGGTGTGCCACACCATCAACCCGCGCCTGTTTCCGGAGCAGCTCGTCTACATCATCAACCACGCCGAGGACCGGCTGCTGTTCTTCGACTTAACCTTTTTGCCGCTGGTGGAGCGGCTGGCACCGGTGTGCCCCACCGTGGAAAAATGGGTGCTGCTGGCCGGCCCCGAGCACCTGCCGGTGCAGTCGGCCCTGCCCGGCCTGTGCAGCTACGAAGACCTGCTGGCCGCCGAAACGGCCGACTACGAGTGGCCCAGCTTCGACGAGAACACGGCCTGCTCGCTCTGCTACACCTCCGGCACCACCGACCAGCCCAAGGGCGTGCTTTACTCGCACCGCTCCACGGTGCTACACGCGCTGGGCATCTCCTTGCCCGATTCGCTGGGCTGCTCGGCCCTTGATGTGATTATACCTGTAGTACCCATGTTCCACGTCAACGCCTGGGGCTTGCCCTACGCGGCCCCGCTCAACGGGGCCAAGCTGGTGTTGCCCGGCGCGGGCATGGACAGCGCGAGCTTGTTTGAGCTGATGGAAACGGAGGGCGTCACGTTCTCGGCCGGGGTGCCCACCATCTGCCTGGCGCTGCTGCAGTTCATGCGCGAAGGCCAGCGGCAGTTCAGCACGCTGCGGCGCACGGTGGTGGGCGGCTCCAGCTGCCCGCCGGCTTTGATGAAGGCTTTTGTGGAGGAGCTGAACGTGACCATCACCCACGCCTGGGGCATGACGGAAATCAGTCCCCTGGGCACTGCCAGCCGCCTCAAGGCCAACCAGCTGGCGCTGCCCGCCGAGCAAAAAGCCGCCACCCTGGCCAAGCAGGGCCGGGTGGTATTCGGCGTCGATATGAAGATTGTGGGCGACGACGGTCAGGAACTGCCGCACAACGGCGTGGCCTTCGGCGACCTGCTGGTGCGGGGCCCTTGGGTGGTGCGCGAGTACTTCCGCACGCCCACGCCCGGCGAGCTCACGGCCGACGGCTGGTTCCGTACCGGCGACGTGGCCACCATTGATGCCGAGGGCTTCATGCAAATAACCGACCGCTCGAAGGACGTCATCAAGTCGGGCGGCGAGTGGATTTCCAGCATTGACCTGGAGAACCTGGCCGTGGCCCATCCCGCCGTGGCCGAGGCCGCCGTCATCGGCGTGCCCAGCGGCCGGTGGAGCGAGCGGCCATTGCTGGTAGTGGTGCTCCGCCCGGGCATGGACGTTTCGCGGGAAGAGATGCTCGGCTTCTTCCGGGGCAAGGTGGCCAAGTTCTGGGAGCCCGACGCGGTGGAGTTTGTGGATGCCCTGCCGCATACGGCCACGGGCAAAATCCTGAAAACACAGCTGCGGAAGGACTTCGCGGGGTATTCGGTGGCGTAGTACCCCCAAGCTGTGCTTGGGTGCCGACGTATTTAGCCCCGACCAACTCCGGTTTCAGCCCACAACAATCCACGCGCTGCATAAAGAACTTATGGAGCTTACGCACTACCAGCGCTTTCTGCCTCACCGGTTGGCTCCGGGCGAATCCTATTTCATCACCTTTCGGTTAGCCGGCTCACTGCCGCGCAAAGTGGTGCTGCAGCTAATCGAAGAGCGAGAGTTACGGTTGCGCGAAGCCAATCCGTCGGCTGCCGTCAATCCCGGCGAGCGGAAAGGCTTTTTCACTACGTTCGATGCCGTGCTCGACCGCGCCAACTACGGCCCTTGCTACCTCACCAAGCCTGCCGAAGCCGCCATAGTACAGGCGGCTCTGCATTTTGCCGATGGTGTCGGCTACGACCTGTTGAGTTATTGTTTGATGCCCAATCACGTGCACCTGATAGTGCACCTGCCGGTGGATGCCACTGCGCCGCTGGCCCGCACCCTGCAACGATTGAAAAGCCATACGGCCCGCCACCTCAACCGCCTGCGGAGCAGTGAGGGCCGGGTGTGGCAACGCGAAAGCTACGACCACCGCATTCGCAATGCCCGCGAGTTGGCGGCCACCATTGCTTACACACTCAATAACCCCGTGAAAGCGGGTCTGGCGGCAGATTGGCAGCAGTGGCCTTATAGCTACTGGCACGAAGCTTAGCACCCCAAGCTGCGCTTGGCGCCGTTTGGTGAAGTTGGGCAACCGGCAACGCAGCACCAAGCACAGCTTGGTGGTACTATTTTCCCAGCTCCTCGGCCCGGTCCCGCGCCGCGCCAGCGCCGGCCATCAGGCCCTCGCGCACTGCGCCCGCCCCGAAAGCCTTGAGCGCCGCCTCGGTGGTGCCACCTTTGGAGGCCACCTTGGCAATCCAGTCCTGGCAGCTCAGGCCCGATTGGGAGTAGAGCTCCACGGCGCCGCGGAAGGTCTGGCTCACCAGCAACTCGGCTTCGGCGGGCGAGAAGCCCATGTGGGCGGCGGCGTCCATGAGGGCGCCCATGCAGTAGTACACGTAGGCCGGGCCGCTGCCCGAGATGGCCGTGCTCGCATCAATGGCGCTTTCCTGCTCCACGTACACGGTTTTGCCGGTGGTGCTGAGCAGGTTTTGCACCTGCACCAGCTCGGCGCGCGTCACCTCATCGGTGCCGGTGAAAGCTGTCATGCCCATGCCAATCTGGGCCGGTAGGTTGGGCATGGCCCGGATGACTTTGGGCGTGCCCAGCGCCTCCCGGATGGTGGCAATGCGCACGCCGGCCATGATGCTGAGCACCAGCTGCTGCGGCTGCACCAGTCCTGCAATGGTGTCGAACAGCGCGGCCGAGTCCTGCGGCTTCACGGCCAGAATGAGGATATCGGCGCCGGGCACGCACTCCTGCGGGGTGCCCCACACGGTGCCTACCTCGTGGGCGGCCAGGGCCGGCACCCGCTCGGGCGAGCGGGCCAGCAAACGCAGGTCGAGCCGGGACGTGACGTGGGTGCGGGCAAAGCTGCGGGCATAAGTCAGGCCCATGTTGCCGCCGCCGATGATGAGGATTTTCATGGAGCAAAAGTCGTTTTTTAGTGCCCCAAAGAACGTCATGCTGAGCAACACCGCTCACACCTTCAGCACCACGCCCTTCTTGTACATCCAACTCAAAATGAAATACCAGATAATGATGAGCGTGACCGCGCCCACCAGCGAGGCCGTGCGCGGGTCCTGGAAAAAAGGCGCAATGCCCCATTCGTACAGCCACTCCTTCAGCCCGCCGGTTTTGCCGCCGGGCAGCGCCAGTTTGAACAGCCCGAACGTGCGCGAAAGCAGGGCCGAGAGGCAAAATACCAGAATGGCATTCACGCCGTACACCAGCGCCGGGCGCGTCCAGCGGCGGTAGCCCTGCACGTCGCACAACCAGTAGAGCGCGGCTAGGCCAGCCATGGCCAGCCCGCCGGTGTAGAGCACGTAGGAGCTGCTCCACAGCGCTTTGTTGATGGGGAACCACGGCGCCCAGCATAGCCCGAGAACGATAAGCGCGCCAGCCGCAACGAACAGCCAAGCCACTTTGGCGGCCGGCTCCTGGTCTTTGCGGCGCAACCATTGGGCCGTGAGGCCGCCCAACAGGCCGGTGCCCAAGGCGGGCAGGGTGCCAAGCAGGCCTTCGGGGTCCCAGGTTTTGCTTTGCTTCCAGAGGTGGGCTTCGCTGAAAACGGTGCGGTCAAGCCAGGCGCCGAGGTTGGTGGCGGGCTCTAGGTTGGCAGGGCCGAAGCCGGGCACCGGCACCAGCTGCATCAGCACCGCGTAGCCGATGAGGAAGCCCACAATCAGCCAGGCCTGCGTGCGCCAGCTGGTTTTCAGGAAAATGAAGCTGCACCCCAGAAACACTAGCGCAATGCGCTGCAACACGCCCATAATGCGCACCGCCGAAAAATCGAATTTCGGATACAACGACAGCAGCAGGCCCAGCCCAAACAGCACGCCCGCCCGGCGCAGCACCCGCCCCAGCACCGCACCCTGCGGGCCGCCCCGCTGCTTTACGCCATCGAGCGCATACACCAGGCTCACGCCCACGATAAATAGGAAAAACGGGAAAATCAGGTCCGTGGGCGTGCAGCCGTTCCATTCGGCGTGCTCCAGCGGCGGGTAGATATGGCCCCAGTCGCCGGGGTTGTTCACCAGTATCATGGCCATCACCGTGAGGCCCCGAAACACGTCGAGGCTGATGAGGCGGCCGGGCTGCGAGGCCTCGGCCAGCGGCCGGGTGCCGGTGGTGTCGACGGCGGCTTGGGTGGTCGTATTCATGGGTGGGAATGAGAAGTTTGAGGAGCTAAAGAACGTCACGCAGCGCCTCACCCTGGAAACGATACTTTGCCCATACCTACGGCCGGCACCCGCTGCCGCCCCGCCCCTATAGCCACGGGCTGGCCCGCCACGGCCTCGTTGGCCAATACCGCAAACAGAATGGCCTCTTTGGCATCGCCGGATACGCCCAAAACATCGGTGGTGGCGAAGCGAGCCGCCGGCAGCTGCCGCTGCAAAGCGGCCAGCAGGGCCGGGTTGTGGGCGCCGCCGCCGCTGGCGTACACCGCCGCGGGCGCCGGCCGGTCGGGAAAGGCAGCCTGCATGGCCCGGGCCACCCCCACAGCGCTCAGCTCGGCCAGCGTGGCTAAGATGTCTTCAAGGCTCAGGGCTTCGGTGGCACTGCGCTGCTGGGCTTCGGCTAGGTAAGCGGCACTGAACAGTTCGGGGCCGGTGGTTTTGGGCAGGGGCGCGGCGAAAAATGGATGGTCGAGCAGGGCGGCCAGCAGGCCCTCGTGCACCCGGCCGGCCAGGGCCAGGCGGCCGTCTTCATCGTAGGCCAAGTCGGGGAAGTGGGCGCGCACGGTGGCATCGAGCAGGGTGTTGCCGGGGCCGGTGTCGGTGCTGAAGGCGGCGGTGGCGTCGCCGTCGGCGCGGGGCAGGTAGGTGAAGTTGGCAATGCCGCCGAGGTTGAGCAGCAGCCGCTCCTCATCGGGGCTACTCAGCAGCAAAAAGTCGCCGTAGGCGGCCAGGGGGGCGCCTTCGCCGCCGGCCGCGATGTGCTTCTGGCGGAAGTCGCTGAGCGTGATGATGCCCGTGTGTACGGCCACGTGGTCGCCGTCGCCGAGCTGCAGGGTAGCGTTTAAGTCGAAGTCAGCGCGCTGGTGCTGGTGGCGCGGGGCGTGGTAGATGGTCTGGCCGTGGCTGGCAATGAGGTCGACCTCCTGCGGACTGATGCCCCAGGCCTGCAGGCAGTCCAGAATCATGGCTGCGTGCAGTTGGCCCAGCCACGGGTTCAGCAGCGTGAGGTACTCCAGGCTCACCGTGTCGCGCGCAAAAACCTGGCGGATGCGGCCTTTCGTGTCCTCATCATACGGCACGGTGCGGAATTGCTCCAGCTCCAGCCGCGTGCCGGGGCCGTGACCCGTGAGGCGGCACAGAGCCACATCCAGCCCATCGAGCGAAGTACCCGACATGAGCCCGATGATGCGGCGGCTGGGCTGGGCGGCCAGGTGGCAGAGGCGGGCGAGGTGGGCGTTCATTATTTAGGGGAGGAGGGTATGGGGGTGGGAGGGTAGGAGTTTTAGGTAGTTAGGCGAAAAAAGGTGAACACAAAAGAACGTCCTGCTGAGCGCAATCGAAGCATCTCTACCGCGCGGCTAATTCCTTTCGTTTGGATTAGTTGCGCGGTAGAGATGCTTCGATTGCGCTCAGCAGGACGTCCTTTTTCTTTAGAGCTCTATTACCCTCTACACCCTAAAGCACCGGGTCGCCGGGCGTTTGGGAGTTGTTTTCGCGTTCTGTACGGGGGTAGGGCAGGAAGTTGCGGTTGCGCTCGGCGCCGGTGGTGCCGGCGGCGGGGCGGCCGAAGCGGCGGCTGTCGGCCAGCCGGAAGCCCTGGAAGGCCAGCTCGATGCTGCGGTTGCGGTAGATTTCGGTCAGCACATCGGCCGCGGTGGCGGGGCCACTGTAAGCGGGCAGGCTGGCTCCGAGGCCAAACACGTCGTTGGCTGGCGTCTTGGTGAGCACCCGGTTCAGCTCAATAATGGCGTTGGGCACGTCGCCTTTGCGGGCGTAGGCTTCGGCCCGAATCAGGAGCATCTCGCCGGGCACGTACACCGGAATGGGGGCATTGTTGGCCGTGAAGAAACCGGTGCCCAGGTTCTGGGTGGCCGTAGGGTTGGTGCGAATGAAGAACGGCAGGCGGCGGTCGGCGGCGTTGGGAGCCAGCGTGCCGGTCAGGCCTAGGTTGGCGTTGAAGGGCTCGAACACGTTGCGGTTGCCGAAGGCCACCTCAAAAATGGGGTTGCGGGTGTTGTCGTCGTAGTTGAACACCGAG
Source organism: Hymenobacter monticola (assembly GCF_022811645.1). Lineage (NCBI taxonomy): Bacteria > Pseudomonadati > Bacteroidota > Cytophagia > Cytophagales > Hymenobacteraceae > Hymenobacter > Hymenobacter monticola. Next base: position 5,308,423 of record NZ_CP094534.1, on the reverse strand, counting down.
CGTTTGGTGAGGTCCACGCGGCCGGCGGCGGCAATGGCTTTGTCGTAGTCGCCGGCTTCCAGGCTGTAGCGCGCAATGAGGGCCTGCAGGGTGTTGGGCAGGTCGAGGCCGGGCACAATCTTGCTGTTGAAATCGGCCGAAACGGGGGTAGCGGCCACTTGGGTGGCGGCGGTTTCGAGTTGGGCCACGGCGTTTTGCAGGGCCTGCACGCGAGGCACGAAGGGCGCGTTTTCCTGCACCGCCAGCGGCACCTGCTCGAAAAACTGCGCCAGCGTGCCCAGCGACAAAGCCCGGAAAATGCTGGCGTAGGCCACGATGCCGCTGCGGGTGCCCGCCTCGGGGGCGTTGCCCGCGTTGGTCAGCACCAGGTCGGCGTTGGCTTTCACCAGGTTGGCCTGCGTCCAGAGGTTGCGCACCACGCCGTTGGCGTTGGTGACGCTGCCGCCGCCCAGGCTCACGTTATACTCTTCGATGTTGCCCACGTTCAGGATGGTGAGCTCGCGGGTGGTTAGCCCGCCGGCCGCCACCGCGTTGTAAACGACGCTCAGCAGGCCGCCCGCGCTGTAGCGGTACTGCAGGCCGTTGCAAAGCGTAATCAACCCGTCGGACGAGGTCACGACCTGCGGCTGCAGGGCCGCGCTGGGGTTCAGGTATTCTTTGTTGCAGCTGCCGAGCGACAAGGCCAGCAGGGCGGCTAGGGTGATATATTTTTTCATTGGGAATGAAGTCTGGAGAGGTGTAGCGTGGACTCTGGGAGTCCGCGCAGGGGTGTTCCGGATGGTTCGTTCGGGAGGGCGCGGACTTACAGAGTCCACGCTACGCGCTAGAACGACGCCGCCAGCTTGAGCTGGTAGGTGCGCGGAATGGGCACGTTGCCAAAGTCGATGGCGCGCAGCAGGTCATTGGAGCCGCCGGCGCTGGTTTCGGGGTCGAAGCCGTTGTAATTGTCCCACGAATACAGGTTGCGGCCCACCACCGACACGGTCAGGTTGCTGATGTACTTGCTGAGCGTGGGCAGCGTGTAGCTCAGCGCCGCCTCGCGCAGCTTCACGAACGAGCCGTCATCGACGCGGAATTCCTGGGTGTTGTAGATGGCGAAGATGTAGCCCCGGGGCAGCGTACCGCGCAGCTCCTGCTCGGCCAAATCGCCCAGGCCCACGCCCTGGCGCGTGCGCTTGTCGGCGTTGAACACGCTGTTGCCCTGCACGGCGTCGGCCAGCAGGTGCAGGCTGAGCTTCTTATAGGTCAGGTTGGTGCTCAGCGAGCCCGTCCACTTCGGGTTGGGGTCGCCGATGATGACGTTGGCAATGGCCGTGCCGGCGGCGTAGCTGGGCTGGCCGTTGGCTTCGCGGGCGGGGGTGAAGGTGGTGGCGCCCACGCCCTGCCCGCTGGTGCGCTCGTCCTGCGGGAAGCCCTGGGGCGTGAGCAGCAGCGAGCCGTCGGGGTTGCGGGCGTAGCCCGAGCCGTAGAATACGCCCGCCGGCTGCCCGGCCAGCAAGTACACCGGCGCGCCGGCCGCGTTGTCTACCGAGATGGTTTGGGTGCTGCCGTTCGAGCCGGGCAGGTCCAGCACCTTGTTGCGGTTGCGGTTATAGAGCGCCGTCACGTCCCAGGTGAAGTTCTCGGTTTTCACCGGCACCACCGTCAGCTGCAGTTCCACGCCGCGGTTTTCCATGGTGCCCACGTTGTTGAAGATGGCCGAGCCGCCCGCCGACGGCGCCAGGTTGCGCCGCAGCAGCAGGTCCTTGATTTGCTGGTTATACACCGTGATGCCCAGCCCGATGCGGTCCTTCAAAAAGCCCAGGTCGGCCCCAAATTCCAGCTCGGCGTTGCGCTCGGGGCGCACGTCGGGCGTGGCCAGCTGGGTGCTGGGCGTGAGGGTGTTCTTGCCCAGGTAGCCCACCGGATTGAACGGGTAGAAACGGGTGTAAGTGGGCAAGATGGCCAGGTTGCCGGCCTCGCCGTAGCTGGCCCGCAGCTTCAGCGTGTTGAAGGCGTTGGCGTAAGCCGCGTTCTGCCAGAACGCCAAATCCGACACCACCAGCGAGGCGCTGATTTTCGGATAAACCTGGTTGGTTTGCGAGGGCGAGAATTTGGTGGCTTGGTCGCGGCGCAGCGCCCCGGTCAGGAAGGCCAGGTTGCGGAAGCTTACTGTGGCCTGCCCGTAGTAGCCGCTCAGCGAAAACCGGTCGGTGTCGTAGGTAGAGGTGACGGTGGTGCTGCTGGCCCCGCTCACGGTGGTGATGAAGGGCGCCAGGTTCTGGCCTTGGGTGGCCGTGATTTCCTGCTGGCTGTACTGGTAGTTGTAGCCGGCACGCAGGTTCAGCTTCAGGTCTTCGGTGAAGGAAATCTCGTAGGCCGCGTTCAGGTCGGAGTTCAACTGCAGGGCCACATTGTTGGCGTTGGAGGCGTAGCCCAGCGGGTAGCGGGCCGCCGGCAGGCCGGCCGTGGCCTGGTAGGGGTAGGGCCGGATGTATCCCTGGCCCACCTGCGAGTAGGCGTCGGCCCCGATGATGTAGTCAAGCGAGAAGTTCTTGAAAGGCGTCAGGCTCAGCTGCACGTCGCTGATGGTGCGGTTCACGCCCTGCGTAAACTTCATGTCCTCAATGGTGGAGAGCGGGTTTACGCGGGTGGGCTCCACGGCCAGCAGGTTGCCGTTGGCGTCGCGCTGGGTGATGTCGTAGATGTTGTTGGTGATGTTCACCGAGTTGATGGGGCTGTAGAACACGTTGCCGTTGGCTTTCTCGTTCGAGAAGCTGTTGCTGTACGTCAGCCCGCCCGACACCTTTAGCCAGTCCGTCAGGCGCTGGTCCACGCGAGCCCGCAGGTTGTAGCGCGTGAAATCGGTGCCCTTGATGATGCCTTCGTTCTTCAGATAGCCGGCCGAGAGGTAGTACTGCGTGCGCTCCGAGCCGCCCGAAATCGACACACTGTTGTCGGTGCCGTAGCCGCGCCGAAAAATCTGGTCGAAGTAATTGTAGCGCGGCACATCCACCAGGTTGCTGGCCAGCGGCGTGTTCACGTTGGCGCGGTTGATGTTGGTTGTTGTGGTGCCGGGGTTGGCCGTAATCTGGCCCGCCGAGATGCCGCCGATGGTGTAGAGGCGCAGCCCCGCAAAGCCGAACTGCTTGCCGTAGGTGTTCACCGGCACCGATTTGCGCAGCTCGTTCATCATCACGCTGGTGCTCACGCTCACGCGCGGCGCACCCGCTACCCCGCGCTTGGTGGTGATGAGCACCACGCCGTTGGCCGCCCGCGAGCCGTAGATGGCCGCCGCCGCCGCCCCGTTGATGACGTTGAGGCTGGCAATGTCGTTGGGGTTGAGGTCGGCCAGGCGGTTCTGGCCCACGTTGGCTACGCCCACGTCGTTGGTCAAGGCCAGCTGCGACACGTTGGTGCTGGCGTTGCTCACTATCACGCCGTCAATCACATACAGCGGGTCCGACGAGCCGGCCAGGGTGTGAATGCCCCGCAAACGCACCGAGATGGAGCCCGCCGGGTCGCCCGAGTTCTGGGTAATCTGCGCGCCGGGCACCTTGCCCTGCAGCGAGTTCAGCACCCCGCCCGAGCCGCTCTGCGTCAGCTCCGAGCCCTGAATGGTGCTGATGGCGTTGCCCAACTCGCGCCGGTTCACGGTCACGGTCGAGCCCACTACCACCACTTCGTCCAGCTTCTGCTGGGCTTCGGCCAGGGCCACATCGGTGGTCACGGTTTCGGCGGCGCCCAGCGTCAACGGGCGCGTCTCAGCCTTGTAGCCCACCAGCGAAAACGTGAGCGTGTAGCTACCCGGCGCCACTGTGGCCGTGAGCGAGTAGCCCCCATTAGCGTCTGTGGAGGCGCCCATGGTGGTGCCGTTCAGCAGCACCGTAGCGCCCGGCAGGCCCTGGCCGGCCGCGTCGTTCACCCGGCCTTGCAGGGTGTAGCGCTGGGTTTGGGCCAGCAGCGGGCCCGCAAGCAGGAGGAAAAACAGCAGCCCGCTCAAGTGTCGGGCCAGCTCGTCTCGGTAAGTGTTTGGCATACAGAAAAAGGGTTAGTGGTGGGAAAAAGGTATTAGGGTATGGTAGAAATCGAATAAATAAGCCCGTCATGCAGCACGCAGCACGACGGGCTTTTATTAAAACTCCCAGCGCACGAAGGCTTCAATGCCTTCATACTCCGGCAGCCCCAACTCGTCGTAAATCTTGGCCGTGGTGCGGTTCCGGGCCTCGCTGCGCTGCCAGAACTCGCGCTGGTCGGCACCGGGGAAGAGGGGCCGGTCCTTCTGGCTTTGGTGCTTGAAGATGGCGCGGCGCTTGCGCGTGAGCTCGGCCGGGGAGAGGGGCACGGCCATCTCAATCTGGTCGATGTCCCATTCCTGCCAGGCGCCGCGGTAGAGCCACACCCAGCAGTCATCCAGCCACGCCGTGCCCGAAGCTTTGAGGCGGTGGATGCTCTCAAAAATGGCCGCCAGGCACACGCGGTGCGTGCCGTGCGGGTCGCTCAGGTCGCCGGCGGCGTAAATCTGCTGGGGCTGGATGCGGTTCAGCAGCTCCATCGTGAGGCGAATGTCTTCGTCGCCGAGCGGCTTTTTGCGTACGCGGCCGGTTTCGTAGAAGGGTAGGTTCTGGAAGTGGGCGCGCTCGTCGGGGTCGAGGCCGGCGTAGCGCAGGGCGCTTTTGGCCTCGCCGCTGCGGATAAGGCCCTTAATCTGCTGCACTTCTTCTGAATCGACCTGGCCGGGCTGCTTGCGCCGTAGGAAATCGGCCACGCGGTGGTAGAGGTTGTCGGCCGGCTCGCCGCTGGAAAAATGAAAGGCCTGGTCGTAGTCGGCCACGAAGTCAGCGAAGCGAATAGCCTCATCGTCGAACACGGCAATGTTGCCGGAAGTCTGGTAGGCCACGTGCACCTCGTGGCCCTGGTCCACGAGGCGCAGCAGGGTGCCGCCCATCGAAATCACGTCGTCGTCGGGGTGCGGGCTGAAAATGAGCACGCGCTTCGGAAACGGCTCGGCGCGCTCCGGCCGGTAAGTGTCGTCGGCATTGGGCTTGCCGCCGGGCCAGCCGGTGATGGTGTGCTGCAACTCGTTGAACACGCGAATGTTGATGTCGTAGGCCGGGCCCGACTGCGCCAACAGTTCCGAGAGGCCGTTTTCGTTGTAGGCTTCCTCCGTCAGCTTGAGAATGGGCTTGCCCACGGTGCGGGCCAGCCAGGTCACGGCCTTGCGCACCAAGGCGGCGTCTTGCCAGTTGCAGGGCAGGTGCAGCAGCCAGGGCGTTTTGCGGGGCGTGAGCTCGGCGCCGGCGGCCTCATCCAGCACCACCTGCACGGCGGGGTGGCGCTGCAAGTAAGTGGCCGGCACCGTGTCGGTTACCTCGCCTTCCACCATGCGTTTCACCACGGCGGCCTTGCCTTCGCCCCAGGCCATGAGCACAATCTGCCGGGCTTCCAGAATGGTGCCCACGCCCATGGTAAGGGCCCGGCGCGGCACGTTTTCCTCGCCGTAGAAGTCGGAAGCGGCGTCGGTGCGCGTCACGTGGTCCAGCGTAATCATCCGGGTGCGAGAGGCGGGGCCGGAGCCGGGCTCGTTGAAGCCGATGTGCCCCGTGCGCCCGATGCCCAGCAGCTGCAAATCGATGCCGCCGGCTGCCTGAATCTGTTCCTCGTAGCGGCGGCAGTACTCGGCTACCTGCTCGGGCGGCACGGTGCCGTCGGGGATGTGCACGTTCTCCGGCTTGATATCGACGTGGTCGAACAGGTACTCCCGCATGAAGCGCACGTAGCTCTGCAGCGAGTCGGGCTGCATGGGGTAATACTCGTCGAGGTTGAAGCTGATAACGTTCTGAAAGCTCAGGCCCTCTTCGCGGTGCAGGCGCACCAGCTCCTCGTACACGCGGGTGGGCGAGGAGCCCGTGGCCAGTCCCAGCACGCAGGGCCGGCCCTCGGCGGCACGGGCGCGAATAAGGTCGGCAATCTGGGCTGCTACGGCGGCCGAAGCCACTTCCGAATCGGCGTAGATGCTGACGGGCAGGTGGGCGTCGGCGGAGGCGGGCAGGGCGGCGGGGGTGGAATTCATGAGCAGGGTGGAAAAGCAGAAGAATCGGTATGAACGGCGGAAAATTGGGGAAAACCCGGTGCTAATCAAAGCTTGCGGTGGATAAAAGCCGTGTTTCCAGGAGTTGTATTCTAAAATAATTGAATTGTGACGAATATCAGCTATTTCCAATTTCCGCAAACGTTTGGGTGAATATTGCCTGAATATTTCGCAAATTTGAACCCTCCTTTTCCACCACTCAAGCATCTGCCCGGCGCGGCCCAGCTGTAAACCCTTGGGTTCTTGATGCCTATGGTGGGCTTTAAGCCCGCCGAACTGCCAAAATCGGCTGGCTCCTGACGGCTTACCTCTCCGCATCGCAACCCCCGTCTTTCCCTGTCATTTCCCATCAATCATTTCTTCTCATGAAAAAACCTTACTGGCTATTCCTGCTGACGCTGGGCCTAGCGCCGGCTTCCGTCAGCTGGGCCCAGACGGCCAGCCCGGCGGGTGCCACTACGCCGGCCCGCACCATCACGGGCATCGTCACCTCGGGCACCGACCAAACCCCGCTCCCGGGCGTGACGGTGCTGGTGAAAGGCACCACCACCACCGGCAGCACCACCGGCGCCGACGGCCGCTACGCCGTGCAAGCCGCGCCGGGCGCCACGCTGGTGTTCAGCTTCATCGGCTACACCTCGCAGGAGCGTACCGTGGGCGCCGACGGCACTGTGGACGTGGCCCTGAAAGAAAGCACCGCCGCCCTCGACGAAGTCATTGTCACTTCGCTGGGCATCAAGCAGGAGCGGCGCGAGGTGAACTACGCCGCCCAGCAAGTGAGCGGGGCCGAGCTGATTGACACCCGCCAGCCCAACATCGTGAACGCCTTGCAGGGCAAAATCGCCGGCGTGGCCATCACCAGCTCGGGCGGGGCGCCGGGCGAAGGCGCGAGCATCGTCATCCGGGGAGGCAACTCGCTCGACGGCGACAACCAGCCGCTGTTCGTCATCGACGGCGTGATTATGGACAACTCCTCGTTTGCCGAATCGTCGGTGCCGGGCGGCGGTTCGGGGCTCAATGGCATCCTGGGCCGCTCGTCGGCCACGCCCAACCGCGCCTCCGACATCAACCCCGAAGACGTGGCCTCCATCACGGTGCTGAAGGGCCCGGCGGCGTCGTCTCTCTACGGCCTGCGCGCCGGCAATGGCGCCGTCATCATCACCACCAAAAAAGGCGCCGCCGGCCGCACGGCCATCACCTACCGCACGCAGTTTTCGCTGGACCAGGCCAACCGCTTGCCCAAGCTGCAGGACCAGTACAAGCAGGGCAACCTGGGCGTGTTCGACGCCACCACCCGTACCTCGTGGGGACCGCGCTTTGCCGACGGCGAGGAGGTGTACGACAACCTGGGCAACTTTTTCCGGACCGGCAAGGCTTTCCAGAACTACCTCACCATGTCGGGAGGCTCGGAGAAAGCCACCTTCTTTTTGTCGGCTTCCAACCTCACCCAGAGCGGCACCGTGCCCAACAGCGACTACGACAAGACGTCGGTGCGGCTCTCGGGCACGGCCCAGTTCTCGCCCAAGCTCAGCGCCTCGGCCGCGGCCAACTACATCAATTCCGGCGGCCAGCGGCCGTTTCAGGGGCAGGGCCTGTTCGGCAATTCGGCGCAGCCCAGTGGCTTTTTCCTGAGCTTGATAAACTGGCCGCGCAACGACGACGCCCGCAACTACCTCAACGCCGACGGCAGCCGCCGGCGCCTGTTGGGCACTGCCACAGCGGGCGGCGACCCCGACAACCCCTACTTCAGCGCCGAGCGCAGCCCGCAGAGCGACCGCACCAACCGCCTCATCAGCAACGTGTCGCTCACCTACAAGCCGACGCAGTGGCTGAACCTGACCTACGTGCTGGGCAACGACTTCTATCAGGAGCGCACCCGCTCGGTGCGCGCCGTGGGCACCTCGCAGCCCCTGAACGAGAACGGTGGCCTGGCCGAAACCGTGAACTTCAACCGGGTCCTGACCTCGAACCTGCTGGCCACGCTCACGCACGAGTTCACCCCGAACATCCGGGGCACGCTGCTGCTCGGCAACGCCATCGAGGCGAATAAGAACGAAGCCAACGACTTCATTGGCACTGTTTTCCAGAGCCCGACGTTCGTAAGCATCAACAACACGACCCCCGCCACGCGCAACGTGCTGCAACGCTTTTCGAACCGGGCCATCGTCGGCAACTTCGCCCGCATCAACCTCGACCTGTTCCGCCAGGTAACGCTGGAGCTGTCGGGCCGCTACGACCGGTCCTCGACCCTGCCGCGCCCCGACGAGAACAAGATTTTCGGCAAAGGCTTCGGCTACGGCTCGGCGGCGGTGGGCTGGGAGTTTTCCCGCACCCTCAACCTCGACGCCAACCCCGTGCTGAGCTACGGCAAGCTGCGCGCCTCGGTGGCCCAAGTGGGCAAAGACACGGGCCCCTACCGTGTGGTGTCGCCCCTGACCACCAACACGTTCATCGGCGGGGGCTTCCGCAACGGCTTCTACGGCTCGAACCCCATCCTCAAGCCCGAGCAAACCCGCAGCTACGAGCTGGGCCTGGACCTGCAATTCCTCAAAAACCGCCTGCGCTTTGATGGCGCCGTGTACCGCCAAACCACCACCGACCAGCTCATTGCCCCGCGCGTGAGCCAGGCCACGGGCTTCATTCTGCAGTACCTGAATGGCGGCACGGTGATTAACGAAGGCGTGGAGCTGAGCGTGAGCGGCACGCCCGTGAAACAGGCCAACGGCCTGACCTGGGACGTGACGGCCAACTTCTTCCGCAACCGCAACCGCAGCGAGCTGCCGGTGGGCCTCGACATCGTGTCGCAGTCCGACGCCGGCGTGACCGACTACGTGCTGGGCTCGGCCCTGCCCGGTCGCCCCATCTCGGGCATCACCGGTTCCGACCTGGTGCGCGCCCCCGACGGGCAGGTGCTCATCAACGCCAGCGGCTACCCCTCGTTGAACGGCGTGCTGACCAACTACCTCGGCGACCGCGCCCCCGACTTCACCACCCAGATTACCAACACCCTGACCTATAAAGGCGTGGGCCTGACCTTCCTGTGGGATTTCCGCAAGGGCGGTGTGGTGTATAACGGCAACGCGCAGTACGCCACCCGCCTGGGCCAGAGCGAACTGACCCTGGACCGCTACAAGCCCATTGTGATTGAAGGCGTGGTGGCCGTGACCGACCCGGCCAGCGGCACCGTGAGCTACGTGCCCAACACCAGGGCCGTGGAAGCCACCCAGGGCTACTACCGCGACCTGCTGGGCGCGGCCGGCGGCATGTTTGTGGAAGACGTGAACTGGGCCCGCCTGCGCTACGTCACGCTCAGCTACGGCCTGCCCAAGGCGTGGCTGGGCGGCGGCACGGGCGTGGTGAAGGGCGTGGAGCTGAGCCTGACCGGCCGCAACCTGCTGCTTTTCACCAACTACTCGGGCATCGACCCCGAGGTGGCGGCGGCCGGCTCCGGGGTGCGCGGCGGCGGCTCGGGCGGCTTCGACTACGGCGGGGTGCCCGCCACGCGCGGCCTCGACATTGCCCTACGCGCCACGTTCTAAGCCAATTACTGTCTGATTTTCAACTTCGAATGATATGAAAAAGCTATTAATCCTGTTGGGCCTGGCGCTGGCCAGCCCGGCGCTGACAAGCTGCGAGAGCTTCCTCGACAAGAACACCGACCCCAACAGTCCCACCGAAACCACCCCGAACTTTCTGCTGCCCAGCATCATCAGCAACGGGCTGGCCATTCAGTATGGGTCGGAGCAGCGTGTGGCCTTCTTCACGCAGAACGTGGCCGCCCGCGGCGCCGGCGCCGGCGGGGCCGACCAGTATTTCCTGACCAACGCCAACAGCTCGGCCACCTTCAACAACACCTACTTTCTGGTGGGCGGCAACATTCCGCCCATGATAAAGCTGGCCCAGGACGAGGGCTCGCCCTACTACGTGGGCGCCGGCAAAATCATGATGGCCCTGATTCTGAGCCACGCCACCGACATGCTCGGCGACATTCCTTACCGCGAGGCGTTCCAGGGGGAGAAAAACTTTACCCCCGCCTACGACCCGCAGGAGCAGCTGTACGGCGACATTCAGCAGCTGCTGGACGAGGGCATTGTGGAAATGAGCAAGCCGGCCTCCGACAACAAGCGGCCGTTTTACATCACCACGCCCGCCATCAGCGGCGACATCCTGTACCGCGGCGACGTGCAGAAGTGGATTCGTCTGGCGTGGTCGCTGAAGGCGCGGCAGGCCAATCACCTTACCAAGAAGGGCGCCAAGTACGAGCCCAAAAAGGTGCTGGAATACGCCAGCAAGGGCTTTCTGACGTCGGCCGATGACTGCATTCTGCAGTTTGTGCCCACCGTCAACTCGGGCACTCCCACCACCAACTACTTCTCGGCCGGCGCTGGCCGTCTGAACTTCAGCACGTCCACCTTCGGCGCCAACTTCATCAAGTTTCTGAACGGGGCCACCTACCCCGGCGTGGTGGACCCGCGCCTGCCCGTGATGGCCACCGCCACCAGCCCCGGCGCCGACCCCGGCGTGGGCGGCGGGCCCCAGCCCACCACCACACCCACCGATTTCTACCGCTCGTTCTACACCCGCGAGCTGGGCTACATGGACGTCATCACTTACCACGAGCTGCAGTTCATCAAGGCTGAGGCGGCTTTCTTGGACGGACAGAAGAGCGTGGCGCTGGCGGCTTACCGCGAAGGCATCCGGGCGCACATGGCCAAGATTGGGGTGGGCGGCACCACTACGCCGCTCTCGCCCGACGTGCCGGCGGCCATCCCCACCATCACCACGGCCCAAATCAACACTTACCTGGCTAGCAGCGCCGTGGCCCAGACCGAGGCCGACCTCTCCACGTCGGCCGCACCCAACGTGCCCCGCGCCATCATGCAGCAGAAGTACATCGCCATGTTCCTGAACCCGGAATCGTGGACGGACATGCGGCGCTACGACTTCAGCCCCGTCATCTACCCGAACCTGGTATTCCCCGTGGGGGCCAACTCCGATGCGGGCGGCAAGTTTCCGCGCCGCCTGCTGCCCGCCACCACCGAGGTGCAGTACAACTCGGCCAATCTGCGGGCCCAGGTCGGGCCGGATGGCATCAACGGCCTCAACTCCAAGTTCTTCACCCAAAAAGTGTGGTGGGACCAGTAGTCCCGGGCTGCTGTTTTTTCACTGGTTTATTTTTCTGACCTCATGATGACCCAACGATATTTTTTGCGGCTGGTGCCCCTGCTGGCCCTGGTGGGCGGGCTGCTCACCGGCTGCGACAAAAACGACGACCCGCCCTACACCGTCAGCGACGAAGACCGGTACCCCACTTTGCTGAGCAACTCGCTTGGCACGGCCACCAAATACGCCGTGGGCGAAACCGTACCCCTGGAGTTGCAGTTCAGCGGCCAAAGCGCCCCCATTCAGGAAATCCGCATCTTTCAGCGCATCGAGCCGGCCCCGGATTCGACTGTGGTGCAGACACTGCCTGCCGCCCAGGCCGCCTACTCGCGTCGCAAGTTTGTTGATACGCTGGTGGTGCGCGTGGTGATTCCTGCTGCCCCCAACAAGGCGCGCGTGCGCTTCTCGGCCGTGGTGGTGAGCCAGAACGGGCTGACCAAAAGCCGCGCCGTTTCCATTCGGGTAGCTGAGGCCACGCCCACGGTGCGCGTAGTGTCGGCCACGAACGTGACGGCCCCGGCCAATGCGCCGGTGGTGACCGGCGACGTGGTGCGCTTCAGCCTGCTGTTCAATGAAAACGGCATCAATGCCTACCCCGAGCTGCCAGCCGCGCCCCCAGCAGCCAATTCAGTGCTATTCAACAACCTCGACAGCCTGGTGACCTACGTGCGCGTGGGTACCGGAGCCGAGCGGCGCTTTGCCCGCCAGCGCCTGCCAGCTGCCACCGGCACGCAGTCGGGAGCGGCTTTTCCGTTGGACGTGAACGTGACCCTGCCGACCGGCACGGCGGGGCAGGACGTAGTGTTCCGTTTTGAAGCCAAGAGCCGCTACCTGGGCACGCCCAACTTCCGGGCCAGCTCCGTCACGGCGGCGCCCATCACCCTCAGCGCCACCACGCCGCTGGCCGCCGTGCGCGCCCGCACCCTCACCTACACCGGCACCACCGGCGGCGACCTGGCGGCGCTGGACCTGACCACGTTTGCCACCGTAGCCGCTGCTGCGCCGGCCGCTACCAAGGACCTGGTGATTAGCAGCACGGCCAGCAACGCCGTGCAGTTCCGTACGCTCAGCCCGGGCACGGGCATGGTGCGCTCCACGGCCGCCATCTATACCGCGGCCACGTTCAACAGCCTTCGCTACACCTACAACAACGCCGCCAGCACGGCGCAGGTCACCACGCTTGACAACATCGTGGTGGGCGACGTCATCATCCTCAAGCTGCGCGGCACCGACCAGTACGCCGTGGTGCAGGTAACGGGCATCAACCGCACTTCGGCCACAGATGTGGTGGTGAGCCTAAATATTAAGGCAGTGTAGAAATCCGTTGTTGCAAACAGCAAAAGGACGCTTTCCGGCTCGGAGGGCGTCCTTTTTTTGTGGTGTTGACTATGCAGGCAGATGCGTACATCAAGCAGCTTTGGTAGTTCTATGCACCGGTATTTGTGGTGGCCGGCATTCCGACTTTCGTTCTTGATGACACCCTACTCGACCAATAAGCGCTGTAGCAGTCCGCTGCCACGTAGCAAATAGAGTCCGGCGGGCAGCCCGCGTAAGTCGAGGGAGGCTTCAGCGGCTGGCGCGGGGTAGCGGCGCATGGAGCGGCCCTGCGCATCGAATAGCGTAAGGGACGTAGGCTTGCTGCCGGCCGGCAGGTGCAGGGTGGCCGTCTGATGGGCGGGATTGGGGTAGAGCACGCTTAAGGCCGATGCCTGGCCAGCAGCCGTGGCCGTAATGGACGCATCACTGAGGGATGCCAGAAAGCCGACTTGGATGTTGGGAATTGGATTGGTGAGAGTGAGAGGGCCAAAGCTGGCCGTAGCGCTACCAAACGACCCGGTTATGTACACAGTAGCTCCACTAAGGGCTACTGCACTGGCTCCTTCGCTGCCGGCGCCGCCGGCCTGCTGCGCCCAGACAAAGTCGCCCGTGCTGCCCGTGTCCGTGAGCTTCGCCACGAAAACATCGGAAGTACCTGAAGACCCCCTATTGGTCAGGGTAGTGGGACCGAAGCTAATGGTGGGGCTTGCGCAATACCCCGCCAGATAAAGGCTGCTGCCACTTATGGCTAGGCTTTGGGTATAATCGTCGCCAGTTCCACCGGCCTGTTGCGCCCAGACAAAATTGCCCGCGCTGCCCGCATCCGTGAGCTTGGCCACAAAGACGTCGTTTGAACCAGCGTTATTCAGCGTAATAGCCCCGAAAGTGGCCGTAGCGCTGGCCAAAGTTCCGGATACATAGACGTTGCTACCACTCACGGCCAGGGCCTTGGCCTCATCCAAGCCCGCACCACCGGCGCGTTGCGCCCACACGAAGCTGCCCGCGCTGCCCGCGTCCGTGAGCTTGGCCACAAACGCATCGTACTGCCCTGCAGAAGCCAGGGTGATGGGCCCGAAGCTGGCCGAAGCGCCGCTGAAACTCCCGGACACGTACACGTTGCTGCCGCTCACTGCCAGCGCATTACCTTGGTCTAAATTTAAGCTGCCAGCCCCGCCAGCCTGCTGCACCCACACAAAGCTGCCCGTGCTGCCCGCATCCGTGAGCTTGGCTACGAACAGGTCTGAACCGCCCGCAGAGGTCAGGGTAATGGCCCCGAAGCTGGCCGAAACGCCGCCGGAACTTCCCGTCGCGTACACGCTGCTGCCACTCACCGCCAGCGCAACGACCAAAGACGTGAAGCTCGCGCTGGTCTGCTGTACCCAAGTGAAACTGCTGGTGTTACCAGCGTCCGTAAGCTTGGCTATAAACCCGCCAGAAGTGCCTGTAAGAGGCAGCGTTACAGCGCCAAAGCGAGCGGTGGTGCTGTAAAAAATCCCGGCCACATACACACTATTGCCGCTGACTACTATGTCGTTGGGCTGGTCTAGGGCCATGCCACCGGCGCTTTGAGCCCACACAAATTGGTTGCTGGTCGGATTGAATTTAGCGACGAATATGTCCTCACTCCCGAAGCTGGTGAGCGTGGTGGTGCCCAAGGTCACCGTGGTGGCAAAAACTCCAGCTAGGTACACGTTGCCCACCGCGTCGACGGTTATTGCAGTCACCGACGAGCCCGCTCTCGTAGCCACTGCCACGGCCTGCGCCGATTGCCACGTGGGAGTCTGAGCAGCCGTCGGCAGGCGAAAGACAAGAAAGAACAGGGCTAGCAAGCCTGTCAAGGGTACTGCGGAAAAGAACTTCATAGATTTCACAGCGCAATAAATACGTTCTCTCAAATGTATTCATGCTTCATGCAGAAAACTACGGTTTCTTCCCGTGCTGCAAATTCCGCCTAGACCTCAGCCACGCCAAACCCGAAGAGAGGCCCTAACATTTACTTTCCTCCAAACAGCCGCCCGAAGAAGCCGCGCTTCTTGGGCTTCTCTTTTTCCTTCACCTTCACTTTGAGGAGCGGCGCGGCCTTGTCCGGGCTTTCGCCGGTGGGCAGGGTGAAGCGCGGGTCGGGTTGGGTAACAGCGGGCGTCGGTGCTGGCGCTGACGCCACCGGCTTGGTGCCGCCGGGCGCCTGGCCCTGGGCGATTTCGGGCCCGGCCTGGCCGGTGGTGACGACGCGCATGGGCCGGCTCTCATTGTGCAGGCGGTCGACGGCCGTGACGTAGTATGCGTAGGCCTGGCCGGGCACGGCGGTGGTATCGGTGTAGGTAGCGGGGAAGCCGGGGGCGGGGCGCGGCAAAGCCAAGATGCGGCTGGGGTCGTTGGGGGTGCTGCGCTCGTTGGCGCCGAAGCGGTAGAGCACGTAGTAAGTGGCCGCGTCGCCGTCGGCGGCGGGCGGGCCACTTTGCCAGCTTAGCGTGACGGCGGGGCCGGTGCGGCGCAGCAGCAGGTTGGCTACGGGCAGGGGCGGCAGGTCGTCTTTCCAAGGCATGGCGGGCACCAGGGCGGGGTAGCGAAACAGGTCCTGCGTGAGGGTGTCGGTGGTGTGCAAGGGGTTGCGCAGCACCGATTTGGCCGAGAAGAACACGCTGCCGGCCACCTCGCCCTCGTAGCTGCGGTTGAGGCGAATCTGGCGGGGCAGCTCGCGCGGGTTGCGCCAGGTGGTGTCGGAGCGCGTGCTTTCCAGCATGCGGTAGGTGCCGTGGCCGATGTAGAGGTGGCGGTCGAACTTGTTTTCGGCCCACCATTTCACCAGCACGGGGTAGGGGCAGAGGCGGAAATTGGTGCTCCAGTACAGCTGCGGTACGATGTAGTCAATCCAGCCTTTTTCCAGCCAGCCGCGCGTGTCGGCGTACAGGTTGGAGTAGCTGGGCTGCCCGGCGCGCGTGTCGGAGCCCTGCGGAAAGTCCTTCGACTTGTTCATCCACACCCCAAACGGCGAGATGCCGAACTTCACCCAGCGCTTGGCTACCTGAATGCTGTCGTGCAAATCCCGAATCAGGATGTCCACGTTCTGGCGGCGCCAGTCGCCCAGCTTCAGGCTGTCGGGGTTGTAGGTGCGGAAGGCGGCTTCGTCGTGCAGCACCTGGCCGGGCTCGGGGTAGGGGTAGAAGTAGTCGTCGAAGTGCACGGCGTCAATATCGTAGCGCCGCACCACGTCCAGAATCACGCGGGTGATGTGATTGCGCACTTCCGGCAGGCCAGGATTATACAAGAGCTTGCCTGTGAAGCGCAGAAACCACTCCGGGTGCTGCCGAAATGGGTGGTTCGGCGCCAGGCGGCGCGTCACCGAGTCCATGCTGGCGCGGTAGGGGTTGAACCAGGCGTGGAACTCCATGCCACGCCGGTGGGCCTCCGTGATGAGGAAGGGCAGGGGGTCATCGTCGCCGGCCGGGGCCTTGCCCTGGGTACCGGTCAGCCATTTGCTCCAAGGCTCCAGGTTCGATTTGTAGAAGGCATCCGAAGCGGGTCGGATTTGCACGAATACGGCGTTGAGTCCGGCTTTCTGGCCGGCGTCGAGCAGGCGGCGGTAGTCGCGGCGGTATTGCTCGGGCGTTTCGCCGCGCTGGTTGGGCCAGTCGATGTTCTCGACGGTGGCAATCCACATGGCGCGCAGCTCGCGTTTGGGTGGGGGCAGCGTTTCGGCCGGCTCAGCAGTGGTTCGAGCACGAAGCGACTCCGGCCACGGGCCGCTGCTCAGCATCAACAGGAGAAAAAGGAATCGGCCAGCGGCGAGAAAACGAGACATCAACAACATGCAACGACAGCAATACAAGCCGCAAATTACGGCATTGGGCCGCGGGGCGCGGGTCATTTCCATCGTATGAAACGCCGCGAAGGACCTTCCCACGTTTGAACTTTGAGCATTCAGACGTGAAAAGGTCCTTCGCGGCACTCAGGATGACAGACGTTTTTCTTACGAGCCCGTCAGTTCCGTGTCGGTTTTCGGCTGGTCGGGGGCGCTGTTGTCGGCGGTTTCATCGGGGCCGCCTTCGAGGCCGTTGGTTTGGCTGGCGTCGCCGTAGTCGCCGCGGATGCCGGCGCCGTCGCCCATGTTCTGCTGGGTGCTGGTGGGAATGGCGCCGTCGGCGGCGGTGCCGGCCTCGGGGTTGCCGCTGGCGTTTTGGTCACGGTCGACGCCCTGGCTGGGGGTTTGACCGCCGGTGCTGGCTTGGTCGGGACGCGGGTCGGTGGGGTTTTGCTCGGGAGCGGGCATGGCGGAAAGGATTGAAAGGATGGAAAGTGAGACGATTGGGCGCGCAAGGCACCGTTTTAGGGCTGTACGGGCCGGAAGCGCTACGGTTGGGCTGGCAAATTGGCCGCCCGTCGCCATCTTGCCAGCGCATTTCTTCTCCAACCCGCCGTGTCCGACTATTCCACTGATTTCTACCACCAAAAAACCGATGCCGAGCTGCGGTTTTTCATCGAGCACCCCGAGTACTACCAACCCGATTTGATTGACTTGGCCCGGCGCGAGCTGCGCCGCCGGGGCGTTCAACTGGTGGCACCGCCGGCCGAGACGGCTGAGGTGGACCTTAGCGCGCCCGCCGACGTGGCCAACGCCGGCCGGAGCGTGAACTGGCTGAACCTGGCGCTGGCCGCCGTGCTGCTGCTGGGCATGGGCTTTTTCTACTACTCCAAGCAGCGCGGCGGGGGCGTGAAGGCCGTGGCCGCGCCGGCCAAGCCCCACGTGCCCCCGCGCCTGGTGGAAGTGCCCACTTCGGCCATTCCCACCTACAACGGCTCGGCCGTGGCCGACCAGCTGGTGGCCCGCCTGCCGGCCGCCGAAAAGAAAGACCCGCAGGCCCTGCGCCAGTTTCGGGAGCTGGCCCGCCGCTTCTGGACGGCCGAGATGCAAACCGAATACCTCACCGGCCAGGCCCACGCTGGGAAGGCCGGCCCCATGTTCGCGGAGCAAACCACCGTGGTGCGCCAAACCTGGTCGGATTTCAACAAAGGCGCCGTGTACAGCTACCGCTTCGGCCCCAAAATGGCCCGCATGTATGACCGCATGCGCGAGGCGGCCAGCAGCCAGCAGCACATCCTGGAGCAATTTCCCGACCTGCTGGCCGATAAAAAATTCCTCACTGATAAAGAATTGGTGTCCCGCGAAGCCGACGTGCAGGATTGGCTGAAGGACGTGCTGCCCGCCTCGCCCGTCACCGGCAAACCCTACAAGGCCACGGTGCTGACGGCGAAGTTTTAGGTATTAGGTGTTGGGTTTTAGGTGTTGGGGAGAACGGTCATTCTGAGCGTAGCGAAGGACTTTATCACATTCGCACCGGCCGGTTTGCTGCAAATAGTTTTTGCGTAATGAAAGTCTTTCGCTACGCTCAGGATGACCGTTCTCCCCAACACCTAAAACCCAACCCCGAACACCTGGCAAAGTGGCCGGTTGTAACCATCTGGCGCGCTCCTTGCGCGTGCCGTTTTTGATGGAAGAAGCCACCCCCTCCGCTGCTCCCGGCTCCACGGCCGCCTTGGCCGCCCAGCTTTTCGCCCAGAAGCCGGAAGCCGAGCTCTTGTACCTGGCCCAGAACGCGGCCCGCTACCCGCCCGCCGTGGGCGCGGCCGCCGTGGCCGAGCTGAAGCGGCGCGAGCTACTGCCCGAGGCCCCGGCGCCCGCGCCGGCCCCGCCCGCCGAGGAGCCCGAAACCTGGCCGCAGCTCCTTGGCCAGCTGCTACGGGGGCTGTTCATTCCGTCGCGGCGCTTCTGGGCCACGCCGCTGTTGCTCGACCTCAACGTGCTGGTGTTCGGGCTGATGGTACTCAGCGGCGTGTCGGCCTCCCAGCCCACCGGGCACCAGCTGGTAATTTGGGGTTCCAACATTTCCGACCTCACCCTGCACGGGCAGCCGTGGCGGCTACTCACCTGCTTGTTTGTGCACGCCGGCCTCTCGCACCTGCTGCTCAATATGTTCTCGCTCTGGCTGCTGGGTCTGCTGGTGGAAGACCGGCTGGGGCCGGTGCGCCTGCTGCTGGGCTACCTTGCCTGCGGCGTGGGCGGCGGGCTGGCCAGCCTGTGGTGGCACACCGACGGCGTGAACTCGGTAGGGGCCAGCGGCGCCATATTCGGCCTCTACGGCCTGCTGCTGGTGCTGCTTATTGGCAAGCGGCTGGTGCTGGGCAAGTCCGACCGCCGCGCCATGCTGGGGCTGGTGCTGTACCTGGTGCTCAGCAACCTGCTCTCGGGTATCACCGGCAACATCGACAACGCCGCCCACGTCGGCGGCCTGGTGACGGGGCTGCTGGTGGCTGGCCCGGTGGCCATAGCCGGCTTGGCCAGGCACGAGTAGGCCGCGGCCGGGCTAGCTCACGGTGGGGGGCATGGGGTAGGGGTTGGGCGCGCCGCCGGCCAGCTGGCTCACCATGTCATCGAGGATGGCCTTGCCGTAGCCGATGCGCGTGGCGTATTCCTGGCACAGGCCGTATTCGCGGGCGTCGAGCTGGCCGTCCTGCAGCATCATTTGCACCAGGGTTTGCAGCTCCAGCGTGCGCTGCAGGCCATCGGCGGGCATGATGAAGCTGAGCACGCTGAGGTTGTCGGCAATGGGCATCACCTCGTCGGCCGTCAGCCCTAGGCGGTTGCCGATTTGCAGCAGAAAGTCGCTTTCCTCCGAGCTCAGCTGGCCATCGGCCGCCGCCACCAAAACCAGGTTCTGGAAGAAGGCCAGCTTCTTTTGCGGCGTGTTCAGTACTTCTTCGAGGGTGTGCGTTTCGGCCATGGGATTGGATGGGTTAGAAAGGAAATTGCCGGGCGGTAATCGGCCCGGTGCTTGCCCTGAACGATATCTTGCGTGGAAGGTTAGGTGAGGGCCTTGGCTATTCTAAGCACCACAGCGCATCATTTCACCCAGCGCCAAGTTGTTGCTGCCGGCCGCTTTTTTACTCGTGAGACCCTGAGCACGTTCCAACAACCATTGCCCCCACAAAAACCAAACCCACCCATGCAAGCCCTCCAACTCGACGCCATTCACCAGCCCGCCATCCTGCGGGACATTCCTGCGCCCGCGCCCGGCCCGGGCGAAATCCTGGTCAAGCTCCACGCCGCTGCCCTCAACCACCGCGACGTGTTCATCCAGTCCGGGCAGTATGCCGGCATTCGGCTGCCCTGCACCCTGGGGGCCGACGGCGCCGGCGAGGTAGCCGCCCACGGCCCCGATGTGCCCGGCGATGCTCCGACCGTGGGCGCCCGCGTGCTGCTCTACCCCGGCCTGCGTTGGGGCCACAATCCCCGCGTACAGGCCCGCGACTTCGTGGTGCGGGGCATGCCCGACCCCGGCACCTTCGCCGAATACCTCACCCTGCCCGCCGAGTACGTCCGGCCCCTGCCTGCCCATCTCGGCTTCGAGCAAGGCGCGGCGCTGCCGCTGGGCGGCCTCACGGCCTACCGCGCTGCCTTTGTTCGCGCCCAGGTGCAGGCCGGCGAGCGGGTGCTGGTGACGGGCATTGGCGGCGGCGTGGCGATGCTGGCCGCGCAGTTTTGCGCCGCGCGCGGGGCCGAGGTGTGGGTGACGTCCGGCTCGGACGAGAAAATTGCCCGGGCCAAGGGATTGGGCATCAAAGGCGGCATCAACTACAAGGCCGAAAACTGGGCGAAAACCCTCATCCAGCAGGCCGGCGGGCCATTCGACGTCATCATCGACAGCGCCGCCGGGGCGGCATTTCTGCCTCTGCTCGACGCGGCCGCGCCGGGTGGCCGCATCGTGTTCTACGGCGGCACGCTGGGCAACATCCCCAACCTGCCGCCCGCCAAAGTCTTCTGGAAGCAGCTCAGCATCTTGGGTTCCACCATGGGCTCGCCGGAGGATTTCGACGCGATGCTGGCTTTGGTAACGGAGAAAAGTATTGTGCCCGTGGTCGACGAAGTATTCCCGCTGGCCAAGGGCGAAGCCGCCCTGCGCCGCATGGAGGTCGGCGCCCAATTCGGCAAAATCGTGCTGAAAATTGGCTAGTTATTTTGGCTTGAAAAATTGTTGTAAAACATTGATTTGCAAGGAGGATAATATGGCTGGAAAGAGGCTGCTAAGGAATGAAAAAAGCGGTTAATTGGTTAATACAGCAAGCCGTAGATAACCAAGTGCCGGCCCGTTATTCTGATGAAATCTGCCGCCGAATACCTCAAAGGTCATGTGTTTGAAGCCCGCCGCCCGCGCCGCGAACTGCAGCCGGTGGTCAGCCACGCTGACGCCGTGCAAGCCATCGAGCAAGCCCTGGCCGACGCCGAGAAATACCGCTACCTGTTGATGCGCGCCCTGCGCCACCACGACGCCGCCGAAGCCACCCCGGCGCCTGTCCGCCTAGCCGACATTCGCCCCGCTTTTCCTGCTACCGAAGCGCCGGTGCTGCCCATGTACCCCGCGCTGGCCGCGTAAGCTCATTGCCCGCCACAGTTCAAGAAGCCGCTCCATCTGGGGCGGCTTTTTCGTTGCGCTCGTTTGGGCTTGAATCAAAAGCGCGCAACGTCAGCACGGGATGAAGCACGAATTACCGCCCTTCCACCCGCCGGGCCAGTTCCCGCGCCAGGTCGGCCGCTTGCTGCCGAATTTCCGGCACGGCCGTCGATTCAAAATAAGCCGGCCGCCGGCTGGGGCCGAGGGTGAACAGCGTGGTAGAAACCCGGCCATCGGCTCCGCGCAGGGCGCCGTGCGGGTCCGTCTGCATGCCCAGGCCGAGCGGGTCGGCGGCCAGGTGGCCCTTGTCGCGCAGGCTCATCACCAGCGGGTCGGCAATGCGGCCGTAGTCGAGCAGGGGGCCGGCGCAGCATACCACGTGCTGGGCCGTGTGCCACTCGCCGGGGCCCTTTCGCGCGCCTATTCGTACGTGTAGCAAGTCGCCGTCGGGCAATATTTCACGCACCGAGCCCACCCGCAGCTGTACCAGGCCATTAGCGGTTAGATTGGCTAAAGCAACCGCATTTTGCGGCGGGCTGCGGTGCCGGGCCACCGCCCACACCCCCGCCAGGTGCCGCAGAAAACGGCGCTGCTCCACTAGCGGCCACGCCGCCCAGATGCGGCCCAAATCCGGCCGCAACGCATCGAGCACGGGCCGCCAGTCGATGCCCTGCACCGCGGCAGCCCGCAGGTGCCGCTTGAAAACGCGCAGTACGCCCGCCACAGTGGTTTCGGCGGCCAACTCGGGGTAAAAATTAGAATAGCCGGCCGCCGCCGGGCCGTGGGCGCTAGGCCAGCGGCCGTGGCGGGCCACCACCGTTACGGGGGCGCGGTGTCCGTCGTGGTGCAGGGCCAGCAGCACGTCCACCGCCGTCAGGCCCGAGCCGATGAGCAGCACCGAGTCGTCGGGCCCGATGCGGCGAAGGTTGCCGGTAGCCCAGGGGTCGGCGTGGTAGCCGGGGTGGTGCAGGTAGCGGTGGTCGGGCCCGGCCGGGGGCGGGGGCGGGAAGTTGCCCAGGGCCAGCACCACGTAGTCGCTGCGGAGTTGGGTGCCGTCGGCCAGCAGCACATGGCGCTGGCCCGAGGGCAGGAGCGAAGCCGTAAGGGCTGTGGTGCGGTGCCAGCGCAAACCAGACTGACCGGTAGCCAAAGCGGCGGCCAGTTCCTCATGCAGGTAGCGGCCGTAGGTGGCACGTGGAGCAAATTCGGGCGCGCCGCTGGCACTTTCAGGCTGGGTGTTCAGCCAGTTGGCAAAATGTCCGGGCGCGTCGGGGTAAAGGCTCAGGCCGCCGGGGCGCACGTTCAGCAGGTATTCGGGCCGCCGGGCGGTGTAGGCCAGGCCGGGGCCCGGCACTTCGCGTGGCTCGACGAGGTGAATTTCGGCCCCCGCCAGCGCCGGTTGCTGCCGCAGCTGCAGCACCAGCGCCGTGCCCGCAAAGCCGCCGCCCACTACGGTAATGACGGGAAAGGCAGGTTGGGTCACGGGCGGGGAGGGCGAATTGTAGAGACGCATGCTTGCGTCTCAATCGTTGAATAATGCAGGGCAGCCGACACCGCCGGTGAGACGCAAATATGTGTCTCTACAGGTACCGCCCGGGCAGCAGGTAGTTCTGCACGTAGTCTTGAATGCCGTCTTCCAGCCGGGTAAACGGCTGCTCGTAGCCGATGCTTTTGAGCTTGCTCATGTCGGCCTCGGTGAAGTACTGGTACTTGTCGCGGATATCCTCGGGCGTGTCTTTAAACCGGATGTCGGCCGTGCGGCCCAGGGCCTGGAAGGTATTCAGGGCCAAATCGAGGAAGGTGCGGGCCTGGCCGCTACCCAGGTTGTAGATGCCGGAGTGCGTGCGGTGGTTCAGTAGGAAAAAGCACACTTCCGCCACGTCCTTCACGTACACAAAGTCGCGCATCTGGCCGCCGTCGGTGTAGTCGGGGTGGTGCGACTTAAACAGCATCATTGAGCCCGTCTGCTGAATCTGATGGAAGGCGTGAAATATCACGGAGGCCATGCGGCCCTTGTGATATTCGTTGGGCCCGTACACGTTGAAAAACTTCAGCCCGGCCCAGAAATACGGCTTTTCTTCCTGTTGCAGAGCCCAGTTGTCGAAGTCGTTTTTCGAGTCACCGTAGGGGTTCAGCGGGCGGTAGAGCGGAAACAGGGCCTCGTCGGTATCGGTGTAGCCCAAGGTGCCGTCGCCGTAAGTAGCGGCCGAGGAGGCGTACACCAGCGGCAGGTTGTACTGCACGCAGGCCCGCCACATTTGCTTGGAATAGTTGAGGTTGAGCAGGTCAAACACGGCCGGGTCCATCTCCGTGGTGTCGGTGCGGGCGCCGAGGTGGAAGATGAATTCCACCTGCTCGTGGTTGGCGTCGAGCCAGTCGAAGAACGTTTCGCGGTCCACGTACTCGCGCAGCTTCTTGCCTTCGATGTTGGGCAGCTTCTTCTCGATGGAAAAATTGTCCACCACCACAATGTCGTTGAAATTGGCGGCGTTGAGGCGGGAAACAAGGCAGCTGGCAATGAAGCCGGCCGCGCCGGTGACTACTATCATGGAGCGGGGAATTGGAACGGGGCAAAGGTAAACTGCTGGGCCTTGTGGTACGAGTATCCCGAAGCTCCTGCTTCGGCTCGCGTCCGAATTGTTCAACGAACCGAAGCAGAGCTTCGGGATACTAGTGCCACGCGCCGGGTAGCACGCCTACCTTTGCCGCATGCGTTTTCTGTTGCTGCTTTTACCGCTGGCGTGGCTGGCAAGTTGCCAGTCCGATTCGAAACCCGCCGCCCCCGTGGCCGTGCACGATGGCCTGGGCCGGGCCCTCACCCTGCCCGCACACCCGCGCCGCGTGCTGGCACTGGCCCCCAGCATGACCGAAATGCTCTACGCCGTGGCCGACACCGCCACCATCGTGGCCCGTTGCCCGCAGGACAATTTCCCCGTTGCCGTGCTCAGCAAGCCCGTCGTCAACAACTACCCGCTCGACCTGGAGCGCCTCGTCACGCTCAAGCCCGAGGTGGTGTTCACCGTCGAAGGCATCACCTCCGTCGATGACGCCAAGCGCCTGCAGGACCTGGGCATTCCGGTGTACTACATGCGTTTTCGCAAAGTGGAAGATGTTTTCACCGGCATGGAAGAGCTGGGTCGCCTGCTCGGCCGCGAGGCGCAGGGCCACCGCGTGGCCGACTCGCTCCGCCAAAGCATGAAAATCCTCGTCAACTCTCCCGCCCACCAACCCGCCAACCCACCAAAAGTGCTGGCCATCACCTGGCAGGACCCTATTTACTGCTACGGCCAGAACACGCTCTTCACCGACGAAATCCGCCTCGCCGGCGGCCAAAACGCCGTGACCGAAACCTTCCCGCAGCCCTACCCGGCCCTGACGCGCGAGTACATCCTCAAGCTGAACCCCGACGTGCTGCTTGGCGGCAGCTTCGAGAAGCTGGACAGCACGTTTTTCAAGAATTACCCTGAGCTGAAGCGCATCAATGCCTATAAAACCCGCCGCGTCTTCGCCATCACCGGCAACCTGATGGAGCGGCCGGGCCCGCGTGTGGTCGAGTCGGTGCGCGAGTTGCAGGGGCTGCTGAGGCAACCGGCTTCCACGGCGTCAGCTGCTACCCGCTGATGTCTGCCCGTCGCCCGCTGCTATGGCTGGTAACCGGCCTGCTGCTCACGCTGGCCTTGCTGGTGCTGGGCTTGCGCGTGGGCAGCTACAGCACGTCGTACGGCTTCATCCTGAACACCTTCCGGCACTACGACCCCGCCGACCCTGCCCAGCTGGTGCTGGTGCAACTGCGGCTGCCGCGCCTGCTGCTGGCGTTGCTGGCCGGCGCCAGCCTCGCCGTGAGCGGCTACCTGCTCCAAACTCTCGTCACCAACCCGCTGGCCGACCCTTATTTATTGGGCACGGCCTCGGGGGCCTCGCTGGGGGCCATTGCTTCCTACGTGCTGGTGCCCTCTCTCACGGTAATGGGCGTGTATTTGCCGCCGGTGGCGGCGCTGGCGGGCGCGTTTGGTGCCACGTTGCTGGTGGTGGCGCTGGGCACCCGGCGCGGGCGCATCATGCCGGCACCGCTGCTGCTGGCGGGCGTGGCGGTGGGAGCATTGGCGGCAGCTGTGGGCAGCCTGCTCACCTTCCTGGCCTCGCCCGAGGGCAGCCTGCGCAGCGTGGTGTTCTGGGCGTTTGGTAGTTTCGAGCGGGCCGGGTGGAGCGTGCTGCCGTATCCGGCGGCGGCGCTGGCCATCAGCTTGTTCGTGCTGGGCTTCCTGCAAAAAGATTTGAACCTGCTGCTGCTGGGCGAGGAGCGGGCCGCGGCGTTGGGCCTGCCCGTGGCGCGGCTGCGCTGGTTGCTGGTGGGGCTGGCGGCGGGCCTCACGGGGGGCGTGGTGACGCTGTGCGGGCCGGTGGGCTTCGTGGGGCTGCTGGTGCCGCACCTCACGCGCGGCCTGCTGGGCACCACGGGCCGGCTCAATCTGCTGTTTTGCGCGGTGCTGGGCGGCAGTTTTTTGCTGGCCTGCGACCTGCTGGCCCGGCTGCTCTACCCGCCGGCCGGGCTGCCGGTGGGCTTGGTCACGGCCCTGTTCGGGGTACCCTTCTTCGTATATTTGCTGCGGAAAAATAATTAAGCTATTAGCCATTGGCTGTTAGCTGTTGGCTTCTTTTCAAAGAGGAAGCCAGAGAAAGCTAACGGCTATCAGCTAGTAGCTAAAAGCTTAGAAGAATGATGTACATCAGCCGCCAGGAACATTTCAACGCCGCGCACAAGCTCTACAACCCCAAGTGGAGCGAGGAGCGCAACCGCGAAGTGTTCGGCCCCTGTGCCAACACCAACTGGCACGGCCACAACTACGACCTCATCGTGACGGTGAAGGGCGAACCCGACCCCGAAACCGGCTTCGTGGTCGACCTAAAGGCCCTGTCCGACCTGCTGCGCACGCACATCACCGAGCAGGTCGACCACAAAAACCTCAACCTCGACGTGCCCTTCATGGCCGGCCAGATGGCCAGCACCGAAAACCTGGCCATCGCCTTCTGGCAAATCATCGAGCGCGAGCTGCCGGCCATCACCCCCGCCAAGCTGCACTGCGTAAAACTCTACGAAACGCCGCGCAACTTCGTGGAATACTACGGCGGCTAGAAGTTTTGACTGTTGAGAGTTGAGTGTTGAATGTTGAATGGATAGCGGCGGTATCATTCCGACGCAACTGCAACCTCTGCGCGTCAACCCTTAACTCAAAACTCAACATTCAAAACTCAACACTCTTCCAGTGAAGTATTATTTAATAGCCGGCGAACGGTCGGGCGATTTCCACGCCGCCCACCTCATGCGCGAACTCAAGCTGCAAGACACCGCCGCGCAGTTCCGCTACTGGGGCGGCGACCTGATGGAAGCCGAGGGCGGCGAACTGGTGCGCCACTACAAGGAGCTGGCCATCATGGGTTTTGTGGAGGCTGCTACCAGCGTGCTCAAGTTCCGCGGCTACCTCAAGCAGTGCCAGCAGGACATCCTCACCTTCAAGCCCGATGTGCTGATACTGGTGGACTACGCGGGTTTTAACCTGCGCATGGCCCGGTTTGCCAAGGAGCACGGCATCAAGGTGTTCTACTACATCTCGCCCAAAATCTGGGCCTGGAACCAGGGCCGCGTCGAGAAGGTGAAGGCCTACGTCGACAAGATGTTCGCCATCCTGCCTTTCGAGCGCGAGTTCTACCAGAAGTTCGGCTACGAGGTGGACTACACCGGCAACCCCACGGCTGACGCCGTGGCCGAGTTCCAGCCCACGCCTGATTTCCACGAGCGCAACCGCCTTGACCCCAACCGGCCCATCATTGCCGTGCTGCCGGGCTCGCGCAAGCAGGAAATTGAGGAGATGCTGCACGAGATGATTGCCATCCTGCCGGGCTTTCAGGAGTACCAGTTCGTGGTGGCCGGCGTCACCAACCTCGACCCGAACTACTACAAGCACTTCCACCGCAACGGCATCCGGTTCGTCTTCGACCAAACCTTCGACCTGCTCAGCCACGCCGCGGCCGCCCTGGTCACGAGCGGCACGGCCACCCTCGAAACCGCCCTGTTTGGCGTGCCCCAGATTGTGTGCTACCGCACCAGCCTGCTGAGCTATACCATCGGCAAAATGGTGATTAAGGTGCCCTACATCTCCCTGGTGAACCTGATTGCGGGCCGGGAAGTGGTGAAAGAGCTGATTCAGGGCGAATTCAACGCCCGTAACCTGCTCGACGAGCTGCGCACCATGCTGAACGACGCCGACTACCAGGCCCGCATCCAGGCCGGCTACGCCGAGCTGCGCGAAAAGCTCGGTCAGCAGCAGGCCGCCAAAAAAACCGCCGAGCTGATGGTGCAATACCTGCGCTCGAAGTAGCAGCGGAGCAGCGCGCTTGCTGCCACCAAAACAGCCCGTCCTTGCCGTGCAAGGACGGGCTGTTTTGGTTCTTGGCCTGGCTTTAATCCAGCAACGTGGGCCGGGTGTGGCTATGCCACGCAGAAGAAAAAACGCGTTCAATCGCCCTTGCTGACCGATAATCGGATGCCATTGGTCGATTTTCATCGGATAAACAGGGGAGGGAAGTTATATTTACTGTCTCCACCTCACCTAAATTTCCTTTGATGACCTATCGTTACCAGTCCCGGCCGGACACCCAACGGCTAGACATTTCTTCCCCAGGCCGCCAGGGCCTCCGTCGCCTTGGCAGCGCGCTGCTGCTGTCGTTGGGCCTTTCGTTGGGGGCGCAGGCGCAGCAGGCCGCGCCGCACTTCTTCCGGGCTGATGGCGAGGCCAAAGGAGCCGCGGCTGCGTCGCCGCTGTCGGCCGCGCTCTACCATTCGCAGGCCCTGACGCTGAACGTGGCCGGCCTGCGCACCGCACTGGCAACCGCTCCGGCCGAAACGCAGGTGGGCGCCGCGCCGCTGGTGCTAGCCCTGCCGCTGCCCAACGGCAGCACCGGCCGCTTTGCCGTGCGCGAGGCCCCCGTGATGGCGCCCGCCCTGGCGGCCCAGTACCCCAATGTTAAAACCTACGCCGGCGTGGGCCTCGACGACGCCTCGGCCTCGGTGCGGCTTGACCTGACGCCGCAGGGCTTCCACGGCCAGGTGCTGGCCGCCGGCGGCAAAAGCTTTTACATCGACCCGGTGACGCGCACCGACACGCGCCACTACCTGGCTTTCTATAAGTCAGACATGAACCGGACGGCCAAGGCCGCCGGTCCGGCCATGACCTGCGGCTTCGAGCCCACCAAGGCCGAACTGCAAGCCAGCGCCGCCCGCGTAGCGGCCGCCACGGCCGGCACCGCCGCCCGGGTGCAGGCCAGTGGTTCGCAGCTGCGCACTTACCGCCTGGCCGTAGCGGCCACCGGCGAGTACACCACGTTCCACGGGGGCACGGTGGCCCAGGCCCAGGCGGCCATTGTCACGACCGTAAACCGCGTGGTGGGCGTGTACGAGAAGGAACTGGCCGTGCGCCTGGTGCTGGTGGCCAACAACAGCTCGCTGATATACACCGACGCAACCACCGACCCTTACGCCAACACCAGTGGCGACTTGCCGGCCAACCAAACCAACGTCAACGCCATCATCGGCGCGGCCAACTACGACATCGGCCACTTGGTGGGCACGGGCGGCGGCGGCGTTGCCGGCCTGGGCGTGGTGTGCGGCACGAGCAAAGCCCGTGGGCTGACCGGTTCGAATAGCCCGGTGGGCGATGCTTTCGACATCGACTACGTGGCTCACGAAATGGGCCACCAGTTCAGCGGCAACCACCCCTTCAATGGCAATGCCGGCAGCTGCGGCGGCGGCAACCGCAACGCCAACACGGCCTGGGAGCCCGGTTCGGGCACGACCATTATGGCCTATGCAGGCATCTGCGGCACGGCCAATGACCTGCAGCCCCACTCGGACCCGACCTTCCACACGGGCAACTACCAGGAGATGCGGGCCTTCATTGATGGCACGACCTGCAGCACCGCTTCGGCTACCGGCAACACGGCGCCCGTGGTAACGGCCCCCGCCAGTGGCAAAACCCTGCCCATTAGCACGCCTTTTAAGCTGACGGCCACGGCCACTGACGCGGAGAACGACGCCTTAACCTACATGTGGGAAGAGCTGGACCTTGGCCCCCAGCAGGCCCCCAACGCCGCCCAGGTGGCCAATTCAAACGTGCCCCTGTTCCGCTCGTTTGTGCCCCTCACCAGTGGTACCCGCTACTTTCCGCGCATCACGGACCTGGTGAACAACACCACCGTTATTGGTGAGCGCCTGCCCACGGTGACCCGCTCGCTGAACTTCCGCTGCACGGCCCGCGACGAGCACGTCGGCCCGGCGGGTACCATCGGCGGCGTGGACTACAGCCCGACGGTGAGCCTGAGCGTTACCAGCGCGGCCGGCCCCTTCGTGGTGCAGTCCCCCAATACGGCCGTGAGCTGGATTGGCGGCGCCGCCCAAACCGTGACCTGGGACGTGGCCAACACCGTGGCCGCCCCCGTGAGCTGCACGCTGGTTAACATCCGCCTCAGCCTCGACGGCGGCCTGACGTACCCCACCGTTCTCGCCGCGAACGTGCCCAACAACGGCTCGGCCGTGGTGGTGGCTCCCAGCCCCGCTACCGCCGAAACCCAAGCGCGCATCATGGTGGAAGCCGCCGACAACTACTTCTTCGACATCTCAAACGCCAACTTCACCATCACCCCGCCCGCGGTAGGGCCTACCATCACCAGCTTCACGCCGGGCGGTGGCTTGGCCGGCACGGTGGTAACCATCTTGGGTTCCAATTTCACGGGCGCCACGGCCGTTAGCTTCAACGGCACGCCTGCGACCAACTTCACGGTGGTCTCGGCCACGCAGCTGACGGCTACGGTAGCCGCTGGCACCACCACGGGCGCCATCACCATCACCACGCCGGTGGGCACGGCCACTTCGGCCATGCCGTTCATTGTGGGTGCCCCGCCCACCATCACCAGCTTCACGCCCACCAGCGGCGCGGTGGGTAGCACGGTGGTCATCACGGGCACCAACTTCACGGGCGCTACGCAGGTGACGTTCAACGGCACGATAGCGACGACCTTAACTGTTAACTCGGCTACGCAGGTTACCGTGACCGTGCCCGCCGGTGCCACTACCGGCGTCATTGGCCTGACGGCGCCTACGGGCACGACTGCTTCCACCGCCGTATTTACGGTGATTCCGGCGCCGACCATTACTTCGTTCACGCCCGCCTTCGGCCGACCCGGCACGGTGGTGACCATTACGGGCACCAACTTCACGGGCGCCACGCAGGTGACGTTCAACGGCACAGCAGCGACGACGTTCACCGTCGTTTCAGCTACGCAGATTACAGTGACGGTGCCCGCCGGCGCTACTACGGGCTTCATCGGCGTAACCGCTCTGGGCGGCCCCGGTACTTCGACAACTGTCTTCACGGTGCCCGTGCTGGCCAACGACCTCTGCGCCGATGCCATTGCCGTCACTTGCGGCCAGACTGTGACCGGTACCACCGTAGGGGCCACCACCGCCAGCGACCCGACCGGTAGCTGCGGCGGCGAGACCGTCGACGGCGGCGGGGTGTTCTACAGCATTGTGGGAACGGGCCGCGCCATCACGGTTTCGACTTGCGCGACGGCCACCCGGTTCGATACCAAGCTCTTTGTGTATCGCGGTGCCTGCGGTACCTTCATCTGCGTGGGTTCTAACGACGATGCCAACTGCGCTGCCCGTGCGACTGCATCGGCCGTTACGTTCAACTCGACCTTGGGCACCACCTATTACGTCATGGTGGGCGGCTACGGCACGGCTACCGGCGCGTTCGCGCTGAATGTGAGCTGCGTGCCGCCCGCGCCGGTTGTTACCAGCCTGAGCCCGGTGAGCGGCCCGGTGGGCACCACGGTCACTGT
Source organism: Hymenobacter monticola (assembly GCF_022811645.1). Lineage (NCBI taxonomy): Bacteria > Pseudomonadati > Bacteroidota > Cytophagia > Cytophagales > Hymenobacteraceae > Hymenobacter > Hymenobacter monticola. The sequence continues at coordinate 5,277,529 of NZ_CP094534.1, read as the reverse complement.
AACGGGTACGGACTTCTCCAACGCTACTTCCGTTACCATCAACGGTCAGAACGTGAGCAACCTGGTCGTGGTAAACGCCACCACCATCACCTTCACCGTGCCCACCAACGCCAGCACCGGCAACGTGGTGGTGACCACGCCCGGCGGCGCCAGCAACGGCACGCTGTTCACCGTAACGGTGATTTCGTCCACCGCCAACGCCGCCAAGAGCGAGTTCAGCGTGTGGCCCAACCCCGTGGCGGGCAAAGGCGCCCTGCACGTGAAGCTGGCCGTGCCGGCCGCTTCGGCCACCCTCACGCTCTACAACGTGCTGGGCCAGGTGGTGAGCACCCGTAGCTTCGGCGGCAGCGGCACCGAGGTACCCACGGCCGGCCTGGCCTCGGGCACTTACCTGTTGAGCGTGCAGACGCCGGGCCGCGCGCCCAGCATCCAGCGCGTGGTGGTAGAGTAGAAATCGCGTTGATTCATTTCAGCTCAATAAAAAAGCCCGTCAATTGACGGGCTTTTTTATGAGTTATTATCAAAGCTATGCGTAGGAAAGGACTCGTGCTTTGGGGAGTAGGGCTATTTTGCAGCGCTTGCCTTGTGCGGGCATATTTCAGTGCTGGGCATCTGCTTGCCATCGATTGCAGCCCCGACCGGGGCCTTGTGGATTTGGTGGAAGATTCTAACTTATTGCCAATTACCAACCCCCGTCAGCTCCGGGAGTTGCTCAGTCCGGCGGAATACCGGGTAGCAATGGACACCACTGAGTACTACAACCGGGAAACAAAAAGAAAATGGACGTGGCGGGCTCGGGACTATGTCGTTTATGACGATTCGCTAATCGTGACGCAAAACTTTTCTGCCAAGCTGGTGCTGATGTATGACAACGTGTTGAGCAACACACCGGGTGGGGACCGGGAATACTTTTTCCAAATCAGGACTTACACTAAAGACAAAAAGCTCATCGACCAAACTGAGTTCGCAACTTGGTCGAGAGCCAAGCAGGACTTTTGCGACGGTGTCCTGACGGATGATTATTTCCTGATTCGTTCCTGTGACAACCAAGACATGGTGAAGCGGCTAAACAAAGCCGGCCGCTTTATCAGTCCCAGCCAACGAATGATTACCTGGCTAAAAATCAGGGGATATTAGCCAAAGCAAAAGAGCGGCCCACAGGTGGGCCGCTCTTTTGCTTTGGCTAAAAGGTGAAGTGCTGCTACGCCGCCCGCATGTGGCGCAGGGTCGACTTCTCGAACTTGCTACGGCAGTAGCTCAAGTTGATTTGCAGGTGGCTGGCGTCTTCTTCCGAAGGCATTTCGAACATGGCATCGGTCATGATGCTCTCGCAGATGGAGCGCAGGCCGCGCGCGCCGAGGCGGTACTCGTCGGCTTTCTCCACGATGTACTCCAGGGCGTCTTCGGTGAAGCTGAGTTCGATGTTTTCCATGCCGAACAGGCGCTTGTACTGGCGCACGAGCGAGTTTTTGGGCTCGGTCAGAATCATGCGCAGCGTGTCTTTGTCCAGGGGGTTGAGGTGGGTGAGCACGGGCAGGCGGCCAATGAGCTCGGGGATGAGGCCGAAGCTCTTGATGTCCTGGGCCGACACGTAGCGCAGGAAGTTCTGCGTGTCGACCTGCTCTTCGAGGTTGGTTTTGGCGAAGCCCAGGGGCTTGGTGTTCAGGCGGCTCTTGATGATGCGGTCGATGCCCGAGAAGGCGCCGCCGCAGATGAAGAGGATGTTCTCAGTGTTCACCGAAATCATCTTTTGCTCGGGGTGCTTGCGTCCGCCTTGCGGGGGCACGTTGATGTTAGTGCCTTCCAGCAGCTTGAGCAGGGCCTGTTGCACGCCCTCGCCGCTCACGTCGCGCGTGATGCTGGGGTTGTCGCTCTTGCGGGCAATCTTGTCGATTTCGTCGATGTACACGATGCCGCGCTCGGCGGCTTCGAGGTTGTAGTCGGCGGCTTGCAGCAGGCGGGTGAGGATGCTTTCCACGTCTTCGCCCACGTAGCCGGCCTCGGTGAGAACGGTAGCGTCGGCGATGCAGAAGGGCACCTGCAGGATTTTGGCCAGCATGCGGGCCAGGAAGGTTTTGCCGGTGCCGGTTTCGCCCACCATGATGATGTTCGACTTCTCAATCTGCACCTCGTCGTCGGAGGGCTTCTGCATCAGGCGCTTGTAGTGGTTGTACACGGCCACGGCCATCACGCGCTTGGCTTCGTCCTGGCCCACCACGTACTGGTCGAGGTGCTCCTTGATGGCGCGCGGCTTGATGAGGTTGAACTTGGGCTGGCGGCTGGCGTCCTGGGCTTTGGCCTCTTCGTCGAGGATGTGCTGGGCCTGGCCCACGCATTTTTCGCAAATGTGGGCGTTGATGCCCGAAATCATAACGGCGACTTCGCGCTTGCTCTTATTGCAAAAGGAACAGGATATTTCGGCCACGGAGAGAGAATAGAATAGGGTGGGAGGGGCTGGCTTGCGCCCAAGCAAGTTCAAAGATACGACACGCCCAACGTCAGCAGCCAGAAAAATGGTGCCATCACCAAAAGGTTTGAATAGGTGGTTGCCTCTATATTGCGAGAGATTTAAAGCTGCAGGATAGGCAAGGTAATGCCTTGTAGTGAAATTCTTAGGTCGTCAACACGCCGGTCGGATATGGAACGCACGCACTGGAGGATACTGGGGCTAAGCGTTTGGTTGCTTGGCGCCCACGCGGCCGCGGCCCAAACCCTGGCCCTGCGCGACTACACCCTCGACAACGGCCTGCCGCAGAGCATGGTGTACGCCATCTGCCAAGACGGGCAGGGCCGCCTGTGGGCTGGCACCCAGGGCGGCGTGTGCGTGTTCGACGGCCAGAAATTCCGTACCCGCACCACTGCCCAGGGCCTGCCCGACAACCATGTGCGCGCCGTGGCCGCGGCCCCCGACGGCACCCTGTGGATGGGCCACAGCTACGGCGGCGTGTCCTTCATTCGGCCCGACGGGCAGGTGCGGCGCTGCCGCCCACGCGGGCTGGGCATTCCGGCCAGCGTGGCCTGCGTGTGGCCCGCCAGCAACCAGGTGGTGTGGGTGGGCACGCCCGGCGACGGCCTGTTTCGCCTCGTCTGCGGCCCTGCCGATACCACCGTGACGCACTACGGCACCGCCCAAGGACTGCCCTCGCGCGCCGTGCAACGCGTGGCGCCGGGGCCCGGCGGCCGGGTGTGGGTAGGCACCGCCGTCGGCCTGATGCTGCTCGACCCGCGCGGCGGTTCCGCGCCGGCGCTGCCCCCCGACGTGCAAAATGTGGCCATCAACCACGTGCAGCGCGTGAGCGACACCCTGACTTGGTGCGCCACCCCCAACGGGCTGGTGCGCCTGAGTGGGGCCGGAACGGCCGCTCAGCCCTGGCGCGTGCGCCGCTACGGCCCGGCCGAGGGGCTGTGCGCGGCCCCGGCCATGCGCGTGGTGCAGGACCACGCCGGCAACGTGTGGGCCACCACCGCCGCGGGCCTGGCTCAGCTGCCGGCCGGGGCCAGCCGCTTCCGCTGCCGGGCCAGCCGCGGCTTTCTCGACAGCAACGTGAACAACGACCTGCTGGAAGACCGGGAAGGCAACATCTGGTTTGTGTACGACGACGGCATTTCCCAGCACCCGGCTGATGAGCGGTTTCAGCAATACGGCAAGCCCGAAGGCCTGCCCGACAACGAGGTGACGGCCGTGCAGCCCATCGGCAACGGCCGCTACTGGATAGGCACCCGCAACGGCATTGCCGAGCTGCAGCCCGCCGCGGCCGACCCGCGCGCGCTGAGCCGGCCGATACCCGTGCGCGGCGGCTCCGACAACCACTACATCCGCAGCCTCTGCCGCGACCAGCGCGGCGACTTGTGGATGAGCAGCCACCGCGAAGTGGCCCGCTACGCGCCCGCCACCGGCCGCTGGACGTATTTTGACCAACTGCCGGCCGCGGCCCGCGGCCATGTAATGAGCATGGCCGAGGACCGGCGCGGCCGGCTGTGGCTGGTCACGCTCGGCTACGGGGTTTTTGTGTTTGACCCCGCCACTCAGCAGTTCAAGGCCCTCAGTGCGAAGAAAGATGGGCTGATTTCGGACGCCTTCTGGCAGGTGTTTCGGGACCGGGCGGGCGGGCTGTGGCTGGCCAGCGACGACCAGGGGCTCATTCAGGTTGACACTGAGCACGACACATTCCGGCGATTGGACGGGCAGGCCGGGGCGTTAAGCCTGGGCTCCATTTCGGAAGACCCGAGTGGGCAGCTGTGGCTGGGCACCATTGGGCGGGGCGTGCTGCGCTATTCGCCCGCCACTAAAAAAGTGCGCGCGTTCGGCCCTGAAGTCGGCTTGCAATCGAGCAACCCCTTCTTTGTGCAGTGCGACGGCGACGGGCGGGTGTGGGCCGGCACCAACCGGGGCCTCGACTGCTTCGACCCGCGCCAGCAGCGCACCGTGAGCTACGGCCTGCACGAGGGCTTTTTGGGCCAGGAAACCAACCAGAACGCGGTGTATCTGGAAGATGGAAAGCAGCTGTGGGTGGGCACCATGAACGGCCTGATGCACTACGACCCCGCCCGCGCCCATGCCAACCGCGTGACGCCCGTGCCCCAGCTCACCGGCCTGCGCATCTTCCTGAAAGACACCACGGCCGCGCCCGGCATGGAACTGCCCGCGCGGCTCAACTACCTTACCTTCGACTACATCGGCGCCAGCCTCACCAACCCCGACCAGGTGCGCTACCGGTACCGCCTGCTGGGGTTTGAGGACGACTGGGCCGGGCCGCTCACGGCCACGTCGGCCACCTACACCAACCTGGGCCCCGGCCAGTACACCTTCGAGGTGAAGGCAGCCAACGAAGCAGGGGTGTGGAGCGCCCGGCCGGCGCGGTTTTCGTTCAGCATTCGGCCGCCGTGGTGGCGCACGTGGTGGGCTTATGTGTTATACGCCAGCGGGTTTGGTTTGGTGCTCTACGGGGTGCGGGCCTATACCAAAGCCCGTGAGCGCGACCGCGCCAACCGCCGGCTCGAACACCAGGCCCTGGCCCACCTGCAGGAGATGGACCGGGTGAAAACCGATTTCTTCACCAACGTCAGCCACGAGCTGCGCACCCCGCTCACCCTCATCCTGGGGCCGGCCGAGGTGCTGGCCACCGAGCCCACCGACCCGGCCGTGCGCCGGCAGGGCGGCCTGGTGCTGCGCAATGCCCGCAAGCTCCTCAGCCTCATCAACCAGCTGCTCGACCTGAGCAAGCTCGAAGCCGGTGCCCTACGCCTGCTGCCCACCTCCGGCGATGCGGCCGCGACGGTGCGCCAGCTGGTGGCCTCTTTTTCCTCGCTGGCCGACAGCCGTCAAATCACGCTGACCTGCCACACGCCGCCCGGCCCGCTGCCGTTGGTGTTCGATGCCAGCAAGCTCGAAGAAATTCTGACTAATCTGTTGGCCAACGCTTTGCGTTTCACCCCGGCCGGTGGTTCCGTAACCGTGACGGTGGCCGAAACGCCGCCTTCGGCTACCACGCCCGTCGGGGGCGTGGCCATTGAGGTGCGCGACAGCGGCCCCGGCATTGCCGCCGAAGACCTGCCGCACCTGTTCGACCGTTTTTACCAGGCTAGCAACCCCGCCGCCGAACACCTGCGCACCGGCACGGGCATTGGCCTGGCGTTGGTGCGCGAGCTCACGGCCCTGCACGGCGGCACCGTGGTGGTGAGCAGCGAGCCCGGTGTCGGCGCCGTCTTCACGGTGCACCTGCCGCGGGGGCTGCGGCCTGTGGCCGTGACGCTGGGCGGGGCCTCTACCAGTACTCCGGCTCCGGCGCCCGCTGCTGCTGAGGAGTTAACAGAAGAGCCAACGCCGCCCCAGGCCGAGGCCGAAGTGGTGCTGGTGATTGAAGACAACGACGAGGTGCGCGAGTTTGTGCGGGCCACGCTGGCGCCGGCCGGCTACCGCGTGCTGCTGGCCCCCGATGGCCGGGCCGGCGTGGCCCTGGCCCAGGCCGAAGTGCCCGACTTAGTAGTAAGCGACGTGATGATGCCCGGCCTGAATGGCTACCAGGTATGCGAACAGCTCAAAACCAACCCCGTGACCAGCCACATTCCGGTGGTGCTGCTCACGGCCAAGTCGGAGCCCGACGCCAAGCTCGAGGGGCTCGAAACCGGCGCTGATGCCTTCCTGGCCAAGCCCTTCAACCCGCGCGAGCTGCGCGCCCAGGTGCGCAACCTGCTGGCTTTGCGTCAGCGGGTGCGCACCCATTTCGCCACCGCCACCCAGCCCGAAGCCGCGCCCACCGAAGTGCCCAAAGCGGCGCCGGCCACCACCGCTCCGGCCACCACCGCTCCGGCAGCGCGCCCGGTGCGTGGCGTAGACGCGGCCGAGCACGCGGCAGCCGTGGCCGGGCTGCCCTCGCTCGACCAGGAGTTTTTGCGCCGGGTGAACGAATCGGTGTTGCAGCACTTAGGCGACGAAACGTTTGGCGTGGATGAGATGGGGCAGGACATTGGCATGAGCCGCACGCAGGTGCACCGCAAGCTTAAGGCCCTCACGGGGCAGTCGCCGGGCGAGTACATCCGGGGCACGCGCCTGCAGCGGGCGCACGCCTTGCTACAGGTGCGGGTGGGCACGGTGGCGGAGGTGTCGTACCAGGTGGGCTTTGGCAGCCCGGCCGCTTTCTCCACGGCGTTTTCGCGGCAGTTCGGCTACCCGCCCAGTGCGGCAGCGCGGCAGGCAGGCGAGGAGTAGGACCGGAAAGGCCCCATGCCTTCACGAAGGACACGACAGGCTTTGCGTGCGCTTGACGCGACGACGAAACTCACCCAAATATCCCCCAACAGCAACCCGGTGCGGCACCTCGCTCACCGGGTTTTTTGTGGATTTTCTGGGAGGATTTTAAGGCCTTGGCACGATTGCGAATGCATTTGCAACAAATGCCAAAGCGGTGCAACGGCCACCAACGCATTTGCAACGCAGCCGAACGGGGTTCGGGAAGGTGATGGACTTGCTTTGACACTGTCAATCAGCCACTCCTCCAACCCCGGTCCGTGCCATGAAAAATATCTACTTTTTGCTGTTGCCCGTGAGCCTGCTGGCCGGCTTGCCGCTAGTAGCTGTGCATGCTCAGGTGTCGCTCACGGGCTCATCAACCTTATATATAGGACCCGGTGGCACGGTGACTTCGCCCGGCTACCTGAACGTGGGTGCCGGCACCACCCTCACCAACGAGGGCCAGCTGGAAGTGGGCGGCAACCTGACCAACAACGGCACCGTGACCACGCCCACGGCCGCCGCGGCCCTGCTCCGCGCCAACGGCACAGCCCAGCAAACCTTAAGCGGCTCCAGTCCTTTGCCCCTGCAGAACCTGACGGTGAGCAACCCTGCCGGCGTGACCTTGAACCTGAACGCCACGCTGGCCGGCATCCTCACCCTCACCAACGGCCTCGTGACCATTGCCACGGCCACCCCACTGGTGCTGCTGCCCACCGCCCCCGACCCTTTGGAAACCAACAGCGCCCGCCTGGTGGGGCCCGTGACCATGGCCGCGCGCAGCGTGGGCGGCGGCGCCTTCGGGCCTTTTCTGGGCCTGAGCATGCCGGCGGGTGGCGGCAACGTGGGCAACATCACGCTGACGCGCGTGACCGGTCCGGCGGGCGTTACCACCGTGAATGGCAATGCCTCGGTGGCCGTGTATTGGGAGGTGGCGTCTTCGGCCAACGGCAACCCCAAGCGCAAGATGCACTTCAGCTGGCTGGGCGCGCTCGACAACGGCCGCAACATGGCGCAGGCCACGCCCTGGCGGAGCGACGCGCCCTATGCCATCTGGCAGCGGGCGGCCGGCCCCACTACCGACGTGTCGGCCACCAGCCCGCGGCAGTATAGCCCGGCGGCGGCCAACACCGAAGACGTAGTCGGCCGCTTCACCATATCCGACCTCAACACGCCGCTGCCGGTGGAGTTGGTAGAATTCACCGCCCGCCGGCAGGGGCCCGATGCCCGCCTGGACTGGCGCACGGCGTCGGAGAAAAACAACGCCTACTTCGACGTGGAGCGCAGCCTCGACGGCCTGCTGTTTGAGCGCGTCGGGCGGGTGGCCGGGCAGGGTAGCAGCACGCAGGTGCATGACTATCAGCTCGTAGATGCCAAAGTGGCGCAGTACGGCGTGCCCACGCTCTACTACCGCCTGCGGCAGGTGGATGCGGATGGCACAGCCTTGTTTTCGTCGGTGCGCGCGGTGGCGGTGGAAAGCACTACGGCCCTGCTCGTCAGCGCCTGGCCCAACCCGTCGGCGGGGTCGGGGCCGCACATTCGCATTGAGCAGCCTTTTGCCGGACCCCTCACGGCCACGCTCACCGATGCCGCCGGCCGCCGGCTGGCCGAATTCCGAACCACCGACCGCGTGAGCGAGGAAGTACTCGGGGCTGAAACGAGGGCGCTGAGCAGCGGCGTGTACCTGCTGCGCGTCACCACCGCCGGCACCAGCCAGGTGCTGAAGCTGGTGCGCGAGTAGCCGGCCGGGCTTTGGCTTGTGCCTGATTTTCAACGCCTATTAGCCGTTTCATTTCAACCACGCTTATGGTTCCCACCCTTACTCCGCCGGCTTATCGCCTGGGGGTTGCCGACCTCGGCTGGGCCACAGCCTTGCTGGCCGATGCCTGCGCCGACCACCCCGTGCTGCGCCACTGCTGCAGCGGGCCTGCCGCGGCGGCGCAAAAAGCCTGGCTGCTGAGCCGGCTGCTGCGCTTTGGGCTGCGCTATGGCCGCGTGTATGCCAACGCCGAGCGCACGGCCCTGGCGGTATGGCTGGGCCCGGGCCAATTGGCGGCCAGCTGGTGGCAGCTGCTGCGGGTGGGGCTGCTGCCCGCCGCGCTCTGGCGCCTGGACTGGCGCAGCTGGGGGCGGGTGCGGCAGTACCTGGCCGCCACGGCCTGGCTGCGGCACCAAAGCATGGCTCGCCCCGGCTACCACTACCTGCTGGCCCTGGCCGTTCGGCCCAGCCACCGCGGGCGGGGCCTGGGGCGCCGGCTGCTGCAAGCCACCCTGATTCTGACCCAAGCCAGCGCGCCCACCGCCTGCTACGCCGAAACCCAGGTGCCCGAGCAGCTGCCCTTTTACCAGCGGCTGGGCTTCCAGCTCACGGGGCAGTGCCCGGCGGGGCCCGGCGCGCCCTGGCTCACCACCTGGGGCCTGACGCGGGCCGCGCCGCCCCACTAGTGCGGGGCGCATTTCACATGATTCATCTCTCACTTTTCTGTTAAAAAATGACTACTTCTTTCCGCTTCCTGTTTGCCGCCGGCTGCCTTTCGGCGTTGCCATTTGCCGATGCGCTGGCCCAGGCCGCCAAGCCCACCTCCAAAACCACGGACTGGCCCGCCGCCAAGCCCGCGGCCAAGCCGGCGCCCAAAACCGCCGCCAAGCCAGCGGCCAAACCTGCCGCCAAGCCCGCACCCAAACCGGCACCTGCTCCACGCGTGGCCACCCAGCCCGCCCCGGCCCCCGCGCCTGCTCCGACGCCCGCACCCGCTCCAGCTGCGGCCACTGCCGGGACCGGGGCCTTTGGCGTGGGCACCAGCGCGGTGAACCTGGGTGTGGGCGTGGGCAGCCGCTACAGCTACGGCGGCGGCTTTTTTGGCGGCAGCTCGTCGGTGACGCCGGCACTGAGCCTGTCGTATGAGCGGGGCATTATGCCGCTGGGGCCGGGCGTGCTGGGCGTGGGCGGCATTGTGGGCTACCAGGGCGCGAGCTACGACCTCGGCGGGGGCGATAAGTGGAAGTATACCGACATCGTGGTGATGGCGCGCGGCACGTTTCACTACCCGGTGAATGAGAAGTTTGATGCCTATGGCGGCCTGGGCATGGGCGTGCGGCACGCCGGGGTTTCGTTTTCGGGCAGCAGCATCTACGGCTCGCTTGGCTCGGCCAGCGGCAACGAGTTTGCCCTGGGCCTCTTCGTGGGCGGACGCTACTTCTTCACCGAAAGCATCGGGACCTTTGCCGAACTGGGCTACGACCAGACTTACCTCAAAGTGGGCCTCGCTGCCAAATTCTAGGCCGGCCTGCGGCCCTTGGCACTCATCCTGTTGCATTTCGTCATGAAAAAGGCTTTTCGCACCGTCGTTTTTCTTTTCCTGAGTGCCGTCGCGCACCGGGCCACGGCCCAAATTGGCATCGGTACGGCTACGCCCGATGCCAAGGCAGCCCTCGATATCCAAAGCCCGAGCAATGGCACAGGCGTGCTCATTCCGCGCCTCACGGCGGCTCAGCGGACTGCCATTACATCGCCGCCACAGGGCTTGATGGTATACCAGACCGACGGCACCACCAGCGGCGGCGCCCAAACCGGCTTCTGGTACTACGCCGGCGCCCCTGCCGCCTGGGTGTTCCTGAGCCCGACGGCTGCTGGCGACAACTTGGGCAACCACATCGCCTCGCAAGCCCTGAACTTGCAGGGCAATGGCTTGGTGGGCACGGGGGCCAGCATAGGGACTACCGTGGGCGTGGGCGTGCGGGCTGATGGGGGCTTAAACCTGGGCCAGAACACCAACAACAACCTTTTTCTGGGCTACCTGGCCGGCAACGCCAACACCGGTACCAACAACCTTTTTCTGGGCAGGCAGAGCGGACTGAACAACACCAGCGGCAGCTACAACTATTTCAGCGGCTTCCAGGCGGGCTACAACAACACCACGGGCGCACAGAACCAATTCATGGGTACTGCCAGCGGGAACCTCAACACCACGGGCACCGAAAACCACTTCGACGGCTACCTCAGCGGGTTTCACAACACCACGGGCAACCAGAACCAGTTTGTGGGCAACCAGGCCGGTTTTGGCAATACCACGGGCACCCGCAACCAGTTCGATGGCTACCAAAGCGGCGAGAGCAACACCACGGGCATCAACAACTTATTCAGCGGCTACCAGGCCGGCACTGCCAATACCACGGCGGGGGGCAACCATTTGGTAGGCTACCAAGCCGGCACCGCCAACACCACCGGCGCCTCTAACCAGATGGAAGGCTACCAAGCCGGCTACGGCAACACCACGGGCAGCTTCAACTTGCTGCTGGGCCACCAAGCCGGCTACAGCAACAACACCAATTTCAGCCAGTTTATGGGCTACAACGCGGGCTACGCCAACACCACGGGGCCTTCCAACCTGTTCATCGGGCCGTATGCAGGGTTGAGGAACACGACGGGCGGCGCCAACTTGTTCATTGGGTTTAACGCGGGTTCCAACGTGACCATAGCCGGCGGCAACCACTTCGTGGGCTATGAGGCCGGAAAATTGTCAACCAACGGCATCTACAACCAGTTTGAGGGCTACCAAGCGGGCACCGCTAACACCAGCGGCAGCCGCAACTACCTGGCCGGCTGCAACGCGGGCGCGGCCAACACGACCGGCGACAACAACGTGCAGTTGGGCTACCTCACCGGTCAGAAAAACGACACCGGCGACGGCAACCTGAGCGTGGGCGCCGAGGCCGGCAAGCAGCTCCGCGGCGACGGCAACGTGAGCCTGGGCTTCCAGGCTGGCCAGGGCAGCCCCAACTACACCGTGACGGTGAGCACCGACAACGTGACGCTGGTGGGCACCCAGGCCGGCCAGGCCAACACCGGCGACGGCCTGGTGGCCGTGGGCTACCAGGCCGGCCAGAAAAACACCGGTGCCTACAACACCTACGTGGGCATCGCGGCCGGCCAGAGCGACGGCACCGGCAGCGGCAGCAGCAACACGGCCGTGGGCTACCACACCGGCCAGAATTTCCGGAACGCCAACAACGTGACACTGCTGGGCTACAACGCCGGGGCTGCCAGCACCACGGCCGGCTACAACACCTTTGTGGGGGCGCAGGCCGGCCTCACCACTACCACCGGCGGCGGCAATGTGTACGTGGGCGACGGGGCCGGCCTCTACAACACCACCGGCCGGCGCAACGTGGCCGTGGGCAGCACCGCCAACCGCGACGCCATCACCAACGAAGACAACACCGTGGTGGGCTTCAACGCCGGCTACAGCAACAAGGCCGACGACAACACCTTCGTGGGCAGCGAGGCCGCGCTGTATAACGTGAATGGAACGGCCAGCGTGTACGTGGGCCGCCAGGCCGGCGAGGGCGCCACCGGCAGCAACAACGTGGCGCTGGGCTACCAGGCCGGGGCCGGCATCAGCGGTAGCGGGTCGCCCAGCACGGCCGCCGGCAGCGTGACCCTATTGGGCTACCAGGCCGGCCAGGCCAACACCGCCAACGCCCTAGTGGCTGTGGGCTACCAGGCCGGCCAGAACAACCGGGGCGCGGCCAACCTTTTTGCTGGCTGGGGGGCCGCCCGCAGCAACACCACCGGCGACGGCAACTGCTACCTGGGTTGGCAAGTGGCCCCCAATGCCACCACGGGCCAGGACAACACCTTCCTGGGCTACCTGGCGGGCAACACACTCCGAACCGGCAATGACGTGACGCTGCTCGGCTACGGCACCGATGTGAGCGCCGTCGGCATCAGCAACGCCGCGGCCATCGGCTCGGGGGCTGTAGTGGGCGACTATAACACAATGGCCTTCGGCAACACTTTCGTCAACCGCTGGGTGTTTGGCCGCACCGGCGTCAGCGGCGCCAACGTGGCCTTGCAAGTGGGCAGCAGCGGAAGCAACGGCAACGGCGCCTACCTGAGCACCGGCGGCGCCTGGACCAACGCCTCCGACGTCAACCTCAAGGAAAACATCCAGCCCGTGGAGGGCACCCAGGTGCTGGGCCTCATCCGCCAGCTGCCCCTCTCGCGCTGGGCCTACAAAGGCACGAAGGGCGAAACCCACCTCGGCCCCATGGCCCAGGACTTCTACCGCCTCTTCCACCTCGGCGTCAACAACACCAGCATCAGCTCCATCGACCCGGCCGGCGTGGCCCTGGTGGGCGTGCAGGAGCTGGCCAAGCAAAACGACGCCCTGAAGGCCGAAAACGCCGCCCTCCGCCAGCAGCTGCAAGCCCTGCAAACCGGCCAAACCACCCTCGAAAGCCGCCTGGCCGCCTTGGAGCAGGCCACCCGCCCGGCCGCCCCGGCCCCCGTGGCCCAGGCCGCCCGCTAGGCCGGCTTTCGCTGCCTGATTTCATCTCAACCCATCCTTTTCACATTTCCCTTTTGCCCATGAAAACTTTTCGCTACCTGCTCCTGCCCACCTTGCTAGCCGTGGCCGTCAGTTGCAAAAAAGACAAAGAAGACGCCCCCGCGCCCTCCAAAACGGCCTTGCTCACGGCCGTTACCTGGAAGGGGAACAGCACGACCCTGGCCGTTGATGCCCAGAGCAATACCGCAGCCATTGGTTCTTCCAACCAAATTGGGTACAAGTTCAATACCGATGGCAAATCGGTGGTGACGTACAGCGACGGCTCGACAGGCCCCGGCACCTGGCTGCTCCAGAACAACGACTCAGAACTGGTGCTGAAAGACGGCAGCAGCGCCGCGCAAACCCGCAAGGTGTTTGAGCTCACCGGCCAAAAGCTGTCCATCGGCCGCAGCTTCGACAAGGCCGCTATTCAGAAAGTGCTCACCAGTGCTTCCGGGGCCGACTTCGAGCTGGCACTCATCATGGCCGGCAGCAGCAGCGTGAATTGGCAGAACGTGAACACGGTGCAGTATCAAATCAACTACACGCCCAAATAACGCATTGTTGACCAGGGCAATACTGCCAATCAGAGCCTGGGCCGTCTCCAAATTATTCCTTCTTTCCAATCCTCATTGACCATGAAAACGCTCCCTTTTCTCACCCGCTACTCCCTGTTGCTGCTCTGCGGCGCGGCCCTCGGCCTGTCGGCCTGCAAAAAGGATTCAACTGATGACGACGCCACGCCGACCGGCGACGGCACCGTGACCTGGACGCACAACGGCGTCACCTACACCGACTCCTACACGGCGGGCGCCATCGTGGACCCGGGCGACAAAATTTTCATCGTCGCCGGTTCCAAAGACCTTAATAACGTCTTGTCGATACCGCTGCTGGGCATCAACGCCAAAGGCAAGGGCGTGTACGACCTGCGCAAAGGCTCGGTGCTCGACGACTATTCCATCGGTTCCATCACCCTGAACGGGGCCGACAACAAATCTGGGGCGACCTACAGCACCCTCTACGGCCCCACCGCCAGCAACGGCACCGTCACGGTTACGGAATTCGACAAAAACGCCCAAAAACTCAGCGGCACCTTCTCCTTCACGGCCGGGGCCGTGCCCCTGGGCAACGGCAGCGGCACCCAAACCGTGACCAATGGCAGCTTCAGCATCCACAAGTTTCACTAAGAGACTGCCTATTAGCTGCGGATATAAAGCCCGCCAATGGCCGGCGCGGGACTGTGCCCCGCGCCACTGGCTTAATCAAAACAGTGCCGCAAATGTACCCCGCGCAAACGCGCACGCATTTGCAACAAACGCACACGACCGGGCACAAAAACAAATGCTTTTGCGGCAAAAACGAACGCGCTTGGGCGGGGCGCGGGGCTTGCTTTGCATCGTCTTCGTGCTGATAACCAGCGGCTGAGCTGGGCAGCCGCGGCCAACTTTCTTTTTTCTGCAACCGACTATGAAACACCTGCTACTCTTGCTGCTGGTCGCCCTGGTAGCCGGCAGCCCCGCCGCCCGGGCCCAGGACCTGGCCACCCTGGGCCAGCAGAAGCCCGTGACGCTGACCGGCACCCTCGACCTGCGCACCGTGCTCTACGGCTACTCGGGCAGCATCACGGCCCGGCGCAAGCCGGTGAGCTACGTGCTGAGTGGGCGCCCCACGCTCAACATCTACGGCGTGGCGGTGCCGCTGGAATTCGTGCTGAGCGAGCAGGACCGCGCCGTGCGCCAGCCCTTCAACCAGTTTGGCCTGAGCCCGACTTATAAATGGGCTACGGCGCACCTGGGCTACCGCAACCTCACGTGGTCGCCCTTCACGCTGGCGGGCCACACCATGCTGGGCGCCGGCCTGGAACTGAACCCCGGCAAGTTCCACTTCGGCCTGATGGTGGGCCGCTTTGCCCGCGCCACGGCCGTGGATGCCACCACGGGCCTCACGGCGCCGTTTGCGTTTTCGCGCCGGGGCTTTGCCGCGCGGCTGGGCGTGGGCACCGTCGATAAGTCCTTCATCGACTTCACCCTTGTGAAGGGCCGCGACGACAGCAGCAGCGTGAGCCGGCAAGACCGCCTGGCCGCCGGCCCCAACGGCACCCTGGTGCAGCCCGCCGAAAACCTGGCCCTGGGCGTGGGCACGCGCCTGGGCTTTGGCAAAAACAAGTATTGGTTTATCGACGGCGACGCGGCCGTGAGCTTGTTTACGCGCCGCCTGGGCAGCCGCTTGGTGCTGGGCGAAAGCACCCTGCCCAGCGCCGTTGATAACACCTTGGGCCGCCTC
Organism: Hymenobacter monticola; assembly: GCF_022811645.1. Lineage (NCBI taxonomy): Bacteria > Pseudomonadati > Bacteroidota > Cytophagia > Cytophagales > Hymenobacteraceae > Hymenobacter > Hymenobacter monticola. The sequence goes on along the minus strand of NZ_CP094534.1, from coordinate 5,262,187 downwards.
ATCGACCTGAATGGCTCGACGGAGGCCTACACGGCCTGGCAGGCCGGCGCCGGCTACTGGAAAAACGGCCGCGGCCTGAAGGTGCGCTACCGCCGCATCTCGCCCGGCTACCAGAGCATGGGCGCCTACTTCTTTCAGGACGATGTGGCCAATCTCACCGTGTCGCCCAGCTTTGCGCTGTTCAAGCAGAAGCTGCGGCTCAGCGGCAGCTTCGGCGTGCAGCAGGACAACCTGCGCGGCCAGAAGCAGCTCACCAGCAAGCGGGTCATCGGCGCCGCTTCGGCTTCGGCTGATTTTACGGAGCGGTTCGGGGTCGATTTCAATTACAGCAACTTCACCACCGACCAGCAGCAGGCCGGCGCCGTGCAGGTGGCCGACTCCTTCCGGCTAGCCCAAACCACCCAAAGCTTCTCCATCGCGCCGCGCTACGTGCTGATGGGCGAGCACTACGGCCACGCCGTGCTGCTGAGCGTGGACCGCTCGACGCTGCGCGCCCTGGGCCGCAACGTGCTCGACAAGCTGGGCGAGTTCACGGCCCTCAACGCCTTCCTCAACTACCAGCTCACGCTGGTGGCCCCGCGCCTGACCCTGGGCGCCACCTACAACTACACCGAACTGGACCTCATGCAGGGCGTCGACCTCAACCAGGGCCTGCAGCTCTCGGCCGACCGGCCTTTCCTGAAGCTCGACGCCTTGCGCGTGGGCCTACGTGGCTCCTGGCTGGCAGCGCGCCGCTTCGGCGAGCCCGGCCGCATCACGGGGGCGGGCCTGCGCACCATCTACCGCGCCGGCCAGCACCACAGCCTCCGCCTCGACGCCGCCTACACCGCCCACCAGCCCAACCGCGACACCCCCATCAGCCCCCGCTACGCCGAAACCCGCGCCGAAATCGGCTACGGCTTCACGTTTTGACGGTTCGCCTGCACCAGCACCTTCTCCGAAGGAGGAGGGGGCACCGGACATACTTCTACTTAAAAAAACGCTTGGCTCCCCCTCTCCTTTGGGAGAGGGGGCCGGGGGGGGGAGGCCCCACGCTAGTGCCGCTAACACCTTCTGCAAAATCCCTAACCCTTTCACTATATGAAACCACGACTCCTCAACTTCCGCGGGCTGCTCTGGCTGCTGCCGCTGCTGCTCCTGGCCGTGGGCGCCCGGGCCCAGACGCCGGTGGTGCGCGTGACGGTGGTGCCGCTGCCGCCGTACTCGACGCACCTGAGCGACTACGCCGACCAGCCCAACCGCCTGCTCGTCACGCTCAGTAACACCAGCCGGCAGGCGGTGAGCTTGCAGCTGGCCGGCTCCATCACGGGCGACAACGGCGTAAGCGCCCGCACCCGGCCCGACGCCCGTTCGCCCCGCCCAGTGAACCTGGCCGCCCTGCAAACCCGGCAGCTCGACGCCGACGAGTTGGGCCAGCTGTTTGATGAGAACATGCTGACTTACACCGGGGTGACGGTGCAGGAAATCGTGCGCGGCAACGGGCTGCCCGAGGGCACCTATACCATTTGTGTGAAGGCGATGGACTACGCCACAGGCCGGCTGCTGTCGGCCGAGGCGCCGGTGGGCTGCTCGCGGCCTTTCGCGCTGCGCAGTTTGGAGGCGCCCTACATCATCCGGCCGCTGGCCGATGAGAACATCCGGCCCAACGCCCCGCAGAACATTGTGTTTACCTGGAGCCGGCCGGCAGGCGCGCCCGTCACCACGGAGTACGAGCTGCGCATCGTGGAAATGTCGGACTCGCGCCGCAACCCCAACGACGCCTTCCTGGCCGGCACCGTGCCGCCTCTGTTCGAGCGCACCGTGAGCGGGGCCACTGTGCTGCTCTACGGCCCCGGCGAGCCGGCCCTGATTCAGGGCCGGCGCTACGCCTTCGCCGTGACGGCCCGCGACACGCGCAACCGCACGGTGTTCCGCAACAACGGCCGCTCGGAGGTGCAGACATTTGTGTACGGCACGGTGCCGGCCGGCGCCCCCGCCACCGCCAGCACCCCCACCAAACCGGTGAAAACCGTAAAGCCCGGCGACGTAAAAACGACGCTGCCGATGACTACCATCAAGGGCCGGCTGGTGTGGGGCTTCCGCGCCAGTGAGGAAAAGTCAGGGCCGTCCTGGGCCACGACGACGCCCACGGCCGTTTTCGATGAAACCAACGGCGCTGTGGCCACCGTGCTGGCCGACCCCAGCTACGGGCCGGGCGGGGCCGGCATTCTGGCTGGCGGCGCCACCCACGCCAAGGCGGGCAGCCATGGCCCGACGGGTACGGGCAACACGCCAAGCGGAGGTAATGGCAGTGTTGGCGGTATCCTCGGCAGCAGTTCGAGCAGCGGAAGTAGCACTGGCAGCTTCAGCGGTGGGGGCGTAGGCAACAGCACGTTTGGAACTTTCGGCGGTGGCTCAGGAAGTAGCTCGGGTAGCGGCGGCAACAGTGGCGGTTCGGGCGGTAGCTCTAGCGGCGGGTTGCTGTCGGCCACCATCCCTAACCCGCAGAATGCTTTGAACAATGGCGGCTCGGCAAGCGGCGTGGCCTCGGTGCTGGGCGGCGGCGTCACGCTAGGTGCGGGTTTTGGCGGCGCTTCGGGCAGCTACAGCACGCCCGGGCAGCTGGGACAAATCGGCGCGGCCTTGAAACAGCAGATGCCCCAGTTTATGGGCAGCCAGCGCTACCCGCTAAGCAAAACCAAGGTGCGGCTGGTATTTGATTATAAGCCTATTGCCCCCAACCAGCCCGGCTATTCCGACAAAACCCTGAACGCCACTAAAAGCGTGGTGCTGGGCCTGGGCACCACCAATGCCAACGGCGAGTTCAGCATCAGCTACATGAATCCCGGCCAGTTCGACGAGGCCGGCGGCCTGGCCGTGCTGACGGGCTCCAAAACGAAAACCATTACGGCCATTCGGGTCGAAGTCGACAACCCGCGCTTCTACTCCGAGCCGGTGCCCTTCGCCGTGCCCGAGCCCAAAAACGGCGAATACGACCTCGGCGACGTGGCTTGCATGGCCAATTCCTACCGCCTGAAAGTGCAGCTGACCGATGGCAAGAACCCCATCACCAAGGGCGTGAAAGTAGAGCTGCTGCGCCCTACTAACTGGTACGTCAACAGCGCCTACGCTCGTCCCGAGGGTCAATTGCCCGAGGGCAAGCGCCCCGCCGAGGACTTCTTCGTGAACCTGACCAAGATAACTGAGGTGCCCAGCATTGGCGCTGATTTCACGCGCCTGCTGGCCAACGTGGGCTCGGTCGACGACGAGTACATCGTCCGCATCACCGGCGAGGGCTACCAGATGTCGATTACGACCTTGAAGGTGCAGCCGCCCGCCGGCCCCGCCAGCGACGGCGTGCTCACCGTGACCAAAAGCTACACCCTGACGCCCATGCCGCCGGTGGTGCAGGGCCGCGTGCTGCGCAAGCAGGACAACAGCCCTCTGCAGGGCGCTACCGTGCGCCTCTACCGCGGGCCCATGAGTAAGCCCGACCAGCAGCTCAGCACCGAAACCGACGCCAAAGGCCATTTCAGCATTGCCCTGAAAGGCAGTAGCATGCAGGAATGGACCCTGCTCGTAACCGGCACCGGCGTGGCTTCGAACTACGAGGAAAAACACCTCAAGCTGCTGAAAACCGGCCCGGCCGGCATCGTCAACCGCGACCCCATCCTGATTGACGCTACCCAGTATCCGCTGGCTGGCCGCGTGGTGAGCGACGAGGGAGGCTCCGGCGTGGCCGCAGCCGCCTTGCAATGGCGTTCGGGCGGCGCCCCCTTCACTGCCGACGACCAAGGCCGCTTCCTGGCCCTGCACCAGTCCGGCCCCGATACGTTGCTCGTGACCAAGCTTGGCTACCAGCCCCGCAAGGTGCCCGTATTTGTGGAGGGCGACGGCAAAACCAAATCCGGCAAGAAAAGCAAGGGCGCCGGCACCTACGATGTGAGTACGCCCGAAGGCCTCCAGCAGGCCGCCGTGGGCTTGTCCGGCGTTGTACAAGGCTTCCCAAGCATGCAGCCGGGCAACCTGAGCAGCAGCAGCGGCTCGGGCAACTCGGGCAACGGCAAAAAAGACAAAAACAAAGGAGGCAACGCGGCCAGCACCGTGCCCGTCACGGCAAGCATCGGCACGCAGTACAACCCCATGCCGGGCCTGAGCGCCGACCTCACCAACAGCTACGTTGACTTATTGCAGGGCGCGGGCGTAGGAAAGGGCGTGCCGGTAGGAGAGGGGCAAGACTTAGGCCTCATCACTCTCACCAAATCGGTGGGCCGCCTGCTGGTGACGGTGCTCGATTCCGCTTCAAAAAAGCCGCTGGCCAACGCTGAGGTGAGCTTTATGGATGCCTCGCCGGCCTTGAGCGCCACCGCCAATGCCAGTGGCCGGGCCTTCTTCGGCAAAGCGCCGGGCGGGCCCGTGACGGTGCGGGTGGCCGGGGCCGCCGGCAGCGCCGTGGCCTACGTGCCCAGCCTGACCGACGTGACCGTGGCCTCCAACGGCGACACCACTCGCTTGAGCGTGCGGCTGGCCCCCGGCACCCGCGTGGGCGGCAGCGTCACGAGCGGCGGTACGGCCGTGGCCGGTGCCAAAATCCGCGTGCAGGGCCGCCCCGAGCTGGAAGCCACCACCAGCACCGCCGGCACCTACGAGTTGGTGGGCGTGCCCGCCGGCCAATGGACGCTCGAAGCCACTAAGTCGGGCCTCGTGGGCCAAAGCAAAACCCAGGAATTCGCAGCCGGCGCCAATGCCACCCTCGATTTCGCCCTCACCGGCGCAGGTTTTGCCATCGACAAGCTGCTGGGCTTTCCTATTGAAATCAAGGAAGGTGGGCTGAAAATGGAGGCCGACACCACCCTCACCGGTGCCTTTGTGAGCTTGCCTGGCAACCCCGTGTTCGAGGCCGCGCCGGGTGCCACGCTGGCCTTCACCAAAGTGGCGGTGCGGCTCGATAAGTCGGGTGTGCTACGGCCCAAGGGCCAGACCTTCGTGCAAACCGACGCGCCCGAACTGTCCCTCAAAGCCTTCAAATTCCTGCCCATCCGCCTGAAAGCGGCCACCGGCCTGCGCGTGCTGATGCTGGCCGACAACCCTGGCCTGGGCAAGCTGGTGGGCCAGCCCGAAATCGACTTCGGTCCGCTGAACGGCGCCCTGGGCTGGGCCTTCCCGGCCGGCACCACGCAATACTTGAGCGACGTGGCCGGCACCGGCCCGGTGCCCGACCTGCCGGTGCTGGTGGCCGGCACGCCCACCCTGCCCACCAGCCTGCGCCTGCGGGCGGCCGGCAGCTCGGCTAGCCTCACGCTCTACGGCTTCAAGGCCACCATCGACCTGCAAAAAAGCAGCGTGGGCACCGACGGCCTGCACCTGAGCGGCGACGTGCAGCTGAGCGGCATTCCCGGCCTGGGCACCACCAAAGTAGGCATGCCCGAGCTCTGGCTCTCCACCAGCGGCGAAATCAAGAAGGCCGACCTCAGCTTTAGCCCGGCGCCCAGCGTGTCTCTGGGACCGTGGGGGCTCACGCTCTCGTCGGGGGCGCTGTCGGAGCAGGGCTTCAGCCTGGGCGGCAAGCTCAAGCTGGCCGTGCCCGGCTCGGCGCCTTCGGAGGTGACGTTCAGCAAGCTCACCATTGGGGCCAGCATGCTCTACGGCGGCTCGTTCACGCTGCCCAGCGGCGGGCTCGACGTGCTGAAGCTGGCCAAGTTCAAGCCGGTGGCGGGCTCGCCCATCAGCTTTGGGCAAGAGCCCGGCGGCGGGGCCTACATCCTCTCGGGCGGAGCCGTGACCAGCCTGGAGCTACTGAAAAAGGAGCTGACTATTAAGAGCTTCGCTGTGACCTCGGCGGGCAAATTCTCGGCCGAAGTACCCCTTGATTATGATGTAAGCTTCGCCGGCATCGCTACGCTCAAGCTCACCACCCTCAAGTTCAACACCATCGGCGAGCTGGGCATCGACGTGGGCGGCGGCGTGCAGCTCGACCTGCCTCTGGTGAAGGCCGAGGCCGGCGGCATCAAATACCGCCCCGGCAAGTCGCCCTCGGTCAACAAAATTGGTCTGCACTTCCCGTTGGCCGGCATCGGCGAGCTGGGCGGCAAGATTGAGTTTTTGAACAGCGGCTTTGCCGGCCAGCTGGGCTTCAACGTGGTGGGCGCCCTCAAGGCCGATGCCAGTTTCAAGTACCAGAAGGTGGCGGGCGACACGCAGTTCAGCACTTACCTACTGGCCAGCACCCCGCCCATTCCCGTGGGGCCGGGCGTGCTGCTCACCGGCCTCGGCGGCGGGTTCGAGTACAAGTACAAGAAGGTGACTTCCGTGACGATGAGCGGCATCATCGGCCTGGGCGGCGACGCCGGCCTGGCCCTGAACCCGCTGAGCGTGACGGTGGCCAGTGGCCCGGTCATCAGCGGCACGGCCAACCTGACGGTAGCCACCCAGAAATTCGCCAACGCCAGCCTGCTGCTCGACTTCCCCAACCAGCTGGCAGCCGTCGAAATCAAGGCCAACTACAGCCCCGTGCCCCTGGTGAGCACAGCCACGGCCGGCGCCAAGGTGGTCATCAGCGGCCGGCAGTACGACACCTACTGGATGATGGGCGTGTACGCCAATGCCAAGATGCTGGGCCTGCTCGACGTGAACGCCAACGTGCTGACGGCTTGGAACATGAATCGTGACAAGCACCCCGAGCACGCGGCCTACACCCAGTTCATCAACCCCGCCTACCTCACCAACGGCAACACCGTGAATGGCGCCCACCTGCTGGGCAGCACCTTCTTTGGCCGCACCAAGGAAAATGCCTGGAGCCGCAGCTTTGCCGACATCGCCAGCGGCAAAGTGTGGTTCTACAACAGCGCCAGCGTGAACCTGGATGCCAACTTCAAGAGCAATGCCTACGGCCTGGGCATCGCCAGCGGCTGGGGCGGCGGGGCCGATATCAGCATCGCCGGCAAGAGCATTGCCGGGGCCGACGTAGGCGCCGAGTACGCCGTGCACGGCGGCTACAATAATGCCGAGGGCTGGAATTTCGACGGCAAGGCCGGCGCCCACCTCACCGCCTGGTTTGGCGACTGCAGCGCGGCTTGCGCCAACAAAATCTGCTGGGGCGGCTGCTTCGACCCCTGCTGGCCCATCCCCTTCGCCGATGCCTGCGACGTGTGCCCCATCCCCGTGGGCGGCAAGGTGTGCGTGCATCCCGGCATCACCATGAGCTACAAGTCGAAAACCGGCGCCGTGGACGTGGGGCTGGATTTGTAATCCCTGACTTCGCCGGATGCCTAAACCTCACGGGACCCCGCCGGGGCAGCCCTTCTCCCTAGGATAGGGAACCTGACGAAAGCTGCAAATTCCGTCAGAGCCAAACCGGTGCCCCCTCTCCTTTGGGAGAGGGGGTCAGGGGGTGAGACGCCACATCCGCGCCCATCCACCTTTCTGCATCTCACCATGAAAAAGCTATTCCTCCTTCTAATAACCGCGCTGGCCTTGCCAGTTGTCGCCCAGGCCCAAGCTCAGCCCGCGCCCCGCAAAGGCCCCCAGCCCGAGCCGCCCATCTACCCCGCGCCCGAAGGCGTGTGGGTGGTCATCAGCGGCTCAGCGTTGAACCCCGACAAGCCCTCAGGCCGCCTGGTGGGCGCCCGCGTCTTCCGGGCCGATGCCGGCAGCAACAGCTATAAGGAAATCGGTCAGATTCGGGAAGCCGCTACCCTGGCCGACTTCCGTACCATTGCTGGCCCGCAGGCCATCGACGCGCTGAAAGCCACTCAGAGGCTGACTTCCGATGAGGCGGCCTGGGCCTTCATTCAGGCCCACCCCAACGTGCGCGACTACGGCCTGCAAGCCCTCGACATGCCCTTCCGCCAGGCCCTGGGCACGGCGTTTCTGGATGCCTCGGCTAAAGATGCCAAGCCTGGTACGCGCTACGCCTACCGGGTGCAGCCCATTTATGCCACCGCCGAGCTGAACAAGGCGGCCGAGGGCAAGTTTTTCGAGAAAACCGTGGAAATGGGCCGGCTCTCGCCGCTGCCACGGCCCCGCGCCAGCTACGTGCGCGGCCTCGATTCGGTGATGACCGTGCGCTGGGTGGCCCGCGCCCAGCCCGCTTCCGACCCGCTCACCACCGTGTACGGCCGGGTGTGGCGGCAGGGGCCGGGCGAGCGGGGCTTTAGCCTGGCCGCCGACCGTGTGCTGGCCAGCCGGGAGCGCGACTCGCTGTACTTCAACTTCGACGAGCGGGTGCGGCCCGAAAGCCTCTACCGCTACTACCTGCAGCCCCTCGACTTCGTGGGCAACCCCGGCCCGGCCTCCGACACCACCTACGCCCTGTCCGTCGACCCGCGCCGCACGGCCCTGGTAAGCGGCGTTTCGGCCCGCGACACGGCCGCCGGCATCGCCCTGGCCTGGCCCACGCTGCCAGCCAAGGGCTACTGGGCCGGCATCGAAATCCAACGCTCGCGCGACGCCCGCGGCAGCTACGTGCGCCTCGACACTGTGCCCGCCACCGCCACCGGCTACCTCGACACCCGCTTGCTGCCCAACGTGGCCTACCACTACCGCCTGCGCGCTCTGCTGCTGGGTGGCCGCACGCCCGACGTAGCCTCGGGCACGGCCATGGCGGCGCACCGGCCTACCAACGGCCGGTCGCCGCTGGCCCCGGTAGCCCTCAGCGGCGAGCCCGAAGGTCGCCACGTGCGCCTGCGCTGGCAGCCCGCCGCGCCCGACCTCAACCACGATGCCTACTTCGTGTACCGGGGCACCTCGCGGCAGGACTCGCTGGTGGTGGTTTCGCCAGCCTTGCACGGCAACACCACCACCTTTCTTGATACCACCGCCGCCAACGGCCGCCGCCAGTACACCTACGTGGTGCAGGCCGTGAACAAGAACAACCAGGCCAGCCCCTTTTCAGAGCCCGTAGCTGTGCAGCCCCAGCGCGCGATGACGGTAGTGGCCCCCTTGGGCCTGCAAGCCTACGCCGACGGCACCGCCCTGCGCCTGAGCTGGGACGATGCCGCCCGCCGCGATGCCGCCGTGGTGGCTTACCACCTCTACCGCCGCCCGGCCGCGCCTGAAACCGCTGGCAAAGCTGGCTTCAAGCTACTAACTGGCAACGCTGTGCGCGGCGCTTCTTACGAAGACGAAGGCCAGCCCGGCGAGGCATACCAGTACGCCGTAGCCGCTGTGGATGCACTGGACAACGAAAGCGCTTGGTCGCCGGTGGCCACGGTGCGGGTGCCGGCCGCGCCGCTGCTGCCGCCCTCACGCATGAATGCCCGCCCCGTGCCCGCCGGCCTGGAGCTGAGTTGGACGCACCCCGCTGTGGCCGTGCCCAAAGGCTACGCTCTCTACCGCCGCGCCCGCCAGGAAGCTAAGCCGCTGCGCCTGGCCACCCTCACGCCGGCCCAGACGCGCTACGTCGACCAAACCGCCAAGCCCGGCACGCTCTACATCTACTCCCTCTCGGCGCTGGGCGCCGCCCAGGAGTCGGCCCGCACGTCCGAAATCAGCGCCCGCCGCTAAATGCCAATTCGCTTTTTCAACACCTACATCATGCAACTTCTTCGTATTCCGTTGCTGGCCCTGGTCCTCAGCGCGCTAGCCTGCTCGTCCCGCAAAGACACCACTGCCGAAGTAGCCCACAAAGCCCCAGCCACCCCCGTAGCGACGGTGGCTGCCAAGCCTGCTGAGTCCGCCGCGCCCGCCCCCCCGGCGCCCGCCGATACTGCCCACGCCCCGGCGGCCCCGGCCGGTTTCGACCCGGCTTCGGTGCCCGTCGCCGCGCCCAAGCTGGGAGCCTGGCCTTATTTCTCGCTGCTTGATGGCTACCACAAGGGCACTGTCAAGGACCCCGAAATCAGCCACGACAAGTTCAACGGCTTGTTTAAGGATGTGGCTTTTGACCGCTACGAGTTTTTCGACGGCGTCAAGCTCATTCCTGTTGAGGGGCGCCTCACCACGTTTGAGGCGCTGGGCAAAGGGGCCTCGTTCTTTCAGGTGGAGAAAACCTACGAGAAGCTGGTGCACGACCTGGGCGGCGTGACGGTGTGGGAGGGCAACATGGAGAAATTCAAGGACTCCAAGCTGAAAATGGACGAGGAGCGGCACCGCGGCCGCTACGGCATGTGGGCCAGTGAGAAGGCCGGCGTATACATGGCCCGAACCCCCGACCGCGAAATCTGGGTGGAGGTGTACCAGCGCTACGACGACCCGGCCGGCTACTGGCTGACCGTGGTGGAGAAAAAGGCCCTGCCCATGCAAGCCTCCGTGCTGCCCGCCGCCGAGATGAAAAAGGCCCTCGACGCCACCGGCCACGTGGCCCTCTACCTCAACTTCGACACCGACCAGGCCACCCTCAAGCCCGACGCCCAGGCCAACATCGCTCAAATTATCAGCCTGCTGTCGCAAAATCCCGACCTGAAGCTGAGCGTCGAAGGCCACACCGACAACGCCGGCACCGCCCCCCACAACCAGCAACTCAGCGAGGCCCGCGCCCGCACTGTGGTGGCCAACCTCACCGCCCAGGGCATCGCCGCCGACCGCCTCAAAGCCGCCGGCTTCGGCCAGACCAAACCCCTGGCCGACAACGCCACCGATGCCGGCAAGGCCAAAAACCGCCGCGTCGAATTGGTGAAAATGTAAGCCCGTGGGCCACTGCTAGCTTTCCAAAGTCACCGGGTCACGCCCTATTTATTATTTGCCATGAAGCATTTATACCTCGCAGCTGCCTTGCTGGCCTGCTCGTCCATTACCGCCCAAGCGCAAGTAGGCGTGGGCACCACCACGCCCGACGCCAAGTCCGCCCTCGACATCCGGGCCACGGACAAGGGCCTGCTCATCCCGCGCCTGACGGCCGCTCAGCGCACCGGCATCACCAATCCGCCGCAGGGCCTGATGGTATATCAAACCGACGGTACAGCCAGCGGCGGCCCCCAGACTGGGTTTTGGTACTACGCCGGCACCGGCGGATGGGTCTACCTCGATGCGGCCAGCGGTGGCCTTTCTTTGCCCTATAGCGGTACTGCCAACACCGGAGGCACCGCCTTCGCCGTGGGCAACACCGGCGCGGGGCAAGCCCTGAGCGGCACCACCAGCGCCACGACTGCCGCGGCCGTGCAGGGCAACAACACCAACGCCACCAGCGGCTCGGGCATCGGGGTACTGGGCACCACCGTGAGCGGCTACGGCGTGCGCGGCACTGCCTCGGGCACCAACGGCTACGGCGTGGCCGGCATTTCCACCGACAGCCGCGGCGTGAGCGGCGCCTCCAGCAGCGGCGCCGCCCTGTACGGCCGCAGTACCACCGGCGTGTCGCTCCAGGCCCAGAAAGCGGGCGCCGACCTGGGCCGCATTGCCGAACTCACCAACACCAACGCGGCCAACGACTCCACGGCCGCTTACATCAGCACCGTCGGCGACGGCCCCGCCCTGCGCGCGGTGAACACAGCTACTTCGGGCCAGCCCGCCATCCGGGGCGTGAAGCAGGCCGCTGCTGCCGACGGCAGCGGCGTGGAGGGCGTTATTACCAGCGGCGCCAACGGCGACGCAGCCGGCGTGCGCGGGCTGGACCAAAGCGGCGGGAGTGTGGGCAGTGGCGTGCTGGGCATTACGGCGAGCGGTTTTGGCGTGCGCGGCATGGCCACCGACGGCTACGGCGTGTTGGGCAGCAGCACCAACGGGGCCGGCGTGTACGGAAGCACTCAGGCAAACTCCAGAAGTGTGGCGGGCGTGGTGGGCTCCGGCGGCTTTGGCGCCGACGGGGTGGGGGTATTGGGCAACTCCGCCAGCGGCTACGGCGTGCGCGGCGTGGTGACGAGCGGCGGAATTGGGGTGCAGGGTGTGGCCACCAACGTGTACGGCGTGAACGGCATCAGCACCAGCGGCGTGGGCGTATACGGCACCAGCAGCAGCAGCTACGGCGCACAGGGCAGCAGCACCAGCAACAGCGGTGTGTACGGGGTGACGGCGGCTGGCAACACCGGCGGCGTGGCCGGTGTGGAGGGCACCAGCACCAATAGTTCGGGCATCGGCGTGCTGGGCACAACCGCCAGTGGCTACGGTGTGCGCGGCGAGGCCACTGGCAGCAGTGGCTACGGGGTGAGCGGCATCGCCTCCGGCAACAACGGATACGGTGTCATCGGCACCGCTTCGGGGGGCGCTTCCGGCGTGTACGGCGGAGCCAGCGGCACGGGCCGCGCCGGTTACTTCAACCAGACAAACAGCACCAGCACGGCCAACGCCCTGGAAGTGCAAAACAGCAGCTTGGGCCAGACCGCCTTTTTCAACCAAAGCAACGCCAACAACATCGCCAGCGCGGTGGCGGTTACTTCCGCCGGCTCGGGTGCCGCGCTGGCGGTGCAGGCCACGCGGGCCAATGCGCCGGCTGCCACCTTCGACAATTCGGGCAGTAGCGCCACGGTCGACGTTGCCAACAGCGGCAACGCCGGCAGAAACGCGCTGACCGTCTCCAACGGAACAGGCGTTCAGGCCAGCGTCACGAACCAGGGCCGGGTGCTCACCACGAGCACCGGCGGGGCCAGCAACATGCTGCCCGTGGCCTACGGGCGCATTGCTGCCACGCTCGTGGCGGGCAACCTGTCCAACCCCACTTACGGATACACGAAAACCGCCGGCACCGCCAACTGGACGGTGGCCAGCAGCCCGCTTTCCGGCTTCCCGCGCATCACCTTCACTTCCAGCGACCTGTCTACCACCGGCGCAAGCGGCCTCGTGATAATCGCTGCCATCGGCAACGACCACTACCAAAGCGGCGATACCAGCGCGCCGGTGGCTTCCATCCTCTACAATGCTCCCCCCGGGGCGTTCGACGTGAAAGTGACCACCGCAACCGATAGCGAAATCCGGTACGGCTCCGTTTATTACTACGGGCCCAGCGTAAATCCTAACCTGACGGGCTACTCCATCAACTTCGTAATATACAAGCCTTAACTTATGCTCGGGTCAGGTTGGGCTCCACTCCCCACGCCGCCAAAAGGCTTCACCATACCTCCACCGGATGCTTATCCACCGGTTCCCGTACATGCCGCCCATAGCAGCAAAACAACGCCCTCACTGTTTCCTCAACGGTGGGTAGCCACGCACAAAAAAAAGCCCCTGCTCAGTTAGCAGGGGCTTCTTTGTAGCTAAACGAATCTGTGAAATCCGTCTAATCCGCAAAAACCGGAAATTACGCTTTTTTCTTCTCCAGCACCTCGTCAATCAGGCCGTACTCTTTGGCCTCATCGGCACGCATCCAGTAGTCACGCTCCGAGTTGTCGTAGATTTCCTGGTAGGTTTTGCCGGTGTGCTGCGCCAGAATGTCATACAATTCCTTCTTCAGCTTCAGGATTTCGCGGGCCGTGATTTCAATGTCCGTCGACTGGCCTTGCGCGCCGCCCGAAGGCTGGTGAATCATCACCCGGGCGTGGGGGAGGGCCGAGCGTTTGTTGGCAGCACCACCAGCCAGCAACACAGCGCCCATCGAAGCGGCCAGGCCGGTGCAGATGGTGGCCACGTCGGGGTTCACGTACTGCATGGTGTCGTAGATACCCAGACCGGCATACACCGAGCCGCCGGGCGAGTTGATATACAGCAGGATGTCTTTCTTGGCATCAGCCGACTCCAGGAACAGCATTTGGGCCGTCAGGATGTTGGCGATGTAGTCGTCCACGGCCGTACCCAGGAACACAATCCGGTCCATGATGAGGCGCGAAAACACGTCAATTTCGGCGAAGCGCGTGGGGCGCTCCTCAATCACCGAGCGGGTCATGCCCGTGGGCAGAATGAGGCCGCCGCGCGTCTGGCCTTCCACGTGTTGGATGTACTGGTCCACACCCAGGCCGCTGAGGCCCTGGTGCTTCACCGCAAACTTGCGAAACTCTTGTTTATTCAGCATTTGGTTGAAATGTGGCGCCGGCTTGTGCTTGCGCGGGTGATGGTTCTAAGACGGGCGAAGTAAAGGAATGTTGTCGGAACCCCAACAAAAAAGCCCCTACGTCACCGTAAGGGCTTTTCCAAAATCGAACCGCGCAGGGTTTAGCTGTGCAGGGTCCGGAATTCTTCGGCCGTTACGGGCTTGTCCGTAACAACAACTTTGCCGCGCAGGTTTTCCAGCACTTTCTCTGCCAGAATGGCCTCGTACTCGTTCACGTAGTTCTTGCCGTTCTCTTGCTTGAGGTACTGGTCGGCGTACTGACGCATCGACTCGCGCATCTCGTCGGGCATGTTCGGCATGTTGAACTGGCCCATGATTTTGTCAAGGGTACGCTCCACAATCTCGTCGTTGCTCACTTTCAGGCCGGCTTCTTCCACCACCTTGTTGCGAATCATGCTCCACTTCAGCTCCTTCTCGTAGTCGCTGTAGTGCTCTTCCACCGTCTCGGGCGTCAGTTTGCCCTCGTTGGCGCGCACCAGCCACTTCTTGAAGAACTCCGTGGGTACTTTGATTTCGGTGTTTTCCACCAACTGCTGCACAATGCGGTTGTTCAGTGAGCCCTCGGCCTCGCGGTCGTAGTTCTGCTGAATGGTCTCGCGCACCTTGGCATCAAACTCCTCTTGCGAAGAAACCGCCTCGGGGCCAAACACTTTGTCGAACAGCTCCTGGTTCATCTCGGGCGCCGCCGTGCGGTTCACCTTCTCCACGCTGAACTCGTAGTCGCCAGTGGCTTCTTCAGCTTCTTTTTTGCTCAGGCCGGTGAAGTTCGAAATCGAAGCCGCGTCGTTGCCGAAAGCCGCCTGCAGGTCGAACGTAATCACGTCGCCAGCCTTCTTGCCGATGAACTGGGCCTGGTCGCCCGTCACTTTGCTGATGGGCAGCAACACGGTGCGGCCTTCGCCTTCCTCGCCGGCCTTCTTGAATTTACCAAACAGGTAGTCGCCAGCTTCCGACTCGTCGGGGTTGGTCGTCTCGCCGTACTGGCGGGCAATCTGCTCGTTGGTTTGGGCCAGCGTCTCGTCGTCGAGGCTCACCTTGTGCAGCTCGGCGGTCAGTTCAGCCGGCAGCTGGAAGTCGGGCAGCAAGCCCAGCTCAAACTGGAAGCTGAAGTCCTTATCGGTATCGAAATCCACGTTGCTCGGCACGGGCAGGGGCTCGCCCAGCAGGTTGATTTTGTTGTCCTTGATGTAGGAGTCCACCGCTTTGCCCAGCATTTTGTTGATTTCCTCAGCCAGAATGCCTTTGCCGTACATCTTGCGCACCATGCCCATGGGCACCATGCCGGGGCGGAACCCCTTCAACTGAGCGCGCTTGCTGTATTCCTTAATCTGCTTTTCGACGGTGGGCGCGTAGTCGGCTTCGGTCAGGTGCACGGTCAGCAGCCCGGTCAGCTGCTCGTCGTTTTTGTCGAGGGTAATGTTCAAAACAGGAAAGCCAGCTGCTGCCGGCGGGGTGAATGGTTGAAAAAAAAGCCTCCAGCCTAAACGACCGAAGGCCTACTCAAACTTAAAAGTGCGGATAGAGGGACTCGAACCCACACGCCTTGCGGCACCAGAACCTAAACCTGGCACGTCTACCAATTTCGCCATATCCGCATATGAAGCGCCCGCTGCCGTTTGCTACGGGCCCGCAAAGGTACTCGGGAAAGTGTTTGCGCGCAACGGGGGATTTTTGGTTGAAAAAGAGGAGGAATAAGACGATGAAAAGACCGTCACGCCGAGCGTAGCCGAGGCGTCTTGTGCACACAACACACATCAATCAGTCCAGCGACTTTGACTACTTCTCCGAGCAAGACGCTTCGGCTGCGCTTGGCATGACGGTCCTATGGCTATTTCCGTATCCCAGTCATGCTACGCCACCTTTTCCGCCTTAGCGTTGTTACTTTACCGTTATGCCGCCCGTTATCGACCTTCAAGCTGAGCGCCAGGAAATCCTGCGCCACTACCGCCGCCTGTTGCGCACGGCCAAGCCGTACCTGAAAGACGGCGATGCCAAGCTGATTAAAAAAGCTTTCAACCAAAGCCTGGAGGCGCATAAGGAGATGCGCCGCAAGTCGGGCGAGCCCTACATTCTGCACCCGCTGGCCGTGGCCCAGATTGCGGTAGAGGAAATTGGCCTGGGCACCACCAGCATTGTGGCCGCGCTGCTGCACGATGTGGTGGAAGACACGCCCACCGAGCTGTCGGACATTGAGCGCGAGTTCGGTCCCAAGGTGGCCCGCATCATCGACGGGCTGACCAAGATTTCGGGCGTTTTCGAATACGGCACCAGCGAACAGGCCGAGAACTTCCGCAAAATGCTGCTCACGCTGAGCGAGGACGTGCGCGTGATTCTCATAAAAATCGCCGACCGCCTGCACAACATGCGGACGCTGGACTCGATGCCGCGCCACAAGCAGTTGAAAATTGCCTCGGAAACGCTGTATTTGTATGCGCCGCTGGCCCACCGCCTCGGCCTCTATACTATAAAGAGTGAGTTGGAGGATTTATACCTCAAATTCACCGATACCGAGACGTACACGGAGCTCAAAGCCAAGGTGCGGCAGAGCCAGGCCGCGCGCAACCGCTTCATCAAGGAGTTTGTGCAGCCCATTGATGAGGAACTGAAGGCGCAGGGCTTTGAGTACGAAATCAAAGGCCGGCCGAAAAGCATCTATTCCATCCTCAAAAAGATTAAGAAGCAGAACATCACCTTCGACGAGGTGTATGACCTGTTTGCCATTCGCGTGATTCTGGACGTGCCGCCGGAGCAGGAGAAAGCCGCCTGCTGGCAGGTGTACTCCATAGTGACGGACTTCTACCAGCCCAATCCCGACCGCCTGCGCGACTGGGTGAGCACGCCCAAGGCCAACGGCTACGAAAGCCTGCACACCACCGTGATGTCGCGCGCCGGCCAGTGGGTGGAGGTGCAAATCCGCTCGCGCCGCATGGACGACATCGCCGAGAAAGGCTACGCCGCGCACTGGAAATACAAGGACACCGGCAGCATTCAGCCCGAAAGCTCCTTGGAAGGCTGGGTGAACAAGGTGCGCGAGATGCTGGAATCCAACAATTCCAGTGCCCTGGAATTCATGGACGAATTCCGCCAGAACCTGTTCGTGAAAGAGGTGTACGCCTTCACGCCCAAGGGCAAGCTGGTGATTCTGCCCGACAAAGCCACCGCGCTGGATTTCGCTTTCGACATCCACTCCCAAATCGGCATCCACTGCCTTGGCGCCAAAGTCAACCAGAAGCTGGAGCCGCTGAGCTACCAGTTGCACAACGGCGACCAGGTCGAAATCCTGACCTCGCACAAACAGCGCCCCACGCCGGAGTGGCTCAACTACGTCATCACGACCAAGGCCCGCTCCAAAATCAAGGATTTCTTGCGCGACGACAAGCGCGCTAAAGCCGAGGATGGCCGCTTCATCCTCGAAAAGCGCATGGAGCTCATTGGCGTGCCCAACACCCAAGACAATTTCAACCGCCTGCTGGCTTATTTCAACGCGCCCAGCGCCCAGGAATTCTACTACCGTCTGGCCGTGGGGCAGATTGACGGGCGCGCCATCCGCGAGTCGCTTTTTACTTCCGAAAAGCCTCAGCCGGCCGTGCTCGAACCCAAAACCTTCGAGAACGAAGTGCAGAAAATCCGCGGCGTGCGGCCCGACATGCTGGTGGTAGGCGAGCACACCGACAAGTTCAACTACAGCATCGCCCGCTGCTGCAATCCCATTCCCGGCGACGACGTGTTCGGTTTCGAAACTGACCAGGGCCTCATTATCCACCGTACTAGCTGCCCCCGCGCCGTCGACCTCATGTCGAATTACGGCAACCGCATCGTGCGCGCCAAGTGGACCGACCAGCTCGAACTGGCCTTCCTGGCCGGTGTCCGCCTCAAAGGCTCCGACCGGGTAGGCCTTGTCAACGACGTCACGCGCATCATTAGCACCAGCCTCAAGGTGAACATGCGCTCCATCGCCCTCACTGCTGACGACGGCATTTTCGAAGGCCAGATTATGGTGTTTGTCAACGACACCGACCACCTTACCAAACTCATTCAGCGCTTGCGTAAAGTGGCGGGCGTGCTCCAAGTCGAGCGGTTCGACTCATAAAAGTGAAAGCGACCCAACCTATCACCGTCCACGGCAACAACGTAAACGCGCGCACCCAATGCGCCCACTACCACTCCGGGCGCGATATCATTGCCATCCAGCACAAATGTTGCGGCGAATTCTACGCCTGCATTCAATGCCACAACGAGGCTGCCAACCACCCCGCCCAGGTCTGGCCCAAAGCCGAATCCCAAGCCCAAGCCATCTATTGCGGCAATTGCCGCCAAACCTTAAGCATTGCCAGCTACTTAAGCAGTAACAATTCCTGCCCCTATTGCCAAGCTGCCTTCAACCCCGGCTGCGCCAACCATTACCACCTCTATTTCGAGCAATAACCTATTATCGGCTCCCCTCTCCCCAGGAAGAGGGGCGGGGGAAGAGGTGCCCCCGCTGGAACGTACCTTTGTTCCGCCGACTTACATCCTATATACACCGTGAGTAAATTCCAAACTGACCTAATCGACGAAGCAGGGCAGGGGGGAGGCGGCTCGTCCGAAACCGGCTACGCCGCCAAGCACACACCCAGCCCCGCCTCCGAAGCCCCGCTAAACACCGACAAGCTCGACGAAGTCCGCAAGCTTTTCACCGCTCACCTCGAGAACAAAGGCCTGCGCAAAACCGGCGAACGCTACGCCATTCTCGAAGAAATCTACGCCCGCTCCGGCCACTTCGATGTCGACGAGCTCTACGCTGGCATGAAGGAGCGCGGCCTGCAGGTGAGCCGCGCCACGGTCTACAACACCCTCGATTTGCTGGTTGAGCAGGGCCTCGTCAGCAAGCACCAGTTCGGCCGCAACCTCGCCCAGTACGAGAAGAGCTACGGCTACCGCCAGCACGACCACGTCATTTGCACCGAATGCCATAAAGTGGTGGAATTCTGCGACCCCCGCATCCACGGCATTCAAACCATGGTCGGCGACCTGCTGAACTTCCATATCTTGCACCATTCTTTGAATCTTTACGGCATCTGCGGCGACTGCCGCGCCCAGGCCGCCGCCCGAAACTCCCACGCATGACCACCACCAGCACCGTCGACAACGGCATCCTCTTCGTCCGCCTCAACGGCGACCTCATCGGCAGCCCCGATACCGACCAACTCTTGCAATCCGTCAACCAGCACCTTGGCGAAGACCTCAACCAGTGCGCCGTCGACCTCTCCGAAATTCGCTACATCAACAGCACCGGCATCGGCGTCCTCGTTTCGCTCCTCACCAAGTTCCGTAGTCGGGGCGGTGAGTTGGTCCTCATCAACCCTGCCGACCACCCCAAAAAAATGCTGGCCATTACGAAGCTGAACAACATCTTTACCGTTTCGCCCGACGAAACCGCTGCCCGCCAGCAACTTACCCCGGCCGCCAATTAGGCGGCCGTTTTTTTGTCCGTTAGGTAAAATTCTGTCATCCTGAACATTCTGCGACCCAAGCAGAGATGAGGGACTCTATCCAGTAAAGATGACGACGGGTAAAAGTTAAAGCAGTAATTCAACCCCTAAACCAACACCTTAATTAAGAGCCTTGCCCAAGCCTAAACCTCGTTTGGCTCCTCCTCTCCTTTGGAAGATGGGGCTGGGGGTGAGGCGCCACGTCAGGGCGAAATTCAACACACCATGCCAGTAGATGTATTAGTAGGCCTCCAATGGGGCGATGAAGGCAAAGGCAAAATCGTAGACGTCCTCGCACCGACCTACGATGCCGTCGCCCGCTTCCAGGGTGGTCCCAACGCCGGCCACACCCTCTATTTCGACGGCGTCAAGCACGTTTTGCACCAGGTTCCCAGCGGCATTTTCCACCCGCACATCATCAACGTTGTCGGCAACGGCGTCGTCCTCGACCCCGTGGTCTTCCGCCAGGAGCTCCAAAAACTCACCGATAGGGGAGTGGATTGGTCCCACAACCTTTATATCTCCAAAAAAGCCCAACTCATTCTTCCTTCGCACCGCGCCCTCGACCGCATCAGCGAAGAAGCCCGCGGCAACACCAAAATCGGCAGTACCCTCAAAGGCATCGGCCCCACCTATTCCGATAAAATCGGGCGTGTCGGCCTCCGCGTCGGCCACATTCTGCTGCCCGATTTCCAACAGCGCTACCAGGAAGCCGTCGCCCAGCACGCTGCCATCGCCGCCCACCACGGCAAACAACTCGAAATCGAGTCCTTCGAAGCCGACTTCTTTTCTGCGGTCGAATTCCTGCGCACCCTCCACCTCACCGACACCGAATACCTCCTCAACGACCTCCTTGCCAAAGGCAAACGCATCCTCGCCGAAGGTGCCCAAGGCTCGCTGCTAGATATCGACTTCGGCTCCTACCCCTACGTCACCTCCAGTAGCACCATTGCTGCCGGCGCCTGCACCGGCCTCGGCATCGCCCCGCGTCATATAGATAAGGTCTACGGCATCACAAAAGCTTACTGCACCCGCGTCGGCAGCGGCCCATTCCCCACCGAGCTTCATGACGAAGTTGGCGAGCAAATCCGCCAGGCCGGCCGCGAGTTCGGTTCTACCACCGGCCGCCCCCGCCGTTGCGGCTGGATAGACCTTCCTGCCCTCCGCTACGCCATCATGCTCAACGGCGTCACCGAGCTCCACCTCATGAAAGCCGACGTCCTCGACGCCTTCACCGAAATTCAAGCTTGCACCCACTACCGCACCGCCACCGGCGCTAGCACCCCCCAACTCCCCGACCCCGGTGAATTAACCGCCGTCACCCCAGAGTACGTATCCCTCCCCGGCTGGAACACCGACCTCACCAGCGTCACCGACGCCACTCAGCTCCCCTCCAATCTCACCGCCTACCTCGAATTCCTCGAAAAGGAACTCCAGGTTCCAATCAGCATCGTCAGCGTCGGCCCCGACCGCGTCAGCACCCTCCACCGCTAAGGGCACCTGGATAAAAGAGAGCACTCGCTTTAATAGAAAAATGGACACTACGCTCGGCACAACTGAAGCATCTCGCGCACCGAAGCAGGCTTTCTAAATCGACAGTTCTCGCAAATCCATTCAACCCCGCATCCTTCCTCAGCTTAAATCTGAAGACGGAAGCGGGGTTTTTGCATGAGAAGAGGCAACCCAGTCGCGATAAGCAGAGTCATTTTCCTGTCCCGAAAACACCTAACCTAAGCAATAAGGTAGAGGCAAAACTTTCCAACCATTCACTTTCCCACCATACCAACGGCAATCTTACATACACGCTAGCGCAGCTCAAAAACCATTCTTCCCTTCCCAAGCCTTGTTAAGTAGAAGTCCCGAACCACCCTCAGCCTTCCATCCCAACCAACCGCTCCACTGGCATATTAATTTTTTTGCCGCATCAATCAGCTACTTACAACCTTGAATCAACTATTTCGTAAAAGGCCCCTTGCCGGCCCAAAAAGTCCTCTTACCTTTGCAGTCCCAAAACGTCAAACGGACCAATGGAAAAGCCCAATGCATTCGCTAAAGCACAGGGTTGAAAGGTCCGGAACTCCCGCGGAGACTAGCTTGTCTATCCTTGCAACCAGTTGCAAGCGCCGAGATTTATTTCTCAAATAGCTTGCACCAGCGAAAAAATACACCGTACCTTTGCAGCCCGCTTCAACCGGAAGCAGTCAAAACTGAAAATCTGACCGGAATAAAATTTAATAAGAATTCGCGGAAAGATTTGAAAGCCGAAAAAAAGTTGTACCTTTGCACTCCCAAAACAAATAAAGGTAACAAAAAGACAGGCCTAACCAGCTGACTTACAAACAAGAAAGCTGCTTTAAACGAAAGCAGCAGATTTGATAATCAATACGAAAAGCTTAAAATTTTTCGAAAAGAAGTTGTCAAATCAAAAAAAGTTTATACCTTTGCAATCCCAAAACAAACAAAGGTTTATAACGACAGTCACGGGCCAAATCACTGGCCCACTCTGATGCCTCAAATGGAAGCATCACACGTTCTTTGAATGACGGAAACAGACAAAATAGTAAGTGTTTCACGTGCTGATTCTTCTTCGTAAGAAACACAGTGAAACAAACCAAGCGAAACGAATTTGACCATAACGTCAAAATGTGAGCAAGGTCAGCACTCGACATCAGCCCATGTTCGCATGGGTGTAGAGAAATTTTACAATGGAGAGTTTGATCCTGGCTCAGGATGAACGCTAGCGGCAGGCCTAATACATGCAAGTCGAACGGTGGTAGCAATACCATAGTGGCGCACGGGTGCGTAACGCGTAACCAACCTGCCCTTGACTGGGGGATAGCCCGCCGAAAGGCGGATTAATACCGCATAAAACAAGGTGGCGGCATCGTCTCTTTGTTAAAGATTTATTGGTCAAGGATGGGGTTGCGTGACATTAGCTAGTTGGCGGGGTAACGGCCCACCAAGGCGACGATGTCTAGGGGAGCTGAGAGGCTGGTCCCCCACACGGGCACTGAGATACGGGCCCGACTCCTACGGGAGGCAGCAGTAGGGAATATTGGGCAATGGGAGCAATCCTGACCCAGCCATGCCGCGTGCAGGATGAAGGCTTTCTGAGTCGTAAACTGCTTTTGCCAGGGAAGAATAAGGGGCATGCGTGCTCCGACGACGGTACCTGGTGAATAAGCACCGGCTAACTCCGTGCCAGCAGCCGCGGTAATACGGAGGGTGCAAGCGTTGTCCGGATTTATTGGGTTTAAAGGGTGCGTAGGCGGCTGTTTAAGTCTGGGGTGAAAGCCCGTTGCTCAACAACGGAACTGCCCTGGAAACTGGATAGCTTGAGTACAGACGAGGTTGGCGGAATGGATGCTGTAGCGGTGAAATGCATAGATAGCATCCAGAACCCCGATTGCGAAGGCAGCTGACTAGGCTGTAACTGACGCTGAGGCACGAAAGCGTGGGGAGCGAACAGGATTAGATACCCTGGTAGTCCACGCCGTAAACGATGGATACTCGCTGCCGGCGATAGAATGTCGGTGGCTTAGCGAAAGCGTTAAGTATCCCACCTGGGGAGTACGCCCGCAAGGGTGAAACTCAAAGGAATTGACGGGGGCCCGCACAAGTGGTGGAGCATGTGGTTTAATTCGATGATACGCGAGGAACCTTACCTAGGCTAGAATGCGCGTGACCGCCTCAGAGATGAGGCTTTCCTTCGGGACACAAAGCAAGGTGCTGCATGGCCGTCGTCAGCTCGTGCCGTGAGGTGTTGGGTTAAGTCCCGCAACGAGCGCAACCCCTACATTTAGTTGCCAGCGCGTCAAGGCGGGGACTCTAGATGGACTGCCTGCGCAAGCAGTGAGGAAGGCGGGGACGACGTCAGGTCATCATGGCCCTTACGCCTAGGGCTACACACGTGCTACAATGGACGGTACAGCGGGTTGCCAACCAGCGATGGTGCGCCAATCCCGAAAAGCCGTTCTCAGTTCGGATCGGAGTCTGCAACTCGACTCCGTGAAGCTGGAATCACTAGTAATCGCGTATCAGCAATGACGCGGTGAATACGTTCCCGGGCCTTGTACACACCGCCCGTCAAGCCATGAAAGTCTGGTAGACCTGAAGCCGGTGCTCCGCAACGAAGCCGGTTAGGGTAGAACAGGTAATTAGGGCTAAGTCGTAACAAGGTAGCCGTACCGGAAGGTGCGGCTGGATCACCTCCTTTCTGGAGCGGCCTTGCTCACGATGTTATGAGTATATAAGTAGAGTAGCTTGGTAATACTCTTTGTTTGTTTCCTCATTCAAATGATTTTTGAATACGGATTCTACGTTTGCCTTCGGGTATCGTCGAAGCTCGGGCTTGTAGCTCAGGTGGTTAGAGCGCTACACTGATAATGTAGAGGTCCGTGGTTCGAGTCCACGCAGGCCCACTAGTACTAGCGGGAATGCTGCTGGATACGAAACTCGGGGGATTAGCTCAGCTGGCTAGAGCACCTGCCTTGCACGCAGGGGGTCAACGGTTCGAATCCGTTATTCTCCACTATATAACACCGAATAAACTCAATAGGAGCTTATTCACGAAGTCACTAGTTAACAGAGTGACATACGTTCTTTGACGTAAGGGGTAACAAAAACGAAGCGTAGCGCACTTGGTCATTTTCGGATGACAATCAACAAGTGTGATTACGAAAGAGAAGTAACGAAGAGCACACGGGGGATGCCTAGGGTCTCAGAGGCGACGAAGGACGCGATAAGCTGCGATAAGCTGGGGGTAGAGGCACATACTCGTTCATCCCCAGATTTCCGAATGGGGCAACCCCTTGACTGGAAGAGTCAAGAACCGACTGCCTTGTGCAGCGGTGGCAAACGCAGGGAACTGAAACATCTAAGTACCTGCAGGAAAAGAAAATAACAATGATTCCCCAAGTAGTGGCGAGCGAACGGGGAGGAGCCCAAACCGGGTTGGTTACGGCCAGTCCGGGGTTGTAGGACCACGACATGTGATTGAATCCAGTTAGCTGAACTGCTTGGGAAAGCGGGCCATAGACGGTGAGAGCCCGGTAAGCGACAATTGTGATTCACGCTAGTGGTATCCTGAGTAGGGCGGGGCCGGAGAAACCCCGTCTGAAGCGAGCGGCACCATCCGCTAAGGCTACATACTCCTGAGACACCGATAGTGAACGAGTACCGTGAGGGAAAGGTGAAAAGAACCGGGAATACCGGAGTGAAAAGAACCTGAAACCGTGTGCTTACAAGCAGTCAGAGGGAGTTCGTCTCCTGATGGCGTGCCTTTTGCATAATGAGCCTACGAGTTACTCCTCTCTGGCAAGGTTAAGCGTTTGTAAACGCGGAGCCGCAGCGAAAGCGAGTCTGAACAGGGCGCGCAGTCAGAGGGGGTAGACGCGAAACTTTGTGAGCTACCCATGCGCAGGTTGAAGGTGCCGTAACAGGCACTGGAGGACCGAACCAGTTTCCGTTGAAAAGGATTTGGATGACGTGTGGGTAGGGGTGAAAGGCCAATCAAACTGAGAAATAGCTCGTACTCCCCGAAATGTATTGAGGTACAGCGTCGGCGTCGAGGTCGTTGGAGGTAGAGCTACCAATAGGACTAGGGGGTGTCAGAGCCTACCGAATCCTGATGAACTCCGAATGCCAACGGCTATAGCCGGCAGTGAGGCCTGGGGTGCTAAGGTCCCCGGCCGAGAGGGAAAGAACCCAGACCAACAGCTAAGGTCCCTAAATCTAGATTAAGTTGAACAAAGGAGGTCCAGTTGCTTTGACAGCCAGGAGGTTGGCTTGGAAGCAGCCATTCCTTTAAAGAGTGCGTAACAGCTCACTGGTCGAGCGACCGGGCATCGATAATACGCGGGCATCAAATCTAGTACCGAAGCTTTGGATGTAGTCTGCAAGATGACTACGTGGTAGGGGAGCATTCTCCTTGCGGTGAAGCCGTCTCGTCAGGGATGGTGGAGCGTGGAGAAACGCATATGTAGGCATGAGTAACGATAATGCGGGTGCGAAACCCGCACGCCGATAGACTAAGGTTTCCAGCTCAACGCTAATCGGAGCTGGGTTAGTCGGGACCTAAGGGGCAGCCGAAAGGTGAACTCGATGGACAGCAGGTTAATATTCCTGTACTGATGATGGCAAGTGATGCAGTGACGCAGAAGTGAAAGCACCGCGGGCGGACGGAAGTGCCCGTTAAAGACCGTAGGTAGTGGGACCGTAGTTAAGTACGCGGACCTAGCCGAAAGTTGACAGTACCGCACGGCCTTCGGGCCACGCGGATAGTGTGCCTAATCCGACTGCCAAGAAAACCTGCTAAGCGTTTTAACGTCATTATCACCCGTACCGCAAACCGACACAGGTAGTCAAGGAGAGCATCCTGAGGCGCTCGAGTGAATCACGGCCAAGGAACTCGGCAAAATGGACCTGTAACTTCGGGAGAAGGGTCGCTTCCTGGTAGCAATACCAGAAGCCGCAGTGAAAAGGCCCAGGCGACTGTTTAACAAAAACACATGGCTTTGCTAACGCGCAAGCGGACGTATAAGGCCTGACACCTGCCCGGTGCCGGAAGGTTAAGAGGGGAGCTTAGTCGCAAGGCGAAGGCTTGAATCGAAGCCCCGGTAAACGGCGGCCGTAACTATAACGGTCCTAAGGTAGCGAAATTCCTTGTCGGGTAAGTTCCGACCTGCACGAATGGTGTAACGATCTGGGCGCTGTCTCAGCCGTGAGCTCGGTGAAATTGTAGTCTCGGTGAAGATGCCGAGTACCCGCCACGGGACGGAAAGACCCCGTGCACCTTTACTATAGGTTGCCATTGGTGGTGGGTTCAGTATGTGTAGCATAGGCGGGAGGCGCTGAGCCGGGGACGCTAGTTCTCGGGGAGCCGACGTTGAAATACCGCCCTTACTGTGCCTGCTGCCTAATCCCGGACGCCGGGAGACAGTGGCTGCTGGGTAGTTTGACTGGGGTGGTCGCCTCCAAAAGAGTATCGGAGGCTTTCAAAGGTCCGCTCAGTCCGCTTGGTAACCGGACGCAGAGCGCAATAGCAGAAGCGGGCTTGACTGTGAGGCCGACCAGCCGAGCAGGGTCGAAAGACGGATATAGTGATCCGGTGGTTCCGCATGGAAGGGCCATCGCTCAAAGGATAAAAGGTACGCCGGGGATAACAGGCTGATCTCCCCCAAGAGCTCATATCGACGGGGAGGTTTGGCACCTCGATGTCGGCTCGTCACGTCCTGGGGCTGGAGAAGGTCCCAAGGGTTCGGCTGTTCGCCGATTAAAGTGGCACGCGAGCTGGGTTCAGAACGTCGTGAGACAGTTCGGTCCCTATCTGTGGTGGGCGTTGGAAATTTGACAGGACCTGTCCTTAGTACGAGAGGACCGGGATGGACCAGCCGCTGGTGCGCCGGTTGTACCGCCAGGTGCAGCGCCGGGTAGCTACGCTGGGACGAGATAAGCGCTGAAAGCATCTAAGTGCGAAACTCCCCTGGAGATGAGATTTCCCAATGGAAGGACCGTCGGAGATGACGACGTGGATAGGCGGCAGGTGAAACACCAGAAATGGAATAGCTGAGCCGTACTAAGGGTCCGAGGGCTTCTCTACTATGTCGTCAAGTGCGCGCCCAGCGCTTCGTTTTTGTCCCCTTGCGTCGAGTTATTGAGTTGTTGCACGAACACGCAACAGCCCGCCAGCAATGGTGGCTTTAGCCCGGGTGTTCACCTCTTCCCATTCCGAACAGAGCCGTTAAGCCCCGGTGCGCCCATGGTACTGCCTTCACCGGTGGGAGAGTCGGTCGCCGCCAACCTTACTCCAAGGAAATCCCTTCAGGATGCTTTCGCCAGCAACCCGAAGGGATTTTTGCTTTTTATCACGGTAGCAATGTATTTAATTGAAATTTCCTATTAGTTAATTCTGTTTGATTTTTGCCAAGTATATTTTAGGGTAAGAGCTTGCTTTCGATGAAAATGGCTAATATTTGGCGTTTTAAGCAGTAGTCTCAAATAGTATGCAGTTATTATTTCCGTGGTTTTTGCTGGGACTTCTTGCTATTTCTGTTCCAGTTCTGATTCATCTATTGCAATTGCGACGGCCGCAACGAGTCTTATTTACAAATACGGCATTTATTCGACAGGTAGAACTGGTGACTGTGCGCCACCGGCAGGTGCAGCATTGGCTTGTTCTGCTAGCGCGGGTATTAGCTGTCGTCGCGCTTGTATTTGTATTCTGCCAGCCTTTCATCCCTGCCAAGAAGGAAAACTTAGTGAAGCAGAATGGAACGGATGTGTGGGTAGACAATACGTACAGCATGCAGGTGCGCGGATTATCCGGGAAGGATTTGCTTGAAGAAGCGGTGATGCAGGCTGGGAAACTGGGGCAGGTTGATAAGACGGCTAGGCTGCGACTTATAAATTCAACTCGTAAAAGCGTAAGCTATGGAGAATACGTTGACGAACTTGACGGTTTGAGATTGGGGAATAAGACTGCAGGTAATGCTTTGACTGAAGGCACTTCTCCGCTGTATTTATTTTCTGACTTTCAAAGGAATTCGTTTACTAGCAATACGCTAAACAAATTTGGCAGAGAGAAGCAGGTAGTGCTAGTCCTGATGAAGGGGAAAGCAAGTGGGAATGTTTTTGTTGATAGTATGTGGTTAGATGACGCATTTGTGCGAGTGCGTACCAACTTAGGTTTGCATATTCGGGTGCATAATGGTGGGCAGGCAGATGTAGTAGATTGCCCGGTGAAAGTGTTTCTGGGGGCGAAGCAGGTGGTTGCCTTTCGGGTGAGTGTGGGGGCTGGCGAGTCGGTGACAAAAGTGGCCCAAGTGCAGGTAGGTGAGGCATCTTTGGTGGAGGGGCAAGTGGTAGTAGAGGATGCGCCGGTGGTGTTTGACAATGTTTATTATTTCACGTTGCAGCCGGCGGCTTCTATTCAGGTATTGGAAATAGGCAACGAACCACTTGCTCAGCAGGTGTATGGAAATGAGGCATTATTCGCATACTCTTTTGCTAAAGCTGGCCGGGTAGACTATGGCACTTTGCAGAAGGCCAACTTGATATTAGTGAGCGAATTGCGGGCAATAGATGCGGGCTTGCGTGAGGCGCTACGGGCAGCGTTGCGGCGGGGAGCAAGCGTAATGGTGGTTCCTTCGGCGAGTGATGGAGCACGTGCTTCTTATGATGACCTTTTTAAAGACTTGGGCTTGGGGGCGGTGCAGTGGGAATCCCAGGCGGCGGCACCGGAACTGCGTGAGGTGGCTATGCCAAGTGCGCAGGAACCGTTTTTTCGGGATGTATTCGGCGCCCAGCAACGGGCGGTGACAATGCCGCGGGTGGCGCCCGTGCTACGGTGGTCGCGAACCGGAACGGATATCATGCGACTGCGCGATGGAGAAAGCTATTTGGCGAATTTTGCCAGCGGTACGGGACAGGTGTATGTGTTTTCGGCGCCGTTTGCGGCTGCGTATTCCAATTTCATGGAACATGCTTTGTTCGTGCCGGTTATGTACCGAATGGCGATGCTCAGCTATCGGAGTGAGCAGTTGCCGGCTTACCGTCTCGACCAAGGTGTGGTGGCATTGAAGTTGCCAGCTACGGGTTCTGAAGGTGCCGCCACGCGAAGCGACGAAGCTACTTTTCGGTTGGTGAAAGACAGTGTGACGCTGATTCCGGCACAACGGGTGTTGGGCTCGGAGGTACGACTGGAATTGCCTGAAACGATGACTGCGCCGGGTTTTTACCAAGTGCGTCAAGGACAGAAAGTATTGACAACACTAGCGTTTAACGCGAACAAGCGCGAATCAGAGCTGGCGGCTTATTCGGTGGACGAGTTGCGGCAAATGCTGGGAGAAAATCATCCGAATGTGCGGGTGGTGGAAAGCGGTGCTGACGGGGCTGGGCTGGCGGCCGATAGCGCTGCCCAAACGGGCACGCCGCTTTGGCGGTACTTCCTGGCCGCTGCTTTGGTCTTTCTGCTGGCGGAAGCGCTGTTGGTGCGTTTCGGACGGCGCCGGGCTGCGACAGCACAAGCCGGAGTGGGAGCCAAAGCTGTGGCATAAGAACGGAGCGGCTGGCCGACGGGCGGTTGGGGCGTAACTTGCGGCCTTACTTGATTTGTGGCTTATGGCAGTTTCTATTGGCGACCCGGTGGCGCCACGGGCCGATGATTCGGCGCGGAGGGTGACGCAGCTGGCGCTGAAGTTTGGCGTTGGCGTTGGGTTGGTTTGCGTGGTGTGGATGGTAGGGTTGCAACTGACCGGTAACAACGGATTTGGGCCCAAGCAGCTACTGGCGCAACTGTTGGTGCCGATGGTGGCCGTGGCCAGCCAGTGGCAATTGCGGCGACAGCTGAAGCCAGAAAAACCGGGTTTGGGCCGTGCGCTGGGCGTGGGTGTGCTCACCGCCCTGCTGGCAGCGGTGGTATCGGCGGTGGGGGTGATGGGGCTGGCGGCTGGGGCTGGCGAAGAGGCGGTAAGTCGTCATCGCGCCGAAGTGAAGGAGATTGTGCAGGCGCAGCAGCGCGAGGCAGCGAAGCAGGGAGTATCGGCGGCGCTGCGGCAGCAGCAGTTGCAGCAAATAGACCACCTCACGGTGGGCAACATTGCAAGCAGCAATTTCCTGCAGGTGCTGGTGCTCGGGCTGGTGCTGGCGGTGCCGGCAGGAATATTTTTGCGCGAATAATTCTGACTTACTTTGCGGCTCACTTTAGCCCCGAACCATTTTCTGCAATACTTATGGAAACCAACTCTACGCCCGTTACGACTACCTCAGTTGCGCTGCGCTATGGCCTGCTCACCGGCTTGGTCAGCGTTATTTTTTCGTTCGGCCTGAACGTGATGCATCAGGAAGGCAGCCCACTCCGGTACCTGTCTTTCGCTATTTTGATTGGCGGTTTGGTGCTAGCCATGAACCATTTCAAGCAGCAGAACCGTGGGTTCATGAGCTACGGGCAGGGACTCGGCATTGGGGCGGTGCTTTCGGCCGTAGTGGGGGCGATATCGGGCATTTTCGCCTACGTGTACATGAATTTTATCGACACCGACATGCTGGGCCGCATTACGGAGAAAATGCGGGCCGACATGGAGGCGCGCGGCGGCCTGAGCGACGAGCAGATTGACCAGGCCGTGGCGATGTCGAGCAAGTTTATGAACGGCCCGGTGATGGTGGGGGCGGCCCTGCTCGGCACGCTGCTAATTGGAGTGCTGCTGTCGCTGGTGATTTCGGCCATTATCAAAAATGCCCAACCCGAGTTTGAATAAATCTGCCGCCACTTTTCCGGTGGAAATTTCCATCGTGATTCCGCTGCTTAACGAAGCAGAGTCGTTGCCCGAACTCACGCGCTGGATTGCGCGGGTGTTGCCGACGCGCGGGCTCACGTATGAGGTGATTCTGATTGACGACGGCTCGACGGATGATTCCTGGGAGGTGATTGAGACGCTGTCGACCAGCGATAAGACGCTGCGGGGCATTCGTTTCAATCGGAACTACGGCAAATCAGCGGCGCTGAACGTGGGCTTTGAAGCGGCGCGCGGGCGCGTGGTGTGCACCATGGACGCCGACTTGCAGGACTCGCCGGAGGAGCTGCCGGAACTGTACCGCATGATAGTAGAGGACAAGTACGACCTCGTGAGCGGCTGGAAGCAGAAGCGCTACGACCCGCTGTCGAAGACCATTCCGACCAAGCTGTTTAACGGCGCTACACGGCTGATGTCGGGCATACAACTGCACGATTTTAACTGCGGGCTGAAGTCGTATGACGCGCGCGTGGTGAAAAGCATCGAGGTGTATGGCGAGATGCACCGCTACATTCCGGTGATTGCGAAGTGGAACGGCTTCAAGAAGATTGGCGAGAAGGTGGTGCAGCACCAGGAGCGCAAATATGGCGTGACCAAATTTGGGCTGGAGCGTTTCATCTTTGGCTTTCTCGATTTGCTGAGCATCACCTTCGTGGGCCGCTTCCGGCGGGCGCCGATGCACTTTTTTGGGACGCTGGGCACGCTGTCGTTTCTGGTGGGCCTGCTGATTTCGCTGTGGCTGATGGGGGAGAAGGTGTGGCTGTCGCTGCACAACCTGAAGGCCCGGCAGGTGACGGAGCAGCCGCTGTTTTTCCTGGCGCTCACGGCGGTGGTGGTGGGCGTGGTGCTGTTTGTGGCCGGTTTTCTGGGCGAGATGGTGCAGCTGAACGGGCCAAAGCGCAACGACTACTTGGTGCGCGAGAGAATCAATTAACTGCTTGCATGAAGGTTGTCATTATTGGCCCGGCTTTTCCGCTGCGGGGCGGGCTGGCCACTTACAATGAGCGGCTGGCGCGGGCGTTCAAAGAGGCCGGCGACACGGTGCGCATTGTTACGTTTTCGCTGCAATACCCCAACTTCTTGTTTCCTGGCCAAACGCAGTTCAGCACGGATGCCGGACCGGCGGATTTACAGATTGAAGTCAGCCTGAACTCGGTCAATCCACTGTCGTG
Organism: Hymenobacter monticola; assembly: GCF_022811645.1. NCBI lineage: Bacteria > Pseudomonadati > Bacteroidota > Cytophagia > Cytophagales > Hymenobacteraceae > Hymenobacter > Hymenobacter monticola. Next base: position 5,230,359 of record NZ_CP094534.1, on the reverse strand, counting down.
GTGGCGGGTGGGGCGGAGGCTGCGAGCTGAGCGGCCCGACTTGGTGGTGTTCAGGTTCTGGCTGCCGTTTATGGGGCCGGCGCTGGGCACGGTGGCGCGGCTAGCACGCGGCAATGGGCACACGCGTGTGGTGGCCATTACGGATAATGTGATTCCGCACGAAAAGCGGCCGGGCGACGGGCCGCTGACCCGTTTTTTCCTGAGCGCCTGCGACGGCTTTGTGACCATGAGCCGCAGCGTGCTCAGCGACTTGCAGCGGCTGGGCTTTGGGAAGAAACCGGCGCTGTACCGGCCGCACCCGTTGTACGACAATTTTGGGCCGATAAAACCGAAAAGCGAAGCCCTCGCGGCCCTGGGGCTGCCGGCTACGGTGCGCTATCTGTTATTCTTCGGGTTTATTCGGGCTTACAAAGGGCTGGATATATTGCTTGAGGCCTTTGCCGATGCGCGCATTGCCGCACTGCCGGTTAAGCTGATTATTGCCGGCGAATTTTACGAAGACGCTGCGCCGTACGAGGCGCTTATCCAGCGTTATCAGCTGGAAAGCCGGATTATCAGAGCCACAGATTTTATTCCCAATGAAAAAGTGGCGGATTATTTCTGTGCGGCCGACCTGATTATGCAGCCCTACAAGAATGCCACGCAAAGCGGCGTGTCGCAAATAGCGTATCATTTTGAGCGGCCCATGTTGGTAACGGACGTGGGCGGCCTGGCCGAGTTGATTCCGGACGGGGTGGTGGGCTACGTGGTGCCGCCCACGCCGGCAGCCATTGCCGATGCGGTGGTGGCATTTTATGCCGGGCAACGAGAGGCGGAGCTTGCAGCCGGTGTGCGCGAGCAGAAAAAGCAGTTTTCGTGGCCGGTGATGGTGGCGGCGCTCAAGGAAGTGGCAGAAGCTACCGAGTAATTCCGGTACTGTATATTCGTGGAATTCCTTATTCCATGAAAATGAAACGGTTCTGCACTTTCGCTGCTGCGGTGCTGATAGGCGGCGGCCTGGCAACCCTGCCCACTGCGGCCCAGACGGCGCGCATTGCGCATTTCAGCCACAGCGGCAACGCGGCGGCCCTGGATGCGGCGGCTGATAATTTTGGTCGGCCTTATCCATACTTCCTAGCAGACAGTGTTCGGTTACTTTCCGACACTACGGCCGTGGAGTATGGCAAATGGAATGGTTCTGAGTCAAAAGAGAAGACCCATTTAGTCGAATTTCATAGACGGGCCGATGCGTATGCCAAGCACGGTGTAGTGCGTCGCTATCAGGCGCAACGGGGCTTGCGCGCCAGAATTATTCCGTTTGACAGCACTTTTTGGTCAGCCAAAGAGGCTTCTACAACTCCAACTAAAAGAAAGCAGAAAACCAAGCACAAGAAATCCGCCTTTCTACCCACCACCGTGCCGGCCCCGCCCCAGCACCCCGGCGTGGCACTGGCCATCGCGGCCATCCTGGTGCTGGCGGGGGCCAGCTGGCTGCTGGGCGAGCGGAATCCAAAAAGTAGCTATCCAGTATGAAAAAGCTTGTCACCATCGCATTGCTGCTGGTTTGGGCCGCCGCCCTGCCCACCGCCGCCCAAACGGCTCGCATTGGCCACCTCAGCCACGGTGGTAGTAGCGTGGCGGCACTGGATGCGGTGGCGGATAATTTTGGGCTGCCAGAACCACGCTTTATTGCCGACAGCATTAAATTCTTGTCGGATACTACCACGCTGGAGTATGGGAAATGGAATAGTTACGGCTACAGCGACCCGACGGCTAAAGTGCGCACCCACCAGTTTGCCAGCCGGCATCAAGGGCAGTACAAAGTATCGGTTAAACGCTATGTTTCCGAAAAAAGAATGGATAAGCCAGAAGTGAAGGTCCTCGCCTACGACACCATTCCTAAACCCGTGCCGCTCCCGAAAAAGCAAAAAACCAAGCACAAGAAGTCTGCCTTCGTGCCCGCTGCTCCAGTGCTACCCCAACACCCCGGCGTGGCGCTGGCTGTGGCGCTTGTGCTAATACTGGGAGGTGCGGGCTGGCTGCTAGGTGAGCGAAAGCCACAACCGGCCGCCATCTAGCCCGTGCTGGCGGCCTTTGCCCGTCGCTGGGCGCTGCTGTTTGTGGGGTTGCTGGCTCTCACCGTGCCCTTTCGGTATCGGGTGCTACCCAGCGTGGGCACCATGCTGCGGCCGGCGCTGGAAACCGGTCTGGCGAGGCTGACCGGGCAGCGGGCGGCGTTATTCTCTGATTCAGCGGGCTTGTGGCTATATGCTGGGTTGCTGGCGTTGGGCACGGCCTTGGTGGCCGCTGCGTTGGCCCGGTTGGCCCGCCGCACACCCGTTGGCGAAGCGCGGCTGTGGTATGCGCTGCACACCGGGGCGGCGGGACTGCTGGCGCTGCATCTGTTGCTGTACGGCTTCGACAAGGTATTCAAAAGCCAGTTCTACCTGCCCGAGCCCAACACACTCTACACGCCGCTGGGGCAGCTGTCGCCCGACCTGGCGTATTGGAGCGTGATGGGGATTTCGCGCTTTTACAGCGTGTTTGCGGGACTGCTGGAGGTGCTGCCGGGGTTATTGCTATTGTGGGGCCGCACCCGGCTGCTGGGCGGCCTGCTGGCTGTGGGGGTGTTGGCCAACGTGCTCGCGTTGAATATCGGGTTTGACATCTCGGTGAAGCTGTGGGCGGGGTTTCTGATGGGGCTGGCAGTGCTGGTGGCCGCGCCCGGCCTGCGCACCCTGTATGCGGGGCTGGTGCAGGAGCGGTGGGCAGCGCCCCGGCGGCCCCGGCGGCCGGCGAGCTGGCACGGGCGCACGGTGGGGGCGGTGCGCGGCGTACTGCTGAGCGTGCTGCTGCTCGAAACTGCCGGTCGAGCCGTGCAAAGCGGTATTTTTGACGATGACGCGGCGCCACGCCCGCCGCTGCACGGCGCCTATGTGGTGCGGCCCGAGCGCCCTGCTGCTGCCTCCCAGCCGCGCCGCGTGTTTGTGCACCGGCGGGGGTATTTCATCACGCAGGACGCCAACGACCAGTTGCACAGTTACACCTTGCGCTACGCCCCGGGCTACTTACTGCTACGCGACGAAGCAGGGCGTCCCGGCACAATGGCGCACTGGCAGGACAGCGCCGGCCTGCACCTGCGCGGCACGCTGGCCGGCGACTCGGTGCGCTGGCTGGTCCGCCCCTTGCCGTGGCAGCAGCTGCCGTTGTTGCAACCCGGGCACTGGACGGCCGATGCGGAATAACTTTACTTTCCCAACTCAGCCGCCCGGACCATGCCCGATTCATCCGCCTTCGACGATTTTATTGCCGCTCTGCCCGCCGAGCGGCAGCCGATAGCCGCGCACGTGTGGCAGCTGGTGCGCCGGGCCGTACCGCCGGGCTATACCGAGCACATTGGCCCGAAGTACCTGGAGTTTCGGGCGGGGCCCGATATGTACGTGGGGCTGGCCAACCAAAAAGGCCACCTGAGCCTGCACCTCGTGCCCATGTACCTTATGCCCGCGCTGCAGGAGCAGCTGGCAGCCGCTGCACCCAAGCTGAAAATGGGCAAGGGCTGCGTAAATTTTAAAAGAATGGAAGAGCTGCCCCAAGAGGCGCTGAGGGAGTTGCTTGCGGCCACGCCCCCGGCCGAATACGCGGCCAGGCTGCAAGCCGTGCGCAGTGCATCGCGCAAAAAAGACTAAGCGACGGATTGCCCCAACGGCACGCTTTCGCGCACGGCTTGCAGCACCTTGGCGGCCGGCAGGTCTTCCATACAGCTGGTGCCCAGGCGGCAGGTGCCCCGGTAAAAGCACACGCACTCCCGGTTGGGCTGCACAAGCTGGCCGCGGCCGTAGAGGTCGAATTCGTGCGGGTTGAAGATGTTGTTCATCAGGATGGTGGGCTTGCGCAGGGCGATGCTGATGTGCATGCCCATCGTGACCTGCGTCACGATGCCGTCCATCTGGTTCATCAGGTTGATGAACTGGGGCAGGGGGAAGGTGCCGAGGTAGGCGGCGCCGGTGGCGGCGTGCAGCTCGCGGTTGCGGGCGTCTTCGGCCTCGCCGCCCAGCAGCACGGGCGTGTAGCCGGCCGCTTGCAGGCCGTCGATGAGCTCAATCCACTTTTCAGTGCTCCAGAGACGGGTGGTCCACCGGTCGCCGCAGCCGGTGTTGAGGCCGATGCGGGGGCGGGCGGCAGGTAGGGAGGTCCAGTTGTAGCCTTTGTCGTCGTGGGTGTCGAAGACGTACTCTTCGCCCCGGAAATCAAAGCCGCAGAGCTCGAATATTTCCTGCACGTAGGGCTTGGTGTTGGCCAGGCTGGTCTGGTCAAAAACGCCGGTAAGGAATTTGTGCTCGGCCAGCTGATTCACGGGCCAGGCCACGCCGTCGTAGGGCCGCAGGGCGTAGCCGAATTTCTCCTTGGCCTGAATGGTGTTCAACAGCACGCAGGCCTCCTTTTCCTTGTCGAGGTTGATAACCACGTCGAATTCGCGGCCCTGTAGCTGCAGGGCGCTGGCAAAATCGAACTTCAGAATCTCCTCAATCTCGCCTTGCGGCAAAATGGCCGGCGTGAGCGTGAGCCAGGTGATATAGCAGCCGGGCCGCTCCTGGCGCAGGCGCCGCAGCAGCGGCGTGGTCCGGATGACGTCCCCAATGGCCCCGAGTTTGATAATCAGAATCCGGCTCGTGGCGGGCGCGTACACCGGGCAGCCATCGCACACGTAGCCGTCGGTTTTGTTGGGGCGGCAGGGCAGGTCGCCGCGGAAGTGGCGGCAGTCGGGGTGAACGATGGTGTTCAGGAGTTCGGGCACGGGGCGGGGCAAGGGCAGTTGAAGCGGTAAAAATAGCAGGGCGGGCCGGGCCGGTGGCACTCCCATTTCCCAGTCCCGCCGCTGACAGGTTATTGGTGACCTTTAACAGGCAAAAGATATCCCCGCCAAAAGTCCTTTTTGTCCGGTTATCCGAACATGCAAAGCGGACATAAAAGGCGCAGCGCAGTGCGTTTGGCAGACCCAGGGCACCCGGAAACACGCGCAGGATAAGTCTGATAAAGACAAAAGTTGTTTTGCAACTAATGGCAAAGCTAATTAGCTTCGTTGCAAGCCTGTTATGCTCATGAAATCAACTTGTTGTGCTTGCCTGTCGTTGGCGCTGTTGGGAGCCTGCGGTAAAGACGCTCCTGATGCCGGCCTGCCCCCGGCCACGCAAACCGGCGCCAATACTGGCGGCTGCCTTGTCGATGGCGAGCGGTTTATCGCCACAGGTACGTCTGGCACACTGCTTTCTAATCCCATTCCGGCGTTAAGTGGGGGCTTCTACAACGATAGTGTGTACTGGCTGTCGATGCGCTGCAGTACGCCAAGAGGCATTGCGCACGTCACGCTGTATGCACATGCTCAAACGGCGGGTACTTACCCGTTCAACCGGAGGGTGGCAAGCGTGGGCGGGGCGATGCCTCGCTTTGGCTATGGCAGCGTTTCATTCAGCAATCCCTACGAATACTACGTAACCGACGCCCGCCATACCGGCCGACTGGTACTGACCTATGCCAACAAAAATGCCGGCATTTCGGCCGGCACCTTTGAATTTGCTGCGGTTAACGTTCGGGACTCCACTAACTCAATTAAGGTCACCTACGGTCGATTTGATTCCAAGCAATAAACGTCTTGGTTTATCGAGCTGCTGGCTTACCGTCCCACGTAGCTATGCGGCGTGATGCCGCGCAGTTCCACCTTCACACCTTCTTCCACGTCCAGCCCGTCGATAAACGCGCCGATGCTCTCGGCCGAAATGGCCTCGCCGGTGCGGGTGAGGGCCTTGAGGGCGTTGTAGGGGTCGGGGTAGGCCTCGCGGCGCAGGATGGTCTGGATGCCCTCGGCTACCACCGCCCAGTTGGCTTCGAGGTCGCGTTCCAGGGCCGACTGGTCCAGCGCCAGCTTGCCCAGGCCGCGCTGCAGGGCGCCGAGGGCGATGAGGATGTGGCCCAGCGGCACGCCCAGGTTGCGCAGCACCGTGGAGTCGGTGAGGTCGCGCTGCAGGCGCGAGATGGGCAGCTTGGCGGCGAAGTGGTCGAGCAGGGCGTTGGCCACGCCCAGGTTGCCCTCGGCGTTTTCGAAATCAATGGGGTTCACCTTGTGCGGCATGGCCGAAGAACCTACTTCGCCGGCTTTGATGGTTTGCCTGAAGTAGCCGAGCGAAATGTACTGCCACACGTCGCGGGCCAGGTCCATCAGGATGGTGTTGAGGCGTTTGAGGGCGTCGCAGTGGGCCGCGAGGTGGTCGTAGTGCTCAATTTGGGTGGTGGGGAAGGAGCGGCTCAGGCCCAACCGGTCGTTCACGAAGGTGGTGGCGAAGGCGTGCCAGTCCACTTCGGGGTAGGCCGCGAAGTGGGCGTTGAAGTTGCCGGTGGCCCCGCCGAATTTTGCCCCAAACGGCACCTGGGCCAGCAGCGTCACCTGCGCGTCGAGGCGCGCAACAAACACCTCAATCTCTTTGCCCAGCCGCGTGGGCGAGGCCGGCTGGCCGTGGGTGCGGGCCAGCATGGGCACAGCGGCCCATTCCTGGGCGCGACTGGCCAGGGCGTTGCGCACCTGTGCGTAGGCGGGCAGCACCTCGCTCAGCAGCGCATCGCGGAAGCTGAGCGGAATGGCCGTGTTGTTGACGTCCTGCGAGGTGAGGCCGAAGTGGATGAACTCCACGAAGCCGCCCAAGCCCAGCTTGCCGAACTCGTCGCGCAGCCAGTATTCCACGGCCTTCACGTCGTGGTTGGTCACGGCTTCGTGGGCTTTGATGGCCTCGGCGTTGGCCTCGGTGAACTGCTCGTAGAGGGCGCGCAGCAGTGCAAATGCCTGCGGCGACACCCCCGCCAGCTGGGGCAGCGGCAGCTCGGCCAGGGCAATGAAGTATTCCACTTCAACCAGCACGCGGTAGCGTATCAGGGCCATTTCGGAGAAGCGCGAAGCCAGGGGGGCGGTGGCGCGGGCGTAGCGCCCGTCGAGGGGCGAGAGGGCGGTGAGGGGACTGGGCATGGCGCAAAAGTACGGGCCTGGCCGGGCGAAGCAGCGCAAATTTCCCCTCCTTATTCAAGGAGGGGGCGCCGGCGCTTGGCGCCGGCTGGAGTGGTTCGGGCGTTGAACGATACTTGCATGGTTTGCATTTGAACCCTTCGGCCACCGTTCAGCAGTCGTTCAACGATTCAACCACCCCCGTTTTCGCTGGCGCGAAAACATCCCCTCCTTATTTAAGGAGGGGAGTTGGCCGTTCTGTCCAGATAGCCGTATTCCGGCTACGCCCTCGTTTTCCTTACCTTTGGCGCTGGCTAAGCCGCCCACCTTATTGAATTCCGTGCGCATTACCCCTTCCACCAAACGATTTCTTATTGGCATCCTGGGCGGCCTGGCGGCTGTGCTGCTCGTGGCTTTCGCCGTGTTTCAGTGGAAGCGCCAGCAGCTGCTGGACTACGCCCTGAAGGAGGTCAAAGCCAAAGTCGAGCGCAAATACCCGGTAGTGCTCACCTTGGGCCCGGCCCGGTTTGCGGGCTTCAAAACCGTGGAGATTGGTGGGCTGAGCATCGTGCCCAAGGCCGCGCCCACCGACACGCTGCTCACCGCCCGCCGCCTGCAGGCCAGCCTAAGCGTGCGCTCGCTCTTTGCGGGCCGCCCGGTGTTCAGCGACCTGCAAATCATCACGGCCCGCCTCACGCCCCACAAAACGGCCGACAGCGACAACTACGGCTTTCTGATTAAAAAGCAGAAAACCAGCGCCGTGCCGCGCGACACCACCAAGGGCACCAACTACGGCCTGCTGCTGAACCAGGCCCTCGAAACGGTGTTCGACAACGTGCCCGGCGAGGCCACCTTCCAGAACTTTACCGTGGACTACGTCAGCCCGCGCCACACGGCGCTGCTGCGCATGCCGGAACTGAAAATTGAGGACGGCAACATTAACGGGCGCCTCACGGCCACGCTCGATTCGGTGGCTAATGAGCTGGGCATCAGCGGCCACATCGAGCCCGGCGACTACGCCCTCACGGCGCGGGTGTTTGGGGTGGGCGGCTCGGTGCAGCTGCCCTACGTGCCGCGCCGCTTCGGGGCGCTGGTGAGTTTCGACACGGTGCTGGTGAAGCTGGACAGCAAGGATTTTGACGACGACAATACCGGCGGCAAGCTCACGGTGCGCGGCTCCTTGGCCGCCCGTGGCTTCAGCCTCTACCACCCCAAGCTGGCCGCCAACGAGATTGAAGTGAAGCGCGGGGCCCTGGATTTTGTGGCCACCCTGGGCCGGGGCACCGCGGCGCTGGAAAAAGGCAGTCAGGTGACGGTGAACAAAATCGTGCTCTACCCCGAAATCAGCGTGCGCATGAAGCCCAGCCGGGCCGTGCGCATCAACGTGACGTCGGCCGAAACGCAGGCCAACGACTTCTTCGCCTCGCTGCCCACCGGCATCTTCGACGAGGTGCGCGGCACGCAGGGCACCGGCACGCTCACCTACCACCTCAGCGCCGACCTCGACATGGCCAACGTCGACAGCCTGAAGTTTGATTCGGGGCTGAAAGGCAAAAACTTCCGGCTCACCAGCTTCGGTGAGGAGAACCTCAACAAGCTGAATACGCCCTTCCTCCAGACGGTGTACAACGACAAGGGCGACTCGGTGCGCACCTTCGCCGTGGGCCCGCCCAACCCCGATTTCGTACCCTACAACGAGGTGTCGCCCTTCCTCATCCACGCCATCACCACGGCCGAGGACCCGCGCTTTTTCACGCACCGCGGCTTCATGGAAAAGGCGTTTGTGAAGTCGGCCATCCAGAACATCAAGGAGAAGCGCTTTGCCCGGGGCGGCAGCACCATTTCGATGCAACTGGTGAAAAACGTGTTTTTGACCCGCCAGAAAACCGTGGCCCGCAAAATAGAGGAAGCCCTTATGGTGTGGCTCATCGAAAACACCCGGTTGGCCAGCAAGCAGCGCATGCTGGAGGTATACCTCAACATCATCGAGTGGGGCCCGAGCAAGTACCGCTGGCCCAGCGGCAAGCGCGGCGTGTACGGCGTGAAAGACGCGGCCCTGTTCTACTACGGCAAGCGCCCCGATGAGCTAAACCTTCCTGAAAGCCTCTACCTGGCCAGCATCATCCCCAAGCCCAAGTATGCTCGCTACTCTTTCGACGCCTACGGCGACCTGCGCCGCAGCACGCGTTATTTCTTTCGGCTTATTGCCGACATCATGGCCACGCGCGGCCTTATCACCAGCAACGACCGCGAGAACCTGCCCTACGGCCTTTCCCTCAACGGCCCGGCCCGGCAGTACATGCACTTCTCGCCGCGCCCCGACACCACCCGCACCACCGTGGCGGCCGACTCCAGCCAGTTTGAGCCCCTCAACCTGATTGACCTGCTCAACACCGGCGCCGCCCCCGACGCCGGTGTCAATTCCAACGTAGCCGACCCCAAGGCGCCGAAATAAGCGGCGGGTAGCCGCACAATAAAAAAAGGCAGCACCGCGCGGTGCTGCCTTTTTTTATTGAATGAATCTGAAACCCAACTACTGCAGCTCCACGCGCCGCGTGACGGTGCCGGCCGCGTAGCGCACCTGCAGCAGGTATAGGCCCGCGGGCAGGGCGTCGAGGTCCAGGGTTTGCTCGCCGCTGCCAACCACGGCACGAGTGCGCACGGCCCGGCCGGTAGCATCCAGCAGGTCGAGGTGTTGGGGTTGGGCGCTGAAATCGGGGGCCACGTGCAGTTGGCCGTGGGCCGGCACCGGCCACACCGCCGTGCGGGCCGCCACAGCCGCCGGGGCCGCCACGCGCAGCACGTTGGGCGCCGTGATGCGGGCCACGCCCGCCCGGGGCTGCCCGCCCACGTTCAGGAAGGTGCCGGCCAACAGAATGGCCCCGTTGGGCTGCACCGCGAGGGCCCGCACCTGGTTGCTGGGGTTAGCCGTGGCGCCGAAGCTGGCGTCGGGCTGGCCGTTGTCGAGCAGGCGCGTGAGGTTGCCGTGGGTGGGCGTAGTGAAGTGGTTGAAGTTGCCGCCCAGCAGCACCCGGCCGTTGGGCTGCAGGGCAAGCGTACGCACCGTGCCCGATATGGAAACCGGAGTCGTGAAGCCGGGGTCTACGGCGCCAGCGGTGGTCAGGCGGGCTACGTTGTAGCGCTGCACCCCGTCTACCTGGTTGAAATTGCCGCCCACCAGCAGCTTGCCATCGGGCTGCTGCGCCAGGGTAAACACACGGCCAGGGGTGTTATTAAAGAAGTAGGGGGCCGTGTTGTTGAACGAGGCATCGAGGGCGCCGGTGCTTTCATAACGTACCACCCGGAACAAGGAGGCCTGGGCCGCTGTCCGAAACCGTCCCGCCAGCACAATGCGGCCATCGGCCTGCACCAGCACGGCATCGCCGGCGGCCAGGGTGCCCAGCACCGGGTCGTTGGCGGTGCGCACGAAGCTGGGGTCTACTGCCCCGGTGGTGGTCAGGCGCGCCAGGCCGGTAACGGGGGTGCCGTTGGCCGTGCCGTTCATGTTGCCGGCCACCAGCACGCGGCCATCGGCTTGCAGAGCAAGGCTTGTAATGCCAAAAACCGAGTAGCCGGGCCCGTTCACAAAGGGGGTGAAGCCGGCATCGGGACTGCCGCTCGCTTCGAAGCGCAGCACGCTCTGGTCGGTGCCCACCACCACTTTGCCGTTGGGCTGCAGGGCCAGGCAGGTCACGGAGTTGGGCAGCACACCGGTGGCGGTCGAAAAGCCAGCGTCCAGCGCGCCGCTGGGCAAGAGCCGGACCAGGCGGTGCACGGGCTGGCCGTTGAGCTCGGTGAAGTCGCCGCCGAGCAGCACCTTGCCGTCGGACTGCAGCGCCAGGGCCGAGGCGCTGCCCGTGTTTTGCAGCCGCGGCGCAAACGTGGGGTCGAGCGCACCGGTGGCCGAGAGGCGCACCAGCGGTTGCTCCACGTCGTTGAACGCGCCAAAGCCGCCGCCTACCAGCACGGTGCCGTTGGCTTGCAAACCCAGCGTGGACGGCGTGATGTTGGGCCCCGCGCCCACCTGGAAGGTTACATCCACCGTCCCGTTCGTGTTGAGCCGGGCCACGTGGTTGCCTACGGCCCCGGTGAAGGAGCCGCCCACAACGATTTTGCCGTCGGGCTGCAACAGCACGGCCGGGTCGCTGGTATTGGTCGAAATGTCACCCCCTTCGAAAAGCGACGTGACAAAGTTCACGTCGAGCGTGCCATCGGGCAGCAGGCGGACCAGGCCGGCCGATTGGATGGTGCCGCCGGGCAGGTCCAGATAGCCGTTCAGCAACAGCTTGCCGTCGGGCTGCAGCACCACGCCTTCCACCCAAGAAGTGGCCAGCAGCGCCGACGCAAACGACGCGTCCACGCTGCCGTTGGCGTTCAGGCGCACCAGCCCGGCGGCGGGCTGGCCGTTGAAGGTGGCAAACTCGCCGCCCAGCAAAATCTTGCCGTCGGGCTGCACGGCCAACGCCGACGGAAGGGCCGAGCCCAAGGCGAGCCCGGTGCCCACGTTGAAAGTGGGGTCTACGCTGCCGTTGGAGTTCAGCCGCACCACGCCGGCCGCGGGCGTGCCATTGTATTGCGTGAAAGAACCCGCCACCAGAATTTTCCCGTCGGACTGCACCGCAAACGCCTGGCTGTAGCCCCCGCCGCTGCCGGTGCCCACGCTGAACGAGGCATCGGGGCTGCCGTTGGCATTGAGGCGCAACATTCCCGTGCGCGAGGTGACGCCGGCGAAGATGGTGCCGCCACCGACCAGCAGATACTGGCCGTTGGGCAGGCCCAGCACCTGCGAGGCGCCGCTCACCGTTCCCGCATTTTGCGAAAAAGCAGCATCCACCACGCCCGCGTCGTCCAGCCGCACAAAATTGATGCCCGTGGTGCCGCCGTTTACCCGGGTGAAGCTGCCGCCCACCACGCGCTTGCCATCGGCCTGTTGGGGCCCTAGGTAATACACTTGCCCGGTGGTGTAGAGCGACAGGGGCGAGGCGAAGGTGGGGTCGAGCGTTTGGGCGGCCGCCGGACGGCAGAAGTCGGCTGTCAGCAGCAAAGCCACACCAAGGAGTCGAAGTATTTTCATAAGCGCATGATGAATAAGACGCGGCAAAGGTTGTGTGGGCGGGCAGCAATAATTGCGCCCGAAAACCGCCCCAGCGGCCTTAGGCGTCTCTTTTAGGCCAAATCAGCGAAGCCACCACGCTCAGCACCAGCAGCCCGCCCACCACGCCCAGCGCCCAGGGCATGGGAATTGGGTACAGGTACTCGAACAGAATCTTGGCCCCGATGAACACGAGAATCAGCGCCAGGCCGTAGTGCAGGTAGTGAAACAGGCGCATCATGCTGGCCAGGGCGAAGTACATGGCCCGCAGCCCCAGCAGGGCAAACACGTTGGAGGTGAACACCACAAACGTGTCGCGGGTGATGGCCAGAATGGCCGGAATGGAGTCGGCCGCAAACACCACGTCGGTGGTTTCTACCATCACCAGCACCACAAAAAGCGGCGTGGCGAAGCGCAGCCCGTCTTTTTTGATGAAGAACTTGCCGCCATCCAGCTGCCGCGTGATGGGCAGGTGGCGGCTCAGAAAGCGCACCACGGGATTGTTCTCGGGGTCGATGTCGGGCTCGCTGCCGCTGAACCCCATCTTGATGCCCGTGTATACCAGAAAAGCGCCCAGCAGGTAAAGCAGGAAGTGGAACTTGGCCAGCAGCGCCCCGCCAATCAGGATGAAAACGGCCCGCAGAATGAGCGCGCCCAGCACGCCCCAGAACAGGATGCGGTGCTGGTATTGCCCGGGTACTTTGAAGTAGTTGAAAATGAGCAGGAAAACAAACAGGTTGTCCACGCTCAGGGCCTTTTCCACGAGGTAGCCCGTCAGCCACTGCAGGCCCGCCTGGTGGCCCATGGTGCGGTACACCAGCCCATTGAACCCCAGCGACAGCACTACCCAAAAAGCGCTCCAGCCCAGTGCCTCGCGCAGCTTGATTTCGTGGGACTTACGGTTGAAAACCAGCAAATCGAGCAGCAGCAGCCCCACCACGAAAGCCACAAAGACCAGCCAGAACAAGGGAGTGTTTTCCATGCGTTGGGCCAAGATAGGTGTTTGGCACTGGGTTTTAGGTGTTAGGTATTAGGTGTTGGGTGTTAGGGCTACGAATACCTAACACCCAACACCTAATACCTAACACCTATTCCCGCCCTACCGGCTTCAACGGGTGCACCCAGCTGCTCACCTTCATCTGGAGCACGCCAAACAGGGCTTCCTGGAAAATGCCCTTCGACATCTTGGAGGTGCCGCGCGTGCGGTCGGTGAAGATGATGGGCACTTCCTTGATGCGGAAGCCCAGCTGGTAGGCCAGCCACTTCATCTCAATCTGGAAGGCGTAGCCCACGAAGTGAATCTTCTCCAGCTCAATAGCGCGCAGCACCCGCGCGGTGTAGCACTTGAAGCCCGCCGTGGCGTCGCGGATGGGCATGCCCGTGATGAGGCGCACGTACCACGAGGCGAAATACGACATCAGCACCCGCGACATGGGCCAGTTCACCACGTTCACGCCCTCGATGTAGCGCGAGCCGATGGCCAGGTCGTAGCCCTGCTCGGCGCAGGCGTCGTGCAAACGCAGCAGGTCTTCGGGGTTGTGCGAAAAGTCCGCGTCCATCTCGAAGATGTACTCGTAGCCCCGCGCCAGCGCCCACCGAAAGCCGTGGATGTAGGCCGTGCCGAGGCCCTGCTTGCCGGCGCGCTCTTCCAGGAAAAGCCGCTCCGGAAACTCGGCTTGCAGGCCGCGCACCACGGCGGCCGTGCCATCGGGCGAGCCGTCGTCGATAATCAGTACATTAAAGGCCCGCGGCAACGACATCACCTTGCGGATAATCAGCTCCGCATTTTCGCGTTCGTTGTACGTTGGAATTAGGACGAGGCCTTCGCTCATGGAGTGTAATCTTGCCCCAAAGATAGGGTTTCGGCGCCCGAAGCTGCATTCTCGCTTCCGTTAATGCGCGGCAAGCGCCTCCGCTTGCGTGCGGGCGTAGCGCACGCAATCGGGCACGCCCACGCCCGCGCGCCAGTTGGCCACGGCCACGATGTTCTCCTTAGCCAGGGCGTCGGCTGCCGCGTGGGCGCCCACGATGCGCGCGTCGAACTGCGGGATGCTGCGCGGCCAGCTGTAGCGGTACTGCCAGCGTGGCGCGCCCGTAATGCCGTAGAGCTTGCTCAGCTCGGCGTGCACGGCGGCTTTTTGGGCTTCTTCGGGCTGGCGGCCAGCGTCTTCGTACTGCGCCCCGCCCACGAAGGTGGTGAAGAGCACCTGCCCCGCGGGCACCCGGTTGGGGTAGATGCTGCTGGTCCAGATAGAGCCGGCCGCATAGGTGCCCTCCACCTTGGGGTTCAGCGCCCCGAAGCCGTTGAGCGGGTGCGCTACGGCGGTGCAGTCGTAGGCCGAGTACACGGCGCTCATGGGCGGGTAGTGCACGGCCGCCAGCGCCGCCGCGGCCTGCGGAAACAGCGCTTCCAGCAGCGGCGCCACCGCGTAGGTGGGCAGCGCCAGGGCCAGGTGCGAGTAGCCGGGCGCCGCCTCCAGGCCCTGCGGTCCTTTCAATTCCAGCTGGTAAGTGCCATCCGTAGCCCGCGAAATGGCCGTGACGGCCGTAGCCGGCTGGTAGTTGGTGAGTTCGGCCGCCAGTGTATCGGTAATGGTCTGGATGCCTTTTTGCAGCGTGATGATGCGCCGTCGCCCGGCCCCTTTGCTCGATTTGGCGAAACCGCGCAGCACCGAGCCGTACTGCTGCTCCATGGCCGGCAGCTGCGGAAAGGTTTTGTGGATGAGCAGCTGCTCAGGGTCGCCGGCATAGATGCCGGCCATAAAGGGATTGACGGCATAGTCCACGATTTCAAGGCCGAAGCGGCGGCGGAAAAAGTGCGCTACCGTTTCCTGGGCGTCGATGGGCGCGGCGGGCTTGCGAAATTCCTTTAGTAGCTGCCACTTGGCTTTCAGGCTGAAAAAGCCGTTGGTGAGCAGCGTGGGGGGCGAACTAGGCAGCACCTGGTAGCGCCCGTCGCGCAGCACGTAGCGTTGCTGGCTCACAGCCGCTGCGTCCTGAATCTGGCCGGTCAGGTCAAGGTCGGCCAGCAACTCTTGCAGCTCAGGGCTAAGCTGCAAGGAGTTGGGCCCGACTTCGAGCAGGTAGCCTTCCGGCGTGGGCAGGCTGTGCAGGTTGCCGCCGGGCCGGGCGTCGGCCTCGAACAGGTCGTAGGGCACGCCGGCTTTTTGCAGGTACCACGCCAGGGTGAGGCCGCTGATGCCGCCGCCGATGATGCCGATTTTCATAGAGTCGTTGCGCCAATGAGCGTGCAAAGGTCGCTCGTAGCTTTGTTGCGATGATGACAACAAAGAACAAAGCCATTTTTCTCGACCGTGACGGTGTGCTGAACCAGGAAATGGGCACTTACGTCTGGCAGCCCGAAAACTTCCACATCCTCCCCGGCGTGCCCGAAAGCCTGGCCCGCCTCAAAGCCGCCGGCTATCTGCTCATCGTCGTCACCAACCAGGCCGGCATCGCCAAACAGCTCTACACCGCCGCCGACGTGCACACCTGCCACGCCAAGCTGCAAAGTGCCTGCGGTGGCATCCTCAACGCCCTCTATTTCGCCGATGCCCACCCCAGCGTGAGCGAGTCCATCCTGCGCAAGCCCAACTCCGGCATGCTGGAAAAAGCCATTGCCCGCTTCCACCTCGACCCCGCCCAGTGCTGGCTGGTGGGCGACCGGCTGCGCGATATGGAAGCCGGCGCCGCCGTGGGCGTGCGGGGCATTTTGGTGGGGGAAGAGGGAGCCGGTTTCGCGCCGCACGTGGCCGATTTGCGGGCGGCGACGGCTGTTATCTTAGGCGAATTATGACAAAGGAATCCATAGTTGCTTGGGTAGCCAAGAATAAAAATGCCTTGTTTTTGATGGCGTGCGTTATCCTTGGGCAGATATTTTTCCATTTCACCTCGGATAGCAGGAGTGCCCGTATCGTCGACGCTTACATCGCACGTCGCTTAGCGGGGCGTGTCGATACTATCCCATCATATTCGCGTGGATTTCCTCGCGTCATACTTTCAACCGGTGATAATGAGTTGATACGTCTGCCCTATGCCGGACAAAAGTATTTGCAAGCCAACGACTCCTTGGTCAAAGAATCCGGTACACGAGTCGTAACTGTCTACCGACAATTTCCAGCGTACACAGAGGTTTCCGTGTTTGGAGGAGACAGGGATAGCACCGACGAAGAAGGACTCGCCGAACGCTACCGAATTAAGAAGCCATAAAAAAAGGCCGGCCTCCCACGCGGGAAGCCGGCCTTTTTTGTTTCAAAACCGATAAGCCTACAGGCGCGAAGCCGGCGTAGCAGCGCTGGCCGTGATGGGCGAGGAAACGCGGTTAGCTTCCTTGGTGCTGCTGTAGGCGGGGCACTTCTGGCGGTTGCAGGCGCCGAGGGTGAGGGCGGCAGCACCGGCGGCGAGCAATACGAACTTTTTCATAATTTATAGAAAACGGGTGAGGGATGACGAGGCTAGGCTTCAAAGATAAGCAGCCAGCCTAATATTTCGACACAACCCGCTAACGCCGAAATTGAATTATTCGTACCCGAGGATGCGCATCATGCTGCCGGCTTCCTGCTGAGGCGCAAAAACGGTATCGGTGAGCGTGCCGTCGGCGGCGCGGTCGAGGATGACGTGCTGCGGAGCCGGAATGAGGCAGTGCTTGATGCCGCCGTAGCCGCTGAGGCTCTCCTGGTAGGCGCCGGTGTGGAAGAAGCCCACGTAGAGTGGCTGCGCGTCGGTGGGCTTGCGCTCGGGCAGGAACACCTGGTAGATGTGCTTCTCGGCGTTGTAGTAGTCCTGCGAGTCGCAGGTGAGGCCGCCGAGCTGCAGCTTCTTGTAGCTCTTGTTCCAGCCGTTCACGGCCAGCATGATGAAGCGCTGGTTCAGGGCCCAGGTGTCGGGCAGGTTGGTAATGAATGAGCCGTCAATCATGTACCACAATTCCTTATCGTTCTGCAGCTTCTCGTCGAGAATGCTGTAGATGATGGCGCCGCTTTCGCCCACCGTGAAGATGCCGAACTCGGTGAAAATGTTGGGTTCGGGCACGCCTTCCTCTTTGCAGATGCGCTGGATGGTGCGCAGAATTTCGGCCACCATATAGGGGTAGTCGTACTCGGGCTGAATGCTGGTTTGGATGGGGAAGCCGCCGCCGATGTCGATGGTGGTGAGGGTGGGGCACACCTTGCGCAGCTCGCAGTACTTGTGCACAAAGCGGCTCAGCTCCGACCAGTAATAGGACGTGTCCTTGATGCCGGTGTTGATGAAGTAGTGCAGCATGGTGAGCGTGAAGCGCGGGTCGTCCTTGATGCGCTGCTCGTAGAGCGGAATCACGTCGGCGTAGCGCACGCCCAGGCGCGAGGTGTAAAACTGGAAGCGCGGCTCCTCATCGGAGGCCAGGCGCATGCCCAGGTTCACCTTCTCGCGCACGTTGTCGTGGTAGTACTCGATTTCGTTGGGCGAATCGATGATGGGCATGCAGTTCACAAACCCGTCGTTGATGAGGTCGGCGATTTCCTTCTTGTAGGCTTCGGGCTTGAAGCCGTTGCAGATGATGTGCTTCTGCTTGTCGACCTTGCCCTGTGCGTGCAGGTTGCGAATGATGCTGATGTCGAACCACGACGAGGTTTCGAGGTGGATGTCGTTTTTTAGGGCCTCTTCCAGCACGAAGCGGAAGTGCGATGACTTGGTGCAGTAGGCGTAGGAATAGGAGCCTGTGTAGCCGGTCTTCTCGATGCCCTCGGCAAACCACTTTTTGGCCCGCTGAATCTGGGAGCTGATTTTGGGTAAATAGGTGAGGCGCAGCGGGGTGCCGTATTTTTCCACGAGCCCCATCAGGTCGATGCCGTGGAACTGTAGCTCGTGGTCCTGCACGGTAAAGTCGGCCGTGGGAAAATCGAAGGTCTGGGAAATGAGGTCGTGATAGGTATCCATTCGGGTTTTGAAAACGGCGAAAAAGCCCGACCTTTGCGGCGGGCAGTACAAAAGTACCGCCGGGGTCAGATTAACGGCCGGGAACCGAATGTTGTTCTTCCGTTACCTGGCTCCGCATCGTGACGATGGAATATTAGCGACTTGGCTACGGCAGATGCTTCTGCCGCAAGGCAGCGCTCGAAGTGTTTCATTTAACATTTGTCATCTAACATTTAACAGCTGTTCAACGGGCCTAATGGCGCAGATTGAACGACTGATAAATGTTAGATGACAAATGTTAAATGACCCCTTGGAACGATGCCGCTATCCTGCTATCCCAAATTCCCACCCTCCGATGAAACGCATCAAACTTCTAGAAGTCCGCTCCGAACTCGGGGCCGGCACCCGCGGCTCCAGCATGGGCATCGACGCCCTGCGCGTAGCCTGCCTCAACAAAGGCTCCGATTATTTCCGCCGGTTCAATTCCGTGGTGCTGCCCGATTTGAACCACGTGCTGTTCGAGAAAAACCACTTCCCCTACGCCAAGCACATCGACAGCATCTATACCGTGCAAAAGGGCATTGCCAACGCCGTGGAGCAGACGCTGCGCTTCGGCGAGTTTCCGCTGGTGCTGGCCGGCGACCACAGCTCGGCCAACGCCACCATTGCCGGCATCAAGGCTGCCTATCCGGCCAAAACGCTGGGTGTCATCTGGATTGACGCCCACGCCGACATCCACTCGCCCTATACCACACCCAGCGGCAACGTGCACGGCATGCCCCTGGCCGCCTCGCTGGGCGTCGACAATCTCAAGCACCAGCGCAACATTCCCGACCCGGAAACCGAGTTCTTCTGGCGCCGCCTCCAAAACCTGGCCGAGCCCGGCCCCAAGCTCAAGCCCGAGCACCTGGTGTACGTGGTGGTGCGCGACACCGAGGAGGAGGAGGATAACCTCATCGAAGAGCTGGGCATCAAGTGGATTCGGCTGCCCGAAATCAAGGCCAAGGGTTCGCGCCGCCTCACCCGCGAGATTTACGAGCACCTGCGCTTCTGCGATTTGGTCTACATTTCCTTCGACGTAGATAGTCTCGATTCGAGCTTCAGCATCGGCACGGGCACGCCCGTGGAAGACGGCCTCTACCTCTCCGAAGCCGAAAACCTTTGCCAAGACCTGCTGGAAAACGAGCGGGTGGTGTGCTTTGAGATGGTCGAAATCAACCCCACGCTAGATAACGGGAATACGATGGCGAAGAATGCCTTCAATATTCTGGAAAAAGCCACGGAAGCCATTGAGAAACGGCTGCGGCTGGAGGAAGTGGTCAGCCGGTAGTTCTGGCGTGGGGCCTCACCCCCTGACCCCCTCTCCGAAGGGAGAGGGGGCACCGGTCTTGCTCCTGACGAAAAGCCTTGGTGTCCTCTCTCCACGGGAGAGGGACCGGGGTGAGGTTTTTAGTGCTGGCTGATGAACAGGTATGCCCCCAGTGTGTATTGTACAGCCGAAGAGAAGTGGTTGCCGCCGGGGATGGGGTGCAGCTCGACCTGGGTGGCGCCGCGGCGCTGCATGGCGTCATAGGCGTCCTGCGAGTTGAAGAAGGGCACGTAATCGTCGGCGGTGCCGTGGAAGAGGGCCAGGGGCGCGCGGGGCTTCCAGTCGTAGAGGTCGTTGTCGGCCAGGGCGGCCTTCAGGCCAGGGTCCGAGTTATTGAGGACGGCCTGGCGGAACGGACCCGCGAAGAGCTGGCTTTGCTGGCTGGGCACAGAGGCAAAGGGGTTAGCTTGCAACTGCGTGGCGTAGGGCTCTTGGTAGTAAAAGGCGAAGGGGCGGTTCAGGGTGTAGAGCCGGTCGTAAGTGCGCAGCACCCATACGTAAGAGCTCAGAAAATTGAGCGGCTGGGTGGCGCCCAGGATGTAGCGGGCGAAGGCCGACTTGTGGTAGGCCCCGGCGCCGGGCGCGCTGGCCGCCACGGGCAGGGTGGTGGCGTACTTTTCTTCGAGCAGCCGGTGCAGGGCCATAGTGGCGTAGCCGCCCTCGGAGTAGCCGAGCAGGTAGTTTTTCTGGTTCACACTCACCTTCTGCTTTTCGCAGAACTCGCGGGTGGCCCGCAGCATGTCGGCCGAGGCGGAGGCCAGGGAGGCGGCGTGCTCGTAGGGGTGGGGCAGGGCCTTGGAGGCGCCGTAGCCCAGGTAGTCGGGGGCCGATACCACGAAGCCCGTGGACGCCACCACCGACACCACCGACCACACATCGGAGCCCGCGGCATAGTGCGACGGGGCCTGGCCCTCGCTGCTGGGCGCAATGGTGCCGTGCTGGTAGCTGAGCACCGGCAGCGGCGCGGCGCCGGCCACGGGCACCAGCACCGCGCCGGAGGCGGTGGTTTCGGCGCCTTCTGGGGTACGGGTGCGGTAGGTGAGGCGGTACACCTTGATGGGGTAGCGCACCAGCGAGCCGGCCAGCGGCACGCCCTGCACGCGGCCGGCCAGGGTGGCGGCGCTGTATTCACCAATGAGCGTGCTGCCGGTGAGCACGGCGGCGTTGGCCTCGGCTTCGGTAGGGGCAGCAGGTTCGGCGGCGGTGGATTTGCAGGCCGGCGTAGCGAGCAGGGCCGCGACTAAGGGCAGGAAACAGGACTTAGAAAGCAAGGAAAACGAGAATAAAGACACGAGGGCAGGAGATAAGTAGTTGCAAAAGGATAACGCCGGCGGGTGGCGCAGGCGTTCCGGGGGGTATCGTTCTAGCGGGAATCTCACCCGCAGCCCCGGTTCGTTTGTGGCAAAGCCCGCTGAAAGAGGACGCGCCGCCAGCTTCGAGCAGAAGCGCGCCAGCTAGCTCAAGGCCCTGGTGGACGGCAGCCCCAATCTCACTTCGCTACCACGATGCAGCGCCGCAACGGCACCCTATCAAGCAACCGTCAAGACGAACTGCAATTTCAACCACAGCTAAACCAGCAAGGCCGCCTTACTTTTCGGGGATGAAACAGCTATTATTCCTTGGGCTATTGTGCGGGTGCACGCTGCCGGGCGTTGCGAATGCCGCGCCTTTGCCCGTTGCGCCGGTCGATACGGTGTCGGGACACGCCCATCTGGTGCGCAAGCTGATGCAAAGCATGTGTGCTTCGCTTCCTGGCCGTGGCTCAAGCTCCGACCAGAAAAGAACTGGTGCTGAGGCTACTCAATATGCCCGACAGCTGTATGCCGCAGCGGTAAATCAGAACAGTGCTGCCTATCACGCCTTACTGGACACCTCCGATAAGGCCGGCATAAAGCACGAGGAAGCGGTGAAACGGGTGGCTCAGGACGTCCAGGCGTCGCTGTGGCGCAAGTGCCCAAATTCAGCTACCCTTTTTTCCCAGTTTGCCCAAACGGAACAGATGAAGCAGTTTCTGGCTGCCCGGCTTTTGGATACAGGCGCGGCCGAAAGGTTGGTGCTGCTGCCAGTCGCTACTAAAGTGTGTAAGGGATTGGCAGATGCCGACAAGGAGTCGGCCATCAGCAAGCGCACGGTAAATCAGCAAGATGTACTAGTGGAAGGACTGATTCGGAAAAACCTGGCCGCCAGCCGTCCGCAATTGGAAACCTTCTACAGCAAAGCACAGCTGGCTAATCAGGAATACATTCGGGAAATTCTCGTCAAAGTCATGCTTCTGGCCATTGGCCAGGATGGCTGTGGGTATTTTTTGATGCCGCCCGCAATCGACGAATAAGTAATGAGCTTAAGCCCCGCCAGACACTGCGGGGCTTTTTGTTGCGGCAGGTTTCGAAGGGCTTATTCCTTCACCGGGCGTTCCGGGACAGCTTCCGGCGCGGGCGGCACCACCACCCGCAGGGCGCCGGGCCGAATGGCGGCGTCGACGTGGGCGGTGCGGCCCCGGTATTCGCCGTCGACCTGCAAGGCCACGGGGCGCGTGAGGTCGAGGCTAACCGACGTGGTGCTAAAGATTTCGACGGCTGTGGGGTCGAAGGGGCGAAAGCGCCAGAACATTTTCAGCAGCTCGCGGCCCACCAGGCGGCGCAGCACCACCACTTCAAATTGGCCGTCGGTGAGGTCGCCGTCGGGGTTGATGGCAGCGCCGGTGCCGTACACGCGGGCATTGGCCAGCACCACCATGAAGGCCGTGCGCTCTACTTGCTCGTCGTCGCACTGCACGCGCACCCGCATCAGCCGGCGGTGGAGCAGCGACCAGAACGCCGCCCGCGCATAACCCAGCAGGCCGCGCCAGTTGTTGGTTTGGGCGTGGCGCACCAGTTGGGCATTCAGGCCGATGTCGCTCAGGTGCAGGCATAGGTCGTTGCCGTTGAGGTAGAGCACGTCCACGGCTTTTTCGGGGCCGTGCACGGCAATGTGCAGGGCCTCGGCGGGGTCAAGGGGGATGTCCAACTCCTTGGCCATGCCGTTGGCCGAGCCGGCAGGCAACAGGGCCAGGGGCAGGTTGAGGGCCATGGCCACCTCGGCCACCAGCTTCACGGTGCCGTCGCCGCCCACGGCCACCAGGCGGTCGGGGTGGCGGCGGTCGGCTTCGGCGCGCAGGGCGGCGCCGTCGTCGTGGCCGCTGAGGCGGAATACGTCGGCCGTGTGGGGCAGGGGGGCAAAGTAGTCGCGGATGGTGGTGTCCCAGTCGGTTTTGTCGGTGCTGCCCGAGCCGGGGTTAACCACGAAGAGGAAGCGCAGGGCTGAAGCGGAATCGGGCATGAGTGGAACAGTGAACGGTACAGGGCCGTAACGCATTTCGGCCCCGCCCGGCCACCCGCGCGCCCCTTTTCATGAGCATTCGCAACAAATTCCTAACCTGGCTACGCCTCACCCGCCAGCCTGCGCTCCGGCTCTACCGGGGCTTCGGCAGCCCCACCCGGGTGGTGCTCGAAGGCCACGCCCTGCAGCAAAGCCCGCTGCCGCGCACCCGCTACGGCACCCAGCTCTGGGCCAATGCCTGGGGGCTGGTGCGCTTGTTTGCGGTGCGCCCCTGGGCCGACGTGCCCGTGCAAGTACGCCTGGCCGGCCAAACGGCCGGGGCCCGCACCGACGCCGACGGCTTCTTTCGCGTCGAGCTGGAACTGCCCGCCCCGCTGCCCCCGGGCTGGCACCCCGCCGAAGCCGACCTCCTCGACGCCGCCACCGGCCAGGCGCTGGCCCAGGCCACGGCCGAGGCGTTGGTGCCCTACGAAACGCCGTACTCCTTCATTTCCGACATCGACGACACCTTGCTGGTGTCGCATTCGGCCACCCGCTGGCAGCGGCTGTGGGTGCTGCTGAGCCGCAACGCCCGCACCCGCGCCGCCTTTGCCGACGTGGCGGCCCACTACCAGTGGCTGGCCCAGGCCCAGGCGCCCGGCCCCGCGCAGCCCAACGCCTTTTTCTACGTGTCGAGCAGCGAGTGGAACCTCTACAACTTCATCGCCGAGTTCATCGATTTTCAGCACCTGCCCAAAGGCGTGCTGCAGCTCAGCCAGCTCAAGCGGCTGTGGCAGCTGCTGCAATCGGGCCAGAACAAGCACCTCACCAAGCTCGACCGCATCGTGCGCATCCTCGATGCCTGCCCGGGCCAGCAGTTCGGCCTGCTCGGCGACGACTCGCAGCAGGACCCTGGCATCTACGCGGCGGTGGCCCAGCGCTACCCCGGCCGCATCCGGGTGGTGTACCTGCGGCAGGTGCACCCCCGGGGCCGCCCCGCCGCCGAAGCTGCCCTGGCGCAGCTGCAAGCCGCCGGTGTGGCCACCTGCTACTTCGAGCACAGCCGCGACGCGCTGCTACACTCGCAGCAGCTGGGGCTGTAGGCCGGGTCCTCCCGGTGGCAGAAAGGGCTACACCGGCCCAGCATCCACGGCGGTGGGGGCAGCGCGGGCGACGCAGCCGCGAAGTAGCATGTCACGTTGTAGAAACCGGAAGCCGCATCCGGTCGTGGGCGGGGCTTTTTTGGGTGGTAAATGGCTCATGAACTATCGATGCCACCATTTAGGTGAAGTGTATTCACTTAAGGTGAAGGTCTCTGGAGTAATCGAGCGTCTGTGCTTAAGGCAATTGACTTTAGATGTAGAAGTGTTTATCCAACCATACGTCCTCGTCTGTGGTGAGGCAGCAGTCGACGATTTTAACCTCCGCAGGGAAGAGCTCATCAATCGCCCGAATGTACTTCGCATAGTAGGCGTACATCTCGTCCTGGTCGTACGCTTTTTCCTTTTTGAAAACGGGGTTGAAGTAGCCAACAGTCGTTGCTTCACAAAAAACCTTCAGCAAATGCGGAGTTTGTCGGTGCTGAAACGTCAAGTCCAAATAGCCGTACTTAACAAATGGTCCCTTTATGTCTTCTTCTAGGGTTCGTAACGCATACGCCGCATCAAGCTCTCGGACTTCCCTTCGGAGTGCCGCTTCTACGCTGTTGTAATCAGGGAGCAGCACCATCTTTCCAATGGCGTCAGCAATGGGTTGCTCGGAGTTCGTTGCAGGCATAGTGCTAGGGGTTACTTGAGTGAATGCATTCTGGCTCTATCTAGTAAACTACTAATCCGAAAAGCCGGCTGATTTCACATAAGTCAGAAACAGAACTGAACATGTAGCCCCAAGTTTAAGAAACTCGCCTGTTTATCAAAGTTCAGGAAGCTCGGCCCAAAGACGAATTTCCGAACCACTTCCGCCGCAAATAACCCTACCGCAGCAAACACAAAGCCGCGCCAGCCACTGCCGTAGCTGTGCTTTGCTCCAAGTTGCGGGAGAAATTGTCTGGCGAGCGCACGCCTACCCGCCCCTAAACATCCCTTACGGTTGGCCGCTGTCGGCGTGGGGCAGGTGCACGAAGAAGGTGGTGCCGGCCCCAAGCTGCGAGTGCACTTCGATGCGGCCGCCGGCGTTTTCCACCATGCGCTTCACCATGTAGAGGCCCACGCCCGAGCCCTCCACGTGGTCGTGGAAGCGCTGGAACATGGTGAACAGCTTGGGCACTTGGTGGGGCGCAATGCCCAGGCCGTTGTCGTGCACTTCGAGTACCGTGAAACCGCTGCGCCGGTGGCCGCGCACGTCCACGTGGGGACGGCGGTCGGGGTGGCGGTACTTGAGCGCGTTGCTGAGCAGGTTGTACACCACCGAGCGCAGGTTTTTTTCCGAAAACGCAATGGCCGGCAAGCCGTCGAGGTGCACGCCGAGCTCGGCGTTGGTTTCGCGCAGCAGCGGGGCCAGGTCGAGGCACACGCTTTCCACCACGGCGGCCAGGTCCACGGCGCTGATGGCCGGAGCGTGCTCCTTCTGCAGCTTGGATACATCGGTGAGGTGGTCGATGGTGCGCTTGAAGCGTTCCACCGAATCGAGCATGCGGGCGAGGGTGGGGCCAATGGTATCGTGCGCGGCCACCAGGTCCGGCGGCAGCTCGTGGCGCAGCAGGTAGAGCAGGCCCTCGATGTTGCTGATGGGGGCCCGCAAGTCGTGCGAGGCGGTGTAAATGAAGTTGTCGAGGTCGGCGTTGGTGCGCCGCAGCTGCTCGTTGGCTTGCTTAAGCTCGGTGATGTCGATGGCCGAGCCCACGTAGCCGTACAGCTCGCCGCCGGGCAGGTAGCTGGGTGCCCCCTGGGCCAGCAGCCAGCGGTATTGCCCGTCGTGGCGGCGCATGCGGTGCTCCAGCACGTAGGGCTGGCGCTGCGCAATGGCCTGTACCAGGGTGGCCTGGGCCAGCTCCCGCTCGTCGGGGTGCAGGTAGGGAGTCCAGCCGGTGGCCGCGTATTGCTCGCCGGTTTCCAGCCCCACAAAGTCGAGAAAGGCTCGGTTGGTGTAGCGGATGGACCCGTCCGGGTGCACGGCCCACACCTGGTTGGGGGCGGCGTCGGCCATGGTCCGGAAGCGGGCTTCGCTTTCCTGCATCGCAGCCGTGCGCTCCTGCACGCGGGTTTCGAGCGCTAGGTTGAGCTGCTCCACTTGCTGGCGGGCGCGCACCTGCTCGGTCACTTCGGTGCCCACGGTGAAAATGCCGCTCACCTGCCCGTCGGGCCCGCGTTGGGGCTCAAATACCATGTTCCAGTACACCACTTCCTGCCGGCCGTGCCGGTGAATGATGGTGGGCTGCTCGTTGGCCGTGAGGGAGGTGCCCGTGGTGAACACGCGCTCGAAGATGGCCAGCACGTCGGGCGTGGCGGCTTCAGGCATCACTTCAAACACGGGCCGGTGCAGCACCGCCTCCCGCGGGCGCCCCCAGATGGCCAGGGTGGTGGCGTTGGCCAGCTCCACGCGGTGGTGGGGCCCGTGGTATATCGCCACGGCCACGGGGGCCACTTCCAGGAAATGCCGGAGCTCGAGGCGGTGGTGCTCGGCCTCGGCGCGGGCCGCCTGCTCACTGGCCTGGCTTTCGCGCAGCTGCCGCGCGGCCACGCGGCTGGCGGTGATGTCCTGCACCGATTGAATGATGAATTGCACCTGGCCGGCCGCGTCGAGCACGGGCGTGTGGCGCGGCAGCCAGTGGCGCTCCACAAACCGGCCGGGCTGTGCGCGGTCGGGCACGTCGTAGTGCTGCGGGGCCATGTCGTGGGGCTGGCGCGTGGCCATCACCCGGGCCAGGGAGGCGCGCACGTTGGCCACGGCGTTGGCCTCGGGCGCGAGCGGGTTGTCGGGAAAGGCGTCGAAAATGTATTGGCCCACGATGGCGTCCCGCTGGGTCAGGGTGGCGGCTAGGTAGTCGTCGCTGGCGCCCACAATCACCCAGTCCGGCGACAGCAACAGGGTGGCGCCGGGCTGAGCATTGAAAACAGGTAGCAGGTCGGGCAGCGGCATCACTACGGCGGGAAGTTCGGCGGTCTGGCTACAAATGTTGAAGGTACACGACCAGAACAGCCGAAACCAATAAAGGAAAGGCTCTTCCGGAGCATCAGTTCGCTGGCGCACCCGTTTCAAAGCTACAACCGCCCGGCGCTGGGAGAGCCGGACGGAGACCGTGGCCAAGGCAGCTAGGGAGGACAAGCAATTCTCTTTCAACGTGCACAGCGCGGCATTATCCGGGCTACTAAGCTGAGGTGCTGACCAATGCCATGTGGCACTGTGACGAACCTCGGTCAGCGGGTCGAGTGTAAGAAAGTTGTCTGCCAATCCGCGTTCGAAAAGTTCTGTCCAATTAGAAGTTTCTAGTACTTCATCGGTGCATTACGCCCCCAAGCTTCAGTAAAAACGGAGGGGGCTTTTCGTTGCCCGGGGTTCTGGTCCGCAGAGCAAAGCAACTTCGGCCTTTTGGGCAAAGTGCTGCGGTGCGGTGCCACCTAATTTTGTGTTGTCAAGCAGCTGTCTCCGTCGAAGCGGCGCTGCCTGGCGAGCATGTAGCCACCACCCGCCATGACCTCGAAGCAAATCAATCCCTACGCCAACCTGCTGGCCGTGTGCCGCGGCGACCAGCGCTACGGGGGCGAGAAAACCTACCACGACCACGTGCTGGTGCACGTGCGGGCCGGCGAGCTGCGCGTGGTGCTGGCCGACCGCACCCATCACTGCGGCGCCGGCGACACGGTGCTGCTGCCCCGCAACCAGCCCGCCACCCTCATCAAGTACCCGCAAGCCGGCGCCCCCTACCAGGCCGTGGTGCTGACGCTGCCCACCGCCCAGGTGCGGGCCTACTACGCCGGGCACGCGCCCGCGCCCGCCCAGCGGGCCACCACCGGCCTGCTGGTGTTTGCCCAGCACCCGCTGCTGCAGAGCCTCTTCGCCTCGCTGCTGCCCTACCTGGAGCTGGAGCACCGCCTGCCGGAAGCCCTGCTGGCCCTCAAAACCACCGAGGTGCTGGAAGTGCTGCGCACCCTCGACCCGCATAGCGACGGCGTGCTGGCCGACTTCGCCGAGCCCGGCAAGCTGAACCTGGTGGCGTTTATGGAAGCCAACTACCGCTTCAACCTGCCCCTGGCCACGTTCAGCCGCCTCACCGGCCGCAGCCTCACCACCTTCAAGCGCGACTTCAAAAAAGCCTTCCAGCTGAGCCCCCAGCGTTGGCTCACGCAGAAGCGCCTGGCGCTGGCCCACTACCAGCTGGCCGAAAAAAGCCGCAAGCCTGTGGAATTGTACCTGGAGGTGGGCTTCGAAAACCTCGCGCATTTCTCCCACGCGTTCAAAAAGCAGTTCGGCTACCCGCCCACGTTCCTGCCCGCCCCGGGCGGCGCCCACCCGCCAGCCGCCGGCTGACGAAGCCACCCGCCCGCGCCCTCACCTCGGCAAACGGACCCGGGTGGGCCCTCCCATCTTTCCAAGAACACCTTATGCAGGCATCCGCAAGATGCCTTGCTGGCCGGAGCATGCCCCCGGCCGCCGCCGGGGAAACGGTTTCCGCGGTTCATTTTTCTTCTTTTCAAGCAACCCCCATGAAGTCAGCATTGGTAACCGGCGCAAACAAAGGCATTGGCCTGGAAGTGGCCAAACAACTCGCCCAACAGGGTTTTTACGTGTACCTCGGCAGCCGTAGCCTGGCCAGCGGCGAGGCGGCGGCGCAGCAGCTTCGGGCCGCCGGCCTCACTGCTGTCGAAGCGGTGCAGCTGGACGTCACCAACCCCAAATCCATCCAGGCCGCCCGGGCGGCGGTGGGGGCCAAAACCCCGGTGCTGGACGTGCTGGTGAACAACGCCGGCATTTCGGGCGGGCAGCCGCAAGGGGCTTTGCAGGCCACGCCGGAGCAGTTTCGGGCCGTGTTCGAAACCAATGTGTTTGGCGTGGCCGGCGTCACGCAGGCTTTCCTCGACTTGCTGCAGCCGGCACCGCAACCGCGCATCGTGAACGTGAGCACCGCCATGGCCTCGCTCTCGCTCTACGCCGACCTCGACAACTCAAATTTCGCCTTTCGGGTCCCCGTGTACCAAGCCTCCAAAGCGGCCCTGAACATGTACACCCTCAACCTGGCGCACGAGCTGCGCGGCACCCCGTTCAAAGTAAACGCCGTGTGCCCGGGCTACACCCAAACCGACTTCACGGACCACCAGGGCACCAGCACGCCCGCCGAGGCCGGCGCCCGCATCGTGAAATACGCCCTGCTGGGCCCGGACGGCCCCACCGGCCAGTATTTCAGCGAAGAATATTTCCCCGCCCCGGCCACCTGCCCGTGGTGAATGGGGCAGGCGGCTCCACTGCCGACGCGGCCCGCTGCCGACGCCGCCGCAGAAACCGCAAGCCCCTTCATCGAAGCGCAAGCCTCCGCCCAACGGGGGATGCTTTGCCGGGCTGTCGGAGCCCCGGGCAGTGCTTCGATGGAAGGCTATTCGATGGTGATGCGCTGTGTGCTGGGAAGCAGATTGGGCCGCTGCAACGTCAGGGCGTAAACTCCCGGGGCCAGGGCGCCGGTATCCAGACGGGCATCTGCACCACTGAGAGTCTGAGTACTTACCGTTTGGCCCAGCAGCGTGCGCACGGTGAGCACCGCCGTGGCCGCCTGCGGAATTTTGATTTGGATGGCCGCGCCCCGGGGCACGGGGTTGGGCCAGGCCTGGAACGTCGGCTCGGCCTGCGGCCCCCGGCTGGCGGTGGCATTGGCATTGAACTGCACCGTCCATAGGGTGGCACTGAGGCCGGTATCGATGAAATCCAGGTCGCCGTCGCCGTCCACGTCGCCCATGGCCGGCTGGCTGCCCCGAATTAGGGAGCCGTTGCCGCTGGGGAGGGCAGCCCCGGGGCTGAAGCCGCCCTGGCCATCGTTGAGCAGCAGTTCCCGCGCCAACAGGTTTTGTTGGATGACGTCCAGGTCGCCGTCGCCGTCCACATCGCCCACGGCCGAGGTTGCAAAGTCGCCCGCCGTTGTCACGTAGAATGGCCCGCTGCTGAACACGCCCTGGCCGTTGTTGAACAAGGCGTGAATGCCCCGGTTGCGTTCGGACTCCAGCAGGTCCACATCCCCGTCGCCGTCCAAATCCCGGGCAAAGATGGCGTCGTTCCGCCCGCGCGGATTCAGCACGGTTTCGTTGGAAAACGTGCCCGTACCGTCGTTGCGATACCAGGTGGTGCCGAAGTTAATCGAGTTATAATAAATGACCCAGTCCAGGTCGCCGTCCCCGTCCAGGTCGGCCAGCGCGTGCTGAAAAGCGTTTGCGAAGTTGGGCACATAGGCGGCCCCGTAGAAGTTGCCCCGGCCGTCGTTGAAGCGGACGTACCCATCCACCATGTCCAGGTCGCCGTCGCCGTCGATGTCGCCCAGCGCTCCGTGGTTTCGGAAGGAGGAAGAAACGGGGTGGGGCAGGGTGCTGAGGGCAGTGAATTGGCCCTGGCCGTTGTTGAGCCACACAAAATTGGATGTCAGCGCCGTCGTAGCGCCGTTCACGGTGAAGCCCACGAAATCCAGGTCGCCGTCGTTGTCGACGTCGGCCATGTTGAAAAAATCGCCACAAACCAGGGTGCCCAGCAGCGGCGCCGATGCCCCAAACCCGCCGGTCCCGTTGTTGAGCCGCACGCCCACCGGCACATTAGGCGACGACGAGTAGGAAGTGACGAGGTCCAGGTCCTGGTCGCCGTCGATGTCGGCCAGCGTCGAGTAGACGGGCTCGACCCCGCCCAGACCCGCCGACAGCACCGGCCCGCTGTTGAAGCGGCCGGTGCCGCCACTCACCGCCGCCGTGAACTGCCACACGTAGGGCTGGGCCAGCGGCAGGCCCGCCGCGCTGCGCGCCGTTTTCGAAACCGTGGCGTCCACCACCTCGCCCGGCTTGAAAGGCGTGGCCGGCGCAAACGCCAGGGTGCTGGCCGTGGCCGCCGCCGTGCCGGCCTTGCGCCCCCCGGCCTGCGCGCTAAACGCCCGCACGGCGCCCCCCGAAGCAACCGCCCCGCCCATGGCCGTCGAAAAAGTAACCGAAACAGCGGCGTTGCGGGCGGCGGGACGGTTGGCGGCGGGGGCTACCACCGTCACGGCGTAGGGCGCCGGCGCGTTGCCGCCGTTGCGCAGCACGTACACGTCGCCACTGCCCGCAATTAAATCGACGTCGCCGTCGTCGTCCACGTCAGCGGCGGCCAGCAGCTCGGGCGCCAACGTGCCCAGGGCCGTGTCGGCGGTTTTGCTGAAAACACCCAACCCGTCGTTGCGCCAGGTTTCGGCCACCATCGTGGCGCGGTTGAGCACCAGCAGGTCGATGTCGCCGTCGGCGTCGAGGTTGGAGAGCACAAAATCTGCTCCGCCCGGCAGCGTGCGCAGGTTGCCGAAGCCCCCGCTGCCGTTGTTCAGCAGGATGGTGATGGAATAGTTGCCACTAAGCGACAGGTTGGACGTGACCACGTCCAAGTCGCCATCACCGTCGACATCGGCTGTTCTCATCTTCCAGGGGCCTGGGCCGGCGTACGGGCTGCTGCTGCCGCTGGTGAATGTGCCCCGCCCGTTGTTGAGCCGCACGCTCAGAGAAGTTGTGTTGGTGATGCCCAGAATGTCCACGTCGCCGTCGTTGTCCACGTCGCCCGCGGCCATCACCGAGATGGCCGGCGAGTTTAGTAGCGCGCCGGCAAAGGTGCCCCGGCCGTCGTTTAGCATGGCTTGCGTTCCGTGCACGAGGTCCAAATCACTGTCGCCGTCCAGGTCGACCAGAGTGATGGCGGCCCCCGCTTGGCCTCCGTATTGGGCCACCGGGGCGGCAAAACTGCCGTTGCCGTTGTTTAAATACACCGAATACATCGACCTGGAGTTGGTGGCGCGGTCCATGCCACTCGTCACTAAATCCAGGTCGCCGTCGCCGTCGAGGTCGCCCAGGGCAGTTGATGCGACCGTGGAGGTCGAGGGCAGGTCCGCCGCGGGCTCAAACGTGCCGGTGCCGTCGTTGAGGCTGATGCCCACGTGCGCGGTGTACCTGTTCAGGTCGCCGGTGAGCAGGTCCAGGTCGCCGTCGCCGTCCACGTCGCCCATCACCAGCGCCGCGTTGCCCGACACCGTGGTCACCGTGCCGCCGCTGAAGACGCCCGTGCCCCCCGAAGCAGCAGTGAACTGCCACACCTGCGGGGCTGCCAGCGGCACCCGCCCAGCGGTGCGGGCCGCCGTATCCAGCGTGGCCCACACGGTTTCGCCGGCTTTGAAGTCGATTGTCGGGTTGAAAACCAACGAATTGCCGTTCAGGCTGGCCACGCCGGCTTTCTTGCCGCCCGTTTGGGCACTAAAAACCCGCAGGGCGCGGGTAGAGCGGGCATCCAGGGCTTGCGAGAGCCCAGCCGTTACGTTGGTGCTGGCCGCGGCCTGCGCATTGCGGGCGGGCGTTAAGCTGGTTACGATGGGTTGCGCCGTGGCTGCCCCGGGCAGGAAGTCCGCCGCAAGGGCCAGCAATGCGCCAACTCGGACAAATCGAATAGGTAGAAGTTTTATCATCAAGCAGTTGTCGGAATGTGTCGGAATTGGCGCGAAGATAGTGGCAGATGCTTTCGCGGCGGCATTGCGCCGACGCGATTCAGGGCGGCGGGGACCGGGCCAGCTGCTAGCTTTGCCAGCATGTCGGCCCCTTCGTTCTACCGCCGCCCAAGCAGCCCGGTTTACTTTCCCAACCTCAACGGGCTGCGCTTTGTGGCGGCGCTGCTGGTCATCGTCAACCACGTGGAGCAGCAGCGGCTGTTTCATGGGCGGCCCTCGTGGAGCGCGGTGCCGGTGGTGCAGCGCCTCGGCGACGAGGGCGTGACGCTGTTTTTCGTGCTCAGCGGGTTTCTCATCACCTACTTGCTGCTGCTGGAGCAGGAGCAGTTTGGGCAGGTGGCGGTGGGCCGGTTTTACCGGCGGCGGGCGTTGCGCATCTGGCCGCTCTACTACGCGGTGGTGCTACTGGCCCTGCTGGTGCTGCCTCACGTGGCGTACCTGCGCACCCACGATTTCAGCGCCCACATCACGCAGCTGCCCGGCAAAGCCCTGTTGCACGCGCTGCTGCTGCCCAACGTGGCGCTGGTGCTCCACGGGGGCATTCCGTTTCTGTCGCAGGCCTGGTCCATCGGCACCGAGGAGCAGTTTTACCTGCTGTGGCCCTGGGTGCTGCGGCAGGCGGGCCGGCACGTGCTGCCGGCGGTAGGCGGGGTGTTTCTGCTGTTGCTGTGGGCGCAGCGGGGCGTGGTGCTGGCGTTTCACGCGGCCCAGCCCGCGCCGGCGCCCTGGCTGACTTTTGCCTTCAACTTCCTCTATTACTTCCGGCTCGACTGCCTGGTGCTGGGGGCGATGCCGGCGGTGCTGCTGTTTCAGCGGCGCACGGCGGTGCTGCGTGGGCTCATGGCCCCGGCCACGCAGTGGCTGTGCCTGGCGGCTGTGGCAGGGCTACTAGTTTGGGGAAGGCCCTTTCCGCTGCACGAGGAAGTGTACGCCGCCTTATTCGCGGTGCTGATTCTGAACCTGGCCGCCGCCGATAAGCCCGTCATTAGCCTGGAAGCGGGCTGGCTGAATTACCTGGGCAAGCTCTCGTACGGGCTCTAAATGCTGCACTACCTGGCAGCGGCCTTGGTGTTGATAGAACTCGGCCCCTGGCTCGACACGCAGGCGGCCGGGCTACGCTGGCTGCTCACGCTGCTGGCCACGCTGGCCCTGTCGGTGGGGCTGGCCATGGCCTCTTATTATGGATTGGAGCGGCCCTTCCTGCGCCGCAAAGCCCGGCTGGAGCGGGTGCGGGCCAGCAACTGAGGGGCTGCGGGCGCTGTGCTACCGCCCGCCGGCCTGCTTCGAGCAGAAGCAAACCCGGCCGCGCAGCACCGGGGTGGCCGGCGACACCGACCTTCAACCCCCCCCCATCGCCCTGCTGCGCCGCAACGCCAACCTCATCAAGGGAATGCGGGTGCAGCTCAAGCCCAACCAAAGCTCGTCTACCAAGCATAAAGTGTGGGAGCGGTTCCAGGGCTATACCAAGCTCATCGTCCCCGGCGGTGGTGCCCCCAAAGGCAACGACCCGCAGCCGAAAGCCTAGGCCGCGATAGAAACAAAAAGCCCCGCCCGGTGTAAGGCAATGCTTTTTGGGCTTAGTTAAGCTGACTTGTGAAAAGTCAAAGGATTCTATCGCTTTAGCAAACTTTCGCCAACTTTAAGGGCTGTTATTGTTCCGGATGATTATGCAATGAGGCGCTTTTCCAAGGGGTTCGCGTTCCAAGCCTTTCCCCCGCCCTCGGCCTGGGCCTTGGCTTGTGCCCATTGGGTGCTGACCACGCTGGTGGCCGTTGCGCTCACCATGCTCTTCGGGCTGACAAGTTTCGCCGGCGCGGACTGGCGAACGGACCTGGCCTTCGCTGCCTTCATCGCCTTCATGGGCTTTGCGCTGGGGGGGCTGGGCCTGTGGCTGCCGGCCGCGCTTTTCCGCGGCGCCTTGGCCTGCCTGCCCGGCCGGCCCGGGCGGGCGCATCTGGTGGTGGGCGGCGGCCTCGCCCTGGCCTACGCCGGGCTGTACCTGGGCCTGCTGCTGATGTACCGCACGAAGGCGGTAGACGCGGGATTTTATCGCTTTCTCCAAACCGTGTTGCTTCCCTGGGCCGGGGCTTCCCTCGTCGCGGGCCTATGGCTTTTGCCGCACAGCAACACGAACGAATAAGGCGTGCCTGCCTTCAAACCGTTTGCCTGAAGGCCGCATGCCTCACGCCCTGGCGGCCTTGGCTTTCTCGACCAGAAGTCCGCTCACCGACGATAACAGGCACACCGTGAAAAAGGAGATTGAGCCGTAGCTATTGAAGATGATACCGCCCTGCGTGCCAACAATGAGCGGGCTCGCTATCAGTGGAACAATCACCAACGAGCGCACCCAGGCGTTGCCGCCATGCAAGAGCCGTTTACGGCTGAAGAAGAGCGGCGCGCCCAGCAGACACAACGGCAGGTTGACCATGAGGCTCGCGAGCAGTAGCGGAATGATTGTCCAGAAGAGAATGTAAAGGCCGCCGGCAATGAAGATGCCCATTTCATCCACTAAGTAAGAGCCCCATTCGTTTCGGTTAAATTGGAAGAGCTAAAAGACAACGGAAATAGCTGCTTTCCTTGAGCTACGAAACCAAGGCACGAGCTAATGCTGCAGGGGAAAGAAACAAGCCTCAACCAATAGGACCGGGGTAAAGGAACTCGTTTACTAAGCAAAGTTCAGGAAATCCCTCTTGTATATGAGTTCCCTGAGCTTCGGCAGCACGCCGCTAAAAAGGCCCGCCAGCCACTGACGGGGCTTTGCGTTGCTCCGGGTTCGGGAGCGGTGCGGGCCGCGGGGCGGTAGCGCGAACGCTGTGGTTCGCGTGGCCGAATGATAATTGGGCAAGCGGCGCGGGGACGCAAACTACAAAGTTCGCGCTACTAACCGCCGCCCGTACCTTTGCCCCGTGCAACAGCTAGAATCCTCCCTCAAAACCGCCCTGCAAACCGCCGCTCAGGCCGTTTTTGGCGTTGAAGTGCCCACCACCAGCCTCACGCTCCAGCCCACGCGCAAGGAGTTTGCCGGCAGCTTCACCCTCGTCACGTTCCCGCTCACCAAGGCCCTGGGCAAGGGCCCCGAGCAAATCGGCCAAGCCCTGGGCGAGTGGCTGAAAAGCAACGAGCCCCGCGTGCGCGGCTACAACGTGGTGAAAGGCTTCCTCAACCTCGAAATTGCCGATGCCGAGTGGCTGGCCCTGTTCGAGCAGCTGCGCCAGCAGCCCGCCGCTGCGCCCGTGCCCACCGAGGGCGCCCCGCAGCGCGTGGTGGTGGAGTATTCGTCGCCCAATACCAACAAGCCCCTGCACCTGGGCCACCTGCGCAACAACTTCTTGGGCTACTCGGTGGCCGAGATTCTGAAAGCCACCGGCGCCACCGTCACCAAAGCCAACCTGGTGAACGACCGCGGCATCCACATCTGCAAGTCGATGATTGCCTACCAGCACTTCGGCCAGGGCGAAACCCCCGAGAGCGCCGGCATGAAGGGCGACCACCTCGCCGGCAAGTACTATGTGCTGTTTGAGAAGCATTACCGCGAGGAAATCAAGCAGCTCGAAGCCGAAGGCGTGGCCACCGACATCGCTAAGAAACAGGCGCCGTTGATGACGGAGGCTCAGCAGATGCTGCAGGCCTGGGAAGCCGGCGACCCTGCCGTGAAAGCCCTCTGGAGCCAGATGAACGGCTGGGTGTACGAAGGCTTCGACGAGACGTATAAGAACATCGGCGTCGATTTCGACCAGTATTACTATGAGTCCGAAACCTACCTGCTGGGCAAGGAGCGGGTGGAAGAAGGCCTCGGAAAAGGCGTATTCTTCAAGAAGGACAACGGTGCCGTCTGGGTCGATTTGCAAGCCGAAGGGCTGGACGAAAAGCTCCTGCTTCGCGCCGATGGCACCAGCGTCTACATCACCCAGGACCTGGGCACGGCTGAGCTGAAATACCAGGATTTCGGCTATGACAGCAGCATCTACGTCATTGCCGACGAGCAGAACTACCACATGCAGGTGCTGCAGGCCACGCTCAAAAAGCTGGGCAAGCCCTACGCCGACGCCATCCACCACCTCAGCTACGGCATGGTGGACCTGCCCTCGGGCAAGATGAAATCGCGCGAAGGCACCGTGGTGGACGCCGACGAGCTGGTGCGCGACGTGGTAACCGCCGCCAAAGCCGCCACCCTCGAAAAAGGCAAGACCGAAGGCCTCTCGGAGGATGAGCTGGAAGAGCTCTACCACATGCTGGGCCTGGGCGCGCTGAAATACTACCTGCTGAAGGTGGACCCCAAGAAGCGCATGCTCTTCAACCCCGAAGAGTCCGTGAGCCTCGAAGGCCACACCGGCCCGTTCATTCAGTACTCGCACGCCCGCATCGCCGCCATCCGCCGCAAAGCCGCCGAACTGGGCATTGATGGCCAGGCCGATTGGAGCCAGCTTGCCGGCCTTGAGCCCACCGAGCAGGAGCTGATTCAGGAGCTGGCCCGCTACGCCTCGGTCGTAGCCGAAGCCGCCCGCAACCTTTCGCCCGCCGTGGTAGCGCAGTACGCCTACGACCTGGCCAAAGCCTACAACCGCTTCTACGCCGAGGTGTCGATTTTTCAGGAAACCGACCCGGCCAAGCGGAGCCTGCGGGTGGCCCTCTCGGCCCGCGTGGGCGAGCAGATTAAGGCGTCGTTGGGCTTGCTGGGCATCGCGGTGCCCGAGCGCATGTAATTGCCAGAACGATGTAGCAGAACGTCATGCAGAGCGCAGCGAAGCATCTCGCTTGTGGTGGTAATCTAGTCGTTGAAAAACGGTTTAGTAACGCACGCGAGATGCTTCGCTCCGCTCTGCACGACGTTCCGTGTTATTCTTCGAAATCGAATTGATATGAAATCCATTGCCGTTTACTGCGGTTCCAGCGCCGGAACCAACCCGAATTTCATCACCCAAGCGCAAGCCCTCGCCAAAGCCATGGTGGCCCAAAGCCTCACGCTGGTGTACGGCGGCGGGCGCGTGGGCCTCATGGGCACCATCGCCGATGCCGTGCTGGCGCAGGGCGGCCAGGTTATCGGCGTGATTCCCGATTTTCTGGATGCCAAGGAGCTGGCCCACAAGGGCTGCACCGAGCTGCATGTGGTGAAATCCATGCACGAGCGCAAGCTGATGATGGCCGACCGCGCCGATGGCTTCATTGCCATGCCCGGCGGCTACGGCACCCTCGAAGAGCTGTTTGAGGTGCTCACCTGGGGGCAGCTCGGCCTGCACCGCAAGCCAGTGGCATTGCTGAATGTGGACGGTTATTACGATATGCTTCTGCAAGCC
Organism: Hymenobacter monticola; assembly: GCF_022811645.1. Lineage (NCBI taxonomy): Bacteria > Pseudomonadati > Bacteroidota > Cytophagia > Cytophagales > Hymenobacteraceae > Hymenobacter > Hymenobacter monticola. The sequence continues at coordinate 5,192,808 of NZ_CP094534.1, read as the reverse complement.
CTCGACCGCATGCGCGACGACCACCTGCTGCGCGCCGAAAACCGCGACCAGCTTCTGCAATCGGCCAACCCCGAGGATTTGCTGGCGCAAATGGCCGCCTACCAGCCGGTGCAGCTAGAGAAGTGGCTGACGCCGCCGACCACCTGATTTACTGAACGAGTAGGGGCGGGGCTTGCCCCCGCCCGCCATTGGACGGCCCGCGTGGCATCGTTAAAACGGCGGGCGGGGGCAAGCCCCGCCCCTACATCGTTCAATACCCATCCCCCGAAATGAACGCAACTGAACAAGAAGAACGCGAATACCTGGAAGTCATCAAGGAACAGCTGGCGTTGGCGGTGCGGCGCGTCGACGACTCCGTGCGGCAGTTTTCCAGCGAGCTGCGGGAGAAGAAGGAGTACATCCACGAAAACCAGTCGGGCATGGACGACGCCGACATGGTGGCCGCCGGCCAGTCCATCGACCGCATGGCCTATACCGGGGCCGGCGCCGTGGCCCGCAAGCGCAAGCTGCTCAAGCTGCTGCAGTCGCCCTATTTCGGGCGCATCGACTTTAAGCCGGCGGGCGGCGTGCGCGTGCCAGTGTACATCGGCGTGCATTCGTTTGTGGAAGAGCGGCAGCGGCGCGGCCTCATCTACGACTGGCGGGCGCCCATCTCGTCGATGTTCTACGATTATGAGCTGGGCGAGGCGTCCTACCAGACGCCGTCGGGCCCCATTCAGGGCCGCATCGACCTCAAGCGGCAGTACAAAATCCAGGACGGGCGGCTGGAGTTTCTGATTGAAAACGGCGTGAACATCCACGATGAGGTGCTGCAGCGCGAGTTGGCCAAATCCTCGGACGACAAGATGAAGAACATCGTGGCCACCATTCAGCGCGACCAGAACGCGGTGATTCGCAACGAGGAGGCCTCGGTGATGGTGATTCAGGGCGTGGCCGGCTCGGGCAAAACGTCCATTGCCCTGCACCGCATTGCCTTCCTGCTCTACCGCTTTCGCGACAGCATTTCGGCCAAGGACATTCTCATTCTTTCGCCCAACAAGGTCTTCGCCGACTACATCTCGAACGTGCTGCCCGAGTTGGGCGAGGAGCACATTCCCGAAACCGTGATGGAGGAGCTGGCCGCCGACCTGCTAGGCAACCAGTTTCAGTTTCAGACCTTTTTCGAGCAGGTTTCGGCCTTGCTGGAGCAGCACAATCCGGCGTTTATCGAGCGCATCCGGTTCAAGTCCTCGTTTGAGTTTCTGAGCCAGCTCAACAAGTACCTGCTGCACGTTGAGAACAACTACTTCAATGCGAGCGAGCTGCGGGTGGGGCGCACGGCGGTGCCGCGCCAGCTACTGCTTGACAAGTTCAAGGGCTACCACCGCGTGCCGCTGCTGAAACGCTTCCCGTTGGTGAGTGATGATGTGCGCGCCTACGTGCGCACCGCCGCCAACCGCAAGCTCACCAACGGGGAGAAAAACACGATAGGCGAGGCCCTGACGCGCATGTTCCGCTTCAACACCGTGCTGGATTTCTACCGCGACTTCTACCGCTGGCTGGGCCGGCCCGAGCTGTTCCGCTACGAGCACGGCCAAACGCTGGAGTACGCCGACGTATTTGCCCTGGTTTACCTGCGCATCCGGCTGGAAGGCATATCGGCCTACGACCACGTGAAGCACCTGCTCGTGGACGAGATGCAGGACTACACGCCGGTGCAATACGCGGTGCTGTCCCGGGTATTCAACTGCCGCAAAACCATTCTGGGCGACGTGAACCAGATGGTGAACCCCTACAGCGCGTCGTCGGCCGAAACCATCGAGCGCGTCTTCCCGCAGGCCGACGTGGTGCGGCTGAACCGCAGCTACCGCTCCACCGTCGAGATTACCAAATTCGCGCAGCGCATCACGCCCAACCCCGACATTATCCCCTTGGAGCGGCACGGGCAGGAGCCAGGCCTCATGCGTTGCAACGGCCAGGGCGAAGAAGTGGAGACGCTGAAGCAGCTGGTTGCCAATTTCAAAACCTCCGGCAGCAACTCGCTGGGCGTCATCTGCAAAACGCCGAAGCAGGCGGAGCAAGTGCAGCAGGCACTGGAAGGCCAAGGCGTGCAGCTGCTCACCGAAGATTCCACGCATTTTAAGGAAGGCGTCATCCTCACCACGGCGCATCTGGCGAAGGGGCTGGAATTTGATGAGGTCATCGTGCCCTTCGTTTCGGCTCGCAACTTCAAAACGGAAGTGGACAAGAGCATGCTCTACGTGGCCTGCACCCGCGCCATGCACCGCCTCACGCTCACGTATTCAGGTGAGCTAACGGCGTTTCTGCAATAGCCTGGCCATAACGACGTAGGAGCGGGGCCAAGCCCACCCCTAGGCCTTATTTTTCCTGGCAGCAATGTTGCTAAGCCCCGGTCCGAAACCCTGCCGGCCCTCTTATGGTTAGGCTCACAACCGCGCAAGCTATTACCTTCAACCCATGAAAAATTCCCTGTTTCTCACGCTGGCCACCGCCGCCACGGCCGTGGTTTTCATCGCCGCCAAACCCGCTCATTCCCCCGCCATGCCTATGCCCGCCGAAGCCACCAAAGTCGCGCCTTCCGTGTATGATTTCACCGTGAAATCCATTGATGGCAAAGACGTGAAACTGAGCCAGTACAAAGGCAAGAAGCTGCTCATCGTGAACACCGCCTCGAAGTGCGGCTACACCCCGCAGTATAAGGAGCTGGAGGAGCTGTCGAAGAAATACGCGGGCAAAGTGGTGGTGCTGGGCTTCCCGTCCGACAGCTTCAACCAGGAGCTGGCCTCGAATTCGGAGGTGGCGGCCTTTTGCGAGAAGAATTATGGCGTGACGTTTCCGCTCTTCGAAACCGTGGCCGTGAAGGGCGACAACGCCGCACCGCTCTACAAGTACCTGGCCGACAAAACCAAAAACGGGGCTGTGTCTGACGCACCGAACTGGAACTTCTGCAAATACCTAGTCGATGAAAAAGGCCACGTGGTGAAGTTCTACCCCTCGAAAGTGAAGCCGCTGAGCCCCGAGCTGCTGGCCGACATCACGAAATAATTTTCGCTTTGTTGTGACCTGAAAGAACGTCATGGGGAGCGCAGCCGAAGCATCTTGCTCGGGGCAGTAATTCATACGATTGAGTTGCTACCACACGCGAGATGCTTCGGCTGCGCTCCCCATGACGTTCTTTTGTTGTTCTGTTGTTCCATTCTGCTCCCCGCTGCTCATGTCTCCCTGGATTTCCGCTTTCCGCCCCCGCACCTTGCCGCTGGCCTTGGCCAGCATCCTCACGGGCGGCTTCCTGGCCAAAGCCAACGGCCAGTTCAACGGCCCCGTGGTGGGCCTGGCCGCCCTCACCACCATCCTGCTCCAAATCCTGAGCAACCTCGCCAACGACTACGGCGACTCGCAGAACGGCGCCGACAGCATCCACCGCCAGGGCCCGCAGCGCGCCGTGCAAAGCGGCACCATCACGCCGGCCCAGATGAAGCGCGGCATGTGGATTTGCGGGCTGCTGGCGCTGGGCAGCGGGCTGGCGCTGCTGTGGGTGGCGCTGGGCGCGGCCGGGTTGGGCTTGTTTCTGGGGTTTCTGGCGCTGGGGCTGGCGGCCATCTGGGCAGCGGTGAACTACACGGCGGGCTCAAACCCCTACGGCTACGCCGGACTAGGCGACATTTCGGTGTTCCTGTTTTTCGGGCTGGTGGGTGTGTGCGGCACCTACTTCCTGCAAGCCCGCAACCTGCCGCTGCAGGTGCTGCTGCCCGCCGCTGCGTTGGGCTGCTTCGCCACCGCCGTACTGAACGTGAACAACATCCGCGATATCAACTCCGACGTGCTGGCCGGCAAAATAACCATCCCGGTGCGGCTGGGGGCGGTGCATGCCCGGCGCTACCACTGGCTGCTGCTCATCATCGGGCTGGGCTGCGCCACGGTGTTTGTGGCCCTTACGTACCACTCGCCCTGGCAGTGGCTGTATGCGCTGGCCGTGCCGCTGTTCGCTTTCAACGCCATTCAGGTGTGGCAACGGCAGGAATCGATGCAGATTGACCCGCTGCTAAAACAGATGGCCCTGAGCACGCTGGTGTTCACGGTGCTGTTCGGGGTAGGGCAGGTGCTGGGGTAATCTGCAATGAGCAATCAACTTAACACCCTTGTTGCTGCCTCAAATGTGCTGGCACCAGCGTACTATGTGCTCAAGGCACAAGGTTATGATGTGGCATTTGACGCCGTTCGAGAGTGGTGGACCGCAACGAAGGGCGAATCGAAATTTTTGGCTTACAGCACTATCGAACTATGCGGTCTGATTTACATCCACGAGCATAAAGGAGATGACTGGGGCGTTTCCGACGAAGCAATCAAAGCCTATCTGCTACTCGATGCAACAGATAACACAGGGGCTGATAACTCCAGTTTTTAGCGATGTCAGTAGAAGCAATAGGTTAAAAGAAAAGGCGACCCTTTAAGTCGCCTTTTCTTTTGGTAATAGGGATAGATTTTACTCCGCTGCCGGAGCCCCTGAGTCTTCCGGCTTTGGCCCGCGCTTGCGGTTGCGGCCACCACGGCTGCGGCGACGCTCACCTTCGGCTCGCGGCTCGCGTGTTTCACCTTCGGGGCGGGGCTCGCGCGGCGGACGGGCTTCACCCTCCGGCCGTGGAGCGCGGGGCTCACGCGGTTCGCGGGGCGGGCGGGCCTCGCCTTCCGGGCGTGGGGCGCGCTCGGGGCGGGGGCCCCGGTCGCGGCGCTCTTCGCCTTCGGGGCGCGGCGGCCGCTGGTAGGGCACAGCGGGCGCGTGGCCGGCGTCGAGGGCGGCCAGGGCGTTTTTGGCCGCGGCGAGGCGCTCCAGGTGCTTGGGGTCTTTGGGGTCGGGGGCGTCGCGGCGGGGCTTGCTGCCGTCGCGGCCACCGTCGCGTCCGCCCCGGCCGCCGCCTTCACGGCGCGGGCCGCGGTCGCCTTCGGCGCGGGGGCCACGGTCGCGGCCTCCGCCACCGCCGCTGCCGCCGCGGGCCGGACGACCGCCGATTTTGCCGCCCAGGCCGGCGAAGCGTTTGGGGTCGAACTCGGGGGCTTCGCCCAGGCCCAGCTCTTCGGTGATTTTTTGCTTCTCGATGTCGCGCTCGATGAGCTTTTCAATCTTCACCACCCGGTCCTGGTCCTGGTCGGAAATGAAGGTGATGGCCGTGCCTTTGGTAGCGGCGCGGGCGGTGCGGCCAATGCGGTGCACGTAGTCCTCGGCGGCGCGGGGAATGTCGTAGTTCACCACGTGGCTCAGCGAGTCGATATCGATGCCGCGGCTGAGCACGTCGGTGGCCACCAGAATGGGGAACTGCTTGTTTTTGAAGGCGCGCATGATTTCCTCGCGCTCCTCCTGGGTGCGGTCGGAGCTGATGCCGCGGGCCTCTATGCCGAGCTTGTTCACGGCCCGCACAATGCCGCCCACGGCTGCTTTCTGGCTGGTGAACAGCACCATGCTCTGCACATCCTGGGTTTTGATGATGTGCTCGAGGATGTAGATTTTCTGGCGGTCATACGCCATGTAAAATTGCTGGTCGATGCCGGCGGCGGGCTTGGATACGGCCAGCCGGATTTCATCGGGGTTCTGCAGAATCTGCTGCGAAAACTCCCGGATTTTCTGCGGCATGGTGGCCGAGAACAGCAGCGTCTGGCGCTCCTTGGGCAGCTGGCGCACGATGTTGAAGATGTCGTCGGAGAAGCCCATGTCCATCATCTTGTCGGCTTCATCCAGCACCAGGTACTTGATTTGGTCGAACTTCACGTAGCCCATTTGTAAGTGCGCAATGAGGCGGCCGGGCGTGGCAATGATGATGTCGGCCCCGGAGGTGAGGGCGCGCTTCTGCTGCTCCCAGTTTTCCGATTTGCCGCCGCCGTAGATGGCGATGCTGCTGGCTTCCACGTAGTAGCCGAAGCCCATCACCTGCTCGTCAATCTGGGTGGCTAGCTCGCGGGTGGGCACCAGAATGAGGGTGGTGGTGTGGCCGTGCTTGGCATGCGAAATCTTGTCGAGCAGCGGCAGCAGGTAGGCGGCGGTTTTGCCGGTGCCGGTTTGGGCGCAGGCAATCAGGTCTTTGCCTTCGATGATTTTGGGGATGGCCTGCTCCTGAATGGGGGTGGCCTGCTGGTAATTCATGGCGTCGATGCCGGCCAGCAGGTCGTCATGGAGGCTAAATTCGTGAAACGTCAAGGTTCAGCTAATGAGAGTTGTAAAAGGCTGACCGTGATGCCGTGGTCAGCAAACCGCTTGATTTGAGGTAAAGATAAGGCGGGCGGCGGGTGTTGCGTATTGGGCGTAGAATGAGCAGCAAGGAACGTCATGCCGAGCGCCGCCTAGGCATGACGTTCTTTACAGCGCTAGCTTTGCTTCCAACCCCGCGCCCATGCCCACCCTCGACCGTTTCTCCACCCAGGCCGCCGACTACGCCCGCTACCGCATTGACTACCCCACCGCGCTCTACGACTGGCTGCTGCCGCAGGTAGAAAGCCGCGAGCGGGCCTGGGACTGCGCCACCGGTAACGGCCAGGTGGCCGTGGTGCTGGCCGACAGCTTCGTGCGCGTGGACGCCACCGACCTCAGTGAGAAGCAACTGGCACAGGCCGCGCCGCGCCCCAACATTCACTACCAGCCAGCCCAAGCCGAGCACACGCTTTTCCCCGCCCAGCGCTTCGACCTCATCACCGTGGCGCAGGCCGTGCATTGGTTCGACCACGCCGCCTACCACGCCGAGGTGCGCCGCGTGGCCCGGCCCGGCGCCGTGCTGGCCGAGTGGGGCTACAACTTCTGCCGCACCGACAGCAGTGCCCTGAATGTGGCCCTCGACCGTTTCCACGACGAAACCTCCGCGCCGTACTGGGACGCCAACCGCTGGCACATCACCGATGAATACGCCCGCATCCCTTTCCCCTTTGCCGACGTGCAGCGGGCGCGCTTTGAAGAAAAGCGGCAGTGGACGGTGGCCGACATGCTGGGCTACCTGAGCACGTGGTCGGCCGCGGCCAACTACGCCAAGCAACACGACGGCGCCGACCTGGTGGCCTTGGTGGCCGATGAGCTGACGCAGCTGTGGGGGCCAGGGGCGCGGGAAATTACGTTTCCGGTATTCGTGCGCACGGGGCGGGTAGAATAATTTTCTTCCCGCCGCGTTGCTCCACCGCACCAAGCCTTATTTATGACCCTATTGGCTACCCAACTGCGGGCCGTGGCCTTATTCTACCGCAGCGTTGCGCCGTTCATGGTGGGGGTGTCGGCCCTGATACTGCTGGCCGTACTGCTGCCGGCCCTGGTCGAAGGCTGGGGTCGTAACCTGTTGCCCAAGTTGCTGCTAATCAAGCTGGCCACGGCGCCGGTGGTGTGGTACCTTTCCGAGCAGATGCGGCCGGGCCAATACTGGTTTTACTTTAACCTGAACATCTCCCGGCGGCGGCTGTGGGCCGGCGTGGTGGTGCTGGATGGCCTGTTGTTTGGGGTAGCGGCTCTGCTCATGCGGGCGGTGCTGGCATGAGCCAATTGCTTGATAATCCGACCGGTCCACAAGTGCTGGAAGCCGACGGCATCCGCATAGCCTTTGGTGGGCAGCAGGTGCTGGGCAGCGTTTACATGCGGGTGCAGACCGGTCAGATTGTGGGCCTGCTGGGCCGCAACGGCAGCGGCAAGTCGGTACTGCTCCAAACCATTTTCGGTGCCCGAACGGTGGCCGATGCCTCCGTGCGCCTGAACGGCCGACGCGTGGTGCCCGCCTTCCGCGAGCCTGGGCTGCTCAACTACCTACCGCAGGAGCCGCTGCTGCCGCCTTCGCTCACGTTGGCCCAGGCCGCGCGGCTGCTGGGAGTTGATATTGAAGCGGCCACGGTCCGGTTTCCGGAGCTGCAACCGCAGTTCGGCCAGCGAATCGGCGAGCTTTCGGGCGGCTCGGCGCGGCTGGTGCAGGCGCTGCTGTTGCTCCACGCCGATACGGCTTTTTCGCTGTTCGATGAGCCATTTTCCGGCGTGATGCCGGTACACGTCGAAACCTTGGCCGAAGAGATGCAGCGCCTCAGGCAGCGCAAGGGCCTGCTCATCACCGACCACCGCTACGCCGAGGTGCTGCCCCTCTGCGACGTGGTGTATCTGCTGCATCAGGGCCGCCTCCTGCGCTTGGATGGCGACGTGGGCGAGCAACTGCGCGACTATGGCTACCTCGCAAGCTGAGGTGCTTTGTGGCCTTCGCGCGTAGCTTGCCGTCCTTCTCACGTTGCCGTTATGGATTCTTCCCTTCCCTTTGCCCACCTCCGCGTGTTGGAGCTGGCTTCCGTGCTGGCTGGGCCGCAGGTGGGCCAATTCTTTGCCGAGCTGGGCGCCGAAGTTCTGAAAATTGAAAGCCCCGCCGGCGACGTCACCCGCACCTGGAAAACCAGCGCCGAAACCTCGGCTGCGCCAGCAGCTGCCGACGCCTCTGTTTCGGCCTATTTCGCCGCTTCCAATTGGGGCAAAACGTCATTGGTGCTCGACCTGACCACCGCCGCCGGCCAGGCCCAGTTGCACCTGCTGGCCGCCTCGGCCGACATTGTGCTGGCCAGCTACAAGCCCGGCGATGCCGAAAAGCTGCGCGCCGATTACCCAACCTTGTCGGCGGAGAACCCGCGCCTGATATACGGCCACCTTACCGGCTACGGCCCCGAAAACACCCGCGCCGGCTACGACGCCGTGCTGCAGGCCGAGGCTGGCTTCATGCACCTCAACGCCGCCGGCCCCGGCCACCCGCCCCAGAAAATGCCCGTGGCCATGATTGACCTGCTTGCCGCGCACCAGCTCAAGGAAGGATTGCTGACGGCCCTGTTTCATCGGGAGCGCACCGGGCGCGGCGCGCTGGTGCAGGTGAGCTTGCTCGACAGCGCCCTGGCCTCACTCGCAAACCAGGCCGCTACCCGCCTCGTCACGGGCCACGACCCGCAGCCGTTAGGCTCGGGCCACCCCAGCATTGTGCCCTACGGCACCGTGTACCGCGCCGCTGGCGGCCGCCAGCTGGTGCTGGCCGTGGGCTCCGATGGGCAGTTCCGCCACCTGTGCGCCGCGCTGGACCGGGCCGAATGGGCTGCCAACGCCCGCTTCCAAACCAACGCTGCCCGGGTGGCGCACCGGGCCGAGCTGGAGGCGCTACTCACCCAGCGCATTGCCGAGGTTAATGGCGACGACTTGCTGGCCGAGCTGGAGCGCCGGGCCGTGCCGGCCGGGGCCGTGCGCTCGGTAGGGGAGGCGCTGGCCCAGCCCTCGGCGCAGGCCATGCTGTTGCCGGGAGCCGGCGGGGTGCGGGCGGGCCTGCGCACGGTGGCATTTCGCAGCCCGCAGTGGCCGGAACGGGCGGAGTTGAACACGCCACCGCCTTTGAATTCGGCCAGCTACAGCCTGGAAAAACCATTGCCCTGAGTCCGGGCTGTAACTGTAGCCCTGCTTCCTTGCGTACGCTCAGCTAGTGAGCCGCACTGGAAAAGCATTTTCCGGTAGAAAGTACGGTCCTCGTTTCTCGTCGGCGCCGCCAGTTCAGGGCGCTCTATTCTTAGATAGAATGGCTAAATCATCCAGCAAAAAAGGAACCGAGCCCGAGTTGTTCGCCCCATCCGAAACAACCCCTGCTCCTGAACAGATGCCCACGGCGCCCGCCCGGAAAAAAGCGGCCAAACCGCGCAAAGAAGCTGACCCTAAGGGCACGGCTTCGCCCGCGGCGGCCCCGGAAACCGGCCATAGCGGCGCCACCGCCACCAACAACCAGCCCACCGCCGAAGCCGGCTCGCCCGTGGCCGCGCCCGCCGACCGCCTCGACCAGATTTTCGAAGGCCTCAAGCAAAAGTCGGTGGCCAAGCAGGCCATCTTCCGCAACACCCAGGCGGCCTTCGACTGCCTGCGGCTCGTGTCGCAGGAACTGGTGGTGGAACTCTCGCGCAAGCTCACGCCGCTGGATTCCAGCGTCATCATCGAATACCGCTCCGTGAACGACATGGAGTTTCAAATCAAGTTTTCGGGCGATTTGCTGGTGTTTGTGATGCACTCCAACGTCGTCACCTTCCCCGACGACTACGGCCCCATGCCCGGCAAATACGTGGAAGCCGACTTCCGGCGGCGCTTCTTCGGGCACATCATGGCCTACAACTTCATGGCCGACAGCATCAAATACCAGCGCCTCAACGACCCCGGCTACCTCGTGGGCCGCCTGCTGGTCAACATCGAAAACCACTACTACCTCGAGGGCGTGCAGCAGCTGGAACTACCGGATAACGACATGTCCGACAACCCCATCACGCCCGAAGCCATGCGCCTCTTTGTGGAAAGCGCCATGATTGCCGCCGTCAACAACGACCTCGTGGCCCCGCTGCTGCCCGAGATTCAGAAAATCAGCGTAAAGCAAAAGGTTGAAAATCAGCAGGTGAGCCGGGGAAGTAAGGTGGGTTTCAGCTTTTCGCACCAGCAGCCGCACGAGGCCTAGCCCATCCGCCTGTCATTGCGAGCGGAGCGAAGCAATCCGTCCTCTCTTTGTGACTCGCCTTCAGTTACGACAAGCACTAATAAAAAGCCCCGGCACTACACAGTGCCGGGGCTTTCTGGTAAAAGAACGTGTCTGGTTTTGACCGGACGGATTGCTTCGCTGCGCTCGCAATGACAACAGGCACCGACCGCACGCATCCTAACGGTAACTACGCCGGGCCGTAGCCCACCTTCTGGCGCACTTTGGCCAGCACGCCGGCGCCGTATTCCTGGGCCCGCCTGGCCCCAACGGCCAGCTTGGCATCCAGCTCCGGCAGGTTGTTCATGTAGAAGTTGAACTGCTCGCGCTCCGTGGCAAAGCGGCGCAGAATCAACTCGTAGAGTTCTTTTTTGGCGTGGCCGTAGCCGTAGCCGCCGGCCAGGTAGTGCTGGCGCATCGTTTCCGTCTCAGCCGGCGAGGCCAGCAGCGAGTAGAGCTTGAACGTGATATCGGCGTCCGGATTCTTGGGCGCTTCGAGCGGGGTGCTGTCCGAAATAATGCTTTTGATGGCTTTGAGCAGGTCTTTCTCGGGCTGGAAAATGTCGATGATGTTGCCGTAGCTCTTGCTCATCTTAGCGCCGTCGGTGCCGGGAATGGTCATCAGTTCGGCATCGACGCGGGCCTGCGGCGGCACCAGCGTGTCGCCGTAGCGGTTGTTGAAGGCGTTGGCAATGTCGCGCGCGATTTCGAGGTGCTGAATCTGGTCTTTGCCCACGGGCACAAACTCGGCGTCGTAGAGCAGGATGTCGGCCGCCATCAGCACGGGGTAGGTGAAGAGGCCGGCGTTCACGTCCGACAGCCGGTCGCTCTTGTCCTTGAAGCTGTGCGCGTTGGCCAGCATGGGGTAGGGCGTGAAGCAGCTCAGGTACCAAGTCAGCTCCGTCACCTGCGGCACGTCGGACTGCCGGTAAAACAGGTTTTTCTCGGTGTCGAAGCCGCAGGCCAGCCACGCGGCGGCCACAGCATAGGTGTTGGCGCGCAGCACGGCCGCGTCGCGCACGGTGGTGAGCGAGTGTAGGTCGGCAATGAAATACAGCGAGTCGTTGGCCGGGTTTTTCGACAGCTCGATAGCGGGCAGGATGGCGCCCAGCAGGTTGCCCAGGTGGGGGCGGCCCGTGCTTTGGATGCCGGTGAGAATGCGGGACATGCGGGTAATTAAGGAGTTAAGCGTACGCCTTGGTTGTAGGTGTGCACGGCGGCAGCAAGTTGGGCCCGGCTGACGGTATTGGTGGCAAATTGGCGTTGCAGGGCGGGGTCGGCCGGAAATAGGGCAGCTACGAAGCCGTCCGGCGCTAATTTCTGGTCGAACCCCGGCGTGCGGCCGGGACAGTATGCAAAGAACGTACTCGTGCCGGCTTTGCGCAGCACCGGCAGCTTCACGTGGGCCTTAAAATTAGGACCCATCTCCACCTGATAGTGGTAGTAAAACAGCTCCACCGGCCCGGTTTCCAGGATTTCGAGCAGCGTGGGGTCTTTGAAATCCGTATCGGTGCCGCTGAGGAAGCGGAAGTCATTCACCCGCACAAATCGGTGGTTGTCAACAGTGAAAGCCGTGACCTCAGCGGCTCGAAACCGGCGCTCCTTGCCGTTTTTCACGCCCACCATCATGGTTGGGCTGCCGTTTTCGGCCAGCTGCAGTTTAAGCGAAGCCTCGCCTTTGGAGCCATTTGCCAGTTGGTAAGTGCCCGGCGCAAAGTTGTATTGGGCGCGGACGGCAGCGGGCAATAGCACGGCCCCGGCCGCCAGCAGGAAAAAAGAAAGTCGCATCCCGGTGAAAGGACGGCGCGCGCTAAAAAGTTACACGCTGGCGTTTTCCACCGCTTCTTCCTGAAGCTCGGCCGTCTCTTCGGAACCCAGATACCGGTCAATCAGGAAATGCGCCAGGTAGAGCACCGGCGTGAGCAGAATAGCCGCCGCAAACTTATACCAGTAGTTGGTATTGGCTACCGAAATAACCTGGTCGAAGCTCCAGTTGCCAAACACATAAAAGGCCACGTAGAGCACTACGAACGAATCGACCAGCTGCGACACCAGCGTGGAGCCCGTGGCCCGCAGCCACACGTAGCGCCCGCCCGTGGCCTTGCGCAACGCCGCAAAAATGGTGGCATCGAGCACCTGCCCCACCGCAAACGCCACGATGGACCCCGTGATGATGCCCAGGCCCTGCCGGAAAATGCTCTGGTAGGCAAAATCGATGTTGAAAGGCCGCCCCAGGTTGTCGGTCTTGTTCACATCGAGCCAGAAAGCCGCCGGCGGCAACTTGGTGGTGAGGTAGATAACGCCAAAGGCGAACAGAATCAGGGCCATGGTGAGGTAGCTCACGCGCAGCACCCCGGCCTTGCCAAAGTACTCGTTGATAATGTCCGTCGTCACAAACACCACCGGCCAAATGAGCACGCCCGCCGTCAGGTTATCGTCGCGCCCCAGCAGCGGCAGCAGCGAGAATATCTTGACCCCAATGATTTCAGCCAAGAGCGCATTCACGATGAAAATGCCGCTGAGCACCAGGTAAAGCTGCTGTTTTTTGTGGGTAAAGGTGTCCATGCGAAAAAGCTACAAATTCACCGTCAGGCCTTCTAAAGCCAGTTCTGCCGCCGGATACACGGCCTGGGCCTCCTCCAGTAGCGGCCCCAAGGTTTTGTAGCGGCTGGAGAAGTGGCCGATGAGCAAATGCTTGGCGTGGGCCGCGACGGCCATGGAAGCCGCCTGGCGGGCGGTGCTGTGGTGCGTTTGGGCGGCCCGCTCGCGCAACTCCTCCAGGAAGGTAGCCTCGTGGTAAAGCAAATCGGCGCCCTGGATGAACTCGGCCAGGGCGGGCGTGTAGAGCGTGTCGGAAAAAAAGGCGTAGCGGCGTGGGGCGGGGGCGGGCGTTGACACGTCGGCGTGGCGCAGGCCGGGCTGCTGCTCGTCGGCCGGCAGGTCTTCACCCTGGGCTAGGCGGGCCAGCTGCGCGGGCGTGAGGCCGGGCGGCAGCTTCTCTTTCAGCAGGTTGGCCCGGCGCGGCTTTTCGGCAAACAGGTAGCCGGCACACGGAATGCGGTGGCGCATGGGCAGCGAGGACACCGTAATCAGCTCGTCCTCATACACCACGGCGTGCGCCTCGGTGTCGACGGGAAGGAACTCCATCACAAAGCCCAACTGCATGTTTGACACCCGCGCTTGCGTCACCAGCACCTCGTCGAGGCCGGGCGGGCCCACCACGGTGAGCGGCGCGGTGCGGCCCTGCAAGTGCATAGTGCCCAGCAAGCCAAACAGCCCGAAGTAATGGTCGCCGTGCAGGTGGGAGATGAAGACAGTGCGCAGGTGGTGGGGCCGCACCCGGTATTCGAGCATCTGCCACTGGGTGCCCTCTCCGCAGTCAATGAGGTAGCTGGCGGCGCCTACCGTGAGCACCTGCGCCGTGGGGTGGCGCCCGGCGGTAGGCGTGGCCGAGGCCGACCCTAATATCTTCAGCTCGAAGGTCATACGTTGAAAAAGCTGCAAGCCGCAAGCTATTGTCCTGGCTAAAAGCAGAACAGCAGCTTGCGGCTTGCAGCTTATAGCTTGCGGCTAAAAAATCTACTCCTTGTCCGTCAGGTCGCGCTCGATGGCGTGCAGAAACACGCGGTCAATGCCTTCTTCCACCGTGGGCAGGATGTGCAGCACCGATTCCAGCTTGCTGATGGTGATGAGCTTGAGCACGTGGTCTTGCAGGCCGGTGAGCACCAGCAGGCCGCCGGTGGAGTTGCACAAGCGGTTGGCAATCAGAATGGAGCTCAGGCCCGACGAATCCGTGTACTTCACGTTGGTGAGGTCCAGAATCAAATTGTTGATGCCTTCAGCGTTCAGCTTCACAAACTCCGATTTGAGGTCGGGCGCCACGGTGGTGTCGAGCTTCTTCTCCTCAATGGTGATGATGGTGTAGCTATCTTTTTTATCAATCGTGTACTTCATACAGCGTAAGCGGGGGGAGTAAGGGAACGGCGAAGGTAAAGAAAAAACCCAAAACTGCGGGTGAAGTTCGTTAATGTTTTGTGCCCGGCCGCAGGGGAGCCGCCGGCCCGGCAAACGTGAGCGAGGCCCAGGTTGATTGCCAGTCGGCGCGGTCGCGCAGCCGGGCCGGAGCCGGGCTCATATCCACTGCCGCCAGCAGGTACGGGCCCGGTCCGGACAAACGTAACAAAATCCGGCCGTTTTGGTTGGCGCGAGTAGTGTAATGCGTGGTGGGCAGGCCGCCCGGCTGGCGCTGCCACACCTGCACGGCCGCTCCAAAAGCCGGCTTGCCAGCACGCAGCACGCGCACGGTGAGGGATTTATCGAGGGCCACGCGGTAGGGGTTTTGCTCGGGCACCAGCTCCAGCGGCAGGCCGTACACGCGGCGGCAGGCGCTGTCGGTGGCGGGCGCGGTGGCGCCGGCTTCGCCCACCTGCACCAGGGCTTTCGCGCAACGGCGGTAGGTTTCGCGGCCGGGCAGAGCCATTTGCTCGTTTTCCTGGCGCAGCTTCAGGGCGTAGTCGAGGCCTTCTTCGCGCAGGTAGGCGGTGAACTGCTCGGCGGGTAGTTCCAGGAAAGAGTTGGTGGAGCGCAGGAGCACCACGTGGGTGCCGGGGTGCTGGAAATAAAAATCGGTGCGGAAGGTGTCGGTTTCGGCGGCGTTCTGAGGGGTGAGGCTGGTGCTGTCGGCCGGGGCAGGGCCGTAGCGCACCAGGCGCAGCACCTTGATGGCCTTGGTGGTCCAGGGTTTGCCCGCGAAGTCGGCACCGATGAAGGTGTGCACGTGGGCCGTGGCGCCGGGCGCGAGGCGGAAGCGCGGCGGCTCGAGCCAGAACTCGTGGGCGAGGGCGGCGCTGGCCAGCAATACCAGCAGTAAGCAACAGTAAAGCCTACGATTCATTATGGTAAATAGCTGGCTATTGCCACCAGTGTAGGATTCTGCGCCATTCATTTTTGGCGCTGTCAAACTGATAGGCGGCTCCCTTTAGCTGGTCAGCATTGGCATGGACAAGCGTTGCAAGGGTTTTCTGCTGCTTACTAATCTTGTATGGAAAATGGGCCACGTACTGCGTCAGAAAGTGGTCGATAACAAATTTGCCGGTCCGGTTTTGGATGTAGTAGTTGTAAGTTGGGCCACCGTTTCCGCCAGAGTCGTTTTTAGCAGCGAAATCGTCCTTGCCATCGAAATTAAAATCAGCGACGATGAAGTCGCCATAATCGTTATCGGTTGCTGGCGTATTCTTATTTGTACCAGTTGAATACGACCGCACCGCATTGCAGCGACGATAAACGTTGCTGAAAAAATGGGTAGATGGATAACTGATGTTTTGCAGCAGCTTTTGATTCTGTTTGTCAAACACCGAAATTGTAACCATGCACGAATCCCTGATGCTATCTGCCCGCTTGAATCTTTGGGAGGTGATTTTGAAAGTGTGGGTCTTGGACAAACCGGTGTGAACGCAGGTTTGTGCCCGTGTCTCAGCGGCGCAAATTGATAGGCAGCAGATTAGGAAATGCCTGTACATTTTGGCTTTGTCACAATAGAGGGCTGGTCACTTAGAACAGGACGGATTGCTTCGCTGCGCTCGCAATGACAGGCGATAACCACTACTGCCGTTCCAACGCCAGCGCGTAGGCCCGGTCGTAGTGCACGCGCAGGTTTTTCCAGTCGAAGAGCTCGGCGGAGCTTTCCACGGCGTTGCGCTGCATGATGCGCTCGCGGCGGTTGAGCTGCACGAAGTCCCAGAGCATGTTGCACAGCTCCTCGGCCGACTCGTCGAAGGATTTTTCCTGGCGGTGCACCACGAAAATGCCTTTCTGCTCGGGCTCCGGGATGGTTTGGAGCACGTAGTCGCCAAAGCCCGACAGGTCGGAGGTGATGGCGGGCACGCCGCGGGCCACGCATTCGAGCGGCGTGTAGCCCCAGGGCTCGTAGTAGCTTGGAAACACGCCCATGTGGCAGCCGCGCACAAACTGCCCGTACTCCATGCCCAGCAGGGGCGAGGCCGGCGACACAAAATCGGGGTGGTACACCATTTTCACCCGGTCGTGCTTGTGGTTGAGCAGGCTGGCCCGACGCATGAAGTTCAGGATGTCGTCGTCCTGGTCGTTCACCAGGTTGTGGGTGATGACGGGCGGCAGGGTGTTGGTTTTCCAGCTTTGCAGCGTGCGGCGGTAGCGCAGCTTCCAGTAGTCGTCCACCATAGCGCTGAGGTCGGGCAGCTTGTGGTCGGAGCTGGCGGCGGCGGCGTAGAACAGGCGCTCGCCCACCTGCCGCTCAATGGCCTGGCAGGTTTCGTGCACCTCGTCGAGCAGGGCGCGGCGCTCCAGCACCTGCGGGTTGATGCTGGTGTAGGGGCGCTTGGTGATGAAAAACATCACCACCTGGCCATCGAGCCCGCTTTGCTGAATGCGATGGTTGAGGCGGGCCAGGGCTTCCAAAGTCAAGTCAAAGCCCTTGTTGTGGTACTCGTAGCGGCCCGAGGTGAAGAAATACAGGGTCTTATCTAGGTCGAAAGCGTACGACTGGAAGAAGTGCGCCATCACGAATTCGTGAATTTTGGCCTTGTACTGCTGGTGCAGGTTCTGGAACTCGTGCAGGGCCACGAAGCGCTCGATGTTGAGGCCGTTGGGCAGCACCGCGTCGGGAATGCGGTCGAGCAGGTATATGCACTCGCGTACCGTCAGCTCGCTGACGGTGGTGAACACGTGGCTGCCGTGAGCGGCGGCGCGCTCCATGCGCACGGCTGGCTCGATGTTGAAGTGCTTGGCCTCTTTCTCCCAGTTCACCCACATGAGGTGGTCGTAGAAAGCGGGGTCGTTCATGGCCAAGTAGCGGCCGAGCAGCGTGGCGTGGGTGGTGAAGAGCAGGTGCGCCGGCACCTGCAGGCGCCGTAGCTCCGGAATGGCCACGCCGGTCATCCACTCGTGGAAGTGGCCCAGCAGGCGCTGCGCGGGCTTCACCTGCGCGGCCACGTGCTGGAAGAAGATGGTGGTGAGGTGCCCAAAGGCAATGACCTGGTGCAGCAGGTCGTCGTTATCGGGCGAAGGGATGCCGTGGCGCTGCCACAGGTCGGCCTTGTGCTGGCCCAGCTGGCCGTAGGCCTGGAAAGGGTTGATGAGCACTACGCGGGGGCGGCCGGTTATCAGCCAGGTGCCAATCTGCACGTCGTAGCCCTGGGCGCGCATGGTGCGCACGGCCGCCCCAAACGGGTCGGCGGCGGTGTGTACGGCCAGGTCGTCGTAGGGCTCAAACTCGCCCTGGGCCATGTTGGGGAAGTAGGGGCCCAGCAGGCAGTACCGGTCGCCCCACACGGGCACGGTGGCCGGCACCTTCGAGCGAATAACGGTGTAGATGCCGCCCACCTGGTTGCAGACTTCCCACGCCACTTCCACAAGCAGCGAATCGGGAAAGAGGGCGTCGGGGGCGGTGGCGGTGGTTGGCATACGGGTGGGGGCGAAGAACAGCGGGTTAGAACGTGGCGAAAGGTAAGCCGATTTAAGCAGCACCTGCCAACTGCGAGAGGCTTTTTTCGGGGATATAGGGTAATTATTGACGAGGCAGTAGTTGCCTAGCTACCGGTAGCATCAAGCGCCTCAACTAGGAACACGCTGTTTTTCGCCTGTCATCCTGAGCGTAGCGAAGGACCTTCTCACGTCCGAACGGCTACTGTTCAAGCGTGAAAAGGTCCTTCGCTACGCTTAGGATGACAGTCTTTATCTACGCCTTCTCCACCTTCAGCACGCCCGGAATATCAACCCGCGCGGGCAGCGCACCGGTGCGGGCAAAATCGGCCCATAACTGCCGCACCTGCCGGCCGGCGGCATCGAATTCTTCCCAGTCGGCCTCGCCCAGCAGCGGCGTGGCAGCCCAGCTGGCGCGGTTGCCCAGCAAGAGCGGCAAGTCGACCACGTGCGCGGCCCCGAACGGACTGCCCGGCGGCTGATAGGTGAGCACAAACCGCCAGGTCCGGCCGCCCGCGCGGGCCTGGCGCGCCGCAAACGCCTGCGCCGGGCCCAGGTAGATGCGCCGCGAGGTGACTTCCGTAAGCAGGCGCACCACGTGGCGGCCCGCCACCGGCAGGCGCTGCAGCCAATTGAAAGTCGGGTCGATGACCGCAAAAAAGCGGGTTTCCTCCGCCGTTGCGCCGATGAGCACGTCGATGTGCGGGGCCACGGCGGCCCAGGTGGCGTCAATTTCGGTTTCGGGTGGGAGCGGGGCGGCGTCGTACTGAGGGCCGAAGGGCATGCCGCTTTTCAGGCCCTGCCAGCGGGCGGCCCGCACCACGGCGCTTTCGCGGGCCAGTACCTCGGCCACGGAGGCGGTGGGAAGGAGCGGGCCCACGGCCAGGCTCATGGCGCGCAGCATGCGCTGGCGGCCCCGGGTGAGGCCCAGTGGCGCGCTGTGCATGATGGCGCGTCGGAACAAACCGGCCGCCCCCTTCGTCAGCATGAGCTGAGCAATGGCATCGGCTCCCGAAGAATGGCCGAACAGGGAAACCAGGGCCGGGTCGCCACCGAAAGCGGCGATGTTGCGCTGCACCCAGCGCAGGGCTTCCAGCAAATCGAGCAAGCCCAGATTGGGCGGCGTGCTGCCGCTGCCCAGAAACCCAAACAGCCCCAGCCGGTACGTGACGGCCACGAATACGACGCGCTGCTCGGCTACCCAGGTGGCGGGGTCGTAGATGGCCAAGTCACCCGCGCCCGAAACGTAGGAGCCGCCGTGCACCCACACGATGACCGGCAGGCCTTCGCCCGGCCGGTAGTCGGCGGGCAGGGTGATGGACAGGCGCAGGCAGTCTTCGTCGAAGCTCAGGGCGGCAAACAGGTCGCCCATTACCTGGTCCACGCGCGGGTCGGCCAGCTGCGGGCAGGCGGGTGCGGGCGCCGTAGCTTGAATTGGTTCCGTGGCGGGTGGTTCGGGCTCCGGCGGCTGGAAGCGCGCGGCGCGGGCGTAGCGAATGCCCGTGGCGCGCAGCACCGGCCCATCGGCCCGGCCGATGATGGTGCCGGCGGGGGCGGTGAAGGTGGGCATGAGGATAGTGTTGGAGTGCGCGGTGCCGTGGCGCCTCACCCCCTGACCCCCTCTCCCCAAGGAGAGGAGGAACCGGCCATGCTCCTGACGACTGGCTCCCCTCTCCTTGGGGAGAGGGGCTGGGGGTGAGGCGCTACAGCAGGCGGCGCGTTGGAGAAAGCCTTAATGCAGCGCCCGCTTCTTGATAATGCCGCCCTGCGCATCGTCGATGCGATACTGCACGATAAAAGCGCGGGGGTCTACTTCCTGCACAGCGGTGCGCAGGGCGGGCAGCTCCAGGCGCGTGACGACGGTGAAAACGATGTCGCGCTCAATGCCCATTTCGCCGCGCTTGCCGTAGCCCGACTTGCCTTGGTACATCGTGACGCCCCGGCCCAGCTTTTCGGTGATGACCCGGCGGATGTCGTTGCTGTATTCCGACACGATGGTGACGCCCGTGTACTGCTCGATGCCGTTGAGCACGAACTCCAGCACGCGGGCAGCGGCGAAGTACGTGAGCATCGAATACAAGGCCGGCTCGGTGCCCAGCACCAGCACCGCCACGCCGAAGATGACGACGTTGAGAATCAGGATTAAGTCGCTGACTTTGAGCAGCACCAAGTAGCGGCTTACGAGTAGGGCGGCAATTTCGGTGCCGTCGAGCACGGCCCCGCCGCGCATGGCCAGCCCAATGCCTGCTCCAATAAATACCCCCCCGAACACGGCCGTCAGGAGTAGGTCGTGCGTCACGTCGGGGAAGGGAACCACGGCCAGCACCAGTGCCAGCCCACCAATGCCAATGGCGCTGCGCAAGGCAAAGCGCCGGCCCAGTTGGTTATAGCCCAAGGCAATAAAGGGTAGGTTGATGACCAGAATCAGAATGGACAGCGGCAGCCGGAAGCCCGTGGCCAGCAGCATTGAAACGCCCGTGACGCCGCCATCAATGAAGTGGCTCGAAAGCAGGAAAGATTTGAGCCCGAACGCGGCCGAAATAACCCCGGTGGCAATAAAGAGTGCGTTCTTGAACTCAGAGTTCGGGGCGTTATTGAATTGAGTAGGAGGGGAGTCGGTTGGCATCATAAGCTAGGAAAAGGAGCGAGGCGCGAAACCTCAGAACGTGGGCAATACAAAATGCAAGAACGTCATGCGGCGCTTGCCACATGACGTTCTGCTATACGAACAGCGGATGAATGGTTAGGCTTCGCGCGACAAAATGAGCACCGCGTAGGGCGCCACGCCGATGCGGCCGTGCCAGGCGTAGCCGTCGTATTCGCCCGCCTCGGCATCGACGCCGAAGCTGTCGAAATCGCCGAATTCACCATCATAGCCGCGCCAGTCGCTGTTGAAGCGCACCGTCCAGCGGCCGGGCCCGGGCAGGCCGATGGTGTAGTTTTCGCGGGCTTCGTTGGCGAAGTTGGCCAGCACGATGGTGGCGTCGTGGGGCGCGTCCGCGCTTTCATTCCAGCGGGCGAAGGCCACCAG
Organism: Hymenobacter monticola; assembly: GCF_022811645.1. Taxonomy (NCBI): domain Bacteria; kingdom Pseudomonadati; phylum Bacteroidota; class Cytophagia; order Cytophagales; family Hymenobacteraceae; genus Hymenobacter; species Hymenobacter monticola. The sequence continues at coordinate 5,171,844 of NZ_CP094534.1, read as the reverse complement.
CTTGTCGGCGTCGTTGACGTGAAAAACGTGGGTGTGCTGCCCGCTCAGGCCCCGGGTGGTGCCGTGGTAGTTGCGGCGCAGGCTGATGAGGTCGCGGTAGAGGTGCACCAGGCCGGCGCGGGTTTCCACGTGGGCCCACTCCAGCGGCTCGGCGTCGTTGAACTCGCCATCGGCCAGAAACTCCTGGCCCTGAAACAGCATCGGGATGCCCGGCGCCGTGAGCACCAGCGCGGCGCCCAGCGTGGTGCGCTTTTTGGAGAAGTAGCTGTCGGCCGCGCCGGGCATGATTTCGTCGGCCACGCGGTGCTTGCCGTTGGCCACCTCGTCGTGGCTTTCGGTGTAGATGACGCGGCGGAAGGCGTCGCCGTTGTAGCTCACGGCCAGGGCCTGGGCCACGGCCTGCATGTTGCGGTCGGCATCGAAGGGCGCGGTGAGGGCGTCCACGATGGGGTAGACAAACGAGCTGTCCCACTGCGAATCGAAGCCCTGGCCGCCGTGGGCCACGCTTTCGGTGATGCCGGCGTTGCCGCGCATGTCTTCCGCAATCGTGATTTTCCAGGGCATGGTCTGGTCGATTTCCTCGTTAATCCAGCGCATCAGGCTCCAGCCTTCGGGCAGGTCGGCGCCGGGGTCTTCCTCGCCCTTCACGTTGCGGATGAAGGCAATGGCGTCGGCTCGCAGGCCGTCGACGCGGTAGTCCTGCAGCCACATCAGAGCGTTGTCGCGGATGTACTGGCGCACTTCGGGACGGCCGTAGTCGGGGCGGTTGTGGCCCCAGGGCGTTTCGGCCTTCCAGTCGTTGTAGAAGTAGATGCCGCCGCCGTCGTTCTCGCTCCAGCCGTCGAACTGCCACAAGTCCAGGTCGCCGGGCCCGAAGTGGTTGTATACCACATCGAGCACCACGGCGATGCCATGCTGGTGGGCCGCTTTCACCAGTTCCTTGAAGGCCACCGGTCCGCCGTAGTCGCTTTCCAGCGCAAATGGGTTGGCCGGGTTGTAGCCCCAGGAGCGGCTACCCGGAAACTCGGTGGCCGGCAGCAACTCGATGCAGTTGATGCCCAGGTCGCGCAGGTAGGGCAGCTTTTCGGCCACATCGGCGAAGGTGCCCACTTTGTCGGCGTCGGGGGCGTTGAAGGTGCCCACGTGCAGCTCGTAAATCACCAGCTCATTCCAGGCCGGCATGTGAAATTCGTCGTCGGCCCAGTCAAAATGCGGGTCGTGCACCACCGACGAGCCGGCCGAGTTGGTCACCTGCCGGGCGTAGGGGTCGTTCCGGTCGAACTGCTGCTGGCCGTTGGTAATGTGGAATTTATACTCGTCGCCGGGCTTGGCGCCGGGCACGTCGAGCGCCCAGTAGCCGTCGCTTTCGTGCGTTAGCGGGTTTTTGTCAGCCTGCCACTCGTTGAAGGTGCCAATGACGGACACACCATCGGCGTGGGGCGCCCACACCCGGAAGGTGGTGCCCTCGGCGTGGGGCACGGCGCCCATGCCGGGCTGCGGCGCGGGCCCGGCGGGCTGGGGGGTAGGCTTGGGAGTAGCGGTATTGGGGGAAGTTTTGGCGCGGGGCGCCGGTTTGGAGGCGGAAATGGCAGTCATTTAAAAAAGCAAAGCCCCTTGCCCAGGCAGCCAGAAATTTGGCCGGTGCCAGGCAAGCGGTAGCTGAACAATACGCAACTGCCGAACTTTTGGCTAGCTCGGCCGCAGCCGTGGGGCCTAGGGGCTGTTGGTTAGGGGCCTGGCACCGGGCTTAATTGCTGGTTTGTTAAATTCTGCCGACCTTTTTGGGTATGGCCACTCCCACTCCCGCCGTCGAGGGCCGCACCACGCTCTACCACCGCCGCCACGCCAAGCAGCAGGTGGGCAAGTCGCTGGGGCATGTGGCGCCGGCCCTGGTGCTGTTTTTCGGTGTAGTTCCCATTCTCACGGGAGCTGAGCATTTTACCCTGTTGGGAGCCCTGGAAATAGCCGTGGGCGCTGCCTACCTCGTGCTGATGGTGCGCGAGATGCGCCACCTGCGCCACAATCCCTTCCACCGCGAGCCGATGGCCCGGCCGACGCGCTGGTGCACCGCATTGATGGCCAAAAGCACCGCATCTCGTTTGCCAACACGCACGATGGCGCCGCGCACCGCGACCGTCTGCTGGCGCACGCCGCCGGGCATTTGGCCCCTGCGCCAAAGGCAAACTAAACGCCTTTCGCAGCAACTTCGGCTGGCTATTTGGGGTTTTACAGGTAATCTTTGCCCCGCCCTTAACCTGCCCAATGCCCCGTCCCAAACCCGTTGTTTTTGGCCTCTACGGCTGGTCGCCTGAGTACGGCTTCCGCTACATTCACCCCGCCAACCGTCGCTCGTTTGAGTTGCTGGAGCCCGTAGGCAAGCTGTTCGAGAAAATCAGCGAAGACGAGGATGGCGAATGGATTACCATTCGCTACGACGAGCAGCAGTTTCTGGTGCGCCCCGAGCTGTTCAAGGAAATCTACCACAAGCCCAAGTTCAGCTTCGGCGATTCGGTGGAGGAGGTGACGCCCCAGCCGGGCCAGTACCGCCACTTCGGCCACGTGTCGGACGTGTTCTGGGATGAATCGACCGACTCGGCTTCCTTTCAGATTGTGGAGCGCAAGCGCAAGCTGCCGCGCGTGTTCCAGGCCAGCGAACTGCGGGCCGATTAGTCGGATTTGGCGCCACGTCAACCTAAATTTCAGCCTTCAAGCCAAGCTACGTCCATGTCTGCTCCCCGCCCCATGCCCAATTCGTACTGGGCTACCCCCTTGCTGCTAGCCTGCGAATACCCCGGCGACCTGACTGACGCCAAGGCCGTGGCTAAGCTGGATGTGCTGCTGGCGGCGGGCATCCGCGACTTCTACGACCTGACCGAACCGGGCGAGCTGCGGCCCTACGAAGCCCTGTTGCAGCAGCGGGCCACCCACCACGGCCTGGAACCGGGGCAGGTGCGTTACCGCCGGTTTCCGGTGACGGACATGGATGTGCCCAGCGACGAACGGCTGGCCGAAGTGCTGGAAGCCTTGGCCGACAGCGCGGCGGCGGGCCGGCGGGCGGCGGTGCATTGCTGGGGTGGCATTGGCCGCACCGGGGTGGTGGTAGGCTGCCATTTGCAGCAAGCCCTTGGCTTGAGCGGCGAAGAAGCCCTGGCGCACATTGCCCGCGAGTGGCAAACCGTGGCCAAGGTATACCGCGAACCAACCTCGCCTCAGACTCCGGCTCAGTTTGCGTTCGTGCGGCAGTACCGGACCGGCGCCTAAACGCCCAGCCAGATGCCCGCCACCACGCCGGCCACGCCCAGCGCCAGCAGCAGCGCATACAGCGGCCACACGTAGCGCAGCCATTGGTCGAAGCGAATGCCGCAGATGGCCAGGATGGCCAGCAGGGAGCCGTTGGTGGGCGTGATGAGTTCGCACAGCCCGGCGGCGTATTGAAACGCCAGCACCACCACCTGGCGGGAGAGGCCGATAATATCGGCCAGCGGGGCGAACAGGGGCATGGTGAGCGTGGCTTGCCCGCTGACGCTGGGCACGGGCAGGTGCAGGGCGGTCTGCACCACCATCATGCCCAGCGCCGAGAGCGTGACCGGCAGGTTCCCCAGTGGTGCCGACAGCGCCTGCACGATGGTGTCGACGATGTGGCCCTGCTCCAGCACCACGAAAATGGCGCGGGCAAACCCAATCAGCAGCGCCGAAAAGGCAATGTCGCGGAAGCCCGTCACGAAGCCCTCGGCCGTGCCCGAGAGGCCCAGCCCGCCCAGCAGCCCGGCCCCCACGCCCAGCACGAAAAACAGCGCGCCCATCTGGTCGAAGTCCCAGCCCAGGCTCACCACCCCGTAGCCGAAGATGCTGAAGCACACCAGCAGCAACAGCAGCACCAGCCCGTGGCGCCCAGCCCCGCGGGCATCGGCGGCCACTTCATCGGTGGTGATTTCCGGGGCCACGCGGTGGCGAATGGCGTGGCGCATCACGCCGGCTATCCAGAGGGCCACGGCGGGCAGCAACAGCGCCAGCCGGTAGCCGCCGCCCGAGAGCAGCGGCAGTTGCGCCAGTTTCTGGGCCACACCCACCTGGAAGGGGTTTATGGGGCTAAAGGCAGCGCCCACGATGGCCGCGCCCAGGCTGGCCGCCACCGCCGTGATAACGGGGTAGCCCAGCCGCCGCATGAGCACCAGCAGCACCGGGATGAGAGGCACAATTTCTTCGCCCATATTCTCCAGTGCGCCCATGGTGGCGAAAAGCAGGCTGATGATGGGGATAACGAGCACTTCGCGGCCGTGGGCGCGGGCCAGCAGCCAGTCCACGCCGTGGCGCAGGGCGCCCGTCTGGTCGAGCACGGTGAAAGCGCCGCCGGCCAGGAAAATCAGGAAGATGACGCCCGCCGCGTCGGCCATGCCCTTGGGAATGTCCACCAACATGTCGAGCGGGCTTACGGGGGTGGCTGGCACGCGCTGATAGGAGCCAGGTACCACCACCTCGCGGCCGGTGGCCTCGTTTTTCTGGCGGGCAAACTGGCCGGCGGGCAGCACGTAGCTCAGGGCCGCGGCCAGTATGATGAAGCCCACCAGCAAGACGAGCGGGTGGGGGAAGCGAAAGGTGTTCATAGGAAAAAGCCGGGCAACGCCCACAAAAACGCGGTGCGAAGGTAGAGACGCGACACTTCGCGTCTCCTCGTTGAACGGCAAACGGCTGAATGAGCAGGGACACAATACCCCGAACGGCGCGGTTCTGGTCGTTCAACGTGGAGACGCGAAGTGTCGCGTCTATACATCGTTCGGCCGCCTAAGGCCGGTACTCGAAATGCGTTTGGACCGTGGTGTGGCCGTGCGCTTCGTTCCAGAAATAGAACGCTGCGCCGGCCACGGCCAGCCCCAGCAGCACCAGGAGCAACACCTTCCAGAACGAGAGTGGGCGCGAGCCGGACACCTTGCCCGTCTGCCCGTTCACCAGGAAATGGTAGAGCTTGCCGCGGTAGGTGTAGGCGCACAGCCACAGCGGCAGCAGCAAGTGCTTGAACGACTCGTAGCTGAGCGAAGTGTCCACGTGCAGGCCGCGTTGGGTATCGCCGCCCAGCAACTCGGAGCAGGCGTCGCGCTCGCGCTGGCGGATGATGTCGTGCGCCTGGGCCCGGCCGGCGTGCAGGTCGAGGTCGTACACCTCGGCTTCCCAGCCCAAGAGCACACGCGGGTCGTAGTCTACCACCTCCTGCAGGTCGTAGTCGAGCACTTCTTCGGCGTTTTTGTGGTGGCGGGTGAGGCCGCGCGAGGCCGGCAGCAGCAGGTCGTCGTAGAAGTCGTCGTGGGTGCCGCTTTGGTAGCTCCAGTTGGTGCGGCGCTCCTGGCGGGTCACGGTGCGGCCTTTGCCGTCGGTGTCGCTCACGGTCACATAATAATAGTCGCCGCGCTCGCCGTCCCAGTCGGAATGCGCTTGGGCATCAAAGGTCCAGAAGGGGAGGTAGATGCCGTGCAGGTTGTCGAGGTTGGCGGCCTTGGCCAGGTCGTTGGGCGCCAGCCAGCTCGTCCCAATCCAGCCCCGAAACCGCTCCACGGCCGCCGCCCGGCTCAGGCGGAAGGGCAGCACCCCGGCGGGCTCAATCAGGCGGGTGCGCTGGGCCTCGGGGTTGATGGCTCGGCTGCCGCAGAAGCCGCAGTTCAACGTGGGGGCATCGGCGGCCACGCGGGTGCGAGCCCCGCAGCTGGGGCAGCTGAAAAGCTGCTGTTCCACGTAGCGGCTGGGGTCCAGCTCCTGGCCGATTTCGCCGGTTAGCTCGTTTTCCTTCAGGCGGTTTTGGCTGAACTCTAGCGCCTGCGTGGCCCCGCAGTGGGTGCAGCCCAGCTGCTGGGTATCAGCCTGAAATACCAACTGGGCCCCGCAACCGGCGCAGGGCGCCCGCAGCAGGTCGGTTTCGCGCAATTGGCGCAGCGTGGCTTCGGTGGCGGGGTCCATCGGGGGAGAATATTTATGATGCCGCGAAAGCTACTTGCGGGTTTCGTTCTGGCGTGGGGCCTCACCCCCTGACCCCCTTTCCCAAAGGAGAGGAAGCACCGGTTTTGCACTGACGACTGGCCCCCCTCTCCCTTGGGAGAGGGGCTGGGGGCGAGGCCCCACGCCAGAACGAAACCCGCGAGTTATCTGACTTTCCAGCTAGCTACAGCCGCGCCAACAGCTCCGCCTTCTTGGTGTTGAATTCCTCCTCGGTCAGAATGCCGTCGGCTTTCAGCTGGCCCAAGTCGCGGAGCAGCTGCATCACCTGTTCCTTGCTGGGGCCGGCGGCTGGGGCGGCCGCCGGGGCGGTGGGCGCGGTGGCTTGGCCCATCATGTTGCCCAGGCCGCCCAGCAGCACGGCCGCCCCGCCAATGCCGCCTTCCTGCTCGGCGGCTTTCTCCACGGCCAAGCCGGCCTGGAACTGCTGGAAGCGGGCCATGTCGCCGGCCATGTTCATCTGCGAAGTCTTGTCGAGGAAGGCTTCAACTTCGGCCGGCAGGCTGGCGTTTTCGAGGTAGAAGCGCGTGAGCTCCAGGCCGTAGGCGCCGAAATCGTCTTGCAGCAGTGGGCGCAGCCGCTCGCCCAGCTCCTGGTAGTTGCGGGCCAGGTCGAGCACCGACACGTTGGCCTCGGCCAGGGTGTCGGAAAATTTATTGACGATGGCCGAGCGCAGCTGCCCTTCCACATCGGCGATGCGCACGAGGGAGTTAGTGCCGGCAAATTCGGTCAGAAACTTAGCCGGCTCGCTCACGCGCAGGGCGAAGGTGCCGAAGGCGCGTATCCGCACCTGCTTGAACTCCGGGTCGCGGAGGATGACGGGGTTGGGCGTGCCCCACTTCAGGTTGGTGAACTGCTTGGTGGACACAAAGTAAACGTCGACTTTGAAGGGCGACTCGAAGCCGTATTTCCAGCCGCGTAGGGTGGTGAGCACGGGCATGTTGGCGGTGCTGAGCACGTGGCGGCCGGGGCCGTACACGTCGGCCACGCGGCCTTCGTCGAGCAAGATGGCCACCTGCGACTCGCGCACCACGAGCTGGGCGCCGTTTTTGATGTTATTCTCGTGGTCGGGAAATTTCCAGATGACGGTATCGGTTGAGTTATCAACCCAGTCGATAATCTCAATCAGCTCGTTGCGAATAAAGTCGAAGAGGCCCATGCGGCGGCAAGCAAGGTGGATGTATTTTGGTGCAACCTAAGGAGAAAAACCGACAACCGAAACGGCCCGCTACCATCGGTTCTACCGCCTGTTTATTTTCATGAATTTCACCGATTTTAAAGCCCTGCACCAGCGCCGCCAGGCCGAGCACCTCGCCCGGCACGGCACCCGCCTGGCCGAGCGCCAGGAAGACAGCTTCGACCTGACGCTGTATGCCGTGGCGGGCTTCTACGCCGAAATCTGGCGCAGCCGCGGCGAAGAGCACATCCTCTTCATCCACGTGTTCCAGAAGCCCGCGGGCCTGGGCGACTACCTGCGGCTGGTGCAACTGCCCAGCGGCCTCTAAAGTCCTTGCGCCGCCCCGGCAGCGTAGCCGGTGCCAGAAAAACATTAGATGCGGCACCTGTTACTACTACTAGGGTTACTGCTGAGCCTGGCCCGGCCGGCTTCTGCTCAAACCAAACCCGCCCCGCGCTCGCCCGAGTCCTTTGGCTACCGCCGCCTGGTGGTCATGTTCGGGCGCGACAGCGTGCAGGTGCTGCTTATGGCGAAGCCCGGCGAGGAGCAGCGGAAGAAGCCGTTGCTGCTCTGGGAGCAGGGCTCGCTCCCCATGCCCCTGGTGCTCTACGACGAGCGCGGGGCCTTCCCGGTGTTTCCCTTCCGGCCCAAAAAGGTGCTCGAAACCTGCCACCTGGCCATCATCAGCAAGCCTGGCCTGCCGCTCACCTTCGACGTGACGGGGCAGAATCCCAACGTCATCTTTCAGCAGACCCAGCCGCCGGCCTACTACTGCGCCCGCAACTACCTCGACTACTACGTGCGGCGCGACGAGGCCGTGCTGCGCTACCTCAAAAAGCAGCCCTGGGTGGATGCGGCACATGTCGTTATCGGCGGGCACTCGCAGGGCACGGCGGTGGTGGCGCACTTGGCGGCCGTGCCGGGCCTCGTGAGCCGGGCCGTGTACTTGAGCGGCAACCCGCTGGGCCGCCTCATGTCGATGCTGGCCCAGGCCCGGCAGGAAGCCGACACGGCGGCGGCGGGCTGGATTTTCCGCCGCTGGCAGCAGGTGGTGGCCGACCCTACTGTTGCTGACTGCAAGGGCGACGACCCGCGCAACACCTACGGCTTCGGCACCTCCGAAATGCCGGTGCTGCTGCGCACCAAAGTACCCATGTTCATCGGCTTCGGCACCCTCGACAGCGGCGTGGCCGGCGACGACCACCTGCGCCTGGAAGCCACGCGGCAGCACCGCACCAACTTCACCTTCCGGGAGTACCCCGGCCGCGAACACAACTTCTTCGGCATGAAAAACGGGCGGGTCAATTACGACGACTTCTACTGGGAGCAGGTGGGGGAGGACTTTTTGCGCTGGGCGGGCCTGTGGCCGCAATAGCTGGCACGGCCGCGGGCGGGCTTTACTTCTCCAGCCGGTCCACGTCGGTGAGCTGGCCCTTGTTCTGCATGGTTTTCAGCTCGAACTGGCTTAGCGTGAAGGACTCTTTGCTGTACTTGGCGGGGTCGTTGAGCTCGTCGAGGGCGTTGCGCTGGTTGATGGTGTACTCGTTGGGCACCACGTCCACGGTGGGGCCTTTCACGGCCACTACTTTCAGCAGCGAGTAGGTTTTGTCATCTTCCTTGGTCCGAACCGTGTAGATGTCGCCCACGCGCGGATTTTCCAGGAAAGCCTTGTCTTCGCGGTCGTTGCGGGCGCCCATCAGAGCCCCCACGCAGATGAGCACCGCGATGACGCCCAGGCCGGCCCAGTGCAGCAGCGGGGAGCGGGTGTCCTGCTTCAGCGCCTTGGCCGGCTCGCGCACCTCGGCGGGCATGACTTTCTCCTCCCAAGCCTGCTGGCAGTGCTCGCATTGGGCCACGATGGGCTTGCTGTAGGGAAACAGCGGAATCCAGTAGATGTGGGCGTAGCGGCTGAAAACGCTGGCGTTCACACTATCCATCGTTGAGCAGTTGGGGCAGGCCACGCCGGGCAAAGGGGCGGTGCGCACGTGCGAACCGTTGGTTCCGTAGAAAATCATGAAAGGGTAGGGGTTTTAGCCAGAGGCGCTGGAAAGGAATTGATGAAGACGGGTAAAGTTAGGAGGGATTTGGGGCAGCGGCGCGAGCCGTAGCGCGAACTTTGTGGTTCGCGTGCCAGCACAACAATCATCGAATCGGCGTGGGGACGCGAACTACAAAGTTCGCGCTACAACTTGCCCCCGCTGCTACCTTGCCGGGCATGAAACGCCTTTTGCCGCTCGCCTTCGCCTTGGTCAAGTTCGTGTCGGGCTACTTCCTCATCAGCCCGCAATACGAGCTGCAGCGCGACGAATACCTGTACCTCAACCAGGGCCAGCACCTGGCCTGGGGCTACCTGGAGGTGCCGCCGCTGCTGGCCGCGCAGGGCTGGCTGACGCTGGCGCTGGGCGGGGGCGAGGGCTGGGTGCATTTCTGGCCGTTTCTGTGGGGCGCGGCCACGGTGTATCTGGTGGTGCGGCTGGCCGGGCGGCTGGGCGCGGGCTGGTTTGGGCAGGCGCTGGCGGGCACCTGCTACCTGGCGGCGGCCTTTGCTCGGCTCAACCTGCTGTTTCAGCCCAATTCGTTCGAGGTGTTTGGGTTTGTGCTGGCGCTGTATGCGTTGGTGGGCTTCGGGCAGGAAAAGCGGCCGCGCTACCTCTACCTGCTGGGCGCGGCGCTGGGCCTGGGCTTGCTGAACAAGTACACCACGCTGTTTTTCATCGCGGCGCTGGGCGGCGCGCTGCTGCTCACCCCCTGGCGCCGGCTGCTGCTGAACCGGCATTTTTGGGGCGCGGCGGCGCTGGCGCTACTGCTGTGGCTGCCGAACGCGCTGTGGCAAATCCGGCACGGCATTCCGTTTGTGCACCACATGGCCCTGCTCAAGGAAAGCCAGCTGATGCACGTCAACCCTCTCGATTTCTGGAAAGCGCAGCTGCTGATGAACCTGCCCGCTACCTGGGTATGGCTACCCGGCCTGCTGGCCTTGCTGCTGAGCCGGGCGTTTCGGCCGTATCGGGCTGTGGGGTGGGTATCGGTGCTGGGCGTGGGGTTGCTGGCCGCGCTGCACGGCAAAGATTATTATGCGTTGGGCTACTACCCGGTGCTGTACGCCTTCGGGGCCGTGTGGTGGGAGGCGCGGCTGCGCCCGTCGCAGCGGGTGGTGCGGCCGGTTGGCTTTGGCTGGCGGCCGGCTTTGCAGGTGGCTTTGGTGCTGCTGCCGCTGGCCTTCCCCATCTTTTTCGCGCCCATTTTGTTCCCCTTGTATAGCCCCGCTACCATGGCCGCGCTACAGCCCAAATACGCCTCGCTGGGCGTATACCGCTGGGAAGACGGCCAAAACCACGCCCTGCCGCAGGACTACGCCGACATGCGCGGCTGGCGCGAACTGGCCGACAAAACCTGGGCCGCTTACCAAAGCCTGCCCGCCGCGGCCCGCGCCCACACGCTCATTCACTGCGTCAACTACGGCCAGGCCAGCGCCATCAACTACTTCAACCGCCACCGCAAGCTACCCATTGCCAACAGCCTCAACGGCAGCTTCATTTACTGGTACCCGCCACTTGACTCCTGCCAGGCCATCCTCATCATCGACGACGAGCCGCACCTTGAATTAGCGCCGCGCTTTGCCTCCTACCGCCGCGTCGCCGCCATCACGGACCCTTATGCCCGCGAGCGGGGCACAGCCATCACCATCGGCCTGCGGCCCGACAGCGCCGTACTGGCTCAGATTCGGCGGGAGCGTCAGGCCGAGCTGGATGCCTGGGAAGGCCCCACGGCGCCAAAATAGCTCTGGGGGCGGCGCGAAGCCGGTGCTAACGGATTGGACTGGCGTGGCATTTATTGGCGGGCAGCAATATCTTGCTGCTGCGAAACCGACCGCTGTTTTCGCAGCACGCCCCAGCTACCTCCTTTTCTGCATGCGCCACCCCCTTTCCGTTGCCTTCCTGGCCCTGGTCATCGCCCACGCCAGCCTGTCCACTGCCGAGGCCCAGGCCGCGCCTGATGTGCTGGCTCCGGCCCGGCAACACTTTCTGCACCAGGAATACGGCGCGGCCAGTGCCAGCTACCAAAAGGGCCTCAAGCAAACGAGCGGCAAAGCGCGGGACTATTACCAGGCGGCGCAGGCCGCTGCCCGCAACCACGAGCCGAAGCGGGCCCTGGATTGGCTAAGCCAGGCTGTGGCCAAGGGGTATTTCTCCGAAGCGCAGCTGCGGGCGGAGGCGGATTTTGCCTCGCTAGAGTCCCAATCCACCTGGCCGCGGTTGCTGGCGCAGGCCCGCACCAAGCAACAGCAGCACGAAGCAGCCTTCGACCCGGCCCTGGTAGCCTTGCTGAAGAAAATTCAATTCCAGGACCAGCAATACCGGATAGAGGCCGAGGCGGCCGAGCGAAAATTCGGCATCAATGCCCCGCAGATAGCCGAAGCCATGCGGCGGCAGGCGCCCGTGGACATCCGGCTGGCCCGGCAGGTCGACAGCCTGATTGCCCGGCATGGGTATCCGGGCCGGTCGCTGGTGGGCGAGTACCAGAAAAGTGCGGCCTTTCTGGTGCTTCAGCACAACCCCGATGAAAAATACTTGCCCTTGCTGACGGCGGCGGCCGATAAAAAAGAGTTGGCGTGGTCGTCGGTGGCCATTTTTATCGACCGCATCAAGAAGGAGCGGGGCGAGCCGCAGGTCTACGGCTCGCAGTTCCGGGGCGAGGCCGATGGGCACTACCAACTCCAACCTATCGAAGACGAGCCCAATGTGGACGTGCGCCGGGCCAAGGTGGGGCTGCCACCCCTAGCGGAGTATTTGCAGCACTGGGGCATTGCCTACCAAGTGCCCACCGCCACGCACAACCCCAACCCGCCCACGCTCTACGCTCCGTCGGCCGCGGCGCCAGTGGTGGCAGCCCGCGAGGCGTCGGCGGTGGAATTAATTGGGAGCTACGAGGCGCTCAAGGCCCAGGTGCAGTACCCGGCCGACGCGCGGGCCAAGCAGGTGCGGGGCAAGGTGACGCTTCAAATGCGAATAGACCCAGCGGGCGTGCCGCAAGACGTGATGGTGGTCAAAGGGCTGGGCTACGGCTGCGACGAGGAGGCCCTGCGCGTCATGCGCGCCGCGCGCTACCAGAACGCAGCGGGGCAAGACCACGAAATCCGCGTGAGCCTGCCTTTTCCCTACGAGCCGGCCCAGGAAGAGAAGTAGCAAACGAAACGCGACCGTCAGGCCGCACTTTAGACCAAGCAACATTCTTGCTCCAACCCAGCTTATTGGCTGAATTCGGAATGCTGCTAACCCCCAAACGGAAACTCGGCCAGGCTTTCCCACGGCCCGTTGCGGTAGGCCCACAGGTGCAGCCCCGTGCCCTGGGCCTCAAAGGGTACGAATGTGGCTTGCAGTTCGGCTAGTAGCTGGCGGGCTTCTGCGGGGTCTACTTTGTTTTGGATGGTGACGTGGGGCTGCAGCTTCTGCCGGTCCTGGGGCGTGAGGTGGGCGGCGAAGGCGGTTTGCAGCCGGCGGTGCAGGGCGCGCAGCTCGTCGTTTTCGAGGGTGAAGGCCACGCCCCGGCCCAGCGAGCGCAGGCCGGCCACTTGCAGCGGCAACGGCTTCTGTTCGCGGCTGAAGTGGCGCAGCTCCTCGCTCACGGTGGCCAGTTCCGGGCCGGGCAAGTGGTGAAACAGCGTGAGGTGGGCAGCGAGGTAGTTTATTTTTGGTGGGAAGTGCTGTTGCCGCAGGTCGTTGAAATACGTCTGTGAGGTGGCATCAAGCGTGAGGGTGAGGATGAGCGGGGCGTCGTCGGGTTGGGACATGGAGCAGGATAAGCAGAAGGCTAAAGCGGGTACGCAAATCCGCTAACCGGCGCTGCACTGCGGGTATATTCAGCAGGGCATTTGACAAGGGGGCTAATAAGTAAAAAGGCTGATTTTCGTCGGTTTTAGGCTGTTTTTTCGGACTTTATTTCGCGCCAAAAGCGTTGAGCTATTATCCGTCACCAACCCGGTTTTATGCTGACTTCTGGCTCGCTCGTTGCCCTTTCCGATACCTTGCTTACCGACGTGCCCGCGCCCGCCCTGGCGCCCCGCACGCACTCGGCCAAGCTGTGGCTGCCGCAGCGCGTGGTGTTCACGCCCGACGCCCTCGACGAAGAATTTGGCCAGCAAATTCTGGCTCGCGTCACGGCCCAGAACCTGGAAGTGGAGCTGCTGAAAAGCAACCGCCTCACCGGCCTGCGCGACCCCGGCGGCGACGTGCGCGCCACCTACCGCACCGCCAAAAACACCCTGGCCGTGGTGAAGGCCCCCGCCGGTGCCCTGCGCCTGCAGCCCACTCCGCCCTCGGCCGACTGGCAGCTGAACTTGGCCGAAGGCTGCCCCGCTCACTGCCAGTACTGCTACTTGGCCGGCTCGCTCAGCGGCCCGCCCGTGGTCAAGGCCTTTGCCAACCTGCCCCAGCTGCTGCAAAACACCGCCAGCTACGAGCAGGCCGGCCGCGTGGTAAGCTTCGAAGCCAGTTGCTACACCGACGTGCTGGGCATCGAGCACCTCACCGGTAGCTTGGCCGCGGCCGTGCGTCACTTCAGCCAGCGCGAAGGTGCCCAGCTGCGCTTCGTGAGCAAGTACAACCATATCGACTCCCTGCTGAGCCTGCCGCACCAAGGCCGCACCCGCGCCCGTTTCTCGCTGAACGCCGAGCCGGTGGTGCGGCGCCTCGAAGGTGGCACCGCTTCGGTCGAAGCCCGCATTCAGGCCCTGCGCCGGCTGGCCTTGCCGGTGGGCGAGGGCGGGGGTGGCTACCGCGTGGGCGTGGTGCTGGCCCCCATCATGCCCATTCCCGACTGGCAGCAGCACTACACCGACCTGTTCGACCGCCTGCAACAGGCCCTGGATTTCGACTGCGACCTGACCGTGGAGTTCATCACCCACCGCTTCACGCCCGGCTCGAAAGACGTGCTGCTGCAGTGGTACCCCAACACCAGCCTCGACTTGAGCGAGGACGGCCGCGCTGTGAAGCGCAACAAATTCGGCGGCCTCAAATACGTGTACCAGCCCGAGCAGATGAAGGCCATGAAGGCGTGGTTCTACGCCGAGTGGCAGCGCCGCTTCCCCCATGCGCCGGTGCAGTACTGGACGTAAGCGTAAGCCCTGTCATTGCGAGCGAAGCGCGGCACCCGAAGGACAGCGTAGCTAATCCATCCTGTTCTCAGCGACCAACCTAATACTATGACAAAGCCCCTGCGCCATTGTGGTGCCGGGGCTTTCTGGTAAAAGGAAGTCTCTGGTTTTGGCAGGACGGATTAGCTACGCTGTCCTTCGGGTGCTTCGCTCTGCTCGCAATGACAGTTCCGCGCCCTGATTATGCTGCATTCCTCACGAAGCGCAGCGTTATTTGCTGCATGCTTCCCTACACCCTCGTCATCCAAAACGCCGCGCAGGTGCTCACCCTGGCCGGCGGCCCCACCGACCGCCCCCTGGCCGGCGCCGACCTGAACAACTGGCTCATCATCGAAAATGGCTACGTGGCCTGCCAAGGCGATAAAATTGCCGCCGTGGGTCCAATGGCAGCGTTGGATACTACTTACATAACCCCCGAAACCCGCGTGGTAGACGCCACCGGCCGTGTGGTGATGCCCGGCCTGGTAGAATGCCACACCCACCTCGTTTTCGGCGGCAACCGGGCCCACGAGTTCGAGCGCAAGCTGCGCGGCGAAAGCTACCTCGACATTCTGGCCAGTGGCGGCGGCATCCTGAGCACCGTGCGGGCCACCCGCGCCGCCTCGGAAGAGGAGCTGATGGAAAACGCCCTGCACCACCTCGAAGGATTTCGCCACTACGGCATCACCACGCTCGAAGCCAAGAGCGGCTACGGCCTCGACCGCGACACCGAGCTACGGCTGGTGCGGGTGGCCCGCGCGGCCGGGGGCCGGCAGCCGGTGCGGGTGGTGCCCACCTTCCTGGGCGCCCACGTGGTGCCGCCCGAGTTCAAGGAAGCCGGCCCGCGCGCTTACGTCGATTTCATACTGCGCGAAGTGCTGTCTGACCTGAAAGGGGAGGCGGCTTTTGTGGATATTTTCTGCGAGGAAGGGGCTTTTCCGCTGAACGTGGCGCGCTATTTCCTGGGGCAGGCCCACAAAATGGGCTTCGGCCTGAAAATCCACGCCGAGCAGCTGCACGACCTCGGCGGCTGCGAAATGGCCGCCGAGCTGGGTGCCACCAGCGTCGACCACTGCGACTACCTCACGCCCGCCGCCGCCGCCCGCATTGCCCAGCAAACCGATGGGCGCACCGTGGCCGTGCTGCTGCCGCTGGTGCCCTTGTTTCTGCGGCAGGAGAAATACGCGCCGGGCCGTGAGTTCATCGAAAATGGCCTGCCCGTGGCCCTGAGTACCGATTTTAACCCGGGCTCCTGCCCCAGCAAAAACCTGTGGCTTGCCCTATCAGTCGCCTGCCTCAAGATGGGGTTCACGCCCAAAGAAGCCGTGGCTGCCGCCACCCTCAACGCCGCCTGGGCCATTGGCCACGCTGCCGACTGTGGCAGCCTGGAACCCGGCAAGCGCGCCGACCTGCTGGTGCTTAACGTGGGCAGCGTGGCCGAAATTCCGTACTGGCTGGGCGAAAACCCGGTGCGCGAGGTGGTGATTGGGGGCGAGAGCGCCTGACTGGCTGCCTGAACAAGCAGCACGTGTACCCCGAAGCTTTGCTTCGGCTCGGCGAACGATGCAGCCGCGAGCCGAAGCGGAGCTTCGGGGTACCCGTGCTGGCTCATCCCACCCCACATACTGGTCACAACTGCTGCACTAGCTGCGCCAATTCAGCGGCCGTATAGGCCTTTAGCGCGGGAGCGTACACCGCATTCCGGCGCCAGATGTAGCGTTCCGCCGCGAAATAAAGCTGACCGTCGCGCAACTGCTGCACAATGACTTGCGTGTCGGTGCCTTCGGGCAGATGGTTTTGCCACAGCGTGGGGTCGGCGGTGGCGAAGGTGCGGCTGAGGCTGGTGTAGCCCACCGGGCGGAGGTACACCCGGGTTTCGGTGGCGCCGGCGGGCACGCGCACCTGGGCCGTGGTCCAGTTTGCGTTGTTCACGGGGCGCCAGTACTGGTCGAAATTCAGCCAGCTGATGGTGTCAAGCGGAAAATTGACGCTGTAGAATCCCCCGCTTGGGCGAACCGGGGCCCAGCCCGTGGCCCCGCCCTGTATGGCCGGCTGCCAGCCAACGGAATCGGCCGCGCCATTCACCGCCGCGTTTCTATTCAGGGGCATGGCCCACAGAAACATGCGGGTGGTGTCGAGGCCCGCCGTGGGAACGGGCGCGCTGAGCCGGGGCCAGCCCGGCGTGGCCGGCCCCGAGCCAATGAACGGACTGCTCCAGCGCAGGCGGGTGTTGCCCTGCCAAACCTGCACGTTGTATTCGCCGCCCGACACCAGCAGCTGGGCCGAGGAAACCGCCAGGTTGGTGTGCATACCCGTGAGCAGCATGTCGCCCACCGTGCGCAGCTCGCGCACCCGCAGCGTGGCCGTACCCGTGGCCAGGGCATTGTTGGGCAGTGCCAACGAGTTGGCTGCGAATGCGATGGTGGCGCCGCCGCGGGTGCGCAAGGTTTGCGCCTGGCCCAGATTTACAGTGAACGTCTGCACGGCAGGCGCAAAGGGCCTGGTGGCCGCCGCCAACGAATCGGCCGCCGGGGTGTAGAGCACCAGGTCGTCTTGGCGGCAACTACTGGCCAGCAGCGTCACGCCCAGACCTGTTAGCACAAGTCGGTTCATAAAAAAAGTGCGGTTGGGCCGGAGCCGGGAGGCGCTAGGGCAGGTCGTAGGACACGCCCAGCAGCGCCGTGGCGCCGAACAGGTGGCGAATGGAATAACCGCTCACCGGCTTGGCCAGCGGCGTGAGCAGGTAGCTGGCGGTGGGCTGAGCCAACAGCTGCCAGGGCCCGGCCAGCCGGTAGCGCACCTCGGCCCCGAGGCTGGCGGCCAGGCTCAGGCTGCGGTAGGGGCTGCCCGAGGCGCGCCAGGCCTGGGGCTGGCAGGCGCAGGCCGAGCCTTCGGTGGTGGTGCCGCCGAGGTAGATGGCGGCATCGATGCCCCCGAGCAAGCCCACCTGCCAGCGCGGCCCGGTGGTCCAGGCGTAGCCGGCCCGCAGCGGCACCGTCAGAAACCGGTAGGTGTCGCGCTGGCGGATGGTGGTGCCATCGGTCCGGCTGAGGCTGTCGAGAAAGGCAAAGTCGTAGTTGGACCGCGTGATTTGGGAAGCATTCACCTGGCGCAGGGCCAGCTGGGTGGCGTATTCGGCATAGCCCAGGCCGGCGCTCAGGGTCCAGTGGGGCGTGAGGGTGCGGCGTACGCTCAACTGCGCGCCGTAGCCCAGGGCCGGGCGTTCCAATCCGGAGCTAGAGGTTGTGGTGGTTGAAACAACAACCGGTCTGATGTTGCCGCTCGAAGTAGCGGGCGAGGTGGGGGCAGGGGCGAGGGTGGTAAGAGTGGTGTAGGAAAGCGGCGACGAGCCCAGGTGGCGGTAGGTCAGGCCCGGCCCCGCCACAAATTGCACCGCCCACCGCGACACAACGGTGGGCACCAGCGGCGGCAGGGCCGGTACCTCTACTGGCTTAGGGGCGGCCGGGGTGGCCCCACCGGGCAATTGTAGGCTTATCAGACGTGCGTTGAGCCACTCCCACTGAGCGGTTGGGCTCACATCGGGCTGCGCTGCCGCAATGGCTGGCTCCGAGGGGGCTGATGCCGGAACTGTTCCAGCTGTGGCGGACACCACTCTGGTAGCTCCTTGGGGCGAAGTAGAAGAAGCCGGCCGGCCGGTGGCAACGGGCTCAAGCGCCGCTGGAGTTACGGGCGCGAAAGTCGTTGTAGAGGAACGTGGCGTGGCCGACCGCGAAGCCCGAACCGTAGCCGCCGTGCCCAGCGAGACAGCGCCACCTGGCTGCCCTGTTGTTGCCGGCTCATGCCCCAGGCCAGCTGCTCGCGTTGGGCGCACCAAGGGCCGCGTCCGGGCTATCGAAGCTTTGGAACCGACTCCGGCCAGCGCCCGTTTGGGCCGGACGGTGCGGCCAGCTGTTGCCGTAGTCCCGGCCGAAGCTGAGGCCGCAGGCGCAGCGGCCGGTCTTGCCCCGGCTTCTGCGGCCGGTGCTGGTGTGGCCGAAGCCACTGCACGCGGCCCGGGGCTAGCAGCAGGGGCCTCACCCGGCACCCCGGCACCTAGCCTCGTCGGCATCGCGCCCGAAGCCGAACCAGCAGAGCTCGTCGCCGTCACTGCGCTGGAAGCTTCGCCTGCTGGCGCTGTGGCAATTGAGTTATTCGACTGCTTATTTGACCCATTAAGAACCGATTCTGCTGCCGGCCCGCGCCGCGCCGCCACGCCCGTTTGCACGGCCGAATGGCCTGCGCGCTGCCACTGCCAAGTGGCCAGCGAGGCCACCACAAACAGCAGGCTGAGCAGCGCCAGGCTGGCCCGCCAGCGCCGCCGGCGCGGCACGGCTACCGGGGGCGGCAGCTGCTGCCGGATGCCGGCCCACATATCGGGCGGCGGCTCCTGGCCGTAGTCGGCCAGGCGCTTGCGCAGGGCGTCGTACAAATCTTGGGGTGTAGGGTCAGACATGGTAATTCGGGATTTTTAGGGCCGCCAGGCGGGTTTCGAGCAGGCGCCGGGCGCGGGCCAGCTGCGATTTGCTGGTGCCTTCGGCAATGCCCAGCAGCTCGCCGATTTCCTGGTGCGAGTAGCCCTCCACGGCGTAGAGGTTGAGCACGGTGCGGTAGCCGGGCGGCAGGGTGGCCATCAGCGCCACCAGGTCGTCGGCGGCCAGCTGGTCCACAGCCGAAGGCTCAGCCGTGGGCAGGCCGTCGGCCAGCTCGTCGAGGGCGTCGCCGCTGGGGCCGGGGTGGCGCAGGCGGTACTGCTCCACGGCGTGCAGCGAGGTGGTGACGGCAATGCGGCGCGCCCAGCCCTCAAACGGCCCCTGGCCGCGGTACTGGTCGAGGCGGGTGAAAATTTTAACGAACGTGTTTTGCAGCGCGTCCTCCGCCTCGGCCCGGTTGGGGCAATAGCGCAGGCATACACCCATCAGGTTGTACGACAGTTTTTTATAGAGCTGGTATTGCGCCGCCGACTCGCCACGCCGGCACGCCGCCAGCAGCGCTTCATCGACGGTGACAATGGAAGGCGGCATGTAGAAAGCAGATGGCAAAGCCGGCTGTACAGGACCGGCTGTGTGGAGCCATGACCGGTGGCCGGCCCACGCGGTTGCACGGGGTCTAAAGATATTTTGAAATCAATTGCCGCCCGGGGGCCGCGCCCTCTGCATCTGAATAAGCCGTATTCTTGCTCTCGAAATCCCACCACGCTCCGAACATCCTTCTTCCATGCGCTACTTCCACGTCGACGCCTTCGCCCAAACGCCCTTCACCGGCAATCCCGCCGGCGTGTGCCCCCTCGATGCTTGGCCCGCCGCCACGCTCATGCAGCAAATTGCCGCCGAAAACCACCTGGCCGAAACCGCCTTCATTGTGCCCCGCGCCGGCACAGCGGCCGAGTACGACATCCGCTGGTTCACGCCCGCTGTCGAAATCGACCTCTGCGGCCACGCCACCCTGGCCTCGGCCCACGTGCTGTTTACCCACCTCGGCTTCACCGAAAAGCAAATCACCTTCCACAGCCAAAGCGGCCCTCTGCGCGTGACCCGCGAAGCCGACGGCCGCCTCACGCTGGACTTTCCCTCGCGCCCACCGCAGGAACTCACCACGCACCCCACCGGCCTCACCGATGCGCTGGGCGCCACGCCGCTCCGGGTGCTGGCCGCCCGCGACCTGCTGGTGACGTTCAATTCCGAAGCCGAAGTGCGAGCACTCAAGCCCGACATGGCCCGCCTGGCCGCGCTGGAGTACGTGGGCGTCATCGCCACCGCGCCCGGCACCGGCGAGCTGGATTTCGTGTCGCGCTTCTTCGGCCCCCGCGTGGGCGTGCCCGAAGACCCCGTCACCGGCTCGGCCCACAGCACGCTCATCCCGTACTGGGCCGAAAAGCTGGGCAAAACCGAGCTGCGCGCCCGCCAGATTTCACCCCGCGGCGGCGACCTGTGGTGCCGCCTGCGCGGCGACCGGGTCGACATCAGCGGCTACGCGGTGACGTATGCAGCGGGGGAGCTGCTTATTTAAAAGTTAAAGTTTTTGGCGAAGCCGAAGGCGGTAAGGAGAATGGTAAGCGGCGTCGGCCGGCCGTAGCCGGCCTGCTCTAAGCGGGCTGACGTGCGAGGGTAACGGTTCGGCTTGGTTCCAATGTACTATTTTTTCAAAAACCGAGTCGGTATGGAAATTGGTTTTTGTTTGCCATGCCCACAGTTCGCCATTTGCGCGATAGGCAGCTATGTCTAATAGTTGTGAGGTCACCGCGTCGCTTACCATACCGCCTTGCCGGATGGATAGTTTAGCAACCCAATTCTCTGGATAAACCGGCTGATTATCGACCCTATGGGGGCCGTTCCGGGCCAGTAGTTCCCAGGGTTGACCCGGGATGGAATCACGCACAAATACTGCTACTAAATCATGGTCGTTTGGAGAGGCAATCAAACGCGAATAAGAAATCAAGTCTTCAAAGCAGGCGGCTGAAGCCTGAATTAACAGAAAGTCTTGTTGGTAGTGAGTACAGGAAGGACCTCCCTGCCAGCTGTCAGAGAATTTAGATTTCAACAGCTTAAAGGTTGTATTCCCAATTCGAGCATTGGGCTTGAAGTGAAAAGCGGACTGCTGAAAGTGAATGAGCCGGAACCCCAGGTAGCCATAAGCCAGCAGATAAATAGCTGCAGCTAACCGAAAGATGGCAAGCGTCGAAATCCGAGGGAAGAAGCTAAAGCCAGTTAGCCGTTTGCGGCCACGCCAGAGAGGCTGAAGCGCATGGGGCAAAGCAGACATCATTTGATGAGAGTTTATTCCTTAACGCTTTTGACGCTGGTTTTCTTGCCCGCTCCCGTGCTGGCGCCCACCCGCTCGGGGTTCTCGGCCAGGAACTTGCCCCAGCTTTTGCCGCCGCTGGCCGTCACGTTGTTGCCCTTCATGTAGTGGTGGCAGAGGGCCACGGCCAGAGCATCGGTGGCGTCGAGGAACTTGCTGGCTTCGGCCACGGGCGGCAGCGTGAGCGTCTGGCGCAGCATGTGGGCCACCTGCTCTTTGGTGGCCGAGCCCGAGCCCGTGACGGACTGCTTCACCTTGGTGGGCGCGTACTCCACGTAGGGAATCTGGCGGGAAAGGGCAGCGGCAATGGCCACGCCCTGGGCCCGGCCCAACTTCAACATGCTCTGCACGTTGACGCCGAAGAAAGGGGCTTCGATGGCCAACTCGTCGGGCAGGTACTCGTCGATGAGCTCCAGCATGCGGTCGAAAATCCGCTTTAGCTTTACGGCATGGTTCGACCCCAAGGCCTTCATGTTGATGACGTCGTAGCACAGCACGTCCACGCGCTGGCCGCGCACCTCAATCAGGGCGTAGCCCATAATCTGGGTGCCGGGGTCGACGCCCAGAATAATCTTGGGCAGCAGCTCGATGGCGGGAACGGGACGGGGGCGTTGGGGGGCAGGCATCTCACACAAAGTTACGACCCCGGGCAGCCCGGGGCACCAGCCGAGGAGCTGGTTCCGGCCAACACCGTGCCGAGCCCGAAAGGTCCGGGCGGCAAGCCAGAACCCGAGCCCGAAACGCGCCGCGCCCGGCAGTGGCGTCGCCTGGTGTTTTGGGGCAAGGTGGGCGTTACACTGCTCACGCTGGGCTTGCTCTACAACAGCATCTTCGCGGCGCCAGACACGGCCGCGGCCTGGCGGCAGCTGCTCGGCGCTACCCTGCGCGGGGCCGGGCGCGGGCCGGTGCTACTGGCCCTGGCCCTGGTGCCGCTCAACTGGGGCCTAGAGGCCTGGAAGTGGCACCGCTTGGCCCAGCACCTGGAGCCCGTCACGTTCGGGCGCAGCTTCCGGGCAGTGCTGGTGGGCCTCACGCTGGGCTTTGCCACCCCCAACCGGGTGGGCGACTACGCCGGCCGCATCATCGAGCTCAAAAGCCGCCGGGTGAGTGCGTTGGGGGCGGTTTTTCTGGGGCGCTACTGCCAGTTGGTGGCCACGGTGCTGGCGGGCGTGGCAGGCCTGCTGTATTTTCTGCTGAAATTCTACTTGAAAGGCTACCCGGCCGCCGGGCTGGGCGTAAGCGTGTCGGCGGTGCTCCTATGTGCCTTGGTGCTGGTTCCGCTGTACCGGTCGCGGCTGCTGCTGGCGGCGCTGGGGCTGTGGCGGCCGTTGCGGCGGTTTCGGCCGGCGCTGGCCATCATGCCCACCTACCCGGCGCGGGCGCTCACGGCGGTGCTGGCCATTTCGGGGCTGCGCTACGGGGTGTTTTGCGCCCAGTTTCTGCTGCTGCTGGGAGCCTATGGCGTGGGCGGGCCGTTGGGGCCGGGGCTGGCGGCCGTGGCGGGCACGTTTTTGCTGAAGTCGCTGGTGCCCTCGCTTAATGCACTAGCTGACGTGGGCGTGCGCGAGCTGTCGGCCACGCACTTGTTTGGGCTGCTGGGTCAGCCGGCGTTGCCGGTGCTCTCGGCCAGCCTCAGCCTGTGGGTCATCAATATCGCCCTGCCCAGCGCGGCCGGCCTGCTGCTGGTGCCCGGCCTGCGCGTGCTCCGCGAAAAGCGCGCCGGCCGGTGATGCTGGCGGCTGGAATTAGCCTGCTGGTGCTGCCGGCGCTGTATGCGGGCCTGATGGGCTGGTTGCGCGGGGGGTGGGATGCTTCGCTCAATGAAGAATTAGGAATGAGAAATGAGGAATGGGGGACGGCTGAAAATTCTTCATTCCTCCATTCCGCATCAGGCGAAGCGCCCACCTTCTCTATCCTCATCGCCGCCCGCAACGAGGCCGAAAACTTGCCTCAGCTACTGAGCGACTTAGCTGCTCAAACGCTGCCGGCGGCGCAGTTTGAAGTCCTCATCGCCGACGACCATTCCACCGACGCCACAGCAGCGCTGGTGGCTGCGGCTGCGGCCGCTTCAGCGTTTCCGCTGCGTTTGGTCAGGCTTCCGGCGGCTGAAACCGGTAAGAAAGCGGCCTTGCAAGCTGCCCTGCAAACGGCCCGCGCGCCCTGGCTGGTGTGTACCGATGCCGACTGCCGCCTCGGCCCTGGCTGGCTGGCGGCCTACGCGGCGCTCATCGCCCAAAAGCCCAACGCCAATTTCATCAGCGGGCCGGTGCTGCTCACGGGGCTCGATACGCATTTCGCCCGGCTCATGGGGCTGGAATTTGCCGGGCTGGTGGGCGTGGGCGGCGCCTGCCTGGCCCGGCAGTGGCCCACCATGTGCAACGGCGCCAACCTGGCCTACCGGCGCGCCGCCTTTGCGGCCGTGGGCGGCTTTGCCGACAACGCCCACCTGGCCAGTGGCGACGACGAGTTTCTGCTCCACAAAATCCACGCGGCCTTTCCCGGCACCACGTTTTTCCTGGCCGATGTGGCCGCCGTTGTGCGCACGGCCGCGCCGCCCACGCTGCGGGCGCTGCTGCGGCAGCGGGTGCGCTGGGCCAGCAAGTGGCGGCACTACCAAAGCCCGGCTTCGCGCCGCCTGGCGCTGCTCGTGCTGGGTGCCAACGTGGCCCTGGCTGCCGGGGCAGGGGCGGGGCTGGTGTGGCCGGTGCTGTGGCCTTGGGTGCTGGCCGCCTGGGCGCTCAAGCTGGGCGCCGATGCCTGGCTGATGGCGCCGGTGCTGCGGTTTTTGGGGCGCCGCCGGTGGCTACCGCTGCTGCCGCTGCTGCAGGTGCTCTATGCGCCCTATGCGCTGGGCGTGGGCCTGGCCGGGCTGCGCGGCGGCTACCAGTGGAAGGGGCGGGCGGTGAAGTAGTTATACTCGCAGAGAATTTGCTGAAAAATGGCAGCCGCGGGGCTTGGATGGTAAATTTGCCGCATATATATTCCATCTCAAACCCCGGTACTCATGTGGTTCAAGTCGGTTGGTTTTGCCCTTTCGGTGGGCATGGCGTTGGTTGTGGTGTTGATTGGTTTCACGCTGCTGAGCGCAGCGGGTTTGGCCGGGTTTTCGGCCA
This sequence comes from Hymenobacter monticola, assembly GCF_022811645.1. Lineage (NCBI taxonomy): Bacteria > Pseudomonadati > Bacteroidota > Cytophagia > Cytophagales > Hymenobacteraceae > Hymenobacter > Hymenobacter monticola. The sequence goes on along the minus strand of NZ_CP094534.1, from coordinate 5,147,642 downwards.
ATGACGTGGCGCAAGCTAGTGAGCCCGAACTGCAGGAAGTAGGCATGCTGCCGGCTTCCCAAACTGCAGCACCCAGCCCGGCAGCTTCGCCCGCCGAAGCCGCCGAAATTGCCGCCGGCGATGCGCTTTTTAAAGGCAACTGCGCCCAGTGCCACGCCGTGAACGAACAGGTGGTAGGCCCCGCTCTGGCCGGCATCAGCAAGCGTCGCCCTGTTTCCTGGCTGATTCCGTGGATTAAGAACTCGAGCAAAGTGGTGGCCAGCGGCGACGACTACGCCGTGGCCCTGTTCAACAAGTTCAACAAGCAGCAGATGCCCTCCTTTGCGCTGTCCGACAAGGAAATTACCTCCATCATCGCCTACGTCAAGTCGGAAGAAGGCGGCGCGGCCGCACCTGCTGCGGTGGCTATGGTTTCGGAATAGTCACGCCGATTATCACCCCAAAATCGCCGTCCGTCTGCGTTGAGCCGGCGGCTGGCTTGTAGGTGCGCGACACGTAGCCATCCAAGTAGAGCGCCTGCCGGCAGCCTGCTTTCCGGAAGTACTCGGCAAAATCGTAGAAGTTGATTTTGCGGCGCGACATGGCCAGCAGCACCTGGCCATTGGGCAAAATGCCCACCCCGTTGCGGATTTGCAGGTTGGCCGAGCCCGGCCGGAAGGCGGGATGGAGGCGCCCATCAATCAGCAGCATGGGGCCCGACTGCGTGGCGTAGGCCACCCGGCCATTATTGCGAAAAGCGGCCGTTTGGCAAATGTGGGCGGTGCTGTCGGTAGTTAGGTAAAACACGCCGTTGGGCTTGAGGTAGAAATTGCCCGCGCCGGTGGCGGTGTCCAGCGGCACCACGGTTTTTCCGGCTTCAATAAATAGCCCTTGCGGGGTGAAGCTGGGGTCAAACATGCCACCGTTCATGGCAAAAAGCATACTGTCGTGCTGGGTGGCCAGTGCCTGGCGCAGGCCACCCAAGCTGGCGTAGCGGCGGCCCTGCGAATCGCGCCAGTACATGCGCAGGGCCTGCCGCCGCGGGTCAAGCCGGTAGCTGACGTAGCTTGTTTTCACGGCCGGGGCAGGTTCGCAGGCGGCCACTAGCAGGCCCAGCCCCAATAGGCAAATACGCCAAATTATGGCCTGAACCAGCTGGCGCGACGGAGGTACCTGCCCTGAGGAATAGCTGCGTGGTTTGCGGAAAAAGCTATTCGCAAGGGCTTTACTCGCTGTAATAGGCAAAGAATTCACGGATAAGAGAGTAGGCATCCCGGGCTTCGAAATAGCGGGGACTGGCACTGCTGATGGCGTTGAAATGCTGCTTGCGAAAAAGCATTTTGGTGCGGGTCAGGTGGTAGTACTGCGACACGATGAGCAGGCTGCGGAAGTGCAGGCTGTCGCGGAGGCGCAAGGTATTAGCCACTGTGGCTTGCGTGTTGTCCCCGTGGTTATCAACGACAATAAGAGAATCGGGGACGGCATGGGCCAGCAAATAAGCCTTCATTTTCTGGCCTTCTAAATAACCTTCCCGGCCCAGGCCGCCACTCACCAACAGGCGGCGCACCCGCCCGCGGCGGTAAAGCGCAAGGCCGCAGCGCAGGCGGCTTTCCAGCCGCGCCGACAAAGTGCCATCTTCGTTCACTTTGTTGCCCAGAATCACGGCTAAGTCAGCTTTTTTTTGCTGGTCCGTCAAGCCATCGACGACCGTGAAGGCCGTGTGGCCGAAAAACCATAAAAGGAAAAGGCCAAGCAATGCTTTTGCGCCGTTGAGGTATCGCATGGTGAGTGGGAAGACGCGCACAAGCCGCTTTGACGAAATGCCCCGGCTGGTTTGGGCCGAGTAGTGAGCGCCGGCCCGCCCCGCAATACTAGAGATACTCGCGCACAAACATTGGGTTCTCGCTACCGCAATCTGCCAAGCCGTCCCCGGGCTTACATTTGCCCAAACTCCGCCCGCCCTTTTTGCCCGTGACTGACCCCGAATTCGACCTGCTCGACGAGCTGTACTTCGTTACCTCGTTCCGCACCCTGCTCCAAAAAACCGGCCTGCCCCCGCAGGAGCTTGAAAACCAGCTGCGCAGCCTGCTGGAGCAGGGCCTCGTGCGCAGCTACTGGCCCGACGTCGACACCGAACTGGCCTACGAAACCACTTCGTTCGGCGCCATCGCCCGCGATGCCTCCTACCTGGCCTCGAAGGAAGGCCTCTTGCAGCATAACACCCGCTAAGCGTGGCTACGGCAGTTTCTGCAGCCCCCGCCGCTACTGCGGCCGCCGCCCGGCCGCCGGGCTACTACGTGCGCCAGCGCCTGTGGCAAAACCGGCCCGCTGTGGCCGGCCTGGCCTTCATTGCCCTCTGCACGTTGGTGGCCCTGCTGGGCTACTGGATACTGCCCGACAACTCGCCCAACGCCAGCCACGGCTTCGTGCAGATTCAAAAAGAGGCTCCCGGCCTGCGCGTGCAGCTGCTGCGCCAGCCCCTGCCCGATTCGGCCCGCGACAACCAACGCGCCGATAACATCTTTGCCACTTGGCTGCACGGCCGCGTGCCCGACGTGCTGGAAACCCCCATTGGCGGCTACGCATTCTCGGGCGATTCTATTATCCTGAAGCCCCTGGGTCATCACTCGGCCGAAGCCGGCCGGCCGCGCCGGCTGGCACTGTCGGCCGTGACGGGCCACCCCGGGGCGCCCGCCGCCTTGCAGCAGGAAATCCGGGACAAGCACATCGTCAACCGCAACTACCTGCTGGGCACCGATAAAGCCGGACGCGACGAACTGAGCCGGCTGCTGCTGGGCACGCGCATTTCGCTGGGCATTGGGCTGGTGGCGGTGCTTATTTCGCTGGCGCTGGGCATGGCCGTGGGCGCCGTGGCCGGCTACTTCGGCGGCTGGGTTGATTCGCTGCTGCTGGGGCTGATGACGGTGGTGTGGAGCATTCCGGGCATCATGCTGGTCATTGCCATTTCGCTGGCCCTCGATAGCAAAGGCGTGTGGGTCAGCTTCGTGGCCGTGGGCCTCACCATGTGGGTGGATGTAGCCCGCGTAGTGCGCGGCCAGATGCTCAGCCTGCGCTCGGCCACCTTCGTGGAGGCCGGCCGGGTGCTGGGCCTGCCCACCTGGCGGCTCATTGCACAGCACCTGCTGCCCAACATGCGCGGCCCGCTCATTGTGCTGGCCACCAGCAATTTTGCGGCGGCTATCCTGCTCGAAGCTGGTCTAAGTTTCCTTGGCCTGGGCGTGCAGCCGCCCGCGCCCAGTTGGGGCCTGATGGTGAAGGAGGGCTACGACCTGCTGGGCACCGAGGCCGGCCTGTGGCTCACGCTGCTGCCAGGCACGGCCATTTCGCTCCTCGTGCTCAGCTTTAATTTGCTCGGCAACGGCCTGCGCGACGCCTACGACCCCAAAACCCCCGTGGCTGCTTAAGTTTGTAGCCCCGTTTGCGTTTCACGCGCCATTCATAACCGGCTGCTTACCTTGCTGCATGGCTTCTGTTCCTCTTTCTTCTGCTGAGCCCCTGGCCGATGCGCTGGCCGCCCAGGTCACGCACCGCGACGACCAGATAAAACAGCTGCGCCGCCAGCTGCTGCTCAAGCAGTTTGAGCTGGACACCGTGCTCGGCGTGGCCCACGACATGACGGCTCGCGACCACACCGTGGACGAGCTTTACCATATGCTGCGCCTCACCCTGCAGGGCCAGCGCAACGTGGTGCAGCTGCTGCTTTTTGCCCGCGAAGAACACGGCTTCCAGGTGCGTGTGGCCCTAGGCTGCGAACTGGCCGTGGCCGAAAAGCTGGAACTCAGCCAGCACCTGCGCGAAGGCGGCGTGACCCAGCCCCAGGCCGTGGAGGACCTGCACCTCGGCGACGCCTGGGAACCCTACGAAATGGTGATTCCGGTGCTGCGCCAGAAGCAGGTGGCGGCCTACGTGTTTGTGGGCGGCCTGCGCTCCGATTTCGACCGCCAGCAGCTCATCCCTTTCCTCGGCTCGTTGGCCAACACGCTCATCGGGGCCGTGGAAAACCGCCGCCTGCAGGCCCAGCGCGTGGCCGACGCCGCCGTGCGCAAGGAAATTGAAATTGCCCAGGAAGTGCAGGCCATGCTCTTCCCGCGCAGCCTGCCCAACGACGGCCACCTGGCCATTGAGCGCAGCTACGTGCCCCACACCGAAATCGGCGGCGACTACTACGACGTGGTTGAAATCGACCAGGACCGTCTGCTGCTGTGCGTGGCCGACGTGAGCGGCAAGGGCGTGCCGGCTTCGCTGCTGATGTCGAACTTCCAGGCCGGGCTGCGCACGCTGCTGCGGCAGGGCGTGGCGCTGGCCACCATCGTGCCTGAGCTCAACCACCTGCTGTTCCGCAACTCGGGCGGCGAGAAGTTTATCACGGCCTTCTTCGGCATCTACGACCGCCGCACCCGCCGCCTGCAATACGTGAACGCCGGCCACAACGACCCGCTGCTGCTCTGCGACAACGGCTCGGTGGAGCGCCTCAAGCACGGCACCGTTATGCTCGGCATCATGGAAGACTTGCCGTTGCTGCGCGTGGGCGAAACCGAAATTTCCCGCCACTCGCTGCTGCTGCTCTACACCGACGGCCTCACCGAGGTGTTTGACGAAGCCGGCAACGAGTTTGGCGAGGAAGGCGTGTTGGACGTATTGGAGCGCGGCCGCTACCTGCCCCTGCCCAAGCTGCACCAGGAACTGCTGCGCAGCATCAACGCCTTCAGCGCCCACAACTCCCAGTTTGCCGACGATGTGACGATTTTGAGCTGCCGGTTTAAGTAATGCGAAAATGCAGCCATCAGCATTCATTGCAGAAATTAACTACGCGCTCGAAACGGCTTTCAATCGATTAGCGAAGTGGTTTGAAGCACCGAGTTCGCTGCGAGCCTACCGTCCAGCTAGTGGTGGTTGGGCAATCGATGAGATTCTGGAGCATGTCGCTCTCACGAATCATTATTTGCTCATTCTCATTGAAAAGGGAGCAGCGAAGGCGTTGAAGAACGTGCACAGCCTGAACCTGGAAGCGGAGTTGGCCGTCCGGTGCTCAGAACCAAATAAGCTTAAGGAAATTGCCAATCCGCAAGCATTTGCTTGGGTGAGGCCAGAACATATGGAGCCGCGCGGGTTGAAAACCGGGCCTGAAGTGGCGGCAGCGCTACGGCAGCAGCTTCGAGCGTGTCAGCAGGTATTGACGCGACTGCCCAATGGTGAAGGAGTGCTCTATCGCACAACTATGACGGTCAATGCGCTGGGAAAGATTGACGTTTATGATTTCGTGCACTTCTTGGCCAAACACGCTGAGCGGCACTTGGTGCAAATACAAAACGTGGCGGCGGAATACTCAGCGACGAGTCATTAAACGGTTGGCGTGTCTTCTTGAGGTACCCCTTCCGCCAGCCAGCTTTCGCAGCGAATCAGCAAGGCGATGCAGATGAAGAACACCGGGCCAATCTTGTCGGCTTCCACCAGCTCATTGAGTGTGAGGTGGAACACAATGACTACCAGCGACATGGTGGCGGCCAGAATGACGCGGCGCACTTCGGGCTGCTGGCGGGCGCGGTGGTAGAGGCTTTCGGCCTTGAGCAGCGCCGTGCTGACGAAGACAAGAAAGAGCACAAAGCCGGGAATGCCTTGCTCGGCCAGTTGCAGCAGGAAGTAGTTGTGAGTGGTTGATTTCTCGGGGTTGTCGCTCACGTAGGTGCGGAAGCTCTTGATGGTGTAGCGCTTGTATTCGGGATAGAAGGTGGCGGGGCCGCTGCCCACCACGGGCTTGTCGGCAATCATGCGGGCGGCGGCCACCCAGCGGTACACCCGCTCCATGCCCGATACGTCCTGCATCTTGTAGGTGGCTTCGAGGTGCTTCTCGAAGTTCTTGCCGTTGAAGATGGTGCGCTCGTAATTGGGCGCAAATTCCATGTAATTGTCGCCGGTGGCAATGTGGGCCACGGCCAGGCCCGTGCCAATGGCCACGGCCACCAGCACCACCTTGGTAAAGCGCAGGTGCATCACCCCAAAAAACAGCGCCGCAATGGGCAGCGAGAGCATCGACGCTCGCGTGTAGGACGTAAGCAGGCCAAACAGCAAAAGCCCCAGCACCGCCCGCCAGGCCAGTTTGGACCCGGCCTTGGTGGCCGCGCGCAACGCAAACCAACAGAACGGAATCAGCAGCGCCAGCATGGTGGCGTAGATGACGTGGTTGCGGAAAAACGGCCGCAGCGCCCAGTTGATGTCGGCGAAGCTGAAGCCCTTGGTGGCGTGCCGGCTCGCCACGTACAGCACGCTCAGCGCCGCCCCGGTGGCGTAGAAAGACGCAAAGCGCCAGGCATCGGCCGGGCGGCGGATGATGAGCAGCGTGCCCAGCACAAACGGCGTGAGGTACCACACCTTGGCCAGCATGTACTTGAACGACTTAAGCGTATCGACCGAGAAAAACGTGTCTACGGCCGCCCACAGCAGCATCAGGCCCAGCAGAATGATGAGGGGATGCTGCCACTCGCGGCCCGGAATGCGACCCGTGCCCAGCAGCAGTGCCGCGCCCACGCACCCGGTCAGGGCCAGCATGAGCGGCTCGGAGGGCACGTCCATGCTTAGGCCGCCAAACAGGCTGATTTCTTCGGAGAAGGGCAGTAGGAAAAACAGCAGGTAGTAAATCCAGCGCCACTCCACCAGGGCCACCAGCAGGGCCACAGCCAGGCCCGCCGGCAGCAGCAGGGCCGGCAGGTGTGTGAGCGCCGCGCCCGCGCCGCCCAGCAGCAGCAGGCCGATGAAGGCCATGAACAGTTGCTGCGGCCCATCGTAGGCCTGCCGGAACCGCTGCCAAAGGTTGTTTACGGACGGGTTCACGCCAGGCGGGCGGCCCCGGGCCGGTTGCGGCGGTAGAGCTCGAGCAGGGCAATGAAAATGACCGACAGCACAAACGTGAGCACCACCGAGCCCGTCACGATGAGCCAGCGCACGGGCTTGGATTTCCGAGTGGCCGGATAAGCCTTTTGCACCACGTACACGCTGGAAAGCCGGCCCTGCAAGCTCAGCTCGGCGGTTTCGAAGGCCGAGCGGGCGGCCACGAGGCGGCCCTGCAAGTCGGCCACGCGGGTGGTGAACATGCTCATCGAGTCGGTGCCCTGCACGTAGCTTTCCAGGTTGATGAGGTTGCCGCCGTCGCGCTTGGTGAGGCCGCGCAGGGCCTTGCGCAGGCCGGTCACGTCGCCGCCGCTGGCTTCGGCCTTGCGCAGGGCCGCCTCGGTTTCGATGAGTTGCTTCACCATGTAGCGGCCCTGCATTTCGAGGCCGAAGATGCCGTAGCGCTTGCGGGCGCCCACCAGCTCGCGGCGGCTGCGCTCGAAGCTGGTGCTCAGGTACTCGTAGCGGTGGCGGTAGAGGTCGAGCACTTTGCGGCGGTTTTCCAGCGTGAGCTGCTGGTTCACCGAGTCGATGACCTGCACCAGGGTATTGGCAATCTGGGCGGCCAGGTTTTTGTCTTTGTCCATGAACGTGAGCTCGATGGCGTCGCGCTCGTTGTGCTCAATGGACAGGTTGTCGGTAAACTCCTTCAGCACGGCGTTGTCGGCCAGGTCGTCGCCGGGCGTGCCCACCTCGTAGTGCTTGTAGAGGTTGAATTTCTTGATGAGCAGCTCGGCCACCGGCTGCGACTCGCCGATGGTGATGGCCCGGTCCAGGTCTTCGGCCCGGCCGCCCAGCTCCAGCTTGTTGCGCGCCTGGCCGTTTTCTTCCAGCAGGCGGTCGGGGTCAGCGGTTTGGGGGTTGGTGGGAATGAAAATGGCGGTGGAGCGGTACACGTTGGGCATCAGCAGCGCCACCACAATGCTCACAACGGCGGCCAGGACGACGGCCCCGGCCACGAGGTTTTTCCAGCGGTTGATAATGGGCCCGAGGCCCACCAGCGAGAAAGAAGGTGCAGACATACAGAAAAGGAGGTGCCTACGCCCGTTCTTTTAAATGGGAGGGAAGACGCGGGAAGGCGGCAGGCAAAGATAGCCGGAAAACGGCCCCGTTCGGCACGCCGCGCGGTTGGGCCGGCACAGTTCGTAGCTTTGCGGGCGCGGCGCACCGTGCCGGTTATCCTTTCCGTCCTTAGCTTCCTCGTCGGCATCAAACGGTTTTTTGGCAATATCAGCTTCGTCGTCCTGCTCAACCTGCTGGTGAAACCCGGCTGGTTGATGGTGGAAAACCTGGTGCAGGACCGGCTCGGGCACGCCACGTTTGGGCTGGTGGCGGCCCTCTCGGTCATCGCCACCGTGGTGGCCGCCCTCGCCGACCTTGGCCTGACGCCCTACGCCGTGCGGCGCGTGGCGGCCGAACCCAATTTCCTGGCCGAAACCTTTCCCACGCTGCTGCCCTTGCGCGGGGCCCTCAACGTGGTGGCCCTGCCCGCCATGGTGCTGGTGGGCTGGCTGATGGGCTACCGCGGCCCGGAGCTGCTGCTGCTGCTGGGCGTGGGGGCGGCGCTGGTGCTCACGCAGTACGGGCAGTTCCTGCGCGGTACCCTGCAGGCCCACCAAAAATTCAACACCGACGCCGTGCTCTCGGTGGTCGAGAAGTTTGTGCTGCTTGGGGCCGTGCTCCTATTGCTGCCGCTGGGCTTCTCGCTGCCGCGCTACGTGGGCGCCCGGCTGGGGGCGGCGGCGTTCACCGCCGTGCTCACCTACGGGTTGATGACGCGCTTTTTTGGGCGGGTGAAGTACCGCTGGCAGGGCCCGGTGGCCCGCACGGCCCTGCGGGCGAGCCTGCCCTTCGCCCTCATGACGCTGGTGTACGGCATGAACGAGCGCATCGACATGCTGATGCTCGAGCGCCTGGCCTCGCCCACCGAGGCCGGCTACTACGCGGGGGCTTACCGCTGGGTCGATGCCGTGATGATGTATGCCTGGACGGTGCTGCCGCTGTTTTTTGCCAAGTTTGCCAGCGTGCCGAAGGATGCCGGGGCCCAACGCCAGCTGCTCATGTTCGGGCAGCGCATCGTCACGCTGCCGATGCTTTTCATTGTGGCCTTCGTGCTGTTTCGGGGCGAGGTGGTGTTCTGGCAGTTCACCCACAGCTCCCCGGCCGAGGTGGCGCGCATGACCTTGTGCCTGAAAATTCTGTTTCTCAACGTGCTGGTGCACGCCTTTTTCGCCATCTACAGCACCCTGCTCACCAGCACCACCCACGAGCGGGCCGTGAGCTGGCTGGTGGGCCTGAGCATCTTGCTCAACATCGGCCTGAACCTGTTTTTGCTGCCCCGCTACGGCGCCGTGGCCGCCTCGCTCGACACGCTGCTGTGCGCGGTGGCCGTGTCCGTCGGCTACCTGGTGCTGGTGGCGCGGCGCACCGGTGTGGGCGTGCCCGGGCGGCTGCTGGCCCGGCTGCTCCTGGCGTTCGGGCTGCTGTGCGGCGCCTGGTACATGCTGCAATACGGCCTGTTCCTGAGCTGGTGGGTCGAAGCCGGCGTGATGGCGGTAGTGTTTGGGCTGATTGTGCTGGGCACCGGCCTGGTGCGGCGCAAGGAGCTGATGAGCTTGACGGGAAAAGGTTAAATTTTCTTGTTCGTCATGTCGAGCGTAGCCGAGACATCTCGCTGCGGAAAACGAATTACTTCGGCGAGCGAGATGTCTCGGCTGCGCTCGACATGACGCTTTTGCGCTATTAACTATGCCCATACCCACTCCGCTGCACATCGCCGTCAACACCCGTTTCCTGATGCCGGGCGCGCAGCTGGAAGGCATCGGCCGCTTCAGCTACGAAACGTTGAGCCGGCTGGTGGCCCAGCACCCGGAAGTGACGTTTCACTTCCTGTTCGACCGGGCTTACGACCCGTGCTATTTGTTTGGGCCCAACGTGGTGCCGCACGTGCTGCTGCCGCCGGCGCGCCACCCCCTCCTGTTTGTGGCGTGGTTTGAGGGCGCCGTGGCCCTGTGGCTGGCGCGGCACCGCCCGGCCGCGTTTCTCAGCATGGATGGCTTCACCACGCTGGCCACCACGGTGCCGCGCGTCACGGTGCTGCACGACCTAGCCTTCGAGCATTTTCCGCTCGATGTGGAGCTGCTGCGCCGCAAGTACTACCACTTTTTCATGCCGCGTTTCGCCCGCGCGTCGGCGCGGCTGGTGGCCGTGTCGGAAGCCACGAAGGCCGACATTGTGCAGACCTACGGCATCGAGCCTGAGAAAATCAGTGTGGCCTACAACGCACCGGCCGAGCTGTTCCGGCCCCAGCCGGCCGACGCCCAGCGCGAAACCCGGCGGCGGTTCAGCCACGGGCAGCCGTACTTCCTGTTCGTAGGAGCCTTGCAGCCGCGCAAGAACCTGGGCAACCTGCTGCGGGCCTTCGATATGTTCAAGGCCCAGGGCGGGCCGGAAGCCGCAGCGGCGCAGCTGCTCATCGTGGGCCGCAAAGCCTGGAAAGCGGGCCCCATTCTGGAAGCCTACCAAAAGATGCGCCACCAAAACGCGGTGCATTTCACCGGCCGCGTGGCCGATGCCGAGCTGGCCAGCCTCTACGCGGCGGCGCTGGCTACTGTGTACGTGCCTTATTTCGAGGGTTTTGGTATTCCCATTGTGGAGGCTCAGGCCAGCGGCTGCCCCGTACTGACATCCCAGGTCAGCTCCATGCCCGAAGTGGCGGGAGAGGGCGGTGCCGAACTAGTCGACCCCAATTCGCCCGAAAGCATTGCCGCTGGGCTGGCGCGCCTGTGGGAAAACGAAGGGGTGCGCCAGCAGCTGGTAGCCCAGGGCCGGCAGAACCTGCGCCGCTTCTCCTGGGCCCGCAGCGCCGAGGTATTGTGGGAGGCAGTGGAGCAGGCGATAAAAGGGGCGAAGTGAGGAACTGTCATGGCAAGGCGCAGCCGAAGCCATGACAGTTCCTCACTTCGCCCCTCATTGCTTATCAAGCCAAGCTTTCCGGCGTTACTTTTGTAGCCCCCTATGGCGCGACTTCATCCTTACAACTTTACCCACGTCCTGTTGCCGCAGCTGGCCTGGCGCCGCCCGGCCTCGGTGCGCCGCGAGCTGAGCGACCCGTACCTGGCGCGCGAGCTGCTGCAATACGTGTGGGAAAAAGCCGCCGAAAACCTGCCGACGGCCGATAAAGTAGTGCCCCGGGGCCTGCGCCTGAGCTGGCACGAAGTGGCCGGCCGCGCCACGGCCCTGCTGCACCTGCCCGCGCCCCAGGCCACCATGGAAGCCTACTATTCGGCCCTGGTGTATGAGGAGGACGACGAGCCCGAAACCGAAGCCGAGGAAAAACGCCCCCGCTACTTCACCCTGGAAGCCACGCTGGGCCTGAGCGGCCCCGCCGGCGCCCCCACCGTGATAGGCGAGTGGGCCGGCGAGCAGCACCGCCACCTGGGCCGCGGCCCGGGCGCCGGCCAGCCCGATACCGCCGCCGCTTTCCTGACCGTGCTGGCCGCCGTGCTGGGCCCGCTGCCCGACACGGAAGTGCCCTTCATGCACATCGTGCGTTCCTGATGCGGCTAGGCTCCCGGCTCGAAGCGGCGCTTTTGACCCGGCCGCCCAAGCTGCTGCACGCCCTGCTGCCCGGCTGTGAGTGGACCGGACCGGCCGCCGCGCCCGGCGGCGCGCCGGCGCTCTACCTCACCTTCGACGACGGCCCCATTCCGGAGGAAACGCCCTGGGTGCTGGAGCAACTGGCGCAATACAATGCGCAAGCCGCGTTTTTTTGCGTGGGCGAAAACCTGGGCCGCTACCCCGCCATTGCCCGCGCCGCCCTGGCCGCCGGCCACCGCCTCGGCAACCACACCCACCACCACCGCAGCGCCTGGAGCCTGAGTCGCCCCGAGTACCTGGCCGAAGTGGCCGAGTGCCAGCGCTACATTGCGGAGCTGCAGGCCGAAACGTCGCCGGCCACGGCCGCACGCCCGCTGTTCCGGCCGCCGTATGGCCGGCTGACGTGGCCGCTGCTGCCGGCGCTTCAGCAGGATTTTCGGGTCATCATGTGGTCGGTGCTCACCCGCGACTACGACCCCAGCCTGAGCCCGGAGGACTGCCTGCGCTACACGCTGGCCGCCGTGCGGCCCGGCGATGTGCTGGTATTTCACGACAGCCGCAAGGCCAGTGCCCGGCTGCGCTTCGTGCTGCCGCGGGTGCTGGCCCATTTTGCCGAGCAAGGCTTTCAGTTTTTGGCGCCGTGACCGGATTTCTGCTAACGTTCTTGTTGCTGTGGCTGCTGAGTATGGCTTACGCCACCTGGCGCTTTGCCGCCCGGCGCGGTGCCCACCCGGCCCAGCCGGTGCCCCAGCCGCTGCCGCGCGTAAGCATTCTCATTGCTGCCCGCCACGAGGAAGCAGCGCTGCCGCGCTGCCTGGCCAGCCTCCGGCAGCTGGCCTACCCCGCCGAGCTGCTGGAAATTTTGGTGGGCGACGACGCCAGTACCGACCGCACCGCCGCCGTGGCCGAGGCGGCTATGCAAGGTTTTGCGGGCCGTTTTCAGGTCATCCTCATCACCGAAAATTGGGGCGAGGCCCGGGGCAAGGCCAACGTGCTGGCCCACCTGGCCCGCCACGCCACCACCGACTACTTCTTCATTACCGACGCCGACATTCACCTGCCGAAAACCTGGATTCCGGCCCTGCTGGCCCAGGCGGCGCCGGGCGTGGGCACGGTCACGGGCATCACGGCGGTGCGCGGGCCGCGGTGGTTTCATCAGCTGCAAGGCATTGACTGGTTGCTCTCGCTGAGTTTGGTGCAGGTGGTGAGCGAGCAGGGCCGCCCCGTGACGGCCATGGGCAACAACATGCTCGTGACCCGCGCCGCCTACGAGGCCACCGGCGGCTACGAAGCGCTGCCCTTTTCTGTAACCGAAGATTTCGCGTTGTTCCAGGCCGCCGTGGCGCGGGGCTTTGGCTTTCGGCACGTGTTCAGCGCCGAGGCGCGGGCCGATTCACTGCCCATGCCCACCTGGGCGGCCCTGCTGAAACAGCGGCGCCGCTGGCTGCGCGGCGTGGAAGCCTTGCCGCTGAAACTACGCCTGCAGCTGCTGGTGTTCAGCGGGTTCTGGCCGGCGTTGGCGGCGTTAGCGTGGGCGGCCGGGGCGGGGCCGGCGCTGGCCGTGTGGGCTGCTAAGGTGCTGGTGCAGGGTGTCATGGCCCACGCCGGACACCGCCGCGCCGGACTCCAGCTGCACTGGGAACTGCTGCTGCCGTTTGAGCTTTATACGCTGGCACTCACTTTCAGCATCGTCTGGTTCCAGCTGTTTGGCGGGGCGGTGGTGTGGAAGGGGAGGCGCTATGAGTAAGGTATTAGGTATTCGGTTTTGGGTGTTAGGCTTTAATAGCCGAATGATACCGTTCCCGATATTTGACCCTTAACACCCAAAAACCGAGTACCCAACACCTGAAAAGATGCACATCACCGATTCGCACGCCCACCTCTACTCCGAACAGTTCAAGCCCGACCGCCCCGACGCCCTGCGGCGAGCGCAGGAGGCCGGGGTGCGCACCATTGTGATGCCCAACATCGACCACAGCAGCATCGACGCCATGCTGGAGCTGGAAGCGCAGGCGCCCGAAACCTGCTTCGCCATGATGGGCCTGCACCCGTGCTCGGTCACGCGCAGCTTTGAGCGCGACTTGTATGAGGTGGAAACCTGGCTGGGCCGGCGGCCCTTCGCCGCCGTGGGCGAGTGTGGGCTGGATTTGTACTGGGACAAAACCCTGCTGGCTGAGCAGCAGGAAGCGCTGAGAATTCAGCTGGCAATGGCCAAGAAGCATCAGCTGCCCATTGTGCTGCACACCCGCGAGGCCTTTGCCCAAACCGTGGCCCTGGTGGAGGAAGCCCAGGACGGCACCCTGCGCGGCGTGTTCCACTGCTTCTCGGGCACGCCCGCGGAGGCCGAGCAGGCCATTAAGCTGGGCTTTATGCTGGGCATTGGCGGGGTGGCTACGTTCAAAAATGGCGGGGCCGACAAGGTGCTGCCCGGCCTCGACCTGAAGCACCTGCTGCTGGAAACCGACTGCCCCTACTTGGCGCCCGTGCCGCACCGCGGCAAGCGCAACGAGCCCGCCTACCTGCCGCTGGTGCTGCGCCGCGTGGCCGAACTGCTGGGCAAGGACGTGGAAGAAGTAGCCGAGGCCACCACACGCAATGCGGCGGCGCTGTTCAATTTGTAGGCAGCAGCGGACTAAAAAGAACGGTCATGCTGAGCGCAGTCGAAGCATGACCGTTTTTGGTATCGTTTGTTTAGGAAGACCTGCCCTTACGCCACGGCTGTGCCCTGCTCCAGGCGGTGCAACAGGGTTTCGATGTGGTCGGCGTAGGAGTTGATTTGGTCGAGGCCGGCGCGCGACTCCTCGATTTGGCCGCGGGTGTAGCTCGTCACCAAGTCCTGGCCTTTGGTGAGCATCTGTTGGAGCACGCGCTCAATTTCGCGCACCTCGGGCTGGCCGCCGAGGGTCGGCTTTACCGACGTTTGGAGCCACTGGCCCAGCGGGTTGTCGGCCAGGGAGAAGAGGGCCGGCTCGGCTTCGCGTACCCCGTAGAGCACCGAGCGCAGCCGCGACTTAAACAACACCTGCTTGACGCGGGCTTGCTGAAAGTCGAAAGAAGTGAGGGCCATGCGGGGAAGGGGGTGAGCGGAACTACAAAGATAAGCAGGCGGGCCTAGCCAGATTCGGGCCAAACTGTGCGCGGGGTCTAGTTGCCGGCCGCGTTGCCGAGGCGTTCAAGGGCCTGCCGGGCGTGCACAAACTCCGTTACTTCAAAGGCAAACACCATAATGCCGGCCGGCGCGCCGTTTTCGCGGAACTGCTGGTAGATGAAGTTGAAATACGTGTCTTTCAATTCTTTGCTGGCATCGCGCTCCAGCTGCATCATCAATTCGTTGCCGTAGAAGGTTTCGCCGGTCTGGTACACGCGGTCGAGGATGTCGATGATGCCCTGGTCCTTGACTTCGGGCACCTCCTCGGCCACGGTGCGGCCTAGCAATTCACGGTGCGGAAACAGCAGCTGGTACTGGGGGTTCACAAACTCGTAACGGTGCTCAGGGCCGCGCAGGATGCAAATCATGGCCGGGGCCTGCATGAACAGGTTGTGGAAGGTGTCGCGCTGGCCCTCGGCTTTTTGGTAGAGCTGGTGGGCTTGCTCGGCCAGTTCGGCCTGGGTCTCGTTGGCCGTCAGCAGCTCCTGCACCATCTGGCGTTGCTCGTGGATGTCGGTGCCGCCGCCCACCCACAGGTTGATGGCGCCCTGGGCGTCGCGCCGGGGCGTGGCCCGCACCAGCACCCAGCGGTACTGGCCGTCGTGGCGGCGCAGGCGGTATTCTACCTGGTAGGTATCGCCGGTTTCGACGGATTTCCGCCAGGTGGCCAGCACCCGCTCCCGGTCGTCGGGGTGAATGCTGGTGCTCCACTGCGCGCCCAGCTGCTCCTCGGCCGTGCGGCCGGTGAAGGCCAGCCAGCGCTGGTTGAAGAAGTCCCGGTCGCCGGCGGCCGTGGCTGTCCAGATGAGCACGGGCAGGTTTTCGAGCACGAAGCGCATGCGGTCCTGCGACTCGGCCAGGGCCAGGCGGTCGCGCTCGGCCTGCTGGGCAGTGCGGTACTGCTCGGTGATGTTCTGGGTGCGCTGCAGGATGTATTCCAGCCGGCCCTGCTCGTCGAGCAAGGGGTAGTGCGTGGCCTGCCAGTACAGCTCCTCAAAGCCGCCGCCCTGCTCGGCGGGCCGGGCCAGGTCGTAGCGAATGACGGGCATGGCGTGCGGCTCCAGGTGCTGGCGCACGTGCTCGTGCGACGCCGCGATGATGTCGCCCTGGTTTTGGTCGGTGGAAGGGTAGGCCTCAAACAAGGTGCGGCCCACGGCTTCTTCGCGCGATTTCATCGACACGGCCACGTGGCTGTCGGTATTGTCGACGATGGTGGCGTCGGGTTTCATCAGCAGGAAGTTGTCCGGCAAAGAGCGGAACAGGCGCTGATAATCAACGGAAGAGTCGGAGGCAGTCGAAGCAGGCATGAATCAGGATGCGGGGCAAAACCAGGTCGGAGCGTAAAAGTAGGGCGCGGCGGGTGAAGAGGCGGCGGAGCAGCTAAGTAGGCCTTTGGGTTAGTTGGAATAGGCAGAACGAGTACCCCGAAGCTCCAGCTTCGGCTCGTTGAACGATGCCGGCGCGAGCCGAAGCAGGAGCTTCGGGGTACTCGTTCTATAAACCCCAGCACACCCTACGCCGCCGTGGCAAAGCCGCGCTCCAGGGCCACAAGCTGCGCCTCAATCTGTTCGGCGTAGGTATTTACCTGGTCGAGGCCGGCGCGGGCTTCCTCAATGTGGCCGCGTTGGTAGCGGGTGGCCAGGGCCTCGCCGGTGCTCAGCATGTGTTGCAGCACCTGTTCCAGCTCGCGCACCTCGGGGCGGGTGCCCAGCTCGGGGCGCAGCGAGGTGCGCACCCACTGGCCGACGGGGTTGTCGGCCACGGAAAACAGGGCGGGCTCGGCCTCGCGCACCCCGTAGAGCACCGAGCGCAGCCGCGACTTAAACAACACCAGCTTCACGCGGGCCTGCTGAAAGTCGAAGGAGGTAAGAGCCATGCAATAAATTAAAAACGAAGTAGAAAAAGGTCAGTACGGATGAGGCCGCTAAGTTAGCGACGGTTCGCCAGAGCCGGGGCCCTGCTCGCGAAGTTTTTCCAGCGCCTGCCGGGCGCGCACGAGGTCGGTGACTTCGTAGGCAAACACCATGATGCCGGCCGGCGCGCCCTGCTCCCGGAACTGCTGGTAAGTGAAATTGAAATAGGAATCGCGCAGCTGCTGGCTGGCGTCGCGCTCCAGCTGCAGGGGCAGCTCGTGAGCGTGAAAGGTTTCGCCGGTCTGGTACACGTTGTCGAGGATGTCGATGATGCCCTGTTCTTTGACTTCGGGGAGGGCCTCGGCCACGGTGCGGCCCACCAGCTCTCGGTGGGGGAAAATCTGCTGGTACACCGGGTTCACGAACTCATAGCGGTGCTCGGGCCCGCGCAGGATGCAAATCATGGCCGGGGCCTGCATGAACAGGTTGTGGAAGGTGTCGCGCTGGCCCTCGGCTTTTTGGTAGAGCTGGTGGGCTTGCTCGGCCAGCTCGGCCTGGGTCTCGTTGGCCGTCAGCAGCTCCTGCACCATCTGGCGCCGCTCGTGCACGTCGCTGGCCGCGCCCACCCACATGCTGATGGTATCGTCGGCCCGGCGCCGCGGAGAGCTGCGGATGAGCAGCCAGCGGTACTGGCCGTCGTGCCGGCGCATGCGGTATTCGTATTGGAAAGGGGTGCCCGCGGCCAGGGCCTGCTGCCAGCCCTGGTTCAGGCCGGTGCGGTCGTCGGGGTGCACCAGGGCGTCCCAGTCAAGGGCCAGCATCTCGGCCTGGGTCTTGCCCGTGAAGTCGAGCCAGCGCTGATTAAAGTAGTCGGGGGTGCCGTCGGGGCGGTTGGTCCACACCAGCACGGGCAGGCTTTCGAGGATGAACTGCGTGCGGTTTTGGGCTTCGTCGAGGGCCTCTTTGGCTTCGGTGGCCAGCAGCGTGGCCTGGTGCTGGGCGGTCACGTCCTGCGGAATCTGCAGGATGAACTGCAGCTGGCCGTTGGCGTCCAGAATAGGGTAGTGGGTGAGCTGCCAGTAGCGCACCTCGGTGCCACCGCCCTGCTCGGCGGGGCGCTCCAGGTCGTAGCGCAGCAGGGGCATGGTGTGGGGGCGCAGGGTGCGGCGCACTTCCTCGTGCGAGGCGGCTAGGTCGCGCTGGCTTTCGGGGGCCGAAGGGTAAGCGTCGAAGATGGTACGGCCCACGGCCTGCTCGCGCGGCCGCATCGACACGGCCACGTGCCCGTCGGAGTTGTCGAGGATGGTGCCGTCGGGGGTCAGCAGCAGGTAGGAGCCGGGCAGGGCGTGAAACAGGGCGCGGTAGTCGATGGGAGCAGCAGTTGTCATAGCAGCGGCGGGTTCACAGCGTTAAAAGTAGAGGGAGGCGCATGAGGGGGCTGTGAAGTTGAGGCCCCGGCCCATGCGATGCTGTAAAAATACCCGTGGGGCCCCAACCGGGGCCACCCCACCCCAAACGTCGCAAGAGGCCGGAGGTTCGTCATTTTCGGCCAGCGCTTCATCTTTCTCGGCCAGCGCTTCATCGGAGCGGGCCGGCGCTTCAGCACCTTTTAGTTGAATCCGGGCGGGGCAGGCGGCCACCTTTGGACCATCACCTAGCCGCTGGCCCCATGAAACCCTCGCTACTCCCGCTGCTCCTGCTGCTGAGCGCCGTCCGCCCCGCCCTCGCCCAAACTGCTCAACCCCACCCCCAGCCCCTCCCCTCCGGGGGAGGGGTGCGTTCTGAAACAGAAGCCGTCAGGCTCCCCTCTCCCGGAGGGGAGGGGCTGGGGGTGGGGTGCCGCCTCGTCGGCACCGTGCGCGACGCCGACGGCCAGCCCCTGCCGGGCGTGAACGTGTTCGTGAAAACCACCTTCGACGGCGCCAGCACCGACTCGCTGGGCCGCTTCAGCTTCAGCACCGACCATGCCGCGGGACCGGCCGTGCTGGTGGCTACTTTCATCGGCTACGAGCCGCTGGAAACGCTGGTGACCCTGGGCGAAGGCCCCATCTCGCTGCCCAATATGAAGCTGAAAGCCAGCCGCGCCGCCCTCGGCGACGTGGTGGTGACGGCCGGCGCCTTCGAGGCCAGCGACGAGAAGCGCAGCTCGGTGCTTAAGCCGCTGGACATCGTGACCACGGCCGGGGCGCTGGGCGACATCGCCGGGGCCCTGAATGCGCTGCCCGGCACCACCCGCAACGGCGAAACCGGCCAGCTCTTCGTGCGCGGCGGGGCCGCCTCCGAAACCAAAACCTACCTCGACGGCCTGCCCGTGCAAACGCCCTACGGCGGCGCCGTGCCCAACGTGGCCGCCCGGGGCCGGTTTTCGCCGTTCTTATTTAAGGGCACCGTGTTCAGCACCGGCGGCTACTCGGCCGAGTACGGGCAGGCCTTGAGCGCGGTAGTGGCTTTGAACTCGACCGACCTGGCGCCCGAAACCATGACCAGCGTATCGCTGATGAGCGTGGGCGGCAGCCTAGCCCGCACCAAGCGCTGGGACCGCACCAGCCTGGCCCTGACCGGCGACTACACCAACCTGGCGCCTTATTATAACCTCGTGCCCCAAAACCTGGGTTGGGAAAAAGCGCCCCTGCAGCTGGGTGGCTCCCTGAAGCTGGCCCACCAGGTAGGGGAGGCCGGCATGCTGAAAGTGTACGGCACCTACAGCCGCCAGCGCCTGGCCCTGCGCCAGCCCGACGCCAACCCCGCGTTTGCCGCCACCGGCCACCCCGTGGCCCTGGCCAACGACAACCTCTACCTCAACGCCACCTACCGCGCCCCGCTCACCCGCGGCTGGAGCCTGAACACCGGCCTGGCCCTGACGCAGGACGACAACACCCTGCGGCCCGACGTGCAATCCGTGCACGACCTCGACCGCTCGGCCGTGGCCCGGCTGGTGCTCACCAACGACTCTGCCAGCACCTGGTTCAACCTGAAAATGGGCCTTGAGGGCTACGCCCAGCGCTACCGCCAGCAGTACCAGGCCTCGGCCGAAGCGCCCGTGCTCAGCCTGGGCGTGGACGAGCAGCGCGGCGCTGCCTTTGTCGAAAGCGACCTAGTGCTAAGCCGGAAGCTGGCCGGCCGCGCCGGGCTGCGCACCGAGTACTCGGCCCTGCTGGGCCGCTTCAACGCTGCCCCGCGCCTGGGCCTGGCCTACAAAACCGGCGAGAACAGCCAGCTCTCGGCCGCCTGGGGCTACTTCTACCAGACGCCCACCACCGACCTGCTCCGCATCAGCCAAGCCCTGCAGTTTGAGCGGGCCGAGCATTACATGCTGACCTACCAGCGCATGGTGAAGGAGCGCACATTGCGGGCCGAAATCTACCAAAAGAACTACGCCCAACTCACCACCTTCGACCCCAATAACATCTACAACCCCAGCACCTACCAGAACGCCGGCAGCGGCTACGCCCGGGGCCTCGACGTGCTGTGGCGCGACCGCACTACCTTCAAAAAGGCTGACTACTGGGTGAGCTATGGATTCGTGGACACGCGCCGCCAGTTCCGCGACTACCCCGCTGTGGCCGTACCCACCTTCGCGGCCCGGCACAACCTGAGCGTGGTGGGCAAGTATTGGCTCCAGAAAATCCACACCCAAGTGGGCTTCACCTACGCCTACGGCTCGCCCCGCCGCTACAACGACCCCAACCGGCCCGGCTACAACCAAAGCAGCCTGCCCGCCTATCAGGACCTGAGTCTCAACGCGAGCTACCTCACCCACTGGTTCGGGCAGTTCACCATCGTCTACGTGTCGGCCAGCAACGTGCTGGGCCGCCAGAATGTGTACGGCTACACCTTCGCCGGCCAGCCCGACGCCAGCGGCCTGCGCCCCAGCGTGGCCGTGACGCCGCCCGCGCCGCGGATGCTGTTCGTGGGCGTGTTCATCTCCATTAACAAGACCAGCAAGGTGGACTTGAACGAGAAGCCGGAGTAGGAGGGGTAAGGGCGCTGGCGCGCGTTTCCGACGCGTGTCGGCGGTCGACCGTGAAACGCCAACTTGCTGCGCCTAGCCAATATCCTGGCGCTAATAGTCGTTCCGACGGAAACCAACCTTTTCCACCTATGACTACTCCCTTACGGTTTCTCACGCTGGCGCTGCTCGCCTCCAGCACTTTTGGCCTTACCAATTGCAAAAAAGACAAGGAACCCGAACCCGACAAACGTTCGCAGCGGGAAATCTGGCTGACCAGCACGGGGTGGAATAGGCAGAGCGTTACGCAGGTATATTCTGACGCGACAGGTACGTCAACAACCAATACCGCCTCGCCAGCCACTTTCTTTCCCCCTTGCACGTTGGACGACATCGACCATTATAACCGCGACAGGTCTTTCATCGTGGATGACGGACAGGCAAAGTGCCAGGCGCCAGCGGCGGCCAGCACCTGGGACTTTGCTGCCAACGAAATGGAGATTGTGATTCAGCCCTCGTCCTATCGCTATAAAATTGTGAGCCTGACCGCCACCACCTTGGTATTGGAAATCGGCGAGACGTATCCCGACGGAACGAAGGTTACGCAAACCACTTCCTACGCCGCGAGGTAGCCCAAGGAGGTGCTTCACAGAACTCAACTTGTATTGAGTTCTGCAACGGTCTACACCGGCAGCGTCACGCGGAAGGTGGAACCCTTCTCGGGCTGGCTTTCCACCTGAATGGTGCCACCCGCGTTTTCCACTAGGCGCTTCACCATGAACAGGCCCACGCCCGAGCCTTCGACGTGGGTGTGCAGGCGGCGGAACATGCCGAAGAGGCGGCCCTGCTGCTCGGCGGTCAGGCCCAGGCCGTTGTCCTGCACTTCTAGGGTGAGGTGCTGGGGCTGGCAGTGAGCGCGCAGTTGCACCTGGGCGGGCCGGCCGGGGGCGCGGTATTTGATGGCGTTCGAGAGCAGGTTGTACACCACCGAGCGCAGGGTTTTGGGGGCCACGCGCACGGCCTCGCAGCCCGCCGTGGTCACGGTGAGGGTGGCCCCGGCGGCTTCGATGAGCGGGGCCAGGTCGAGGTGCACGCCCCCGCACCAGGGCGGGCAGGTCCACGGTTTCGGTCGATTCGCGGTGCTGCACCTGGGAGATGCTGGTGAGGTGGCCGATGGTTTGCTGAAAGCGGGCCACCGAGCCCTGCATCATGTCGAGCAGCCGGGCCACGCCGTCGCCTTCGAGCACCGCCGGCGGCAGGTCGTAGCGCAGGGCCTCCAGCAGCCCCTCGATGTTGGCAATGGGCGCCTTCAGGTCGTGCGAGGCCGTGTACACGAAGGTGTCGAGGTCGGCGTTGGTGCGAATGAGGCGGTTGTTGGTGTCGATGAGCTCCTCGTTCGTCACCTGCAGCTCTTCGTTGATGGAGTAAAGCTCCTCGTTGAGGCCCTGCACCTGCTGGCGGGCCTGCACCTGGTCGGTCACCTCGGTGCCCATGGCCAGCAGGCCCGTCACGCGCCGCTCCTCGTCGAAGAGGGGCTGAAACACAAAGTCGACGTAGGCCTGCCGGGGCTCGGTGCCCACGGGCGCTGGGAGCTGCACGGGAGCTTCCGTCACCCGCAACGGGCGGCCGTTGCGCAGCACCTCGCGCAGCAGCTGCTCAAAGCCCTGGCCCGTGGTTTCGGGCAGCGCTTCGAAGTAGGGCCGGCCCAGCACCTCGGCGGCCGGCCGCTGCCAGATGGCGGCCACGGCGTCGTTGGCCAGCTCGATGACGAGGGCCGGGCCGCGCAGGATGGCAATGGCCACCGGGGCCTGCTCAAAAATGCGGCGCAGCTCGGCCCGCTGGGCTTCGCGCTCCTGGGCCTGCTGCCGCAGCACGGCCATCATGGCGGTTTGCAGGGTGTCGGCCTGCTTGCGGGCGCGCACCCGGTCGGTCACGTCCAGGGCAAACACCAGGATGCCCTGTGTGCGTTGCTGCGCGTCGCGCAGGGGCTGGTAAATGAAGTCGAGGTAGTGCTGCTCGGGCTGGCCCGTGGCCTCGTTCTGCATCATAATCAGCGTTTCGGCGCCGATGAAGGGCTCGCCCGTGGTGTACACTTGGTCGAGCAGGCTGATGAAACCCTGTTCTTCTACCTCCGGCAACACTTCGGCCACGGTGCGCCCCAGCGCGGTGCGGCCGGCCGAAAGGGCCTGGTAGGGCCCGTTGAAAAACGTGTAGCGGTGCTCCGGCCCCATGAGCGTGGCAATGGCGGCCGGCACCTGGCCCAGAATCTGGCCCAGCAGGGCTTGCTGGTGCCGGGCCTGCTCGCGCTGCTGCTCGGCCTCGAACTGGGCGGCGCGGGCCTCGGCCGAGCGGGCCGTCACGCGCATCTCCAGCTCGTCGTTGAGTTGCTGCATCTGCTGGCGGGCGTGCACCTGGGTGGTGACTTCGGTGGCCACCACCATGGCCCCGTACACGCGGCCGTCGGGCTCGTACATGGGCACGTACACGAAGTCCCAGTACACGGTTTCGCGGCGGCCGTTGCGGTCGTGCTGGGCCTCCATGGCGTGGGCCACGTAGGGCACGCCGGTGGCCATCACCTCGTCCAGCAGCTGCTCGTAGCCCATGCCGGCCACTTCGGGCAGCGCCTCAAACAGGCCCTTGCCGAGGATGTCCTTTTGGCGGCGGCCCCAGAGGCGGCACACGGTGGGGTTGGCCAGCTCGATGACGTAGTTCGGGCCCCGGTACACGGCAATGGCCAGCGGCGCCTGCTCAAACACGCGCAGCAGCTCGCCGCGCTGGCGCTCGGCGTCGGCGCGGGCGGCTTCGGCCTCCCGGCTGAGGCGCTCCACCTCCTGCCGGGCCTCCACCTGGGCCGTCACGTCGACGGCAAAGTTGAGGACCTCCGTCACCCGGCCTTCGGCATTGCGCAGGGGTTCGAAGCTGGTGCGGTAGTAGCGACGCTGCGGCTGGCCGGTGCCGGCATAATCGGCCCAGGCCTCGGATTCGGCCTGGTAGTACGGCTCGCCGGTTTCGTACACCCGGTCGAACAGTTCGTAGAAGCCCTGGCCCTCCAGCTCGGGAATGACTTCGCGCAGGGTGCGGCCCAGCACCGGCCGGCCGGGGAACAGGCGCAGGTATTCGGGGTTGACGTAGCTGTAGCGGTGCTCGGGGCCGCTGAGCAGCGCCACGTTGGCCGACATACGCTCCAGCACCTGCTGCAGGCGGTTGCGCTCGGCCTCGGCCTCGGCGCGGGCGGCCTGCTCGCGGGCCCGGCTTTCGCGCAGGGCAGTTTCGACGGCCGTGCGCGGGCCGGTGGCCGCGTCCATGAAGCTGGCCACCAGCTGCCCGCCGTGGCGCTGCGCCGCCACTTGGAGCACGGTGTCTTGCTGGTCGGCTAGGTAGTGCAGGGCCAGTTGGTCGGGCGTGTTGGTTTCGAACACCCGGCAATAAAAAGCAAACAAGCCGTTGGCCCTGGCGTTGGGAAAGTGCGTGTGGAGCGTGCCGCCCGGCTGCCCGGCCAGGCCCGTGAGCCGCTGGGCGGCGGGGTTGAGGTAATCTATCCCGAAGTCTGCGATTTCACCGCCTCCGTTTGCGTAAAGTGGGCGCAGCAGGTTGAGGGGCGAGAGCGACACGTCGAACACGGCGCGCAGCAGGTCGGCCGGGGCCGGCGCGGTCTCAGGCAGGGCCGAAGCGGGGAAGTCAGACATGGCGGGAGAGCAAGCGGGCCGAAAGCCCGAAGATACTCGCAGGGCCGGGCTTAGCGCCAACCACAAGCCCGGCCGTATGGCATACTTGCTGCCTGTAGGGGGCGGGCTTGCCTGGAAAACGGTCTACTTCCGCCCAAACCGGTAACGCACGCCCAAGGCTGCGCTGCTGCTAAAGCCGTTCTGGAAATTGTAAAAAATGGGGCTAGGGGCGGGGGCATTGAGCGAGCGGTTGAGCAGCAGGTCCAGGGTGAGGTCGAAGCGGGAGCTGAGGCGGTAGCGGGTGCCCAGGCCGGCCGTGAGCAGCAGGGTGTTGACGGCGGCGCGGTCGTCGTAGGGGCTCGCGTTGCGGCGGCCACCGAGGCTGTCGGTGTAGGTGCCGCGGTCGGTGCCGCGGCGGTGTTCCAGGGTGAGGCCCCCCAGGGCGTCGAACTGCAGGCGGTGCCCGGGCTGGCGCGTGAGGGTGTAGCGGGCCAGCACCGAGGCCGAGGCGTTGCGAATGCTGCTCTTGCCGGCGTAGCTGTAGTAAATGCCTTGGTTGCTGTTCAGGTTGTAGAAGTAGCCCTCGCCGTTGTAGGCCGAAGCCGAGCCGCTGTAGGCCAGCCCCACCTGCACCGCCAGGCGGGGCGTGAGCTGGTAGCCGGCCGTGAGCTGAAGCGGCACGGGAAAGCCGGTGACGCCGGGGCGGCGGCTTCCGAGGGGTTGGTAGTCGCTGCTGTAGGCCGCCAGGCCCACGTAGTAGCGCGGGGCGGGGGCGGCTTGAGCGCGGCTGAGCAGGGGCAGGGCCAGCAGCAGGCCACTCAGGGCGGGGCGGAGGTGTTGCATGTGTAGAAAAAGCATTGGTGTACCAGCTAGATTCCGAGGGAAGGGGCTGGCGTTGCAAGGCGTCGCGCAAATCAGCCCAAAAAACACCTGTTTGTCGCAAACCGGCTAAGCGGCAAGCCCATAAAAAAAGCCGCCCTGCTGAAGCAAGGACGGCTTTTTTATTATTGTTCTTTCTCTAGCGCGACCCGAAGCGGTAGCGCACGCCCAGGCCGTGGGCGGTGGTGAGGCTGCGGTTCAGGTACTCCCGCGAGTCCGAAGCCAGGGCGCGGTTCACGGTGAAGTCGTAGGCCAGTTCGAAGTGCGGGCTGAGGCGGTAGCGCAGACCGGCACCCAGGGTAGCCGTCAGGATGTTTTTCGAGTAGTGCGTATTGACGGGCCGCGCATCCTGGCCGAAAGGCTGGGTGGAGACGGTGCCGCGCGAATTGTCGCCGGAATGCTCCAGGCCCGCGCCCCCGAGGGCATCGACCCGCAGGCGGGCCGTGGGATTGGTGACGGTGTAGCGGGCCAGAACGGCGGCCGAGATGCTACGCGACGTGAAGGTGAAGCTGCCTTCGCTGTAGCCGGTGGGAGAGGTCGGGTTGTTGTAGTTGCTAATGAAATAGTCGCGCGAGGTGCCGCTGTAGGCGGCGCTGGCCTGCACGGCCAGGCGGGGCGTGAACTGGTAGCCCGCCGTGAGCTGCACGGGCAGCCGAAACTGGCTGCTCACGTACTGCGGAGGGTAGGTGCCTACCTTTTGGTAATAGCTGCTGTACGCGCCCAGGCCCACAAAAAAGCGGGGCGAAGTAGCCGGCTCGGGCGCGGTTTGGGCGCGGCCCGGCAGCGCGGAGAACAGCAGCAGGCCACTAAGGGCAAGTAAGGGATGTTTCATGGAGGAAGGCATTGGAGTGGTGGAAATGAAGCCGTAAGGTGAAGATGATTTCTTAAACTGCCAAAACGTTGCATGCCTCCGGGACGCGCTTGGCAATTCTTACACGGAACGGGCCGTCGGAGAATCTGCTGCTTCGTCGGCCTCATTCGACGCTTCGGCAACGGGCATTTTCGGCCGGCCCGCCCTGCTGCCACCTTTGAACCATCAACCACGGCAAGCCCGCCGCGCCACCTCAACCCCCAGCCCCACTCCCATGAAAACCGCCCTGCTCGCCCTCGCCCTCGCCGCCGCTTCGCTCGCCGCTCAGGCCCAGCCCGCCGCCCCGACTGCGGCGGCCACTGCGCCCGCCGATGCCTACACCGCCCAGATGACTGCCACCATTGCCGAGCTGATGAGTACCGGCGACCCCGCCGCCCTCCGGGCCGTGGCCGCCAAGCTGGAACGCGCCGCCAGCGCCAAGCCCGCCGACTGGCTGCCCCGCTACTACCAGGCCTACGCGTTGCTCATCAACGTGTTCCAAAGCCAGGAAGACGCCGACGCCAAAGACAAAACCCTCGACCAGGCCGAGGCCGCCCTGGCCCAGGCCCGCAAGCTGCGCGGCGACGAGTCGGAACTGCTCACCCTGCAAGCCTACATCTACCAGGCCCGGCTGGGCGTGTCGCCCATGTTGCGCTCCATGAAATACTCGGCCCTGGTGAACGAGGCCGTGGCCCAGGCCAAAAAGCTGAACCCCGCCAACCCCCGCGCCTACCTGGTGGGCGCCAACAACGTGAACTTCACGCCCAAAATGTTCGGCGGGGGCCCCGAAGCCGCCAAGCCGCTCTACGAAGAAGCCCAGGCCAAGTACGCCGCCTTTAAAGCCAGCGGCCCGCTGATGCCCGATTGGGGCCAGCGCCAGCTCCAAGGCCGCCTCAAGCAGTACGCGGCAGCCCTGGCTCCGGCCGCCAAGTAGCCCGGCCGCGCGGATTAGCTGGTCCGCACCCCACTGCCTTTTTCCGGCTTGCCGCCAACTTTCCCCCTTACTTTGATGCAAACTTCCCTGCCTGTTGCCGTGGCCGCTCCCGATTCTTCCGTGCCTGCCCTGCCCGACGTGTTTCGGGCGGCGCCTACTTCGCTGCGGGCCCTGGGCCGGGCGGTGCGCGTCATCCTGCTGCTGGCCCTGGGCATCAGCGTGCTGGTGAACCCGCAGGCCCTGCACAGCTGGAAATCCTTTGCCATCACCTATGCCTACACCGTGATGTACAGCACGGGCCTGTGGCTCACCAACGGCTACGTGGTGGAGTGGCTGAACCGCCGCTATGCCTGGACGGTGCAGCCCGGCCGCCGGGTGCTGCTCACGCTGGCCGTGTCGCTGGGCGGCTCGCTGCTGGTGATTGTGGGCATGAACGCCGTGTTGCTGCTCATTCAGGGCCAGCCGCTGGCCCGGCTGTGGTCGGGGCAAATGTACTGGCAGGTGCTCATGCCGCTCATTATCACGGTCATTGTGTCGCTGTTCAACCACAGCCGGGCGTTTTTCTTTCAGTGGCGCGACGCCGCCGTGCGCGCCGAGCGCCTCGAAAAGGAATCCGCCGTGGCCCGCCTCGACTCGCTGCGCCGGCAGGTCGACCCGCACTTTCTGTTCAACTCGCTGAACGCCCTCACCAGCCTGGTCGAAGAAAACGACCCCGCCCGCGCCGTGCGCTTCATCCGCCAGCTCTCGCAGGTATACCGTTACGTGCTCGACAGCGAAAGCCAGGAGCTGGTGCCCCTGGCCCAGGAAGTGCGCTTCGCCGAAAGCTACCTCTACCTCCAGAAAACCCGCCTCGGCGACGCCCTGGCTGTGGAAATGGACTTGCCGCCCACCGCCCTGGCCGCCTACCACGTGCCGCCGCTGGCCCTGCAGCTGCTGCTCGAAAACGTCATCAAGCACAACACCGCTTTTCAGGCCAACCCGCTACACGTGGCGGTAGCGCTGGATGCCGCAACCCAAACCCTCACCGTGCGCAACACCCTGCGCCCGCGCCGTCTGGCACCCGGCGAGTCGTCGGGCCTGGGCCTGAAAAACCTGGCCGCCCGCTACGCTTTCCTCACCGACAAGCAATTGGCGATAGGGGAGGAGGCCGGCGAGTTTGTGGTGACGCTGCCGCTGTTAGAGCTATAATCGTCTGTCATTGCGAGGCCGCAGGCCGTGGCAATCCGTCCTGGCCTCAGCGACCAGCCTACTATTGCGACAAGCTTTTAATTAGTTGCGCAGATTGTAAGTGCAGGATTAGGGCTTATCACAACAGTAAGTTTGTCGCTGAGAACAGGACGAATTGCCACGGCCTGCGGCCTCGCAATGACATTAGCACCTTCCCCGCCCATGCCCATCCGCGCCCTCATCGTCGAAGACGAACCCCTGGCTGCCCGCCGCCTCGCCGACATGCTGGCCCGCCAGCCCGACCCCGTGCAGGTGCTGGGCACGGCCGAAGCGGTGAGCCAGGCCGTGCAGCTGCTGCAGGCCGGCCCCGCGCCCGACGTGCTGTTTCTCGACATTCACCTGGCCGACGGCCTGAGCTTCGAGATTTTCGAGCAAACCGCGGTGCGCTGCCCGGTCATCTTCACCACCGCCTACGACCAGTACGCCCTGCAAGCCTTCAAGGTGAACAGCGTGGATTACCTGCTCAAGCCCATCGACGAGGAGGAACTGCAGGCCGCCCTGCGCAAGCTGCGCGAGCGCCTGCCCGCTGCTCCGGCCGCCGCGCCCGCCTTCGACCCCGCCCTGCTGGCCCAGCTCATGCAGCAGATGCAGCAAAGCGCGCCACCCGCCGCCAGCTACAAAACCCAGTTTGTGGTGCGCGTGGGCGAACACCTGAAAGTGGTGCCGCTCGACCAGATTGCTTACTTCTTCAGCCTCGAAAAAGCTACCTTCCTGCAAACCACCGAAGGCCGCAAGTTCGTGGTGGACTACACCATGGACCAGCTGGAAAACCTGCTCGACCCGCGCCGCTTCTTCCGCCTCAACCGCGCCTACCTGGCCCAGCAGTCGGCCATCCAGGACATCATCCACTACACCAACTCCCGCCTGCAAACCGTGCTCAAACCCGCCGCCCCCGACGCCCAGGTGCTGGTGAGCCGCGAGAAGGTGAACGTGTTCAAGAGCTGGCTGGATAGGTAACGCCTGTCATTGCGAGCGCAGCGAAGCAATCCGTCCTGTTCTCAGCGACCAGCCTTTTGAGGCAACAATCGAAGGGCATCGTAGCTAAAGCCAATAAAAAGCCCCGGCACCAATGCGATGTCGGGGCTTCTTGGTAGAAGAACGTGTCTGGTTTTGACAGGACGGATTGCTTCGGCTGCGCCTCGCAATGACAGTTGGCTACCCTTCCAGCCACGCCTTCAGGGCCGGGGCTTTCTCGCGGCTCACCAGTATTTCTTCGGGGGCGGCGGGATGCAGCTCCACCAGCAGCTTGCCGTTGAAGTGCGGGTGCAGGCGGCGCACGGCGGGCAGTTGGGCAATGACTTGCCGGTTGAGGCGGAAGAACTGGGCGGGGTCGAGGAGGCCTTCCAATTGCTCGAGGGTGTAGTCGAGCACGAAGCGGCGACCGTCGGCGGCCACCAGCGTCACGTTCTCATTGCGGCTCAGGAACCAGGCCGCTTCCGCCACGGGCAGCGGCAGCAGCTGCTCGCCCTGGCGCACCAGGAACCGGGTTTTGTGCGGCCGGCTGGGTCGGGGCAGGGCATCCAGCAAACGCTCGATGGGGGAACCGTCGCCCTTGGGCCACTGCCGCAGCTTGGCCAGTGCGGCCTGTAGCTCCGCCAGCTTCACCGGCTTGAGCAGATATGCAATGCTGTTGGCCTGAAACGCCCGGATGGCATAGGCATCAAAGGCCGTGGTGAAGACGACCGGGCTGGGCACCACGGCCTGCTCCCAGATTTCCAGACTCAGGCCGTCGGCCAATTGGATGTCGCTGAGGATGAGGTCGGGGGCGGGGTGGGCAGCCAGCCAGTCCAGGGCCGCGGCCACGGTGTCGAGCACGGCCAGCACCTGAGTTTCGGGGGCTGCTTGCTGCAGCAAGCGCTGCAGGCGCTCGGCGGCGGGGTACTCGTCTTCGAGGAGCAGAATGTTCATGGCGGGGTTAGAGCAGGGGCACTTTCACTACGAATTTGTTTGCCACTGCCCCGGCTTCCACGGGCCGGGCCGCATCGAGCAGCTCGTAGCGCCGGCGCACGTTGGCCAGGCCGGTGCCGGTGCCGGGCGCCAGGCCCGCCGTGCGGGGCCGCAGGGTGTTTTCGACCCGCAAAAAATCAGCGTTTTCGTCGGTCCACAGGCGCAGGTGCAGCGGGTGCTGGCGCGAGGCCTCGTTGTGCTTCAGGGCGTTTTCCACCAGCAGCTGCACGCTGAGCGGGGCCACCCGGCGGGCCAGCGCGGCGGGCGGCACGGCTATTTCCACCACCAGGTTGTCGCGAAACCGGGCTTTGTGCAGGGCCAGGTAGGTTTCGATGAAGGCCATTTCCTCGGCCAGCGGCACGGTGGGCTGGCCCTGGGCCAGCAGCACGTAGCGGTACACGTCGGCCAGCTGCTCCACGAATTGCTGGGCGGGCTCGTTTTCGGGCTCGATGAGGGCGGCCAGCGTGTTCAGGTTGTTGAACAGAAAGTGGGGGTCGAGCTGGCTTTGCAGGGCATCGAGCTGGGCCTGGGTTTGGGTGCGGGCCAGCTGCTCCGCCCGGTGCAGGTTGCCCTTCCACTGCTCGAAGAAATACATGGCCTCGTAAAGGGTAAGCACCGCCACGGTGGGCACAAGGCTAAAGCGTGCTGAACGCAGCAGAAACGGGGCCTCCAGCGGAAAAATAGACGGCAGCAGTCCGTGCATGGGCAGGGTGAGGGCCACCGTAGCGGCCGAGGTCACGAGCAGGGCCAGGCCGGCCAGCGCCCAGAGGCGGCGGGGCGTTTGCTCGGGGCTGGGAAAGCGGCTGAGCAGCCAGCGCCACAACTGGCGGTTGCTCAGCCAGTAGCCCGCGGTGAAGTACATAGAAATCAACCAGTGTGCGGCCATCAGCGGCCAATGGCCATAGGCGCTGCCTGGGAGGTTGAAGGCCGCAATGACCAGGCTCAGCAGCGGAATGCCAGCGAGCAGAAAACGACGGTCGTTTATCACGCGGCCAAGGTACTCGGCGTTAGGCATTGCCGGCCGAAAAAGGAGCCCCGCGCCGGCGCTGGCGCCAATACACGCTGCCCATAAAGCCCAGCGCCACCGCCGTGCCCAGCACCGACGGCAGAAACTGGCTGTAGGGCTGATAAGCCGCCAGCACCGTGCCCGTGAAGGCCGACAGCAGCGCCGCGTAGGTGCTCATCATCTTCCAGATGTGCTCGTAGAGCCAGGCGCCGCGCCGCCACTGCGGCCGCCACGCAAACCGGCTCAGGTCGTACACCGTCATGGTGAGCAGGGTGCCCAAGGTGCTGTACATCACCACCGGCGACCACACCAGCGCGATACGCGGCAATAGCACGAGAAAGGCCAGCCCACCCACCAGGAAAACCGCCGAAAACACCCCATCGCGCCAGGTAGGGCCGGTGGCCCGGGTGCGCAGCGCCCGAAAGCCCGAGTACGCCTGGTACACGCTCAGCAGCACAATTACCGTCAGAAACGGCCGGAAGTTGAACACGGCCAAACCCAGCACGGCCGTCACCAGCGTCACCGTGGCCAGGCCCAGAAACCAGCGGCCCAGCCGCGCATGCCGGGCGCCCCCGCCTGCCGCTGTGAAGATGGGGCCTAGCCCCACCAGCAGCGCCAGCGTGCCAAATACAATGTGCACAAGAATGTTGAGCTGATGCAGGGCAGGCATAATCAGGGGAGCGTAAACCAAATGAGGGGAGAACGAGAAGTGGCAATGAAACCGGCGCGGCTACTGCCCGGCCCACAGCGGCCGCCCGGCCAGGGCCAGCGCAAACAACCCGGCCACGGCCCCGGCATACAGGGCGGCGCCCGTCCAGGTAAGGGGCGCGGCCCAGCGCGGCGCCCAGTGGCTGAGGGCCCAGCCCAGCAGCGGCAGCGCCTGCAGCGCGTGCATGCCCAGGAAGTGGGCAATGCGCAGGTCGCCGGCGCGGGTGCTCCAGCCCAGGCCTGGCAGGCCGGGGCCGCCGTCGGGCGCGCCCACGGTGTGCTGCTGGTTGTGAATCATCATGCCGCCCAGCACGCTGCCGATGAGGAACAGCAGCAGCCCCAGGCGCACGCCCCACACGTAGCCCACCGGCCCGTGTAGCGGGTGCCGCCACACCAGCAGCAGGGCCCACACAGTCATCAGCGTATTCACCAGAATGAATACGCCCATCAGGCCAAAGAGCACGCCGTTTAGCGCGGAAGTAGCATTGTAGTGCGAGCTAGTGCCGCGCGCGGCCTGCGTGAAAATCACGGCTTGCTCCACGGCCATGCTCACGGCTACGCCCCAGCTAAGAAGCTGCACGGCTCGCTGCGCCGTTGGCGGCAAATCGGCCAGCAGCCAGCCCAGCGTCCAGGCAAAGGCCGTGATGGACAGCGCAAACTTCAGCGGCTTCACCCACGCCGGCGCGCCCGTCACCAGGCGGTGGTCTACCAGCAGCAGGCCCAGCGCCAGTAGGGCCAGGGCCACGTTCACCCAGCCCGTCCACGACAATACGGGATTGGCGCGGTGCAGCACCCGCAGCGCCGTGCCGACGGACGAAAAAGCGGATTCGGCTGGCGCGGCCGTTGCCAGAAGCGACGTTTGAAGCAGGGTAGTTTTCATGGGATAAGAAAGGAATGAAGCTTAGGAATTTATTGAAGCAGCGGGCTTGCTGGCGTAGCTTAAAAGAGCCTTTCCGGTGCCTCCTGAAAAGGGGGAATCACATCGGCACGACTTTCTATTAAGCATCCGGCTTATCTCTTGGATAGGGGCCGGGGTGAGGTTCGCCAGGGCCGCAAGGCAGCAATTCCTTGGCACTCGGGCTGCCTACGCCACCAGCGTCAGCGCCTTCAGGGCCGCCAGCCACGCCAGCAGCGTGAGCAGGAGGCGACCGTAGTTCAGGCGCCGCCACCAGCCCACCAGGCCGCTGGCTTTGGCCGGCGCTACCCCCGGCTCGCTCATCAGCTTAATGGCCGTGGGAATGAAAAAGCCAAATGTGCCGAGGCGTTCCAGCAGCGTGAGCAGGGCGGCGGCCAGCCACCAGCCGTGCACAGGCGCCGGGGCCCGCCCGGCCAGCCACAGGTTGGCCAGCGTGAGCAAGGTGAGCGGCAGCGTGGTAGCCATGCCCCAGAACTGGCGGCCGGTGTCGGTGGCGCGCATGGCCGCATCGTTCACCTGAAAGCCGATAGCCGAGCGGCTGAACCACTGCGGCAGCACAATGCGCGTTTCGTAGAGCCCGGCCCCGAAGGCCACGCCCAGGTTCAGCACCAGCAGCCAGAGCATCGATTCGGCAAACGCAGTCATGGCAGGTTGAATAACAGATTGCTAGATGGCTGCCACCGCCGGCCGCGGGTACCAGCGCCGCACGGCCGAGTAGAGCAAGAACCCGAGCGGCCCCAGCAGGAAGGTGGCCACCAGGCACGGCAGCAACAGCAGGTGCGGCACGCCGCGCTGCTCGGCGTCGCGGCTTTCCCAGATGCCCACGGCCATATCGAAGCACAGATAGTGCACCCAGCCGGCCGTGAGGGCCCACGGCTCCCGAAACAGTGCCGCCACCTGCGCCAGCGAGCTAAAGCCGGCGCCCGGCGCGGGGTGGGCCAGCGTTTGGTAGCCGATGACGGCCACGTAGGTGGCGGCGAGAAGCAGGGGCAGGGCCCCGCTCAGCACCACGGCGCGGGTGCCGCGCCAGCGCGGGGCCAGCACCAGCAGCAGCCAGCCCAGGGCGGCTACGTTGCTGGCAATTTTGAACAGGAGGTCGGGCGTGAGCATGGCGGGCGGGTTGAAAGGACTGGTTCAAACTTACGTGCCGGCTTGCCCGGCCGCCAGAGCAACGGGGGCGAAGCGGCGAAACGGCGGGGCGAAGCGGCGGGCCGCGGCGGTGAGCCAACGCCACCAATGGCCAACCCGTCGAATCTACCGTTGAACTACCTATCGGTTGTTTCAACCGGCTGCCATGCTGCTTCCGCTACCCGCGCGGCTGTTGCGCGCCGCCCTGCGCGTGCCCACTGCTCAGCGCCGCCCACCACCAGCCCAACTGCTTTTTAAAACATTCGGTTAGCTTATTCGTCTGCCGGCAACAAGGCCCTGACGCCGGCGCGGCTACAACTTCGCCGGGGCCGGGCCGTACTTCGGTTCGCTATGGTTTTGATGTTGCGCTTAGGGTTGTGGATGGGGATGTTGCTGCTGCCCCTCGCGGGCCGGGCCCAGATGAGCCCCTCCGCGCCGCGCGACACCGTGGTGGTGGGGCGCCCCAACGTGCCGCGGCTGGTGCACAACCGCTTTGTGGCGCAGTACGACTCGCGCTACTCTATTATTAATCACCACCTCACCACCATCAACGGCCTGAAGCTGGGCATTGAGTTCAAGAGCCGCTTCCGCACCGGGGCGGCCATCTACTTCCTCAGCACCGGCGTGCCTACCCGCCAGCCGGCGCCCAACAACGCCGCCGATGATGCCGACGCCGAGCTGCGCTTCCGCTACCTGGCCGCCTACGCTGGCTACGTGCTGCTCGAAAACCCCCGCTGGGAACTGAGCGCCATCATGCAGGCCGGTCTGGGCTCGGTGTACATCCGCTACCGAACCGACGAGGGCGTTTTCGATAAAACCCTGCCCGACTTCATGGGCATCCTGGAGCCTACGCTGGCGGCCCAGTACCGAGTGTTTCGCTGGGGTGGCGCGGGCGCGGGCGCGGGCTGGCGGCAGCCGGTGTTTGTGCCCGGCTCGGTGCAGAAAGAGCTGAACGGCCCCGTGTTTTACCTGCGCGCCAACTTGTTTCTGGGCGAGCTGAAAAAGGTGTGGAAAGAAAAGGAGCCCCTCTTCACCCAAGCTAATCTGTAGGCCGGCCCTCCCCCGCAAACCAAACGGCCGGCCGCCCCAGGAGGAGCAGCCGGCCGTTTGGTTTGCGGGCCCGGGCTAATGGCTACTGCCAATTAGTCCACAAACTTCAATTGCAGCGCCTCGGCCACCTGCTCGGCCGGAATGGCGAAGCCAATGCCCTCGATGCCGCGGCCCACCAGCTTGGCGTTCACAATGCCCAGCAGCTGACCGCCGTGGCCCACCAGGGCCCCGCCGCTGTTGCCGCCGTTGATGCTCACGTCGGTTTGCAGCAGCGTGTGGCCTTCAATTTTGCGCCGGCCGCTGATGATGCCCTTCGTGATGCTCTGGCCCAGCTCCTTGTCGGCGGGGGTGCCAATGGCGAACACGTCGGCCCCGATTTCGGCCGCACTGGCGGTGGGCAGC
The DNA here is from genome assembly GCF_022811645.1 of Hymenobacter monticola. NCBI lineage: Bacteria > Pseudomonadati > Bacteroidota > Cytophagia > Cytophagales > Hymenobacteraceae > Hymenobacter > Hymenobacter monticola. The sequence goes on along the minus strand of NZ_CP094534.1, from coordinate 5,112,496 downwards.
TGGAAAGCGGTGAGGCCGTCGGTATCGATTTTGATGAGGGCCAGGTCCATTTCGGCGTTTACCCGGGCCACGCGGCCCTTGGCTTCGAGGCCGTCAGCCATGAGCACTTTCACGGTTTGGTCATCCCCCACCACGTGGGCGTTGGTCACGATGTAGCCGTCGTTGGAAATGATGCAGCCGCTGCCGTGGCCGTCGGCCGTTTCCACAATTACCACGCTTTTGGCGGCCAGGCTCACGCCAGTGGCCGTGCCGGCCTTGGGCAGGGCCGCGCGGTGCACCGCAATGGCGGCGGGTTTGTCGGCATCGGCCGCAGCGGGGCCGGTGCCGGCGGGCTTGGACAGGGCGGTGGCCACCTCTTTGTTCGACAAGAAGGCGTAGAGCGAGTTCTCGAAGGCATCTTCGAACGCGGCGCTGCCGCCCTTCTCAAACTTCACGCTCTTGCCGCCGTCTTTGTGCTCAAAAACGGTCTGGCGGCTTTGGTTGACCAGCTTCCAGGTTACTTCCACGGCGCACCGGGTTTCGTAGTGGGCGCGGTACTCGTAGAGGTTGGAAGCGTAGATGTCGTATTTCACGTCGCGCATCTCGCCCTGCAGGGTGTAGCGCGAGTTGCTGCCGGTCGAGAACACGCTTTTGCCCTCAGCGGTCGGCACGGCGTAGCCCAGGTCCTTCAGCACCGAGTTGACGCTGCTCTTCAGGTGGTCGGCGTCCACGTCGAGCGTTTTGCCGAAGTAAAGGATGTCGGTGTTTTCCTTGCCGATGATGAAGTTGCCCATTTTGTCACCGCCCTTCAGGCGCACGTTCACCAGGCCGCACTGAATGGTTTGGCTGCTGGCCACGGCCTTGGGCAGGGCCGGCATCACGGGGTTGATTTCGCTCTTCGTAAGCTTCTTGCCCGAGCCCAGAATGGCGTCGACGAAGTAGCCGCCCAGGCCCACCGCCCAGCCGTATATCAACGGGTTGGTGTTCTCCACGCCGTTTTCATCGGCGCTGATGCCCTTGAAAGTGGCCAGCGCCGGCACCCAGTTCAGGTAGGTAAGGCCGTTGCTTTTTTCGGGGTAGAGCACTTCGGAATGCTCCTTGTAGCCGTCGTGCTTGATTTTAATTTCGGCGTTTTTCTTGCGCCGCACCCGCACTTTGAAGTCGTTGCTGCCCGCAATGGGCTTGGCTTTCACTTCTTTGTCGTTTACGTAAACGGTGCTGCCCGCCGGGGCTCCCACCACGCGCACGGTCTGGTAAGGGGTGGCAATGATGGTGGCGCAGCTCTGCAGCAACAGCGACCCCATGAACGTGCCGTTGAGGAGGATAGTAGAAATTTTTTTCACGCAATGAGATGAAAAGGGTGGAGAAAAGGGAAGCGGAATGAAATGTTATTTGAAGATAGTTTTTTGGAAATTCGGGTCAATAATACCACCAAATCAGCGCATTTCTCAGCACCGGCGCCGCTTTATTTTCCGGTGCTGTAAGCAAACCCCACCGAGAGCGTGGCATTGGCCGCGCTGCGGTTTTGCACCACCACACTTTCGTAGGAAAACGTGTAGGCCACGTTCAGGGCCAGGTGCTGGTAGAGCTTGAGGGCCAGCACGCTGGCGCTGTTGAGGCGGTAATCGCCGCCGGGGTCGCGCAGGCTGGGCTGGTAGAACAGCAGCTCCGAGAAGCTGGCCGCGCCCCGGGTCAGGCGGAGCTTGAGGCGCGTAGAATTGCGTACCACGTAGCGTTGCAGCTCCGGCTCGGTGTTGTAGTCGGTACGCTCGTTGAGCAGAAAGGTGCTCAGGGCCAGTTCGTTGTTCAGCGTGTCGGCGTAGAGCTGGTAGCCCACGCCGCCGCCCGCCACCACGCGCCGCGTGATGGCGCGCAGGTTGCTGGTTTCGAACTCGCCCAGGGCGTAAAATTTCCACTTGCCCAGGCGGTAGTCGGGCGTGCTGAGCAGCAGCAGCTCCCGCTCGCGCAGGGCGCCGTCCTGCCGGCCGTAGCTGTAGCTCAGCGCCGCCGGAAACTGCCAATGCCCCCGTGTGAGCCCGCCCGTGTGGCTGGTGCTGAAGTACACCCGCTCCACCGTGCCCGTGGTGTAGAGGCCGGTGAGGGCGGCGGTGTAGCGCACGCCGCGGCTGTTCACGTTATAAGTCTCAAACTCGGCCGAGGGTAGCCCGGCCGGCGGTGGCGTGAGCCCGCCCACGCTGCTCACCGCCGCCGAATCGGGTGGGGCCGTGCTGGTCGAGTCGGCCGGGGTTTGGGCGCGGGCATTGAGACAGAGGCCGCTCATTAAAAAGGCCACAACGACTAGTCGAAGGCCAAGAAAATTGGAAAGGAAGGAGCAGAATTTGTTCACTACAAAGCAGTAACGTGCGCGGGCCACGGGGCCAAAAAAGACACGGCCGGTTGTTCGGGCAGAACAACCGGCCGGGCTGTAGCGTGAGCTAGGATTGTGTTGCGGCTGGCAGAACGAGTACCCCGAAGCTCTGCTTCGGTTCGTTGAACGATTCAGGCGCGAGCCGAAGCAGGAGCTTCGGGGTACTCGTGCCACGCGCAATTTCTTAGTTGTAATCCGGCAGCAGCGAGTACTTTTTGCCGAATTCCAGCATCTGCTGCGCGAAGTTGGTGGGGTACTCAACCTTCACGTCGGTCACCTTGCTGCCGCTCATCACCGGCACCAACTTGGGCTGGATAAAGCCCTGGTAGGGCGCGATATTGAGCTTCTGGTAGCGGGCCAGCACTTCCTTGTGCAACTCGGGGTCGACCTGCACGCCGTAGGTTTCGATGAGGGCTTTGCCGGCCGCGTAATCGCCCTCGCTCGTGATGCGCTGCAGCTCGCGCAGCAGCTGGCCAAACAGGCCGCGCAGCTTGGTGTAGTCGTTGATGTGCACGTAGGTTTTGCCGTCGCGCTTCACCATTTCCACCACGTTGTCGGCCTTGCCTTTTTCCAGCACCCACTTCGAAATCAGCTGGCGGTTGCGCATGTGGGCTTCCTCCACGGTTTCGCCGGGCTGCAGGCGGGTGAGCTGGGTGATGAGGCCGCCGCGCAGGTAGCTGTCGTACTCGGCCTTGGCCACGTCGGGCGAGGGGGCCACGCCCAGCTCCTGCAATTTCACGTCGGGCAGGTAGTAGAGGGCCACGAGGTCGGCGCGGCCTTCTTCCAGGGCCGAGGCGTAGCTTTTCAGGGTTTCCTTGGTGGTGCCCACGCCGGCGTTTATCTGGCCCGATGCGTGGCCGATGACCTCGTGCATGTCGGTGTGCAGCTTGCCGGCCAGCGCGCCGTACTGGCGGGCGCGGGCCACTTCGCCGGCATCGAAGGCAAACTCCGTGAGCGAGCCCGAGCTGGCGCTGGCCAGGTCGTAGGCTTCCACGATGTTGCCCAGGTTCACCGACTTCGAGCCGTATTCCTTCCGAATCCAGGTGGCATTGGGCAGGTTGATGCCGATGGGCGTGCTCGGGGCCGCGTCGCCGGCCTCCATCACCACCGTGATGACCTTGGCCGTAATGCCCACCACGTTTTTCTTCTTGTGCTGGTCCATGATGGGCGAATGGTCCTCGAACCACTGCGCCTGGTCGCCGATGGCCTTGATGCGCTTGGTGGCCTCCTCGTCGCGGAAGCTCACCACCGACTCGTAGGTGGCGCGGTAGCCCAGCGGGTCGCCGTACACCTCAATGAAGCCGTTCACCACGTCGATGGCCGACTTCGTGTCCTTCACCCAGGCAATGTTGTAGTCGTCCCAGGTTTTGAGGCTGCCGGTCTGATAAAAGCTGATGAGCTTGGTGAGGGCCTCCTTCTGCGTGGGGTTTTCGGCCACGTCGGCCGCCTTTTGCAGCCAGTACACAATGCGCTTGATGGCCGGCGCGTACATGCCCACAGCGCTCCAAGTGTGCTCCTCCAACTGCCCGCTCTTGTTCTTCACCAGCTTGGAATTCAAGCCGTAAGACACCGGGCGCGGGTCTTTCTTGTCAATTACCTTGGCGTAAAACGCTTCGGCCTCGGCCTGCGTCACGCCCTCGTAGAAGTTGGTGGCTGAGGTGGCGAGCAAGTCCTGGCCAGCCACCTGGTTCACCTTCTTCGGCGCCACGTTGGGGTCGAAAACGATGGGCGTGAGGAAAGCCACGAATTTGTCCACGGTTTCGCCCTTTTCCAGCGGCAGGGTCTTGGCATCCACGCCTTTCACCAGCTTGGAGAAGTAAGCAGCCGAGCACTCGGGCACAAACTTGCGCGTGGAGTAGTGGTGGTGAATGCCGTTGGAAAACCACACCCGCTTGGCGTACACGTTCAGCTTCTCGGCCTCGGCGGCCTGGGCGCCTTTCAGGTTCTGCTGGTTGGCGGCCCAAATGGCTTCCAGGGTGCGGCGCACGCGCAGGTTGTGCTTGTAGTTCTGGTCGTATACAATGTCGCGCCCGCTCAGCGCGGCTTCCGACAGGTAGTAGAGCATTTCCTTCTGCTTGGCGCTCAGCTGCGCGAAGCCCGGCACCTGGTAGCGCAGCATGCGCAGGTCGGCAAACTGCTCGGTGGCTACCTGAAATTTGGCGGGGGTGGGAGTTTGGGCGTGCGCGGCCGGCCCGGCCAGCAGCGCCGCCAGCACCAACGAATAAACGGTTCGCTTCATATAAGGAGAGTGGGAGTGAAGCCGTAAAGCTACAAAAAGCCCCCCAGCCCCGGCCCCTACGCCAGCCCGCGCAGCGTGGCCGCCCGGTTCAGCTTGCCAGTGGCCGTGAGTTGAAACTCGGGCACGTAGCGCAGCTGCTTGGGCACCTCGTAGCGGCCCAGGCGCTCGGCCAGCAGCGTTTGCAGCTGCTGTTCCTGCCCGGCCGAAAGAGCAGCGCCCTCAATAAAAGCCGTCACGGCCTGGCCCAGGCGCTCGTCGGGCTGCCCGGCCACGAAGCAGCGGCGCGACAGCCCGATTTCGGCCAGCGCCACATCCAGCACCAGCTCCACCTTTTCGGCCGGCACCTTCACACCGCCGGAGTTTATCACGAAATCGGCCCGGCCCAGCCACTCAAACGTGTGCGTATCGAGCAAATTCACTTGGTCGTTGGTGACGATGAGCTGGTCGTCGGTCACGTCGCCGCGCAGTGTGAGGCAGCCCCGCTCGTCCTGTCCCGCCGCAATGCCCGTGAACACGCGGAAGCGCGGGCTGGCCTCGGGCCCGTTGAGGCGGCGCAGCGCCACGTGCGAGCAAGTTTCGGTCATGCCATAAGTGAGGTACACCGGCACGCGCAGCGGCTGCAGCTCCTGCGTCAGCGAGGCATCGGCCGGCGCGCCACCCACCAAAATGGCTTTCATTTGGTTGAGGCGCGGGGCCAGGCCAGCCGTCAGCACCATCTTGAGCTGCAGGGGCACAAAGGCCGAGAAATCAAATTCGGCCTCGGGCGCCACGTAGTCGAAGGGGTTGGCGTGCGGCTCCACTATGGTGAGATGCATATTGCGCTCCAGCCCGCGCACCAGCATCATGAGCCCGCCGATGTACTCGCAGTTGAGGCACACCAGCGCCCGGTCGCCGGGGCCGAGGTCGAAGTAATCGGCCGTGCGCTGGGCCGACGCTTCCAGCTGCCGGCGCCGCAGCGTGATGGCCGACGGCGTGCCGGTGCTACCCGACGTAGTGAGGGTAAACTCCTGTGTGCCCGTCAGCCACTGCCGCACAAAATCCAGCACCTTGGCCTCGTAGCCATTCACGGGCGCGTCGAGCTGGGCGGGGTATTGTTGAATGGCCGCGTAAGTGAATTCGCGGCCGTTGAGCAGGAGGGAGGTGGGCAGGTTTGGGGAAGTCATGGCTAAAGCTACGCTTTGCACCCCGCCCGCGTTCGGCTGTGCGAAGCGGCGAAGCCATACGCCGCTTTTTTGTTAGCTGTGGTCCTGCTACTGTGCCAGCTCCAAAAAAAGCGCTTGACTTATGAGTGAGTAATCACTAAATTAGACCTAACACCAACGTCTTGCGCCATGAAACCGCATCCACAAGCCCAACCTTTCGACAGCGTCGCTTTTAGCCCTCAGGGTGCTACCCCAACGCTCGCTGAACAGCAAGCCCGCGCCATTGCCAAAGCACAGAAAAAGGAACGGAAGCACGCCCGCCTACGCTTTTTCTTTGGGTGGTGCGAGGGTTGTCAGGCATTTGGCTCAGCCTTCTAAACCAGGCAGACAAGGCCGCCGAACAGTAAGAAAACATTATCAGCACCAATTCCGAACGCCAAACGGCCCGGCCCGCACCATGCGAGCCGGGCCGTTGGCATTTCTGAGAATGCAAAAGCCTTACTGCACCAGCAGGCGCAGGTATTGCAGGCCGGTGCTCAGCTGCACCGTGACTACGTACACGCCCGGCCGCAGGCCGGCGGGCAGCGCGTAGCCGCGCGGCTGGTCGGCCGTGAGCTGGGTGCGGGTATTGGCCCCCACGGGTTGGCCCTGGGCGTTGCGCAGCGTGATTTCGGCCGGGCCGGTGTAGCCGGCGGCCGTGAGCCAGGCACTGGCCCCGGCATCGACGGGGTTGGTAATGGTGAGCATCGGCCGGTCGTTTTGACTAGCGGCGCTGCTGGCCGTCATGCTGCCGGCCGACGACGCCATGAGCCAGCTGGTCGATTGCGTCGACACGCGTAAGGTGTAGGCCGCGGTGCTGGTGTTGCCATTGTAGCCGTACACTTTCACGTAGTAGGTCGCGGCCGGCGCACCGTTGTAGGTGATGGTTTCGGCCGTGGTGCTGGGCTGGGTGGAGGAGTAGAGCAGCGTGCCGCTGGCGTTGTAAAGCTCTAGGTCGTAGTCGAGCGGCAGGTTGGTGAGCGTGACTTTGAGGTTGTTGTTGGTGCTGCTGCTCGTGAACTTGTACCAGTCCACGTCGCCGGTGGGGCAGATGTAGGCCGTGTTGTTCACGTTCACGCCGATGGGCGCGCCGGCGCTGAGGGTTTCGTTGGCCTCGTAGCTGTCGGCGGGGCAGCCCGTGCCACCGCCTACCGACGACCAGTTGGCCGCGAAACCGGCGCGCGTGGTGGCGCAGTCGCTGCGCAGTTCCAGGTACATCTTGCCCGACGAGGCCGTGAGCGTACCGGGGTTGGTGGTGCCCGAGTACTTACCAATCAGCGGCGCTTGGTTGTTGGCCCCGTTGTATACCAGTAGGTGGTCGTAGCCGCTTTCCAGGTCGAAGCTGCTGAAGCTCAGCGATACACTCGTGGCGCCCGAGGGCGCAATGAGCTGGCACTGGCGCACGTCGTCGGGGTAGTTGGCGCTGGGGCCGCCCGCGTCGTACACCGTGCCCGAAGCGGCGGTGAGGCTCGTCACCGTGGGCGCGTTGTTGATGAGGGTGTAGAACTTCTCCCAGTTCCAGTTCACGCCGGGGTCGGTGTGGGTTTGGTTGGGAAAGTGCTGGTGGCCTTTGATTTTTACGCAGGCCCCTGTACTGAACGTGCCCGTGGTGGCCGCCCCGTAAAACGTGCGCAACCCGCTGATGCCATAGCCGCTGCCCACAATGTCGCGCGCCAGCGCCGCCGAGCTGCTGTACATGGCCGAGGTGTACCACGAAGCATCGTCCACGTAGCCTTCGTGCTCGGTACCAATGGTGTAAGGGTTTTCCGAGCCAATGTGCCAGGCCTTGTTGGCCTCGGTCACCATCTGGGTTATCTGCCCGTCGCTGGAGCGCACCACGTAGTGCGCCGACACGTTGGCCGAGCAGTTCTTGAACCACGAAATGCAGCCCGCGTACGTGCCCTGCACTGTATGGATGGCGTAGTGTGTGACGGCTACTCCACTCCGCGAGCTGTAGTTGCAGGTGGTCAGGTCGCTAATGGCCGGGCCGTAGTCCGACGACGCCACCACCGCATAAGTAGAGCTGGCCGGGTTGAACGCCCGCCCCTGCGCCTGCACGTGGTCGGGCGCCACCTGGGCCGTGCCGGCGCTCAGCACGTCGTAATTAGCCCCGAAGATGGCGCGCAAATCGAGGTGGTAATCCGGGAAGCGGTAGCGCAGCTGGTTCTCGGGCTGCGTCAGAAACGTGAGCACGCTGTAAAGGTGCGAATCGAGCGCAAAGGTGCTCACGACGTCCTTGGCCAGCGGCAATTCGCTCAGAGCCAGCAGAACGGGGAGGTGTTCGGCCGACACAGTGGCCGACAGCTTGCGCTCGGCCGCCAGCTGCGAATAAGCCGCCGCATAAGCCATGATGTTGCTGGCTGGGGCGTTCTTGATGGCTTCCTCGCTCAGGCCCGAAAGCTTGGCAACGAGGCGCAGGTTCTCGCGAAAGTAGCCCTTGCCATTGTCGAAAAGCCCCATCACGCCCCAGGGCAGCGGCATGCCCGTGCAGCTGGTTGGGTCTTTGGGCGTGATGTGGCGGATGTGCGTTTGCGTGTAAGCCACGGCTTCGAGCACGCCGCGCGGCACCAGAGGGTAGCGTTTGTAGGCTTGGGCGAAGTCGGCCGCGTAAGGCGTTTCCTCGCTCACGGCCAGCCGCGGCGCGGTCTGGGCCCGCAGGGTGGGAGACAGGCACAGCAGGCCCCCCAGCAACAGTAAAGTTTTTTTCATAAAGCGCTGCCAAGTGGATAGATTTTAGGGTAGACTTGGCCGCAGCAAGGTATCAGTTTTGAAGAGTTAATAATTATAAAGCCATAATCTTGTGATATTAATAAATTAAATCTAATCTAAATGCCAATTGACTCTGACTCAACTGTATTGAGGCTGGTATTCAACTAGCTCAAAACGGTAGAGTATATAAAAACGTCATGCTGAGCTTGTCGAGGCATCTCTACCGCTGTAGTAAATAAAGTTACTAGAGCGGTAGAGATGCCTCGACAAGCTCAGCATGACGTTCAGACATGGCTTGTACCCTTAAAAATTACATCAGAGTCACAACGTGCCTTACGGAAACTTGGGAAACTTCGAGAAGTCGGGCTGGCGCTTTTCCATGTAGGCGTTGCGGCCTTCCTTGGCCTCGTCGCTCAGGTAGTAAAGCAACGTGGCGTTACCGGCCAGCTCCTGAATACCGGCCTGCCCGTCCAGCTCCGCGTTGAAGCTCGATTTCAGCATGCGCAGCGCCAAGGGGCTCTTCTGCAGAATCTTCTGGCACCAAGCCACGGTGGTGGCTTCTAGCTGGTCGAGCGGCACCACTTTGTTTACCAGACCCATTTCGCGGGCTTCCTGGGCGTCGTACTGGTCGCAGAGGTACCAGATTTCGCGGGCCTTCTTCTGGCCCACGATGCGCGCCAGGTAAGACGCACCAAAGCCGCCGTCGAACGAGCCCACGTTGGGGCCGGTCTGACCGAAGCGGGCGTTTTCGGCCGCCACGGTCAGGTCGCACACCACGTGCAGCACGTGGCCGCCGCCGATGGCCCAGCCCGCCACCATGGCCACCACGGGCTTGGGGATGGAGCGGATGATTTTTTGCAATTCCAGCACGTTGAGGCGGGGCACGGTGTCCTCGCCCACGTAGCCGCCGTGGCCGCGCACGCTCTGGTCGCCGCCCGAGCAGAAGGCCCGGCCGCCCTCACCCGTGAGGATGATGACGCCGATGTCGGTACGGTCTTGGCAGATGCGCATGGCATCAATCATTTCCTGCACCGTGAGCGGCGTGAAGGCGTTGTGCACCTGCGGCCGGTTGATGCTGATTTTGGCGATGCCGCCAAACTGCGAGAAGAGAATTTCTTTGAACTCCTTAATCGGGGTCCACTGAATGGGTTCGGTCATAGAACGTTGTCATTCTGAGCACAGCGAAGAATCTTATCACGTCCGCGCCGCTGGGTTTACTAAATCCGACGAAAGCAGCCGTGATAAGATGCTTCCTTCGTCAGCATGACAATTACGAAAAGGCAGCCTTCACCGCACTACGGTATTCTTCAAAAAACGCCGCGTTGGTCTTCGAGTCCGTGAAGACTTCCAGAATGGCCGCGCCGGTTTCGGCTGCAAAGAAAACCGGCAGCGCGGCTTGAAGTTCTTTAAATGATGAAACCGGGAAGTATCGCAGGTTGAAATCCTTGGCCGTATTCTCCGCCGTCAGCAATTGGCGCGTCTCAAAAAACTCCTCCAGCTCCGGCTGCTGGCGCGGCCCGTCGATGAGGCGGAAAATACCCCCGCCGTGGTTGTTGAACAGCACCACGCGCAGGTGAGGGGTGGGGTAGTTGTGCCAGAAGGCGTTGCGGTCGTAGAAAAACGCGACGTCGCCGGTTAGCAGCACCACCGGCCGCTCGGGCTGGGCCAGCGCCGCGCCCACAGCGGTGCTGGTGCAACCGTCGATGCCGCTGGTGCCGCGGTTGGCAAACACCTCGATTTCCCGGTCCTTGGGCAGGCCCAATATATTGGCGTAGCGCACGGCCATGCTGTTGGCGAGGTGCAGGGCAGCATAGAATGGCAGCGTTGTTAATACTTGCCGGAAGGCCGAAAATTCGTTGAAAGGCTGGGTTTCGGCAGCAAAGAACTTCATCAGAAACTCGACAGCTGCAGCGTTAGCTTGTTGCCAGGTTACGGTGGGGCCACTTGGACTCGAACCTGTATGGCCTTGTGCATCTGCGCTTCCGACGGAATTTGAGCTCAAACCCCGTTCTGTAGAAGTAGGCTGATTTGCAGAGAAGGGCGGATTCGAACCTCCAGTGGTTATGCCCTCACCAGTTTTCAAGACCGACAACTGATGGAAGAAACCGGCGGGCTCTACACGGATGACGCGCGTAAGCGACCGAAACGTGTCAGCCGCTTCGCCGTGGGCCAAGATATGCCAATGCGCAGCCGGCGCAGCATCGCGCAGAAACAGTTTCAGGCTTTTGGAAATTAGCGACTGCCCGTAGGTAATAAGCAAATCGGGCCGCAGTTCTTCCCGCGCCTCTTTAGTCATGCCGGCCAGAAACACATCTTGCTGCCCAATCACCAAGTCACCTAGTGGCAACAGATTGGCAATGGTATCGCCCACCACCACAGCGCCGACGGCCGTAGCAAAGGCGACCAAAGTTGCCTGCACTTCCGGGTTGGCCGGATGCTGGCCCGCTACCACCAGCACCTTTTTGGCCGCTTCTATTTCGCCTAGAAAGGCTGCCGCTTCTATGGTCGGCAACACCGGCTCGGGCGTGGCTTCCAGTGTGATTTTTACGTCCTGCTCGTATTGAATTTCCTCGCCCGCCTTTGGGTAAAACGGCTCCCGTAGCGGCACGTTCACCTGCACTGGCCCGGCCGGTGCGGCCTGCGCCAGGTTGATGGCCTCGTTCACGATGCGCGCCGCATGCCACTTGGCGTCGGCGTGCGTGGTATCCACCGGAAACTCGAACTCTCCCTTGGCGTGCGCGCCGTAAAGGTTGCGCTGCCGAATGGTTTGCCCATCGAGTTGGTCTATCCATTCCGGCGGCCGGTCGGCGGTGAAAACCACCAGCGGAATGCGCTGAAAAAAGGCCTCGGCCACGGCGGGCGCGTAGTTCAGCCCGGCCGTGCCGGAGGTACACACCAGCGCCACCGCCCGCCGCTGCGCCTGTGCAATGCCCAAGCCGATAAAGGCCGCTGCCCGCTCATCGGGCACCACGCGCACCTTCAAGCCGGGGTGGCGGGCAAAGGCCAGCGTGAGCGGCGCCGAGCGCGAGCCCGGCGAAAGCACCACATCGGTAATGCCGTGACGGGCGCAGATTTCGGCGATGTTATGAACGGCCTGCATAAAATCAGTTATCAGTTAATGGTGAGCAGTTAACAGTGCGTAGGAGCAATTTGAACAGCATTGACTTACGCTTTGGTAGGGCTGTTCACTGCTCACTGATAGCTGCTCACTGAAGCACAGCGCTTACGGTTTGCAATTTCATTTGGGTTTCCTGCCACTCGCGCTCCGGGTCTGAGTCGACGGTGAGGCCGGTGCCGGCGTAGAGCACGGCTTCGTCGGGGCGCAGCTGCAGGCAGCGCAGGTTCACGTAGAGGCGGGCCACGCCGGGCGCGGCCACGTTTACGGGGCCCAGAAAGCCGCTGTAGTAGGCCCGGTCGTAGCCTTCATGTTCTTGAATAAAATTCATGGCCGCTTGCCGGGGCATACCGCCCACCGCGGAGGTGGGGTGCAGCAGGCGCAGCATGTCGGTGCCCAGGTTAGGGAAAGGCACGTTGTTGAGGTTCACCTCAAAATCGGTACGCAGGTGCAGCAGCTGCCCGGCAATGGCCGTGCGCGGGCCGGTTTCGTGGTACTCGCGCAGCCGCAGCTGCTTGAAGCAGCTCACGATGTAGCGCGCCACCAGGGCCTGCTCCTCAATCTCCTTCTGCCGCCAGATGGCCTGCTGGGGCAGCATGCCGGGCGCCAGCGGCTGGGTGCCGGCCAGCGCCATGGTTCGAAACGTGCCGTCGGCCGTTACCTCGGCCAGCACCTCGGGCGTGGCGCCCAGCCAGGTGCCCACGCCTGGCACACTCACCAGCGACACAAACGCCCGCGGGTACTTCGCCAGCAATTTCGCAAACGCCGCAAACGCGTCGAACCCCGCCGGCAGCGGCCGCCGCGCCGCCCGCGACGTCACCACCTTCACCACCTCGCGGGTTTCGATGGCGGCCACCCCTTCGCTCACCAAACGCATGTACTCCGCCTCGGTGGCGGTGTGCGGCGCGGGCTGTTGGCTGCGGTGCCAGCTCAGGGTTTCTACCGCAGGGGCCGCCAACCAGGCCGCCAGGCCGGGCACAATGTCATTGGCCGCAGCCGACACCGCCACCACGTCCGGCTCGGCCGCGTCGTAGCGCACGTCGGCGGGCAGAAAAAGGGCGGGGTTGTGGTCGGAGTCGCGGAAGGGAAAGAAGGCAAAGCCGGCCGGCGCCTGGGCCTCGAGCGCGGGCGGCAAACCCGTGAAGGAAGCCTCCAAAGAGCGGGCCACCAACAGGCGCGGCTGGGCAGCGTCTGGCTCGCGCCACAGCGCCAGCGGGCGACCCGTGCGCAGGGCCCCGGCTGCCAAGTGGCGCAGGCGGCCCAGCGTGTCGAGGCCAGCGGCAGTAGCGGGCCAGCGCAGCTGGCGAAGTTCGGGCGTGGGCATCAGGCGGTTTTGGCGTTGGCGCCCGGCAGGTCAATCACGGCCATGGTGATGCGGCTGAGGCACACCAACGCCCCGGTTTCTTCGTGCGTGATGCGGATTTCCCAGACCTGCGTGCTGCGGCCGATGTGCACCGGCGTGGCCCGGCCCCGCACCCAGCCCTCGCGCACGCCCTTAATATGGTTGGCGTTGATTTCCAGGCCTACACAGGCCTGCTTGCTGCGGTCCACGCGCAGGGCGGCGGCCACGCTACCCAGGGTTTCGGCCAGGGCCACCGAGGCGCCGCCGTGCAACAGCCCCATGGGCTGGTGGGTGCGGCCGTCGACGGGCATGCGGCCTTCGAGGTGGTCGTCGGCCACGGCCGTGATTTCAATGCCGAGGGCATGGGCCAGGTTCGGGCGCGAATTGGTCCACTGCTGTACTTCTTCCAGGGTCATTTTTTTAGTGATTAATGCTTAGTGGTTAACGATTAAGCAGAGATAGTGAAGGTGGTGTGCCCAGCAATTATTCCTTTGGCAGACCATTAATCACCAATCGTTAATCATTAACCACTAGAAACAATCCCCGTACTTTGAGGGATTGTTGACCGAATTGTCACGCAAAACTACACGCAACGTGAGGCCCCGGACCATTTTCCTGCTGCGCCACGGCCAGACCGATTTCAACGTGCGCGGCATCGTGCAGGGTAGCGGCGTCGATTCGAGCCTGAACGACACCGGCCGGCGCCAGGCCGCGCAGTTTTTTGCCGCCTACGGCCACGTGCCGTTCGATAAGGTGTACACCTCCACGCTACGCCGCACCCACGAATCAGTGCAGCAGTTCCTCGACCTGGGCCTGCCCCACGAAGCCCACGCCGGCCTCAACGAAATCAGCTGGGGCGTGCGCGAGGGCACGCGCATCACCATGGAGGAGGACGCCGAGTACCGGCAGGTGCTGGCCGGCTGGATGGCCGGCGACGACAACGCCCGCCTGACCGGCGGCGAAAGCCCGGCGGAAGTAGCCGCCCGCCAGCGCCCGTTCATTGAGCTGCTCAAGGCCCGCGATGACGAGCAGACCGTGCTGGTGTGTATGCACGGCCGGGCCCTGCGCGTTATGCTCTGCCAGCTGCTCAATTACCCCCTCAGCTGCATGGAAGGATTTGAACACAGCAACTTATGCCTGTACAAGCTGGAGTACACGGGCTCGATGTTCACCATTAAGAACTTCCTGGACGTAGCACATTTGCAGGCGGCGGGCTGAATGGCCGCGAGAATTGCAAAAAAGTGCGTCATTGCGTTTAGGCAATTCGCTACAACATTCTGGAATTGCCGGACAATGGGTAAACATTGCCTGACCAACTTTTCAGGCTAATTTTGGCCTTCTCAACTCTAGCGCTTCTATACTGATGGCCGAAATCATAAAAATGCCCAAAATGAGCGACACGATGACCGAAGGCGTCATCGCGGCCTGGCTCAAAAAGGTGGGTGATAAAGTTAAATCCGGGGATATCCTGGCCGAAGTCGAAACCGACAAAGCCACCATGGAACTGGAAAACTACGAAGATGGCACCCTGCTCTACATCGGCCCGAAAGAGAAGGACGCCGTGCCGGTTGACGGTATCCTGGCCATCGTAGGCAAAGAAGGCGAAGACATTTCCGGCCTGCTGAACGGCCAGAGCGGTGGCGCTGCCCCGGCTCCGGCCGCTGCCGAAGCCCCCGCCCCGGCCCCCGCCGCCGAGGCACCTAAAGCCCCTGAAGGTGCTCCCGCACCTGCTCCGGCTCCCGCGCCGGCCCCTGCCGCAGCGCCCGCAGCCCCGGCCGCGCCCGCCAATGGCAAGAAAGCCACCGTGGTGCGCATGCCCAAGATGAGCGACACGATGACGGAAGGCACCATTGCTTCCTGGCTGAAAAACGTGGGCGACAAAGTGAAATCGGGCGACATCCTGGCCGAAGTCGAAACCGACAAAGCCACGATGGAGCTGGAAAACTACGAAGACGGCACCCTGCTCTACACCGGCCCCAAAGCCGGTGAAGCCGTGGCTGTGGACGGCATCCTTGCCATCATCGGCGAAGAAGGCGCCGACATCCAGGCCCTGCTCGGTGGTGGCTCGGCCCCCGCTGCAGCTCCGGCCGCGCCCGCTGCTACCGAAGCCGCCGCAGCGCCGGCCGCTGCTGCCGAAGCGCCGGCTGCCCAAGCTGCTGCGCCGGCCAACAACGGCCGCATCCTGGCCTCGCCGCTGGCCAAGAGCATTGCGAAAGAGAAAGGCATCAACCTGGCCCAGGTAGTGGGCAGCGGCGACAACGGCCGCATCGTGCAGCGCGACGTGGAGAACTTCCAGCCTGGCACGGCTGCCGCTCCGGCCACGCAAGCTGCTCCGGCTGCCGCACCTGCACCCGCCGCCACGCCGGCCGCTGCCCCGCAAGCTGCTGCCCCCGCCGCGGCTCCGGCCCCGGCCGCCAGCGCCCCAGCCTCGACCGATACGTACACCGACACGCCCGTGTCGCAGATGCGCAAGGTGATTGCCAAGCGCCTGTCCGAGAGCCTGTTCACGGCCCCGCATTTCTATCTCACGATGGAAATCAACATGGACAAGGCCATGGAAGCCCGCGTGAAGCTCAACGAACTGTCGCCGGTGAAGCTGAGCTTCAACGACCTCGTGATTAAGTCGGCGGCCATTGCCCTGCGCTCGCACCCGGCCGTGAACTCCTCTTGGCTAGGCGACCGTATTCGGCAGAACAAGGTCATCAACATCGGCGTGGCCGTGGCTGTGGACGAAGGTCTGCTGGTGCCCGTAGTGCGCAACGCCGATGGCAAGGGCCTGGCTACCATCGCCAACGAGGTGAAAGAGCTGGCCGGCAAAGCCAAATCGAAGAAGCTGCAGCCCGCCGAGTGGGAGGGCAGCACCTTCACCATCTCGAACCTGGGCATGTTCGGCATTGATGAATTCACGGCCATCATCAACCCGCCGGATGCCTGCATCCTAGCCGTGGGCGGCATCAAGCAAACCGCCATTGTGAAGGAGGGCGCGCTCGCCATTGGCAACATCATGAAGGTGACGCTGAGCTGCGACCACCGCGTGGTGGACGGTGCCACCGGCGCAGCCTTCCTGCAAACGCTGAAAAGCCTGCTGGAAGACCCCATGCGCCTGATGATTTGAGTCTTTTTTGAGTAGTCAGTATTGGGTAGTCAGTAGTCAGACCGTAGCGCCTGGCTATCGACTACCCAATCATCTTTTGTTAGGATTCCGACTACCGAATACCCTTTACAGAAT
The DNA here is from genome assembly GCF_022811645.1 of Hymenobacter monticola. NCBI lineage: Bacteria > Pseudomonadati > Bacteroidota > Cytophagia > Cytophagales > Hymenobacteraceae > Hymenobacter > Hymenobacter monticola. The sequence continues at coordinate 5,096,334 of NZ_CP094534.1, read as the reverse complement.
ACCAGAAACATGACCAGAATCCGTTCTACGACCGTACTCGGCATCCGGCACAACGGCGAAATCGCCGTGGGGGCCGACGGCCAGGCCACCATGGACAAGCACGTGGCCAAAAACAACGTGCGCAAAATCCGTAAGCTGGGCGACAGCAAAGTGGTGACCGGCTTCGCTGGTTCCACGGCCGATGCCTTTATGCTGCTCGACCGCTTCGAAGAGAAGCTGACCAGCTACGGCGGCAACCTCAAGCGCGCCGCCATTGAACTGGCCAAAGACTGGCGCAAAGACCAGTACCTGCGCAAGCTCGAAGCCATGATGGTGGTGGCCGACAAGGACGAACTGCTCATTGTGAGCGGCACCGGCGACGTGCTGGAGCCCGACTCCGACGTGGCTGCCATCGGCTCGGGCGCCATGTATGCGCAAGCCGCCGCGCTGGCGCTTAAGAAGCACGCGCCACATTTATCGGCCCGGCAGATGGTGGAAGAAGGCCTGCACATTGCGGCCGACATCTGCATCTATACCAACCATAACTTGATTATTGAGCAACCCTCCTAAGCCCGGTTTTATGGAAGCGTATTTGAAATTTACGGCTGTTTTCGAGCCGGTTGCGGATGGTGGATATTCCGCCTACGTGGAAGAAATTCCTGGCGTAAACACACAGGGCGAAACCTTGGAAGAAGCTCGCGCCAATCTGCGCGAAGCGCTTGAACTGGTGCTCGAAGTTCGCCGGGAACTGGCCGAAGAGCAGCAGGCTGGGCGTGCCGTTATTCGCGAGAACATTCAGTTGGCCGCGGCCTGATGAAGCGACGCGACCTGCTGCGGCATCTTGAGCAGCACGGCTGCGTATTAAAACGCGAAGGCGGCAGCCACTCCGTCTTTGTGAATCTGGCCCGGCGCACCGTCTCGGCGGTGCCGCGTCATACCGAAGTAAAAGGCCCAACAGCTCTCAAAATCTGTCGCGACCTGGAAATTCCGGCCCCGGCTAACGTAAACTAATTACCTCACAATGCAAGTAACCAACTTCCTCCGCCACCACTTTCGCCACTTCAACGCCGCCGCCCTCATCGACGCGGCCGATGGCTATAACAAGCACCTCGCCGATGGCGGCAAGATGATGATAACCCTGGCCGGCGCCATGAGCACCGCCGAGCTGGGCATCCAGCTGGCCGAGCTCATCCGGCAGGACAAGGTGCAGATTATCAGCTGCACCGGCGCCAACCTCGAAGAGGATATCTTCAATCTGGTGGCCCACGATTTCTACGAGCGGGTGCCGCACTACCGCGACCTCACCGCCGCCGACGAGCACGAACTGCTGAAGCGCCACATGAACCGCGTGACCGATACCTGCATCCCCGAGGAGGAGGCCATGCGCCGCATCGAGCACACCGTGCTCAAGCATTGGGAAAAGGCCGACCAGGCCGGCGAGAGCTATTTCCCGCACGAATTCTTCTACCAGATTCTGAAGTCGGGCGACCTGGAGCAATACTACCAGATTGACCCCAAAGACTCCTGGATGCTGGCCGCGGCCGAGAAAAACCTGCCCATCATCTGCCCCGGCTGGGAAGACTCCACGCTCGGCAACATTTACGCCGGCCACGTGATTTCGGGCGACATCAAGAACGTGCACACCATGAAGACGGGCATTCAGTACATGATGTACCTGGCCGACTGGTACACCAACACCGCCACCGAGGAGAGCAAAGTGGGCTTCTTCCAGATTGGCGGCGGCATTGCCGGCGACTTCCCCATCTGCGTGGTGCCCATGCTGCACCAGGATTTGCAGCGCCACGACGTGCCGCTGTGGGGCTACTTCTGCCAGATTTCGGACTCCACCACCAGCTACGGCAGCTACTCCGGCGCCGTGCCCAACGAGAAAATCACCTGGGGCAAGCTGGGCGAGAAAACCCCGAAATTCATCATCGAATCGGACGCCACCATCGTGGCGCCGCTGGTGTTCGCCATCGTGCTGGGGCAGTAGGTGCTATCGGATAGCGAAATGTCCTCATTTCGAATTTCCAGCCACGGCCGCTTCCTCCCGGGAGCGGCCGTGTTGCTTGCGGGCGGGGCGGGAGCAGGCGCCTACCTGCTCCATTCTTATGCGGCACTTCGGCAGTGGTATTTGGGACTGAATAGCTGCTTTTACCGCGCTGAATCCTGGTCGGGACGATTCTTTACGCCTGCGGTCAAAGCCCAGGGAAACCAACTGTGCCTATTGGCGCTGGGGCTGTGCGTGCTGGGACTGGGCTATCTGGTGTACCACAGCCAGCAAACGCCGGTTCCGACCCCGGTTACGCAACGCCGGCCGAGTTGGCGGCCGGATGCGCCGTATTTGCTGCCGGTGCTCGCAGTGGCCGGCGGGCTTTGGGGCTGGGGCAATGCGCAGGTAGCACCCGGCACCGACGAGGTATTCTCCGCGCTGTACTGCGCGAAGCTGCCACCGTTTCAGACCCTGTCTTACTATATGCTGCCCAACAATCACCTGCTGTTCAATTTGATGAACGGCGCCTTGTTTGGCCGCGCCGACAACCTGGTTGCTACTGGTCGGTGGCTGTCGGGGGTGGCCTACCTGGCCACGGTGGCGGCGGCTTATGGCTGGCTGCGGCCCCTGCTGCGGCACCGGCTACTCTCGGCGCTGGTTGCGCTGGTGGTGGCGTTACAGTTCCCGTTGTGGGGTTTCGGCTTCCAGGCCCGCGGCTACGCCTGGTATGCGCTCATGCATTGGGGGGCTTTCATTGCTTTGTTCGGCCACCTGCGCGACCGGCGCCGCAGCTGGCTGCTGCTCAATGCGGTATGCTGCGTGGCCGGTTATGCGTTGGTGCCTACTTTCCTGTATTTTCACCTCGCGCAGTTAGCCTTCGGCGTCGCCTATCAACTGCTTCATCGGGAAATGGACTGGCGCTTCTGGCGTTACCAGGTGGCAGTTCTGGTGGCAGTCTATCTGTTCTATTTGCCCGCGCTGTGCTTTTCGGGGCTGGCTGCCATTGCCAGCAACGGGTACGTGCGCCCCAAGACGGAAACGCTCCGGGAGTTTTTGCCCGGTATGGGTCAGAATTTCGGGAGTTATGCCACTTACTGTTTCTCGCGCTCGAAAGTGCTGGGCGTACAGCTGAGCTACGTGGTGGCCCTGCTGCTGCCGCTGCTGCTGCTGCGGGCCCGGCGCCATACGGCGTGGTTTGCTTACGGCCTGTTCTATGCGCTGTTGCTGTTCGCGCTGGTGGCCACGACGCTGGGCATGCGCCGCAGCACCTTTTCGCGCAATTTGATAGGACACTTCAGCCTGGCCCTGGCGCTGGTGCCGGTTACGCTTTACTGGCTGCTGGCCCAGGTGCCGGCCCACTGGCATCCGCGCCGCTGGCAGTTCGGTATAGTTACCGGGCTGCTGCTGGTTTTGGGGTTCAAATTTGCGAAGGACAACCCCGTTGCATACGCTGAAAGGCTCTACTCTTTCGATAACAACAAAGCGTATCGAACCCTGGAAACGCAGCTAAAGCTGATTCCGGCGGGCCACAGCATCACTTTTTCCTGGGAAAGCTTCAGCGCCCACCATATTGCGGAGCAGCGCGGGCTACCCTGTTTTCTGCCTTGCGAATCGGCGCAGACGGCGTATTACGTGGTGTATGGCGACGAGCAGCTGCCCGACAGCCTTGCCCGGCAGTACCAACTGGTGCGTCAAATACCGCAGCATCGCATCTATCAGCATAAGTAGGCGGATGATGAGTTGGGTTGAGCCGCCCGCTTTGTGAAAGCACCAGTGGAAACCGATGCCGCGTGTGCATGGCACAAAAAGAGCCGGCCGCTTCATCAGCGGCCGGCCCATTTGATTTTGAGACGGTTGGAGGTGACTAGCGGGTGGCCGCTGCCGAGGGCTTTTTAGAAGCGGCTTTTGGCCGCAGGTCCGGGCGCTCGTTTAGTACCTGCACCGTGAGCACGGCAATGCACACTACTGCCGCTAGGAGCAGGACCACAATCTGCAGCACTGAAATGCCCAGTGCCCGGCTGTAGCGCCGCACCGCAGTGAATTTGGGGGCAGCCTGCAGTAGCTGCGCGTGCACCCAGAATGAATAAACGAGCGTCGGGATAAAGACTAGCTGCGAAGCCAGCTTCAGGAAGGCCGGGTTGCCGGCCAGCAGCGCGGGCAGCATCACGGTGAGGTTGATGACAGTAAGGGTGCCCCCGATGAAGCAGCTGGCCAGCAATATCTCGGCGTAGTTGTAGCCCGCCCGCCGCAGCAGCCACCACGCCACCACGCTGTTGAGCGGCATGAGCACCAGCTGCATCAGGTAGGGGTGCTTCATGGTGATGGAGAAGTAGCGCTCCATCACCACCGACATCAGCCCCACCGATGGCGAACCCGCCGCGGTGGGCTGCGACGACAGCATGGCCTGCTGCAGGTCGACCTGAAAGGCCGACATCACCAGCGCCGAGAAGCCCACCAGCAGCAGCAGGTAGCTCACCGGGCGGAACAGGCGCGTGCGCTGCCCGGCCAGGTACCCCCGGATGGTGAGGCCCGGGCGTGTGAGCATTTGATAAAAGGTGTACACCAGCCCTTTATCGACGTGCCAGACGGAGTGCGGCAAGTCGTGTAGCAGTAAGTGCTTGAGCGTGATGCGGTGCGTGTCGGCCGATTGGCCGCAGTGGGCGCAAAACTTATCGGTCAGGGCCGCGCCGCAGTCCAGGCAGGTGTGGTGGGCCCGGGCGCCCCCGTGCGCGGGTGCGTTTTCCAGGGCTTCGGCGGCCACCACCGCCGTCAGGTGCGTAGAGTAGTCGAACATCATAGCGTTGAGTAGCAGAAAATGAGGTGTTAAGCAGCTAAGATAAATCGTAGCGCTGCGGAGGACAAGTTATTTTTTTGGTTCATAAAGTTGCAGCACGGGTTACCACTCACTACTGCCATTTCGCCGCGCCAACTACAGGATTTGCGCAACAAAAAAGAGCCAGCCGATGAGGAGACGGCTGGCTCTTTTTGTTTCTGCTGATACACATTTTGCTGCGCTGAACGCATATCACTTGAATTTGAGGAACTGTCCCCAGCTTTGTTTCTTGTCAATTTGATTGGTCGTTATAATATAAAGGCTGATTTTACTTGGGTCAGTATATCCTTTTGCCCGGAGCAGGGAATAGACATCCGTTTCCAATTTCCCGTTCTCCGAAAATTCAACACGTATCTGCGTTTTGCCCGTTGCAGATAGGGTTAGCGTGCTACAGTAAGCTGATTTATTGTTGGACTTATTCTTAAAAAAAGGTATGACGGTCAATTTATTGATGTCAGCCATATTAATGCGGGCATCTTTTTCGAGAACATTGCCTTCCAGAACGAGGTCAATTTTCCACGCCTCATTAAAGGAGAACTCGGGCATTTGTTTTAGGAAAAAGCCATCTTTCCAGTACTCCTTGCCAAGGAACTTGCCCGTGTCGGAATAGAAAATCCACTCGCCGGTTTTGACCCAACAAAAACCTCGCGCGTAGATGTCGCTCCATTTGCCAGTGTCGTTTTCCCTGTGCTGACCCGTGATTTTTAGCTTGCCGTTCGGGTAATATTCGTTGTAGAAACCAACTCCACAATCAGTGTATTGGACAGCTTTAGTGTATAAATGACCATCCTTACCATAGGTTTCTAAAATGCAGGGAGTGCATTGGCCAAAGCTCTCGTAAGTCGTTTTGCCAGGGGCCCAAACCAGTGTTTTTAAGCCAGGATAGGTTGTCTTCAAATTTTCAACCTGCCCGTGACATATAGTTGCTATTGACAAAAAGTAAAGCCAGGCAGTGACTCTGGCCACACGATGGGATGCGCTGGAGTATATCATCGAAACATTGGCAAGAAAGCAAATGCCTTGGTTGGGTTGCCAATGTACTGTCAACCCAACCAAGGCATATTGAGACGGCAAGCGAAAAACGCTACGCCAGTTCCAACTCCCGCTCCTGCGCCACGCCCACGGCCGCGAATGCCTGCTCCAAATCCATCATCAAATCGCGCGGGTCCTCCACGCCAATGCTCAGGCGAATCATCTGGGCGGTAATGCCCATTTCGGCCTGCTCGGGCACCGAGATGTCGGAGTGCGTCATGGTGGCGGGGTGCTCGGCGAGGCTTTCGGTGCCGCCCAGGCTCACGGCCAGCTTGATGAGGCGCAGGGCGTTGAGGAAGCGGAAAGCTTCGGGCTCGCCGCCCCGGATGTCGAATGAAATCATGGAGCCGGGCGAGAGGCAGTGGCGGCGGTAGATGTCCTGCTGCGCGGGGCAGTGCTCCAGGTGCGTGAGGTAGTAGGTGCGCGCCACCAGCGGGTGCTGCCGCAGCCAGTCGGCAATGGTTTGGGCCGACTGGGCGGCGCGCTCCATGCGCAGCTTCAGGGTTTCGAGGCTGCGCATGAGCATCCAGCCGGTATTGGGGTCGCACATGGTGCCCATGAAGGTGCGCATGGCTTTTATCTCCTTCATGAGGGCCTTGCTGGCCAGGGCCGCGCCGGCGATGAGGTCGGAATGGCCGCCCAGAAACTTGGTGGCCGAGTACAGCACCACGTCGGCCCCGTGCTTGAGCGGATGCTGGAAAACCGGACCAAGGAAGGTGTTGTCGACCACCAGGCGGATGGGATGCTCCGGGGTGCCGTGCTGGCGGGCCAGGGCGGCGCAGGCTTCCAGGTCGACGAGGTGGTTGGTGGGGTTGGCGGGCGTTTCCACGAAAATCATGGCCAGGCGGCCCTGCTCAATGCCGGCTACCTGAGCAGTGAGCTCCTCGGGGGTGGCGGTGGGGCGGAAGCCCACGGCGGTGATGCCGAACTTGGGCAGCACGTTTTTCAAAAAGAAATCGGAGCCGCCGTACACGGGCTCGGAGTGCAGCACCACGTCGCCGGGCTTGAGCAGGGCCAGCAGCGTGGTGCTGATGGCGGCCATGCCGCTGGCGAAGCTGGCCGCGTCCTCGGCACCGTCCCAGAGGGTGAGGCGGTGCTCCAGAATTTCGAGGCTGGGGTTGTTGAGGCGGGAATAGATGAGGCCCATTTCCTCGTCGGGGTTGGCTTGGCGCAAGCCGTAGGCCAGCTCGAAGTATGCTTTGCCCTGCTCGGCGCTGCTGAAGACGAAGGTAGACGTCTGAAAAATAGGGGGTTTGATGGCGCCCTCGCTCCAGGCGGGGGTGTAGCCGTAGCTCATCATCAAACTTTCGGGACGCAGTTGTTGGCCGCCGATGTGGGCGTGGTCGTGCAGGGTGGGCATGAAATGGGGGTTGGGTGGGAGGGAAGATTGGTAGGGCGAAGGTAGGATTTTGTTTTGAAGGGGCACGAAAAAGCCCCGCCGCTGGGGGAGCGGCGGGGCTGAAACCGATAGTGTGAGGTCGACCCTTGCAGCGTGCATCATCGAATGGGATAAACTTTCTGGTTTCCCAATAGCTTCATGTCAACGTAGTCGACAAAATAAGCACGCTGTAATAGCTCCGCCTGCCCCAGCTGGGTTATCCAATTATTGACCCGCTCATTCATCTCCCAATAATCGAGCGCAGCCAATGCTGCCCTCGACTCCTCATCCGGACAATGCACGCCAAAGACGGGATAAGCTGGTTCTGAGTCCTCGGGCACGTAAGGCCCGTGAATGAGAAACAAATCGTATTCGACCGTTGCGGGGAGTTCTGAAAGAATTTTTGGCAGCGCGAGCCGCACTGCCTCCATGCAACGGATATTGAGGTCCATGCTAGGAAACAAGTAGGGGTTATCGGGTATTATTATATTGTCTATGGTGTACCTTCTGGACACAGCTTTTAGATTACAAGGGCCGTTAAATAGGTGAGGAGACCTAAATCTAGTCGTTTAATTACGAGTGCTACCTTCATGCGTAAACCCACCGCCCTTCCCCCCACGCTTTTCGCCCGCCGGCATGAAATCACCGCCGACTACCTGCGCGAAGTGGACCGGCACCTAGCCGACATCGTGGCCGGCCGCGCCACCGAGATGTTCGAAATCCGCGACTTCGCCGGCATCCTCTGCATTCACGCCACGCACCTGAGCAACACCATCAAAGAGGCCACCGGGCACTCGCCGTGCTACTTTTTCGAGGAGCGCATCCTGGAAATAGCCCGGCAGCTGCTGCGCGACCCCCGCCGCTCGGTGGCCGACGTGGCCGCCAACCTCACCTACGACCCTTCCAACTTCACCAAGTTTTTCAAGCGCTTCCAGGGCTGCACGCCCAAGCAATACCGCGAACAGGTGTGGGCGGCGGAGCGCGCCGCCACCGCCGCGAAAGATGCCGCCGCGGCTTCCGACGCGCGGCAGCCCGTTGCTCCTTTGGCCACCGCTTACCTGCCCGCCTGAATGCGCACCGCCACCCCACTTAAACCCAATACGCTCGCCGCCTTTTACGAAGCGTGCGCCCCTACGCCCGGGTCGGCCGTGGGGGTGTTGCCGCCGCCGGACATGGGGAAAGGCGTGGGGCACTTCAACGTGTTTCCGCTGGCCGACCTGCGCGGGGCGCCGCCCATGAATTTCAACCGGCGGGCCTACTACAAAATCACGCTCTGCCGCAGCCCCAGCCAGGTGGAGCGCGCCGACCAACCCCCGCATGTGGGCGCCAATACCCTGTTTCTGGTGACGCCGCAGGTGCCCTACCGCTGGCTGCCGCTCACCGACGAGCCGGCCGGCTACTGCTGCGTGTTTGATGATGCGTTTTTGCTGCCCGCCCGCTCCGGGGTGGTGCTGGCCGAGCTGCCCATTTTCCGGCCCGGTGCCTACCCGGTGTGGGAAGTGGCCCAGGCCGATTGCGCAGCGCTGGAAGCCATTTTTGAGAAGATGGCGCACGAGCTGCCCTCCGCCTACGCCTACAAGCCCGACCTGCTGCGCACCTACCTCTGGGAGCTGATACACTTGGTGCAGAAGCTGCAGCCGGTGCCGTCCCCGCTGGCCACCCACAGCGCCGCCGAGCGCGTGGCCACGCAGTTTGCGGAGCTGCTGGAGCGGCAGTTTCCGCGCCAGAGCCCGCAGCCGCCCCTGCGCCTGCGCACCGCCGCCGACTACGCCGACCAGCTGGCCGTGCATGTCAACCACCTCAACCGCGTGCTCAAGGAAACCACCAGCCACACCACCACCGCCCTCATTAGCCGCCGCCTGGCGCAGGAAGCCCGCCTCCTGCTGAAGCAAACCACCTGGAGCGTTTCGGAAGTTGCCGATGGCCTGGGCTTCGCCGATGTGGCCCACTTCTGCACCTTCTTCAAGCGCCACACCCGCCAAACGCCAGGCGAATTCCGGCGCCTGGCCGGGTAAGTAGCGCGGCCTTACGGCACCCACCTAACGGGGTAGGGGCTTGTCCGCGCCCGTCGTTGCACGAAATTGTTGAATTGACTCAAGCGGCAGGGCAGGCTCCTGCCTCCATTGGCTTGAGGCGGCGCCAAGATGTTTGAAATCTAAAACAGATGGGTTGATTGGCGAAGTTTGCCTGCTATTAAGCCGCCGGACCTTTGTGGGGTACTTATTCAAACCCACAGGAAACATGGCAAACAAGAAAATCGCGCTGGTCACCGGCGGCAACAAAGGCATCGGCTTCGAAATCGTGCGGGGCCTGCTGCAAGCCGGCTGCCGGGTATACCTGGGCGCCCGCCAGGCGGCCAGGGGCCAGCAAGCCGCCGCAGAACTAGCCGCCGAAGGCGACGTCCGCTTCCTCGAAGTGGACCTAGCCAACCAGGCCACGCTCGACGCGGCCGCCGCCCAGCTGCAGCGCGAAGAAGGCCACCTCGACATCCTGGTCAACAACGCGGGCATCAACGTGCCCGGCGACGGCTCGCCCGGTGCGGCCGACGTGCGCAGCGTGGAGCAAGCGCTCCAAACCAATTTCATCGGCACACTGGCCGCCACCCAGGCATTTTTGCCACTGGTGAAGCAGGCCGCGGCGGGGCGCATCGTCAACGTGTCGAGTCCGCTGGGTTCGCTCACCATCGTGGGGCAGCACGACTGGGCCCTGCTGGGCTACTCGGCTTCGAAAGCGGCGCTGAACATGCTCACCGTGCAGCTGGCCTACGAGCTGCGCGACACGGCCATCAAAGTGAATTCGGCCGCCCCCGGCTACACCGCCACCGACCTCAATGGCTTTGCCGGCGCCGACACCCCCGCGCAGGGCGCCGCCGAGGCCATCCGCCTGGCCCTGCTGCCGGCCGACGGCCCCACCGGCACGATGTCGTCGGCCACCGATGGCGTGCTGCCCTGGTAGGGCCACCCATTAAAACTTAACTACTCACCATAACCACCGCCCGGCGGCCCCGGACCTTTGCCTCATCATTCACCCCAATCAACACACCCGATGAGCAATTCTAAAATCGCCCTCGTCACCGGCGGCAGCCGCGGCCTGGGCAAAGACATGGCCCTGAACCTGGCCCAAAAGGGCCTCGACGTCATCCTCACTTACCACACCCAGCAGGCCGAAGCCGAGGCTGTGGTGGCCGAAGTCACGGCCCAGGGCCGCAAGGCAGTGGCCCTGCAGCTCGATGCGTCGGACGTGAGCAGCTTCGCCCGCTTTTTTGAGCAGGTGCAGGCCGCCCTGCGCGACACGTTCAACGCTGAAAAGTTTGATTTCCTCATCAACAACGCCGGCACGGGCCTCTACGCGCCCTTTGCCAGCACCTCGGTGCAGCAGTTCGACGACATGCTGAACATTCACTTTAAAGGGCCCTATTTCCTGACGCAGCAGGCCCTGCCGCTGCTCAACGACGGCGGCGGCATCGTCAACATCTCGTCGGGCCTCACCAAAATGACCAACGACTTGTCGTCGGCCTACGCCAGCATGAAGGGGGGCGTAGAAATCCTGACCCGCTACCTGGCCAAGGCCCTGGGCCCGCGCCGCATCCGCGTCAATGTAGTAGCCCCCGGCGCAGTCGAAACCGATTTTGGCGGCGGCCGCACCCGCGACAATAAGGACGTCAACGCCCACATCGCCAGCCTCACCGCCCTGGGGCGCGTGGGCCTGCCCACCGACATTGGCCCGGTGGTGGCCTTCCTCTGCACCCCGGAGGCCGGCTGGGTCAATGCCCAGCGCATCGAGGTATCGGGCGGCCAGGGCATTTAGGCACCGCCTGCTCCGGTCCGACCGCCCTAGGAGGTCGGACCGGAGCAGGCGGTTACTGGTGCCGCTTAAATTGCAGCAATCCCGACACAAAAAAACCTGCCTGCAGCAATGCAGGCAGGTTTTTTTGTGTCGATTCAATGAAGGCCGGCTACTTGCCCGGCCCTTTGCGCAGGCGGTAGGAGTCCACCTGCTGGCGCAGCACGGCCAGCAGGCTGCCGTAGCGCTGCTGGGCCTCGCGCTTGCTTTCCAGCTTTTGCAGGCGCGTGTTTATGAGGTCGGAAAAGTCCTCTACGGAATAGGCTCGTTTTGGCGCGGCAGGCACGGGCAGGCTAGAAAAAAGGAACCGGGCAAAATAGCAAGTGGGGCTGCGCGAACTACGCAGCAGTTCAAACTTAAGACTTAAAACCCGAAACGAAACAACGGCCGCGCCGGATTCCAGATGCCCCACGGAATCATGAGCAGCACAAGCAGCAGCGCCACGCCGAAATACAGCAGCGCCTTGCGGTGCTTCTGGGTGCTGTCGGCGGTTTTCTTCACGGCAATGCGGCCCACCTGGGCCACAATGGCGGCCAGTATCATCACGGCCACGTGCTCCATGCCGAAGAAGCGCTTGGTGGGGTCCTGCATGGCGCCGGCCTGCTTCATGGCGTTCAGTCCCCAGGGGCTGAGGCCGAAATACAACCCGAAGCCGATGAGCACCTGCAGCCACATAAAGCCCGAAAAGGCGGCGCTCATCCCGTTGTCGGCGCTCACGAAGGGCCGGCGGCCGGAGTAGCCTGTGTAGGCGCGAAACACGGCAATGAGGCCAAAAATGACCACAAACCAGCGGGACCAAGAGTGAAGAACGAGCAGCGTTTGGTACATAAAAAGGGGAAGAGGGTAAGCAAAACGGCAACGGCGCCGCCGCGAAAGTAAAACAAGCGGCGGGCAGTTGGCTTCCGGGGCGTTTCCGCGCCTTCTGGATTTCAACCCCCCCTCGCGCCTCCTATCGCCGCCGGCCTTCCGCTTTCTCTTCGGCTGCCCGCTGGCGCATGGCTACAAACAGCGCTACAAATACGGAGAAAAACGGCACTACCATCCCAAATGCAAACCACCGCCAGAACGAGCGCCCGTAATTATAGGCGATGTAGCCGGTGATGGGCGCAAACACCAGCAGCGAAACCGTGAAAATGAGAACGAGGCGGAGAACGAACACGGGAAAAGAGGAAATGAATGAAAAATGGGCCGAGTACCCCGAAGCCCCGCTTCGGTCGTTGAACGACTCAGACGCGAGCCGAAGCAGAGCTTCGGGGTACTCGTTCTTTTAGCGCACCTTGCCGCGCTTCACCAGGTAGGCATACAGCACTTTCTCGAACGGCTCGCGCACGTCCACGGGCACGAAGTCGATGCGCAATTGGCCGCAGCGCTGGGCCAGTTCCTGCTCGTAAGCCGTCATGGCCGCTTGATATTGCTCTTTGATTTGCGAAGGCTGCAGCTTGATTTCGAGGCCGGTTTCCACGTCTTCGAAGATGTAGGGCCGCTCGGCAAAATCGAAGTTGGCCTCGGTGGTGCGGTCGAGGATGTGGAATAACAGCACCTCGTGGTGCTGGTGCTTGAGGTGCTGCAGCGCCGCCAGGGCCGCCTCCTGCTCGGCCGCGCCGCGCCCCAGCATGTCGCTGAACACGATGACGAGCGAGCGTTTGGGAATCTGCTGGGCAATGGCGTGGATGGTGCCAGCCACGTCGGTGCCCCGGCCCGATTTGGGCGCGGGCGGGCGTTCCAGCAGCTGCTGCAGGGCCAGCAGCAGGGTGTGGCGGTGGGTGCTGGTGGAGCGCACCGGGGTTTGCAGCTCAATGGTATCGGCGAAGGTGACGAGGCCCACGGCGTCGCGCTGGCGGGTGAGCAGCGTGGTGAGCGCCGCCGAAGCCAAAATGCTGAATTTGAGCTTGTCGTGACCCGGCGCGGGGTAGTACATGCTGGGGCTCACGTCGAGCAGCAGGTGGGCGCGCAGGTTGGTTTCCTCTTCATAACGCTTCACGAACAGCTTGTCGGTGCGGGCAAATACCTTCCAGTCGATGTGCCGGGTGCTCTCGCCGGGGTTGTAGAGGCGGTGCTCCGAAAATTCCACCGAAAAGCCGTGGTAGGGCGACTGGTGCAGGCCGGTGATGAACCCGTCTACCAGCTGGCGGGCCAGAAACTCAAGGTTCTCGAAGGAACGGATGGAAGCGAGGTCGAGGGGCATGGGGTGGGCGAGTGTTTTTTCTATTGTAAAGAACGTCATGCTGAGCGCAGCCGAAGCATCTCTACCGCGCAAGTAATCCTGTTGATTGAATTACGTTGCGCAGTAGAGATGCTTCGGCTGCGCTCAGCATGACTGTTTTCTTCTTCGTTCCCGACCCCAACACCGGCCCCGCGCCCGGCGTTTATCTTTACCGCACATTTCGTAAGTTAGCCTTTCCAACCAACCGACCGATTTTATTTCCCACTCATACCCCACCCAATTCCAGTGGACGACCGTCACGACCAGGAAGAGATTTATTCCCAACGCATTAAGGCCGGCAAGCGCACGTATTTCTTCGACGTGAAAGCCACCCGCGGCCAGGATTACTACCTGACCATCACCGAAAGCAAGCGCCGCCAGAACGGCGACGACTCCGTTTCGTACGAAAAGCACAAGATTTTCCTCTATAAGGAGGATTTCATGAAATTTGTGGATGCCCTGCAGGACGCCGTGGACTACGTGCGCGAAGAGCTGCTGAGCCCCGAGGAGGTGGCCGAACTCGACCGCCCCCGCGAGTACGACGACCGGGACCAGCCCCGCCGCGAAACCGAACGCCCCGCCTTCGACCCCAACCGCAGCGACGACAGCTACTAAGGCGTCTTCTTGGGCCAACGGCGCTGCAAAAACGTCATGCTGAGCGAAGTCGAAGCGTCTCTACCGCGCAAGTAATTTGATTGCTGCTGCGGTAGAGATGCTTCGACTTCGCTCAGCATGACGTTCTTTTTTTGCCTGATGCCATTGCCGCAAGCCGTACCTTTGCGGCCGAATTGCCCGCAATTCAACACTCAACATTCAACACTCAACCCTACATAAATGGGCCTCCGCTGCGGTATCGTCGGCTTGCCGAACGTCGGTAAATCCACCCTTTTCAACGCACTCTCGAACGCCAAGGCCGAATCGGCCAACTACCCGTTCTGCACCATCGAGCCCAACGTGGGCGTCATCACCGTGCCCGATGAGCGCCTGCAAATCCTGGAAGCGCTGGTGAACCCCAAGCGCGTGCTGCCCACCATCATCGAGTTTGTCGACATCGCCGGCCTCGTGAAGGGCGCCAGCAAGGGCGAGGGCCTGGGCAATAAATTCCTGGCCAACATCCGCGAGGTGGACGCCATCATTCACGTGGTGCGCTGCTTCGACGACCCCAACATCGTGCACGTGGCCGGCGGCGTCGACCCCGTGTTCGACAAAGACGTTATTGATACCGAGCTGCAGCTCAAGGACCTGGAAAGCGTCGAGAAGAAGCTGCAGAAATCGGAGCGCAGCGCCAAGGCCGGCGACGCCGTGGCCAAGAAGGAAGTGGTGTCGCTGCAGAAATTCAAAGCTGCCCTCGAAGCCGGCCAGAACGCCCGCGCCGTGGACGCCTCGGCCGACGACCTCGAAGCCATTGCCGACCTGCAACTGCTCACCATCAAGCCCGTGATTTACGTGGCCAACGTGGACGAGGCCAGCATTGCCAGCAACGGCAACAACCACGTGACGGCCCTGCGCGAGCACGTGAAAGCCGAAGGCGCCCAGGTGGTACTGGTGTCGGCCGCCATCGAAGCGCAGATTGCCGAGATGGAAGACCCCGAGGAAAAAGCCATGTTCCTGGGCGAATACGGCCTCACCGAGTCGGGCCTGAACAAGCTCATCCGGGCCAGCTACGAGCTGCTGAACCTGATTACCTACTTCACCGCCGGCGTGCAGGAAGTACGCGCCTGGACCATCCATCGCGGCGACAAAGCACCCGCCGCGGCCGGCGTCATCCACTCCGATTTCGAGAAGGGCTTCATCCGCGCCGAGGTCATCAAGCTGCCCGATTACCAGGAATATAAGACCGAGGTAAAAATCAAAGAAGCCGGCAAAATGGCCGTGGAAGGCAAAGACTACGTGGTGCAAGACGGCGACATCATGCACTTCCGGTTTAACGTGTAATTGACGGCTGTTTTTCTCAGTTCATGATGCTTGGAAACCAAAAGTGCCCCGACCAGGTAAGGTCGGGGCACTTTTGGTTTAATACCTTGCCTTCATGAAAATGAAGCAGGCTTTATTCTTACTTCTCGCTCTCGCGATTGGCTGCACTTCCAAGAGTGGTAGGATTACAAAGACGGGAATTTTGGTTGTTGACGGCTCAAGAAATCATACCAGCTTCGATTATTTCATTCCTTGTCCAATCAATGACACTTTAACCCTGATTGATAATCTGAAAAGCATTCACCCTGACTTGGCCATCAACATGCGACAACACAAGCTGGATTTTAATATCATGGCTAATAGTTGGCCTATGACGCAAAAGCAAGTTTTTGCAGACTCCACGCAGAGCGATAAACTTTGGTACGTCAGTGCGGTAGAAATTGCATACCGTGAGGAGGGAGATATGGAAAGGATTCAAGAGGACAGCAGCCGACTGGGAGGCATTTTGTTGTCACGAAGGCTTCAAACTAGCCCAAGGAACATCACGCTAAGCGTGAAGCAATTCATATTTGCCCATCCCTAGAATCAGCGGCCCACCACCTTATACAACATGCCCTTTGGCAGCTTATCCGTCGTTTTCATGCCGTTGAGAATGGCCATTTCTTCGTAACGCTTGCTCGGCACGCCAGCCGAGGCCAAGGCCGAAGCCAGCGTTTGGGTGCCGGTGGCGGTGCGGATGTGGATGTGCTCGGGCTGGCGATTCAGCTTATCGGCTTCGGTGAGGCGGGCGTAGCCCTGGGCGGCGCGCTGAAACTGCGGCGCGTAGGTGCCGAACGAGCCCGACGCGGCCAGGCCCACGAAGGCGTAGATGCTGTTGCCGTCCTGGATGAGCTGGGCCAGCACGTGGGCCGGCGTGCTCTGTTGGTCCTGCGCCTGCTGGTCGCCTTCAAATACGAGGGCCGGGAAGCCGTTGATGGTCGTTTTCTGGGCTTGGGCGTTGGCCACGCCGATGGATTTGGCCAGGCTTTGGGCGGCGGCATCGAGCGAGTTGCCCGAGGCGCCGAGGAACACCAGCATCGCCTTGCCGTTAGGCTCCTGCATCTGGAACGTTTCGGGCGAGTTATTCGACTTCCAGCCCGAGGGGATGGGGAAACGGAACTTCAAATCGGGGTGGTAGAACACGCCGCTCTCCACAAAGCCCTGGCGTGGGTCTTCGCCGAAGGTCAGGCCCTCGATGGAGCGCAGGTACTGGTCGCGGTTCACGGCGAAGGTGCTGCGGCCGGCGCTTTGCTTGGCCTGGGCGGCCAGCTGCTTCACGCGGGTGTAGCGGTCAGCCGAGTTGGGGTGGCTGCTGAGGAAGGTGGGGATGCTGCTGCCGCTCTGGGCCTCGGTGCGCTGCAGCGTCTGGAAGAAATCGGCCATGTAGCTGGCGTCGTAGCCGATTTTGGTGGAGTATTTCACCCCCAATTGGTCGGCCTCGTTCTCGTCGCCGCGGCTGTATTTCAACATCCACAAGCCCACGCCCTGCTGCACAATGCCGCCCACCGACTGCATCACGCGCGGCGCGATGATGGAGCCGAGCAGCATGCCGATGCCGGCGACGGTGTTGTTGCGGCTCTGCTTTTTGCCGTGCTGCGCCGTGATGTGGCCCAACTCATGGCCCAGCACGCCAGCAAACTGGGCTTCGTTGTTGAAGTGGGCCATGATGCCGCGCGTGAAATACACGTGGCCGTCGGGCGTAGCAAAGGCGTTGATGATGGGCGAATCGACCACCGTGAAACCGTAGTCGCCGGGGCGGTCCGAGATGGCCGTCATCTGCTTGCCCTTGGCCGTGATGAGGCTTTGCAGCTTGGCGTTATTATACAAGCCAAACTGGGCAATAACGGCCGGGTCGGGCTTGGCGCCCTGTAGGGGGCGGGCGGCGGGAGCCGTGGGCGTAGCGGTAGCGGCCGGAAAGCTCTCGGCCCAGTTGCGGACACTGGAAATGCTGGCCAGGGGAAGCAGGAGCAGAAGGGCGGCACCCGTGCGCAGCCCTCGGGAAGTATGAATAGCCATGGGAATAAAAAGTAAAAAATGGGGTCGCCAGTTGGGTGGCGGCCGAGCTTGCAAACGCAGCCCCCGAAACAGAGTTACGCGGGCTGCTTACGGCCGCTTAATCCAAAGTAGTGCCACTTATTTGCCGACTATCTTGATGAGGGACCCGGCATTGACCTGCTCGTTGAGCGGCATGCCGTTGAGGATGGCCAACTCTTCGTAGCGTTTTTCGGGCACGCCGTTGGCGGCGAAGGCCTGCTGCAGGTTGCTGCGCAGCTTGAGTTTCACGATGCGGATGCGCTCGGGCTGGCGGTTGAGCTTGTCGGGCTCGGTGAGGCGCTGGAAGCCTTCGGCCACGCTGCTGAACTGGGCCGCGTAGGTGGGAAAGTCGGCTGGCGCCGATACGCCCAGCAAGGCATACAGGCTTTTGCCGTCCTGAATGATGTGGCCCAAGACCCGCACGCCGGCCACCTGCTGGCCGGTTTGCTGGTCCTGCTGCACCTGGTCGGCCACAAACACCAGGGCCGGGAAGCCGTTGATGGTGGTGCGGCGCGGGGCTTCGGTGGCTTGCAGGCTCATTTGCTTGGCCACGGCCTGGGCGGCTTCCTCCGGGGTGGTGCCGGGGGCGGGCAGCAAGATGAGCAGGCCCTTGCCGGCAGGGTCGGCCATTTGGAACTGGGAAGGCGAGTTCTGCGACTTCCAGCCCGCCGGAATGGGAAAGCGAAACTTCAGCTCGGGGTGGTAAAACACGCTGTTTTCCACGAAGCCCTGCTTGGGGTCGTCGCCGTACACCAGGCCGTCGATGAGGCGCAGGTACTGGTCGCGGTTCACGGCCAGCTTGGGGTTGCCGTTGGCCTGCTTCCACTGGTCGGCCAGCTGGTGCACGGTGTTGTACCGGTCCTCGGGGTTGGGGTGCGTGCTCAGAAAATCGGGAATGGCCTCGGTCTTCGACAGCTGCTGCTGCCGCGACAGCGTCTGGAAAAAATCGGCCATCTGGCTGGCGTCGTAGCCAATTTTCGACGAATACTGCACGCCCAGCTCGTCGGACTGGCGCTCGTCGTCGCGCCCAAATTTCAGGAACAGCAGCTGCATGCCCTGCATGGCCTGCTCGCCAAACTGCGCCAGCCGGGGCGAGGCTATCATAGCGCCCATCAGGCCCACCTGGCCCAGGATGGAATTGGTTTGCTGCTTGGCCGAGTGGCGGGCCGTGACGTGGCCGATTTCGTGGCCCAGCACGCCGGCAAACTGGGCTTCGTTGTTGAAATGGGCCATGATGCCGCGCGTGAAGTACACGTAGCCGCCCGGAATGGCGAAGGCGTTGATGACGGGCGAATCGACCACCCGAAACTGAAAGTCCACGTTGGCGCGGTGCGACACGGCCCCCATCTTCTTGCCTTTTTCGTTGATGAAAGCCTGGATTTTCTTGTCATCATACAAGCCCATCTGGGCCGTCACGGCCGGGTCCGACTGCTGGCCCATGGCCAGCTCCTGGCCTTCAGACACCAGCATGACTTCTTTTTTGCCCGTGACGGGGTTGGTGGCGCAGCCGCCGAACAAGGCCAGGGCCGCCGCGCCAACGGCCGGAAGAACAAGTTGTTTCATGGGTGGGAGGGTGTGGGTGAGGTGGTCGTGCGCCGCCGGGCTCCACCCATGGGTGGGCCGGAGCGGCGTCACGGGCTCAAACGCAGCCGCTCCGGCCGGGTTGTTGGGCGGCTATTGCCGGCTGTTCATGTCCACCATCTGGTAGCCGATGAGCAGGTCGGCGCGGGTGCCGGGCGGGCGGTAGTACACCAGCAGGTCGTACTGGTTTTCGGTTTCGTAGTGGCTGCCTTCGAAATAGGCTTCGTTGGCGCCGCGCGCGCCGCCCACCGCAAAATCGTAGTTGTAGTAGCCTTGTTTGAGCAGGGCGTGACCGGTGTAGAGCTGGGTGGCTTCGTTGTAGGTCAGCTTATACTCGTCCCGGAGCTGCCAGTCGCTGAACGCCCCGAAGGCGTACACCGGCCCCGGCGCCGGCTGGTCGGCCTTCAATTGAAAGGTCACGTCGAAGTAGTCGGCGTTGGTGGCGCCGTTGCCGTACTCTCGGCTCTCGAACACGCGCTGGCCGTTGGCGTCCACATACTGGTTGTAGGCGGTGAGGGCACGCGAGGTTTCGGGCAGCAGCTCGGCCGTGGTCACGGGCCGGGCCTGGGGGTTAACGTGCAGCACGCCAATGCCTACGCTCTGCACCGAGCGGGTATCGAAAAAGCGGTACTCGCTCAGGCCGGGAAAAGCGTTTTCGAAGTTGAAGTATTGGTATTCGAGGCGGCGGTCGGCGTCGCGCACGAAGGTGGGGCGCAGGTTGTACTTGGCGTTGTCCCAGCGGAAGTTCTGACGCAGCACCACCTTCACTTCCACGGCCGGGTTCACCAGCTCCACGGCGCCGTAGCCCACCGAAAAGTCAAGCTGCTGCATCGTGAACCGCTCCTTGCCGCCTATCACGATGCCCGGCTTCAGGCCCACGCTCACCTGGTTTTCGTATACCAGCAGCCGGCGCGACACCACCGGCACACCGCCCGGGCTTTGCACCACCAGCAGGTAGTTGCCGCTGATTTTCACCTGGGGCGCCCGCATCCGGTAGTGGAAATACGGCGTTTTGGTGCCCGTGCCCACCCGGTAGTCGGTGATGAGAAATTCGTTTATCTCATTGAGAAACTGCATGTCCGTGAGGATGGACGGCTGCCAGTCCACGTCGCAGTGAATGAGCTTGGCCGTGAAGCGCTGGCTCTGCTCGCCCAGCACGTCAAACTCCAGCGTGACGGCCCCCGACTGCCCCAGCGGCACCACCGGCGGCTGAAACACCTCGTTGGGCTGGCCCGTGGCCACGTAGCACTGCACGCTGCGCACGTCGGGCGAGTAGGCGTAGTCTTGGTACTTCAGGGTTTTGTCGGCGTAGTATTCCGGCGGCTTCTGGGTGCCGACGCGGCTGGCGTTGGGGTCGGTGATGGGGGTGCCCAGCGGCACGCAGGCCGTGGCTAGCAGGAGGGAGGCGAGGGGAAGGAAACGCATGGCCCGAAAGGTACGGCAATGGCCGTTTTACGTCTGTCCCGCCCGGAGCCTTTTCAGCGGCTGGCGGGGCAGAGCAGCGAATAATAAGCGGTGTCCAGAAATTTGCCTTCCCAGTATTCGTTTTCCCGAAAAAGCCCTTCCTGCACAAAGCCCGCCCGTTGCAACACCCGCGCCGAGGCCACGTTCTGCGGGTCGATGACGCCTTCCACCGAGTGCAGGTTCAGCACCTCGAAGCCATGGTTCAGCACGGCCGCCACCGCCTCCTGCATCAGGCCCAGGCCCTGCCGGGCGGGCAGCAGCATGTAGCCGATTTCGGCCCGGTGGTTTTCGGGCTGCAGCCGGTAGAAGCCGATGGTGCCAATGAGCTCGCCCGACGAACGCAGGGCCACGCCCCAGTGGAGCAGCTCGTGCCGGCTCATGCCTTCGTTCATCATGTCAATCAGGGCTTCGCAATCGGCTACCGACGTGGCCAGTGGTCGGGGAATATACAGCATCACCTGCGGGTCGGAGCGCAGGGCAAACAGGGCGGGCGCGTCGGTGCCGGTGAGTTGGCGCAGCGTTAGGCGCTCGGTGCGGAGGGTGGGGAAGTGAGTGAAATCGAAGGTGAGCATGGGGGGAGGCAGCAAGACGGGCGGGAAGGAGGGCGGGACGCAAGGTACAAGCCAGAACCGCGCTATTTTCGTGGCGGGCGGCACTTTAGCCGCCTGAAACCGAGCAGCCCCAGGAGCTACAACCCGTGCTGATAGCCGATAACGATGGCAAAAAAGAACTACAAGGAACTGCCCATGGAGCGCCGGGAGGAGCTCATCAACATCTTAAAAACGCGTTTTGCAAAGCACCCGGGCCGCCACCAAGGCTTGGCTTGGCCCGACGTGCAGGCCCGGCTGGAAGCCAAGCCGGCAAAGCTCTGGACGCTCGACGACATGGAAACCACCGGCGGCGAGCCCGACGTGGTGGGCCTTGACGCCCAAACGGGCGAATACCTGTTCTTCGACTGCACCGCCGAAAGCCCGGCCGGCCGCCGCAGCCTCTGCTACGACCGCGAAGGGCTGAAATCGCGCAAAGAGCACCGACCCGCCACCAGCGCCTTGGACCTGGCCGCGGACATGGGCATCGAGTTGCTGACCGAGGCCCAGTACCGTGAATTGCAGCAGCTGGGCCGCTTCGACGCCAAGACTTCCAGCTGGCTGCAAACGCCGGCGAATATCCGAACGCTCGGCGGGGCCCTTTTCGCCGACTTCCGCTTCGGCACCGTCTTCGTGTATCACAACGGCGCGCAGGCGTACTACAGCGGGCGGGGCTTTCGGGGCGTGCTAAAGGTTTGAAGCGGCGAAGCGAAGTGCCTGGTGAAGGGTGGTCATCTTGCGGCTGATTCTCTTACGCGTCCGATATTGCTGACGTGCTTGTAACCATCAGCAGTAGTGGTATATTGCTCGCGAATTTTGCCAGTAAAGCTGGTTTTGTCTACCCTTAAAAACAACCCAAATGGAAGTTTCTACAACCAGCAACCAGGAAACCGTTAATCAGGTATACGACTACGCCGCCAATCAGCTCGTGCACGGCGGCAAAAGCGCCGCCGAAGTAGAGCAGCTGCTGCAGGAGCAGGGGCTCGATGCCGAAAGCGCCGGCATCGTCGTCAGCAACCTGCAAGGCCAGATTAAGCAAGCCCAAAACGCACAAGCCAAGAAGGACATGCTCTACGGGGCGCTGTGGTGCGTGGGCGGCACAGCCCTCACCCTGGCCGACATCGGCTTCATCTTCTGGGGCGCCATCATTTTCGGCGGCATCCAGTTCTTCAAAGGCGTTGCCAATCTGAAATAGGCGCGGTAGCAATTCAATCGCAACTGCTGTGCGACTATAACAAATACTTGCTGACTTTGCCGAAGATGAAAAGTAAGGCGAATATAAAACTTCCGCTGACAGATATTGAAAAAGCGAATTTGAGGAAAAACAAAATCAAAATTGCCAATATCATCAGTTTTGCAACTGACGAATTGGAAGATTTGCTTAATGTTACACCTGAACGAGCAAAAGAAATTTTTGCGTTGGCAGAATTTCAAACCATTCCATCAGTCGGAATAAAATTTGCTGAAGACCTTGTGTTTTTAGGTTACTATTCACTTAACGAACTAAAGGATAAAGACGGTGCTGACCTGACGAACGAATACGAGATAAAAAGAGGTTATTGGACAGACCCTTGTGTTGAGGACCAGTTCAGATTAGTGGTAAACTTTGCAAATACACGCGACGCAAAAAAAACGTGGTGGGACTTTACCGAAGAACGAAAAAAGTTTCGCGTTGAGAAGGGGTATCCAAAAAGCAGACCTCAAAAAGCGTGGTATGAAACATTAGAATACCAACGAAAAGACAAAAAAGACAGCCACTAACATCGTATTGGTAATAAGCGAGCTGAACGGCTTTGCATGAGCGTCAGTACTAAAAATCCTGCCTATCGCCAATTCACGGCCCGTTGCTTGGTAAAGCAAAAAAGCCTCTCCCGAAGCGTGGTGCTTCGGGAGAGGCTTTTTTGCTTTTCAAAGTTTCACTGGCTTACACTTCCGCCAGCATTTCCCACCGGTCGTTCAACTGCGCCAGTTCCTTTTTCACCTGCTCGAATTTCATCGTCGCGTCTTTCAGCTGCGCGGCGTTTTCGTAGATTTTCGGGTCGGCCAACTGCTTTTCGTAGCCGGCCAGTTCCTTTTCCAAGGTATCAATTTTGGCTTCTACTTCGGCTAGCTCCTTGAGGGCTTTTTTCTGGTCGGGCGACGACGTTTTGGCGGGCATGGCCTCGGCCTTTTTCTCCTCCTTGGGCTGGGGCTTGTTGGCCGATGGCGAGGGCAGGCCGGCTTTCTTGGCGGCCTTCTCGCGGTCGTCCTGCCACCGCTCGTATTCCTCGTAAGTGCCGGGGTATTCTTTCAGCTGGTAGTCTTCGATAAACCAGATTTTGGTGGCCACATTCTCCACGAAGTAGCGGTCGTGGCTGATGACGATAAATGTGCCCTCGTACTGCTCCAGGGCCTGAATGAGGATGTTCACCGACACCATGTCCAGGTGGTTGGTCGGTTCGTCGAGCAGCAGGAAGTTGGCTTCCGAAATCAGGGTTTTGGCCAGGGCCACGCGGCTTTTCTCGCCGCCGCTCAGCACCTTGATTTTCTTGAACACCTCGTCGCCCGTGAAAAGGAACGAGCCCAGCACCGAGCGCAATTCCATGTCGTTGCGCTTCGAGCCGGCCTCGCTCATTTCCTGCAAAATCTCATTGTCGAGCGTCAGGCTTTCGAGCTGGTGCTGGGCGTAGAACGACATAATCACGTTGTGGCCCAGCTGGTGCTTGCCCGCCGTGGGCGCCTCAGTGCCGGCCACCAGGCGCATGAGCGTCGACTTGCCCTTGCCGTTGGCGCCAATCAGCGCGATTTTGTCGCCGCGCTCGATGTGCACGTTGGTGTCGCGGAAGATGAGCTTCTGGTCGTATTTCTTCGTCACGTGCTCCATGCGGAGG
Organism: Hymenobacter monticola; assembly: GCF_022811645.1. Lineage (NCBI taxonomy): Bacteria > Pseudomonadati > Bacteroidota > Cytophagia > Cytophagales > Hymenobacteraceae > Hymenobacter > Hymenobacter monticola. The sequence goes on along the minus strand of NZ_CP094534.1, from coordinate 5,072,584 downwards.
ATGTGGCGGCCGGGCTCCACCTTGAAGGTGAACTTCATGTTAATTTTGGCCGCGTCCTGGGCCACGTCCTCAATGCGCTCCAGCTTGTCGAGGGCTTTCACGCGGCTCTGGGCCTGCTTGGCCTTGCTGGCCTTGGCCTTGAAGCGCTCAATGAAGCGCTCGGCCTGTCGAATCTGGGCCTGCTGGTTCTCAAAGGCGCCTTTCTGGATGAGGTTGCGCTCCTCTTTTTCTTCGAGGTAGTAGCTGTAGTTGCCGGCGTAGGGCACTAGTTTGCCGCCCAGCACTTCCACGGTGGTGTTGGTGGTACGGTCGAGGAAGGCGCGGTCGTGGCTCACGATGATGACGGCGCCCTCGTAGTCGGCCAGGTAGTTCTCAATCCACTTGATACTCGGCAGGTCCAAGTGGTTGGTGGGTTCGTCGAGGAGCAGGAGGGAGGGTTGCTGGAGCAGAATCTTGGCCAGCATCACGCGCATGCGCCAGCCGCCCGAAAAGCTTTTCAGCGGCTTCTGCAGGTCTTCGGTACTGAAGCCCAGGCCTTCCAGGATTTCTTCGGCGCGGGCCTGCATGGTGTAGCCGCCCAGCGCCTCAAACCGCTCCTGCATGGTGGCCAGCTTGTCCACCAGGTCGTCGGAGTAGTCGGTTTCGAACTGCAGCAGCACCTCGTCAATTTTCTTCTGCAGTTCCAGCGCCTCCTCGAAGGCCTGCATGGCCACGTGCAGAATGCTTTCGTGCGTGTCGTAGCTCAGCAAATCCTGGTTGAGAAAGCCCAAGCTCACGTCCTTGGCCATCGAAATCGAGCCGCCGTCGGCCTTGTACTCGCCCACCAGCAGGCGCAACAGCGTCGATTTGCCGGTGCCGTTGAGGCCGATGAGGCCGATTTTATCCTTGGGCTTGATGTGCAGGCTGGCGTTGTCGTACAGCGTGCGGGAGCCAAAGTGGAAGTCGAGGTCGGAAATAGAAATCATAGAGTCGGGGTATTCAGGGGCAAAGGTACGGCCCCGGGCGCGGTTAACGCCGCCGTGTTCCACCGATTTAAACGACGCACGGCCCACAAAAAATCCCCGCAGCCGGAGCTGCGGGGAAGAGCAATTCGTGGAAAAACGGCTTGGTTTATTGTTTCACCACTTTCAGGGTGCGGGTGCGGTCGCCGTCCTGGTAGCGGGCCAGGTAGAGGCCGGCGGCCAGGCTGCCGAGGTCGAAGCGGACTTCGCGGTTGCGCACGGGCGCGGCTTGCAGGATGCGGCCGGTGTGGTCGAGCAGCTGCACGGTGGCGGCCGGGCTGGCCTCGGCGGGCGCCTGCACGGTGAGGCGGTCGGCCGTGGGGTTGGGGTAGGCGTTCACGGCCAGGGCCTCCCGGGCCGACAGCGCAGCCGTAACGGTGGAATTAATGCTGACCCCCATCACGTTGAGGGTGCCGGTGGTGGAGGATTTGGCGATGCTCACGCTTTGGATAACCTTGCTGGCGTTGGCGGCCACCAGCGCCAAGCGGAATTCATACAGGCGCGGGTCGGTGGTGCTGTTCTGGATGACGTTGTTGTCGCGGCCCACCCGGCCAAAGCCGCGCAGGGCGATGTTGGTGGTGCCCGAGAACCAGTCGGCCGCCGAAAGATTCGTGAATATCTGCGAGGTGCCATCGGCAAAGTTAACCGTGGCCGTGAAGGCGCTGGCCCCGTTGCCGGAGGTGGCCAGCAAGTACACCTCGGTAGCGGCCAGCTGCGTGGTGGGGAAAGTCAACGTGCCCGTGCCCACGCCGTTGATGCGCAGCGAGTTGTTGGCCGCATAAGGGGCGAGCTGAAACGTAAGGCCGGCCGTGGTGGCGCTGGTAAAGAGGCCGTTGGCTGGCAACGACGTGGTGGGCGCCGCGCCGGTTGGGTTCACGAACGTCGGCGCCATGAAATTGAAGCGGTTGCCCACCGCCCCGCCGTCCACGTCGTCGGTGGTTGAGGAGGTGACGGTGCCGGCGCCGTTGGCCACCACGTCGGCGTTGTAGCCGGTCACGGCCACGGGTATCAGCGCGGCATGGGCGGCTGGCAGGGTGCCCAACCCCAGCGTTAGAAGTGCCAGGGTGCGGAAAGAAGTAAAGGTGTTGCGCATAAATGGAAAGCGAAATGGGGTGAAAAAGGGGATGAGTCAAATATAGAGAAGAATGCTGGGCCAATTAATCGTTTAAGCTTTTTTTAGAAAAACTGACTCACCGGGGCGATGACACCAGGGCGCTGATTGTGCAGCCCCCATTTTATTTTGGCAGCGGCGCTTCGTCGGCGCTTTCGCTTAGCTTCTGGGCCAGCTTCTGCGGCACGCCCACGTTGTTGAACAAGCCGCTCACCACGCCCTGCCGCCAGAGCGTGAACACCGAAAAGCGCGGTTCGCGCTTGCTGGTCATTTCACCCGAAATCAGTTTGTCGCGCTTGCGCGGGTTCTGGTCGCGGATGACGAGGACGTTGGCCGCTTTAGAGATAATGCGCTTGAAGAAAGTCTTCTTAATTTCCTCTTCCTTATAGCCTAGCAGCTGCATTTGCAGGCCAGTGTAGCGGGTAGTCATGGTGCCGGTTACGCCCTGGCGGTCGGCCTGCAGCGCGAAGCGAATGCCCTGCACCTCGCCCTTCTTGAACTGCACCAGCCGGGTGGGCACGGTCATGGAGTTGATGATGGCAAAAGGGCTCGGCCCGAAGGTGCCCCATACCCGGTGCCGGCCCTTGGGGTCGAGCAGGTAGGCCGAAATTTGCGCGTCGAGGCGGCACTGGCCCTGCAGGTAGGTGCTGGCCCGGCCGGTGAGGGGCGTGGCGGGCGTCATGCGGCGCCGGTCGTTGCTCAGGTTGAAGAAGCTGCCGTTGAAGCGGCTGATGTTCAGCTTGCCGATGATTGGCGTGCGCGGGCTGCGGTAGGTGGTGTAGAGGCTGCCGTTCACGAAGTCGAGCCGGCGCACGTCGACGGTCACCTTCAAGTGGCGCATCTCCTCGGGCGAGATTTTGGAGAGGTTGGGGTTGATGGGCCCGCGGCCGTCGGAGGCAATCAGCACGTGGGGGCGCTGGGCCACGGCCCGCGCAATGCGGAAGTCGCCGTGGTTCACCAGGTTGGGGTAGTCGAGCCCCGTGAGCGTGAGCGAGGGCACCTTGATGGTGACGGCCGGGGCCTGGTAGCCCTTGCGCAGGTTCATGCCCACGGGGGAGTAGCGGGGCTTGAGGCGCATGTCCTCGAAACGCAGCAGGCGCGCGTCGGTGTCGACCTTCACCCGCTCGCTGCTGGCAAAGTAAAAGGGACTGTCGAAGGGGGCCGACAGCCGGCCCGACTGCCCTTGCCAGCCCAGGGCGTAGGCAATGCGGTTGGGCGCGTCGTCCGAAGGCTGGTCGATGCGAATGCTGCGGCCCGTCAGGTTGAGCTGGCGGATGTGGGGCGAGTGCCGCCAGCGGCCGATGCGGATTTCGGTGTTGCGCACGCGCAGCTCGGCCAGGTCGGAGCGCCGGGCCGCCTTGCTCAGCAGCTGCCACAGCGGGGGCGGCGGCTGGGCTGGCGGAATAAACAGCGCCTTGGCCCCGCTCAGCTCCAGCCGGCGGGCCTTGAAATGACGATGATGCTGCAACTGCGCCGCGTCAAACCCGCTGAGCGTCAGGTGCGGCAGTGTCACGTCGAAGCGGGCGCCGTCGGGCTTGCCCTGTCCGGGGGCGGGCTGCCGCACGCGCAGCGCGCGCAAATCGAAAGTGCCGGCGGCGGTCGATAAGCGCAAGCTGCCCACGCTGACGGGATGCGCGGCCAGCGTGGCCTGGCTGCGGCCCAGGGCCACGTTCCAGCTCTTGGCAAAAAGTACGCTGCGCGCATCGGGTGCCGCGGCCGAATCGTATCGAATGGCGGTGGCCGCAACCTCCATTTGCCGGATAATAGGGTTTTCCGGCGTGCCGGCTACGTGTAGGTATCCATTCCGCACAACCAGCTGCGCTACCTCCACGCTCCTTATGAAATTCGCCCGGGCGGCTGGGTCAGGCGTTGTTGATTGAGCGGGCGTCAGGGTAAGGTGGGGGCCTTGCACCAGCAGCGAATCGACCCGAAGCCGGTGCGTGTGCTGCAAACGCGCTGCATCCAGCCCGGTGAGCAGCAGCCGGGGCAGCGCGAGGGCCAGGCGCGGCGAGCGGGAAGAAACTGGGTTGGTAGGCTGTAGGTGCGCTGAGTCGAGCTGCAGCCGCTTCGCGCTTGTCGAAAAATCCAGTTTGGCCAGGGCCAGCGCGTGGCCCTGCGCCCGCGCCTGGCTCTGCTGCAAGCGCAGGTGCCAGCCGGCGGCGTAGCCCAGGCGCTGCGTGTCGGCCGCGCCGGCGGGGCTCAGGAGCAGGTGGCGGGCGCTGAGGTCGGCGCGGCGCAGGCGGGCGGTGGTTTGGGCGCTGTCGGGCAGGTAGTTGATTTGTGCACGCTGCAGGCCGGCGTAGTTGATGTCCAGCCCTTTCAGCCCCAGCGGCAGCTGCTGGTGCAGGGGCCGGCCGGCGCGGCGGGTGGGCTTGGTGGGCAGGGCCAGCACGTCGAGGCGCACGGAATCGAGCACAGCGCTGTCGACCGGCACCACGCCCTTGTGCAGCAGCGCCAGCAGGCCGACGCCGGTGACGTGCAGCTCGGCCGCGTCGAGGCGCAGGCGGGGCAGGGTGTCGGACACCTGGGCGGCGGGACGCAGGCGCAGACCGCGCAGCCGGATGGCGCGCTGCCAAATACTGGTTTCCAGCTCGTTGACGTGCAGACGGTACTGGCCGTGGGTTTGGGTGAGCACCTGCTTCTCCAGTTGCCGCCGCAGCCAGGGGTCGAGGAAGTGCTGCACCACCAGCGCCAACCCAAGCAACAGCCCGCAAACGCCCAGCAACCACCACACCCAACGATGACGACCCCCCGGCTCCGGAGGCGGGGCCGAAGCGGGTGAGGAAGTATTGGCAGGCAGAAAGGTGTCGGGCACGGGGCAAAAGCGAAGCGGAAATCTCGTAACGCGAAAACAACCGGCCGGGGTTAGGCCCCGGAAGCAGTGTGTCGATGGAGAAGTGGGTTTTGCCGACCAGCGAGCCGGCGAAGGCCTGGCGCGAAGGAAAAATTGTCGGCCGGGCTTAGCCCCAGCCCGTACATTTGGCTTATGCCTACTCCTTCTGCTCCCGACGCCGTGGGCGTCGCGCTGCTGGCCTCCTTCCGGCACAGCTTTCAGATGTATAAAAATCTGGCCGACCGTGCCCTGGCCCAACTCAGCGAGGCCGAGTGGCTGCACCGCCCGGCGCCTGGCAGCAATTCGGCCGCCGTCATTGTGCAGCACATGGCCGGCAACCTACGCTCGCGTTTCACCGATTTTCTGACCTCCGACGGCGAAAAGCCCTCCCGTCGGCGCGACCAGGAATTTGAAGAGCCCGCTACCGTCGCGGCCATCGCGCCCTTGCAGGAGGAATGGAAAGCCGCCTGGCGCGTACTCTTCGAACTGCTCGACACGCTGCAGCCGGCCGACTTGCTCAGCACCGTCACCATTCGCGGCGAGGCCCACACCGTGCTGGCCGCCGTGCAGCGCCAGGTGGCGCATTACGCCTATCACAGCGGCCAGCTCGTACAACTGGCCAAGCAGCTGCGCGGCGAGGCTTTCCCGTCGCTCAGCATTCCGCGCGGCCAGAGCGAGCAATTCAACCAACAAATGGCCCAAAAAACCACTTCATGAGTTTAAACCCCCACGGCAAGCTGCGCGCCGAGCACGTGCAACCGGCGCCGGTCTACCCCGCGCTGCTCCGCCGCAAAGTTGCCGAAGAGCCCCAGCCCAAAGCCGAAAACGAACCCGACAGCCCCATGCTCGCCATCACTTCCCTGCTTAGCCCGCCGCACGCGCTGCGCATCAACAACATCATCAAAAGCCTGGAAGAGAAGTTTGGCCTCGACGACGTGCAGGCCACCCTCGACCCGCACCTGACCTACCAGCTGGCCGGCGTGCGCAAGCTGGAATCGTTGAAAGAGGTGCTGGCCGACGTGGCCACGTCCACCGAGCCGTTTCCGGCCTTCACCACCGGCCTGGGCGTGTTTCCGGGCGAGCGGCCGGTCATCTACATCCCCGTGCTGCGCTCCGATGCCCTCAACGCCCTGCACCAGCGCATCCGGGCGGCCACCGCGCCGCTGTGCCTGCGCACCGACAAGTTCAGCGGCCCCGACTGCTGGCTGCCGCACATCTCCCTGGCGCTGCACGACACCACCGTCGACCTTTTAGGCCCCGTCCTAGCCTACCTCAATCAGGAAACCTACAACCTCAAAATCATCATCGACAACATCACCATCCTGCGGCAGGAAGGCGAGCTGTTTGTGAAGGAAGAAGTGTTTAAAATGGGCGAAAAGGTGCTGGGGTAGAGTTGCCCAGCAAGGCCTGTCATCCTGAGTACTCTGCGAGAGCAGAGACGAAGGATGACAGGCGTTTTTTTATAACAAAGTCTTACACCGTCGGTGGAATCTGCGTGCCTTGGTCGAGGCTCTGCCACAGGTACTTGCAAGCCAGCGTGCGATATGGACGCCAGGCTTCGGCAATGGCGAGCATGCGCTTTTGGAGGGCGCGGCCAGTTTCCTCGAGGCCGTAAAGGCGGCGCATGGCGTTCTGTACGCCCAGGTCGCCTTCGGAAAATACGTCGGGCTGGTCGAGGGCAAACATTTGCAGCATCTGGGCCGTCCAGCGGCCCACGCCTTTGATGGCGGTAAGGTGCTGCGTGAAAGCTTCTTCCGAAAGGCTGGTGAGGTGCTCGTAGTCGAGCAGGCCCCGCTCGTTGTATTCAGCAATGGCCTTGAGGTAGCCGGCTTTCTGGCGCGAGAGGCCCACGGCGCGCAGCTCGTCCTCAGTCAGGGCCAGCACTTCGCGCGGCTCGGGGTAGCCCTCGGGCGGAAACAGCGCCTGAAACCGCTTCCAGATGGCCGCCGCCGCCTTGGTCGAAATCTGCTGGCTGACAATGGCGCGCAGCAGCGACAGGTACAGGTCTTCGTGGGGCCGGGGGTGGATTTCGCGGCCCTTGGCAATGAGGCCACCCAATAAGGGGTCGGCGGCGCTCAGGTGTTCGATGGCAGCTTGGTTGAGCATCACTAAATCGGGAGTAGAGGTTAAAAACGCGGCTTTTCGAGCAGGTCCTGCGGAAAAACCGGAATCAGCGCAATGTCCAGCACCTGGCCGGTGGGGGAGAGGCGCAGGCCGGTGAGGTTACCGCCAAACACCGCGCCCGTGTCGGTGTACAAGGTGTTGGAAGTCTTGTCGAGCACGGGCTCGCCCTTTTCCATCGGCGTGTGGCCCACCACCTGCAATTGGTGGTCGAGCCGCCGGAGCGGGCCGCGCGTCCAGAGCAGGCCGTCGGAGCTGTCGCGGTCGTAGGCCAACGGAGAGGTGCTGATGCCGGCGTGGCTCACCAGCACGTGCTCGTTCTGCCAGAGCAGGGGCCGTTCCATCAGCCAAGGCAGGTGCCGGGCCAGCAGCCCGGCGCGGGTATGGTACTGGTCGGTTGTGCTACGGCCGCCCCACTTGAGCCAGCCCGGGTAAGGTCCATCGGGCCCAAAATGGTGCAACAGCGCGTCCTCGTGGTTGCCCATGAGGAAGGTCGTCGTTTCGGGGTATTTTTCGTTGAGCTCGCGGGCCAGTTCCACAGTAGCCGGAATGTGGGCGCCACGGTCCACCAGGTCGCCCACCTGAATGAGGTGGTCGGTGGCCGGGTCCCAGCGCCTCAGCAATTCCTGAAGCGTGTGGAAGCAGCCATGCACGTCGCCGATGATGAACAAATTCATAGCCTGGCTAACGTTGAAAAAGCGCTGAAGGGTCCGGCTCGGCGCGCTTTCTTCCGCGCTGGGCCGTTAGTCGTTTCGCAGCGAAGCCAGCGCCGCTTCCACGCGGGCGATGCCGTCGTCGTCCACGTCGAGGTGCGTCACGAAGCGTATCCACTGCGGCCCAAAGCTGCTGGCCCGGATGCCTTGCTGCTCCAAGGTGGCCAGGAAGTCGGCTGCCGGCATGGCGTCGGCAAGCCGGAAAATAACGAGGTTGGTTTCCGGGGTCAGCACCTCGGCCACGTAGGGCTGCTGGCCGAGCACGTTAGCCAGGCGGGCGGCGCGGCGGTGGTCGTCGGCCAGGCGCTCCACGTTGTTTTCCAGCGCATAAATGCCCGCCGCGGCCAGGTAGCCGGCCTGCCGCCAGCCCCCGCCCATCACCTTGCGGATGCGCTTGCACTTCTTCACAAAAGCCGCCGAGCCCAGCAGCACCGAGCCCACCGGCGTGCCCAGCCCCTTGCTCAAACACACCGAAATGGAGTCGAACAGCTGCCCGTAGTCCTCGCTACGCTGGCCCGTGGCCACCAGAGCATTGAAAACGCGGGCTCCGTCCAGGTGCCGCGCAATGCCGTGCCGCCGCGCCACGTCGCTGATGGCCCGCAGGTCCTCCAGCGCGTAGCAGGTGCCGCCGCCGCGGTTGTGGGTGTTTTCGAGGCTGATGAGGCGGGTGGTGGGGTAGTGAATGTTTTCAGGCCGAATGGCGGCCTCCACTTGCGCCGCCGTGACGCGGCCCCGCTGGCCCGGCAGCAGCGCCACGCTCGCGCCGGAGTGAAACGCAATGCCGCCCACTTCCCAGAGGTAGATGTGGGAGGTTTGCTCGCAAATCACCTCGCTCAGCGGCTCGGTGTGGGCCTTGATGGCAATCTGGTTGGTCATGGTGCCCGAGGGGCAGAACAGGCCGGCTTCGAGGCCGAAGCGGGCGGCGGCCATTTCCTCGAGGCGGCGCACGGTGGGGTCTTCGTCGTACACGTCGTCGCCCACGGGGGCGGCCATCATGGCGGCCAGCATGGCGGGCGTGGGCCGCGTCACGGTATCGGAGCGCAGGTCAATCACGGAAAGGGAAGCGGAAGTCGTCATAGCAGGCAAAATTAGCGCGCCGGCGGTCCCGTCGCGCCGAGCAAAGGCACCTGTCGGCCAGAAAAAGCCTGGCAGGCTTGCACTTCCCAGCCCAGCTGCGTACTTTTGCCCTCCATTTCGTAAGACCTAGATTTTTTTCCGGCCATGTCCGTTACCCGTCTGAAGCGCAAGCACCGCAAAAACATTGCCCGCGCCAACAACAAGCAAAACATCATCAAAAACCTGCTCCGCACGCCCGTCCTCAAAAATGTGGACCTCGAGGAGCTGAAGTCGCGCTTTAGCGCCGTTGCCATCACCGAATAAATTCTCCTTTTCGCCAACCGCCATGTCCGTTACCCGTCTGAAGCGCAAGCACCGCAAGAACATTGCCCGTGCCAACAACAAGCAGAACATCATCAAAAACCTGCTTCGCACGCCCGTGCTGAAGAACGTGGATTTGGAAGAGCTGAAGTCGCGCTTCAGCACCGCTGCCCCGGCCTCGGCCGAAGCTAAAGCCGAAACCGGTAGCCTCCTGGACACGGTGAAGCACGCCGCCAGCGCCGCCGTTGACAAGGTGAAAGAAGTGGCTGCCGACGTAGCTGACGCCGTTTCGCACTCCGAAGTGGTAGAGAAAGCTTCGCACCTGGTGAGCGACGCCGTTGACAAAGTGAAAGAAGTGGTGGCCGGCGACAAAACCGCCGCCAACGCCAACGCTTTCGACGACGCCGAAGCCGTGACCAAGCCCGTGAACGAAGACGGCCAGGAAGGCGAGCACCCCAAGCCCGAAATCGCGCTGTAAGCAGCCGCTGCGGCCTCGCGCCAGTAGTTTAAGATTGTAGCAAGCCCCGTTATCTGTTTCACAGATGGCGGGGCTTGTCGGTTTCGCTGCCTGTGGTCGGCTGGTTCGGTCTGTCATTGCGAGTGGAGCGTAGCGGAACGCGGCAATCCGTCCTGTCAAAACCAGACGCTGTCTTTTACCAGAAAGCCCCGGCACTGCGTAATGCCGAGGCTTTTTAATTGGTTTGTCACGTTAGAAGGGTAGTCGCTGAGAACAGGACGGATTGCCACGGCCTGCGGCCTCGCAATGACAAACGGCCCCAGCCGGCGTATCCGCCTCAACTGGCCCGTTTCCCCAACTCCACCGCCTGCAAATCGACCACCTTCCCCGCTTCGATGCCGAAGCGCAGCAGCGTGCGCACCTGGTGGAAGCCGTGGCGCCCGGCCGCGCCGGGGTTGAGGTGGAGCAGGCCCAGCTTTTTATCGGGCATCACCCGCAGAATGTGCGAGTGGCCGGTGACGAATAGGCCCGGCCGAACCTCGGCCAGCAGGGGCCGGGCGGCTGGCGCGTAGTGCCCCGGGTAGCCGCCGATGTGCGTGATGAGCACACGAAGGCCCTCAACCTCAAAATCTTGCACCAGCGGCTGGGTGCGGCGCACGTCCGTGCCGTCGATATTGCCGTACACGCCCCGGAAGCGCGGCGCCAGGGCCTGCAGTTCGTCCACCACGCGGGCGTCGCCGAAATCGCCGGCGTGCCAGATTTCGTCGCAGCCGCGCAGATGATGCGCGATTCGTTCGTCGAGGTAGCCGTGGGTGTCGGAAAGCAGGCCGATGCGTGTCATGCCGCAAAGATGGGGCCCGCCGCCAAATCGGTCCGGCCCCGTATCTTGCGGCCGCTGCCCAAAGCTTATTTTCTCAATCTTCCTTGATTTCGGCGGCCCCGTTGCCCGTTATCGTTTCCTCAAGCCGCTTTTCCCGATGAATATTTTCATCAACGACATACCGCTGGTTATCAAAAAGCTCAGCGAAAAAGTATACAAGCACAAGTTCGACCTCATCCTGAGCCCCGACGACGAATTCACGTCGAAGGACCTGGTGGGCGATGTGCTCGTGAAAGACGCCGGCCCCCTGTTCATCGACCGCCTGCTGCGCCTGATGGAAGTGAAAAAGCTCAAAAAGCTGAAGTCGCTCACCATGCTGGTCAAAAAGAAGAAGCACGTCATCCTGCACCTCAAAGACCAGTTCAAAATTGCCAAAGCCGGCGGCGGGCTGGTGGTGAAAGGCGACCAGGTGCTGATGATTTACCGCCTTGGCAAGTGGGACCTGCCCAAGGGCAAGCTCAAGAGCGACGAGGACACGGCCGCCGGCGCCCTGCGCGAAGTGGAGGAGGAAACCAACATCAAGCTCGAATTGGGCGAGGAACTGCCCAGCACCTGGCACAGCTACGCCTACAAGGGCAACAAGATGCTGAAAAAAACCAGCTGGTACCTGATGAAGTGCCTCGACGACAGCCTGATGAAGCCGCAGACCGAGGAGTACATTGAGGAAGTGCGCTGGATGTCGCCCCAGGAGGCCCTGGCCAAGCTGGAAGATTCCTATGCTTCCATTGCGCTGGTGGTGCGGCACTACCTGAGCGAAATGGCCGGCAAGCCCGCCAAGGCAGCCCCCGCGGCTGGTAAATAAATAATAGTATATTGCGGTCTATGCGACCGATACTGACAGGAGCAGGAGTGGTGTTGGCGGCAACGGCTCTGAGCGTGGGCGCCTGCTCGGGCGGGCGCGAGCAAGTGCGGGAGCACACTGCCCGCCCGGCCGCCCCGGACAGGGCCGCGCCCAGCCTCGATGTGCCGGCCCTGCTTGCCCTCTCGTTCGATGAGCTGAACCAGCGGGTGGGGCCGTGGCAGCCCGTGCCGCCTGGCTTCGTCGACCCCACGCTGGACCCGCTCTCGCAGCGCCGGGGCCCCATCGACTCGATGGCGATGTTCCGGCGCGGCGGCCTAGCGCTGGTGGTGGCCTACGATTACCGCACCCGCCGCGTAAACGACCTGCTGCTGCTGGGCAGCAACGAAGAAGAACTCATGCGCCGCGCCCACCTGCAGCTGGGCGCCGACCACTATCTGGTGCTGCCCGTGTTTCAGGCCAGCCAGCCCAGCCAACTCATGGGGCTGCGGGTGCTGGCGCTGGCGCTCAATCAATAGTTGAAACCAAAAGCCCAACAGCCTACTTGGCTCCTGCTATCAGGAAGCTACTGGCGGCAGGGTGAAGGGCAAAAAGGCGTCTACGTTGCCGCCGTAGCGGTGAATGTCGCGGATGATGGTGCTGCTGATGGCGCCCAGGTCCGGCGCGGTCAGCAGGAACACCGTTTCCAGCCCGGGGTTGACGTGCTGGTTGCCGTAGGCAATGGGTTTTTCGTACTCAAAATCAATGCTATTGCGCAGCCCGCGCAGCAGGAAGCGGGCCCCTGCCTCGCGGGCGAACTCCGCCGTGAGCCCCCGAAACGTGCGCACCGACACCCGCGGCTCGTTCTGAAACACCTCGCCGAGCAGGGCCAGCATCTGCTCGATGGGCACGTAGCGCTGCTTGCTGCTATTGGTGCCAATGGCCACGATAACCTCATCAAACAGCTCCGCCCCGCGGCGCACAATGTCGAGGTGCCCGTTGGTGAAGGGGTCGAAAGAGCCGGGGAAAATGGCGATGCGGGGCATGGTATAAGCGTTGAGTTTTGAGAGTTGAATGTTGAGTTGAGAAGATGTTCAAATTCAATACTCAACCCTTAAAACTCAACATTATTTACGCAAAGTGCAGGCTGAACAAGTCAAAATAACGGTACTCGAACACGTCGTTGAGCCGGTAGCTGTACTGCACGTTGCCGGGGCGGGGGCCGAAGCGCACCTGCCGCACATAGGTGCGCAGCAGGCTGAAAATGGCCGAATCGGGCGTGAGCTCGCCCCACACCGTCACCTCGTCCTCGTCGGGATTGAGGCCCAGTTCCTGCATCACCAAGATGGTGTAGTACACCACGTCCTCGGCCGTGGAGGTGGAAAAAACGTTGCAGTACTCCAGGTGCTGGCCCAGCACCACCAGGGTAAGCTCCTGCGGGCCGGGGTTGAGGTAGAGGCGGCGGGGCGACGCGGCGCCGCGCTGGTGCACCAAACCGGCCAGCAGGGCGCTGGTGTGGTGCAAAAGGCGGCCGCTGGCGCCATGCGTAGTGCCCAGCCAGTTGGCAACGGCCGCGTCGGCCGCAAACACGTTCACCAGCTCCAGGCCGGGGTGGGTGGTGTGGCGCACGGTTTCGAAGGGCGTGAGAAAATGGTGCAGGCGCAGGGCCGCTTCTTCGTCGCCGGCCCGAAACAAGGGCGCCGGCAGCAGGGTGAAGGCGCGGCCCGTGATGGCCAAGCGCACGGCGTTCCAGCCCCGCTGGCCCAGAAAATCGTGCTGCGCGGCCAGCGCGGGCAGGCCACCCGTTGGCAACGCTTGCTCTTCCAGGGCTACGAATTTATTGCGCTCCACATCGGCCACCGCTAGCTGCAGGCGCGTGGGGCTGGCCAGCAAATACAGATTGTAGGCCCCCAGCGTGGCGGCGTCAAACGTCTCGTCGCGCAAACGCAACGAAGAGTTGGCGGCGGATGCAGAAGCAGTTGAAGCAGTGGAAACGGACACGAATTCGGCGCGAAAATGCCCGAAGATAACGCTTCGCCCGATGAGAAAGGAAAGATGTGCGCAACCAGTCTTCGTTCGGAGCGTGGCAGAGGTCCTTGGTAACGCTCAGCACGAAGGCCGGTTCTACGCTAACTCAAGCGAAGCGCTGCTGCGGCACGAACACGTCGTCGGGGCTGAGCAGGTGCTGCAACACGGGGTGCACTTGGTTTGGGGGCAGCTGCAGCAGCTGGCGCGGTGTATGCCAGGCCAGCTCGGTGAGCAACTGCTGGTGAGACGCGTGCTCGGGGTCGTGGCCGAGCCGGGGCTGCGCGGCATCGTCGGCGATGACTTCAAAAAACAGCTCCAGGGCCTGTAGCTTGTCGGTGCTGAATTCGTGCAGGTGCAAAAAGCGGCCCACCTGCACATTCAGGCCCGTTTCCTCCAAAAACTCGCGGGCGAGCGCCGCCCGAATGCTTTCGCCAAACTGCCACCCGCCCCCCGGCGGCGACCAGAACGAGGCACCCTCCGGCAGCAGGCCCCGGTGCGCCGCCAGCAGCAGGGCTCCGTCGCGCAGGAGCAGGCCGCCGACGCGCACCCGCACTTTGCCCGAATAGGCCGCCAATAAGGCCTCGGAATCGATAGTGGTTGGATTGGTCATGCAGCAACAAGTAGCGAGAATGTTTTCAACCGGATGAGAGAAGCGTGCATGGCAAACGCGGAGCGACGGGGTTTGTTTTAAGAATTGACGGGAAAAGAAAAACTCAGCCGTTGGCCCGCCGCCGGGCCCGCCAGCGGCGCAGGCGGCTCAGCACATACACCACCAGAAGCAGCACCAGAGCGGCCGCGAGCAGCGGCAACAGCAGCGTGAGCGCCACGCCGCCAATGGCCAACGTGTTTTCGGCCGTGGCCAGCACGGGGTTGGCCAGGCCGGCGGTGGTGGCGGTGGAGGCGCCCCGCAACAGGGCCGTCGCGGTTTGGACCAGGCCGGCTGTGCCGCCGCCCACCAGAACGCCCAGCGTCCAGCGCACGGTGGGGTCGAGGTGGGGGAGGGCCGACGTCATGAGGATGGTGCCGGCTACAAACGAGGCCGGCGTGGTGAGCGTGTCGAGAACGTGGTCGACCACCGGAATGTAGTAGCCCGCGATTTCGACCAGCGTGGCCGTGCCCAGCGTGAGCAGCGCCGCCCAGCTACCCAGCCACGCAAACCCTGCCGCCGGCGCGAGGTAGCCGAAATGGTAGCAGAGGCTGGCCGCCAGCAGCGGCACAAACACCCGAAACCCGCTGCATGCCGCCAGGCCCAGCCCCAGCGCGCCCGCCATTAGGTATTGCATTGCCGGTAGCTGTTCCATAGAGTTTGGGAAGGAAAAAATGAAAGAAGAAACTCCCAGCCCGTCCGCAGCCAGTACCTTTGGATTTCCGCCCAAGAATGAGGATTTAAGGCCTCTAGAAGTAGCTTTTTAGTTCTCGAAAGTTCTAGCGCCTGGTGCAGAGTACAAATCAGTACAAAGCTGATGAATGAACTATCGGCTTCTTTATTTAAGCAAACTTAACCGACTTTTCGTGTCTGCAAATACCCCCGAAACCGCTGCTACCCCCGACCTTGAAGCGCGCATCCGCCGCAAGCTCACCGGGCAGCGCTTCATGCACCTGATTGGGGCCGACCTCACGGCCATCGCCCCCGGCCGCATCGAGGCCGAGCTAACTCTGGCCGAGCAGCACCAGCAGCAGCGCGGCTTCGCCCACGGCGGCCTCATCGCCACGCTGGCCGATTTGGTGGCCGGCTTTGCGGCCGTCACGCTCGTGCCCGACAATTTTGGGGTGGTGACCGCCGATTTGAGAGTTTCCTATCTGCACCCCGGCTTCGGCCAGAAATTAAAAGCCATCGGCTGGGTGTTGAAAGCCGGGCGCCGCCTGCATTTTTGCGAGGCCGAAGTGTGGTGCGACGACCTGCTGATTGCCAAGGCCAGTGCCACAATGGCGGTGATTGAGCCCAGTTGATAATTGAATCTCCACCTCTGAGCGCTGGGTATGAGCAAGTTTAATTACTACATTTTTTGGGCACGATATAAGCGCAAGGATATGTACTTGCTTTGGAGAGAAGGCTTGGAGGAAAAAGATTCTTTCTGGACTTCTGATAATCAGCTTGTGCCCGCGTTTAGGAGTAGCGAAAAAATCGTTGAACTGGCAAAAAAGCAGCACCTTTCGCTTAACGCTGAACCGCCGAAACTTCTTGACTTCGATGCGGTGGCTTCCTGGATGGACAACCCTGAAAAAATGCCGCCTGCCGCTTCACTGGAAGCCTGGAACATCTTTACTGATGTGAGCCAGAGCGCCGGAAAGCCCTTCGATGGCGATACGAAGTCTCCCGTTCGCAACCGGGTGTTTGAGCTATTGTATGTGACCGCCGGGATATGGCGACGGCCAGGACATCCCTGGGGCCCGGTAGTGTGGCCCCGTCAGGAGCGCAAGGTGCTGCGTCGCATCCTGCTTCAAGGATTCCGGCTGTGGAATAAGCACGTTTATGACGCAGATTGACTTTATAAAGCAGCAGCGTGAAAGCAGCAGCGTGCCTAATTTGATATTGTTGAAACTGTAATAATGCTCTCCCTCCGCACCCCGTCCGTCCGCGACTATTTCCCCTACGAACCCACCGAAGACCAGGCCCTGCTGTTCACGCAGCTCGACGCGTTTTTGAAAGACCAGCTGCCGGGGCGTAAGATTTTTGTGCTGCGCGGCTACGCCGGCACCGGCAAAACCACCGTGGTAAGTGCCCTAGTGCAGTGGCTGCACAAGCTGCAGCGCAAGTACACCCTGCTAGCGCCCACCGGCCGCGCCGCCAAGGTGATGGCGGGCTACGCGGGCGTAGCGGCCAGCACCATTCACAAGAAAATCTACCGTCAGACCTCGGGCGCCCCGTCCGAACGGCTCAACTTTCAGCGCCAACCCAACCGCACCGAGCAAACCCTCTACATCGTGGACGAAGCCTCGATGATTTCGGACGAAAAAGCCTTCGGCGAAAACGGCTTGCTGGATGACCTGATGGGCTTCGTGTTCGAGAAAACCAGCAACAAGCTGCTGCTCATCGGCGATACGGCGCAGCTGCCGCCGGTGGGCCAGCTCCTGAGCCCGGCCCTCGACCCGGAACTGCTGGCGCACCGTTTCCGGGCCACGGTGGGCAGCGTGGAGCTGCGCCAGGTGATGCGCCAGGCCCAGCAGTCGGGCATTCTGGTGAATGCCACCGAGCTGCGCGAGGAGCTGCGCGCGGAAACGCCCAATATTCAGCTGCATACCAATGGTTTCCGCGACATGTTCAAAATGGGCGGCGACAAGCTGGAGGACGGTCTGCGCTGGGCCTACCGCCAGTTCGGCCACGAAAACACCACCATCATCTGCCGCTCGAACCGCAACGCCAACCAGTACAACCAGCTCATCCGGCGGGCCTTGTTCGATGCCGAGGAGGAGATTGAGGGCGGCGACTACCTGATGGTGGTGCGCAACAATTACTTCTGGCTGCCGAAGGACTCCGAAATCGGTTTCCTGGCCAACGGCGACTTCCTGGAAATCAGGAAGGTGGTGCGGCGCGAGGAGGTGTACGGCTTTCACTTTGCCCAGGCGCTGGTGCGCTTGGTGGACTACCCCGACGAGCCCGAAATTGAAGTGAAGCTGCTGCTCGACACGCTGCACACCGAAAGCCCGGCCCTGCCCTCCGACCGCAATAACGCCCTGTATCTGGCCGTGAGCGAGGACTACGCCCACCTTACCACCAAGGCCGAGCGGTACAAGGAAATGCGCAAAGACCCCTACCTCAACGCCCTGCAAATCAAGTTTGCCTACGCCCTCACCTGCCATAAGGCGCAGGGCGGGCAGTGGCAGGCCGTGTTCGTCGACCACGGCTTTTTGAAGCCCGACGAGCCGCTGGCGGGCGAGTTTGCGCGCTGGCTCTACACGGCCATTACGCGAGCGTCGGAGCGGCTGTTCTTGCTCAATTTTCAGCAGAAGCTGATTAGCGACCCCGTGGAAGAGGACTGAGCAGGCGTTGTGGGCCGTATGGCACGAGTACCCCGAAGCTCCGCTTCGGCTCACGGCCGCATCGTTCAACGGGCCGAAGCGGAGCTTCGGGGTACTCGTGCCAGGCGGGGCATGGAATGAAATTCCCGGGGCGCGGGTTTCGGGTACTTCACGGTATCTTCAGGGTTCGTTGCCAAGTTTGGCCGTAAATTTGCCAGTGGCGGCGAAACCGTTAAATTTGCTAAACCCCAACTCCTTCAATTCTTTTTAAGCTTTCCGCTCCATGAAAAAAACCTTGCTCCTCGCCCTGAGCCTGACCGCTGCCGCTTACACCGCCCAAGCCCAGGCCACGTCCACGAAAGCAGCCGCTACGGCCGGCCCCGCCATCACCTTCGAAGAGTCGAAATACGACTTCGGCTCGGTGGTGCAAGGCGGCGTGGTTGACCACACCTTCAAGTTCCGCAACACCGGCACCGCGCCCCTCATCATTTCCAACATCGGCGTGAGCTGCGGCTGCACCACCCCCGAGTGGACCAAAGAGCCCGTAGCCCCCGGCAAGACCGGCACCATCTCGGCCCACTTCAACTCGGCCGGCAAAATGGGTATGCAGAACAAAGTGCTGACCATTGAGTCGAACGCCGCTGCTGGCAGCACCACCGTGTCGCTGGTAGGCGAAGTGAAAGAGGCCTCGGCCACGGCCAACGCCGCCCCCGCCATGACCACGACCACAGCCGCCGGCGACGCCAAAGTGAAGACGGACGGCAAGAAAACCAAAGAGAAAGTGGGCGACGCCAAAGTGAAAGTGAAAACCAAGTAAGCTTTTCTGGCTTCTGCTCTAACGCTAAAAAGGCGGCCCGCGCAAGCGAGCCGCCTTTTTTGTTGGCTTAGCACATAGGTTGTGGGTCCTACAGCTCGCGAACGGCCAGTATCAGGCTTACCCAGCCAGCCAGAAACAGCAAACCGCCCAGCGGCGCCACTGCGCCCAGCTTGGTGATGCCCGTGAAGCAGATGCCGTAGAGCGAGCCGCTGAACACCACGATGCCGCCCAGCCACAGCCAGCCGGTGGTGCCCAGGCCGCGCAGCTCGGGCCGGGCGGCCCACAGCACACCAATGGCCAGCAGCGCCAGCACGTGAAAGAACTGGTAGCGCACGGCAGTTTCGAAGGTGTCGACGCGGCCGGCTTTCACCAGCGTGTCGTGCAGGGCGTGGGCCCCGAAGGCCCCAATGGCCACGCCCAGGCCGCCGAACACGGCGGCGAGCTGAAGCAGAAGTCGAGCAGTCATAAACAGCAAAAAGTTGAAAGCGAAAACTGCCGCGAAGGTACGCCCGGCGCTGCCGGTCGACCTCAGATTTGCCGCTTCAGGCGCAACGTCACGGTGTGCAGGTCGCCGTTGGGCCGGCGCAGCACTAGGTACACCGCTCGGCCGTCTTCGGACCGCAGCATCCGGCTGAGCTGGGTGAGGGTGAAAGCGCTGGCCGGCAATAAGTTGATGCTGAGCAGTTCTTCGTCGAGCTCCACGCCCGCCTGGTGGGCCGGCGAGCCGGGGGCCACGCTCAGCACCAGGTAGCGGCGGTAGTCGGGGCTGAAGGCTAGCAGGTCGAGGCCGCACATGTCGTGTTCGAAGGGCTCGGACAGGTGCGCATTGGGCCGCAGCAGCAGGCGCTGGTGCGGGTAGTCGATGACCAGCGAAAAGCGCTTGAGCAGCTCGTAGCCCACGTTGCCGTTGCGGGGCACGTCGGCGCGGCGGTGCACGTCGGCCCCGTCGGGGTAGGAGGTGAGCACCGAGCGCAGCCGGTAGCGGCCCAGGTGCAGCGCCCCCACCCGGCCCAGGTAGCCGCGCACCGTGCCGGTGAGGCCCTGGCCCAGCTCGGCCGCCAGGCGGCGGGGCGGCAACGCCAGGCGCGGGTCCGAGTCGGTTTCGAGCGAGAGGGCGTGGCTGGCGCCGGTGTCGAGCACCAGTTTCAGGGGGAGGGTGAGCGAGTCGCTGAGCTGCACCGGGGCCTGAAAGTAAGCCTTGCCTTTTTCCAGCGAAATGGGCAGGCTCGACCATTGCCGGCCCCGGGGCGCCTGAAAGGTGGCCGGGTCGTGGAGCACCATGAACGACTCCTCGGGCCGCAGCGCCACCACAAAGCTGCGAAACAGCTCCGACCCCAGGATGCCGTGGATGGGCATGCCTACGTAGCCCGAGAGATTGAGCGCGTCTGCTTCGAGCACCAGCGGGCTGAGGTGCGCGGCCTCCACGCCGCCCAGTGTCAGGCGCACGCTGTCGGCCTGGTAAGCCAGCAGGCCGCTGTCGGCGCCGCCCGCGCCCACTATCCGGAACCGCTCGCCGTGCCGCAGGTGCAGCGAATCGGCCAGGGCAGGCGAGGTGATGAGGGTGGTGCTGACGCCCGTATCAAGCAAAAAATTGTAAGGACCGGCGCCGTTCAGCAGGCACTTCACAATCAGCAGATTGCGCTGCAACTGGACCGGCACGCGCGCCCGGGGGTGCCGCGTGTTCCGAAGCCGAAACGGCGCCTCAGTCGAAGCGGCCTGCGCCCGCGCAGCCGGCTGCATTTCCCCGCCCCAAAGCAGGAATAGCAGCAACCACACAAGGCGCGAAACAAACATGGCGGGAAGCGGGAAGAGCGGGCCGGTAAATTAGCGAACAGCCGCGCCTTTTCCGCCCGAGCTGCTTCAGGCGGGCAGCTCCCAGGCGCCGGCCGGGTCGTAGCGCAGCGCGCCGCCGCCCACGTGCAGAGGGGCTTCCACATTGTTGTGGTAGAGCTGGCCCGTGCCCAGGCCCTGCGCAAAGCCCCGCACGTCGTACTCGCCCGTGAGCTGGGCCACGGCGTTGAGGCCCACGTTCGATTCCAGGGCCGAGGTAATCCACCAGCCGATGCCGCGCGCCTCGGCCAGCGCAATCCAGCGGCGCGTGGCGGCGTGCCCGCCCAGCAGTGTGGGCTTGAGCACGATGTAGGCCGGCCGGATTTCATCGAGCAGCGCAACTTGCCGGGCCGGCTCGGTCACCCCAATCAGCTCCTCGTCGAGGGCAATAGGCAGGAGCGAGGTGCGGCACAGTTCCGCCATGGCCGCAGTCTGGCCAGCGGCCAGGGGCTGTTCGATGGAATGAATGTGAAACGCCGCCAACTGCGCCAGCTTGGCCGGCGCCTCGGCCGGGGCGAAGGCGCCGTTGGCGTCGACACGCAGCACCAGGCGTTCGGGGCCGGCGGCGGCGCGGATTTCGGTCAGCAGCGCTAACTCGGTGGCGAAGTCGAGGCTGCCGATTTTCAGCTTCAGGCACGAATACCCGGCCGCCAGCTTCTGCCGAATCTGCTCGCGCATGAAAGGGGCGTCGCCCATCCACACCAGCCCGTTGATGGGCAGCGCGGCGCGGCCCTCGCTGAAAGCGTTGGCGTAGAGCTGGCGCCGGCCGCCGCGGGCCAGGTCGAGGGCGGCCGTTTCGAGGGCGAAGGTGAGGGCGGGCAGGCCCAGACCCACAAATGCCGGCGCATCAGCCGCCGCGAAGGTGGCCAATGCGCCGGCATTGAACCGCGCGCAAAGCTGGGCAACGGCGGCGGGGAAGTCGGGCCCATAGTCGGGACTGAGGCCGGCCAGCGGCGCGGCTTCGCCCAACCCCGTGATGGCGGGCGCGTCGTCGTGGGTCAGGTGCAGGTACCAGGCCACGTGCTCGGCCAGAGCCCCGCGCGAGGTGCGGGCCGGGAAGTTGAAGCGCAGCGCGCGCTGCGAAAAGCGAAGACGAAGCATGGCGCAAAGATGCGCGGCATGCTTCGTCTTCGCTTGGCGAACAGTGCTTACTTGGTCGAAGCAGCTTTGCCGCGACGGCTTACCAGGCCGCCTTTGCGGCCGGCGTCGCGGGCTTCTTCGGCCGAGAAACGGTGGCCCCGGCCGCTAGCGTGCGAGGCTTTTCCGCCCTCGCTGGCAATGCGGCGCTGGGTCTCGGGGCTCATGGCCGCGAAGCCGCGGCGGCTTTTGGTGCCCACGCGGTTAGCCGGGCGGGTGGCGGGTTTGGTGGCAGTGGCGCCAGCGGCGGAAGTGGTTTGAGTAGCCATGTTTGTTTTTCAAAAAGAGGGTTAAACAGAGTGCAATGGTAATGTGCAGCGGCGGTAGTCGTACCCCTATTTTTCGCTTAAGTTGTGATTTACAAGGTTTCGAACCATAAATACCAATTTTTACTGAGGAGCTTCTACGTAGTTATTGTTGCGCTCTGCGGGTTTTCGGGACGGCACGCCATTTTCAGAAGCCAAGCGGGAGAAACACATATCCGGAGCTGGACCGTAACCTCTGGCGTGCTAATCCGGTTAGTGCCCTGCCAGGCCTTAGTGGCTGGCCCACCATCATGTCCCAAGCCCCTGCTTCCCTGGCTGCTCCCCGTGCGGCCGTTTCGCCCTGGCCGGCCCGCTACCAGGCGGTGCGCGCCCAAAGCCAGGCCCTGTGCGCCCCGCTGCTGCCCGAAGACACGGTGGTGCAGCCCATGCTCGACGTGAGCCCGCCCAAGTGGCACCTGGCCCACACCACCTGGTTCTGGGAAACGTTTCTGCTGAAGGAGTATGCCCCCGGCTACCAGCTCTTTCACCCCGACTACGCTTTCCTGTTCAACTCCTATTATAACTCCCTGGGCTCGCGCGTGAACCGGGCCGACCGGGGCACGCTCTCGCGCCCGCCCCTGGCCGACGTGCTGGCCTACCGCGCCCACGTCGACGAGGCCATGGCCGCCCTGCTCAACCACGCCGACGACCTTCCTGCCGCGTTCTATGAGCTGGTGGAGCTGGGCCTGCAACACGAGCAGCAGCACCAGGAACTGCTGGCTACCGACATTAAATACATCCTCAGTACCAGCCCGCTGGCACCGGCGTACCTGAATGGGTTAAGCGTTGAAACCAAAGCCCCTGCAGAATCAACAGCTTCCTGGCTACCCGTGCCGGGCGGCATTTACCGCATTGGGTTTCAGGAAGAGGGATTTTGCTTTGATAACGAGCTGGCGGCCCACGACGTGCTGGTGGCCCCATTTGAGTTGCAAAACCGGCTGGTGACCAACGGCGAATACCTGGCCTTCATGGAAGCCGGCGGCTACCGCGACTTCCGCTATTGGATGGGCGAGGGCTGGGATTTGGCCCAGGCCGAGGGCTGGGAAGCGCCGCTGTACTGGATGCAGCGCGACGGCGCCTGGTACCGCTTCACGCACCACGGCCTGCAGCCCGTGAACCCGGCCGCGCCCGTCACGCACGTCAGCTTCTACGAGGCAGACGCCTATGCCTACTGGGCAGGAGCCCGCCTTCCCACCGAGGCCGAATGGGAAACGGCGGCCCGCCACTTCGGCGCCACGCCCGCCGGCGGTACTTGGCTGGAAAGCCAGCGCTTCGACCCCCAGCCGCTGCCCGCCGACGCCGACCCCGCGCAGTGCCACCAGCTGCTGGGCGAATGCTGGGAGTGGACCTACTCGGCCTACCACGCCTACCCGGGCTACGAGCGCGCCGCCGGGGCCCTGGGCGAGTACAACGGCAAGTTTATGGTGAACCAGCTGGTGCTGCGCGGCGGCTCCTGCGTCACGCCCGAAAGCCACATTCGTGTGAGCTACCGCAATTTTTTTCATGCCGACAAGCGCTGGCAGTTTTCCGGCATCCGGCTGGCGCGCTAGGCTGCAGTAAGAACGTCATGCAGAGCGCAGCGAAGCATCTCGCTTGCGATGGTGATTCAATCGATTGGTTTACTTAAGCACGCGAGATGCTTCGCTGCGCTCTGCATGACGGGTTTTGAATGACCTGTTCCGATTATGTCCCAACCATCCATCCTGAATCCGGCCGCAAGCGAGCTAGCCCAACACGTGGCCGCCGGCCTGCGCAAAACGCCCAAAACGTTGTCGTCGATGTATTTCTACGACGACGCGGGCAGCCGCTTGTTCCAGCAAATCATGGACTTGCCGGAATATTACCCCACGCGGGCCGAGGCGGCCATTTTCCAGCAGCACGGCGCGGCGCTGGCGGCGGCCCTGAGCCCGGCCGGCAGCCCCGATTTCTCGCTGGTGGAGCTGGGCGCGGGCGACGGCACCAAAACCAAGCTGCTGCTGCGCGAGCTGCTGCAAGGCAACGCCGCGTTTACGTATGCGCCGGTGGATATTTCGGCGGGCGCCATGACAGGGCTGGTCGAGACGCTGCGCCGGGAGCTGCCCGCCCTGCGCGTGGCGCCGGTGGTGGAAGACTACGCCACGGCCCTCACCCAGCTGCGCACATGGGCGGGCACTAAGGCCGTGCTGTTTCTGGGCTCCAACGTCGGCAACTTCGGCCCGGGCGAGCGGCTGAATTTCCTGCGCCAGCTGGCCGCCCCGCTGGGCCCCGCCGACCGCCTGCTCATCGGCTTCGACCTGCAGAAAGACCCGCGCCGCATCCGGGCGGCTTACGACGACGCGCAGGGCGTCACGGCCGCGTTCAACCTGAACCTGCTCACCCGCCTCAACCGCGAGCTGGGCGCCGATTTTGACCTGGCCCACTGGCAGCACTACACCGACTACAGCCCGCTGAGCGGGGCCGTGCGCTCCTTCCTGGTGAGTGCCCGGGCTCAGCAGGTGCACTTTGCCGCCTTGGAAGAAACCGTCGATTTCGCTGCCTGGGAGGTCATTCACACCGAAAATTCCTTCAAGTTCACGATGCCCCAGATTGAAGCGCTGGCCGCTGAGGTCGGCTTGCAGGTGGTAACGTCCTTCACCGATGCGGCCGGCGATTTCGCCGACGTGGTGCTGGCTAGAGAGGAGTTAGGAGTAAAGAGTTAAGAGTTGGATGACAGACGCCATCCAACTCTTCACTCAAATAACTCAAAGCATGGACCTCATCAGCCTGGCTTCTGGCTACGGAAATTTTGCAGTGCCCGAAGTGGCGTTGGCAGCGGCTACGCAGGTGCTAGCCGGTGCCCAACAGCAGCTGGGCCCCTTGGCCGTGAGCCCGGCGGCGGGCCTGCCCGCCTTGCGCGAAGCTTTGGCGGAGCGCTACCGCCAGCGCGGCGCGGCCAGCGTCAGTGCCGAGCAGGTAGTGGTGACCAACGGAGCCAAAACCGGCCTGTTTGCCTTGCTCAGCGAGATGCTACGGCCCGGCGACGAGGTGCTGCTGCCCACGCCCAATTGGTTTGGCTTTTGGGAGCTGGTGCGCCGGGCCGGCGGCACGCTCCGCACCCTGCCGCTGGCAGCGGCCGACAACTACGCCCTCACGCCCGCCACGCTACGCGCCGCCCTCACGCCGGCCACCCGGCTGCTCCTCATCAGCAACCCCAACAACCCGACCGGGCGCGTGTATTCGCGGGCCGAATGGGCGGACCTGCTGGCCGTGACGGCCGACTTTCCGGAGCTTTGGGTGTTGAGCGACGAGATTTACGAGGGCATCAGCTTTGGGCCAGAGGCGTTGCCCACCTTGCTGGCCTTGCCCGACCCGCGCGGGCGGCACGTGATAGTGAGCGGCTTTTCGAAGTCGCTGGCGCTGGCGGGGTGGGGCGTGGGCTGCCTGGTGGCCCCGCCCGCGCTGGCCGAGGCGGTGACGGCCCGGCTGTTTGCCACCGGCGCGGCCGTGCCGGTGCCGGCCCAGATGGCGGCGCTGGCCGCCACCCGCCACGCCGAGGAAATCGGGGCCGCGCTGTGCGCCCAGCTGGCACCTAACCGGCAGCGGCTATTCGAAGGACTGGCCGCCCTGCCTGACGCGCCTAAGAGTGTCGCCCCCGAAGGCACTTACTACGCATTCGCCGATTTCACCCGCTTGCTCGCTCCCGAATTGCCAGCGCCCGAAGCCTCAGCGCAACTCGTGCAGCGACTGGCTGCGGCCGGGGTGGAGGTGGTGGACGGGGCCACCTGCGGCGCGCCGGGCTTTGTACGGCTGTCTTATGCTGTGGAGGAAGCGGCGCTGCATGAAGCGCTGGCGCGGCTACAGAAGTTATTTGCTTCCCAATTGAGGTAAAGTGGTTCGGAACCGGTTGGGAGTAGTTTCAATCCACCCCAGACCGGTTCCGAACCACTTGCGACCGGTTCCGAACCACTATGCACCGGTTTGAAACCACTCGTGACCGGTTCGGAACCACTCCCCACCGGTTCAACACCACTCTGAGCCGGTTCCGAACCACCCGGAACCGGTGCGGAACCGCTCGCCGTACCTTTGCGAGGCTAAAATTTATGGGAAAGACGTTTGAAAATATCCGCCCGCACCTGCGGCCTACTGTGTTGCTGGCCTACCCAGTGGTACTGTCGCAGCTGGGCCACATCTCGGTCAGCTTCGTCGATTCGGTGCTGGTGGGGCGCACGGGCACGGTGCCGCTGGCGGCCGTGAGCCTGGGCGTGAGCAGCACCACGGTGCTGATGATACTGGGCATTGGCCTGAGCATGGGCAGCGTGCCGCTGGTAGCCGCCGCCCACGGCCGGCGCGACCTGCCCGACCTGGGCCGGCTGCTGGCTTCCTCGGTGTGGCTGTGCACGCTGGCCGGGCTGGTGCTGGCGGGGGTGGGGCAGGTGGTGCCTTCGCTGCTGCACTACTTGGGCCAGTCGCCCGAAGTGGTGACGATGGCCGCGCCCTGGGTACGGGTCATCAGCTGGTCCTTGCTGCCGCTGATGGTGTTCCAGGGCTTCCGCGAATTTGCCGAGGGGCTGGGGCTGACGCGGCAGGCCATGTGGCTGTCGGTGCTGGCCAACGTGGTGAACGCCGCCCTGTGCTACGCCCTCGTGTTTGGCCACTGGGGGGCGCCGGCTATGGGGCTGATGGGCTCGGCCTGGGCCACGCTGGCGGCGCGCATCCTCATGGCCGGGCTCATGGCCGGCTACGTGCTGCTGGCCCAGCGCCTGCACGAATACCGCGCCGCCGTGGGCCGCTGGCTGCCCGATGCCGCCACCCTGCGCCGCCTCTTCGACCTGGGCGCGCCCATCGGCGTGCAGATGGCTTTTGAGGTGGGCGCGTTCGCCGCCTCGGCCATCATGATAGGCTGGCTGGGCGCCACCACCCTGGCCGCCCATCAGGTGGCCATCAACCTGGCTTCGTTCACCTACATGGCCGCCAGCGGCATTGCGGCAGCGGCCACCATTCGGGTGGGCAACCTGCAGGGCAGCGGCCACTTGGCCGAGGCGCGGCAGGCGGGCTTTGCGGCCTACGGGCTGGCGTTTGCCTTTATGGGCACAATGGGGCTGCTGTTTGTGGCCACGCGGCAAGTGGCACCGCTGCTCTACAGCCACGACCCGGCCGTGGTGGCGCAGGCGGCCACGCTGCTGCTCATCGCGGCCCTGTTTCAGGTGTCGGACGGCTTGCAGGTGGTGGGCCTGGGCGCCCTGCGGGGGCTTGAAGACGTGAAGGTGCCCTCGGTGGTGGCGCTGTTGGCTTACTGGGCGGTGGCCTTGCCGCTGGGCTACGTACTGGGCTTCCGGCTGCACTGGGGCGCGCCGGGCGTGTGGGTGGGGCTATTGCTGGGGCTCACCATCGTGGCCGGGGTGCTGCTGCTGCGCTTCCGCCGCGAAACGGCGCCCGGAGCGGTGGTACCGACGCCGGAATCGGAGCGGGTGTATTAGGAAAGCATTTCTGCCAGATGTTGCGCTTCACCCCATGGCCCCCTCTCCGAAAAGAAGAGGGAGCAGCGGCTTTGCACATTTTTGCGTGGCAATGAATCGTTGAACGCACTCCCGCTCCACCCGGAGAGGGGGCCGGGGGGTGAGGCGCCACGTCAGAACGACGCAGCGGATTTACTGGGCTTAAACAAGAGCCCGGATTTCAACCCAAAAGCGCACTTCACAGACCACCACAAAATCCGCCCGCCGCTACGATTCGGCTAACCGCCGCAGTCCTGTTTTGCCCCGGTGCTAACCCGTGTAAGCACTGTTCGTACGGCTTACATTTGCTGAGCCCACCAGCCCGCCCACCCCGATGGAACCCACCCCCGCCGCGCAGCCCGACCCTATTCAGCCGGACGGTACCTTGGCGGCTGAGGGGCTGCTCGATGCCTTGCCGTGGGGAGTGCTTGTGTTGGACGAGCAGCGCGTCATCCGGCGCATCAACCGGCAGGCGGCCCGCTGGTGCAGCGCCCCCGCCGCCGACCTGCTGGGCCGGCCTTTAGCAGCGGCTGGCTTGCCGGCGCCCGCGCGCGCAGCCCTGCTGCAGCTGCTCGAAACCGATGCCACGGCGCCCCGCGAGGTGTTTCTGGCCGCACAGGAGCAATGGATTTCCCTCTCGGCCGCCCGGCAGCCCGGCGGCTGGTCGCTCTACGGGCAAGACATCACCCCCCAGAAGCAGCGCGAGCAGCAGTACCAGGCCCTGGCCGAAAACACCCCCGACGTGCTCACCCGCTGGACGCCCGACCTGCGCCTGCGCTACGCCAACGCCGCCCTCGCCGCCAAGATGGGCCAGCCCCTGGAGGCCTTGCTTGGCCGCACTTTCGCCGAGATGGGCGCATCCGCCGACATCGCTGGGCCCTACATGGCGGCCCTGCGGCGCGTGTTTGCCACGGGCCAGCCGCAGGAACATTACAACCCTTTTCCCGGGCCGCACGGCACGGCGTACTTCTACTCGCGCCTGGTGCCCGAAGTGCGCGACGGGGAAATCGACACCGTCCTCGGCATCGCCCGCGACATTACCGAGTTGAAACAAACCCAGGCCGAAGCCCTGCGCCTGGGCGACGAGCTGACGCAGCGCGCCACCGACCGGTACCAGTCCTTGTTCCACAGCATGGACCAAGGGTTTTGCGTGCTCGAAGTCCTGTTCGACGCCACCGGGCAGCGGGCCGTGGATTTTCGTTACCTGGAGCTGAACCCGGCTTTTGCCCGTCAGTCGGGCATGCCGGCCAACGTGTTGGGCAAAACCGCCTCCGAACTGCTGCCCGACCTGGACGCCTTCTGGTTTGAAACCTATGGCCGGGTGGCCCTGACGGGCGAAACCGTGCGCGTGGAGCACTACGTGCCGCCCGTGGGCCGCTGGCTCGACGTGCACGCCTTTCGGGTGGGAGCGCCCGAAGCCCACCAGGTGGCGGTGCTGTTCAACGACATCACGCCCCGCAAAGACGCCGAAACGTCGCTGCGCCGCGCCGCCGAGGCCGACGCATTTCGGCTGCGCCTGGTCGATGACTTGGGCCCGCTTACCAGCCCGGTGGCCATCCAGGAAGCCATCACCCGCCTGACCCGGCTGTATTTCAACGCCGACCGCTGCTACTACTGCGAAATCTCGGACGAGCAGGCCACCATCCGCTGCGACGACGCTGCCGAAGGCCTGCCCTCGGCGGCCGGTACCTACCCGTTGACCGATTTTGGCCAGCTGCGGACCTTGGTGGATGCAGGCCGCCCCTTCGCCGTGTACGACCTGGGCCAGGTCCAGGCCCTCGACGAGCCCCTGCGCCAGCAGGCCGCGCGGCTCGGGGTGGTTTCCTGCCTGAACGTTCCCCTCCTCAAAAACGGGCAGCCCACCGGCGTGCTGTGCCTGATGCAAGCCACGCCCCGCGAATGGACGGCCGCCGACATGGCCCTGGCCACCGAAGTAGCCGAGCGCACCTGGTCGGCGGTGGAGCGGGCCCGTACCGAGCAGGCCCTGGCCGCATCGGAAGAGAAATACCGCACGCTGTTTGCGGCCGTCGACGATGGCTTTGCCATTCTGGAGCTGCTGCCCGATGCCCACGGGCAATTGGCCGATTTTGTGTACCTCGAAACCAACCCGGCCTTCGTCCGCCATGTGGGGATAGACGTGCAGGGCCGGCGCCGCTCCGAGGTATTGCCGGAAAACCAGGGGCTTTTGCTGGAGAAATACGCCGGCATTATGGCCACCGGCGAGCCGCTGCATCTTGAATACCAGATGCACAGCCTGGGCGGCCAATGGTTTCAAACCACGGCGGCGCGCATTGGTAGCGCCGAGAGCCGGCGCGTGGGCGTCATCGTGCGCAACATCACCCGGCGCAAGCGCCGCGAAGCCAACCTGGCCTTTCTGGCCGACCTGAACGTGGAGTTTGCACCCGCCCTCAGCGCCGAGCAGATTATGGCGCGCGTGACCGAACGCCTGGCCGGCTACCTGCAGCTCTCGCGCTGCCACCTGGCGGTGGTGGATGCCACCGGGGAGCTGCTGGACGTCGTCTTCGACTGGCGGCGCGACGCCGCGCACCTGCCCGCGGTGCTGGGGCGGCACCGCATCGACGGCTACCTCACGCCGGCCGGCCGGGCGCACCTCGACGCCGGCCAGCCACTGGTGCTCACCGGTGAGGAGTCCAGCCCGCTCATCAACATGCCCCTCGGCATTCTGGCCGACATGGGCTTTGGCTCGTCCGTCGACATTCCCTACCTCGTCAACGGGCGGTGGCATTTTCTGCTCTCCGTGGCACGGACCGGTCCCAGCGCCTGGGCGCCCGACGAGGTGAAGCTCTTGCAACAGCTGGCCGCCCGCATCTACATCCGCCTGGAGCGCGCCCAGGCCGAGGCCGCCCTGCAGGACGTGCACACCCAGCTGGCGGGCGTGCTGGAAAGCACGCACGACGCCTTCTACGCCCTCGATGCCGAATCCAACTTCACTTACATAAACCAGCGGGCGGCCCAGCTTTGGGGCCTCGACCCCGCCTTGCTCCTCGGCCAGCACTACTGGAAGGTGTTCCCGCAGGCGGTGGGCAG
This sequence comes from Hymenobacter monticola, assembly GCF_022811645.1. NCBI lineage: Bacteria > Pseudomonadati > Bacteroidota > Cytophagia > Cytophagales > Hymenobacteraceae > Hymenobacter > Hymenobacter monticola. Next base: position 5,042,735 of record NZ_CP094534.1, on the reverse strand, counting down.
CGAACCCTACCGCCGCCAGCAAGAAGTGCTGAAAACCCGCCAGCCGGCACATTTCGAAACGGTGTCGCCCATTCTGGGCATCTGGATTGAGGCGAGCATGTACCCCAGCCCGCGCGGCGGCCTGGCGGTTTTTTTTCGCGACATCACGGCCCGCAAGCGCGCCGAGGAGCGGCAGGCGTTCCTGCTCCAGCTCAGCGACGCGTTGCGGCCACTGCAAAACCCGGCCGACATCCAGACGGCGGCCACGCGCGTGCTGGGCGAGCATTTCGGCGCCGACCGCGCCCAGTATTGGGAGGCCGAACCCGACGGGGAGCATTTTGTGGCCGTGAGCGGCTACGCCAAAGACGGCCCGCCCCCCACCAGCCGCGTGCGCCTCGACGACCTGGGGCCCTACGTTAAAGACGCCATTGCCGCGGGGCAACCGCTGGCCATGGCCGACGCCGCCACCGACCCGCGCGTGGAAGAAGCGGCCCTGGCCGCCCACGAGGGCATTGGGGCCCGCACCTACATTGCCGTGCCGCTCGTGAAGGAAGGGCGGCTCGTGGCCGCGTTGGGGGTTTATTGGGACCGGGCCCGCCGGTGGACGGACGAGGAAATGAGCCTGGTGGAGGAAACCGCCGAGCGCACTTGGGCCGCCGTGGCGCGCAGCCGGGCCGAAGAAGCCCAGCGCGAGAGCGAGCAGCGCCTGCGGGCCGTGATAGAAAACTTGCCCGGTGCGGCCGTGTTCATCGTGGACCGCAGCTTGCGCTACCAGCTGGCCGAGGGCGCCGCCCTGCGGCAGTCCGGGTACGAGGCCGCCGACTTTGTGGGCCAATCGGTGCAGGCAATGGCCTCCCCCGAGCAGTGGCCCGACTTTCAGCGGCACTACGAGCAGGCGCTGGCCGGCCGGCCCTTCGAGTACGAGCACGAGCAGGGCGGGCGGGCGTATGCCACGCGGGGCGGCCCCCTGCGCGACGCCGTCGGCGCCGTGGTGGCCGTGCTGGCCGTGAGCTACGATATTACGGCCCGCAAGCAGGCCGAGGCGGCCGTGCAGGCGTCCGAAACCCGGTTTCGGGTGGCCGAAGAAGCGTCCAACGGATTTATTTACGACTGGACGGCGCACCCCGATGCCGTGACGCGCAGTGCCGGCATCACCCACATGCTGGGCTACGCGCCGGAAGACCTGGGGAACACCTCGGCCACGTGGCTGGGGCTCATCCACCCCGATGACCAGCCGGCGGTCGCCCGCTGGGTGACGCCGGTTGGCGACGCGCACGTCACGAACGAGTACCGCGTGCGCCGCGCCGACGGCTCCTACGCCTACGTGCTGGACCGCAGCTTGGTGCTGCGCGATGCCGCTGGCCAGGTGGCGCGCATCGTGGGCTCGGTGGTGGATATTTCGGACCGGCGTCAGGCCGAAGCCGCCCTGCAGGAATCGGAACAGAAGTACCGCAACCTGTTCGATTCGATGGACGAGGGCTATTGCATCATCGAAGTGATGTTTGATGCGGAGGACCAGCCCTACGACTGGCGCTACATCGATGTTAACCCCGCCTTCGAGAAAAACAACGGCCTCACCAACGCCACCGGCAAAACCATTCGGGAGCTGACGCCCAACATCGAGCCCAAGTGGTTTGCCACCTACGGCCGGGTGGCGCAAACCGGCCAGCCGCTGCGCTTCGAGGAAGACTCGGCGGCGCTGGGGCGCTGCTTCACGCTCTACGCCTTCCCGGTGGGGGCACCGGGCAGCAACCTGGTGGCCGTGCTGTTTACCGACATCACGGCCCGCAAGCAGGCCGAAGACGCCCTGCGCCTGAGCGAGGCGCGGCTGTCGCTGGCCTTGCAGGCGGGCCGCATGGGCAGCTTCGAATGGACGTCCGAGGGCGACGGCATTGCCTTGTCGGCCACGTCGAAAGAATTGTTTGGCCTGCTGCCGGGCACGGCCTTGGCCACGAGCGAGGAGGGCGCCACGCTGCTGCTGCACCCCGACGACCACGCGCGCCACCGGGCCCTGTTTGACGAGGCGTGCCGCACGGGCGAGGACTTCCACAGCATTTTCCGCATTGTGCGGCCCAACGACGGCGAAGTGCGCTGGATAGAAGAGCGCGGCCAAGGCTTCCGCGATGCCGCCACGGGCGTGGTGTACCTGCGCGGCGTGCACTGGGACGTGACCGAGACGATGATGGCCCAGCAGCGGCTGGCCGACTTCAACAGCCGGCTGGAGCAGCGCGTGGCCCGCCGCACCCGCGAGCTGCAAGCCAGCCGCGACCTGCTGCAGTCGGTGTTCGATACCAACCTGATTGCTATGAGTGTGCAGGAGGCCGTGCGCGACGAAACCGGCGCCGTGCAGGACTTCCGGCTGCGGCTGGTGAGCGGGGAGCTGGTGCGCGAAACCGGCCGCACCGACCTCGTGGGCAAGCTTTACGCCCAGGAGTACCCCGGCATCCGCGAGGCGGGCATCTTCGACCTGGCCGTGCAAGCCCTGGAAACCGGCGTGCCCCAGGGCATGGAGTATTTCTACCCGTATGAAGGCTTCGATAAGTGGTTTGCCTGCCAGTTTGTGAAGCTGGGCGACAACGGCATTGTGGCCACCAACCTCGACATCACCGAGCGCAAAACTGCCGAGCAGGAACGCCTCAAAAACCTGCGCCTGCTGGAGCAGGCCGAAGCCGTGGCCGGCCTGGGCAGCTGGGACTACGACCTGGCCACCGGCACCCTGCGCTGGTCCGACGGCATGTACCAACTCTTCGGCCTGCCCGCCGGCAGCCCCGTGGCCCCGGCCGACTACCTGGGCCGCGTGGTGGCCGAGGACCGGCCCCGGGCCGAGCACCTGGTGCAGCGCCTGGCCACCGGCGCCGGCGACTCGGAAGACACCTTGCGCCTGCAGGTGGCCGGTCGGGTGAAAACCGTGCGCATGAAGTCGGTGGTGCTCCGCGATGCACAGGGCCAGGCCGTGCGCGTGCTGGGCGTCGACCTGGACATCAGCGAGCTGCAGCGCCTGGAACAGGACAATCTGCGCCTACGCCTGACGCAGCAGCGCGCGCTGTTTGAGGCGGTGCAGGCCGCCCAGGAAGCCGAGCGCAAGCGCATGGCCGAAAGCCTGCACAACGGCATCGGCCAGATTCTGTACGCCACCAAGCTGCACCTCGACCGCCTGCACGCCCCCCTGCTGGGCACCGACCCCAGTCTGGTGGCCGCCCGCCGCGAGGCCGACCAGCTCCTGGGCGAGGCCATCCGCCAAACCCGCGCCCTCTCGCACGAGCTGGTGCCCATGGTGCTGGCCGAGTTTGGCCTGGCGGCGGCCCTGCAGGATATTTGCCGCAAGATGAGCAGCCCGCAGCTGCGTTTCCACTGCTCGGTGCAGCTCGACGCCGACGCGGCCCCGCTGGCGCCCTCGCTGCAAATGGCCCTCTACCGCATGGCCCAGGAGCTCACCCAAAACGTGGTGAAGCACGCGCGCGGCGCCACCGAAGCCGGCCTGGAGCTGGAAACCATGCCCGGCTGGGTGCTGTTCCGGGCCGAAGACAACGGCCCCGGCTTTGCCGCCGCGCCGGCTCAAAGCCCCGGCCTGGGCCTGCGCAGCATCCGCGACCGGGTGGCCCTGCTCGGCGGGCAGCTTGAAATCGGTTCCGTCCCTACCGGCGGCGCCTACGTACGCATCCGCATTCCCTTACCTGTTTTCCTCAAACCATGATTCGCCTGTTCCTCGTTGATGACCACGCCGTGCTGCGCCACGGCCTCCGTGCGCTTTTTCAGCAAGAAGACGGGCTGGAGGTAGTGGGCGAAGCCGAAGACGGCGAGCAGTTGCTGGCCCGGCTGTCCACCACGCCCTGCGACGTGGTGTTGCTCGACCTGCACATGCCGGGCCTCGACGGCCTGGCCACCACCCAGCGGCTGCACGCCGAATACCCCGACGTGCGGGTGTTGATACTCTCGATGGCCGACGGTGAGCGCGCCATTGGGCAGGTGCTGGCGGCCGGCGCTCACGGCTACGTGCTCAAAAATGCCGGCCACGACGAAATCGTGATGGCTGTGCGGGCCGTGGCCGCGGGCCGGCGCTTTTTGTGCTCGGAGCTGGGCCTGGCCATGCTGGAAAAGCTGCTGGCCGTCATCCCCGAGCCCGTGGTGAAAATTTCGGGCGGCCTCTCGGCACGCGAGCAGGAAATTTTGCAGCTGGTGGCCGAGGGGCTGACCACTGCCCAGATTGCCGAGAAGCTTTACACCAGCCCGCGCACCGTCGAAACCCACCGCCAGAACATCATGGAGAAAACCGGCGCCAAAAACACCGCCGCCCTCATCAAAACCGCCGCCAGCCAGGGCTGGCTGACTTGAGTACGCTTTATTCGGGCGGGGCGCCTCACCCCCAGAATAACTGGCATTGAATGCATCGGACTTCGATAAGAGTGCAACCCCAAAATCTGCCGATTTATACGGAAAGGAAACCCGTATAAATCCGGTTCATGGCGCTTGGCGGGCGGCCGTATAGACGGAGAGCTAATTCTTTTCTCCGAACTATGGAAGACAAACCCACCGCGCTGCCTCCGCAGCACCAAGACCAACAGCCCGGCCTCGAAACCGAGATGACGCCCCAGCCCGAATACATCCGGGCCAATTACAAGGGCAGCGATAAGCTCCAGGGCAAAGTGGCCCTCATCACGGGCGGCGACTCCGGCATTGGCCGGGCCGTGGCCGTGCACTTTGCCCGCGAAGGCGCCGATGTGGCCATCACCTACCAGCCCGAAGAAGAAAACGACGCCTCCGCCACCCGCCAGCTGGTGGAAGCCGAAGGCCGCCGCTGCCTCACCCTGGCCGGCGACCTGCGCGAGGCGGGCTTTTGCGAAAGCATTGTGAGCCAGACGATGCAGGAGCTGGGCAAGCTCAACATTGTGGTAAGCAACGCGGCCGAGCAGTTCGTGAGCACCGACGTGGCCGAGCTGCCCAACGAGCAGTTCGAAGACACCTTCCAGGTCAACTTCTTTGCCATGGTGCGGGTGGTGAAAGCCGCCCTGCCGCACCTCACGGAAGGCGATTCCATCATTGCCACTTCCTCCATCAACGCCTACCGCGGCAACCAGCAGCTGGTCGACTACTCGGCCACCAAGGGGGCCATCACGGCCTATATCCGCTCCATTGCGCAGCAGCTGGCGGAGAAGAAAATCCGGGCCAACTCGGTGGCGCCCGGCCCCATCTGGACGCCGCTCATCCCGGCCAGCTTCCCGCCCGAGAAGGTGGCCAAGTTCGGCCAAGACACCACCATGAAGCGCCCCGGTCAGCCCTCCGAAGTGGCGCCCGCCTTCGTGTTCCTGGCTTCGGAAGATGCGTCCTACATCACCGGCCAGGCCATTCACCCCAACGGCGGCGAGGTGCTCAACACCTAGCGCCATTTCGCAATCAGCATACTCAGTTGCACGACGAAGTAGCCTGAACTCGGAAGCTCGGGCTGCTTCGCACTTTTCAAAACCATCATGCCATGCCGCTGCACCCTGAATTAGACAAGAAGCTCAGCAAAATTTTCGAGCCCAAAACGACTATCAACGATGTGTTTAAGGGCTACGACATCACTTTTACCACCAACGAGCACGGCGAGCCCGTGCTGTTGTTTTTCGGCAAGCGCCGGCCCGACGGCCTCATTGCCGGCGAGCGCTACACCCGCACCATCAAGCGCCAGCCCGGTAGCCTTGAAGTGAAAGCGAGCCATTGGGACAACCAAGGCAAGATAATGCGCTAGGCACTCCTGGCGTATTTGCCAATGAAAAGGGCCCGAAGCAGCCGGTATCAGCTGCCCAAGGCCCCAGCACATCACCGCTTTTGTAAAGCTTGCAGCGAAACGCTCCTTTGTTTTTACGGCAAACGGCAACGTTGAATGACGCCAGAAATACGGGTTTGCAGTTCCGGAAAACCCGTATTTGTTGCAATTAATGACAAGAAAAAGCCCGTCATGCCGAACGTAGCTGCGGCATGACGGGCTTTTTCTATCTACTCACTCACCGAACTACCCACAGCGCCACTCGCCGTTTTGCAGCCAGCAGTCGGTGGCGGCGCTGCCTTCGCGTAGCACCCAGTTGCCGGGGCGGCCCTGCCATTCGAGGCGGCCGTCGGGGCCGGCGGTGCGGGCAATGTCGAGGGAACGCACGTCGAGCACTTCGGTATCGGGCGATACGTGGTGCACGCGCAGGTGCTCCACGTAGTCCAGCGTGAGCATGCCGGCGTCGAGGCAGCTGGGATGCAGGGCCAGGTTGTGGGCCGGCGAGGCCATGGCGGCTGAGGGGTAGAGCAGCCCGTCGAAGGCCTGGCCCAGCTGGCAGGCTTCGGCTACGGCAATGGAGAGGCGGTAGTGGTGGCGGTTGTCGTCGGCCACGGTGCGGGTGAAGGTGCGGGTGAGGAAGGCGGCCAGCTCGCGGGTTTCGTCGGGCAGCTGGGCCAGGGCGTAGCGTAGGGCCCTTTCGCGGTCGGAGTGGGGGTCGTCGGCGCAGTTGTCGGCGTAGCCGAAGCTGAGGATGCAAAGCGGCTGCTGCGTTTGCCAGCGGCTGATGACGATGCCGTCGCCGGGCTGCACGTGGGCCTCGAAAAACGGCGGGTGCCAAGTGGCGCTGCAGTAAAACATGGGCGCCCCGGCGCGGTTGGCGCGCTGGTCGTGGTGCACCCGTTCGGCCGGGGGGTACGACACGTCGGCCAGCCCCGCGGGCAGCTCCTCGCACAGGATGCCGCGGTAGAGCAGCCGGCCGGGCGCCAGCGTGAGGCAGCGCAAGGGCTGGCCTTCGAGCAGTTCGCGCACGCGCTGCACCAAATCATCGATGGAGTGGCGCCGCAGGTCGAGGTGGCGCAGCGAGGCCAGGCGGCGCTTGATGGAATCAGCAGCGGAAACGGGGGCGTCGGGTTTCATTGGGAAGCGGGCGGGCAGGCCCGATTCGGCGCGCCAGGGCGCTTTTTCGGGCGGCCTTGTTTACGCCGGCGTTGCCGGGCCCGTTAGGCGCCACGCTCGCCGCTTGCTCGTGGCACGGCCAATGAATGTCCGCCGTAACCAGCTATATATTATGGTGTTACAAGCGGGTCAGGAGGCCCAATATGGCAAAAGCAGCGTTTGTAAATACGGATTATTCCTCCCGCAAATCAGCATTTTTCGCGCGGAAGGAAGTACCCGTCTTTGGCGAGCCGCCGGCCCGGAAGCCGCGCAGGCTGAACCAAGGGCCCACTCAAGATTTGCCTCTCAGACACATGCGCTGAGTCCGGTGGCAGCACATGCCGGAGCGGCGGGCCCGGGAAGTGAATTACCGTGTTTGTGCTTACGTGTTTCCTGATGCAAATACGTATTTGTTGCGCCGCTTGCCCTTCATTATCAATCGTATAAACGGCAACTCTTTCCAATCCCATTTCTAACAAGCATATCATGCACAAAACATCTTTCCGGCTCGCATTACTGGGCTTCGCCCTGGCGGGCACGCAACTAGCGGCCTGCAGTGGCAGCGGTAGTGGTTCCGAAACCGGTGCCGGCGGCTCATCCGACGGCATGAGCAATACGACCACTAACAGCACCGACTCCAGCGCCTATTCCAACGGCAGCGGCTCGACCACCGACGGTGGCGCCATGAGCGGCAGCGGCGGCACCAACAGCGGCAGCGGCACCACGGCGGGCATGGGCGGCACGGGCGGCATGTCGGCCGGCACCAGCGGCACCTCTACCGGTGGCGCCACTACCGGCAGCTCCAACGGCGGTACCTCGGGCAACACCACCGGCGGCGCCGGGGGCGGCGCCACCACGGCGGGCGGCAGCACGTCGGGCAGCACCGGCGGCAGCACGTCGGGCAGCACCGGCGGCTCTACCAGCGGCCAGTAGTTCGTAGCTCCAGCAGCTCCCGGCACCTCCTTTGTTTTTCCTGTCCGTAATCCCTTTCCACACTTTTCAACCCCAATTTATGAACAAGCACATTGTCCGGCCGCTTCGCGCGGCTGCCTTCCTGCTCGGCCTCGGCCTGGCCACCACGGCGCACGCCCAAACTACGGCGGGTGGTAGCACCTCGGGTTCTACCAGCGGCACCTCGGCCGGCTCTACCAGTGGCTCGACCGGTGGCAGCACCACCGGCTCGATGGGCTCTACGTCGGGTTCGATGGGCTCCACTTCCGGCTCTACGTCGGGTTCCATGGGTTCTACTTCGGGCTCGTCCGGCCGCAGCCGGGGCTCGATGGGGTCCACCTCCGGGTCGGGCTCGATGGGCTCTACGTCGGGTTCGGGGTCAATGGGTTCGACCTCGGGTAGCGGCTCCGGTCGCTCCACCTCGGGCAGCCGCCGCAGCAAGAGCGGCCGCAGCACCTCGGGCAGCACCAGCGGCTCGAGCACCAGCGGCTCGAGCACCAGCGGCAGCACTTCGGGCAGCACCACCCGCTAGGGGCTAGCATCGCTCTGCTAAGTACCACAGGCAGGCTCCATCAGGGGCCTGCCTGTTTTGTTTCAGAAAGGTGAGGCTGGCCCCGCAGGCGTTACGCATATTACGCAGCCGGCCTCCGTAGTTCTCCGCCGCATCCTCGTTGAAAGTGCGTAAATTGAGCCTGGAGGCGGCTTTTGCTCATCCAAGCATCGCTCTTTGGCGTTTAAAAAGGACTTGTTAGCCAACCCGGCTGGCAGCATTTTCACCGTCCTTTCTGAGCTATGAAACCCACCCTCAAACCCATCAGCCGCTACCTGGCGGCCGACCCCCAAACCGTACGCAAGGTCCGCCGTGCCCAGGCAGCCTACACCTTCTTCGAGGGCCTGCCCGGCGAACGCGACCACGACTACCTGCCCGCCCCCTTGCCGCAGCCGCGGCGCCTGGCCGAGTTCGGACGCCCCGGACTTTGAACGAAGGGAAATTGCTGTCGGGTCGAGCGTTCTGCTTGATGCGCCGAATGCTCGACACCATAGGCTTTAACTGTCACGTTTTTCGCGCCCGTTGTCATGCACACCCAGCTGCTTGCCGAAATCAACGACGCCATCCGAGCCTACTGCGCCCAGGCAAAGACGCTCACGCTCACGGCCACCGACTTCTACGATTGGCTTGCTTCGCTGCCCCCCGCCCGGCAAGCGGCGGTGCGCCAGCGCGGCCTGCGCGCCTGCCGCGCCGAACCCGAGTTTCTGCGCTTCTGCCTCGAATGGCGCGGCATCGACCTGTGGAGCTTCATGGCCGCTAAGCTTTCCCTCGCGGCCTTCGACCTTTGGACGGCCACCGGCCAAACGGCCGCTTACCGGGCCTTGCCAGCGACGGCACACCGGCCCTCGGGCGTTTCAAATTCCCCACTCGCCAGCACCCGACAACTGGGCACTATCTGAGATTTTGCCGCAGTCCGACGGCCGTCGGCCCTGGCTTGGTCGAAGCCTAACGGTTTTTTGATTGCCTTGCCGCGCGACATGGCAATTTTTGTGCGATGGGTCGTGTTTCACTTGCCAAACAAGTAGAACTGCAGATTACTTCGCCTATGCTTTTGTTTCTGAATTCCCTGTTGCTCCTGACTGGCTTGCTGCAGGGCCCCGGGGCCCGGCCCGCTGCGGCCGCCCGACCCGCCGCCGCGCCCATTCCGTGGTCGGCCACGCGTCCCCTCACGGTAGCCGATTTCCTGAGCCGGCCCGGCCCCTCCGAGCGGCTGGCTGCTCTCACCACTTCCGATATCAAAGCCAACGCCGCGTGCCGCGACTTCGTGTTCACCGGAACCGTGCGCGCCTCCTTCGACCCCAACACGTCCTGGATTCGGGACCCCGCCACCCTCACGCCCGCGCTGCTGCGCCACGAGCAGTTGCACTTCGACCTCACCGAGGTCTACGCCCGCCTCATGCGCCAGAAGCTGCTCGTGTTTCAGGCGCGGGCCGACTGCGCCAAGCTGCAGCCGGCCTTCAACAACCTCACCAAGGGGGTATACGACCAGTGGGACCGGGAGCAGAACCGCTACGATGCCGAAACCAACCACGGCCTGAACGCCGCCAAACAGGCCTACTGGGAAAAGCAAACCCAGGTGCGCCTCGAGCAGCTCAAGATGTTTGCCGTGGAGTAGATTGATGGCCCGTCATACCCAGCATTCTGCGCATCAGGCAGAGGACCGAGGCATCTTGCGCGCAGCAGTAAACCAATCGACTGGAATTATTATTGCACGCGAGATGCCTCGGCAGCTCTCGGTATGACGTTCTTCAGTCTTTACAAACATGGATTCTCCTTCCACCTCCCCAGCCTCTTTAACCTGGGCCGAATTTGAGCGCGTGGACCTGCGCGTGGGCACCATCCTCGAAGCCCGGCCTTTTCCGGAAGCGCGCCGCCCGGCCTATCAGCTGCTGCTGAATTTTGGCCCCGAAATCGGCCTGAAAAAATCCAGCGCCCAAATCACCCACCACTACACGCCCGAAACCCTGGTGGGACGGCAGGTGCTGGCGGTGGTGAACTTTCCGCCCAAGCAAATCGGCAAGTTCCGCTCCGAAGTGCTGGTGACGGGCTTTGCCGATGCCGAGGGGCACATTGTGCTGGCCGCCGTGGCCGGCCCGGTGCCCAACGGCAGCCGGCTTATTTAGTCAGTCCGGTATTGGCCGCAGGCGGTGGAGGGGCGGGCGCGGCGGCGGCTGGCGGCGGCACAAATTTCGCCTGGCGCTGCGTCAGGGTGTCGACCACGGCGCTGTAGATTTCGCCGAGGTCCTTGCCGTGGGTGCCGTAGTAGCGGTAGCTGCGCTGGAAAGACGAGTCCGACACTTCGCGGCTCCAGAGCAGGTCTTTTTCCTGCGCCTGGAAAAGGGCGCGGGCCGAATCGGGCGGCAGGCGGCTGTTTTCCACCCGGGCTTCCAGCACGTGCAGGTCGGCCAGCAGGCGTATCATCTTTTCTTTGGGCACCAGGTCGGGCGGCACGGGCACGTCTTCGGGACGGTCGCAGGCGGGCAGGGCCAGCAGGAGGGGGGCCAGCAGGCCCAGGCAGCAACGACGGTAGGTTCTCACGCCCGCAAAGTTACGCGTACCAGTGGTCAGTGATTAACGGTTAGTGATGAACTTTGAGGCCTGTCCTCCCAGTGTCTGCGTCGCTGTAAAATTGTCACTCATCACTCACCACTCACCACTAGTGACCACCCCTCTCTCCGACCTGGTGCGCCGCCTGCGCCACCTCGAAATCCGCATCCGCAAAGCGGTGGAGGCCCAGCTGCAGGGCGATTTCCACTCCGTGTTCAAGGGAACGGGGCTGGAGTTCGACGACGTGCGCCTCTACCAGTACGGCGACGAGGTGCGCGCCATCGACTGGGCCGTGAGCAGCAAAGGCCACGGCACCTTCGTGAAAACCTACAAAGAGGAAAAAGAGCAGCAGGTGCTGGTGCTGCTGGACGTGAGCGCCTCCCTCGACGTGGGCGACGGCCAGCGTCGCAAGCTCGACGTGGCCCGCGACATTGCCGGGCTGCTGGCGCTGTCGGCCGCCCGGCAGGGCTCGGCGCTGGGCTTGTTCGCGTTTTCTGACCAAAAGGAGCTGTACCTGCCGCCGGCCAAGGGCGCGCGGGCGGCGTATGCACTCATCAACCGGCTGTTTTCGCTGGTACCGGCCTCTCTGGGCACGGGCGTGGGCGCGGGCATCCGGCAGGCGCTGGGCCTGCTCAAGCGCCGCACGCTGGTGGTGCTGATTTCCGACTTCATCGATGGCAACTACGAGCGGGAGCTCACCATGTTGGCCCAGCGCCACGACCTGATAGTGGTGCAGTTGCGCGCCCCGCGCGAACGGCAGTTTCCGGCCCTGGGCATCGTGCCCCTGCGCGACGCCGAAACCGGCCAGGTGCGCTGGGTCAACACGTCGTCGGCCGATTTTCGGGCCCGCATCGAGTCCGGCGCCGACCGCCAGGAAGCCGAGCTGGTGAACCTGTGCCGCCGCACCCGCACCGGTTTCCTGCCCCTGAGCACCGAGGGCGACTTTGTGCCCCAACTGGTAAACTTGTTTCGGTACCGTCAACAGTTTGGCCGCCGTGGGTAAGGTAATGGGGGCTTCGAGTCTAAAAAAGAACGTCATGCAGCGTGCAGCGAAGCATCTCGCGTGCAGAGGTAATTCATTCGATGGAAGAGGATTACTTCCTCGAGCCAGATGCTTCGCTGCGCGCTGCATGACGGCAGGTTTGTTATTGCTGCCACAGCTTGTCCCGACTGCCTCCGCCCAGCCGGCCCCACTGCCAATTCCCCAGGGCCGCTTCCTCAAGCCCACCGTGCTGGTGGGCGAGCCGCTCGACTATGAACTGCGCTACGAGCACGCGCCCGGGCTGGAAGTGGTGTTTCCGGATTCGCTGGCCCGTTTTGCGCCGTTTGAGTACGCAGGCAAAACGTATTACCCCACCCGCACCCGTGGCGACGTCAGCCTCGACCGTGCGGTGTACCACCTGCGCACCTTCCAGCTCGATTCGGTGCAAACCCTGGCCCTGCCCGTGGCCGTGCTGCAAGGCCAAGACACCCTGAGCGTGCTGCCCCCGCCCAGCCGCGTACGCCTGCGCCGCACTGCGCTGGTAGCCGTGGGAAAAGACCTGCCCGCCCTGCGCCAAAACTTGGCCCTGGTGCCCGTGGAGCCCGCTTTTAATTATCCCTACTGGATTGCGGGCGCGCTGGCCGTGCTGCTGCTGGCGGCGGGCAGCGCCGCGCTGTTTCGGCGGCGCCTCACGCGGCGCTACCAGGCCTACAAGCTGCGCAAAAACCACGGCTACTTCCTGGCGCAGTTTGCCCGCCACGTCGAGCGGTTCGATTTGTCGCGCTCGGCCACCAACGTGGAGCGGGCCGTGGTGCTCTGGAAAAACTACCTCGCCGGCCTCGAAAACAGCGGGCTCAACTCCTTCACCACCCGCGAAATCGTGGCGTATTTCGAAAACGACGCCGACGTGCGCAAAGCCCTGACCGCTACTGATAAGGTGATTTATGGCAATCTGCAAAGCGAAGACGCCAAAGAAGTAGACCGCGCCTTTCAGCGCCTGCGCGGCTTTGCCGAGCGGCGGTACGCGGCCGTGGTGGGGTAGTAAGGGCCAATAAAGCCGGTCATGCCGAGCGCAGCCGAGGCATCTCGCGTGTGCAGCGCAATTCTTTCGATTGGATTACTGGAAGCACGCGAGATGCCTCGGCTGCGCTCGGCATGACGTTCTTTTTGCTTAAGGCACTTCCTACCTTCGCCCTTCGTGAACGACCTTTTCAACCTCTTACGCTACGCCACGCTGGCCAGCTACCAGTGGCAGCACCCCAAGCTGCTGCTGCTGATTGGGGCCGTGCCGCTGCTGTTTCTGCTGCGGCGGCTGCTGGCGCGGCGCCGGCCCCGGGTGGGCGTGGCCTTCGGGCCGGGCGAGGGCGGGCGCGACTGGACGGCGGCCCTGCGCTTTGTGCCCGACGTGCTGCTGGGCTTCGCGCTGGCTTTTGCCATTGTGGCGGTGGCCCGCCCGCAGCGCACCGACGAGCGGGTGGAGCAGTCGGGCCGCGGCATCGACATCGTGCTGGCCCTCGACGTGTCGGGCTCCATGGAAATCCAGGACCTGCGCCCCAATCGCCTCGAAGCCGCCAAGCGCATTGCCACCGACTTCCTCAAAAGCCGCGTGGGCGACCGCCTGGCCCTGGTGGCCTTCGCCGGCGACGCCTATTCACTGGCGCCCCTCACCACCGACTACGACCTGCTGCGCGAAAACCTGGCCGGCCTGCGCATCGGCATGATTGCCAACGACGGCACGGCCATCGGCTCGGCCCTGGGCGTGGCCGTGAACCGCCTGCGCGAGTCCACGGCCCGCTCGCGGGTGTGCATCCTGCTCTCCGACGGCGAAAGCAACGCCGGCAGCCTCGACCCCTTGCTGGCGGCGCAGCTGGCGCACGCCTTCGGCATTCGCCTCTACACCATCGGGCTGGGCAAAGACGGCTTTGTGCCCTACGGCCAGGACGACAACGGCAAAACCCGCTACGTGCAAACCCGCCTCGACGAAACCACCATGCGCGAGCTGGCCGCCGCGGCCGACGGCCAGTTTTTCAGGGCCACCGACAACGGCGCCCTGCGCGCGGTATTCAGCCAAATCAACCGCCTCGAAAAGTCCGAAATCAAGCAGCTGCGCTTCCGCAACACCAAGGACTTTTACCGGCCCTACCTATGGCTGAGCATTGGCTTGTGGTTGGCTTGGCTGGCGCTGAAAAGCACGTTTCTGAGCAACCCGCTGGAAGACTGAGGCTGGCAGAACGTGTACCCCGAAGCTCTGCTTCGGCCCGCGTAATAACTTCAGGCATTTGCCGCGGGCCTGGTCCAAAGCGCCGCCCCATGTGAGTTGCAAAGCCGCCCATAATACCCTGCGTGGGCCGAAGCGGAGCTTCGGGGTACACGTTCTGCCGGCGCGCGGCCTTATTTTTGCCAGAACAGCCCGGCTCCATTCCTCTCCTGGCTGCCTTTCATGAACAAAAGCCTGTTGGCTCTTCTCAGCACGGCGTTGCTGATAACGCTGGGCAACTTTTCCGCCCGCGCCCAGGGCCACATCATGCGGGTGCGCCTCACCGACGGCGCGCCCACCCTCAACGCCAACCTGCCGCGCGACTACACCGACCGCACCTTCATCAAGGGCCTGGCCATGTACCGCAACAAGATTGAGGACCTCACCGGCTGCCTCATCCTGCTCGAAGACCGCGACAAGGCCAGCATCATCGGCCAGTACATCAAGCCGGGCGAGCCGCCGCTGCGCAACCAAGCCCTGGCCGACGTGCTCTACAGCTCTAAAATCAGCACTGCCTTCAAGATGAACGGCAGCTACATGGTGGCTTCGGTGGCGGCCAGCCATGCCTCCATCGTGGAGCTCATTATCACCGATATCGCCGGCGTGCTGGTGCCCGAACCCGCCGTGCCCTACCTCGACATCTGCCGGGCGGCCAAAAACGTGGCCCCGGAGCTGAAAAAGCGCATCTATTACATCCGCTCGGCCAAGCTTTCCAGCGTGCACAGCCGCGTGTACCAGGAAGTGGGGGCCGAATCGGGCGTGTCGGGCACCGTTTTCAGCGCCGGGGGCAAGGTGTACAGCAGCTCCGACCAGTTCAAAACCGACTACGTGGTGAGCGTGGACCTGGTGAGCCTTAACAACCTGCTGCTCACCAAGAATTGCGACAACCTCATCAGCAGCAACGAGCTGGCTGGCCGCCTGCAGTCGGACCGCGCCCGCCAGGACGCCGACCGCGCCGAGCAGGAACGCCGCCAAAAGGAAAGCGAGCTGAAAACCGCCAAGGCCGAAGCCGACGAGCTCAAGCGCAAGGTGGCCGAAATCCAGGAAAACCTGAAAAAGCAAGCCCTGACCACCGACGAGTACCGCCACCAGGTAGAAGGCCTGCGCCGCGACCTCGTGGTGGCCCAGCAGCGCGTCAACCAGGTCAACATCGAGTTCAAGCAGGCCGAAAGCAATACGAAAGTGGTGCAGGCCAGCTCCGAGCAGCAGCAACAGGCCCAAACCCGCACCGCCGCCGCCACGGCCGCCCCGCTGGTGCAGAAATCCGACGTGAGCGTGATTTCGGAAGTGAAAAACCTCTCGGAGGAGGAAGTGAAGAAAATGGGCTTTAAAGAGATGAAGCAGTAAATACTGCCGGTGTCGTTCGGGGGCCTCACCCCCTGACCCCCTCTCCCAAAGGAGAGGGGGCACCGGTTTTGCGCAAAGAGTCGTCTGGCTCCCCTCTCCTTTGGGAGAGGGGCCGGGGATGAGGCCCCACGCCCGAACGACGCGTATGGGCTTATCCGCAAACATCCCCTAATCCAAAATGATATGTCCATCGCCACTAACATCCACCGCATCAACGCCGAGCTGACCGGCACGCCCGCCCGGCTGTGCGTCGTCACCAAAACCCACCCCGTCGAGAAGCTGCAGGAAGCCTACGACGCGGGCGCCCGCTGCTTCGGCGAAAACCGGCCCCAGGAAATGGCCGCCAAGCAGCCCCAGCTGCCCGCCGACGTGGAGTGGCACCTCATCGGCCAGCTCCAAACCAACAAGGTGAAGCTACTGGCGCCTTTCGTGCACACCATCCAAAGCATCGACAGCGCAAAGCTGCTGCGCGAAATCAACAAGCACGCCGCCGCTAATGGGCGCGTAATCAACGGCCTGCTGCAATTCCACATCGCGCAGGAAGAAACCAAATCCGGCCTCACGCTGGCCGAGGCCGAGGAAATCCTGCGCTCCGACGAGTACCAGCAATTCCAGCACGTGCGCCTGACCGGCGTGATGGGCGTGGCCACCTTCACCCACGACGAGGCCCAGCTGCGGCACGAGTTTCAGCAGCTGCGCGGCTACTTCGAGCACCTGAAAGCCACGTATTTCGTGGCTGATGACGCTTTCCGGGATATTTCCATGGGCATGAGCGGCGACTACCCGCTGGCCGTGGCCGAGGGCAGCACGCTGGTGCGGGTGGGCAGCGCCATCTTTGGCAGCCGGGGCTAGGGGTGTTGGCGCGCTGCGAACCTCTGCGTTCTCTTCTGCGCCCTCTGCGGTGACCGGCGCCAGAACAGCCGCTCAAGCGCAACGCTAGAAATTCGCCTATCTTCCGCCTCTCGTCCGCCGCCCCGCCCACCCATGCCCGCCACCACCGCGTCCTCGCCTCCGCCGCCGGCCATTCAGGCCAACCAGCACATCTACGACGACTATTTCCGGGAAGAATTCACGCAGACCTTGGATGAAAACATCCTCCAGTTGCTCGACCGGGTGTGGTTTCGCTCCGAGCTGGTGGGATTTGAGAACTTCCCGCAGCGCAACAACCCCGACCGGCCGCTCATTTTTGCGTCCAACCACTCGGGCATGGCCTTTCCTTGGGATGCCATCGTGGCCTTATCGCACCTGTGGCGCTACCTGCCCAAGCACGAGCGCATGAGCGACCTGCCGCGCCCGCTCTCGGCCCCGCTGCTCTCCCAAACGGCGCTGATGAACCCCTACCTGGTAAAGGATTTCTGGAAGAAGTGCGGCTGCGTGGATGCCACGACGCTGAATTTCGAAACCATGATGTACTACCAGGACCACAACCTGATGCTCTACCCTGAGGGCGTGCCCGGCATCGGCAAGGGGTTCAACCGCAAGTACGAGCTGCAGCGCCTGGCCACCAGCATGGTGCGCCTGGGCCTGCAGCACGGCACCGACATCGTGCCCTTCTACACCATCAACGCCGAATACCTCAACCCCTACGCCTACAGCTTCGACCCCATCAACCGGCTCACCAAGAAAATCGGCATCCCGTTTTTGCCGCTCACGGTGTTGCTGCTGCTGGTGCTGGTGCAGCCCTGGGCCTTCTACTTGGCCCTGCCGGCCAAGCTGGTCTTCGTGATGGGCACCCGCATCCGCCCGTCGGACCTGACCGATAAAACCGTGGACGAGTTGAGCCGCGAGGAATACCTGGCCCTGAGCGAGCAAATCCGCCAGCAGATGCAGGCCGAAATGGACGTAGCCGTCAAAAACCACGGCCAAAAGCCTTACCGCTGGCGCGAGCTCTGGCAGCGCATGAAGGAAAACCGTCGCTTCTTCCCGTTTTTCCTGCCCTTCGCCTGGCCGGCCGTCTTCACCGAGTTCGAGCGCCTCTACGTGAAAGAAGGCCGCCGCAGTTTCCGCATGCAGCTCGACCGGCCTGGCGCCTGGCTGCGCATGCTCTGGCGCAACCCCATAACCCTGGCCTATTTCATCCCGTTGTTAGGGTGGATTCCCTTGGCAATCAAAGGATACAAAGGCAATAAGCTAGGCGAGAAGCCGTAGTTTAATCGCCTGAAATCGCCTGTCATTCTGAGCGTAGCGAAGGACCTTATCAGGTTTGAACAGCTAGTGGCAGCGGTTAACAACTGCACACGTGATAAGGTCCTTCGCTGCGCTCAGGATGACAGTAGGTTCTATCGATTCTTCCTCCCCAAACCCCACCCAATGCCCTCCTTCCAGCACCTGCTGCTCAAGCAGCTCCTCACGGCTGCCGCCGCGCCGCTGGCCCGCCGCAAGCCCAGTGTGGGCGCTATGCGGCTGGCCATGGAGGCTGGTTCGCTCTTCAACTTCATGCCCTGGAAGGTGAACCTGGAAAGCTTCCGGCTCGACAACCGCCTGGATGCCGAGTGGCTGCGCCCCCGCGCCGCCCACCCCACGCGGGTGATGCTCTACCTGCACGGCGGCGGCTACGTGCTGGGCTCGCTCAACACCCACCGCAGCCTGGTGGGCAGCCTGGCCCAGCGCTGTGGCCTCAACGTGCTCACCATCAACTACCGCAAGGCGCCCGACCACCCGTTTCCGGCCGCGCTGGATGATGCCAAGCGCGCTTATCGGTGGCTGCTGCGCCAAGGTTACCAGCCGCACGACATCGTGGTGGCCGGCGACTCGGCCGGGGGCGGGCTGGCCCTGGCCCTGCTGCTGGCCCTGCGCAATGCAGGCGAAAACATGCCCGCCGCCGGCATTGGCCTCTCGCCCTGGACCGACCTCAACTTGCCCGTTTCGGCCCTGCGCCGCGTGGCCCGCGAGGAAGGCCTCCTGCTCGAAGCCCTGCAGATGCGCAACTGGGGTCCCCTCTACGCCCACAAAACCGCCCTTTCGCACCCGCTGCTTTCGCCCCTGCAGGCCGATTTGCACGGGCTGCCGCCGCTGCTCATCCAGGTTTCCTCGGCCGAAGTACTCTACGACGACGCCCTGCGCTTTGCCGACAAGGCCCGCGCCGCTGGCGTACCCGTCACACTGCAACCCTTCGAAGGACTAGTGCATTGGTGGCACCTGTTCTGGCGCATCGTGCCCGAGGCGCGGCAGGCCCTCGACCAGGTGGCCGCGTTTCTGCAGAAGCGGTGGGAACAGGTGGAGGCGGAGCGGCGGGAAACGGGAGCCATTGCGCGGCCCCAGCCCCGGCGGCGGATGGCAGCGTAGAGATGCAACGTGTTGCGCCTCGTCGTTGAACGATGACGCCTGAACGCCCCCGAGCGGTGCGGACGACGAGATGCAACACGTTGCGTCTCTACATCATTCATACTCTTTAAGCCAATACACCTCATGCCTGGTCCCGGCAAAAAAAGATGGCTTTTTAATAGCTCAGAGTCACTTTAAACGCAAAACAGCGTACACAACTCAACTATATTAAGAAGTAATCGTAGGTTTGCTGCAGGATTTATTCGGCTTGCATACTACTTTTGTAGGCCAATGGCTTTTACTTCAACCGTTTCGCCTTTTAACCCTTTCACCTCAAACCGTTTCTTACCCATGGAAGATTTGTTCAAGAAGTTCGTGAATGCCGGCGTCGGCTACATTGCCCAAGGCAGCAAGACGGTGCAAAACACCATCGACAAACTGGTGAAAGACAACAAGATGACCCAGGAAGAAGGCAAAAAGATTGTGGATGAGCTGCTGAAAAGCGGCGAAACCAAGCGCGCCGAGCTCGAAAAGCAGTTCCAGGGCCTGGCCGACAGCGTGAAGAAGACCGTGGGCCTTGGCGGCTCAAAAGGCAATGCAGGCACTAAAAAGCCCGCCGCGAAATCGGCCGCCAAGCCAGCCAGCAGCGCCACCAGCAAAGCAGCCGGCGCCACCAAAAAAGCCGCCGACAAAGTGAGCGACGCCGCCGGCTCGGCGCAGAAATCGGCCGCGGCGAAAGCCGGTGCCGCCAAACCTGCCGCGGCTAAGAAGCCGGCTGCCAAGAAACCGGCCGCTGCTTCGGCTTCTCAGGCCGACGAGCAGGCCTAAAATACCGTCGTTTCGAAATGCAAAACCCCGCTTGCGCAAGCAAGCGGGGTTTTTTAACAAAAAGCAGTGCCGCTGACCGCCTCAAATCTGCGAAATCGGTTTAATCTGCGTAAATCTGCGGTCTGATGTTCAAAAACACGATTTCCAACCTCACCCGCATCCGGCAAGTGGCAGAAGTGCTGCTGCGCTACGGCTTTGAGGACGTGGTGACGACCACGCCGCTGCGCCGCCTCGTGAGCAAAAGCCGCCGCCTAAGCTGGCAGCGCGAAGACCGGCCGGTGTTCGAAACCACGCGCTGGGAGCGGGTGCGCCTGATTATCGAGGAACTGGGCCCCACGTTCATCAAGCTGGCCCAGGCCATGAGCAACCGGGCCGACCTGTTGCCCGAGGCCCTGATTGACGAGTTTGAGAAGCTGCAAAGCAACGTGCCGCCGTTTGAGACGGCGTTGGCCCGCCAGATTATCGAGGAGGAACTGGGCCGACCCATTGCGGAAGTGTTCAGCGAGTTCGACGACGTGACGTTGGGCTCGGCCAGCATCGGGCAGGTGCACCGGGCGCGGCTGCTGAGCGGCGAGGAGGTGGTGGTGAAGGTGCAGCGCCCCGGCGTGCAGCAAAAAGTAAAATCGGACCTGGCCTTGCTGCACGAGTTGGTGCGCCTCACGGCCGGCTTCCTGCAAAAGCAGGGCCTAGCCAACCCGCAGGACATCGTGGACGCCTTCGAGCGTAGCATGAGCAAGGAGCTTGACTACACAGCCGAGGCGCGCTCCATGGACCAGTTTCGCAAGCTCTACGAAGACTACGCCACTTTTTATGTGCCCAAGCCCTACCGCGAACTGAGCACGGCGCGCGTGCTGGTAATTGAGTTCGTGAGCGGCTGCAAAATTACCGACAAGGCGCAGCTGCAGGCCTGGGGCCTGAGCCCCGCCACGGTGGCCGAAAACGGCATGGACATCTACCTGACCCAAATTTTTGAGTTTGGGGTGTTTCACGCTGACCCGCACCCCGGCAACGTGCTGGTCCGCCCCGACGGCACCATTGTGCTCATCGATTTCGGCATGGTGGGCCGCCTCACCAAGCAGCAGAAATACGCCTTCGCGGGCGTGTTCATCGGCATGGCCCGGCAGGATGCGCGCAGCATGGCCCTGAACTTCCGGCGGCTGGCGCTCACGGCCGAAATCCCCGATATGCGCGCCTTCGAGGCTGATTTGAGCCAGCTGATTGAGGATTTCGCTATGCTCGACGTGAAGGAGATGAGCATGAGCGACCTGGCCGATGCCCTCCAAACCATCATTTACAACTACAAATTGCAGGTGCCAGGCGCAGTGTTTCTCATTTTGCGGGCGCTGGTGATTCTTGAAGGCATTGGCAAGGTGCTGCACCCCAGCTTCAACACCTTCGAGTTTGTGCGCCCCTACGGCGCCAAGATTATTCGGGAGCAGTACTCGCGCGAAAACCTTCTCACCGAGGCCGAATACACCGGCACGCAGCTGCTGGCGCTGCTGCAGACATTGCCCTCAGATGTGCGCCAGATTGTGCGCAAAATCAGCAAGGGCGAGCTGCGGCTGCGGTTCGAGCTGGTGGGCTACCAGAGCCTGCTGCGCAAGGCCGACCAACTCGTGAGCCGCACCATTCTGGCCTTGCTGAGCGTAGGCGGGCTGCTGTTTTCGGGGCTGTCCCTGATGGGCCGCTACTCACCCGACATGCCCTACCACCGCGGCGTGCCCGAAATTACGTGGTGGAGCCTGGGCGCGACGGGCTTCCTGCTGCTGATTCTGCTGCTGCTCGGCACCGGACGGCGCGAGAAATAGAGGCGGAGGCATGCGGAAAAGTAGCAGTGCAACGCCTGAAAACAGTGAAAGGGGGTGAATTGTAAAGTCCCTTGCTATGTCTGTTTTTCTTGATTAAATTATTGACAGGCAAATGCTTTTGATTTATGTCTGAATGAGGTCAAACGTCCCTGATTGTCGGATTTTGCCTTGACCTTCCCTTGATGACCCCGCTACCTTTCGCTACCTGTCGCCATTGGCAGGATGACCTAGCGAAAGAATCTATGAACACCCTTACAACTGGCTGGAGCCGGCGTTGCAGCCTTATACTTATGATTGGCGCGCTGCTTGGTTCAGGCACCGCCTCAGCCCAAATTAAACCCATCCACCGCACCAGCGAAACTTCCGGGCAGGAAGCTTCCTACGTCACACAGAAGCACCTCACGGTGGCCGTCACCAAGTTTGCCGAGGCGCGGGCGGCGCTATCGGCCTTCATTCGGCAGCGGGCGGTGCGCGTGCAAAAGCAGGAGGAAACGCCCGAGCAGCTCATTGCCGAGTTTGCCCTGGCCAGCCCCGATTTGCAGCGCCTCGACTCGCTCACGGCCGCGCTGGGCTACGTACTCGAAAACAACCTCAACTCCCAGGACCTCAGCGGCCACATTGGCGAGCTGGAAGCCGAAGCCCTGCGGGCCGCTGACCAGGTGGCCGCCATGGAGCCGCGGCGCAGCCTGGGCACCCCAGAGGAACAGGCCAGCCTGCGCCGCGACTTGGAGCGCGCCACCCAGCGCCTGACCGACCTCCGCCAGCAGCTGGCCGGCATTGCGGGCCACGCCGGGCAGGCCTACGTCACGCTGCGCCTGTTCGATGAGGTGAGCTTTCCGACCGGTAACCGCCGCGTAAGCTTTGTGAACATGCCCGGCGTGGAGTACGGCTACCTGCGCCTCGACAACCCCAAGGTGGGCCTCACCAGTCCGGCCTACCAGGGCTACGCATTGAAGTACCTCGTGACGCGGGGCAAAAGCTACTTCAACCTGGGGTTCTACCGGCCGGTATCGGGCAATACGGGCGAGTCGGATTTCGTGAACGAGCTGTTTGTCATCAACTTCGGGCAGGATTTTTACCCGCGCAACTTCGGCCGGGGCCGGCGGCGCTACTTCAACCTCTACACCTGTTACCAGCTCGGCGGCTTCATCCTGAACCGCAACAGCGACAAGGGCAACGAATTTATTCCCAACGCCAACATTGGGATAGGCATGGAAATCATGAAAACGAAACACGTGCTGATTGACACCAAAGCCAGCTACTTTGTGCCGCTCAACGACCGCAGCCGCGACTTACGCGGCGTACTGGGGCAGGCCGCGTTCAACTTCGTATTTTAGAGATGATACCGACCGAGGTAGGGGCGGGGCTTGCCCCCGCCCGGCCGTTCGCGCCATGGCAACGTTGTCGTTCAACCCACGGTCAGTGACGGTAACGGTGGGTGGGGGCAAGTTCCGCCCCTGCGTCATTCGCGCATACTTCTTAATGACTACTTAACAACACAAGCTCACTCCGCTTTTTGGACTGATTCAGGCAAGAATTTAGAGCCGGAACTTTGATGCCGGAGCCGCCAAGCCCGACCTTTGCGCCGTAGGCCCTATTTCGGCCTGCGCGACCACATGCCTGCATCAGCATTCTCCCGTGTAATTCTAATCTTATTTGGGATTTTACTGGGAACGATGCCACGGCTGGCGACGGCCCAAACCGCTCCGGACGACCCGTTGGTGCTGCGCGAAGCCAGCCTGCGCACCGACACCAGCACCTATCTGCTCAGCCGCAACACCGTGCCGGTGCAGGGCACGCCCACGCTGTATTTCTGGTTCCGCCGCGACGATGAAACCGTGGAGCTGCGCCTCTACCCGGCCAATGCCGCCAGTGCCAGGCCGCTACGCCTGCGCCGCACGCCCGATTACCTGCAGCTTGACTCGCTCACCAAAGAGGATGATGGCGGCTTCCGCACCCGCCTCAAGTTTCAGAACCTGACTAGCAGCCAGTTTTTACGGCTGGTGGTGGAGCAGGTGGCCGACACGGCCGGCCGGCCGGCCCTGCGCCAAGTAGTGCCGCTGCTGCCGCTGGCCCGCACCACGCTGGCTTTGCGGGTGCCCGATAACGAGCTGTTTGTGGGCGAGGAGAAGGTGTTTGAGCTCACCAGCTCGAACCCGCGCAACGTGCACGCGGCCGGCGAATGGGTGCGCGGCCCGGAGTTCGATTACCGCCTGGTGGCCGAGGCCAACGGTACATTGCGCCTGCATGTGCTGCCCAACCAGCTGGGCCAGCGCACCTTGCAAGTGAAGCTCCAAACCGAGCGGCCTACGCTGCTGCCCGGCAACAAGCTCAGCTACCAGCTGCCGGTGCTCAAGCAGGAGTTCAACGTGAAGGCCAGCCGCCTGCGCTTCCTCTCGCCCGACAAGCGCACGGTGACGATGGACGAAATCAGCCGGCGCAAGGGCGTGGAGCTGATACTGGACAACGGCCGCAGCTTTGAGCTGCACCGCACTTACCGCGTGGAAGACCAGGAAGAGCCCGGCGGCGAGCTGATTGCCGACATCTACACCCGGCAGTTTCTCAGCAACGACCGGGTGCTTTGCTACCTGCGTCCCTACAACACCCACCGCCAGACCGAAGGCTACCTCTACATCAAAGAAAACGACGCTGCCCGCTACCTCACCAACCTCGACATCACGCCCCAAACCGTGATTCGGAACGTGCAGGTGCTGCACCGCGGCGGCGAGTGGACGCCCGGCCTGAGCGTGAGCCCCGGCGAAACCGTGGACGTGCGCCTCGAAGGCGAGGGTTTGCAAAAGGCGCGCGTGTCGTTCGAGGACCTGCCCATCATCCCTTCGGATTCGTCGGTGCGAACCGATGCGCGGCTGGTGTTCCGGGTGCGGGTGCCGGTGAATTTCGACAAGCGCAAAAGCACGATTTACAACCTGGGCCAGGCTACGGGCTACGCCCTCAGCGTGCGCGAGTTTCAGCGGCCGCACGCCTTGGATTTCGTGTCGGTGACGTATGGCGACGCGGCCCGGCCCATCACTCGCCTCAACGGCCCGGTGCTCTACGACGGCACCATTCGCGACGTGGTGTTTCAGTTCAACCCGGCCGGCATCGACCAAGCCGACGTGCTGTTCGGCAAGCAGTATCTGAGCTTTGAAATCCGCACCGTGAATGCCAAGGGCGACTTGGTGGAGCTACGCAACATCGACAACATCGTCATTTGCCCCGGCGACAACTCGCCCCGCGCCGCCTTCTACCAGGACAAGCAGTGCCGCACCGACCCGCTGAGCATCAATTCCATCCTGAGCCGCAAAACCTACGACCTCGACGAATGGAGCCGCATCTTCGTGACGGTGAAACACCAGGCCAGCCAGTACGGCGAAACCGGCTACACCCAAACCGTGGAACTCGTGCTCAAGCGCAGCTACAAGTTCGACATCGACGTGAGCTTCCCGGCCGGCCTGCTCACCCGCAAAGAAAAGGAAGACAAATTCGGCGACCTGGGCGGTATCTCACTGGCCACACTGGCCCAGTTCAGCTTCTACAGCCCCAACAAAATCAACCGCTTGCGCCCCTACAAAATCGGCGCCGGCTTCGTGGCCCTCAACGCCTTCAACCTGGGCAGCAGCACCGCCAACCGCGACCTGGGCGTCGTCATCTTGGGCTCGGTGTATCCCACGCGGCGCGAGGCTAAGTTCACGTTCCCTTTGTATCTGGGCGGCGGCTACCTGCTGGGCACCAACCAATGGTTTTTCATGCTCGGGCCGGGCATTGGGGTGCGGTTATAAGCGCTGCTACTGCGGTTCAAAAAGAAGCGGCGCGACCTTCAGGTAATCAGCCAACTGCATAGTGAGTTTGGCCGCCTGCCCGCGGTGGCTACGTAGAAATTTATGAACAATGATTCCCTGATGATTGGCTGCCTCGGTCGAAAGCATGACAATGCAATAGGCTAATGGATTCGGTACCTGCCAACCACGACTACTCGAAATGGGTGTTTCAGAAAAATGCTTCATTACCACGGCAGTCACGAGAGGAAGTTGTCGCCATTCGCCAACTCTCAGTCCGAGTATATTACTGAAATAACGGTACCGCTTGCCGTCGGGATGAAGCTCAAAGTTCTGATAGTTAAAATGGATGGCGAATCCACCAAAAAGCATTCCCATACCAAGAAATAAAGGAAGAGCGAAGAAGCGAGACTCCTCAACCTGGCCCGCGACGTAGCAGAGAACTACTCCGCCAAGTGTTAGAAACCAGACACTCATACCACGAGCACTTGTGACGGGATGAATATTGGTTCGGAAGCCAAGAGGTAGCATAGTTTCACAACCCTTTTAAAGCAAATAACCCGGCGAAAGTAGTCGCCGGGTTATTTCAAAATAATTAATTCAATCAGGTTTACTGCAGTTTCATATCGGCAATTATCGCCTGAATCTTCTCGTGCGCCAGCCGCTGCGCCAAGTCAAAATCAACGGTTGATTTCATGGGCTGCTTCACGCTGAAATAGAACTTGATTTTGGGCTCGGTGCCGCTGGGGCGGGCCGAGATTTTGCTGCCGTCTTCGGTGAGGAACTGAAGCACGTTGGAGCTTTCCACGCCGGTGTCGGTGGCCAAGCCGGTGCTGAGGTTGTGGATGCGGCCGGTTTTGTAGTCGCGGATTTCTACCACTTTCAGGCCGGCGATGGTGGCGGGCGGGTTGGCGCGCAGGCTGGCCATCATTTCCTGGATTTCCTCGGCGCCGCGCTGGCCTTTTTTGGTGAGCGAAATCAGGTCCTCCACATAAAGTCCGTACTGGGCGTACATGTCCACCATTTCCTGGTAGAGGGTGCGGCCCTTGTCTTTGGCCACGGCGGCCATTTCGGCCACCAGCGCGCAGGCCGAAATGGCGTCCTTGTCGCGCACGAAATCGCCGATGAGGAAGCCGTAGCTTTCCTCGCCGCCGCCGATGTAGGTTTCACGGCCTTCCTTCTCGCGGATGAGGCCGGCGATGTATTTAAAGCCGGTGAGGGTCTGGTAGCTCGTCACGTTGTAGGCGCGGGCAATATCGCCCAGCACCTCGCTTGTCACGATGGTGTACACAATGTAGTCCTGCGCAGTGCTCTGGCCGGCGCGGTGCCGGGCCGAAAGCAGGTAGTTGGTGAGCACAGCGGCCGTCTGGTTGCCGTTGAGCAGCACCCACTCGCCCTTGTCGTTTTTCACGCCCACGCCCACGCGGTCGGCGTCGGGGTCGGTGGCCAGCACGATGTCGGCGTTGGTGGCTTTGGCCTGGTCCAGCGCAAGTTGCATGGCGCTTTTCTCCTCCGGGTTTGGCGACTGCACGGTGGGAAAGTTGCCATCCGGCGTGGCCTGGGCCTGGAGCACGTTCACGTTCGTGAAGCCGAACTCGCGCAGCAAGCCGGGCACCAGCGTCACGCCCGAGCCGTGGATGGGCGTGTACACGATGTTCAAATCGTGCTGCCGCTGAATGGCGGCTGGGTCGATGCTCAGCTGCTTGGCGGCGGCGAAATACCGCGCATCAATATCGGCGCCGATGCTAATGATTTTCGACGGGTCGGCCTCGAATTTTACCTCCGTGGGGCTGGTGATTTTGTTGACTTCGGCAATGATGTTCTGGTCGTGTGGAGCCACCACCTGCGAGCCGTCGTTCCAGTACACCTTATAGCCGTTGTACTCCTTGGGGTTGTGCGAAGCCGTTATCACACAGCCGCTCTGGCAACCCAACTCCCGGATAGCGAACGACAGCTCGGGCGTGGGGCGCAGGGCCTCAAACAGGTAAACAACAATGCCATTGGCGGAGAAAACACCCGCTGCAATTTCGGCGAAGGCGCGGCTGTTGTTGCGCGAGTCGTGCGCAATAGCCACCTTGATTTGCTGGCCGGGGAAGCTCTGAAGCAAATAGTTGCACAGGCCCTGCGTGGCCATGCCCAGCGTGTAGCGGTTCATGCGGTTCGAGCCCGGGCCCATGATGCCGCGCAGGCCACCCGTTCCAAATTCGAGAGTGCGGTAGAAGGCGTCGGTGAGCTGGTCGTCCTGGCCGTCGGCCTGCAACTGGCGGATGGCGGCTTGAGTGTCGGCGTCGTAGGCGGGCGTGAGCCAGTTGTTGATGGATTGCTGAACTTCGGGGGTGAGAGGCATTGCTAAAGGAGGGTTTCGGTTTGGCGAAAGAACGGGCGTAAAGAAAACAGGTTTTGGTCGGGTTTGAACAGCGGAACGGGGTGGCGCCAGGCCAAGCGTCTGTCATTGCCAGCGAAACGCAGTGAAGCGCGGCAATCCGTCCTGTCAATACCAGAAATGTCCTTTTATCAGAAAGCCCCGGCACTACGCAGTGCCGGGGCTTTCTGATACTTTGTCACATTGCGAGGCTGGTCACTGAGAACAGGACGGATTAGCTACGCTGAACTTCGTTTGCCACGGGCTTCGCCCTCGCAATGACAGGGCCGTTTTACAAATTCCCCCGCAGGGCCTGCTCGCGCTCGATGCTCTCAAACAGCGCCTTGAAGTTGCCTTTGCCGAAGCTCTTGGCGCCTTTGCGCTGGATGATTTCGTAGAACACCGTGGGCCGGTCTTCCACGGGCTTGGTGAAGATTTGGAGCAGGTAGCCCTCGTCGTCGCGGTCCACGAGCAGGTTCAGGGCTTTTAGCGACTCAATGTCTTCGTCGATGGCGCCCACGCGCTCGGCCAGGTCTTCGTAGTAGGAGGCCGGCACCGTCAGGAACTCCACGCCGCGGCGGCGCAGCTCGGTCACGGTCGTGCGGATGTCCTTGGTGGCGATGGCAATGTGCTGCACGCCGGGCGAGTGGTAGAAGTCGAGGTACTCTTCAATCTGCGACTTTTTCTTGCCTTCGGCGGGCTCGTTGATGGGGAATTTCACGTAGCCGTTGCCGTTGCTCATCACCTTGCTCATCAGGGCCGAATACTCGGTCGAGATGTCTTCATCATCGAAGGTGAGCAGGAGCTTGAAGCCCATCACGTCCTCGTAAAACTTCACCCACTGATTCATTTCGCCCCAGCCTACGTTGCCCACGCAGTGGTCGACGTGGATGAGGCCCACCGGCGTGCCCTGCGGAATGCCGCTGCTCTTGGCCACGTAGCCGGGCATGAACGGGCCGCTGTAGTTGGTGCGCTCCACGAAGGTGTGGATGGTTTCGCCGTAGGTATAGATGCCCGAGAGCGTCACGGAGCCGTGCTCGTCCTGCAGGGTGTAGGGCTCGAAGGCCGACTTGGCGCCGCGCTTGGTGGTTTCTTCCCAGGCCGAGCGGGCGTCGTCCACCCACAGGGCCATCACCTTCACGCCGTCGCCGTGCTTGGCCACGTGCTGGGTGATTTCCGAGTCGGGCAGGAGGGAGGTGGTGAGCACCAGCCGGATTTTGCCCTGCTGCAGCACGTAGCTGGCGCGGTCGCGCAGGCCGGTTTCGGGGCCGGCGTAGGCCACCAGCTCGTAGCCGAAAGCGGCTTGGTAGTAGTAGGCCGATTGCTTGGCGTTGCCGACGTAAAACTCTACGTAGTCGGTGCCTTTCAGCGGCAGAAAGTCGACGGCTTGGGCGCTTTGCACGTCGGGCGAGGTCATGGTTTGCATGGGCGAAGGAGGAGGTTTGGAGGTGGGGTGGTTAGTGGAGGTAAAAATACGGTTTTGATTGGTATCGGCAGCAATTCGGCCGGCGGCGGCATCTGCTTACGCGGCATGCCGCGTAGGTTTGCCAAAACCTTCCCATTTTTGCAGCCAATCATCTGCCTTAGCGCCCCCCATGAAGACCGAAGAACTGAACCGTGCCCTCGTGGCCCTGATTGAGAAGAAGGCCGAACTGCACAAGCTCACCTACGACGATGCCCGCTACGACGACGTGGAAGAAGCCCTGCACGACCTCGAAGACGACTTCAACGACGAGTACGGCGACTTCCTCGAAACGGCCCTCGACAAGGTGCACGCCGACTTGAAGTCGGACACCGACGTGCTGCTGCCCACCGCCTACCTGCCCAGCGACCCCAATTCCACGCCCTCGCCCAAAGAGGGCGTCTGGGTTGATTCGGAAAAGTACCCCGGCAAAGAAGCCCGCATTACGCTGATTCCGAACCCGGTCCGTATCATGCTCACCGTGGGCAAGAACGTGCAGCAAGAGCTCTGGAAGGCATAAGGATTGCGCTGACTTTAAAAGAACAAATCTGGAACGTCATGCTGAGCGTAGCCGAAGCATCTCGCGTGGGGTACTAATTCAATCGTCAATCGGTTTTGATTACTACTCCGGACGAGATGCTTCGGCTACGCTCAGCATGACGTTCTTTTTTATCCTGATTCGCTTCTTAGACGCTCATGCTCTACCGCCTCGCCGAGCCTGCCGACTGGCAGCACGCCCAGCAAACCGGCTTTTTTGCCAGCGCCGACTTGGCGGCCGAGGGCTTCATTCACTCCTCGGAGCAGCACCAGATTCTGGAAACGGCCCGCCGGTACTATGCCGGGCGGGCCGATTTGGTTTTGCTGGAATGGGACGAGGACGCGCTGGCGGCCGCTGGGGTGCGCGTGGCGCGGGAGTGGGTGCCCGGCCGCGGGCAACATTTCGCCCACGTGTTTGGGCCGGTGCCGCTGGCGGCGGTGCGGCGCACGTGGCCGTTGGGCGTTGATGAAAAGGGAGATTTTCAATTGCCGATAGGATTGTAAATTCAAGCGAAAAAAAGCCGGCGGACCGTGCAACCGAAGCGCGCCGGGCTGCATCTTCCGCCCAGTACCCCACCGCTAAAACCGCCGGTTTTATGGACTCTTTTACGCTTCGTCCGATGCGCTGGCTGGCCCTGGCCGGATTGGCTACGGCCTGCGCCCCCACCTACGAACTGGGCCTGCGCCCCGCCCACATCACCAATCTTTTTGTGGAAGGCCGCGAGCAGGCCCAGGCCACCGCCGACAGCGTGGAAGTGCGCCTGAGCTTTGTGTGCTACGAGGCCAACCGGGTGGTATTTGAGGCCGAATACCGCAACCCCACGCGCCACTCCCTGGTGGTGGACCCCGCCGCGTTTCAGTACGAAGCCAGCCGCCGGCCCGCGCCCGTCCCAGGCCCCAAAGCCAAACGGCCCAAACCGCCGCTGGGCGTGGAGGTGACGGCCGCCGTGGCCGCCGCCAGCCAGTCGCTGCCCCTGCCGCCGCTGCCTCCCAAAGCCGTGGATGCTTTTGACCCCGAGCCCGAAATCTCGGCCCTGCGCACCAAAGCCGAGAGCGAGGCTAGCAAAGCCGCTCGATTCGACTGGCTGGGGCTGGCGCTTAGCGCGGCGAGCCTGGCAACTGATGTGGCCAGCATCGGCAAGCGCGAAACGGTGGCACAGTACCAGAGCCGGGCGGCCATCCGCGACGTGGCGGTGACCTACAACGTTATTTCGGCCGCCAACAAAATAGAGCACGCCGTGGCCTCCGACGTGCTGCGGCAGCGCGCCGCCATGCTCCAGGACTACGCCCTGCGCAAAGTGACGCTGGAACCCGGCCAGCAGGTGCGCGGCTACCTCTACTTCCCGCGCTACGACGCCGCCGATGCGCTGGTGGTGAAGGCGCCCGTGGGCAGCCGCGTGGTGCCGCTGGAGTTTGCGCAGGTGCGCCGCCGGCAATAGAAGCCTCTTTACTTGCCTGGATTAAACACAAAAAAGGCCCTTGCAGCTATGCCTTGTCCTTACCCACATCTTTGAAAGCGCTGGCTGATAGGCCAGCGCTTTTTTAGTTAGCTGAAATTATAGGTTCTGAGCGTTGCGAGGCGCGCCCATTCTACCAAACAGTGCCATCCTACGCCAAAGGGTTTGCCAACTTGGCGGCCCGTTGCCGCCGGGCTATTTGCTTAGCTCCTGAATGGCTCGTTCCTCTGCTTTCGTGGCCGCTACCGCGTTGCTTTCCAGCCAATAAGGGTATTCGTACCGGGTCCCCCGGCGGAATAACGGGCCCGCGTAGCGCTGCGCGTGGGGGATTGGAGCGGGGTTCGCGCCCAAATCCGTCACCACCAATTCGCTGGAGAAATTATACTGGGTTGGGGCTTTCGCCAACGCCACCACTTGCCACCCCCGCTCCATGCGAACAAACGCGGGATACACCCGGCCGTGCACCTCCCGGTATTCCAACCGCTTGTAGAACGTGGTCACGTTGGCGGACACGACACCCGCGCGCACGCTGTAATTGTACGGTTGCAAGGCCACGGGTACTTCGGACTCAATGCGCCGAATGTGCAGCGTGGTGGGGTCAATGTACACCGTCGCCTGCCGCAGGTGGCGTTCGGCGCGGGTGCGGGGCGTGCAGGTGATGACGTAACCCGTCGCCTCGTTCGTCTCCGCATCGGCGACCAGCACCTGGAGACGATACGTATAAAAATAGAACGCCGTGCTGTCCAGAAAAGGACTGCTTTGCAAGATGTTATAGTAATCGCCGGCCATTGTCACATCCAGGGGTTTGGGGAGCAACGCGGTCAACAGCCCCCCGCCGTGGGCGGGGGATTCCCCGACCCGCGACTGCAACACCTGGGCTTGGACGGTCGGGTGTTCGGGTTGCCGGGGATTGGCTTCCAAATAATAATCAATCAGCGCGTCGGCAAATTTGGTGTACACGCCGTCGCGGGTCACAAACTCCCGGTAGTAGGTTTTGAGCAATAACGGGCTGGCCATGTCGGCGCGCGTCTGGCGCACCGCTTGGTTGAGCAACGCGGTCGGCGAGGGCCCCGTGACGCGCACGGGGGCCAATTCCATCGCTTGGGGCTGCAAGGAAAAAACCGGCGGGTTTGCCAGCAGGGTGGCCGAAAGCGCCTGTTTCTGTGCCGCGTAGCCCAAGGCCTGCACGAGCACGGTATCTGCGGCGTGGCCGGCCACCTGCAAGCGAAAGGCCCCCTCGCCGTTGCTGACGGTGCCCACCGTTGTGTGCAAAAGGCTGACCGAAGCGTACGGCACGGGACGCTGTGTTTGGCCGTCCCGAACGGCACCCGTTAGCACCAGCGGTGCCAACGCTTGCCCCGTCGCGGAGCCGGCGCCCAAACTTCGCCCCAGCAGCAGAAAAGCGAACAATAACAAACGCATAGCAACAGCAACCTGAGCGGTGGTCAACCGGAGATGGAATGAAAAAGTCCCCTTGCGCGAGCAAGGAGACCTTTCGGTGCGACACCACGACCACCCGCGCTAGTCAGTGGTCCTGGTGTCGCACAGGGTTAGCCGCGGCGGCTCACGGCGCGGGCGGCTCGTTCCAGAAGATGATGGACAGGACCGCCACCACGGCCGCGCCGATGATAAAGCCGCCGTCCAAGGCCACCAAAAACAAGTACCACCCCAGCCGGTCGCCCCGGGCCGCGACGGTGGGCTTGGTGGGCCCTTGCGTGGTGGGGTACCACAAATTGTCGGGGTTTGCTTGCGCCGTTAACCAATACAGCGCGCTGTGCTCGGTGACCGAGGCCATCGCCAGCAGGCGGGCCGTCGCGGTCGCGTCCAGTCCGGCGTTTTCCACCAGGTCGGAAAAAGCGGCCACTTCTTGGCGCAGGTGCTCAAAAGTGCCCGCCGTCACCGTTTCCGCGTTGAGGTTATTCGCCGCGTATTGGTCCAAGGCATTGGCCAGGTAATATTCCTTTTCAGAAATAAGGTTTTGCTCGTACAGATACTGCAACGGATTGGTCATGGTGACCAACGGCGTTACCGCTTCTTTGAACGTAGCCCACGAAACAGGCGTCTGGGCCGGCAGATTCAGGCTTTCCGCGAAGGACACCGCATTCTCACAGGCAAAGTTGTAGACTTGCTCGTGGGTGAGGGAGGAAAACCCGGGTTGATGGGCGATGGCATCCAGCGTAAAATTATGGAAGAACCCCGCACGTCTTGCAATTTCATTGTCGGTCATAGAATTGAAAGTAGTTGATTTGGGATGAGGAAGTTAGCGCGCTTCAAGGTACTAACGTTTTTTTTCATCTCCATCGTATGCGGTGAATAGAATACGTCGATGCACCATAATCTTTGCGACGAGCTTTTGCCCCATGCCTTAAATGAAAAGCGCCGGCCTACCGGCCGGTGCTTTTTTTAGTCTTCCTCCAGCCGAAGCTGCGTGGCCAGCCGTACGCCTTCAACCAGTTGGCGCAAACTCAGCAGCCCCCGCCACAGCGTTTGCCAGCCCGGCGGCCCGTCGCCGGCGCGCCCCAAGTGTCCACCCAGCCCGGCCAGGGCGTAATACACCTCCCGCACGGTGGTAAGCGGACGTTGGCACTGCCCCCGCAGCACGCGCAAATAGCTGACCGACAAGCCGGCCCGCTCGGCCGGCGCGTCTGGCTGCTGGCGGCTGTGCTCGCGCAGGGCCACCAGGGCCAGGGCTACCACACTCAGCACGGCCACGGCCGCGAACAGGCGGGCCGCCGTTTGCAGTTGCAGCCGCTCGGCACCCAGCCCCGTTTTGAGGGCCTTGTGGAATTCCTCAATCAGCCAGCGGCTGGCGTACTGCCGCCCCACGGCCTGGGCCTGTGCGAGGTCGGTCACGGGAAAATCAGTCAGCAGCAGCCATTCCAGCCCCGGGATGCCATCGGCCCGCACTTCCCACACGCGCACGACCGTCGCGGCCACCGGCGCACCCTTGCCCGTGGCGCCCCCCGGCCGCTGGGGGGCCCGCAGGGCCAGCGGCGGGCTCCAACTCAGGTGCAGGGTCACCTGCCGCGCCGGCTGGCCCGGCCGTCCGCGCAACGACAGGGCCAGCGTGCCCTGGCTGGGCTGGGCGCGGGCGCGCTCGAAGAGGCGGCCAGCTGGTTCCTTGGCGGGCCCCACCACCAGGCCCCGGTCCTGGGCAGCGCGCACCACGAACCCCAGCCCTTGCTGCTGGCACTGGTACAAATGCTCATAGACATCCGCGCCCCGGTCGGCCACCACCACCCAGCGGGTGTCGGGTGGGGGGCTGCCCACCGCCCGCAGGCTCTGCGTCCACAGGGCCGATTCGCGGGCCCGGGCCTGCCGCAGGCGGGCCTGGTTGTGGGGACCGGCTTTTTCGGCGTCAGGCGCGGGCTGGCGCACATGAAACTGCTGGTCCAGCAGGCCCAGCAGCGGCAAGGGGGGGCGCTGGGCCCGAGACGGGGCGGGTCCGTCGGCGGGCCAGGCGGCGGCTAGCAGCGAATGGAGCAGCACCCCCTGGTGGCGAACCGTGCCCGGCCCCACGGGCCCCAGGCCCGGGCGGCGAGTGGCCGCCTCGGGCCAGAGCAGTTCGGTGGTGTCTTCCAGCAGCAGGTAGGTGCCCGGGGCCTGGAGCTGATGGCTAACCACGTGGCGATGCGGCTGTTGAAAGGCGTCGGGCGTGGCCTGTGGGTGGTCGAGCAGGCGATAGGCGGCCTTGCTGGCCCCGGCTTGGCCCTGATTCAGGCGCGGGATGCTGGCCCCGGGCTGGCGACACCAGCCGGCCGCGAGTAGCACCAGCCGCCGGCTCCGGCGCGCGTCCCCCAACGGTGCGGCCCCAAAATGATGCTGCGCCCAGCTTAGCGGGTCGCAGAAATGCGTAGCAATCGACATGACCGAAAGCTACGCGCTGGCCAAAAAAAACGCCGGCCTACCGGCCGGCGCTTCTCAATAAGATGTGGGTAAGGACAAGGCAGCTATGCAAGGGCCTTTTTTATGTGGTGAGCCTGGCGGTGGATGATTGTCAGGAATTTGCAATGTTGCGACGTGCGCTTCGGCGCCGGCGGGCGAGTGGGCACGGCTGATGATAGTGCGCTTTTGCGAAGCGCGCGGCTGGCAAGGCGGCGGTGATGGGTTCTGGCAACGTTCCCGGCAACGTTGCCGCTACTATTTCTGGCAGTTTGCATGGTTTAGCTGCGTGGGGTCTTCACTTTTGCTCAGGGCCATGCCGGAATTAAAGGCGGGGCAGGCTTACGTTTACCCACCAAACTGTTTTCGATGAAACCAACATTTACGCTGCAAGCCGCGCTGCTAACGGTGCTGCTTTTCCTGCTGGGGCAAGGCGCCCGCGCCCAAACCTATGACGCGGTGGTGGCCCTCGATGGCTCCGGGGCTTACCGCAGCGTGCAGGCGGCCATCAACGCCGCGCCCACGGGCCGCACCGCGCCGTTTACCATCTTCATCAAAAACGGCAAGTACCGGGAGAAGATTACCGTGCCGAGCAACAGGCCGTTTTTGCAGTTCATCGGCGAGAGCGTGGCCAACACGGTGCTGAGCTGGAACGACGCCAACACGCCGTCGTTCCCCGGCAACTCGTCCAGCTTCATCATCAACGCCTCCGACGTCAGCGCGCTGAACATCACCTTCGAAAACACCTACGGCGACGCGCCGCAGGGCCTGGCCATGTACATCACCGGCGACCGGGTGGCGTTCAAAAACTGCCGTTTCCTGGGCGGGCAAGACACTATGCAGCTCAACTCGCAGGCCGGCAACCGCAGCTATTTCAAGGAATGCTACATCGACGGCGTGGTCGATTTCATCTTTGGGGCCGGCCGGGGGCTGTTTGAAAACTGCATTATCTACCCCCGCACCCGGCGCGACGGCGGCAGCGGCGGCTACATCACGGCGGCCAACACCCAGCCCGGTCAGCCCTACGGCTTCGTGTTTCGCAACTGCATCATTCCCGAAAACCGGGGCACTACCACCTACACCCTGGGCCGGCCCTGGCAGAACGACCTGGGCTCGACAGCTACCGACCGCTCGGCCACGAAAGTGGTGTGGCTGAACACGACGATGGGCAATTCCATCAAGCCCGCGGGCTGGCAGTTGTGGGACGCCGGCACCGTGACCAGCGTGATTCAATACGCTGAGTACAAAAGCCGCGACTTCAGCGGCAACCTGGTGAACATCAGCCAGCGGGTGCCGTGGTCCATTCAACTGGCCGATGCCGACACGGCGAACTACACCCGCGCGGCGGTACTGGGCAGCTGGAATCCGTGCACGGTGGTGCCCAACTTCTGCGGCCACCAAGACCCGGCCATTGCGGTGTCGAATTTCTGGGCCGTGAAAGGCAGCGCCACGGCGCTTTCCAACCTGACGTGGAACAGCAGCTGGCTCATTGCCGGCGTGCAGTACCAGCTGTTCCGCAGCACCGCGCGGCGGGGCACTTACACCCCGCTGTACACTACCACGTCGGCGGTAGCCAGTAACATCAACTTCGGCACCACCGACGCCATTCCGGCGCCGGGCACGTCGTATTACTACTACGTGCGAGCCTCTAAATCCGGCCTGGCCACGCATGTCACCGATACGCTCGAAATATCGAGCACGCCCACCATCTTCACCACGGGCACGCTGCAGGCCTTTTTGCAGGGCGGCGCCACCCCGTCGGCCATACAGAATCTGCTGGTACGGGCCGAAAACCTGACGGCCGCCGTGACGGTGACGCCCCCAGCGGGCTACGAAGTCTCGGCCAATGGCGGCACCACCTGGTTTGGCAGCGCCGCGCCGCTGACGCTGGTTCCGGGCAGCACCGGCGGGGTGGCTTCCACCACGCTCAGTGTGCGCCTCAATGCCGGGTCCGTGGGCCCCTACGCGGGAAACCTGACGCTGGCCAGCGCCGGGGCCGCTGCCGTCAGCATCCCACTTGCGGGTCAGAAGCAGGCAGCGGCCCTGCCCCAGTCGGTGGTGCTGCAGTGGTGGCCCATGGCCCGCAGCAACCAGGACAGCACTGCCGTGCGCGCGGCCGCGCTGCAAGCCAGCACGCCCACGCTGCGCAAATTCGTAGTGTCGAATGGCTCGGCAACGGCCACCATACCGCCGTATTCGCGCACCTACGGCCAAGCATTCGCGCCCGTGGCCGACGGAGCCTGGACCACGGCCCTGGGCGGCAACGGCGGCAACCTGAACCGGACTTACTACGAGCAGTTCACCGTGGGCTCAAACAGCAGTGCCGTGCGGCTCGACTCGCTGGTGTTCAACGCCTACGTCACGGGCTCGGTGAGTAATACCAAGCTGGCCGTGGTGTGGTCGCGCAGCGGTTTCGCCACCGACTCAGCCGATGTGACCGGCAGCAAAGGGCCCGGCGGCATCCTGCTCAGCTCGGCCAATGGCGGGTTCACCACGCCAATCTTCACCACCAATGCCAGCAGCACCTACCGGCTGGCCTTTGCCGGCGCCACGGGCCTCACGCTGGCGGCCGGGCAGCGCCTCACGTTCCGCGTGTATTTCAGCTGCGGTTCCACCACCGTCACCACGCGCTTCGCTACCCTGAAAAACGTGCAGGTGAAGGGCGAGGCCAACGTGGTAAGCAGCACGCGTGGCGCGGCTGTGCAGGCCCTGCAACTTTACCCCAATCCCGCTACGGCCCAGTGCCTGATAACGCATCCGGCCGCCTCCCGCGAGGCCCGAATAGCGGTGTATTCGTCGCTGGGGCAGCGGGTTGCCACTGTGGCCTGCGTGGCGGGCTCCCAGCAAACGGCACTCAACCTCAATGCTTTGGTGGCCGGATACTACGTGGTGCGTTACATCAGCGAGGCCGGGCAGTTCGCAGTGCCTTTGCACAAGGAGTAACCGGGCTGGCCGGGGCGAATGTGCCCGGCTGGCTGAATCGAAAAAGGAAAGGGAGGCAGAGCCGCACGGCTTTGCCTCCCTTTCCTTGTTTATGCTGCGGTTAAATTCAGAATGCCATGCCGAGCGCTCTGCGCATCAAGCCGAGGACCGGGCCATCTCGCTTGCTTCGCTGCGATGCTATTGATTACTGCTGCACGCGAGCTGCCTCGGCTGTGCTCAGCATAAGGTTTTGTTATTCATCCAACCTGCTACCTACCCCAGGTCGGAAAGCTCCAGCCAGCGCAGTTCCTTCTCCTCTAACTCCTGATTCAGCGCCGACAACCGGGCGCCCCAGGCGGCGAAGTCCTGCGGGGTGCCCGCACCGCCGTTCAGTTTGGCGGTGATTTCCTGCTTCTCAGCTTCCAGCGTCGCCATGGCTTTTTCGAGCTGCTCGTACTCCTTTTTCTCGGCGAAGGTGGCGCGGCGTTTCTGCGGCGTGGCCGCTACGGCCGTGCTCACGGCGGCCGGCGTGATGTTGGCTTTTGCCGCGGCGCGGGCGGCTTTGGCAGCTTTTTCTTCTTCGAGTAGCGCGGCTTCGGTTTCGCGCTCGGCCAGGTACTCGCGGTAGTCGGTGTAGTTGCCGGGGAAGTTGAGGACGGCGCCGCCGGGCTCCAATACAAACAGGTGTTCGGCGAGGTGGTCGAGGAAGTACCGGTCGTGGCTGACGATGAGCAGGCAGCCGGTGAAATTCAGCAGGAAATCTTCCAGGATGTTGAGCGTGGCCAGGTCGAGGTCGTTGGTGGGCTCGTCAAGAATGAGGAAGTTGGGGTTCTTGATGAGGACGCGCAGCAGCTGCAGGCGCCGCTTTTCGCCGCCGCTCAGCTTGCTCACCAGCGTGTATTGCTGGGCCGGCGGGAACAGAAACAGATTCAGAAACTGGCTGGCGGTGAGCACGTCGCCGTTGGCTAGCTCCACCACTTCGGCCACTTCCTTCACGATGTCGATGACGCGCTGCGAGGGGTCGAATTCCAGCTCGGTCTGGGTGTAGTAGCCAAACACGGTGGTCAGGCCCACGTCGATGGTGCCGCTGTCGGGCTTGAGCTTGCCGGTGAGCATGTTGAGCAGCGTAGACTTGCCCGCGCCGTTCGGCCCCACGAGGCCAATCCGGTCCTTTTTCTTGAAGACGTAGCTGAAATCGTCGAGCACCACGTTGTCGCCGAAGCGCTTGTTGAGGTGGTCGGCTTCGATGATTTTGCCGCCCTGGCGGGTGGTTTTCACGCTCAGCTCCACCTGCTGCTTGCTGAGGTTGGTGCTGGCTTTTTCCTTGGTGACGTAGAAGGCGTCGATGCGGGCTTTTTGCTTGGTGCCGCGGGCCTGGGGCATGCGGCGCATCCAGTCGAGCTCTTTTTTGAAGAGCTGGCGGGCCTTTTCCACTTCCACGTTTTCGCGCATTTCGCGGTCGGCCTTTTTCTCCACGAAGTAGGCGTAGTTGCCCTGGTAGCGGTACACCTGGCCCTTGTCGAGCTCCACGATTTCGTTGGCCACTTTGTCGAGGAAGTACCGGTCGTGGGTCACCATCAGCAGGGTGAGGCTGGGCGAGTTCAGGCGGTTTTCGAGCCACTCGATGGTGGCCAGGTCCAGGTGGTTGGTGGGCTCGTCGAGCAGCAGCACGTCGGGCTCTTCGATGAGGACGCGGGCCAGGGCCACGCGCTTGCGCTGCCCGCCCGAGAGCTGGGCCACGTTGCGGGTGAGCAAGTCGCCGAGGATGCCGAGGCGGCCGAGAATCTGCTGCACCTGGGCTTCGTAGTCCCAGGCGTTGAGGGCGTCCATGCGTTCGAGCACGCGCTGCAGGTCGTCGGGCTTGTGGTCGGGGTCGTTGACGACGTGCTCGTACTCCTGGATGGCGCGGAGCGTGTCGTTCTGGCTGGCGAAGATGGTTTGCTCCACGCTCAGGCTTTCGTCGAACACGGGGTTCTGGCCCAAGTAGGTGACGCGGATGCCCTTGCGCACGCTCACCTCGCCGGTATCGGGGGCTTCGAGGCCGGCCAGCACCTTCATGAGGGTGGTTTTGCCGGTGCCGTTGATGCCCACAAAGGCCACGCGCTGGCCCAGGTTCAGGCCGAAGTTGAGGTCTTTAAACAGCCAGCGGTCGGCGTAATTCTTCGAGATGTTCTCGGCGGATAACAGGTTCATAGGCCGCAAAGGTACGGCCGGGGCGGGCGGGGTGCTATTCGCAAGCCGTGATGGCAGCTAGCTTCTAACCCGCACTATTTCTTCTACAAGCTTAGGATACATGACTTGTAGTTCCGCGCCACCTTTAGGCTCTCGGTTCATCGTTCTTTCCATCGAGTCGTAGTGAATGACTTCGGGAAATTGGTCGGCTACGGCATCCCTTATTTCCGAATCGTCTTCATTATCGTGGTTGACAGAATAAGCTTCATCGGCTACGTAGAGCAAACCTTCCCCCCAAGTGTCACCAATATTGAAACTGTATTTGCCATTGACTAAGGCGTTGATGTCTTGGCTTATTTCAGTAAAGAATTCATATCCTTTGAGCAATAGCCAACAACGGAAGTAAATAAAACCGTCATCCGACAAGCTGTCGTCAAAAATGATTGTTTCATTCTCTTTCTTAAAATCACATTCCAAGATGATTGATAATTCTGCGATTTCAGCGGTATGGAGTTGATTCAAATACATCTGAAGTTGCTTCTCAAATTGAATTAACTTTTGCTTGCCGCTTTTGGAAAGCAGTTCCGTTAAATTTTCAATGTGCTCTTCCGTGTCATACTCCGACCAGTCGGCGTTACGCTTTTTGTTTGACTTTTCGATACTGCGCCAAAAGAATTGCTGACTAACTTCGTCGGATGTAAAAACGGGCTTTGCTGGAATGACTTCGTTTTCGGCGAGTTTGGTATAACCCTTTTTGATTTTCTGTTTGATAAGCTTTTCAGTATCGGATAAACAAGCTTCAGCAGATGCGAACTGCTTTTCAGACCGGCGGCCTTGCGTACCTACTGCACCGGAAGAAATAATTTGCTTGGTGCCTTCGGCTTCAGCCGTCCAAAACTTGTTTGAGGTAGCGTCCT
This sequence comes from Hymenobacter monticola, assembly GCF_022811645.1. Classification (NCBI taxonomy): domain Bacteria; kingdom Pseudomonadati; phylum Bacteroidota; class Cytophagia; order Cytophagales; family Hymenobacteraceae; genus Hymenobacter; species Hymenobacter monticola. The sequence continues at coordinate 5,001,834 of NZ_CP094534.1, read as the reverse complement.
GAAAAAATAGCTGCTGTCGCATCGGGTATAGCTTGAGATTCTGAATGCCAAACTTAGTTCAAAGCTACTTTAAGCATCTCCAGCCCCACTCGCGGCGGCCGACACGCCCCGTCGCGGTGGGGGGGGAGGGGCGGCATAAACTGGCTTTGTTCACCAGCCGCAAACTGTTAGCTTCGCAAAAGCGTTAGAGAATTACAAAATATGTAATCGTATGGTCGTGCTGGCTAAATCGGCGGTGAAGGAAGCAGCCATTCGGTACCCCGGCTGTGCCAAGGCGCTGAACGAGTGGTTCGACGTGACCCGCGCCGCCAGCTGGAAGGATTTTCTGGCTGTGAAGCAAACGTACCGGAATACCGACTACGTGGCCCCCGACCGGCTGGTATTTGATGTGTGCGGCAACCGCCTGCGGGTGGTGACGCTGGTGCATTTCAGCACCCGCACGCTGTACATTCTGTTCATCGGCACGCACGCCGACTACGATAAACTCGACGTGAGCACGCTCTAATCTCTAATATTATAAATCCCCTCACTATGACTATTCGCACCGCCACCGAATACCAGGCCGCGCTGTTGGAATTGAAACGGCTCATCACCACTGCTCCTGAGGGCGACGCGGCTATCGCAACGTTGGCCGAAGCCATTGACGACTTTGAGATTAAAGCTGGCCATGGCCCGGTGCGGCTCGATACGCTCATTGGCCGGCTGGAAATCGAGATGTTCAACCGCCAACTCAACCGCAAGCAGATGGCCGAATTGCTGGGCATTCCCGCCAGTCGGTTCAGCGACTTGCTCAATGGCAAAACCAGCGTTACGATGAGCCTCGCCAAGAAGCTCCATAAAACGTTGAACATCCCGGCGGATTTCATTTTGGAAGCGGCCTAGCATTCGTTTCTCCTGCCCCTGCCGCGGCGCCCGACACGCCCCGGCGTGGCGGGGGCGGTGGGACCTTGGCCCCGCCAGCGCTGCCGCCTTATAGCGCCAGCGTCCAGCTGGTGCCGTCGCGCTGCTCGAAGCGGATGAGGCCGTAGTCGCGGTCGATGTAGAAAACCGTGGCGGCGGTGACCCGGCCCTGGGCGGCATTCAGGGGATTGGTGATGCGCCACACTTGGGCGTAGGTGCGGGTGCCGCTTTGGAAGTTGCGCAGTTCCGTCACGGCCGGGGCCTGGGCGAAGGGCACGGTGATATTGGCGCTGGCGTCGAGGTAGGTGGCTTGGGCCTGGCCGGTGGCGAAGCGGTAGGTGAGGGTGGCGTAGGGCACGCCGGTGCCGGGCGACTGGTCGCGCACGAGCAACTGCGGGCCATCGGGCAACTGCTCTACTTGGGCCACGAAGCTGTAGCCATAAAGGGAGGCGAAGGCATAGGTGCTGCGCAGTTCGCCCGACACGGTTTCGCAGGCCGAGGTGCTGGCCTCCAGGTAGCTCTGGCTCACGTTCAGGCAGCCGCTGAAGCTGTCGGTGAGGCCCGTGCTGCTGCTGGCGGCCACGGGGGGCGCCGTGGTGTAGGTGCAGGCCGGTGCGCGGTTAAAAAACTGGTTGTAAGGCGCCTCCAGCGCCAGCACGCGCTGCCGGGGCACGCATTCGGTTTCGCAGCCGGCTAGTAGCCCGGTGGCAGCCAAGGCCACGGCGGCCCACCCGCGCCGCAGGGTTAGAAGCGCGCCCATTGCTCGTTGTTGCTATACGTAAAACCCACCAGGCCCTGGCCCGGCCGCAGAAAAAACCGCTGCGGCTGCACCGCCGCGCCCGTAGCAACGCGCGAAAACTGATACACGCCGAAGAACGTGCGGCCGGCCAGCCGCACCGAATCGAGGAACACGGCCGTGCCGCCCAGCGCCGTGGGCCGGGGCTGCCGGTAGGGCGCGCGGGCCACTGGGAAGCCGGCCGTGTACTGTTGGTTGAACACCAACACCACCATGTCGGGCAGGGTATCGGCAGCGGCCCGGCTGAACAGGCCATGCGCCGAGGCGGTGCCGGTCAGGTCCTTGAACAGATTGAAGCGCAGGTCGAGATTGAGGCCGCGGCCCCGGTAGTGCTGCACCACTCGGCGGGCGCGAAAATAAGCCTCACAGGGCGCCGCCTGTGGGTTGAGCACACTCTCTTCGTAGCTGGGGTAGCTGCCGAGGAAAGCGGGCAGCGTCACCGAATCGGGCGAGGCCGGCGGGGGTACCCGGTCGAGCACAGCCCGGTAGCCGTTGGAATTAATGAAACGCAACGAATCGGGGGCCGGCGCGGGCAGCCACCCCAGCGAACCGGGCCGCAGCGACAAGCCGCCCAGGTACTGGCCGGCGCAGGGCGGCTCATAACAGTCATCGCAGTTGGTGCCGCAGCGCAGGGCCAGGCAGGGCACGAGGGCCAGCAGCCAGCGCCGGGAAAAAGTAGTAGCCCGCATAGAAGGAAGAGCAATGGGCGGGGGCAGAGGTTGCATGGCCCTGCGTGGCTCATTCGATAAAAGAACCCCGAACCACCGCAAAACAGACTAGAAGATGCCCTGTCGGCTCTTTTCTAATGAAACAACGACCTTGGCCCCGCAGACGCGTTAGCCTGTGCAGCCTGCCCTGCCGCTCAGGCTTCGGCCCACTGGTAGCGGCGCTCTTTCCACTCGATGGGGCGGGGCCAGGCGGTGTAGGCCAGCACGGCCAGCGACATGGCCAGCAGGTAGAACTCGTAGCACAGCAGCACCGGCAGTGCCTCGCGCCGCCCGGCCTGCCCCAGCGTGATACTCAGAAACAGGGTTTGCAGCAGCACCTTGCCCGCGTACAGCGCCGCTATGGTGCCCCAGGGCAGCAGCCCCGGCCAGCCCAGCACCGTGTAGAAGAGGCCGTAGGAGTAGAACAGGCCGCTCATTTGCCAGGGCAGCTGGCCGGCGCCCCGCATCCAGCGCTTGCGCTGGCGCAGCAGGCAGTGCCAGGTGGGCTGTGGCTCTGAAACGCCCAGCGCGCCGGGCGCCACTAGGTTGCGGTAGTGCCAGCCCTGGGCCACCACTTGCCAAAACAGCTGCAGGTCTTCGCTGACGCTAAAGGCCAGCGTCTCGTAGCCACCGATTGACTCGTAGGCGGCGCGGCGCACCAACATGTTGTTGCCCACGGCCGTCACGGGCACCCCGTGGTCGGTAAGCATCCGGATGAGGCTCAGGCCAAACAGCCAGTCGAGCCCCTGCAGGCGGCCAAATAAGCCGCCCTTGGCGGTGGTGATGCCCGTTACGATGCCCACTTCGGGCGGGGCGGCCGCGGCCAGCAGCGTGCGCACCCAGTCGGGGGCGAGGGCCATGTCGGCGTCGGTGATGAAGAAGTAGTCGGTGGTAGCGGCGCGGCAGAGGTGGGCCAGCACGTTGCTTTTGCCGCGGGCCGTGCCCAGGCGGTCCCGGATGCGCAGCAGCCGGAACTGCGGCTTATCGGCAATGAAGCGCTGCACCACGGCCACCGTGTCGTCGGTCGAAGCGTCGTCGCCAATCAGGATTTCCAGCAGTTCGGCTGGGTAGTTGAGTTGGGCCAATGCGTGCAGGCAGCGCTCAATGGCATGGGCTTCGTTGCGGGCCGCAATGAGGATGCTGACGCGCGGCAGCGCCGCCAGGGCCGCGGGCGTGGGGCGCCGGCGCCACACCAACCCCAGCACCACCGCAAACAAGCCAAAGAATACCGAGAAAAAAACCGTGGGAAATAGCATGAGCCGGAGGTAGCGGAAGGAGCAGAAACCACCTCACGACTTTGCGCGAGCTGCCTACCGGCTATACGTCCCGCAACGGCTGGGCTGCGAATCAGGAAATACGCATTCTGAAGGGGTGAAAACGGTATTCGTCGCTCCGCATAAATCCCGGGCAGGAACACGAGGCGGCAAAGAGTTGACGGTTGCTATGGCACGGGCCGCACCTGAATTTTCCGCCAATCCGAGGGAAAAACACTAGCGGTTGGAGTATACCGCCACCACTGCCCCTCCGCCTGCAGCCCCTGCGGCGGCGAGCGATGCTGCCCGTTGCAGGTAGCGCCGGGTATCTGTTGTGGCCGCATTGCAACCAATCAGTTATGGGCCGGCGTCTGTTGTTGCGGTTGGTGGGCTGATTATTCGTTCGTTTCGGATGATACAGAACAAGCGACCCGTCCAAACAATGTCAATGTCAAAGATGAAAAACTGGCTATTGGGTGCCTTGGTAGGGAGTAGCCTGACGCTGCCGGGCTACGGACAAGGCCGCGACACTGCTTTTGCGGTGCACAAGCTGTTTGTGCAGCGGCGCCACGGCAGCGATGCCTTGCTGACCACGGCGGGCGAGATGGCGGCTTCAACCACCGTGGCCGGCGCCGTGAGCGGCCTGGTGGCCGGGGCGGCGCCTGCAGCCGTCGGCCTCAGCCAGGCCGCCCGCTTCAGCGCCGAGCGGGAGGCAGCCATCCTCAGCAGCTACGCCAGCGGCTGGCCCATTCCGGCCGACGTGCGCCGCAAGCTCCGGCGCAAGCATTTCCACCGCACCAAGGCCGACGTGCTGCTGGGCCGCTGAGGGCGGTTTTACCCTTCGGCCCGTAGCACTTCCAGCGGCGAGCGGCGCAGCACTTCCCTGCTATTGAACACGCCAATGGCAGCCGTGAGCACCGTGACCAGCGCTGCCAAGCCCAGCAGCGGCAGCAACGCCGCCGCAAAGCCCACTTCGAACACCCACACCGCCAGCGCCCACGCCGCCAATACCGCTAGCGCGATGCCCGCCAGCGCTGCCAGCAGCCCCAGTAAGCCGTACTCCACCAGCGTGATGCGCAGAATCTGGGCCCGGCTGGCGCCCAGCGTGCGCAGCAGCACGCTTTCGCGCACGCGCTGGTAGCGGCTGATGACCACCGCGCTGCTCAGCACCAGCAGTCCGGTGAGAATGCTGAAGCCCGCCATGAAGCGGATGACGAAAGAGATTTTGCCCACAATGTCGTTGAGCGTGGTCAGAATCAAACCCAGGTCGATGGCCGACACATTGGGGAATTGCCGCACCAACTGCTGTTGCACGGCGGCCAGCGCGGCCGTGCTGGGCGTGCGCGTGAGCACCACCTGAAACTGTGGGGCCTGCTCCAGCACCCCTACTGGAAACACCACCAGGAAACTGGGCTGCACCCGGCTCCGGTCAATCTCGCGTGTGCCCCCAATGATGGTGCGCATGGGGGAGCCCTGCACGTTGAAATCCAGCGTGTCGCCGAGGCTAAGCTTGGTGCGCTCCAGATAGCCTTTCTCCACGGAAATGCGCGGCAGGCCATCGGGGCCGAGGGTGGGCATGGTGCCAGCAGTGAGTTTTTCAGAGGAGTTGAGCGAGTCGCGGTAGGTGACGCGGTACTCGCGGGTGAGGGCCCAGGCCGGGATGCCGCGCGCCGTATCCTTCTTAATAACCGAAACCGACGTGCCGTTGATGGCCGTCAGGCGCATGGTCACGATGGGCACCCGCTGCAATACGGGCAGCTTTTGCGCGGTCAGCAGGGCCTCCACGCCGGCGCGCTGCTCGGGCTGAATGTCGAACAGCACCAGGTTGGCCGACGACTTCTGGCCGGCCACCTGCACCCGGCTCAGCAGCAGGGCCTGGGTAAGAAAGAGCGTAGCCAGCAGGAAAGTGCCCAGCCCGATGGACGTGACCAGCGTGAGCGTCTGGTTTTGGGGGCGAAAGAGGTTGGCCAGGCCCTGCCGCCACACGTAGCCCCAGCCGCCGGGAAAGAAGCGCCGCACCGCCGCCATCAGCAGGCGACCCAGCCCGGCCAGTGCCGCAAAGGCCGCCAGCAGCCCCGCCCCAAAGCCCAGTGTGAGCTTCCAGTCGCGCGTTTGCCCGTAGGCGAAGGCCAGAATGAACAAGCCAATAATGCCAATTACCAGCCCCCGCAGCGGGTCGGGTGCGGCCGTGTCGTCCTCCACCGCCGTGCGCAGCACCCGCAGCGGCGACACCCGCCGGATGCTGAGCAGCGGCAGCAGGGCAAACAGCACCGCCATCAGCAGGCCCGTGACGAGGCCCGTCAGCACGGCCGTCCACGACACGCTCACGGTAATGGCGACGGGTAAAAAGTCGCCCAGCACGCGGGGCAGCAGCGTTTGCACGGCCGCCCCCAGCGCCGCGCCCAGCACGGCGCCCACCAGCCCCAGGCCGGCGGTTTGAATCAAATAAATCAGCAGCGCCTGCCGGCCGCTGGCGCCCAGGCAGCGCAGCACGGCCACGGCGGCCAGCTTTTCGCGCACGTACAGATTCACGGCGCTGGCCACGCCCACGCAGCCCAGCAGCAGCGCCACGAAGGCTACCAGGCTGAGGTAGCGGGTGAGGTCGGCGAAGGCGCGGCCGGTGCTTTTCTGGCGCTCGGCCACGGTGTCGGTGTCCACATCGGCTGCGTCGAGGCGGGCTTGCAGAGGCTTGAGCACAGCCGCCGCGTCGGTACCCGGCGCGAATTGGTAGGCGCGGGTGTAGCGCACGCGGCTGCCGCGCTGCACCAGGCCGGTGCCCGCCACCAGCGCCTCGGGAATGAACACCGTGGGCGCCACCGCCGTGCTGATGCCCGACTGCCCCGGCGTTTTCAGCACCCGCCCCACGATGGGCAGCGTGAGCTGACCCACCTGCACCGAGTCGCCTACCTTCGCCCCAAACTGCGCCAGCAGCGCGTCATCAACCAGCGCCCCGGCCCTGCCGCCCGCTTGCCCAAACTGTCCAGCCGCCGCCTTCGGCTCGGTTTCCCAATCGCCATAAAAAAAACCGCCCGAGCGCGCCCGCACCTGCGCCAGCCGCGTGCCCCGGCCCGGCCGGAATTGCACCAGCGAGGCAAACGACACCTCCCGTACCTGGGCCGTGCCGAGGCTGCCCAGCGCGGGTTCCAGCTTGGCGGGGAAGGGCTGGTTGGCGCTCAGCACCAGGTCGGCGCCCAGCAGCTCGCGCGCCTGCTCGCTGATGCTGCGGGCCAGGTTGTCGCCAAAGGAGTTGATGCCCACCAGCGCCGCAATGCCCAGCACAATGCTGGCCATAAACAGCAGCAGCCGCGCCCGGCTGCGGCGGCTGTCGCGCCACGCCATGCGGAAAAGCCAGGAGGTAGCGGGGCGGGCGGCGGGGAGGGGAGGTGAAGTCACAGTAAGAAAATAGGAAAGCAAGAAACGCCGGTAAGGCAGCGGCATAGACGAATAAGCGGCCGATGCACTTTACTGTTCGGCGATGCATCTTGCGAAATACACTTCCTCGCCATGTTAGCCCCGAACCGTTGTTTACGCCTCTTTACCGCGCCAAGTAGCGGAAATAGTGAAAAACCTGGCATCCACTGTGGCTGGTGGAACTTCTTGTCGCTCGTTCTGATGCTGGGTATGGTGGGTTTGCAGGCCTGTCAGGCAATTAGGCCAACAGTGCCTGTCACCAATAGCATCCCTGCGTCCGTAGTTGCTGAAGCAAAAACGGAGCGGCCTATTACCGTGCGGGGAAAAGTGTTCAGCATCAAAGACAGCTCAACTATAGTTCCAGGCATGGAATTGATTTTCCGGGATACATATCCTAACGCAGTTGAAGGGGTTTTTCGCGTTCTAACTGGACCAGAAGGGGCCTATAAAATCGACCTGAACGCCGGCCATATTTATGAAGTCGCGCTAAATAAAGACGGACGCAAAGTAGAAATTCAGCAGTATGCACCACCCGGGGTGCTTGGCGATTCTAGTTTTCTCGTCAAGGATTTTTACACTACCTATATTGATGATTGTTGCAGCGATGATTTCATGTCCCGTATTATTTATTTCGATACCAATCGTTCTGCTTTACGGTCGAATTCATTGACGCAAATAGCGGAGTTCATCGGATACTTTCGGCAGATGAAAGTTGATGGGGCTATTGTGCTGGTGTCAGGGCATGCCGAGCCATCCGAGGTTCCGCTTGGACACTTTAAGCGCGAGCAATATCTAACAGGAATAGGCTGGGAGCGAGCGAAAGCAACGTGTGCTTATTTGGCAAATCATGGAATTCCTGCCAACAAATTGTTTATGGTAAGCTATGGTGGCCAGCGTCCAGTGTCTTATAATTATTCACCTGAAGAGCGGCAGCTAAATCGTAGGGCAGAACTTCGATTTAGCTCGCTGGAATATCTCTCTTGGCGAAGCAATGCCCGAGTCGTGCCTTACAAAAAACCTGCTTTGCCAGCAAGAAGACCAAGGGGCAGCAAGCTTGGGTCCCATGATAGCAGCGAAAGCAACTTGCCAGCTAAACAGAAACATTAGCCTCCACCACCTTGCCACCGCGCAGCCGCAGCGTCCGTTGCGTCTTGGCGGCCAGTTCCATGTCGTGCGTCACGAGCACCAGCGTGGTGCCGGCTTCACGGTTCAACTCGAAGAGCAGGTTCACCACCCGCTCGCTGGTGTCGGGGTCGAGGTTGCCGGTGGGCTCGTCGGCGAAGAGTAGGGCGGGGCGGTTGGCGAAGGCGCGGGCCAGGCTCACGCGCTGCTGCTCGCCGCCCGAAAGCTGGGCCGGGTAGTGGCCTGCCCGCCCGGCCAGGCCCACGCGGTCGAGCAGCTCCCGGGCCGTTTGGGCGGTGCCGCGCTGCCCGCGCAGTTCCAACGGCACCAGCACATTTTCGAGGGCCGTGAGGGTGGGCAGGAGCTGGAAGTTCTGGAAGATGAAGCCCACGTGCTCGTTGCGCACGGCGGCGCGTTGGTCCTCGCTCAGCTTATCAAGCTGAATGCCGTTGAGCCACACGCTGCCCGAAGTGGCGCGGTCGAGGCCGGCGCACAGGCCCAGCAGCGTGGTTTTGCCCGAGCCCGAAGGGCCGACGATGGCAAAGGTGTCGCCGGCCTGGAGGTCGAAGCTGACGGCGTGCAGCACCGTGAGGGGCTGGCCGCCGCTGGGGTAGGTTTTGGTGAGGTTGTCGACGCGGAGGATGGACATTTACTGGGGGAGGAGGGAAGGAGGGTATGGGGGCAGGAGGGAAAAGGCCGTCATGCCGAGTGCCGCCGAGGCATTTTACATGCCTCGTCAGGCTCCCCGCTCCTTTGGGAGAGGGGTCGGGCGTGAGGCGCCACGTCAGAACGCTTCGAGCGAGATGCCTCGGCGGCGCTTGGCATGACCCTTAGGTTTTGTTTCGACGCTACCCCACAACCACCCCGCCCGTCGTTCGTTACCAAAGACGCGAAAACCTTCCCGATGTTTTCCGGCTTTCCGCTTTCGTGCCCAAAACTTCTTCCATGCGTCTCGTTCGCCTCACCTTCGCCGGCCTGCTGGCGCTGGCTTTCACTGCCTGCAATTCCAACTCGTCTTCCGAAACGGCGAAGGCCCCGGAAGCTACTTCGGCCAAGCCCGCCGCGGGCAATAAGCCCGGTGCCAGCACCGGCAAGAAGCGCCTGCTCTTCTTCGGTAATAGCCTCACCGCCGGCTACGGCGTGGAGCCCGACGAGGCCTTTCCGGCCCTGATTGGCGACAAAATCGACTCGCTCAAACTTAACTACGAAGTCATCAACGCCGGCCTGAGCGGCGAAACCACCGCCGGCGGCCGCAGCCGCGTGGGCTGGATTCTGCGCCAGTCCGTCGACGTGTTCGTGCTGGAGCTGGGCGGCAACGACGGCCTGCGCGGTCTGCCCCTCGCGGCCACCCGCGAAAACCTGCAAGGCATCATCGACACGGTGCGCCGCCGCAGCCCACAAGCCCAAATTGTATTGGCCGGCATGCAGATTCCCCCGAACATGGGCCAGGCCTACGCCAACGACTTCAAAGCCATCTACCAGGAAATGGCCACCAAAAACAAGCTCGTTCTCATTCCCTTCCTGCTCGAAGGCGTGGGCGGCGACCGGACGCTCAACCAAGCCGACGGCATTCATCCCACGCCCGCCGGGCACCGCATTGTGGCGCGCACCGTATGGGCGGTGCTGCAACCGGTGCTGCAATAGGGTAGGAGGGTTGTGGGGGTAGGAGGGAGTGAGGAGAAAAAAAACTCTTACCCTCATGCCCTCGCACCCTAACATCATATCACCCGCACGCCGTCTAGGTTCACTTCGTCGCGCAGCAGCTCCAGGTGGCGGTAGGCGCGGGGGCGGCCGGCGTCGGTGCTGAGCTCGGGCAGGGGCGCGCGGGCTGCGTCGAGGGTGAGTTGGGTAAGCTTGCGCTCGCCGAGGTAGATGGCCACGGGACGGCCCAGGCGGGCGTCGTGAGCGGCCAAGGCGTGGTCAATTTCGGCCAAAATGGTGCTCATGGCAAATTATTTGAGCGTGATGGAGGCGGAAATATAGCAAGCTTTTCAAATAAGTAGGAACATTCCGCGAAGGACGTGGCGCTAATGCAGCACATAGCCAGCCGGCGCCGCGGGCTACCTTTGCCTTATGACTACTGCTGCTGCTCCCGTGCCCGCCGCTGCGGCCGCGCTGGCCACCCGGCCCATTGGCATGTTCGATTCCGGCATTGGCGGCCTCACGGTGGCGCGGGCCGTGGCCCGGCGCCTGCCCCACGAGCGCATCGTGTACTTCGGCGACACGGCCCACCTGCCCTACGGCGACAAAAGCACGGCCGCCATTCAGGCCTACTCCATCAAAATATGCGACTTGCTGCTGCGGCAAAACTGCAAGTTGATTGTCATTGCCTGCAACTCGGCCTCGGCCGCGGCCTACGAGCTGGTGCGCGAATACGTGGGCAGCAAGGCCAAGGTGTTGAGCGCCATCGACCCCATTGTGGCGCACTTGGGCCGCGCCTACGCCGGCCGCCGGGTGGGCCTCATCGGCACGAAGCAGACAGTGAACTCCAACGTGTACAAGAAAAAGGTCGACGACCTCGACGCGGGCGTCGACCTGCACTCGCTGGCCACGCCCCTGCTGGCGCCTATGATTGAGGAAGGCTTTTTCCGAAATTCCATCTCCGACGACATCATCGGCACCTACCTCAGCCACGCCACGCTAGCCGACATCGACGCCTTGGTGCTGGCCTGCACGCACTACCCCCTTATCAAGGAGCAGATTGCGGCCTACTACGCCGGCCGGGTGGATGTGCTGGACGCTTCCGATGTGGTGGCGGCCGAAGCCGAAGCTTACCTGGCGGCCCGCGGCCTGCTGGCGCCCGCGGCGGCCACACCACCCGCGCACCATTTCTACGTATCGGACTTCACCCGCTCGTTTGAGGAAAGCACGCGCATTTTCTTTGAGCAGGAAGTGCACCTGGAGCATTACCCGCTGTGGGAATAACGCCTGGCAACCATTGGGCCCCTCGCAGGGTCATTATTCCGTAACCTTTCACCCGACGCGCCGGCTTACCTTTGCGCAAGGTGACTCCGCCTTTTCATCACTTCTTCATCTTTTTATTTTCGTTCACTTTTACTCCTTCTGTATGAAGCAATTCTTCGCTGCCAGGCTGCTCAAGTGCCTGATGTTTCTGGCGTGCCTGTGGCCCTTGGTGGGCTCGGCCGCGCCGTTCACCCCCGGCAACATTGTGGTGTTGCGGGTAGGCGATGGCTCGGGCTCGCTCTCCACGGCGGCTACGCCTGCTTATTTGCAGGAGTACACCCCGGCCGGGGTGCTGGTGCAAACCATTCCCTTGCCCACGGCCGTAGCAGGCAACAACCGCATCCTGACCGTGTCCGGCTCGTCGAGCACCGACGGCGGGATGACGCGCTCGGCCAACGGCGCCTACTTGGTAGTAACTGGCTACGACGTGGCAGTAGGCACGACCGGCGTGGCGGCCACGGCTTCGGCCACCAACAACCGCATCGTTGGCCGCATTGCCGCCGATGGCACCGTTGACACCAGCACCCGCATCGACGATGCTTACAGCGGCAATAACCTCCGTTCGGCGACAACAGTCGATGGCACGGCATTCTACACGGCCGGTTCGGGCGGTGGCGTGCGCTACGTGCCGTTTGCTAACCCCGGCGGCACGTCCGGCACCACGGTTTCCATCAGCACCACGCCCAGCAACCTACGCTACGTCAATACGTTTGGCGGCAACCTCTACATCAGCAGCGGCTCTTCGCCCTACATCGGCCTTAGCCAGGTGGGTACGGGCTTGCCCACTACCGCGGGCCAAACGGCCACGCTGCTGCCCGGCTTTCCGGGCACGACTTCCTCCACCGTGGGCGTCAGCCCACTGGCTTTCTATTTTGCCGACCTGAGCACCACGGTACCCGGTGTTGACGTAGTATATGTGGCCGATGACGGCGCTACTACCGCCGGCGGCGGCATCCAGAAATGGAGCCTGGTAGGCGGCACCTGGACCCTGAACGGCGTCATTACCGGTACCGTCATTCGCGGCCTCGATGGCCAAACCAACGGCACCACGGTGACGCTGGTGGGAGCGGGCAACGGCGGCTTCACCCTGCTCACCGACAACGCCGGCTATAACGCCGCGCCCAGCACCACCACCGTTCCCGCGTTTATCGCCACGGCCGGTTCCAGCACCGCCTTCCGCGGCGCGGCCTTCGCCCCGGTAGCTGCCGCGGTAGCCGCGCCCACTATCACGAGCTTCACGCCCACCAGCGGCGCTGCAGGTGCTACCGTGACCATCACGGGTACCAACCTGACCGGCGCCACGGCCGTGACCTTGAACGGCGTGGCCATCAGCGGCTTCACTGTAGTGAATGCCACCACCATCACCTTTACTGTGCCGGCAACCGGCGCCACCAGCGGCACCATTGCCGTGACCACGCCCGGCGGCACCGTAACCAGCACCGGTACCTTCACGGTATCGGCACCCGTAGCCGCGCCTACCATCACCAGCCTGAGCCCGGCTACGGCCACGGCCGGCGGCGCGGCCTTCACCCTCACCGTCACCGGCACCGGCTTCGTGTCGGGCTCGGTGGTGAACATCGGCACCACGGCCCTGACCACCACGTTTGTGTCGGCTACCTCGCTCACGGCCGCGGTGCCGGCCAGCGCCATTGCCACGGCCGGTACTTATAACGTAACGGTGGTGAACCCCGCTGCCAACGGTGGCACCTCGGCCGCCAGCACCTTCACGGTAACTTCGGCCGTGGCCGCGCCCACCATCACCAGCTTCACGCCCACCAGCGGCGTGGCCGGCGCCACCGTCACCATTACCGGCACCAACTTCGCCGGCGCCACCGCCGTGACGCTCAATGGTGTGGCCATCAGCAGCTTCACCGTGGTGAATGCTACTACTATCACTTTCACCGTGCCGGCTACCGGCGCCACCTCCGGCACCATTGCCGTGACCACGCCCGGCGGCACGGCCACCAGCACCGGCACCTTCACGGTGACGCCTGCTGCGGTGACGCCCACCATTACGCAACTGACGCCCGGCGTGCAAGTAGTGGGCGGCGCCCCCCTCACGGTGACGATTACGGGCACGGGCTTCACGCCCACCTCGACCGTGAACTTCAACGGCGTTTCGTACGCTCAAACCACCAGCACGGCCACCACTATTGAGGCCGTGATTCCGACCAGCGCCTTCACTACGGCCGGCTCTTTCCCCGTTACGGTCACGAACGCGGCGGGTACTTCCAACGCCTTCACCCTTACGGTGAACAACCCGACCACGGCCGGCGCTTTCGAAGACTTCGAAACCGGCACCAAAACGGGCTACGCCGCCGGCACGGTGACCTTGGCCAGCGGCACCTGGACCTTCTCCGACGCCCTCCTAGGCAACGCCTTCAACGACCGCGCCAATGGCCTGAAGTCGGCTCGTATCCGCGTGGGCTTCATCCGCATGGACTTCGACAAGCCGAACGGCGCCGGTACGGTTATCGTGAACGCCGGTTCTTTCGGTAACGACCCGGCCGCCAGCTTCATCCTGGAAAAATCGACCGACGGCGGTACCACCTTCACCGCCGTGGCCGGTGCGCCGACGACGCTCACCAACGTGCTGACGCCCTACACCTTCACGGTGAACCAGGCTGGCAACGTGCGTTTCCGCATCACCAGCACGTCGACCGCTACCTCTTCGCGCATTAACATCGACGACATCTCGATTTCGAACTTCACGGCTCCGGCCACGCCCACCATCACGAGCTTCACGCCCACCACGGGTGGCCCTGGCACCATTGTGACGGTGACCGGCACCAACCTCACGGGTGCTACGGCCGTGCGCATCGGCAACTTCATCGTGAACATCTTCACGGTGGTGAACGGCACGACCATCACCTTCACCGTGCCCGGCGGCACGGGCACGGTGAGCGGCCCGATTTCGGTGGTGACGGCGGGTGGCACGGCCACCAGCACGGGCATCTTTAACCTGGTATCGGCTGTGGCGGCTAGCCAGGAAATGCCCGGCCTCACGGTGTTCCCGAACCCCGCGACCGACCGCGTGACCGTGACCCTGCCCGCCACGGGCGCCGCTACGGTGGCCCTGCGCGACCTGGCCGGCCGCCTGGTGCTGGCTCCGGCTACGCTGGGCGCCGACAAGCAAGTGCTGCTGCCGGCCACCCTGGCCGCCGGTGTGTATGTGCTCGAAGTGCGCCAGGGCGAGGTATTCGCCGTGCGCCGCATCGTAAAAAACTAATTGCCGACCTCGGGTAGCCCCCGATAGAAGCCTAGGAAAAGCCCCCGCATTTGCGGGGGCTTTTTTGCTGAAAGGGGTTTTGGCATTTGGCAGGAAAGAAGGGGCATACAGGTAGTATTGTCGGGAACGATTGCGCAAGTAAATGCGCCGTTGGGCTTGGCTGCGCCGTGAACCCGTCGGACTTTTAAGCCCCTTTGCCACCTTTTAGCCATTTCAACATGCAGCCAGCCGCATCCGAGTCACCCATCCCTCATGCCTTTGTGGCCGATGGCCAGGCCGAGTGGGAAACCACCGGCCCCGGCGTGCGCCGCAAGGTGCTGGCCCACGGCCCCGACCTGATGCTCACGCGCGTGGCCTTCGAAACGGGCGGCGTGGGTGTCCGCCACCAGCACCCGCACGCGCAGCTGAGCTATGTGGAAAGCGGCGCGTTTGCCTACACCATCGGCGAGCAGACGCAGACGCTGCGCGCGGGCGACAGCTGCTACGTGCCGCCGCTGGTGTGGCACGGCGTGGCTTGCCTGGAGGCGGGCGTGCTGGTCGATGCCTTCACGCCGCGCCGCGACGACTTTCTGGCTTAGGCCTCGCCTGTTCTTTTCCTGATTTCGCTGATGAAAACAACCGCGCTGCGCCTGCTGGGGCTGCTGATACTCTTGCTGCTGGGCTTGTGCCTACGCCCGGCCCTGGCCCAAACCGTGACGGTGGCCGCGGACGGCTCCGGAGACTTTCGCACCATTCAGGAAGCCATCAACAGCCTGCCGGCCACCGCGGACCGGCCGCGCACGGTGCGCATCAATAACGGCACCTACCGCGAGAAGGTATTCATCGACGGCAAAGCCAACCTCGTGCTCCGGGGCCAGAGCGAGCGGGGCGTGGTGCTGACCTACGCGCAGGCTCGCGACCAGTGGCTGTGCGGCCCCGACGCTAAGGCCGGCGACTGGGGCGTGGCCACCCTCAACCTACGCAACAGCCCCGACATCACCCTCGAAAACCTAAGCATCGTGAACAGCTACGGCTTCGATGCGGCCGGCGACGTGACCATAGACTGCCCCACTGCGGCCGATGGGCACAAAACCGTGCGCAAAACCGGCCACCAGATGGCCTTGCGCGCCCTGCCCGGTGCCACGCGCATTATTGCGCGGCACTGCACCTTCCAGGCCCTGGGCGGCGACACGGTGAGCCCCTGGGACACCGAGGCCGGGGCTTATTACTTCAAGGACTGCACCATGGAGGGCGGCGTCGATTTCTACTGCCCGCGGGGCTGGGCCTACGCTGAAGACTGCCGCTTCATCTGCCATAATCGGGAGGCCGCCATCTGGCACGACGGCTCAGGCAGCCGCGACTCCAAAACCGTGCTGCGCCACTGCACTTTCTCGGGCGATGACGGCTTCAAGCTGGGTCGCTTTCACCGGGAAGCGCAGTTTTATCTTATTGATTGCCGGTTTGCGAAGAACATGGCCGATGCCGACATCTACCAGGCGGCTTCGGGGCCCGGGCCCAAGCAGTGGGGGCGCCGCGTGTACTACGCCGGCTGCCACCGCCGGGGCGGCAACTACGCCTGGATGAAAGACAACCTGGCCACCGCTGAAGGCTCGCCAAAGCCCAAGGACCTAACGCCGGCCTGGACCTTTGGTGGGCGCTGGAATCCACTGACGGGCCTGGTGACGACTGCTCTGGCTGTGCCAATCAAGGAAAAATGAATTGGCTGAGGGTAAACCTTAGAGCTTTTCTTCGAGCCACAAGTACCCCGCCGCCAACAGAAACAGCGCGAAAAACCACCATGCCGGCCACGGCTGAGCTACCATCGTTTCGGCGGCGTTGGCAGTCGGGGCCACCGAAGGCCGTTGCGCCAGCGCCAGTTGTCGCTCCTCCTGCTCGGGTCCGGTCCACGTGCCCGTGGGGTACACGTAGAAACGGTGGGTGGTGCGCCCTGGCCCGGCCACTTGGTGCCAGCCAGCCGCCTGCGGCCAGAATTGCGCCGTGCTCCACTCGGGTAAGCGCGTGTCCTGGCGCAGCGCGAGGCGCACCGCGGGACCGCCGGCCAGCGCCCGCACCGTGGGCTGCGCTTCGGGGAAAGCCGCTGCCAGGTGCAGCGTGAGCGGCTGGCCAGGGCGCGGCCACCGCGTGACGGTGCGCCAGGCGGCTTGGGGCGCGGCGGGCGGTTGGGCGGCGGTCAGTAGCTGGTGCCAGAATGAGCTATAAACATGAGTGCGGCCCTGCAACCCCCATTGAAACGTTTCGGACACGGCCGATACCACTACAAACCCCAGCCCCACGCGGCGGCTGGCGGCGGCCAGTGCCTGGCCGGGCCCGGCAACCAGCGGGCGCAATTCGGGTACCGGGCGTAGCTGCGCGGGCAGGGGCGCCCGGGCGTCGGCAGGCCCGTCTGACCAACTGAGAAGCTGGGCACCCGTCTGGGCCACGGCCCGGGGCTGCACGGCAAAGCCGGCGCGGCCGGGCACGGCGCGCGGCAGGGACGCGGCTTCTGCCAGCACCAACAACCCCAGCTGTCCACCGCTGACAGCGGCTTGCAGGGTGCTGGCCTCAGCCGGCGTGAGGGCCGCCATTGTGGCGGCATCGGCCACCAAGATGGCGTAGCGCGCCAGCAGGGCGGGCGTGAGGCGGTCGAGGGCCGTGGCTGGTTGGTTCACAAAATCCGTTTGCACCAAGCCACGGCTCACGCCGGTGCGCAGGGCCACGGGGTAATGGGCTTCGGCCAGATGGTTTTTCAGGTACTTGAATTCAAAGGATGGGGTGGCCGTGAGCAGCAGCACGGCGGGCAGTTCCGGCGACGTGATTTCCACGGGTACCGGCTCCGCTGCCAGCGGCTGGCCAGTTCGACGGAGCAGCAGCTCATAAACGGCGAGGCCAGTGGTTTTGGGCTGGAAGCGTAGGCGGAAGGGACCTCCGCCCGCCGGCACCCGCACCGAGTCGCGCACGGCGCCGGCCGCCCGCAGGCACACCCAAGCCGGGGCGGCGTCTTTGGGCAAAAAAGCGGAGCCTTCCACCCGCAACACTTCGCCCAGCGCCAGCTGCGGGCTCCAAAAAGCCGTGTTCAGCCGGGCCGCTGTGGCCGGCTGATGCCAGGAAATGGGCACTCCGCCCAGCAGCGGCAGCTCCGCCGCGCTCAGGCCCTGGCCCAGCACCTGCAGCCCCTGCAACCTTGGTTCCTGCTCCACCAGCGTCAGCAGCGAGCCCAGTGACCGGGCCCCGGCCGGCGCCGGCGAGCCCCCGTAATACCACACCGGCGTGCCGGCCCCCAGCCGGCGCAGCAGTTGCCGCAGGGTATCGGGGGCATAGTTTTCGGTGAGCAAAATAACCTGACCGCGTGCCGCCGGCACCTGACGCAGTGGTGGAAACGCACTGAGCCACAGCGCTGCGGCTGCTACCGCGCCGGCCAGGGCCCGGGCCACCCGGCGGCGCCGACTTCGCCAAGCCAGCGCCACCAGGCCCAGCCCCAACAGCCCGCAGAAAGCCAGCAGAACGAAATAAGAAGTAGGGTGCGAAATAGCAGGCATGCTAGCGGCTGAGCTCTTGGAAATAACGGCGCCCCAACCGGTCGGGGCCGGCGGCCGAAACCGGCGTGGGCGCCGGTGCGGGCAGCAGGTCGGTGAGGGCGCGCTCCACGGCGGGGCGGCACTCGGCGCAGGCCGGACGCCCGGACCGCACGTCGGCCGCCAGCTGGCGCAAGGCCTTGAGGGCCGGCAAGTAGACGCCGGGCCGCTCCAGCGCTGCCCCGGCCAGTACCGTGCCGGCCTGGTCGAGCAGGCGCGCATCGGCGGGGTTAGTTTGGGAGTTGGCCGGGTGGGCCGCCAGCCACCGCAGGGCCGCCCGCACGGCTGGCTGGGCTACCGGCACGGCTACTTGCAGCTGGCGGTGCGGCACGGCCGCGCCCGCCAGCTCGCCGGTGAGGCGCACCGTGGCTTCGGGTAGGGGCGGAGGCGTGAAACCCGCTTTTTTTACGAACACGCGGGTTTGCTGCTGCACTTCCTTCAGCAGGCGCAGGGCGCGGTACTCGTAGGGCCGGGCGGCCTGGAGCTGGCCGGTGCGCAGGCGCAGCTCGGCCGCCCACATCTGGTCGAGTACGGCGTGGAGCTTGGTTTTGATGGCCGGTTCCAGGAAATCGGCGGTTTCGGCGTCGTCGTGCTTGTGAATGTAGGGGTCCATCAGCGCGTCGGTTTCGGCCGTGGGCGAAGCCTTGGCGGGCGAAACCGGCGGGGCTGCGTGGTCATGGTCGTCGTGGCCGTGCTCGTCGTGGTCTGGCGCCTCGGCCGTGGGCGTAGCAGGCGCATCTTCATCCTCGGCAATGGGGGCGCGCGGGGCCGGCGCCCCGATGCCGGCCTCCGATTCTTCGCCCAAAAACTTGCCATAGCGCAGGCGCAGCGTCTGTTGGTCGAAGCCCAGGGCATTGGCCCGGCTGGCCACGGTGGCCGCATCCAGCCGGGGCTTTTCGGCAATGAGCTTTTCGGTGTCAATGATAATCTGGCGCTGGCTGCGGAAGTAGGCCGGCGCCACTTTCACGCCCATGCCCAGGTCGGGGGCGCTGTCGGCCACGGCGGTGTCCTGCCACTGCACCAGGTAAGAGTCGGTGCGGGCAGTGTGGCCGGCGTTGTCGC
Source organism: Hymenobacter monticola (assembly GCF_022811645.1). Lineage (NCBI taxonomy): Bacteria > Pseudomonadati > Bacteroidota > Cytophagia > Cytophagales > Hymenobacteraceae > Hymenobacter > Hymenobacter monticola. The sequence continues at coordinate 4,982,839 of NZ_CP094534.1, read as the reverse complement.
GGGCCGTGAGGTAGAAGTACAGCTCGTCGCCATACGTCAGGCCCAGCTTGGGCAGATTCAGCACGCTGCCCAGGTTGCCCTGCGTGCCGCGGAGGTTCGCGCTCAGGTCGCGTCGCACTTCCCGAAACTTCACCGCCTCGCCTTGGCCCTGCGCCACGGTGATGACCAGCTCGGCGCGGCTCAGGCCGTAGTCGTCGCGCACGGTGGCGCGGATGGGCACCTCTGGCTGCTGGCCCACGGCTGGCACCAGGGTGTAGGGCTTGGGAGTTTGAATCCGCATGACCGGAGCCTGGTCGGCGCGCACGTCAATGGCGTAATCGTCCGACACCGTGCCCGCCAGCCGCAAACGGTAAAGCGTGGTAGCCTTGAGCGTCATCTCAAAAGAAAACACCCCCGGCTGCCCGGCCACGGGTTGCAGCGTGCGCCGCAGACGGCCTATTTCCAGCACCGGCTTTTGTTTGGCGCCGCCGCTCACCCGCACCTGCCAGCGCACAAGCGAATTCTCCGGGCACTGAAACGACGCCTGCGCGGGCGCAAAGGCCGGCAACCGGGTGTAGGCGGGCGGCGTCACCAGCAGCCGGGTTTCGCTGATGCGCGCCGGAGCCGGGCCCGTAGCGGAAGCAGGCTTATTGGAGAAATGAACCGCCACGGCCTGCGGCGAAGAAGGCGCTAGGCGCCCAGGCCACCACCACGCCGCGGTGCTGGCCAGCAGCAGCGGCAACGTGAGCCCGAGCGACGTCCGAAACGAAACCGGCAACCGGAGGTGCTTGGCGTCGCGCAGATCCTGCAGCTGCCTGGCCACGCGGCGCTGCTGGATTTGTTCCAGCAGGTTCAGGTCGCGGGCCTCGCGCCCCAGCAGGCCGGTGCTGTCTTCCAGGGCAGGGAATTGCCGGTCGAGTCGGGCCGCCACGTGGGCCGCCCGCAACTGCCGGAGCGGCCACAGCCGCCAGCCCACCAGCAGCAGGACCAGGGCCGCGGCCCCGGTCAGTTCCCACCGGGCCGCCGGCCAGTGCCGCGCCAGCAAGCCTAGCAGCAGGGCCGCCGCCAGTGCCGGCAGCAGCACCGCCAGGGCCCGGCGGGCCGCGTAGCTGCGCCCGGCAGCCCGGAGCAGCTGCCGGGCCGAAGCCACGTCGGGGGTAATTAGCGGGCTGATGGTCTGGCTCATAGCGAAGAGTTCGAGGTGCGGTTTTCCCGACGGCGTGCCAGCAGGCGTTCGAGCGCAAACAACAATCCCGCCGCCAGAACCAGCCAGGGCCGCAAATCTGTCACCAGGAAATTAGTGGGAGCAGTTTTCGTCAAATTGACATTTGCAGCCGCTGCGCCGGGTGACCGAGCCAGCAACTGCCATGGGTCGATGGCGCGTTGGTCGTAGGTTGCCAGGGCTTGACTGTCAATGGTCGAAACCAAGGCATCGGCAGGAGCGGGATGCAGCAGCGCCAGGAGGCGCGCCGGCAGCGCCGGATTATCGGCCAGATTGCTCCAGGCGGGGTGCAGGCGCGTGTGCAGCTGGTAGATGGCCCCGGCCCCCAACCGGCGCCGCGACAGCACCGCCCGGCCCTGGCCATCCACCCACACCGCCTCATCGCCGGCCGGAGCTGCGCCACTGCTGCGCCGAAAAAGAGTCGCGGGCGCTTCGGCGGGCGTAGCCGGCACCAGACGGGCATCGTCGGCCACGCCCGGCCCGGCAGCTTCCTGCCACAGCTGCGCGCCGCGGCGCACCGCCTCGCGCCACGCCCTGGGCAGGGGCTCATCCGAAAGCCAGAACAGCCACTGCGCGTTCGGAGCCGGGGGCGTAGTCGTGAACGCAACAACTGGCGCAGAAGCAAGCCCGACGGCGGCCGCCCGGATGCCCGCGCGCAGGTAGCGGGCATCCAGGGCGAAGGCCGGAGCAGCGTGGATGGCCACGGTTAATGGCGGCGCCACGCGGGTGGGCGAACCCGGTTGGGCATCCGGGCTGGTTGAGGCCAACGTTGGGCGGCCACTTCGGCCTGGCTGCCAGCGCAACGGGGCCACGCCAGCTACTTGCAGCTCTTGGTCAGGCCGTTGCGGCTTCGGCGTTGCTTGGCGGAAAAAAACAGTTTGGGCTTCCGTGCTCTTGCCGATGAGCAGGCGCAGGCTGTCGCCGTGCTCATTCGCTTCCTGCAGCCAGGTAGTAGTTGCCGCGCCAGGCAGCGCTTGCCAGGCAATGCCCGGCCGGAGCACGGGGTGCGGGCCCTGCAAGCTGTGCAGCGCCGCCGGCGTGAGCACATACAGCGGCTGCCCGGCAAACGCTTCTGCCGCCTGCTGCACCCAGGCCCAGCCAAAGCCCGCCGCCGGGGCGCCCGCGCTCAACAGGCGGGCGCTGTCGGGCAAACCGGCACCTCCGTCCCGCCACACCGCGCCCGATATTTTGGGAAAACCCGCCGTCAGCCAGCGCAGCCCGTAGCCCCGCCGCCGCAGCGAGTCGATGCGGGGCCGCAGGGCCAGCAGGGCCGGGCTCGTCAGCACCTCGGGGCTGAGCAGCACCTGCCCGCGCCCGGCCGGCTGCGGCTGCCGCCAAACCGGCCCGGCCACCGCAACGGCCAGCAAGCCCAGCAGCGCCGCCCGCAACAGCAGCAGCCATAGCTGTTCCAGCTTCAGGTGGCGCAGGCGGCGGTTGGCGCCCGCAGCCAGCCAGCGCAGGCTGCCCACGGCCACCTCGCGGCCGGGCCGGCGGTTCCAGAGATGAATGGCCACCGGCACCAGCAGGCCCGTGAGGGCCAGCAGGGCGGCAGGGTTAAGCAACGCTAGCAAGGTAAAACGAAATCAGATTCGTGGGAATGGACGGTGAAAAAGGGGCGAAGGTGGCTTGGGGAATTACCGGGCCAGTTGGCGCCGGCGCAGAAACTCCCGCATCGCGCCATCGAGCGGCTGGGCGGTGTCCAGTATATGATAGTCGAAGCCCTGGCGGCGGGCGCGTTGAGCAGTTTCGCGCAGCCATTGCTGCAGCCGTTGCAGGTAGGCCGGCCGCTGCTGGTCGGCGTCGAGCTGCAGCGTCTGCCCCGTTTCCAAATCGCGAAAAGCAATGGCGCTCCGGTAGGTGAAGGCCAGCTCGTTGTGGGCCATCAGGTGCAGCAGCAGTACCTCGCCGCTGGTGGCGCGCAGGCGCGTGAACAAGGCGTTAATTTCGCTTTCTTCCTCATACAAGTCGCTCACGCACACCGTGAGGGCGCGCTGCCGTCGGGCCGTGAGCGGGGCCAGCGTTTCGGCGGCGGGGAAGCGGCCGGCGGCTTCGGCCGTCTCCAGCGCGTGGTAGAGGCGGGGCAGCTGGCGGGCGTCGGCGCGGGGCGCGAGGTGGCGCAGGCCGCCGGGACTGAGGATGCTCAGGCCCACGGCGTCGCCCTGCTGGGTGGCCAGGTAGGCCAGCGCCGCCAGCAGCAGCCGGGCGTAGTCGAGCTTGCTGAGGCCGTTGTCGTCGCGGTGGTTCATGCTGGCGCTGGCGTCCAGCAGCAGGTGCACGCTCAGGCTGGTGTCCACTTCCGACTCGCGCAGGTAGTAGCGGTCGGAGCGCGCGGCCAGGCGCCAGTCGAGGCGGCGCAGGTCGTCGCCGGGCTGGTAGGGGCGGTACTGGCTGAACTCCATGCCCGCGCCGTGCCGCCGGCTGGCGTGCGCGCCGTTGAGGAAGCCCTCAGCCGATTGCCGGGCCGCTAGGGGCAGGTTGCGCAGGCCGTGCAAGAGTTCGGGAGAAAGCATCTTTTGTTTCAGCTAGAAAACAAGAACGTCATGCTGAGCGCAGCCGAAGCATCTCGCTTGGATTAGTAGTTCCGCAGTCAGGGTTTACTGCTGCACGCGAGATGCTTCGGCTGCGCTCAGCATGACGTTCTGTTGTGTCGTTCAGTTAAACCGTCACCGCTTTCAGCAGTTCGGCCACGGCGTCATCGGGCGTCAGGTTTTCGGCTTCGGCGTTGAAGTTGAGCAGCACCCGGTGCCGCAGCACCGGCGGCGCTAGCGTGCGAATGTCTTCCAGCGTGGCGGCGAAGCGCCCGTGCAGCAGCGCGCGCGCCTTGGCGCACAGTATCAGCGCCTGGCCAGCGCGCGGCCCCGCGCCCCAGCGCCCGTAGTCCTTGATGAATTTCACCTCCGACGTGGCCGGGCGCGTGGCCCGCACCAGCCGGTTCACAAAATCCAGTAGCTCGGGGCTGAGGCTCACCTGCCGCACCAGCGCCTGCAGCGCTCGGATGTCGGCCCCACCCAGCACCGGCTGCACGGTTTGGCCGGCCGCGCCGGTGGTGCCGCGCAGCACCGCCAGCTCCTCCTCGGCTGTGGGGTAGCCAATGCGCACGTACAGCAAGAAACGGTCGAGCTGGGCCTCGGGCAGCGGGTAGGTGCCGCTCTGCTCGATGGGGTTTTGGGTGGCCAGCAGGAAGAAGGGCTTGGGCAGCGCGTGCTCCTGCCCGGCGTAGGTGACGTGGCCTTCCTGCATGGCTTCGAGTAGCGCCGCCTGGGTTTTGGGCGGCGTGCGGTTGATTTCATCGGCCAGCACCAGGCTGGCGAAAATAGGCCCAGGGTTGAACTTGAACGAGCGCCGGCCGGTGCCGTGGTCCTCCTCCAGCACCTCGGTGCCGAGAATGTCGGTCGGCATTAAATCGGGCGTGAACTGAATGCGGCGGAAGGGCAAATCCGTAGCGGCGGCCAGCGTGCGCACCAGCAGCGTCTTGGCTAAGCCAGGCACGCCCTCCAGCAGGGCGTGGCCGCCGGCCAGCAGGGCCACCAGCACCTCGTCCAGCACTTCGGCCTGGCCCACGATGACCTTGGCAATCTCGGCCTTGAGCACCGGCAGCTTGGCGAGTAGGGTTTTTACTTCTTGTTCGGTCATATTTAGTGCTTGGTGCCTAGTGCATGGTGCTTGGCATTTGGATTTGTAAAAAATCAGGCTCTAAGCATCAATCATTAAGTACTGTTAAGTCAAGGCATACAGCAGAATATTCACCCCAAACTTGGTGTTGTCCTCCGCCAAAAAGCGCTTGTTGCGGAAGTCGTAGTCCCACTCGCAGCCGTAGTCTTTGTTGGAGTACAGCACGCCGATGCGGCCCTTTATTTCAATGGCTTTCAGGTAGTCGTGCACCAGGTCGTCGCCCCAGCCGTTGAGCTCGAAGCCGGTGTTGGGCGGGCCGTCTTTGAAGGTGAAAAACTGGGAGTAGATGGGGTGGGTTTTGGGAATCTTCTTCAGGGCACCGGCGCCGAAGCATTGGCGCATCTGCTCCTCAAAGGAGCGGGCAAACAGGCCGTCGATGTCGTGGTTGCAGTCATCTACGAACACGAAGCCGCCGTTGCGTACATACTGGGTAAAGTTCTGCTTTTCAGCGGATGAAAACTGCACCAGCCGGTGCCCGCTCAGGTAGCAAAAGGGATAGTTGAACAGCTCCGGGCTGTCGAGGGCCACCACTTTTTCCTTGGGGTCGACGGGCACTTTGGTGTATTGCACCAGCGAGTGCAGCAGGTTGGCGGGCATGCGCTCGTCCACGGCGTCCCAGTCGCCGGAGTGGTATTTCAGGCGCACAAAAGTGAAGGGGGCAGCGGGCACGGCAGAGGAAGTAGCGGCGTAAAAAACGAAGAAAGTAAACCAGATGGCTGGGCAATAGTCGCACTGAAAATAATGGCGTTGCTTTCAGCGTTGGGTTAGGGGCTAAAAAACCGCTAACCCAGCTCCCGAAACCACAACCTTTTGCTGCCCGCCAGGAGTATTCAACCCAATCGATGCCAAAGGCCTGCGGCCGAAGCTACGGCCGAAATCACAGAAGCACTTCATCCGTTTTCATCACCCTACTGCTATTGTTCGCTATGAAAAAGCTGCTTATTATCGCCTTCCTGAGTTTGTTTCTCACGCCGTTGGCGCGCGCCCAATTCGGCATTAAAGGCGGCCTGAACGTGGCCGAGCTGACGGGCCGCGACGGCGAAACCGCCTCTTATAAGCCCTTCTACCACGTCGGCATTTTCTACCAGGCCAATGTTCTCGGCCCTTTGTCCATCCAGCCCGAAGTGCAGTATTCGCTGCAGGGCGGTAATCTCAAATCGGCCTACACCGACTACGACAGCGAATTGCACTACCTCACCGTGCCCATTTTGGCCAAACTCACCGTGGGCCCGGTGTTCGTGGAGGCCGGCCCGCAGTTCGGCGTGCTGCTCAGCGCCAACCAGCAGGGCAATCTACAAGTCGGGTTCACGCCTGACGGCATGCCGGCCTACGGCAACGAGTCGCGCCCGGCCACCAGCGAATTCAAGCGCGGCGATTTCAGCGTGGTGGGCGGCGTGGGCCTCAAGCTAGGCAGCAGCTTCTCGCTTGGCGGCCGCCTCGTAGCCGGCCTCAACGACATCAACGACGCCAAAAACCTAAGTGGCATCAACGACCCCCGGCTGCAAAACCGGGTGTTCCAGGTGTACGCCGCGCTGCAGTTTGGCGGACGGAAGTAAATTCGCATGTCATCCTGCTTGCAGCGAAGGACCTTCTCACTGACGAACGACTTGTTCAAGCGTGAGAAGGTCTTTCGCTGCACGTAGGATGACAGGCGAATTTCTAAATGGCGTCCGACAAGCTCGTGAAGGTGAAGTCCCGGATTTTCAGCGGCGGAATCAGGCAGCCGGCCAAGCGCTGGGGCCGGCCAATGGCCTCGATGTTGTTGAGCATGATGATGGGGCTTTCGTTGAAGCGCAGGTTCTTGATGGGGAATTTGATGGCCCCGTTCTCGATGTAAAAAGTGCCGTCGCGCGTGAGGCCGGTGTAGAGCAGCGTTTGCGGGTCGACTTCGCGGATGTACCACAAGCGCGTGACCAAGATGCCTTTGGCGGTGCTTTTGATGAGCTCGGCGGTGCTTTGCGTGCCGCCCGTCATGATGAAGCCGCTGGGGAAGGCCGTGGCCGTCGTCTTGTTTTTCTCGGCCCAGAAGCGGGAGTAGTACAGCTGCTTCACCACGCCTTTCTCCACCCAGCTCAGGCGCTTGGTGGGCAGCCCCTCGCCGTCGAAGGCGCTGCCTGGGACCTCCGCGTTCATGGGGTCGGAGTAAATGTTAATCCGCTCATCGAACAGCTTTTCGCCCTTGCGATTGCCGCCGCCCTTCTTGGTCATGAAGCTGCGGCCCTCGTCGGCCGAGCGGGCGTCCAGCCCATACATCAGCCCGCCCAGCAGCGACAAGTCGCCGCCGTCCATCAGCGCGGCCGGTTCCAGAATCACGGTGTACTTGCCGGGCTCGATGGCCTTGGCATTCACCGAGCCCTGGGCCTTGTCGGCGGCGCGCTGCGTCAGGGCTTTGGTGTTGAGCTTAGCTGGGTCCGTCACATCGGCAATGGCGTAGCCCGAGCCGCGCCCGTCGGCCGTCCGCACCGTCACCGAAAAGTCGGTGTTGGTGGACTGCTGGTAGGCTTCCAGGCCCTTGGAGTTGCGCAGGGCCTGAAACCGCGTGCCGCCGTCGAGGAAGCCGGCAGCCGTCAGGTTCTTGCTGGCGCACAGCGTCATGCTGTCGGCCGCCGCCTGGGCACGCAGTTCCGCCGTGAGCTGCATGGTCGCCGTCGAGGGCGGGCTCACGTAGGTTTGCGGGCCGAGCAGGGGCACGTATTCGGGGCTTTCGGGGGCGAGCTTGGCGATTTCCTCGGCCCGCTGCACGCAGCGTTTCAGGGTGGCATCGTCGAACTCGTTGCACGTGGCAATGCCGCTGCGCTTGCCAAACCGGCTTTCCACGGCCAGCGACACGGAGTTTTGCGAGCCGGCCGTGCTCACGCTGTTGCGGGCGTAGCGGATGTTGCCGGTGGTGCGCCCGTTCAGCGACACCGCGCACTCGTCGGCGGTGCTGTAGCTGAGGACTTTCTTGAGGAGCGCCTGGGCTTCCTCTTTTGAATAGATGGCCATGATGATTTGCAGAAAGGAGAAGGAGAGGGCTAAACTTTGCGGGCCGTGTTAATCACATTCACGCCGTTGAAGCGCGTGGTGGCCGAGCCGTGGCTCACCGATGACACCTGGGCCGGCTGGCCCTTGCCGTCGAAGAAGGTGCCGAACAGGCGGTAGTCCGAGGCATCGCACGAGCCCTGGCAGGCGCCCCAGAATTCCTGGGTGTTCGACTGGTAAGCCACGTCTTCGAGCGGCTCGGTAATTTTACCCTTCTCAATGGCAAAAAACAGCTGCCCGCCAAACTGGAAGTTGAAGCGCTGCTGGTCGATGCTGAACGAGCCGGCCCCCGCGATGTAAATGCCCTTGTCCACGCCCTTCACCATCTCGTCGGGGCTCATTTTGGCGGTGCCGGGACGCAGGCTCACGTTGGGCATGCGCTGGAACTGCACGTCTTCCCAGCTCTGGGCGTAGGCGCAGCCGTCCGACTCCTTCTGGCCCACGATGTGCGCCTGGTCCCTGATTTTCTGGTAGTTCACCAGCTTGCCTTCCTTGATGAGGTCCCACTCGCGGGTTTTCACGCCTTCGTCGTCGTAGCCCACGTTGCCCACCGAGCCGGGCTGCAGCTTGTCGGCCACAATGTTAACCGCCTTCGAGCCATAAGGCAGGTTCTTGGCTTTCCACTCCAGCGTGGCGAAGCTGGTGCCGGCAAAGTTGGCCTCATAGCCCAGCACGCGGTCAAGCTCCGTGGGGTGGCCTACCGATTCGTGGATGGTCAGGCCCAGGTGGCCGGGGTCGAGCACAAGGTCGTACTTGCCGGGCGTGACAGATTTCATGCTCAGCTTGGCCTTGGCCTGCTTGCCGGCCAGCGCTGCATCGGCCAGCATGTCGTAGCGCAGCTTGTAGCCCACGGTGTCGGTGCCCTGCGGGCCGCGCACCTGCTCGGCCGCGCTGGGCGTGAGGTACTCGTAGCCCAGGCCCACCGGCGCGCTCAGCGACTCGCGCGAGCGGAACTTGCCCGATTTCGTGTCCACCGCCGTCGCGTTGAAAGTGGGCCAAAGCCGGTGAATGTCCTGGTCGATATACGACCCGTCGGTGCTGGCGAAGTACTTCTGCTCGTTCACCTGAAACAGGGCCGAATTGATGTAGTTGGCGCCCGCGTCGAGTGCGGCGGCATTGGCGGCCAGCAGCAACTCCACCTTTTGCTTGATGGGCACCTCGAAAGCGCTTTGCTGAATGGGCGTTTTCCAGCTCACCTCGCCGTAGCCTTGCTGCGGGGCCAGCTGCACGGGCTCCTTCAGCACCAGCTTGTTGGCCTTGGCAATGCTCACAGCCTCGCGGGCGGTGGCGGCCAGATTGGCCTCCGTCACCACGCTCGTGGAGGCGAAGCCCCAGCAGCCGCCTACCAGCACCCGGATGCCCACGCCGTAGCTCTCGGTGCTCACGATGTTCTGCACCTGCTTCTCGCGGGTGAACACATACTGGTTGAGCGAGCGGCCAATGCGCACATCGGCGTAGCTGGCCCCGGCGGCCTTGGCCGCGTTCAGCGCCGCATCGGCCAGCCGCTTTTTCACAATGACGTCGGCGCCCGGTTCCAGCAGGCGGGCGGGGTCGACCGGCGTGTGGCCGAAGCCCGGCAGGCTCGGCAGAAACAGGGCCCCGGTGGCCAAGCCGGTGAGGCCTACAAAGTCGCGTCTTTTCATACAGTTTGCAGAAGGGAAAAGGTGAGTTGAAAATGCATTAGCCTCGCGTCAACCTCACCCCTGACCCCCCTCCAAAAAAGAAGGGGGCAGGGGTGAGGTTCCTGCGGCAGACGGTATTACACCGCGTCCGACAGGCTCGTGAACGTGAAATCCCGGATTTTGAGCGGTGGCACGAGGTTGCCGTTCAGGCGCACGGGCTTGCCGATGGCTTCCAGGTTGTTGAGCATGATTACCGGGCTTTCGTTGAAGCGGAAGTTCTTTACCGGGAATTTAATCTGGCCGTTTTCGATGTAGAACGTTCCGTCACGCGTCAGGCCGGTAAAGAGGAGCGTCTGCGGGTCGACGGGGCGGATGTACCACAAGCGCGTCACCAGAATGCCCTTGGCCGTGCCCTTGATGAGGTCGGCCGTGCTTTGGGTGCCGCCTTCCATAATCCAGCCGTTGGGGCCGGGCAGGTCGGGAATGCCGGCCTTCTGCGCCCAGAAGCGCGAGGAGTAGAGGTTCTTTACCACGCCTTTTTCAATCCAGGTGGTGCGCTGCTGCGGCCGCCCGTCGCCGCTGAACGTGACGTTGGCAATTTCCGGGTTCAGCGGGTCGGAGTAAATGGTCACCCGCTCGTCGAACAGCTTTTCGCCCTTGCGGTTGCCGCCGCCTTTCTTGCTCAGAAAGCTGCGGCCCTCGTCGGCGTTGCGCGCATCGAGCGAGCCCATGAGCGCGCCGAGCAGCGAAGTGTCAACGTTGGAAACGAGGGCGTTGGGCTCCAGAATGACGGTGTATTTGCCCGGCTCAATGGCCCGCGCCTTCACCGACGACGCGGCTTTGTCGGCCGCAATCTTGGTGAAGCGGGCCGCGTCGAACTTGCTGGCGTCCACGTAGTCGCCCGAGGCGTAGCCCGAGCCGGTGCCGTCGGGCGTGCGCACCGTCACCGAGAACGTGATGTTGCTCACCTGCTGGTAAGCCTCCAGCCCCTTCGAGTTGCGCTTGGCAATGAAGCCGTGCGAGTCGTCCAGAAAGGCCGCCGAGCTCAGCTTGCGGGCATCGCAGAGCGCCATGCTGGCCCCGATTTGCCGGGCGCGGTAGTCGGGGTCGATGGCCGCGGTGGCGGGCACGAAGGAGCGGCTACCGTCGAGGTACTGCTGCGGCCCGAGCAACGGCATGTACTCCGGGCTCTCGGGGGCGAGGCGGGCAATTTCTTCGGCCCGCTGCACGCAGCGCCGCAAAGTGGCGTCGTCAAACTCATTGCAGGTAGCGGTGCCGCTGCGCTTACCGAAGCGCGACTGCACCGCCAGCGCCACGTTTTCGCTGGCCCCGGCGGTGCTGATGGTATTGCGGGCCGAGCGCACGTTGCCGCCCACGTTGCCGCTGAGCGTGGCCTCGCACTCATCAGCCGTGCTGCAGCTGAGGACCTTTTTTAGGATTGTTTGGGCTTCGTCTTTGGAGAGAATGGCCATGAGGAAGTTTGTTGAGTAGTGGGAGCAAAACCCCCTCCTTGCCAAGGAGGGAACGTTTCAGCGAAGCTGAAACCGGGGTGGTTGTGGCGTTGAACGGCGGGCGTAAGGGGTGTTCGGGCATCGTTCAACGACATCAACCACCCCCGTCCGAGCCTGCGGCTCGAACATGCCCTCCTCCGCTGAGCAGGGGAGCTTGATGTTCAATTAGCCAATCTTGCGCGCCGTGTTAATCACGTTCACGCCATTAAACCGCGTCGTGGCCGAGCCGTGGCTCACGGCCGAGCTCTGGCTGGGCTGGCCTTTGCCGTCGTTGAAGGCGCCGAAGAAACGGAAGTCGCGCTCGTCGCAGGTGGCGGCGCAGGAGTTCCAGAATTCTTGGGTGTTGGCCTGGTAGGCCACGTCTTCCAGCATTTCGGTGATTTTGCCCTTCTCAATGGCGTAAAACACCTGCCCGCCAAACTGGAAGTTGTAGCGCTGCTGGTCGATGCTGAACGAGCCGTTGCCGGCGATGTAAATGCCCTTATCCACGCCCTTCACAAGCTCGTCCACGCTTAGCGAAGTTTTACCGGGCTGCAGGCTCACGTTGGGCATGCGTTGGAATTGCACGTCCTGCCAGCTCTGCGAGTAGCAGCAGCCGTCCGACTCCTTTTGGCCTACCATGTGGGCTTGGTCGCGAATTTTCTCGTAGTCGACCAGGCGGCCTTCTTTGATGAGGTCCCAGCGCTTGGTTTTTACCCCCTCGTCGTCGTAGCCCACGGCGCCCAGCGTGCCGGGCGTCACCTTGTCGGCCACAATGTTTACCACTTTCGAGCCATACGGAATGCCTTTGGCCTTCCATTCCAGCGTGGCGAAGGAGGTGCCCGCGTAGTTGGCCTCGTAGCCGAGCACGCGGTCGAGTTCCAGCGGGTGGCCCACCGATTCGTGGATGGTGAGGCCTAGGTGGTGCGGGTCGAGCACGAGGTCGTACTTGCCGGGCGTCACCGACTTGGCGGTAAGCTTCTGCTTTACCTGCTTGGCGGCGGCGGCCACGTCTTCCAGCATGTCGTAGCTGTTTTTGTAGCCCACGATGTCGGAGCCCGCCGGGCCGGCCACTTTGTCGGCCGCTTTAGGCGTGAGGTACTCGTAGCCCATGCCCACCGGCGAGCTCAGGGCCTGCCGTGAGCGGAACTTGCCGCTGGCCCGGTCGATGGCTGTGACGCCGAAGGAAGGATAAATGCGGTGAATGTCCTGGTCGATGTAGGAGCCGTCGGTGCTGGCAAAATACTTCTGCTCGTTCACCTGCGAGAGGATGGAATTCACAAACGACACCCCCAAATCCAGCGCCTTGGCATTCACGCCCAGCAGCAAATCCACCTTGTCCTTGATGGGTACCTCGAAGGCATTCTGCTGAATCGGAGCTTTCCAGCTCACTTCGCCGTAGCCTTTTTGCGGAGCCAGCTGCACCTTTTCCTTCTGCACTTTCGAGTTGGCCTTGGCAATCTGCACGGCCAGTTGGGCGGCTTTGGCGATGCCCGCATCGGTCACGTTGTTGGTGCTGGCAAAGCCCCAAGTGCCGTTGGCAATCACGCGGATGCCGCAGCCGAAACTCTCGGTGCTGCTGATGCCCTGCACCTGCTTTTCGCGGGTGAAAATGCTCTGGTTGAGGTAGCGGCCGATGCGCACGTCGGCATAGCTGGCGCCGGCGCTTTTGGCGGCGTTCAGGCCCACGTCGGCCAGGCGTTTTTTCTGGGCCGCGTCGAGGCCGGGTTCCAGCAGGCGCAGCGGGTCAACGGTGTTGCCCAGGCTGGGGAAGCCGGGAAGAAACAGGGCGCCGGCGGCCAGGCCGGTCAGTCCCACAAAGTCGCGTCTTTTCATGTGGTAAGAAATGTAGCGTGGACTCTGCGAGTCCGCGCAGGGGGGATTTAAAAAAACTAATTGACCGGCCGATGCGCGGACTCGCAGAGTCCACGCTACAGTTTACACTGCGTCGGACAAACTGGTGAAGGTGAAATCCCGGATTTTGAGCGGCGGCACGAGGTTGCCGCCCAGGCGCACGGGCTTGCCCAGCGCCTCCAGGTTATTAAGCATGATGACCGGGCTTTCGTTGAAGCGGAAATTTTTCACCGGGAATTTAATCTGGCCGTTTTCGATGTAAAAAGTCCCGTCGCGCGTCAGCCCCGTGTAAAGCAGCGTTTGCGGGTCGACGGCCCGAATGTAGTAGAGGCGCGTGACCAAAATGCCCTTGGCCGTGCCTTTGATGAGTTCGGCGGTGCTTTGGGTGCCGCCGGCCATAATCCAGCCGTTGGGCGGCGGAATGTCGGGCACGCCCGATTTCTGGGCCCAGAAGCGCGAGGTGTATAGGTTTTTCACCACGCCTTTCTCCACCCACGTCACCTTTTGCTGCGGGCGGCCGTCGTTGGCAAAAGTCAGGTCGGGTACGTCGGGGTGGGTAGGGTCGGAGTAGATGGTCACCCGTTCGTCGAATACTTTTTCGCCCTTCTTGTTGCCGCCGCCCTTTTTGCTGAGGAAGCTGCGGCCCTCGTCGGCGTTGCGCACATCCATGGCGCCCATCATGTTGCTGAGCAAATCGACGGCCGCGGCCGGCTCCAGAATGACGGTGTACTTGCCCGGCTCGATGGCCTTGGCGCCCACCGACGAAGCCGCCTTATCGGCCGCCACGCGCGTGAGGCGGGCCGCGTCAAACTTCGCCAAATCGGTGTAGTTGGCAATGGCGTAGCCGGAGCCGGTGCCATCGGCCGTGCGCACGGTGATTGAAAAGTCCACGCTGCTCACCTGCTGGTAGGCTTCCAGTCCCTTGGAGTTGCGTTTGGCCACGAAGCCCGCCGCGTCATTGAAAAAGCCGGCGGAGCTCAATTTCTTCTGCTCGCAGAGCGCCATGCTGGCCCCAATCTGCTCGGCCCGGTAATCGGGCGTGATGGCGGCCGTGCGCTGGGCAAATGAGCCCGGCGACGCCAGATACGTCTGTGGCCCGAGCAGCGGCACGTACTCCGGCGACTCCGGCGCAAGGCGGGCAATTTCCTCGGCCCGCTGCACGCAGCGCCGCAGCGAGGCTTCATCGAATTCATTACAAGTAGCGGTGCCGCTGCGTTTGCCAAAGCGCGACTGCACGGCCAGTGACACGTTTTCGCTGGCCCCGGCGGTGCTGATGGAATTGCGGGCCGAGCGCACGTTGCCGCCCACGTTGCCGTTGAGCGTGGCTTCGCACTCATCGGCGGTGCTGAAGCTGAGGACCTTTTTGAGGATGGTTTGGGCTTCGTCTTTGGAGAGAATGGCCATGAGAGAAGGGTTGAGTTCTGAATGTTGAGGGCGGAATGAACGTCACTCCCCTCCTTACCAAGGAGGGGATGTTTCAGCGAATCTGAAACCGGGGTGGTTGAATCGTTGAACGATGGGCGGACGACTTGTTCTTGATTCATTCCGGCATCGTTCAGGGAATTCAGCCACCCCCGTCCGAGCCGTTGGCTCGAACATCCTCTCCTTGGTAAGGAGTGGAGCTTGACGTCCAGTTACCCAATCTTGCGCGCTGTATTTATCACGTTCACGCCGTTAAAGCGCGTGGTGGCCGAGCCGTGGCTCACGGCCGAAACCTGCGAGGGCTGGCCCTTGCCATCGAAGAAGGAGCCGAACAGGCGGTAATCCGATTCGTCGCAGATGGCGGCGCAGCTGTTCCAGAATTCCTGCGTGTTGGCTTGGTAGGCTACGTCTTCAATCATGCCGGCAATCTGGCCTTTCTCGATGGCGTAGAACACTTGCCCGCCGAACTGAAAATTATAGCGCTGCTGGTCAATGGAGTAGGAACCGCGACCGGCAATGTAAATACCCTTGTCCACGCCCTTAATCATGTCGTCGACGCTCATTTTGGCTTTGCCGGGCTGCAGGCTCACGTTGGGCATGCGCTGGAACTGCACCGAATCCCAGGAATCGGCGTAGCAGCAGCCGTCCGACTCGGTCTGGCCCACGATGTGCGCCTGGTCCCGGATTTTCTCGTAGTTCACCAGCACACCGTCCTTGATGAGGTCCCAGCGCTTGGTTTTCACGCCCTCATCGTCGTAGCCCACCGCGCCCAGCGAACCCGGCTGCAGCTTATCGGCCACAATGTTCACCAGCTTCGAGCCGTAGGGAATTTTCTTTTCCTTCCACTCTAGGGTGGCGAAGGAAGTACCGGCATAGTTGGCCTCGTAGCCCAGCACACGGTCGAGCTCCAGGGGGTGGCCCACCGATTCGTGAATGGTGAGGCCCAAGTGGTTGGGGTCCAGCACGAGGTCGTACTTGCCGGCAGTCACCGACTTGGCCGTTAGCTTTTCCTTCACCTGCTTGGCGGCCAGGGCGGCATCTTCCAGCATGTCGTAGGAGTTGCGGTAGCCAATGAGGCCGGTGCCGGCGGCGCCCGGAATCTTATCGGCAGCCTGGGGCGTGAGGTACTCGTAGCCCAGGCCCATGGGCGCGCTCAGGGCATCGCGCGAGCGGAACTTGCCGCTGCTACGGTCGATGCCCGTGACGGAAAACGTGGGCCAGATGCGGTGCACGTCCTGGTCAATATAGGAGCCGTCGGTGCTGGCAAAATACTTCTGCTCGTTAATCTGAAACAGCGAGGAATTGACGAAGCTTACGCCGTTGTCGAGGGCTTTCGCGTTGGCGGCCAGCAGCAGCTCCACCTTCTGCGCCACCGGCACCTCGAAAGCGTTTTGCTTGATGGGCGTGCGCCAGCTTACCTCGCCGTAGCCGCGTTGCGGGGCCAGCTGCACCTTCTCCTTCTGCACTTTGGCGTTGGCTTTGGCGATGGCCACGGCCGTTTGCGCGGCCTTGGCCAGTCCGGCTTCGGTCACGGTGTTGGTGGCGGCAAAGCCCCAGGTGCCATTGGCCAGCACCCGCACACCACCGCCGAAGCTCTCGCCGCTGGCAATGTTCTGCACCTGCTTTTCGCGGGTGAAGATGCTTTGGTTGAGGTAGCGGCCAATGCGCACGTCGGCGTAGCTGGCCCCGGCGGCTTTGGCGGCGTTCAGGGCCGCGTCGGCCAGCCGTTTTTTCTGGGCCGCATCGAGGCCCGGCTCTAGCAGGCGGGCGGCATCTACGGGCGTGCCGCCCAGGCTGGGGAAGCTGGGCAAAAACAGGGCGCCGGCCGCCAGGCCGGAGAGTCCCACAAAATCGCGTCGTTTCAAAGCAGCGTAGTTATTTTAGAATAGAAGCAGCAGATTCGTAAAGATGGGTACAAATCTTAATCAAAAAGACAGGAGGGCAGCACCAGCGTTGCGCTAATTTTCAAAAAAGTCTTTTTAATCTCGTTTCATCATCCGCACGGCCCTGGCCATGCTCAGCAGCTACCCCGCCAAACGCAAAAAGCCCCAGAGCCTTTCGGGCCTGGGGCTTTTCTGCGATAGGAGAGGGGTTTACTTTGTGGGCCGCCAGGTGAGGCTCACGCCCGAGGCACCGTTGCCGAAGTAGGCGGGCGTCATCCCAATGTCGCGGCCAATGCTTTTGCGGCCCCAGCGGTTGCGGTGGGAGAGGTAGGCCAGGTGAGCCGAGAGAATGCCAAAGCCCGCGCCGGCCACCACGTCGCTCTGCCAGTGCTTGTCGTTTATCATGCGCAGGGCGGCCACGCTGGTGGCAATGGTGTAAGCCCCAATGCCGTACCACTGGCTTTTGTCGCGCAGCTCGGTGTGCACAATGCTGGCCGCCAGAAAGGCCTGCGCCGTGTGGCCCGACGGAAACGAGAGGTCGTCGGCACCGTTGGGACGGGTTTCGTTGGCCAGATACTTCACCGCAAAGGTGCTGGCCAGCATGATGGCCTCGCCCTTCAAAATGATGAGTACGGTATTGATGCGGTCGTTGCGCGACTCGACGCCGGCCAGCGCCACCGCGCCCAGTTCCACGTAGGGCAGGAAAATAAAGGTATTGTCCAGCGTGGTGCTCACCGGCCGGAACTGCTGCTGCACGAAGGTGCGCGCGTCGCGATTGATGCCCGCGTTGCCCTGCGCCGTGATGGCGCCGTAGGTGATGAGCACCGCCGGTATGGCCACGGCCTTGAACAGCTTGCTCTGGAAAAAGGGCTTGCTGCCGGGGGTGGAAACGCCGCTGGGGTTGGCGTATTTTTTGGTGGTGTCGGTCGGCGTCGGATTTATTTGGGCCGTGGCCGGGTGGAGGGCGCCGAGCAATAGCATGACGGCGGTGAAGCGGGTGATTAGAAAGGTGCGCATTTGCAAGGGTATGGGTACGAAGCACTTTCTACGGGGCCCGTAACATAAACGTAACATACTGCGCGAAGGCTTTTTTTAGGCCATTGAATAACAAGGGATTGCTGCCGTAAAAAATGG
Source organism: Hymenobacter monticola (assembly GCF_022811645.1). Lineage (NCBI taxonomy): Bacteria > Pseudomonadati > Bacteroidota > Cytophagia > Cytophagales > Hymenobacteraceae > Hymenobacter > Hymenobacter monticola. The sequence goes on along the minus strand of NZ_CP094534.1, from coordinate 4,965,540 downwards.
CTGCTGAGCTATCTGGTGCGTTGAATGCGGAGCACAACCATTTGATTTAGATGCCATTCCCGGTTGATGTTCAGCGCCCCTCCACCAAGCCAGCTAGCGCTTAAGCAAAGGCCATGCTTTCAGCACGGGCACGCCGTTCTATATGCTATATGCAGCGGCCACAGCGCCGGGTGTCAAGCACAGCGTGCGCAGCGGCGAGCTGGCCGCTTCCTCGTCCAATTCTTCGAGCCTTTTTCGCAAGCACAACGCGGCTTCGGAGTCGCCGGGCTTGAGCTTTGAAATCGGGCGGCAAATCGATGGGCAATAAGGTTTTGGGTTCAAGCGCAGTTGGCCAGGGCGGGCACCGGGCACCTGCTAGGCGCGACGTTTGCTTTGTTCCCGCCCCAGCCATTCTTGGTAAACAAGGGCAGCCTGGCGCCGGATTTGACGTATACCGCCGTTCGGGGCCGTACCAATGCCCCGGCCGCGCGCCGTGAGCGCGCCCACTCTATGCCCACGCGCACTCTTCGGCTTTGCAGCGCGGCCACCCTCTTGTGGGGGGCTTTGGCCTGGCCGGCTCAGGCCCAGCCAACGACCCGCAACGACGGTTTTCGCCGCCACAACGGCCAGATGGAGGTGGTGCGCAACGGCCAGCCCCGCCCCATGACCCACGATGCCCGCCTGCCCACCGGCACCACCGTCACCAAAGACGGCTTCGTGGTGAGCCCCGACGGCCAGCGCACCGAGCTGGCCGAGGGCCAGGGCTGCGACCTGCGCGGCCGCCCCGTGGCCGTGCGCACCGCCCCCGATGGCCGGCTGGCCCTGGGTGCTCCGGGCAGTGCCGCGCCGTCTCCGGCGCCCCGTGGCGCAATCGAAGCTTTTTTAAGTGGCCCCGGTGAGGGCAGGGGCTGGGGCCATTTCAAAGGCAAAAAAGCCAAAAAGAAGCACGGCAAAGGCAAGGGCCACGGCCGCTGGAAAGGGGAAGACGACTAGCCGCCTGCCGGGCCCGTTGCTTTTCCAGTACTTGTTTCATTCCATGGTTCACCATTTCCTTGCTTCTCCTTTCGATGACGCGGCCCGCGCCAACCAGTTTGCCGCCGTGCGCGCCGCCCTGCAACGCGAATCCGCTCCCGATTCTCTGCTGCTCGGCAACCTGGTGCTGGAAGACGGCGCCGAGCCCATTGATGCGCTGCTGGTGCGCCCGCACAGCCTCACGCTGCTGGTGCTGGTGCCCAGCGGCGGCCGGCTGAGCATGCCGGCGCATGGCCACGGCCGCTGGCTATTATCTGGTGGCTTGCCTGCGGATGCCTATGAATTCGACAACCTCTTTGAACAACTCGCGCAGCAGAAGCAGGCCGTAACCGAATGGCTGCGCCCCCGCTTTAGTACTGCGCAAGTCAACCTGAACGCCATTTCCGGCATCGTGCTGTTTGACGGGCCGGTCGATTTTGCGCCCGAAGCAACTGCTGCGCTCAACAGCGCCCCCGCGAACTTCAAACTACTGCCCGACGCGGCCGCCTTGCTGCCTTGCCTGCATCAGCTGGCTTCCCCTGAAATCAATCTTACCGAAGAATACCTGAGGGAATGGACTGCCGAGTGGGCCGCTTTCGCGGCGGGTGCTGCCGAGGCCGCTCCGGCCGGGCCCGAAGCTGCGGCCCCACCGCGCGCGGCCGACGCGCTGGCCAAAAAAGCCCGGGCTTTCTGGGGCTGGCTGGGTGCCGCCGATGTGCCCGACGACCCGCCCTACGGCGTTGACCTCGCCGCTGGCCGGCGCGAAGAAAAGCAGCGCCTCGAACGCCTACGCCAGCAAATGCAGGCCGACGTGGCTGCCCAGCTCCAGGCGCTGGAAGCCCGCGAAGCCGAGCGCGAGCGCAGCATCGCCCAGCTGAAAGCGCAACTGGCCCAGGCCCCGCCCGTGGCCGCCACGGCCACCGCCCTGGTCTCCCAAATAGGCGCCGAAACCCGCGAAAAAGAGGCGCTGGAGGCGCAAATGGAAGCCTCGCGGGCCGAATCCGAGGTCCGAAACCGGGAGTTGGACGCCAAAATCCAGCAGCTCACCCAACTCATCGAGCGGCTCAATGCCCAGCCTGCAGCGCCCCCAATCGCCAGCCCCGCTACCAACCCGGCCGGGCCCGACGCCCAGCCACGGGATTCGCGCCAATCCCGGCCGCTTTCCGGAACCGCCTTTGTGTCCGCCGCTACTGCGGCCAGAAATCTGGCCAGCGGAGCTCAGGCGAGGCTGCGGGAGCAGGCCGGGCCCCGGCTTCGGCAGCTGCAAGTGTGGGGCCGGCGGCTTCCGCGGCTGGGCTTGGCGGCGGGTGCGGTTGCCTTGCTGGGGTTGGGAGCCTGGGGCATTGCGCACCTGGACGGCAGCGCGCCGGTGCCGTTTCAGGAGAATGGCCGCTGGGGCTTCGCCGACGCCAAGGGCCAGCCCGTGATTCCGGTCCAGTTCACGGCGGCTAAGCCGTTCCAAAACGGCAGGGCCGTGGTGGCCAAAGCCGGCGCCTACGGCTTCGTGGACGAAGACGGGGAGGAAACCGTGGCCCCCGCCTACGACGCCCTGAACCCCTACGCCGACGGCTACGCCCGCGCCCGGGTGGGCGACGCCTACACTTTCATTGACGAAGCAGGAGAAGAGTTCGACTCCTATTACTTCAATGCCCTCGACTTTGCCGAAGGCCACGCCGCCGTGCTTGACTACCGCGGCTGGTATTACATCAGCGGCCGTGAGGAGCCGGAAAAGCCGGCGATTTTCAAGGAAGCCTATTCATTTGTCGACGGCCTGGCCCGGGTGCGGCTGGCCGATGGCTTCACCTACATCACTCCCGACTACCTCGACGACCCCGCCGAGGGCACCGCGCCCTTTGGCCGTTACCAGCACGCCAGCGACTTTGCCGACGGCCGGGCCCGCGTGACCCAAAACGGCCGCACGTTCTTGATTAACAAGCACGGCGAGGAAATAAAATAATTCTGGTAGGCCGGGCCGGCCGACCGATTGGGTGGTGTTATGTTTTACAACGCAAAAGCGGGAAACAAGGCATTGGAGCTGGTTGTTTGTAGCCGGTTTGTTACTTTGCATAAGCTTGCTTCGAGCCCGATTTGGAGGAGGAAATGCCGAAATTTTTTCTCCGGAAACGTTTGTGCTCTTGTGCGGTCTCCGGCAAAACCCTTAGCTTGCGCCCCGCTTAACATTAAGGTAATATGGAAGTCCAGACTTTGAAGTACCCTGCCATCCGCAATTTCGTGGCCGGCAAACCCCTTGAAGATGCCGCCACGGCCACCATGGACGTGTTCAGCCCACTTTCCGGGCAGCTGATTTCCACCCTGCCCCTCAGCGGCGCCAAGGCTCTGAACGCCGCTGTGCAGGCGGCCAAGGCCGCCTTCCCCTCATGGTCGGCCACGCCCATCAAGGAGCGGGTGCAAATCTTCTACCGCTACAAAACCTTATTGGAGCGCGACATGAAGGCCTTGGCCGAACTGGTGCGCGAGGAAAACGGCAAAACCATGGACGAGGCCCGCGCCGAAGTCGAGAAAGCCATCGAGCTGACCGAGTTTGCCTGCTCCATGCCGCAGCTCATCCAGGGCGAATTCCTGGAAGTGAGCAAGGGCGTGGAAGCCCGCGCCGAACGCAAGCCGCTGGGCGTGGTGGCCAGCATCGCCCCGTTCAACTTTCCCAACATGGTGCCCCACTGGACCATCCCGAACGCCATTGTACTCGGTAACACCATGATTCTGAAGCCATCGGAGCAGGTGCCGCTGAGCGCCGTCAAAATCGCCGAACTACTGAAAGAAGCCGGCCTGCCCGACGGCGTGCTCAACGTGGTGAACGGCGACCGTGAAATTGTGGAAGCCATCTGCGACCACCCCGACATTCAGGCCGTGAGCTTCGTGGGCTCCACCAAAATTGCCAAAGTCGTCTACATCCGCGCCACCAGCAACCTCAAGCGCTGCGTGGCCCTCGGCGGGGCCAAAAACCACCTGATGGTGCTGCCCGACGCCCATCCCGAAATGACGGCCTCAAACGTGGCCGCCAGCATGTCGGGCTGCGCGGGCCAGCGTTGCATGGCCGGCTCCACCATGGTAGGCGTGGGTCCGGTCGATGACATCGTGGCCAAAATCGTGCAAGAAGCCAGGAAGATTGTGGCTGGGCAGAACCTCGGCTCCGTCATCAGCAAGGAAGCCAAGGAGCGCATTGAAAAGCACATCAGCGAAGCCGAAGCGGCCGGCGCCAAAGTCCTGCTCGACGGCCGCAACGCCGTGGTGCCGGGCCACGAAGACGGCTACTACGTGGGCGCCACCGTCATTGACTACGTGACGCCCGACATGCGCATCGCCCAGGAAGAAGTATTCGGCCCGGTGCTCGCCATCATGCGCACCAACACATTGGACGAGGCCCTGGCCATCGAAAACGCCAACCCCTACGGCAACGCCGCCGCCGTCTTCACCGGCAGCGGCAGCAGCGCCCGCTACGTGATGGACCACGCCAACGCCGGCATGATTGGCGTAAACATTGGCGTGCCCGTGCCCCGCGAACCTTTCTCCTTCGGCGGCTGGAACGAGTCGAAATTTGGCGCCTGCGACATCACCGGCAAAAGCTCCATCGAATTCTGGACGCAGCTGAAAAAGACGACGACGAAGTGGAACCCGGAGTCGCGGGTGAACTGGATGAGCTAGATGATTGGAACTGTCATCCTGAGCGCAGCGAAGGACCTAATGACAGTCGAACAGTTTGCAATAAATAATTAATTGGGCAGGCGAGTTGGGCGTAATAAGGTCCTTCGCAGCGCTCAGGATGACAGACGTGTTCAACGTCATTCCCAATTCATGGAAACCACCTTCGCCACCGATAAAGACCAAATCCTGCACGACAACCTCGACCACACGCTCTTCTCGTGGTCGAAGCAAACGGGCCTGAACCCCATCAACGCCGAGCGCGCCGAAGGGGTGTACGTGTACGACCGCGACGGCAAGCGCTACCTCGACTTCTCGGCCCAGCTCATGAACGTGAACATCGGCCACGGCGACCAGCGTGTGACCGAAGCCGTGGCCGCCCAGATGCGCGAGCTCAGCTACGTGTACCCCGGCATGATTACCAAGGCCCGCGGCGACCTCGGCCGGCGCCTTGCCGAAATCACCGCGCCCAACCTCACCAAGGCTTTTTTCACACTGGGCGGGGCCGAGTCGATTGAAAATGCCATCAAGCTGGCCCGCATCTACACCGGTCGCCACAAGATTGTGTCGCTATACCAGTCGTTTCACGGGGCCAGCTACGGCGCCATGAGCGTGGGCGGCGACCCCCGCAAGTTTGCCGTCGACAGCCAGGCCATGCCCGGCACCGTGCACGTCGAGAACCCCTATTTCTACCGCTGCCCCTGGTACTCCGAAACGCCCGAGCAGTGCGCCCAGCGCGCCGCCGACGCCATGGAGCGCATCATCGGCTACGAGAATCCGGGCAGCGTGGCGGCCATTGTGCTCGAAGGCGAATCGGGCACGTCGGGCTGCATCAAGTACCCGCCCGGCTACTGGACGCGCATTCGCGAAATCTGCGACAAGCATGGCATCCTGCTCATTGCCGACGAAGTGATGTCGGGCTTCGGTCGCACCGGCAAGTGGTTCGGCTCCGACCACCACAACGTCAAAATCGACATCATGTGCATGGCCAAGGGCATCACCGCCGGCTACCTGCCGCTGGGCGCCGTGATGGTAGACGAGAAAATCGCCAAATCCTTCGACGACAAGCCGCTGCCGCTGGGCCTCACGTACTCGGCGCACCCCGTGAGCTGCGCCGCCGCCGTGGCTGTGCTCGACATCTACGAGAGCGACAACCTGCTCGAAAACACGGTGGAAATGGGCAAGTACATGGACGAGCAGGTGGCCCAGCTCATGCGCCACCACCCCAGCATCGGCGACTGGCGCAACACCGGCCTCTTCGGCTGCCTGGAACTGGTGAAGAACCGCGACACCAAAGAGCCTATGGCTCCTTGGAACGCCACGCCCGCCCAAATGGACATTATGAACCAGGTGGCCGCCAAAATCCGCGAACTGGGCATGTACACCTTCGTGCGCTGGAACTACATTTTCATCTGCCCCCCGCTGAGCATTAATAAGGAGGAAATTGATGAAGGCTTGGCCATTATCAGCGAGGCCATTAGCATCGCGGATAAATACGTACACTAATCTTTTGAATGTCAAGCGCAGCCGAGGCATCTCGCATGTTTTATCTGTACCGTTAGAGCAATGTCACAAAATGGTGTTGTCTATTCGAATTAAGCATATAATCGTCTGGGTGCTTTTGGCTGTTTTTAATATCTTGGTTTATGCAGCTTTAGGAGTTGCTTTGATGAGTTATGACGATAATCATGATGATTCTCAAAGCGACTACGGAAGCTGGGGAAGCATGGCATCTTTCGATAAATCAGTCTCTGTTCTTCTAATTGCTTGGAACATCATCAATCTGTTAGCGCTGGCTTATATCATTTTCTCGATTTACAAGAAACTGACGTCCAGTCCTCGGATTAACGCAAACTGATTGCGCTTCACCAAGTGAGATTGAAAGCGCTTTTAATAAATTCTCAATGTCCATCCTGCTTAAAAACGGCCGCGTAATTACCGCCGACTCGGACGCTGTCTGTGATATTTTGATTGAAGGCGAAACCATCGTGTCTATTGGCCGCAACCTTATAGCCGATGGAGCGGAGGTAATTGACTGCACCGGCAAAATGGTGATGCCCGGCGGCATCGACCCGCACGTGCATTTGGAGATGCCTTTCATGGGTACTTTTAGCTCCGATACCTACGAAACCGGCACCCGCGCCGCACTGCACGGCGGTACTACCACCGTCATTGATTTCATCCTGCAAAAGCAAGGCAGCTCCCTGCGTTCGGCCTTCGAGGAATGGAGCGGCCGCGCCACCGGCAACGCGGTGGGCGACTACAGCTTTCACATGGCCGTAACGGATTTTAATCCCAGTACCAAAGAGGAAATCAAGGATATGATTGCCGAAGGCATCACCTCCTTCAAAACCTTCATGGCCTACAAGGGCGCGCTCATGATTGACGATGCGCAGATGGTGGGCCTGATGCAGGAAGTAAAAAAGCACGGTGGCCTCGTAACGGCCCACGCCACCAACGGCGACATGATTGATACACTCATCGCCCAGCACCGGGCGCAGGGCAAGCTCACGCCGCTCTACCACTACCTCTCGCAGCCCGAAGTGACCGAGGCCGAAGCCTCCGGTCGCTTCGCCGACATTGCCAACTACACCGGCGTGAACGCCTACATCGTGCACCTCACCTGCGAAGGCGCCCTCAACCAAGTGCGCCGCGCCACCGAGCGCAACCAGCGCGTGCTGGTCGAAACCTGCATTCAGTACCTCACGCTGGATGCCTCGCTGTACGAGGACGAGGCCAACGGCGCGAAAGTGGTGATGTCGCCACCACTGCGCGAGAAAAAGGACCAAGCCACGCTCTGGGCGGGCCTGAACCAAGGGCTGGTGAACGTGGTCGGTACGGACCACTGCCCATTCATGTGGGAGCAAAAATTGATGGGCAAGGACGACTTCTCCAAGATTCCGAATGGCCACCCGGCCATTGAGCACCGCATGGAACTGCTGTTTTCGGAAGGTGTTAATAAGGGCCGCATCACGCCGCAGAAATTTGTGGAGGTGACCTCGACCAACGCTGCCAAAATCTTCGGCATGTTCCCCCGCAAAGGCACCATTAGCATTGGCGCCGATGCGGATTTGGTGATAATTGACCCGCAGAAAAAGCACCGAATTTCGGCCGTCACGCACCACATGAACGTCGACTATTCAGCCTATGAAGGCTGGGAACTGACCGGCAAAATCGACACGGTGCTGCTGCGCGGCCAAGTAGCCGTTGACGCTGGTGAAACCAAAGTTTCGAAAGGCTACGGGAAGTTCATCAAGCGCGGAAAAACGAACATTTAGGCCCGCGTCTGTCATTGCGAGTGGATGGTAGCGCAACGCAGCAATCCGTTCTGTCAACACCACTCACTTTCTAAAGTGAGAAGCCCTGTTTTTTGCGTAACTTTTAGCCCCCTTTGGGCTACCTGCTCGAATTCAACTTCATCACATTTAAAGGCTCAATGCTGAGAACAGGACGGATTGCTTCGCTCTGCTCGCAATGACCAAACGTACTCACCCCCACCAACCTACACAATGCCCAGAATTATCAAATCCGGCCTCATCCAAATGAGCTTGCCGATGACCGAAGGCGAAGGCTCCATTGAGGAAATCAAGGAAGCCATGGTGCAAAAGCACATTCCGCTGATTGAAGAAGCCGGCCGCCAGGGCGTGCAGATTCTCTGCTTGCAGGAAATCTTCAACACCCCGTATTTCTGCCCCGGCCAAGACAAAGCCTGGTACGCTTCGGCCGAAGCCGTGCCCGGCCCGACGACTGAGCGCATGGCCGAATACGCCAAGAAATACAACATGGTGATGATTGTGCCCGTGTACGAGCGCGAGTCGGCCGGTTTTCTCTACAACACGGCCGCCGTGATTGACGCCGATGGCACCTACCTCGGCAAGTACCGCAAAAACCACATCCCGCACACCACCGGCTTCTGGGAGAAGTTCTTCTTCAAGCCCGGCAACCTAGGCTACCCCGTGTTTCAGACTAAGTATGCCAAAGTGGGCGTGTACATCTGCTACGACCGCCACTTCCCCGACGGGGCCCGCATCCTGGGTTTGAACGGTGCCGAAATCGTGTACAACCCCTCGGCCACCGTGGCCGGCCTTTCGCAGTACCTCTGGAAGCTGGAGCAGCCTGCGCACGCCGCCGCCAACGGCTATTTCATGGGCTGCATCAACCGCGTGGGCGAGGAGAAGCCCTGGGACCTGGGCCGCTTCTACGGCACCAGCTATTTCGTGGACCCGCGCGGCCAAATCATCGCGCAGGCCGACGAGTACAAAGACGAGTTGCTCATTGCGGAGTTCGACCTCGACATGATTGACGAGGTGCGCAACACTTGGCAGTTCTTCCGCGACCGTCGCCCTGAAACCTACGAGAAACTGGTAGAATTGTAGGCGCTTGGCTGACATAAAAACGGTCATGCGAAGGATAGTCGGCGCATGACCGTTTTTTATTTCCTAATAATTTCGAATTAACCTTCCCCAATGGCTGAATTTTCTACACCCACCACCGAGCAGCAATTCGCGGAAAATTTCGCGCAATTGAAGCCGGTGATGAACCGCACCGAGGCGCTGTACGAAAGCTCTCGCTGCCTGTTTTGCTTCGATGCGCCGTGTATAAAAGCGTGCCCGTCGGGGATTGACATTCCACAGTTTATTCGCCAGATAAATTCGGGCAACGACACCGGCGCGGCGCGCACCATTTACGAGGCCAATTACTTCGGTAACGCCTGCGGCAAGGTGTGCCCCACGGAAGTGCTCTGCGAAGGCGCATGTGTGTATAACCTGCAGGAAGTGAAGCCAATTGAGATTGGTCGCCTGCAGAGTTTTGCCACTACCAAGGTGATTAAGAGCGGCGAAAAGCTCTTCGGCCCCGGCGCAGATAATGGCAAGAAAGTAGCCGTTATTGGCGCCGGCCCGGCGGGTATTTCGGCCGCCTGTGAACTGCGTTCGTTGGGCTATGGCGTGGACGTATTTGAAGCCAAAGCGCAGCCTTCCGGTCTGACGGTTTACGGCGTCGCGCCCTATAAAATCACCAACGAAGAAACGCTGGCCGAAATGACTTATTTGCAGGCGCAATTCGGCTACAACGTGCATTTTAATTCCGCCATTTCTTCCCGTGAGGAGTTAGAAAAGCTGGAAGATAAATACGACGCTATTTTCCTCGGAATTGGCTTGGGCAAAACCAACGAATTGGGCTTGCCGGGCGAGGATAAAATAAATTGCACCGGCGCCGTGGAATTCATTGCCGAATTGCGGCAGCATCACCACGAAGTGGCGGTGGGCCGGAAGGTAATTGTGCTTGGCGGCGGCAACACGGCAATGGATGCCGCTTCAGAATCTTCGCGCCTCGGTGCGGAGAATGTGATACTCGCTTACCGCCGCGCCAAGGTAGAGATGGGTGCTTACGAGTTCGAGTATGACTTGGCCAAAGGAGTGGGGGTGAAGGGCTTGTTCAACGTGGCGCCGGTGGAAATTACCGGCAACGGCTATGTTTCTGGGGTGAAATTCATTCGCACCGAAACCAAGGACGGCCGCGTGCAGGAAATCGCCGGCTCTGAGTTCATCGAGCCTTGCGACATGGTTATTAAAGCCACGGGCCAGGCCAAGCAGACGGAATTCCTAAGCCTGATTCCCGGCCTGAAGCTGGATGGCAAGGGCCGCATCATGGCCGACGCGCACACCGGGCAGACGTCGAACCCGAAATACTTCGCTTCCGGCGACGCCTGGAATGGCGGGGCCGAAGTAGTGAACGCAGCAGCCGAAGCCAAACTCACAGCGCGCGGCATTCACGCTTATTTGAGCAAGTAAATTTTTGAATAGAATTAAAAAAGGCCGTCATGCTGAGCGTAGTCGAAGCATCTCTACCGCAGTGGTAAATAATTGCGTTGCGCAGTAGAGATGCTTCGGCTACGCTCAGCATGACGTTCTGCTAGAAATAAAATCCCATGCCCGACCTCTCAATAAATTTCGCCGGCATCAAATCGCCGAACCCATTCTGGCTGGCTTCGGCCCCGCCCACCAATTCCGGCTATCAGGTCATGAAAGCGTTCGACGCCGGCTGGGGCGGCGCGGTGTGGAAGACGCTGGGCGTGCCCGTCGTGAACGTGTCGAGCCGCTACGGCGGTGTGAACTACCGCGACAAACGATTGGTCGGCTTTAACAACATCGAGCTGATTTCGGACCGACCGCTCTCGCACAACCTGCGCGAGATTGAGGAAGTGAAAAAGCGCTTCCCCAACCACGCCGTCATCGCCTCGCTCATGGTGCAGAGCCGGCAGGAGTGGCACGACATCGTGCGCGCGTCGGAGGATGCGGGCGCCGACGGTCTGGAACTGAACTTTGGCTGCCCGCACGGCATGTGCGAGCGGGGCATGGGCTCGGCGGTAGGGCAGGAGCCCAAGGTGCTGCAAATGATAGTGGAATGGGTGATGGAGGTGGCCCGGAAGCCCGTCATCGTGAAGCTTACGCCCAACATTTCCGATATCACCGAGCCGGCCCTGGCCGCCCGCCGCGGCGGCGCCGATGCCATCTCGCTCATCAACACGATTCAGAGCATTGTGGGGGTTGATTTGGACCGGTTTGCCCCGTACCCCATTGTGGACGGCAAGGGCACCAACGGCGGCTACTGCGGCCCGGCCGTGAAGCCCATTGCCCTGAACATGGTGAAGAACTGCGCCCAGCACCCCGACGTGCGCCTGCCCATTTCGGGCATCGGTGGCATTGAAAACTGGCGCGATGCGGTAGAGCACATTCTGCTGGGCGCCAGCTCGGTGCAGGTGTGCACGGCGGTGATGCACTTTGGCTTCGGCATCATTCGCGAAATGACATCGGGCCTGGAGCAGTACATGGTCGAGAAGGGCTTCAACACCATCAACGACATGGTGGGCAAGGCCCTGCCCAACGTGCTGCACTGGGAAGACCTGAACATGAAGTACAAGGTAACGGCCAACATCAACGAGGACAAGTGCATCGGCTGCCAGCTGTGCTACACGGCCTGCGAAGACGGCGCCCACCAGGCCATCAAGCTGAACGCCGGCACCCGCGTGCCCGAAATCATCGAGGAAAACTGTGTGGGCTGCAACCTATGCTCGCTGGTGTGCCCCGTCGAGCAGTGCATTACCATGGAGCAGACCGATTCCGGCACCCAGCACCTCACCTGGAAGGAGCGCACCGAAGCCGGCGATATTCCCACCAAGTTTGAGGATGAACAGGCCGGCGGCCGCCACCACTGGGTGCCCGAACCCAGCGCCGCTCTGGGCAAGGAGCGCTACAAAACGCTGCCCGGCAAAGCCCGGATTATCAGTGGGGAAACCGTGGCGCCGGCGGAAGCTTAGGCCGCTGCAAAAGCTCGAATACAGGCACTTATTCTGGTCCGCAATTTGTTGATTGACGTATAACATACTTCACCAATAAATCGACGCGCTTCGGCCGCCTGTCCATATCATGAAAACGAAATCACTGCTTTTTGCGCTGGGCATCTGCGCGATGCTGCTCAGCGGTTGCGTGGCCTCCGTGGGTACTGGCTATGATGCTGGCTACGGTTACTACCCGCCGGCCCAACCTTATTACGGTGGCTATTATGCCCGCCCGTACTACGCTCCGCGCCCCGTCATTGTGCGGCCCTACCGCCAGCCCTACCGTTCTAACTACAACGGCTACCGCCGCGACGGCGGCCGTGGCAACTGGAACGGCAACCCCGGCGCCGGCTACCATGGCAACAACGGTGGCGGCTACCGCGGCGGTGGTCACGGCCGCAGTCACTAACCCGGCTGACAAGACAAATTAGTCAATACAAGAAGCGGCCCGCATGACAATGCGGGCCGCTTCTTCTTTTATGCATGGGTAATGGCGCGCAGCTCAATCGAAGATTACGGTTTTGTTGCCGTGCACAAACACCTGCTCATCGAATACCATTTTGAGGGAGCGGGCCAGCACTATTTTCTCCACGTCGCGGCCGGCCTGGGCCATTTCGTGGGCGCTCTGGGTGTGGTCGATGGGAATGACGTTTTGGGCAATGATGGGACCCTGGTCGAGCTGCTCGTTCACGAAGTGGGCGGTGGCCCCGATGATTTTCACGCCCCGGGCGTAGGCCTGCGCGTAGGGACTGGCCCCCACGAAGGCGGGCAGGAAGGAATGGTGAATGTTGATGAGGCGGTTGGCGTAGTGCGCCACAAATTCTGGAGTCAGGATGCGCATGTACTTGGCCAGCACCACAAAATCGGGCTGGTATTGGGCCAGCACGGCCAGCACCTCGGCCTCGTGCGCTTCGCGGGTACGGTCGGCGTGGGGCAGGTAGTGGAAGGGGAGGCTGAACTTGCGGGTGAGGTCGCCGAGCACCTCGTAGTTGCTGATGACGGCCAGCACGCGGGCATTCAACTCGCCAAACTCGTGGCGCACCAGTAGCTCGCTTAGGCAGTGGTGCTCCTTGGTGGCCATCAGCACAATATTTTTGGGCTGGTTGGTGGTGAGGCGGATGCTGGCCGCTAAAGGCAAGGCCGCGCGCAATTCAGCTTGCAGCGTTTCGGCGTCGAAAGCGCCGGTAATTTCGGTGCGCATGAAAAAGTGGTTGCTTTCGCGGTCCACAAATTCGCCGTTGCGCACAATGTTGAGGCTGTGTTTGAACAGCACGCCCGTGATTTTATAAATCAGGCCCGGTTCGGCGGGGCAATGGATGAGTAGCAGGTTTGCCATGCAAGTGAAAAGAGGTAGTCAGTGAACCCGGCAAAAAGCCTATTTGCAAAAGTAGGATGCTGACTTATTGGATAATTGCGCCTTTATTTGTTGAATAGTTCAGTTCGATAATTAGTGCTACTCCCTCTACCAGCCCGGTTGCTGCCGGCCCTGTTACTCAAAGCTTGTTTGCTATTACCCGCCATCGGCTATGCGCAAGGCTACATGGAGGGAATTGGGCTAAGCTACGAAGTGCTGCCGCTGAAACAGAAAAACGGAAGCGAAGCCGCATTTCGGGGCGATGTTTTTCGGGCCAATATCATTACGCCGGTGGCTATGGCAGCCGATTCTTCGCATGCGGTTTTGGCGGGCATGAACTTGGAAGCGCTGCATTTCAGCGGCAGCCGGCCCGGGTTTGCGGTGCAGAACGTGTACGGCATCACGCCGGTGCTGGGCTACCGGCAGCGTCTGTCGGCCCGCACCGAGCTCACGGCCCTCGCCCTGCCCAGCCTCAACTCGGACCTGCGCGAAGTGCGCGGCACCGACGTGACCTGGGGCGGTGTGCTACGCGCTGCCTACCGCGCCAATGCGCGTCGCGCTTATCGTCTCACGGTGGGCTACCGGCAGCAGTTCTACGGCCCGCAGTACGTGCTGCTGCTGGGCCTCGACTGGCGGCTGGGAGAGCGTTGGCGGGCGTTTGGCGACCTGCCCACCACGTTTAATATCAGCTATGCCGCCATGCCGAAGGTGAATGTCGGCTTTAACCTGAACGGCATTAATACGGCCTACCGGTTGTTGAACAACGACCAGTATTTCCAATACCAGCAGGCCCATTACGGCCTTTTTGCCGAAACCTACCTGAGCGCCCACTGGGCCTTGCGGGCCACGGCCGCTTACGCCGGCATCCGCCGGCTCGACGTGTTTGATAAGGACGACCAGTGGCCCGCCACCATCGACTACATCGGACTGGGCAAGGCGCCCACGCCCCTGAATCCTCGTCTGGAAAAAGGCCTGGCGTTCCGGCTGGCGCTAAGCTACCGGGTGCCCGCGCCGTGATGCTTCAAGCCACCTCGGTAGCTGACGAAACTAGTGAAACAGTGCCTGGCTCTTGGCTGGCTTTGGGCGAGCCGTTGTGAATAGCGGACGTGGTATCGCGCAGGTGTTGCGGCTGCCGTTTGTTCTTCACCGCCTGGATTTCGGCCACAATGGCCAACGCAATTTCCTCCGGCGTTTCGCCGCCCAACCCCAGACCGATGGGGCTGTGCAAGCGGGTTTGCAAAATAGCTGGAATGTCGGCGTCGGAAAGGCTTAATTCGTCTTCGCTGAGCAGGCGCCCGGCTTTAGCGCGTGGACCGAGCAGGCCGATGTAGGGCGCGGCCGTGGGCAGCAGGATTTGCAGCGCGGCTAGGTCGTAGGCGTAGTTGTGGCTGAGCAGCACGTGGTAAGCCCCTGCGTCGGGCTTCTGGGTTTCTAACTCGCGCACGGGCACGATGCGCACTTCAGTCGCTTCTGGAAACCGCGCGGCAGTGGCTAGATTGGGGCGGCCGTCCACCACCGTGATGTGCCAGCCGAGCGAGGCGGCCAGGTGCACCAGCGGCTGGGCATCGTTGCCGGCGCCGTACACCACCAAGCGCAGCGGCGGCTTGAGCACCTCCAGCAGCGCCCGCACCGGTCCGCCATCGGTTTCGATGTCCAGAATCTGTGACTGACCTTGCGCCAGTGTGAGGCGGGCGGCCTCAGCCAGTGGGGCGGCCAGCAGGGGAGTGCCCCGCAGGGCGCCATCGGCCGAAAGCAGCACGCGCTGCCCCACGGCGGCTTTCAGGCCGGAATTATCCGTTTCAAACACGGTGGCCAGCACGGCCGGCTCGGGGTGCTGGGCGAAACCGCGCAGCAGTTCCACGGGGTTGTCGGGGGCGGCGAAATCGAGTGGCTCCAGCAGGATGCGGACCACGCCCTGGCAGCCGGGGCCGAGGCCGTGGCGCGGGTCGTCCTCGTCACGGGTGTCGTAGGTGACCAGGGCGGGCTGGCCCCGAAAAATGGCCTGCCGGGCCCGCTGGCGGGCATCGCCCTCCAGGCAGCCGCCGCTGATGGCCCCGGTCAACTCGCCGTCTTCGGTTACGAGCATGCGGGCGCCGGGGCGCCGGTAGGCTGAGCCCAATACCTCCACCACCGTGGCCAGGGCGCAGGGCCGGGCCGCGGCGCGGTGGCGGTCGTAGGCGAGAAGCAGGCGTTGGAGTTCGGTCATGAGGCAGTAGTTTGCGGAGGCAGTACGCCCGGCGGCGGGGCCGGGTTCTGTAAACCACCGGCCGGGAAGTGTGGTTTGAATCAGGCCAAAACGTGCCAGCCGTCGCGGCTAAATGGAAAGCTATGACCGCCTCAATTCCTCTTTTTCAACTCAGCACGCTCACCGAAACGGCTCAGCAGCCGGCGGACGTTTTCTTTTTAGGCCCCAATTCTCCGCCTTCGCAGCTGCCCATTAACCTGCCCTACCGCAGCAATTACTATAAAATAGGCCTTTGCCTGCGCGGCCAAGCCCAATTGAAGGTAAACCTGGAAACCTACGACATCGGGCCCAACTCGCTGATGCTGCTGTCGCCCTACGTCATCAAGCAGTGGCCGCATATCTCGGCCGATTTTGATGGATTGAGCATCTTTTTCACCCGCGAGTTTCTTTCTGCGAACGGCGGCTTGAATCTGGATGCCTTTTGCTTTTTTGAGCGGGATGCCCGGCACGTATTTCAGCTAACCACGGGTCAGGCAAACGAGATGGCCGCGTTGCTGCACAGCATTGAGCAGAAGTACGAAGCGCCGCACGCATACCGGGAAGAAATTTTGCGCAGCCTCATCCAGATTCTGCTGCACGAAACCGCACCGATTTACAGCGCGCAGCACGTATCGACCAAGGCCAAACAAACGCGCAGCCAGCTGATTGCCACCGGCTTCAAGCAGTTGGTCAGCAGTCACTATGCCACCGAACGCAGCTTGGGTTTCTACGCCGATAAGCTTTGCATCACTCCCAAGCACTTGGCCGAAACCGTGAAGGAAGCCACCGGCAAGCGCGCCGTGGAGTGGCTGGCCGAGGCCGTGCTGCTCGAAGCCCACGTGCTGCTGCAAAACCCCGCCCTGACCATTGCCCAAATTGCCGATACGCTGCATTTTGCCGACCAATCCACGTTCGGCCGGTTTTTCCGCAAAAGCGCCGGGGTTTCGCCAGTAGCCTTTCGGCAGGCCGTAGCGCGAACGTTGTAGTTCGCGAGCCCGCGCTATTTGACCGATTAACGTTCCGGCACGCGAACTACAACGTTCGCGCTACGGCTTTTCCGCCTTTCGGCCCAATGCTCCCGCTGTTTTGCCCTTTCGGCCGGCGATGCCCAGGCGGAGCTTTGTGCTATGAAAATCACACTCACCGGTTCCCTCGGGAACATCAGCAAGCCCCTGGCCACCGCGCTGGTGCAGCAGGGTCACACCGTCACGGTCATCAGCAGCAAGGCGGACAGGCAGGCGGAAATTGAGGCCCTCGGCGCTACCGCTGCCATTGGAACCGTGGATGACGCGGAATTTCTGACCAATGCCTTCGCCGGCGCCGATGCCGTTTATTTGATGGTGCCGCCCAAATTCGGCGTGGCCGATTCGCGGAAATACCATCAGGAAGTTGGTCATAATTATGCTCAAGCCGTTCGGGAGTCGGGCGTGCGGCGCATGGTGCAACTCAGCAGTTGGGGCGCGCACCTGAGCGAAGGCAGCGGCGGCATTATTGGCACACACGACGTGGAGATGTTGTTGCGCGAGGTGCCCGGCGTGGCGCTCACGCACCTGCGGGCTACGTCATTCTACACCAATTTCTACACCTCAGTCGGGATGATAAAAAGCGCGGGAATGATGGGCGCCAACTACGTGGGCGACCTCAAAGTGGCCTTCGTGCACCCCCGCGACATTGCCGCCGCTGCCGCAGAGGAACTGGTGAAGCCCGCTGATGGCGCTGGCCACAACGTACGCTACGTGGCCAGCGACGAGCGCACCGCAAATGAAGTGGCGCGGGCGCTGGGCAACGCCATCGGCAAGCCCAACTTGAAATGGGTCGCCTTTTCTGATGAGCAGATGCGGGAAAACATGACCAGCCACGGCGTGCCTGCCAACCGCGCCGATGAAGTAGTCGGCGTCTACGCCAGCATCAACAGCGGCAAACTGGGCGAAGACTACTGGCAGCACCGCCCCACGCTGGGTCAGGTGAAGCTGGAAGATTTTGCCCAGGAGTTTGCGGCGGCGTTTTAAGTGTCAGCTTTTCACAGGGTGTCATGCTGAGCGTAGCCGAAGCAGCCCGCTGGTGGTAGTAATCCTTTCGATAGGGTTTACTGCTACACACGAGATGTTTCGGCTGCGCTCAGCATGACGGGCTGTTTTTGTCTGGCAGCTTACATTTGATTTATTCAATTACAAGCCATGCCATCTCGCCCGCTCTCCGAACTATACACCAAACTCGTTCCCGAGGCTGCGGAAACGCTGCTACTAGAGCGGCCCCGCGAAGTCGGCGATTTCAACGTTTTCAACGTGGCCGACCTGATGCTGGCCAACCGCGAGCGGCCGCCCATGACGTTTGACCGCCGGGCCTTCTACAAAATCAGCCTCATACAGGGCCGCAGTCGCATTGAGTATGCCGACCAGGTGGTGGAAGTGGAGGACAAGGCCCTGTGGTTTGCCTCCTCGCGCGTGCCTTACCGCTGGCTGCCGCACGACCAGGCGCAGACTGGCCATTTCTGCATTTTCACCGATGCCTTTTTACTGCCAGTGAAGGGGCGAACGATGGTGGAAGAGCTGCCGGCTTTTCAACCCGGCGCGGCATCTGTGTTTCAGGTCACCGACGAAGAGTATGCCGCCATGGAAGCTGTTTTTCAAAAGATGATGCGGGAAATATCCTCCGACTATGCTTATAAGTACGAACTGCTGCGGGCCTACCTGCTGGAGCTGATTCATTACGTGCAGAAGTTTCAGCCGGCCGCGGAGCAGGCCTCGGCTCACTCAGCGGCGGCCCGTCTGGCCACCCAGTTTGCCGACTTGCTGGAACGACAGTTTCCCTTGGAATCGCCGCAGCAGCGCCTACGCCTGCGCACGGCCACTGACTACGCCCAGCAGTTGGCCGTGCACGTCAACCACCTCAACCGCGTGCTAAAGGAAACCACCGGCCACACCACCACCGCGCTGATTGGCAGCCGCATGGCGCAGGAAGCCAAAATCCTGCTCAAGCAAACAAACTGGAACATTTCCGAAATTGCCGACAGTCTGGGCTTTGCCGATACGGCGCACTTCTGCAACTTCTTCAAGCGCCAAACCAGCCTGACACCCGGCGACTTTCGCGGCTAGGCCAATTGTTTGATTTATTCAGCAAACCGTTTGTACCGCGCAATGCTGCCGGCACCCACGCACCGGTCCTTTGTGGCGTAATCATTCCCCACTTTTAAAGGACCATCACATGCGTGTTTTCGTTACCGGCGCGTCGGGTTTTGTCGGCTCTGCCATTGTTCAGGAATTACTCGGCGTGGGCCACCAGGTGCTCGGCCTTGCCCGCTCCGAGGCGTCGGCCCAGGCGCTACAGGCGGCCGGCGCGGAGGTGCATCGCGGCTCGCTCGACGACCTCGACAGCCTGCGGCGCGGCGCGACCGGGGCCGATGGCGTCATCCACACGGCCTACAACCACGATTTTTCGCAGTATACCGCCGCGGGCCAGACCGACCGGCAGGCCATTGAGGCCCTCGGCGAAAGCTTGGCGGGCACAGACCGGCCGCTCATCGTCACGTCCGGGCTGGCGGGTTTCAACCTGGGCCGCCCGGCCACTGAGAAAGACAACCCCGCCGCCTCGCCGCGCCAGTCGGAAGCCGCAGCTATGCAACTGGCGGGGCAGGGCGTGCGCGCCATGGTGGTGCGCCTGGCCGCCTCCGTGCACGACCGAGGCGACCACGGCTTCGTGCCGGTGCTCATCGAAACGGCCCGCCAAAAAGGGGAAGCAGCTTACATCGGCGACGGCCTCAACCGATGGCCCGCCGTGCACCGCCTCGACGCCGCCCGCCTCTACCGCCTGGTGCTGGAACAAGGCATCGCCGGCACCAACTACCACGGCGTCGCCGACGAAGGCATTGCCCAGCGCGACCTCGCCGCCATCATCGGCCGGCACCTGAACCTGCCCGTCGTCTCCAAAACCCCCGAAGAAGCCGCCGACCATTTCGGCTGGATGGCCCGCTTCGCCGCATTGGACCTGACGGCTTCCAGCGCCCTCACCCAGCAGTGGCTGGGGTGGCACCCCACCCACCCGGGCCTGCTGGCGGATTTGGAGGAGGGGGACTATTTCGATGAGTAAGGTTAACCAAAAGCAACGGCCCGCCACGAATTCGTAGCGGGCCGTTGCTTTATATAGGTTGTCAATTACCTTTCAAACCATCTGATGATGTGCACAGAAGAGTCAACCGATTAGTGTGGCCGCGGCCTGAACAGTTTAACGCCATCGAGGAGCACCTGAAGCTACTTGGTGTTGATACATTTGGTTAAATTACCTAAGTCCCACTTATAAAACAAGAAACGATGACAGTCGGTGAAGCAAAAAAGAACTTGAAAAATTTAGAACGAAATATGTACGGCTATAATTATGAAGCGCATTTCGGATTAAATGTTCTTGATGGATATAAATCAATAGATGAAATAAGAAAAGAACTAAGTTTGAAATACAGTGATGCTAGATTTTGTGACATAATACCTGAATTGGCCAGTGAATTAGACTTATGGAATTCTATTAGATACGGCCTTGAATATCGCGGCGATGATGTAGCAGGACTTAAACTTTCCAACGAGAAAGAGAAAGAACTATTGATAGAGCAGGAAAAATATAAGTTGTTTATTCAGCAGTATCTCACAGACTCAACTGTGATTTTTAATTATCCAGCCGAGTCAGGCATTCCGTATGTCTCTATACTTTGGGGTTACTCATTCATCCTATTCAATTCTAACGGCACCTCTCTTTTTATTAACGGCTTGGCATCTGATTAATCGGTTGTAGACTACTATCGGAGTTGTTACAATTTACTCAAACCCAAAAACGCCCCGCAACCAACAGGTTACGGGGCGTTTCCTTTGCGGACTAAGCTGCTTCAGCTACTCTCAATTTCCGGTTACTGCCAGCCGCCGCCCAGGGCGCGGTACACGTTCACCGTGGCATTGAGTTGCTGCATGCGGGTTTCGATGAGGTCGAACTTCGACTCCAGGGCGTCGCGCTGGGTGAAGAGGACTTCCGTGTAGTCGGCGCGGGCGTAGCGGAAGAGGCTGTTGGAAATGTCCACCGACTGGTTGAGGGCGGCTACTTCCTTGGCTTTCGCGTCGTAGCTCTTGGCCAAGTTGCCGATGTTGGCCACTTGGTTCGACACCTCCACATAGGCATTCAGTACCGTTTTTTCGTACTGGTAGGCGGCCTGGGTTTGCGCGGCGTTGGCGGTGTAGTAGGCGGCCTTGATGCCGTTGCGGTTGAACAGCGGGCCGGCAAAGTCGGCGCCTAGGGCGTAAAGCATCGACTGCGGCGTGCTCACGAGCAGGCCGGGCGTGAAGGCGGCCAGGCCCACGCCGCCCGAGAGGCCCAGCGAGGGGTAGAAGTTGGCGCGGGCGACCTGCACGTCGATTTTCGCGGCGGCCAGCTGCTGCTCGGCCTGCCGGATATCGGGGCGGTTGGCCAGCAGCTGCGCAGGCGAGCCGGCCTGAATGGTGGACGGCAGCAGGTCGTTGAACGACTGGGTATTGCGTACTACAGGCTGCGGGTAGCGGCCGGCCAGGTAGTTCAACTTGTTCTCGGTCTCGATGATGCTCTGCTGCAGCTTGAACTGCAGGGCGCGGGTGTGCTCCACCTGCGCCTCGAAGCGTTTCACGGCCAGCTCGGTGGCACGGGCCGACTCCTTCTGCAGCCGCACCAGCTCCAGCGCGTTGCTCTGGATGCCGATGTTCTGCTTCACGATGGCCAACTGGTTGTCCAGCGCCAGCAGCTCGTAGTAGGAGTTGGCGATTTCGGCTATCAGGTTGGTCACCATGAAGTTCTTGCCTTCCACGGTGGCCAGGTAGCGGACGGCCGCGGCCTTCTTGGCGTTGCGCAGCTTGTGCCAGATGTCGACCTCCCAGTTAGCAAACGCGCCGACCTGGAAGTTGGTGAGCGGGTCGGGCGTGCGGCGGTCTTCCTGAATCTGAACTTGCTCCTCGGTAGCGCCTTGCAGGGTGTAACGGCCCACTTTCTCCACGTCGGCGCGGGCGCCCAGGCTCACGAAGGGCAGGTACTCGCCCTGGCGGGCGCGGATTTCGTTTTTGGCAATCTCAATTTCCTGGAGCGTGATGTTCAGCTCCTGGTTGTTTTGCAGGGCGGTTTGAATCAGCTCCTGCAGCTTGGGGTCGGTGAAAAACTGCTTCCACTGCACGCGGCCCGTGTTAGTGCTGTCGAGCGTGCCGGCCGACGTGGCCGGGGCAGCGGTAGAGTAGCTGCCCGGCACGTTGCGGTTTTCATTTTTTACGACCAGTTCGGGCGTTTTGCAGGCTCCCACGGCGAGGGCCAGGCTGGCCGCGCCGAGGCATTGATAAATTCGTTTCTTAAGCATAAGGCTCCATTTCTTCTAGTGTCACGCGGGGCTCTACGCCTTCGAGGATGGGCGCTTCGTTCTCATCCTTAATTAGTTTGCTGTTGCCGGCCAGGGTGCCGAAGAAGTAGTACAGGCCGGGGATGATGATGACCCCGAACACGGTACCGAACAACATGCCGCCCAGCGCCGAGCTACCAATGGTGCGGTTGCCGATGGCACCGGCGCCGGTGGCCACCACCAGCGGAATCAGGCCGGCGATGAAGGCGAACGAAGTCATCAGAATCGGACGGAAACGAGTCTTGGCACCTTCGATGGCCGCGTCGCGCACGCTCATTCCTTCCTCGTGTTTCAGGGCCGCGAATTCGACGATAAGTACCGCGTTTTTACCCAGCAGCCCGACGAGCATGACCAGACCAACCTGGGCGTAGATGTCATTGGCCAGACCGAATATTTTGATGAACAGGAAGGAGCCGAACACGCCCGCTACCAGCGAGAAAATAACGGCCAGCGGCAGTAGGAAGCTTTCGTACTGGGCGGCCAGCACTAGGTACACGAACACCAATACGATGAGGAAAATCACGGTCGACTCGTTGCCGCGGCTCACTTCGTCTTTCGACAAGCCTCCCCAGTCGATGCCGTAGCCGTGGGGCAGGGTTTCGGCCACTTCCTGCACTGCCTTGATGGCCTCGCCCGAGCTGTAGCCCGGCGCGGCACCGCCCCGGATGGAGCCGGTGGGGTACATGTTGTAGCGGTTGATTTCGTTGGCGCCCTGCGATTTCACGATTTTCATGAAGGCCGAAAACGGCACCATCTCGCCCTTGTCGTTCTTGGCCCACATGTTCAGGATGTCCTCGGGCAGCTTGCGGTATTCCGGCGAGGCCTGCACGAATACCTTGAAAAAGCGCTGGTACTTAATGAAGCCCAACTCGTAAGTCGAGCCCACCAGGATGCTCAGCGTGTTCATGGCGTTGCCGATGCTCACGCCCTTCTGCATGGCCAGCTCGTTGTCAATCTTGAGCTCGTACTGCGGGTAGTTGGCCGAGAAGAAGGTGAACACGCCCGCCAGCTCCTTGCGCTTTTTCAGTTTGGCAATGAACTCGTTGTTCACCCGTTCCAGGGCCTTGTAGTCGCCGGTGCTGGTTTTGTCTAGCATCTGCAGCTGGAAACCACCCGCCGCGCCGTAGCCCGGCACTGCCGGTGGCTCGAAGAATTCGATGGTCGCGCCGGGAATCTCGTGCGCTTTCTTTTCCAGGTTCTCCACAATCTCGGCAATGGATTCCTTGCGCTCCGACCATGGTTTCAAGTCAATCAAACAGGTGCCGGCGTTCGAGCCGCGGCCTTCGGTCAGTACTTCGTAGCCGGCCAGCGTCGAAATGTTGGCGATGCCGGGCACGTCCTTGGCTAGGTCGCGCAGGCGCTTCGATACGGCGTTGGTTTGTTCCAGCGTGGTGCCGGGAGGCGTCTGCACGATGGCGTAAATCAGGCCTTGGTCTTCGCTCGGAATAAAGCCGGCCGGCAGCCCCGCCGAGATGGCCCAGATGCCCAGCCCGAAGGCCACCAGCATCACAAACGTCACAATGCGGTTGGCCACAATGCGCTGCAGCAAACCCACATAGGCATTGGTCAGCTTCTCAAATCCACGGTTGAACCAGTCGAAGAAGCGCTGCAGCGGCGTTTGCTTCTTGGGTTGGCCGTGGTGGTTTTTCAGAATCATGGCGCAAAGCACCGGCGTCAACGTCAAGGCCACGAGGCCCGAAATCACGATGGCCGTGGCCATGGTAATGGAGAACTGGCGGTAGAAAATGCCCACCGGGCCGCTCATGAACGACACCGGAATGAACACGGCCGTCATCATGATGGTGATACCGATAATAGCACCGCTGATTTCCCCAACCACTTGTCGGACTGCATTATAAGGCGATAGATGCTGCTCGTCCATCTTGGCGTGCACCGCCTCAATCACCACGATGGCGTTATCGACCACAATACCAATCGAAAGCACCAGCGCAAACAACGTAATCATGTTGATGGTGAGGCCGAAAGCCTGCATCGCAATGAACGAGCCCACCAGCGATACCGGCACGGCCAGCGCCGGAATCAGCGTCGAGCGCCAGTCGCCGAGGAAGATGAACACCACCAGCGCCACCAGAATGAAGGCATCGCGCAGGGTGTGAATCACGTTCTCAATCGAGGCGTCGAGGAAGTTCGACACGTCGTAGGTGATTTTGTAGTCCATGCCGGGTGGGAAGCTGCTTTTCTTCAGCTCTTCCAGCTTGGCTTTCACCTCTTTAATTACATCCGAAGCGTTCGAGCCGTAGGTCTGCTTCAGCACGATAGCGGCCGAAGGGTACTGGTTCAGGTTGGAGTAGATGTCGTAGTATTCCGAGCCCAGCTCCACGTTGGCCACGTCCTTCAGGTGCAGGCTTTCCCCGTTCGGGTTGGCCCTCAGAATGACGTTCTTATACTGCTCCACATCGTTGAAGCGGCCCTGGTAGCTCAGCACGTATTCCAGCGACTGCGCATTCTTGCCATCGGCGCGGCCAATCCGGCCCGGCGAGCCAATCACGCTCTGCTCATCGAGCGACTTCATCACGTCGTCCACCGAGATGTTGTAGGCCCGCATGCGGTCGGGCTTCAGCCACACGCGCATGGCGTACTGCCGGCTGCCCAGGATGCTGGCCCGGCCAATGCCGCCCAAGCGCTGCAGCTCGGGTATCATGTTCACCCCGGCGAAGTTGAACAGGTACTTCATGTCCGTGTTCTTGTCTTTTGAGTACAAGTTCACGTACATCAGCATGTTGGGCACCACGCGGTTCACAATCACACCCTCGCGCTGCACAATCAGCGGCAGGCGGTTGAGCACCTGCGCAATGCGGGTGTTCACGTTCACCACGGCCTGGTCGGGGTTGGTGCCCAGGTTGAACACAATCTGAATGTTGGCCTCACCGGCCGATACGGCGTCGGAGGTCATGTACTTCATGCCTGGCACCCCGTTCACGGCCTGCTCCAGCGGAATCAGCACCGACTCAGTCAGCACCTTGGCGCTGGCACCGGGGTAGGAGGCGCTCACCATCACGAGCGGCGGCGAAATCTCCGGAAACTGCGACGTGGGCAGTTGCATGATGGCCAGCCCGCCCATGAGCAGAATGGACACCGAAATAACAATGGCAAATACTGGCCTGCGAATGAATTTACTAAACATATTCTTCTGGCTGTGTGGATATTATGGGTAGAGATGCCGGGCACCTGTAGCGTGGACTCTGCGAGTCCGCGCATGAGCGGGCTGTTCGCCCAGGCGCGGACTCGCAGAGTCCACGCTACACCCCGCCGGGCGGCGCCCTGACGCTTACTCGGCCGTCACCTTCAAATTCGAGAGAACCCCCTGCGGCGCCTTGTAGTCGTAGGCCACCTTGTCGCCGTCTTTCACCTTGCGCAGGCCTTCCAGGAGGATGCGGTCGTTGGGCGTGATGCCGGAGCCAATGATATAGAGGTCAGGCATTTCGGAGGCGATACCGACTTCGCGCTGGTGCACCACGTTGTTCTTATCAACCACGAAAACGTATTTCTTTTCGAGGATTTCGAAGGTGGCTTTCTGCGGGATGATGAGGGCGTGTTTCAGCGGCACGGTCATCAGCACGCTGCCGGTTTCGCCGTTGCGCAGCAGCCCGTCGGGGTTGGGGAAGGTGGCGCGGAAGGCGATGTTGCCGGTTTCGTTATTGAAATCAGCCTCAATGGTTTGCACGATGCCAGTCTGGTCGAACACCTCGTTGTTGGCCATGCGCAGCTTCACGTGCGCGGCCTTGTCGTTGGTCTTGGCGTGCTGCTTGTAGGCCAGGTACTCGGCCTCGGGCACGTTGTAGTACACCCACATTTTGCTGTTGTCCGAAAGCGTCGTCAGCAGGTCGCCCTCGTCCACAAGGCTGCCCAGCCGGCCCTGGAAATGGTCCATGATGCCGCTGAACGGCGCCTTCACCGTGGTGAATTGCAGGTGGGCCTGGGCCAGCGACACGTCGGCGTTGGCTTTGTCGTACTTGGCCTGCGACAGCGCTAACTCGCTCTTCGACACGATGTTCTTGTCGGCCAGGTTCTTGGTGTTCTGGTACTCCATCTGCACGTAGTGCGCCTCGGCCTGCGACTTCTTCAACTCGGCCTGGTACACGGTGGGCTTAATCTGGAACATGGTCTGGCCCTGCGCTACTTTCTGGCCCTCGTCCACGAAAATCTTCTCCAGATAGCCTTTCTCCAGCGCCCGCAGCTCGATGCGCTGGTAGGAGTGAATCTGGGCCACGTACTCCTTCGTGATGGTGGTGTCCTTCTGCAAGGGGCTGGTGGCCACCAGTCTAAGCTGTTCTTCTACTTGTTTTTTCTCTTCCTTGCAGCCGGTGGTGTAGCACAAAACGCCGCAACTCAGCAGCATGAATACTCTTTTCATAAGTACCTGGGGTAACGTGACAAGCGGGGGGTGTTGCATAGAAAGCGGTAATGCGGCGGGAAACACCCGGCGGCCGGCCAAACCCAGAATGCAGTGGGGGAAGCCCGCGACGCTGGGCGCGGCCGGCAGATGGGTAGGGCCGGGCTAGCCGGTTTGGGGGTTATTCATACTTCACGAAAGGCGCCGCTCAACTAGCAGAACGCCCTTGGCCATCAGCAACCTGCCGGGGCCAAACCAAGCCAAAAGCGCGCATCGCAGGGTGGGAGGGGCGAGGCCGCGCGGCCTGGGTCATGGGGTGACAATACAAACTTCCCCCCGATGGCATGAAGCGGAAATGAAGGTTTATGAAGACGGATTTTTTATTCGCGCCGCCCCCGTTCGGTGCCGCTTGGCGGGTGCGGCTGGGGAGCGGAGGTAAAAACTAATATCACTAATGCCAGTCAAGAAGGATAGAGTATGCTAGTTGTCTAGATTAAGACTTCACCGTGAACCGTATTCCGGAACCTGAAAATTTATAGATAGAAGATATGTATATTGCGCATGCTTGATGATGAACCATTTGCAGTCATCAATAACCGAGAATGAATTTTTTAACCTAAATAGAGAAAAATATGATTTCCGCAGAACTTGAAGAATATTCCCGAATTAAGGAAGCACAGCTCGATGTAGTAAAAGATATTCGTGCTGACAATAAATACCTAGGCAGCACAGATTACTTCAGAACCAACGCTGATGTTGATTACTCTAGAGTCCTCTATTCTTCTTCTTATCGCCGGCTTCAAGGTAAGATGCAGTTGTTTGTTCCTAAGAGCCAAGTATTCTATAGAAACCGTTTAACACACAGTAATGAAGTTGCACAGGTAGCAAAGACAATTAGCAAGAGGCTGAAGTTACAGGATAATATAACTGTACAAACATGCTCACTGGCTCATGATATCGGTAATCCTCCGTTTGGTCACGCAGGGGAAGTGTTTTTGAGCGGAGTGTGTACATCCAATCCTTATGAGGGGAATGCTCAAACATTTCGGATATTAAATAATATTGAAGAGCGGCATTATGATTTTAATGGCCTCAATTTAACTATTAGAACATTATTAGGTGTCGTAAAATATTTCAAGCAAGAAATGGGCGTTACGACGGACGAGAATGGAAATTCGAAAGAAATTAAAAACAAAAAGTTTTTATACAACGGTGACTATGAAGTTGTTGCTGATTGGCTTGATACGTATGGGATTTCTCATAAGACCATTGATTGCGAAATCATGGATTTGTCAGATGAAATTGCCTATGCGATACATGACTTAGAAGATGCATTAAGGCTTAAATACTTCACAATTGATGAATTGCTTTATGAATTTTCAATAAGAGATGAATACAAAGACATTATTGTCGAATTTAAGAAATTCAACGTGCTAGCAAGGCAATTTGCAGAACAGGCGCATGTCTATAAGACTTCGGAAGAGTATGCTATGTTATACAGGAAAGAGCTTACATCCATTCTTGCAAACACATTTGTTAGGGATGTTGACCTTGTTGATGGTAAACTAGGGTACAAGCAGTTTGGATTATTAATCAGCGGGTTGAAGACATTGACATTTGAGGCAATCAAACGGCAGCCAGATATTGTTGAATATGAGCAGTTAGGTAAGCATGTTTTGACCAAATTGTATGAATTGTACACTGATAAATCATACAATAAGAAAATGGTCTTACTTCCTGCGAATTATCGTCATGAGCCTAAATGGGAAAGGAAAGTGCAAGACTATATAGGCGGCATGATGGATATATATGCCATCCAGCAGTACGAAAAATATTTTGGAAAACTAAAGGATAAAGGTATATACCTGAAATAAACGCCAATATTCTATTTCACATCAAAAGAAAACGCCCCGTAACGAATTCGTTACGGGGCGTTTCTTTTGAGGCTTCAGCTAGTTCCGCACCTCACGGGGCGGAAGCGCTGGCGGGTGGCCTTACGACTTGGCCAAGTCGAAGCGGCCGAGGTTCATCAGCTTGGCCCACACGGCTACGAAGTCCTTCACGAACTTTTCCTGCGAATCGCCGAAGGCGTACACTTCGGCCAGGGCGCGCAGCTCGGAGTTCGAACCGAAAATCAGGTCGACGCGGGTTCCGGTCCACTTCGTCTGGCCGGTTTTGCGGTCGCGGCCGTTGAAGAGGTTTTGGGCATCCGAGGTGCTGGCCCAGGTGGTGTTCAGGTCGAGCAGGTTCAGGAAGTAGTCGTTGGTGAGCGCGCCGGCTTGGGTGGTGAACACGCCGTTGTTCGAGCCGTCGAAGTTGATGTTGATGGCGCGCAGGCCACCGAACAGCACGGTCAGCTCGGGGGCGGTCAGGGTCAGGAGCTGGGCTTTGTCAATCAGCAACTCCTCGGCGGCGGCGCGGTGGTGCGTTTTCAGGTAGTTGCGGAAACCATCGGCGGCCGGCTCCAGGGCCTGGAACGACACCACATCGGTTTGCTCCTGCGAGGCATCGGCGCGGCCGGGGGTGAAGGGCACCGTTACCGAGTGGCCTGCATTTTTGGCGGCCTGCTCAATGCCAACTACGCCGGCCAGCACGATGAGGTCGGCCATCGAAACCTGCTTGCCGCCAGTCTGGGCCGTGTTGAATTCCTGCTGGATGCCGCCGAGCTTGTTGAGCACGGTGGAGAGCTGGGCGGGGTTGTTCACCTCCCAGTAGCGCTGCGGGGCCAGGCGCAGGCGGCCGCCGTTGGTGCCGCCGCGCTTGTCGGAGCCGCGGTAGGTGGAGGCCGAAGCCCAGGCGGTAGATACCAGTTGCGGCACTGTGAGGCCGGATTCAGCGATTTTGCCTTTCAGCGCGGCCACGTCCTGGTCGTCAATCACTTGGTAGGTAACGGCGGGAATAGGGTCTTGCCAGAGCAGCTCTTCGGTGGGCACTTCAGGGCCGAGGTAGCGCTCTTTGGGGCCCATGTCGCGGTGCGTCAGCTTGAACCAGGCGCGGGCGAAAGCGTCGGCAAACTGGTCGGGGTTTTCGTGGAAGCGGCGCGAAATGGCCTCATACGCGGGGTCGGCGCGCAGGGCGATGTCCGAAGTCAGCATGAAGGGAGCGTGCTTCACGGCCGGGTCGTGGGCATCGGGGATGGTGCCGGCACCGCCGCCGTTCACGGGGCGCCACTGGTGCGCGCCGGCGGGGCTCTTGGTCAGCTCCCACTCGAAACCGAACAGGTTGTCGAAGTAGTCGTTGCTCCACTTCGCGGGCGTGCGGGTCCAGGCGCCTTCGAGGCCGCTGGTGATGGTGTGCTCGGAGTGGCCTTTGCCGAAGCTGTTGCGCCAGCCCTGGCCCAGCTCTTCGAGGGGCGCGCCGGCGGGCTCGCGGGCCACGAATTTGGCGGGCTCGGCCGCGCCGTGGGTTTTGCCGAAGGTATGGCCGCCGGCAATCAGGGCCACGGTTTCTTCGTCGTTCATGGCCATGCGGCCGAAGGTTTCGCGGATGTCGCGGGCCGAGCGCTCGGGGATGGGCTCACCGTCCGGGCCCTCGGGGTTCACGTAGATGAGGCCCATTTGCACGGCGGCCAGCGGGTTTTCCAGCTGCCGGTCGTCTACGTAGCGCTTGTCGCCGAGCCACTCGGTTTCGGGGCCCCAGTACACGTCTTCCTGCGGCTCCCAGCCATCGGGACGGCCGCCGGCGAAGCCGAACGGCTTCAGACCCATCGACTCGAGGGCGCAGTTGCCGGTCAGGATGATGAGGTCGGCCCAGGAAATTTGCTTGCCGTATTTCTGCTTGATGGGCCACAGCAGCAAGCGGGCTTTGTCGAGGTTGGCGTTGTCGGGCCAGCTGTTGAGGGGGGCGAAGCGCTGCATGCCCATGCCCGCGCCGCCGCGACCGTCGGCAATGCGGTAGGTGCCGGCGCTGTGCCAGGCCATGCGGATGAAGAAGGGGCCGTAGTGGCCGTAGTCGGCTGGCCACCAGTCCTGCGAGTTGGTCATCAGCTCGAACAGGTCCTGCTTCACTGCGTTCAGGTCCAGCTTCTGGAATTCTTCGGCGTAGTTGAAATCCTTGTCCATCGGGTCGGACAGGGTGGAGTGTTGGCGCAGGATGCTTAGCTTGAGCATGTTGGGCCACCACTCGCGGTTGGTGCGGCCGCCACCGGCCGTCTGCTTCACCGCGCCGTTGAGGAAGGGGCACTGGGCGGCTTCCGCGTTCAGGTCGTGGAGGATGGAGTTGTCTGCGGGGAGGTCGTGCAGGTTGGCGCTCATCTTATGGTTGGGTTTTGATATAGTCTTGTGAAAGACCAGATTGAGTAAACTCTTGCAGACAGTCTTAGAAAGCTGTTTGTAAAGCTGAAGCAATACCTCAGGTAAAAGCTTTGGACAAAGCTAATTTATGGCAGGTTATAAGCAACATCGATTTTATCTATAACTTTATAGTCAATGACTATGGCTGAGTTTGCCGCTTATAAATTTTCACCAGAACCAGCCAAAACGCTAAGCACAAAAACGCCCCGCAACCAACCAGTTGCGGGGCGTTTCTATGGCACTGCAGCGGCACCAGCCGCCGGAGTTGCTACAGCAGCTTGTCAATCGTCACGGGCAGGTCGCGGACGCGCTTGCCGGTGGCGTGGTAGATGGCGTTGGTCACGGCGGCGGCCACGCCCAGCAGGCCCACTTCGCCGAGGCCTTTGACGCCGAGCGGGTTCACTTTGTCGTCCTCCTCGTTCACGAAAATCACGTCGATGTCGTGGATGTCGGCGTTCACCGGCACGTGGTATTCGGCGTAGTTGTGGTTCATGTAGCGGCCGAAGCGGTGGTCCATCACCGATTCTTCCATCAGGGCCGAACTGATGCCCCAAACCACCGAGCCGAGTACCTGGCTGCGGGCCGTTTTGGGGTTGAGGATGCGACCGGCGGCCACGGCATTCACCACACGGGTGACGTGCACAGTCATCAACTCGGGGTCGACTTTTACTTCCACAAATACGGCGTTATGGGCGTGCATGGAGTGCGTCGGCGGTTTCAGCAGTTCCAGCTTGGCGAGCACCGTGGAATTTTCAGCTTCCATCTTGGGCTCGCCGCTGGCCTGCACGAGGTCGCGCAACACTACTGCTTGAGTTTCATCCGAGCGAAGGCGCAGCTGGCCATTGGCAAATTGCACGTCGTCGATTTTGGCGTCCTTAAAGGCCGGGTGGTCCATCTTCTGCGCCTGCTTTAGCAAAGCTTCGCCCAGTTTAGCGCAGGCTTCCTGCACGGCCACACCAATGGACGCTGCCGTCCAGGAGCCGCCCTGCACGGGGGCTTCGGGCAGCTCGGTGTCGCCCAGCACGAAAGTTACGGCTTCAATGGGCAGGCCCATGCTTTCGGCCGCAATCTGCGTCATGATGGTGTAGGTGCCGGTACCGATTTCGTTGGTGCCGCTGCTCACGGTGAGGTGGCCATCGGCGTCGAGGCTGGCTTTGGCCACGGCGGGCTGCTTGGAAGCATCCCAGATGCCACCGCCCATGCCCCAGCCCACCAATAGGTTGCCGTCGCGCATGGAACCGGGCTCGGCCGTGCGCTTCTCCCAGCCGAATTTGGCCGCGCCTTCAGCGTAACATTTGCGCAGGGCCTTGCTGGAGTAGGGCAGCTTCTGAGCCTTGTCGAAATCGGAGTAGTTGCGGATGCGGAATTCGAGCGGGTCGAGGCCGGCGGCGTAAGCCATTTCGTCCATCGCAATTTCCAGCGCGATGGAGCCCGAGGCCGCGCCCGGTGCGCGCATGTCCAGCGGCGTGTATACGTCGAGCTTGCTGAGGCGGTAGCCCAGGCTCACGTTCTCGCAGTCGTAGAGCGTGCCGCTCCAGCCCACCACGTTTTCGGTGAAATCCTCAAACTGCGAGGTTTCGGCCACCGCGAAGTGGTTGATGCCGGTGAGCGAGCCGTCCTCGGCGGCGGCAAGGGCCACGTGCTGCAGGGTTTCGGGCCGGTGGCCGAAGCTGAACATCTGCTGGCGGGTGAGCGACAACCGTACCGAACGTTTCAGTTCCAACGAGGCCAGCACCGCCAGAAACAACTGGTACTGCGGCCGCAGCCCCGAGCCGAAACCGCCGCCGGTGTACTTCGACACCACCCGCGCCTGGTCCTTGCTCAGGCTGAAAATCTTCATCACGTACTGCTGGCTGTTGAAGGCGCCCTGCGTTTTGTCGTAGATGTTCAGCTTTTTATCGCCCAGCCACTCCACGGTGCTGGCAAACATCTCCATGGGGTTGTGGTGCTGGGCGTGGTGCGAGTACTGTGCTTCCATGTGGGCCACGCCCTCCTTCCAGCCCTTGCCAAAGTTACCGCGCGACTTCGGCGGCTTGTAGCCGGTTTTGCCACGGCCGGGCTCAAATGCCTCGTCGATGTGCTTCACCAGCTCGGTTTTAAACGCTTCCTCCTCGTACTCAATATGTAGAATGGAAGCTGCGTAACGGGCCAGCTCAAACGTATCGGCCACTACCAGTGCCACGGGCTGCATGCTGAACTTGATTTCGGCCGAGTGCAGCGGGCGGAACGGCGAGCCGCCGGGCGCCACATCGTCCTTGTAGCTGCGGTCGAGCCAGGCCAGCGAGGGCACGTTTTCGTGCGAGAATACTTGCTGCACGCCCGGCAGCGCCAGCACCGGCGCGGCGTCGATTTTCGTGATTTTGCCCTTGGCAATTGGGCTGCTCACCACGTAGCCGTAGAGCAGGTTGGGCACGTTGAATTCGGCGGCGTACTTGGCAGTGCCGGCCACTTTTGCCGGGCCATCGACGCGGTTGGTGGGTTTGCCGATGTAGTCGGTGGTGTGGCTCATGGGTTGGAGTTTTGGAAGGCGTTGGCGTCGAACGCCTGATTCATTTCAGTAGCTTGCTTGAGGGCGCGCACAATGGCGCGCTTGGCCAGCTCAATCTTAAAGTTGTTGGTGCCCTGGCCTTTGGCGCCGGCCAGCACCTTGGCGGCCGCGCGCCCAAACGTTTCGGCCGTGGCGGGCTGGCCAATGAGCAGGGCCTCAGCTTCCTTATCGCGCCAAGGCTTGTGGGCCACGCCGCCTAGCGCCAGGCGGGCGTCTTTAATGGTATTGCCGTCCAGCTCCAACGCCGCCGCCACGCTCACCAGCGCGAAGGCGTAGCTGGTGCGGTCGCGCAGCTTCAGGTAGCTAAAGTTCTTCTCGAAGCCTTTGGCGGGCAGGTCGAGGCCGGTGATGAGCTCGCCGGGCTCCAGGGTGTTGTCGCGCTCGGGCTGGTCACCGGGCAGGCGGTGGAAATCCTCAAACTTGATGGTGCGCTCGCCGTTGGGCCCGCTCACGCGCACCGTGGTATCGAGGGCGGCCAAGGCCACGCACATATCGGAAGGGTGGGTGGCAATGCAATGCTCGCTGGCGCCCAGAATGGCATGCACACGGGTATAGCCGCCGATGGCCGAGCAGCCGGAGCCGGGCTCGCGCTTGTTGCAGGGCGTGGCCAGGTCGTAGAAATAGTAGCAGCGGGTGCGCTGCATCAGGTTGCCGCCGTCGGTGGCCATGTTGCGCAGCTGTGGGCTGGCCCCCGCCAAGATGGCCTGGTTCAGCAGCGGGTAGCGCTTTTCTACTTCGGGGTGGTAGGCGGTGTCGGCGTTGGTGGCGAGAGCGCCGAGTCGCAGGCCGCCGTCGGGCAGGTTTTCGATGGTGTCGAGGCCCAGCTTTTTGAGGCCGATGAGGTGCGTGGGGTGGGCCACGTTTTCCTTCATCAGGTCAATCAGGTTGGTGCCGCCGCCGAGGTAGGCCGCGTTGTCGTGCGCGGCATTGTCCTGCACGGCGCCCGCCACGGCCGTGGCTTGGGTGAAAGTGAAAGGGTTCATCTTACTGAAATGAGGAGTGAAGGATTATTTTTTCGGCGGCTCCACCGGGGCCATGTCCTGCGTGGTAGCGCCGGCCGACCACGCCTTTTCCTCTAGGACTAATCCTTCGTTGTTAAGCACTTCCATCACAGCGCTGAGAATGTTGCTGTAGGCGCCGCAGCGGCAAACGTTGCCACTCATCAGCTCGCGCACTTCGGCTTCGGTTCGGGCCTTGCCTTCGTTGATGAGGCCCTGGGCCGAGCAAATCTGGCCGGGCGTGCAGTAGCCGCACTGGAAGGCGTCGTGGTCGATAAAAGCCTGCTGCAGCGGGCTCAGCTGGCCCTCGGTGCCTAGCCCTTCAATGGTTTGGATGCGCGAGTCTTCGTGCGTCACGGCCAGCGAGAGGCAGGAGTTGATGCGCTTGCCGTCGACCAGCACGGTGCAGGCGCCGCATTGGCCGTGGTCGCAGCCCTTTTTGGTGCCGGTCAGGTCGAGGTACTCGCGCAGGGCGTCGAGCAGGGTGGTCCAGGGCGCGATGTGCAGGGTGTGGGCCTGGCCGTTGATGTTCAGGCTGACGGGCTGGGTGGGGGCCAGGGCCACGGGGGCGCGGCCGAGCGGTACTTGGGTAACTTGGCTCATAGGGCGAATAGCTTAGAATTTGCGGGCGTTGCTATTTGCCTACGGTCATGCTACGTCAGTGTTTTGTCAGGTAACCCTGTTCCAAAATGATTGACAATGAATAAGCTCAGCTATAAATAGTGAAGTAATTGTTATACAAGTGATAAAGTCTGAATAATGGTTTCATAGAGGAAAATCAAAAACTTCTGGTAAGATGCTTTGCACAAATGCTACAGCGTAATATCGACAGAAATACAGCGCCTTGCCCTTTGGTGGTGGGAAGTGTTTACTCACCTCCGGGTTATCGCCTAGCGCTGGCCATTCAACGAGGAAATGGCAGGATTCGCGGGGTAACTCTTTGGATTTAGCCATAAGTCAAGCAGCCCGCGTGGTGAAAAGGTAATTTTGTATGGGAAAAGGAATACGCAAGGCTTTATGAATTTCCTTTTCGCCTCTAACGATGCTGAAAAATTTCCAACGCTACTTCCGCTTTTACCTAGCCACTTTCCTGTGCGCGGTGCTTTTGGTTGGCATTCGCTGGCAAGCCGCCCCCTTGGGCGAGATGCAGCAGACGGAGCAAAGCAAGCCAGCTAATAGTCAGAGCGCTAAATCAACGAACGCGGCTTCTGGCGAACTGGCCGCTGCTAATTCTTAGCACGAGCGGCTGGCTCGGCGTTGAGGCGGCAGCCCCGGGGCCGGCCCGTGTGGGGGAGGGAAGCCGGCGGCTTTTCTGCGGCGCAAGCGCTACCTTCCGGTCCCATGAAAATCCTTTTAGTTGAAGACGAGCCCTCCGTGGCGGCCTTCCTGCACCAGGGCCTGACGGAGCAGGACTACACCGTGGACCTGGCCTCCGATGGCCTGCTGGGCCTCAGCCGTGCCCAAACCACGCACTACGACTGCCTGATTCTCGACCAGATGCTGCCCGGCCTCAGCGGCCTGGAAGTGTGCCGGCAGGTGCGCGCCCACGACCCCGGCGTGCCCATCCTCATGCTCACGGCCTTGGGCGAGACGGACGACAAAATCCGCGGCCTCGACGCCGGCGCCGACGATTACCTCGTCAAACCCTTCGCCTTCGATGAATTGCTGGCCCGCATCCGCGCGCTGGTGCGCCGCCGCACCGAAGCGCCCGCGCCCAAAGCCCCCCTGCGCCTCGCCGACCTCACCCTCGACCCCGCCGCTAAGCGAGTGGAGCGCGCCGGCCAGCCCATTCAACTCACCGCCCGCGAGTTTGCGCTGCTCGAATACCTGTTGCGCAACCAGGGCCGGGTGGTGTCGCGGGCCGATTTGCTGGAGCACGTCTGGGATTTAAGCTTTGATACGGGCTCTAACGTGATTGACGTCTATATCAACTTCCTGCGCAAGAAAGTGGACAAGGGGTTTGAGCCCAAGCTGATACACACGCTGGTGGGCATGGGCTACGTGATGAAAACGGAGGCGTAAACACTTATTTGTCATTGCGAGGGCGCAGCCCGTGGCAATCCGTCCTCTCAGCGCGACCAGCCTTAGGAAGTGACAAAGCTTTTCATGATGCTCTTCAGCAAAGGGGTGAGTTGTAATGAATCAGGCTTGAAAACGCTATTCACGTCTTTGGGTCTAGTCGCGTTGGGAGGACGGATTGCCACGGGCTGCGCCCTCGCAATGACAGTTGATTCCCTTTCTACTGCCAATCGTCTATGACCATTCGCCTGCGCCTTGCCCTGCAATTCGGGACCATTCTGGCCGTGACGCTGCTGCTGTTTGCGCTGGCCATTTACTTCGCCACGCAGGAATCGCGGCGGGAGCTGTTCACTCAGAGCCTGTTCCGGCGCACCATGGTGGTGGGGCACGCCTACGTGGCCGGACAACACGGCCCCGACAATGCCGGCGAGGAGGCTTCCTACCGCAACTACCTGCGCCAGCTCTACCGCACGCTGCCCGCCGAGCAGGGCCGGGTGTACGACGCTCAGAACCGGCTGGTATTCCGGGAAGGGCAGGGGGACTCGCGGCCGGTGCCCATTGCCTGGCTGGCCGAAGTGCGCCGCACCGGCCAAGCCGTGTTGGAACCCGAAACCAACTACCACGAAACCGTGGGCCTGCTTTACCGCGACGCCCGGCTGGGGCCGCTGGTGGTGGTGGCCTCGTCGGTGGACGAGGACAGCCGCCAGCAGCTGCGCGAGCTGCGGCACCTGCTGGTGGGCGGCCTGCTGGCGGCGGTGGCCGTGATGGGCATTGGCAGCTGGGTGTTTGCCGGGCAGGCGCTGTGGCCCCTGCGCCGCATGGTGCGCGAGGTCGACGGCATCACGGCCACCGACCTTAGCCAGCGCCTGACCCGTACCGGCGAAACCACCGACGAAATTGGCCTGCTCACCCAGCGCTTCAACCGCCTGCTCGACCGTCTGGAAGCAGCCTTTGTGGGCCAGCGCACCTTCGTGCGCGATGCCTCGCACGAGCTGCGCACGCCGCTCACGGCCCTCATCGGCGAGCTGGAAGTGTCGTTGCTGCAGGCCGAGCGCTCACCCACCGAATACCGGCGCGTGCTGCAGAGCACCCTCGATTCGGCCCGCCAGCTCAACAGCCTCACCAACGGCCTGCTGCAAATTGCCCGCGCCTCCGACGACCCCTCGCAGGTGCCCATGACCGACGTGCGGCTCGACGAGCTGCTGTTGCACGCGCACGAGCAGCTGCTGCGGCGCCACGCCACCTGCCGCGTCGATTTGGATTTTGGCGAAACCGAATACTTCACGGTACGCGGCAACGAGGCGCTGCTGCTTTCGGCCGTGCTCAACGTGCTGGACAACGCCTGCAAGTTTTCGAAGGAAACCGGCGGCACCGTGACGGCCACCCTGGCCCGTACCCGCGAACACCTCACGCTGCTGGTAAGCGACGAAGGCCCTGGCCTCTCGGCCGCCGATTTGGAACAGGTGTTCGTGCCGTTTTTTCGGGCGGCGTCGGCGCGGTCGGTGCCGGGGCACGGCATCGGGCTGCCGCTCACGGCGCGCATCATGGCCCTGCACGGCGGCATGGTACGGGTGGAAAGCGAGCTGGGCCAGGGCACACAGGTGTGGTTGGAGTGGCCGGTGCCAAGTTAAAGACTGGCGTTCAGGAGCAACATGCCGCGCGCAACTGAGGCATGCCCTTCACTTCATTGCAACGATTTTGATTACTACCCACGCGCCATGCCGGACGTAGCCGTTGCATGACGACTTGTTTTTCGACTTCTTCGATTGAATAGGGGCTGGTTTTAATTCCCTTTTAATTCGCCTTTAATTCCGTCTTAATAGGGCTTGGGTAACCTTGTGCCTGTGTTTCCTGTCGGTTCCTTGGTGGGACTGCAAGGGCCACGAGTGTTTTAGCCATGACCCAGGTAGTCTCTTCCCCATCCCGCACCGGGACCCCCATTGCGGCCCCATCGCCCAGCCCGGCCGCGCCCACTCCCCCCAAGCCGTCGTTGTTCAGTACCATTGGGCAGGATGCACCGTCGGGGCTGGTGGTGTTTTTGGTGGCGCTGCCGCTGTGCCTGGGCATTTCGCTGGCCTCGGGGGCGCCGCTGCTGGCGGGCGTGATTGCGGGCATCGTGGGCGGGGTGCTGGTGAGCTTGCTTAGCGGCTCGGCGGTGAGCGTGAGCGGGCCGGCGGCGGGCCTCACGGTGGTGGTGCTGTCGGCTATTTCCACCTTGGGCTCGTGGCCGGCGGTGCTGGCCGCTACGGCCGTTGCGGGCGTCATTCAGATTGGATTGGGGCTGGCGCGGGCGGGCATCATCGCCCTGTATTTCCCGGCAGCGGTTATTCGCGGCATGCTGGCGGCCATCGGTATTATTTTGATTTTGAAGCAAATACCTCACTTTTTTGGGGCGGATTCCGACTATTATGAGGACATGAACTTTCTGCAGTTCAATGGCCTGAACACCTTCTCGGCCATTGGCGCGGCCATGAAGGGCCTGAGCCCCGGCTCGGTGCTGGTGGGCGTGGTGTCGCTGGTGATTTTGCTGTTGTGGAACACGGGCCCGATTAAGCGGCAGTCGTGGGCGCGGCTGGTGCCGGGCGCACTGATTGCCGTGCTGGCCTCGGTGGCCATCAACGAGTTGCTGAAACGCTTTGCGCCCGACCTGCAGGTGCGCGCCGAACACCTAGTGAAGCTGCCGGTGCTGACGTCGCTGGGCCAGCTGGCCAGCGAGATGACCTTCCCCGATTTCAGCGCCCTGCGCAATCCCGCCACCTACGGCGTGGCCTTCACCATTGCCGTGGTGGCCTCGCTCGAAACCCTGCTCAGCGTGGAAGCCGTGGATAACCTCGACCCGCAGAAGCGCCACACGCCCACCAACCGCGAACTGCTGGCCCAGGGCGCCGGCAACCTGGTGAGTGGGCTGCTCGGCGGCCTGCCGCTCACGGCCGTTATCGTGCGCTCGTCGGCCAACATTGCGGCCGGCGCCCAAACCAAGCTCTCGGCCTTTATTCACGGTTTGCTGCTGCTCACGAGCCTGTTGTTTCTGGGCGCGGTGCTGAACCTGATTCCGCTCTCGGCGCTGGCCGCCGTGCTGCTGCTGGTGGGCTACAAGCTGACGCCGCCGGCCCTCTACCGCAAGCAGTGGAAGCTGGGCCGCGAGCAGTTCGTGCCGTTTATCATCACCATTGTGGCGGTGCTGTTCACCGATTTGCTCAAGGGCGTGAGCATTGGGCTGGTGCTGGGCTTCTTCTTCATTCTGCGCGACAACGCCAAGGCCGGCTCCTACCTGCGCCGGGACGACTCCGACGACCGGTCCGAAACGCCCGATGCGCCGCTGCACCTGCGCCTGCCTGAGCACGTGTCTTTTCTCAATAAAGCCAGCATTGTGACCACCTTGGAACAGCTGCCCCATAATAGCCGCGTCATCCTCGACGGCTCGCGTTCCGATGTTATCGACCACGACGTGCTCGAAGCCATCGAGGCTTTCCGGCAGGCGGCCCCGGCGCGCGGCATT
The DNA here is from genome assembly GCF_022811645.1 of Hymenobacter monticola. Lineage (NCBI taxonomy): Bacteria > Pseudomonadati > Bacteroidota > Cytophagia > Cytophagales > Hymenobacteraceae > Hymenobacter > Hymenobacter monticola. Next base: position 4,925,875 of record NZ_CP094534.1, on the reverse strand, counting down.
GCGCTGGAGCTGCGCGGCATCCGGCAGGTGGCGCTGGGCACGCACTAAGCAGGCTGGCAGAACGTGTACCCCGAAGCTCCTGCTTCGGCCCGCGTCAGGAATCGTTCAATGGTCCGAAGCAGAGCTTCGGGGTACACGTTCTTGCAGTCTCAATCAAAAATTCTCTCTCCCAGCTTAGGCGTCACCTTTGCCGTCCTCAACCCGTGACCGACAGCCGGCTTTGGCAACGGCGCGTATAACCTTGGCACCGCTTGCCGCGGACTGTCAACTTACCCTTTTTCATGCTTATGGCTGGAATCAGCACAATCCTCGAGAACAACAAGAAGTGGGTTTCGGACCGCAACGCGAAAGACCCCAACTTTTTCAAGAACCTGGCTAACGGCCAGCAGCCGAAGTACTTGTTCATCGGCTGCTCCGACTCGCGGGTGCCGGCGTCGGGCATCACGGGCACAGGCCCGGGCGAGATGTTCGTGCACCGCAACATTGCCAACCTGGTGGTGCACACCGACATGAACCTGCTGAGCGTGCTGCAATACGCCGTGGAAGTGCTGGGCGTGCAGGACATCATGGTGGTGGGCCACTACGGCTGCGGTGGCGTGGCCGCGGCGGCCAGCAACAAGCAGTACGGCCTGATTGACAACTGGCTGGTGAACATCCGTGACGTGATTCGGGCGCACGAAACCGAGTACCTGCGCATCAAGGACGACAAGCAGCGCGCCCGCCGCCTCGTGGAGCTCAACGTGATTGAGCAGGTGCGCAACTTGGCCAAAACCAACATCATCCAGAACGCCATGCGCGGCGACAACCCGCCCCGCCTGCACGGCCTCGTGTACGACATCGCCGACGGCGTACTGAAAGACCTCGAAATCAGCAGCGAAAAGGTGATGCACGAAATCGAATCCATTTACGCCACCGAGGCCGTCGCCCCCGAGCCGACCCAGAAAGACGACAAACAGGCCAATACCTACGAGGGCCCCAACGAGGACCCGGCCGAGGAAGTACCGGGCTTCGAAACGAAGGCGAAGAAGTAAGAAACTATTTAAGTTGATTTAAAAACGGTCAGGCGTTTCCCAACCCACCGCTCACAAAAAAGCCTGCCGCAATGCGCGGCAGGCTTTTTTTTATGACCCGAAACGGCCAAAGCAGCAACGGCTACTTAGCCGCTTGGATTTCGGCAATGGCTTTGTCGGTTTGCTCCTTGGCCAGGGCGGCGTTGGGGCCTTTGGCCTGCTTGTCGGCAATGGCTTTCAGTTGCTCGATGACGGGTTTATCGGCCCCGTACATCTTGTACTTCACGCCCATCGTCTTAAGGCGGGTCACGCCTTCGGTGATGGCCGTGGCATCATTAAGGCGTCCGGCCATCGTGCCAATAGATTCCATCATGCCGAACTGGCTATTGGGGCGGGCCGCGTCGAACTTGTCGCGCACGTAAGCCCACTCGGCCGCGCCGCCACCTTGAGCATAGGCCTGCGTCACGGCCTGGGCGAGGGCGGCGTTGTCGTCTTTTTCCAGGGTTTTGGCGCGGGCCAGGGCCTGGGCGGGCTGCACGGCGGCCAGGCCCCGCAACGCGGCGGCCTGCACGCTGTAAGACTGGCTGTTGAAGTTCTGGTTGAACAGCTTCTCGTCCTTCTTGTCCTTCAACTGAGCCAGTGAGGTGAGCGTCTGGGCCAGCACCATCGTGTTTTTCTCGGTGGCGGCCAACTTACGCAGGGCAGGCGCGGCGGCCTTGGCCACCGCTTTGTCGTCCATTTTCAACGACTGCGCCGCCGCGCCGCGAATGGCGTAGAACTTGTCGTTCAGGGCGGCCAGCAGCACGGCGCGCGAGGCGGCGTTGGTGGCCTGGTCCTTGGCAGCGGCGGCCACGGCCTCGCGGCGGTCCACATACAGCGGGGCGTGGCTGTACTGGTAGGCCAGCTCGGCGGCCGATTTGTTGTCGGTTTTGTTCCAGAGCAGCTTCTTGCTGGCGTCCACGTTCACCAGCTCGGGCTTGGCGGCCAGGGGCATGCTGAAGGTCTGGGTGGCTTGGGTCATGGTCACGGGCTGGTGCATCACCTTGCCGCCCACGTAGTAATCAATGGTGAAGGGCAGGCGGAAGGGCGTGCCCGGCTGGGTCTGCTTCACGGTCACGGACTGCACCTTCTTGGCTGCGTCCCAGGCGTAGTCGATGGTCACGACGGGGTGGCCGGGCGAGTAGTACCACTGGTTGTAGAACCAGTTCAAATCCTGGCCCGAAACGGCCTCGAACGCCAGGCGCATCTGGTGCGCCTCACCGTTGCCGAACTTATTGTCCTGGAGGTATTTCTGCAGGCCGGCGAAGAACACGTCGTCGCCCAGGTAGGTGCGCAGCATGTCGACGATGGCGCCGCCTTTCTGGTAGCTCACCAAGTCGAATACTTCTTCCTGTTGGTCGTAGTGGAAGCGCACCAGCGTTTTGGCCGCGTCGCGCGGCGAGCTCAGGTAGCGGCGCAGGTAGGTGTAGTAGTGGGCATCGGCGGCGTCGCGGCCGTACTTGTGCTCGGCGTAAAGGCCTTCCGAGAAGTCGGCCATCGACTCGTTCACGGTGATGTTGCTCCAGCTTTCGGCCGTTACGTAGTCGCCAAACCACTGGTGAAACAGTTCGTGCGCAATCACCGATTCGCTGCTGTACGGGCGGTCCAGCAGCTCGCGGTCGGTCATTTGCACCTGCTCGCCGTGCAGGGTGGCGGTGGTGTTTTCCATGGCGCCGCTCACGTAGTCGCGGGCCACAATCTGGGCGTATTTATTCCACGGGTACTCCACCCCGAGGCGGTTGGAGTAGAACTCCAGCATGTCGGTGGTGTTGCCGAAAATCTGCTTGGCGAAGGGCGCGTACTTGGGCTCTAGGTAGTAGCTCACTTCCTTGCCGCGCCAAGTGTCGGTGGTTTTTTTGAAGTCGCCCACGGCCATCATAAAGAGGTAGGGCGCGTGGGGCAGGTCCATTTTCCACACGTCGGTGCGCAGGCCGGGGCCGGCGGGCGTGCTGCTCACCAGCTTGCCGTTGCTCAGCGTCACGTACTTGGCGGGCACGGTCATCGAGATTTCCTCGGTGGTTTTCTGGTTGGGCCGGTCGATGGTGGGGAACCAGGCCGAGGAGCCTTCCGTCTCGCCCTGCGTCCAAATTTGCACTGGCTTACCCGCGGTAGTGCTATCGGGGTTAATGAAATACAGACCTTTAGCGTCGGTGATGGCGGCCGAGCCCTGCACCTTCAGTTCGTCGGGCTTGGAGGTGTAGTCGATGTAAATGGTGTACTCCTCGCCCGGCTTGAACATGCGGCCCAGGTTGATGCGCAGGTTCATACCGTCGGCGTAGTCGTACTTGAGCGGGGTTTGCTGGCCGCCGTTCATCAGGGCCACCGTTTTGATGTCCATGCCTTTGGCATCGAGGCGCAGCGAGTCGGTGGGGTAGGCGTGGGGCTTGAGCGTGACCCACTCCTTGCCGTAGAGGTAGCGCTTTTTGTAGTCGAAGCGTACGTCGAGCTTGGTGTGTACCAGGTCGTTAATCTTGGTGGCGGAGGCGCGGTAGGGCGATTCCGGCTTGGCGCCGGGCGCCTGGGCGTAGGCGGCGCTGCTGGCTACGAGGCCGAGCAGGCCCAGCAGGTGAAGATGCTTCATTAAAACTTCGGTGAGTGAAATGGTGAGTTCGCGCGAAGGACCGAACCGGAACGCCGGGGTTGCTTGCGGGGCTACGAAAGTAGCGTGGACTCTGCGAGTCCGCGCCCGCCAGAACCTCGAACAGCAGACGAGCGGCGCGGTGCGCGGACTCGCAGAGTCCACGCTACAGTAAGTTTGCACCCTCATCAAGGCCTCAATGCATGCGACTGACGCGCTACGCTACACCGCTTTTCTGTTCTTTCATCGCCTATAACTCGCTGGCCCAGACGCCCGCCGACAGCGCCCGCAGCCTGCGCGAAGTCACCGTTTTTGCCTCGCGCCTCACCCAGCCCAGCAACCAGACTGGGCACGCCGTCACGGTCATTTCCGGTGCCAGCGTGGCGCGCTACCCCGTCAATTCCATCGATGACTTGCTGCGCTGCCTGCCGGCGCTGGAAATTCAGAGCCGCGGCAGCTTCGGCGCGCAGGCCGATGTAAGCATGCGCGGCAGCACCTTCAACCAGGTGCTTTTCCTGCTTGACGGTATGCGACTCAACGACCCGCTGACCGGCCACTTCGGCGCCTACATGCCCATCACGCCGGCCGAGATTGAGCAAATTGAAATCATCCGCGGCGCTGGCGCGGCCCTCTATGGCCCCGACGCCGTGGGCGGCGTCATCAACATCGTCACCAAAACCTTCGCCGCCACCGAGCGGCGCCACGAGGCCGAGCTGACCAGCACCACCATGCGTGGCGAGTACAACCTGTGGCACACCAACACCGGCGGCTTCCTGGCGTCCGGCAAGCTGCGCCTGGGCGGCGGCATCCTGCTGAACAAGACCGACGGCCAGCTGCGCGATTACCCCGGCACCCAGCGCAGCGACGTCGACCTGAAAACCTACTCGCTTTCGGCCGCTTATGAGCTGACGCCCAAGCTCAGCGCCGCTGCCCGCGCCAGCCTTGACCGGCGCGACTACAGCGCCCAGTATTTCTACACCACGGCCATCGGCGACCTCTCGCGCGAAACCACCAATAAGGACTGGTACCAGGGCCAGCTGCGCTACCAGCACAACGAGCGGGCTCGCACCGAGGCTCAGGTGTCGACCAGCCGCAGCACCGATTACTACCTCTATACGCCCACCTCGGTGGCCAGCGACCACCTCACGCGCTATACCAACGTGCTGCTCAGCCACCAGCAGCAATTCACGGACAAGCTGCGGGCCACACTGGGCGGCCAGGCCGACCACCGCTCGGTGGTCAGCAACGACCGCGGCAACCACGACCAGTGGCACTACGCGGCCTTCGGCGTGGTGGCCCTCACGCCCACGGCGGGCCTAGCCCTCACCGGCGGCCTGCGCCTCGACCACGACCAGGCCTACGGCACCGAAGTGGTGCCCCAGCTCAACGTGAGCCAGCAGATAGGGGAGGAGCTGACCGTGCGCGGCGCCATCGGCCGGGCCATTCGCGCGCCCGATTTCACCGAGCGCTATAACGCCAACGGCCGGGCTGGCACCGTGCCCAGCGGCTTCAACGTGGGCAACGCCGGCTTGCAGGCCGAGCGCACGATGAACTACGAGGCGGGCGCCGATTACCGCTCGCTGCCCGGTTTCACGGTGAAAGCCACCGGCTTTTTGCGCAAGGGCAACAACCAGATTGACTACGTGCCCACGCCCGGCGCCCGCGTCATCGAGGCCAGCGGCCTCACCAACCTCAACCCCGCCGCCACCTACCGCTACGCCCAAAACCTGTTCGACGTGACTACCCGCGGCCTGGAAACGGAGCTGGTGTACCAGCGCCAATTCTCACCTACCACCCGCTTTGACGGCAGCGTGGGCTATATGCTGGTGAAGGTGAGCAATGCCGACAACATCGCCTCGCAGTACCTCGCCAACATTGCCCGCCAGGTAGTGTCAGGCACAGTCAGCCTAACCTCAAAGCGTGTGAACGGCAGCCTCAGCGGCCTCTGGAAGCAGCGCGACGCCAGCACTGCCGCAGCCATCAACCGCACAAATAACGCCGAGTACACGGTGTTCAACGCCCGGCTCGAAGTGGCCTTGCTGCCTCAGCGGCTGTGGCTCACGGGCCAGGTGCAGAACCTGTTCAACGAGAAGTATTCCGACCTGCTGGGCGCTCAGATGCCCACCCGCTGGCTGATGGGCGGGCTGCGACTGGCGCTGCGGAAATAACCCGTTTTTCATAGCAAGGCCCCTCGGTTTGAACAAATCGAAGGGCCTTGCTGTATCTTTGCCGTATCAATTCTTTCTCCCCAAAGGATTGTTTTTATACAGAGACGCTGAGAGACAGGCTCTACGACGCGTCGGCAACCATCTGGGATATTCCTGAAACGGTGCCAATTCCTGACCATATAAAAACAAGTTGCCGTGGAAGCCTCCAACAACCAACCCGCAATTTTTACAGCTTTTAATGCCCGTCTGGCGCTGATGCACCGGGCTGGCATGGCGTGTTGTTGCTGTTGTTGCCTGGCTTAACCCGGTGCCTCTTTTTCATCGCGGGTAGCTAAACCGAAACCGGAGCATATTGGCTTCGCCGGGCCGCCATGTGCGGCTGCGGTGTTGCGCATATCCGTCGAGGTTTCTCATCCTTGTTCGGCCGTGGCCTGGCGCAAGGCGCTGGGCGGCCAAATCCTCCTCTCATTTCGGGCTTTGCCAGTTCACCACCTGCGTTGAGCAGCGTGCCCGCTTGCCTGTATTTCAACTACTTTATTTCCAAGTATGTCTGCTGTTCAAAAGCCCATTGGCATCTACTTCGAGCACCCCGAATGGTTCAAGCCGCTCTTTGCCGAGCTGGACCGCCGCGGACTGCCCTACGAGAAGATTGACGCCGCCCACCACCTCTTCAACCCTTCGGAAAAAGAAAGCCGCTACAGCCTGGTGGTGAACCGCATGAGCTCCTCGGCCTACCTGCGCGGGCACGGACAGGGCATCTTCCACACGGCCGGTTACGCCACGCATTTGGAGCGCATCGGCACGCGCATCATCAACGGCTCGGTGGCCACCAGCATCGAAACCAACAAGGCCCGGCAGCTCTCGCTGTTTGAGTCGCTGGGGCTGAAGTACCCGGCCTCGCGCGTCATCAACCACGCCTCGCGCGCCGTGGACGCGGCCCGCGAGCTGCGCTTCCCCATCGTGGTGAAGGTGAACATCGGCGGCAGCGGCGCGGGCATCATCCGCTTCGACACCATTGAGGGCCTGCAAGCGGCCGTGGACGCCAACCAGATAGACCTCGGCATTGACCAGACTGCCCTGGTGCAGGAGTACGTGACGCCCCGCGGCGGCAACATCCACCGCGTGGAAACGCTGGACGGCAAGTTCCTCTACGCCATGAAGGTGTACACCACCGGCGAGAGCTTCAACCTGTGCCCGGCCGAAATCTGCCAGATTCCGGAGGAACAGTCGGCCGAGTTTTGCCTCACGGAGGCGCCGAAAAAAGGGATTCAGGTGGAAGCCTTCACGCCGCCGGCTGAGGTAATTGCCGCCGTGGAGCGCATCGTGGCCGCCGCCAAAATCGACGTGGGCGGCATCGAATACCTCATCGACGACCGCACCGGCGACGTGCTGTTCTACGACATCAACGCTCTTTCCAACTTCGTGGCCGATGCCGTGAACGTGGTGGGTTTTGACCCCTACGCCCGCTTCGTAGACTACCTCGAAACGCAGCTGCCGGCTGCGGTGCCGGCGGCCGTGCAAGTCGAGTTGGCAACGGCTTAAGCCGCTTATCAAGAAATAGGTTAACCGTCAACACGGCGTGCAGCGAGGCATCCTCGCCGCTTCGTTGCAGCGAAGAATACTCACCGGGAGAGGGTGTTTCGCTGTGCGCTGCAATGACGGTTGGCAATAAGAAAACTGCCATGAAATTTGGATATTGGATGCCCATTTTTGGGGGCTGGCTGCGCAACGTCGAGGACGAGCAGATGCCCACCGACTGGAGCTACGTGAAGCAGCTGGCGCAGCGCAGCGAGGGTTGGGGCTACGACCTCACGCTCATCGCCGAACTGTATTTGAACGACATCAAGGGCACCGAGGCACCGTCGCTGGAAGCCTGGAGCACGGCCGCCGCGCTGGCTGCTGTGACCGAGCAGCTGGAAATCATGGTGGCCGTGCGCCCCACCTTCCACAACCCCGCGCTGCTGGCCAAGCAGGCCGCCAACATTGATTTAATTGCGCCCGGCCGCTTGTCGCTGAACGTGGTGTCGAGCTGGTGGCGCGACGAGGCCACGAAGTACGGCCTGCACTTCGAGCAGCACGACGACCGGTACGCCCGCACCCGCGAGTGGCTCGACGTGGTGAAGAACGTGTGGACGCAGGACCATTTCAGCTACGAGGGCAAGTACTACCAAGTGGCCGACAACATCCTGCAGCCCAAGCCTGTCAAGGCGCCGTTCCTCTACGCCGGCGGCGAATCGGAAGCGGCCAAGGACCTCATCTCAACCCAGTGCGACGGCTACGTAATGCACGGCGACTCGCCCGAACTCATAGGCGCCCGCATTGCCGATATGCGCCGCCGCCGCGAGCAGAAAGGCCTGCCGCCGATGAAATTTGGGGTGGCCGGCTACTCCATTGTGCGCAACACCGAGCTCGAGGTAAAAAAAGAGTTGGACCGCATCACCAACGTGCAGGCCTCGGCCTCGGGCTACGGCAACTACCAGCAGTGGCTGGCCGGCACGCAGCTGGAGCAGCAAGTGTCGCTGCAGGACTACTCGGTGTCGAACCGCGGCCTGCGCACGGGCCTGACGGGTACGCCCGCCCAGCTGCAGGACCGGATTGGGGAGTTCGAGAAAGTGGGCGTAGACTTTTTCCTATTGCAGGCCAGTCCGCAGCTGGAGGAGATGGAGCGGTTTTCGGAGTCGGTTATTCAGGTGCTGGCGTGAGTAACGCCTTTCGTCTGTCATGCTGAGCGCAGCGAAGCAGCTTATCACGTTCGCACAAATCGTCGCGTCGTGGTAAGGTGCTTCGCTGCGCTCAGCATGACAGTTCATTAATACGCGTGCCGACCGGCGCGCTCAATAACTACATGCTTAAAAAATCACTAGAGCTGCTTCGGGCCGAAGCGGCCGAAACGGGCGGCAACACCCTCAAACGTAGCCTCAACGGCATCAGCCTCATTGCCATTGGCATTGGCGTTATTATAGGAGCAGGCTTGTTTTCGCTTACCGGAATTGCGGCGGCGAACAACGCGGGGCCAGCCGTTACCCTTTCTTTCGTGGTAGCGGCCGTGGGCTGCGCCTTCTCGGCGCTGTGCTACGCCGAGTTTGCCGCGCTGGTGCCCGTGTCGGGCTCGGCTTATACCTATTCCTATGCCACCATGGGCGAGTTGTTTGCCTGGATTATTGGCTGGGACTTGGTGCTGGAGTACTCGGTGGGCGCGGCAACGGTAGCCATCAGCTGGTCGCAATACCTCATCAAGTTTCTGGGGAAGTACGGGCTGCACATTCCGGCGCGGCTGGTGATGTCGCCGTTTGAGTCGGCCACGCTGGCCGACGGCAGCACCGTGAGCGGCTTCGTGAACGTGCCGGCCATGCTCATCGTGCTGGCCATTACGGCCATCGTGACGCGCGGCACCAAGGGCTCGGCCTGGTTCAATGCGCTGGTGGTAGCCCTGAAGGTGGCCGTGGTGCTGGTGTTCATCGCGCTGGGCTGGCAGTACATCGACCCGGCCAACTACCAGCCCTACATCCCGGCCAATACCGGCACCTTCGGCGAGTTCGGGCTGAGCGGTATCCTGCGCGGGGCGGGCGTCATCTTCTTTGTCTTCATCGGCTTCGACATCGTGGCCACCATGGCCCAGGAAACCAAGAACCCGCAGCGCAACATGCCGGTGGGCATTCTTGGCTCGCTGGCAGTGTGCACGGTGCTATTCGTGTTGTTTGGGCACGTGCTCACGGGCTTGGCCAATTACACCGAGTTCAAAGACAACGCGGCGCCGGTGGCCGTGGCCATTGAGAAAACGCCCTACGCCTGGCTGTCGTCGGCCGTGATTCTGGCCATTCTGGTGGGCTATACTTCCGTGATTCTGGTCGATTTGCTGGGGCAGTCGCGGGTGTTTTTCTCGATGTCGAAGGATGGGCTGCTGCCGCCGGTGTTCTCGCGCCTGCACCCGGTTTTCAACACGCCTGCGCAGTCGACGCTGCTGCTGGGCACGTTCATTGCGCTGTTTGCGGGCTTCGTGCCCATTTCGGTGGTGGGCGAAATGACGAGCATCGGCACGCTGCTGGCCTTCGTGATGGTGTGCCTGGGCGTGATGATTATGCGCCGCACCAACCCCGACGCGCCGCGTAGCTTCCGCACGCCCTGGGTGCCGGTGGTGCCCATTCTGGGCATCCTCGTGTGCCTCGTGATGATGGCTTCGCTGCCCTGGGAAACGTGGCTGCGCCTCATTGTGTGGCTGGCGCTGGGCATGGCCATCTACTATGGGTACGGCCGCAAGCACAGCAAGCTGCGGCTGGCGCAGAAGGCGGAATAAAACAGAACGAGTACCCCGAAGCTCCTGCTTCGGCGCGTCAGAACGTCATTCGTTCAACGTGCCGAAGCAGGAGCTTCGGGGTACTCGTTCTAATGCGTGGTCAGCCCGTTGGCATCCAGCTCGTCGCTGTCCCGCACGCGGCCCAGGCGGCCTTCCAAATCCACCACATCATCGCCGGCGCCAGCCGGGCCGCGCGGCGCGGCCTGCTTGTACACGTCCACGGCGCCGGCGGCCTCCAGCATCTGTCGGGCGCGAGTGGCATCGGCCTCAGTAGTCGCGACCACAGTCAGGACGGCGCTGTCGGCGTGGGTGGCGGCAGCGTGTGTGTGGGCATCGGCATCGGCGTTTTCGTTGCCAGCGAAGAGGTCGGTGAAGAAGCGGATAAAGCCCGTGCCCAGTGGCTCGGTGGGTGCTTCGGTGGCCTCGGTTGGCGCGGAGAGGTGCTCGGCGCGGAGGGTATCGGAGGTGGCGAGGTGCATGCTGGCTTGCGGGAAGCCGGCGGCGAGTAGCTGTGCGCTGGCTTGCTGAGCGGCGGAAACGTGGTTGAATAAGCCGACGACGGTGCGGGACATGGCGCTGTAGTTTGTGGGCGTGAAATGCCCGCCTAGCGGCGGGCAACAAAAAAAGGCGGCTGCACATGCAGCCGCCTTTTTGCTTACGATAGGGGAGCCTAGCGGTTGGTGGTGCCGGTGCCGCTGTTGTAGGCATCGTCCTCGGCCGAGCGGGTACCGGTTTGGTTGGTGCCCAGTTGCTCCACCTGCACGTCGGTGCTGCGCACGGTGTCGCGCACGGTTTCCTCGCGCTCGGTCACTTCTTTGCCGATGCTGACCTCGCCCACCACGCGGGCTTCTTTGGCCACCACGGCGCGCTCGGCCGATTCCGTCACGCTGATTTCACCTTCCTTGAAGGCTTCGAAATCAGCGGCGGTGGCGGGGCGGTTCACGTCGCGGCGCTGGATGTTCACGTGCTCTTCGCGCAGGCGCACGTGCTCTTCCACCGGCTTCTCAATGATGCGGCTGCGGATGCGGGCGCCGCCGGTTTGCTCCACGCGCTTGCCCACTTGCAGGTTTTCTTCGATGATGTTCAGCTTCTGGGCGCCCTCGGCGGTGCCGGTGGCCTGCGTGCCGGACGCAGCATAGCCCTGCGCGCTGCCCGTCATGCCGTAGGCGCCCCGGGTGTAGCCTTCGTGCACGTCGATGGCCCCGGCGTTGTCGAGGAGGTCGCGGGCGCGCTCGGCTTCATCGGCCGAGGCGGCGTGCACCGTCACGACCGAGCGGCCGCTGCGGGTGGCCGAGGTATAGGCGCGGGCGTCGTCGTTGTCGTCGCCGCCAAACAGGTTGCTGAAGAAGTTGCTGATGCCGTCTTCGGCGCGGCCGGCGGTGCGGGCCGTGGCGTCGGCCGCGCCTTCCACGGAGGTGCCGCTGCTGTTGGTGTAGTCCGAGGGGTCGTTGTTGCGGCCGCTGGTGCTGCTGCCGCCGCCAATCACGGTTTGGGCGTTGCGGGCATCCTGGGCGGCTACGTCGACGTTGCTTTGCACGAAGCCGGCGGACATGAGTTGTTGAACGGCTTGCTGCGCTTCTGAAGCGCTATTGAACAAGCCTACTACGGTTTGGGCCATGGTACTGGGGAAAGGAAAATGTGGAAAGGAAGGAAAGGAAATGTCGAAAGACGTTGGAATCAGGAAGCCGTTTCGGACGCCGGCGGGGGCGTCTCGATGCGCTCGTAGCTCACGTGCTCGCGGCGCAGCTCCACCTCCTGGGGATGGCTGAGGGTGAGGGTGCGCTTGCGCACGTGCAGCTCCTCCACCAATACAATGCGGGTGGTAACGACCACCTCCTCGCGCAGCACCGGAATTATCATCGTGTCGCCTTCGTGGCGCACCTCAGGCGGGGTGTCCACCACGCGGTTGATGGGCACCCGCTCCACCTGCACCTGCTCCTCCTGGGTGGGCACGTCCACGGTCTGGGTTTCGTGGTGCACGGTTTTGCGGATGACCACGCGGCCGGTTTCCACCACCTCTTTCTCGATGCGCGCCGACTCCTCAATCACCGGGATGACGGCGGCGGCGAGGGGCGTGGGAACGGGCGGCAGGGTGGGGTCGGTGGGCTGCATGGCCGGTGGTACGGCGCTCAAAAAGCGGGGTTCAGGCCAATGGTTGAGGTTTTTACGACAAGCGGGACCGTAGTCCGGCGGTGCCTTCCGGCCGACTACGGGCCACGGCCGGGCTTACCCGGGAAGGAGCTGCGTCCGGGTGGGTTGACCGCTACCTTACTACCGGCCCCACCGTTGGGCTCGGGTGTGGGCTTGTTTCACGGCGCGCCCGGCAGCCGCTAGCCGTTGGTATTTTTTTATAAAGAATTTTGGCATTCTCCTAACAAGCTGGCGGGCCGGTGCACGGCATGTCCGGATTCCTGCTACCTTACCGCCCAGCTTGGCAAAGTGCCCAGCCGCTTTCACCAACCCCCCTTCTACCGCATGGCCCAGCCCAAGTACGCCGCCCGGTTCGACAATTTCTTCGCCAACCTGCGCCTCAACCGCGACCAGTTCGCCGACATGGCCGCCTTCACCCTGCAAGCCCTGCGGCAGGAGACCAAAGGCAAGTACAGCGCCCTGGCCGACGCACTCGAAGTGGCCCTCACCGACTACCGCGCCGCCCATGCCGGCCAGCTTTCGGGCGAGGGGCAGGCCGCCACCGTCACGGTGGCCCAGGCCCTGGCCGACTTCAAAGCCTACGTGAAGAAGGTGGAGCGCAAGGTCATCATCCCCACCTACGACGCGGGTAGCCCCGACCTGAAAGCCCTTTTCCCGCAGGGCCGCGGCGCCCTCACCAAGAGCAGCCAGGCCCAGGTAGAAGACGCCTTCGCCGCCTTCCTCGACGCCCTCGACGCCCGCCCCACGGCCTTCACCTCGCCCGTGCGCACCGAAGGCCGCACGGTGCAAGCAGCCCTCACGGCCGCGCTGCAACGCGCCGACGGCCTGGCCAAAACCGCCGGCACCCAGCGCATCGACCTGCACGACGGCCGCCAGGCCACCTGCGTGGCCCTGTTTCGGGCCTACGCCACCCTGCTGGCCGAGCATGCCGAAAAGCCCGAGCGCGTGGCCGCATTCTTCGATTTGAGTAAGGCGCTGGTGTCAAAACCTGGTAAAACGGGTGGCTCCAGGGTCCCCAAGGCTGCCAAAGGCACCCCCGAAGCCTAAGTTTCTCAAAAGCAGGAAAGCCCTTGGTACGCGCGTACCAAGGGCTTTTATGTGCAGAAAGGGGGGTGGTACGTGCGTACCAAGGGCTTCGTCGAGTTGCGCAGGTGGCGGTACGCGCGTACCAAGGGCATTGCCGTGTGGAAGTGGCGGCAGTACGCGCGTACCGTGTGCCGGGACGGGTGGAAATGGGGACAATGCGCGCGTACTGAAGGTTTGGCAGCGTGAAAATGGACACGGTACGCGCGCCACCCATCCCTTCGCAAACGCACAAAGCAGGGCTGCATCACCGCCCTTAGGGGACGCGGTTCCATACGTCGCCAGCCCAATCCACCAGCCGAATCAGCCCATGCTGATGGTCGTAATACAGCGCAAACAGGCTAGTAGGCGCAGAAGGAGGGGCGCTCTGTCCGCGAGGAAAGACAGAAAATCTGGCAACTTCTGAATAAGATGTCCCACGGCTGGCAAGCTGCTCGAAAGGCCCGCTCAATTGGTCGTTTTTCGGATGATAATAGTCGGTTATGCATTTTTCTGTGCCCAAAAAAGCGAACCAGTTGGCCTGTGCCCGGAGCCGGCTCTGCCCCGAAACGGGTTGGTGGTTTGGGGTAACGGTGGGGTCGGTATAAAACTCAAACCGTCCACCTGAGTCAGAACTGGTAGCGTCCACATTTGTGAGCGCAAAAATGGCTTCATCGTAGTAGCTGACCAATTTATAGGAGTCGCTGAGTATGCCGCTGATGCGAATCTTATTCTTGATTTGTAGGTGCTGGGTAATTGATACGGTGTAGCGACGCTGGACGCCTCGTCCATTTTCAAACGTCCACACGGTACCAGGCACCTCACTAAACCACTGGCGGTCTGCGTCAATGAAATGATAATACGGAAGCCCATCAACGAATGACACGCCGTCAATCTCAACTGGCTCCGTTTTTTTACACGCGGCGCTGCCCAGAAGCAGCACACCCAGTAGCAGGAGCGACACGAAGCGGAGCATGGGCGGGGCGGATTAGTGAGTGAAAGCCGAATGTAAGAATCCGCTTGAGGACGACACAAACCAAAATACCGCGCTGTTAGACTTTGTGCTAAGACCTAAAAACGCCATTATTGACCATTGCGAACAATGGCAGGCTCTTTTTAAGGACATTAGCATTTGCCCCTGGCTCACGCTGAAACACACTGGTCGAAGCCTCGTGCCGTTCCATCTTTGTTCATCGAAACCTTGCTTGCGCCATAGGCTACCCTTCGCCCACCGCCCCCGCATGACGCCCACGCCACCCACCGAAAGCCGCTTGCTGCAATGGGCCGACCGCCTGCTCTACGCGGGGCTGGCGCTGGCGCTGCTCACCGCCGCCGTCCCTTATCTGAGCCTGCTCACCTTTTTTCTGGCGCCCTGCTGCTTCTGGCTGAGCTGGGTGGGCTACGTGGCCCAGGGCCAGCCAGCGTCAGCGCCGGCCACGCGCTGGCTGCGGGTGGGACTGGCGGCGGTGGCGGCGCACGGGGTGCTGTTTTGGATGAGTGGCACCGGCTACCTGGTGTCGGCGCTGGTGTGCGGCGCCGAGCTACTGCTGGCCCTGGGCTGGCAGGCAAGCCGGGGCCGCGGGCGCTGGCGGGTGGCCGCCACGGCCACGGTGGTACTGGCCGGTTGGGCGACCGTGGCTGGGCTGGGGCTGGTGCGCGGCAGCCTGTACGAGGCCGTGCGGAAAAACGACGTGCGCTGGGCGCAGGCCTTGCTCTGGAGCGGGGCCGACCCCAACCAGGTAGAAACCGAAAAAAGCCAGTTCATGGACGGGCAGCCCGTCCTCTACCACGCCCTTTTCCAGGAAAAGCCCAGCCCCGCGCTGGTGGGCCTGCTGCTGCGCCACGGCGCCCACCCCAACGCCCGTTGGGTGCGCGCCGACGGCAGCCTCATCGAGCCCGTGGGCTTTGCCCTGGCTCATTACCAGCGGCCCCGCCACCCGGGGGCCGTGCTGCGCCTGCTGCTGCAAGCCGGCCTCAACCCCTGCTTGCCCAACCAGCACGGCGAGAATCTGCGCACCGCGCTGGCCGAAAGCGGTGCCCTGGCCCCGGCCGATTCGGCGGCGCTGGCAGCGGCCGAACGGCGCGGGGGCTGCCGGTAGGGCACCGACTGGCCGCGATTCTACCGGCACTGCCCAATCCTTTTTCAGTCCTGACGGTTTACTGCTCGTTACCTGGGCGCGTCCACCGAGTAACGGCAGCATTTTGCAGGCCAGTCCGCTCCATTCGCCAACCTCAGCAGTTAGTTGACCGATTGTAGCTGTTTTTTGCTGTATGGATTCATTAAAGTACCCCGGCCTGCTCCCCTCGCACGAACACGAACGCCTGGAAGCCCTGCAGCCTTACCAGGTACTGGGCACGCCTGGCCAGGAGGTGTTCAACGACTTCGTGAGCATCGTGGCCCGGCTCTTCGACATCCCCATTGCCCTGGTGAGCCTCGTGCGGGCCGACGACGTGGTGTTCATCGGCAACGAGGGCCTGCCCGATGCGCAGGTGGTGAGCCGCGAAGACAGCATGTGCTCGGTGGCCATTCTCCACGAAGGCCTCACCGAATTCCGCGACCTCGTGGCCCAGCCCTGCGAGCTGGTCAACCCCTTCGTGGCCCAGCACCTCAACCTTGGTTTCTACGCCGCGCAGGCCCTGCGCTCCCCCGAAGGCTTGGGCGTGGGCAGCCTCTGCATCATCGACCGCCGCCCCCGCCAGCTCACCCCGGCCGAGGGCGCCCTGCTGAAAGACCTAGCGCTGGTGGCCCAGGAGTTGCTGCGCCTGCAGGCCGCCTTGGCCACGGGCTTCCAACTGCCCGAAGCCCTGCGCGCCCGCCTCGACGGCGTGGTGCAACAGTCGCTGAGCCGCCTCACCACCCTGGCCGAGCTGCACCAGTGGGACGCCGCCCCCGCTGCCGAAGACACCCAGCGCTACGACGCCTCGCGGCTGGACGAGGCCCGCTTCCTGGCCCAAACGCTGTACCGCGAGCTGCGGGCGGTGCAATCGTAGCAGAGGCGATACATGCAAAAGTGCGTCATTTGGAAAACCATTCCGATGCATCGATGACCGACCTCGCCGCCCGCTGGCACCGCCTCACCGCCTCGCTTGTGCCCGACGCCGCCCGGCGCGAAGCCGAAATCCAGCGGCTGAGCGCTGCTTACCAGGCCCCCACGCGCCACTACCACACCCTGCAGCACATCGAGAACCTACTGGACCGGGTGGAGACGGCCGACCTGCAAGACCCCGTGGTGGTGCAGCTGGCCGTGTGGTACCACGATGCCGTGTACAACGCCCTGAAATCCGACAACGAAGCCCGCAGCGCCGCCGAGGCACTCGCGTTTCTCCAGCATTCGGACCTGGAGCCCACGCGGCAACAGCGCGTGGCCTTGCTCATCGAGCGCACCGCCGACCACACCCAGCCCCAACCCCCCAACGACGCCGACCTGCTGTTTTTTCTCGATGCCGACCTGAGCATCCTCGGCGCCCCGGAGGCGGACTATTGGGCCTACGCCCGCCAGGTGCGGCAGGAATACCGCCTCGTGCCCGACCTGCTCTACCGCCCCGGCCGCCGCAAGGTGCTGGCCAACATGCTGGCCGCGCCGGTCCTCTTCCGCACCCCCGCCCTGCGCGCCGAGCTGGACGCCGCCGCCCGCCGCAACCTGCAGGCCGAGATTGACGCCTGGGACCGGGGCGGGCTGTAGCCATATTCATCCCAGCACTAAAACAAGAAAGCCTGTCGCAGTGCGACAGGCTTTCCATTTAACCGACTGTATTACGGACGCTATTCGCGCACGATACGGCGCACATCCATGCTGCCGCCAGCCGTGCTGGCTTGCAGGATGTAGACCCCGCTGGGCAGCGCGCTCAGGTCGAGGGCCTGCTTCTGGCCCAAGGCGTTGGTGGCCACGGTGCCTTCGTACACCCGTTGGCCCACTGCATTCAGCACGCGCACCGTCACCGCCTCGCGGTAGCCGGTGAGCGCCAGCAGCAGGTGGCCATCCGTGGTGGGGTTGGGGTACACGGTGAGCGAGGTGCCGGCCGCAGCTTTCGCGTTGGAAGTTACCACCAGCGGGCTGGAGGGCAGCGACACGCAGCCGTTGGCATTGGTGGTGGTCACGGTGTAGGAGCCGAGCTGCGCGGGCAGGCCGGTGAGCACCAGCGTCTGGCCGGTGGCGCCGGACACCTGGTTCGTGCCCAGGTACCACTGGTTGCCGGTGGCCGCGCTCGAGGTGAGCGTAGTGGTCGAGCCGTTATAGGCCACCGAGATGGTGGGCGTGGCCGGGCGCGGGTTCACTGTGAAGGTCGTCGTGGCCGTGGCTGCCGCGCAGCCCCCGGTTGCAGCAATGGTGTTAGTCACGGTGTAGGTGCCCGCCGCCGAAGTAGCCAGGTCGATGGCGCCGGTCGTGGCGTTAATCGTCAGGCCCGTGGTTGAGCTGAACGTGCCGGCCGAAGCCCCCGTGCCCAGCGTGGGCGTAGCGGCGCTGGTGCTGCCCACGCAGCCGGCCGCCGTGGCGTAGCTGAACGTGGCCACCGGCGCGGCCGTGATGGTCACCGTCGTCGTGGCCGTGGTAGCGGCGCAGCCACCAGCTGCTGCTACCGTGCTGGTCACGGTGTAGGTGCCCGGCGTCGAAGTTGCCAGTACAATCAAACCAGAGTTGAGAATCGAAAGGCCGGGGGTTGAAGTGAACACGCCCCTCGTAGCGCCCGGGGCATAAATGACCGTCGGGTCGGTAGTGCCGCTCACGCAGAAGGTAGGCGTGCCCGTACCGGTACCGTAGCTGAACGCAGCGACCGGAGCGGCCGTAATGGTCACGGTCGTAGTAGCCGTAGTGGCGGCGCAGCCGTTGGCGGCGGCCACGGTGTTGGTCACGGTGTAGGTGCCCGGCGTCGAGGAAGCCAGCGTGATGGCACCCGTCGTGGCATTCAGGGTCAAGCCCGTGGTCGAAGTGAACGTGCCGGCCGTGGCACCGGTGCCGAGCACGACGGCCGGAGCCGTGGTGCCGCTCACGCAGTAGGTCGACGTCGTGCCGTAGCTGAACGTGGCCGCAGCCGGAGCCGTGATGGTCACACTCTGGGTGCTGCTGCTGCCGCAGGCACCGCTCACCGCGTAGGTCACGGTGTAGGTGCCGGCCGTGCTGCCACTCAAGCTGATAATGCCGGTCGTAGCGTTAATACTCAAGCCCGAAGTGGAGCTAAACGTGCCGCCCGTAGTGCCGGTGATGGTGGGCGTAGGCGGCGTGGTGCCGCTCAGGCAGTAGGTAGCAGCTGGGTAGCTGAACGTGGCCGTGCTGGGCGCTGTGAGCGTGAACGTAGCCGTGCTGGTGGCCGCGGCGCAGCCGTTGGCCGCGGCCACGGTGTTCGTCACGGTGTAAGTGCCCGCCGCAGCAGTCGGGCCTACGGTTACAACGCCCGTGGCGGCATTCACCGAAAGGCCGGTGGCAGTGGGGAGCGAGTAGGTGCCCGCGATGGCGCCCGTGCCCAGCGTGGGCGTGAGCGTGGCGGTGCTGCCGGCGCAGGTAGCAGCCGCTGGGAAAGTGAAGGCCGCCGTGGGAGCGTTCGTGATGGTCACGACGGACGTGCTGGTTACGGCCGCGCAGCCGTTGGCGGCCGCTACGGTATTGGTCACCGTATAGGTGCCGGGCGTGCTGCTGCTGAGCGTGATGGCGCCGGTTGTAGCATTTAGCGTCAGGCCCGCCGTCGAGGAGAACGTGCCGGCCGTAGCGCCCGTGCTGAGCGTAACGGTCGGGTTGGCGGTGCCCGATACGCAATAGGTAGCGGCCGTGCCGTAGCTGAAGTCGGCCGTAGGCGCTGCCGTGATGGTGACGGTGGTGGTAGCCGTCGAGCCGCACTGCGTGCTGCTGGCGGGCACGGTGTTGGTCACGGTGTAGGTGCCAGGCGTGCTGCTGCTGAGCGTAATGGCCCCGGTGGTGGCATCAATGGTCAGGCCCGCCGACGAAGAGAACGTGCCGGCCGTTGAGCCTGTGCCGAGTACCACGGCCGGATTGGTGGTGCCCGATACGCAGAAGGTCGTGGCCGTGCCGTAGTTGAAGGCCGACGGGCTGGCCGTGCAAGCGGCAATGGTCACCGTGTAGTCTTCCGATTCGCCGTACCACGTGGTGCTGCCCGAAACGCAGGCATCGGTGGCGGCGAAAACGCCGTTGCGCCAGCGCACCCGCATGCGGGTGGGGCCCAGCAGGGCCGTGGCGGGCACCGTCAGCGTGACGGGGAACGTCACATCCGTGGCCGTGAGGCTGGACGAGCCGATGAGCGTGTACTCCGAGGCGTCGAAGGTGCCGCTGTGGTCGTAGTCAATCCAGAGGCCGCCCTGCGAGTTGGCGTTGTTCGAGCGCACGATGAAGCTGGCGCCGTTGGTGTAGGTCACGCCCTGCACCAGCGTGGTGGTGTTGGCGGTGCTGGCCGTGAAGTCGCCGTAGCCGCTGGTCGAGTTGGCGTTGGTGGCGTTGGTGAAGCCGGGCGTGCCGGGCAGCGTCACGCTTTTGATGTACTCGTTGGTGCCGGTGCTCACCACCGTGCAGTAGCAGGTCAGGAACGAATTCTGGGCCACGGCTACCACGCTCGAAGTAGCCGACTGGCCGCTGGCCGTGCAGGTTACCACCAGGCGGTAGTCGGAGGCCGCCGTCTGGCTGGCGATGGAATAGCCCGCCGTGGCCTGGGCCGTGCCCAGGTTAGTGAAGGTGTTGGCGCCGGCCGGGCTGCTCTGCCACTGGTAGCTCAGGCCCGTGGTGCCAGCGGCAATGCCCGTGGCATTTAGGGTGAAGCCGGTGCCGCTGCATACCGTAGTGGCCGAAGCCGTGGCCGTGGCTGTGGGCGGGGTGCCCGTGCAGGCCACCGGGGCGGCAATGTTCACCAGGTAGTCTTCCACTTCGCCGTAGTTGGTAGCGCTGGAAGCGGCCGTGCACGACTGCGAGGCCAGCAGCACCAGGTCGTTGCCGCCGCGCACGCGCATTTTGGTTTGGCCCGTCAGGGCCCCGGCCGGGATGGTGACCGGAATCACCGAGGTGCCGTTGGCACCGGCACTGGTGCCCAGCGTGAAGAACTCGCTGGCATCGAAGGTGCCGCTGCGGTCGAAATCAATCCACACGCCGCTGTACTGCGTGCCATCGGAGCCCATCGTGACCGAAACCGACGCGGTACCGCCCTGGAAGAGGGTCGGAATCTGGAGCGTGCCGGCCGTTTGCGAAGCGGAGTAGTCCGTGTAGTAGGGCGAGGTGTTGGTAGCCGAAGAAGCGCTAACCAGGGGGGCCAGCGTCACGTTGGTGACGCCGTCGGTGCCGGTGCCCGAGGTTACCGGCGTGCAGTAGCAGTTTAAGAAGGGGCTCTGCGCCACGGCGGCCACGCCCGACGTAACCGACTGGCCGCTGGCCGTGCAGGTTACAATCACGCGGTAGTCGGTGGCGGCCGTCTGGCTGGCTACCGAGTAGATGCCGGCCGTTTGCGCCGCGCCCAGGTTAGTAAAGGTATTAGCGCCGGCCGGGCTGCTCTGGAACTGGTAGGAGAGGCCGGTGGTGCCGGCGGCCGGCCCGGTGGCCGTGAGCGTGAAAGCCGTGCCGCTGCACACCGTGCCGGCCGAAGCCGTGGCGGTGATGGCCGGCGGCGTGCCTGTGCAAGCCGTGGAAGGCGCGATGGTGATGGTGTAGTCCTCGGTTTCGCCGTACGTGGTGCTGATGCAGGCGCTGGTGCCGTCCAGCGGGTAGGTGGTCGAAGCCAGGAAGTATTGGGTGCGCACCCGCATGCGGGTCGTGCCCGTCAGGGCCGTGGCCGGAATGACCAGCGTAGGAGTCACGGTGGCGGTGCTGCCCGAGGTGTTCGTCGAATTGGTGCCGACCACCAGGTATTCCGAGGCGTCGAAGGTGCCGCTGTGGTCGTAATCAATCCAGAGGCCGGCCTTGGTGTAGCGCCCCAGCGTAATGGACATGGGGTAGCTGGCGCCGGGGCTGAGCGTGGCTGTGGTGGCAGCGCCCGTAGTGTAGTTGGTGTAGTAGGGCGAAGCGGCGCAGGTGGAGGTGTTCGACAGCGTGGTGCCGGGTATTTCTACCTTCAGCAGTTGGGCATAGGTGCCGCAGCCGCTGCTGCTGCTGGGCGTGCAGTAGCAGTTATCGAAAGCCGTTTGGGCCACCTGCACGGGTGCCGAAGACACCGCCGTGCCACCGGTGCCGTCGTACAGGCAGGTTACACGCGCCCGGTAGTAAGTGGCCGCCGTTTGGCCCGTGGCCGTGTAGGTGGGGCTGGTGGCACCGCTGATGTCGGTGTACGTGGTGCCGTTGGCAGAAGACTGCCACTGGTAGGTGTAGCCCGCATTGGCCGGCACCCCGCCCACCGACAGGTAAATGCTGGTAGAAGAGCAGGCCGTCGTCAGGGCCGTGGTGCCGCCGCTGGTGGTGGTAGCAGCCGCTGTCAGGCCCGTGGGTGCTGCCGCGCACACCGGAAGCACGCCGGCCGTCACGGCCAGCAGCACGGTGTTGCCGGCCGCGGCCGCCTTCGTAAAGGAGACGCCGGTGATGTTTTTCGTCACATTAGCCGCGTTCAGCACCAGCTTCAGCTGATAAAAGCGCGGGCCCACGGGCGTGCCGGTGTACTGCACCGTGTTGTCGCCGCGGCTCACGCGACCCAGCTTTTCGCGCACCACGTTGGGCTGGCCGGAGGCAAACCAGTCGGCAATCACCTGGCCCGAAAAGAGCTGGCTGCTGCCATCGGCAAAGTTGACGGTGACATCAAGCGTGCTGTTGGCGTTGCCCGAAGTTCCAATAACGTACAGTTCCGAAGCTGCCCGGGGCGTGGCAAACGACAGCGTGCCCGAGGCATTGGCTCCGTATAGCCGCAGCGCGTTATTGGCCGAATACGAAGCCAACTGGTAGGTAATGGCGCTGTTGAGCGCGCTGGTAATCAGGCCACTGTTTTCCAGGGCCGGGTGTGTCGACGCGGGGTAGGTGGCGGTGTTGGGCACCTGGCCGCCCGGGCCCACGTAGTCCTGGGCCATCAGGGTGTAGCCGGTACCGCCGGTGGCCGCCGCCCCGTCGATGTCGGCGGTGGTGCTGGCGCTCACGGCCCCGGGGCCGTTGGCGATGATGTCGTGGGTGAACCCGGTCAGGGCCACCGGGGTGTACGTTTGCCCCCACGACGGCTGGGCAAACGCCCCAGCCAGCGCCAGCAGCGCCAGCCTGGATAAAGCGGTAAAAGGTTTTAGCATAAAGAATGGATGAAGGGGAAAAAGGGGTAAATGGGTGAAAGAATAAGCTTTAGGGGTGGTGGATGGAAAGAAACGTCGGAAAGCTATGCACAAAATGGGCTTGATGTATACATAGCATTTGAAAAGATAAATTTTCTGCGAATGAATGTCCCTGCCAAGGCTTTAAGCCCTTGCATCGCAGCGGCTTCCATGAGCGTTGGAAACATCTATCCAGGCCCGGTAGCAGCACACATCCCCCGTTTTAGTCACCCATCAGCGTGAGCATGATTGAGCGACGGCCGCCGTGCTCCCGGTGCTCGCCTAGGTAAATGCCCTGCCAGGTGCCCAGCGCCAGCCGGCCGTTCGCGACCGGGATGCTGACGCTGCTGCCCAACAGCGCCGCTTTGAGGTGGGCCGGCATGTCATCGGAGCCTTCGGAGTTGTGGCGGAAATAGGGCGCATTCTCCGGCGCCAGGCGGTGGAAGAACTGCTCGAAGTCGTGCCGCACCGTGGGGTCGGCGTTCTCGTTGAGGCACAGGCTGGCCGAGGTGTGCTGAATAAACACGTGCAGCAGGCCGGCCCGCACGCGCGCCAGCTCCGGCAGCTCGCGCAGCACCTGTTCGGTGATGAGGTGGAAGCCGCGCCGCAGGGCCGGCAGTTGGAAGTGCTTTTGGTATATCATAATGCAATCGGAAGAAAGTGCTTGAATGGCATACACGTGGCTTGCTCGACAATTGGTGCACCGCCGAACATTATAAGCCGCAGCCTTTGGGGCTGATGCATCGCGGTGAATATCGATTGCAGAGCCGGACGGCACACGTAACCAAGTTTGCGGGTCCTGTTCGGTACTTTGCCGCATGCGTAAGTTCCTAAGCCACGTTTTTGTCTTGCTCGTCAATTACTACTTCTTAACCTCTTTACTTGCGGTGGTGCTAATAGCGGTGGTGGCAGCCGCCGGCCCTATTGCCATCGAGATTCCGGTAGTAGCAGTATTGGGCGCTTTTTTGGTGGTGTTGGGGTATCAGCTTACCCGCAGCCGCTGGCGTTTTCAAAGCATTGGCGAACAGTTGTTGGGCAGCACAAGCAAGGACACTATTCTGGACCAGCGGAGCGAGTTCACCGTGTCGCGAGGCCCACTGCTACTCATGTTCGTGCTCACGCTGATGCTCAATGGTAACTTGGCTGATGGCCTGACCAGTCAGATGAGCTATACCATTGCCGACGTCCTGATTTTAGCGATAGTCTGGCTGGTGGAGTACCAAGGCTTTCGAACGTTTACTGAAAATCCCAATATGGTGGCCATTGTCACACTGGCGGCCTTGTTGTTTGCGCTAGGCATTGCTATTCAGGGCGGTTATCGCAAGCTGGTTTCCGAGGATATGGCTACCCTCGCCGGGCATTATGTAGTTGGGATTTATAAAGGATTGGCCGTGATTTGGATAATGATTGGGCTCTATTATCGAAACCGATACCAGCTGCCTAAGTAAATAGAGTCGCCCTGCGTTACAGCGACCTTTTCTCCGGTTACTTTTGTTGATTCTCCACGCCGAAAACCCGTCGGCGCAGCCCCTAAATCAACCGAGAATTCCGTGATAGTTTGCATTGCCGAGAAGCCCAGCGTCGCCCGTGAAATTGCCAACGTGCTGGGCGCCACCCGCCGCATGGACGGCTACATGGAAGGCAACGGCTACCAGGTGACCTGGACTTTCGGCCACTTCTGCCAGCTTAAGGAGCCCGACGACTACCAGCCCGAGTGGAAGCGCTGGAGCCTGCACAACCTGCCCATGATTCCGGACAAATTCGGCATCAAGCTCATGCGCCGCGACGCGGGCGTCGTCAACCAGTTCAATACCATTAAAAAGCTGGTCGACGAAGCCACCGAAGTCATCAACTGCGGCGACGCCGGGCAGGAAGGGGAGGTGATTCAGCGCTGGGTGCTGCAGGAGGCCAAGTGCCGCAAGCCGGTGAAGCGTCTCTGGATTTCCTCGCTAACGGAAGAGGCTATCCGCCAAGGCTTTGCCAACCTGCGCGACGCCAAGGAGTTCGACTCACTCTATCAGGCCGGCAAAAGCCGCGCCGTGGGCGACTGGCTGCTGGGCCTCAACGCCACGCGCCTCTTCACCCTCAAGTACACCACCTACCAGGACAAGCAGCTGCTGAGCATCGGCCGCGTGCAAACGCCCACGCTGGCCCTGCTGGTGGAGCGCTGGCACGAAATTCAGAACTTCCGGCCCGAGCCATATTGGGTGCTGAAGACCGAGTACCGCGGCACCCTGTTCAGCCACATGGCCGCGCCCGACAAGGCCAAAGATGCCGACGCCGCGCCCGATACCAAGAGCCGCCTGCGCGCCCTGGGCTACTTCGTGACCGAGGAGGAAGCAAAAGAAGCGCTGGAAGCGGTGCGCCCGGCCCCGCTGCGCGTCACGGACGTGGAGATTAAGAAAGGCCGCGAATCCCCGCCGCGCTTGTTCGATTTGACCTCGCTGCAAGTGCAGTGCAACAACCAGTTGGGCTTGTCAGCCGAGGACACGCTCAAAATCGTTCAGGCGCTGTACGAGAAAAAGGCCGTAAGCTACCCGCGCGTCGACACCACCTTTCTGCCCGATGACCAGTATGCTAAAATCCCCGGCATTCTGCGCGGCATCGGCTACGACGCGCTGACCAAGCCGCTGCTGGCCACCAAGATTCCGAAGACGCCCAAGGTCTTCAACAACAACAAAGTCACCGACCACCACGCCATCATCCCGACCGGCGCGGCCGGCCCCGGGGGCGGCATGGAAACCAGCGTGTACGACATCATCGCGCGCCGCTTCATCGCCGCCTTCTACCCCGACTGTGAGGTGAGCAACACCACCGTGCTGGCCGAAGCCGCCGAGCGCCCGTTCCGCGTGCGCGGTCGCCAGATTCTGAACCCCGGCTGGCGCGTGGTGTACGGCGACCCCACCCAGCAGGCGGCCCCCAAACCGGCACCCGCCCCGGGTGCCGCCGGTGCGGCGGCCGAGGCTGATGACGACGCGGTATCGACGGTGCTGCCCAACTTCGTGAAGGGCGAAAGCGGCCCGCACGAGCCGCGCCTGGAAAGCAAGATGACCCAGCCGCCCAAGGACTACACCGAGGCCACGCTGCTGCGCGGCATGGAAACCGCCGGCCGCAACATCGACGACGAGGAGCTGCGCCAGGCCATGAAGGAAAACGGTATCGGCCGCCCCAGCACCCGCGCCGCCATCATCGAAACACTGTTCAAGCGCAACTACATCCGGCGCGAGAAAAAGCGCATCGTGCCCACGCCCACCGGCGTGGAGCTCATTGGCCTTATCCGCAACCCCACCCTGAAATCGGCGGAACTCACGGGCCAGTGGGAGCATAAGCTGCGCCAGATTGAGCGCGGCGAGCTGTCGTCGGAGGGCTTTTTGGGCGAGTTGTCGGGCCTGGTGCAGGAGATGGTGGCCGAGGTGAAGAACGATGGCCGTGGCCGCATGGTGACCTCGGGCAGCGCCGAGCTGGCCGTGCAGCAGGCGAAAAATTCGGCCGCGGCGGGCGGCAGCAAGGTGCCAGCCGGCATGACCGGTGGCCGCCCCGCCACGCCCCACGGCCCGGCCACGCTGCCCGGCGCCAACGGCCTGGGCTACTGCCCGGCCTGCAAAACCGGCCATGTGGTGCGCGGCAAAACGGCCTTTGGCTGCGTGCGCTTCCGCGAGGGCTGCACCTTTCGCCTGCCGGCCGAGGTGCACGGCAAAAAGCTGAGCGACCCGCAGGTGAAGGCCCTGCTGGCCAAAGGCCGCACGCCCGTGATGAAAGGCTTCGTTGGGGCCGACGGCCAGAAGTTCGACGCCGCCATTGGCCTCGATACCAGTTTCCAGCCCATGCTGCTGCAAGTGGCCGAGCCCAAGCCGGGCGCCGCGCCCGACTCGGGCCTGATTCCGTGCCCGGTGTGCAAGCTGGGCACCATGCTCAAGGGCAAGGCGGCCTACGGCTGCTCGCGCTTCCGCGAAGACTGCCAGTTTCGGGTGGCCTTCGAGTGGGGCGGCAAGCAGCTCACCGAAACCCAGCTCAAACAGTTGTTGCGCAAGGGCGAAACCAGCGTCATCAAGGGCTTCATCTCGGCCAAAACCGGCAAGAAGTACGACGCCGCGCTGAAGGTGGAAGACGGGCGCGTGGTGCCGGTGTTTGGGTAGCGGCTAGTGGAGGCGGATGACAGTGGTGTCGTTATATCCTACGAACCGATTGAACCGTACCCAAGTACCAAAGCTTGCCGGCGGAACCGGCGACCGCCACACCACCAAATCATACTGCCAGTTAGGGACGAAATAAGCAACCCGGTTAGCACTGACGCGGGAAATCGTGCGGGCAGTATCTACCAAGGTGAAGGGGTGAAAATAGCTTTGTCCGGCTTGCTCGTTTGCAAAAGCATCAGCCGTCAGCGTGGAGGAGCCCTGCTTATCGGCTTCCACGATAATGCGCACCGGCACGAAGGGAGTGGCGTCAAAATCAACCTGAGTGGCTTGTTTTGCTGGAAATGAAGCGCCGTCTAAAAACGAGTGACTGTCAAAGCCCCGGTAGTCGGTTAAATCCCATAAGTAACGGGCCTCTTTAAAATCCACGCGATACGTCCCGCTCCGGGCCGTGGCATCGAATGTGACACTGTAGTGCCCGGCCGCATCAGAGCGCGTTCTGGCTATGGAATCGGTCCAGGACATTCCCAGGCCGTAGTGCCAAAGGCGAACCCGTATCGGTACTCCCGCCAGGGGCTGTTGGGTATATTTATTGCGAATAGTGCCGGACACGGTGGTGGTTGTGGGCTCTTGAAAGAGTTGGCAGGCTGTCAGACCCATTGCCACAACTGACAGAATAAAAAGCACCAATAATTTCATGACGCGGGAAGGGCTTATGAGGCATTGGTATGAAAAGTTGATTGCGCGGGAGGCATCTAGCGCCCAATGCGGTAGTTCAGCTTCAGGCTGACGCTGTTGTGCCGGCCGAAATCGGTGGCTACGTAGGGCTCCAGGCTGAGGCTGGGGTGGCTGGGCAGGCGCAGCAGGGCGCTGGCAAAGCCCATGCTGGGGGTGGGGTAGTGCGGCGAGTGCGCGTAGCCCACCAGCAGCTGCGGCCCGTTGCGCATGCCCAGGCCCGAGCCCACCCCCAGGCGCGAGGTGTAAGCCCCCAGCACGTTCTCGGCCCCGTAGCAAAAGTCGGCCTGGCCAAACAGGAGGTCCGGATGGCCCAGGCGCACCATCACCTCGGGCATGAGTAGGGTGCTTTCGCGCGATTCGCCGTCGCCGAAGTAACTGAAGTAGCCGAGTTGGCCCAGGTGCAGACCGAGGCGCACGTCGAAGCTGCGCCAGCCTCTTTCGCGGTGAATCTGCTTGTAAACGTGCACATCGACCAGGGTGGGGCGGAAGGTGGTGTCCCGGTCGGTGATGCCCGCATAGCTGCCGGATTGGCCGGGTAGGGGCTGGGCGTCGATGCGCTGCCGACCCACCCACAGGCCGCCGCCCCAGGTAGTGGTTTTGTCGATGGGCTGGCCAAAGGCATTGGTCAGGCCCGACGTTTCAAACGCGACCTCGCCGCCCGCCGCCGCTACCTGCTGTTGCAGGGCCAGTTGCTGGCTCCCGCTGCAGCCGGTGTTATTAAGCTGAATTCGCTCGTAGGCTTCGTGTTGGTTGCCCAGCACGCCGCCCGTCACGGTCAGGGTGCGGGTGGGGCCTTGGCCCGGGAGCGGCGCCTGCTCGGGTGCGGGTGTCTGGGCCGTCGTGACAAGGATAAGCACGATGAGCCCTCCGCTGAGCGGCAGCCCGGCCAGGCGCCACTCGCGCGCATTGGCGTTGACCGCCGAAACCAGAGCCGCGCCCGCCTCCGCCAGTAGCACCACCAGCAGCAAGCCCTTCACCGCCAGCACTTCGGGCAGCGTGAGCGCCGCCGGCCCCAGCAGCGCCGTGCTGCCCAGCAAGCCCGCCACCACCCAGAGCCGCCGCCCCTGGCCGCTGGTAGCAACAACGGCGTCCTCAACTGCCATTCTCCGCCGAACCCGCCACAACCACAGCCCCAGCGCCAGCAGCCCCGCCGGCAGCAGCAAAAACTGCAGCCCCAGCCACTGCCCACCCAGGACACTATGCACGGTGCCCGCCAGCGGCTCCCCCACCGCATCGCGCCAGAACGAGAGGCCAAAGCGCCCCAGCAGCAGCAGCCCGGTTTGCAACAGCAACCAGGAGCCCACTGGCCAGCGCCGCTTCCGGGTGGCCAGCAGCACGCCGCCCACGGCCGCGCACAATGCCAGCGCCCACAGCTGCGTGGGCACCACCGGCAGGCTGTGGGCGGCGTGGGCGAGCAGGGCGCCGCGCAGCACCTGTGCCGCCCACGGCAACGTGTCCGCTGCGTAGGTGAGGCCCCATCCCGTGGTAGTCACCCCAAAGCAGCAGCCCGTGAGCACACAGCCCACGCACTGCACCATCAGGGCCGCGCACAGGGGCAGGGCCAGGGCATCGAGCACCGCCCAGCTCAGGCCCAGCCACCGGCGCAAGGCTACCACCGTAAGCCCCGCCGCCAGCCCGCCGCCCAGAATGGAGCGTGCCGTATCGGCGGGCGCGTTGGTGAAGAGCACGGCCGCCCACTCACCCACGGGGTGGGTGATGAGCTTGCTGCCCAAAATCAGCGCCAGGCTACTGGCCGCTACCAACGTCAGCCAGGGGCGCAAGGGGAAGCCCCGCCGCCAGCCTTCCCATAGTAGCAGCAGCACGTTGGTGAGCGTGGCCAGCAGGTAAAATGGCGTGTAGTAATCGTGGCCCGGCGTGTAAGGTATGTGCATAGAAAGGGCAGATTGAGTGCCGCTGTGGATAGCGACCCCTAAACCTATCCTCTTACTACAGAGAGACACAAACCGATTTATGTAATTATTAGACTTTGCTATTGAATGCAAAGCCATATATAGTCTTGATATTCAATCGATAATGTTGAAATATTCAGACTTTGCCCCCACGCGAATTATGATGATTTGACCGGCTGCGCCGTGGCTGATGGACGAACCGCCGACTCTTGGTACGCGACAATGTTCCGGGACATTCCTTTGAAAATGATGCCGTGGAAGGGCAGCACCGAGTACCAATACAGCCGCCCGGCCAGGCCGCGCGGGCGGTAGGCAGCCAGCTGCTCCAGGGCGTGGGTGCCGTCGGGCTGGTCCACGATGCGGAACTGCAGCCAGGCCTCGCCGGGCAGTTTCATTTCGGCGTAGAGCAGCAGGCGGCGGCCGGGCTTGTCGGCCACCAGCACGCGCCAGAAATCGAGCGGGTCGCCGGCGCGCAGGCGCGAGGGAGAGCGGCGGCCCCGGCGCAGGCCCGGCCCGCCCACGGCCTTGTCCATCAGGCCCCGAATCTGCCAGAGCCAGTCGGTTTTGTACCAGCCCCGGTCGCCGCCGATGCGCCAGATGTTGTCCAGCACCTCGGCCACGGGCCGCGCGAAGGGCACAAACTGGCGGTCGAAGAACATGCCGTTTTTCGGGATTTGGATGGCGTCCATGTAGTTCTGGCGCAGGGTGCCGCTGCTCACGGCATCGCTCCAGCTGCTCACCACTTCGTTTTGCTCAATGCGTTGAAAGGCCAGGGCCAGCGCCGCGCGGTAGCTCATGGGCGTATGCGGAATGACCCGACTGATGCTCTTGGCGGGGTCGCATACGGTGTCGTTTTTCAGGCTTTCGACCAGGCTTTGGGCCAGCGAAAACGTGGTGCTCGTGACCAGGTACAGCCACCACGACGACAGCCGCGGCGTGAGCACAGGCACCGTCACTATCCAGCGCCGGTAGCCGCGCTCGGCGGCCAGGCCCAGCAGCATCTCGCGGTAAGTCAACACGTCGGGTCCGCCCACGTCGAAGGCGCGGCCGAAACAGGCTTCGTTGTCGAGCACGGCCGTGAGGTAAAACATAATATCTCGAATGCCAATGGGTTGGCAGCGCGAGTTCAGCCAGCGCGGCGTCACCATCACGGGCAGCTTTTCCACCAAATCCCGGATGATTTCAAACGAGGCCGACCCCGAGCCGATGATGATGCTGGCCCGTAGCACCGTCAGCTTTGCTTTTTGAGCTTCGCCCAGCACCGTTTCCACGGCGCGGCGCGAACGCAGGTGCTTGCTCAGGCCCTCGTCGTTGGCAATACCGGAAAGGTAGATGACCTGCCGGGCCGTGGTGGTATCCAGAAACTTGGTGAAGTTGTGGGCCGACTGCTGCTCCAGCTGAAAGAAGTTGGCGCTGCCGCCGCTCATTGAGTGCACCAGGTAGTAGGCCGCGTCGATGTCGGTGGGCACTTCGGCCAGCGAGTCGGGCTTGAGCAGGTCGCCCTGGGCCACCGTGACGCGGCTTTGCAGGGCCTCGGGCAGCAGGTCGGCGAGGGCGAACCGGCGGGCGTCGCGCACCAGACACACCACCTCGTGGTCGGCGGCCAGCAAAGGGAGCAGGCGCTGGCCAATGTAGCCGGTGGCGCCGGTGAGCAGAATTTTCATGCAGCTGATTCAGAGTAGGTAAGTAACCTGCTTCAGCTGAACGGCGCGCCCGCCGAGTTGTTCGGGGCCCGCGAGAAAAATGACGAGGGCCTTCGCAACTTTCAAGGCAATGCTCCATCCTTAGCAACATGAAACACTTTATAGCCATGCTCACCAGTGGCCTGCTGCTGGCCACGGCCGCCCAGGCCCAAACCAAGCTCAGCATCCCGCCCCTGAGCCCCACCACGCACATCCAGCAGCGCTTTTCCACCTCCTACATCGACCTCACGTATTCGCGGCCGTCGCTGCGGGGGCGCACGGCGTTTGGCAGCCTCGTGCCCAACGGCACGGTGTGGCGCACCGGCGCCAACACCATTACCAAGGTGCGGTTCGGCGAGGAGGTAAAAATCAACGGCCAAACGGTGCCGGCCGGCGCCTACGCCCTGCTCACCATCCCCGACGCGAAAGAATGGACCTTTATCCTGAACCGCGACACAGCCCAGTGGGGCACCTATGAATACAAGCAGGCCCTCGATGTATTGCGTGTGAAAGCCAAACCGAGCAAGCTTTCTGCCCCCGTCGAAACCATGTCGCTCACCGTGGAAAACCTGCGCCCCAACGCCGCCGACCTCGTCGTGACCTGGGACCGCACCCAAGTGGCGCTGCCCCTCACCGCCGACCCCGACCGCATTGTGATGGGCCAGATTGAGGCCGCCATGAAGGGCGAAAAGAAGCCCTACATCACGGCCGCGCAATATTATTTCAACACCGGCAAAGACCTCACGCCCGCGCTGGGCTGGGTTGAGGAAGCCATTAAGGCCAGCCCCAGCTACTACGGCTACTACTGGAAGGCCAAGCTGCTGCAGAAACAAGGCAAGAACAAAGAAGCCATCGAAGCCGCCAACAAGTCGCTGGAGCTCGTGCAGACCGATAAAAACGAAGTTTCCAAAGCCGAATACACGCGCCTGAACCAAGAGGTGCTGGCCGCGGCCGGCGCGAAGAAATAAGCTGTTTGCCGTCGGTTGAACTTCTTCTGAAATAAAACGCCTGTCATCCTGAGCGCAGCACAGGATGACAGGCGTTTTTAATTTCTACAACTTGGTTACTCGCCCGGGTTGTCGTGTTTCTCCACCATCTGCGTGAAGCTCTTGGCGGCGTTGGTAAACTCAGACGGGATGAGCACCACCGTCGTCGTGTTGTTGTCGATGCCGATTTCGGAGAGCATCTGCATGCGGCGTAGCTCCAGCGCAATTGGACTTTCTTCCATCTGCTTGGCGCCCTGCGTGAGCTTGATGGAGGCCTCCAACTCGGCTTCGGCCTTGATGATGCGGGCGCGCTTCTCACGCACGGCTTCGGCCTCGCGCGCCATGGCCCGCTGCATGGATTCCGGAATTTCCACGTCCTTGATTTCGACTAGCTCCACGCTCACGCCCCAGTTCTCGGTGGCGGCGTCCACGATTTGCAGCAGCGCGGCGTTGATTTGCTGGCGCTCGCGCAACATCTCATCCAGCTGGTGCTGCCCAATGATGTTGCGCAAGGCCGTGACCGACAGCTGGTAAACCGCCTGGTTGAAATTGGCCACCTTGATGATGGCATCGGCCGGGTTCGTGACCCGAAACCACAGCACGGCGTTCACCTTGATGGTCACGCTGTCCTTGGTGATGGTTTCCTGCTGTTCCAAATCCACGGTTTTGGTGCGAATATCGATGGTTTGCTGGCGCTCGAAAAAAGGAATTATCCAGTACAGCCCCGGCCCGCGCGTGCCTACAAACCGGCCTAGCCGAAACACAATGGCCCGCTCGTATTCCTGCGCCACGCGGATGCCGGAAAGAAGCAAGGCAACAATCAGGAGAACAATGGCGAGCAGTGACATGATGGGTTGGAGTTGGTGAGAATTTGGGGATATATCGGTCAGGCAAAGCCGGCATTACAACGGGCCGGCTTTGGCCTGAAAAATTAATTACCCCAGCAGCACGCCACTTTTATGGGCGCTCGGAAGGGGATGGGGGTGCCGGTGGCAACGGCCCGATTGCCCGCTGCGTCGATGGCCTCGAAGGAAACGGTGTAAGCCTCTTCCGACTTTAGGCGCACGTTGCCGCCGCAGGTGAACCAGCCGATGGGCAGCCGGTCGTGCCAGGTCTGCAGCATGAACCGGGACTCCAACCGGCTCGAAACGTGGCGTACCGTGGCCCGCAACAGGCAGGGCGATGCGTCGCGCAGCGGATAGGAAAACATCACGTAGTTTTCGATTCCCTCGCTGTTGGCTTCATATTTCGCTTGTTGCACGGTTGGCGTGGCAACCCACGCGGGGGCCTGCTCGTCGGGCACGGCGCTCACTTGCCAGCGGTAGGCCGTGGCGCGCCGCTGGCCGGGCTTGGGTTGGCCGTTGCGAAACAGAAAGTACAGGTTCTCGTCGGCGCGGGCCACCCGCAGCTCGTACACACTGTCGGGCAGCAGGGGGCGGCTCGGCTGCAACAGCAGTTGCGAATGCGCGTCCCAGGCATCGGTGCCCGTGTACTCAAAATGTCCGAGCACCAGCAGGTCCACCGAATCGTGGGCCGACCAAAGGGTGGCGCGGATGGCAGTGCCGAACTGCGGCAGCATTTTTTCCAGCGAATACTTGCCCCCAGAGTAGCTGCCGGAAAACAGAAACACCTGCCGCGGCTGAATCAGCTTGGTTTCCAGGTCCGGCCACACAGTTATCCAGGGACTCGTGCTGCACTGCGCCTCGACCCGCGCCAGAGCGGCCCTGCAATAGAGCAGGCAAAGGAGAACGATGGCTCGTGCAAAGCGCGGCTTCATAATATGCGTTGATTTAGCAGCGTGAAACCTGCTTCAAACATCAAGGCAGAGAGCGTTGTCGCCTACCGCCCCACCACCGGCAGCACGGCTACGCTCTCGTGCCCGGCCGCATCAATACTTGCCACGCCGAATATGAAGTTGTCCTTGCTAATGGGCAGGTCGGCCGTGAGGCCCGCCACCGGGAAGCGCTGCTGCCACTGCGGCGCGCTGGTTTCGCGCACCAGCACCACGTAGCCGCTGGGCCTGGGGCCGGCGGCGGGCGCCTGCCAGCGCAACTCGGTACGGTTGGTGAGGTTGGCGGTGAGGACTTCGACCTTGGCGGGCGCGGCCGGGGCTTTGGCCAGGGCCACCATGGTGGCGAGGTTGACGCCCGCGTTGCGGCGCAGGTAGGCGTAGTCCACACCTTCGGGCAGGTCACCGTAGGCGCGGCCTTTTTCGGTGCGCAGGTCTTGGTGCTGGTGGGTGAAATCCTCGTTCATCTCGGTGAAGCGGACGGCTGCGAAACCCTGCTGATTGAAGGGCGTGTGGTCGCCGCCGCGCAGGAACCGGTCGGGGCGGTACTCCAGGGTGGCTTTGTGGCCGCGGCCGTAAAGCTGGGCCGCGCGCTGAATAAAGCGGGCCAGCTGGCGGCTGGGCGCGTCATTCTCGGAGCTGAGCTGGCGGCGTACTTTGGCCTGCTCAGGCGTCTCGTTGGCTGGCACACCCTCACTGAACACGCGCACCTGCGTGGCGTCGCTGATTTCGGGGTCGAAGCCGTGGGAGTTGCCCACGATGTCGTTGTTGAGCATCGCAATTAAATTCCAGCCTTCTTTCTTGGCACGCTCGGCCAGGTGGCCCGAGCCGTAGAGGCCCTGCTCTTCGCCCTGCACGGCCACAAACTTGAGGGTGCACGGAAACTTCTGGCCAGCCAGCACGCGGGCCAGCTCCATCACCAGCACGGTGCCGGAGCCGTCGTCGTTGGCGCCGGGCGCGTCGGCGGTGGCGTTCATCACGTCGGTCACGCGCGAGTCGATGTGCCCGCTCACCAGGATGACGCGGGTGTCCGTCGGGTCGGTGCCGGGCAGAGTAGCCAGCACGTTGGCCATGAGCACGGGCCGGTTGATGCGGCGGCCGTCGGGCTTCACCGTGAAGGTGTCCATTTCCACGGTCATGCGCCCGCCGCCCGCCTTGCTGTATTTCAGGAATTCGTCGCGCACCCAGTTACGGGCCGCGCCGATGCCGCGCGTGGGGCTCTGCGTGTCACTAAGGGTGTGCCGGGTGCCAAAGGAAACCAGCTTGCGGATGTCGGCCTCCAGGTTTTTGGCCGAAATCTCATCCACCAGCTTTTGAATGGCCGGGTCGGCGGGCGGCAGGAGCGGGGCAGGCTTTTGAGCGAAGGCGGCGAAGGGCGCGAGGGCCAGGAGGACGGCGGCGAGTTTCATGGAGGGAAGGTAGGGAGATATGGAACGAAAACTCCCCTCCTTGCCAAAGAGGGGATGTTTGGCTGAAAGCCAAACGGGGGTGGTTGTAGACGTCTGCAGCATTCGGCGGAAAATGTCCGGCCGGCGCGCACGCCACAACCACCCCCGTTTTCGCTGGCGCGAAAACATCCCCTCCTGGGCAAGGAGGGGAGTTTGATTTTCTACTTATTTCTGATAAAACGGCTCAATGGTGCGGAAATAGGGGTTCACGCCTTCTTCCGAATTCATGTCCAGCAGCATTAAGTCAATGAACTGGTACACATTGGTTTTGCCTTCGAGCACGGGGCCCAGCTCCTGCATGAAGCTCGGGTCGGGGTTGTTGCTGATGAAGGCCAGCAGCAGGCGCGGCACGTCGGGGTTGTTGGCCAGTTGCATCTGGGCCAGGTAGGCGGCTTCGATGTGGGGCTGGGTGGCCGCCCAGGCGGCCACGCCGTCGGCAATGGCCTGGGGGTACTCGGCGGGCTGGCTGAGCAGCACCTGGGCGTCGCCGCCCTCGGGCGAGAGCGGGCCGGTAAGCTGGCCGTTGAGCAGGGCTGCCAACTCGTCTTTGGGCAGGAGCTTGCCGGCGGGCGAGAAGGGGTTTAGCACGCAGTCCTGGCCCTGAATCATTTGGAAAAAAGCGTGGCCGGGGATGCGTACGTAAGGCACCGGGCCGTTGTCGATGCCGCCGTCGGTGAGGCGCGCCACTGAGCTGAAGATGGGCAGCTTGCCATCGTTGAGTACCTGCAGCTGGATTTCCTGGCCTTCGCTGAGCGTTACCTCGCCGGGCTCAATGCCCTCCATCGGGGCCAGAATCATCAGGATTTCTTCCTGCAACAGGGCCTGGTAGAAGGCCGGGCGGGCCTGCTCATCGGTGGCGGCCAGCAGCAGAAGCTGCTCCAGCACGTTTTCGGGCTCGAAAGGCAGGGGCTGCGGCTCCGGAATCTGGTACACGGGCGGGGCGGGTGCGGCCGGCTCAGGCGGTGCCACGTACTTGGAGCCCTGATAGCGGGGTCCGCCAGCGGGCTTGTCGGCCGGGGCGGCGCCGGGCGCGGCGTTGGGGGTGGCAGGAGTGGAGGTGGCCGGGGTTTCGGCGGGTTTATTTTTCAGGAAGTCTAACAGGCCCATAACTGGATATGCAAGCGGGTGAATTGGAAGCGCAATCTACGCCGAAAAACGGGTTTTGGGCGGGTAAAATGTGGGCGGAATAAGACGAATGAAAAGTAGGAGAACGGCCATGCCGAGCGCAGCCGAGGCATCTTGCGTGCAGTCGTAATCCAATCGAAAAGAGTTACTGCTACACGCGAGATGCCTCGGCTGCGTTCGGCATGACGTTGATTGATAACCCCTCACGGGCACTTGTCCAGTTGCGCCTGCACGTCGCTGATGGTCCGGGGGGCGGCTTCGTTGCCCCAGTGGCTTTCCACGTAGTTCAGCAGGTTGGTAAGCTGAGCAGGGCTTAAGGCCTTATTGCCGGGCATGATGTTGTGGTAGCCCACGCCGTTCACCACAATCACCTCGTTCTGGCCGTGGCGCAGCAGGCAGGGCAGCTCGGCGCGGTGGGTGGCGAGGTAGTCGGAGCCGGCCAGCGGCGGAATCAGGCGGGCCAGGCCCTGGCCCTGGTCGCCGTGGCAGGAGGCGCAGTGCTGCGCGTAGAGGCGCTGCCCCTGGTGGCGGTTGTTGCTGAAGCAGCCGGGCAGGGCCAGCAAGGCCAGCAGGGCGAGAGCGTAAGGGCGGGGCATGGGTTGTTGAAGGGGGTGATAAAACAAAGCACGTCATGCTTGGGCTGCGCTCAGCATGACGTGCTACTTATGTTTCAATGCGCTAAAGCTACTGCTTGGCCACGCCCTTCTTCCGTCCCTCAATCTCGGCCAGTAGCACCGGAATATCGCGCTGCAGGTTAGCTACTTGCTCCGCATTCAGGCCATCGTAGGCGCCGCGGATGTACCCCCGGTCGTCCACCAAAGCCAGCACGCCGTTGTGGGCCAAGCCGCCGGGGGCCTGGCTGTCGGGCATTACGCCGGTGAGCAGGTGGTTAGCCAGTTCAAAGGTCTTGGCGCGGTCGCCGAGGCTGGCGAAGTGCCAGCGGTCGGCGGTGCGCACGCCGAGGCGCTCGGCGTAGTCTTTCAGCACAGCGGTGCTGTCGTGCTGCGGGTCGATGGTGATGGACAGGAAGCCGATGCGCGGGTCGGCGGCCAGCGGCTGGTACACCTTCAGCAGGCTGCCTTGCAGCTTGGGGCAGATGCCAGGGCAGGTGGCGAAAAAGAAATCGGTGACGTAGGCGCGGCCCGCGAAGGTCTGGTTCGTGACCGGCTGCCCGGCCTGGTTGGTGAGCTGAAAGGCAGGCACGGTCTGGTACACGGTGTCGGCCGGGCCGCCGTCGGCGCGCGGCACCACGTCGCGCTCGCCCAGGATGGGTAGGCGGGCCGCTTCTTTGGGTTTTTCGGTGCAGGCCGGCGCGGCCAGCGTGGTGGCCAGCCCGGCCAGGAGCAAAAGGCGATTCAATAACATGCTAACCGAGGGTTATTTAGAGGAAGTGGGCGCCACCTCGCCAGCGGGCGGGTATTGCTTCATGAAGCGGTTGGCCGAGTCGAGCGACGAGCGGAACCGGCCCTGCACAGCTTTGAGCTTTTCCTGCTGCTGTTGGAAATACGCCAAGCGGGCCTCGGCCGTGGCCGTGCTATCAGGGGCCTTGTATTGATGCATCCAGCCCATCATGGCCGCATCGGCGGCCTGCAGGCCGTGGATGTAGGGCGCGGCGGCCTCGGTGTGGTAGCCCGAAAGCTTGCCTTTTAGGCTCATGAGCTGGTCGGTTTGGGCCATCAACGAATCGTGCTTGCTCATGAGGGCTATTTCGGCGGCGCTGGCCGGCGAGGGGCCGCCGTTTTCCGAAACCGGCTTGTTGGGCGAGGTGCAGGCGGCCAGCGTGGCCAGCAGTGAGATTTTACAGAAGGTTTTCACGCCCCAAAGGTACGGCTCAAGGCGAGCACAACCCCGGCAGTCGGCGCGTTCAACTTTTGAATTGCGCCAGCCGGTCGGCATTCATTTCCCCAGCCCCGACGCCTTGCAGCCAGGGCTGCCGGGCTACCTCCAGCGTGCAGGGCCCGTAAGTGAACAGCGTGATGCGGCGGCGCTGTGATTCGGCCCGCAGCCGCTCCATGACCTCCGCCATCATGCGGCCCCCAAAAGGCGTGTACAGGAAGAAAACAGTGCCCTCGGAATAGTTGGCCCAGCGGGCATCGGCTTGCTTGAATGTAACCCGCGACAGCCCTAAATCAGCAGCCCACCCGGCCGCTATTGCCACGTAGGCCGGTTCCAGCTCAATGCCCCGGGCCCTTACGCCGCTCAGCAGGCTCAGCAGCAGCGGTACGTGCCCCAGACCCGCGCCCACATCCACGAAAACGTCTTCTTTAGCAAAGGCGGCCTGTTCAACGAGCTCAAAAACGATGCGCGTCGGCGTTTTCTGGTAGTGCACCATTTCCGGTTCCCGGGCCGTCGTTTCTAGCGGCAGCGCCCGCAGCTGAAACAGGCCATTGGTGAACTCATCCAGCACATCGTACCCCGCCGCTGGGGCATGCAACCGGCGGCTTGCTATGGGAAAGCCCACGCATTGCTCCGCTAGCGCCCGGAAAGCTGCGCCCCGGTGGTACCCGGCCCGGATTTCGACCCGGAGACGCTGAAACAGCGCCGCATCAATAGCTTCTAATTGCTGCTGCAGGCGCTCCGCTCTTTGCTGAAGTAGCCCAACGCCGGCCGCCGGACCAATGTCGGTACCCAAGCTCGCCAGCCGGTCGATGAGGTGAAATTCCAGATAATCCAGCGCATCGGCCCGGGCCGCAAAATTCAGCTCCTCGCGGATGGCTGGGTTTTGCTCCAGCCTAACCAATTCGGTGGCAATTTCTGCTGCCGGCATCAACTGGGCAGCAAGTCAATCCAGCCGTCTTCGCTCACCACCACGGCCAGCACGGGGTATTTGCTGCTGTGGGCGTAGCGCAGGGCTGAATTGTAGCGCGAGCCGCGCGAGGAATCACCCTTCTCGGTGGCCAGGCCGTCGAGGATGGCACCGATGGCGTGGCACATGCCGTTGGGCTCGATGAGCACCGCCCCGTCGATGTTGGTGACGAGGCGCAGCACCGAGGGCGTCATGATGCGCGGCACCACCCGGAAGCACTGCCGCGCCAGGCGCTGGGCCTCCTGCGCCGCCCCGGTGGTGATGACGAGGATGGTGCCGTTGGGCTGGGTGGTGGCTTTCTGGGCCAGGTCCCAGAGGTAGTCGGTGCTGTCCACATCAAGGTTGGGAAACACGATGCGCACCACGCGGGCGAAGTTCTCGGCCGCCACGCGGCCCTGGGGCAGGCGCGGCGTGTTGCTCACCACGCGCATCAGCACCTGGCCGGCGTGGCTCATTTCCCAGCTGTAGTGGTTGGTGAAATGCACCGTCACCAGCGGCTCAAACTGCGAGTCGGACTGCGGCACCAGCTGGCCCAGGCCAAACACGTGCGAGGCGTCCGAAATCAGGGCCGTGTGGCCCTCGCTCAGCTCCAGCAGCTTGCGAATGGAGCGGTGGTCGCGCATGGGCACGGGCGTTTCGAGCGTGAGCACGGGCACGATGGCCGGGTGCAGGCGCCGGCTAATCAGCATGGTACCAATGCCTTCGTCGCCCTCGTGGCGCAGGGCAGCTACGCCGTTGCAGGCGTCGTACAGGCCGTGGGTGCCGGCCGGCGCCACGCGCAGCATCAACCGGCGCCCGGCCGAGCGCAGCAGCTCGTTGTAGTCGCGGTCG
The DNA here is from genome assembly GCF_022811645.1 of Hymenobacter monticola. Taxonomy (NCBI): domain Bacteria; kingdom Pseudomonadati; phylum Bacteroidota; class Cytophagia; order Cytophagales; family Hymenobacteraceae; genus Hymenobacter; species Hymenobacter monticola. The sequence goes on along the minus strand of NZ_CP094534.1, from coordinate 4,885,917 downwards.
AGCACGGGCTGGTCGTTGTCGGCGGTGTCGGCCTCGCGCAGGGCGCGGCCGCAGTCGTGCAGAAACTCCATCACCGCGGCGTGGGGCAGGTTGGCGGGGCGGCCGCTGCCGGGCTTGGGCAGCGCGTAGTAGCCGTCGTAGCAGTCGGCCGAGAGCTGCAGCACCACCGTCACGAGGTAGCCCTGCAAACTCACCGGCACCGAGCAGAAGGAGCGGCGGTTTTCATGGCGCTCGGTTGTGATGGCGTTGAGCGTGGTTTCGGTGGCGCGGCACACCAGCTCGTACCAGTGCTGCTTCTCAAACCGGTCGTGGTCGTTGGGGTGCAGGTGGTACACCGAGCCCTGCGGTCCGGTGTCGGCCTCGAGGGCGGCGGCGTTGTTTTTTACCTCCCGAAAATCGGCCGGCACGTAGCGCGCCGTGGGGGGCTCCACCACCACGGCTTCGGGCTCGTCGGCTTCTTTGGCGGAAGCAAAGCCCAGAAGGAAAACCTCGGGCCGCAGGTTGCGGTCGAGCAGGTTAAATACCCCCTCCGCAAAGAGTTGGGCCGAAACGCGAAACAAACTTTGGTGTTCCCACATGGGCAGATTCAAGACGGCCGGGCCACGTCGCGGCCCCGACTTCAGGCCGAACTACGGAAATAAGCGCCGGAAAGTGGCGTTTTAAAACAAATTTTCGGTTTTAGCGCTTCTCTGCCGGCCCGGAAAACCGTATATTCGGGCTACCGCCGACGCCTTTCGTCGGCCCCTCACCGCCAACCCCATCCGCCTATGCTCTTCGTCGACATGCTCTTCGTGATGGCGGTGGCCATCTCCTTCATTCCCATTCTCACCGGCTACTGCGCCCACAGCCGCGGCCGCTCGTTCTGGCTGTGGTTTGCCCTGGGCTGGCTGGTGCCCATTGCGTCGTTTTTCATGCTTTTCGCCCTCATTGCCCGCGACGAGCTAAACCCCGGCCGCCGCCTGCTCGGCGAAGCCCGCCAGATATTGCGGGAGGCCGAGGAACAGGAAAAAGCGCGGGGCAAGGTGAAAAAAGAGCAGTAGAAAGTGCTTTGTTCAGGCGTGGGGCCTCACCCCCCGGCCCCTTACCCAAAAGTTGAGGGGGAGCCAGCCGATGCGGGATAGTTTGGTCCTGTTTGTAACTAATTGGCTTACTGCAAATGCCGCAGCACCCCCTGCGCGGCCCAGGCACCGGTGCTGAAGCAGCCCTGCAGCAAGTAGCCGCCGGTGGGCGCCTCCCAGTCCAGCATCTCGCCGGCTACAAAGGTGCCGGGGCGCTGCCGCAGCATCAGGTGCTCGTTCAGAGCCTCAAACCCGATGCCGCCAGCGGTGGAAATGGCCTCGTCTAAAGGGCGCAAGCCGCTAATGGGCAGTGGCACCGCCGTGAGCAGGGCCGCCAGCTCTTCCGGGTTGCCCGCCGAAGCCGTAGGCGCCAATTCGCGCAGCAGGGTAGGGACTGGCGGGGCCAGACTCAGGGTTTTGCGCAGAAAATCGGGCAAGGAAGCCGCGCCGCGCCGCTGCTGCAGCTTGGCCAATAGCGCGGCTGGGGCCAGGTCGGGTTTTAGATTCAGCAACAGGGTGGCCGGGCCGTTGCTTTGCAGCGCTTGGCGCACCTGCGGCGTGAGGGCGTACACCGGCGTACCCTCCACGCCGTAGTCGGTGAGCATGATTTCGCCGCGTACCGCGGGGCCATCATGCACCCGCAGGCTGATGTTTTTGAGCGGAGCCCGGCCCACCTTCGCTTTGAAAAAGTCTGACCACGCCACTTCCGCACCGCAATTGGCCGGCGCAAAAGGGACGACGGGCACGCCTATCTCCTGCAGCAGCGGCACCCAGGCGCCGTCGGAGCCGGTTTTGGCCCAGCTGGCGCCGCCCAGCGCCAGCACCGTGGCGGCGGGCTCGATGGTGAACTCCCGGCCGGATGCCTCCTCGCGCAGGCGCAGCCCGCTGGCGCCGGCGAAGCCCAGCCAGCGGTGCCGGGTATGGATTTCCACGCCCAACCCGCGCAATCTTCCCAGCCAGGCGCGCAGCAAATCGGCCGGCTTGTGGGCGGCCACCGGGAAGATGCGGCCGCTGGTGCCCACAAAGGTTTCAATGCCTAAGTCTGCCGCCCAGGCGCGCAGGTCGGCGGGAGAGAAATGGCTGAGCAACGACTGGAAGCGGGTTTCTTCCGCGCCGTAGCGGCTGGCGAAACTGGTCAAGTCCTCGGCGTTGCTCAGGTTGAAGCCGCCGTGCCCGGCCACCAGAAACTTGCGCCCCACGGTGCCCTGGGCTTCGAATACGCGCACGGCTACGCCGCCCTCGGCCAGGCGCTGGGCGGCCATGAGCCCGGCCGGCCCGCCCCCGATAATGGCCACTTCGCCCAAAGGCTTATGCATACAGAGAGGAAGGGAAAATGACCATCGGGGGCCTTTGAATGGCATCCAAAGTTACAGCTTCGGCGCGCGCGGGCTTAACCCCGGCCCTAGCTCGGCCGTTAGCCCAGCATCTATGGGACCTTATACCATTCTTATCGGCCTGAGCTTAGCGGTTCTGCTGTCGTACGTGTTCGATTTGGCCGCACGGGCTACCAAGGTGCCGTCGGTGCTGCTATTGCTCCTTTCCGGCATCGCCCTGAGCCAGGCTGCTACCTACTGGGGCGTGGCCGTGGCCGTGCCGCCGGTGATGCTGCAACTATTCGGCATCGTGGGCCTCATCCTCATCGTGCTGGAAGGCTCCCTCGACCTGCGCCTCACCCGCGACAAGGCCCCGCTCATCCGGCGCTCGTTTCTGGCGGCGGTGCTCATCATGGGGGTGCAGGTAGCGGCCATTGCGGCGCTGCTGCACTTTTACGTGGGCGCCCGCTGGCAAAGCTGCCTGCTCAACGCCGTGCCGCTGGCCGTGGTGAGCAGCGCCGTGGCCATCCCCAGCGTGGCCGGCCTCGGCGGCGCCAAGCAGGAATTCATTATCTACGAAAGCACGTTTTCCGACATCGTGGGCATTATGCTGTTCAACTTCATCTTGCAGGATGATTTCGCGCAGGGCTGGTCCATTGTCACCTTCGGGCGCGACGTGCTGGCCGTGGCTGTGGTGGCCGTGCTCAGCACCGCGCTGCTCGCCTGGCTGCTGGGACGGCTGCGCTCGCACGTAAAGTTCTTTTTGCTGTTTGCCTTTCTGGTGCTCATCTACAGCATTGCCAAGAAGCTGCACCTTTCGTCGCTGGTGCTGGTGCTGGCCTTCGGCCTGGCCGTCAACAACGCCGACCAACTCCTCAAGCACCCGCTGCTGCGCCGTTTCCTGCACCCCGAGCAGCTGGCCGGCGAGTTGCACCAGCTTAAAAGCATCACCGCCGAATCGGCTTTCCTAATACGCACGTTTTTCTTCCTGCTCTTTGGCTACTCCATCACGCTGAGTAACTTAGTTAGCGTAAGCCTGCTGCTGCAGGGTGCCCTCATTGTGGGCGTACTCACGCTGGTGCGCTACGTGTACCTGCGCTACGTGGCCAAAACCGACCTCATTCCCGAGCTGTTCATCGCGCCCAAAGGCCTCATTTCCGTGCTGTTATTTTACAGCATCCCGTCCCGCCTGCTCATTGGCGAAGTGAGCGAAAACATGCTCTTCGTCGTCATTCTGCTCACCGGCCTGCTCATGATGGTGGGCTTGCAACTGGCCCGCAAAGCGCCGGAGCTGGGGGAGTACTGACTTGAAAAAACGTCTGTCATCCCGAGCACAGCGAAGGACCTTATCATGTCTGAACAAATCGTTCGGGCGTGGTAAGGTCCTTCGCTGCGCTCGGGATGACAGACGATTAATCAAGCATCACGCCTCGCTTTCCTGGATGAGCTGCCGCCGGTAGCGGGCCAGAATGTCGGTTTTCAGAATGAAACCCAGGTAGCGCCCGTCCTCTTCGCACACTGGCAAAGCCCAGTAGCCGTAGCGGTCCAAAAGGCTGAGGGTGTGCTCCAGGTCATCGGCGGGGCCCACCACCACGGGGGCATCCTTCATCAGCTCGCGCACGCGGGTGGTGCTGTAGTGCGCGTCGTCGAACAGAGCGTCGCGCACCGAGTTCAGGCTGACCACGCCCAGCAGCCGGCCACCGGCCGCCACCACGGGGAAAAGGTCGCGCGAAGAGTGCCGGAAAATATCCACCAGCTCGCCCAGTGTGGTACTGGGCCGCACCGGAATAAAGTCGGTGGCCAGGAGCTTGCGCGGGTCGAGCTGGGCCAGCAGGCCCCGGTCGCGGTTGGCGTACACGTCCACTCCTTTCAGGGTGAGCTTGCGCGTGTACACCGAGTAAGGCTCGAAGTACTTGGTGATGAGGTAAGAAGAGCTGGTTACCACCATCAGCGGCACAAATAGCGCATACCCGCCCGTGATTTCGGCAATGAGGAAGATGGCCGTGAGGGGCGCATGGATGACGCCGGCCAGCGTGCCCGCCATGCCCAGCACAATGAAATGCACCTCCGGAATATGCACCAGCCCGCTCAGGTTGATGAGCCGGGCGAAGAAGAACCCCGCCAATGCCCCCGAAAACAGCGACGAGCCGAACATGCCGCCGTTGCCGCCGCTGCCCACCGTGATGCTGGTGGCCACCACCTTCAGCATCATGCTGAACAGAACGAGTACCAGCAGCAGCCAGGGATTGTTGTCCTGATACACCGAGAAAATACTGCTGTCGGTGAGGTGCTCCGAGTGGCCGCGCAGCAGCAGCTCCACCGTGTTGTAGCCCTCGCCATATAGCGTGGGGAACAGGAAGATAAGCCCGCCCAGGGCGGCGCCGCCCACCAGAACTTTGCGCCAGTCGAGCCCTGGCCAGCGCTCAAAAAAATGGTCGAACCAATGGTAGGTCCGAATCATGTACACCGAGAAAAACGCGGTAAACAAGCCCAGCAGCACATAAAACGGCACCGCGTCGACCGGCCAGCTGGTGGTGATGAGCACAAACGGCTGGCCCGCGTACAGCGCTTTCGACACCACCGTGGCCGTGGCCGAGGAAATGAGCAGCGGAATGAAATACTGCGCCGGCAGTTCCAGCAGAATGGTTTCAACCGCAAACAGCACGCCCGCAATGGGCGAGTTGAAGATGGCCGCCACGCCTGCCGCCGCCCCGCAGCCCGTGAGCAGGCGCCGCCGCCGCCGGTCGAGGTGCAGCACCCGGCCCGCATTGGAGCCCAGGGCCGCGCCCGTGACGGAAATGGGCGCCTCGGTACCGGCCGAGCCGCCGAACGTGACCGTGAGAAAAGCCGTCACCAGCTGCGAGTACAGCTTGGAGCGCGGCACCACGCTGCCCTCGCGCGCCGTGTTGTAGATGATGGGCCCGATGCCCCGGCCCAGCTGCCCGCCCAGAAAAAACTTGGTAAAGAGCACCGTGAGCGTGATGCCCACCACCGGGTAGACGGACAGCGCAAACACCCGGCTGGGTTCCGAAATGCCCTCGCGCAGCATTTCCTGCCCCCAATGCACCGAGTTTTTCAGCAGCACCGCCGCCAGACCGGCTGCGCCGCCCACCAACACACTCAAAAGGAGCATGTACATGCGTTCGCTGATGTGGCGGGCCCGCCAAACCAGCAGCGGACGCAACAGTCGGTGAACGGCGTGGTGGTGGGACATAAACGGCAGCGAGAGTTTGGCGCAATAATACCAACGCAAAAAAAAGGCCAGCAGATGCCTGCTATAGGAAAAGCGCTGCCGTGGGGCCATATGCGCTATTCATAACCAGCATTTACTGAAACCGATGCCGCCCGGGTGGTAACCGCTATTTGGCCGGCGTGCGCTGCAGATAGGTGCGTTTCAGGTGGTCCCCCAGTTTCTGGAGGTGGGGGTCGTGCTCGTAGAGCAGGTTGCGCCACAGGCTTTGGATGATGAGCAGCAGCAGCTGCGTGGTCATTTCCGCGTCGTCGGCGCCCACGTCCTTGAAGGCTTGCTGCAGCAGGCTATCAATCGGGCTCATGAAGCGTTGGAAATATTTCTGCACCAGCGGCCGGTTAAATTCCTTGTCCTGCATTTTCCAGAAGTCGGGCTCGTCGTGCACCAGCTTGTAGGGCAGGTCGATGACGTTTTCAATCAGCACGCGCGGGTTTTGCTCGGTCAGGATGCCGCGGTTGGCTTCCACGATGCGCCGGAAGCCCTGCTTGATGAGGTATTCAAACAGCTTTTCCTTGCTTTGGAAATATTTAAACAGCAGTGCCTCCGATACGCCGGCGCTCTTGGCAATGAGCAGGGTGGAGGTGCTGTCGTAGCCACGCTCGCCGAAAAGCTGCAGGGCTGCCTGCTCTATCTTGGTATGACTGGTCATCGCCCAACCGAATAATCTAAAACTGCTAAATCTCCTCTGCTAAACCGCCTTATGGCCAGGAATGGCGGCAAGATAAGGCCAACGGCAAGCATTTACCACGTCAGCGGCCAGATGATGCACTCAACGGCTCCCCGCCTGAACACCGCAAAACAATACAGCCGGTTAAATCGAGCGAAGTCGACTTAACCGGCTGTAGCGTGTTGAATTCCGCATAACGTAGCTCCTAGGACGGAGACCCGAACGTATTCAACCGATGTTTTCCTAGGTGGGGTGGGATACACCTAGCGAAAGAGGACGTGGGAATTGGCGAATCGGTCAACCTTTTTGACTGATTGCGAAACAAAGGTAGGTGAGGATGTACTAAATCCGTATAAGTGTTAGCTCACTATCGGTAAGTGCATACTCACCAAACTTTGCCTCAGTCGAATAAATTACAGCTCCATGATGTCTTCGTTCCAAAGCGTGGGCTCGGCTTCAATGAATTCGTTCATCATGTCCACGCATTCCTGTAGGTCGAGGTCCACCACTTCTACGCCGTGGCTTTCCAAAAAGGCGCGCGACTCGCCAAAGGTGCGGCTTTCGCCCACCATCACCTTCGGAATTTTGAACTGCACGATGGTGCCGGCGCACATGTAGCAGGGCATCAGCGTGGTGTAGATGACGGTGTCGCGGTAGCTGCGCTGACGGCCGGCGTTGGTGAGGCAGTCCATCTCGCCGTGCTTGATGGCGGAGTCTTCCTGCACGCGCTTGTTGTGGCCCTGGCCGATGATTTTGCCGTCGCGCACGAGCACCGAGCCGATGGGGATACCGCCCTGCGAGCGGCCCAGGCGGGCTTCGTCGATGGCGGCTTGCATGAATTCGTCTTTGCGGGCGGAGGAGTCGGGGGTTTGCATAATTGCTTTTGGGAGTGGGAGTTGGTGATGCTTAATGGCTGCTTTGCAGGTAGAGCAGCGTGGTGCGATAGGGACGGCTGGGGATGTACTTGTCGTTGATGACGAAGTAGCCGTGCTTGTAAGCCGCGAGGCCTTCCCAGTTATAGGCCATGTACTGTTCGGGAAATTCCCACAAAGGCTGCCAGGTGAATCGATTATTCTTCAGCGTGATATCGACCAGCCGGCAGTAGCTTTTGAAGCCGCCCGGCCCGGTAATGAGCTTGGTATTGGCCACGTCGGTGGCGGGAACGCGGTAGATGGAGTCGCCACCCCCGCCCTTGAAGAAATAATTGATGGCCGTGAAGTGGCTGCCGCCCACCGGCGTAACGTCGGTGATGCGGAAGGGCAAAGGGTTGAAAGGCAGTTTGTCCATGGTCGAATTAGCCGCAAGGTGCGGCTTGCGAAAGCCGTAGGCGTAATTCTGGCCGGGAAAGGAGTTGTATTCGAAGAAAGCCACCAATTCCTTTTTCGCTGTGACGGCGGCCTCAAACCCCGCGTTGTAGATGTGCGAGCCGTCGGGGGCGGGCGGCTTGGGCAGCGCCAACAGAAAGGTGGTGTCCAGGGCCACGGTGCGGGCTTGCAGGCGGCCCTTGAGCAGATAGCAATTGGCTGAGGGCGTGGTGGTTTCTATGGATAAGTAGACGACATCTCTGGCAATCATCAGCGCTTCAAGCCCTTCGTATTCCTGGCCGGCAGCCTTCATGCGGGCCTGCAACGCGGACAAGCCCAGGAGCTTGATTTTCTGGTAAGGCAAGACGAAGGTGGTGTCCCGGAGCTTGCGGTCCAGGTCGCTGAGTTGCACCGTATAGAGCTTCGCTTCGGCCTTGTCTTGCAGCCGGCTCTCCGAGAGCAAAAACAGCCGGCCTCGGCTGATGGCAAGCCCGGAGAACTGGTTGTCGTAGAATTCCAGCTCCTTGGGCAACGAAATGGGGCGCACCGTGAACGACGGTTTCTGCGCCAGCGTGAGCAACGCGGGCAGGCATAACAGACAGCTCAGGAGGTACTTCATGCGGGGTAAGCGGGCACTAGCGGGCGCAAATGCCTTTGTACGGGCAGTATTCGCACTTGGTGAAGTCGTCGGTTTTGCGGATGGGCTCGGCGGGGTCGAGGATGCGGAGCACAATCTTACGCACCAGGCCTTCGGAAACGGCTACGAAGTCTTCACCGCCTTCGGTGAGGAAGCTGAGGTCGGCGGAAAGCAGGCCTTCGTTGATGTTGCGCAGGGAGAGGATGGAGGTATCGGCCGTTTCGCGGTGGGCGGTGTGGGCCAGCATGAGGCGGTAGAGCCAGAGCTGGCGCACTTTGTCGGCGCTGCTGCTGGCTTCGTGCAGGAGGCGGTCCACGGCTTCGGCGGGGCTGAGCTTGTTGCCGGAGCCGCGCAGCTGCAGGTCGCGGCGCTCCACTTTGCCCGATTTGTAGTCGACCACGCGCAGGCGGCCGTCGGGCAGCTCGTCCACGCGGTCGGCGAAGCCGAACAGGCGCACGGCCAATTGCTCGGTTTGGCCGGGCACGTCCACGAAAACGGTGGCGGCCAGCTCTTTTTCCAAGCCAAATAAGCGGATGGGCAGCAGGCCGGGCTGCTCGGTGAGGCTTTCGAGCAGACGCACCACGAGGCGGCTGGCCACTTGGCCGTACACGTGGTTGAGGCCTTCATCGGCACGGGCGTGCTTTTCGGTTTCTTCCTGGCGCAGGGCCTTTTGCACCTCGGCTGGGGCCTGGCGGATGAGCTCGGGAATGTCGTCGGCCGTGATGGGGCGGGCGTCCTGGGCGAAGGGCTCCATCAACTTTTCCAGCGCCTCGTGCACCATGGTGCCGAAGCTGCTGGCTTCCAGCGTTTCCTCCACGGCGTCGGTTTCGTGGAAGCGGGCCACTTTCGAGAAGTAAAACCGCAGCGAGCAGGCCAGGAAGTCGTTGAGGCGGGAGGGCGAGATGTTGCGTTCGAGCACGCCGCGCAGGGCGGCCAGCATTTCGGGGTCCTTTTCCAGAATGAGGTCGCCCTCGTACTGGTCCACGCCCGTTTCCGTTTCCGGGCCTTCCACCGTCACGGTCAGGTCTTCGAGCGTGAGCTGCGGGTTTTGGAGCAACAGGTCGTTTTCCAGTTGCAATAAAAACCGGCTGCGCTCGCCGCTTTTGATGCCCTCGGCGCCGGGCAGCACGTGCACGAGGTCGACGCGCTGGGCGCGCTGGAGCAGGCGCCAGAAGTTGTAGGCGGTGATGGCCTCGGCGTCGGCGTAGGTGGGGAGCTTAAACTCGGTGAGGACGTCGTAGGGGAAAAGCGACTGCTGCTTTTTGGGCGCGGGCAGCACGCCTTCGTTGCAACTGAGGATGATGAGGTGGTCGAAATCGAGGGCTCGGGTTTCAAGCAGGCCCATCACCTGCACGTCGGCCAGCGGCTCGCCCGAAAAAGGCAGGCGGGTGCGGCCCATCTGCTCGTAGAGGAAGCGGCGAAACGAGCGCACCGACAGGCGCTGCTCGCGGCAGTCGAAGGCCGAATCGAGCTGCTTGACGAGGGTGTAGAACAGGTAGAGGTACTCGGCTTCGATGCCACCCTGCTGGTCGGCATATACTTGTTTTAGTAAATCAATCAGCGTGTTGCAGGCGGCAATGATGTCGTCGCAGTTGTTCCAGGTTTTGAACAGGGCCTCGATAAGCGGGTGGTGGGCGCCCATCTTCAGCAACTCCGAGGCGGGCAGCAGCACGGCATTCACGCGCACAATTTCGCGGCAAATCTGGTCCAAGATGCCGTGGTACTGGGGCTCGTCAGCCTGGCGGTCCTGCCACTGCTGGTAGCGGCGCAGGAAGGGGTGCGAGAGCAGCTTGCTCACGGCCAGGTGGTGGTAGCGGGGCACGCCGTAGCCGGTTTCCTGGCTGCCTTCCCGAATGCCCGTCAGGTGCACCTCGAACAGCAAGTCGACCAGGTTGAACAGCGGCGTGGCCTGGAAGCTCAGACCCATGGTCACGTTGTAGTCGGGCACCTCGTCGGGCGGCAGGCCGTGCAGCACGGGCAGCAGCAGGGTTTCGTCGGGCAGCACCACGGCCACGGTGGCGTCGGGGTGGTTGCGGCGGGCTTCGGCCAGGAGCTGGCCGGCCAGTTTGCCTTGCATGCTGGGGTTAGCCACGCCCAGATAGCGCACGTGGTGGGGCGTACCGCGCAGGTACTCCACGCCCCCGCCGAAGTTATCGAGCGGCAGCTTCCAGCGCTCAAAGTAGCGGCGCAGGTGCTGGCCGGCGCGGTTGGGCGAGTTCTTTTCGAGGTAAAATGGGTCGGCGTCGAAGCGCACTTCGGCCCGGCCGGCGTTGAGCAGCAGGCGGATGAGCTTTTCTTCCGAGGCCGACAAATTACCCAGGCCCACGAACACGTGGCGGGCGGGCTCGGGCGCGGCGGGGTCTTTCAGGGCCTTTTCCAGCTTTTCCACGGCGCGGCGGTAGGCCAGGCCGGGGTAGGCGAGGTGGTTGCCCAGCATGCGGCGCTTCAGCTCGTGGTATACGCGCTCCAGCTGGTTCCAGAAGCCGAAGGAGTGCGCGGCGGCCTGGCTTTTGGGCGGCAGCTCGCTGATGTCCCAGCGCTCCAAGGCCTTGGCTTCGGTGAGGTAGTCGAAGACTTCGTGGGTGGGGGCCAGGTTCTGGTCGAGGTTGGAGAAGTCGTTGAGCAGCAGTCCGGCCCAGCCCACAAACTGGTCAAAGTCGAGCTTGGTGTCGATGCCTTTGAGGATGTCATACAGCAGCAGCTGCAGGGCAATGGGCTCTTCGACCTGCACGCCGGCCAGCTCCACCATGTAGTCTTCCATGGCGGCCACGCGCGGGGCCCACAGCGGGGCCGCGCCGGGCAAGGCCAGCGCCAGCTCGTTCTTCAGGTACACCACGGCCCGGCGGGTGGGCACCACCACCACGATGTCGGACAGCTCATCGAGCGGGCCGGAGCCGTAGCGGTCGAGCAGTTCCCGGGCAATGGTGGCCAGAAAAGTGCCGGCGGCCGGCGGGGCGGGAGCAACAGCGGGGTAGGAGGCAGGGCGGGCAGTCATTTCGGTAAAGATACCCGCCAGACAGGCGGCAACCCAGGCGCTGCCCGGCGTTCAGGGCTTGTTTAGCCAGGGCACCCGCTCGTGTTCGATGAGGAAGTCGAGCAGCAAGGCAATGAATTCCAGCTGCGTGTGGGGCCGGGGCACCAGCCGGGAAGGGTCGTCGGGCGCTACGTAGCCCGGCAGCTCCCGAAAATCCTGGCCCGGTGCCGGGCGAAAGCTCATGGCCCAGGAGTCGAACGTGCGCTCCCGGCACGGGCCTTCGCTCAACACCCGGAACTTGAAGTGGCGCGGGTCGCGGGCAATGCGCTGGTGGTAAAGGGAGAGAACAGCTGCTTGCTCGCCTTCCAAAAGCTGCATAAACCGCCCGTCGGCGGCGTACAGCAATAACCCGGTAATATTCTGGGCGGCGTTGCGGGTACGGCACTGGTGTAGCAGGGCCAGCAGCTCCGGCGTGTCGAAAGCCATGAGCGCCTCGCTTTGATACAACAGCTGATAAAGTCCCATGCGTACCGGAATGGCGGTGAATCGGTGTGAACGAAGCCAGAGGTAACGGCTGACTGGCAAAGGGCTCTGTTATCTTTCGGCTTAAAACAGCTGTCCAGACAACCAGCATTCATTTGTTGTGCTTATAGCGTTTTTCCGTTCTAAAATGTTCTATCTCTAATATGAAACTGCTGCTACCGGTTGCCTTGGGGCTGCAATTGCTGGCCGTCATGGCCCGCGCCCAAACCACGCCTACCGTAATCCCCGACCCTGTGCCGACGGCCCCCGCGCCCGAGCCGCTCTGGCGCAAGAGCCTCAAAACCGGGTTGGGACTGAACGAGTCGCTGCTGAGCACCAACTGGCGCGGCGGCGGCGTCAACACCATCGGCTTCAACGCCTTGGCTAACGCCAAAGCCAACCGCAAAACCGGAGCCCATAGCTTCGACAACGAAGCCGATTTCCTGTTCGCCTTCTCCCAAACCAAGGGCCTGGGCTACCGCAAAAACCAGGACCGGCTGTTTCTCGACACCAAGTACGGCTGGGCCATGAGCGAGAAATGGAACATGTTCGTGTCGCTGAACCTGCTCACCCAATTCGCGCCCGGCTACAAGTACGACCAGGACGCCGCTGGCCTCGACCGCGCCCGCCTCACGTCGGATTTCTTCGCGCCCGCCTTCCTCACGGCCGCCTACGGCTTCGAATACCGCCCGGCGCCCTACTTCCACCTGCGCCTGGCCCCATTTGCCCCGCGCCTCACCGTGGTAAACCGCGCCGACCGGTTCGTGGCCATCCTCGGCGACACGCCTTACGGCGTGAACCCCGGCCACAGCACCCGCTGGGAAATCCTGGCCGCCCAAATCCTGGCCGAATTTGATAAAAACATCAGCCCCAACGTCAACCTCAAGGCCCGCTACCTGCTGTTTGCCAACTACAAAAATATCAACCCGCAGGAAATCGACCACCGCCTCGACCTCGGCCTCACCGCCAAAGTGGGTAAATATGTGAACGTGGCCCTCACCGGCATCGCGCTCTATGATTATGACCAGGACCACGGCTTGCAATACTCGCAGGGCCTGACCATCGGGGTGGCGTATGCGGTGCAGAATTTCGCGGACGCGAAGAAGTAGACAGCGTGCAGGCCTTTGCTTGCCGAATAGCACACCGCTCAAGTAGGTAAATAGGCTGCCTTTTTTTATTACTTAATGTCGACCCGCAAGTAGAAGAATTTGGTATTCTGCTTTAACAACGCTACCTGAGCAGCAGTGCTATTTATCTTGTCTTCCTCCGAAGTAGCGAGGCATTTTAGCAAAATAGTTTTGTCATCCTTCCATGCCAGGCCATAGGGCATCCATTTCAGGGTTTCAAGGCTAAATTCTTTTTTCAACCTTCCTGCTTGTACGGTGTAAACGGCTACTCCATTCGGAGCACCCTCGTACGGGTACGGCCGCCACCCGCCGTACCGTGGGGCTTGGCGTCGGGATGTTTTGCAATGTATCTATTCTTCCAGAAGTTTGGTCAATTAATAAACAAGCAGATGACTCGTAATACACAACTTGTAACACGTATTTACGGAGGTAAGTCAGCTTGCCTTGGTAGCTGAGTTCTGCACCTTCTTCCTCGTATTGCGCAACGGGTTTGCTTAGCAATTGAACAGTTTTGCTGTTGCCCGTTTTCAGCGTAATGCGGTTGCCACGTTGCGTGAAACCTGTTTTGTCAAGAATTGTCAGCCTTTTGTGGTTGGCCTGTTGCGCCTGACTAAATGCAGTTTTAGTCGCAGTACTAATCGTATATTTTTTGCTGTTTGTCGACCGATTCAGAACGGTTACAGCGCGGACTGACAGTGGCTTGGACAGATGTTTGAAGCTGCCTGAAGCAAGGTTTAAGCAACTCAGAAGGCACAGCGATAGAAGGGTGTAGTTAGCCATGTTTTATTATGGGACGCAGCGCGTAAATCCGCTCAATGATTTCCACCACTTTCAGCCCTTCCAGCGCATTCGTTGTGGCGAAGCTGCGGCGCTGCACGGTGTCCACCACGTTTTCGATGACTTGCACGTGATTGGCGGCCGAGCCCTGAAAGGCGCCGTAGTTATTGGCGGGGTTGGTGGCGGGCAGCTCGGGCATTTCGTAGCCCTCGAGGTGGCAGTATTCTACCTTGTCCATGTACTGGCCGGCGATGCGCAGGCTGCCGCGCTCGGCCACCACGGTGAGGGAGCTTTCGAGGTTGCGGTCCCACACGGCGGTGCTGTAGCTGAGCGTGCCGCTTCCGCCGCGCACGAGGTCGAAGGTGACGAGGCCGCTGTCTTCGAACTCGGTCAGTCCTTCGTGGGTGAAGTCGCGGAAGCGGGCCCCAATGTTGGTGATGTCGCCAAACACCCAGTACAGCAAATCGACGAAGTGGCTGAACTGGGTGAAGAGCGTGCCGCCGTCGAGGGTTTGGGTGCCTTTCCAGCCACCCGACTTGTAGTAGCGCGCGTCGCGGTTCCAGAAGCAGTTTAGCTGCACCAGAAACACCTGGCCCAGCCGGCCTTCATCCACCACCTGCTTGAGCCAGGCGGCCGGGGGCGAGTAGCGGTTCTGCATCACGCCAAACACGAGCCGGCCGGTTTGCAGGGCCGTGTGCACGATGGTTTCGGCGTCGGCCTTGTGCAGGGCAATGGGCTTTTCGATGACGACGTGCAGGCCGTGGCGCAGGCCCGCCACCGCCTGCGGAGCGTGCAGGCCGTTGGGCGTAGCCACGGTGAGTACGTCGGCGGCAGGGCCGGTTTGCAGGTACTCTTCGAGCGAAGTGAAGAAGGGCACACCGGGAAACTCGGCGGCGAGGCCGGGCTGCAGGTCGGCGCGGGTGTCAATCAGGGCGGCTAGCTCGGCGCCGTCGTGGCGGGCCACCAGCGCGGCGTGGCGGCGGCCAATGTGGCCCACGCCGCAAATGGCGAAGCGGACGGGTAATGAATTCGTCAAGCGTTGTAAAGGGCTAGAATAAATTTGAAAGCATACCTAGGAAACCAAGTGGCGGTATCATACCGACACCAAATACAATAACGGCTTTGTTTATCGATTTGTCCGACTTCAGAAGCTGCTCTTTTAACAGCAGCAACTCCTTTAAAAAGCAGCCAGCCGTGAGCAAGTAAGGCGGTACTAAAAGCCAGAGAACAAAGTTTCCTAAAGCAGCATCATGCAAATAGCCCTGTGAATGAGAATCGGATACATCGTGGCCAATAATAAGTAATGTAATGAATCCTGCCACCGAGCACAGGCCCAGAATGACACAAAAACAAAATGTGGCCTTGTGATAGACTCTCACTTGAGTGGATACTTATGCCAACGCTTGCGTCAATATATGGACAACATACTCCTGCTGCGCCACCGCCAGCAGCGGATGAATCGGCAGCGACAGTACCGATTGGCACAACTGTTCCGCCACCGGAAACTGCCCCGCGCGGTAGCCCAGGTAGGCATACGCCGGCTGGGCGTGCACCGGCAGCGGGTAGTAAATCATGGTCGGCACGCCGCAGCTTTTGAGGAAATGCTGCAAGTCGTCGCGCCGACCGGAGTCCGTCACCTGAATGGTGTATTGGTGGAAGACGTGCGTGCTGCGCGGGTCTCGGGCCGGAATTACAACGCCCGCCACGCCGTCCAACGCGTCGTCGTAGCGGGCGGCTACGGCCTGGCGGGCGGCCGTGTTGTGCGGCAACTGCCGCAGCTTCACGCGTAGCAGCGCAGCTTGCAAGGTGTCGAGGCGGGAGTTGAGGCCGATGCGCTGGTGGTGGTATTTCTGGCTCTGGCCATGGTTGGCGAGCTGCTGAAGCAGCGCGGCGCGGGCAGCTTCACGGGTGAGCAGGGCGCCGCCGTCGCCGAGGCAGCCGAGGTTTTTGGAGGGGAAAAAGGACGTGGTGCCTACTTCGCCTACCGCGCCGGCAAAAGCCGTCTCGCCATTCGGCATTTGGAAGGTGGCGCCCAAGGCCTGCGCGTTGTCTTCAATCAGAGCCACGCCGTGCCGCTGAGAAATGGCCCGCAGGGCTTCCAAATCGGCGCACTGGCCGAACAGATGCACCGCCACAATGGCGCCGGTGCGCGGCGTGATGGCGGCTTCCACAGCCGCCGGGTCGATGTTGAACGTGTCGGGCAGCACGTCCACCAGCACCGGGCGCAGTCCCATCAGTGCCGCCGCTTCCAGCGTGGCCACGTAGGTGAAGGCAGGCGTGATGACTTCGGCGCCAGCAGGCAGCTCCAGGCTCATCAGGGCCAGGGTGAGGGCGTCGGTGCCATTGGCGCAGGGCACCACGTGCACGCCGCCCAGGTGCGCACCTAGCTCCGCGGCAAACTGCCCCACGGCCGGACCCTGGATGAAAGCCGCCGAATCCAGCACCTCCTGCATGGCATCGTTGAGGGTCGGCTGCAGGGCCGCGTGTTCAGCGGCCAAATCGAGCAATAGGATGGGGGAGGGCGGGGCGGGAAGTATCACAGCAGCATCAGGAACTGGAGCTGCCAAAGATACTGGGCAAACTCAGGCCAACTCCCGCAGCAGCCAGAACAGTTTCAGCAGGTCGAAAGCCCGCAATTGGGGCTGCGCCGAGAGCAGCTGCCGGCGTAGTGCCGGAGCCGTCACGCTTAGTGTCGCACGGGCGGCTCCGGCCAGCCCCAGTCGCTTCAGGCGCAGGGCCATTTGCAGCAGGCGCGACTCGGTGCCCAGACTTTCGGTGCGGTACAACTGGGCCAGATTGCGCACGGCTTGTTCGCTCTTTTGCAGGAAAACGACGGCCGGCTCCAAGCCCTCGTGCAGCACGGGGTTGTCGATGTGCAGCAGCGGTGTGCCCGCTGCTGCCAGCGCCAGGCCGAATTTGGTGTCTTCGTGTCCGTAGCCGCTCAGGCCCTCATCCAGCGCAAACCGACGAAAAACGTCGGTTCGAATCAGCGCGTTGTTGATGGTAAGCTGGCCGTAAGGCGCGGCTTGGCGCACGGCGGCGGGCCGCGCCTCCCGGGCTTGGCCATACAGCCAGCGCAAGTGCAACGCCGGGTCGGCCGGCGGCGCGGCGCGGTAGCGGGTGCCGCCAATGATTACCTCGGCCCGGTCCACAGCCGCCGCGTAGCGGGCCAGAAACTGCGCATCGGGCGGCAGGCTGTCGTTGTCGAGCAGCAGCAGCCACTCGTGTTGCGCAGCGGCGGCCAGCTGGTTGCGGATGGCGGCTCGGCCCACGTTGCGCGGCAGTTCGCGGTAGTGCACGCAAGGCAGCGCGCCCAGTGGTCGGTTGGCAGTCAGGATTTCAGGCCGGGAGCCGTCGTCGAAAAGCAGGACTTCGACCGGGCCGGGCCAGTCGGATTGTTGCGCCAGTAGCGCCCGCACCAGGGCCTCCACTTCCCAATTGTAAACCGGAATCAGCACGGAGAGGCCAACGGTCATTGCAAGTGAGAATGAAGTGAGCAAATGCCAACGAGTTGCCGGACGGGTTGGCTATTGCGGCTGCCGGGCCGAATCCAGCAGTTCACCGTCCTTGCAGGTGAGCACGCGGTGGGGGTATTTCTCCAGCAGCTGAAAGTTGTGCGTAGCCATCAAAATGGCTGTGCCGGCGTTGTTTATTTCTGCAAACAGGCGCATAATGCTGTCCGATACCTCGGGGTCGAGGTTGCCGGTGGGCTCGTCGGCCAGCAGCAGCACGGGCTCGTTGAGCATGGCGCGGGCAATGACCACGCGCTGCTGCTCGCCGCCCGAGAGGCGGTGCGGCATGCGGTTGGCGGCCCCGTTGAGGCCTACTTGCGTAAGTACATCACTCACGCGCTGTTGCTTTTTGGCCTTGCCTTTCCAGCCAGTGGCGTTGAGCACAAACAGGAGGTTTTCGGCCACCGTGCGGTCCGAAAGCAGCTGAAAGTCTTGGAACACAATGCCCAGCCGGCGGCGCAGATACGGCACCTTGCTGGCCGGCAGCTTCGCCAGCGGGAAGCCGGCCACGGTGCCCATGCCGCTTTGCAGCGGCAGGTCGGCATACAGTGTTTTTAGCAGCGACGACTTGCCCGAGCCGGTACGGCCCACCAGGTAGCAGAAGGCGCCCTTTTCCAGCGCGAACGTCACGCCCTGTAGCACGGCCTGCTCCTCCTGCATAATGGTGGCGTCGTGCAGCTCAATCACATTTTCGGTCATCTTCTTACAAGCTCAGCGGCTGCAGTTTGCCAAATTCCAGCCCCGAAATAACCGCCGCCAGCTCGGTTTCCTTGCCTTCCAGGCCGTAGCGGTGCAGGTCCTTCAGCGGCCGGTCGGCCCGGAAGTAGGCAATCAGCACGAAAGCCTCGTCCCGCAGTTGGATGTAATCCGGAATTTTGGCCTTGCCTTTTACTTTGATGATGTACACGGCGGGAAATTTTGAGTGTTGAATGTTGAGGGTTGAGTTATCCATCAAGAGCATTGAGGGCATTCAACCCTCAACATTCAACCCTAAGAATTTACTTTTTTATGGTCGGCCAGGAAGGTGGCCAGGCCCTTGTCCGTGAGCGGGTGGTTGAGCAGGCCGGTGATGACGTTGAGCGGGCAGGTCACCACGTCGGCGCCAATTTCGGCGCACTGAATGAGGTGGGGCACGTGGCGCACCGAGGCGGCCAGCACTTCGGTGGGGTAGCCGTAGTTGCTGAAAATCTGCACAATCTGCTCGATGAGCTGCAGGCCGTCGTGGCCGATGTCATCCAGGCGGCCCACGAAGGGCGACACGTAAGTGGCGCCGGCCTTGGCGGCCAGCAGGGCCTGGCCAGCGGTGAACACCAGCGTGCAGTTGGTTTTGATGCCTTTGTCGGCGAAGTACTTAATGGCCTTGATGCCTTCCTTAATCATGGGCACTTTCACCACGATGTTGGGGTGCAGGTCGGCCAGGGCCTCGCCCTCGCGCACGATGCCATCGAAGTCAGTAGCAATGACTTCGGCCGACACATCGCCGTCCACCAGCTCGCAGATTTGGCGGTAGTGGGCCATCACGGCATCGAGGCCTTTGATGCCTTCTTTGGCCATGAGCGAAGGATTGGTGGTCACGCCGTCGAGGACGCCCAGCTCTACGGCTTCGCGGATTTCATCGAGGTTGGCGGTGTCGAGAAAGAATTTCATGGGAATGAGTAGTCAGTATTAAGTAGCCAGTGGTTAGGTATTGCGGTCTGAAAACCGACTACCTGATACTGACTACCGACAAAAAAGAATCGGCCCCAAAGCTACTCATACGCCCGCCAAATTGCGGAACAGAGCAGCATCGGGGCCGACGCGAAAGGGCAAAAAAAAGCAAGCCAAAATCGCACCGCTACAACCACCTACCCTTGCTACCTTCCGGTCCTGGGGGAGTTCAGCAGGAGCTGGTCGTTCTGACTTGCCGCTGCAAAGGTAAGCACGTATTCGTCGGATTCAGCACGGAGTGGACGGATTTTGTAGCGGGTGCGCCGGATAGGGCGGCCGCAGGGCTGGTAAGCGGTTGATTCTTTTGAAAATGGCACTGATGGGCAATGCCAGAAAAAACCTGGGAGCCGAACGGTGGCGTCCACAAAATCCGTGAAATCCGTAAAATCCGCTCGAATCCGTGGTTAGCTTTGCACCATGGAACGACTTATCATCCTCGATTTCGGCTCGCAGTACACGCAATTGATAGCCCGGCGCATCCGCGAATTGCACGTGTTCTGCGAAATTCACCCCTACACCCACGCCCCGAACCTCGTCCTCAGCGACGATATTCGGGGCGTTATTCTTTCCGGCTCGCCCTGCTCGGTGCGCGAGGAAGGCGCGCCCAACCCCGACCTGAGCCACCTGCTCGGCCACGTGCCGGTGCTGGGCGTGTGCTACGGCGCGCAACTGCTGGCCCAGCAGGGCGGGGGCGAGGTGCTGCCCGCCACCATCCGCGAGTACGGCCGCGCCCGGTTGACGTCGCTGGACGGGGGCTCGGCGCTGCTCACCGACATGCACACCGACTCGCAAGTGTGGATGTCGCACGGCGACACCATTAAGGTATTGCCGGCGGGCTACGACATCATTGCCAGCACGCCGGAAGTGGACGTGGCCGCCTTCAAAATCGAAGGCCAGGAAACCTACGGCATCCAGTTCCACCCCGAGGTGACGCACTCCACCGAAGGCAAGGTGCTGCTGCACAACTTCGTGGTAAACATCTGCCAGTGCGCCCAAAGCTGGACGCCCGACCACTTCGTGGATTCGGCCGTCGAAGCGCTACAGCACACCATCGGCCCCGACGACCAGGTAATTCTGGGCCTCTCGGGCGGCGTGGATAGCAGCGTGGCGGCCCTGCTGCTGCACCGCGCCATCGGCCCGCGCCTGCACGGCATCTTCGTGGATAACGGCCTGCTGCGGCAGGACGAGTTTGCCACGGTGCTCAAAGCCTACGAAGGCCTGGGCCTGAACGTGACCGGCGTGAACGCCGCGCCCGAATTCTACGCCGCCCTGGCCGGCATCAGCGACCCCGAGGGCAAGCGCAAGGCCATTGGCCGCACGTTCATCGAGGTGTTCGACCGCGAGGCGCAGAAGGTGCAGGGCGCCCGCTGGCTGGCCCAGGGCACTATCTATCCGGATGTGATTGAGTCGGTGTCGGTGAAGGGCCCGGCCGTGACCATCAAGAGCCACCACAACGTGGGCGGCCTGCCCGAGAAGATGAACCTGAAAATTGTGGAGCCGCTGCGCATGCTCTTCAAGGATGAGGTGCGCGAAGTGGGCGCGGCACTGGAGCTGCCGGCTGAAATCCTCAACCGCCACCCCTTCCCCGGCCCCGGCCTGGGCATCCGCATCCTCGGCGACATCACCCCCGAGAAGGTGGACCTGCTGCAGCGCGCCGACGGCGTGTTCATCAACCTGCTGAAGCAGCACGGCCTGTATGAGCACGTGTGGCAGGCCGGCGCCATGCTGCTGCCCGTGCAAAGCGTGGGTGTGATGGGCGACGAGCGCACCTACGAGCGGGTAGTGGCCCTGCGCGCCGTGACCAGCGTGGACGGCATGACCGCCGACTGGGCCCACCTGCCCTACGATTTCCTGGCCGAGGTGAGCAACAAGATTATCAACCAAGTGCGCGGCATCAACCGCGTGGTCTACGATATTTCGAGCAAGCCGCCGGCTACTATTGAGTGGGAATAGCCGACAGGTAATCTAGGAACATAGAACGTCATGCTGAGCGCAGCCGAAGCATCTCTACCGCGGAAGTAAATCAAATTACTCGTGCGTTAGAGATGCTTCGGCTGCGCTCAGCATGACGTTCTATTTTTGTATTCTTTCTTAAGGACTATGCATTTCCATTGCCTCCAACACATGCCCGACGAAGGCCCCGGCCACGCGGCCGACTGGCTGGCGGCGCACGGCCATACGCTCACATTCACGAAGCTTTTTGAACCCAACGCGGTGTTTCCGGTGCTGGGTGATTTCGACGGCTTGCTGATTCTGGGCGGCGCTATGAGCGTGCACGACGAGGACTATCTGCCGTGGCTGCGCGACGAGAAAGCCTTCATCCGCGAGGCTTTGCGGGTGGGCAAAATCACGCTGGCCATTTGCCTGGGGGCGCAGCTGGTGGCCGAGGCGCTGGGCGGCGAAGTGTGGCCCAATCACGCGCCGGAAATCGGCTTCTGGACGGTGCGGTTTTCGGCCAAGTCGCTGGAGCATCCGCTGCTGCGCGGGTGGCCCGAGAAAGCTACCGTGCTGCACTGGCACCTGGATACGTTTACGGTGCCGCCGGGCGCCATGCGCGTGGGCATGTCGGCGGGCACGGCTACGCAGGGTTTTGTGTGGGGCGATGGGGTGATTGGGCTACAGTTTCACCCCGAAATGACGGTACCCATGGTCGAGAAACTGATGGAGCTTGAGGGGCATGAGCAGGCCGAGGAGCAGGAATTTGTGCAGACGGCAGAGCAGATTCGCGGGAAGCTGAAATCAGTCTGGAAGGGCCGCAAGCTGCTGGAGGCGCTGCTGGAAAATCTGGTTAAATTGCATGAGGAAGGCTAGAAGAAACTTCTAAAAGCTACTTAATTGGATAAAAGGTGAAAATCTGTTGCCTCGGGTTTAAAGCAACGTGATGATATGAGTATAGATAATCTGTATCCATTTATTGCATTATTAATTCTAGGCACGTTCGGCCTAGTCGTCTGGCTTGGGTATCGAAGGCTCGCATTTAACGCGAAAAATAAATAGGTGCGGTTTGCGCTTGGACTAGGATGGGCGTCGGTAGTGGGCGGGATAATGATTCTGCTGATGATACCAATTTGGATAATGGTATTCATGCATCCCTAATCTTTTGACCGCGCATTAAAACCCCTTCGGCAATTCAATCCCCTTAATGGTCTTGTACAAGCTCAGCGCGTTCTGGTCGGTCATGCCGGCTACGAAATCGGTGAGCAGCAAAATCTTTTCGTAAGCTGACACATCAGCTTGGTGGCTTTCAGCGCGGAATTGCTCGGGGAGCAACAGGAGCAGCTTGCGGCTACGGTGGCCCTGACCGGCGTCGAAAATGGCGCAGAGGAAGGCGTCGAGCAGGCCGCCGAGTACGTCGAAGCCGGCGGCTTCAATTTCGAGTACCGGGCGGCTGCGGTAGAGTTGGTTAATGCTGATGCGCTGCACCTCCTGCAAATCGGCCCAGCAGCTGAGCTCTTTGATGAGGGACTGGTCGTACTGGCCGCGCAGAATGGCGGGGGCGTGCCGGGCAAACAGCTCCGCCAGCTCGGCCACCAGCTTGCCGATGAGGCGGGCGCGGATGTAGCCCAGCTCCTCGCGCCAGTCGTGCCACTGCACGCTGCCCTTGCGGCCGGCCGGGTCGTTGAGCATCTTTTTGAGCAGGGGCAAGCCGGTTTCGGGCGCGATGAGGCCCAGCTTGAGGCCGTCCTCGAAGTCGATGATGCGGTAACAAAGGTCGTCGGCGGCTTCGACCAGAAAGGCCAGTGGGTGGCGGTGGTAGAAGCCGGCTGCGGCGTCTTTGGGCAGCAGGCCCAACTCGGCGGCCACGTGCTGGAAGCGCGCAGCTTCGGTTTGAAAATGGCCGTATTTCTTCTCGGAAGCGCCACCTACTTTGGCGGCGTCGGGCACCAGGCTGGGGCGCGGGTACTTGGTGAAGGCGCCCAGCGTGGCGTAGGTGAGGCCCAGGCCGGCGGTGCCGCTGCTGTGCGCCGCGTAGGTGTGCGTGAGGATGCGGAAGCCCGCCGCATTGCCTTCAAAATGCTGCAAATCGGCCACTTCGGCGGCTGTCAATTGCGCCAGGTACGGGGCCGCGGCGGCGCTGAGGAAGTAGCTGCTGATGGCGTCTTCGCCGGAGTGGCCGAAGGGCGGGTTGCCGATGTCGTGGGCCAGGCAGGCGGCCGACACGATATCGCCGCAGTCTTGGTCGAGGTTGGGCAGTTGCCGGGCCAGCTCCGCGTCGGCTTCCATGAGGTGGCGGGCGGCGAGGCGGCCCAGGGAGCGGCCCACCACGGCGGTTTCGAGCGAGTGGGTGAGGCGGGTGTGCACGAAGTCGGTTTCGGGCAGGGGCATCACCTGGGTTTTGCGCTGCAGGCGCCGGAAGGCCGAACTGAACACCACCCGGTCGTAGTCGCGCACGAAGTCGCCGCGCTCGGGCAGCACATTGGGCGTGCTGAGTTGCTGGTCGGGGAAGCGGCGCGGCGAGAGCAGGCGCGGCCACTGCATCAGGGTTTCGGCGGGCATGAGGCAAAAGTAGTGGCGGACAACACGCAGGGATAGTGAAATGGGCAGGTCTCCGCGTGAAGAGTCCGGAAGAGCTAGCCGCGCCTATGCAACCCCATTTGCTATATTGACGCTGGCAACATGTTGAATTAATTATTCGAATTAAAAATGAACGCAGCCCAACTAATTGAGGACAGCCTATTGGTGATTTGGAATGACCGGGACGTCAACCGCCGTTTGGCCGCAATGCCCGGCGTCTATGCTCCCGATATGGCCTTTTTCGAGGGGCACGGCGCTGAACCCATCACGGGGCATCAGGCGATAAATGAGCTTATTACCAAGTTGCAGGCCGGATGGTCACTGGAATTTAAATTCGAATTAATTAAGCCCGCACAGGCCAATAGCTCCGTGCAACTCGTTACCTGGCAGCTTGGCGCCGCTGGAATTGCGCCCGTTGCCACCGGCTCGGATGTGGCTATTGTTGAAAACGGCTTAATTAAATCCCTGTATTTATTTCTGGATTCGTCCGAAGACGCGTAACGACAATTGTTTCTGGTGCGCAGCTAATTACGGCTTTGCACCAGAAACAATTGCCGGAACATTTAACGCGTCAAGTTCTCGTCCAGCAGGCGGAAGGGGCTGAGTTTGTTTAGGTTCAGCACGAAACGAATACCGTCGGTGAATTCCTGGCGGCTGCCGGGCAGGCCGTTGTTGAACTGCGAGCCGGCCACGGGCACGTAAATCTCGAAGATGCTGCGCACCACCGGCAGCGTGAAACCGGCGTCGTAGAACAGGCGCTGCGAGGTGCTGCGGCCGGCCAGAAACTGTGTTTCGCTGGTGGCGCCGAGGTCGCCGAATACGGCCAGCGGGAGGCCGGGCACGTCAATCTGGGCATTGAGGGCGCTGAGCCAGCGCTGGCTGGACACGGGCAGGAAGGCCTTGAAGGCGCCGTCGCGGTTGTCGGTTTGGTGCAGCTGGGCGGTGACGGTGTGCGAAATCTGCTGGCGGTCGAGGAAGGCGGTTTGGCGGCGGTAGTCGGGGCTGCCGCTCAGGCCCAGCACGAAGCCGGTGCTGGTGCTGCTTTGCAGGAAGCGGCCGCCGAAGAGGCGAAGCTGTAAGCGCTTGTTTGTCGCATAAAAGTGTTGCAACGACGCCGAGGCCCGCAGCAATATGGCGCCGCGGTCGTTGCTTTCGCTGGCGTTGCCCAGCAGGTGGTTGAGCTCCACGTTGGCCGACCAGCTGTTGATGGCGTTGTCGTGACGCACCGAGTATTCGCCCGTGGTGATGCTGCTGGTGCGGTTGCGGTCCTGGTCCGTTACGGACGTAAACGCCACCTGAATCTGGTGCTGCGGCAGGTAGCCGATGCGGTGCGGCAGCACGAAGGTGAAGCTGGGCTCGGTCTTGAAATAGCGCTCGAAGCGCTGCACGGTGAGGGCCGTGATGAACTGCCGGGCGCCGCGCTGGGGCCGCGAGTTCAGCTGCAGGCGGCCGATGCCGTTGAGCTCGTTGCGGTTGAAGCTGTACATGGGCATGGCCAGGTACTGCAGCTTTTTGGGTGCAATGAGGCTATTGTAGAAGGCAGCCCCAAGCATGAACTTATCGGAAGTGTTGGCCCCCACCACGGGCAGCCAGTTCACGGTGGCCTTGTCCCAGCGCTCCACACTGAACAGCGGGCGCAGGCGAATGGGCTCCGACCGGTCGCGCGGGCCGTTTTCGAGGCGCAGCCGGTCGTTGCGACGATTCAGCTGCGGGGCCAGGTAGCCGGCGTCGACCACCACGGCCACCGCGTTGTCGCGCTTGAAATTGAGCTGGCTGGTTACTTCCTCGTCGGCGTTGGGGTCGGTGTTGCCGAAGGGCGTGGTCCAGAGGGTTTCGAGGATGTTATTTTGGGCGTCGACCGTGGACACGGGCACCGACCACGGCTTTTCCGATTCGGTGCGCACCAGCACCTTCACCACGTCGTTGAACACGGCCACAGCGCTTAGGTCGGCCTCGTAGGGCTGGGCGGTGGTCAGGAAGTCGCGGAAAAACCAGCCCAGCTTTTGCCCCGTGCTTTCCTCAAACATGGCCTGCATGTCTTCGGGGTAGGGGTGCTTGAACTGCCAGCGCGTGTAGTAGAGGTGCATGGCGGCGTCGAATTTCTCCTGGCCCAAGTAGCCGGCCAGGTATTTCATGGCCACGGCCGTTTTGTAGTACACAGTGGCCGCGTAGTTTATTTGGGTGTAGTCGGCCGAGGTGGGGCCCTGCACCGGCTGGGCCAGGCCGCGGGTGGCCAGCATCTGGTAGGGCAGCATGCTCAGGGCCGGGCCCGGCAGGTTTTCGAGCCCGAAGGCGTTGGCCACGGGCTTGATTTTCTGGAGGTCGGCCAACATGCTGGCCTGCGGGTTGGTGAGTTCCTCCACGCGGGTCTGCACGTAGGTGTTCATGCCCTCGTCCATCCACGGAAAGTCCCGCTCATTCGAGCCCAGAATGCCGTAGAACCAGTTGTGGCCCACCTCGTGCACAATGGCGTCGGGCTCGGTCACGGTCACCATGGGGTACTCCATGCCGGAGCCGGCCGTCAGGGCACCGTCCACGGCTGTGGCGCTGGCGTAGGGATATTCGCCCACCCATTTCGAGTAGTTGGTGAGGGCGTCATTCACTTCCTGCAGGCCCTTAATCCACCGCTCGGCCTGCCGGTTGGTAAAAAGCACCCACGACGTCACCACGCGGCCCGAGGGCAGCTGCACGGAGTCGCGCAACACGTTGAAGCGCTTGTCGGCAAACCAGGCGAAGTCGTGCACCCGGTCTTGCTTGTAGCGCAGGGTTTTGGTGGTGGGCGCCGAGGCCGGGAAAGCCAGGTCCTTGCCGAAGTCGTCGGCCGTTTTCTTAGCGGCCGTGGCCGCGGCCAGGCCGGCCATCCGGGCCTGCTCGTCGGGGTTTTGCAGCACGCCGGTGGCGCCCACGGTGTAGTTGCTGGGCAGGGTGATGCTCACGTCAAACGAGCCGTACTCGGAGTAAAACTCGCCCTGACTGAGGTAGGGGATGGGGTGCCAGCCGCGCCGGTCCAGCACCGCCGGCTTGGGGTACCACTGCGAAATCTGGTAGCTCTGCCCTACGTGCCCCATCCGCGAAAACGAGCCCGGCACCTTCACCCGAAACGGCGTGGCAATGGTGGCCGTGGCGCCCGGCGCCAGCGCCTGTGGCAGCAGCAGCTTGGCAATGTCGGGGTTTTCGGGGTCGAATTCGAGCTTGGCCGGCTGCCCGTTCACCTGAAAGGCGAGGCTGTCGATAAAGCCCCGCTCGTCGGGCTTGGCAAACAGAAACTTGCGGCTGCCCTGCCGCTTCTGCTCGCGGCCGAAGGCGGTGTTGTTGTCGCGGTAGGCGTTGGGCCAGAGGTGGAACCAAATGAAGGTGAGGGCCTGGGGCGAGTTGTTGAGGTAGGTCAGTTCCTCGCGGCCGCGCAGCTGGTGGGTTTTATCATCCAGCTTCACATCGATGGAATAATTGACTTCCTGCTGGAAATAGGGGCCAGTGGCAGCTTTGGGCAGCGCGGCCGGCTTGGTTTTGGACTTGGCGGGGCGTTGGGCCAGGGCCAGGCCAGGCAGTAGGGCCAGCAGGCCGAGCGGTAGGAGTTTGTTCATGCGAGCGAAGGGCGTCTTTTAGCAGGCACGAAGCTACGGCGCGTGTGGGGGAGTGGTTGGCTGGGCGTCGTTAAACGACGCAGGGGCGGGGCCGGCCTCCGTCCGGAAGTTGGCGCCATTGCAATGATTACAATCACCGATAAGCCGGGACAGGCCCCGTCCGTCGTTTAATGACCTCGCGTAACCTGCCCAAAGCCACGGATGAAACACTGGTTTCGATTGATGCTGGCTTCTTGCCGTTTATTATCCGTACCAGTTTTGAACCGCCAGATGACTCCAACGAAACAGCATGAACAATCCCTTAGCCCGATTCCTCGACGCACAAGCCAGCAACTACCACGACGCCTTGGCTGAAATTAAGAATGGTCGCAAACGCACCCACTGGATGTGGTACGTCTTCCCCCAAATCCAGGGACTGGGGCTGAGCGAAACCGCTCGCTTCTTTGCCATAAAAGACCAGCAAGAGGCCGAGGCATACGCCGCGCACCCGGTGCTGGGCCAGCGGCTGCGGGAAATCAGCGCCGCGCTGCTGGGCTTGAAATCGAACGACGCCTACGCCATTTTCGGCAGCCCCGATGACATGAAGCTCAAATCTTCGATGACGCTGTTTGCGGCATTGCCTGACGCGCCGTCGGTTTTCCAGCAGGTGCTGGATAAGTTTTATGGCGGCTCCCGGGATGAGAAAACGCTGCGCCTCCTTGCTGATTGAGGCCGTGTTGGTAGCGGCCGTTTGGTAACGCCTGATTACTAGTGGCGATAAAACAGCCGATACAACCGCAGCCACCATCCCCACTGCCGCATGGAAAGCAGACCAAAAATTGCAGTGCCCCCAACGGCAGCCGAACGCGCTGCCGACCTAACCGCCTGGGGCGCGCTGGCCCTGCTGTGGGCCTTGACTATGTGGTACTTCATCTATTTGCCCGATACCATCCCCGTCCACTTCAACGGCGCAGGCCAACCCGACCGCTACGGCGAAAAGGGCACCCTGGTGGCAATGGCGCTGGTGGCCACCGCTTTGTTTGCGGCTATGACGGCGGTAACTAACGCCGTGAACAAATCCCCGCACAAGCTGAATTATTCCGTCACCATCACGCCGGCCAATGCGCTTGGCCAATACCGCGGTGCCATCCGGGTGCCCCGCGGTTTCAGAATCGGACTGGTGCTGGTGTTTCTGCAGATGCTGCATGAAACGGGGCAAGTGGCTGCCGGGCGAGCCGCGGAGCTGGGGATGTGGTCGCTGCCTGTTTCGCTGGGGTTGTTGCTGGGGCCGTCGGGCCTATGGTATTGGTGGACGGTAGTGAGGGAAGGTAGATAGAACAAATTATTGAGTTATATCTATTGACGCACGAGGCTAAATTGGCAGCTTCGTAATTCGTTGTGGGAGTCTATAATGCAACTTGATTATAATGGCCAACCCAATAATGCTCAAGGCTATCCCAGCCTTTATAATTCCTTTCGCAATTGTTGCGGGATTAGCAGTTAATTCCTTTGGCCTGCAATCACAGAATGGTGTGACTAAAGCACAGGCGATAATTCAGGCGGAGGAGTTCATCAAAGAAAACGGCTACACATCAACGCCTGCAGATAAGTCCAAATTGAGTTATGAGCTGTTCGATGGCCTTGAGAAAAAGCTGGATGTGATGCTTTCTCGAAGACATAACACCCTTCATCCTAAAGCATTTTGCCTGAGTGAAGATGAGGACAACTGGGATGTTGGCTTTTTGTCAACGCGAGTAAAACCGGAAGGCTTGACTTCAAGGCAGCGTCAATCTGATTTGCCTGGACGGGCAGTAATTGTCAGAAAAGATGGGTCAGGTATTAGAATGGCTCATAAAGACCCGCTTTTCTCCCATTTTAAGAAGCTATGATTCGGCCTGCGCCCGGCCCAGCAGCCGCACCGTGCCGTAGCCCACCAGCAAGAACAGCCCGAAAACCAACGTCACGCCCCAGGTACCCGGAAAGGAGAAGGGGTGCAGAATGCGGTTCACGATGTCGTAGAACAGCGTGAGCGGGTTGGTTAGCACGTCCCAGGAGTTGAAGCGCAGATAGCGGCCCAGGTAGATGCCGAAGCTGCTGAGCAGCAGCGCTACCGTGGCAAACCCCCAGCCCGCCCAGAAGCCCAGCCGCTCCTGCACCAGACGCTGCATGTCCGACAGCGAGGCGTAGGCCAGCATCAGACCGTTCCAGGCGCAGGTCAGAATGAGGGCCAAATCGTACCACAGCGGCACACCGGGGCGCGAGTCTAGGTGGAACAGGTCGGTGAGGATGTAGGGCGCGTTGGGGAAAAAGAGCAGCCACGCCGCGCCAACCGGCACCAGCATGCGCGTTTGCAGCGGGCCCTTGGAAATGCCCAGCAAAGTGCTCAAAGCGAATGGTATAACGGCCAGGAACAGATTCCAGAGCAGGAACAGGAAAGTGAGGTGCCCCGTCATGACCACGCGGCCCACTACCAGCAGGAAGCTGAGCGTGAGCGAGGCGGCCAGCACGAACATGAGCGTGAGGCGGGTGCGCGAGAGGGGGAGGGCGGAGGTGAGCAACACGGCAGGCGGCAAGGGTTAGGAGAGGAAAGATAACGCCCCGGGCCCGGGGTTGCGTATAGGCCGCGGTGCTGCATCGGGCCGGACGCCCGCTTTTGTGGCTAATTTTGCGTTGCTTTCCCTGTAAGAAAGCGCTTTCCCTGGCTTGATGTTATTTCCTTTTACGCGGCATACTTCCTTTAAGTGGCTGGTGGCCGGCCTGCTGCTGAGCGCACCCGCCCTGGCCCAGACGCCGGCCAAACCCCGCCCCGCCGCCCCGCGTCCCGCTGCCCCCGCCGCCGACCCGGCCGCGCGCTACCGCACCGCCAAAGCCCAGCTCGACCAGGGCAATTACGCCGCTGCCCTGGCCCAGCTGGAGCCGCTGGCCCAGCCCACCGCCCGCTTCGCTCGCGGGGCCGATGCCGCCTACCTGGCCGCCGTGGCTGCCGCCCGCCTCAAGCAGTGGCCCGAGGCCGAGCAGCTGCTTAACCTGCTGCGCACCGAGTACCCCACTTACCCCAACCTGCCCGACGCGCTGCTGCTGCAAGGCCAGGTTTCCTTCGAGCAGGAAGACTACGACACGGCCCTGAAAACCTTGTCACTGCTGCCCGCCGGCAAGTTTGGGCCCGAGCGCGAGGCCATGAAGGCCACCTACCTGCCGCGCATCAAGGAGCGCAACACCTGGCTGCGCAACCTGCGCCGCTACCCCGACGACGCCACCCTGGGCCGCGCCTATGCCGACCGCCTGGTGTTCGGCGGTGCCTACACCGAGGCCGACCAGGGCCAGCTCAACGACCTCATCACCAAATTCAGCCTCGACCGCAGCCGCTACACGCCACGCCCGCGCACCGTTGCCAAGAAAAGCAGCTACAACGTGGCCGTGCTGCTGCCCTTCGAACTCAGCGACCCCAGCTGGCAGACGGTGCGCAAAAACCAGTTTGTAACCGACCTCTACGCCGGCCTGCGCCTGGCCCAGGACAGCCTGCAGCGCGCCGGCCGGCCGCTTCAGCTTTATGCCTACGACACCGGTGCCGACACCCTGACCCTGAAGCAGGTGCTGGCCCTGCCCGAGCTGGCGGGCATGGATTTGCTTATCGGGCCGATATACAAGTCGGGGGCCAAGCTGCTGGGCCGCTACGCCCGCGAGCACCAGATTGTGTGCGTAAATCCACTTTCGCAAGACGGCGATTTGGTGGTCGACAACCCCTGGCACTACTTGTTTTCGCCCAGCACCGCCACCCAGGGGCGGGTGGCCGCGCAGTTTGCGCTCACGTCGTTTGGCGGCGGAAAGCCCGGCGTGCTGCTGCACGAAGACAGCAAAGACGACGCCGCCTTTGCCAATAATTACAAGACCGAGTACGAAACCCAGGGCGGCAGAATCGGCCTGCTCCGCCGCTTCAATCCCGACGTGGACGAAAGCCTGAGCACGGCCTTTGCTGCCCTCGACCTGCCCAACGCCAGCCACCTGATGGTGTTTTCCGACAACCGCCGGCTCGGGCCCTACACTTTCACGCAGTGGCAGCAGCAGCCCGCCGCCACGCGCGTACCGCTGCTGGCCCCCGGCTCCTGGCTCGACAACCCGCGCCTCGACGTGTCGCAGCTCGGGGCGCCGGGCGTGTACTTCATCCAGCCCAAGTACTACGACGAGCAAGGCCCAGGTTTCCGTCGGTTCCGGCAGCTTTACTTGCAAAAGCAGCACCTACCGCCGTCCCTTTTTGCCAGCCAGGGCTTTGAGCTGCTGATGTATTTCGGCACCGCGCTGTTCCAGTACGGCCCCGCTTTTCAGACCAGCCTATCCAGCGCCGGCCTCACGTCCGGCGCCATCTTCGACGGCATAAACTACGCCAATGGCGCCCACGACAACCAGGTGGTGCCCATCGTGAAGCTCAGCAACCTGGAGCTGCAGGTGCTGCGGTGATTGAAGGGTTGAGTTTTGAATGTTGAGGGTTGAGTTTTGCGGCCGGTTACGGCTGTGCCCGCCTTCACTCCGCTTTCAAACTCGTCCTTCTAAACTCAACCCTCAACATTCAAAACTCACCCCTTATTTAGATGCTCAACCTCACCACATCCGCTGCCCACTTCGAACGCGCCAAAACCCTTATTCCCGGCGGTGTCAACTCCCCGGTGCGGGCCTTCCGCTCGGTGGGCGGCTCGCCGGTGTTCATGCAGAGCGCCCACGGTGCCTGGCTCACCGACGTGGACGGCAACCGCTACGTCGACTTCATCAACTCTTGGGGCCCGATGATACTGGGCCACGCCCCCGAGGTGGTGCTCGATGCCGTGCGGGAGGCGCTGCCGCACTCGCTCAGCTTCGGTGCCCCCACCAACCGCGAGGTAGAGATGGCCGAATTGATTCGGAAGATGGTGCCCAGCATTGAGAAAGTGCGCCTCGTGAACTCGGGTACCGAAGCTTGCATGTCGGCCATTCGGGCCGCCCGCGGCTACACGGGCCGCAACAAAATCATCAAGTTTGAAGGCTGCTACCACGGCCACGGCGACGCCTTCCTGATTGCGGCCGGCAGCGGCGCCCTCACCGCCGGCGAGCCCGACTCGGCCGGCGTGACGCAGGGCGTAGCCCAGGACACCCTCACCGCGCCCTACAACGACCTGCCCGCCGTCGAAGCCCTCATTGCCGCCAACCCCGGCCAGATTGCCGCCCTCATCCTGGAGCCCGTGGTGGGCAACATGGGCCTCGTGGCCCCGGCCGAAAACTTCCTGCCAGCCCTGCGCAACCTGTGCACCGAGCACGGCATCGTTCTTATTTTCGATGAGGTAATGACCGGCTTCCGCCTCGCGCCGGGCGGCGCGCAGGAGCTCTACGGCATCACGGCCGACATGACGACGCTGGGCAAAATCATTGGCGGTGGCCTGCCCGTGGGCGCCTACGGTGGCCGCGAAGACATCATGAACTGCGTGGCGCCCGCCGGCAAGGTGTACCAGGCCGGCACGCTCTCCGGCAACCCCATGGCCACGGCCGCGGGCATGGCCCAGCTGCGCTACCTGCACGAGCACCCCGAGCTCTACACGGCCCTCGAAGCCAGCAGCGCCCGCCTCGCCGACGGCACCCGCCAGATTGGCGCCGAGCTGGGCCTGAACTACACCGTCAACCGCGTGGGCTCCATGTTCAGCCTGTTTTTCACCAGCGAGCCCGTCACCAACCTCGACGACGCCAAGATGTGCGATACGGCCGCGTTCGGCCGCTACTTCCATGCCATGCTGGAGCGCGGCATCTACCTGGCGCCCTCACAGTTTGAGGCCCTGTTCGTATCCACGGCCATCACCGACGAGCTGGTGGAAATGTACCTGAAAGCCTGCCGCGAGTCGCTGATTGAAGCCCATCGCGCCGCATAGCGCAAGGTTTCGCAAGGTGAAAAGAGGTTTCGCAAGGGCCGGCTACGTCTTTTTTCGAAGGATAATGAGCATGTGCTCGAACCTTGCGAAACCTTTTTTCACCTTGCGAAACCTTGCGCCATAACTTTGCCCCATGGTAAAACAGCTTTTGCTGGCCTTGCTGCTGCTCCTCGGGCCGCTGGCGCAGGCCGAAACGCCCGCTCAGGCCAACAAGCGCCTCTTCGACAAAACCATCGATGAACTGAACTTCCGCACCATGGAAACGGTGTACGACAAGTCGTTCACCCGGGGCAAGTTTCCGCTCACGCTGCGCACCGCCGCCGCCCGCCGGCAGTTCGACGGCTTCGGCACCAATGCTGCGCTCAAGCAGCTGTTTATGAATTACAACGGCATTGCCGAGCGATACAAAAACCGCTTCGGCAACGGACCCATGACGCTGGCGGAGTTTGAGAAACAGCTGAAATCGGTGCTGCTCGACAAGAACTTCGAGTTCTTCATTCACAACCTGCCGCGCGACGAGCGGGTGGCCCTCATCCGGGCCGAGCAGCGCCTCATCCAGCAGGCCAGCGCCCAGTTCAACGATTCCGGCCAACCCGCCGGCCCCGCCGCCCAAGCCGCCGAAACCGAAGCCCAGCCCGAGGCACCCGTATCAGCTCCGCTGACCACCGCCAACGCCGGCAGCGAAGAAGTAGAGGCGCCCGTCCGCTCCGAGGAAGCGCCCCTCACCAGCACGCCCGTGGTAGCCGAAGCGCCCGGCGCTGCCCCGCGCCACGATTGGCTCGACTATTTCACGCTGCTCTTCAGCCTGGGTAGTCTGCTGACCTTGTTGTATCTCACTACCAGCGTGTTGCCGGCCATGAGCCGCCGCATCAACAACCTGGCCGCCGACCCGGAGCCCGAACCCGAACCGCGCAGCTTCGCCAGCCGGCTGCGGCCCGAACGCTCACAAGGACTGCGCGAAGACAGCTACGAGGACGACGAGGACGACGACCTAGAGCCCAGTGGCCCGACCCGCCATCACGACGATGACTAATTAGGCAGTCCGGCAGTTCGTCATGCAGAGCGCAGCGAAGCATCTCGCGTGCGCAACGCCATCCAATCGTTTGAACCACTTTCGCACGCGAGATGCTTCGCTGCGCTCTGCATGACGGTCCTCAACCTCGTCGCCCCAACTACATGATTCTTACCGACCAGCAAATCCTTGCGGAAATCGAAAAAGGCACCATCGTCATCGAGCCCTACGACCGTAGCTGCCTGGGTACCAATTCGTACGACGTGCACCTGGGCAAGTACCTGTCCACCTACCGCGACGCAGTGCTGGACGCGCGCAAGCACAACGAAATCGATACCTTCGAAATCCCCGAAGACGAAGGCTTCGTGCTGGAGCCCGGCCGCCTCTACCTCGGCGTGACGCAGGAGTACACCGAAACCCACGCCACCGTGCCCTTCCTCGAAGGTAAGAGCAGCGTGGGCCGCCTGGGCATCGACATTCACGCCACGGCTGGCAAGGGCGACGTGGGTTTCTGTAACCATTGGACGCTGGAAATCAGCGTATCAATGCCCGTGCGGGTATACCGCAACATGCCCATTGGCCAGCTCATTTATTTCACCGTGCAGGGCGATGTAGAAACGTTTTACAACCGCAAGCAAAACGCCAAATACAACGACCGCAGCGACAAACCCGTGGAGTCGATGATGTGGAAAAACCAGTGGTAGCATATTCGACTGGGGCTATGTAAACCGGATAAAACCGAACCGGAAGCGCGGAAGCTACGTTTAAAACCTACGCTGGGCTTCCTTTCCTCTGGCCCGGTCCTTGCGTAAGTGTTACCAAAGCCCCTACGACGATGACGACGAAAACAGCATTTGCTTCCTTGTTTTTGGCCCTGTTGGCCGGCGGCTCGGCCGCTGCCCAGCAAGCCCCCCGCACGTCTACCGTGCAGCCGCAGGACAAAACCCAGTCCAGCCCCCGCCTCAACCCCGTGGCCGAGCGGGCCGACCGGCTCAGCAACCACATGGTGCGCGACCTGCACCTGAACAACTACCAAGCCACCAGACTCCGCGCCATCAACGCTGATAAGGTGGCTAAGATGGCCGCCATCGAGCGCAAAAACGCCGGCAACCAGCGCCTGATTGACCAAGAGTGCAACGGCGTGTGCAAAGAGCGTGACCAGGAACTGATGGCTGTGCTCAGCAATGACCAGTACAGCAGCTATTTCGGGTCCCGCTCCAATTACTATAAGTACGATAAAGACTACGCCGCGCAGTCGGCCAGCATCCTGCTCACCAACTCGGTGCAGAACCCGGCTCCTGCTCGCGCCAATGACGCTACCATCACGCCCGCAGCCGACCGGCCTAATCGCCCCGCTGGCAATTTGGGTCGCAATGCCCGTTAAGGTTAGCGTATTCGCTTTGGCTTGCGTCGTAAAATAGAAAAGCCCCGCTGGCACTGCCGGCGGGGCTTTTTGCATTCGGAGTGTAAGTAAAGGCGCAAGCTGAAGCTACCCTATGGGCTTACTGGCCTTGTTCCTGCTTGTCGAGGTACTCCGACAATTCCTTGCAGAGGGCCCGCATGCGGGTAGCCATTTCCTTGTCGTCGGTGGCCGTCACAATGTTCTCAGCCATCGAGCCGATGTTATCCACCACGAAGCGCTTCATCTCGTCCACGGGCATGTCCTTGGTCCAGAGGTCGATTTTCATGGTGCCCACCTGCTCCCGGTCCCACAGGGCAATGTTGATGGCTTTGGCGAAGTGAATATCCGGCCCCGCATCGGTGGCCGACCAGCTGATGGCTTCGGGTACTTTATTGTCATCCAGCGCGATGCTGAAACGGATTTCTGATTTTTTCATAAGGGGTAAAAAGTTGTCATCCTGAGTGCCGCGAAGGACCTTATCAAGCTAGAACGAAAATCGTTCGGCGGGGATAAGGTCCTTCGCGGCGCTCAGGATGACAGTTTTAGAGGCAAAAGGTTAAACGTAGTTGTTCAGCATCACCGGCATCACCAGCATCAGGATGCTTTCGTTGTCGTCGGGGGTGGTGGGCATGAGCAAGCCAGCGCGGTTGGGCGTGCTCAGCTCCAGGGTGATTTCCTCGGAGTCGATGTTCGACAGCATCTCAATCAGGAAGCGGGCGTTGAAGCCGATTTCCATGTCCTCGCCGTCATACTGGCAGGCCAGCGTTTCTTTGGCTTCGTTGCTGAAATCCAGGTCCTCGGCCGAAACCACCAACTCGGAGCCGGCCAGGCGCAGGCGCACCTGGTGGGTGGTTTTGTTGGAGTAGATGCTGATGCGGCGCACCGAATTCAGTAGCTCGGCGCGGTTGATAATCAGCTTGTTGGGGTTGCTCACCGGAATTACGTTCTCGTAGTCCGGGTACCGCTCGTCAATCAGGCGGCACACGAGGCGCATCTGGTTGAAGGAGAAAAAGGCGTTGCTTTGGTTGAACTCCATCTTCACCGGCGTGGCCTCCGAGGGCAGCGTGCCTTTCAGCAGGTTGAAGGCTTTGCGCGGAATGATGAGGTTGGCGGTTTGGCCGGCGCCCACGTCCTGGCGGCGGTAGCGCAGCAGGCGGTGGCCGTCGGTGGCCACGAAGGTCACCTGCGCGTCCGAAAGCTGCACCAGAATGCCGGTCATGGCCGGGCGCAGCTCGTCGGTGCTCACCGCGAAGATGGTTTTGTTGATGGCGCGCGACAGCGACGAAGACGGCATCTCAATCGGGGCCGAGCCCTTCACCACCGGCACGCGGGGGAAGTCGGCGGCGTTCTCGCCGGCCAGCTTGTAGCGGCCGTTCGAGGAGCTGATTTCGATGGTGTAGGTTTCCTCGTCCAGCGTGAAGGTCACGGGCTGGTCGGGCAGGTTCTTAAGGGTGTCGAGCAGGATGCGGGCGGGCGCGGCAATGCGGCCGGTGTCGCGGGCCTCCACGGGCAGCTCGGTAATCATGCTCGTCTCCAGGTCGGAGGCGGTGATGGTGAGCTTACCGGCCTCAATCTCAAAGAGAAAGTTCTCCAAAATGGGCACCACGGGGTTGTTCGTAACCACGCCGTTGATGCTTTGCAGCTGCTTGAGCAGTGCGGAGGAGGATACTATGAATTTCATGGTGCGAGGCTAGGGTTGGGGCTAAGGGAGGGCAAAGATAGGCGGTGGGGCTGGCGTTTGGAAGCGAGCGTGGGGATTGGCAGAAGACGTTTTACGGCACAAAGCAGCAGGGGAAATGTCTGCCCGAAACAGGCTTGCACTCATTGTTGGGTAAGACCAATGAACTGATTAATTTAACCTCAGCCATTGTGCACATTCCGGCAAGCGAAGTTATTTGTTGCTTCAATGTATACCTTTTCTTCATGACCACGCTACACCACCTAGTGTACCAAAGCGCGGCTACCACCGGGCTAAACGAAGCCGAATTGACTGCACTGCTTGCTCAGTCGCGCGCCTGGAACCACGGGCACGACCTGACCGGGCTCCTGCTCTATAGCAACGGCGACATCATGCAGGTGCTGGAAGGCCCGAAGGAGGAAGTGTACTATATTTTTAATCGCATTGCGCAGGATGCGCGACACGGCCGGGTGGTGAAACTATCCGACGGTCCCATTGCAGGGCGCCATTTTTCGCAGTGGTCCATGGGCTTCAAAGCCTTGAAACCCGAGGAATTTATCCACCTGCAAGGCTATGTCGACCCCGCAAAAGACGGCTACCTGAACCAGCCGAGCCAGCACACTGATGCCGGCCTGCATGCCGTGCTATCCACCTTCGTGGTCGACGACGTGATTTCGTTCTAAGCAACTACGCCGCAAATGATGCATAGCGCCGCTTGCGCCGCCACGCCCGCACAGCCCCGAACACAGCCAGTAAGGCCAGCGGCGCGCCGATGTTGAGCAACTGCCAGCGACGGCGCTGCTCGGCCAGCTTCACCTTGTCGAGGGGGCGAAGGGTGATTTGCTTGCCGCGCACAGCGATGAGGCCGGTTTCGTCGAGCAGGTAGTCGGTGGCGTTGAGCACCAGCTCGCGGTTGGCAAATTCGGTGTTGGCGAGGCGGTCGAAGCCCAGGCGGTAGGGGTTGCCGGTTTTGGGGTCCACGTCGGAACGGATGAAGTCGCCATCGGACACGACCAGAATTTTGCTGGGCCGGGCGTTGGCCGGCTTCTCGGGCTGGAACTGCAGGGTGCCGGGTCGGGCGCGGTTGGCGAAGAGTGAGGTGAACTGGCCTTCGAGCAAGTAGCCCACCGGCTGGAAGCCCTTTTGATAAAGCTTGGGGTTGGGTTCCAGACGGGCGTCGTTGAAGTTGATGGGCACCGGGGCGGGCAGCACGCGGGTGTAGCGCGAGGTGCTGAGCAGCGGCGTTTTGCGGATGCCGGTGGCCTTCACCGTGTCCATATTGCTCACAAATTTCATATACACCGCATCAAGGTTGCGGGTGATGGGGTGGGGGCTGAAGCGGTTGATAAGCGGGTAGAGCTGCCAGGGCATGGGCTCGATTTTGGGCTTGTTGCCGTCCATGCCCGTCACGAGCGGAATCTGTCCGCTGTTGAGGTCGAGCAGCAGGTTCTGGTTCAGGCGCAGGCCATATTTGAAGAACAGGTCGTCGAGGTTGAGGTTGTAGGGCGTCGCCAGGGCCACGCCGTTGCGGCTCACGCTGTCGAGGTCCACCCGTAGGGCATCCACAAAAAACAGGGCCCGGCCGCCCTGCGTGATAAACTGGTCGAGCTTATACTTGTCGTCTTCGGAATAGGGCGTTTTGGGCTGGGCCACCACAATTGCGTCGAGGGCGCTAAGGTCTTTCACCTTGCTCAGCGTCACGCGAAACACGTCGTACTGCTGTTGCCAGGTGCCGAGGATATCGCCGGCCTGCACGTTGGTCAGCTCGCCGTGGCCTTCTACCACGCCAATGCGCTTACGCAGGGCCGGCACCAGGGCCCGAATGGTACTGGCCAGCTCATATTCCAGCCCTTCGATGCTTTGGTTGAGGCGCACATCGGCCGGGGCGGCCTGGTTGCCGCGCAGCAGCAGCACGTTTTTTTCTTTTCCCCCCACACTCACCACCGCCCAGGGGAAGATGATTTTCTCAACGCGCTTGCCGTTTTCGGTGGCGCCGAGGTTGGTGGGTTTCAGCCCTTTTTTGAAGAGCGAGGTGTAGAAGGCATTGCGCGCGGCTTCGGTGCTACCGGCGCTGGGGTCGATGAAAATGTAGTTCAGATTGGCCCCGCCGTACACCTGGAATTCGTTCAGGGTTTCGCGCACGCCCTTCTCCAGTCGGCGGAAGGCGGGCGGGAAATCGCCGGTGAGGTACACCGTGACGGTGACCGGCTGCTTGAGGTCGCGCAGCAGCTGCTTGGTGGCTGGCGACATGGTGTAGCGCTTCTCCTCGGTCAAATCGAGCCGGAAGAACAGGCGCTGGGCAATGAAATTGAACAGCAGTAGCCCGCCGATGATGGCGGCAAACGTGAGCAGGTCGCGCTGCTTGCGCGAAGATGGGGCTGCCGCCGAAGCCGATGGAGTAGTCAACGTATTTTCCATTACCAGTTGCGGCTCCGTAAGGCTAAGCGCGTGGCCTGCAACGCCACGGCCACTACGCTAAAGAAATAAACCAGGTCGCGCGAATCAACCAGCCCCTTGCTCAGGTCGCGGTAGTGCGCCGCAATGCCCAGCTGGCTCACGTAGTAGGCCGAACTGCCTTGCAGCACCGAGGCCAGCGAATCGAAGCCCGAATACACCAGAAAGCAGCCCACCACTGCCACCAGAAACGCAATAATCTGGTCGCGCGTGAGGGCTGAGGCCAGCACGCCGATGGCCGCAAATACCGCTGCCAGCAGCGCCAGCCCCAGATAAGAACCCACCGTCGCGGCCGAATCGATGTTGCCTTCGGGGCTGCCCAGCTTGTACACCGAGTAGTAATAAAGCAGCGTGGGCACCAGCGCCAGCAGCGCCAGCAGCAGGCAGGCCAAGTACTTGCCCCCGATAATCTGCCCGTCCGTTAGCGGCCGTGTCAGTAGCAGCTCAATGGTGCCGGCCTTCTTTTCCTCGGCAAACGTGCGCATGGTGAGGGCCGGAATCAGGAACAGGAAAATCCACGGCGCCAGGTTGAACAGCGTCTGCAGGTCGGCGTAGCCGTAGTCGAGCACGCTGCTATCGGGGAAAACCCAGACGAACAGGCCCGTTGCCACCAGGAAAACCCCCAGTACCACGTAGGCCACGGGGGAGTTCAGGAAGGCATTGAATTCTTTTTGAAGGATGGTAAGCATCTTTAATCGTTTGTCATCCTGAGCGCAGCGAAGGACCTTGTCAAGTCTGCTTTTTCAGGCTGATGTCAAATAAATCAAATGATTTACTGCAAGCTGTACGCCCGTCGTAAGGTCCTTCGCAAGCTCAGGATGACAGGCGATTAAATTGTTCTACTTCGTCAACTCCCCAAACACTTCTTCCAAACTCTGGTGCTCCTGCCGCAGCCCCAGCAGAATCCAGCCTTCCTGGCCTGCCAGGCGCGAAACGGCCGCGCGCACATCGGTGCCCGGGGCCGTCCGTAGCAGCACCGCGCCGCCGGGGCCAAGCTCCACGTTGCGCACATTGGGCAATTGCGCCAGCTTCGCGGTGTCAACCGCGCCTTCAAACTCGGCGCGCACAATGGTTTCGCCGGCGGCGCGGGCGGCCAGCTCGGCCACCGGGCTGTCGGCCACCAGCTTGCCGCGGCTGATGATGAGCACGCGGGAGCACAGGGCCGTGACTTCGGGCAGAATGTGGGTGCTGAAAATGACGGTTTTATCCTCGCCCACTTCGCGGATGAGCTGGCGGATTTCCAAAATCTGGTTGGGGTCGAGGCCGGTGGTGGGCTCGTCGAGGATGAGCACGTCAGGGTCGTGAATCATGGCCTGGGCCAGGCCCACGCGCTGCCGGTAGCCCTTGCTAAGCGCGCCAATTTGCTTGTTCTGCTCCCGGCTGAGTCCCACGCGGCGCACCAACTCGGCCACACGGTTGCGCAGGCCCGCCCCGCTTAGCCCGTGCACCGAGCCGATGAATTCAAGGTACTCGTGCACGTACATGTCCAGGTAGAGCGGGTTGTGCTCGGGCAGGTAGCCCACGTGGCGGCGCACGGCCAGGCTGTCGGTGAGCACGTCGTGGCCGGCCACACGCACGGTGCCGGCGGTGGGGGGAAGGTAGCCGGTGGCAATTTTCATCGTGGTGCTCTTGCCCGCGCCGTTCGGCCCGAGGAAGCCCACAATTTCGCCCTTGCCCGCCGTGAAGCTGATGTTGTCCACGGCGTTTTGAGTGCCGTAGGTTTTGGTCAGGTTTTCGATTTCTACCATAGGTTGGTGCTTGGTTGTTGGTGCGTGGTGCTTGGTTTGTTAGTGCTTGCCTTATTGGTGCCAAGCACGAAGCACCGTGCACCAAGCACTAATTTTTGACCTGCGCCGGCCGCAGCTGGATTTCCGAAATCATGGTCGTATCCGGCGCTTCGATGGCGTGCACAATGGCGGCGGCAATGTCTTCGGGCTGCATCTTGTGCGGGTCGGGCGCGGGGCCGGGGTCGTTGCCGTTGAAGTTGGTTTCGACCGAGCCAGGCATAACGCAGGTCACGCGGATGCCGGCCGGGCGCAGCTCCTTAAACAAGGCATCTGAGAAGCCGCGCACCGCAAACTTGGTGGCGCAGTAGCCACTCATGCCAGCGGTGCCCGCCGTGCCGGCCAGCGAGGCCACGTTTACGACGTGGCCCGCGTGCTGCTTTTTCATCTGCGGCAGCACAGCGCGGGTGCACAGGAAAGTGCCTAGCACATTGGTATTAAACATCGTCTTCCAGTCTTCCGTTTTGAAGCCGTCCACGTCGCCCATGATGCCCAGGCCAGCGTTGTTCACCAGCACGTGAATGTCGGGGCCCAGTTCGCGCTGGGTGTTGGTGAAGGCTTCGGCGATGGAATGTTCATCCTGCACGTCGCACTCGAAAAACTGGAAACGGTCGTGCACCAGCCCCTCAGGCGCGCTGCGGGCCCAGCCGGCCACGGCCGCGCCGCGGGCCAGCAGGGCTTCGACGGTGGCGCGGCCAATTCCTTTGCTGGCGCCGGTCACGATGGCAACTTTACCGGTTAGGTCCATTTATCTTTGAGAAAAGTAAGGCTAAATATGCGCAACGTGAGTTTGCGGCCGCAAGTTAGCGGCCTGGGTGGGTTTGGAAGTATGCGCGGGCTGCTGCGAGGCGCGCTGGGCATAGCCTTGGCGGTGGGCCTGAGCACCTGCGGCCCTGGCCACGGCACCGATTGCCTGAAAAGCACGGGCACCATCATCACCGAGCGCCGCGAAGTGGCCGACGGGCTCACCACCGTCACCGCTTTCGACAATGTGGACCTGCGCCTGGTGCAAGACAGCCAAACTTACGCCGAAGTGCGCGCCGGCGAGAACCTGATTGGCGACATCGAATTCACCCGCAAGGGCAACAGCCTCGAAATCGCCAACACCAGCAAGTGCAACTGGGCCCGCAGCTACGACTCGCCGCGTGAAGTGACGCTGCACCTGCCGCACATCACCAACGTGTTTCTGCGCGGCCAGGGCAACGGCAGCACCGTGGGCGAGTTCGTGCAGGATACCATTTTCTTCCACCTCATTGGCGCTGGCGACTACGACCTCACCGTGCGTGCCAAGCAGCTCTTCCTTGACCAGTACGAGCTGGGCGACCTCACCGTGCGCGGCTCCACCACCGAAACGAATTTCACCCTCGGCGGCTCCGGCCGCCTGTTTGCGCAAGGATTGACGGCCCGCCGCTGCTTCTTCACCATGACCCGCGACAGTGACGGCGATGCCCACGTGCGCGCCCTCGACATCGTGGGCGGCACCGTGGCCGGCAACGGCACCCTCTACTACGGCGGTCCGCCCGCTACCACCGACATCCGGGTGACGGGCCGGGGCAGCAAGAAGGCGGAATAAGGCAGCACAATGTAGAGACGTATAATTGCGTCTCGTCGTTGAACGACTGGCACCGCACCGTTCACACGTCATCGTTCAACCACGAGACGCAATTATGCGTCTCTACAAATCCCCCAGCTGCGGCCGAATCAGCAATTCCTCTACCACGGCGTGGGGCGAGAGTGAATAAGTGCCAAACACCGCTTCGGCCACGTCCTCGGCTTGTACAAACCGCTCCGTGGGCAACTCCACGCCGGCCCAGCTGGCCGTGAGGGTGGGGCCGGGCAGCACGGCCGTCACGCGCACACCGGCCGGCTTCAGCTCCTCGCGCAGGTTTTTGGTGAAGCCCAGCAGGGCGTGCTTGGCAATGCCGTAGGAGCCGCCGTTGGGGTAGGCCGTGATGCTGGCCGTGGAGCAGATGGTGAAAATGTGGCCGCGCCCGCGCGCAATGAAGCCAGGCAGCAGGGGCAAAGTCACGTCGTAGGCGCTGAGCAGGTTCACGGCCAGCATCTGGCGTAGTTGCGAGCCATCGGCGGGCTCGTCCTGCAGGCGGCCGGGCACGAAAGCACCGGCGTTGTTCACCAGCACCTCCACGGGCAGGTTCAGGCTGAGCACAAAAGCGGCGAAGCGGACGCAGTCGGCGGGCTGGCTGAGGTCGGCCGGCTGCGTGTGCAGGGCAGCCCCGGGAACATCGGCTGCCATTTCGGTTGTGAGGGCGGCCAGGTCGGCGGCCGAGCGGGCGCACGTGGCCACCGGGTAGCCGGCCCGCAGAAAGCGCGATACGATGGCGCGGCCAATACCTTTGCTGCCGCCAGTCACGACAATTAATTTTTCGTTCGTTTGCACTGTTTTCGCTTGGTTTTACGTAAAGTCCCGGGCCGCCGTAATCGTCTCTAGTGGCAACCCCAAGGCCCAAACTTCGGTTTTTAATTCTCAACAATACCTCATGCTAACAACTTTCGGCTCGTTCGTCCTTTTCCTGCGCGGCATGGTCACGCGCACCGAGCGGTTCCGGGTGCTTTGGAACCGCACCATCGACGAAGCCATTCTCATCGGGGTCGATTCGGTGTTCATCGTCTCCATCGTGTCGGCCTTTATCGGGGCCGTTACCTGCGTGCAGATTGCCTACAACCTCACCAACCCGCTCATTCCGCAGTCCACCATCGGCTACATGGTGCGCGAAATGACCATTCTGGAGCTCGCGCCCACCATCACCAGCATCGTGCTGGCCGGCAAAGTGGGTTCCAGCATCGCCGGCGGCCTGGGCACCATGCGCATCACCGAGCAGATTTCAGCCCTCGAAGTAATGGGCATTAATTCAACGTCTTACCTGGTGCTGCCGCGCATTCTAGCGGCGTTGCTGATGTTTCCCATGCTGGTCATCATGGCCATGCTGCTATCAATCATGGGCGGCTACCTGGCCGGCACCCTCACCGGCGTGATGACGGCCCA
Source organism: Hymenobacter monticola (assembly GCF_022811645.1). Lineage (NCBI taxonomy): Bacteria > Pseudomonadati > Bacteroidota > Cytophagia > Cytophagales > Hymenobacteraceae > Hymenobacter > Hymenobacter monticola. Next base: position 4,841,769 of record NZ_CP094534.1, on the reverse strand, counting down.
GGACTACATCGAAGGCATTCGCACCGATTTCATTCCCTATAACATCCTTTTTGCCCTTATCAAAGCGGTAGTATTTGCCTTCCTCGTATCGGGCATCTCGTCTTTCAAAGGCTATTTCACCACCGGCGGCGCCCTCGAAGTCGGCGCGGCCAGCACCGGTGCCGTGACCAACTCCATCATCGCCATCCTCATCGCCGACTTCGCCCTGGCGGCGTTGCTGCTCTGATTTAGTTGTCAGTTGTTCGTTGCCGTTTTTCATTCAGGTATAGGCAATTGAACTCGAATAATTATAAAAACTGACAACCACATACTGTCAACTACCATGATTGAAGTATCCAACCTCGAAAAATCATTCAACGGCACGCCAGTGCTTAAGGGCGTAACGTGCACGTTCGAAACGGGGAAGTGCAACCTGCTGCTCGGCGGTTCGGGCACGGGCAAAAGCGTGCTCCTGCAGTGCATCGTGGGCCTGATGAAGCCGGACATCGGTTCCATCACCTTCGATGGCACCGTATACACCAACAGCAAGATTGACATCCGCCAGGAAATCCGCCGCAAAATCGGCATGCTGTTCCAGGGCTCGGCCCTGTTCGACTCAATGACCGTGGCCGAAAACGTGGAGTTTCCGCTCCAGATGCTGACGCCCGAAATGAGCCCGGAGGAGCGCCGCGAGCGGGTTGAGTTTTGCCTCAAGCGCGTGGGCCTTGAGAATGCCGGGAAAAAGATGCCTGCCGAAATTTCGGGCGGCATGAAAAAGCGCGTCGGCATTGCCCGCGCCATTGCGCCGCAGTGTACCTACCTGTTCTGCGACGAGCCCAACTCCGGCCTCGACCCCGCCACCAGCATCAAGATTGACGAGCTGATTCACGAAATCACGCACGAATACAACATCACCACCGTCATCGTGACCCACGACATGAACTCGGTGATTGAAATCGGCGAGCACATCATTTTCCTACACCAGGGCAAAAAACTCTGGGACGGCACCAAAGACGAAATCCTCAATGCCACTGTGCCCGAACTGCGCGACTTCATCTTCAGCAGCAGTCTGGTACGCGCCGCTAAGCGCGTGGATGAAGAAACCGAAGGCGGCATGGCCGCTTTCGCCGAAGAAAGCGAGTCCGGCGGCGGCATTTAAAAGTCTGCGCCACTAAAACAAGTACCCCGAAGCTCCTGCTTCGGCCCGCCTGAACATCAATTGTTCAACGGGCCGAAGCAGGAGCTTCGGGGTACTCGCTTTTACGCCAACAGCAGTTGCAAATGCCCCAGGTGGTGCCGTCCGTGCCAGGCATACAGCGCCAGCGTCTGCTCCAGCGTGGACGTGCGCTGGTTGCCCGGATGATAAAACGTGCGTTGCCACTGCTCATCGGTGAGGTGGTGCAGCAAGCTCACAAACCGCGAATGCAGCGCCTCCAGCAGCGTGAGCGACACGGTGATGGGCGAGGCCGCCACGTCGGGCAACTCGGCCCAGGCCGCTTCTTCGTAAGGCTTGATGGTGGGGTTATCTTCCGTGAGTGCCAGCCGGAAGCGCACATAGGCGTTCATGTGCGAGTCGGCCACGTGGTGAATAACCTGGCGGCCGTTCCAGCCGCCGGGGCGGTAGGGGCGCTCCAGGCCCACGCCGTCCACGGCCTTGGCCGCGGCGGTGAGTTGGGTCGGCAAATCAGCAATTTGCTGGATGAGGTCCGTGCGCTCAGCGGCGGTTAGGGGGGCGGTCGGGAGCTGCGGCCGGCCGATGGGGTACTTGAGGGCGTCGTCGGTTGGATTCATGGCCGCAAATAAAGCAAAAGCGCCGCCTCGGGCAGAGGCGGCGCTTTTTTACACGGAAGCGCAATCAATTTAAACGAGGGAGGACTAGCCGTTGCGCTTATTCAACTCGTCGCGAATCTTAGCGGCTTTCTCGTAGTCTTCTTTTTCCAAGGCCTGGGCCAGCATCTTGGTCAGCTCATCAAGCGACACCTGGCCGCTGGGTTCGCGCGGCTCAAGCTGAGCGCGGCTGCCAGAGCGGGGCGTATCGTCGTCGTCTTCTTCGTCTTCATCGTCCTCGTCGTCGGCTTCGCCCTCGGCCTCGTCGAGGTCGGAGAGGATGATACCAGCTTCGCTCAGCACGCTCTCTACGGTATAAATCGGCACGCCGAAGCGCAGGCCAATGGCGATGGCATCGGAAGGCCGGGCATCGATTTCGAAGGTAGTGGCGCCGTCGGAGCACACAATGCGCGAGTAGAACACGCCTTCCTTCAAATCGGAAATAATCACTTCCAGAATCACCACGTGCACGTGCTCCGCAAACGACTTGAACAGGTCGTGGGTGAGGGGCCGGTTGGGGCTGATTTTCTCGATTTGAATGGCGATGCTCTGGGCTTCAAACATGCCAATGATGATGGGCAAGCGGCGGTTGCCGCCCTTTTCGCCCAGAATCAGGGCAAAGGAGCCAGACTGCGACTGGCTGGACGACAGGCCCAGGATTTCAAGCTGGATTTTTTTCAAGGGAATGGTGCGGTGTGTCTTCGGGGCGTTGGAGAGAGGGCAGGGGCCCGGCCGCGGCCGGTAGGAAGAATGTACGTGCAAATAAAGAAAAGTCCGGGCATTGACCGCCCAAAACCTGCCTTGTAATACGCGAAAGCCGAAAAAAGATTGGGGGCCCAAGCCCTGAATTTCTGACGAAACGCAGTGGCTCAGGCCCCCAAATCCATCAAATGCAATTTAGTTCAGCGCCTTAACCGCGGCCGTCAGTTTGGGCAGCACGTCGAAAACGTCGCCCACGATGCCGTAGTCGGCGGCCTTGAAGAACGGAGCTTCGGGGTCTTTGTTAATAACCACGATGACCTTGCTGCTGTTCACGCCGGCCAGGTGCTGGATGGCGCCCGAAATGCCGCAGGCAATGTACAGGTTCGGCGACACGGTGATGCCCGTTTGGCCCACGTGTTCGTGGTGGGGGCGCCAGTCCACGTCGCTCACCGGCTTGGAGCAAGCCGTGGCCGCGCCCAGGGCTTTGGCCAGGTCCTCAATCAGGTTCCAATTCTCGGGGCCTTTCATGCCGCGGCCACCCGATACCACGCGCTCGGCTTCGGGCAGAAGCACGCCGCCGGCCTGGTCCTGCATCACCACCTGCTTGGGGGCATCGGCAAAATCAGCGTCCGACAATTGGGCCGAGAAGCTGGCTACTTCGGCCGTTTTGCCGGCTTCGTGCTGGGCTTCGGTCGAGTTTTTCTTCACGGCAATGATTTTGCGGTCGCCGCTCAGCACCACGTCCGAAAACGCCTTTCCCGAGAAAGCACCGCGCTTCACCACAAACTGGCCGCCATCCGTCTTGGGCAGTTCCACCACGTTGGTAGCCAGGCTGGCCTTGAGGCGCACCGACAGGCGCGAGCCTACGGCCGCACCGATGTTGCTGTTGGCCAGCACAATCACCTTGGCCTGCTCCTGCTCAGCCGCCGTGGCGATGAGCTTGGTGTAGGCGTTGTTCACGAAATCCTTGAGGCGGGGCTCGGCGTCGTACAGCACTTTGGCGATGCCCTGCTCGCCCAGCTTGGCCAGGTTGGCTTCATTGGCCTCGCCCACGGCAATGGCCGTGGCGGTGGTGCCCAGCTGCGCGGCCACTTGCGCGCCATAGGAGGCCACCTCCAGCGACGACTTTTTTACTTCGCCATCGGCGCATTCAACTACAACTAATACAGACATTTCTTAGAGAAGTGAGATGGTAAGATATGAGAAGTGAGACAAGCGGACTTTGTCGGCTTTGGAGGAGGAGCAAGCTGACGCTGTCTCACTTCTCGTGTCTCACTGTCTCGTGTCTAAACTAGATTACTTTGGCTTCGTTGCGGAGCAGTTTGATGAGCTCACCGGCATTTTCGGCATCGATGAGCTTCACGCCCTGCTTTTTGGGCGGCAGCGCGTACTCCTGCACCTGGGTGCGGGCGGGCTCGCCCACGGCGGGCACCACTTTCAGGGGCTTGGTGCGGGCCGTCATGATGCCGCGCATGTTGGGGATGCGGGGTTCGCACATGGGCTGCTGGCACGAGGCCACGAAAGGCGTGTTCACGGTCACAATCTCCTTGCCGCCTTCAATCTCGCGCTCCAGCGTGGCGGTGTTGCCGCTCAGGTCCAGCTTCATGGCCGGCGCTACGGTCGGGATGCCCAGCATCTCGCCCACCATGCCGTGCACCTGGAAGCCGTTGTAGTCGATGCTTTCCTTGCCCATCAGAATCACGTCGTAGGCGCCTTCCTTGGCGATGGCGGCAATCTGCTCGGCCACGAAGTAGGCGTCGGTCGGCGCGGCGTTCACCCGGATGGCGTCGTCGGCGCCAATGGCCAGGGCCTTGCGGATGTTGGGCTCGGTGTCGGCTTCGCCCACGTTGAGGACGGTGACGGTGCCGCTGCCGGCCGCTTCCTTCAGCTCGATGGCGCGGGTGAGGGCGTATTCGTCCCAGGGGTTAATCACGAACTGCACCCCGGCCTTGTTGAACTCCTTGTTATCGGGCGTAAAGGTGATTTTGGTGGTCGTGTCGGGCACGTTGGAAATACAAACCAGAAACTTCATTGAAAGAGGGTTTGGGTGGCGGAATCAGTGAAAAAAGGCTGCATGCATAACAACCAGCAGGGGCTCTACGGTTTCCAAAAGCCAATCAATAAAGCAGAATTGCCGTAGAAAAGCCGCATTTTTGCCCCAAAGGTAAACAAAACTCCCTCCCTGATGAACACGCCACCCACCCGTTTGCAACAGTTGCTCGCTTTCTACCAGGACGACCCCACCGACGCCTTCACCATCTACGCCTTGGCCACCGAATACCGGGCCCAGGAGCCGGAGCGCGCCTGGGAATTCTACCAGAAACTACTGGCCGAGCACCCCGATTACGTGGGCACTTACTACCACGCCGGCAAGCTGCTGGAGCAGTTTGGCCGGAAAGATGAAGCTGAAAAAGTGTATCGCACGGGCCTCGTGGTGGCTCGCAAGGCCGGCCAGCAGCACGCCGCCAGCGAACTGCTGCAGGCACTAAACAGCTGCCTGGGGCTGGACTATGAAGACGATTAAACGACAAGGTTCGCCCCAAGGCTGACTTAAACCTGAACAGTTGTTGATTGGCTTGACAGCCTTTTGCGCCTCGGGCAAGGTTTTTCAACAGGGTGAAAAGAGGTTTAGGCGGCTATATTCAACTGTTGGGCCGCCAAAGCGTACTATTCAACGGGAAAAGCGCGAATGTGCATTTTTTCTGTAGTTATTTTACTTGAAATAAGTTCGGTTAAAATTATTCACGATACATTCTAATTCATAAAGAATGCCCAGCTTGCTCGACATCGTCAAAGCTGCTTTTTCGCGCGAGCTGGTTCGTCATGTGGCGAGCCGGCTTGGGGAAGCAGAGTCGAGCGTAAGCAAGGCGTTGGGAGGAATAGTGCCCCTGGTGCTCTGCGGATTGGTAAACCAAGCCGGGGCCGGGGCCCGTCAGGCCGTTTTCAACCTAAGCCGCCAGGCCTGGCTGGGCACGCATTATAATGTGAGTACCACCACCGGCGTACTGGGGGTGATGGGGAGCAGCGCTGCCACGGGCTTGGTGCAGGGCCACGACGTGTTGGAAAAACTGTTTGGCACCGGCAGCCGGGTGCTGGTGGAGCCGATTACAGCATTTGCGGGCATCCGGGCAGAATCGGCCGATACCTTGCTGCGGCTGGTGGGCACGGTGCTGCCGGCCCTGCTGGGCCAATATGCTGCCAGCCGCCAGCTGCAAGCGGCCGGACTGGCAACCGAGCTGGCCGCTCTGAAAGGGCCGGTGCGGGCCATGCTGCCTGCGGGGCTGCAGGGGCTGGTAAGCTTGCTTTGGTTGAGCGGCCTGGCTACCGGGGCAAAGCAGCCGGTGCCTCCTGCGCGGAGTCTGACATCGGTGATGCGCGAACGGGCCGGTTCGGCGGTGGACTGGACCGTGCGCCGCTACGGCGCGTTGGTGGCCTTGGTGGGAGGGGTGGTAATGCTCTGTTTCGTGCTGGCCGAAACTGCAGCCGGTAACGAGGCCCCAGCGCACCCGGCCATGGTGCAGCTGCCGGCTAACGCCGTGAGCCAGGAGATGGAAGGCGAAACCGGGCCCCGCCCGCTCGAAACAAAGGAGCTGGGGTTGTTCTAAGCACGCTTTGGCCCCGCAAAACGGGTGGTTCACCGAGTATCTATGCCTGTTCGCGGCCCTATAGAATCATTCATTTTATCCTCATGCGTGCCCCTTCATCTTTGTCGGGTAATCAACGCTGAGTATGTTTCGTCTACATTTTATTGCCCTGCTGGGGGCCGTGTTACTGACCGCCGGTTCGGCAGCGGCCCAAGCCCAGCCCGCGGCCACCGCCCCAGCTGATACCGTGCGGCTCTCGCTGCCCGATGCCGAGCAACGCTTTTTCCAGAACAACCTGGCCGTGCTGGCCCAGCAGTACAATGTGACCGTGGCCCAAGCACAAGCCGTGCAGGCCCGGCTCATCGACAACCCAACGATATATGTGGAGCAGGACGTGCTGCGACGCCGCATCACCCGGCCCACGGTGCCCGAAGGCACCGCCGCCAGCGAGGCGGTGGTAAGTGTTCAGCAGTTGTTTTCGCTGGCCGGCCGGCGCAAGGCGGCCGGCCAGGCCGCCCAGCAGGGCGCCGTGGTGGAGCAGTACAACCTGCAGGACCTGCTGCGCAACCTGCGCTACCAGTTGCGCACTACCTACTACGACTTATTCTTCAAACAGCAGACGTTGCGGGCCTACGCCACCGAAATAGCTTCGCTGACGCGCACCGTGGGCTTGTACCAGACGCAGTATGAAAAGGGCAACATTGCGCTGAAAGAGGTGATTCGCCTGCGCGCCTTCTTGTTCACGCTGCAGAGTGAGCGACAGACGTTGCTGAACGACGTGGCCTCGGACCAGACGGACCTGCACGTGCTGCTGCGCGATGCCACCGGCAGCCAGTACGTGCCTTTGGTGGATACGCGCCGCACCCGCGACCTGACTTTGAACGGCTACCCGGAGCAGGCGCTGGTGGACACGGCCTTGGTGCGCCGCACCGACCTGAACGCCCGCCGCGCCACCCTGGAGCAGCAAAACCTTAGCCTGCGCCTGCAGCAGAAGCTGGCCGCGCCCGACCTCACCGTGGGCTACACCTACGACAAGGCCGGCAACTACATCAACAACTACAGCGCCCTGACGCTGGGCGTGGCCGTGCCGGTTTTCAACCGCAACCAGGGCAACATTCAGGCGGCAAAGGCCCAGGTGGCGGCCAGCAAGCTGCAAGTGGACCAGCAGCAGCTGGTGGTGCAAAACGAAGTGCACCAGGCTTATCAACTGGCGGCCCGAAACGACGAGCTTTTCCAGAACACTGACCGCGACACTGCCCCGTTTGCGCGGCTGATGGTGGGCATCGAGCAGAGCTACGCCAAACGCATCCTGAGCGTGGTGGAATACCTCGATTTTTTTGAGTCCTATAAGAACAACCTGGTGCAGCTCAACACCCTACGAGCTAACCGCGTGCGGGCCTTCGAGCAGCTGAATTTTGCCGTTGGCAAGCCGGTGTTCCGGGCCGACCAATAAGGCGGGAGTGATTAGCTGATGGCCTTAAGCCGTTGGCTTTTCTGCCAATCCATTTTCCTGTACCTCATCAAAAGCTAACGGCTAAGCGCTAGTAGCTAACAGCTTCAAATAATGAACCGCACCTTTCTTGCATTGCTCACCGCCGTTTCGCTGGTTGGCTGCTCCAAACCCGAAGTCAAAGAAGAGAAGAAGGAGGGCTTTAAGCTTTCCGACACCATGATGTCGCAGATTGTGCTGGACACAGTGCGCCTGCGCCCGGTGCAGGACGAACTGGTGCTGACCGGCGAAATCCAATCGGACGGCGACAACACCGTGAAGGTGTACCCGCTGGTGGGCGGCGTGGTGGAGCAGCTGAAAGTGCAGCTCGGCGACAAGGTGACCAAGGGCCAGGTGCTGGCGGTTATCAAGTCGAGCGAGATTGCCGATGTGCAGAACCAGACCACGGCCGCTACTTCTGACTATGACATTGCCCGAAAAAACCTGGCTGTGGCCGAGGACATGTACAAAGCCGGGCTCAACTCGGAGCGCGACGTGGTGCTGGCCCGCGCCGAAGTGACCAAGGCCCGCGGCACGGTGGGCAAAAACCGCAAGCAGCTGAGCGTGTACGGCGTGGGCAAGGACGGCGTGTACGAGTTGAAGGCGCCCATCTCGGGCTTCATCACCGAGAAAAACGCGACGGAGCACGAGCAGTTCAACAACGACAACGTGGGCAACTTGTTCACGGTGAGCAACCTGGATGACGTCTGGATTATGGCCAACGTGTTTGAGTCGGACATTTCGAAGGTGAAGGTGGGCTACGACGCCGACGTGACCACGCTGAGCTACCCGGACAAGCATTTCCGGGGCAAAATCGACAAGGTGTTCAACGTGCTGGACCCCGACAGCAAGGTGATGAAGGTGCGCGTGCGCCTCGACAACCCCGGCTATCTGCTTAAGCCCGAAATGTATGCGCAGGTACGCGTAGAAAACACCGAAGGCGCCAAGGCCCTGGCCGTGCCCGCCAAATCGGTGGTGTTTGACAAGGACCGCAACTTCGTGATGGTGTACCGCGACCGCACCCACGTGGAAACCCGCCCCGTAACGCTCACCAAAACCGTGGGCGACTACAGCTACGTGAGCACCGGCCTCAAGCCCGGTGATGTAGTCATTGCCAAAGACCAGTTGCTCGTGTACGACGAGCTGAACGACTAACCCAACTCCCCATTCGGCAGTGATTCTGGGCAGGCTTTGCGGCCATGCCCAGGGTCACTGTTGCCGTTAAAGTCGACTCCTTCTTCATCATATCCTCATTGCTAAGAACTGAAAATGAATAAGTTCATTCAAGGCATCATTGCTTTCTCGCTCAAGAACAAAGGCTTCGTCTTTTTGCTGACGCTGGCTGTCGTCATCATGGGCGTGGTGAGCTACCGGAACACGCCCATCGAGGCGTTTCCGGACGTGACCAATACCGAAATCACCATCATCACGCAGTGGCCCGGCCGCTCGGCCGAGGAGATGGAGAAGTTCGTGACCGTGCCCATCGAAATCGCGCTGAACCCGGTGCAGAAAAAGGCCTCGGTGCGCAGCACCACCCTGTTTGGCTTGTCGGTGGTGAAGGTGATTTTCGACGACGGCGTGGATGACGCCTTCGCCCGGCCGCAGGTAAACAACCTGCTGCGCGAGGTGGACCTGCCCGACGGTATCACGCCCGACGTGCAGCCGCCGTATGGCCCCACCGGCGAAATCTACCGCTACACGCTGGAAAGCAAGACGAAAACGGTGCGCGAGCTGAAAACCCTGCAGGACTGGGTGATTGAGCGCAACCTGAAGGCCGTGCCCGGCGTGGCCGACGTGAACAGCTTCGGCGGCGAGGTGAAGGCCTACGAAATCGCGGTGAACCCCGGTAAGCTGCAGGACTTCGGCCTCACGCCGCTTGACCTGTATAACGCCGTGCAACGCTCCAACATCAACGTGGGCGGCGACGTCATCAACCAGGGCCAGCAGAACTACGTGGTGCGCGGCATCGGCTTGCTCAATAACATTGGCGACATCAACAACACGGTGATTAAGAACGTGAACAACGTGCCCATTCTGGTGCGCGATGTGGCGAAGGTGACCGAAAGCGCCCTGCCCCGCCTGGGCCAGGTGGGCCGCGGCTTTGAGGACGACAAACTGGAAGGCATCGTGGTGATGCGCAAGGGCGAAAACCCCTCGGAGGTCATTTCCCGCCTGCACGACAAGGTGGCCGAGCTGAACGCGAAAATCCTGCCGCCCGACGTGAAGATGAAAACCTTCTATGACCGGCAGCAGCTCATCGACTTCTCAACGGAAACGGTGATTCACAACCTGTTGGAAGGAATAGTGCTGGTGACGCTCATTGTATTCCTGTTCATGGCCGACTGGCGCACGACGGTGATTGTGTCGGTGATTATTCCGCTGGCGCTGCTGTTTGCCTTCATCTGCCTGCGTTTGCGCGGCATGAGCGCCAACCTGCTGAGTATGGGCGCCATTGACTTCGGCATCATCATCGACGGCGCGGTGGTAATGGTGGAAGGCCTCTTTGTGGCCCTCGACCACAAGGCGCACGAAATGGGCATGGAGCGGTTCAACAAGCTCTCCAAGCTCGGGTTGATTAAGAAGTCGGGCCGCGACATGGGCAAATCAATTTTCTTTGCCAAAGCCATTATTATCACGGCCTTGTTGCCCATTTTCTCCTTTGAGAAAGTAGAAGGCAAGGTGTTCAGCCCGCTGGCCTGGACGCTGGGTTTTGCTCTGCTGGGCGCCCTGCTGTTCACCCTCACGCTGGTGCCGGTGCTGGTGAGCATCCTGCTGAAAAAGGACGTGAAGGAGAAGGAAAACTTCTTCGTGCGGGCCGTGAATCGGGGCGCGGCGCGCTTCTTCGCCTTCACCTATGCCCGCAAAACGGCCAGCCTGGTCATTGCCTTTGCCGTGACGGCAATGGGCTTGTATTCGTTCTCCTTTCTGGGCTCAGAGTTTTTGCCGGAGCTGAACGAGGGCTCGATTTACGTGCGGGCCCAGCTGCCGCTGAGCATTAGCTTGCAATCGAGCAATGAGCTGTGCAACCAAATGCGGCGCGACTTCCTGAGCTTCCCTGAGGTGAGCGACGTGGTGAGCCAGACCGGCCGGCCCAACGACGGAACAGACCCGACGGGCTTCTACAACAACGAATTCCTGGTGCAGCTTAAGCACACGCCGGAGGTGGAGAAGAAGATGAAATCCAAGGTGTACCGCGAGGATTTGGTGGAGCGCATGAAGGCCAAGCTCGACAAGTATACCGGCGTGGACTTCAACTTCTCACAGCCCATCACCGACAACGTGGAAGAGGCTGCCTCGGGCGTGAAGGGCTCCATTGCCGTGAAAATTTATGGCACCGACCTGGCCACGCTCGAAGCCAAGGCCCGCGAGGTGTACGAGGTGCTGAAAACGGTGAAAGGCATCGACGACCTGGGCGTGCTGCGCAACATCGGCCAGCCCGAGTTCCACGTCGACCTCGACGAAAGCCGCATGGCCAGCTACGGCGTGAGCAAGTCGGACGCGGCGGCGGTGCTGGAAATGGCCGTGGGCGGCAAAGAGGCCACCCAGCTTTACGAGGGCGAGCGCAAATTCCCCATCCGCGTGCGCTATGAGCCCCAGTTCCGCCAGACGCCCACCGAAATCAGCGGCCTGATGGTGCCCACGCAGTCGGGCAAAACCATTCCGCTCACGGAAATTGCCAACATCGGCTCCGTAACGGGCCCCAGCCTCATTTACCGCGACGACAACCGCCGCTTTGCCGCCGTCAAGTTCAGTATCCGCGGCCGCGACATGGGCTCCACCATTGCCGAGGCGCAGGAAAAGGTGAATCGCCACGTGCAACTGCCCGCCGGCTACGAGCAGAAATGGACCGGCGACTTTGAGAACCAGCGCCGCGCCACGCAGCGCCTCACGCAGGTGGTGCCCATCTCGCTGGGCCTCATCTTCTTCATCCTGTTCATTCTGTTTGGCAACCTGAAAGACGCCGGGCTAGTGCTGCTCAACGTGCCGTTTGCCATCATCGGCGGCATCGCGGCACTGTTGCTCACCCACACCAACTTCTCAATTTCGGCCGGCATTGGCTTCATCGCGCTGTTCGGCATCTGCATTCAGAACGGCGTTATTCTCATCTCCGTGTTCAAGCAAAACCTGGTGAAGAAGCACACGCTTGACCACAGTATCAACGAAGGCGTGATTTCGCGGGTGCGGCCCGTGGTGATGACGGCGCTAATGGCCACCATCGGCCTGATGCCGGCCGCCATCAGCACCGGCATCGGTTCTGAAACGAGCAAGCCGCTGGCCATTGTGGTGATTGGCGGGCTGATAACGGGTACCATTCTCACTCTCTTCATCTTCCCGCTGGTGTTCGAGCGCTTTTACCGCGCTGAGCACACGCACTATGGCGACGACTTGGCGGCCGAACGTGCCGGCAGCCGCCAAACAGTAGGTGCTTAGTGTAGCGTGGACTCTGCGAGTCCGCGCCCTATGCAACCTGATTTTCGCGAACGATGCGCGGACTCGCAGAGTCCACGCTACAAGAAAAAGCCCGCTGCCTCATCAGGCAGCGGGCTTTTTTATGCCCCGCGGCTTCATCTAACCCTCATGGATTTTTCATCAACTTTTCACCAGATTCTCATTCTCTGCCTGGTCCCACCCGATTTCGTTCATGAATAAGTTTATTTCCGGCATTGTTGCCTTCTCGCTGAAGAACCGCTTTTTTGTCTTCTTCATGACGGCGCTGCTGGTGGCCGGAGGCACCTACAGCTACGTGCACACACCCATCGAGGCGTTTCCGGACGTGACGAACACCCAGATGATTATCGTGAGCCTCTGGCCCGGCCGCTCGGCCGAGGAGGTAGAGCGCTTCGTGAGCACGCCGATTGAGGTGGCCATGAACTCGGTGCAGATGAAGAGCAACATGCGCAGCATCAGCATGTTCGGCTTGTCGGTGCTCAAGATAAACTTCGAGGACAACGTGGAGGATTTCTTCGCCCGGCAGCAGGTGAACAACCTGCTGAGCGGCGTGAACCTGCCGTCCGGCTGCGACTCCCACGTGCAGCCGCCGTACGGGCCCACGGGCGAGATTTTCCGCTACACGGTGCAGAGCCGCGCCGGCCGTAGCACCAACGAGTTGCTGGCCATTCAGGACTGGACGGTGGAGCGGCAGCTGAAATCGGTGCCCGGCGTGGCCGACATCGCGGCCTTCGGCGGCACGCGTAAAGTGTACGAAATCAGCGTGAACCCCGCCATGCTGGTCAAGTACGACATGACCCCGCTGGAAGTGTACGACGCCGTGCAGAAGAGCAACCTGAACGTGGGCGGTGACGTGATTGAGAAGAACTCGCAGAGCTACGTGGTGCGCGGCATCGGCCTGCTCACCAAGCCCGAAGACATCGGCAACATCATCGTCAAGGACGTGAACAACGTGCCCGTGCTGGTGCGCAACGTGGCCCAGGTGACCGAAAGCAACGCCCCCCGCGTGGGCCAGGCCGGCCTCGACGACCAGAGCGACGTGGTGGAGGGCATCGTGATTATGCGCAAGGGCGAAAACCCCGCCGAGGTGCTGAGTCGCGTGAAAGCCAAAATTGCGGAGCTCAACGAAAAGGTGCTGCCCAACGACGTGTACCTCAAAACCTTCTACGACCGCGACGTGCTGATGGACCACTGCACGCACACCGTGATTCACAACCTGATTGAGGGCATTGTGCTGGTGACGTTCATTGTGCTGATTTTCATGGCCGACTGGCGGACCACGCTCACGGTGGGGGTGGTAGTGCCGCTGGCATTGTTGTTTGCCTTTGTGTGCCTACGCCTGAAGGGCATGAGCGCCAACTTGCTGAGCATGGGCGCCATCGACTTCGGCATTATTATCGACGGGGCGGTGGTGATGGTGGAGGGCATTTTCGTGGTGCTCGACCACAAAGCGGAAAAGGTGGGCATGGAGAAGTTTAATAAGCTGGCCAAGCTCGGGCTCATTCGCAAGACCGGCGGCGAGTTGGGCAAGGCCGTGTTTTTCTCCAAGCTCATCATTCTGACCTGCTTGCTGCCCATTTTCGCTTTTGAGAAGGTGGAGGGGAAGATGTTCAGCCCACTGGCCTACACGCTGGGTTTCGCGCTGATTGGCGCGCTTATTCTCACACTGACGCTGGTGCCGGTGCTGTGCTCGCTGCTGCTGAACAAGAACGTGAAGGAGAAGCACAACCCCGTTGTGACCTTCTTCGACAACATTGTGACCAAGGCCTTTGGCTTCACCTACCGCCACCAGCTGCTGAGTTTCGGGGTGGCGATGGGGCTGGTGGTGGCCGGGCTGTATTCGTTTAAATTCCTGGGCTCGGAGTTTCTGCCGGAGCTAAACGAGGGCGCGCTGTGGGTGGAAACCAAGCTGCCGATGTCGTCCTCGCTGACCGAGACCAACAAGATGGCGGCCAACTACCGCCGCATCCTGCGGTCGTTCCCGGAAGTGGTGTCGGTGCTGAGCCAGACGGGCCGTTCCAACGACGGTACCGACCCCTCGGGCATCTACTACGTGCAGGCGCAGGTCAACCTCAAGCCTAAAGAGGAGTGGAAGCGCAACATCACCAAGGAGCAGCTGATTGACGAGATGGACAAGAAGCTGAAGGAATACCCCGGCATCATTTTCAACTACTCGCAGCCCATCATCGACAACGTGGAGGAGGCCGTGGCCGGCATCAACGCGGCGCTGGCGGTGAAGATTTTCGGCAACGACCTCAAGGAGCTTGATGGCAAGGCCAACGAGGTGATGCGGGTGCTCAGCAGCGTGCGCGGCGTGAAGGACCTGGGCATTTTGCGCAACCTGGGCCAGCCCGAAATGAGCGTGAAGCTCGACCAGACCCGCATGGCCGCCTACGGCGTCCAAACTGCCGACGCCCAAACCGTGGTGGAAATGGCCGTGGGCGGCAAGGCCGCCACCCAGATTTACGAGGGCGAGCGTAAGTTCGACGTGACCGTGCGCTACCCCAAGGACGCCCGCGACACCGAAGGCAAAATCGGCGAGCTGCGCGTGCCCACCATCCGTGGCAGCAAGGTGGCGCTGAAGGAAATAGCCGACATTGGTACCAGCAACGGCCCGGCGTTTGTGTACCACGACAACGGCCAGCGCTTCATTGCCGTGAAGTTCAGCATCCGCGACCGGGATATGGGCTCCACCGTGGCCGAGGCGCAGCAGAAAATGGAACAGGCCATCAAGCTCGACAAGGGCTACCGCATCGAGTGGGCCGGCGAATTCGAGAACCAGGTGCGGGCCACCAAGCGCCTGGGCCAGGTGGTGCCGGTGTCGCTGGTTATCATTTTCATTTTGCTGTTTATCACCTTCGGCAACGGCAAGGACGCGGCGCTGGTGTTGGCCAACGTGCCGTTTGCGCTCATCGGCGGTATCGCAGCGCTGCACATCACGGGCGTCAACTTCTCCATTTCGGCCGGCATCGGATTCATTGCCCTGCTCGGGATATGTATTCAGAACGGCATTGTGCTCATCACCGTGTTCAAGGAAAATCTGCGCAAGAAGATGAGCCTGACCGACAGCCTGCTGGCCGGCGTGGCCTCGCGCGTGCGCCCGGTAGTGATGACGGCCCTCATGGCCATGATAGGCCTGTTCCCGGCCGCCCTCAGCACCGGCATCGGTTCCGAAACGCAGAAGCCGCTGGCCATCGTCGTCATCGGAGGACTGGTGACGGCCACGGTGCTCACGCTGCTCATTTTCCCGCTCATCTTCGCCTTCTTCTACCGCGAAATGAACCAGAACGGGCCCTCGCCCAAGCGGCGGCGCAAGGCGGAGCCGGTGTTGGTAGGGGCCTAACCTGGCGGGGGACCTCACCCTCTGACTCCTCTCCCAAAAAGCGGGGAGTCAGGGGGTAAGGTCCCGGCCGCGCATCTTGTTCAGCAGAGCCACGGCCTCCGGGGCGGTGCCCGTGAGCAGCACGCCGGCGCCATACAGCACCGTGAGCACGCCGCCGCGCAGCAGCAGGGTGAGCCAGGCGTTGCCGGTGTCGGGCAGGGCCCAGGCCACAAAGCCGGCCCCAGCTGCCACCAGCAGAATGCGCAGAACCTGCCCATCGAAGGGCTGCATGCCGTAGCTGCGCCACACAAACCAGGTGCGGGCCGTGTTGATGCTAACCAGGGCAATGCAGTAAGCCAGGGCCGCGCCTTCCAGTTGGATGCGCGGAATCAGCAGCCAGTTGAGCACTACCACAGCGGCGGCCAGCGAGACATTGAACACCAAATCGAAGCGGTAGCGCGGCGAGGTGGCCACGATGATGCCGTTGACGCCGGTGATGCCGTCGAACAGCCGGCCGGCCAGGAGCAATAGTACGGCGCCGGTGCCGGCCGCGTACTCGGGCTTGTGAATGAGACCGTAGATGAACGGCAAATTCAGCCCGATGCCCAGCGCCAGGTAGCAGCCCAGCAGCGTGTTGATGCGGGTGCTGCGCCGGTAGAAGTCGGCCATTTTGGCCATATCGCCTTCTTTCCAGTATTCGGCAATGAGTGTAAAGGCCGTTTTGTAGAGCGCCCGAAAGGGCAGCACCAGCGCCGTGCTCACGTTGGTGGCAATGAGGTAGATACCGGCTGCCGCCAAACTCACTTTGGCGCCCACCATCAGGCTGTCGATGTTGAGCAGCACTGTGCCTGAGATGTTGCTCAGCAGCACAAAAGCTCCAAAACCCAGCATCTCGCGCAGGGGCTTGATGCGCAGCGCCGCCCGCGTGGGCCGTAGGTGCAACTCGCCTATGGCCGCGAGGTAAATGGCCAGCAGCACCGCTACCAGCGCGTAGGCCCCTACATAGGCTAGCACGTAGCCGTGGAAGCTGAGGTAGCCCTGGCTGTAGGCCACGGCGGCGCCCACCAGCACCAGCCGCAGCAGAATTTCCTGGCAAAACGAGGAAAACGAGGTGTGATAGAGCGAGCGCAGGTAGGCATCCTGCAAGGAGCCCAGCATGATGCAGCCCGCTAGCGCAATGGCGGCCAGGTAGTGCGGCGCCAGTAGGGCCGCATCGGCCGCGTCGTACCAGCGCAGCAGCAAAGGCTTGCCCGCCAGCAGCGCCAGTGCCACCACCACGAACCCCAGCAACGGCGGCCCCAGCAGCAGAGGAAAAAAGCCCGCGTGATTGCGCCCCTGGTTGCGGAAAAACGGAAAATACCGGATGCCCATGTTGGCAAACCCAAACGACGCCACCTGCGCGCCCACGGTGGCCAGCGGCAGCAGCACGCTGGCCGTCAGGCCAATCTGGGCCGGCGAAAGCAGCCGCGGCATTATCAGAATGGTGTTGACGAAGCCAATGGCCAGGCCGACGTAGGAAATCAGGGTGTTGCGGATACCCTGGCGAAGAACGATGCCCAAGCGGTATGTAGGTAAGTGAACAAATAAATGACTGCCGAGCAAACGCGGCAATGGCGGTGCAGTTCCACCGCCATGCTTAACTCTCAAACTGCCGCCATATTTCCCAGCCCGTCAGAAACGCCGCGCCGCGCTGCCGCAGGTGCTTCACAATCTCGGCAAACTGGCGCGGGCCGGTGGTGTCGTTGGCAGGGTCGAAATGGTCGTTGTGCCACAGCACCGTGGCTACCCCCCCGAAGCGCTCGATTTCCTGCAGCATGGGCCGGAGGGCAGGCAAAATTTCATCGGCCTGAAGCTGAAGGTAGTGGGGGTGGTGCAGCGTGGCATCCATCACATTCAGCGGAATTTCCAAGAAGCTATGTGCCTCGGCCGTAGAAAAATTGAAGGGGTAGAACGGGTGACAATAAGAGTGTCGAAAACCAAAATGCTCGGCAAAGCCCAGCGTAGAATCGTATTTGGGGCCAATTTCCAGCGCGTCTGCGCCCGCTTCCAGTAGTTGCGGGGTCAGCCGGGGCTCCCAGCGGAGGTAGTGAAACCGGTTGCCGAAGGGAAAAAGCGCGCGGGCTTGCAGGAAATCTTGTGCTTCCCCACCAAGCTGCGTCGCACTCACAGCCGTGCCAATGCTGCCATGCAACGCTATTTCGTGCCGACCAGCAGCGGCGAGCCGGTGAAAGCGGTTCCAAAGGGCGTCGTCGAGCCGGTAATCGGCATTGGGTGTGCCGTCTGCACCCGGCTGGCGGGCGGGCAGCACGAAAAAAGTCGACTTCGCTCCGTCCGCCGCCACGGCAGCGGCCACGGCTTCCAGGTTGTCCCAGGCATCGGGCTGCGTGACATGCTGCCACATCTTTCGTGCGAAACCCCAAAGATTCCCCCGCTTGAGGTCCGCTTTCGCCGGGGCTTTCCAGGCACTGTGCAGGTTGTCGATGTCGTGGGTGATAAAGGCCCCAAATGGCGCATCATCAGCCCAGCGGCGCGGCGGCAGCTTCTGCCCCGAAACGTGCTCCACGGCGGTTTTCAGCACGTCAAAGTAGTAGTTCACCACCGGCACGGTCACGAAGTCATACTGCTTTTGCACGCTGGCGGCATAGGGAAAGCGCCCGTGCCGGTCGCGCTCCGACGAGAAGTATTCCTGCCAGCCGCTGAGTAGGTAGAAAGCCGCCGAAATAAGGTCGGTATGCACTGTGACAGCACCGGGGTGTAGCGTGAACAACGGCGCACCAGGAGCAGCATCGAAGAAAAAAGGGATGGACTGACCGGCCCAATCGCGCCAATGCGGAGCGGGCGGGTAGGGGTTCGTTCCGGAAAAAAAGGCTCCTGCCCCGGCAAGTACGGTCACGCCCGCTGGCGCGGGCTCGTAGCCAATGGGCACTTGCTGAGCGGCTGGGTACGCCTGCCAGAAATGCTGCAGCACGTAAGCCAGCCGCACCGCGGGCGTAACCGTCGGCGTGGCCGGAAGCGGTGGTGCGGAAAGTGCCGGGGCTGCCATAGGGCGCGAAGATAGCCGCCAGGTGTGCGGCTAGCGGACTACTTCCAGCCAGCCCTTGTACACGAAGCCCGTGGCGGGCCGACGCAGCAGCACATAGTACACGCCGGGCGCGGCGTCGGCGCCCCACTCGTTGTGGTAGTTGGCCGTCTGGAACACGGCCCGGCCCCAACGGTTGTATACGTCCAGCACCCAGCCCTCGCCCTTCAGGCCCTGCACCGTGAACCGGTCGTTGTGCTTATCGCCATTGGCGGTTATAATGTTGGGCACTTTCAGGCAGGAGGCCACAGCCACGGTGCGGCTGGCGCTTTGTTCGCCGCAGGCCGTGCTCACCCGCAAGGTGTAGCGCCCGGCTGCCTGCGCCAGCAGTTGCCGGTTGGTCGAGCCGTCCGACCACTGGTAGCGGTAGGAAGCACCGGCCGGCCCCTGCAACAGCACTTGTTCGCCCTCGCACAGGGTCGTATCGACGCCGAGGGTGAATGTTGGAACCAGTTCTGTATTCAGGCGCACGGTGCGTCGGGCCGATACTGTGCAGCCCCCAGGGTAGGTTGCCGTCACCGTGTAAGTGCCGGACTGGGTTAATTGCACCGTGGCCGTGGTGGCCCCGGTGCTCCAGCGGTAGGAAGTGGCGCGGGCGGCTAGCGCCGTTAAGGAGGTAGCCCGGCCCGGACAGAGGGTGGAATCTCCGGTGATGATTAAGCCCGGGGTGATGCTCCGCACGATGTGCTGCAACACCCGCGAGCAGCCCGAGGCAAAAGTGACAACGGCCGTGTAGGCGCCGGGCCCCGCGCTGAGGGTAGGAGTGGTTGCGCCGGTGTTCCACCGAATGCCCGTGATGCCTGCGCCCGCTACGGCCAGCGTTGCGCGGCCGCCCGCGCAGGCCACGGAATCACCGCTGATGGTTGCCAGGGTTTCAGGCCCACGCGTCAGAATATGCTCGCTGCGGTAGACCGTGGTGGGTATCAGCAGCCGGTCGCGGCTGGAGGGCAGCTGGGCAGGCAAGGACCACTGCCTGTCGTTGCTCAGCCGGGTGTAAGCATTGCGGCAGCCCGCCCCGCCGGCAGGCCTGATGCTGAGGGTGTAGCTATTGGCGCTTGGGTCTCCAACCGTGAAAACGCCGAAATAAGCTCCGCCCGAGGGGCCCGAAGGCAGGATGGAAGGCGGCTCGTCGACCAGGTAGATATGGATTCCTCGGGTGGAAGGTGAAATGTTATCAATAATGATGCTGTCGCCCTCCGCTGTTTCCATGCGCCAGGGCTGGTTAAGCGGAAGCGGTGCTAATAAGTCTCCATACACCGCCAGCGTCCGGTCCCCAA
The DNA here is from genome assembly GCF_022811645.1 of Hymenobacter monticola. Lineage (NCBI taxonomy): Bacteria > Pseudomonadati > Bacteroidota > Cytophagia > Cytophagales > Hymenobacteraceae > Hymenobacter > Hymenobacter monticola. Next base: position 4,822,061 of record NZ_CP094534.1, on the reverse strand, counting down.
TCGGGGCGCCCGAGGTGCGCCACGGGTTATTGCCAAAGTTGTGGAGGGTGCCATCGGCCGGTCTCGACCCGTTGTCGACCAGGGTGGTGCCGGCGCTCATGTCAAAGCGGTAGTTGAACCACATAGTCTGCGGTGCCGTGGTGTACTTGGAACACATGGACAGGCGTATACTGTAATCGTTAGATGGAGCCGAAGCAATTTTTAGTTCATCAATCTCTCCCTCGAAATAGTGTCCATTTGCTACGTAGTCACACCCGATGAGCAGCGGCGCGGTGCTCGCTAACTCCAACGTGCCCGCGTTCGAGTAGTTGCCCGTGTTTTCCAGAATGCCATCGACCACAATTTGCCACCGCCAAGGGTTGCCGCTGCAAATGCCCGCCAAGTGGTGCCAGCGTCCGTCGTCGATGCGCGAGGTGGACAGGCCCGAACTCATGAGCCGTCCCGAGCCGTTGCGGCCGCTAAAGCCCGCTTTGCCGCCCGAGGTGTACAGGAAAAACCCTTTGTCCTCGGCCGGGCCGTCCGAAAACTTACTGACCACGCATTGATAACCTGAATTCTGAGTCTTTACCCAGACGGTGAGGACCAGTTGGTCCCGAATTGCCCGATTGGTGGGGCCGCAATCCACGTAGCTGTCGATGCCGTTAAAAAACAGCGAGTTGCCGGAGCCTGGCAACGACCGTGCCTGAGCCCACGCCTGCGGGCAGCCAAAGCGCAGCACACAAAGCAATAGCAGTGCAATGGCGCACAGCCCTCGGACCCAACCGGTGGCCGATATGTAGAAGAATGGTAGAAGCACGGTGCAGGGGCAGCGGTGGAAATGCTAAAGCTACCGCATCCATTTCGTAATAATATCGGCCGCTAGTTCCTGACTGCGGTCTTCGTGCTCCGTTCCTACCGTGGCGTTGTAATAGGAAGCGCGCCGGAACAGGTCGGTCGGCTTCCTTGCCTGGTATTGAAGCAATAGGGCTTTCAACGCGGGCAGGTCCTGCGCCGCGTCAATCAGGCCGTGGGCCACATAGCCGTAGTAATCGTTGATGGCAGCATTACCGCTAAACTGGAAGTAGATACTGGCCAGATTCAGCAGGATGGCTTCCAGGTGGGTTGAGGTATCGGCGGCAATCAGCGCGTCGTGTTTTTGCAGGAAAGCAAACACGTTTTCCTGCTTGGAGTCAGACCATTGCAGCAGGGGCAGCGCCCGCCGCAGCGGCTGAAAATCGCGCGGGTCGCTGGGGTGCGGGCGCAGGGTGAAGGTCAGGCCCGGCAGCTCCGCCATCAGGTAGGAGAGGGTTTCGGTGAGAGCCGATACGGGGTCGTGCACGTTGCAGGCCAAGCCTACCCGCTTCACGGCCGGTTGCGTGTTTTTCTGGCCCAAAAAAGCGTCCGCCTTGGGCATGCCCACCAGCTCCACCCGGCCGCGCACCGGGCCGCACTGGCGGTACTTGTCCAGGGCGTCCTGGCCTTCGAGCAGGCTGAGGTCGAAGCCCAGGGGCGGGAAGCTCGTGCTCACGCTGGCGTGCTGAATGTAGGCCGTGGGCACGCCCTCGGCCTGGCAGGCCAGCAGCAGCGAGCGGGAGTCGTCGTTGTGGTCGTTGGAAAACACCACGGCGCGCGGGCGGTAATGGCGCAAAGCCCGCCGGTACACCTCGTAATAGCCAATGGCGTAGAAAATAAAATCGAAGTACCGCCACGCCCGCCGTCCTTCCGAACGCAGCAGCCCGATGAAAGCCCAGGGAAACTGCCAGTAGTACAGCAGCTTGCGGCGCAGCGATAGCCGGTTTACGGCCCCGTTGTAGCGCCCAATGTTTTTGGCTTGCCCGGCTAGCAGCACAGCATCGGTCCGCGCGGCTTTAATGAAAGAAAGCGCATCATAGTTGTTGGCGCTCACCACGTAGAGCCACACCTGGCCGTGCAGGTTGTCGGGGTTGCGGATGGGCCGAAACACGTTGCCCACCAGCCGCAAGCTCGCGTAGGCCAGCACTCGCGCCAGCCGTTTCAGTGGGTTGGCGGGCGAAATGCTGGCCATGGCCGCCGCGGGCAGGTCGGCATACACGTCGGAGAAGCGCAGCTGCAGGATGTCGCGCAGGCGCTTGACTAGGGTAGGAGGGTGGGCGGGTATGGGGGTAGGAGTTGTTTCTGTTGGCGTAGTCGACATGCGTGCAAAACCTCAAATCCTGGTTAAAGTAAGCCCTCTTACCCTCTTACCCTCTTACCCTCTTACCCTCTTACCCTCTTACCCTCTTACCCTCTTACCCTCATACCCTCATACCCTCTTACCCTAAATGGCTTCCCACGTAAGCGGCGTGCCGGGTTTGAGGTCCTTCACCGCCCGGCGGCCCAGCACGGTGTCCCAGTGCCGGGGCCAGAGGCCGTCGCCGGGGCGAATGATTTTCAGGTTATCGGTGGTGAATTCTTCGCCGGCCGCAATGGGCTTCGACACGTAGATGCTGCGCTTGTAGAGGCGGCTTTTCTCCTCGTTGGGCTGAACGCAGAGCTGCACGCCGCCCAGCGCCTGGTGGGCGCGCTCGGTTTCTTCCACCAGCAGCTTCAGCTCGTGCGGCTCCAGCGAGAAGGCGGAATCGACGCCGCCCTCGGCACGGCTGGTGGTGAAGTGCTTCTCAATGACGCAGGCGCCCAGGGCCACGGCCGCCACGCTCGCGCCCACGCCCATGGTGTGGTCGCTCAGGCCGATGGGGCAGCCGAAGGTTTCGGCCAGCACCGGGATGGTGCGCAGGTTGGTGTTGGCGGGCGAGGCGGGGTAGGTGCTGGTACACTTGAGCAGCACCAGTTCGCGGCAGCCGGCTCCGCGCAGCACCCGCACGGCGTCGTCAATCTCGGCCAGGGTGGCGGCGCCGGTGCTCACTATCACGGGCTTGCCGGTAGCGGCTACTTTGCGCAGCAGCGGCCAGTGGGCGTTTTCGAAAGAGGCAATTTTGTAGGCCGGCACGTCGAGCGTCTCCAGAAAGTCCACCGCCGTCTCGTCGAACGGCGAGCTGAAGGCTAGCAGGCCGTGCTGCCGGGCGCGGGCAAACAGTTCGGCGTGCCATTCCCAGGGCGTGTGCGCCTCCTGGTAGAGCTTGTAGAGGTTCTGGCCCTCCCACAGCGACTGGCCCTGCTCGGCAATGGCAAAGCCGGTGTCCATCGAAATGGTGTCGGCCGTGTAAGTCTGCAGCTTGAGGGCATCGACGCCGGCCGCGGCGGCGGCATCGACCAAAGCCAGGGCCCGCTCGAGGCTCTGGTTGTGGTTGCCCGACATTTCGGCGATGATGAACGGCTTGTGGGCCGGGCCGACCAAGCGGCCGCCAATGGTAATCTCAGTCATGAGCAAAAAAGCAAGAACGCAAAGGTAACGGGCGCCGCGCCGCCCATTCGGCGCTTACTGGCCTGCGGCAGGGGGCAGCAGCACGCGGGCTTCGCCGGTGAGCACCAGGGTGCCGTGCTGGTTGTGGCAGTCGGTGCGCAGCACGGCTTGCCGGCGGGCGGCTTCCACTGCCGTCACGGTCACGGTGGCCGTGATGACGTCTTCGCGAAACACCGGCTTCAGGAAGGTGAAGCTTTGGCTGATGTAAATGGTGCCCGGCCCGGGCAGCTGCGTGCCAATCACGGCGCTCACCAGCGCCCCGTAGAGCATGCCGTGGCTGATGCGCCGCCCAAACCGTGCTTCCCGGGCGTACTCCTCGTCGAGGTGCAGCGGGTTAGTGTCGAGCGAGAGCGCGGCGAACTGCTGCACGTCGGCTTCGGTGATGGTTTTGCTGAGGGAGGCGGTATCGCCGGGAGCCAGGGGCATGGCGCGAGGTTGGGGAGAAACGGAAGCGGGCCGGGACCGCGCTCAGGCCCGCAAAAACCGGGCCCTGAGGCCCTCGCGCAACTGCTGCCACTCGCGCTGCAGCATGGCCAGGCCTACTACATCGTGAAAGGCGCCGTCTTTGTAGATGTGCTGGCGAAAATACGACTCGCGCCGAAAGCCAAACTTCTCGTGCATGGCAATCACCTTGTCGTTGCTCACAAATACCTCACAAAGCAGCTTGTTCAGCTTGCGCTCCTCAAACACGTAATCGAGCACGGCCATTTCTACTTTAGCGCCCAGGCCGCTGCCGCGCAGGTCGGTTTCGCCCAGGTAAAAGGCCCAGTAGCAGGATTTAAACGCGGGGTTGATGTCGTAGAGGTTGGCCACGCCCACGGCCCGGCCCTGGTTCTGAATAATCCAGTACTCCTTGCTGGCGTCGGCGCTGATGCGGGCAAACCACGCCTGCTGCTGCTCGGCCGAAACGGGCGTGGCGGTGTACATGTACTGAGCCACAGCGTCGGAATTGCGCCAGGCGCGCACCATTTCCAGGTCGTCGGCGGTGAGGGGGCGCAGGATGTCGTTATTCATGGGCAATAAAACAAGAACAGATTTACACGGGAAAAGCAGCGGGCCGCAGCGCCGGCACCACTTCAGGGCGCGGTGGCTGCGTAGTCCGCGGCCAGCAGCCCGTGCATGAGCGAGTCGGCAAAGGTACCGGGTGCCAACTGCACGTGCTGGCGCAGCCGGCCCTCGGGCTTCAAGCCGCTTTCTTCCATGATGGCGACGTGCGCCGGCCGCAGGTCGTAGGTTTCGGTCACCAGCCGGTTCAGGCGCAGGTCTTCGAAAGCCACCCGGTAGAGCAATTGCAGGAACGTGAGAAAGTCCTGCCGGTAGGTGGCCGGGTTTCTCACGCGCGCCGGGGCGGCCAGAAAGGAAATCTCAGCCCGCTCGTCGGGCCAGGAAATATGCACCAGGCCGCCGTAGGCCACCAACTCATTGTGATGCAGCAACGAAAATAGTAGCTGGCCAGGCCGTTCCTGCTCGAATAGCGGCAGCACCACGCGCTGGAAATACGCGTCCTGCTGCTCGACAGTGAGCGGCACGGCCTGACGCAGCACCTGCAGCTGGGCGTTGCGCCACTGCCGGATGGGCTCCCGGTCTTCGTAACGGATGGGCCGCAGGCAGTAGCCGTCGTGCTCGTACGGGTTGGAGCGCAAGGCCAGGTAGGAGAGCTCGGGCATGGAAAACGGGCAGGAATGGAAAGTTGATAGAAAAACCGGCGCTTTAGGGTTGAACCTGGCTGTTTTGGCTGTTAATCTGCGCCAGCCAGGGGTGCTTTGCCAGCAAAGCGGGCAGCCCGGCCGGGTCGGTGAGCGAAAAACCGGCAGGCAACTCTGAATACAGCAGCTGCAGTAGTGCGTAGTCGCTTGGGTAATCCACCGTCAGGCGCAGCCCGGCCACGGCAGCCGGCACGGCGCAAGGCAACTCTTCAAGCCGGAAAAGGTTGGGGTGGCGGCGCAGGTAGGGCGTCACGTGCTCGCGCTCCTCAGGGCGCGTGGCGGCGTCGGCAGCTCGGCGCAGGGCTGCTGCCGCGATGACCTCTACATTGGTGCCCAGCGGCAGGCCCGTGGTCAGGGTATAATCGGCCTGCGTGGCCTGGTGATGGGCCACGCAGGCCCGCACAAAAGCAGGGTCTACGGCCGGGTTGTCGGCTGTGAGGCGAACCACTGCCTCGGCTTGATGGGCCGCTGCGGCCCCCACGAAGCGGCCCAGCACGTCCTGCTCGTCGCCCCTAAATACCGGCACCTGCAGGGCCTGCGCGGCAGCGACTACGGCATCATCGGCCGCTTGGGTGGAGGTGGCCACCACCACCTGCGGGCCCGGCACCACCAGCGCGGCGCGCGCCACTACATGGCCCAGAATGCTGGTTTCGGCCGATAAAGGCAGGGGCAGCAGTACCTTGCCCGGCAGGCGGGAAGAGTTCATGCGCGCCTGAATGATGACGACAACGCGAACGGGCCAGGAGGGGAGCATCATGCGGGGTATTAGCGAATGGTCCAGCCGCCGTCCACCACGAGGTTGTGGCCGGTAACAAAGTCAGAAGCCGCCGCGCAGAGGTACACAAAAGCCCCGGCCAGGTCATCAGGCCGGCCAATGCGCCCCAAGGGGTTGCGCTTTTGCAGCTCCGCCACAAAACCACTTTCTGCCTGCACGCTTTCGCTGGGAAAAGGGCCCGGCGACACGCAGTTTACCTGAATGTTTTCGGCGCCAAGGTAAGAAGCAAAGTACTTGGTGAGCTGAATTACAGCGGCTTTGGCCGCGCCGTAGTGCGGCGGGTTCAGAAACTGCGGGTACTCGTCGTAGGCCGCGAAGTCGGGGGCGACGAGGCCGTACATCGAAGCTACGTTGATGATTTTGCCGCCGCCGTTTTCGCGCAGGTAGGGCAGCACTTCGCGCAGGCAGCGGTAGGCGCTGCCCGCCGAGCCGTCGAGGCCGCGGGCAAATTGCTCGTCGGTCAGGGCATCGGGCTGCTGGCCGGCGCTGTACACGGCGTTGTTGATGAGGACGTGGGGCAGGCCGTGCCGTTCCCGGCAGGCCGCCAGCGCCGCCTGCACCGAAGGCGTGGTGGCAATGTCGCAGCTCACAAAATGCAGCGCTCCGTCCGGGATTTCCTCCGCGAAGGTGGCCTTGAACTGGTTTTCGTCGCGCCCAAGCACCACCACGGTGGCGCCATGGGCCAGCAGGCCGCGCACCATGCCGCGGCCCAGGTGCCCGTAGCCGCCTGTGATGAGAATCAGCCGGTCCGTCAGGTCGAACAAGTTGGCGTAAGGGGCTAAGGACGAGGAGGCCATGTATAGGGCAAAATAAAATCGGTAGTTGTTTCGGCCAGGGTTTCCAGCTCAGCCCGCAGCAGCTCGGCCGGCACCCGGTAGGCGCCGGCGGCCAGGTTTTCGCGCAGGTTGGCCGCCGTGTCGACGCCAATGACCGCGCGGCCCACGCCCGGTGCGTAAGCGGCAAAGAGCAGGAGCAAACTAGCCAGCGGAATGCCCGCGCGCTGGGCTAAGGCCCGCAACTGCACGAGTTTAGGCGCCAGCGGCGCAAAGAAAGCGGGCAGCGTGGCCGGGTCGCGCAGCAGCAGTCCTTGTAGAAAAGCCGACCGCACGTGCACCTCGATACCGGCACGCTGCAAGGCCGGCAACAGAGGCCCAAACCGCTGGTCAAACACATTAAAGGGCAGCTGCACCAAGCTTACACCCAGCGGGTTGGCCAGCAGCCACTCGGCTTCTTCGGGATGGTAGAGCGACACGCCAATGCGTTGCACAAGGCCCGCCGCCTGCGCATCGCACAATACCTCCCAGGCCGCCGGCTTGTCGCGAAAGCCAGCAAACTGGTGGAACAGCACCCCGTAAACCGACGTCAGCCGCAGGCGTTTAAGCGAGTTCTGAAACGCATGCCACACGTGCCCGGCTGGCCCCGCGGCCAGCTTGGTCACCAATGCAAACGGATAGGGCTCGGCTCCGGCTTGACCGAGCCAATCACCCAGGCGGGTTTCGCTGTCGCCGTAGGCGGCGGCCGTATCCAAAAGGTTAATGCCCGCGGCTTGGGCGATGCTCAGGATTTCGGCCACCGTGGCGTCGTCGGGGCGGCCAGCAGTGTTATTGATGCCGTAATCAAGGCCAAACTGCACGGTGCCCAGCGCCAAGCGGCCGGTAAAGTCCTGCGCGTCAGCCGCGGCCATATCAGCGGGCATGGGGTGCTTCGACGAACTCCCGAATGCACGCCACCACGTAGTCTTGCTCCGCGTCGGTCAGCGTCGGAAACATGGGGATGCTTAGGCAGTGCGCGTAATAATTCTCCACGAGCGGGAAGTCGCCCGCGCGCCAGCCCAGGCCTTCGTAGTACGGCATGCGGTGCACCGGGATGTAATGCACCTGCGCAAATATCTGCTTGGTTTTTAAAAAGTCATACAGCTCCCGCCGCTGCGCTACTTGAATGACATAAAGGTGGTAGGCGTGGCCGGGCCGGCCGGGGGCCAGCACCGTCACACCCGGCAACGCGGCAAAGGCGGCATCGTAGCGGGCGGCCAGCTGGCGGCGGCGGGCCAGGCCTTCGTCGGCGCGGGCCAGCTGGCTCAGGCCCAGAGCGCAGTTGAAATCGGGCAGGCGGTAGTTGTAGCCCAGCTCCTGCATTTCCATGTACCAGCCGCCGTCGGGCTCACGTACGAGGTCGGCCGGGTCGCGGGTAATGCCGTGGGTGCGCAGGCGCAGCAGGTGGTGAAACAGCGCCTCCGAGTTGGTGGTAATCATGCCGCCTTCGCCGGTGGCAATGTGCTTCACGGGGTGGAAGCTGAAGATGGCTAGGTCGGCAAAGTGGCCGTTGCCGCAGCGCTGCTCCCGGCCCGCCGAGTCGACGAAAAAGCCGCCGGGCGCGTGGCAGGCGTCCTCAATTATCCAGAGGCCGAACTCGTCGGCCAGCTTCCGGGCTTCTTCCAAGTTTACGGCCAGTCCGGCAAAATCCACCGGAATCAGGCCGGTGAAATAGCCTTTTGGGTGCGCTTCGAGCATCTGGCGCACCAATCCTAAATCCACCAATCCGGTTTGTGGGTCGATGTCGGCAAAGTGCACCTCGCCGCCGCAGTAGCGCACGCAGTTGGCCGAGGCCGAAAAGGTGAGGGGCGTAGTAATGATGCGCTGGCCGGGCTGCACGTTCAGGGCCAGGGCGCAGAGGTGCAATGCAGCGGTGCCGTTGCTTACGGCCACGGCGTACCTGGCCCCAACGTACTCGGCAAACTGCCGCTCAAACTCGGCCACGGTGGGGCCCTGGGTGAGGTAGTCGGCGTGCAGGGCGGCCGTCACAGCGGCCACGTCGGCGTCGGTGATGTGCTGGCGGCCGTAGGGAAGGGGGCGGTCAGGCACTGTTGAGCTGTTGGCCATTAACTGCTAGCTGTTGTTCAGGTAAAGAGAACGAATTCTGGCTGGTAGCTATCTGCCAGAAGCCTAAAAACTACACCGCAAAGTCCGCGTCCACGTGCAGGCGGATTTCCTCGCGAATCTGCTCCGCATCCAGCCATTCCTCGTTGTTGGCCGAGTCGTAGTAGAAGCCCAGCGGCACGCGCTGCCCGTTGAATTCCTTGATGAATTTTTCTACATCCCAGGTCGGCATCGCGGGCAGGATAACGTAGTAGCGGTCCAGCTCCACAGTGCTCAGGGCGTCGGTTTCGGTTATCATGGCCTCGTGCAGCTTCTCGCCGGGGCGGATGCCCACGATGCGCTGCTCGCACTCGGGGCCGATGGCGCGGGCTACTTCCGTGATTTTGTAGGAGGGAATTTTCGGCACGAAAATCTCGCCGCCCCAGGCGTGCTCCAGCGCATAGAGCACCAGGTCCACGCCTTCTTCGAGCGAGATGTTGAAGCGCGTCATATCGGGGTGCGTGATGGGCAGCACGCCCTTGTGGCGCTCCTGCAGGAAGAACGGCACCACCGAGCCGCGCGAGCCAATGACGTTGCCGTAGCGCACCACCGAGAAACGCAGGTCGCGGGCACCCTTCATGTTGTTGGCCGCCACGAAGAGCTTATCCGAGCACAGCTTGGTGGCGCCGTAGAGGTTGATGGGCGCGGCGGCCTTGTCGGTGCTCAGGGCCACCACGTCCTTCACGCCGCAATCGAGGGCGGCGTTGATGACGTTTTCGGCCCCGAAGATGTTGGTTTTGATGCACTCCATCGGGTTGTACTCGGCAGCGGGCACCTGCTTGAGGGCGGCGGCGTGAATCACAATGTCGATGCCCTCGCAGGCGCGGTGCAGGCGCTGCGGGTCGCGCACGTCGCCGATGAAGTAGCGGATGGCCGGGTACTTGGCCGGGCTAAATTCCTGGCTCATTTCGTACTGCTTCAGCTCGTCGCGCGAGAACACCACGAGGCGTTTCACCTGCGGAAATTGTTCGAAAACGGTGCGCACGAATTGCTTGCCGAACGAGCCGGTGCCGCCCGTGACGAGGATGGATTTGTGGTTGAGGTCGAGAGCCATGAATTAGGGGAAGCCGAAACAAGACTGCAAAAGTAGTCGGCAGGAATGTAGCGTGGACTCTGCGAGTCCGCGCCTTGCACGAACGAACACCACGCGGGCGCGGACTCGCAGAGTCCACGCTACATTCCCGACCTTTGGCCCGCCACGCCCCGGCCGCCGCGCGCATGCTATTCAATTCCCTTCATTTCCTCGTCTTTTTCCCGCTGGTTGTCGGGCTCTACTTCAGCCTGCCGCCGCGCTGGCGCAACCCGCTGCTGCTCATTGCCAGCTACTATTTCTACATGAGCTGGCGGGCCATCTACGCCCTGCTGCTGCTGGCCACCACCGTGCTCGACTACTACAGCGGCTACCGCATGAGCCAGCTAACCAGCAAGCAGGCGCGCCGGCCCTGGCTCTACCTCAGCCTGGCCAGCAACCTGGGCACGCTGTTCGTGTTCAAGTACTTCAACTTCTTCCGCGACGCGGTGCTGCAGTTGGCCGAGGCTTTCCACTTACCGCACGGCAGCGGGCCGGCGCTGGGGCTGCTGCTGCCGGTGGGGGTGTCGTTCTACACGTTTCAGTCGGTGGGCTACATCATCGATGTGTACCAGGGCCGGCTGGAAGCGGAGCGCAATTTTGGACGCTTTGCCCTTTTCGTGGCGTTTTTTCCGCAGCTGGTGGCCGGGCCCATCGAGCGCGGCGGTCACATGCTGCCGCAGTTTCGGCGCGAGCATTCATTTGACTATGCCCGCATCGTGAACGGACTGCGCCTCATGGCTTGGGGCTTATTTAAGAAAGTTGTGGTGGCCGACCGCCTCGCCCTGCTCGTCAATCCCGTGTTCAACAACCCGCAGCAGCATCCGGAAGGGCCGCTGCTGGTGCTGGCCACGCTGGCCTTCACCTTCCAGATTTACGGCGACTTCTCCGGCTACACCGACATGGCCCGCGGCGCCGCGCGGGTGCTGGGCTTCGATTTTAACCTCAATTTCCGGCAGCCTTACCTTTCGGCTTCGGTGCCGGAGTTCTGGCGGCGCTGGCACATTTCGTTGTCCGGCTGGTTCCGCGACTACGTGTACATTCCGCTGGGCGGCAGCCGCGTGGCCCCGGCCCGCGCCTATGGCAACCTGCTGGCCGTGTTTCTCATCAGCGGCCTGTGGCACGGCGCCAACTGGACGTTTCTGGCCTGGGGTGGCCTGCACGGCCTGTACCTGGTGCTCAGCACTTGGGCCCGGCCAGTGCGCGAGCGGCTGGCGCGCTTCACTGGGCTGGCCGCGTACCCACGTTTGCGGCGCATAATAGGCGTACTGGTTACATTCGTTCTGGTGGCTTATGCCTGGATTTTCTTCCGCGCTAACAGCTTCGGCGATGCCGTTTTCATCAGCCAACACCTGCTCAGTGGCTGGGGAAACTTGGGTGGCCGGGGCACAGCCACGCTGCTGCTTGAGTTCTCGCAGCACTACCGGCCCGAGCTGGCCGTGGCCGCGTTCAGCGTATTCGCCATGCTGGTGGTTGAATATTTCGGACGGGCACGCAGTCTGCAAGCTTGGCTTTCCGCCCAATCGGCCCCGGTGCGTTGGGCCGGCTATTCGGGACTGGCTTTGCTCATTCTGTACCTGGGCGTGTTCAACAGCACCTCGTTTATCTACTTCCAGTTTTGAAGCAGCCCGAAAAATCTGCGGTTCTGAAGCTGCTCGGGCGGCTGGTGCTGCTAGGCGGCGCCCTACTGCTAGGGGCGCTGGCGCTGGGCCCGGTGCTGCAGCGCGGGCAGGTCGATGCCTTTTATGGTCGCTTCACCAGCCCACCAGCGGGCTCGCTGATTCTGGGCACCTCGCGGGCGGCGCAGGGCATCCGGCCGGCGGTGCTGGCGGCGCGGCTGGGCGGGCGGTTCGAGGGGCCGTTGCTGAATTATGCCTTCACGCTCACGCACTCGCCCTACGGGCCGGCCTATTTGCGCAGCATTGAGCGCAAGCTGCGGCCGGAGGTAAAGAATGGCCTGTTCCTCGTGGCCGTCGACCCGTGGTCGTTGTCGCTCATGGGGCCGGAAGGCGTTTTTCCCGAAAGCCAATCGTTCATCGGCCAGCTCCGCCAGGTCAGCCAGAACCCGAACCTGCCCTACCTCACGCGCTACCAAACCAAGCCGCTCTACCGCCTGCTGCTCGACTACGCCACCGCCACCGAGCGCCTGCACCCCGACGGCTGGCTCGAAGTGAACATCGGCACCGACAGCGCCCAGGTGCGCGCCCGCACCGCCCGCAAGCTGGCAGACTACCAGAAGCTGGCCACAACGCAGCACCTCTCGGCCGGCCGCTTGCAGGCGCTGGCCCAAACCGTGCGGCTCTTAAAACAGCACGGCCACGTGGTGCTGGTGCGCCTGCCTGTGGGCCCGGCACTGTTGGCCTTAGAGCACACCCATCAGCCCGGTTTCGACCAGCGGATTCGAGAAATGGCTGCCGAGCAGGCCGTGCCCTACCTCGACTACAGCGCCGCGCCCTACGCCACCACCGACGGCAACCACCTGCAGCGCGACGCCAGCGCGGCCTTCAGCGAGCAATTGGCTAACGATTTGGGTAAAATATTGCCCGCGCTATAACCCCGTTACTTGGTTGCTTGCGCCACTTCGTACACGTAAATGCGCCAGTAGGCACTGGGGTTGCTGAAATCGGCCACCGGGCGCAGGCCGCTCCGGGCGGGATTTGCCAGCCGGGCGGCGCTGAGAATAAACCGGCCGCCCAGTCGCCGGAAGGCTGCTGCGTCGAGGGCCCAATCCTGCACGGTGCGGACGGGCACGGCCGGCACCAGAAAGTCGCGGCCCAGCTCGTGCGAAAAGAAAAAGCAGCGGTTGCCCCAAGCATCGAAGTAGTTGCGCAGGGCCGCGTCTTTGGCCAGCTCATTGGCGATGAGCGGCCGGAACCGGTGCTTGTAGGCGAGCGGGTAGTTGTTCTGGTTACTGTCGAGGGTGTAGAAGTCGTTGAGCTGGGCCACAGCGGGTGCAAAGCCCAGGCAGCCCACCCGGTAGCCGCTGGGCGGCAGGCCCGTGCGTTGGGCGAGGTATTGTTTAATGTTGTCAAACAGTGGCTTAGCTACGTACTGCGCGTAGTTGGGCTGGCCTTTTTTTGGATGCCCGGCCAGCTCGCGCAGGTTGCTGGTCCATTCCGTGTTCATTAGCAGGCCGATGAGCAGCTGCAAACCCACCAGTCCGACCGCTGCCCCGCGCCGGCCGGCTGGCAGCAAGCGCAAGCTCAGCGCCAACACGCCGAAGCAGGCCAGCGGCAGCAAAAAGCCCAGCCGTGTGAGGTTGAAGGCATGCAGCAAGGGCAGCTGATGCTGCACCAGCGCCACGCCCTGCAGCACAAAGCCGCAGAACACGCTCACACCCAAAATGCCCAGCAGCCACGGTGCCAGCTTGCGCGCCGCCACTCGCCAGCCGCCTGGCGCCCCGGCCAGGGCGGCCAGCACTGCCAAGCCTACGGCGCCCCGAAAAAATTGGCTCGAATGGTACTGACCCAGCACCAGGAAGTTAAGCGTCTGCCGCAAGCCGGCACCCATCCCAAGTTGCACTTGCTGCAGCAAGTCGTGCTCGGTGCGGTGCGACACGAACTGCTGCGCCACCAGCAGCGAATTAAAGAGCGGCCACTCCACCACCACGTACATGGTCATCAGTAGGCCCGTGGCCAGCGCCACGCGCGCAGCTGACGCCCGTCGCCCCTGCCAGAAGTCATAGAGCACCAGCCCGCCCAGCGCCGCCCCGATGAATGGTCCTACGAACACGAAAAACGTCCATACTGGAAACGCCGCCACCAGCAGCCAGTCCCAGCCGCGCGCGCGGCCTTCGCGCAGGCGCAGCACCGCCAGCAGCAGGGCCGGCTGGCCCAGCACCGTAAGCCCGTAAATGGAGTAGATGGGCAGCGTGGCCCAGGCCAACGCCAGTCCCGCCGCCAGCCCACGCTGCCTCGGCTCGGGCAGCCAGCGCGCCCGCAGCAGGGCCCTCATGCCCAGCAGCCCCAGCAGCCGCACCAGCGCCTGGTTCACGAGGTATGCGGCCCAAGGTGGCAACAGGCCAAACAGCCACACCGTGGGGTTCAGACCCGAGCGCAGGGCATTGCGCGGCAGCCCGTTCATGATGCTGTGAATGACCGTCGTGGGCCGGTAATCGAACACGGCGTGAAATTTATTCAGCAGGTAGGGGCTGCCAATTTCGGTGTCGAGGTTGTCGTGAATAATGAGGTAGCTGTGGCTGCCCAGCAGCAGGAACGGCAGCAGAAACAGCGCCAGGCCCACCAGCGCCAGGGGCAGCGGCCGGAGCAAAGGGCTCCCGCTTGTTATGGCGTTTCGTTCCATTTAGCGGGCGGCAATTTCGGACAGCCGGCCCGCCAGCGCGCGGCGCGAGTAGCGGTTGTGGCTCACGGCGGGCAAATCCAGGTTGGGGCTGCGGCGCCACTGGGCTACCAAGGCTTCCAGCGTGCTCAGCATCAGGGTCGAGTTGCTGTAGGGCAGGGCTTGGCCCGCCTCGCACTCCTGCAATAGGTTGTCGGCGTCGGAGCCGGCCGGGCCCACGCAGAGGATGGGCTTGTTGGCCGCCAGGTACTCGAAAATCTTGCCCGGCAGAATGCCGAAGTTGCGCGGCACGTCGGGTATGGCCATCAGCAGCACCGAAGAATGCAGCAGGTATTCTACCGATTCGTCGTGCGGCACGAAGGGAATAAACTCCGTGGCTGGCAGCAACCCGGCCCGCTCAATCTGCCCGCGCAGTTGGGCCGACACTTGCCCCACGAAGCGTAGCCGCAACGGCACATCGGGGTGCTTCTTGGCGCAAGCGGCTATAGCCTCCAGCAGGCATTCGATGTGGTATAGCTCGGTAATGGTGCCGGTGTGCGTGATACGCAGGCAGTCCGTCGGTGGCTGCGAGGGCTGCCGGAAGTCGGTTTCGTCGTAGCCGTTGGGCAGCACCTGAAACTTGGTGGATGGCAGCGCCGGCAGCTTGGCCGAAAACAGCCGCTTGGTTTCGGGCGAGGTCACCAGCACGGTATCGGCCTGCGTCAGCACCTGCCGCTCGTAGCGGGCATCAAGCCAGGCAGCTAGCGGCGTGTGGTGCAGTTCTTTGTAATAGTAAATATCCGTCCAGGGGTCACGCATATCGGCCAGCCAGCGCAGGCCGTGACGCTTCTTCAATTCCAAGCCGATGAGTTGCGTGGAGTGCGGCGGCGACGACGTGAGCACGGCGTCGAACTGCTCGCCGGCGGCCAATAGCTTTTCGACGGCGGCCAGGGCGTGGCGGTTCCAGCCCCGGCGCGGGTCCGGAATGAACAGGTTGCCGCGCACAAAGCGCAGGGCCTTTTGCATGGCGCCCGGCTTGCCCTCGTTGGCGAAGCCGCCGTAGGGAACGGCGCGGCCGGTCAGCTTCTTATAGCTCTCAAACGGCTCGGTGGTGCGGGTGCGGATGACGCGCACACCCGGCGGCACCTCGGCCAGCAAGCTTTCGTCGCGCACCGGGTAGGTGGCCTGGGCCGGGTCCACGGTTATCACGGTGGGCTCGACGCCGAAATGCCCCAGGTGCTTCACAAATTTCAGGCAACGCTGCACGCCAGCCCCGCCCGAAGGCGGCCAATAGTAGGTGATGACGAGCAGGCGCAGCGGACGAGTGGCGGACACGGAACAGCAGGGGAGGGCAGGCGGGGCGCGAAGGTACGTGCTTTGCCGGTTTTCGGCCTTTTGTGGTTACTTTTGGGGTTCAATAACTGCCTGATTTTGCGCGGCTCTTCGTCGGCGGTCAGTGCGTCAGTTTCTCCCGCTCAACTCAGCGTTTCATGTTCGATAATCTTTCCAATAAGCTCGACCGGGCCATCAAAACCCTGAAAGGTCAGGGCAGCATCTCGGAAATCAACGTGGCGGCCACCATCAAGGAAATCCGCCGCGCCCTGGTCGATGCCGACGTTAACTACAAGGTTGCCAAAGAAGTAACCGACAAAATCAAGGATGCCGCCATGGGCCGCGACGTGCTCACGGCCGTGTCGCCGGGCCAGCTCATGGTCAAAATCGTCTACGATGAGCTCACCGAGCTCATGGGCGGCGAGAAGAAGGACATCGTCATCAAGGGCGAACCGGCCGTGATTCTGCTCTCGGGCCTGCAGGGCTCGGGCAAAACCACGTTTGCGGGCAAGCTGGCCAGCCACATCAAGAAATCGGGCCGCAACACCCTGCTCGTGGCCTGCGACGTGTACCGCCCCGCCGCTATCGACCAGCTGAAGGTGCTCGGCGAGCAAATCGGCGTGGAAGTGTACGCCGAAGTCGAGAACAAGAACCCCGTTGAGATTTCGCGCAACGCCATCGACTACGCCAAGAAAAACGGCAAGAAGGTGGTCATCATCGACACCGCCGGCCGCCTGGCCGTGGATGAGCAGATGATGCGCGAGATTGAGCAGGTGAAGTCGGCCATCAACCCCAGCGAAACGCTGTTCGTGGTGGACTCGATGACCGGCCAGGACGCCGTGAACACCGCTAAAACCTTCAACGACCGCCTGAATTTCGACGGTGTGGTGCTCACCAAGCTCGACGGCGACTCGCGCGGCGGTGCGGCCCTCTCCATCCGCGCGGTGGTCGAGAAGCCTATCAAGTTCATCTCGACGGGCGAGAAAATGGACGCGCTCGACCTGTTCTACCCCGACCGAATGGCCCAGCGCATCTTGGGCATGGGCGACGTGATTTCGCTGGTAGAGCGCGCGCAGCAGCAGTTCGACGAGGACGAAGCCAAGCGCATCGAGAAGAAAATCCGCAAGAACCAGTTCGACTTCAACGACTTCCTCGGCCAGCTCGAGCAAATCAAGAAGATGGGCAACATCAAGGACTTGATGGGCATGATTCCGGGCATGAGCAAGGCCATGAAGGATGTGGAAATCGACGACGACGCCTTCAAGCCCGTCGAGGCCATCATCCGCAGCATGACCAAGCAAGAGCGCGCCAACCCCGACCTGCTGAATGCCTCGCGCAAGCGCCGCCTGGCCAAAGGCTCGGGCACGGAGCTGCAGCAGGTGAACGACCTGATGAAGCAGTTCGACCAGATGCGCCAGATGATGCGCAAAATGAACAAGCTTAGCCAAACCAAAGGCGGCCTCGCCCAGATGCAGAAGATGATGGGCGGCATGCGCGGCGGTGGCGGCGGCATGATGGGCCGCTAAGGCTTCTCCTGGTTTCGTTTTTCAAGCCTCACCAAAAAGCCCCGACACACGTCGGGGCTTTTTGGTGAGGCTTGCTTTTCTGGGTTGGGTTTTTGTAAGGATGGCTAGGATAAACTCCACAATACAAAATAGTTGAGAGAAATTTCCACTTCGCTGGAATCTTTTGGTGCAATTGTTGTTAGCCTCATCGTGAAAGAATAGTTTTTTAAGGTGTTTTGGTATGGAAAGGGACGGCGCTCTGCGTCGTCCTTTTTTTATTCGCCAAAACTGCCTGTAAGGCAACGTGGTTGAAGGCGTCTACGGAGGCAAGGCCAGCCGGCGGCCCGGCGTACCTTGCGCCGCATTCCCGACCCTCCCGCTGTGTATGAAACAACTCGTTGAAAAGCACCCGCTGGCCATTCGCTGGTTTCACTGGGTCAATTTTCCCGTCCTCAGCCTCATGATTTGGAGCGGGCTGTGGATATACTGGGCCAACGACGTGTACCGCCTCGGTTGGGGCAAAACCACGCTGCTCAAGTTCTTCCCGCAGTCGTTTTACGAGGCGTTCAACATTCCCTTTCAGCTCGCCAAAGGCATGAGCTGGCACTTTGTGCTGATGTGGGTGTTTTCCCTGAATGGCCTGCTCTACGTGCTCTACACCATTTTCTCGGGCGAGTGGCGCTATTTGGTGCCCACCCGGCATTCATTTAGAGAGGCCGTGCTGGTAACTCTTCATGATTTGGGCCTCTACAAGAAGCCGCTGCCGGTGCGCAAGTTCAACGGCGCCCAGCAGATAGCCTACACCAGCGTGATTCTGATGGGCGTGGGCTCGGTGCTCAGCGGGCTGGCCATCTATAAGCCGGTGCAGTTTGCCTGGCTCACGCAGTTGCTGGGCGGCTACGAGTTTGCGCGCATCATTCACTTTGCGCTCACCATTGGCTATGTGCTGTTTTTCATCGTGCACATTGCCCAGGTGGTGCGCGCCGGCTGGAATAATTTCCGGGCCATGGTGGCCGGCTTTGAGATAGTGGAAGTAGCACCCGCTACGCGCGAAATCAAGGCTGGCCCCACTTCAGGCCCGGCCGCGGATGCTTCCCTTTCGCAAACCAAGTAGCCTGCTTCTGAAATGACGGACCAAACTTCCGATACTACCCCCAACCAGCCGCCCCTCCGCCCCGAAGCCGAGGTGCTGGCCGAAGCCCGTCGCCGCTCGCGCCGCTCGTTTATCGGCCTGGGCCTGGCTGGGCTGGCGGGCCTGGGCGGCTGGAAATGGCTCATTTCGCAGCCTGAAGACGAGGGCATCCCGCGCCCGCTGCGCAAGGTGCTGGACGCCAACGGCCGCCTCAGCCACGCCTATTACAAGGAAACGCGGCTGGCGCCGGAGTTTGCCCGCAGCCGCGCCCGCCGGCCCCGCGTCAATGGCCGCTACGGGCTCAAAAGTGAGCTGGACCCCGAAACCTGGCGCATGCAGGTGCAAGCCTATGGCACCGACAAAACCCAGGAGTTTACGCTGGCCGACGTGCAGGCCTTGCCTAAAATCGAGATGGTGACCGAACTAAAGTGCATCGAGGGCTGGAGCGTAGTGGTGCACTGGGCCGGTGCCCGCTTCTCCGATTTTCTGGCCAAATACCCCCTGGCCACCCGCAGCGGCCGCCCCGTCGACCCGCGCAACCCACCGGCTGACCTGGCGCCCTACGCCGGCATCGTCACGCCCGACGGGAAATACTACGTGGGCCTCGACATGGACACCGTGCTGCACCCGCAAACGCTGCTGTGCTACGAAATGAACGGCAAGCCCCTCACGCCCGAGCACGGCGCCCCCCTTCGCCTCGTCACCCCGCTCAAGTACGGCATCAAGCACCTCAAGCGCATCGGCACCATCGCCTTCGCCGACACCCGGCCAAAAGACCTATGGGCCGAAATGGGCTACGACTGGGACTCGGGGCATTAGGTGAAACGGTGAGATAGTGAAATGGTGAGTTTGATGTTCAAATTGCGCAGACCGCGCTGCCAGAACACCAAACTCACCATTTCACTACCTCACCGTTTCACCTAATGGATGACCCGCAACTCGTACCGTTCAGGCGCGCCATTAAGGGCCGGCACGTGCCACGCGCCCACGCGGCTAGGGCCGTAGCCAAGGTTCACTTTAAGCCATTCGTCGCGGGTGGGCAGCATGCCGATGATTTCCTGCTCCAAGCGAGCCAAGTCGGCTTGCAGACCGGGCACATCCTGGGGGCTTTCGCCGTTTTCGTGCGCCACTTTTGCGCGGTTCAGCGCTTTTTCGGCTTCCAGGTAAGCGTCAACTTTTTCTTCTAGGGGTTTGAGGGCGGGGTCCAGGTAATCGAGGTTGGAGGCCATGAGTGGGGTAAGCTAAGCGAATGGTGTTTCAGCAAAACGGGCCGGTGAGTAAAAAGATGCAGCCCGGTTGCGGGCTGCTCAAGCGGTGGCAGCATTTGGGGTGCTGGGCGGGCGGTTGCGCTGGCACTTCTCGCCGCAATATTTCACCTCGTCCCAGTTGGCGCGCCATTTTTTGCGATATTCAAATGGCCGGCCGCAGGTAACGCAGATTTTGGTGGGCAACTGGCCTTTACGAAGTTTGGCGGGAAGCATTGGGAGTGCAGGTGAAGCGAGATAACAGGCAAACGGCCGCCACCCCCGCGAAGTTTTAGGTACTTTTCGCCCTCAAAGCCGTAGGTAGCACCGGCGCCGGTTTCGGCGTTGTGGCCAGTACGCGGCCTATTTTCTTATGACCACCACTTCCGCTCCCGACATCTTGGGCCAGGCCCTGCTCGACTACCACCACGGCAAGGCCAAGGCCGCCGCCGTTACCGTGCACTGCAGTGCGGCCGACGACGAGCCGCTGCCCGCCGCCTATTTCTTCCGCACCGTGCTGCAAATGCCCGAGCTGGAGCGTCAGGCCCTCGACGAGAGCCGCGGCCGCGTGCTCGACCTCGGCGCGGGCGCCGGCTGCCACAGCCTGGAACTACAGAGCCGGGGCTTCGACTACGTGAAAGCGGTGGACGTATCGGCCGGCGCGGTGCAGGTGATGACCGAGCGCGGCGTGCGCAACGTGGCCCGCCACGACTTGTTTGCTCCTAAGCCCGCCACCGAATTGCCCTACGATACCATTCTGCTGCTCATGAACGGCCTCGGCCTGACCGGTACGCTCGAAGGCCTCGACAAATTCCTGGCTCACGCCCGCACGCTGCTGGCGCCCGGCGGCCAGATTCTGGCCACGTCCTCCGACGTGCGCTACCTCTACGAGGACGAAGACGGCGCTTTGCTCATCAACCTCAACGGCCCCTACTACGGCGAGGTAGAATATACGCTCAGCTACAAAGGCCAAACCGGCGAGCCCTTCCCCTGGCTGTTTGTAGACGCAGCCCTGCTCAACGACGCTGCCGAAGCTGCTGGCTACGCCGCCGATTTTATTGGCGAAGACGACAACGAGCAATACCTGGTGCGACTGACGCCCTTGAACCAGTAGAGAATAACCTGCCGATTGTGTCCCGACTATGTTCGGCATAACCGTCTGCTTCTAACTTAATTTCTCATCCTCAAAAATGACCAACGCTATTACCTACCGCACGCGCTGGGCCGACATGGACCCCAATGGCCACATGCGCCACTCCGCCTACGCCGATTTTGCCGCTGACCAGCGCGTGGTACTACTGGCCCAGTGGGGCTTCGATGTGAAACGCTTCGCTGAGCTGCGCCTCGGCCCCATCCTGTTTCGGGAAGAAACCAAATACCTGAAAGAGGTAAACATCGGCGAAGAAATCCGCGTGGACGGACACCTGGCCGCCGCCAGTGAAGACGGCTCGCGCTGGACCATCGTGCATACCATTTTCAAAGCCGATGGCCGCGTGGCCGCCACCGTCACCGTCGACGGCGCCTGGCTCGACCTCGACCGCCGCAAACTCACCGTGCCGCCCACGGAGCTAGCCGAAGCCTTCAAATCAATGCCGGTATACGAAACCCCGGTCAAGTAGCGCCGCATGGCACGAGTACCCCGAAGCTCCTGCTTCGGCCCACCTGGAACAACTGATATCCTACCGGGCCGAAGCAGGAGCCTCGGGGTACTTGGGCTTTAGGCCTCAACCGCATTCCGAACCACAGCGCCCGGTCGGAGCGTCTTCGTGATGCGGTTCATCTGCTGCTGGTGGTGTAGCAGGTGGTCGAGCAAAAATTCCATCACCTGATAGATGGTGATGCGACCCGAGCGGGGGTGCGGGAAAATGGCCCGGTTCAGCTGCCGGCCCGGAAACTCGTTGAGCAGGCGCTCCAGTTGGCGGCGGGTGGTTTCCCAGTTCTGGCGCAGTTCGGGGAGGCTAGGCAGGTTGCCGGCATTGGTGAGGGTGGCCACGCCGCGCGGGGCCTTGTACTTGAAGCCGGGCAGCCGCAGCAACAGCCGCACCACGCGGGCCCGCAGCCGCGTCAGCATGCCCACTTTGGGCAACATTTCTTCGGCGTGCATCTTTTTCTGAATGTACTGCACAATGTTGCCCTCAATAAACAGCAGGTGATGCACCACTTGGTTGGCCGACCAACTGCCCGGTGCCGGCGCCTTGCTGCTGTCCGGCCCCAGCGCTTCAGCCGAGGCCAGCAGGCGTTCGGTGGCGCGTTCCAGCTGTTCAAGCTTGAGGTGCAGGCGGTGGTTCATGGCGGTGGGAATTGGGATTGGTGGGAGTGCGGAAAAGTACGGGAAGTTTCCGGCTGGGTAGCGGCATTGCCCCGTTAAACTCAACAATTTTATGGCGAGCTGCCGCCCCGGTTATTTATTGTCGGGTAAAGAAAAAGCCCCGCTGGCGGTACCAGCGGGGCTTTTAATCTAAAACTGAGCCAGAAATTACGCCTTGGCGTAAGTCACTTCCTTCACGGCTTTCACCACGCGGGCCACGTTGGGCAGCGAGGCTTCGATGAGCGTGGGCGCGTAGGGCAGGGGCACGTCGGCGCAGGTGATGCGGATAACGGGCGCGTCGAGGAAATCGAAGGCGCGGCGCTGCACGATGTAGCTCAGCTCGCTCGAGATGCTGGCCAGCGGCCAGGCTTCCTCAATTACCACCATGCGGTTGGTTTTCTTCACCGAGGCGATGAGCGTGTCGTAGTCAATCGGGCGCACCGAGCGCAAGTCGATTACTTCGGCTTCGATGCCTTCCTTGGCCAGCTCGTCGGCGGCGGTGTAGGCAATCTTCATCATTTTGCCGAAGCTCACCAGCGTCACGTGTTTGCCCTGGCGCACCACGTTGGCTTTGCCGATTTCGAGCAGGTACTCTTCCTCGGGCACTTCGCCCTTGTCGCCGTACATCAGCTCCGACTCCATGAAAATAACCGGGTCGGGGTCGCGAATGGCCGATTTCAGCAGGCCCTTGGCGTCGTAGGGGTTCGAGGGAACCACCACTTTCAGGCCGGGCGTGTTGGCGTACCAATTCTCGAAGTTCTGCGAGTGCTGGCTGCTGAGCATGCCGGCGTTGCCCGTCGGGCCGCGGAATACGATGGGGCAGGAGTACTGACCGCCCGACATTGAATACAGCTTGGCAGCCGAGTTAATCACCTGGTCAATAGCTACCAGCGAGAAGTTAAAGGTCATGAATTCGATGACCGGAATCAGGCCGTTGGCAGCGGCGCCCACGCCGATGCCGGCAAAACCCAGCTCAGCAATCGGGGTGTCAATCACGCGCTCGGGGCCGAACTCGTCGAGCATCCCTTGGCTCACTTTGTAGGCACCGTTGTACTGGGCCACTTCTTCGCCCATGAGGAACACCCGCGGGTCGCGGCGCATTTCCTCGGACAGGGCCTCGCGCAAGGCCTCACGAAATTGAATTTGACGCATGGTTTTCTTTAGGGTAAAGCCGGTTTTCAGCCGTTCGGCAAAGCTACGACAGGCGGCGGCGGTGGGCAAATAATAGGGTAAGAGGGTGCGGGGGTAGGAGGGTATGAGTTTTTCAATCAGCGAATAACTCATGCCCTCCTACCCCTGCACCCTCTTACCCTATTTTAACGCCTCCCGAAACACCTTGCCCTGCGCGTAGTCCTGAAACTCCAGGTCTTCCACGGCGCGCTGGGCGTAGCTGCGGTCGAGGGCGATGGCTTGCTTGAGTAGCTGGCCCATCTCGGCCTCGTTTTTCTGGCGGGCGGCTACCACGGCCATGCCGTAGACGGGCGCGGCGGCCGTGGGGCGCAGGGCCTGGGCGAGGCGGTACTGCTCCAGGGCCAGGTCGTAGCCCTCGCGGCCCACCAGAATCAGGCCCTTGTTGAGGGCGTTCTGGTAGGAGGGGCCGGCGTATTGCAGGTTGCGCAGGGCCTCATCGGGCTGGCCTACTTCGATTTCCAGTGCGGCGCGGTCGGAGAAAATTTTGCGCAGCAGCGGGCGCGGGCCGCCCAGCTTGATGGCGTAGTCGTAATTCTGCAGGGCTTCGAGGCGGTCGCCGGCGCGGTGGTAGGCGGTGGCGGCGTGGTAAAAGAACTCAGCCGTGGGGTTGCGGTGGGCGGCCAGCGTGAAATTCACAGCGGCGCGGTGATAATAGGCCTTCTGGGTTTTGGCGGTAGGCTCTTTTTCCCCGCGCTGCAGCAGCACTACGCCCAGGTTGTGGAAAGCTTCCCAGCTGTTGGGATTGTTGGCGGCGGCCACTTCGTAGATGCGCTGCTTCTCGGCCAGCAGCGGCGTGAGCGTGGCCGAATAGCGCAGCTCCTCGGGCGTGAGGGCGTCGGCTTCTACCTGCTTTTCCACGATTTTTTTCGAGAGCAGATATACCTCCGAGTCGTAGCGCTTGGGAGCGGTGTAGGTCACGGCCACGGTGCCGAAGCGCAGCACGGGGTAGATGTAGTCTTCGATGTAATCGAAATAGGAGAGCTTGTGCAGGGCCTTTTCCTTTTGCTCGAAGGTGCCGCGCGTGTCGTTGATGATGGACACCACGGAGTCAATCTGGTCGGGCTTGAGGGCGGAGGACGTGACTTTGCTCAGGAAGGTATCCCACTTGCGCACGTAGGCCAGCGTGTCGTAACGAATGTTCTCGTTTTTATTGAGATACGAGAAGGTTTTCACCCGCTGCTTGTAGTAGTAGAGCAGCATGCGCACGCGCTTGCTGGCCAGGGCGCGGTTGTGGGCGTCTGTCGAGTCGGGCGAGTGGCCCGCGATGATGAGCACCTGCCTGGTGTGCTGGTTGGCGTCGATGAGGTCTTCCAAGGCCTGCACGTTGGTGCCCAGGTAGCCACGGATAAACCACTTATCCTCATCGAAATAAAAAGGCAGCACGCGGGTGCCGCTCATGGTGTTGTTGGCATGCTCGGACAGCAGCGTCAGCACAGTGTCTTCGCGCGTCACGAGGCGGGCCGGGTCGGCAATGCCGCGGGCTACCAGCACGTCGGCGGTGGCGCGCAGCACTTTGCCGTTCTTTTTCAGCTCGCGCACTTGGCCGTGGGCCAGCAACTCGCCGGGGTTGCGGCCGGGCGTGTTGGGAATGCTGAATTTTTGAGTGGCGACGAGCAGGCCCTTGTGCTCGTCGTCGTACACATAATTGCCCGACGTGAAGGTGAGGCGGCCCAGCGTGTCTTCGCGCAGGCCGTGCTCGTAGCGGTAGCGCAGCAGCAGCTCGTAAGCGACACCCTTGTGCAGGTGGCTGGCTGGCACGCGGGCCGTTACCTCAAACGGCACGGCCTCGCCCGAGGCCAGCAAGGGGGCGGGGCGAGCCGCCACGGTGCGCCCGGCTTCGGCCTGTTTCAGCACCCGCGGTAGGGCACAGGCCGAGAGTAACAAAGTGGCTGCCAGCAACCCGTGGGCCACCGGCCGCAAAAAATAACTCATCAAAATATGCAACAACGGAAAACGAAAGCTAGCCCTTTCAACGTAAAAGGCGTCCAATTAGTCGGGCCCGGGCCGGCGAAATTACGTGGCCGGGCTTGCCCTCGGTTGCCCAAAGCCTTATCTTAGCCCAGACAATCTGTATTTTGTTAGCCGCTACCGCCCATGAAACGCTTCACCGACTACCTCGAAACGCAGTCTTTTGGTTTGTGCTCGGCCCTGGCCCAAAAGTGGGGGTTCAGCACGCGCAGCGTGCGGCTCTCGTTTGTGTACGCGTCGTTTTTCACGTTTGGCTCGCCCATCGTGCTCTACTTTGCCGGAGCGTTCTGGATGAACGTGCGCCGGGCCATGCGCCAGCAGCGCAGCACCGTGTGGGATTTGTAAAGACGCAAAGCTTCGGCTTGCTTTAAAGTTGTTTCATAGAAAAGGGAGCCCCAACGGGGTTCCCTTTCTTGTTGATACCTATGTAGGACTTGTTGGCATTTATTCCTCCTTTTTATCCGATTCCGATTTATCTGAATCCGACTTTTCAGGCTCCGTAGCTTCGGCGGGAATCCGGCCGCCGTCCTCGCGGCGCTCCTTTTGCAGCTTGGCTTCTTTGCGGCGGCGGCTTTTGTCGTTCTCGGGTTTTTTCTTCTTGACCTTTTTCTTGTCGCGGTGCTTGACGTGCTTGTTCGAGTGCTCTGCCTTTTTGGTGCGAGAGCGGTTGGCGTGGCCCAGGCGATGAAACATCTGCGCGTTCGCGGGGGCTGGCGAAGTCAGGACTAGCAGCAAGCTGGCCAATAGCAAAAGCAGCGATTTTTTCATCGCGAAGCAGGAAATAAAGTTGGTTTGGCAGCAAGGTAAGGCCAGAACGTGTACCCCGAAGCTCCGCTTTGGCCCGTATTGAAATTGTTCAAAGAACCGAAGCGGAGCTTCGGGGTACACGTTCTGGCTAACTCAAGTTAGATGTCAGTGAATACCTAACTCTGAAAATTTGCGTTTGCCCCGGGCAAAATAGGCCCACACTACGCTGCCTTTGTACACGCCGGCCCGTTGGCCCACGCGCAGGTGCGGGCGGGCGGCCTTGCGCCGCTGGCGCCAGTAACCAAAGGCGCCGTAAAAGCTAAAGTGCGCCCGCAGCACCGCCCAAAAATTGCCAAACTCGCCGCTGGCCAGGAATTTCAGCCCCGCCACGCCATCGAGCACCAGGCGCTGCCACATGGCCCAAAGTAGCTCGCTGGGGGCCGCGTTTTTGTAAAGTAGGGCCAGGCCGTTGCGGAAGTTGAGGAAGGTTTTGCGGGGGTTGGTTTTGGGTAGGGTGCCGCCGCCCACGTGGTGCACGGCACTGCCGCCGTGGTACCACACCTCGTGTCCGGCATTCTGCAAGCGCCAGCAGAAATCGATTTCCTCCATGTGGGCGAAAAAGGCCGGTTCCAGGCCGCCCAGGGTTTGCCAGGCGCTGCGGCGCACCAGCAGGCAGGCGCCGCTGGCCCAGGCCACGGGGCGCGGGTCGTCGTATTGGCCGTGGTCTTTTTCGAGCGTATCAAACAAGCGGCCGCGGCAGAAGGGGTAGGCCAAGCGGTCGAGGTAGCCGCCCCCGGCACCGGCATACTCGAAGTAAGTGGGGTCGGCGGCGGCCAGGATTTTGGGCTGCACGGCGGCCACCCGCGGCTGGGCCTCGAGCAGGGCACGCAGCGGACGCAGCCAGCCCAGGGTCACTTCCACGTCGGAATTGAGCAGCACGAAAAAGTCGCTGTCGACCTGCGCTAGCGCTTGGTTGTAGCCTTCACAAAAGCCGAAGTTGCGCTCCAGCAGCATCATTTCCACTTGCGGGAAGTCGCGCGAAAGCACCTCGGCCGAGTCGTCGGTCGAGGCGTTATCGGCCACGATGATGCGGGCGCCGTCGGCGTGGGTGATGACGCCGGGCAGGAAGCGGCTTAGGAAAGCAGCGCCGTTCCAGTTCAGGATGACGATGGCCACGTCGGCGCACACGCCGACCCGGGCCGCACTAGGCGCCAAAGCCACTCAGGTCGAGGCCGGGCACGTTGGGCATCAGGCCACTGGTTTTGCGCTTCAATTCCTGGGCCGCCAGCTCAGCGGCTTCATCGAGGGCTTTGTTCACGGCGGCCACCACGAGGTCGGCCAGCATGTCGCGGTCTTGCGGGGTGAGCAGGGTGTCGTCGATTTCGAGCTTTAGGATTTTGCGGTGGCCATTGGCCGTGGCGCGCACCAGGCCGCCGCCGGCTTCGCCGGTAGCCGTGATGTGTTGAATTTCCTGCTGGGCCTGCTGCATTTTGTCTTGCAGCTCTTTCACTTTGCCCATCATGCCGGTGATATCGAATGCCATGGTATCAGTTGTCAGTTAATCAATGAGCAATGAACAATTGGGCCGCTGAGAAGAGTGCCATCTTGCGCATTGCCACCCAAAGACGCCCAAACGGGCTTCAGGGTTTGTTGCGGCCCAAATGTCGGGACGTATTTATTTCAGAATGGTGACCGTGCCCGTGGCCGTGAACGGGCTGCCGTCCTCGTTGTTTTGGCTGAAGCGCCACACGTAAGCGCCCATTACCGGCGCGTGGCCCCGGATGGTGCCGTCCCACACATCGGTCCGCTTGGTGCCCCGAAATACCTCCTGCCCGTTGCGGTCCACCACCACAAACTTGTAGTTATCCAGGTACTTGCCTTTCACTTCCAGCCCGTCGTTCAGTCCGTCGCCGTTGGGCGTGAAGGCCGTGGGGATGGTGAGCGACAGCCGGCGCGAGACGATGGCAATGTTGGAGTAGCTGAACGTGCCCGGCGGCAAGCCCGCGCCGCTGATTTGCAGGCGGTAGCGCAGCACTTGCCGGTTGGTGGGCGGCGTCAGGTCGGTATAGGTGCTGCCCGTCACGGGCACGCTGCCGGGCTGCACGGCATTGTCCGGCCCCAGGCGCTGGAGCACGTAGGTGGCCGGCTGGCTGGGGTCGGGGCCGGTGAAGGGCGTCCAGGTCAGGGTGGCGGTGCTGCCGTCGGCATCGGCCGG
Source organism: Hymenobacter monticola (assembly GCF_022811645.1). NCBI lineage: Bacteria > Pseudomonadati > Bacteroidota > Cytophagia > Cytophagales > Hymenobacteraceae > Hymenobacter > Hymenobacter monticola. The sequence continues at coordinate 4,794,318 of NZ_CP094534.1, read as the reverse complement.
GCTCGCGCTGAGCAGGGCCGGGCAGGTGCTGGCGCTTTCGGGCGATGCGTTTTCGCATACATCGGCTTGGCGCAGCGAGTAGCAAGGTGGCGAGGCGCGTAGGTCGGCCAGGGCGGTAGAGTCGCGCGCGGGGCGCGCCGTGGTGGTGGTGGCCAGGGCGACCGGCGTGCCCCCGCCGCTGGCCTTGCGGTAGTAAAGCGTGCTGCCGGTGGGTAGCGTGGGGGGAGTGAGCAGGGGCGTCAGCTCCACCACGTTGCGCACGTTGAAGCTGGCCAGCAGCTTGGGCTGAGGCGGCGGTAAGTTGGACTGCGTGAGAATGGTGATTTCGTTGGAAACCGACTTGCCGCCGCGCGGGTAGGTAGCCGTCACCCGGTAGCGGTAACGGGTCTTACAGGTTCCGGTAGCATCTTCCAGCCCGCCGGGAATGACGGTGAAGGCGGTGAACGGAATGTCATCGCGCGTCACGGTATAGGTGGTGCCGGGCGCACCGCCGTCGTTGAAAAGCAGCTGGTTACGATTCTGTGTAGAATTGCCGCTTAAGCTGAGAGGATAGAGTTGCTCCGAAACGTCAGGAAGACTGTTACAAGGGTCGGTGCGCAACAGGCGGTAGCCACTATTGGCAACCACAGTGCCCAAGGTGATAGGAGGACTGCCGGCCGGCACGTTGGCCACCGGGGTGTAGCCACCAGGCGCGCTAGCATCGGTGCGCTGCAAGGTGTAGGTGTAGCCGGTCGGCAGCTGGCCCACGACTAGCGTGGCTGCGCCGCTGGGCAGGGAGGCCTGGAGGGTAAGCGAGGTCAGGAGCGGAGTTTGGGGGGGCGCCAGCGGGGCAATAGTCTGCGTCGAGGGGAGGCTTTCGCAGGTGTTGGGGGCATTATGAAAACCCCGAACCGTGACGGAAGTGGCCCCATTTAGCGTAACGGTATTGACTTTTGATTGACCAGGTGCGATGGTTTGCACCGCGCCGGTGCCAGCCTGGACGGTGTAGCTGTTGTAAGTGATATCGGTGATGGTCACCAGCGCATTGTTGCTGGGGCACGGCGCCACCGTGAAGGTGGGCGCTACATTGTCGAATACCTGGTAAGTGTGAATGTAATAGGTTGCGCCGCGTGGCGGCAGAATCGTATTATCAGCGGTGGCCAGCTCCGAAACCGTGACGAGCCCCACATCGGCGCGGGTGGGCGTGTACACGTAAGTGGCGTAATTAGGGGCGGCCGGATTGCTATTCGAGGGGTTCGGGGTGCAGGCCGGCCAGTCGGCAGCCGCACCGGTGCCCGGTTTCACGCCGTAATACACGAAGTTATTGGGGTTAGCAATATTGCGGCCCCCGTCGAGCCTGAACTGCACGCTGCGGCCCACGCAAAAGGAAGTCACCCGCTTGCCGGTTTGCACATCAACAGCGTGGAAAGTACTGTCGGGCTGTGGGGTACTCGCGCACTGGGAAGGTTGAGGAGGTTGGGCGTAAGAGGGCGTTGAGAAGCCCAATCCCAGCACCACGAAACAATAAAACCAGTACACCCACCTCATAAATAACTTTCAATTCGTAGGAAAAGCACCACGGCCCTGCAACGCACAAAATTCGGGCCGCGGCGAATGGTTCGACAAAACCGAACTCATTACGAACAACCCTGTTCGCTTATTGCCAGTCAAACGTCCGAACAAAAGCGGCCGCCTTGTGCAGGTCTGGGTACAGCACCCGGTCCCGCACCACAAACTTCACTTCCTCGCCAAAGGCCTGCACCACGCGCTCCAGCGCCGCCGAGGTGCGGCCGGGGCGGCGGAAAGCCAACGCCTGCACGGCCGTCAGCAGTTCAATGCCCAGCACCTGCTCCACGTTGTCGAGCACGCGGCGGCTCTTGGTGGCGGCGTTGGCGCCCATGCTCACGTGGTCTTCCTGGCCGTTGCTGCTCACGATGCTGTCCACCGACGCCGGCGTGCAGAGCTGCTTGTTCTGGCTCACAATGCCCGCGGCGGTGTACTGCGGAATCATCAGGCCGGAGTTCAGGCCGGGTTCGGCCACCAGGTAGGTGGGCAGGCCACGCTGGCCCGAAATGAGCTGGTAGGTGCGGCGCTCCGAGATGCTGCCCAACTCGGCCACGGCCACGGCCAGGTGGTCGAGGGCCAGGGCCAAGGGCTGGCCGTGGAAGTTGCCGCCGCTTAGTATCAGGTCTTCGTCGGGGAAGATGTTGGGGTTGTCGGTCACGGAGTTGCACTCGGTTTCCACCACCTGGGCCACGTAGGCCAGGGCATCGCGCGAGGCGCCGTGCACCTGCGGCTGGCAGCGGAAGGAGTAGGGGTCCTGCACGGCGTGGCGCGGCTGGGTTTGCAGTTCCGAGCCGGTCAGCAGCTCGCGCAGGCGCCGGGCCACCGTCACCTGCCCGGCGTGGGGCCGGATGCGGTGCAGGTTCTCGTTGAACGGGTCGTCGCAGCCCCCGAAGGCTTCGGTGGAAAGCGCGCCGATGACGTCGGCCGCGTTGGCCAGGCGTTGGGCGCGCAGCACGCCATCCACGGCGTAGGCCAGCATAAACTGGGTGCCGTTCAGCAGCGCCAGCCCTTCCTTGGCTTGCAGCGCGATGGGCTCCCAGCTGAAGAGGCTCATGGCGTCGGCCGCCGCCAGGCGGTAACCTTGGTAGTTCACCTCGCCCAAGCCCAGCAGCGGCAAACACAGGTGAGCCAGCGGGGCCAAGTCGCCAGAGGCACCGAGGCTGCCCTGCTCGTACACCACGGGCAGCAGCTCGCGGTTGTACATGGCCACAAGGCGCTCGACGGAAGCCACCTGCACGCCGCTGTGGCCGTAGCTCAGGCTTTGAGCTTTGAGGAAAAGCATAAGGCGCACCAGGTGCTGGGGCACTTCGGCGCCGGTGCCGCAGGCGTGCGACATCATCAGGTTTACCTGTAATTGGGCGCGCTCCTCGGGCGCAATGCCCACGTTATATAAGGAGCCGAAACCGGTGTTGATGCCGTAAATCGGCTGGTCGTCGTGGGCCAGGCGCTGGTGCAGGTAGGCATGGCAGGCGGCAATCTGCTGCTTAGCGTCGTCGCCGAGCTGCACGGGGCGGCCGTCGGCCAGCATGGTGGCCAGCGCGGCCAGGGTGAGGGGCTGCGCGGGCGAAAGGGTATGGGTGGGCATTAAACGAGGGGTGAGGGGCGGTGAGGGGTGGCTACAAAAATAGCGGCAATTCCGGCCCCGGCGACAGCCCGGGCTACCACAGCCCCCGCGCGGCCAGCATGCGGGCCAGCGGGGTACCGGGGCGCACCAGCGGGCGCAGCGCCCGGTAGGGAATGCGGACGTAAGCTGGCGGCACCGGCCCGGGGTTGGCGTACACACTGTACTTGGAGTAGGTGGCTTCCAGGCCTTCGCCGGTTAGCAACAGCTCTTCGTCGGTGAGGGGTTCGTCCTCGGGCCGGGGCAGGTCGGCCAGCTGGTCGGCGGGGGCGCGGTCCGGCTGCTGCCATTTCCAGTCCTCGTCCGGGCCGTAATCTTTTAGGAGCTGTTCGGTGAGCAGCTGGCGCAAGGGCCGCTCATAGTCGGGCCGCAGCTGGCTGGCGATGGTGAGCGGCTGCCCGGTAGCCAGGTCTACCAGAAAGCTTTTCACGCTGGTCAGCGGCCGATTTCCTCCGAATTGGTCATCCTGGTAGGTGGCTTCGTAGCTCAGGAGGTTGAAGCCGTTGAGCCGCACCACCACGCCGCATTCGGTGCGGGAGAACTCATACGCGGCCCGCAGGTGCCGGCGGCGCACGGCCAGGGGCGGCGGTTGCAGGCGGCGCAGCGCCGGGCGACGGCCCGCTACGCCCCGCAGGTGCAGATACTCCTGCCGCAAAAAAGGAACCCGGCAGTCGTGCGGCTCGTCGGAATTGGGCTTGCCGCCGGTTTGTTTCAGCACCTGGATTTCATAGGGCACCGCGCCGGTGTAGTTTTCGCGCAGCTGAAAAGGATGGCGGTGACCGCTGGTGTCGACCCACACGCCGGCCAGTACCGATGTGGGCACCCGCGCCAGTCGCCAGGTGCCCGCGCCGACTCCGTTGAAGCTTTCTAGCACCGGCAGCACCAACGGCTTGGATGGCTGGTCAACGGCACCTAGCGCATACTCCGGCCCGCCCCGCCAGCGGTAGAAACGGCCGGTTATCGAGTCCGGGCGCGTCCAGCCCAACTCCACGGTCACGCGCGCCTGGTCAATTATACCGGTGTAGCGGCGGAATACCGGCCCGGTTGCTAAGGCGCTGAAGCGCATAGGCTGCGGCACGCACCCCAAGGTGTCGGCGGCGGCGGCTTCTGCCTCCATCGCCGCTTGGCGCTCGATGGTGTAAGGCGGCAGTTGCGCAGTTGCCCAGGCCGCCGGCGGCCGCTCGGTGAATGGTGGGGGGGGCGGCTTTGATGCCTGAGCCGGCTGCTCCTTTGGCGGGTCGGGCTGGCAGCCGGACAGGACGGCGAGCAGCAGCAAGCCGCTGGCCAGCCGCAGCGGCCGGCATTCGTGGACCATATAAGTGTGCAGGGCAACTACCATAGCTTGCGGGCGGACAGCATGCGGGCCAGCGGGGTACCGGGGCGCACCAGCGGGCGCAATTCGCGGTAGGGAATGAACACCGATTCGGGATACATGGGCTGCCAATACACCGCTTCCAGCCCGGTCGCGGTCAAACCCAAATCCATATCCGGAAAGTCTGCCAGATGAGTGCTTTTCCAATCGTCTGTCAACCATTTCCGCTCTTGTTCATCAAATTCAGCATCGTGCAGAACATGCTGCATAATCAGCTGCCGCAGGGCCAGCTCATAGCCGGGCCGCAGCTGGCTGTCCACGGTGATAGGCCGCCCGGTGGTCAGGTCCAGCAGCGTGCTTTCGAAACCTACGCTGGGGGTACCACCCGACTCACGCGAGAAATGGCAGGTTTGATAGCTGAACAGGCCAAAGTCATTAAGGCGCACGTTTAGCCGATGGGTTACGACGGAATTGCCTTCTTGAAGGTCATGAAGCAGCCGAAGCCGGGCCTTGGGGCCAGGGTTCAGCAGCCGTCGCAGCGGCAGCCGCACCGAGGCGGGAGCTGGCAGCATCAGAAAATCGCGCTCAACCGAGGCCTTCACTTCATACGCCGAGCCGGCCGTGGTATCCGCCACTTCGACTCGCAACAGGCGGCGGATGCCGTAGCGCACCGCCCCGGCGTAATTCTCCTGCAGGGCTACGCTCTGTCGGCGGCGGCCTTGGTGCCAAGTGGCGCGCAGGGTGGGCCCGCCGGGCAGGCCCGACAGCCGCCACTGCCCGTCTTCGGCAAAGTCGAACACCACCGGACACTTTCCCTTTCTCACGTACTCCCAAAGGTGTTCGGAGTCGGTGCGGTGCAGATAAAAGCGGCCGGTTATTGAGTCGGGGTTGTGCCACTGCAATTCGGCTGTGGCCAGCTGGCCACCGATGGTACCCACGTAGCGGTGCACTTGCAGCACGCGCCGCAAGACCGGGCTGCTCACCAATTGCCAACCCGGCTTCACCGGCTCCTTGTTTGCCGGGCGGGCCGGAGCTGAGCGTAGCAGGGTATCAGTTGATGCACCGGCCGCTACTGGTGCGGCGGGGGCTTGCGCGGCCACGGGCGGCGCGGGTGGCCGCGGCCCGGCACCGTTGGGTTTTTCTTTAGGCCGCTCGGGCTGGCAGCTGGCCAACGCGGCTAAAATCAATAAGCCGCTGGCGTGCTGCCAGCCCGCGCCGGTCCGTTTCATTACTCCGCCGTGAGGGCCGCCACCACTTCGCCCAGCGGCAGCACGCGCTCCACGCCGGTTTGCATGATTTTGATTTTCACCACGCCGGCCGCCGCTTCCTCCGGGCCCATGATGATGACCAGCGGAATGCCCTTGGCATCGGCGTACTTGAACTGCTTCTGCAGCTTGCTGGCGTCGGGGTACAGCTCGCTGGGGATGCCGGCGGCGCGCAGCTCGGCCAGCAGGGGCAGGGCGGCCCGGCCACTGGCCACGTCGAAGTGGGTGATGAGGCAGCGGGTGGGCGTTTCGCCCGTCACCGTGAACAGGTCCAGCGCTTCCAGGCAGTCATACAGCCGGTCGACGCCGAACGAGAAGCCCACGCCCGACACGCCTGGCAATCCGAACGAGCCCGTGAGGTTGTCGTAGCGCCCGCCGCCGCTCACGCTGCCCATCTGCACGTTGTTGATTTTAACCTCGAAAATGCAGCCCGTGTAGTAGGAGAGACCCCGCGCCAGCGTGGGGTCAAACTCCAGCCGGTCGAACTGCCGGAAGCCGGAGGCGTGCAGGATGTCCAGCACCTCGGCCAGCTCGGTAAGGCCGAGGTAGTTGGCCAGCGGCTCGGGCGAGTCGGCCTCCACGTCGGCGGTGGTGGGGCGCACGCCGTCGGGCTCCACGCCCGCCGTCACAAAGCCGGCCAGCAGGCGCTGCAGCTTCTCCTCGTAGGTGCCCTCCACCGTGAGCAACTCAAACAAGGTGTCGATAGTCGGCGCCGAGAAGCCGCGTTCCAGCAGCTCCTTGCTCACGCCGTCGCGCCCGATTTTATCGAGCTTGTCGATGGCCACGAACAAATCCGTTTCGCGGCCCTCGCCGCCCAGCGCCTGGTAGATGTTGCGCAGTACCCCGCGGTGGTTGATTTTGATGGTGAAGTCGTGCAGGCCGAGGCCGCCGAGCACCTGGGCCATCATGAGCACGATTTCCGCTTCGCAGAGCAGCGAGTCGGTGCCCACCACGTCGGCGTCGCACTGGTAAAACTCGCGGTAGCGGCCGCGCTGGGGGCGGTCGGCGCGCCACACGGGCTGCATCTGGTAGCGCTTGAAGGGGAAGGTGAGCGTGCCGCGGTTCATGGCCACGTAGCGGGCGAAGGGCACGGTGAGGTCGTAGCGCAGGCCTTTTTCGGCCACTTTTGGCAGCAGTGCTTTCGAGCCGGTGGCCAGGTCGTCGGCCGTCACGTCCTTGGCAAAATCGCCAGAGTTCAGCACTTTGAACAGCAGCTGGTCGCCCTCGTCGCCGTACTTGCCGGTGAGCACCGACAGGTTCTCCAGCGTCGGCGTTTCGAGCGGCGCGTAGCCAAACGACTCGAACGTGCGGCGGATGACGTTGAAAATGTGCTGGCGGCGCGCCACCTGCGCGGGGCCAAAGTCGCGGGTGCCCTTGGGAATACTCGGTTTTTGCATAACGCAGGCAAAGGTAACGGGCTAGGCGAGCCAGTGGCGAAAACTACCTGCCCACGGTTAATACTGTGTTGTCACAAAAACGCAAACACCATAATGAGATGTGACAATTATTGTCACAAATTTATAAGTTTTGAAATTAAATGTGATATTAATTGTCACTTTATACTAAAACTGCGTAAATAGTGTGACAATTGATTCGATTAACTATTTACCTGATTTCGTGAATCATAGTAATTCAACCCTGCGGGCCATGCGCACGCATTTTGGGCTCAGCCAAGCCGATTTGGCCCAGTATCTTGGCATCGACCGTAGCCTGCTGACGCATATTGAAGCGGACCGCCGGCCGTTGCCGATGGTGGCTACCTGGCGCATGCTGCCCTTGCTGAGCCTGATGCCCCCGCCGCACGGTAGCGCCCCCGCCGACCTACCGCCCGACCCGGCAGAATCGACGGCTAAAACACTTGATGGACTGCAAAGCCGCTTGGAAGTATGCCGCACCGAGGCCCAAAAGCTTGCCCTTGCCTTGGCGCAGCAACTGCCGCGGCTGCAGGCCGCTCGGCACCGGCGGGCCCTGCCGGCGCGGCTGGCGGTGCTGCCCCCACGGGCTCCATTGCCCAGCCTGCCCGATGAGCCATCGATGCCCAACCTGGCCTGGGCCGGCCGCATGGCCGAGGATGCTACGTCGGATTTGGCAAAATTCGGTGTGCAGACGCGGGCACTGCTCGAAGCCCGCTTGGCGGGCTTGCAGGCAGAAATTGCGCATTTGGAAGCGGCATTGAACGCGTCGAAACCAGCATAGCCCTAAAAGCAAAACCCCGCCGCCGGATGAACCGACGACGGGGCCTTTTCCGCAGAAAGAGAGGAGGAAGGCTACTCTTTCTTAAACTCCAGCTCGGCGCCGCCCTGCTTCATCTTGAAGGTGGGCTGGTCGGCTGAAAACTCTACGCGCAGCTGGGCGGGGTCGAACTTGAACACATCCTTGCTCACGGCTTCCAGCGTGAAGGCGGGCTGGCCGGTGGCCTGGGCCTTGAGGGCGTTGCCCTCGCGGGTAAAGGTGATTTTGAGCGGAATCTGGGCGCTGGCGTAGGTGCCGACGTAGCGGTCGAGGTCGGCCGGGGCGGGGGTGAAGCCGGTGCTCAGGAACTCGGGTTTCAGGGCCACGCGGGTGTCGCGCTCGGCCAGTGCCCAGGCCGTGTGGAAAATGAGCTGGTCGCGCCGGGCCATAGCCGGGAAATCGATGAGTGCGATGTCATCGGTGGCTTTGTGGTACTGCGGGTGCAGGCCGCTGGTGTAGAAGATAATCGGGACGTTGTGCTTGGCGAAGTTGTAGTGGTCGGAGCGGTAGTAAATCTGCTCGGGGTCGGCCGGGTCGTTGTATTTGTAGTCGAGGGCCAGCGGGCTGTACTGCTGGTTGGTGGCCTCGCTCAGGGTGTTTAGCTCGGTGCTGAGGCGGTCGGCGCCCACCAGGTACACGTAGTCGCCCTTGCCCTGGTGCAGGCTGTCCACGCGGCCCACCATGTCGATGTTGAGGTCCGTAACCGTCTTTTCGAGCGGAAACACAGGGTGGTCGGTGTAGTACTGCGAGCCGAGCAGGCCCTCTTCCTCGCCCGTATTGGCCAGAAACAGCATGCTGCGGCGCGGGCCGTGGCCCTCCTTTTTGGCCTGGGTGAAAGCGCGGGCCATGGCCAGCACGCTCACCGTGCCCGAGCCGTCGTCGTCGGCCCCGTTAAACACCACGCCGTCCTTGATGCCGAGGTGGTCGTAGTGGGCCGACACCACGATGATTTCGTCCTTCTTGTCGCCGCCTTCGAGATAGCCCAGCACGTTTTCGGTAGTGAAGGGCTCCGTGTTCAGCTTGGCCTGGGCCGTGGCCGCGGCAGGCTTGAAGGGCGAGGCCACCGGCTTGCCGGCCTGGCCCACGCTCTGGCGGTACTTGTCGAGGCCGGCCGGGGTGGTGCCCAGCAGCTTGGCCCCCATCTCGGGCGATACCACAAAGATGTTGAACTGAAATCCCTTCGGCTTGGCGTCGTCAAACTCCAGCTCCTCGTGGCCCATCACCTGGTCGTAGGATTTGGGCGCTGCCGCATAGGCGGCCGCCGTGGGCATTACCACAATGATGGAACGCGGTTGCAGCGCGAAAATAGAGCGCCGCGCCCCCAGCCCGGCCAACGAAGCCGGCGCGAACTGGCTGGGCTTGCCATCAGCCCCAATCAGCGACTTGCCCTGAGCGTTCAGGGGCTCGCCGGCCAGCATAATCAGGTCTTTGCCCTTGTAGTCGGCCGCCGTGGCGAAGTCGGAATATTTGTCGTCCTTGATGCCATAGCCCACAAACGCCGGCTGCAGCGGCGCGGGCGCGGCGAAGACTTTGGTCAGGGCCGCGTAGAAGTCGCGCTTGCCCTGGAAGGTCTGGCTGCCCACTTTCACGGTGCTGCCGGGCAGGTCGAGGGTGGTGCGCTTCATGCCGAAGTGCTGGATGTAGGGGTTGTCGGAACCCTGTACGGGGCCGGTCAGGCCGTCGGCGGCGAAGGCTTTGGCGATGTAGTCGGCGGCCATTTTCTGTCCCTTCTTGCCGGTTTCGCGGCCTTCGTAGGCATCGGAGGCCAGCACGTCGAGGTCGGCTTTGAGGCCCGCCGGGGTGATGGTGTTGGCGTAGGTCACGGACCAGTCGGTGGGCGCGGCGGCCGGGGCGGTAGCAGCGGCGGCTTCTTGGTTGCGGCCGGGCTTGGTCTTGATTTTGACCTTGCCCGATTGGGCCGAAGCGGTGCCGGCCGCCAGTAGAAGCGCGACGGCCAGGGGGAGTTGTTTCGACATAGAAGTCAGATAGTGAGGAAAGAGGGTTGCAGAAAAAGCAGAAAGAATAAAGCAATTGCAGGTTCGGCGGCGAAACTACGGCTTCGGCAGCATTTCTGAATGAGCCTCGCTACTAGCTAAATCGCAGCGGGGCCGCCGGCATTACAGGGCCGGAGCTATTCGCCGTGCCTCAATGGTCGTAGCTCACAATGCGCACAATTTGCCAGCGGCCTTGGGTATTCTGCCACACGTGCAGGAAGCGGGGCTCGGCTACCAGCCTTTCCGGCTGGCCCGGGTCGGTTTGGTAGAAGCGGTGGGTGCCGATTTCAATGGCGCCGAAGCCCGCAATGGGGTACACTTCAAGGCTGCCCGGGGCCAGCTCGCGCCGCATCACGGTGGGCTTGGCAAAGTTTTCCTTGAAGCGCCGGGCATTTTCCGCGTAGGTTGTGAAGCCGGTTTGGTCGTGATAAAATTCCAGGGTGGGGGCGAAATAGCCCAGCAGCACCGGCAGGTTGCGGCGGTTGTAGGCGCCGTACAAGAGGCTGTCGAGGTGCAGCACCGTGTCGTAGAGCTCGACCGGCTGGGCCTGGGTGCGCTGGGCGCGCATGTTGCGGCCGCCCTGGTGCAGCACCAGCGTCTGGTAGCGCCCGCGGGCGTCGCGCACAAATTCCAGCTCGGCCGGCATGGCCTTGAGGAAAAAACGGTTGGCCTGCTTAGCGAAAAGCTGAAACCGCTCGGGGTCGCCGACGCGTTGCCCATAATATTTCCCGTTTTCGCTGAAAATGCGCATCGTGAAATTGGGCTCGAACTGGTAGCTGCCGAAAAACTGGCGGGCGCTGTCGCGGGGCATGGAAATTTCTACGTTGACCGTGGCCGGTGGGTCCGTTTGGGCGGTGGCAGGGCCGGCGGCCAGCAGGACGGGGAGCAACAGGTAAAGAAACTTGGTCATGGCCAGGAAGGATGGGGAAAAATTAAAAGCCCCGCCGCTGGGCGAACCGACGGCGGGGCTTTTTGCAGAAAAAAGGAGAGAAAAGCGGGGTGGTATCAGGGAAAACGCAGGTGATTCAGTAACTCAGCCGCCGAAGCCGCCGCCGCCCTGGGGCGCGGCCTCGATGCGGCCCGGCTTGGCCTTGCTGGCGCCGATGTACCAGGTGAAGCCCAGCCAGCCCACGCGGGTTTCGTCCTTGGCGTAGCGGGTGCTGGTGAGGTCGGCGGTGGCGATTTCGGTGCGGTAGGCGTTCATGTTGAACAGGTCGGACACGCGGAGGGTGAGGGCGGCCCGGTCGGAGAAGAGGCGCTGGCGCAGGGCCAAATCCACCTGGCCCCAGGCCAGCTGCCGGCCCTGGGCCGTGAGCGAGGCCGAGCGCACGTTGCCGCTCAGCTGCAGGTCGAGGGTGGGGCGCAGGGTGAAGTTGTTGGCGAGGCGGGCGGTGCCTACCAAGGCCGTGCGGTTGTTACCGATGCCGTTGCCGGCAATCTGGGCGCGGTAGAGGCTGGTGCTGGCCGTCAGGCGCCACCACTTGGCCAGGGGCTGGTTCAGGCTCAGCTCGGCGCCGAGGTTGGTAGTGGTGCCGAGGTTGTCGTAGGTTTCGCCCATCACCAGGCCCGAGTTGCCGGCCAAGCGGGTGGCGGTGGTGTCCACGAAGCGCAGGCGCTGGATGCTGTTGGTGGTGATGCGGGCAAACACGGTGCTCGTGATGGTGGCCTGGCCCACGGTCAGCTGGTGGCCCAGCTCGATGTTGTTGCTGAACTCGGCCTGCAAACGCGGGTTGCCGAGGCGGTAGCTGCGCGGGTCCTGGTAAATGGCCAGCGGCAGCTGCTGCATGAAGTTAGGGCGGTTGAGGCGGCGGGCGTAGCTCAGCTGCAGGCGGTTCTGGCCGGGCTCCTTGCCAAAGTCGCGGCTAATGAGGGCCGAGGGGAAGAAGCTGAGGTAGTCCTGCTGCAGGCTGCCGCGCTGGGCCACGCCCGCGCCGCCCGCAATGCTGCCGCTCAGGTAGGTGTATTCAGTACGCAGGCCGGCCTGGGCGTTCCACTTCGGCCCGAAGGAGTGCTGCGCCGTGACGTAAGCGGCCGGCACCAGTTGGTCGGAAGCGTAGGTGAGCGAGCGGGCGGGGTCGTTCACGAAGTCGTTGGGGCGGTTTTCGTTGGCCGCGAAGCCGAAGCTGTTGCTGCCGCGGTTGCCCTGGTGCTCAATCTTGGCGCCCATTTCGAGGCGGCCCTTGCCATCGGCCAGCGGGTGGGTGTAGTCAATCTGTCCGAACTGGATGTTGGCCAGCACGTCGAGCTGCTGCCGGGTGCCGGGCTGGGCAATGGTGCCCACCTCAGCGTACTGGCGCTGCACCACCGGCACCGTGGCGTCAATCACCACGCCGCCAAAGTTGGCCGACAGCTCGCGGCCCTTGTGCTCGGCCCAGGTGCGGCGGTAGTTGCCGCCGGCGTTGTACACTTTCACCTGCACGTCGAGGTCCTGCTGGCCGCGGGCGCGCTGCACGGGGCCGTTGTTGGTTTGCTGGGTCAGCTCCTGGCCTTCGCTTTCAAGGTTGCGCTCGGTGCCGATGCTGGCGTTCAGGCCCAGCGTCTGGCTCTTGGGCAATTCCAGCTCCACGCCGGCCCGCAGCGAGTGGTTGCGGTGGCCTTCGCTACCGGCCGCCACCTGCGTGGTGCGGATGGTTTCGGTGCCGAGCAAAGCCGTCTGTTCCGAGTGGCCCTTGCTGCGGTAGGTCACGTCGCGGCCGTCGTAGCCGCCGCTCCAAGTAGCCTTGCCCACCTTGCGGCTCAGGCTGATGTTGCCGCTGTATTTGTCGTTGGTACCCAGGTTGATGGCGGCCGTGCCGTTGGTGCCCGTGCGGGTTTCTTTCTTCGTAATCAGGTTGATAACCCCGCCGCCGCCGGCCGCGTCGTACTTGGCCGAGGGGTTGGTAATAACTTCCACCTGGGCAATGCGCGAGGCCGGAATCTGGTCGAGGCGCTGGCCGCCGCCCGAGCCGCCGTTGCTCACGCCGGCCGGCTTTCCGTCGATGAGGATGGTGACGTTGGAAGTGCCGCGCATCGAGACCGTGCCGTTCACGTCCACGCTCACCGAGGGCACGTTTTGCAGCACGTTGGCCGCCGTGCCGCCCACGCTGGCCAGGTCCTTTTCCACGTTAATCACGCGCTTGCCCAGCTCTTCCACCACGGCCGCCTTCTGGCCCGTCACCACCACCTCGTTCAGCTTGGTAGCGGTAGCTGCGGCCATTTTCAACCCCGGGAGCTGCACGGCCGGGGCCGCTGCCGTCAGCGTAAAGCGGCGGCGCAACACCTGATAGTTCAAGTCCTGCACGCGCAGCAAGTAGGTGCCCAGCGGAAGCGCGCTGGCCTTAAACGTGCCCTGCTCCGTGGTCTGGGCCACGGTCACAAACGTGGAGTCGGCGGCGCGCAGCAACAGCACATCGGAGAAGGGCACGGCCTGGCCGGAAGCCGCTTCTACCAGGCTGCCGCTCACCGCGCCGGGGCCGCTGGTTTGGGCCGCCGCGGCCAGCGGCAAAGCCAGCGCAGCGACAATCAGGCCAGGCAACACGCGGCCGACGCAGGAAATGGGAGCGGAGGTGGGAAAAGTTTTCATGATGCAGAAAAAGAGAATTGGGTAGGCGAGGGGGCTAACTCAGGTCGGGCAGCGGCCGCGGTTCCGCTGCGGAGGAGAGAAGCTTGGTCGCCCGTTAATCCCGGTGAGTGGGAGGAAACCGGGCAGTAGCGGGCCGTCTTTGGTACACGCTAACAGCAGCTACTTGGTGTTGTATGGAACAAATGTAAAACAGGTACTTTGTAAAGCAAGGTACTGTTTCAAATAATTTGCCTTAAGCTTAGCTTTTGATTTTATTACCCATTGATTAACAAGGAGAAATTTTTATGGCCTGAAGCGGGCGCGAGAACTCGAAAGCGGATTAGTGGCTGAGCGTGGCGTTCGGCTAATAGATGCAAGCGCCAATAGTGGGGTTGCCCATGGGCTAAACTTTTCCATCGGTCACAAAAAAGCCCCGGCCAACCGGCCGGGGCTTTTACAAATCAGGAGACTTTTGCGGGCTACCGCCGCTTCACCGGCGCCTTGGGTTTTGGCTTGGGCTGGTGCACCGGGTCGGCCACCAGCACGCCGTTGCGGTAAGTCACGGTGCGGTCAACGGTGGTGCCGTCTTCCTTGTAATAGGTCCACACGCCGCTCTGCTTGCTGTTGCGGTAGAGGCCATTCACGGCCAGCGTGCCATCTTCCCGGTACTCCTTAAAAGGGCCCTGAATCTGGCTGCGCACGTAGGTGGTTTCCTTGCGCACCTTGCCCGAGGGAAAATATTCCTGCGCCACCCCGGCCATGAAGCCGTTTAGGTAGGGCTGCCGGCTCTGCACCGTGCCGTTCTCGAAGTAGGTGAGGCGCTCGCCCACCAGCTTGCCCTGGGGGCCATAGGTTTCCACCTTGCGGGGCGTCTTGCCGTCGGGATAAAACTCGCGCCAGGTACCGGCCGGGCGGTTGTTCTTAAACTGTTCTTCAGCCTGTTTTACTTGCCCGGCCAGGTCCTGGTAGCGCGTGATTTTGCGGTCTTTGCCACCGTTGCCGTAGTCAGTTTCCTCGCGCAGGTGGCCGTTTTCGAAGTATTCGAGGCCGTGGCCGGTAGGGATGCCGTTCTTGTAGGTAAGCTTCGATTTCACCTGCCCGCTCTCGTAGTAGCTGGTGGCCGGCCCGTCGAGGTTGGCGGTGCCGCTCACCGGGGCGGCGCGCTTGGTCAGGTCGTCGCCCAGCGGGTTTTTCACCGCGCGCTGCTGCAGCGGGGCCGGGGCGTAGGTGCTCTCGGTTTGCAGCTTGCCGCTCATGTAGTAGCTGCGGTATCGGCCGCGGCCGTTTTTGTCGGCCAGCACTTCCACCTCAATCTGGCTGTTGGGGTAATACGTTTTATACGGGCCCGACAACAAGCCTTTCGTGAAGCTGCCCTCGCTCTGCACCACGCCGTTGGGGTAGTAAAACTTCACCGCGCCGTTCGGCTGGCCGTCTACGTAGCTGATTTCGGCCTGCGTTTTCCCATCCGGATACAGCGCCTTCAGCGCGCCATTGGGCTGCCCCTTCACCAGCGTGGTGCGTAGCTTCACCGAGCCGTCGGGGTGGTAGTAGGTGATTTCGCCGGTGGGCTCGTCGTTTTCAAAAAAGCCCGCCTGGGCCACGTGGCCGTCGTTGTAGTAGGTTTTGAAGGGACCCTGCCGGATGCCGTCCTTATAAGTAGCCTCCAGCCGCCGGGTGCCGGTGGGGTGAAACTCCACATAAGCCGAGTCGCGCTTGCCTTGGGTGAAGCTGGTTTGTTGCTCCAGCTTGCCGTTGCGGTAAAACCGTTTGTAGGTGCCCTGCGGCACCGTATCGGCCGCCACAAGTGCCGTGTACACCTCGCGCTTGTTGGTTTTCAGCGAATCATAATAAGAGATAAACCGCCGCAGCCGCTGCCCGTGCGAGGGCAGCGCCAGCAGCAAAAAGAAAACAGGAACCAGGTATTTCATAGGCGCAAGAACGCAGGAAATGCTATTTCCGTGCAGTGAATGGCAAGCTCTTAAAATTCGGGCCAAAAAAAGAAGCCCCACCGAAATATCGATGGGGCTCTTAAAACTTCGGTTCGAGCGTCGCGCTACAGCGCCTCCACCACAATGGCGCTGGCGCCGCCGCCGCCGTTGCAGATGCCCGTCACCCCGATTTTGCCACCCTCGTTCTTGAGCACGTTCATCAGCGTGGTCACGATGCGCGCGCCCGAAGCGCCCAGCGGGTGGCCCAGGCTCACGGCGCCGCCGTACTTGTTCACTTTGGTGCCTTCCAGGTTCAGCAGCTTGTTGTTGGCCAGGCTCACCACCGAGAAAGCTTCGTTGATTTCGTAGAAATCCACGTCAGCCGCCGTCTTACCGGCATTTTTCAGGGCTTTCGGAATGGCCAGCGCGGGCGAAGTGGTGAACCACTCCGGCGCCTGCTCGGCATCGGCAAAGCCCAGGATGCGGCCGATGGGCGTGAGGCCCAGTGCGTCGGCTTTCTCGCGGCTCATCAGCAGCACGGCGGCGGCGCCGTCGTTCAGGGTGGAGGCGTTGGCGGCCGTCACGGTGCCGTTTTCTTTGATGAAGGCGGGCTTCAGGCCGGGCACTTTGGCGAAATCTACCTTCAGGTATTCCTCGTCATCTTCGATAACGGTGGTTTTGCCTCGGCTTTCAATGGTCACGGGCACAATTTCGTCCTTCTTCTTGCCGGCTTTGGCGGCAGCGGCGCTGCGCGTGTAGCTCTCGATGGCGAAAGCGTCTTGCTGTTCGCGGGTGATGCCCATTTCCTTGGCCGTGTTTTCGGCCGCGTTGCCCATGGCGTAGTCGTGGTAGGGGTCCCACAGGCCGTCGCGCACCAGCCCGTCAATCATCTGCCCGTGGCCGTACTTGGCGCCGAAACGGGCTTTGTCGAGGTAATAGGGCACGTTGCTCATGCTCTCCATACCGCCGGACAGAATCACATCGGCTTGCCCCAGCATGATGGCCTGGGCGGCAAACATGATGGCCTTCGAGCCCGAAGCGCATACTTTATTCACGGTCGTGCATTCCACGGTGTCGGGCAGGCCGGCCTTTTTAGCGGCCTGGCGGGCGGGCGCCTGGCCCAGGTTGGCCGAAATCACGTTGCCCATAATCACCTGCTCAACTTCCGACGGCGCCACGCCGGCCTTGTCCAGGGCGCCTTTCAGCGCAATGCCGCCCAGTTCAGTGGCCGACAACGACGCCAGCGCCCCGCCAAACGACCCGATGGGCGTGCGGACAGCGGAAATAATGACAACTTCTTTGGTTTGCATACCGATGTTAATTGAAGTGGGGTGGGAGGTTGAATCTGGCCGCAAAAGTACGGATTTACCGGCCCCCAGCGAGGAATCAGCCTAACAGGCGTTAGCCTGCTTTGGTTACCAAGTTAAAGGGCTTGTTTTCAGGTTGAAATTACCAAGTTGGCTTATTGGGGTTGGGCTTTTGAGCCGGTGGGCGCGCCAGTTGCTGCAGGTACTGTTGCTCCTGTGCGCGCAACGTTTCCAGCAGTTGGCGCGCCTGGGCCGGGCTCAGGTTCATGGCTTGCAGGCGCTCGCGCTGGGTTTGGAGCTGCACGTCGGCCGGCGTGGCCGCCTCGGTGCCGGGGTGGTTGCTGCGCCCATTTGCGGTGGGGGAGGAGGCGCCTGCACTGCGGTCGAGGCCGCGCTGCTGCCCGGGCTCCTCGCCCGAAGGAAGAGGCTGCCGCGTGCCGTTGCCCAGGGTGCGGCCGCCAGCGGCCGCGCTCGCAGGGGCAGCACTGGGCTGGCGCTGGTCGGGCTGTCCGGCCGGGTCGGGTCGGGAGTCCGGTGGGCCCGTGGGTGGGACCGGACTGGGCTTCGAGTCATTCACCTCGCCTTGGCGGTCCGTGCCGGCTTTCTCGGCGGGTTGGTTCTGGGCCGTGCCGTTTTTTTCGGGCGCTGCTTTTTCATCCGCCGCATTCTTTTCCTTAGGAGTGGGCGGGGGCGGAATTTTCGGCGCGTTCGGCCGCTTGCCCAGGTACTCGATTAGCACTTCGTAGTCGTAGCGGGCACCCGCGTTCCCTGGGTTCAGTATCAATGCTTGGCGCAACAAGCCAATTGCCTGGGCCAGTTTGCCTTGCCGGGCGGCCTGCACCGCCAACTGCTGCCGCGCCACGCTGCTCAGCGCGGCCGGCGAGCCCGTAAGCAGTCGCTCATACGTGGCCTGCGCGGGCACCAGCATGCCCGCCCGGGTTTGCGCGTGGGCTAGGTTCAGGAGCAGGCGGGGGTCGGCAGGGCGGCGGGCCTTGGCATTGAGCGCATTCTCGAAGGCGTACACGGCCAGCGCGGTTTCGCCCCGGCGGTAAGCGGCGGTGCCCGTGGCCACCGCCTCGTTGCGGTCGCGCACGCGGGTGAGCAACTGCAAGCCGGGGCCACTAAGTAGCAATGCCGCCAATACCCAATATTTCATAGCCGTATGGTGGTTACGGTGAGGGCCACATCCAGGGCCAGCAGCAGCAGCGCGGCCGCCAGAGCATAGCGGTAGCGGTTGTCGGCCACCGGCACGGTACGCACCTGTTCGGCCAGGCCGGGCATGTTGCGCAGCAGGCGGAGCAAGGGGGCGAAGCCGTTTTGCTGGTCGTTCAGTTCCACGTATTGCCCGCCCGTCTGGGCCGCGAGCTGCAGGAGCGTCGCTTCCCGCAGTCGGGTTTGCACCACTTGGCCCTTGCCGTCGCGCACAAACCCCCCGGCCGTGGTGGGAATGCGGGCGCCTTTGGCCGTGCCCACGCCCACGGTGTAGATGCGGGCGCCGGTGCGGCCCAGCTCCCGCAGCACCGGCTCCAGGTTCTCGCCGAAGTCCTCGCCGTCGCTCACCAGCACCAGGGCCGTGGCTCGGGGCGTGGCTGCCGGGGAGGTGCCCAAGCGCTTTAGCACCAATTCCAGCGGCTCGCGCAGGGTGGTGGGGCCGGCGGGCAGCAGGCTGGTGCGCAATGTTCGAATGAACACCTGCACCGCCGCTTGGTCATAGGTCAGCGGGCATTGCACCTTAGCTTCGGCCCCGAACACCACCAGCCCCAGCCGGTCGGCCGGAAACTGGACCACCAGTTCTTCCAGCTCGGCTTGGGCTCGCAGCAGGCGCGAGGGCGTCACGTCGGGGGCGTCCATCGAGCGCGACACGTCCACCAGCAGCCACACGTCTTTGCCGGCCGTGCGCACCGGCCGCTGGCTCACGCCCAGCGAGGGGCCCATGGCCGCCGCCAGTAGGGCCACACCAGCCGCCAGTCGCAGGGCCAGCTTCCAGCCGCGGTGGCGGGCGCGGCTGCCCAGTGCCCAGCCGGCCCGGCCCGTGCGCGCCCAGTGCCGGCCCAGCAGCGCCAAGGCCAGCGCCAGCGCGACGCCCACGGCAATAAAATCAGGATAAGCCCAGGTTAGCAAATGCAGTAGTTAAAAGTCAGAAAGGCAGCCCTGCCCCAAAGCAACAACACGAACCCGAATTGGTGACAGCGGGGCCCCAAAGATATTTTTTTTCGATGAGGGCATGGTCAATTCAGTTCGGCTAGTATATTTGCACCCGCTTCGGACGGAAGCGAAAACCAGCCGGAGAAGTGGGTGAGTGGCTGAAACCAGTAGTTTGCTAAACTGCCGTAGCTCTAAAGGTTACCGGGGGTTCGAATCCCCCCTTCTCCACTAATAATGTTGGGTTGCGAAAGCATCCCGTTGGGGCTCCACCCAGTAGGACGCTTTCTAAGCCCAACATTATTTTTTTTCGGGGTGTAGCGTAGCCCGGTATCGCGCCTGCTTTGGGAGCAGGAGGTCGTAGGTTCGAATCCTGCCACCCCGACTTTATTTCCCGCCCCGTTTTCGACCCCGTAGCTCAGCTGGATAGAGCAACTACCTTCTAAGTAGTCGGTCTTTGGTTCGAATCCAAACGGGGCCACTGTTCAAGCCCTTCCCTGCTTCAGGGAAGGGCTTTTGCATGCATGGCTTGTTGCTTCAATTCGAAGCATCGACCACTAACGAAAAGCTTGGTTACCAAAATTACAAAAGCCAATCGTCGCATTCGGAATGGCAGGCCTGGCTACAACCCCGAAGCTAAATCTAACGTTTCTCACGCTGAGAATCGGCTGTTTTCCGTATCTTGGGCCCCAAACACAGCTAGCACACCCAACTGACTGCTGTGACCAAAGGCATCTTTCTTTTACACCCCCCTTCTTTTTAGCCACCCCCAATTACCTTTTTTAACCATGAAGAAATTCCTACTTTCCTTGGGTTTGCTCGGAGCTGTGAGCAACGCCTATGCGCAGCCGACAGTCAACCTGGGCCCGTGGGTACCGGTGAACACGACCAGCGTCGCTTCGTTTGCTCCCGGGTATCGCACCGTGCATGTGAACACCGTTTCGTCGAACGTGTCGTGGGTGGTGGCTGAAGACCTTACAAACGGTGTTGCCAACTATTTCTTCGCAACCAACAACGCCACCGGTACGGAATTCTACTTTGACGCCATCTCGGCCGCGGGGCAGAATGCTACCTACGAAACGGCGAACATATCTGCTGTTTCGGCCACTACGGCCGTGGCCGCGAAATACGGTTCAACTGGCGGGGGCGACATCCTGCGCACCACCACGGGCGGCCAAAGCTGGACCAAAACCACAAATACCAATACCCAATTTGTGGCAGCCAATGGCGGTTTCCTCGACTTCGTGCACATGTTCGATGCCAATGAAGGCGTGGCCGTGGGCGACCCGACCAACGGTTATTTCGAGATTCTACGCACTACTAACGGCGGTGTGACTTGGACGCGCATTCCGCAAACCAGCACGCTGACTCCCTTTACCGGCGAAGCGGCCTTGGTGCGTTCGTTTTTTGCCCTGGGCAACACCATCTGGTTTGGCGGCGCTTCGGGCGGACCAAATGAGCAGGAGCGCGTTTACAAATCGACGGACCGTGGCATCACTTGGACGGTGAGCCAGCCCACGCCGCTGACCGAAACCATCAGCAAGCTCGCCTTTAAAGACCCACAGAACGGCATTGCTTACAACACCAAGGCTGCGGGCGGCTCACTCACGGCCGTGAACGTTATCCGTACCAGCGACGGCGGCGACACCTGGCAACCCATTACTCCGAACAATACTAACACCGGCAGCTTTTTCTGGTACGACATCGATGCCGTGAACGGCCGTTATTACAGCGTGGGCCAGCGTTTTCCCGCCTCTACGCCCGGCGTGGCCGCCGACTTTGGCTCTTCCTACAGCACCGACGGCGTGACCTGGACCAGCATGAACAGCAGCCAGGGCTTCTTTGCGTTTGACTTGGTTCCCGGAACGAATGGTGCCTTGGCTGAAGGCTACGCCGGCGCATCGACTGATGCCAACGGTGTGGGTGGCCTGTACAAAGCCCGAATTGTGCCTTTGTCTACCCGCGATGCTGCCTTGCAACAATCGCTGAGTGTATTCCCCAACCCCGGCGCTGCTGGTGTGTTCAACGTAGAACTGGGTTCGACGATGAAAGCCGGTGCCCAACTCACGGTGGTGGATGCCATGGGCCGCACGGTGAAGTCGCAAACGCTGAACGCGACGGCGGTGGGTTCGAAGAAGTTCTCCATCGACCTGAGCGGTGAAAAAACCGGGGTGTACACCCTGCAGCTGCGCGGCGACGCTGGCATTGCCACGCAAAAGCTGGTGATTAACTAATCATCGTTTTTAGTCTTGTTAAAAAAGGCCTTTCCCAGTCGGGAAAGGCCTTTTTTTTGTGCGCTTCGGTGTGGGTTTTTCTACTTGATTTTCAGGGTGCTGAAAATGAAAAAATCCGGGGATAAAAACCGCGAAAATTCCCTAAAATGGGATTAAATATGTACTTTTGAGTGTTCAGTAACTGGCAGCCCACACGGCTGTTTTACGACCTGATTTAATCCCGCCCACATGAGCGAAACAACCGCAAAAACCCCGCAGCCGGACTATACCGCTGACAGCATTCAAGTACTCGAAGGCCTGGAGGCCGTGCGCAAGCGGCCCAGCATGTACATCGGCGACACCGGCCTCAAAGGCCTGCACCACCTGGTGTGGGAAGTGGTCGACAACTCCATCGACGAAGCCCTGGCCGGCCACTGCGACCTGATTAACGTCACCATCAATGAAAACAACTCCATCACCGTGCGCGACAACGGCCGCGGCATCCCGGTCGATTTCCACGCCAAGGAGGGCCGCTCGGCCCTGGAGGTGGTACTCACCGTGCTGCACGCCGGCGGCAAGTTCGACAAGGGCTCCTACAAGGTGTCGGGCGGCCTGCACGGTGTGGGCGTGAGCTGCGTGAACGCGCTCAGCACCGACCTGAAGGTGACCGTGCGCCGCAAAGGGCACGTGTACCAGCAGGAATACAAGATTGGCTTCCCGCAGTACGACGTGAAGGAGATTGGCGACACCGATGAGCACGGCACCGAGGTGCAGTTCCTGCCCGACCCCACCATCTTCGCCGAAACTGAGTACCGCTACGACACCATTGCCGGCCGCCTGCGCGACCTGAGCTACCTGAACAAAGGCATCCGCATCACTCTGACTGACCTGCGCGAGAAGCTGGAGAACGGCGAGTTCCGCGGCGACGAGTTTTACTCGACCGGCGGCCTGCGCGACTTCGTGCAATACCTCGACGGCGAGCAGCGGCCCTCGCTGCTCTCCGAGCCCATTTATGTGGAGAGCGAGAAGGGCGGCACGCCCGTGGAAGTGGCCCTGCAGTACAACACCTCGTACCAGGAGAACGTCTATTCCTACGTCAACAACATCAACACCATCGAAGGGGGCACCCACGTGGGCGGTTTCCGCTCGGCGGTGACGCGCGTGTTGAAAGCCTATGGCGACAAGAACAAGCTGTTTGAGAAAGCCAAGGTGGAAATCACCGGCGACGACTTCCGCGAGGGCCTGACAGCCGTTATCTCGGTGAAAGTGGCCGAGCCGCAGTTTGAGGGCCAGACCAAAACCAAGCTGGGCAACTCCGAAGTGAGCGGCGCGGTGAACTCGGTGGTGGGCGAAATCCTGACGCAGTACCTGGACGAAAACCCCAACCAGGCCAACCGCATCATGGAGAAAGTGATTCTGGCCGCCAAGGCCCGCATCGCCGCCCGCAAGGCCAAGGACATGGTGCAGCGCAAGAACGTGCTGGGCTCGAACTCGCTGCCCGGCAAGCTGGCCGACTGCTCCGACTCCGACCCGGAAATCTGTGAGCTGTATTTGGTGGAAGGTGACTCGGCCGGCGGCACCGCCAAGCAGGGCCGCAACCGGGCGTTCCAGGCCATTCTGCCGCTGCGTGGTAAGATTCTGAACGTGGAGAAGGCTCAGGAGCACAAAATCCTGGAAAACGAGGAAATCAAGAACATGATTACCGCGTTGGGCGTCACGTTCAACGAGCGCAAGTCGCTGGCTTTCACTACCGACGAGGAAGGCACCGAAACCGGCCCGCTGAACTTCGACAAGCTGCGCTACCACAAGGTCATCATCATGACCGACGCCGACATCGACGGTTCGCACATCCGCACGCTGATTCTCACCTTCTTCTTCCGCTACATGCGCGAGCTGGTGGACCGCGGCTACATCTACATCGCCCTGCCGCCGCTCTACCTCGTGAAGCGCGGCAAGGAAGAGCGCTACTGCTGGACCGAGGAGGAGCGCGCCCAGGCCCAGGCCGACCTCGGCCGCGGCAAGCCCGAAACCGTGAACGTGCAGCGCTACAAAGGGCTGGGCGAGATGAACGCCGAGCAACTTTGGGAAACCACCATGCAGCCCATCACCCGCTCGCTGAAGCAGGTAACGGTGGAATCGGCCGCCGAGGCCGACCACCTGTTCTCGATGCTGATGGGCGACGAGGTGGCCCCGCGCCGCGACTTTATCGAGCGCAACGCCAAGTACGCCAAGCTGGACGTTTAGGACCGCAGATGATGCGGATTTAACGGATTTTGCAGATTTTATGATTAGGAAGAGGCAGCCGATTTCGGCTGCCTCTTTTTTTTGCATTAACTACACTTGACTTTTATGCGACAACTGATTTCCTCAGGGGCTCCCTGGGAGCCCCTGGTGGGCTATTCGCGCGCCGTGCGCGTGGGCAACGTGGTGGAAGTGGCCGGCACCACGGCCCAGGACGGCGACGTGATAACGGGCGGGGCCGAGGTGTATGCCCAGACCAAGCGGGCGCTCGAAAAAATAGGGGACGCCCTGGCAGCGGCCGGGGCCTCCTTTGCCGACGTGGTGCGGACGCGCATTTTCGTCACCGATATTGGGCAGTGGGAGGCCGTGGGGCGGGCGCACGGCGAAGTGTTCGGTGAGATTCGGCCGGCTTCGTCGATGCTGGAAGTGAAGGCCCTGATTGACCCGCACTTACTGGTTGAGATTGAGGCAACGGCCATCATTACCGGGGAGGGAAACGCGCAGTCCTGCGGAAATTAGCACTTGCTAAAAAGCGGAAGCGGTTGGTCTGCCCTAATTTTGGCAGTTACACTGCGTCGGTTTTATCCGATGCACATTCCTTCTTGATGCCCACTGTTCCCAACCAACCTGAAACGCCAGCCGCGCCGCCTATTCTGGCCCGGCTGCGTGCCGAAACCCGCCCGTACCACGACGCCCTTGAAGCCGGCGCGTTCAACGAAGCGTTGCGGGCGGGTGCGCCCACGGCAGCCGGTACAGCGCATTTCCTGGAGCGGATGTACGGGTTTTTGCAGCCCTACGAAACCGCCTTGCGCCAGCACGAAGCCGATTTTGGCCCGGCCTGGCAGCTGCCGCAACGCTTTCGCGCGCCCCTGATTCTGGAGGACTTGGGGCGCGCCGCCACTGACTCTGGGTTGCCGCTGTGCCCGGATATGCCGCCGCTGCACACGCGGCCGCAGCTGCTGGGAGCCATGTACGTGCTGGAGGGCTCGACACTGGGCGGACAGGTCATCACCCGGCAGCTGGAAAAAGCGGGCATTCCGCTGCGGCGCTATTTTGCGGGGTATGGCGAGCGAACCGGACCGATGTGGAAAGCGTTCTGCCACCTGCTGACGGAGGCCGCTACCTCAGATACTGCCGACGAAATTGTGGCTTCGGCCGCTCTTACTTTTCAATGTCTTGCTGCGTGGATAAACAAACCTTGAGCTACACCGACGAAAGCCTGCTGGGCGCCACCATCACCCTGAACAACTGCGACCGGGAGCCCATTCACATTCCGGGCGCCATTCAGCCCTACGGCTTTCTGCTGTGCCTCGACGAGCACACGCAGCGCATCGTACAGGCCAGCGCTAACACCGAAACCTACCTGGGCCAGCCGGCTGAGCGCCTGGTTGGCGGCGGCCTCGACCAGGTGCTGGCCCCTGACCAGCAAGCCAAAGTGGAAGCGCTGCTGGGCACGCTGAGCACGGCGCCCAAGCTGCTGGGCGTGCGCCTGGCCCCGGTGGCCGGGCAGCCGTACTTCAAAATCATCATGCACCGCTACGACGGGGTGCTGTGGCTGGAATTTGAGCCGGTGGACCAGCTCGACGAGGCGCCCCTCGACCTGCCATTTCTGAACGCCGCCCTGGGCCAGATGCTGGCCGCGGGCTCGGTGCTGGAGTTTTGCCAGCACACCGTGGACCAGGTGCGGGCCCTCACCGGTTTCGACCGGGTGGCCATTTACCGCTTCGCGGCCGACGAAAGCGGCGAAGTCATTGCCGAAGCCAAGCGCGACGACCTCGACCCCTGGCTCGGCATTCATTACCCGGCCACCGACATTCCGCAGCAGGCGCGGGCCATGTACCTCAAAAACTGGCTACGCTTCATCCCCGATGCCGGCTACGCGCCGGTGCCGCTGGTGCCGGTGCGCAACCCCGCCTCGGGCCGCCCGCCCGACATGACCTACGCCGTGCTGCGGAGCGTGTCGCCCATTCACCTGGAGTATTTGCGCAACATGGGCTCGGGCGCTACGATGACCATCTCGCTCATTCAGAATGGCAAGCTGTGGGGCATGGTGACTTGCCACCATCTCACGCCCCGGCTGGTGAGCTACGAGCTGCGCGACCTGTGCCAGTTCATCGGCAAAACGTTCTCAGCCCTGCTGGCCAGTAAAGAGCTGCTCGATAATACCGAGTACCAGCTGCGCATCAGCGAGCGGCAGAGCGAGCTGTTCGAGCACGTCACCGTATCGGGCCAAACCAATTTTGTGGACGGCCTGTGCCGGTTTTTTCCCACGCTTCAGGACGTGTTCGACTGCGGCGGGGCGGCGGTGTGCTTCAACGATGAACTCATCACGCTGGGCAGCACGCCCACGCCCGAGCAAATCCGCGACCTGATAGCTTGGCTGCAGGAACACGCGCCGGAGGACGTGTTTTCGACTTCGTCCTACGCCGCGCTCAACCCGGCCGGGCTGGCCATGCGGGCCACGGCCAGCGGCATCATTGCGGCCTCGTTGGCCGATGCGTCCGGCAACTACCTGCTCTGGTTCCGGCCCGAGCAGGTGCGTACCGTGACCTGGGCCGGCCAGCACGAGAAAAACCAGACCTTGGTGGATGGTCAGGTATTTCTTTCGCCTCGCCAGTCGTTTGAGTCCTGGAAGCAGCTGGTGGAAAATACCGCGGCCCCGTGGCGGCCCGTGGAGCTGGAAGCGGCCAAGGAAATCCGGCTGCGCATTTCCGACATCCGCCTCAAGGTGTTCAACGAGTTGCAGTCGCAGGCTCGCAGCCTGAGCCGCCTCAACGCCGAACTGGCCCGCAGCAACGACGACCTCGACTCGTTTGCCTACGTGGCCTCGCACGATTTGAAAGAGCCCCTGCGTGGCATTCACAACTATTCCCTCTTTTTGCTTGAGGACTACGCCGACAAGCTCGACGAAGAGGGCGTGCACCGGCTGCAAACCCTGGTGCGCCTGAGCCAGCGCATGGAGGGCCTGATTGAATCGTTGCTGCAGCTCTCCCGCGTGGGCCGGGCCGAACTGGAGCTGGAAGCGGTGGACCTGAACGAGGTGCTGGAGGAAGTGAACGACCTGCTGCAGCTGCGCTTTGAGGAAACCCAGACGCAGCTCATCGTAGCGGATAAGCTGCCGGCCATTATGGGCGACCGGATTCGGATTCAGGAGGTGTTCAGCAACCTGTTTTCGAATGCCATGAAGTACAACGACCGGCCAGAAAAGGTCATTCGGGTGGGTGAGGCAGCTGTTGGGCTTTTTCCCGCGGTAAATCGCGCCGAATTCTACGTGTTTTACGTACAGGACAACGGCATCGGGATTGACCCCCGCCACCAAAACAACATCTTCAAACTATTTAAGCGCCTGCACACCCCGGACAAGTACGGAGGAGGTACCGGCGCGGGCCTGGCCATCGCCAAAAAGATGGTTGAAAAACATGGCGGCGTCCTGTGGGTTGATTCGCAGCCCGGCCAGGGGGCCACTTTCTACTTCACTATTCCTAAAATCCGCCGGTAACCGTGCTTTTATCGCCACTTAAACCCATTCTTGTCGTGGAAGACAGCGCCGAAGACTTCATGGCCCTGAGCCGTGTGTTTCGGAAGCATGCCTTGCAAAACCCGGTGCTGCGCTGCGAAGACGGCGACCAGGCCCTGGCGTACCTGCAGGGCTATGGCAAGGCCTCGGGCTGGCCCCAAACCCTGCCCGCCTTCGTACTGCTCGACCTAAATATGCCCGGCACCGACGGGCGCGCCGTGCTCGAAATCATGAAGCGCGACCCCAAGCTGCAGCCCATCCCCGTCATCGTGTTCAGCACCTCGACCAGCGCCGGCGACATTGCCGACTGCTACCAAATGGGCGCCAACAGCTACCTTGCCAAACCCATCGAGTACGCCGCTCTAGAGGAAAAAGTCCGCAACGCCATCCAATACTGGCTGGAAACCTCAGAGCTGCCGAAGGCATTGTAGGAGCAGGCCTCATGAAGAAAATATTACTCGTTGACGACAACGAGCAAGACCGCGCCCTGTACCGGCGGTTTCTGGGCCGGCACCTGGGTTTTGAAAGCATCAGCTTCGAGGAAGCGGCCACGGCAGAGGAGGCCCGGGCCCAGTTTGTGGCCCATCGCCCCGACTGTGTGCTACTTGATTACAACCTGCCGGATGCGGATGGCCTCGACATTTTGGCCGACCTGCAGACGCTCACACCGCCCGAAACCCTGTGCGTGGTGATGGTGACCGGCGGCGGTAGCGAGGAGCTGGCCGTGCGCGCCCTCAACAACGGCGCCCTCGACTACTTGGTGAAGCGGCAGTTTGACCAAGAACTGCTGGCCAAAACGGTGTTGCACGCCATTGAGAAAAACGAGTGGCGGCAGTACGTGTCGCGCTACCACGACGAGCTGCGCGCCGTGAACCAGCAGCTGCGCGACTCGCTGGACGCCCTGACCGAGACGCGCCACGAAATCAGCCTCAAAAACGCGCAGCTCACAGCCGCCAACTCCGACCTGGCCCGCGCCAACTCCGACCTCGACAACTTTGTGTACGCGGCTTCACACGACCTGAAGCAGCCCGTCGACAACCTGCGCGGCTTGTTTGAGGAATTGCGCAGTTCGGCCACGTTTCACGACGCGGAGGCCGGCACGGTGCTGCGTTTGGTCGACTCGTCGTTGCATGACCTAAGCAAAACCATTCACGACCTTTCGGCCGTGGTGCAGGCCGAACGCATGACCGGGGGCCAGCCCACCGAGAAAGTAGTACTGGCCGACCTGGCCAAAGAAGTGCTGACCCTGCTCCAGCCCCAGGTGGCGGCGGCCAAGGGCTGCGTTCACACCGATTTTGCCGCCCTGCCTTCGCTGCAGTTTGGGCGCAGCAGCTTGCGCACCATTCTGCTGAATTTGCTGAGCAACGCGTTGAAATACCGGCACTCCGACCGACGGTGCAACGTGGAGGTGCGGGCCTACGAAGAAGCCGGCCAGCCGGTGCTCGAAGTGCGCGACAACGGCATGGGCATCGACATGGAACGGCACGGCGGGGAGATTTTCCAGCTGTTCCGGCGGTTCCACCCGCAGGCGTCGTCCGGCACGGGCGTGGGATTGTTTCTGGTCAACCGGCTGGTGCAGGCGCAGGGCGGCCGCATCGAAGTGACCAGCCAGGAGGGCGAGGGCACCGTGTTTCGGCTGTATCTGGGGCCGCCGGTGGGTTAGGCAGATTAATAATGCCTTAATGGCGCGGTTTTGAGGCAATGCTTGCCGTTAATTTGCCGGAAGACGATGGCGCGGTGCCCCAAAATCCGCGTAATCCGTTTAAATTCGAAAAAATCCGTGGTCCATGAAGTTATTTAAGTCCGCCGACCTTATCCGCAAAAGCAAGTACATCAGCCGCGACCTGAGCTGGCTGCGCTTCAACTACCGCGTGCTCGACCAGGCGCAGGACGCCGGGCGGGGGTTGTTCGATAAGCTCAAGTTTCTGGCCATCACGAGCTCGAACCTCGACGAGTTTTTCATGATTCGCGTGGGCTCGCTCTACAACTACCTCGACTACGGCAAGGAGCGAATTGACTACTCAGGCCTGCGCGAGCTGCCCTTCCGGCGCAAGCTGCTCGACTTCGCGCACCGGTTCGTGAACGACCAAAGCCTGACCTACCTGAACGAGTTAAAGCCCAACTTTGAGAAGAATGGCTTTAATATTCTGAAGATGAGCGACCTGACGGAGCTCGAAATCAAGAAAGCCGACGGGTATTTCAAGAACACGGTGTTTCCGCTGCTCACGCCGATGGTGTACGACTCGTACCACGGCTTCCCGTTGATGATGAACCAGATGCTCATCTTCGGAGTGGTCACGCGCATTGGCAGCGGCCTGGCGGTAGGGCTCGACGGCGAGGCCGAGAAAGGGCAGGAGCGCCTCACCTTCGTACAGATTCCGCAGAACCTGACCCGGTTTTTTGAGCTCACGCGCAAAGACAAAGTCATTTTTGTGCCTATCGAAGAAGTGGTGCGCGAGTTCCTGCCGCGCCTGTTTCGCAACGTGGAGATTGTGTCGGCCGACCTGTTCCGCATCACGCGCAACGGCGACTTCACCCTGGAAGAATCCGACGACATCGACAACGACTTCATCAAGGAAATCCAGGTGGGCCTGAAAACCCGCAAGCGCGGCCGCGTGGTGCGCGTGGAAGTGGAGCCCAACGCCTCGCCCAGCCTGATGCAGGTGCTGCGCGAGCGGTGGAATATCGACAACGGCAACGTTTTCGTAATCAATTCACTGATTGACTTGAAGGGCCTGTGGCAGATAGTGCGCCACCCCAACTTCCGGGGCAAAACGGCCAAAATGCCCTCATCGGTGCAGCCGCTCAGCCTGCCCGAGGGCGCCGAGGAGAACCTCTTCGAGTACCTCAAGCACCACGACGTGTTGCTGCACCACCCCTACAACAGCATCGACCCCATGGTGCGTTTGCTGGAGCAGGCCGCCGTCGACCCGCACGTGCTGGGCATTAAGCAAACCATTTACCGCCTAGCCGACGACTCCCGCGTATCAGCAGCGCTGCTGAAGGCGGCCGAGAACGGCAAGCACGTATCAGTGCTGTTCGAGGTGAAAGCGCGGTTTGACGAGGAGAAGAACATCCGGGAGGGCGCTAAGCTGGAAAAAGCGGGCTGCTTCGTGATTTACGGGGTGAGCAAGTACAAGACGCACACCAAGCTGCTCATGATTATCCGCAAGGAGGGCGAAAAGGTGACGCGCTACGTGCACATCGGCTCGGGCAACTACAACGAGCAAACCTCGCGCCTCTACACCGACGTGAGCCTGCTCACGACCAACGACGTGTACGGCCACGATGTGTCGGAATTCTTCAACGTCATCACCGGCCACTCGCAGCCCGACGACTACGAGTACCTCATCACAGCGCCGAAAGACATGCGCCAGCAACTCATTCACCTCATTCGGGAGGAAGTGAAGCACGCCAAAAAAGGCCTGCCCAGCGGCATCGTGATGAAGATGAATTCCCTGGAGGATAAGGAGCTGATTGACGAGTTTTACCGGGCTGCTAAGGCTGGGGTACCCATTCGGTTTGTGGTGCGGGGCATTTGCTGCCTGCGCCCGGGGCGGCCGGGCCTCAGCGAAAACATCGAGGTACGCAGCATCGTGGGCGACTACCTGGAGCACACGCGCCTGTTCTATTTCCACAACGGCGGCGAGGCCAAAGTGTACGCAGGCTCGGCCGACATCATGGTGCGCTCCTTCGACCGCCGCATCGAAGCCCTGTTTTTGATTGTTAACCCGCAGCTTAAGCGCGAGGCTATTAATATTCTGATGATGAATATGATGGATAATCAGAATAGCTACCTCATGCGGGAAGATGGGGCCTACATCCGGCAGCGCCCCGCGCCGGGCGAACCAGTAGTAAACGTGCACAAAGACTTCTTCAAACGCGACGAAGCCCAGCTAGCCACGGCCACGGCCGAGGGCATGCTGGCGCTGCTGGGCGTGCAGGCGCAACGCCGGCTGGAAGTGGAAGCAGCGCAGCAGGCCGAAGCCGAGGCCGCCGCGCTGACCCTGGCCGAAGCACAGGAAGCCACTGCCGACGATGCTTTCGGCGAGGGTGAGCACGACGAGGCTTGCGAGGATGATGCTACCCCGGTCGGGCACGTGGACGAGGAAGCGGTGACGCCTACGGCGGCGCGGGCGTAGGAGTTTTATAGGAACCAAAAAGGTAGTGTCATCCCGAGCGCAGCGAAGGACCTTATCACCAAAGAACGAATTGTTCAAGCGTGATGAGGTCCTTCGCTGCGCTCAGGATGACACTACCTTTTTATATCTCCTTCTATTCCAGTTCCGCGGGGCTGTTCTGCACGTCGGGCACGGGCAGGCGGGCGGGGTGGGTGCCGTCGGGGCTGAGCTCGTCGAAGTAGTCTTCGAAGAGAGCTTGCAGCATGCCGTCCTTCAGGCCAATGTCGGGCACGACCATGTTGTTGACGTTGGCCCACTGCATGGCCGAGAGGTAGATGTGGCCAGCGGGCACGATGACGTCGGCCCGGTCGGGGTTGAGCATGGCCACGTTCACGCGCTCGTTCATGCTCAGGCCGGCGAGGCGGTCGAGGGTGGTGACGAGGCTGCGGCGCGTCACGGGCTTGTCGGGGGCGGCGGAAGTGAGGCTGTAGAGCTTGTTGATGTTGCCGCCCGTGCCGATGGCGCGGGTGACGTGGTACTGGCGGGCGTTCTGACGCACCCAGGCTTCCATGCGGGCCCAAAGCTCGTTCTGGGCCTCGGTGCTGGCGCCGCCGCTTTCTTCCTGCTGCATGCGGCGAATGGAGCCGATTTCGAACGACTGCGCGGCCACCTTGCGGCGGTCGTGGTAGATGTTGAACTCGGTGCTGCCGCCGCCCACGTCGATGTGCAGGTAATGGCGCTTGTCTTCCAGCACGTGCTCGATGACGCGGTTGATGTAGAACGCCTCGTCCTGGCCGTCAATGACCTTGATTTCCATGCCCAGCTCCTCGCGCACGCGGGCCACGATGGCCGCGCCGTTGGCCGCCGAGCGCATGGCCGAGGTGGCGCACACGAGGTAATGGGCCACGCTGTGCACCTCCATCAGCAGCTTGAGGGAATGCAGAAACTTGACGAACTGGTCGGCTTTGGCGGCCGAAATCTCACCAGTGGCAAAGACGTCCTCGCCCAGGCGCATGGGAAAGCGCACGTATTCCACGCGCTTGAGACGGTAGCGGCCTTCGTAATACAACACCGCCGAAATCTGGCACCGCACGGCGTTGGACCCAATGTCAATGGCGGCGAGCTTACGGAGGGGAAAATTCATGCAGGAAACAACGGAATTAAATAAAAGCCCAAAGGTACGCCGTGGCGTTGCCTTTGGGATAATTGACTATTGCTAAGGTTTACTTGTCGATGCGGAAGCCCAATCCGAACTGTATCAAGGTGGCTTCGACCGACTTTTGGTAGGAGATGGCGAAGGCCAGCGTTTCCACCACCGGCGCGATGTAAACACCACCGCCGTAGCCGCTGTGCCAGCCGGTGGGCGAGGAGCCTTGGTAGTACACGCGGCCCTGGTCGTAGAAGCCAAATACGCCGTAGTAGAAGGGCAGGAAGCCGTTTTTGACCTGACCCAGGGCGAGGCGCAGCTCGGTGTTGTAGTAGAGGCTGGCGTCGCCGCTGAAGCGGTTGCGGTAGTAGCCGCGCAGGCCCTCACGCAGGCCCAGCGAGGCAAACTTGTAGAAGGGAATGTCGGCGTCGGGGCCGTAGTTTTTGGCGCCGCCGCCTTTCACCACCAGCGTAACCGGGATGCCGATTTTGGCCGTGCCGTAGTACTCAGCGAAGCCCTGGGTGAGGCCGAAGGTGCGCTCGGCGCCGGAGAGCTGGCGGTAGGTGTCGTGCTGGGCGCGCAGGCGCACGCCGCGGCGGGCAAAGGCCTGGCGGTCGCGCAGGTCGAGGTCGAACACGCCGTTGAGGCCGATGAGGCGCTGGGTGCTGCTGTTGGGGCGGATGTCGGAAGCGCCGGGCGTCTGGTTGAGCACGCCGAGGTAGCTGTCGGGGGCAAAGTCGGTGACGTAGTACTCAAACGAGGGCCCCACGCGCAACACGCTGCGCTGCAGAAACACCCGCTCCAGGAAGCCGTTGAGGGTGACGCCGCGGTAGCGGGCGCGGTAGAATTTTACGTCGTACTTATCCTGGTCGAGCGCCGTGTTGTTGCCCAGGCCGAAGAAGTTGTAGAAGGGGAAGTAGTTGCCGTAGCTGGCCGCTGCGCCCACATCGATTCTGCCGATGGCATAGCGGTGCCGGGTGCTGAGCGTGAGCTGGCGCTGCCCGCCGGTGCTCACCTCGCCCAGCACGGAATATTGGTTTTTGAAGCCCGGCTTGCGGAAGCCCTGGGTGAGGAAGGTGACGCCCGCGCTGGCCGTGAAGCCGTCGTTGCGGTTGTAGCCTAAGCCGATGCTGGGCTTGTAGGAGTTGAATTCGAACTGCTCCCGGTCGTAGGCGTTCACGCCGGGGCGGGTGCTGGTGTGGTTATCCGCTTCCTTGCCGAGCTGCAGTTCGGTATCGGGCAGGTCGTAGACCTTGGTGAGGGTGCGCAGGCCGGCGGCGGTAGAGCTATCGGTAATCTTGTCCTTGCCGTCGCCGCCGATGACGCGCACCAGAATGCTATGGCTGCCGCCGTCGCCGGTCACCGTCATTACGTCCTTGCCGCCGAGGCCGTAGAGGCACACTTCCTTGGTTTCGCTGGGCTTGAAGGTGCGGTCGAAAAGGGCTGCGCCCTTAGGGTTTTCAGTGTCGCCGGCGCGGTCAAACATCTGCACGCGCACTTGGCCATCGGGCAGGCGGTTCACCTGGAAAACCTCGCCTTTGTTAGAGCCAACCACGTCCACACGCCGCGCCAGCAGCAGGTAATACTCGTCGATGGCCTTGGGCAATTCCTGGATGCGGGCTTTCAACTTGCGGTTGATGTCATTGCCCGATTTGTCCTGAATTTCAGCGGGTAGCTGGGCAGTGGCGCCGTCGATAACGGTGGGGGTGATTTTGCCTTGCAGGTACTTAGCAGCCTCCTGCCACTGCTCGCGGGTGAGGCTTTGGAGCAGAAAGCGGTCGAGGTGGCGGGCGGGCCAGTTCAGGCTTTTCATGTCCTGAAACTCGGTGTTGAAGCCCTCGATGCTGGGCACGGCCCACTCGCGGTTGGCGAGGTAGGTGAGCAATCCATTCCACTGGGTGAAGCTCTGGTCCCGGTCGCGCGGTATGGGGCGGTAAAGCGTGCCGCCGTTGGCCTGCTTGTAACCGGCCCATTTCCAGTTGTCTTCGTGCTTGCCGAAGTCGGCCACCAGCATGTCGAAGGCGCGGGCGCGGGCCAGGGCGGGGGCGTCCACGTGGTTGTCGTGGTCTTTGTAGAGCTTGCGGAACAGGCCGAAGCTGCGCGTCACCTCATCGGAGTTGCCGAAGCCGGGCAGGTTGGGCTTGGGGTCCTTGGGCGAGTCTTCGAGGGTGCCGAGCAGGCCGGCGTATTGCTCGCGGTAGGCGCCGAGCTGCTGGTTGTCGGGCAGGCGGAACAGGCGCGGGCGGGCGTGCAGAATGTCCGTCTGGTCGAGCATGTAGCTGATGGGCAGGTTGCTGTACGGGTTGGCGGTGGCCGTCACGTCGCGCAGCACATCAGCGGCAATGGAATTGCGCAGCTCAGGTGGCAGAATTTTGGTCACGTCTTTATCGACGGAGCGGAAAACGTACTCCGAGCTGTCAGCCGCAATGAGCTTAAGCGAGGTGGTCTGGCGCCCGCCGCCTTTGCCGGTGGGGCGCAGGCCGCCCTTTTCGGTGCCCAAGTCCAGCGTCTTCACCGTGACGGGCTGCAGCCACGACGAGCGGTAGATTTTGCCGATGAAGAAGTTTTTACTAACCGTGGGCCTGTACTCCGGTCCAGGCACCACGGTAGTCGTGGCCTGGAAAGGTGCATCAGGTTTTGTTTCGGCCACGGTTTTGGCCACACCGGGGCAGTCGGTGATAAACGGGTTTTGGGGGCTTTTCTGGTCGGCCGCGGCTTCACAGGCCGAGCGGAACAGGGTAGCGGTGTAGGCGTCCTTCACGGCCTGGTCGCCGCTGCCGAAGGTGACGATGTGCGTCTTCACGGTACCGTCGGCGAAGTATTCGAGGGTGGTGTAGCCTTCCTCACTCTTGCTGTAGAGCGACTGGCCTTTGGCGCCCACGTGCTCACTCTCTACAAAGCTGCCACTCACCATGTGGTAATTGCCTTGGAAGGGGGTGAGCTGCAGGCTGTAGTCATGTGCGGCGGCGTAGATGACGCCGGGGTTACTTTGCAGCGTGTTAAGCAGTTCCTTGCGCAGCTCCTGATAGCCGGGGCTGGCCAGGTCGCGCGGGGTGCCCACGTTCTGGCGATAAGCGGCGTAGATGGTGCCAAATACGGGCGGGCTCAGGTGGCGCGACAGCGGCTCGTGGCCAGCGTACACGCCGTTGCTCACCACGGGGTGGTGGCCCAGCAGCAGCACGTTCTTGTTCTTGGTATCGTCAATCAGGTCCTGAATCTGCTCGCGAAATTCCTCCTTGGTCAGCGTCTTGCAGTCGGTGTCGGGCGCTTCGGGCCGGTCGAATGGGTGGGTAAACCAAGGGGTGTTGATGGCCACGAGGCGCACCAGTGGGGCCACGTCCACCACCTCGGGGCCGGGGCAGCCGTTGGTGGGGATGAAAGCGTTCTGGCCGGGCAGCTGCTTCTCGATGTACTTCTCCAAGCGGCGCACGGCTTTCAGGCCGTCGCGGCCGGAGTTGGCCCAGTCCTTATCACCTGGCAGGAAGTAGATTTTGCCCTGCGGCAGGCCTTTTACCAGGCTAATAAGCTGGTCCGCGCGGTCGCGCTCGGCCTGAGCCAGGGCGGTGTCGCCTTTGGCCACGAGGCCGGTATTGCCTACAATGTCGCCGAGGTGCACCACGGTGAAAGGGCCGGTTTGCTGCTCCAGCACGCGGCGCAACTGCTGCAGGCGGGCGGGCGGAATATCGGCCTGAGCGGTGTTGCCGAGCAGGAAAACGGTGTGGGCCGGCGACGTAGATTGGGCCGAAAGCGTACCGGCAGAAAGTCCGAACGCGGCCAGCGCGGAGAGGAATTGTAGGCGCATAAAGAATAAGTATGCACCGGAGTACGCAGAACCCAGAGTAAAGTATGCGTAACCTAACGGCGCAGCTTCTTTTCGGCCGGGGACAGCGGTTTCGGGCTGTTCCGGCGCTGCGCGCCCAGCAGCAACAGGCACGGCAGCCCCACCCAAATGGCTTCGCTGGCCAGCACCCGCAGCCCCTTCGTCCCGAAGAAACCCCGGATGCTTAGCGGCGAAACCTTAATTGGCCGGAAAGGAAAGAAATACCGCTCTAGGTGCCAGGGGCTGAAAAAGGCTACGCCCAGCCCACCGGTCGTCATGGCGTCGAGTACGCCGTGGGAGGCAGTGGCCAGAAACAGCAGCAGCGCCAGCCGCCCGGCTGCCGGGCGCCGGTCCGCGTGTGCTAACCGGCTCAGCAGCGCGCCCGCGGCCGCCACTACCACTGCGGCCAGTAGCGAGTGCGTGAGCCCGCGGTGGCCCCAGAGGCTGTCATACGGCACGCCCAGGCGGTAGCCGACGGAATCAACGTCAGGCAAAGCGGCGCAGATGCCAGCCGCCACCCAATAGGGCCAGTGGCGGCGTTGGGGCAGGATGAGTTTGCCGAGGGTGGCACCCAGGGCGGCGTGGGCGAAGGCGGAAGCCATGGAAAGAAGGTGTTGGGTTTTCGGTGTTGGGTTTTCGGACTGTTAACAATCTTTTGATATGACCGCCGAACTCCCAACACTCGACACCGAAAACCCAACACCAAAAAAATAAGCCTACCAGCGACGAATGTAGCCAAAGTGTTCGAGCAGCCACAAGCCCGCCACGATGAACGCGAGGATGAGGGCTTTGGGCCAGAATTCGCGCCAGAAGCTGCGGCCGGGGGGAGGATTCATGCGGGTGGAGGATTGGTGTAGGAGGGTGGCGAGACGGGAAAGGGCTTCGTCTGTCATTGCGAATGGAGCGCAGTGGAACGTGGCAATCCGTCCTCTCAACCGCGACCAGCCTGATAATGTGGTAAAGCCGCCTTGAACATTACAGGCTTTCTGGTGGAAGAAAGTGTCTGGTCTTTACAGGACGGATTGCTTCGGCTGCGCCTGGCAATGACCGGCGATTATCCCGCCAGCTCCTGCAGCACTTTGGGCACGCCCGTGCTGGCGGGCTCGGCCACGTAGCGCACGCCGCGGCGGCCGGCTTCGGGCTGGTGCGGGTCGATGACCGTGACAGGGCAGGTGGCGGGGGCGTAGTGCAGCAGGCCGGCGGCGGGGTACACTTGCAGGCTGGTGCCTACAATGAGCAAGGCATCGGCATCGCTCACGATTTCGGCGGCTTCTTCGATGGCGGGCACCATCTCGCCAAACCACACGATGTGGGGGCGCAGCTGGGAGCCGTCGGGGGCTAAGTCGCCCACGTGGATATCGCCGTCGCAGTAGTACACGGTGGCTTCGTCGGCCACGGAGCGCATCTCGTTCAGCATGCCGTGCAGGTGTAGCACATGGCCGGAGCCGGCGCGCTCGTGCAGGTCGTCCACGTTCTGGGTGATGATGCTGACGCGCCAGCCGGGGGCTTCCTCGAAGCCGGCCAGGGCCAGGTGGGCGGCGTTGGGCTGCACGGTGCGGGCCTGGGCGCGGCGCTGGTTATAGAATTCGAGCACCAGGGCCGGGTTGCGGGCAAAGCCCTCGGGCGAGGCCACGTCCTCGACGCGGTGCTCTTCCCAGAGCCCGTTGGTGTCGCGGAAGGTGCGGATGCCGGACTCAGCAGAAACGCCGGCGCCGGTGAGCACGACAAGGTGTTTTTCGGCCATAAAAAGCAGAAGGGAAAGGGTGAAAAAGCGGCTCTAGGGCCGCATCCAAAGATACCCCACAACCTGGGAAGCGCCCCGAAAACATCGGTGTTTTTGAGCTTTTTTTGGAAACGGTTTAAGCCTTTTAATCGGCCTAAAAGGTCGCTCCGGACTAAGCTGGGCCATATCCTTTGCCGCCGGGCTGCCGTTAGCCGGTCACCGATTCATCTTCCTTTTCCTTTCCACATTTCCATCCTTCCCTTCTAATGAGCAAGCCCATTTCCCGCCAGGTCCATGGCATCCTCGATTACTCGGCCGCGCCCCTTGTGGCTGCTGCGCCCGCCCTCATCGGCTTCAGCGACAACAAAAACGCCAGCCTGCTGAGCTACGTGCTGGGCGGCGGCATCCTGGCCCTCACGGCCAGTACCCGCGCCGAGTGGGGCCTGGTTAAATCCGTGCCCTTCAAAACCCACCTCACCCTCGACGTGGTGACGGCCCTCACCAGCCTGAGCGCGCCGTGGCTGCTGGGCTTCTCGAAGAATAAGAAGGCCCGCAACACCTTCCTGGCCATCGGGGCCACGCTGCTGGCTACCGGTCTGCTCACCGAGAAGCAGGAGATGCCCAAGTACCGCGAGCTGGGCGAGTAGCCAACCGCAGGTGAATAGAAAAAGGCCTTTCCGCTGCGGTGGAAAGGCCTTTTTTGCTGTTGCGAAGCAACGCTGTTGATACAGTTGAATTGATAGCCGAGTGCCCGCTAGAGTCGGGAAGGCGCTACGCCGTACATCTTTTTGAATGCAAAGGAGAAGTGCGACAGGTCTTCAAAGCCGACTTCGAGGTAGGCCTCGGAGGGGGCTTTGCCTTTTTCCTTGATTAGAAAGTGCGCTTCCTGCAAGCGGCGCTGCTGCAGCCAGCGGCTGGGCGAGAGGTGGAATATCTTCTCAAAGTCCCGCTTGAAAGTGGCGAGGCTGCGGCCCGTGAGGTAGGCAAAGCGCCGGAGCTGCACGTTGAAATGGAAGTTGCGGCTCATGAAGGCTTCGAGGTCGATTTCGCCGGGGGCGGCGAAGTCGAACAGCACGTCTCGCAATTCGGGCCGGGTTTTGAGCAGGAGCAGGAGGGCTTCGCGCACTTTCAGGGTTATCAGGGCCTCGTTGCCGGGCTCGGCGAGCTGCTCGTAAGGCTGCAGGGAGTTGAAATAGCTTTGGAACAGCGGCGTCATTTCCAGTTCGGTGATGGCGGTTTCCGGGCTGGAGGCGTGCGGCGCGGCTTGGTGGCCGTGTTCGAGGCTGAAGTGGCGCAGCGTGTCCTGGTCGAGGGCAATGGACAGGGTTTTGAACTCGCCGTTTTCGGGCGGCTGCTTGTTGAACTTGAGCAAGTGGTTGCGCTTGGTCAGGCGCAGGTCGCCGGGCCGGAATACCTGCTCCCGGGTGCCGTCGTAAGTGGTGAGCGTGCCAGCCAGCTGGTAGCTGAGCACGTGCTCGGGGATGAATTGCTCGCCTTCCCGGCTCCGGGTGTGGTAGCAGGAGTAGAAGATGGGCAGGCGGGGCGGCAGGTCGGGCATGGGGCTTTCGGAGGATAACGGAAGATACTGCCCGGTGCCTGAACGTATAGTTCAATCGTTCGGGCGTGGGGCCTCATCCCCCGGCCCCCTCTCCCAAAGGAGAGGGGGCCGGGGGATGGGGAACTTTCGGCACGCGAGGTACCGGACGGCACCAGGCATCAGGCTGGGGGGCGGCCAAGCGTTGCTTTACTCTGCGGCGGGCCGGTTCTGGGGCTGCACGCGGTAGAGCTTGCCTACTTCGGTGTCGAAGAAATTTTCGGCCTCGTCGTGGTCGGTGGAGAGGGTGACGGGCAGCCACTGCTCGAACTCGGCTTTGCGGTCGGCATCGGCTTGGCGGAGGAAGGCGGCGGCCTCGCTGCCCAGCACCAGGTGCACGGGCGGGTGGGGGTGCTCCACGAGGTCTATCATCGCCTGAGCGGCTTTGGCGGGGTCGCCCAGGGGCACGAAGTTGCCGCTGGCGAAGTACTCGGCGCGCTGGTTCACGAGGTCGTAGCCGTCGATGGCGGGGGCGAAGGTCATGGAAGCGCCGGCCCAGTCGGTGCGGAAGCCGCCGGGCTCGACCGACGTGACGCGGATGCCAAGCGAAGCCACTTCCTTGGCCAGTGCTTCGGTGAAACCGCTCAGCCCAAACTTGGCCGCCTGGTAGATGCTCACGCCGGCATTGCCCACGCGCCCGCCAATGGAGCTAATTTGCAGGATGTGGCCGCTGCGCTGCTGCCGGAGCTGGGGCAGCACGGCGCGCGTGACGGCAATGGGGGCATATAAATTGGTTTCGAGCTGACTGCGCACCTGCTCTTCGGTGTAGGCCTCGGCGGCGCCGGTGATGCCGAAGCCGGCGTTGTTCACCACCACGTCGAGGCGGCCGAAGTGGGCCACGGCGGCGGCCACGGCTTCGGCGATTTGCGTGGGGTGGGTGACGTCGAGGGCCAGGGGCAGCACCTGCCGGCCATACTGCGCCACGAGGTCGGCCAGCTGCTCGGGGCGGCGGGCGGTGGCGGCTACGCGGCCGCCCTGGGCCAACACGGCTTCGGTGAGGCTGCGGCCCAGGCCGCGCGAGCTACCGGTGATAAACCAGACTTTGTCCATGAGTTCTTGGGGTTAAAGTTCAGGACAAAGGTCCGGCGCTGCAGCAGGGGCGACTTTGTTAAAAAGCTCAATCTTGCTTTGTTAAAAAGCTCAGGCCTGCGCCTGGATTTAACACAGAAGGCCCGCTGCGTGGCAGCGGGCCTTGTAGCGTGGACTCTGCAAGTCCGCGCCTGCCCGAACGAACCATTCGGAAC
This sequence comes from Hymenobacter monticola, assembly GCF_022811645.1. Taxonomy (NCBI): domain Bacteria; kingdom Pseudomonadati; phylum Bacteroidota; class Cytophagia; order Cytophagales; family Hymenobacteraceae; genus Hymenobacter; species Hymenobacter monticola. The sequence goes on along the minus strand of NZ_CP094534.1, from coordinate 4,753,811 downwards.
GCCCCTGCGCGGACTCGCAGAGTCCACGCTACAGTGTGCCAGACTTCGCGCACCAAGGGGCGCACATCGTTCAGCGCTTACAGCACCAGCTCGCCTTCCTCTTCGCCGTGCCAGTACTTGATGCGCTTGGCCTGCACGCGCACCAGCACGATGCCGGGCGTGTCGAGGCCGGCTTTGAACCAGCGCTTGAGCTCGGGCAGCCAGTGCTTTTCGAGGGTGGCGCGCTGGCGGATGAGGGTGGCGCTACCCGATACGGCCACGTAGAGGTAGCCCTCGCCGTGGAAACCGAGGCTGACGTGCGGGTTTTCGGCGATGTCGCGCACGGTGCGCGAGCCCTCGTAGGTGAAGTAGTAGGAGTTGCCGTCGTATTCCACGTCGCCGTTGTTGCTCATGGGGCGGGTGCTGAGCTGGCTGCGGCTGGTGTGGGTGGTGAGCAGGGCGATGTCGAGCTTCGCTATTTTGGCGGCGACGGCTTTGAGGGTGGTTTCGGCCATGATGCGGGAGGGGAAAGGAGGAGCTTGGCGTACGTGGGGTGGGCGGCAGTTGTTTATTAAATGCGCTTCCGTAACCTAAGCAGCAGCCAGTTTTCGATGATGCGTAGGTGGTAGCCGCGCCGGCCGGTGCAGCGGCTGCATGAAGCGAAAGGCTGGGAAAAGCGGAGTAGGCCCGGAGAACATAAATACATAATATCGAAAAACCATTATGTATAACGGCCCCGCTTATTAGCTTTGCCAGGCTACCGGGCGCCACCCTATTGCCCGGCGGCCCCAACTCTTTTCACCCCACACTACTGCAGAAAACATGGCAACTTTCACAGTTAAAGACGGCACCGAAATCTATTACAAGGACTGGGGCACCGGCCAGCCGCTGGTGTTTCACCACGGGTGGCCGCTTTCCAGCGACGACTGGGACAACCAGCTGATGTTTTTCCTGAACAAGGGCTACCGCGTCATCGCGGCCGACCGCCGCGGGCACGGCCGCTCGGCCCAAACCGGCACCGGCCACGACATGGACACCTACGTGGCCGACATCCTGGCGCTGGCCGACCACCTCGACCTGCAGAATGCCGTGCACATCGGCCATTCCACCGGCGGGGGCGTGGCTATCCGCGTGGCTGCCCGCGCCGCCAAGGGCCGCGTGGCCAAGGTGGTGCTCATCAGCGCCGTGACGCCGCTCATGCTGCAAACCCCCGCCAACCCCGACGGCGTGCCCATGGCGGTATTCGACGAAATCCGCGAGGGCACGGCCACCAACCGCGCGCAGTACTTCCAGGATTTCACCCTCCCGTTCTACGGCTACAACCGCGAAGGCGCCCAGGTGAAGCAGGGCATCCGCGACAACTGGTGGCGGCAGGGCATGATGGGCGGCGCCAACGCCCACTACCTCGGCATCAAGGCCTTCTCGGAGACCGATTTCACCGAAGACCTGAAAAGCGTGGACCTGCCCGTGCTGGTGCTGCACGGCGAAGACGACCAAATCGTGCCTTTCGCCATCAGCGGCGCCAAGTCCATCAAGCTGCTGCAACACGGCCAGCTGATTTCCTACCCCGGCTTCCCCCACGGCATGCCCGCCACCGAAGCCGCCACCATCAACGCCGACTTGCTGGCCTTCATTCGGGCCTAAGGCATTGACTTTGGTATTAAATAAAAAAGCTGCCCTGGCAACGGGGTAGCTTTTTTCGTTCGTAGTTTTTTCAGTTGCGCGGACTTTGTAGTTAGCGTACCAGCACAATATCCGAACGGCGCGGGCACGCGAACTAAGAGTTCGCGCTACTACGCACATCGCCTAGTGGTTAATCGGGCGCTTGATAAGCAGGCAGTGGCAGCAAGCGCAAACCGGCGAGGAGACGGTCTTAAGAGGCACAATTATTGAACGTAAGGTAGAAACCTTTCCCTTCGCCTTATGCCCATTGCTACTCGTGTTTCCGTGTTGGCGGCCCTGCTCGTGGGGCAGGCCGTGTGTTTTCGCTCCACGCTTTGGGCGCAGCAGCTCGACCCCACCTTTCACCCGCCGGTATTTGCGCCGCTGCCGGGCTACACCACGCCAAGGGTGACGAACGTAGTGCGGCAAAGCGACGGCCGCTACGTGGTGGCGGGCCTTTTTCAGGCGGTGGATGGCCACGTGACCGACGGCTTGGCCCGGCTGCTAGCCGATGGCTACGTAGATACCACCTTCACCTACCGCCCCGCGCAATCGGTGGCCGCGCAGGGCGGGTGGACGGCCTTGGCCGTGCAGGCCGACGGCAAGGTGCTGGGTTCGCTGCGCACGCCGGGCAACCTGCTGCGGGTGTTGCCCTCCGGCCAGCCCGACGCCTCGTTTCGGCCGGCTTTGCGCAGCCGCGTGGGCGGGCAAAACATCGGCCAGCTGGTGGCGCAGCCCGATGGCAAGCTGCTGCTGGCCGGCGCCATCACCGATTCGCTGGGGCACAACGGGCTGGTGCGCCTGCTGCCCACGGGCCAGGTCGACCCAGTTTTCAATCCGCCTGCCTTGCCAGCCGACTTCGCGGTGCTAAGCGTGGCCCTGGAGCCCAGCGGCCGGATGGTTTACAGCCGCAGCACCTTCGATATTCGAACCCCAGTGCCTACGGTGACGCGGTTGCTGGCATCCGGAAGGGTCGACTCCACTTTTTCTTGCACCATACCCCCGGCTACAGTGCCGCCGCAAATTAGTAAAGTGGTTCGCTGCCCCGATGGCAGTTACGCCCTGGCCGGAATCTTTACCGACAAAGCGGTGGCGCACCTCACGCCCACCGGCGCTTGGGATACAGCTTTTCCACTTTCGGTCAATTGCTTTACTCTTTACCTCGGTTTCATAGTTGGGAACTCCATCAGCGCCGTAGCGGTGCAGCCCGATGGGCGCATCCTGGTGGCGGGGTCGATTTTAAACGCCTCGAACAGGGATGCTCCTATGGCCCGCACCTTGCGGACGGGTGGAAACGACAGCACTTTTGATTTTGACTTCATTTATACCTTCTACCAGAGCCCCATCAGCCCGGCCTACAACGGCAATAGCGCCCGGGTGTACGACTTATTGGTGGAGCCCAGCGGCAAGGTGCTCGTAGCCGGCAATTTTGCCCAGGCCGGAACCGTACCGCACTCCGGCCTGGCGCGCTTGCTGGTCGCGGCCCCACTGGCGGGCCGTGGGGCGGCAGCTAATGCGGCGCCGGTGCAAGTATGGCCCATGCCCGCGCATTCGGTCCTGAATGTGCAATTGCCCACCGGTGCCCTGCCCCGGCAAGTGGCCCTGCTCGATGCGACGGGTCGGGCGGTCCTCGTGCACCAGCCTTTGGCAACGGCATTTTCGTTGCCTATGGTGGCCTTGCCGGCCGGCTTGTATGTGCTCCGGGTGCAGCAGGCCGATGGCTCGGTGGCTTCGCAGCGGGTGGTATTGGAGTAAACAAAAAGCGCCGCCCTCGTGCCAAATGGCGGGCGACGCTTCTTGCAATACCGGTTGCTAACTAGTGGTTAATCGGGCACTCAATCAGCAGGAACCGTGCACCGGCCGCGGCTTCGATGCTGACACTGTCCGTTTCCCAGATGCCGAGGCTGTCGCGCTCCTGCACCTGCTGGCCGGCCACCGTCACCGAGCCGCTGATGACGAACAGAAACAGCAGCTTGTTCAGCGGCTTGAAAGTATAGTCGACGGTTTGGGCGTCGGGGTAGTAGCCGAGGGAAAGCTTGGCGTTCTGGTTTATCCAGCAATGGGCCTGGCCTTCCTCGTTGCTCACGATGGTGGTGAGCTGGTTCCGGCGCTTGTCTTCGGGGAACTGGCGGCGCTGGTAGCGCGGGCCGATGTTCTGGAGCTTGGGCTCAATCCAGATTTGCAGAAAGTTTACATCGGTGTCGCCCACGTTGTGCTCCTCGTGGCGCAGGCCCGAGCCGGCGCTCATGATTTGCACCCAATCCTGGTGCACCACTTCAGTATAGCCCAGGGTGTCCTTGTGGTTCATGCTGCCAGCCAGCATCACCGAGATGATTTCCATGTTGGCGTGGCCGTGGATGCCGAAGCCGCCGCCAGGCTGCACCACGTCGTCGTTGAACACGCGGAGCAGGCCGAAGCCGCTGCGCTCCGGGTCGGAGTAGGGGCCGAAGCTGAGCGAGAGGTGGCTTTTCAGCCAGCCAATGTCCTTGAGGCCGCGCTCGGCGGCGCGGGTGAGGCGGGTTTTCATTGGGCGGCGGGCAACTCGTTCTGGAAGGCAAACTCCGCCACCGGCTTGCGGCTGCGGGCGGCTTTCTCGCGGCTCAGGAAGGGCTCTTCGAGCTGCCCGGCCTCGCCGAGGTAGCCGAGGGCCATCACCACCACCGGCGTCAGGTTATCGGGCAGGTTAAACTCGCGGCGGGTTTTCTCGCGGTCGAAACCGCCCATCAGGTGGCCGTAGAGGCCCAGCGCGGTGGCTTCCAGGATGAGGTTGGCGTTGGCGGCGCCCAGGTCGTGCATGGCCGCGCCGTTGGGCTGGCCGTCGGCGTTGCTGGTTTGGGCCAGGGCGATGATGAGCACGGGCGCGTTTTTGGCCCAGGGCTGGTTGCCGGGCAACAGGCAATCTACTATTTTCTGGAAAGCCGCGGTGTCGGCTTTGTGGGCGTAGATGTACTGCCAGGGCTGCAGGTTCATGGCGCTGAAGGCCCAGGAGGCGGCTTCAAACACCTGGTTCAGCTTGTCCTGCTCCACGGGCTGGGCCGAGAAGGAGCGGGGGCTCCAACGGTTGCGGATAAGCTCGTGAACGGGGTAGTGGGTGGCGGCGGGTTTCATTGTTTAGCTGAAAGGGGATGTGGCTTGCCGGTAAACAGTACGCTAAGCTTTCGCCGAGCGGCTTTTTTGCCGAAGGTGTGGATGTTGATGAGCTGGAGCCGGAGCGTTTTTCTCAACGGGGCCGGCCTGGCAAAGCTCGGTATTCAGGCCCGATATGTAGTGAACAAGGCCCTGGGCTTCGCGAGGAATCAGGGAGTAAGCGAAACTTTCCAGCAGCTCCACCGCCCCGGCCAGCGTGACGGGGCCAAGCGCCGGATGCCGCAGGTGCGTCCGGGCATAACCCATGGCTTTGTGCGGATAAATACGGCGCAGCAGTTGCCGCACCGCAGCAGGGCGAAAGGTGAGGGAGAACATAACAAAAGCGCAAAATCGGGGCCCGTCAGCCACGAGTACTGACGGGCGCCCAGTCAAATTAGAATTCCATCGGTATTTCCATCAGCAGCAGTTCGGCGTTGCTGTCGGCACTGATTGCGAGCTTGTCGGTTTCCCAGATGCCGAAGCCGTCGCGGCGGTGCAGAACCTGGCCGTTGATGGTCACGTCGCCTTCCAGCACGAAGGCGTAGACGCCGTTGCCGGCTTTTTTCACGGCGTAGTCAGTCGTGAAGCCCTTGTCGAGGTTGCCGATGTGGAACCACGCATCCTGGTGGATGTGCGGGTTGGTGCCGTCGCCTTCCGGCGATACTACTTGCAGCAGCTGGTTGTGGCGGGCCTCCGGGGCGAAGGTTTCCTGGCCGTAGTTGGGCTTGATACCGCGCGATTTCGGAAACACCCAGATTTGCAGAAATTTCACTTCCTGATTGGCGTTGTGGTTTTTCTCGGAGTGGGCCACGCCGGTGCCGGCACTCATCACCTGCACGTCGTGCTGGCGGATGACGGTTTTGTTGCCCATCGAATCCTGGTGCTCCAAATCGCCCGAGAGCGGGATGGAGATGATTTCCATGTTGTCGTGCGGGTGCTTGCCGAAGCCCATGCCGCCGGCCACGGTGTCATCGTTGAGCACGCGCAGGGCGCCGAAGTGCACGCGGCTTTGGTCCTGGTAGCCGGCGAAGCTGAACGTGTGATAAGAATTGAGCCAGCCATGGTTGGCGTGGCCGCGGGTGTTGGCAGGGTGCAGAACGGTGCGGGCCATGATGGGAGCGTTTATAAAGTGCGTTTGTATGACAAATGTACATACATTTAATGTTGATACATTATTACCGACGAAAAAGTTTTCACACGCCCATTATTTGTAGAGGTTGCAGGGGGCCCGCCCGCCAGCCGGTACCTTTGCCCAACCTCATTATCCCGTTTTGCCCGCATGATTCGCACGGTTATCTTCGACATGGACGGCGTCATTATCGACACCGAGCCCATCCACCGCCACGCTTTCTTCACCGAGTTTGCCGAGTTGGGCATCCCGGTATCGGCCGCCGAGTACGCCACTTTCCTGGGCAAATCGACGCGCAACGTCTTCCAGGTGCTCAAGCAGAAATACAGCCTCCCGCAAGACGTAGAAGCCATGGTGGCCCGCAAGCGCGAGCTGTTCAACCAAGCCTTCGACGAAGACGCCGCCCTCGACCTGTTGCCCGGCGTGCGCGCCCTCATCGAAGACCTGCGCCAACACGACGTGCAACTCATCGTCGCCTCCTCAGCTTCCAAAGCCACCATCGCGCGGGTGTTCGACCGGTTTGCGTTGCGGCCCTACTTCGCCCACATCGTCAGCGGCGAAGACTTTGCTGAGTCCAAGCCCCACCCGGCCATCTTCCTGCGCGCCGCCGAACTGGCCGAAACACCCGTCATGAAGTGCATCGTCATCGAAGACGCGGCCAACGGCGTGGCCGCCGCCAAAGCTGCCGGCATCTACTGCATTGCCTACGTCAGCCCCCATTCCGAAGGCCAGGACCTGCAGCAGGCCGACCGCCTTATCCGGGACTTTGGGGAATTGGATGCCGCCGGCATCCAAGCCATTAAACCCGCTTAGCATGAGTACCCCCGAAGCTCCGCTTCGGTCGGTTAAATAAGCGACGTTCTAACGGGCCGAAGCGGAGCTTCGGGGTCCTCGTTCTTACTCAAACCGCTTCACTTCGTCGCGGCCAAACGTCCATTCCGGCGTGTCAAACTCGGTTTCCATCAGCCCGGGCAATGCAAACCAAGCGCCCAGCGCGGGCGCATCCACATTGCGCAGCACGTGAATGTTTTGGGCCGGCATGTAGCTCTGGGCCAGCAGCACGTACTTCTGGTGTGTGACGGGGTGCTCGGCTACATCCACCACCAGTACCGCGTGGCCCGGCGCGCCGCCATGAACGAGTACATCGCCGGGCTGCACCTGCGGCAGGGGCACCGGACGCAGCTCGCGGCTCAGCGACTTGGTGCCCGCGTAGCCGAACGTAGGCAGCAGGTAGCGGCCCAAGGCTGCGTGGGTGGGCGCCTCGGCTGGTCGGGTGGCCGGCAGCACTTCCTCCTTCACTACCTTAAAGGTTTTGCCCGCTACGAAATCCGAGAACCAGAAATCGTAGCCCGTCGTCAGGTGGAAATGCACCTTGTTGGGGTCGTGGCTGAACATGTACTCGGCCCGTAGGCGAATCACGGCGTCGGCGCACTGCTGCAGGTCTTTTGCGCCCACGTCGATGTCGGCCACGGCGGCCACCACATCCTGCCGGTTTTTCAGCCCCCCATTATAAAGGCGCGCTTTGGTGCCCGCCGGCATAAGCGGCAGATAGCGCAGCCACTCGCCCCAACTGCCGGCCGCGACCGGTAGCCGCTGGCACCCCGCTGGCACCGCAAACCGAGCGGCGAGCGTTTGGCTGGATGGTCCGGGCTGCGTTTGCCAGGCGTAAACCAATCCTGCCGGCCGTTTCGGCCCCGGGCCCGGATTTTCGAAGCTGCAAAGGGCAGCACTTAGGCAAAGCAAGGGCAGAAAGCGGCGCATAGCATGGGGCAAAAAGAAAAGCCCGCAAAATACGGGCTTTTCCATAACGCTATACGTCAGTACTTATTTTGCCTTCGCCGCAGGCTTTTTGGCGGCGGTTTTCGTAGCTGGCTTCTTAGCGGCAGCCGCCTTGGTAGTGGCTTTTTTAGCAGCCGGCTTCTTGGCCGTGGCGGCTTTAGCGGCCTTTTTAGCGGGCGCGTCGGCGTCCTTTTCCTCCTTGGCCGGCGCCGCCTTCTTGCCAAAACGGCCGCCCTTCGCGGGCTTGTCGGGCGTGGCGTCGGCCAGCTCGATGCACCGCTCCAGGGTGAGTTCGGTGGGCTCTTCGCCTTTCGGAATCTTCACATTCTTCTTGCCCGCCACGATGTACGGCCCGAAGCGGCCGTTCAGCACCTGAATGTCGGGGTTTTCGGGGAAGCTCTTGATGAGGCGCTCGGCGTCGGCTTTGCGCTTGCCCTCAATCAAGGCCACCGCTTCCTCGGCGTTGATGGTGTGCGGGTCCTGCTCCTTGGTCAGCGAATAGAATTTACCGTCGTGGCGCACGTAGGGCCCAAAACGGCCGAGGTTGGCCGTCATGTCCTTGTCCTCGAACTGGCCCACAATGCGCGGCAGCTTGAACAGCTCCAGCGCATCTTCCAAGGTGATGCTTTCAATAAACTGGCCTTTGCGCAGGTTGGCGTAGGCCGGCTTCACATTGGGGTCGGTGGTGTCGCCCAGGGCCACGTAGGGTCCGTATTTGCCCAGGCGGGCCGAGATTTTCTCGCCCGTTTCGGGGTGCACGCCCAGCTCACGGGCACCGCTCACGGTGCTGCGCTCGATGTCCTGCCCGGCCTCCACCGTGGCGTGGAACTTGTCGTAGAAACCGGTCAGCATCTGCGTCCAGTTCTCGTGGCCGTTGGCAATCTGGTCGAATTCATCTTCCACCTTGGCCGTGAACTGGTAGTCAATCACCGTGGGGAAGTGGGCCACGAGAAAGTCGTTCACCACCATGGCCGTGTCCGTCGGGAAGAGCTTGGCTTTCTCAGCGCCGTAGTTTTCGGTTTTGACCTCAGTCTTCACCTCGTTGCCTTCCAGCGTCAGCACGTTGAACTTGCGCTCCTTGCCCTCGCGGGTGTCCTTTTCCACGTAGCCGCGTTTCTGCACCGTGCTGATGGTAGGCGCGTAAGTTGAAGGACGGCCGATGCCCATTTCCTCCAGCTTTTTCACCAATGAAGCCTCGGTGTAGCGGGGCGGGGGTGACGAGAAACGCTCCGTGGCGCTCAGTCGCTGCAGCGGCAGCACCTGCCCCACATTCAGCGGCGGCAAGCCACGCGAGAAGCTTGATTCGCCGTCTTTGCCGTCTTCCTCATCCTCGTCGTCCTTGCTTTCAGCATACACTTTCAGGAAGCCCTCGAAAGTAATAACCTCGCCCGATGCGGTAAACGTGGTGCCCGGCTGCGTGCTGATGCCGATAACCGCCGTGGTGCGCTCAATCACGGCCTCCGCCATCTGCGAGGCCATGGCCCGCTTGCGAATGAGGTCGTACAGCCGCTGCTCCGAAGCATCCGAGCCGGCTTTCACCGCGCCAAAATCCGTCGGGCGAATGGCTTCGTGGGCCTCCTGAGCCGAGGCCGACTTGGTTTTAAAGTTGCGCTGCTGATGGTACTCGGCGCCGTAAGCCGCCGTGATGGCCGCCTGCGCGCCCGCCTGGGCTTCCTGCGACAGGTTCACCGAGTCGGTACGCATGTAGCTGATTTTGCCGGCTTCGTACAGCTTCTGAGCCACGCTCATGGTCTGAGCCACCGAGTAGCCCAGCTTGCGCGAGGCCTCCTGCTGCAGCGTAGACGTGGTGAACGGCGCGGCGGGGCTGCGTTTGCCCGGCTTCTTGTCCAGGCTTTCAATCTGATACGTGGCGCCCACGCAACGGCCCAGGAATGCTTCGGCATCCTCTCGCGTCTTGAAGCGCGTAGGCAGTTCGGCTTCCAGCACCGCACCGCGGCCGGCATCGAAGCGAGCCACCACGCGGTAGGCGCTGGCGCTCAAAAAGCTGGCTACTTCGCGCTCCCGCTCCACCACCAGCCGCACGGCCACGCTCTGCACGCGGCCGGCGCTCAGGCCCGGCTTCACCTTTTTCCAGAGCACGGGGCTCAGCTCGAAGCCCACTAGGCGGTCGAGCACACGGCGGGCCTGCTGGGCATTCACCAGGTCCTGGTTCACCTCGCGCGGGTTGGCGATGGCGCCCAGAATGGCGTTTTTGGTGATTTCGCGGAATACGATGCGCTTAGTTTTGGCCGCGGTCAGGTTCAGCGTTTCGGCCAAGTGCCACGAAATGGCTTCGCCCTCGCGGTCATCGTCACTCGCCAACCACACCATTTCCGCCTCCTTGGAAAGCTTTTTTAGCTGCGCGATGAGCTCGCGCTTGTCGGCCGAAACAACGTAAGTAGGCTTGAAACCATTGGCGATATCGATGGCGTTATTGTCTTTGGGCAGGTCGCGCACGTGGCCGTAGCTGGAGCGCACCACGAAATCCTGGCCGAGGTAGCCTTCTATGGTTTTGGCCTTGGCCGGCGACTCGACGATTACTAAATTCTTGACCATGTGGGCGGGGAGGAGGGAAGGCGGGCCGAAGTGGGTGATGGGAATGAAACGACCGGCTGCAGCAAAATGTTAAATTGGCCGCAAAGATGCCGGAATATTCCTAGCCAATGCACACCCAGCAATAATCCGGCCGCGCTCGGCTTGGTTTAACAGCGGTGCGAAGCTCCTGAGTTCATTGCTTGCCAGGCCAAAATCTGTCTTTGCTAATTGGCGAAGCGCCAACGTACCTTCGCCCTCCCTTTCCATTCTTTCCTTCGATTGATACCTATACTATATGGCTTCCCCCAAGTCTCCGCAAGCTAAGCCCCGCCGCAATCCCGAAGGTGAAGCCCCGGACGTTGACACCGGCGGGACGCCGGACGCCGGCGCCGTGTCCTCGCTCGACGTGGTGCGAACTAATAATGATTTAACCCGCAAAAAAGGCGGCTCGCGCGGCTCCGTCGATACCCAGGACCCCGGCTACGTCAACGACCAGCTGAACCGCGTGCTCTACGCCCTCGACGCTTTTAAGAAAGGCGACGTTTCGGTTCGCCTCACCAAACAAAACGACGATATCTTCGCCGAAATAGCCGAGGCCTACAACTCGATGGTGGACATGATTGCCGGGGTGGGCGGCGAAGTGTCGCGCATCTCGAAAGTGGCCGGCGTAGAGGGTAACCTCAAAGCCCGCGCATCATCCGAAGGCGCTGCAGGCTTCTGGCGCGACATGGTGAATAACATCAACGGCCTCGTGGACAGCATCGCAGTGCCGGTACTTGAAGTAGGCAAGGTGTTGAAAAACATCAGCCGCGGCAACTTGGATGAAAGCTTCCAGATTCCGGTGTCGGGCGACTTCAAGCTGATGGCCGAAACCATCAACAAGACGATTGACAACCTAAACATCTTCGCCGGCGAGGTAACCCGCGTGGCCCAGGAAGTGGGTACGGAAGGGAAACTTGGCGGCCAGGCTTCGGTGCCAAACGTAGGTGGTATCTGGAAGGACCTGACCGACAACGTGAACAACATGGCCTCGAACCTCACCGTGCAGGTGCGGGACATTGCCAACGTAGCAACCGCGGTAGCAAAAGGCGACCTTTCGCAGAAAATCACGGTCGATGTAAAGGGCGAGTTCCTGCAGCTGAAGCAGAACCTGAACCAGATGGTGGACTCGCTGAACCTGTTTGCCGGCGAAGTAACCCGCGTGGCGCAGGAAGTAGGCACGGAAGGTAAACTCGGTGGCCAAGCCAGCGTGCCGAACGTGGCCGGTGTGTGGAAGGACCTGACCGACAATGTGAATAACATGGCCGGCAACCTGACCTCGCAGGTGCGGGACATTGCCAACGTGGCAACGGCCGTAGCCAAAGGTGACTTGTCGCAGAAGGTAACGGTAGACGTGAAAGGCGAGCTGCTACAGTTGAAGCAGAACCTGAACCAAATGGTGGACTCACTGAACCTGTTCGCCGGCGAAGTAACCCGCGTGGCGCAGGAAGTAGGCACGGAAGGCCGCCTCGGTGGCCAGGCCGTGGTGCCCAACGTGGCCGGAGTGTGGAAAGACCTGACCGACAACGTAAACTACATGGCTAGTAACCTTACCAGCCAGGTACGTGACATTGCCAACGTAGCCACGGCCGTAGCAAAAGGTGACCTGACTCAGACGGTTACCGTCGATGTAAAAGGCGAGTTCCTGCAGCTGAAGCAGAACCTGAACCAGATGGTGGCGTCGCTGAACCTGTTTGCCGGCGAGGTAACCCGTGTGGCCCAGGAAGTAGGCACTGAGGGTAAACTCGGTGGCCAGGCCAGCGTGCCGAACGTGGCTGGTGTGTGGAAAGCCCTGACCGACAACGTAAACGACATGGCCGCGGCTCTCACCTCGCAGGTACGCGACATTGCCAACGTGGCAACGGCCGTAGCCCGCGGCGACTTGAGCCAGAAGATGACGGTGAACGTGAAGGGCGAAATCCTGGAGCTGAAGAACATCCTCAACCAGATGGTGGACTCCCTCAACATCTTCGGCGACGAAGTAACGCGCGTGGCCCGCGAAGTAGGTACCGAAGGCAAGCTCGGCGGCCAGGCCGTGGTGCCCCGCGTAGGCGGTACCTGGAAGGAACTGACTGACAACGTAAACACGATGGCCAGCAACCTGACCTCGCAGGTACGTGACATTGCCAACGTGGCAACTGCCGTATCGAAAGGTGACCTTTCGCAGAAGATTACGGTAGACGTAAAAGGCGAACTCCTAGACCTGAAGGACAACCTCAACCAGATGGTGGACTCGCTCAACATCTTCGCCGGCGAGGTAACCCGCGTGGCGCGCGAGGTGGGTACCGAGGGTATTCTGGGCGGCCAAGCCAACGTGCCGAAGGTATCCGGCACCTGGAAGGATTTGACGGACAACGTGAACACGATGGCCTCGAACCTGACCTCGCAAATGCGCGACATTGCCAACGTGGCAACCGCGGTTGCTAAAGGCGACTTGAGCCAGAAAATCACGGTAAACGTGCGCGGTGAGCTCCTCCAGTTGAAGGAAAACCTCAACGAAATGGTGGACTCCCTGAACACCTTCGGCGACGAAGTAACCCGTGTGGCCCGCGAAGTGGGTACCGAAGGCAAGCTCGGTGGCCAGGCCAAAGTGCCCAACGTCCGCGGTACCTGGAAAGACCTGACGGACAACGTAAACACGATGGCCAGCAACCTGACCTCGCAGGTACGTGACATTGCTAACGTAGCCACCGCCGTATCGCGCGGCGACTTGAGCCAAAAGGTATCGGTAAACGTCAACGGCGAGCTGCTCGACCTGAAGGACAACCTGAACCGAATGGTGGACTCGCTGAACATCTTCGCCGGCGAGGTAACCCGTGTGGCGCAGGAAGTGGGCACCGAGGGCAAACTCGGCGGCCAGGCTTCGGTGCCCGGCGTGGCCGGTGTGTGGAAAGACCTGACCGACAACGTAAACTACATGGCCTCCAACCTCACCACGCAGGTGCGAGGGCTGGTGAAAGTAGTAACCGCCGTATCGAAAGGCGACTTGACCCAAAAGCTGACGCTGCAAGCCAAAGGCGAAGTGGCCGACCTGGCCGACACCATCAACAGCATGGTGGACGACCTCAACCGCCTCGCTTCGGAAGTAAGCCGCGTGGCGAAAGTGGCCGGGGTAGAAGGCAAACTGACCGAGCGCGCCACGGTAGGTGGCGTGTCAGGCTCCTGGAAAGAACTGGTAGATACCCTCAACCAGCTCATCGAAAGCATTGCCTCGCCAGTGCTTGAAGTATCACGCGTGGTGCGTGCCATTTCGGAAGGCGACCTGACCCAGCGCGTGGAAGTGCCCACCACGGGCGACATCCTCGCCATGGCCAACGCGCTTAACCTCGCCGTGGAGAACCTGAACGAGCTGCTAGGCGAAATCAACGATTCGTCGCAGGTAGTAGGAACTTCTTCGGAAGAAATGGCCGGCAAAGGCCAGGAAATGAGCCGTGTAACCGTCGATGTGGCTCTGGCCATGCAACAGATGGCCGAAGGTGCTCAGAATCAGGCTTTGAAGACCGACCAGGCCTTCAAACTGATTGAGGAAATCATGCAGGCCACCAAGGAAACGGCCAACAAGGCCGACGTCGTGAACAAATCGGCTATCCTCGGTGAACAAACCTCGCAGCTTGGTCTGAAAACGGTGGCTGAGGTGGTGAAAAACATGGAAGAAATATCCAGCGCCGCTTCGCAGACGTCCCGCACCATCGAAGTACTGAGCACCCGCTCGGGGGAAATCAGCAAGTCGCTGGGTGTGATTACCGACATCGCTTCGCAAACCAACCTGCTGGCGCTGAACGCTGCCATCGAAGCCGCCCGCGCCGGGGAAGCCGGCCGTGGTTTTGCCGTGGTAGCCGAAGAAATTCGCAAGCTGGCCGAAGGCTCCCGCAAATCAGCCAACGAAATTGCCACGCTGGTAGAAGACGTGAAAAAAGATACGTCCTCGGCCGCCACCGCTATTTCGACCATGGAAAACCGAGTATTGAAAGGCAAGAACGCCACGTTCGAAGCCAGTTCGGCCTTTAAGAACATTGCCACCAGTTCAGGCGAAACGCTCCGCACCTCACGCGACATTCTCACGGCCACCGAGGTACAGAAAACCTCGATTGGCGACGTGGTGAAGTACGTGGAAGAAGTAGTGGCCATTGCTGAGCAAACCGCTACCGGCACGCAGCAAGTGGCCGGCACTGCCAAGCAGCTCTCCACGGCCATGCAGGAGCTGACCACCAGCTCGCAGCGCCTCACTGACATCGCCGACGACCTGCAGGCTGGCCTCGAAACCTTCCAGCTCAGCTCCTACAGCTACGAGCCGGAGCCCGAGCCGCTGCCTGTGCGCCGCCCAGTGGCCCGTGACACGTACCGTACTCGCGAGGCGGCTTATGCCGCCCCGCAAAACGGCGCGGCTGCCCGCCGCGGGCAGCAAGCTACTGCGGCAGCGCCGGCCGAAAGCAATGGCCGGCAAAACGGCCTGGCCCGGCGTGCAACCCGCTCCGAGGCGGAACCCGTTGCGGAAGAAACGCCCGGCCGCCGCGCGCCGCGTCCAACGCGAGCCAGCGCTCCGGCGCCTAGCCCCGCTCAGGCCCCTCGCCGTCAGGCTAAAGCCAACGCCAAACCTGCTGCCGACGAACCCAGTGCCGACCAAGCTGGCGGTAATGGACAAGCCACAAAAGCTAATGCCCCGAAGGCCAAGGCAAAGAAATAGTTTTCAATCCACCCGCATAGCTTTTTAGGTACTATCGCATGGCCGAGATTGAACTAGCCACTACCCCCAAAACCGAGCGCGCCAAACCCGCTGAGTTGGTCCAGCTCATCGTGTTTCGCCTCGGCGACGAGGACTACGGCATCCGCATTGAGCAGGTGAAGGAGGTGACCGTGACGCCCGAAGTGGCGCGCATGCCCAAAACGCCGCCCTTCATCAAAGGCATCGCCAACCTGCGCGGCGACATCATCGCCATTTTGGATTTGGAGGAGCGGTTTCGGCTTCGGCCGGCCGGTCGGCCCCTGCCCGAGCGTAGCTACACCGTGGCCGTGGAAGCGGCCGACTACACGCTGGGGCTGATGGTGCGCGAGGTGCCCCGGCCCTTCACCCTGCCGCTGAGCCAGATTGAGCCGGCGCCGGAGTTTGTGCAGGACGCCGGCACCCGCGACAAATACCTCGAAGGCATTGCTAAGCTGCCCGAGGGCGGCATCATCATTGTACTGGACATGCGTAAGCTGCTCACGCCAAGCGAAGTACTGCGGCTGCCGGGCAAAGGGGCATCTTCGTAAGCCCCGGCCCGTACTATGCCTGCCGGGCTATGCCAGCGCGGCGGTTCTCCCGAATTAATCTCATGTCACCCAATTCCATGAATAAGCGCATTCTCATCGTCGACGACTCGTTCTATATGCGCACGATGCTCAAAAACATGCTCACCGACGCCGGTTACGAAGTGGTTGGTGAAGCTGCAAACGGGGCACAGGCCTTGGAAATGGCCGCCTCGACCACGCCCGACCTCATCACCCTCGACGTGATTCTACCCGATAACACTGGTCTCGACGTCCTCAAAAACCTGCGCCAGATTCAGCCATCTGCTAAAGTGGTGATGTGCAGCGCCGTCGGTCAGGAAGTTATTGTGAACGAGGCCATTGAAAACGGTGCGCTGGCTTACATCGTGAAGCCCTTCTCGGAAGAGAAAGTACTGGAAATCGTCGGGACCGCGCTGCAAAACAACGGCTCTGAACAGTCTGCCTAAGGTGTTGCTATCCCGCTTCGTCGCTGTTTGCCAGCCTGCCGGAAACGGCCGGTGGCGTCTGCGTGCGGTGCAGTGTAGCCCATCCACTACCATTCTATCCGGCCAATGAAAACGCGCGACCAGGAATACCGGGAGCTGTTTATGGCCGAGGCGCTGGAGTATTACGACTCCATGAGCCGGCACCTGAGCGAGCTGGAGCGCAACCCCGACGCCGGCCCGGCCCTCAATGAGCTGTTTCGGCTCATGCACAACCTCAAGGCCAATGCCCGGGCCATGGGGTTCAATGACTTGGGCGAGGTGGCCCACCACCTCGAAACACTCTTCGGGCTTATTCGAGACCAGGAGCGGACCTTCAGCGGCTCGCTCATCAAGGTGGTGTTCAGTGGTGTGGATGCGCTGGGCAATATGATTCGGGCGGTAGGCGCGGGCCAGCCTCTGCCCGATGCTACGGCGTTGCTCGACAACCTTGACCGCTTGGTGCGCGGTGAGGAGCCTATTCTGGAAGCGGAAGATGCCGGCGAATCCGAAGAAGAGTCCAGCAAAAAAATGGAGCTTTCGGACCTGGTTTACATCCAGGTGAAAAAGCTTGATAACCTGCTGAACCTCGTCGGTGAGTTGGTTATCGACCGTGACCGAATCATGACGCTGGCGCAGGAACTGGACAACCCGGCCTTACTGGCCACGGCCCAGCACCTGTTCCGCATTTCCGACGATTTGCAATACAGTGTAATGGACGCCCGGCTGGTGGGCGTGGGCGTGCTCCTGAACAAGTTTCCGCGCGTGGTGCGCGACGTGGCCGCGGCTGAGCACAAGGAAGTAGAGCTGACTATGAGCGGGCAGGACGTGCAGATTGACCGCAACATCCTGCAAATTATTACCGATGCCCTGCTGCATTTGGTGCGCAACGCCGTCAGCCACGGCCTCGAAACCACCGAGCAACGCCTCAAGGCTGGCAAGGCCGCCGTGGGGCAGCTCACCCTCTCGGCTCTGACGGAGCGCGACGACGTGCTCATCCAGGTGCGCGACGATGGCCGGGGAATTGATACCGAAGCCGTGCGCCGCAAAGCGGTGGACCGGGGCTTGGTAAGCGCCAACACCGCCGCCACCCTGAACGAGCAAGCCGTGTGGGCTTACTTATTCGAGCCGGGCTTTTCCATGGCCCAGCAGGTGACCGACATTTCGGGCCGCGGCGTGGGCCTCGACGTGGTGAAGCTGGCCCTCGACTCGCTGGGTGGCCAGTTGCGGGTTGAGTCCGAGTTGGGCGTGGGCACTACGTTCACCCTGGTGCTGCCCACTTCCATCGCCGTGAAAGGCGCCCTGCTGGTGGAAGTAGAAGAGCGGCCCTACGCCGTGCCTTTGCTGCATACCGATACGGTGCTTTCGCTGCATCCGGGGCAGATTTCGGTAGTGGGGGGGGTATTTATTACTTACTTTCAGGAGCAGTCGGTGCCGTTGGTGCCGCTGCGCCAGCTTTTGTACGACGAAGGCGACGGGCCGCTGCCCCTGGCCACCCGCGACGACATCACCGGCCCGCAACAGGTGCTGGTGGTGAACTACAATAACCGCCGCCTGGGCTTGGTGGTTGACCGATTTATTCGGCAGCAAAACATCGTCATCAAGCCCCTGAGCAAACCTTTGGATACCATTGACCTTTTCGGGGGCGTCACCCTGCTGGGCAGTGGGCAAGTGTGCCTCGTGCTCGACGTGCCCGCCCTGACGCGCTTGTTCCTAAACAAACGCCCCTGATTTTCCTTTCATTCACCCAGTCCTCGCAGCTGCATTCCCCTTACTTCACCGCTATGGATTTATCGATGACCGATTTAGAGCGAGATATAATCCGCGAGATTTTGAACATCGGCTTGGCTCGCGCGGCCGACTCGTTCGCCGTCATTGCCCAGGAGCGGGTGCTTTTGGAAGTGCCGAACATCGACCTGCTGATGAGCGACGACATCATGCGTAAAGTTCGTGAATACCAGTCGAAGCACGTGGCCATTCAGTCCGATATTCGCGGTGACTTCAACGGTACCACGCTGATGTTTTTCTCGGGCCAGCACATTCAGCGCCTGTCGCGGGTGTGCCTGCGCATGCAGATTCCGGAAACCCTGGAAGTGAACGAGCTACAGGAGTCGCTGCTGCTGGAAATAAGCAATATCATCACCGGCGCTTTGGTGACGCAATTGGCTAATATTTTGAAAGCCAATATTTATGGCGCGCCGCCCATGGCGCCCAAAGGTGACATCGCCTCAACCATGCAGGCCTTGCTGCCGCAGCAGCAGCTGCAGCCACTCATTTTCTCAGTGATTACGCAGTTTTCCGATAAAGACAACATGGTGGAATTGCCGCTCATGCTGTTTTTCGACCGGGTCACCTTCGCGAAAATTCTGGAAATCATTCGCAGCTACGATTTCCTGGGCAGCCAGATGTCGGCGTAATTTTTTGCAACATTCGATTTGAAAAACGTCATGCTGAGCCTAGTCGAAGCATCTCGCGTGCAGTAGTAAACAATTTACTTGCGCAGTAGAGATGCTTCGACTACGCTCAGCATGACGTTTTTGTCATCTTATCATTCTTACCTACAGTTTCTCATGTCTAAAACCGACGCGGCCCTAGCCAAGAAAATAGCTTCCTTCGACCCCAATGCACCCGGCGACTCGGCTGGCGGCTTGTTTGGCCTGCCTTTCACGCCCGAAGAAGCCCGGGTGGTGGTGGTGCCCGTGCCGTGGGAAGTGACGGTGAGCTACCGGGCTGGCACGGCCGAAGGCCCGGCCGCCATTCACGAGGCCTCGCTGCAAGTCGACCTATACGACCCGGACCTGCCCGAAGCCTGGAAGCTGGGCCTGGCCATGGAAGAAGCCGACGAAACCATTGCCGAAACCAGTCGCCAACTGCGCCCTCAAGCTGCCGATTACATCGGCTGGCTGGAAGATGGCCAACCCGAAGCCGACCAGCCGAAAATGAGCGGCGTGCCCGCCCAGGTCACCGCCGAAGGGGAGAAGATGCTACAGTGGCTTAAGGAGAAAACCGGTGCCCTGCTCGATGCGGGCAAAGGCGTGGTGGTGCTGGGCGGCGACCACAGCACGCCGCTGGGCTACCTGCACGCCCTGGCCGAGCGCCACGAGGAATTTGCCATTCTGCAGTTTGATGCCCATTGCGACCTGCGTCCGGCTTACGAGGGTTTTAAGTACTCGCACGCCAGCATCATGTACAATGCGCTGGAATTGCCGCAGGTAAAGAAGCTGGTGCAGGTCGGCATTCGTGATTACTGCCAGCAGGAAGCGGAGTTCATCGACACCTCCCACGGGCGGGTAGCGCTGTTTGGCCAGCGCTTCATCAGCGACGAGAAGTATGGCAAGAAGTCGTGGAAGAAAATTTGCGGCAAAATCATCGCCCAGCTACCCAAGAAGGTGTACATCAGCTTCGACATCGACGGCCTCGACCCCAAACTGTGCCCCGGCACCGGCACGCCCGTGCCCGGCGGCCTCGAGTACGAGGAAGCCACGTATCTACTGCGTGCTATTGTGCGCGAGGGCATCGAGATTATTGGTTGCGACCTCAACGAAGTGGCGCCCGGCGACACCGAATGGAACGCCATCGTGGGGGCACGCCTGCTCTACCAACTTTGCAACTGGATGGCCGTATCGCAAGGACGGCTGACGGCGCGTGGCGTTGCGGCCGAGTAAGCTTTTCTCACTTCAACCTCCTTGTTTTCATGCTTGGCTTTATTCTCAAATTCGTTCTCACCGCGGGCCTGGTGTACGGCCTGAGCATGGTGATGCCGGGCGTGGCCCTGGGCGGCTTCAGCAGCGCGCTGATTCTGGTGCTGGTGCTTGGCCTGCTCAATGCTGTGGTGAAGCCCATTCTTAAAATTCTGGGCTTTCCTATCACAATACTCACACTGGGTCTTTTCCTGCTGGTTATCAACGTCATTATCGTGAAGCTGGCCGATTTCCTGATGGACAGCTTCGACGTGCACGGCTTGCTTAATGCCTTACTGTTTAGCTTGGCGCTGTCGGTTGTGAATGCCGTTGTCGACCTCGTGATTGACTAACAGCAACGGCCTGCATAACAACCGGTCCCGTTGGAGGACCTGACCAAGTGAGGTCAGGTCCTCCAACGGGACCGGTTTTTTGTGATGGGCGAAGCAGAGCGCTAGGCCAATTTGCGTCGCCAGCGCCGCACGCCTACCCAAGCGGCTGCCCCAAGAATCAGCAGTGGCCAGATGCTGACGAGCCCAATGAGCAGGCTGGTCAGCAAGGTCCAGCCTCCGTAAAACGAATCGACCAGCCGGCTGGCAAACGATACTACCGGCGCATCGTGCACGGGCTGGGCAACGGGCTGGTAGCAAACCAGCGAAATAGTGGAGTAATCCACTTCGTCATTCAAGGTTTTGAGACGGCTTTCGGTGCTCTCAATCTCCTCGCGCACCTCGCCAATCTTCTCTTCAATTTCCAGGATTTCGCTGATTTTACGGGCGCGGGCCAGCAGGTCAACGTACCGTTTTTCGACCGCGTGCTTCGTGGCTAGGCGGGCGGCTACGTCGGCATGCTGCGCCGTGACGTCGTCGGTGGTCAGCTTCTTTTCCTCCACGGTGCCCAGGCCGCTCAGAGCCGCCAGGAGGGGCTGGAAGCGGCTGGGGACCACGCGTATGGTTATGGCTTGGCGCCATTCGCCCTCTTCCCGCACCTCGGTGGCGGCACTCAGGTAGCCGCCGTTGCGGCGCACCAGGCTGTCGAGGCTGCCGCTGGCTCGCCGGACGCTGGGCACTTTCAGGCGCAAATCGGCGTGGTAGATGAGCAGCCGGGCCGGAACTGCAGCACTGCCCGGTGCCGGCTGCGGCGTTGCCTTGGTACCGGCAACAGGCGTTAAGTCGGCCGTAGGCCCTGCTTCGGCATTCATATCCGGCGAACCTACCGGGGGAGGCGCCGACATGGCCACGTCCATTGGGGCCGTGAGAGCGGCGGTTTCTTTTTGCTTTTGTGCTTGGCTACAGCTACCCAGCAGGGCTGCAAGCCCAAAAAGAATTCCGCAATGACACTTCATAATGGCTGGACTTGAAAGTGAAACAGGAAATGAGACCGGCGCAGGTTTGCCACTAACGCTTCATTAGTGAAAGCTGATATATCTACTGTGAAGGATGAGCCACGAAAGGCCGCGCTCATCGCCCCCGACTAAGCCGGCAGCGAACGCCGGTGCCACCAGCGCAGCCCGGCCACTGCACCGCCCGCCAGCAGCACCAACGGCCACAGGTTGGTGAGCCACACCAGTACGCTCAGCACCACCGACCAACCCCGGTTAAACGATTCTAAAAACTGCGGCGCGAAGGCCGGTAGGGGCTCGTTCGGCTCGGGCGAGGGCAACACCTGATAGTAGTGCAGCTTCAGCGTGGCCCAGGCGCGTTGCGCCCCGTACGCCTGCAGGCGGGCCTGCGCCGCGGCGGCATTGGCTTGGGCCAGGCGAGCTTGCTCCAGCAGATGCTGTACCTCTTTGGCGTCGGTGGTTTTCGCGAGTAATTGCTGGTACTTGGTTTGGGCCGTCTGTTGGTCGGCCAGGCTGGCGCTGGAAGCCAGGATGTCGGCCGTAACATCGGCCGAAGCGACGTCCTTATTTTCGACGCGCCCCAGCTTGCTCAGCGCTGCCACCAGCGGCACAAAGTGAGCGGGCGGCACCTTGATGGTCATTTGCTGGTGCGGCCGGTCATCACTCCGGGTTTCGTGGGCATCGTTCAGGTAGGCACCGTGCGCGTTGAGCAGGCTATCGATGCCGGTGCTGGCGCGTTCGAAATTGCGAACGGCCAGTTCCATCTTGCCCTCGTACACCACCGTGCGGGGCGGTGCTGGCGGGCTTGGCAGGGGCGCGGCGCCGGGGGAAGGAGCGGGTGTGCTGGCAGCACCTTGCTCTGGAGTAGAGCCAGCCGTCGGCTCATGTTGGGTGTGGGAAGCGACGGTTTGCGGGCCGGTTGCGGCCTGCTCGTCTTTTGCCGATTGGGCGCAACCTACCAGGCCGAATCCAAGCAGGACCGGGAAAATCAGATTTTTCATCGGAAGATTTTGGGGAAAGCTGAAAGTGAAAACGAACAGCTGCGCGGCTGTTACTTTATCCAGCTTTCGCAGCGGGGTAACCCACCGATAAAAGAAACAGCCCGACCTGTAAGGGCCGGGCTGCTCAACTTGATTTTGCTAAGTGCTGTTTTACAGGCGCTTAATATCTGCTCCCAGCGCGTTCAAACGCTGGTCGATAAATTGGTAGCCGCGGTCAATCTGCTCCACGTTGAGGATGGTGCTCTTGCCTTCGGCACTCAGTGCGGCAATGAGCAGGGCCACACCGGCCCGGATGTCGGGCGAGGTCATGGTGATGCCGTGCAGCTGCTTCTGCTGGTCGAGGCCGATGACGGTGGCGCGGTGCGGGTCGCAGAGGATGATTTGGGCGCCCATGTCGATGAGCTTGTCCACAAAAAACAGGCGCGACTCAAACATCTTCTGGTGAATCAGCACCGTGCCCTTGGCCTGGCAGGCCACCACCAGCACAATGCTCAGCAAATCAGGTGTGAAGCCCGGCCAGGTGTGGTCCGACACCGTCAGAATGGAGCCGTCGAGGTAGGTAGCAATTTCGTAGTGCTTCTGGGCCGGAATGTAAATGTCATCGCCCCGGAATTCCATTTGAATGCCCAGCTTACGGAAGGTGTCGGGAATAAGGCCCAACTCCGGAATCTGGCAATCTTTGATGGTGATTTCGGAACCCGTCATGGCCGCTAGGCCGATGAAGGAGCCAATTTCAATCATGTCGGGCAGCATGCGGTGCTCGGTGCCGCCCAGGCGGTCGACGCCTTGGATAGTGAGCAGATTGGAGCCAATGCCCTGAATGTTGGCACCCATGCGCACCAGCATGCGGCACAGCTGCTGCAAGTAGGGCTCGCAGGCGGCGTTGTAGATGGTGGTGGTGCCTTCCGCCAGCACGGCGGCCATCAGGATGTTGGCCGTGCCCGTCACGGAGGCTTCGTCCAGCAGCATGTGGGTGCCGGTCAGCTTGCCTTCTACCTTGATGCGGTAGAAGTCGGTGCCTTCCAGCGTGAGCTTGCCGCCCAGCTTTTCGAGGCCCAGGAAGTGCGTGTCCATGGGACGGCGGCCGATTTTGTCGCCGCCCGGCTTGGGCAGCTGGCAGCGGCCGTAGCGCCCCAGCATGGGCCCGAGTATCATCACCGAGCCGCGCAAGGCACCGGCCTGGGCCACAAATTCCGGCGAATCCATGTAGTCCAGGTTCACACCTTCGGCCTGGAAAATGTAAGTGTCCGAAGCCAGCTTGCCCACTTTCACGCCCATGTCGCGCAGCAGCTCAATGAGCTTGTTGACGTCGCGGATGTCGGGGATGTTGCTGATGGTGACGGGCTCGGGCGTGAGCAATACCGCGCATAGAATTTGGAGGGCTTCGTTTTTGGCGCCCTGGGGCGTGATTTCGCCGCGCAGCTGCTTGCCGCCGCGTACTTCAAATGCTGCCATTTGTGGAATGTTAAAAGTATATCATCCTGAGCGTAGCGAAGGACCTTATCAAACTAGAACGGCTTGCAGTAAAACGTTACCGGTTGTTCTGGTTTGATAAGGTCCTTCGCTACGCTCAGGATGACAGTAAAAAAAGTAAATTATTGGGGCGGCTGCTGCGGCTCCTGGCCGCGGCCCTTCTTGCGCTTTTTGCCGTTTTTGCCCCCGAAGCCATTGCCCCGGTTGTCGCGGCCCTCGCGCCGGTCGCGGCCTTCGCGCTGCTGCGAGGGCTGCGGCACAATGAAGGCTGGCGTGCGGCCGGGCGCCATTTCAAACAAGCCCTCGGCATCCACCACGGCCGGGTCGAGCCGAAGCTGCCCGCCCGATAGCTCGCTCAGATGCCGCAGGATGGTCACGTCCTTGGCATTTTCCTTGTTGTGCTGGCGGTAGAGAAACTTCATGGTGCGGCCAATCTGCACCGTGGCCTGCTCGCGCTCGGCAGCATCTTCCAAGGTCAACGCCTTGGCAATCAGGGATTCGATGCCGGCGCCATAAGCTCGCAGCCGGGGCGCGGTGCGCGGGTAGGGCACGCGGGCCGGCTTTTCGGTGCGCACCGTGAGGCTGCGCAAGGGCACGGGGGCTTCGAGGGTTACTTCCTCGCCGGCCATGGCGTGCAGGTGATTCCAGAGGCGGGTTTGCACCTCCGGCAAGTCGCGCAACGCGGGCTGCAGGCGCAGCATGAGCTGCACAATCTGCCCAGCGCGCTTGGTGCGCTCGGTCAGGTCCTCCACGTCTTTGAGGCCCTGAATGAGCAAGTAGGTGCTTTGCCCGTATTCGCGCACCAGCAGTTGCAGGTGGAAGGGCAGGTTGGTGAGGTCGGTCATAAGAAACAATAGGGGAGGCCGCCAGGGCGGCGCTCCGGCCAAAGATACGGCCTAGTGTTGAGGCAGAGAATGGCGCAATGCCAGCGTAGCGAAACAAATCGCCTGTCATCCTGAGCGCAGCGAAGGACCTTTTCACGCCTGAACAGTTCGTTGTGACGTGAAAAGGTCCTTCGCTGCGCTCAGGATGACAGGAGGCGTGCCCTAGTGCACCCGCAGCTTGGCGAAACTCAGCAGCAGCACTTTCTCGCCCACTTCCTCGAAGAGGATGGTGGCTTTGGTGGTGCCCTGCTGCACTTCCAGCGCGTTCACCACGCCGAAGCCAAACTTGGCGTGCTCCACGCGCTGGCCGGTTTGCAGCTTGGAGGTATCGGAGGGCGCAAAATCGGCCGGGGCCACGTACTTCGTGGCCTGCACTTTACGGGGCGGCGTGGGAATCAGGTTCGAGCGGCGCTCAAAAACGTGCTGAAACGGCGAGCCTTCGCCCGCGCCCGGCCCGGCTGAGAACTTCACGTTGAGGTACTGCGGGTCGATTTCGTCCAGGAAACGGCTTTTCTCGCAGCTGCGCAGGTTGCCCCACTGGTAGCGCGAGGTGGCATAGCTGAGCGTCAGCTTCTTCTCGGCCCGCGTGATGGCCACGTAAAACAAGCGCCGCTCTTCCTCCAAATCGGCCCGCGAGGTAATCATCATCTGGCTCGGGAAGAGATTTTCCTCAAGGCCCACGATGTATACGTTGCGGAATTCCAGGCCTTTGGCCGAGTGAATGGTCATCAGCGTCACGGCTTCGCCATCCTGTGCGGCGTCCTTCAGGTCAGAATCCGTCACGAGGGCGATGTCCTGCAGGAAGGCGCCGAGGCTCTTGTCTTCGCGCTCGGGGTCGTCCACGTACTCCTTGATGCCGTTCAGCAATTCCTGAATGTTCTCGTAGCGCGACAAGCCCTCGATGCTTTTGTCGGCGTACAATTCCTCCAGCATGCCGGAGTTTTTGGCGATGAACTTGGCCGCCTCGAAAGCGTCTTCCTTGCCCGCCACCACGATGTAGCTTTTGATTTTTTCGGCAAAGCCCACCACCGGGTTGCTCACGCGCGCCGGCATAAATTGGTCGGCGTTGGCCACCACTTCCCACAGCGTGTGGTTGGCTTCTTCGGCCGTGGTAATGAGCTTGCTAATGGTGGTGTCGCCAATGCCACGCTTGGGGTAATTAATTACCCGGCGTATAGCCTGCTCGTCGTTCTGGTTGACGGTCAGGCGCAAATACGCCACCAAGTCCTTGATTTCCTTGCGCTGATAAAAGCTTAGGCCGCCAACAATCTTGTATTTAATATTTAATTTCCGCAACGATTCTTCCATCGCGCGGCTTTGCGCGTTGGTGCGGTAGAGAATGGCAAAATCGTCGTACGACAAATGGCCATTCATCTTGTCCTCAAAGATGGAATTCGCCACCAATTTGCCTTCCTCGTTGTCGGAAGCAGCTTTAATAACTTCAATAAGGTGGCCGTCCTCGTTTTCGGAAAAAACGTCCTTGCGCAACTGCGCCTGGTTGTTTTTAATAACCGAATTAGCGGCCCACACAATATTTTTCGTGGAGCGGTAATTCTGCTCCAGCTTAAATACCTTCAATTCTGGATAGTCCTTCTCGAAATTGAGAATATTCGAAATATCAGCGCCACGGAAGGCGTAAATACTTTGCGCGTCGTCACCCACCACGCAGATATTTCGCTCTTTAGCCGCCAGCTTACGCGTAATTAAATACTGTGAATAGTTGGTGTCCTGGTACTCGTCCACCATCACAAACCGGAACATATTCTGGTATTTATTCAGCACATCGGCGTGGTCGCGAAACAGCACGTTGGTGTTAAAAAGCAGGTCGTCAAAGTCCATGGCGCCGGCCTTGAAGCAGCGCTGCTGGTACTGCTGGTAAATCACGCCAATCTTGGGGCGCAGGGCCGCCTCATCGTCGGCCTTGATGGCCGGGTCGCTCAGGTATTGATTATGCGAAATCAGCTTGTTTTTGGCGGCCGAAATCCGACCCAGCACCAGGCTTGGCTTATAAAGCTTGTCGTCCAGTTCCAGCTCTTTCACAATCTGGCCCACCAGAGTTTTCGAGTCCTGCGTGTCGTAGATGGTGAAGCTGCGCGGGAAGCCGATTTTGTCGGCTTCAGAGCGCAGAATTTTGGCGAAGACGGAGTGGAAGGTGCCCATCCAGAGGCTCCGGGCAGCGGGGCCAACGACCTTTTCCACGCGGGCGCGCATCTCCTTGGCGGCCTTGTTGGTGAAGGTGAGAGCGAGGATGTTGAACGGGTCGACGCCCTGTTCGAGCAGGTGAGCAATGCGGTAGGTGAGCACCCGGGTTTTGCCCGAGCCGGCGCCCGCGATAATCATGCAGGGGCCTTCGGTTTGCAGCACCGCGGCGGCCTGCGAGCCATTCAGGAGGGAAAGATAATCTAGTGCCATCAGCGAAATAAGCCGCCTTTTGAGCGGGTTAACAAAGGTACGGACCGCCGGGCGGGGGGCGAAAGGAATTTCCGGCCCCCACGCCGGGGTTATCTTTGTGAATGATTATTATCCAGGAAACGGTCATTTCCGACGACATCGCCGACCATTTTTTTGTCTGCAACCTTGAGGCCTGCAAAGGCGCCTGCTGCGTGGAGGGCGACCTCGGCGCGCCCCTCGAAGAACCGGAATTGAAGATTCTGGAGCAGGAATACGCCAACATCAAGCCCTTCCTCACCGAGGCCGGCCAGGCCGCCATCGAGGCGCAGGGCCTATACATCAAAGATTGGGAAGGCGACTACAGCACAACCACCATCGACGACAAAGAGTGCGCCTACGCCCTCTACGACGAGCGCGGCATTCTGAAGTGCGGCATCGAGCAGGCCTACCTGGCCGGCGCCACCACGTTTAAAAAGCCTATCAGTTGCCACCTGTATCCCATTCGCATCACCAAGTACGACGGCTTCGACGCGCTGAACTACGACCGGTGGAACATCTGTAACCCGGCCTGCTCGTTCGGCAGTTCGCTAGGCGTGCGCATCTACCAGTTTCTGAAAGACCCGCTCATCCGCAAGTACGGCGAGGAATGGTACGGGCAACTGGTGCAGGAGATTGAGAACCCGGCGCCAGCGGGAAAACAATAAAACCTGTCATCCTGAACGCAGTGAAGGACCTTCTCACGCTGAAATTTTCTGGCGTGAGAAGGTCCTTCACTGCGTTCAGGATGACAGGCTGAGACTATTCCTCCTTCACCACAATCTTCTCAATCTCGTCGTTGGCTTGAATCTTATCAATTACGTCGAGGCCTTCCACTACTTTGCCGAACACGGTGTGCACGCGGTCGAGGTGGGCGGTGTTTTGGCGGTCGTGCACGATGAAGAACTGCGAGCCGCCGGTGTTTTTGCCGGCGTGAGCCATGCTCAGGGCGCCGCGCTCGTGGTATTGGTTGCCGCCCTTGGTTTCGCAGTCGATTTTGTAGCCGGGGCCGCCGGTGCCGGGCATGCCTTTGGCGCCTTCGCGGGTGTTGGGGCAGCCGCCCTGAATCACGAAATTCGGGATGACGCGGTGAAACTTCAGGCCGTCGTAGTAGCCTTTCTGGGCCAGGTCGGTGAAGTTTTTCACGGTGTTCGGAGCATCCTGCTCGTAGAACTCAACCTTCATCACGCCTTTTTTGGTGTGGATTTCTGCGGTTTTCATGGGGTGGGGTTTACTGAGTTTTACAACTGATACGGCAAGCGCCGTTCTTTGGAGGCCGCGAAGGTAAGGAAACTGCCCAGTTTGGAAGCAACCATGCACGGCGGTTTGTCCGTAAGCCCAAGCGCCACAATTGGCCTATACCTACTCTTATTTCACACGTTTTTTTCATGAAACGACATTTCGCTCCGTTACTGGCCGCACTGGCTACTTCGCTCCTGATGGCCAGCTGCGGCAACGACAAACCTGCTGCCACCGAAACGGCCGCCAGCACCGTTAACCCCGCCGACTCGCTCGCGGCCCTGGCCGGCGATTCGGCCCGGATGGCCAAGCCCGGTGGCGTGATGGTGGACGGCGTGGCCATGACGGCCGACAAAAACATCGTTGAAAATGCCTCCGCCGCCAAAAGCGTGAGTACACTGGTTGCGGCCGTGAAACAGGCAGACTTGGTCGAAACGCTGAGCGGAGCCGGTCCATTCACCGTATTCGCACCCACCAACGCGGCTTTCGACAAGCTGCCCAAAGGGGCGCTGGCTGGCCTGATGGACAACGCCAGCAAGGCCAATCTGAAGGGCGTGCTCACTTACCACGTCATCCCCGGCCGCCTAGTAGCCGCCGACCTGCGCGACGGCCAGGAACTAACCACCGTGAATGGCGAAAAGCTGCACATCGCCGTGAAAGACGGCAAGGTGATGGTGAGCAACGGCAAAGATGCCCCCGCCACTGTGCAAATCGCCGACGTGATTTCCAGCAACGGCGTGACGCACGTTATCGACGGCGTAGTACTGCCGCTGGCGAAATAATTAACGTCTGTCATTGCGCGCGCAGCGAAGCAATCCGTCTTGTTCTCAGCGACCAGCCTTCTATTATAACAAAGCCCCGACACTGCAATGGTGCCGGGGCTTTTTGGTATAGGAAAGGGTCTGGTTTTGTCAGGACGGATTGCCGCGGACTGCGCCCTCGCAATGACAAACGCCGCAGGTCCTAATGCCGATTGTCCTCGCCGGCGAGCATGCTGAGGTAGCTGTCGTAGCGGGGGAGGGCGATGCGGCCCTGGTCCACGGCTTCGCGCACGGCGCAGCCGGGCTCGTGGGTGTGCTGGCAGTTGTGGTAGCGGCACTGGCCCAGCAGGGCCCGGAATTCGGGGAAGTAGCCGGCCAGCTCGGCAGGCGGCAGGTCCACAAGGCCCAGTTCCTTAATGCCGGGCGTGTCGATGATGAAGGTGCCAGGGCGCACTTCCAGCATTTCGGCGAAGGTGGTGGTGTGCACGCCCTTGTCGGAAAAGTCGCTGATTTCGGCGGTTTTCAGGTCCAGGTCGGGCACGAGGGCATTGATGAGCGTGCTCTTGCCCACGCCAGAATGGCCGGCCAGCAGGCTCACTTTGCCATCCAGTAATTGGTCGATTTCGGCCACGCCCTCGCCCAGGCTGGCGGCGCAGGTGCGGCTGGGATAGCCCAGACTGGCGTACATGCCCGCAATTTCAGCCTGATAAGCAAAGCCTTCCTCGTCGTACAAGTCGGTTTTGTTGAACAGCAACGTGACGGGAATGTGGTAGGCCTCGGCCGTGACCAGAAACCGGTCAATAAAGCCGAACGACGTGGCCGGCGACACCAGCGTGACCACGAGCAACGCCTGGTCCAGATTGGCCGCTACCACGTGCACGTGGCCGGTTTTGTGCACCGAGCGGCGCACGATGTAGTTGCGGCGGGGTGCAATGTGCGAAATGACGCCCGCGCCCTCGGCCTGTGCTTCCACGGCAAATTCGACGTGGTCGCCCACGGCCAGGGGGTTGCTGGCTTTTAGGCCCTTTATCTTGAATTTGCCCCGCAGGCGGCAGCGGTACAGCTGGCCGGAAGCCGCGCGCACCACGTACCACGAGCCTGTCGACTTAACGACGGTGCCGTGCTGGAGCGGGCTGGCGGAATGAGAAAATTCTGGCGTCATAGGGCAGGGGCAAGACGGGGCAGAGCCGCCATGATGGTGTGGGTGGCGCCCGCCTGCCCGTGCACGTAATCGAGCAAAGCGTCTTGTAGTCGTAGGCGCCGGTCCTCGTTGGTCCACAGCGGGGCGAAGGCCGCTTCCAGCTCCGCCGCATCGTGCACCGGAAAGGCGCACTTCAACTGCACCAGTGCCACGGCTTCCTGAAACTTACCGTACGTCGGCCCGAAAAACAGCGGCAGGCCAAACGCGGCGGCTTCTAAAGTGTTGTGCAGGCCTTTGCCAAAGGCCCCACCGATGTAGGCAAACTTGCCAAAGCGGTAGAGCTGGCTCAGTAGTCCCACGTTATCGAAAAGCAGCACGCGGGCCTGGGCGGCGTTGGCGGCCGTGGCCTGGGAGTAGCGTAGCACCTGGCCCGGCAGGGCGGCCTCTACCAAGCGCAGGTTGGTTTCGGTGATTTCGTGCGGCGCCACCAGCACGCGCAACTGGTGCTGATATTTTTGCAGTAAAGGCGTGAGGGCCGGCAGGTCTTCGGGCCAGCTGCTGCCTACCACCAGCACCGGCGCGCCGTCGGCTACAAAAGCATCGACTACGGGCAACTCGCGTGGGGCGGAAGCGGCTGTGGCCACCACGGTATCGAATCGGGTGTCGCCGGCCACGCTCACTTGCTGAATGCCGTGCTGGCGCAGCAGCGCGGCCGAGCTTTCATTCTGGGTGAAGATGTGGGCGAAGCGCGCGAGAATGCCCCGAAAAAAGCCGCCCCAGGGCTTGAAAAATACCTGGTCGGGCCGGAAAATGGCCGACACTACCACAGCCGGAATGCCACGCCGGTGCGATTCGTTAAGGAAGTGGTACCAGAACTCATACTTTACAAACACCGCTAGTTGCGGCTGCACCGCATCGAGAAAAGCCCGGGCATTCCCGCGCGTGTCCAGCGGCAGGTAGAAGATGTAGTCGGCGCCCGGCCAGTTTTTGCGGATTTCGTAGCCCGAAGGTGAGAAAAACGTCAGCACCAGCTTGGTGCTGGGATGGGCCTTACGGTAGGCTTCGAGCAGGGGGCGGCCCTGCTCAAACTCGCCTAATGAGGCGCAGTGAAACCACACCCGCGGCGCCGTTTCGGAACTCAGCGTGTGGCGAATATGCGTCAGCAGGCCGCGGCGGCCTGCCACCCACGCCGCCGCTTTGGGCACAAACGGCGCCAGCAGACGCAGCAGCAGGCCGTATAGGCCCAGGCCGATGTTATACAGGAATAGCAAGCCCCAAAATTACGAAACGATGTATAAGGTCCGCCGCCGGCTGGTTTTATACCGGCTGGGTTTCTTCCCAATCGGCTGGGCAGGCCTCGCCGTTTTTTTCGAAGTGTTGCAGCGCATCAATCATGCGCAGGGCCTCGGTGAGGCTGCGGCCCAGGGGCCGGTCGTTGATAAGCTGGTGGCGCACAATGCCGTCGCGGTCGATGAGGAAAAGGCCGCGGTAGGCGAGGGGAGAGCCCACGTAGGTCATTTCACCCTGCTCGGTGTAGTCGTAGTGGCCGCCCAGCACGTCGTAGTTGGCCGAAATGGTTTTGGTGGAGTCGGCCACCAGCGGGTACTTCACGCCGAAAATGCCGCCTTTCTCGCGCGGCATCAGCTGCCAGGCCAGATGGGCGTACTGCGTGTCGGTAGAGCAGCCCACCACGGCCACGTTGCGCTTTTCAAACTCGGCCAGACGGTCCTGAAAAGCCAGGATTTCAGTGGGGCACACCCGGCTAAAATCAGCGGGGTAGAAGTAAAACAGCACGTGCTTTTTGCCCAGGTAGCGGTCCAGCGAAAACTCTTCGTCGAAGGTGCCGTCAATCACGGCCGTGGCTTTAAAGGAAGGGGCACGCTTGCCCACGAGAACTGCCATTTAGTAAAATTTATGGGGATGATGGGAGCTTGTACGCATGAATTGGAAGAACGTCATGCCGAGCGCAGCCGAGGCATCGCGCGTGCCGTCACTAATCACCCTTGTTGAAGAAGCAAGCGAGCTGCCTCGGCTGCGCTCGGCATGACGTCCCAAGCATTTTTCAACGTCCCTTAAACTCCGGCTTACGCTTCTCTACAAAGGCGGCCATGCCTTCCTTCTTGTCTTCGGAGGCGAAGGTGAGGTAGAAGTTCTTGCGCTCGAAGTGCAGGCCTTCTTCTAGGTGCGTTTCAAACACGCGGTTGATGGATTCCTTGGCCAGGCGGGCCGCCACCGGGCTCATGGCCGCGATGCGCGCGGCCAGGCGGAAGGCCTCCTCCAGGTACTGGCCCACGGGTACCACGCGGTTGACGAGGCCCACGCGGTGGGCTTCGTGGGCCGAGATGAACTCGCCGGTGAGTACCATTTCCATGGCCTTGGCCTTGCCCACGGCGCGGGCCAGGCGCTGGGTGCCGCCTGCACCGGGCATGGTGCCGAGGCGGATTTCGGGCTGCCCAAACTGCGCTGTCTCCGAAGCTACCAGCATGTCGCAGGTCATGGCCAGCTCGCAGCCGCCGCCCAGCGCAAAGCCCGACACCGCCCCAATCAGCGGCTTGCGAAACCGCCGAATCTGTTCCAGCGTGGCAAACCGGTCGTCCAGAAACATATCCACGGCCGTTTTGTCCGCCATTTCCTTAATGTCGGCCCCCGCCGCAAAGGCCCGCTCATTGCCCGTGATGATAACCACGCGCACCGCCTCATCGGCATCGAGCGCCTGCAGCGCGTCGCGGATTTCGCGCACCAACTGCCCGTTCAGGGCATTGAGCTCTTTGGGGCGGTTGAGTTGGATGAGGGCCACGCCGGGGCGCGCCTGGGGCGTAATGAGAAGGAAATCCATAGGTTAGATGTAGCGCGAACTCTGTAGTTCGCGTGGCGGAACGATTCGTTGAAAGGGCGTGGAACGGGCGAACTGCAAAGTTCGCGCTACCACCGCTACAACGCCTGGCACACAAACTGAAACGTGCTGCGCGTGCGCTGCTCCAGCAGCAGGCGCTTGCCCGCCGTGAGTTGCGCAATGCTGGCCGCGTCGTAGTTTTTGATGGTGAAAAGCTGCAGCCCGGTGTTGTAGTGCAGCGTGAACTGTTCGCGCAGCAAATCGAGCAGCTGGTGCACGCGCCGCTCCGAAAAATCAGTGCACACCGAAAAGCTGATGGCCGAGTTCTGCATCACGTTAATCTTGAGCTTGGCCTGCGCCAGCGCGGCAAAAATCACGGCCAGATTTTCCTCCGAGATAAAGGAAAAGTCCTTGCTGGCAAAGGAGAGCAGGCACTGGTCGGTTTTGCGGATGAAGGCGGGCGCCAGCGCCGGGTGCTGGCAGTCGTGGATGAGTGTGCCCGCCGCGGCCGGGTCCAGAAACGACTTCACGCGCAACGGAATGTTGCGGTCGGCCAGCGGCTTCAGCGTTTTGGGGTGAATAACCGAGGCGCCATAGTACGCCATTTCAATTGTTTCGCGGTAGCTGATTTCGGGGTAGCGCACCGTGTCGGAGAAGATTTTGGGGTCGGCATTGAGCAGGCCCGCCACGTCTTTCCAGATGGTTACCGCCTCGGCCCGCAGGCAGTAGGCCAGGATGGCGGCCGTGTAGTCGGAGCCCTCGCGGCCGAGGGTGGTGGTGCGGCCATCGGCTGTGCCGCCGAGGAAACCTTCAGTTACAATGATTTTAGCGTCAGATAATGCCTTGTTGAGGAATTCAACTGTCTGGGCTGTCGTTGCTGACCAGTTCACTTTGCCTTCGCGCCAGACTTCGTCGGTTTGGACCAGCAATTGTGCCGGGACGTAGCGTGCTGTGATAGACAGGAATTGCGTAAGTGCAGTGCTAGTTAAAAGAGCTGAAAGCCGTTCCCCGTAAGACACTATTTGGTCGTAACCTTGGTCGTAGGATTCAGGCATATGTACCTGGTGCATAAACTGCAGCTCTTCGGAAAGTGAAGTAGTAAGCTGCTGCAATTGAAACTGTAGCTGCGAAAGATTTATTGGTGGTATTGCGTCGGCTAGGGCTAGACAAGCTTGCTCATGGTAGCCTTCCAGCGCCGCTAACTGCGACGAATAATCCCCACCCCGGTACGCCAAGTCATAAATCTCCTCCAGCGCATTCGTTGTCTTGCCCATCGCCGATACCACCACCACCAGCGGCCCCTGCGGCCCAAAGTCGCGCACGATGCGGCAGAGGTTGAGAATGGCTGCCGCGTCCTTCACCGAAGCGCCCCCGAATTTGTAGACCTGCAACTTTTCCATGGGCGGCAAAGGTAGGCGCGGCAGTAGGCTTAAACGAAAGCTTTGGGCACCTTCAAAAAACCAATAAGTGGCCCGCGTCAAGCCTTTTGGGCAAACGTATGCGCACAAAACAGGGCAACTTGCTACAATAAACTACGGCCCTGCGGGAGTAGCTTTGTTGCCCGTTCCCGCCATTTCATCCCGTTATTCTTATGGACCACAACAAGCTGGCGCTGCCTGTTGGCACCACCCTCGACCGCTTTATCATGCGCAAGCAGGAGGACTTTCCCTACGCTACGGGGGAGCTTTCGCAGCTGCTGCGCGACATCGCCCTGGCCGCCAAAATCGTCAACCGCGAAATCAACCGCTCTGGCCTCATCGACATCGCCGGCGCCTACGGCAGCCAGAACGTGCAGGGCGAAGACCAGCAGAAGCTCGACGTCATCGCCAACATCCGCTTCATCCGCGCCCTGCGCAACGGCGGCGAGGTCTGCACCATCATCTCGGAGGAAGACGACGAGATGATTCAGACCGGCAACAACCAGGGCAAGTACGTGGTGGCCATCGACCCCTTGGACGGCTCGTCGAACATCGACGTGAACGTGAGCATCGGCACCATTTTCAGCATCTACCGCCGCGTGTCGCCCACCGGCCGCGAGGGCACCGCCGCCGACTGCCTGCAGCCCGGCACCCACCAGGTGGCTGCCGGCTACGTCATCTACGGCTCCAGCACCATGCTGGTGTACACGACCGGCAACGGCGTCAACGGCTTCACCTACGAGCACTCGCTGGGCGAATTCTTCCTTTCGCACCCCGACATCATCACCCCCAAAACCGGCAACATCTACTCCATCAACGAAGGCAGTTCCGACTCCTTCTCGCCCGGTGTGGCCGCCTTCGTGCAGCACTGCAAAGACCAGCAGTTCTCGGCCCGCTACATCGGCTCCTTAGTGGCCGATTTCCACCGCAACCTGCTCAAGGGCGGCATCTACGTGTACCCCGCCACCGCCAAAAACAAGAGCGGCAAGCTTCGCCTTATGTACGAGTGCAACCCGCTGGCCTTTATTGTGGAACAAGCCGGCGGCAAAAGCTCCAACGGCACGCGCCGCACCATGGAAATCGAGCCCAAAATTCCGCACGAGCGCTGCCCCTTCTTCATCGGCAGCAAAGAGCTGGTCGAAAAGGCCGAAAGCTTCATCGCCACCGACACCGAAGCCTGCGACCACAAGCTCGCGCCCGAGCCTACGCCCAAGAAAGCAGTGGCCGCCAAATAAGGCGCCTGCGCAATAACAAAAAAGGCCGTCCCTGCATTAAGGACGGCCTTTTTTAGTGCGGTACAAAGAGGATTACTCTGCCTTCTTGCGGCTTTTCTTCGCGGGTGCGGTGGCTTCGGGGTTGCCTTCGGCCGTCGGGGCCGCGTCGGTTTCGCCAATTACTCCGCCGGTGCTCAGGGGCTCGTTAGCGGCGGGCTCTTCGCTGGCTTTGGCGCCCTTGCGCTTAGCTTTGGAAGCAGCGGGCGCAGCCTCAGCGGCCGGCGTTTCGGCTGCTGCCTCCGAGGCGGGGGCTTCCGTGGCCGAAGCTTCCGATGCCGCGGTTTCGGCGGCCTGGTAAGGGCGGTGCTTGCTTACAATGCCGTACCAGTTGGCCAGCTTCTTGATGTCGGACAGGTACACCCGGTCGCGGTCGTAGTCTGGAATCACACCAGCCAGAAAATCGGTCAGCTCGCCTTCGCTCGACTTGGCCGTCACGGGCGAGGCCGCGCCGTGCTTCTGGTAAAT
The DNA here is from genome assembly GCF_022811645.1 of Hymenobacter monticola. NCBI lineage: Bacteria > Pseudomonadati > Bacteroidota > Cytophagia > Cytophagales > Hymenobacteraceae > Hymenobacter > Hymenobacter monticola. The sequence goes on along the minus strand of NZ_CP094534.1, from coordinate 4,717,895 downwards.
GCGCTCAAATACCTCCGTCAGCGGCACGGTTTGGTCGGGGTCCTGGGTGTAAATGGAAATTTCCGACAGCAGCGACACTTTGTTGCGAGCCGGGGCCAGCGTCCGGGTGGCTTTCTCGTCGAGGCTTTCGACCAGCACGCCGTGTCGGGCGGCGCGCACCAGGCGGTACAGGCCGGGCATGCCGCTGATGGCGGCCAACTCTTGCAATTCGTAGGGCATTGTAACTAAAATGAAGAATGAAAAATGAGGAATGAAGAATGAGGAACGAGGATGAAAAAGCCGGTTGGCAATTCTTCATTCCCCGTTCCTCATTTTTCATTCAACAAGGGCAAAACTACGACACGCCGCCTTATTGTCCCGGCAGCGCGTTCGAAGCCGTCTGGCCCAGCTTGAATACGATGGGCAAGCTGGCGCGTATCGGCAACTCGGGCTGCTTGAATTTCAGCAGGCGCACCACGCGCAGGGCTTCTTCGCCGGTGCCGCCGCCCAACTGCTTCACAATGCGCATGTCCTGCATCGTGCCGTCGGCATTCAGCTGAAAGCTGATGATGCATTGGCCCTGAATGCGATTACGCTTAGCCATTACCGGGTACTTCAGCTCCTTGGCAATGAAATCGTACATCGCGGCCTGGCCGCCTTCGTAGTATTCGGCCACGGCAATGCTCTTGCCAACGTTGCCGATGCCAGTGCCTTTTTCGCCCTGGGCCGGAGCCGCGGGCGTGGTGTTGGGGGTGGTTTGGGCCAGCGCCGGCGCGGCGGCGGCCAGCAGCAGGCCCAGGGCCAGCTGCGAAACGGAACGCATTTTCGTCATGATAAAAAAGTAGGGGCGGGGAAATTAACTAAGAAGGGAAATGGGCCACCGCGGGCTTGGCCGCCATTGGCAATTTAGGGGCCAATCTACGCATTGCTGGCGGCATCCTCCGTCCATTGCTGGTTCACATCCGCAATAAAATTGAGCACCTCGTCGCGCCCTAGTCCTGTTTCGGCCGATGTTAAGAAATGACGCGGCAATTCGTCCCAGCTTTCGCCCATTTTTTTCAGATAATCGGCCAACAGCGCTTTGGTTTGGGACGTCGATTGCTTGTCGGCCTTCGTGAAGACCATCACGAACGGGATGCCTTCTTCGCCCAGCTTTTCCATGAATTCCAAATCAACGGCCTGCGGCGAGTGGCGCGAATCGATGAGCACGAACACGCACATCAGATTGGGGCGGTGCCGCAGGTAATAATTAATCATGCGGGCCCACTCGGCGCGCGACACCTTGCTCACTTTGGCGTAGCCGTAGCCCGGCAAGTCGACCAGAAACCATTTGTCGTTGATGACGAAATGGTTAATTAATTGCGTCTTACCCGGCGAGGAAGAGGTTTTGGCCAGCCCGTTGCGGCCGGTGAGCATATTGATTAAGGACGATTTTCCGACGTTGGAACGGCCGATAAAGGCGTATTCGGGCATCGTCGGAGCCGGGCAAAGGTCGGCCCGCGAATTACTGGTCAGGAATCTAGCGTCGTTAATAATCATGGGGCAGCGGCAAATAGCGGGCTCGGAATGAAAGCCCAAAATTACGCCTGAATACCAGGGATTACCCGCCGAATAAAAACAAGAGAATGGATGGGTATATCGGCAGCCCCTCTATATTTGCGCGGCCTGCTTCCCATTTCGTCGGGCCCTTGCCGCCGCATTCGACCACCTTTAAATGGCCGACCATTCGCCAGAAAGCGCTTTTCGCAGGCCCATCGCCTACCTTTGCCCGCCCTCCGTTGCCTTTGCAACAAGACCAGCGCGGGGTACAAAACGCTTTCCTACGGTTACCTTCTGGGCAATTCGGCATTAAAGCCTAACCCTGGCTTGGAAAATCAGTATAAGCCCCAAATAAGTTCCTTGCATCGGCCTTTTCGCGGCGCATACCTACTTAGAACCCCTTCAGAAATCTCTTTTTTCTAAATCTCTCCTACAATGGACAACTTATCCAGAAGGTTACTGCAAGCGTCGTGCGCCGTTGCCCTCACCGCTGCCATCGCCGCTCCGGCCGAGGCGCAAAGCACGCGTAAGGACCTCAAGACCGGCAACAAGTTCTTCGAGCAGGAAAATTACCGCGCCGCCATCCCGTACTACGAGAAGGTGCTGGCCAAAGACCCGAACAACGCCAAAGCGCTGTTCAACGCTGGTATTTCCTATATGTCGTTCGACAAAGAGAAGGCCAGCGACTACATCTACAAGGCCCAAAAGCTGAAGCCGAAGGTGTCGAAGGACGTGGAGTACTGGCTCGGCCGGGTTGACCACCTCAACTACAACTTCGACGAGGCCGTGGCCCACTTCCAGGCTTACAACGCCACGCTGAAGAAGAACGACCAGCGCAAGGAAGAAATCGCCCAGCTGATTAAGCACAGCCAGAACGCCAAGGTGCAGTTCAACTCGCCGAAGGACATCTTCGTGAAAAACCTGGGCCCGACGGTGAACACGCCGTATTCGGAGCACAGCCCGGTGATTTCGTCGGATGACAAGCTGCTCATCTTCACCTCGCGCGGCGAGAACGTGACGGGTGCCTCGGGCAAGCCCAGCGACAAGAAAAACAAAGCCATTGCCGCCGATGGTGAGTACTACGAAGACGTTTTCGAAACTACCCGCGTCGACGACGAGAACTGGCAGAAGCCCCGCTCGTTGAGCACGGCGCTGAACGGCAAAGGCCACGACGCCTCGATTCAGCTGTTCGACAACGACACCAAGCTGCTGATGTACCGCAACGACAACAACGGCGACATCTTTATTTCGGACAGAGCATCTGGCGGCGACTGGTCGGCTCCCAAAGCCCTCAACGGCAACATCAACTCGAAATCGTTCGAGTCGGACGCATTCATCACGCCCGACGGCAAAACCATCTACTTCTCCACGGGCAAGTACTCGGAGGACGGCACGCTGGACCTCTACTACAGCACCCGTTCCGATGGCGGCGACTTCGGCCCGGCCAAGTCGCTCGGCGCCAACATCAACACCAAGTACGACGACGACAGCCCCTACCTGAGCAAGGACGGCAAGACGCTGTACTTCTCGTCGCGCGGCCACAACACGATGGGCGGCTACGACATCTTCAAGTCGGATTGGGACAGCGTGGGCCGCAAGTGGGGCGCCGCCCAGAATATGGGCTACCCCGTGAACACGCCGGACGATGACTCCTACTACCGCCTGAGCCCCGATGGCTCGTATGCCTACCTCAGCTCGTACCGCATCGGCGGCTACGGCGAGAAGGACATCTACACCATCAACTACATCAAAAACGCCAACATCAAAGGCAAGGTGTTCTCGGCTAAGGACAGCACGACCGTGATTCCGGGCGTGGAGCTGGTGTTTAGTGGCCAGCAGGCCGACAAAACGGCGCTCAGCTTCCGCGACATCTCCAAGGCCGATGGTTCGTACCAAGTGGCAGTGCTGTCGGGCCGCACCTACCAGGTGGCGGTGAGCAAAGACGGCAAGCCAATTGAAACGCAGGAATTCCCGGTGCCAGTGTCGACGAACGACTCGACGACCATCGTCAAGAATTTCTACGTGAACTACGTGGATACGACCGGCCTGGCCAACGGCATGTTCCGGAACATCTACTTCGATACCGACAAGTACAAGCTGCGTCCGGAGTCGATTACGGAACTGAACAACACCGCCCAGAAGCTGATGGCTAACCCCGGCGTTATCATCTCGATTGAAGGCCACTGCGACTCGCGCAACACCGACGAGTACAACATGGTACTTGGCCAGAACCGTGCGCAGGCCGCTTTCAACTACCTGAAAAAGCAGGGCATCGCCGAAACCCGCATGAGCACCGTGAGCTACGGCGAGCGTCGTCCGGCCGCGCCGAACGATTCGCCGGAGAACATGCAGCTTAACCGTCGCGACGAGTTCAAAGTAGTGGGCGGCTCGATGGGCAGCGGCGCGATGAACAATGGCGGCAGCGGCGCTACGGGCACCGGCACTTCAACCACTGGCATGGGCTCTTCGACCACCACGACCACCACTACGGCGCCACTGTCCCCGGGCAAGAGCAAGGTGAAGATGGCCGACGGCACCAAGGTGAAAACCAAGGTGGACGAAGATTCGGACAAAGTGAAAGTGAAAACCAAAGGCCCCGCCGGCGACACCAAAACCACCACCAAAAACGGTGAGCTGGAAGGCAAAGCCAAGGATGCCAATGGCGAAAAAACGAAAATCAAGGCCAAGAATTAATCTGGGCTTAGATTGAAATTTGGGAAGCGGGCCGGGCAGTTTGTCCGGCCCGCTTTTTTTGTCATTCTGGTAGCAGTTTTGCTAAATAATGGCTGTCTTTACTAACAAATGCGTCCGATTGGGCGTTGGGGAGAAGCAATTTTCCCGCTCTCATACCGTTCTTTGCGCCCGCTCATGACCGTCGTACCCTACAAAGACAATTCCGCCGACAAGAAATCGCAGGTTGCCCAGATGTTTAACAGCATCGCGGGCAAGTACGATTTCCTCAACCACTTTCTCAGCGTGGGCACCGACATCTATTGGCGGCGCAAAGCGGTGGACGAACTCAAGGCGTTGCGGCCGGCGCGCATCCTGGACATTGCCACCGGCACGGCCGATTTCGCCATCGAAACGCTGCGCACCGCCGCGCCCGACGCGCAGGTGACGGGCGTGGATATTTCGGAAGGCATGCTGGAGGTGGGCCGCCGCAAGCTGGCCGCCAAAGGCCTCGGCAATCGCATTCAGCTGGAACTGGGCGACTCCGAAAACCTGCCGTTTGGCGACGGCGAGTTTGATGCCGTGACGGCCTCTTTTGGCGTGCGCAACTTCGCGCACCTTGAAAAGGGCCTGGCCGAGATGCAGCGCGTGCTACGGCCGGGCGGCAAGCTCGTGATACTCGAATTCAGCAAGCCCACGGCGTTTCCGCTCAAGCAAGCTTATAATTTTTACTTCCGTCGGGTGCTGCCGGTTTTTGGCAAGCTTATTTCCAAAGACCAGTCGGCTTATACCTACCTGCCTGCTTCGGTGCAGGCCTTCCCCGACGGCACCGACTTCCTGGCCATTCTGGCCAAAGTCGGCTTCAAAGAACCTGCATGGCAACCTCTCACTTTCGGCATCAGCTCCATCTACACGGCGCACAAGTAAAACGTCTCGCGTTGGTGGGTACGTTGCTGCTGCTGTTGCCTTCGCTGGCAATGGCGCAGCGCAAGGCAAAATCGCGGGCCAACCGCGGCAAAAACGGCACCCTTAAATCCATCACGGTGCAGAACCTGCCCTCATACGACGAGCGGTGGTTTCACCCGGGCATGTTTGTGGCGCTGACCAATTCGCGCTTCAACGTGGAGCAGTCGGCGCAGTACGTGGCCCGGCAAAACGTGTCGGCCAACGCCATCAACAGCCCCAGCCTGGGGGTGGGCTTTATTGGCGATGCGCGCATTGGGGGGCCGCACTCCCCGTTCATTTTTCGGTTTGCGCCGGGGGTGAGCTTTCTCACGCGCAAGGTCGAATTCAAGCCGCGCGGCTACCAAACCGATACGGTTTACACGCAGGAAGTGACGGCAACGGTGGTGCAATTTCCGCTGCTGCTCAAGTACCAGTCGGACCGGCGACGCAACGCCCGCATGTACATGATTGCGGGCATCAGCCCCAGCGTGACAGCCAGCAGCCGCCGCAGCGACCCGTTGCGCAACCAACTGCGGGCCGTTAGCAGCGACCTGACCCTGGAATATGGCGTGGGCCTGGATTTGTTCTACCCGTTGTTCAAGCTGGCGCCGGAGCTGCGCTTCTCGCACGGGCTGAAAAACCTGCTGACGCCGCACAACGACTTTTACAGCAACAGCCTGCAAAGCCTGAGCACCAATTCGGTGACGCTGTACATTAATATTCAGAACTAAATGAGGTGATGAAATAGGGAGGTGGGAAGGTTGATGTTCTGCTTGCGCTGATGGCGCAGTAAAAACGTCAACCTTCCCACCTCCCCATTTCCCTTTCTCCCAAATCATTTATGAAGACTGCATTCATTACCGGCGCCTCCTCGGGCATTGGCCGGGCAACGGCGGTGGCCCTGGCCGGGGCGGGCTTTCAAGTGGTGGTGACCGGCCGGCGGCGGGAGCGGCTCGAAGAGCTGGCGGCCCAGCTAGCGCCGGTGCCGGTGCACGTGCTGGCGTTTGACGTGCGCGACCGGGCCGCCGTGGAAGCAGCCGTGGCGACGCTGCCCGAAGAACTGCGGGCCCCCGATGTGCTGATAAACAACGCCGGCGGTGCTCACGGGCTCAACCCCATTCAGGCCGGCGACCCCCGCGATTGGGACCAGATGCTGGACGCCAACGTGCGCGGCCTGTTGAACGTGACGCACACCCTGCTCCCCGGCATGACGGCCCGCCAAACCGGCTTTATCGTGAACGTGGGCTCCATTGCCGGGCAGGAGGCCTACGCCAACGGCAACGTGTATTGCGCCAGCAAAGCGGCCGTGCAGATGCTGACGAAAACCATGCGGCTCGACCTGCTGCCCACCGGCGTGCGCGTGGCCGAAGTGAACCCCGGCGCGGTGGAAACGGAGTTTTCGCAGGTGCGCTTCAAGGGTGACGAGGCGCGGGCAGCCAAGGTGTATGAGGGCTTTGAGCCGCTGCGGGCCGAGGACGTGGCCGATGTTATCGTGTTCATGGTGACGCGGCCGCCGCACGTTACCATTGCCGAGGTGCTGGTGCTGGCCGGGGCGCAGGGCGCAGCTACGACGATTGCGCGGAAGTAACTTTAGCCGAGACCAGCTAATTGCGCCAGAACGGGGCGGTCGAGCGTGTGCTTGCCCGCGAAGACGAACAATTGGGGCGCACCGCCAAGTTGCAGCAACTCCGTTTGCTGCTCTTCGGCCTGCGCGACGGTGATGTATTCATCATCGGTGCCAATAGTTAAGGAGAGCCGAAGGCCACGCAACAGCGCCTGGGCTGATTCCGGAGCAATATCGGGCGGGAAGCTGCCCGCCCACAGGATGAGATGCGCAGGCCGAAAGGCGGCCTGCACCAGCCAGCGGCTCACGGTGGCCGTACCCTGCGAAAACCCCAGCACGGTGAGTTCGACGCTGGTCGAACATTCGGCCAGGACTTTTTCGGCCAGCTGATTGAGGAACCCGATGTGGTCTTGGATTTCGTGCAGGCGGTCGTCGCGCGTCATCCAGCTGGCGCCCACGCGGCCGCTGCTGCCGCTCAGGTAGAAGCGGGAGAGGCCCTCGGGCGCAATGACGACGGTGTGTGGGTCGGCCTCGGCGAGGAAGGCGAAATGACGGATGAAGTAGGCCGCTAATTGGCCATAGCCGTGGCAGACAAACCAGACATGCTTGGTTTCGGCGGATAATTCGCCCAGCTGCTGGTAGCGCGCGGTGCGGGCAACGGTGAGGTGGCGTTCCATGCGGGCTAGGCCGGGGGAAGGTCGTCGGGCGAGAAGTTGAAAGGCATCAGCGCAGCCAGGGTGCTGAAACGCAGGATGGTGCCCGCGCGGCTGGGCAGCAGCAGCGAGATGGCCTGGCCCTGGCGGCTTTCGTATTCCAACATCACCTGGCGGCAGGCGCCGCAGGGCAGGGCGGGTCCAAACTCGCCGTGACCAGGCCGGGCTGCTACGGCCATGCCTACGATGGGCGGATGGCCGGGGTGGTTGGCCGCTAGGCCAAACAAGGCGGTGCGCTCGGCGCAGAGGCCTGAAGGGTAAGCGGCGTTTTCCTGGTTGGTGCCCCGAAAAAGGGTGCCGTCGGCCAGTAGCAGTGCGGCCCCAACGTGGAAGCCCGAATAGGGAGCGTAGGCGTGGGCGGTGGCGTCGCGGGCAGCTTGCCAGGTGGCTTGCTCGGCAGGGGAGAGGTCGGTGGCGGAGTCCAGCTCTTCGTAGGTCAGAAGCTGCTGGCGGGAATGGCGGGCCATGCGGGCGGGATTAGGGGGCGGCGAAGGTAATAGGGAAGAAGGGATATGAGGCCGGGATACAGGCGACGAGAAAACCGGCCGCCTGTTGAATCGAAGCCTAGAACGCAAAGCCCGTTTCCTTGTCCTTTTTTCTTATGCCCCATCTTTGCCGCATGAGAACTCGCCTTCTGCTCCTCGGGGCTGGCCGCTCGGCCTCGTCCCTCATTCAATACCTGTTGCGCCACGCGCCCACCGAAAACTGGTTTCTGACCGTGGCCGACGCCAACCCCGCGCACCTGGTGCCGGTGCTGGCAGCCCATAGCGAGTACGCGCGCGCTGTGCCTTTTTCGATGGAAAACGAGGCGTTGCTGGAAGAATTGGTGACGCAGGCCGACGTGGTGATTTCGATGCTGCCGGCCCTGCTGCACCCGGTGGTGGCCCGCGCTTGCCTGCGCCACGGCCGGCACCTGGCCACGGCCAGCTACGTGAGCCCGGAAATCCGAGAGCTGCACGAGGAGGCGCAGGCCGCGGGCATCACTTTGCTGATGGAATGCGGGCTGGACCCGGGCCTGGACCATATGTCGGCCATGCGGGCCATTGCGCACATCCGGGCCCGGGGCGGGCGCATCACCAGCTTCAAGAGCTACTGCGGCGGGCTGCTAGCGCCCGCGGCCGAGGGCGACAACCCCTGGAAATACAAGTTCACCTGGAACCCGCGCAACGTGGTGCTGGCCGGCCAGAGCACGGCCAAGTTCCTGGAAAACGGCCACCCGCGCTTCATTCCCTACCAGCAGCTGTTTGCCCGCACCGAAACCTTGGTGTTGCCTGAATACGGCGAGTTTGAGGGCTACGCCAACCGCGACTCGCTGAGCTACCGCGCGCCGTATGGCCTGGACGACATCCCGACCATTTTGCGGGGCACCCTGCGGCGCCCGGGCTACTGCGCCGCCTGGCACGCGCTGGTGCGCCTGGGCCTCACCGACGACAGCGTGAACCTCGACAACCCCGAAACCATGACCTGGGCCGAGCTGGTCGAAGCGTATTTGCCCACGTCATTCATCCCGCACCTCGACCTATCGGCCCGGGTAGCGGCGTATCTGGGCCTCAACCCCACAGGCGAAGAAATGGGCCGGCTGCACTGGCTGGGCTTGTTTTCGGACCGGCCGGTGGGCCACGCCCGCGCCACGCCCGCTCAGTTGCTGGAGCGCCTGCTGGCCGAAAAGTGGCAACTGCAGCCCCACGACCACGACCTGATTGTGATGCAGCACCTCTTCGAGTACGAGCTAAACGGCACCACCCACCGCCTCACGTCCTCGCTGACCGTGGAGGGCGACGACGCCACGCACACCGGCATGGCCAAAACCGTGGGCCTGCCGCTGGGCATGGCCGTGCGGCGGCTGGTGCGCGGCGAGGTGGCTGAGCGCGGCGTCCTGATTCCGGTGCAGGCCGACTTGTATGAGCCCATTCTGGATGAGCTGGCGGCAGAGTACGGCATTCGATTCAGCGAAGAGGAGCACTAGTTTGAATGTCCTTCCAATTGGCTGGTGGGAGCGGAGCTGCCTGGCTTGGTCGGGACATTGGGCTAGTCCAACTTAGGGAGGCTTACGGCTCAGATATAATAGCTGGGATTAGTAAATAGCCAATTCTCAGGCGAATTAAAAAAACACGTTACCTTTCGGGCAGCCACTGCTATGCTCGCGTAGCAAACCAGCAATTTATGCGGCCCCTGCTGTGCTCACTGCCCGCCTTGCTTCTCCGAGCCCTCGGGCCAGCCGGCCTGCTATTGGGTCTGCTGCCGAAATTGCAGGCCCAGACACTGACCACGCGCACATTCACCCCCGACAACGGCCTGCTGCAGTCGATGGTTTATTGCCTGGGGCAAGACGCCTGGGGCCGCCTCTGGGTGGGCTCCCAAGCTGGAGCAAGCGTTTATAACGGCCAGGAATTTAAGGTTTACGGAGGCTCGCAGGGACTGCCCGACAGCCACGTGCGCGCCGTGGCTCCTGTGGTGGGCGGCACCGGCATGTGGGTGGGTATGCAATACGCCAGCCTGGCCGTGCTGGGCAACGACCAGCGCATCAGGCAGGTGCGGGTGCCGGGACTGCAAGCCCCAGGCAACATCCTGAGCCTATGGGCGGGCCCTGGCGAACTGTGGATGGGCACGCAGAAACAGGGCGTGTGGCGGCTGCGCTTCGGGGCCAGCCGGGCCGATACGCTGGTGCAGCACTGGAGCGCCGTAGGGGGGCATGCCGCCGACTCGGTGGAGTATCTGGGGCCAGGCTTGCGCGGGCAGCTATGGGCGAGCTCGCCGCATGGGCTGCTGGTGTTTGACGGGCGCAGCGGCCAGCCGCTGCCCGCCGCGCAGGCCGCGCTGCCGCCCGCTTTGCGTCAGCGCACCTACGGCTTTTGCCGGGTGAGCGACTCGGTGGCCTGGGTGGGCACCCGGGCCGGGCTGCTGCGCGTGAGCGCGCCCGCTGGCGGGCGGCCCTGGCGCCTGCGCCACTACACGGCCGCCGAAGGACTGAGTAGCAACCTGGTACTGCGGGTGGCCGTGGATTGGCAGGGGCGGGTGTGGGCCAACGCCTACAACGGCCTGAACCTGGGTACGGCCGACCCCTCCACCGGGCAATTGCACTTCCGGGTCCTCGGCACGCGCCCCAATTCCGCTTCCGACCATGGCCACGACGTGCTGCTGGACCGGGAGGGCAACATATGGGCGGCCGACGGCCAAGGCGTAACCCAATACCTGACCAACGTCCGGTTTACACAGTACGGCCCCGCCGACGGGCTGCGCGGCAGCTACGTGTGCGCGCTGGCCCAGCCTCGGCCCGATGAGCTTTGGCTGGCCATGGAGCGCCACCTGACGGCCCTGCCGCTAACGGCTACGGGCATTCGGACGCCGACCCGCCACCTGCTGGTGCCCGCGGCCAAGGGGACCGCCGGTGCCAACCCGGCCAGCCTACTGGCCGACCGCCAGGGCCGGATGTGGGTAGGTACCTTTCGCGATGGCCTGCGGCGCTACGACATGCGCACCGGTCGCTGGGAGAATCTGAACAACCGGGCACCGGCGCTGGCGGGCGTCACCGTATCGAGCATCGGGGAGGATGCGCGGGGGCGGCTGTGGCTAACGACGCACCGCATGGGCGTCACGGTATACGACCCCGCCACCGACACCTACCGCACGTTCCGGAAGGGCGAGCAGGGCCTGCCCAGCGACAACTTCTGGCAGGTATTTCGCGACCACCGGGGCTGGCTCTGGCTGGGCTCCGACGATGCGGGGCTGGTGCGGGTAGACACCGACCACGACACCTTTGAACGGGTAGACGGGCAGTCGGGGCGGCTCTGCATCAGCTCCATTAGCGAGGACGAGCACGGCGACTTCTGGCTGGGCCCGGTGGGCATTGCGCTGCTGCGTTACGAGCCGGCCACCCGCCGGCTACTCCGGTACGACCACAGCGGCCTGCAGTCCATCAATCCTTACTTTGTGCAATGCGACGGGGCCGGGCAGGTGTGGGTAGGCACGCACCTGGGGGTAGACGTGCTGAATATGCGCACCGGCAAGGCGCGCTCCTTCGACCGGACCAATGGCTACGGTGGGGGCGAAACCAACGAGAATGCCGTGTTGCGCGGCCCCGACGGCCGCCTCTGGATGGGCACCGTCGGCGGCCTGATGGTGTATGACCCGCGCCGGCCGGCCCGGCCCTGCGTGGGGCCCTCGGCCTACCTGACCGGCCTGCGGGTGGGGCTGCACGATACCACCATTGCCGCGCCGCTGGAGCTGCCATACCGCCTCAACAGCGTCAGCTTCGACTACATTGGGGTGAGCCTGGCCCGGCCCGGAAGCGTGCGCTACCAGTACCGCCTGCGCGGCTACCGCGACGAATGGGTGGGGCCCGTGACCAGCACCTCGGCCACCTACGCCAGCCTGCCGCCCGGCCACTACGCGTTCGAAGTGCGGGCCAGCACCGACGAGGGCGGCTGGAGCCCGCAGCCGGCCCGGCTCAGCTTCGACATCGCGGCGCCCTGGTGGCGGCGCTGGTGGGCCTTTGGGCTGTATGCGGCGGCTTTTGGGCTGGCGCTGGCCGGGGTGCGGCGGCGCACCCGTGCCCAGGAGCGCGAACGCGCCGAGCGGGCACTGGAGCGCCAAACCCTGCGCTACCTGCAGGAGCTGGACCGCGTCAAAACCGATTTTTTTACCAACGTCAGCCACGAGCTGCGCACCCCGCTCACGCTCATTCTGGGCCCGGCCGAGGTGCTGGCCGAAACCGTGCCCGACCCGGCCAGCCGCCGACAGGCAGGACTGGTGCTGGGGCAGGCCCGCAAGCTCCTGCAGCTTATCAATCAACTGCTGGACCTGAGCAAGCTGGATGCCGGGGCCCTGCGCCTGCACCCCACAGCTGGCGATGTGGCCCGGCTGGCCCGCCAGTTGGTGACCGGCTTCGCTGGCCTAGCCGAGCGGCGGGGCATTGGCTTGCACCTGGAGGCGCCGGACAGCCCCGTGCTCCTGGTATTCGACGCCGCCAAACTCGATGAAGTACTGACCAACCTACTGGCCAATGCCCTTCGTTTCACCCCCGAAGGCGGGCAGGTGTGGCTGCGCGTAGCGGAGCAGCCGCCCACAGCCGCCGCGCCGGCCGGCACAGTGGAACTGGCCGTGCAGGACACCGGCCCCGGCATTGCGGCTGAGGACCTGCCCAACGTATTCGACCGATTCTATCAGGCCCGCAGCCAAGAGCCAACGCCGGTAGCCACCCGGCAAGGCACAGGCATTGGCCTGGCGTTGGTGCGCGAGCTGGTAGCGTTGCATGGCGGCACGGTGACGGTGAGCAGCCTGCCCGGCGAAGGCGCCTGCTTCGTGGTGCGCCTGCCCCGCGTGCTGCTGCCAACCGGCACTGGTGCACCATATGGCGGCACGGCGCCAGCAGCTGAACCAATGCGGACGGAGGAGGAGATGCCGGCCGCCGAAATGCACTTAGCCGGGGCTGCCGCAGCCACTCCCGCTACTGCGGCAACCAACGCGGCGGCCTACGCAGAGCCTGCCGAGCCGGCCCAGGTGCTCATCATTGAAGACAGCGAAGAAGTGCGGGCCTTCGTGGCAGAAACATTGGCCGGCTACCGCCTGCTGCTCGCTCCCGATGGCGCGGCGGGCCTGGACCTGGCCCGGGCCGAAGTGCCCGACCTCATCGTGAGCGACGTGATGATGCCTGGCCTGAGCGGCTACGAGGTGTGCGCAGCCCTCAAAGCCGATGCAGCCACCAGCCACATCCCGGTGGTGCTGCTCACGGCCCGCACCACCGCCGACGACCGGCTGCAGGGCCTCGAAACCGGAGCCCAGGCCTACCTGCCCAAGCCTTTCCGGCCCCGCGAGCTGCAGGCCCAGGTGCGGAGCCTGCTGCACCTGCGTGAGCAAACCCAGGCCCGTTTTGCCGGGACTGTGACTGGCCATGTCACGGCGGAAGCGGCGGAGGTACTACCTTACTCGATGCCCCCGGTTCCGCCCCCCGCCGACCCGCTGGTGGCGCACCAGGCTGCCGTGGCCGCCTTGCCCTCGCGCGACCAAGCGTTTTTGCGCGCGTTCGAGGCGGCGATTTTGGCCCACCTGGGCGATGAGCACTACAGCATGGACCAGCTCGGGGCCGAGTTGAATCTGAGCCGTACCCAACTCTACCGCAAGCTGAAGGCCCTGACGGGCCAAGCCCCCGCCGAGTACCTGCGCCAAACCCGCCTGTTGCGGGCGCTGGCTTTGCTGCAGGGCCGCGTGGCCACCGTGGCCGAGGTAGCCTACCAAGTGGGTTATGCCAACCCGGCCCACTTCAGCACGGCCTTCTCGCGCCACTTCGGCTACCCGCCCAGCGCCGTGTGCAAGGAAATGGCCCAAAAACCAGTGTAGGCTAGGATTGCGCGCAATTCCACCCCTGCCGTAACCGTTACTAAGGCGATGTCATCCCTTCGGGCTTACCTGACTTTGCGCCTACGCCTGCTGGGCCGCCTGCTTCGCGAAGTGGGCGGGCTACGGCTGGCGCTGCTAGGGCCGGTGCTGGCTATCGTGTTGGGGCGGGGCTTGCTGCTGGCGGCCAGCCATCCGGTGGGACAGTGGGCCGTGCCGCCGCTGGTGGCGCTGACGCTGGCCTCGGCTCACCGGCAGCGGGCCGACTTGCGCTTTCTGGCCACGAGTGCGCCGGGATTTCGCCGCTGGCTGGCGGTGGAGTATGGGCTGGCGGCCGTGCCAGCAGCCCTGGTGCTGGCTGCTTTTGGCGACTGGGGCGCCGCACTGCTCACCCTGGCCCTAGCTCCGGCCGGGGCCGTTCTGCCGCCGGCCCGGGAGTCGCGGAGTACCATCCGCCGCGCCCGCAGCCTGTTTCGAAGCGAGGCGTTTGAATGGGTGAGCGGAATGCGGGCGGGTGGACTATGGGCCTGGCCGGTGCTGCTGGCCGGGGCCGTGTGGCAGCATTCGTCGCCGCTGGGGCCGGTGGTGGCGCTGGTGCTGTGGCTGCTGGTGCTGCTGGGCTGCTATGGCGCGCCCGAGCCCATCACCATGCTGGTGCTGGCGGGCCGCACACCCCGGCAGTTTCTGCGGCGGCGCCTGCTGCTGGGGATGGGCTACGCGGGGCTCTCGGCGGCCCCTTTTTTCTGGCTGCTGGCGGTTGGTCCGGCAGGTGGGGGCGGGGCAGCGGCCGTGAGTGTGGCGTGGCTGGGAATGGTGGGCCTGCTGATTCTGACCAAATACGCGTTTTACCCCAACGCCACCCATATTCGCACCACGCAGGCGCTGGTGGTGGGCGTGGCGCTGCTCTTGCCCGGCAACCCGGTGTATCCGGTGCTGCTGCTCGTGGCCGTGGGGGGCCTCATTTGGCAAAGCCAGCGGCGGTTGCACAAGATTCTAGGCTAAGCCTCCTTTCATGCTCGAAATCCTGAACCTGCGCAAAGCTTTTGGCAACCACGTCGTGTTGCACGAAGTGAACCTGGCCCTGCGTCCGGGCACCATTCACGGCCTGGTGGGAGCCAACGGTGCGGGCAAAACGACGCTTATCAACTGCCTCTACGGGCTGGAAAAGGATTTCACGGGGACCATCCGCAACACGGCCGGCTACCCGGTGCGCGAGCACACCGGCCTGCTGCCCTACGAGCCCTATTTCTATCCGCGCCTCACCGGACGCGAGTACCTGGAGTTTTGCCTGCAGGCGCGCGGCCGGCCCATTGCCGATTTCGCGGGCTGGAACCGGCTATTGGAACTGCCGCTCGACCAGTTTGCCGACGAGTACTCGGCCGGCATGCGCAAGAAACTGGCGCTGCTGGCCCTGCTGGTGCAGAATTTTGACTACCTCATTCTCGACGAGCCCTTCAACGGCCTCGACCTGGAAGCCAACCTGTTGCTCAAGGAAATCCTCAAGCGCCTGCGCGACCGGGGCACAGGCATCCTGCTCACTTCCCACATTCTGGGCGCCCTCACCGAGACGGCCGATGAAATATCCGTATTGGTGGGCGGGCGTATTCAACGGCACTACGCGGCCGCCGAATTTGCTACCCTGGAGCGCGACCTGCTCGACAGCCTGCACCGCGAGAAGCTCGCATTGCTCGACGGCCTGGTGTAGCAACCGGTAGTGTGGACGCTGCGCGTCTGCCCATACGCGGAAGGCGACCGGACGATGCGCGGACTAAAAGTCCGCGCTACAGCGCCAGATAGAACCCGGCCAGCAAAGCCTGAAACTCCGGCGAGTAATCCGTCTCGCTACCGGTGGTGCGGATGAACAGCTCCGTTTCAACCACCGCTTGCACCCTCTTCCGAAAGCCGGTGATGTGTCGCAACGGCCGGCTGCCGGGCCGGTGCCGAACCACCAGCCGTGAGGTCGGGTGTAAGCCCAGTTTCGCTGCCTCGCCCTCAAAATCCTGCATCTCAAGCGGCGGCAACAGCACCGTCAGCAAGCCTTCTGCCTGAAGAAACTGTGCTGCAAATGCGGCCAGCGCTTCGAAGGAAAGCGTATCGGCGGCTTCGTGCCGGGCGGTGGTGCGGGCCGCATTGGGCGAGCGCAACGACTGCCGGAAGAAAGGTGGGTTGCAAAGGATGTGGCTGAATGGCTGCGGCTGCGTGGCGGCGTATTGAGCCAGGCTCATGCCATAAATCTTAAGGCGCTTCGCCCAAGGACTGACTGCCGCATTGGCCGCTGCCTGGGTGGCAGCCGCGGCGTCAATTTCTACCGCTTCAATCTCGGCTGCAGCGTGGCGCTGGGCGGCCATCAGGGCTAGCAGTCCGGTGCCGGTGCCAATGTCGAGCAGGCGGGTGGCACCGGTGAGGTCGGCCGCTGCGCCCAGCAGGCAAGCATCGGTGCTCACCTTCATGGCGCACTGGCTTTGCTCGATGCGAAACCGCTGAAACTGGAAGTAGTCGTTGGGCATGCGGTCAATTCGTCGGGCACACCTCAGGAGGCGGCGCTGATAATCCGGCGGGCGTCGATGTCGAAGCCGGCGTCCCTGAGACGGTCGGCCAGGCGGGTGGCCACTTCCTTCACGTGGTGCTGAAAGCTGAGGTAGAGCAGGCCGCCCGCGTCGGAGGGCACTTCCAGGTTGCCTTTTTTCAGAATAATGGTGTGGCGCCGGCCAACGGCGGCCATCAGCATGCCCATTTCCAGCACCACGTTCTGCCGGGCGCGGGGCCGCAGGGCTTCGGCGCCTTCCGCCTGCGCGTAGCCCAGGTCGTCGGGCGTGAGCAGCACGATGCCGCAGGCATGTTGGCCGCCTTGGCCGATGCGGGCCTCCAACGCCTCGATGATGGTGAGCCCGCCGCCGCTGGTGTTGGCCAGCACAAACGGCTCCAGCCCCAGCTTGTGCAGAATCAACTCCAACTGTTCGCGCGCAGGATGGTCGTGGCCGTGCACCACGAATATCTGGTTTCGGGACTGCGGGGGCACAGAAGCAGGTACCGCCGGTGTTGGCCGGGCATGCATGGCCGCGGTGGCCGTCCGCAGCTTTTCGGCCGCCGCCCGGTTGCCCTGAATCTGGACGGTTTTGGTGGAGGCGTACCACTGCACCGTGCCGCCGTCGGTGGTGCGGTAGCGCAGGCCTTGCGCAAAATCCTCCCAGGCGCCCCGCAAGCCCAGGGCGTCAATGGCTTGCCGAAACTCGGCCGCAGAACCTAAAAACTTGGTCATGAAAACGAAGGCTTGGTGGCCGATGCCGTGGCGGAATTAATTCAGGCCGTTGACCGAATCCAGCTTCGCCTCGTAGCCCTCGTCCACCAGCAGCCCTTTGCCGGTGGCACTTTGCACGGCCAGCACGTCGCAGCGCTCGTTTTCGGGGTGGCCGGCGTGGCCCTTTATCCAGTGGAAGGTGACCTTGCGCTGCTTGTACACGCGCAGGAAGCGGCGCCATAGGTCCTCGTTGGCCTTCTTGCCGAAGTCGGCCTTGGTGGCCCAGCCGAAAACCCACTTTTTTTCCACGGCGTCGACCACGTACTTGGAATCGGACACCACCCGGATGGGCAGCTCGGGCCGCGTCACGGCTTCGAGGCCCACGATGACGGCCAGCAGCTCCATGCGGTTGTTGGTGGTGAGGCGGTAGCCCTGGGTGAGCTCTTTTTCGTGGGGGCCGTAGCGCAGAATGGCGCCGTAGCCGCCGGGCCCGGGGTTGCCGCGCGCCGAGCCGTCGGTGAACAGGTGAATCATATTTGGTGCTTGGTGCTTGGTGCTTGGTGCTTGGTGCAGGCAAGTTCACTAGAACAAGCCAGGCACTAGGCACTCAGCACCAAGCACTAAAAATTGGTTTTAAACAGCTTGATGGCGATGGCCAGCAGAATCACGCCAAACACGCGGCGCAAAATGTCTTCGCCGCCTTTGCCGAGCTTGCGCTCTATCCAGGGGCTGGTTTTGAGCACCACGTACACAAAAATCAGGTTGAGCACAATGCCCACCAGCACGTTGGGCAGCGAGTAGGCGGCGCGCAGCGACAGCAGCGTGGTCATGGTGCCGGCGCCCACGATGAGCGGAAACGCCAGCGGCACAATGGAACCCGTGCTGCCCGACATATCGGACTTGAACAGCTCGATGCCGAGTATCATTTCGAGCCCAATGAGGAAGATGACCACCGCGCCGGCCAGGGCAAAGCTCTGGTTGTCGACGCCCAGCAGCCCGAGCAGGCTCTGGCCCACAAACAAAAACGTGACCATGAGGCAGCCCGCCACAAAAGTGGCCAGCTCGGCCTTGATTTCGCCCTCGCGCTGCCGAATCTGGATGATAATCGGGATGGAGCCGACGATGTCAATCACGGCAAACAGCGTGAGCGTGACGGACAGGATTTGCTGGAGGTTGAACACGGCGAAATATGAAGTTATTGTCATCCTGAGCGCAGCGAAGGACCTTATCACGTGTGCTAGATTTTACTGCAAACGTTCATCGGTGATAAGGTCCTTCGCTGCGCTCAGGATGACAGATGTTGTGCAACATAAATTCTCATTACCCCGGGTATTCCTTCGCGAAAAACTGCACCAGCGCCTCCATGGCCGCGTCGGGCACGGCGGGGAAGTTGGCGATGCGGATGGTGGTGTTTTTCAGGGGGCCGTAGCCGCTGCCGAGCTGCAGGCCGGCTTCCTTGGCTTTGGCCTTGATTTCTTCGATGAGCGCAGCGTCGCCCTGCAGGCCGATGACGGTGGTGGAGCGCGTTTCGGGGTTCGCAACGAAGGGCTTGAGCGGGGTGGCCTGGTCGAAGAAGGCGTAGAGCTTCTCGGCGCGGTCCACGAGGTGCTGGTGCACGGTTTTGATGGGCTCGCGGTCGGCCAGCACGCGGCTCATGAGGTAGATGCCGAGCACGTTGGGCGTGTAGTTGGTTTGGTAGTTCAGCATCTGGCTGAGCAGGGCGGGCAGGGCGTTGTAGTGGGCCCGGTCGTTCACGAGCTTGGCCTGGGCCACGGCGCGTGGCGAGAGCAGCATCACACCCAGGCCCGCTGGCAGCCCGAAGCACTTCTGCACCGAGCCAAACCAGATGTCGGCCTTGATGTATTTCAGGTTCAGGCCGGCCAGCGAACTGGTAGCGTCCACGGCCAGCAGGGCGCCGCCGAGGCGGTTGTAGAGGTTCAGAATGAAGCCTTCGCGTAGCTGGGTGGCGGTGCTGGTTTCGTTCTGGGTGATGCACACTAGGTCGGTGTCGTCGGGCCCAAACGGCAGCGAGGCCACGTCGGGCACTTCGTCGAGGCCGAAGCGCTGGCCGGTGCTGGACGGCCGCAGGGCCTTGGCGTACTTGTACCACTTCTCGCCGAAGTCGCCGTTGTAGAGGTGAAACGAGCGGCGCGGCGTCAGGCTCTGGGCCAGGATTTCCCAGCATTCGGTGGCCGACGAAGTGAACAGGACGGTGTAGTCCTGCGGCACGTTGAGCTTGGCCTTGAGGTCGTTCACGGTCTGGCGCACCAGGCCAATGACTTTTTCGGAGCGGTGCCCGGCCGAGAGCCAGTCCTGGTCAAAGGCATCGGTGAGGTACTGGCGCACGGCCGGATAAACGGCCGAAGGCCCGGGGTTGAAGGTATACATGGGGAGGGAAGTCGAAGGAGTGAGGGGGCGCCGCCGCCGCAAAGGTAGCGGCTACGCGAACCGCCGAAAGAAGGATTTCGGGCCCATTGAGCAGCTTCTTCAACGCCCTGCCAGCCGGTTTCATTGCTCCGGTTCGACGCCCCGGCCGTTTGGAGCCCCGCCAGCCCGTGCCGAAGCACGTGCCCGGGCTTCCGAAGCACCGCCAGGGGCTTCCGAACGCCCGCCCGCCGGTTCCGAACCACAAACCTTTGCTTCCGAACGCCCGCCAACGGCTTCCGAACCACAAACCTTGCTCGCCGAAGGTTCGCCAACCGCTTCCGAACCACAAACCTGCACGCCGAAGCGCCGCCCGGCGCTTCCGAATCACAAACCTTGCTGCCGAACAACAAACCTTCGCGCCGAACCACAAACCTTCCTGCCGAACCACAAACCTTCCTGCCGAAGCACAAACCTTCGTGCCGAACAACAAACCCGCGCTGCTACTGCCTCCTCACACCCGGAACCCCACGCGCTTGGGCTGCTGGTTCACAAACCACTGCACCGCCAGCCGGTAGCTTTCGAGCCCGAAGCCGCTGATGCTGCCCGCGCAGTGCCGCCCCAGCAGGCTTTTCTGGCGGAATTCCTCGCGGGCGTGCAGGTTGCTCAGGTGCACTTCCACCACGGGCGTGGCAATGGCGGCCACGGCATCGGCCAGCGCCACGCTGGTGTGGGTGTAGCCGCCGGCGTTGAGCACGATGCCGTGGTGCGTGAACCCCACTTCGTGCAGCTTGTCGATGAGCGCGCCCTCGTGGTTGCTCTGAAACTGCGTGAGCGTATGGTCGGGGAAGGCTTCTTCCAGCTCCGGAAAAAAGTCTTCGAACGAGCGGGTGCCGTAAATGCCGGGCTCCCGGCGGCCGAGCAGGTTGAGGTTGGGGCCGTTTATTATTAGAATGTCCATGTGGAGCCGCTGCGGGCAGGAGCGAAGTTTTACAATGAGAAAAATCAGGGCTGCACCACCACCCGGCGCGTGTAGCTGCTGGCCCCGGAAGTCACGCGCACCAGGTAGAGGCCGGGCGTGAGGCCGTGGAGGTCGAGCGTGGCGCCGGCGGTGGCAGCTGCGGCCGTCAAGGTGCGCGTCTGCATCACTTGGCCCAGTACCGACTGCACAGCTATCTGCACCGGCGCAGTGCCGGCCCCTGCCGCCAGGCGCAGGGTGAGCTGTGCGCGGGTGGGGTTGGGGTAGAGGGTCAGGCCCGCACCGTCGGCCTGGGCCTCGGCGGTGGCCAGACCGGAAGGCGCCAGAAAGCCGGCCGTGTTGTCGAGCAGGTTGTCGCTGCTGCCCTGCACGGCGTTCGAGCCCATGCCGCGGCGGGCAAACACCTGCCAAATCAGCGCTTGGTTGGCCCCGCCGAAGGTGGCGCGGTCGGCGGCCAAAATGGCATCGCGGGCGTCCAGGAAGCCGGGGCTGCAGGGCTGCAGCTTCAAGCCATCCATCACCAGCTGCATGGTTTTGTTGTTGCCGCCGGAGCCCGTGCTCAGGTTGGCGTCGTAGCCGTAGCGCTGAATCATGGCCCAGTTCAGGTCCCACAGCACCGAGCACCACACCAGGCCAATGTAGTGCGAATCGTAGGGGTAGTTAAAGTCGTCATAACCGTAGTTCACGTCGTTCACGGTGTGGCCGATGTAAGCATAAGTCGTGGCGTTCACCGCCATGTCGGTAGAGTAGGGGACCGGGCGGATGCCGGGGCCGGTGGTGGGCTGGCCCAGCACGTAGGTGCCGATGCCGCGGGCCGTGGTGCCTACGTCGCCGGGGCGGGTTGTCATCCACAGCTCAAAAAAGTCACTCCAGCCCTCGCCCATCTGTTCCTCGTTGTCGAGGCAGGCGGTGGCGCCGGCCGGTCCGCCGGTCAGGCGCGTGGTGATGCCGTGGGCGTACTCGTGGGCAATTATGCCGTTGTCGAAGCCGCCGTTGCGGTCGGGCGGCGCGGTGGTGCCTAGCAGCGAGGCGGTCACGGGCGTGCCCGCGCTCATGGCTGCTTTCAGGCGCTGCCCGTCGGTGCGGGTCACCATCACCAGCGGCACGCGCAGGCCCACCGTGTCGGCAGGGTCGATTTCGATGTGCGAGAGAAAATCGAGGCTGTGCACGAGCACCAAGGCCCGGGCGCCGGCCAGCTGGGCGCCGCGCAGCTTCTCGATGAAGTCGCAGTCGTAGTCAAAATCGGCCACGGCGATGTTGCCGCGCACCTGCGCCGCATTCACCCACGCCGGCTCACAGCCGCCGGTGGGGTTGAGGGAGCCGTCATCGGCCAGCACCAGCGCGCCCGTTATGGGGGTGGTGCGCGGCAGGGCCCGCCCGTTGGTGAGCGGCATGGCCGCGTAGCTGCCCGCCGCCGGGCCCGTGCCTGCCACCGTGAGGGCGTTGGGCAGCGCCTGCTGCCAGATGCCCAGCACGATGGCGGGGTAGGAGTTAGACGTCACGGCCCCGTCGGGCGTGGTATTGAAATAACCTTCGCTGTAAACTTCCCCAAGCTCGGCGTGGATGTAGTCGCCGCCCACGCCCAAGCCGGAGTAGTTGGTGGCCTGAAAATTCCCGCTGGCCTCCGTGAAGCCATAGCGCTGGCTCAGGTCGTGCATCAGGTTGGTCCAGTAAAACAGGTTGGTGAGGGCCGCCGGCTGATTGGCCTGGGCCGACAGCGCCGCATTATGCGGGAAGTCGAACTCCAGGTTAGCGCCGCCATCGGGTGAGAAGCCCGGCGTGACCACGTGCGTCCCAACTGGTGTGTACACGTGGGTGTTGTTGCCGCGGGCCGTGGTGTATTCCGCGCCGGCCGCGCCGTTGGTGTCGTGCCAGCCAAAAGGCGAGGCCACCGCATCGGCCGGGCTCACGGCCAGCGTGGAGACCCCATGCAGCGGGCTTTCCAGCGGCGAGGCGTATACCCGGTAGCCGTTGGCTACGGCAGGCTGCCACTGCGGCGCCACGGGGGCGGTAGTAGCCGGCCGGAAAGAGGCCGCACGTCCTTTCGGCTCCCGAATGACTTGGTTGCGGGCCTTAAGCACCCGGCCAGTGGCGGCATCCACCAATACCGTCCAGGCGTCGGGGCCCTGGGCGGGGCGCACCCGCACCTGCCAGGACTGCGCCAGCGTGCCATTAGGCAGGCGGCGGTACACCAGCTCGGCGGGTAGAGGGGCGCCTGCCGCCGGCTGGCGCAGGTGCTGCAGGGCCGCGTTACGGGCTGCTTCGGCGACCACCGCCGGCTGGGGCAACTTGGCAATGGCCGCCCGCAGGTCTTTCACAAAAAAGCCCGTGCGGCTCAGCAAGACTTGGTTAGGACGAAAGTGCAGGCCAACTTCGGTGCCCAGCACGTCGTGCCCGCCAATGCGCTGGACCAGAAACGCGTGGCTGAGGCCGTTGTGCGCGTCGGCGTAGGCGCCGGTCACGGCCAGGTCGGCGAGGTCGGCGGCACTCAGACCCAGGTCGTGGGCGTGGGCACGCACATATTCCACGGCCCGGGCGGCCTCGGGCGAAGTTGCGGTGGCCGGAACAGGGAAAGTAGGTTGAGCCGCTAAGGGGGCGCCGCCGGCCACTAGGGCCGCGCAAAGCAGGAAGCGGTGGGGGAAGGCAGCGCGGAAAATTGGTAGCATAAGCACTGATGCAGAAAAAAGATGAGGAAACGACGGGCAGATGATGTCTAACCTCGCCAGAAGGTTGGCCGGGCAACCTGCAAATTTGCCCCAACTTTTTGGTTCGCTCCCGGCTGCCGCAGCGGCACCGCCTACTTTTGCCCCATGACCTGGCCTCAAGCCCTGAAACAGTTCGACGGCTACCTGCGCCTCGAAAAATCCCTCTCGCCCAACTCCGTGGAGGCCTACGTGCGCGATGCCGCCAAGCTGCAGCAGTTTCTCGCAATGCAGAAGCTGCCCATCGGCCCACTGCAAGTCAGCACCGAGGTGCTGCGCGAGTTTCTGGCCACGCTGCAAGGGCTGGGCCTGGGCGCCACCTCGCAGGCCCGCACGCTATCGGGCCTCAAGGCCTTCTTCAGCTTCCTCATCATGGAAGACCTGCTGAAGCTCGACCCCACCGATACCCTGGAAGCCCCCAAAACCGGCCGCCACCTGCCCGACACCCTCAGCTACCCCGAAGTGGAGCAGTTGCTCGCCGCTATCGACTTAAGCACCGACGAGGGCCTGCGTGCCCGCGCCCTGCTGGAGGTGCTGTACTCCTCGGGCCTGCGCGTGAGCGAACTGTGCGACCTGCGCCTGAGCAACGTGTATGCTGACGAGGGCTTTATGAAAGTGGTGGGCAAGGGCAACAAGGAGCGCCTCGTGCCCGTCGGCCGCGAAGCCCTCAAGCACCTCAACTTCTACCTCAGCGGCGTGCGCGGCCACCTCGACCTCAAGCCCGGGGCCGAAGACTTCGTATTTCTGAGCCAGCGCGGCCGGCCGCTCTCGCGCATCACCGTCTTCACCACCCTCAAGAAGCTGGCCGAGCAGGCGGGCCTGCGCAAAACCATCAGCCCGCACACGTTGCGCCATTCCTTCGCCACCCACCTGATAGAAGGCGGCGCCGACCTGCGCGCCGTGCAGGAAATGCTGGGTCACGCCAGCATCACCACCACGGAGATTTATACGCATTTGGACCGTGACTTCCTGCGGCAGGTGATTACCGAGTTTCATCCGCGCAGCTAGGCAGGGGAGGAGGTAGGGCATGAAGAAGGTATGGGGAGGCGCCTCCCATACTTCTGACCCTCATACCCTCCTGCCCTCATACCCTAACTCCCGCCCGCCGTGCGTAAATTTGGCCTTTATGCCTCCTGAGAATGGCCGATAACCGCTATAAAAATCTTCCCGCCGGCCCGTCCGCCAACCGCGCCGCTGAGCCCCGGCCCAACCGGCGCAACGAGCCGCGCACCAACGGCCCGGCTCCCGAGCCCGCGCCAGCCCGCCCCGCCGAGCCCCGGCCCGCCGCAGCCAATGTGCCCAAAGCCGCCCGCCAAGCGCCGGCGCCCAAGCCCGCCCGGCCGCCCCGCGAGCCGCGCGGCCCGCTGCCCGGCGTAGGCGGCCTGCTGGAAATCCTGCGCGACCGCCGCTTCCACCTGTTCATCGGGTTCGGCTTGCTGCTGGCCAGCCTGTACCTGACCATTGCCTTCACCTCCTTCCTGTTCACCGGCCACGCCGACCAAAGCGTGGTGGCCGCCATGGGCACCATCCCCACGAAGGAGGCCGGGCAGGAATCGGGCAACTGGCTGGGCTTGCTCGGGGCCTGGGCCGCACAGCTGTTCATTTACAAGCTGTTTGGCGTGGCGGCGTATGCCCTCATTCCCATCGTGTTTTTCCTGGGAGCGAAGATTGTGTTCCGCACCGCCCGGGTGTCGGTGAGCTACGTGATGGCGCTGGGCTTCTTCACCATGGCCTGGCTGAGCGTGCTGCTGGGCTACGTGGTGGTCACGCTGGCCACGCCCGGGGCCGACCCAGTGCTGGCCCACCGCCTCGATTTCCTGTGCGGCGGCGTGGGCTTTGAAGCCGCCTCCTGGCTCGACAGCCTCATTGGCTGGGGCACGGTGCTGCTGCTGGCTTTTGCGCTGATTTCGTTCGTGGTGTTCTTCTTCAACGTCACCAGCCTCAACCTGGGCCGCTTCCGCAGCCTCAGCACCGAAGACGACCCCGAGGAAGACGCCGAGCTGGAAGCCGAAATAGCCGCCGAGCAAGCCGCCGCAGCCGCCCCCGTGGCCGCGCCGCCCGTGCCGCAAATGACCCTGAAAACCCGCCCTGCCCCAGCGGAAGCCGTAGCTGCCACGGCCGCCACGGTGTCGGCTGGTGGCGCTCAGGCCGCGGGCCCGGCCCTGCAGCTCAATAACGAGGAGCCGGAAGAAGCCCCCGCCGCGCAGGAGTTCGAACCCGCGCCGCGGATAGGCGCGGGCGTACCGCTAAGCGTGGCCAGTGCCGTGGTGGCGCCAGCCGTTTCGGCAGCAACTGCCGCTGCCACCACGGCCGCAACCGCCGCCAGCGCCGCCCTGCCGCTGGCTGTGAGTGGCCCGGCCTTCTCCATCGAAATGCCCTTGGCTGAGCCGGAGCCCGTCGTGGCCCCCGCCGCGCCGGTAGCCACCGTGCCTACGCCGCTCTCGCTGGCTGATTTGGCCGATGCCAACACGCCCCTGCCCGAAGCCAAGGCCCCGAGCCCCCCGGCCCCCCGGCCCCTGGAAATCACCGTGCCGGGTCGCGACGACCTCGACCCCAACGCCGGTGCCGACATTGCGGCCGTGGCTGATGAGGACGAAGACGCCGACGCCATGCCCCACGTCAACTACGACCCCACGCTGGACCTCTCGCGCTACCAATACCCCACGCTGGAACTGCTCAACGACTACGGCGTGGCCAAGGCCCAGGTAACCAAGGAAGAGTTGGAAGCCAATAAGGACCGCATCGTGGAAACGCTGGGCCACTACGGCATCGGCATCGCCAGCATCAAGGCCACCATCGGGCCCACGGTCACGCTCTATGAGATTGTGCCCGAGGTAGGTGTGCGCATCAGCAAAATCAAGAGCCTCGAAGACGATATCGCGCTGAGCCTGGCGGCGTTGGGTATCCGCATCATCGCGCCTATCCCGGGCAAGGGCACCATCGGCATCGAAGTGCCGAACACCAAGAAGGAGATGGTGAGCATCCGTTCGGTGCTGGGCTCGGAGAAGTTTGCGCGCTCGGAAATGGACCTGCCGGTGGCCTTTGGGCGCACCATCACCAACGAGGTGTTCGTGGCCGACTTGGCCAAGATGCCCCACTTGCTCATGGCCGGCGCCACGGGCCAGGGCAAGTCGGTGGGTTTGAACGTGATTCTGGCCTCGCTACTTTACAAGCGCCACCCCGCCCAGCTCAAGTTTGTGCTCGTCGACCCCAAGAAGGTGGAATTGAGCATCTTCAACAAGATTGAGCGCCACTTCCTGGCCAAGCTGCCCGACACGGAAGAGGCCATCATCACCGATACGAAGAAGGTGGTGAACACGCTCAACTCGCTGTGCATGGAGATGGACCGGCGCTACGACCTCCTGAAGGAAGCCGGCTGCCGCAACCTGAAGGAGTACAACGCCAAGTTCATCGAGCGCCGCCTCAACCCCAAGAAGGGCCACCGCTTCCTGCCCTTCATCGTGCTGGTAATCGACGAGCTGGCCGACCTGATGATGACGGCCGGCAAGGAAGTGGAAACGCCCATTGCGCGCCTCGCCCAGCTGGCCCGCGCCATCGGCATTCACCTCATCGTGGCCACCCAGCGCCCCTCGGTGAACGTGATTACCGGCATCATCAAGGCCAACTTCCCCTGCCGCATCTCTTTCAAGGTGACCAGCAAAATCGACTCGCGCACCATCCTCGACACCGGCGGGGCCGACCAGCTCATTGGCCAGGGCGATATGCTGTTCTCGGCCGGTTCCGACCTCATCCGGGTGCAATGCGCTTTCATCGACACGCCCGAGGTGGACCGCGTCTGCGACTACATCGGTGAGCAGCAGGGCTATAATGACGCCTACCTGCTGCCCGAAGTGGCCGGCGCCGACGGCGACGGCGGTGGCAACGAGGAAATGGACCCCTCCGAGCGCGACACCATGTTCGAGGAAGCCGCCCGCTGCATCGTATTGCACCAGCAGGGCAGCACCTCGCTGCTGCAGCGCAAGCTGAAACTGGGCTACAACCGCGCCGGCCGCCTCATCGACCAGCTTCAGCACGCCGGCATTGTGGGGCCGTTCGAGGGCAGCAAGGCCCGCGACGTGCTCATTCCCGACGAGTACCAACTGGAGCAGCTGCTCAATTCAATGAAGTAGAACGTGTACCCCGAAGCTCCGGCTTCGGCCCGCCCGAACATCCGTTCAACGGGCCGAAGCCGGAGCTTCGGGGTACACGTTCTGACAGCTTTTTTGGCTTCATTCTTACTTGCGTGGCATTTTGGCCGGACGTTTGTAATACCAAATCCGTATAGGCTGTCCAAGTCCCGCACTAGCGCTTTTGAACCTCTCTTTTCTAATGAAAAAATCAATTTCCTTCTTGCTGCTCGCCGTTTCGCTGGCTCTGCCTGCCGCCGCGCAGCAAGACCCCAAAGCTGGTAAAATCCTCGACCAGATGAGCGCCAAATACCAGGCCTTAAAAGCATTTCAGGCCACTTTCAGCCAGACGCTGGAAAACCCCAGCGCCAAAGTGAAGCAGAACCTCAACGGCGACATTGTGGTGAGCGGCCAGAAGTTCCGCCTCAAAATCAGCGGCCAGGAAGTCATCAACGACGGCAAAACCACCTGGACTTACCTAAAGAACGAAAACGAGGTAAACATTTCCGATTCGGACCCGGATTCGCAGGATATGTCGCCTTCCCAGATTTATACGATGTACAAAAAGGGCTACAAGTACACCTACGTGCAGCAGGTGACTGAAGGCGGCGAGCCCCTCGATGTGATTGAGCTGGCGCCGGAAAACCGCCAGAATGACGTGTTTAAAGTGCGCCTGAAGGTGCGCAAAAAGGACGCTTCGGTGAAAAGCTGGCAGATGTTTAAAAAGAACGGCAACCAGTACACCTTCCTCATCAAAAACTTCAAGCCCAACCCACCCGTCGATGCCGGCACCTTTGCCTTCGACAAGGCCAAGTACAAAGGCGTGAAAGTGGTGGACCTGCGGTAGTAAACCCTTGTCATCCTGCGCAAAGCGAAGGACCTTATCCGGTTAGAACGTATCGTTCGAGCAGGGTAAGGTCTTTCGCTTTGCGCAGGATGACAAGCGGGGTAGTATTTTGCCGGCCATGAAAGAAGATTTCCTCCATTACGTGTGGCAGCACCAGTATTTTGACAAAGCTGACCTGCGCACGGCCGGAGGCGAGGAAATTCAGGTGCTGCGCCCCGGCCAGCGTAACGCCGACGCCGGCCCGGATTTTCTGAACGCCCGCCTGCGCATTGGCGAAGTAGAATGGAACGGCGCGGTGGAAATCCACCTCCGCGCCTCCGACTGGAACCGCCACCATCATCAAATCGACCCCAAGTACGACCAGGTGATTTTGCACGTGGTGGGCGCGCACGATGCCGATGTGGCCCGAACGAACGGCAGCCTGATTCCCGCTTTGGCCCTGCAAACGCGGCTGGCGCCTGAACTGCTGGCCCGCTACACCTCCTTGGTGGAGGCCCCGGCGGCGGCCCCATTGCCCTGCGCGCCGCTCCTGCACTTGGTGCCCGAAATCACGAAAACCATGATGACCGAGCGCGCCCTGCTGGAGCGCGTGGAGCGCAAGGCCGATGCCATCATGGAGCTGCACCAAACCCTGGGGCAGGACTGGGAGGCCACCGCCTACCACGCCCTGATGGCCGCCTTTGGCTTCCAGAAGAACAACGAGCCGCTGGCCCGCCTGGCCAAAGCCCTGCCGCTGGCTGTGCTCCGCCGGCACCGGCACGACCGGCGCCAGCTCGAAGCCTTGTTGTTTGGGCAGGCCGGGTTTCTGGTTGAAAATGAGGAAACCAAGGCCGATGAATACATCCAGGACTTGAGGCAAGAACACGAGTTTCTGCGCCACAAGTACAACATGGGGGCAGCCGCGCTGGCCGTACACGAGTGGAATTACCTGCGGCTGCGGCCCGCCAATTTTCCGCCGGTGCGGCTGGGGCAGCTGGTGGGCTTGTTGCACGTGCGGCCGGCGTTGTTCGATGCCCTGCTCACGGCGCAAAGCGTGGCAGCGCTGGCTGAGTTTTTCCAGGCGCCGGCGCCCGCGTACTGGCGCACGCACTTTCGGCCCGGCCGGCCGGGCAAAGTGCCGGGCCTCGGCAAAGCCAGCATCGACCTGCTCATCACCAACGTGGTGGTGCCGCTGCGGGTGGCTTACGCCCGCTACGTCGGCAAGCCCGAAGTGGTGGAAAGCAGCGTGGCCCTGCTAAGCGAGCTGCCCGCCGAGCACAACCAGTTCACCGACGTGTACGATGCCCTGGGCTTTACGCACCGCACCGCCGCCGATTCGCAAGGCCTGTTGGCGCTGCACAAAACTTACTGCGCCCCCCGCCGCTGCCTGCACTGCGCCATCGGCAGCCGTCTGGTGCAACAACCCCGCCTTCCCCGATGAAAATACTGTTTGCTGTTTTACTGAACGCCGCTTTGCTGGCGGTTTTGCTGCCGTGGCTGCGCCGCCAATGGCGCTGGGCAGGCAGTGGAAGGTGGCAGTTGGTGTTTGGCGCGGGCCTGGCGTTGCGCGTCGGCCTGGGGCTCATACGCTGCTGGCACCTGCAGGGCGATGCCCGGTTCATGAGCTTCGTGGGGCACACGGTGGCCCGCCGGATATGGCGCCATCCGGACAGAACGTGGGACATTCTGACCCGGGCCGTCACGGTGTTCCCCAAAGACAAAGCCGCTTATGACTTTGTCTTCCAGAACACCTCGAACACGTGGATTCTGATGAAAATCCTGGGTGTGCTGAACTTGGCCTCCTTGCAGTCGGACTGGATAAATGCGCTGTACTTGAGCTTATTCGTCTTCGTGGGATGCTGGCAGCTGGTCCGGGTGTTTGCCGAAGCGTTTCCGGATGCACCGGCGGGCGCTGCTGCGGTTGGATTTCTATTTTGGCCCACCACGTGCTTCTGGGCCACGGGCATTAGCAAAGAGTCGGTGCTCCTGGGAAGTGGCGCTTGGCTTACGGCCAAAGTGGTGGCCTACTGCTACGCTCCCCCGGCGGCCAACGCCCAGCCGTGGGGCCCCCACGTGCGGTGGTGGCTGGGTGCGCTCGGGCTGGCACTCATGCACTTCAGCATGCGGTATTTCTTCGCCGTGCCGCTGCTTGGGGTGCTGGCCGGCGTGGCCCTGGGGCGGTGGCTGGAGCTGTACACACCGGTTCGCGGCCGCTGGGGGCAGGCCCTGGCCATGGCCCTGGTGCTGGGCACGGGCGCGTGGCTGGCCCCGCAGCTGAGCGTGGCCTTTAGCATCAATAAGTTTACCAACCAGGTCATCACGGTTTACACTTTCGAGTTGGCGCATGCCATCGGGCGGCCCCACTTCGAGTACGCCGACCTGCGGCCCACCCTCGAAAGTTTTGCCGCCCATGCTCCGCTGGCCGCCGTCAACGTCATCACGCGGCCGTGGCTGGGCGAGTCGTGGCGGCCCCTGTACGTGGCTGCGGCCCTCGAAAACACCGCGGTGCTGGCCCTGCTGGCCGTGGCGGCCTGGGCCGCGTGGCGGAAAAAAGGGGGGCATCTGCCTTTCGGATTGGGGCTGGGGCTGGCCGTTTTCTGCCTTATCCTGGCCATTCTCATGGGACTTACTACCCCCAACCTGGGCTCACTCAACCGCTACCGGTGCGAGCTATTGCCGTTTCTGCTGCTGCTGCTGCTGCAAAACGACTACGCGGCGCGGGGCCTGCGCTGGTTAAAAAGAAACGGCTAGAAACCTTTGTTTGGGCACCCAGGCCGCGCCAGGCGCCCAAAACGCCTCATGCAACAAGGTGCGTACCTTTGTGCTCCCGGCCGCGCGGGCTTTCTGCCCGCTGCAGGCCGGCCGTTCTCTTTACTTGCCTCTCCTTCATGGAAAACCCCGTTATCATTCTTGGTGCCCAGGCTGTGGGCACCGCCGCCCTCGATGCCTTCCTCTCCAACGACGTGGTGGTGTACTGCCTGCTCGACGACGATAAAAAGCTGCAAGGCACCGAACTGCTCGATGTGCCCGTGATGGGCAACACCGACGACGGCGAACTGCTGAAGCTGCTGGGTAAAAAGTGCGAAGTATTTGTGGCTACCGAGGACACCGCCAGCCGCCGCAGCCTCACTACCATGCTGCGCAACGAGTACGAAGCCGTGCCCGTGAACGCCATTCACCAGCGCGCCAGCGTTTCGAACCACGCCACGCTGGGCCACGGCAACTACATCGGCCCCAACGCCGTGGTGGCCGCCACGGCCACCGTGGGCGACGGCTGCCTGGTGGGCGCCAACGCCGTGGTGGAAGCCCGCGCCCACGTGGGCAGTTTCGCCCAATTGGGCAGTGGCGCTCTCATCGGGGCCGATGTGCAAGTAGGGGAGCAGGCCTTCGTAGGAGCTGGTGCCGTGGTAGTGGCCGGTGTCAAAATCGGCGATAAGGCCCGCGTGGGCGCGGGCTCGGTGGTGGTGGCCGATGTGCCCAACGGCCAAACGGTGTTCGGCAACCCAGCGGTGAAAGTTTAAGAAGGGTTAAATGTTGAATGTTGAGTTGGTGCACCATCCCGAGCCTGATATGCCGGGATAGTACTCAAAACTCAAAACTCAAAACTTTAGAATGTATCAGGTTCTTCTTTATTATTGCTATACCCCGCTCGAAAACCCCGAGCAATTCCGCGACGAGCACCACCGCCTGTGCCTGGAGCTGGACTTGCGCGGCCGCATTATTGTAGCTGCCGAGGGGCTGAACGGTACGGTGTCGGGCACCGTGGAGAATTGCGTCGCCTACATGGCTGCCGTGAAGGCCGACCCGCGGTTCGAAGCGCTGGAGTTTAAGGTAGACGACGTGGCGGCGCACACTTTTCAGAAGCTGCACGTGCGCGTGAAGCCCGAAATTGTGCACAGCAGCCTGCACCACGTGCGGCCCCACGAGAAAACCGGCCAGCACCTCTCGCCTCAGGAATTCAAGGAATTAAAGGACCGCGACGACGTGGTGGTTGTAGACGTGCGCTCGGACTACGAGTACAACCTCGGCCGCTTCAAGAACGCTGTGACGCTCGACATTGAGAACTTCCGTGACTTCCCCGACCGCGTGGAGCGGCTCAAGGAATTCAAGGACAAGAAAATCCTGACTTACTGCACCGGCGGCGTGAAGTGCGAGAAAGCCAGCGCCTTCCTGCTGGAGCAGGGCTTTGAAAATGTGTACCAGCTGCACGGCGGCATCATCAAGTACGGCATCGAAACCGGCGGCGAGGACTTCGACGGCCAGTGCTACGTGTTCGACAACCGTGTGGCCGTGGACGTGAACCGCGTGAACCCCACCGTGATTTCGCGCTGCCAGCACTGCCAGCAGCCCAGCAACCGCCTCATCAACTGCGCCAACCCGCACTGCAACGCCCACCTGCCGCTGTGCGAGGCCTGCGGCGAGCAGCTGCAGGGCGCCTGCTCCGAAGCCTGCGCCGCCCACCCCGACAAGCGCGTCTACGACGGCACCGGCGCCTACCCCAAGCTCAGCAACCACTACAACCCCGCGCAGGGCCTGGCGTCCTACGGGAGCGTTAAATGTTGAGGGTTGAATGTTGAGTGAAATAATTTTTTTACTCAACATTCAACCCTCAAAACTCAAAACTATTCGCAAAATGATTCCCAACTCCGAGCTCATCTTGAACCCCGACGGCAGCATTTATCACCTCAACCTGCTGCCCGACCACATTTCCGACACCATCCTCACCGTGGGCGACCCCGGCCGGGTGGCCCAGGTGAGCCGGCATTTCGACTCGGTGGAGTTTGAAACCACGCACCGTGAGTTTGTGACGCACGTGGGCTACTACCGCGGCAAGCGCCTCACGGTGCTGAGCACCGGCATGGGCACCGACAACATCGACATCGTGATGAACGAGCTTGATGCGCTGGTGAACATCGACTTCATGGCCCGCACCGTGCGGCCCGCCGAGGAGCGCATGAGCCTGCGCATCATCCGGCTGGGCACCAGCGGCAGCCTGCAGGCCGACGTGCCCATTGGCGCCATGCTGGCCACCGAGCACGCCGTGGGCCTCGACAGCCTGATGCAGTTTTACCCGCTGATGGAAACCGGCCTCGAAACCGAAGTGGCCACCGAGCTGCAGCGCACGCTGGGCCTGCCCTTTGCGCCCTACGTGGTGCGCGGGTCCGACCTGCTGCGCGAGCAGTTGGGCACCAACATGGTGATGGGCAACACGCTCACCTGCCCTGGCTTCTACGGCCCGCAGGGCCGCAGCCTGCGCCTCGACCTGCGCACGCCCGACTACATCTCGCGCCTGCAAAACTTCCGTCACCAAAGCGCCGAGGGCGAGTTTCGCCTCAGCAACTTCGAGATGGAAACCGCCGGCTACTACTCGCTGGGCCGCCTGCTGGGCCACGAGGTGCTGTCGCTGAACGCCATCGTGGCCAATCGCGCCACCGGAGAATTCGCCGAAAACGCCGCCGCCGTGGTCGATGCCATGATTGAGCAGACCTTGCAGCGGCTGTAGGCAAGAGAATGCAATATGTAAAACGTCCTGCTGGGAATTGCTCAGCAGGACGTTTTTTTGTGGCCGGTATTTCCTGCGCGTACTACGGCAATTCCGCCAGAAACTCCATGGTGTCGATTCGGTCGGCGTATTCGCTCACGGCGGGTTGCTGGGCTTGCCCGAACGGCAGGCTGCCCGCAAACCGGGCCCCGGCCGACACCACGCACTGCATTTGGGCCGCAATGTCTGTGAGTTGGTCCACTAGGTCGATTTCGCTGCTGTACTCAGCGTAAAACACCATCGAAATGGGCGACACCAGGCCCTGGCTAGGCCGAATGAGGAAGAAGCCGTTGTCGAAGTGCGGTTCCCGGTTCACCAATAGAATGCTCTTGTTGTAGTCGTAGTTGTTATTGTATTTGTGATGATGCAGCACGTTTTCGAACGGCTGCAGGGCGTCCATCAGCGGCACGAAGTCGTAGCCCACGGGCACAAATAGCTTGCTCACGTTGCGGCAGCCCAAGCCGTAATACTGGAAAATATCGGGCCCCAGCTTGGCCAGTTCCTCAGCGGTTTCCTGGCCCGTGAGCACGGCCACGCTGGTGCGGTTGCGCCGGATGAGGTGGGGCTTTTTGCCGAAATAATACTCGAAGTAGCGGGCCGTGTTATCAGAGCCGGTGGCAATGAAGGCATCGGCCGCGTTCAGGCGCGGCAGCACCTGGATAGACGCCCGGAAGCGCGGCTCCAGCTGCGTCAGTTCTTCCAGCAGCCACAGCATCAGCACGGTATCGTCGGCGCTGAGCTTAGCTAGCAGCACGTGGCCGCTGAGCAGCACGCACAGCACGTCGTGAAAGCCGACCATGGGAATATTGCCGGCCATCACCACCCCGATTTTGTGCACGGTGGTGGGCTCGGCCGGGTAGCGGGCGGCCCAGTGGCGCAGGGGCTCCTCGGCCAGCAGGTGCGCGATGCCGGCCACGGCCGCCGCCACGCTGGGCCGGTCGAACCAGGCGTTTTGGTTGCGGGCGCGGGCCGCCAGCGGGGTAAGCTCGTCGGGAGAGAGGGAGGCGAGGCGGTGGCCCAGGGCCACGAAAGCGGCCAGACGTTCAGAATGATTCATGCAAAGGAAATAGCGGCCTGCCGGCGGCTCAGAAGTCGAATGGCGGGAATGGGCCGCAAAATTGGGCGAAACCGTGCAAACCCCGCCGTCGTTGGTTAATTTTGTTCGGCCAAAGACCGGCGCGGGCCGTCCGTTTTACGTAAAGCCTGCCCGTAACGCTTTGGTTTCCCTTCACCCCTGATTTCCTGACGCCCCATGGCCATCATGATAACCGACGAGTGCATCAACTGTGGTGCCTGCGAGCCGGAATGCCCCAACAACGCGATTTACGAAGGCGGCGCCCAGTGGCGCTGGGCCGATGGCACCACCCTGAAAGAAGTAACCACCGGCGACGGCGCCACGGTGTCGGGCACGGCCCCCCAAACGCCGGTGTCGGATGAGTACTACTACATCGTGTCGGACAAGTGCACCGAGTGCGTGGGCTTCCACGAAGAGCCCCAGTGCGCCGCCGTGTGCCCCGTAGACTGCTGCGTGGACGACCCCGACATGCGCGAAACCCGCGAGCGCCTGCTCGAAAAGAAAGACTGGCTGCACGTTGCCGCCTAGGCATTGGCTGAATTCCACAAAAAAGCCCGCTTCAACCGAAGCGGGCTTTTTTGTGGAATTCACTGCGCTGCCGCGGTGGGCGCTTGCGGGGTTATTTTCACTCCCGTGTACAACTGTGGGTTGTCGACCGACGCCATGGGCTCAATAGTCAGGCGTTTGTCGTAGCGGCTCACGTTGGCCAGCTTCAATAGCGTCTCATAGTTAGCGGTATGGCCAGACCGGGGCTTTACGAAAAAGCTGTTCACCCGCAGCGTGGCCGGGTCGTAGCTCACGTCGAGGCCGGTGGAGTCGTGCCAGTAGGTGGTTACGGTTTCGGTGGTGCCCGAAGCACCGTTCTGAGACATGGCATTGGGGTCGGGCCGGATGCCCTGGCCGGCTAGCGGCCGAGCGATTTCGCTGGCGCTCAGGCCCAGTAGCGCGGGCACATCAAAGGCCCGGCTGATGGTGGGGGCAGCCGGCGTAGTGGCCGGCGCTTCGGTGGCGGGCTGGTCGGCGGTGGCGCAGCCCAGCAAAAAAGCCAGCGGCAGGATAGGGGAGTAGCGCATGGGATAGGAGTAATGAATGTGAAGCTCCTATATACGGGAACTACTTAATAACTGTCAATAGCAAACCTAAAGATTCGCCTTATTGGGGCAGTTTAGTTATAAGACAAACGGGATGTCGCCGTTTTTCTCAATGCTCAGCAGTTCGTTTTTCAATAGTAATAATAAGCTGATGTGTCAACTTGGCTACTGTGGCTAAACATAAGCAAATAAAAAAGGCCCTTCACGACAAGTGAAGGGCCTTTTTAGCAAACGGTAGCGGTCTGGACGGAACCCAAACGAACCCCTAAATGACTAAATTAACTCTCTTTTTTACAGCCGCTTGCGTGAAAAAATGGGTTAGATGAAATTCCTTGTGGAGCGTAAATGGGAGCTAGGGCTCCCTAGTGGATTTCTGGCAACAGTTTTACATCAAATCGGGCGGCTACATCGAGCAGCATACTGCGCAGCTGCTGCGAGTCGTGGGCCAGCATTTCCAGCAGCACCAGCATGCGGTCAAAGGCCTCATTGGCATTGGCCGGCACGCTACGCGTGAACACGCCCCGCACCTGCCACAACTCGCGCAGGTCTTCCTGCGGCAGGATGAACGGGTCGTAAAACCGGTTGTCCGATAGCAATTCCAGTGGCTCGTTGCGCTTCACCGGCCCGCGCAGGCGCTTTACCATGAGCCGGTCGTTAGCCACCACCACGTACACATGCTTGGGTTGAATCAGGTCTAGCCGCTCGGTGTATGAGGCAATGACCAGGTCACCCGGGCTCAGCGTCGGCTGCATGCTGTTGCCCGATACCTCGAACGCCCGGTATGACTTACCCCGTAGCCCCGGCACGCTGATGGTTTCCAGCTCTGCCATCATCTCTTCCGGGTTGCGGGCGAGCAGGTAACCTGCTTCCACTTTCCCCGTCACGACGCTGGTTTGTTCCTCGCCGTTTTCGTTTACCGTCACTGCTTTCGGAAAACCGGTGTACGAGGGGGCAGGGTTAGTCTTCTCAACTGGCACTTCTGCTACTGGAGCCGAAGCGCGTGTCACGGGCGCATCCGAGTGCAACATAGGCCCCTCGCCGCGCATCAACCATTCCGAACTCAATTGCGGGTAATGGTCGAGAATGTCCATTAGAGTTTCATAACCTGGCTTCGATTTATTCTGAACCAGCTTATACAACTTTTGGGGACCTTCGTAGCCTAGATTCTTAGCTAACTGATAGGCGGACAAGCCAAAATGGCTCATTACGTCGTTTATGCGGGTGCCAACGGTTGCTCTTGAGTCCACTTTTATTGCTGTTAGTGGGTAAACTTTTTTTGCTGTTACCAACTTTAGTAGCCACA
Organism: Hymenobacter monticola; assembly: GCF_022811645.1. Taxonomy (NCBI): domain Bacteria; kingdom Pseudomonadati; phylum Bacteroidota; class Cytophagia; order Cytophagales; family Hymenobacteraceae; genus Hymenobacter; species Hymenobacter monticola. Next base: position 4,680,905 of record NZ_CP094534.1, on the reverse strand, counting down.
TTTGGGCTTAGAAGTCTAAACAAAGATACGTAATAGCAAACAAAATGGAACAGTTCGCAAAGATTATTTCTGAGCTGCGGGCCACGCTGCCCAAGCGCAACGACTTTGCCAAGCGCACAGTCGACTTACTGGCCTCAAAAGGCAAGACCTACTCCAAGCAGCAGGTCTACAACATTCTCAATGGCCGCTACCACAATACCGACGTGGCCGAAGCTTTCATCAGTGTGGTCGAAACCGAAAAGGAGCGGGTGAACGCCCTGCAGGCCCGGGCCACTAAAGCCACCGCCGCCTAGTCATGCAAGTTGCTCTCTTAGTGCCCGAACAGGAGTGGCAGCAGCTGCTGGCCGACGTGCAGCGCCTAAAGGAATTTGAAGCCGCCGCTCCTAAGACCCGGCCAGCTCCGCCCGACCGGCTGCTCAATGTCCGCCAGGCCGCCGACTATCTCAACATTACGCCCGCCGGCCTGCGCCGCGCCCGCCGCGCCGGGCGCCTGGCAGGACTCAAACTCAACGAGAAGGAGTGGGGCTTCTACGAATCGGAGCTCATCCGCTACCTCAACCGCTACAACCGCCGCCAGCTGCCGCCCATGCCTGCGGTGCCGCAAAGCCGCCCACTCATGGCTAAGGCTGCCTAATCCCTTGTCATCATGTCCCAGCTACTTCCCCTTGTCGGCCCCGCCGGGACCGACGCCGGCAGCCCGCCGGCCACGGCCTCCATCATCACCATCCAAAAGGTCAAGCTCAAAGACCAGCACCTGACATGCGAATTCACCGAGCAACGCACCCAGGATGCCCCGCCACGCGCCTTTGCCCTCACTTGCGCCGAGCAAGTGCATCCTGACCTGCCCCACGCCCTGAGCCGCCTGGTGCCGCACCTCTGCCTGCTCACCGAGCAGCTGACCGAAACGCCCGACTTCTGGCCCGACGTGGCCGAGGAGCTACCCGCCCGTTTCGAAGCCTTCACCGTCACTGGCTTCTCGATGGGCAAAGGTCAGGGCGGCGTTACGCTCATCGGCCAACGCGCCCTCACCGGCAACAAGGTGCTGAATCTGACCAGCCCCTACGTCAGCTTTACCGACGAAACCGATGCGGCCTACCCGTATGCGCCCCTGCTCGAAACCGAGTTAGCCGAGGCCCTTACCGAGGTTGAAGCCGCCTTGCGCGGCAAATGCACCGAGTACCGCCAGCTCGACCTTTTTGAGCAGCCCGGCAGCGCCAGCACACTTCTGGTTTCCACACGCCCCGAGGCATGAAGCTCCCGGCTATCCAATTCTACCCCGGCGACTGGCACAAGGACCAGGGCGTCCAGGCCCTCGACCTGCTGCAGCGCGGGGCCTGGTTCGAGCTGCTGTTGATGATGCACGACAGCGACGAGCGCGGCGTGCTGCTCGTCAACGGCCAGCCTATGCCCGATGCCGTCATTGCCCGCCGCCTCGGTTTGGATAACCAAACTGCCAACCAAATTCTAACCACCCTGCTAACCTATGGCGTAGCCAGCCGCCGCGACACCGACGGCGCGCTGTTCTGCCGCCGCATGGTCAAAGATGAAAACCTGCGTCAAGTACGCACGGCCGCCGGCAAAAAGGGCGGAAATCCACGTTTGCTTAACCAAACCGCCAACCAAACGCCAACCACCGGGGATAAGCAAATTCCAACCCCTTCATTTTCATCTTCAATTACAACTTCAATAAAAGAGAGAGAGGTGGCTGACGCCACCGCGCCCGCTCTCCCCGTTGAAAAAGTTGTGAAGGAGAAGTCAGCCAAAAAAACAGCTGACGCCCGGAAGCAGAGTGCCGCGCCGCCCACGCTGGCCGAGGTCCAGGCCTTTGCCGGCGAGCAGTACGCCACCAGCGCCGAGGCGCAGGCCGAGGCCGCCGCCTTCTGCGACCACTACGAAAGCAACGGCTGGCGCGTGAGCGGCAAAACCCCCATGGTCAACTGGCGCGCTGCTTTCCGCAACTGGATGCGTCGCCGCCCCCAATTCCAGGCCGCTGGCTCCCACGGCAGCGGCCCGCCGGCCCCCGTCCGGGCCCGCACCTCACCCAAACCGCTCGACCCCACCCGTTGGAGCTAACTCATTGCCTCATGTCCGAAGACCGTCCCCAAGTTTATTCCGCCCGCCGCGCCGTTTCCGCGCCCACCAGCGGCCAACTGCCACCCCAAGCCCTCGACCTCGAAGCCGCCGTGCTCGGCGCGGCCCTGCTCGAAGCCGAAGCCCAGCGCACCCTGCTGGCCACACTGCCCGACGAGCAGGTATTCTACTCTACCGCCCACCAGCAGATTTACTTGGCCATCCGCGACCTGGTGCAGCGCGGCGAGCACGCCGACCAACTGACCGTCGTGCAGCAGCTGCGCCACCGCGGCACGCTGGAGCGCACCGGTGGACCGCACTTCGTGGCCCAGCTGACCATGAAAATCAACTCGGCCGCCCACTTCGAAACCCACTGCCGCATCTTGCAGGAGCAGCACGCCCGCCGCGTCGTCATCACCGCGGGCACCGAGCTAACCGCCCACGGCTACGACCAGACCCGCGACCCCCTGGAGCTGCTGGCAGACGCCCAGACCCATCTAACCGCGCTTCACCGCACCCTCGAAACTCGCCCCGGCCAAACCGCCGCCGACGCTTTCGACGCCACCTTCGACCGCCTGGCCCAGGCCGTCCAACAGCGCGGACTCACCGGCATCCCCACCGGTCTCACCGCCCTCGACGGCCTCACCGGCGGCTGGCAGCCCGGCGACCTAGTACTACTCGCCGCCCGCCCCGCAATGGGCAAAACCGCTGCTCTGCTGCATTTCGCCCGCACCGCCGCCCTCGACCACGGCTACCACACCGCCATTTTCAGCCTCGAAATGCCCACCCTGCAACTCATGCAGCGCATGGTGGCCAGCGAAGTCCCCGGCTACAGCAATTCCGACCTACGCCGCGGCAACCTGCCCGGTGGCCTCGAGCAAGTGGCCCATATCCGCCAACAGGCCCAGCGCCTGCACACGAACGGCCATACCCTGCACGTTGACGATACACCCGGCCTGAGCATCCAGCAGCTGCGCGCCAAGTGCGCCCGTCTGCATGCTCAACACCTCTTGGGCCTGGTCTTGGTCGACTACATCCAACTCATGCGCGGCGACCAGAAGGGCAACCGCGAGCAGGAAGTAGGTAGCATCAGCCGCGGCCTCAAAGAGTTGGCAAAAGAGCTTAATGCCCCGGTCATCGCCCTCAGCCAGCTTTCCCGCGACGTGGAGAAAAGGGGAGGAGAGAAGCGCCCCCTGCTCAGCGACCTGCGCGAGTCCGGCAGCTTGGAGCAAGATGCCGACTGCATCGTCTTCCTCTGGCGCGGCGAGTATTACGACATCGCCGAGTACGAGGATGGTACCGCCACCGCAGACACGGTTCTGTTCGACATCGCCAAGCACCGCAATGGCGCCACTGATGAGGTGGTGGCGGCTTGCTCAATGCGCCGCGGCACTTTCTCCGACCTCACGCCCAATATGGCCCCAGCGCACATTTAACGGCTGCCTGCATTTTACTCGCTTACTTTGACCTAAATGGAAACTATTGCTCCCGGTGTTATTTATTCCTGCGGTTATCAGCTGCGCACGTTGCCCGACTTTCTGGCCCAGCTGCTAAAGGCCAATGTGACCGTAGTGCTGGATGTCAGGGAAACCCCTTGGAGTTACCGGCCTGGCTTTTCTGCAAAGCCACTACGTGAAGCCTTACAAGCTGCTGGTATCGACTATGAGCACGCCCGATATGCCGGCAACCCCAAGCCGCTCCGTCGGATAGCAGATTCGCATCAGCACTGCCTGGAGTTATATGCTGACCACTTAGAGCAGCAACCCGACATCGTAGCCCAATTTGATGCCTGGTTACAACCTCGGCTGGCCCGGGGCCAAAGCGTCTGCTTGCTCTGCTACGAACGTCATCCGGCCGACTGTCACCGCGCCATTTTGCTGTACCGCTGGCAGGCTCAGACCGGTCACGATGCGCTAATAGTACACCTGGACCCCGACGGCGCACCCAGGTTCACAACCCAAGACTTAGCTGCAGTGCAGGCCCTGGTTTGCGCGTAGGCTTGGCTTTACTAGCCAGGTGCTCTGCTGTTTGCGGATACCATATACCGATGATACCAAAGTTGCCTTGGTGCTTGGCAAAATTTCCCAATAGCAGGTGCAAATCGTGTTTCGTAAGGTCGGCCAGTTCCTGCATCCGCTTAAGCGCCGCGTCCTTGCCCTTCTTTCGCCCCAGCTGAGCCAGGCCCCAATCCATGATGCCGGCGGTGTGCCCACCTGGGCAGTCCGGATGGGCACACCGCCACTGCATGTGCACTTTAAATTCCTGTGGGTCCAAGTCACGCATTTGTGGCTCGTCAAATAGCTTGAGCCGGCTCTTCAATGCCCGCATCAGGTTCCGATGCTCCCGCAACTCGTCGGCCGGCCGTTCTACAATCCAAACGCGTTCAACCTGGCCAACCTTGACCACGCCAAGCGAGGCCTTCGCCGCCCGCTGAGCTGTTTTTAAGTCATTGATGCAGCCGTAATGCCAGGCCGGGTTCTTAAATAGTAATTCCCGCCTCTCGGCCCAGTTGTTTTCGGTTTTGAGCTCCCCAACCACCCGAGGCATGCCCACCACTTTATGGCTTTCCGGGCGCGCATCCGTGTAGTTGCGCTCCACGTTGACTTCTATCCAGTTGTACAAGCTGTATTTGCCGAACGCTGGCAAGTAGCGTAGCGGCACCGGGTAGAGTCGTATGGGGGTGCCATCCTCTCGGCAGCCAGCAGTGCAAACGACCTCGCCGTGTTTCTTGCTTAGCTCAGGGTAGGTTTTGCCCCAAATCAGTATTCGCTCAACTGGCATTGGATGACTCGGATTAGGTAGGTTCCAAATCTAGCCCTCAGGTATTTATAATCCTAAGCTCCCAAGTAGCTCCCTTGAGTGATTGGCTTTTGCAGCCGTACCATTTCTGGCAATTAGCAGTGGCAATGTCGCAAAGAGCAGCCTACGGTTTTGGTCAATGGTGGCACTTTCACGGCCATAAAATGAAGCTGATATGTGGGTTCTGCAATAACTGATTACATAGCAGTCAGTCTATTGAAAAACATTATGCTTCACCTTAGCCATGAAGTTGAAACCGATTACCAACGGATTAGAAAAAATTGACCTCTAGAAGGGTCTATTGTAGTGTTAATAATCCCAGCTACATTAGCAGACTTTTTCTACCCGATAAGTTTTATGCTAGCCAAGAAAGAGATGTCCGAGCGCGACATCTGCACCAAGTTCATTACCCCCGCGCTCGAACAGGCTGGCTGGAATAAGCTCAGCCAGTTCCTGGAGGAAGTCTCTTTCACTGACGGCAAAATCTACGTCAAAGGCAAGCTCACTGCCCGTGGCAAAGCCAAGCGCGCCGACTACATCCTCTACTACAAGCCCAACATCCCCATGGCGGTGGTGGAGGCCAAGGACAACAAGCACTCCGTCAGCTCGGGCATGCAGCAGGCCATGGACTACGCGGCCATCCTCGACTTGCCCTTCGTGTTCAGCTCCAATGGCGACGGCTTTGCATTCCACGATAAAACTGTCACCGAAGGCCCCCTCGAAACCTCTTTGGCTCTCGATGAATTTCCCTCGCCCGAAGTGCTGTGGGCTAAATACAAGAAGTACAAGGGCCTGGAGTCCCCACTGGCCGCCAAAATGGCCGAACAGGCGTACTACTCCGACGGCAGCGGCCGACGCCCGCGCTACTACCAGCAAATTGCCATCAACCGCACCATTGAGGCCATTGCCAAAGGCCAGGACCGCATTCTGCTGGTAATGGCCACCGGCACTGGCAAGACCTACACAGCCTTTCAAATCGTGCACCGCCTCTGGAAATCGGGTGCCAAAAAGCGCATCCTGTTCCTGGCTGACCGCAACGCCCTCATCGACCAAACCCGGCGCGGCGACTTCAAGCACTTCAAAGACAAGATGACCGTGGTCCAGAACCACCAGGTCGACAAAAGCTACGAAATCTACCTGGCCCTCTACCAGGGCCTGTCCGGCTCCGAAGAAGCCAGCAACATCTACAAGCAGTTCAGCGAGGACTTCTTCGACCTCATCATCGTCGACGAGTGCCACCGCGGTAGCGCCCGCGAAGACAGCAACTGGCGCGAGATTCTGCGCTACTTCAAGAAGGCATCCCAAATCGGCCTCACCGCCACCCCACGCGAAACCACCGAAGTCAGCAACATCGAGTACTTCGGCGACCCGCTCTACACTTACTCCCTTAAGCAGGGCATCGACGACGGCTTCCTAGCTCCCTATAAAGTGGTGCGCATCGGCATGAACGTCGACTTCGACGGCTGGCGTCCCGAAGCCGGCAAAACCGACGTCCACGGCCAGGAGGTGGTAGACCAAATCTACAACCTCAAGGACTTCGACCGTAAGCTTGTTATCGAGGAACGCACCCAGCTGGTGGCCCGCAAGGTGTCCGAGTTTCTCAAGGGCTTTAATCGTCTAGCCAAAACCATTGTGTTCTGCGTCGACATCGACCACGCCGAGCGCATGCGCAAGGCCCTCGTCAACGAGAACCCCGACCTGGTAAAAGCCGACCACCGCTACGTCATGCGCATCACGGGCGACAACGAAATCGGCAAAAAGGAGCTCGACAACTTCATCGACCCCGAGCAGAAATACCCCGTCATCGTCACCACTTCCGAGCTGATGACCACCGGCGTCGACGCGCAAACCTGCCAGTTGATTGTGCTCGACAGCAACATCAACTCGATGACCAAGTTCAAGCAAATCATCGGCCGGGGCACCCGCATCAACGAGGAGTACGGTAAGATGTTCTTCACCATCCTCGATTTCCGCCAGGCCACCAACCTCTTCGCCGACCCTGATTTCGACGGCGACCCCATCCGCATCAAGGAAGTTGACGAAGATGACGACCTCGAACCCGAAGGTGCTGGAGAAGGAGGGGAGGAAGATGATGACCAGCCCGTAATTGATATCGAAACCGGTGAGGTAGTTGATTTCCCGGAAGTGGAGGACGAGGAAGAAGAGGACGACCAGCTTGGCCCCGATGGCCCCAGAATCCGCCAGCCCGGTGGAGGCGGCCCCAATCCGCCTCCGCCGCCCGCCTACAAAATCTACGTCAACAACGTGGACGTGTCCGTGCTCATGGAGCGCGAGATGCACTTCGACCAACACGGCAAGCCCATTACAGTAAAGCTCACCGACTACGCCCGCCAGCAGATAAAAGAGCAGTTCCCTACGCTCGAGGAGTTCCTCACCACTTGGCAGGCCACCGACCGCAAAGCTGCCATCCTGCAGGAGCTGGAGGAGCAGGGCGTCCCCGTCGAAAAGCTGCAGGCCTCGGTCAGTCACGACGTCGACCTGTTCGACCTCATTTGCCACGTCGCCTACGACCAGCCCCCGCTCACCCGTAAAGAGCGGCTCAACAACGTGAAGAAGCGCAACTACTTCACCAAGTATGGCGACCAGGCCCGCAAGGTTCTCGAAGCCCTGTCCGAGAAGTACGCCGACAAGGGCCTGGAGGAGCTTGAAAGCATGGAGGTACTGAAAGTGTACCCGCTCACCCAGCTTGGTTCGCCCGTTGAGATTGTGAAAGGCTTCGGCGGCAAAACCAAGTACCAGCAAGCCATCCAAGAGCTGGAGCAAGAGCTATACCGCTCCGCCTAAAATCCTCACACCCGTCTGATTTTTTTGCACCATAGTGCATGTAAAGCGCGAGCTGCATACATTGGCAGCCTGTTCTGCTTATTCGCACCATTTTAAGAATTATTTACACTTTCCCCTGAATGTCTAACCTTTCATCGCTCTATAAATCCATCGAGAAAATCATGTGGCAGGACACCGGCCTCAACGGTGACGCCCAGCGCATCGAGCAGTTCGCCTGGATGCTGTTTTTCAAGATTTTCTCCGACAAAGACCAGGAGCTCGAGCTCATGGACGACGCATACCAGTCGCCCATTCCCGCCGAGTACCGTTGGGACGCCTGGGCTGCCGACGACGAAGGCATGACCGGCGACGCCCTACTCGAATTCATCGACCGCGACCTGTTTCCCGCCCTGCGCGGTCTCGACGTAAGCACCGGCAACCGCCGTGCCCTCATCGTGCGCGAAGTATTCTCGGGCAACAACAACTACATGAAGTCGGGCGGCAACCTGCGCAAGGTGCTCAACAAGCTCAACGAAATTGACTTCAACCGCGCTAAAGACCGCCACGCCTTTGGCGACATCTACGAGAGCATCCTCAAGGGCCTGCAAAGCGCCGGCAAAAGCGGCGAGTTCTACACGCCCCGTGCTGTCACGAACTTCATCTGCGACATCCTGGCTCCCAAGCTCGGCGAAACCATCCTCGACCCCGCCTGCGGCACCGGTGGCTTCCTCACCTCCGCTGTCGAAACCCTCAAAAGCCAGGCTACCTCCGTGGCCGACCAGCAGGAGCTCCAGAAGGTGAAAGGGTGGGAGTACAAGCCCCTGCCGTTCCTACTGGCCACCACCAACCTCATTCTGCACGACGTGGAGGTGCCCAACATTACCTTCCGCGACGTGCTCGACCAGTCCCTGAGCGCCTACTCCCAGAAAGACCGGGTCGACGTGGTGCTCGCCAACCCGCCCTTCGGCGGCGTGGTGGCCAACGGCAACGAAGCCAACTTCCCCGCCAACTTCCGCACCAAGGAATCGGCCGACCTCTTCCTTGTCCTCATCATGCACCTGCTCAAGGACGGCGGCCGCGCCGGCGTAGTGCTGCCCGATGGCTCCCTCACCGGCGAGGGCGTGAAGCAGCGGGTGCGCCAAAAGCTGCTCGAAGACTGCAACCTGCACACCATCGTGCGCCTGCCCAACTCCGTGTTCCAGCCATACGCCACGGTGGCCACCAACCTGCTGTTCTTCACCAAGGGCACGCCCACCAAGGAAATCTGGTACTACCAGCACCGCCTGCCCGAGGGCCAGAAGTCCTACTCCAAAACCAAAACCATTCGCCGAGACGAGTTTCAGCCCCTTGAGGCGTGGTGGAAAAACCGCGAGGAGAGCGAAGTGGCCTGGCGCGTACCTATTCAAACAATTATTGACCGCAACTACGACCTAGATATTAAGAATCCGCACCAGGTCGAGGAAGCGCACGAATACACCAGCGCCGAGCTGATTGAGTTGTTGGGCCAGAGCTTTTCGAAGAGTGAGGCGTTGTTGAATGCGTTGAAAGGGGAGTTGGTATGAATCGTATAGCTGTTACAAGAGCGTTTGACGCTTTACGCAAGCGTGAAGGCAATACCATTCCATTCTTGAAGACGATGTTTTTCGACGAATTACGTCGGAAATACCCAGCTAAACCGCTTCGAAATCTCCTTACCGAATCGAAAGGTGGTTCTTGGGGGAGCGACTATTTTGACGGAGGCATTAATGCAAAAGTGTTGAGAAGCCCTGATATCAGATTTGGGTTTATCGATTTTGAGAAAGCGGAGGAGCGTTGCTTCACGCAAAAGGAGATTGACAACTTCAATTTGATGGACAACGACGTTGTTGTCATAAAATCAAATGGCAGTCTTGATTTGGTTGGTAAAAGCCAAGTTTTCAAATCAGATTCCTCCTTTCCTTACGTCATTGCCTCCAATTTCTTATTGGTGTTGCGTCCGGACCAGAAGCGTATTTGGCCGGCGTATTTGGACTTGTTTTTAAAGTCGCCACAAGCTCTTGCTTGGAAGTTTGACACGCAGAAAACAACAACCGGACTACGTAACCTTGACACCAAAGGCTTTTTGAGCATCGAGGTTCCATTGCCATCCACTCTGCTTGAGCAGCAACAACTGGTAGAAGATTTCGAAGCCTTAGTAAAAGGAGAAAACCTGCTTGAAAGTCAAGTGCTTTTCAATGCCTATCAACTGTGCCAAAATCTAAAAGGCATTGATGAAGAACACGACCAGCAAATCGTCCACCTCACCCAGCTCCGCCAAGCCCTGCTACGCGAGGCCATGCAAGGCCAACTACTCCCCCAAGACCCCACCGACGAACCCGCCGCCCTGCTGCTGAAGAAGCTGCAAGCGGCTAAGGCAGCAACGGGGAAAAAGGGCAAGGCTGGTGCCTTGTTTGAGGAAGAGGTAGAAGCGGTGGAAGGACCGTTTGAAATCCCCGCGAATTGGGCATGGTGTGAGCTTAAGGAACTTATGGTTTCTGCTTCAACAGGCCCATTTGGCTCCATGCTACATAAGCATGATTACGTTTTTGGCGGGATACCATTGGTTAATCCAATGAATATCGTGGAGGGCAAAATTGTCCCTTCAGAGAAGATGACGGTTACTCCAGATACCAAGAAAAGATTGACTAGCTATATACTGGATGCAGGAGATATTGTAGCAGCAAGAAGAGGCGAAATGGGCCGCTGCGCTATCGTTACTGATAAAGAAGATGGCTGGTTATGTGGAACCGGCTCCTTTTTCATGAAACTCAATAAACTCATTGACAACGAGTATTTTGTAAGAGTGTTTAGGTCTGAATATTCTAAAAATTACTTACTAAGCGCTTCGGTCGGTTCAACAATGAACAACCTGAACCACCGAATTCTAAATAAGCTTCTGATACCCCTGCCTCCACTAGCTGAGCAGCGCCGCATCGTATCAAAACTAGAGCAGCTTATGCAGCACTGCGACGCATTGGAGCAGCGCATCCGCGAGAGCCGCCGGCTGGCCGAGCAACTGCTCCAAACCGCCCTGCGCGAGGCCCTGGCCCCGCCTGTCGGCACCGAGCCCGCCGAAGAAGCCGAACTGGAGCTGGCCGAAGCTGAAACTTCAGCCCCGCCCAAGGCCAAGCGGGGCCGCCCGCGCCGACCTGCATTCACCCTAGAAAACGCGCCGCCCGACCTGTTCGATGCTATCCAATTTGACGAGTAGTATCCCCTAGCTGCTTCGTCCTCCCATCCTCCTTTCTTCTGCAACCATGTTCGAAACCCGTAATGCTGTATTCCGGCAAGGCCATTTCTACGACACCCGCGACAACCAACGCATCGAGCTGCACGAGGGCACGCAGGTGTGCCTGGTTGCCCAGGAAGGGGGCTTTCGCCAGCTGCGCCCCATCGGCCTCAAGCCCGAGCACTACCGCAGCAGCGAGGAAATGCTGGCTGAAGTGAAGCATCAACACCACTTCCGCAAAGAGTGGCTGCTAGCCAAAGCCGGCACCATCCTCTACTTCGGTCTCCAAAACAAGAAGCACGTCTTTGCCGCCCAGCTGCTCGAAGACCTGTACCTCTACAACTGCAGTCACTGGAAGGACGAAACCGACCTCTACCTCTACGACTGCGCCTGTGAGTTGACGGAAAATACCAACCGCTCACTCAGCGTGTTCGAGCCCGTGTTCGGTGCCTCCCTCAACGACCTCTACAACAAAACCTACGTCCACTTCCTCCAGCACAAAGGCAACGCCTCCCGCAACGCCGTCACCGTGTTTTACCGGAAGGAAAGCCTCGACCCCGCCTCCAAATTGGAGAAGGAGAAAAACTCCATCCAAAAAACCTTCACCAGGAAGCTCAACGCCCTGAAAAAGGAGATGGAAAACTACAAAAACGGGCTTGGCCTCTAGCGCCTAGCTCCGGCAACGATGTGCCGGTCGGAATTACTTCCGGCAAGCACTTCATTGCTCTTCAATCAGATTTTCTCTCACTCATTACCTGTTACTGCATGGATATTTTTACTTCCTCCAAAGGCAAAGCACCCGGCGTCGACTCCCCCGACAATCTGGACGAATTGCTCGCCGCCACCGATTCCAAGCTTGGCACCGACGAAGCCGCATTGCGCAACCGTGGCTTCCAAGCCGCCGGCAAGTCTGATGCCGCGCCCCAAGCCCTTACCGTTAACCTGACCATGCTCCACCAAGAGCACGTCAGCCGCCTCGGCACCCGGGCAGCGGAGTACCGCGGCAAAATTGCGGAGCTCACCGAAGCCAACGAGCCCCTAATACGCCAGGTCGCCCTTATCGAAAACGAAGAAATACAGTCTCGCCAAGAGCAGATTCAGCAACTCAAAGACGAGATTGATGAAATTCCTGGCAACCCAAAAAAGTACGAGCTAGAGAACGACGAATTTAGCCAGTTTGAGTTTGCCATCAGCTCACTGTTTCTGATTTTCCTCACTCTTTACCTGATTGTTTTTTACGTTTCAACCAGCTATTCCGCCTTCTTCCGCAATGCTGCGCAGGACTTGCAAGCCCTGCAGCAAAACGGCGATATGTCGGTGCTGTTCAGTAACGTTTTCGACCCCAAAGCCTTTTTGCATGCCCGCGAGCAAGGCGGCCTAACGCTGCCCTTGGTGCTGCTCATTCCCTTTGTGTTTCTAAGCCTTGGCTACATGATTCACAAGGCATTTCAGCGCAAAAACATGCTGATGGCGACGGCCCTCACCTTAGGCGCCTTCGGCTTCGATGCCCTCCTCGCCGGCAAAATCACTTACAACCTCTACGACCTAAAACTCAAAACGGGCGTTGCCACCGAGCCTTGGCACACCTCCCAGCTCCTCAGCGACATCGACTTTTGGATAGTATTGGCAGCGGGCTTTCTGGTGTACATCCTCTGGGGCCTCATGGTTAATTCTGTAGCCGAGCAGGCCAAGAACTCCCAGCCCATTCAAGCAGCCATCCGCCGCCGCAAGCGCAAGATTGACCAACTCACCGCCGAGATTCAGCAGTGGCGCGAAAAGCTCGAAGAGTTGCGCACCAAGCTTGACGCCAACCTTGCCCTTATCAAAAAGCTGGAATCCAGTCTCAGCCAAAAAACCATCATGTGGTCCGAGTTTGAAGGCGAAATAGCCCAATTCACCAAAGGCTGGCTGGAGTTCATTAGCGGCACGCAAATGCGTGTTAAGGAACGGCAGGACGAGGCTACGGACCTTGTCAAAGAATATTTACAACAAGTCCAAAAGCAACTCAAGCCGAGTGCCCTCTAAGAGCATAGCTGTATGAATAAGAAGTTTATTTTACTCATGACGCTGGCGGTAGTGGTATTCATTGGTGCGGTCATGGCCCTTGTTTACACTACCCCGCCGCCGCCCCCTCCCAAGGCCGTAGCCCAGCATCACATCACGGTCCTGCTCGACTTGTCCAACCGTATCGACCCAAAGTTGGGCCGCGGCCCTCAGGCCGTGCGCGACCTGCAGGATATTAAAGCAGTGACAGAAGTATTCAAGCAGCAGGTCAAGCACAACTTCTACGTTAACTCTCGCGACCAGCTTTCGGTACTGGTGTCCCGCCAACGAGGCAGTACGTCCGATGCGCAATCCAACCACCAGGCCGATTTCATGGTGGATATGGCCGCCTTGCCCCTCAATAACAAGCAGCAAAAGCGCGTAGAAAGCCTCACCGATTCGCTCTTGCAACAAACGGTACAGCTCTATTCTCAAACCCAGGCCCAGGCGGCCCAGCAAGGCTATACTGGTGCTGACATCTGGAGCTTCTTCGAAACCGAGCTGCCAATGTACCTGCTCACGGGCAAGAAAGCCCCGCTGGACAGTGTGGTGCAAACGCTGGTTATTGTTACCGACGGGTACAACGACTTCTCCGTCGATATTCTCAAAAAACGGCCTTTTAGTGGCAACCGCACCTCCTACGGCCAGGTCAATACGCTCTCTCACAAGCCCGACCCCATCGGTACGTTCGACAGGGAAAACTACGGGATGATGGCCAGCCAGAAATACCCCGATTTGCGGGTAGTTGTGTTAGAATTAGCCCCTCACGGCAACGACGCCACGCACGAGCAGTTAATTCTTCGGTATTGGAACAAGTGGTTTCAGGAGATGGGCATCCCCGCCGAACACTATAAGTTGCTGCTCAACAACGTGCCTCCTGGTATCATTGAGAAAGCAGTGCTGGACATGATGAACGCGCCTGCTTCCGGGCCTAAAGCTGTTGCAGCCCTCAAATAGCCTTAGTTGTCCTGACTCTGTAAATACGCGGAGGAAGCCACCTCATGCTTTCATTACCATGCTCATGCGCCACCTCTACCTGCCCGCGCTAGGGTTTGCCTTAGCTGCTTCTCTATCTTTTAGCAGTTGCTCCAACGCCTCCGCCGATTCCGACGAAAGCGCTGAAGCGGAAGACTCCTCCCCATCAAGCGGCTACGCCGATGGTACCTACTGTGCCGAGGTCACCTACTACTATTCGCCCACCGGCACCAATTCCACCTACACCCTCCTCGTCGACGTCGAAGACAACCACCTGGTCAAAATCCACTGGCCCAACGGCGGCTGGCTCGATGAAACCCACTACAACGGCCCCGACATCGAGGACGGCGACGCCAGTTTCACTAGCGACGTAGGCGCCGACTACACTGTGCGCATCCAAGGCGAGGAAGGTTCCTGCTCCACCGATTCCGACGCCACCGGCGAAGCCGATGTGGTGCAGGAGCACGAAGACCAACTCCAAGCCAATGCCACCGAAGAAGCCCGCGTGCAGCAGGAGGACGAGGACCACCGCCGGCAAGTACGCCAGGAGGAAGAAGAGGAGGAACAGCGTCAAGCCCAGCAACGCGAAGAAGAGCAGCGCCGCCGCGACGAAGCTGTCACCGAAACTGAGGAGTAGCTTCCCTTTTTGCCTACTACTCATTGGCTACCCCGAGTCAAATACCGGCAGCTTGCTGCCAAGTAGTGCTATCTACCCATTTTTTCACCAAATCCCAATGTCCAAGTTCGTTACCGGCAAAGAACTCGAAGAAGTCGTTTACGACATCCTGTTCGAAGCCAAGCGCCAGCTATTACTGGTCTCCCCCTACATCAAGCTGGATAATTACTTCCGCGAAATACTCGACCGCCACGCCCACAATCCCGAGCTGGAGCTCATCGTGGTATTCGGCAAAAACGAGGGCAACATCACCCGCAGCGTCAGCCGCACCGACCTAGATTACTTCACCAAATTCCCCAACGTCACGGTCATCTATGCTCCCAACCTTCACGCCAAGTACTACGGCAACGAGGTAAAAGGCGTGGTCACCTCCATCAACCTCTACGACTACTCTTTCCGCAACAACATTGAGTTCGGGGTCTACAGCGAGAATGCCCCTATCATGGAGAAGCTGCTCGAAACCATCAACCGCAAAAGCCTCGAAGACCAAGCTTTTGAGCAGGCCATGCTTGTGGCCAATTCCCACGATGTCATCTTCGCCAAGCGCCCCGTCTTCAAAATGCGCACCGGCTTCATGTCCAAGATAGTGGGCGGCAAAGACCACCTGGAGCCCACCATCGTCTTCGACGCCATCGAGGAGGTGCTCCACAACCGCCCATACAAAAGCTGCCGCCTCTCCAGCCTACCCAAAGAGGTTGAGTTTAGCCAAACGTTGGCCCAGGTGCGCCCCAGCCGCCAAGAAGTCGAAGCCCGCCTAGCGCCCCAGCCTGCATTCGTTGCCGAGCCGGCGCCGGCGCCATTCGCACCCCCCACGGCGCCAGCGCCCTCTGTAAGCCAGCCCTACCAGCGGCGCGAAACCTATCAGGCTCCGGTAGCTCGCCCCACCGCGCCATCCAATTTCCACCGCGAACCGGCCTCTTCCAAGCCGGAACAAGGGTATTGCATCCGCACCGGAGCCACCATTGCTTTCAACCCCGACCGTCCATTCAGTTATTCCGCATACAAAAAGTGGGCTGAGTTCGGCAACGAAGACTACCCCGAGCGCTACTGCCACCTCACCGGCAACCCCACCAACGGCCGCACCAGCAAGCGCAACCCCATTCTGGCTTCCCGCTAATCAATTCTTCGCCATCTCTCCGCCTATTTGATTTAAAAGCTACATGCAATACAAAGTCGTCCCCTTCACCGCTTCTATCGGCAATAGCGAAACGGCCGAGCACGCCGCTGCCCAGCTAGAGCAACTCGTCACCCAATACGCCGCCAGTGGCTGGTACTACGTTCGCATCGAGCGCGTCTACACCACCCGAGCCGGCACCAACGGCTGCTTTGGCCTCGGCGCGACTCCCGCCACCAACACGTCCGTCTCCATGGTCGTCTTCCAAAGCCAGCCTGCTTAATTCTACCTGGTTTGCCGCTCCTCTGGTTAATCAAGCTCTACTGGTGGGTGTGGCCGTCTGCTCATCGGCGCCAGTGTCTGTTTCGCGTCAGCTGTTCCCGGCACGTCTACCTCCGCACCCGCCGGCATGGTCTGATGGCCGGAATCCAAGCCCTGCAGCACCGCACCCAAAAATGCCGCCCAGGAGCCTACGCCTTCCACCATCCCATCACCGGCCAGTGGCTTCTGCAGCTTCCCGACGGCACCCAAATTCCTGCTGCCGAAGCCGCCCGTAAGGTCTGCTAATTCTACGCTCCACTTTAACACTTTTATGCTCCATGGCCGCCCCCGAAACATTTGTTGACGAGCTGCACAGTCAACTTCTTGCCGCACCCACCCAAGGGGTCCGCATGCAGCTAAATACCCTGCTGTCTCGCTTCGGACGCAGCAATCGCACCACGGCTTTTATGTCCCAATTCGACGAGCTGCTGTTTGCCCGGGGCATCCAAGTGCGCACCCGCCAGCACACCGACGGGTGGGAGTGGAGCACCCTGGCCAAGACCGATATGCTCATCTTTGAGCTAGACAATTCTCCTACCGCCGCCACCAACCGCAGTTACAAAATGCAAACCGTCAACGAGCCGGCCCCCAGCTTGGCGCTATTTAAAAAATACGCCAGCCAAAGCCGGGAGGTCTTGCTCAGTGTGGCCTACGTCGACGAGTACATGAGCGAAGAGCTGAATCAGCTCAGTCGTACCTATGGCTTCGGGGTTCGTGTCGTTTCCGACTACAGCTTTAACAGCAACGTCTACACCCGCGGCCGCATCCGGGGCAAGATTGAGGCCGTGGGGCAGTTCCGTACCAGCTCGGGCCCCGAAGGCGAGGGCATCATGCATACCAAGCTATATGTGTTCTACCTCACCAACGGCAACACCGTTGTCTTCTCCGGCAGCGCCAACTTCACCGCCAACGCCTGGCTGCATCGCAACACCGAGTCACCCCTAGTCATTCAAACCGGCACCACCGACGACCCCCACCTTGCCCTCATGGTCAACGCTGCTGAAAACAGCTGGCAGAAAGCCCAAACCTTTCAGAATATGGAAAATCTACAACCCGGTGATGCCGTAAACCACCCCGACCAAGGCCGCGGCGAAATCTTTAAGATTGACGGTGAAAATGCCCGCGTCATCTTCAACGACGCCATCGTCGTGGTTAAGCTCGCCGACCTGACCCGAGTTGTCGACCCGCTCACTCTTTTGGCTTCGGGCCAAGGTGCCGCGCTGGCTAAAGTGAAAGCCCGCTTTCTTGGCAACTACCTCTACGCCCAGAACTGCCTCACCGGGGAGTTCGAAGATTACCGTATTCGTCCGGTGCCCCACCAGCTGCTGGCACTCAAAAAATTCATCAGCGCGGAGAGCGACGGCAACCTGCTCCTAGCCGATGACGTGGGACTAGGCAAAACCATCGAAGCCGGCCTCATCATCAAAGACGTGGTGCGCCGCTTGGGCGACAAGGCCCGGGTTCTCATCCTCGTACCCGCCAGCTTGAAAGCACAGTGGCTGCTGGAATTGCGAGAGAAGTTTGGCCTCAACTTCCGCGTTTGGAAGCATGATACCATCCCCGGCGCCGAGGCTTTCAGCAATGGTTCCCAGGGCTGCAACCTCCTTATTGCCTCTTACTTCGCCGCCGTGGTAGGCGACATGGAAGATGCCATCATGCGCCACATGGCGCCCTACGATTTGGTTATTGTCGACGAGTGCCACCGTGCCTCCAACGATGCTGTTCAGTTGTGGAAGCTGTTGCGCGACATGCGCAAAGCTGAAAAAATCAACAAACTGCTTCTGCTCTCCGCCACGCCCCACAGCGGCGACCGCAACAAGTTCATCAACTTGCTGCACCTGCTCGACCAAGCCCGCTTCCCTACCAATGACCGCCCCCTGGCGCACGAGCGCATCAGCCAGCCCGAAATATTGCAGGAGTTCGTTTACCGCAACGACAAGCTTAGCGTCACCGACTTCAAAGGCACTCCCTTGTTCCGCGACGTAATGGCCAAAGCCGAAAAAGTCGAGCTGTCTGCCCCCGAACTAGAATTCTGCGAGCTGGTAGTGGCCTACATCGAGCGCCTGCACCAGGCCCAGCAACGGGCCCAAGGCAAGCTAGCCGTGCAAATTGGCTTCGTATCCGGTATCTACCGGAAAATGCTTGCTTCAAGCTGGAAAAACGTACTGCGTTCCATGCGCGCACGCCTGCAGTACCGCATGATGCAAGCTGCCGAAGACTCCGGAGAAATTCCCCCCATCGACGCCTTCTACGACGACAAAGACGATGAAACGCTCAAGGACGAGCGCGAAGAACGCGACATCCAGAAGCTCATCAAGCAAATGAGCTCCGATGAGTATTTCAAAGGAGAAGCCGAAAGCCTGCGCGCGATTGTCGCTGTAGGCGCTGGTCTGGAGAAGCAGAAGATTGATACTAAGGTCGACCGCCTCAAGGAGCTGGTAAACGAACCCGAGCACCAAGACAGCAAATTCATCATCTTCACCCAGTTCGTCAAAACGCTGGAGGTGCTGCGTGAGGCCTTAGGCGGTCGGGAGCACACTGCCGAAATTCAAGGCGCCATCTCCATCGAAGACCGGCAGCGCGAGGTCAGCAAGTTCAAAAACAAGGTGCGTTTCATGATTTCCACCGAAGCCGGTGGTGAAGGCATCAACTTACAGTTCGCCCACAAAATCATCAACTTCGACATGCCCTGGAACCCCTCGCGCCTGCAGCAGCGCATTGGTCGGGTATGGCGCTACGGGCAAGAGAAAGACGTGACGGTTATCAATTTTTACGTCATGAACGCCATTTCCGACCAGCGCGTGATGCAGCGCCTCGACGAGCGTGTGGATGAGATGGTCCGCAATTATTTGCTCACCGTCACCTTCCAGCACGTCCCCGAGCAGCTCCGCGACGCCCTGGTGTACGACTTAAAAATGCGCGTCCTCGGCGCCGTTCAAGAAGAAAAGGGTGGGGAGTTCGAAAACATCATCAGCGAGCTGAACGACAGCCTGAGAGAAAAGCGGGTAGAGCAGGCCCTGGGCCGCATCAACGAGGCCATCAAGATGGTCACCGCCGAAAACGACTACTTGGCACGCAGCGTGGGCACCGAAGTGCGCGACCTGGTAAAAGACATGGCCGGGTTCTACGCCTCACCCGAGGTGCAGTATCTGCAGCTTTTTGCTATCACCATGGCCGAAGCATTAGGAGGCAGCATGCACCACGACCATAACCAGAACGTTCACACCTTCACACTGCCTGAATCCGTTAGCCGTGACTTCGGAATAAGCGCCAGCCTCTACCAAGACCGCGCCTTTACGTTCGAACAGGGCAGGGTCGCCGATGCTAAACTCGGTGAGAAGTTCGAATACTTCGGCTTCGGCAATACATTCTTCAATGAGTTGGTGGAGCTCTGCCGCAAGGCTCAGTTCGGCGGCCAAACGGGTTTTGCCGCTCCGCTGCCCATGACTCTCGCTGGAAAGAATGCGCAGGTCCTTGCCCTCGTCACCGCCCAAGTATCCACTATTCTGGCCACTGGCTCCCAAGAGCGCACGGAGCAGTACCCCGTCTGCGCATTTGTCGCCCTGCCCAGCGGCGAGCAAGTACTTCCCGAAGACCTGTTCCGAGCCGACTGGAAAGCCGGTGCCGCCCGCTCCATCTCCTTAAGCGACGGCAACCCCAACTTCCAGCAGCTGCTCTTGCACCAACAGGAAAAAATCAAAGCCCTGCGCCGGAAAGACTTCAGCCTAAGCAATGTCACTCTCGATGCTGCATTGGCTTAGACCGATTTAGTGATTCGCGATGCTTAGTCTTATGCATTAAACACAAGGCCTTTAACAATGTCGTCATTAACTCCTCTGGATAAACACAAGCTGGAAAAAGCCTTTAACATGGCTAATGGCTTTGTATTAGACTTCTCGGATAAATCCTTTCAAGCCTTCGCATTGGATAGCGTTAAGCTTGATATTCAAGACGAAAAATATAATCTAAACTCCGGTTCCAAAGCAAATAGACTTCGTTCGTTCTGGGCCAAGGAATCTGACCAGGTAGTAGGCAAGCTTACTCACGACATGCTCGGCTATTGGAAGTATCGTAAGGATGATGCTGGGGCTGAAATATCAGAAGTCGAGCAAAAAGCTTACGAAGAGGCTTGTCAAATAAGTGAGCGTCTAAAAGGCAGGACGGATGTAGAACACATTGAAACTGCTCAAGTAATTGCCAAAGACGAGAACTTCCAGTTGCTAGCCAGCCAAATCAAGGACAACATTGAAAATGGCCAGCCAGAAGCGGGACTTGACCGACTGCATACCTATCTGATGAAATACTTTCGCCACCTGTGCGAAAAGCGTGGCATTGCTGCTGACAGGGATGAGCCATTGAATAGCGTATTTGGTAAGTATGTCAAAGCTTTGCAGGCAGCTTCCTTAATCAAATCAGATATGTCCGAACTTATTTTGAAATCTTCAATTAGCCTTTTGTCAAAATTCAATTATGTGAGAAATAATCAAAGCTTAGCTCATGACAATAAAACTCTTAATCGGGAGGAAAGCTTTTTGATTTTTAGAAATATTTCTGCTCTAATGAAGTTTGTAGAGTCTATAGAAGGCATTTAGACAAGGTAGGGCCCTTCTAAAATAGATTAGTCCATCTATTTTAGAAGGGCTCTGTGAAAGTCAGCAATGGGCTATTTCAGACTTACAGCACGCCATCCTAGTCATTAAGAAAGCTGTTGTTATTGACATACAAGGAAACGAGTAGGTGAGCCGCTGTTTTGTGATTTTGGTGCTCACGCTAGAAGCTTGCTACTGGTCTTTATCATGCAAGTACAGGTGCCCTTCTTTCTTGCAGATTAAGAAGGGTGTCAAGTTGCCTTGTGCATTTTTTTAGCAAAAATTCTTTGCTATTTGCTAATATTAATGGTAAGTTTGAGGACACTTAAACCCACTGTTAGTATGGCTAAGCGCAAAGATTACCAAGTCCGTCTCCAGAACCTTCGCAGCCGACGATACGATGTAGCGCTTAGCCGGGCAGTTGTCACTGAGTCGTTCAGTAAGGAGGCTCGCGCCAGCGTTAAGTACGTCTACGAGGCCATGGAGCCTATTGGCGCGAGCTATACCAACAAGTCATACGATGAGGCCAAGCGCGTACAGGCGCAGATTGACACATTGCCGATAGCGTTCCAGTTTGACTATCAGGGTTCAGTTCCCCTCAACACCCATATCAAGCTGCACAGCGACCTTGATATTCTGGTAGTCCGCACAATTGCTAATCTAAAGAGCGGGTTCACTGCCGACCAGTTAACATCCACTATCAACCTACTCAAGGACGCCCGGACCAATATTGAAGCTAAGTTGCGAAGCGCATACCCAACCGCAACCGTTGACGCTTCAGGCTGCAAATGCCTCAACATTAGCGGCGGCTCCCTCAGTCGTAGCTTCGACATCATCATGTGCAGTTGGTACGATAACTATGCCTATCAGCAGTCAGGTCTAAAGCAGCACCGGGAAATCTGGCTCCATAACAAGTGCAAATTCGGTGAATTCGACAACCCTTTCAGCCATATGCACCAGGTTAACCTGAAGGATACACGGGTAGGGGGCGGCTACAAGCGCATTATCCGTCTGCTCAAAACCCTGCGTTCGGATGCGGCCCCTCAGATTAAGCTGTCCAGCTTTCTCATCACCAGCGTGATGTACCATATGGCTGATGCAGAATATTCCCAAACCAACTACTCAGTTGCAGCTGCCCGCCGCATGAGCATGCTGGTTAACACCCGCAACCACTTAGATAAGGTTGTAACCAATCAGGCCTACCGCCGGGGCCTGAGCAGCCCTGACAACTCAGAGAAGCTGTTTGATGAAAACGACGCGACATTGGTAACGGAGCTTCGTAAGCTGCGCCAAGAACTGGACGATATTCTAATGGACTTGGCGGAAGAAGTAGAAAGCACTTCCTACTATCAAAAGACCTTCAGTAACCCCAGCGAAGCATTTTTAGCCCTCAGTAAAGCCAGTGTCATCTATGGATAGCCAACCCACGAAGCCCCGGTTGTTCATAGGCTCGTCGTCTGAGGCACTCACCACACTTGATTTGGTTGCGGGGGAATTGGCTGATGTGGCCAGTTGCCGGGCTTGGCCCGGCATTTTCGAACAGAATAAGAGCGGCCTGGCGTCCTTGTTGAAGGAGGCCAGGGTGTGCGATTTTGGTATTCTCATTGCTACCCAAGATGACCTGCGCGAAAGCCGGGGTACCACTCAGCGTACCCCACGCGACAACGTTATTTTTGAGTTTGGCCTGTTTCTCGGAGCAGTTAGCCCTAACCGCGTCTTTCTACTGGCCGAAACCGGCACGGCCTTGCCCTCTGACCTTAATGGCATCAATGTGAGCTTTTACACATTGGAGTTGGGCAAGCACAACTCACTGCCCACTGTCTGCAAACAAATTAGCCAGCTTATCAAAAAGCTGTCGAGTCAGAGCGAGTTAGGCTTTTTGCCTTCTACCGCCTTGGCAGTGGGGTACTATCATAACTTCGTGCGGCCCCTTTGCAAATACCTCCATCAAGATGGGCGAGTATACCTCCAAAATCAAAGCCAGCCCATACACGTCCGCAGCTTTAAACTGAATGTACTCCTGCCTGCGGACCTGAGCAGCAATGGCGTGAATGACTTTGTGGCCCGCTACAATCGCCACCACAACCTTCAGGCTGCTGCCACCGAAATGGCCAACTCTCAAAAGCGCGGGTACCCCTTCCACTTTCGCATCGACCCGCCTGAACAGGACCTTTCTGCTAAGGTCGAAGTGCAGCTTTTCGATGTGCCAACTACCCTCACCACCATCGTCAAATCCATCGACCTCTGCCTTGATTCATCGTTTATCGGTAAAGACGACAATAAGCAGTACCTGAAGTCGCGAGAGTTGGCGAACTTTGCTAATGTTCTACAAACGCTCGTTGACGATGATGACAACGCAAAGAGCTATGTGGAAATAGCGTTGAATATCAGGTTGTGAAGTACACTAAACTCTCTTAATGCCCGCCGACCGCTCCCCTGAATATCTGGCTAGTCTCGTCACCGAGTTATGCAAGCAGCCCCGTGAAACGGAGTGGTTGGAGTTTAAGACGAACAATTCCGAGCCGGCGGAAATTGGCGAGTACCTATCAGCACTCTCAAATTCAGCTGCTTTGGCTGGTAAAGCCACCGGCTATTTGATTTGGGGCATTGACGATGTAACCCACGGTATAGTAGGTACCTCATTCCAACCCCACCAGCGTAAAATCGGTGGCGAGGAGTTGGAGAGCTGGCTTCTGCGTATGCTCACGCCCAAAATTCATTTCACCTTTTACGAGGTGCAGTTGGAGGGGCATGCGGTGGTTGTCCTCGAAATCGAACGGGCCTTTCGTCATCCGGTGCGCTTCCAGAGCGAAGAATTCATTCGGGTGGGCTCTTACAAGAAAAAGCTTAAAGACTTTCCTCAGAAGGAGCGGGAACTGTGGCGCATTTTCGACCAGACACCTTTCGAGGAGGGTCTAGCTGCCGAAGACCTTTCACCGGATGAGGTGCTGCGTTTGCTCGATTATCCGGCCTACTTCGATTTACTAAAGCTGCCGCTGCCCTCTGATAAGAATGGCATCCTAAGCAGCTTGCAGGAGGATGACCTGATAATGCTTTCTGCTACGGGCTCGTGGCACATCACTAATCTTGGCGCTATTCTTTTTGCTAAACGCCTCAAGGACTTCGCTAAGCTGCGCCGCAAAGCTATTCGCGTTATCCAGTACCGCGACAACAGCCGCTTATATACCATCCGTGAGCAGGAGGGAGGCCGCGGCTACGCCAATGGCTTCGAGGGCCTGATTGAGTTCATAAATAACCTGCTGCCTACTAATGAGGTGATTCGACAGGCATTGCGCGAAACCGTGCCCATGTATCCCGAGTTGGCAGTGCGTGAGTTGGTGGCCAATGCCCTCATTCATCAAGACCTTTTTGTCTCCGGTGCCGGCCCCATGGTTGAGATTTTTATCGACCGCATTGAAATTACCAATCCTGGCCCACCGCTCGTCGACACCCAACGATTCCTCGATACCCCACCCAAGTCCCGCAACGAAGGGTTGGCTTCGCTCATGCGTCGCCTCGGCATTTGCGAGGAGCGCGGTAGCGGCGTTGACAAAGTTGTGGCCCAGACGGAAATCTACCAGCTTCCCGCTCCTCTGTTTGAAGCCCCGCCAGAAGCAACCCGTGTCGCCCTCTTTGCTCACCGCTCACTGCGCGACATGGACCAGGCTGACCGCATCCGTGCCTGCTACCTGCATGCCTGCCTGAAGTATGTCAACCGGGAGTTCATGACCAATACCTCTCTGCGCGAACGATTCGGTATTGAGCCTCGCAATAGTGCTACGGCCTCCCGCCTCATCCGCACTGCCCTTGATGCCGGTGCCATTGCTCCCTTCGATTCTACTGCGCCCTTCTCACTCATGAAGTACGTGCCCTGGTGGGCCGCTCCTCCTTTGCCAAGACCCTCTTGACGGGCATTTGATTGACTGTCTTCTCAGCCGTTCTAAAAGACCTATTCTAGCTAGCAGAGCTTATTTCATCTATGGATAGGGTCTTGACACGCATTTGACAGATGGATGAGTTGATTCCACTGTCACACTGTTCGAAGCCTTGTTATCAGTCTATTGGCTATTTGACAGGCTTTTGATTTGCAAAACAGCAGGAGTTCTAATGAGTGCGTTTCTGAGTGGTTCCAGATTGAGGTTAGTATCTAAGTCGTCAGCTTGATAAGCTTAGCTGCTAGTGCTACCCTCTACAATTTCTGACAGCGCTGACTGCTTAGTCACCTCCTCTGCGCCGCCAAGTTCTCCACTTTAGGCCACCAGGCCTGCACCTTGGGCAGCCGCAGCTGCTGCCCATTGAAACGCTGCACACCGTAGTCGTGCCCGCTCAACTCACCAAACCCTTCGGCCACGCGCACCCGATAATCTTCATCCACCCAGAATAAATGACGGTCAAAAGCCCGGTGTAGGTTGGGACATAGCGCTAGCCCATTGCCAATGCTATTGTCATGCGTCACCGACCAAGGCACAATATGGCAGGCATCGAGGAGGGGAGCTGCCCCAGTGGTGCTAACTAGCTGCAGGCCCGAAACCGCACAGGTCGACTCGTAGGCCCGCAGAACTTCCCGACTAAATACAGCGCTTCGCACCAGTAACTCTGTTTCGTCGGCCACATCTACTACACGGTTATATACCGCGGCGGGCTCTTCTAGCATCTGCCGGCCCAACTCATCCAATTTTTCCTCCCCAGCCCGCGGCCGGAAATAGTGCCGCGTCAACGGGAAGTAGCGTACCAGCAGCGCCTGCCTTATTTCTTCACGCGCCAGCGGTTGCAACAGCAATTCCCACAGCGGCACATCCAACGAAACGTAGGCAATAACGTCGCGCAAGTGTCCGAAGCTGCGAACCGACTTTGATGCAGTCACGAGCAATTCCAGCCCGGGGCGTGCGTGCAGGTGCCAGAAGCCACTGCTGCGCAAATGGAAGAACGGTAATTGAAAAGGACACGCTCTGTATTCCGGCCCTGGACTAAGCAACTGACAGTAGGCCTTGAAGCCTGCAATCAACTCTGGTGTAATCTCGATGCGGTTATCCTGAATTAATTGCTCTTCAATGCCTTCAATCACGGCAAGCAGCAGCGCCGGCTTGTACGGCGACTCAATTCTTACTCCGTCTACCCTCTCACCGTCTACTCGTAGCTTGTTGAGTCGGGCCAAGTAATAATCAAGGTTGTTCATGAATTGGTAGCAAGGCCAGGCGAGTAACCCTTCAAAAGTAGTGGAACACGGCAAATTGGTCAATTGGATGCTTCGCAGCCACCACACTGGCTGATTTCTATACGCTTTTTGTGCTATAATTCAGGTTTTTATGATGCTTGTGCTCCTTAATGATTTACCCAATCCGATGAGCAAGCTTGCCAAAACATCTATGGATTCGTTGAGCTATCTAAACAGCTAGGTAGGTTTCCGAATAGCATTATTGACAACTGCATTCCTTGTATGCGTCGAAAGCAAGCATTGCCAGATAAAAAGTTTGGCTTTATCAAAAATAATGTTGTAAATCGGTCATCAGTTCACCACTACCCTGGTTATGAAAGAAGAACTCAACACTCCGGAAGACGGGACAGCTTCCCTATTCACGAAGACGCTCCTAGTGCTTTATGCCAGTCTGCTGGCCCTCACCAGCACACGTGCCGAAGCTCATGCGGTAGCGGTAAGCAACATGCCAGATGAAGATTTTGCCGCTCGCTTCGCCAATCTGAAGCGTCGTCCGCAACTTGTTTTAAAGCTGAACTTGGCCAACTTGGCCGCAAGCAAAGCCATGATGCATACTTCCCACCGGTCGCATAGTTCGCACAGCTCGCACTATTCGTCCAGCAGTGGCGGACACAGCTCGCACATGTCACATAGCTCTCACTACTCGTCATCCAGCTACAGCGGTGGGAGTGGAAGTTCCTCTTCCAACTCCTACACACCCAGTATATCTCCAAGCTACACACCTAGCATATCTCCGAGCTATACGCCTAGTTATTCACCCAGCTACACCCCACGCTCGTCTACTCGTCGGCGTAGCTCTCGTTCTCGTTCCTACTCGAGTACCCCGACCTACAGCAATTCCTATTATTCCGTGCTCACGCTGGGCGACCGGGTGCTTCAGCTTGGTGACCGGGGCAGTGATGTGCAGGAATTGCAAATGTTGCTACTAGGCAAAGGGTACAACATTGACGCTGATGGTACCTTCGGCTTGGGTACTAATGCGGCTGTAAAGGCCTTTCAAAGGGGACAGGGCCTTACCGCCGATGGGATAGTGGGCGCCCAAACGATAGCCGCATTGCGCGGCTATTAAATCCCAGCTACTGGGTGTCGCATGTTGCAACTTGGCTTTGAATAGCCAATGGCCCCCATCAACATAAAACTTTTCTTACTGCTTCCCAGCGGCTTCTACCATTTATGTACATAACCATTACCCCGCCAGCAGCAGAAGTCCTAATTGATGCAGCACAGTACAGTCGTACTGTTATTCATAAGTGCTTTTACTGGTACACCCGCGATTTCAATGTCGAAATCACTTATACTGCATCAGCACAATGGCGCATCATGCTCACGGCCAAAGAGCTGGAGGCCAAGCAGCCATGGGAACAACTGCCAGCCCGTATCAACAACGACCTGCTTGACTTTTCTCTCCGCGAGATAGTAGCCGAAGAAACCCGGACCATCCGCGAATTGCTTGTGGCCAAAGCCTTTGCCAACTACGACACGCAGGACGTATTAGAATCAGACATATCCGACCCGGTTGGCTTCCACCCCGAGCACCGTATTCTGCCGTGATAGCTGCTGCCCCCGACCGCAAAACCCGTAAGTTTCGCGACCCTTCCGAGTACTCCCTCACCTCAGAATACCAGCTGTTGCCATTCCGATTTCACGTCATCAACGACGAGCGGGAAGTGCTGGTAAATGAAGTGGGCGACTTCCTGCTGGTTGACCGCGGTACCGTCGACCGACTGGTGCACCGCGAAATCGACCGGGAAGCCGAGTCCGAGTTATACGCCGACCTGCTGGCAGGCTTTTTCATTTCGGACGAGCCTACCTTACCCTTACTCGATGTGCTGGCCACCCGCTACCGCACCAAAAAGGCCTTTCTCGACAACTTCACTGCGCTGCACATCTTCGTGCTTACGCTACGCTGCGAGCATACTTGTCACTACTGCCAAGTTTCCCGCGTCACGGCCGACAAGAATGCTTTCAACATGTCGTATGCCCACCTCGACAAGGGTATCGACCTAATGATGCAGTCACCCAATCCACACGTCACCATGGAGTTTCAGGGCGGCGAAGCTTTTCTGGCTTTCGATACCCTGCAGTATGCAGTTGAACGTGCCGAGCGGCTAGCGGCGCAACACGGCAAGCACATCACATTCGTGGCCTGCACCAATCTGGCCATCGTTACGCCCGAAATGCTGGCCTACTGCCATGAGCATTCCATCCTGATTTCGACTTCTCTCGATGGCCCCGAGTTCATTCACAATGCCAACCGGCATCGCCCCAAGCGCAACAGCTACGAGCTGACAATTAACGGCATCGGGCTGGCAAGGGCCGCCGTCGGCCCGGACCGGGTATCTGCCCTAATGACCACCTCCAACTTGTCGCTAGAGCACCCGCTGGCCATTGTCGACGAATACGTGGCACAGGGTTTTAATAGCATTTTCCTGCGCCCCATCTCGCCTTATGGCTTTGCCCTGCGCAGCGATAAAAAGAACAAGTACGCCACCGATGCCTTTTTGGCTTTTTACAAAACGGCCCTCGCACACATTCTGGACTTAAATTTTAGCGGCATTCAATTCCGCGAGGATTATACCACTATCATCCTGCGCAAGATGCTGACGCCTTTTCCTATCGGGTACGTCGATTTGCAGTCGCCCGCTGGCCTCATCAATAGCGTTGTAGTATTCAACTATGATGGAGCCGTGTATGCCTCAGATGAAGCCCGCATGTTGGCCGAAATGAATGACCTAGAATTCCGCCTGGGCCACCTCGATACGCACACCTATCAAGAACTGTTTTATGGCGCTAAGGCACAGCAAATAGCGGCTGTATGGGCCAATGAGGCCTTGGCGGGTTGTTCCGAATGTGCCTTTCAGTCCTACTGTGGAGCCGACCCGGTGCTACACCACGCCACGCAGGGTGATATGTATGGCCACCGCCCCACCAGCGTGTTCTGTCAGAAAAACATGGAAATCATTCGCTATTTGTTCGAACTGATGGACCGCGACGCACGCATCGAGCGCATCTTTCGAGGCTGGGTATCCAATTTTAGTTAGCTATGCTTAGAATTAGAGGAACCGCGCACCACCTGCTAGCACCGCTAGTCGGTACGGTTACGTATGACCCCACCGCAGCAAGTGCGCAGCGGATATTAGTGATACCGGCCGCACAGTTGGAAGGTAGTGTGCCCCAGGGCTTCGCGGCCGTCGTGACCGATGCAGTACTTGAAATGTCCAGCGACGGTGGCCCTTGGGTAACTAATGTGTTGGCCCTTGAACAGTTGGCTGATGGCGACGTGCTATCTATTGACCCCAACGGACTCATTAATCGTCAGTACCGAGCCGACTCATATCAGAACTTCCTGTTAGCTACCGAGCGTTGCAACAGCAATTGCCTGATGTGTTCCCAGCCGCCCAAAGACCGGGATGACGTGCCCTACCTCATGGAGTTGTATCGTCAGGTGATTCCGCTCATCCCAGTGTCATGTCCCGAGCTTGGTATCACTGGCGGCGAGCCGACGCTCTTGGGCGATGCTTTCTTCGAGCTATTGCAGCTGTGCAAAACCCACTTGCCAACTACAGAGCTCCATTGCCTCACCAACGGCCGCACATTTGCCTGGCGCAGCTTTGCTGAGCGCTTAGGCCAACTGGAGCTACCGCAGCTTATGTTGGGAATTCCGCTGTACGCCGACCACTATTCCCTACACGATTACATCGTGCAGGCCCCGGGCGCTTTCAACCAAACGGTGCAGGGCTTGCACAACTTGGCTCTGTTCAATCAGCGGATTGAAATCAGAATAGTGCTACATCAACTGTCTATTCCACGATTGGTTAAACTGGTTAAATTTATTTACCGCAATTTCCCTTTTGTCGAGCACGTGGTGCTCATGGGCTTGGAAAACACCGGCTACACTCCGCACAACATTAACAAGCTCTGGATTGACCCTGCCGATTATATTCCGCACCTAACGGAAGCAGTCGAGTTTCTAGCTATGAACCGCATGAATGTGTCCATTTACAATCATCAGCTGTGCCTACTGCCTGAAACGTTGTGGTCCTTCGCTCGCCGTTCCATCTCAGACTGGAAAAACGTCTACCTGCCAACCTGCGAACAATGTTCAGTTAAGGATATGTGCGGTGGTTTTTTCGCTTCATGCACCACCTTGCATAGCCAGCACATCAGGCCTATTATGGCCGAAGAACCCATTTATGAAACCAATGGGTAATTCGATTTAACTCCCTGCCCCAAATAAGTCTAGTTGATTATTTCGGTTACTTACGTACCGCACCACGTTTTCCTTTGCATAGTGTAGCCCCCCTAGCCGGTCAATCTTCTGCTTCACCAGCCCAATGGCCCATGGCATTTCCTGCTCAATATGCTTGGTGGTGAAGCGCAGTACATCCCAATCGGCCGCGGCCGCAATTTCGTTATTGCGCGCTTTATCATAAATCACTGCCTCGGGACTCATGTGGTACGTGTCTCCGTCGCATTCCACGTCCACGTTGCCCTTGGCGCAGTAAAACACAAAGTCGCAGACCCAACTCTTTCCATTGGTGCGCAGCAGCACTTGCCGTTCTGCTGGCAGGTTCTGCCGTCGCAGCTCCTGCCAGAACACGTCCTCCAGCGGGCTTTCGTGGAACAGGTCGTTAACCTCCGTTGCCTGCGAAAACTTTGCCCAGGTCGTCGGCACAAATAACAGCCGCCGGCCCCGATAGCTCACTATCGGCTGAGCCAGCTCTCGCAACGGCCCAAACGATATTTTGTGATACGTCTGGCCGGAGCGGCTGCTGTTGGTTTCTTCCGGAAATAGCTCCGCCCGTGTCACTACTTCCACTTTCGTTATGGCCGCATAGTACCGCACGCTATACCGCTGCTCTTTGAAGACCTGCGGAAAGTAAAACGCCAGAAACCGCACCGTTCCCTGACGCAGCGCGGCCGGTATCCGGCTGCTGGTCGGAATCCGGTACCACTGCTGCGTCTGCGCGATATAGAAGTCACTTGGCTCTTTTGCCAGCACCACCAATACATCACAAACCGGGTAGGGGCCTCGCATGACAGTTTAGAGACAGTTTTCACTGCAATTACGCAGTGTTTTTATGATAGCCAACAGTAGCCATAATGCAGTCCGCTCCGTCGCGGCCAAAGCACGGCCAAACTGCGGCCAAACCGCGGCCAAATACACGTTGCAACTCATTTCCAAAAGTTGTGGAAAATAACAGCTTTCGGAAACGGGTTTATCAATTCACGCCACTTCCTGTGCCCATTCCCAATCCTCAGCTGCTTCATCGGGCCTATTCGCCCGCGCCAAGGTCATACGCACCAGTACCGTCAAACCCAGTAGCCCCACCGTCGCTGCCAAACTCGGGCGCTGCCGCTGAAACAGCCGCACTACATATTCCACCAGAATAGAGGTAGCCGGCCGCTGGTCCAGCAGCACCGGCAGTACCGCCCGCCACTGGCTCGGCACCCCCGGCCGGGCAATAATGAACTCCCGCGCTTGCCCCGGCAGGCTTTCTACCCGGGCCTCAATCAAAATTATCAAATTACCCATTGTCTATTCTCGTTATCGGATAAAGTAATTGATGGCTAGCGCGCAGCACAGCACCCTAGCACTTTACCTGCCACAGCTCGCCCCACTTCGTCGTAAACGCCGGGCTTTTCGCGTTTCGCCGCATGCCCCAGGGCTCGCGCGTACCGGGTGCCGGCACCGCGGCGGCCACCTTCACCGCGCCGGTCCCGAAACGCCCGTTCAGCGCATCCAGCGCCCTCATCAGCTTGGCCCGCGCCGGCGACGTGGCCACGTCCCCGAACAGCGAGGCCTGTTGGTTGACCCCGGCCCGCTCCAAACCATCTAGGACCACCCCCGCCTTCACGTAGCGCAGGCCCGGTCGCCAGATGCGCTCCAATCCCCGCTGCGCCCACTTTGTTAACGTCAGAGTGTCGTCGGTGGCCACCGGCAAGGTTAGCTGCGCCGAGCTGGAGTAGGGCGGGGGCATGTTGGCGAAGCGGCTGGTTTCTACGGTCACCGTCAGCAGCCGCGCCGCCAGGCCGTCGTGGCGCAGGATTTCCCCGGCCCGCGCCGCGTGCGTGGCCACCGCTCCGGCCACCTGCTCCATCTCCGAGAGCACCTGCCCAAACGAGCGCGACTTGCACACCGACTTGCGCACATCCGGTTCCACCACCACGCCCGAGCACGAAAACCCCCGCAGCTCGTGCAACAGCCGTGCGCCCACCACACCGCCTAGGTTCTTCCGGGCCCAGGCATCGCCCACGCCCGCCAGCTGCGCCGCCGTGCGCACCCCCACCGCGTAGAGCTTGCCAGCGTTTTTGTGCCCCACGCCCCACACGTCTTGCACTGGCACGCGGCTTAAGGCTTCGCGCCGCTGCGCCTCGTCGTCGAGCACCAGCACCCCAGCACCCATACCCGCCAGGGCGTCTTTCTTGGCCAGCCGGTTGGCCACCTTCGCCAGCGTCTTGGTTGGGGCCACGCCCACGCATACTGGAATGCCCGTGCGCTGCCGCACTGCCCCGCGCACGTCACCGGCCCAGCCTGCCAGGTCAAAATGCTGCTGCATGCCGTGCAAATCCAGAAAGGCTTCGTCCACCGAGTATATTTCCACCGCTGGCGCCCGCTGCTGCAGGTACCACATCACGCGCCGACTCATGTCCCCGTACAGCTCGTAATTCGAGGAGCAAGCCACCCCGCCGCGCTGCTCAAACTCTGCCTTAACCTGAAAATACGGCACGCCCATTTTCAGCCCCAACGCCTTCGCTTCCTGCGACCGGGCCACGACGCAACCATCATTATTTGAGAGCACCACCACCGGCCTACCTTCCAGCTCTGGCCGGAATACCCGCTCACACGAAGCGTAAAAATTGTTGCAATCGACCAGGCCAAACATAAGGCAGTAGGGTAGTGGGCTCGCTTCATTCGGAAGGGGCCAGGGTAAATCCCAAAAGTTGAGTTGCTCTTTGCCTTGAAGCCAGGAGCTCTGTAGAGCCTAAGAAACTATTGGGGCCGCACGTAGCTCAACCCCCGTCTTCCCTCCGTCACGAGAGGATGCAACACCAACACCACCACCCCGAAAATTCTCAAGTTGTCCGCATTCCGCACCACAATCGGCGGATAAGCCGGATTCTCCGCCACCAGCGCTACAGAGTCGACTCGCTTCGACAACCGTTTCACCGTGTACTCCCCCTCGACGCAGGCCACCACAATATCGCCGTCCTGCGCTAGCATGCTGCGGTCCACCGCCAGCACGTCGCCATCGTGGATGCCCGCGCCCCGCATGCTTTCGCCGTGGGCCCGCGCCAGAAACGAAGCGTCCGGGTGCCGCAGCATCAACCGGTTCAAATCCACCAGCTCCGATTCGTAGTCGGCGGCTGGCGAGGGAAACCCACACGACAGCAACAGATTCATCATGGGCAGCGGGTGAGGGGATAGTAGGGGATATGCTTTCCCTAAAAGAATGACGTGGTCCATATGGGAGTGGGTTATGACTGTTAATATTGTAGACTGCTAATGTATTTTAGTTGCTTAGCAGTCGCAATTATACGACAATGCTAACGAAATTAGTTTTGATAATGCTAATAAAGTTGTCGTAAAATTGTTTAACACATTGGTGGAATGAATACTAAAATTTAGTTTGTAGTCCCCGCAGTACCATTAGGATATGCCCCAAACCAAAACGAGCGGACCATCTGGCCCGCTCGTTTCCGCACTACACCTCAAAATGTGGCCGGTCCTTGAAGTCACCGGGGAAGTCGCCGCCCCAATGCACCCGCGCATCGGCCGCCTTCATTAGTCGCGCAAACTTGCTCAGCAGCAGTCCCGACCACGATACCTCGCCATCGGCCAGCAGAAACGCCACGTCCAAGGCCCGCGCCGGCAACAGGTTATGTTTCGACTTGCCCCCGCGCTTGTACGTCACCACCGGCCCCGGTTTGCTCCGGCCCTGCGCAAACAGCTCGTTCTGCCGCTCCGGCGACCGGTAGCAATCCGTCAGAATCGGCACCCCGGCTAGCCGCAGCACCGGGTCACCCATCCACCGTGCCAACGCCTGCGAGTACGCCGCGGCCAGACTCGGCACCGCCTGCCCGAGCCGGGCCGCCTGGATGCGCTGCTGCACGTCGCTCAGCTTCGGTACCGGCCGCAACTTCACGGGTGCCAAGCTGGCCACTGTGCTACTCAGCCCCGTTTCCATTGGTCAGGTTGCCGCTAGGGCCTGTTTTCTCGACCGGCACCACCTCGACCGGCACCTTCACCACTTCCTCGGGTTTCTGCAGCGCCTTGCGAACCGTCGCCCAAATCGTGACCAGCGCCACCAGCGCCTGAATAACCAAATGCCCGTAATTCTCAATCTTCGACGGGTCGGGCGGGGTTAATTCGCTGCTCACCACTTGCCCCAGCAACGCCGTGGTTACAATGTGGGAGATATGTCCTGCTTTCGTGCTGCTAAACATGGCATGTTGTCTAAAAAAGTGAATAGTAACTTATTTACGACAAATGTACTGCCAATAGGCAACTTTTATTTAATAATAGTTTGGCGATATTGCTCACCTAGTAATTGTACTTTAACTGTATTGTGTTTCCGTTTGGGCGGGCCCCCGGCCCTGCGCTCCGCTCCGGGCCGGGGTCAGGCTGTCCAGGGGTCCGCTTCGCTGGCGTGCTGCGCACCACTCCCGTTGGTCGTGCCCTTCCTATCCTTCCCGCATTCTCCCGACGCTTCAGCTGCTCAGCGCGACAACTGCCCTACGCTCCGGCCCACCTCATTTCGCTCCCTACGCCAACGCGGCGCACCGTTCATCGCTCCTGGCGTCACTCTTTACTAGGCTTGCTATGGCTCCGGTCGCTGCATTTGGCCGGCCTGCGCTACCGAAAAAACCCACCGCACATCAATACACTTGCTTCAACTGATACAGGGGCCGCCACCTGCTGCTCAGCCACCCGCCACCCACCCACGCAGCAGGCCGCGCCCCTGATACTCCCGATACAAGACCAAGCGCCAGCCCACCCCACGGCCCGCTTCCCGCTGGTCAGCCAGCCGCCCACCGCCAACCCACCGCACCGCCACCGTGCCGCGCAGGGCCAGAAAAAGGCCCCACGCCGCCCGTCAGCCCCACCTGATTAGGTTGCAGGCCGCAGGCCAAAAAGAGCCTGCCACCCGCGAATAAAGCTTGCGTTCAAGCCACGCAGGCAGAAGCTAGGCCCGCTTCGCGGAGGGTTTCATTGGGGAGCACCCCAAGCCCCCGCCATCATGCCCAGGCTAACGCCCGGTCATCTGCCTCGGCTCCCGCAGCCCTAATGGGCTGCTACCGCCTCACAAGGTCGGCTCCGCCGAGTGTCCATTGGGGGCCTCAGGCCGCCCCCAAACCCCCAGGCCGAGGCATCTAGGTCGTTGTGTCAGGTCACCCGGCCCGGCCGCCAGCTGGCCGCCAAGTGCCGGCTCAGTCCAGGGGCAGCAGCTCCACCGGCCGCCCCAGCCGCCGGGCCGCTTTCAGCGTGCTCAGTGTGCCCTTGCTCTGGCCGTCCCACACCACCAGCACCAGCGCGGCCCGCTTCACTATCTCGGCGTTGCGCACATGGGTAGCGGCCGTGGGGCCGTGGGCGGCATAGTTGGGCCGCAGTTCCGTCAGCGGCACCTCGTGGGCCCTGGCCCAGCTAGCCGCCAGGGCATCCACGCCGGCCGCGCCCCCGCTCACCACTTCCGCCGGCTCCAGTTCGGCCAGCCGCCGCACCAGCGCGGCGCAGCTTTTCACGCCCCGGCTACCCACCACCGCTACCGCCTTATTTTTGTATTTTTCCATACTTAAAGATACGCCAAAAATATTTGCGAGTAAACCGTATTTTAGTAAATTATAGTTTGATTTACTCGTTTTTATTAGTATCTTTAAAGTGTAGTCGGGAAGGCCCTGGCTACCCGCCCACCCGGAGGCCTACGGCGCGGGCACCCCACGGCTAACATCTACAGCCATGCAACCCAATCAACTTTTGCAGCTCGCCGCTGCCGCCTGGAAAGGCCCCGCCCTCTGCTCGTTCTCGGGCATCTACATTTCGCAGTCCGCCGCCACCTATAGCAAGGGCGGTACCCGTTGGCACGTCATGCTCAGCCTGGAGCAGCGGCCGGAGTGCCAGCCCTCGGGCGGCTTCGCCGGCTCGTCGCCCTGCCCGTTCGAGGCGCTGCGCTTAGCCTTTCGGGCCATGCGGGCCGCGGCCCCCGGCTATGCCTTCGCGGCCGTGTGGGAGGTGATGAAGGCCGAGGATGAGTTTGCCGGCGTCCCCGCCCGTGCCTAGCGTCGCCATTGCCCCAGCCGCGCCCGTGGTGGGTGCGGCTGGTGGCCAGGTCGCGGCCAAGTGGGCCGCCCTGCGCGCCGCTCTGGCCAAGTTGGAAGCCAAGCAGCCGCCCCGGCCCGTAGCAGCACCCGCGCCGGCTCCCGTCTGCCCGGCCACTGTGGCCGCCCGCCACGCGCTGGCCCGCGCCCACTCCGCCTTTTTCGATGCCCGCGCCGTCAAGTATGCGCTGCGCGATGACTACCGCACCCAGCCCGGCCGCTTTGCCCAGCTGCGCGCTGCCATCATCCGCTGCCGCGAGGCCCAGGCCAGATACAGGGCTGCCGCTGCTGCTTTTCATGCTAGCCCCGCCGGCACTGCCTTGCAGGCTGCCCGCGCCAAGTACCCCCGCTTTTAGCTAACAGGCCCGCGCACGCCCGGCGTGGGCCCCTAAGCCCCCTTTTCATGGATTACGAACCAACCGAGGCCGAGCTCAACGGCCTCAGCGGCGATGAAATGGCCGCTGATGAAGCCCAGGCCGCTTTCTACGAGCAGCAAGAAGAGTGGGAACGACAAGCCTATTACCACCACGAGCAGGAACAAGAAGGGTGGGAGGACGGCGAATACGAGCAGATGATGTTCGAAGTCGAAGGCCACTAAACCAACATTCACCAGGGGTCGCCAAGCCGGGCGGCCCCGCAAAACCCGCCTAACAATGGCAAAAATCGCTACCACCTACCAGCCCCAATTACTCGACCCGCACAGCGCCTCACCGCAGCCGGTCAGCCCCGCCAACGGCCGCAGCTTCAAGCTGGCCGAATTATACCAGCTGCTCGACTGCCGGCTAGTTGATGTCATCCGCCTCACGCCCGAGCTCATTCTCATCATCGACGACGAAGGCAAGTTCCGCAACCCGGCCTACCTCAACCTGGTGGCCACCTACCTCTGGTACCACCACCAGCCCGAAGCGCGGGGCCAGGATACCATCGTGGGCCGCGCCATCCTGTGCCACGATAAGCAATTCAAATAGAACACTTACGGCGCAGGGGCCGGCCGCTAACAGGCCCCACCTTTTTCATTTCCAACCCCCAACCATTTCCCTTTATGTCCACCAAAGTAAAAGCTCAGAGCAGCGCCGCCACCGAAGCCGTTGCCGCCCCCACCACCGCCCCCGAAGC
Organism: Hymenobacter monticola; assembly: GCF_022811645.1. Classification (NCBI taxonomy): domain Bacteria; kingdom Pseudomonadati; phylum Bacteroidota; class Cytophagia; order Cytophagales; family Hymenobacteraceae; genus Hymenobacter; species Hymenobacter monticola. Next base: position 4,643,639 of record NZ_CP094534.1, on the reverse strand, counting down.
CCCTGTTTTCACGCTCAGTGGCCCCATTACGGCCGTGCCCGCCTACCTCACCGAGAAGGCTGACGAGGCTACCGGCGAAGTGGTGCAGGTGTCGCGCTTCCGCTACCTGCCCGGTCACCCCCGCCAAGTGCGTTTCGATGCCAAAGCCGGCCAGTTCAACATCGGCGGCACTGTGCCGCTTGGCAATTCTCTTTCCTTTATTCCGCTGGCCTGGCGCGTGTTTCAGGACGACATTCTGAACATGAGCCGCAAGCTGTGGGCCGAACTGTTTTTTGCCGACGACAAGGGTGCTATTTGTGCTGTGCTCTTTCACGGCTACAGCGTGGAAAACCTCTACCGCCTCATCGAGCCGCTGTTTTACGACGACCTGACCCTGGCCGACGTGACGGTAAAGGTCACGGCCGAGAAGAAGCAGACCACGAAAGACGGCAAGACGGCCACCTACTACATCGCCCAGTTCAGCTACGAAGCCGCCGACGCGGCCGAAGTAGCCGCCCGCCGCGACTTCGCCCGCGACTTCCCCATCTGGCGCGCCGAAACCTACACCGGCAACGCCGACACACGCATCCAGCACGGCTACACCGTGCCCGTCGAAGACGACCCCGAGGGCCCGGAGCCTGCCGCCGCTGAACCGGCTGCATTACCCCTGGCCGCCTAATGCCAAGGCCCCGATGGTGCTCGCCGTGGGGGCCACCCGGCTTTACTCACTCATCAAATGCGATTCCCGATGAACTACACCACCGAAATGCCTCAGCTTACCCTTGAGCAGCCGGCTCGCGACGAAGCCGAGGCCGCCTTGCTGGTCCAGTTGGCCCAGCTCTTAACCGCTGCCGACCCGTTGCCCGACCTGCGCGACTTGGCCCCGCAGGTGCGCCAGCTCTTTCCCGAGCCCGCGTACCTGGTCGGTTGCGGCAGCGCCCATATCTGGCTGCACCGCGCCGCTGACCCCAACCGCCTGGCCCTTATCCGCTAACCCTCTTTTCTGAACCCTCATGTTTCACGCCCTTACGCATCATCCCGCCCTGACCCAGGCCCAGCACCGAGCCCTGCCCCAGGTTTCCAACACCGACTTGTCCGAACTCAAAGCCGGCATCATGGGCCAACTGCGCCGGCCCAACCCGGTAGCCCTGGCCTACGGCAGCCATTTCCATTCCGCCGTGCTGGAACCGGCTACCTACGCCCGCACCGAGGAGCGCGGCATCAAGTGGACCGACTTGGAGATGCTGGCCCGCCAGGTGCGCCGCCAACGCTACTGCCGCGACATTTTATACCGAGGCCAGGCTGAACAGTCCTACACCGCCACCCACACGGCCACCGGGGTAGGAGTGAAGCTGCGCCCCGACCTATTGGTCCGCAGCCCCGCCGGCCGCCAGCTCACGCTCATCGACTTCAAAACCACCAGCAGCCCCGACCGGGCTCACTTCCTGACCACCATCGAGAAGTACGACTACGACCGTCAGGCCGCCCTGTACTTGGACGTGCTTGGCGCTACCCGCTTCCTCATCATCGGCGTGCAGAAGAAAGCCCCGCACGAAGTGTGGCGCGTTGAGCTAACGGCCATGCCCGGACTCATAGAGCAGGGCCGCAAGAAATACGCGGCGCTGCTCTATGAGTCCGGGCATGGCCGGCAAGTCGCCGGCTTATCCATTCCATTTATCTTGCCCGCGCCGTTGGCGTTGGCTGCCTAATTTTTGCCCTCAGGTACTTCTAAGCCCCGCCGGTAAATTGCCAGCGGGGTTTCTTATTGGCGATACAGGCCGGTGGCAGCCTTCAGCCGTTCAGAAATACGTGTACGTAAGCTCAATGGTGCCAACACTTCTATATCATCCCCGAAACTCAAAAGCAGCGTTTGCAACTCTGGATTCAGCACCAGCTGCAGGCTGATTTCAACGACATCACCGGTTATCGTATCCGTCTGCTGGCTGGGATGTAGGGGCTTAGTTAGCACGTATTGCCCGCGCCCGGCTCGAAAGCGCAGCCGCACCGTTTCCAGTACGCCCCCCTCCGGCACCGATACTCCCACAACATCCGCGAACCGCGCTGCTAAATCGGCCCTCGGCGGCTGATACGAAATGGTTTCATCAGCAGCTACACCCTCAATACGGTCGAGCGCGTAGTTGCTGATGCCTGACCGTCCCGAACCCTGCCCCACCAGAAACCAGCGGTGGTTGTACTGCTTTAGCAGGTACGGCTGCACGGTTTCCTCCCAAGCCTCGGCCGCGCCAAACGCCCGGTAGCGCAGCAGCAATACCTGTCGTGCCCGAATGGCCTGATACAGCGGCCCCAAAAACGGCGTGCCCGCATAGTCGGGCACCTGCTCGAACCAGATAACCGACTGCCCGGCCGCGTCGTCGGCGGGCTGGGCTTGCAAGTGGGCTTCCACGCGCTGCACAACGTCGCCCAATTCGTCGCTCAGTCCCAGGCCCTGAAACTGCCGCAGCGCCGCCAGTGCTTGCCGTAGCACAGCCGCGTCGCCGGTTTCCAGAGGACTATTGTGGAGGCGGAAATTATCATCGGTGTAGTGGTAGCCCCGGTCGCGGGTGTGTGCGATGGGGGCATTGTAACCAGTACTGCCGCCTTCACGCATATCGGCTAGGTCCTGCGAGAATTGCCGAGGGCTAAGCTTGTGGCCGGTCAACTCCCAAAATTTAGCCGTCACCGTTTCCCTCAACGTTTGAGAGGTCCATATTTTTTGCCGGCGTTGCAAGCACTCGTCAATCAGGCGGTAGCGGGTTTCTGGTTCTTTGGTAGTCGGCATAAATTATTTTCTACTTTTTTCGACAATGCAGTTCAGCTGCATTTCGGGGCAGTTGGTTTGCAGCATGAACCAACCCGCTCCCGCCGCGCCGGCACTTTCGCCCGCTCAAAGTACGAACTCCCCCGTGCCGCGCTTCGTGCTGGCCGCTATTACCTGCCCTCGCTGCGAGGGCAGCGGCCGTCTGCCCCAGTTTCGTCACGTCGAAGCCGGGCGCTGCTTCCGCTGCCAGGGCGCGGGTCAGCTGTCCGTTGGACGGGTGGCCTGAAAATAAATCGAAAGTTTTTTCGCCGATGCAGTTAAGCTGCATTCCTGCCACTAACCTTTGCATCAGCATTCCCCTTCCGGACTACTCGCGTAGTTCGCCAGTAGCCGCCTTACTTGCGGCCCCAACCGACTAACCCCGGCCACCGAACTGTGGTGGCCGCTCGCTCTTTGAAAGTACCTGCGTCTGGGCCTTTGACCCCGTGCGGCGTTGCGCCGCGCCCGTTTCACAACGGCCGCATTGACACTTGAGTTGATTGATTAATTTGATATTAATTAATTGATTTATTTATCATTGCTCTGTTTCTTCTTGTAATCATTGCTTTGTTATTCTTAGCTATTGATTAATTTCTTGTATTTGAATCATTCAGGTATAGGACATGAAAACTCCCGGCAGGTACTTTCATTTGGGCTACTGATTTCAATTGCTTTCTCCCTTATATGGCTTCTCCTCTACCATCTCCATCCGAACCGAATGCAGCCGAAACTCCGGCCCGCCGTTCTGTAGCGGAGGTGGCATTGGCAGTCATTTCTGGTGAGCTCATTCCAGCTAACGAGCTAGCACTGTTGTTCAGCTGCGTTACCGATGTTCAACAATTGGCCTTCGCGCTGAACGCAGCCTTGCAGCAGGATTTAGATGAAAACCCCCAGCACAAGCCTAAGCTCATCACACCCAAGCTGCTGAATTACTACGCTTACCATAAGAAGGAAACCCGCTACCGCACCTTTCAGATTGCGAAGCGCACGCGGGGGGAGTTCCGCACCATCAAAGCGCCCGACCACGGCCTACTGCGCTTGCAGCGCTTGCTGCTCCGCTGCCTCACTGCTGCTTTCACCACCAGCCACCCGGCTTCGCACGGCTTTGTACCTGGCCGTAGCGTACTCACCAATGCGCTGCCCCATGTGGGCCACCGGTTCGTGCTGAACCTAGATTTGCGCAACTTCTTCCCCAGCACGTCGGTGGGGCGGGTGATGGCTGTGCTGCAATTGCCACCGTTCAGCCTCGCCAAAGAAAGTGCTTACCTCGTGGCCAACCTCTGCTGCGACCAGGGCAGCTTGCCGCAGGGCGCGCCCACCTCGCCCTTGCTCACCAATGCCGTGTGCCAGCGCCTCGACCGCCGCCTCCAGCAACTCGCCACCCGCCACCGCTGTACCTACACCCGCTACGCCGACGACCTCACGTTCTCGTGCAACCGTCCGGTTTTCCGCGCCGCATTTCACCAGGAGCTTAACGCGACACTCGCGGCCGAAGGCTACCAGCAAAATGAGCAGAAACAGCGCCTCCAAACCCCGGAAACCCGCCAGGAAGTAACCGGCATCGTGGTAAACGACCGCCCCAACGTACCCCGCGAATACGTGCGGCAAATCCGGGCCATGCTGCACAACTGGGAAACCAAAGGCTATGAAGCAGCTAGTGCTACATTGCGGCAGCATTATCCCACTAGCAAAGCCCACGCCCGTCACAACGGCAAGGTGCCGAAACTGGAGCGGGTTCTGGCGGGGAAAATTGCTTACTTGGGGATGGTTAGGGGGCAGAATGACTCTGCGTTCTTAAATCTAATAAAATCTTTTTTAAGAATTAAAGATGCGGGACAATAGTATGCTAGCTATCGAAGAAGCTTGCGCCACTCTGCGTAACGCAGCCGATGTAATCATGGCCTTTATCAAGGAAAGGGTGGCGAATATTGCTAAGGATTATGATTATGAATTCATAAAGAACAAGAAGCTTGCACGGCGTTTATGTGAATTCTTCTCAAGAATGTTAGATGCCAAGATTGGTATATTCTATCTTAATAAGGAGCAGGCATTTGAGGAATTTTCGAGAAATGCTTTTTTGCAGATAGAAGGTCTGATAAACGTATGGTATGAACAGTATTACATCGGCGAACAGGGAAACGACGTAAGAAAAATTAACGAAGAATTCGTGCTGTTCAAAACCAGTGAATATTTTCGGCGTCCAAATAAGCCATCTAGTTTTGAAGAATTAATGGCAAAAGCTAATAAATTGCTCGGAGTAAACACTTCGAAATTTATCAGTGACTATATTGATTTGAGCAATCCATTTGCGGGAGCAAATACGGATAATTTTTTTGATAAATATAAATCCGTTTTTAACGATTTAAAAATAGATTATATAGACTTTAGAAAGATAGTATTTAAATTTAATTCCACTGACATTAACAAAGTTAGCTTTGATAATAAAGCGGATTTATTTTTCAATAAAAAAGGTAGTTACTATGTTGGGACAGTTGTGCAACGCTTATCAGAATTTAGAAATAGTGTTGCTCATCCTAGAGTATTAGACAAAAAATCTAATTATTATTTAGAACTAGTTGGGCAGGAGCATCGAATTGCATTGATTAGCAAGCAATACGGTGTGATTTACAATAAAGTAAAAGCAGACTTAACCGCCGAAGCCGCGCCCACCGCCGAAGCCGCGCCCACCGCCGAAGCCGCGCCCACCGCCGAAGCCGCGCCCACCGCCGAAGCCGCGCCCACCGCCGAAGCCGCGCCCACCGCCGAAGCCGCGCCCACCGCCGAAGCCGCGCCCACCGCCGAAGCCGCGCCCACCGCCGAAGCCGCGCCCACCGCCGAAGCCGCGCCCACCGCCGAAGCCGCGCCCACCGCCGAAGCCGCGCCCACCGCCGAAGCCGCGCCCACCGCCGAAGCCGCGCCCACCGCCGAAGCCGCGCCCACCGCCGAAGCCGCGCCCGGTGAAATTAAAGGTCAGCAAGAAAAGAAGTCAAGGGGCTCCTTCAAAAAACCTAAGCCGACAGGCAAGAAGAAAAGATAGAAACTATGCCCCTTTCCCCCGACCAAACTGCTGCCCTCGCCGCCTTCCACAAATTCCTGGATAGTTCCGAAGAGCCAGTGTTTCTGCTGCGGGGCTACGCGGGCACGGGCAAAACCACCTTGCTCAAAACGCTGCTGGCGGAGCTGACGCGGCCCGCCGTGCTGCTGGCGCCCACGGGCCGGGCGGCGCGGGTGATGACCCGCCAAACCGGGCGCGAGGCCACCACTATTCACCGGGGCATCTATAATTTTGAGAAGCTGCGGCGGTTGGAAGAAACGGAAGACAACACAGGGAAAGACGATGCGCACAAGTCGTTCAAATATCATTTCGACCTAGCGAACAATCAAGCCACGAAGGGCACGGTGTTCGTGGTGGATGAGGCCTCGATGATTGGCGATAAGTACAGCGAAAGCGAGTTTTTCCAGCTGGGTAGCGGGCGGCTGCTTAGCGACTTGCTCCAATACGTGCAGCCCTCGGTGCACAACGGGTATAAAATCCTGCTGGTAGGCGACCGGGCGCAGCTGGCACCAGTGGGCGACCCGGAATCGCGGGCGCTCAACGAGCAGTGGCTGTGTGAGCGCCTGGGCATCGTGGGGGCGCTGCCAGGCCGGGAGCTGACCGAAGTAATGCGTCAGCAAGCCGATAGCGGCATTTTGCGCAATGCTACTGCCGTGCGTGAGTGCCTTCGCACCAGCGACTTCAACCGCTTGCGCCTGACGCGGGCCGCCGATGTACAGGATGTGCCGACGGGCGAAATCCTGGCTACCTATCTGGGGGCTGGCGGCGGCCCGCAAGCAGGCGACAAGACGGTCATCGTGACGTATTCCAACAACCTGGCCCGGCAGTACAACGAGCAGGTACGGGCGCATTTCTTTCCGGGGCAAACCAGCGTGGCCGTGGATGATTGGCTAATTATCGCGCAAAACAACTACCTCAACCCCGAGGAGGCCATCTACAACGGGGAGTTTGCCACTGTGCTGGAGGTAGGCGAGTCGTACGGCATTTCGCGCAAGGTCTCTATTGCCGTTACCGATAAGAAAACGCTGGAAAAGAAACGAACCGACGTGTACGTGCCGCTGCGCTGGCGGCGGGTACGCCTGCGCCTCACCCGGCCCGACGGCAGCCAGTACGAAGCCGAGCGGCTGCTATTGGAAAGCTTTCTGACCAGCATTGACGGGCAGTTGCGCCCGGAGGCAACCCGGGCGCTTTACATCGACGCGGTGATTCGGTGGCGTGAAAAAACCGGGCACGACCACAAACATCCCGAGTTCAGTGACTTCCTCAAAAACGACCCGCAGTTTCAGGCCCTGCGGGTGAAGTACGGCTACGCCATCACCTGCCACAAGGCCCAGGGCGGCACCTGGGACACGGCTTTTGTCGATTTCCAAGGCTACGGCGGGCAGCGCCATGCTGAGTATTTTCGCTGGGTTTACACGGCCATAACGCGCGCCGCCAAGCAGCTGTATCTACTGAACCCGCCAGACTTTGTGCCGTGGGGCGAGATGCGCGTGTTCGACCCGCTGGGGGTGCCTCCTGCGCCGGGCGGCATCGCGTTGTGGCCGGAAGTGCTGCGTGCCCAAACGGCCCTGTTTGACCCGCTAGATGAACTGGAATCCCGGTTAGGAATCGCCAGCCGACCAGTGGCCCAAGTGCAGCAGTTTCGGCGAGTGGCAGGCCAGCTTGGCGAAATGGGGGTAAATGTAGAGGACGTAAGCGACCAGCAGCACGCTCTGCGCTACCTGCTGCGCCGGGGCGAGGAGCGGGGCGAAGTGCTGGCCTATTATAAAAACGATGTGCCTTTTAGCAAGGCCGTGGCGCAGGGCAAAGCCAATGCCCTCGCCCAGGAGGCGACTACCCGGCTGAACGAGCCGCTGCCGGCGGGCATTGCAGTAGTGCCGGCCACCTTCGCCGACGATGCCCCACCCGCGCTGGCCGGCTTTTATGAGCAGTTTGCGGAAGCTGCCACCGAAGCGGGAATCATGATTCTGATTGTGCAGCACCACAAAAACCTCGAACGCTACCTGCTCCAGGATGCCACGGGGCGGGCCGTGCTGAACCTGGATTACGACGGCAAAGGCCGCATGACCGGGGCGCGGATTACGCAGCACGATTCGCAAAGCTTGCTGCACCGCGTGCAAACCATCCTGCAAAATCTGGACTAACTTTTCCGCCCCATTATGCCCGCTACCATTACCGCATTGTGCCAAGCAGGCGAGTTGGCCGCTGCCTACCAGCAAGCCAAAGCCGCGCTAGCTGAGCGTCCTGACAGCACTTTTGCCCAAGCCGATATGCATCTCGTGGCGATGACCTGCATTAAGAAAGCAATGGGCCAGTCCGATGTAGTTGGCACAACGCGGTGGCTCCAGAAACTGGCGGCGCTGGCCCTGCCGGCCCACGCCGGGCGCGACGAGCAACTGTGCTGGGAAATACGCAAACTGCTGGCTACTATGGCCAAGCGGCAGTACCCACCCTATGTGGAAATTGCTGAGCTTCTACGGGCGCTGCCGACCATTACATTAGCCCCGGTGGCTTCATTGGGCCGGTCACTGCTCCTGCAAACAGCTTTAAAATTTAAAGAGCAGCTGTCCGCCGAGTGGTGGGCCTGGTGGAACTTCGAGCTTCTGCGGCCGGAGGATTACGTGAAAGAGATTTTCACTCCGGCTGATACCGGCAAGCCCATGCGGCTACCCGCCCTGGCCGAAACAGCCTATGGAGCCTACGCCAAAAGCCTGATTAAGCGGCTGACTCCAACTGATAAGTTGACGGGAGCCTTTGGTCAGTCTATTCAGGCCGAACAGCAAGCCGAAACCCGACTAGAAGCCCAGGCACTACTGCCCCGCCTGGAAGAGCTGTCGACCAGCCATGCCGACTATAATTGGCTGGGCTACTACCGCGCCAAGCTATTGGTGGCCTTAGGTGACACGGCCGCCGCACTCCCCACGTTGCTGCCGTTGGTGCGTCAGAAAAGCGGCGAGTATTGGGCCTGGCAACTGCTGGCCGAAACGTTGCGGCCAACTGATTCTGCCGTTGCGCTTGCCTGCTACTATCGCGCTACGAAGTGCAACAGCGAAGAAATGTACTTAGGCAAAGTGCGTGAAACGTTGGCTAGCCTACTGCATAGTGCAGGACACTTCGGCCTAGCACAGGAACAGCTTCGGAGGCTTGCTCAAGCCAAAGAGGCCGAAGGCAAACAGCCACCCTACGCAGCTAAGCAATTAATGGGGCAGCCGTGGTTTGCCGAAGTATATCCAGTCGACAAAACTTTGTCAGCTGCACTTTTGGCCACAGCCGAGACAGCTGCATACGGCGACTTGCCCTGGAAACCTGTCGCGCTGCAGGAATTCATCGCTGCAACTGCTGAAAAGCCTGCCCGCGTGCGTCTGCTACCCGGCGGCCGCAATGCCCGCCCCCTAACAGTGCGGTTAAAAAAATACCCATGGCTGGCGAAAGAAACCCTAGGAGCCCCGCTACAAGTGCGCTGCGAACCAGTCAATGGCTTTGAGCAGGTAGTTCAGCTAGCGGCCCGGCCCGAAGGCTCCCCGTGGGATACTCGCCCAACTCCACGTCCAGAGCCAAGCCCCATTACTCGTGATTTTGATGGATTGCTGCGTGTACAGGATGCCGGGTTTGGCTTTGTCAATGATGTATTCGTGCCAGCTCGCCTCATCAGTCAGCACAATTGGACTTCCGGACAACACCTGCAAGGCATTGCCATCTCGCAGTTCGACCAGAAAAAAGGCAAAGATGGATGGGTGCTCAAGCAAGCAAAGGCTATAGAACAGGACAAGCTGTCTAGTGTAGCATCGCCTCAATAGCCCCCACAATTCAGATGCTAACCCCACATAGGTGAAATCAAGCAACGGCTTGTCGCCTAATTACGGCTGCCATTTACTGCGATGCCAGTCCAAAAACGCGGGGTCCGGTAGAAACCGCCGCCGCGCTGGCAGCCGCAGCGCCTGGCCATGGTACTGTCCTAGCAGTTCCCCGGCTGCTTGAGCGTCCGGCCGGTTCTGCTGCCGCACGGTCGGCGCTACCTCAATTACATAGTCGTCCGGCCGGATGGTGAACAGCCCCAGCTCAAATGCCCGGTCGTGCAGCGCATTTAGCGCCAACCCATTGCGCGGATTCAGTCGGTTGGCAACGTCTACCGCCCAGGGCTTTATATGACCCGCCACCAGCAGCGCCGGCTGGCGCAGGCCCGTGATGCAGCAGGTATTGTCAGACGCGGCCAGCACCGTGCGCCGAAAAAACTGCTGATTCACCCGCACGTTCACCAGTTGCTCCTTCACCCGGCCCACCGGTACCGGTGGCAGCGGCTCGTATTCCGCCGCCACGTCTTCCAGCGTGAGGTGCTGCGCTTGCGCCAGCAGCCGCTCACTTTCCAGCGCCCGCCCCGCCCAATCGGCGTAAAATTCCTGCCATACCTGCCGGTCCAGGTGGCTGGCATTGCTCATGCCCGCCCGGTCCAGGCTCGGGTCGAGGCTGGCGAAATTCACCAGCTTCAACGCCACCGAACTCGGCGTACGCCCAACCAGCCCCGCCAGCTCGATAATGGCCGGGTTGCCCTTGTGCAGCTGGCCGAAGGTGAGCTTGCAGTACAAGTTGATGGCTAGCAACAGCTCGTCGCGGGTCCAGAGGCGTTGGCCTTGCTTCATAGCCGCGAAACTACCCCAATTTCAACCATTGTAGACCAAATGATAGGATAGGTTAAGTCCCTCTGTTAGCCTTCAAGTGCTTGACAATAGTCCTTTAGCTTATTAACTTTCATATTTCTGATTTGTGGCATCTATTTAAAACGTTAGGCCATGATACCTGAAATTACCCTCACCTTCACGGAAGACCAGAAAGCAGCGCTAGAGCAGTCAATCCAGCGCGAAATCGAGCACCAGGTGAGTACCATTCTGTCCCGGTTGCCGCTCCCCGAGGTAATGTTTTCCTTCCCGCAAGCCGCCAAACTGCTGGCGCTGCATCCCGAAACGCTGCGCGATTACACCAAGCTGCCCGCTCGCCACCCCCGCCGCCTGCGCTACGTGGATTGTACTGGTAGCCCCCGTGGCCACCGCATCACGGCCGCCGAGCTGCTCTCTTGGCAGCAGCGCAACCACCCCGACACTCAGTTGGAATCCTTTTTCATGAAAGTGGCCGAGCGCCGCGCCCGTCGAAACCGACAGTAAGCCCCAGGTGTATCAGCTTGTCACTTTGTCTCACAGAGGTGCTGGATGTCTCTCACAGTTCATCATTCCAGCGTGACCTGTCCACCGGCACCGGACCCAGTTCGTGGCCAAATAATCCGAGAACCTGATTGACCTTGTCCAGCTGCAGGGTAGCTTTCCCTTGTTCTAATTCCCGCACAAACCGCAAGCCCACGCCCGCTTTGGCGGCCATATCAGGTTGGGTAAGCCGAAGCATTTTCCGCCGCTGTTTAACGAACTGTGCAATGCTGTCAGCCATAAAACCAATCAACCGGGGATAGAAGGGACATTGACTAAAAGTATACCCGAGCGGGTGTAAATATAGAGTTTCGGTAACATAATGTACCCGGCCGGGTATAAAAAAAGGCCAGCCCCTAATCAATAGGAGCTGGCCTTTATTAGTCGTTGATGGGGCTTTTACCCCGCAACCTCGTCCGAAGCTGCTGGTGCTACGTCCGGCACCAGAGGCGTTTTCGGAGTTACGTCTTTAGCCACGGCTTTAAGAGCCGGCGCCGGCGGGGTAATCGGCGTGCCTGTCACCACCTCACCAAACAGTGGGTTAGCCGGCAGCGGCTGCCCGCCGTTGGCGTCCGGCACTTGATTGAAGATTACTGCTTCCTCACCCGGCGCGCTCTGCGCCAGATGGTCCTGCAGCACTTCCTGCCCGCTGTTGGCGTGCAGCGCCTGCGTGAGCAGCGTGTAGGTGCTCACGTCCGCGTTGTAGAGCTGGTTTAGCGCGTTCATCTGCGTGGCCGCGTCTTCAGCTGCGCCAATGGCATCCGAGAGGAGTTGGGTATAACGCCGGGCCTTCTGGTCGGCTTTAGCCCGCAGGCTGATGGCGCGCTTCATGCGCCGCTTGAATTGCTGTTGATAGGCCGTAAGTGCCATAATTGTCAAAAAATGAATGTGAAAAGAAAGACTTAATCCAAGTCAGCATCCGGCGGCAGCATGGCATCGCCCGAAGTTGCCGGCAGGTTGACAAACACGGCCGCCGGGGCCCCGCCCAGGCTGGCCCCCGCCACTTGGTTGAGCGCCGCCGCTGTACCAGCCAGCCGGTAGCCGTCTACCAAGTCCGTGCGCAGGCTCATGTTGGTCCCATACAGCGTGTTTATCCGCCCGATATGGTCGGCCGCCGTTTCGCCCAGCGCCAACACTGTAGCCAGCCGCGCCACCAGGAAACGGGCCTGCCGGTCTGCCTTGGCCCGCAGCGCCAGGGCCTTTTTCATACGCCGCTTGTACTGCAGCTGATAGCCGGTGAGTGCCATGGCAAAGGGGAGGAGTAAGGGAAGAAAAAACGGCCAGCCGGTGATGGCTGGCCGTTCCGACAAGTTCTCATGGCTTAGGCCACGTACTCAATCGCCAGCGGGTTAGTGCTGTTGTTGTTGAGGGGATAGAACTTGCCGTTCACCTGCTGGTAGAAGTTGATGCCCACCACGCCCACCACCAGGTTGGCATCGGCCGGAGCAGCCGGGAAGCTGGCCACCAGCGTCTGGTTCACCAGAGCCGGGCTGTTCACGGCCAGGATGCCCAGCGGAGCGGCCACCACCGCGTTGGTGAAGGTCAGAAGCTCCATGTCCAGCGACGAGGCCGCGAACACCAGCTCAAAATGCGTCGTGCCCTGCGGCGCGGCAATGTCTGAGGCCGGGTTCAACGCCGGAATCGTCATGGTCACGTCCGCGCCGGCCCCCGTCACTTCGTAAGGGAAGTACATCGTCTGCCCGATGCCCGCGCCGGCGTTGAAGTTGAAGCCGAGCAGCGGAGCCGAGTTCGACGAATCGTACACGCGCTGGCCCCGGTCATTCGTGTCATCGAGCCCAATAATCTCGCGCATCTTCTGCGTGAGACGCGAGGCCACGCGGCTGTCACTGGCCGAGGCAATGGCCACGCGCAACGAGTCGCGCAGCACCTTGCTATACTTGGCCGCCTGGCCAAATTCCGCCGTGTTCTCACGGGTACGCGCCATGCTGGCCGCCGTCATGAACTTGGCTTTGTTGGAAGCCGGTTTTTGCCGAATGCTTCCGTCCTTGGCAAACACGAGGCCCCCAACGGTGCCCTGAATGCCCAAAATACCGGTCTGCTGTGCCATAATAAAAAAAAGTGGATGAAGTGGATGATTGTAATTGCCGCTTGACCCACTTAAATGGCCCTGCGCTCAATGGTGGACCAAAATTCATCTACTATTTTTGTCTAGTCAAGCACTGCGCCCACAATAGCCCGGTTTGCGCCCGCTCACTCCATGCCGCGTATCTGCATCTATCCCAAAGACGTGGCCCAACTCACCGGCCGCAGCTACGACGCCGCCAAGCGCCTGGTCCGCCGCGCCCGCGAGGCCGCCGGCAAACCAGCTGGGGCTCTGGTGTCGGTGCGTGACTTCTGCCAACTCACCGGCCTCGACGAAGGTGAGGTAAGCGAAGCCCTCAACCGCAAGAGCGCCTAGCACTACCCACCTTCGACCGTACCTCAAGTAACCCTGAACCGTACCTCAGCCCTAGCTCAGCCGATGACGGCCCATTAGCAGCTGGAGCGTTTGTCTATTCACTACAGCGCTACACTAATTCTCCGATAGCCTTCTTCAGCGCCGCGCTGCCGTTCCAACCACCCAGTTTGCGGGCCACCGCCTCCGCCGGCTTCCGGCCACTGCGTCCGGACACGTCCGCGAACAGCTCCACCAGCTTCTTGGTATTGCGCAGGGGTTCGGCGGGTAGTTCCAGTAGCAGGTTGGTTAACACCTGCAGCAGGGCGTCATCGGTGCTCGCGTCAATGGCGCGGGCTTGCTGCAAGTTGTCAGCCAAGCGCTGCACCGGAACGAATTCGTGTGCCAGAAAGCGGCCGAGTATGGTGCCCAGCTCCGCGGGGGCAAGCCGCCCATTGGCGCAGCCAGAAAGGAAAACCTCCAGGGCCAGGGCCCGGCACGCCGGCACCTTGTGCATGAGACCCAGCGCCAGCAGCAGGGTAGTGGGTGCTGGAAACATCGGGCCCGGGCCCAGCAGCTCTTGCAGGGCCGCCTGCATCACATCGCGCTCGGTGGATTCCAGCCCATCGGCCCAGGCGGCGGTCCGCACCACGTGCCAGTGCAGGGGCACCGGGTTATTAGGTATCAGGCTGGCCACAAAACGGTAGTCGTGGGGCAGCAGCCACCCGGCCTGGCCCATGGCCCGGAAGCGGGCGTGCTGGGAGTAGAGCAGCAGCGGCGACGGCGGGGTCTGGCTCGTGTACTTACTTGGGAACTGCAGCACTGGGTATTGCTGCGTCACCGTGGGCTTACCCGGTTTCCACTGCTCCACCCACGTATTGGTTTTGATTTCGAACTCCCATTCCGGTGCCCAGGGGCGCACCACCCCCGTGTAATCCGTCGGAATTAGCCCGTTCAACTCTTCAAACACGCCCTCGGGCTGACGGGTACGGGCAGCCACCGCCCACAGCCACGGCCAGGCATCAGCCAAGGCACTGGTACTGCCCGCATTGGCCGGGAGGAGCTTGCCCAGGCGCGTCGTCAAGTGCTTCAGCAAAGAGGTTTTCGCAGGCTGGAATGCAGGTAGGGGATGTTGACCGGGCGTCAGCAGCCACTGCAGCAGCTCGCGCAGTTCTACCCGCTGCAGGAGGGAGAGCCGGGCTAGGGCCGTTCGCGCATCTGCTGCATTAGCATAGGCCGTGCGGGCCAGCGCCACCACCAAATCAAACGGGTCCGGCTCTACTTGGGCAGCCTCGTACTGCATTAGCTTGTCGACCAGAACCGAGGGAGCTACCCAATGCGGTGCCTGCGAGGGCGTGCTCAGCAAGGGTAGGCCGGAGCGGGTGCGCAGGTGGTTTTCGGCAGCCCTGAAACGGCCTTGTTCCACCAACACCAGCGGGTCCGAAGTGTCATGGTCGTGCCGCACGTTAACCTTGTTCACGCGCTCAGTGGTGAAGCCCTGCGCCCAGCCGAGTAGCAGAGCCTGAACCAGCCCAATGTGCCCCGATAGCCCATTGCCTGCAATGATGGCGCTGGCCTGCTCGCCGGTTTTTCCTTTCAGCGCCGGCCGCACCTGCACCAGGTAGGGCATAAGCTGCTGGGCCGCATCAATTGGAAACTGTGGGCGCAGCCGCAGCAAACCATCTACCCACCGTTCCAGCTCCAAGGCGTTGTCGTGGCGCAGCACCTGCCCGGTAAGAAAGAGCAGCTCGTGCCAATCAGCAACCGGAACCACGGCAGTAGCTGCCGACAAGTCAGGCACGAAACCCACTTGCGGTACATAGACACCGCCTTCCGTCGGTGAAAGTGCCGGCGTCGACCCCAGCCAAGTACCCAAGAGTTGCCGGGCGCCCGCGGTCAACAGGTCAGCGTAATCGGCCAGCCAAGTCAGCAGGTCAGCCTTTTCATCGGCCGATAGCAGCGGCTGCTTGGCCTGCAGCATCGCGGCCAGCAGCTTGGCCGCTTTCGCTTGCACGGCGGCATCGGCGCTGGCCATGGCGGACACGGCTAAACGTCCCAGCTCCGGCGCCAGGGCCGGGTTGCGCTTCAATAGCTTCTCCAATCCACCCAGCAAGGTGCGCTGCGCTGTTTTAAGGTCCTGCCGGGTAAGCACGCCTTCGGCGTACAGTAGCAGCGGAGCCGGGTCGAACGCCGCATCCGTCCAGAAAGCTTTTAGCTGGTCCATCGCGAAGTTGACCACTTGCGGCTGCGTGTGCGCCAGCAGCTCAACCAGCTCCAACTGCTGAGATAAACACTCCGCCGGGGTGGGCTGCAGGTCCAGAAATAAATTTTTAAACCACGTCAGCAGCGGCCGGCGGAAGTCGCGCCGCAAGGCCATCAGGCTGCGCGTGAGCAGTTCCGTCCGGTCAAGATGACCCGTGGCCACTAAGTGACCCAGCACGTTGAGCCACGCAACGTGCTGCTGGGCCACTCCCGTGTACGCCTGCGTCGAATCAACCGTCGTGTCGTAATCGAAAAACTCCAGCAAGTCCCGCTCAATGGTGGCGGCGCCGGCCTCAAAGTCGTGCAGCAGCTTTTCGGCGTAGTTGGGAACCGGCTTTTTGTCGCGGCGGAAGTGGAAGCTCTTCAGGTGCAGCGAGTGGGCCAGCGTGCGGCTGAACAGGGCAGAGTCGTAGTCAATGAGTCCCCGGGATTCCATTTCTCGCAGCAGCTCGTAGTCAGGCAGGCCCCAGGGCCCGCCTCGGCTCTGGCGTTCAAACCACTCTCGAAACCAATTCGGCCGGGCGTATTCCGCCACCGCAAAAAAGGCCTCCCGGTGAGCGGAACGGGCGTCGCCTTCACCCCAATGCATGCCCAAGGCCTCGTTCAGCCCCATGGCTTCCTTGCGAGTGTACGTCGCCACCCCTGCCAAAAACAGCATGGCCAGCTGCAGCTCCGTGCCCGTCCGCCCCCAGGTGGAAGAGCCCAGCTGCCGGAACTCGGTTAATTCCTTCCGAAGAGCTTTGGTTTTGGCGCGAACGGCCAGCTGCTCTTTCTTATCCAGGGCAAGTAAAAGAGGCACCAGTTGGCTCAGGCCTTGGTGGCGAATGATGCGCTCGAAAGTGTCGACAACAGACATAGGTGATGAGGGAAAACGGGCAGGAGGGGAAGGGGCGAAAAGAGCAAGCTGAGCGGGAGGCGACTTACAAAAAGCGCATCTGGGCTGCTAGAATGTGCTTGCACGGCCCTCGCTGGCCTTGGTGGCTGCTAAACCAGGGGCAGGTGCACCGTGCTGCTTCCGCACCGCCCACCACTACCGTGTGCCACACGTCGGTGCCGCGCACCCGCGCCTCGGTACGGCCCCCGGCTCCCAGGCCCACGAGTTGCACGTCATCGGCCGCGTCCAGCAAGGCGCGGGCGTTTTTCAGGCGCGGGTTCATGCTCAGGATGCGGCCAAGCTTGAAGGGCAGGCGCCGGTAAAAGTGCTGGTTGTCGGCCAGGTCGAAGCCCAGTAGGCCCATGGCCGAGAGGCTGGCGCAGAGCCGCTCCACGGTGCCGGGCGCCAGGTCATGCTCCAGGGCAAACAGGCTGGGATTAAACACCTCGTTTCCGCGAAACAGGCGGTTGGCCCCGCTAATCCACTCCGCCGGCAGTTCGTCCATTAGCGTTTCCAGCTGATTGCCTTCGCCCGAGAAGCCCCGCCACACGTCAGCCGACAACGCCAGCAAAAAGCTCTGCCCACCCCCGAGCTCGAGCACGAAGGCCGAGGCCTGCCCGTCCGGCGTGGCGTACACGCGCACAGCTTCGCAGAGGGGCAGCAACCCGTCGAGTAGGCGCAGGCGGTGCACCCCGCCCACCTGCACGGCCCCGGCGCTGGCCACCGGAGTAAAGCTGGGTCGCACGCCCCGCAGCACCAGGTAATAATCAGCTTTGCTAGAGCCGGCCGGAATGCTTTGCACCAGTTGAACGGCCTGAACGCGCGTCAGGCGCAGCTTTTCCTCCATCAGCGCCAGATAGGCCTGCACCGAGGTCAGGCCTTTAATCCAGCGCTCGGGCAAGGCTACTTTCCGCTCCACCACTTTGCCCGCGGCCCGCTCCAGCACCACTTCCTGCTGTCCCACCGACAGCAGCACCGGCTCCGTGCGGGAGATGCGGGCCAGCGCATTCACCATCGGCTCGTTGAAGTCCACGTTGGTAGTCCCGCTGCTGAGAAATTCCCCATCCAGGGCCTCCGGTCCTAGGTCCAACCGAGCATACACGCCGTTGCACGAGGAAAAAGCTTCGAAGCGCAGCTGGCTAGCGCCCGCCGTCACAATAGGGTCCCGCAAGGCGATACTCTGCGGTACAAACCGCGAGGCAACCACCTTGGCCAAGGTGCTCAGCCCACGCGCCGCGAGCCAGGAGTTGCGCAGCCTGCCCCAGAAGAAACAGGCGGTTTCTGTGTCCAGCCCTTCCTCGGCAAAAGCGGACAGCAGCAGGGCGTTGCCCTCGGGGCGCTGCTCCAACGCAGAAGGGCGGGCGTACGAGTAAGCGAAGTCAGACATATAGTAGTGGTCAACTAATTATAATAGCAATTTGCAACTAATTTAATTAGTAAACAACTAAATTGACTAGGGATTGCTTAACAAAAACTTTTGGCATCCTTTAGTCCACCAGCAGCTGCGTGACTGCCGCAGTGTTCAGGGCCCAAGCGGCAGGATACACTTCGTCAGCCTCCGGTGTGTCAACCAGTTCCATATGCTGTGCTTTGGCTTTAATGGCCAACAGCTGTCCGATGCTCAGCTTGCTTTCCAATTTGCGCAGCAATGCTTGCACGCCGGTTGCATTGAGGTTCTGCACCAGTTGCCCTTGAAAAGCCATTTCCAGCCACACAATCTCACGCTGAGCTACGTTCAGCACCCCAAACACCAACCCTTTTGATAAGCTCTTGCTAACCCGCACCTGGTGTTGCACACAGGAAGGGTCGTAAGCCACCCCGCTTTGGGAAATGCGCATGGGTTGCTCGCTGCTCATCCATCCAATACTGGTATTCGGCACAATTGCCCCGTAGGTATAGGCATTGGACGTAAACGTTACGTACTGCGCCTGCGCCTGCTGCAGCGCCGCCAAGTCCAACTCAATGTATTCCGCCGTGCCTACCTGGTCAGGTATGGATTGAATGTCGCCGCTATGCTTACAGCCGGTGGCCACCAACTGCGAAAACGAGCAGATTTCCGTGCCACCCGCGAACGACACTGTGCAGCTCAGGTCCAGGTCTAGGTGCTGGGCCGGCAGGCCCACACCCCATTGCATAAACAGGCGCACCGTGTCGCCCGCCACCTGAAAGCGCGTGCCCATCAGCGCCGCGGGCAGGTCCTGCACGGTCTCGCTGCGGTCGCCAATGGCCACGGGAATCTTGTATAGCGTCGGGTCGATGTACATGGTGCGGTTGGTCGTGGGCTGTGCCGCAAACCGCCGCTCCATGGCGAGTCCGCACAGGCCGGCCACCGCTTGCTGCATGGCCTCTAGCTCGCTCTCGTCATACATGTCCAGCAGGTGGTTGGTCGGAATATGCCGGCCGGCCCCGCCCAAGGGCTTTACCGCGCGCTTGCTGTGCTTCACGAAGTAGCCCTCGGCGTACATATAGAGGGTGAACACCAGTCGGGCCGGCACCTTGTCAATCACTTCCGCAAAGGCAGCAATGGCAGGCTCCGCGCCAAACCACACCATATTGGCGAACAGGGAGCGGGCAAACAAGCCCGGTCGCTGCTTTAACAAAGCGAAGGTCTGCGCCGCGTCCGCCCGCAGCCGGAAATGATTCACGCGTCCTTGCCACACCTCATACGTCTGGTTATAGAACACGTCCAGCGTCTCGCGCAGCTTTTCCCGTCCAGGCTTTTTGCTGTACTCGGCCAGCCGCAACGCCCGAATGAAGCGCACCCACATGCCGCGCTTGGGGTGCATGATTTCACAGAGCTGCGCGGGGCTTTGCGGAAAGGCGTTAAGCCAGCTGGCCACCATGGCTGCCTCGCCACGGCTGTACTTGAGCTTCAGGTCGGCCCGGGTTTGCGCCAGCACCTGTGCTTGGTTTTCCGCCTGGGCCTGTTCGAACCGCTCCTTCGTCCAGCCGAAGCGGGAAATCGTGCGCGCGTTTTTCAGCCGCCGATGCTGAACGGTTTTCGGCTCTACCAACTGCAAAAAGCCAGTCTTCTTGAACCACAGGTACCGCAGAACGTCGGTGGGAGAGGTGAAGAAGGTTTGTGCCTGGTCAGCGCGTCCCAGCTTTACATAGGCGTCCACCACGGCCATACGCGTCTCCTTCATCACGATGGTCACGTTCGTTGGCAGGGGCAGCACCGCCAGCAGGTGCTGCAGGCTGTCTTGCTGCGTAGCATCCAATGCCGTTTTCGAAGCCAACAGGTCGCGCAAGCAGCCGGTCACATCGGCTTCGGTCCACAGCCCTAGCTCCTTGAACTTGCTGCCTTGCCCGGTGTACTCAATCGACGCCAACTCAAAAGGTGTCCCGCAAAAGGGGCAGCCGTTGTACCGCTCCAACGGAAACGTATTTGGCGGAATGATGTGTCCGCAGGGTAGGCGGGTGCCCTTGCCTTGAAACACCGTAGTTACCCAGGTGAGCAAGTGGTCCATGCGCCCTTCGCCTGTGGGCTTGTCCCAGCCTTTCACCAAGGGTGTCCAGTTCTTTTCCATTCCCGTGACCTCGCGCATCACCCCCAGCATTTGCGTCTGGAACGCTGGCGTAGTTCCTGCTAGTGCTTGTCGTAGCGGCTCCGAAGTGGCATAGCCCAACTTTGCCAAATTGGCGACCAGCAGGGCTGTATCTTCAGCCGCGGCCGGAGCAGTGGCAGCACCTTCCGCTGACGGTACATACACCGCTTTCTGCCGCAGGCTGACCTTAATCAATGACTCGTACATGCAATGAAAAGGGGGCTAAGGCTGTAGCGGTTTATGATGACACGGCCACGCCGTAGGAATCAGAAATGAGTGAAGCAGGTTGGATTCGAACCAACGACCCTAAAATTTGGAAGTAAGCGCCGGTTGACCCGAGAAGGTAATTCCACCGCTGTTATGCTCTACCCCTGAGCTACTGCTTCAAAAGCACCAGAAAAAACCAGGTAATTGCGCTGCTGATTTCTTGACAGGAAGGGAAGTAAGCAACGCTTGACCTGGCTTTTTCTTAGGTGATGCCGCAAGGTTTAACTGCGTGCCGGCAAGATAGTGCAGGTGCCCGCAAATTCGAATGGTATCCTAAGCTGACACATTTGCTTAGTTGTGTTGCGCAAGTCCTGGCTGCCTGTTGGCCAATTACTATTGATGCCGACTGCTTCATGCAGCTTACATCAACTCTCGCCCACTTGCTTTCTATTCTCAATACTAAATGAAATTGAAGTAACCTAGTTGGTCTATGCCACTGCAGTTTCGATTCCACAAACCGGATTTGGTACTACTGCCGGCACTGATGCCGTATTACCTTCCCATATCCGCCGCATTTCCTGGTGCTGAAAATCCTCCACCACCTTCGCATAGAGCATGGTCGTTTGAATCTTAGCGTGGCCCAGCACCTTCTGCAGCACCGCCACCGGCAGCCCGCGCATCAGCGAGAGCACCGCGAAGGTGTGCCGCGCCGTGTGCATGCTCAGCAACTCGTGTTTGGGCTGTTGCCGCTTCACCACCTTGCCTTCCTCGACTGTCACCACTTCCACCATCTCCCGCAGCCCCGCCAGCTGCGCAATGCGCTTCAGGTACCGGTTCATCACTTGGTTGCTGTATGCCGGCAGCAAGTGTGCCCGCGTCCCTTCATACTTGTCGAGCAGGGCCGCCGCCGGTGGCGTGAGGTAGATGCTGACCGCTGTGCGCGTCTTGGTCTGCGTCAGCCGCAGGATGCGGCTGCCATCCCAGGTTTGCACGTTGGCTTTGTTCAGCTCTGCCAAGTCCGAGTGACGTAACCCGGTATAGCAGCAGAACAAGAAAGCATCCCGCGTGGCCACTAGCGTAGAGGGGAGCATGGCTTTTTCCAGCAAACTCAGCTCAGCTGCACTCAAATAAACCTTGTCTACCTCAGCCCAACGGATTTTCATCTCCCGCGATTCCACGGCCACCGGCATGCGCCGGTCTTCGCGCACGTAGCGCAGAAAAGCCTTCACATGCTTCACTGTTTTGCACACTGTGTTTTGCCCCAGCTTCTTTTTTTCGCGCAGGTAGGCCAGAAACTTGTCATGCATGGCCAAGTCGTAGTCGCCGAGCTGCAGCTTGCGCTTGAGCGCCTTTTCAAACCCGTTCAAGTGGGTAAGGGTAGTGGCCACCGATACCATCGACTGAACCATGTTGCCCCGCGCCTTTAGCGCCGCTTGGTAATCAGCATAGAGTTCGGTCAGCACAATTGGGGCCGGCTCCTCTTCTTTTGGCGCTTCCACCGCCGGTGGGGCCAGCGCCGCTTTCAGCGCCTCAATTGTTACCGCAACGCCCGAAGCTCGCAGCTGCCGGTACCGGGCGTGCATCCGTTCGGCCAATATATCCAGGTACTCATTGGCCTCAACTAACCCCGGGAATGGTTTCTTAAATCTGCCTTTATCGGCGTTCCACTCGGTAATAAAGCACTTTTCGCGGGTGGCCACGCGGAGCCGCTGCCCGTCGAAGTACGCCCGTAAGTGGATGGGGCAGCGCCCCGCTGCGTCCGGGCGGTCGGCCCGGCGGTCAAACTGAATCTTCAGCATAAAACGGTTGGTTTTTGGGGTGCAATTGGGAGCGCAATTGGGAGCCAAATCCAGCCAAAGAGGGAGATAAATGCTAAATCGTCCAAAAGCAAAAAACCCCTAAAAACCGCTTCTGTTACCAGGGGAGCGACTTTTAGGGGTTTTCGTTACAAACGGTAGCGGTCTGGACGGGACTCGAACCCGCGACCTCCGCCGTGACAGGGCGGCATTCTAACCAACTGAACTACCAAACCGTTTGCCTTGGTGGAGAAGCCGTATGCTTTTCCGTTTTGGTGCTGCAAAGGTAGAGCAAGAAATTGACCGCCCGCAAGGATGGGGCCATTATTTTTCCGGAATTAGGCTCGTTTTGGTGCTTGAGGGTTGTTTATCAGCCTGATTATTTTTTAGTCACTATTGCGTCGGCAGGTGATTTACCTTTGCCGGCGGCCTCACAACCGATATTTGAGGGCCGGTGTAACGGGGGCAAATACCGTTCGGCCCGCGAAAGCGCGTTATTTTTGCCTTCCGACACATTCTTTTTGCTCAGCCATTCGTCGCTCCATGCTCCTCGACTTTGAACAACCCATTGCTGCCCTCGAAGGCAAGCTTCTCGAAATGCAGAAACTCGCCGCCGACAGCGACGTGGAAGTTGGGGAAGCCGTGGCCGCGTTGGAAAAACGCATCAAGCAGCTCAAAAAAGAAACGTATGCCAACCTCACCCGCTGGCAACGCGTGCAGCTCTCGCGCCACCCGGAGCGGCCTTATACCCTGGACTACATAGAGGGCATGGCCGAGAAGTTCGTGGAACTGCACGGCGACCGCACCGTGGGCGACGATAAGGCCATGGTGGGCGGCTTCGGCGAGATTGACGGCCAAACGGTGATGTTTATTGGTCAGCAGAAGGGGCACAACACCAAGCAGCGCCAATTCCGCAACTTCGGCATGCCCAACCCCGAGGGCTACCGCAAGGCCTTGCGCCTGATGAAGTTGGCCGAAAAATTCAACGTGCCGGTGGTGACACTCATTGACACGCCCGGCGCGTTTCCGGGCCTGGAGGCCGAGGAGCGGGGGCAAGGCGAGGCCATTGCCCGCAACCTCAAGGAGATGTTTATGCTGAAGGTGCCGGTGGTGTGCGTCATCATCGGGGAAGGCGCGAGCGGTGGGGCCTTGGGCATTGCCATCGGCGACCGGGTGCTGATGCTGGAAAACACGTGGTACTCGGTGATTTCGCCGGAGTCGTGCAGCAGCATTCTGTGGCGCTCGTGGGATTACAAGGAGCAGGCCGCCGAGGCACTCAAGCTCACGGCCACCGATATGCAGAAAGCGGGCCTTGTGGACGGCATCGTCAAAGAGCCCCTGGGCGGTGCCCACACTGACCCCGGGCGCATGATTGAAACCTTGAAAGCCACGCTGCTGAAGACGCTGAAGGAACTGGCCGCGGTGCCGGCCGAAGAGCGGATTTCGCAGCGCATCGACAAGTTTTCGGCCATGGGCGTGGTAGTAGAGTAGGGCGTACGGGCGGGAGGGTATGGGGGCAGGAGTTAGACAACTGATGTATAATTGTCGCTCATACCCCCGTTCCATCCCACCCTCATAACCTGAATAATGACCATTCACCCCCTCGATACCGGCCTTTTTAAGCTCGACGGCGGCGCCATGTTTGGCGTGGTGCCCAAAAGTATGTGGCAGAAGCTGAACCCGGCCGATGCCAATAACATGTGTACCTGGGCCATGCGTTGCCTACTGGTGGAAGACGGCGGCCGGCTGCTGCTCATCGACAACGGCATTGGTGATAAGCAGGACGAGAAGTTTCGGGGGCATTTTTACCTGCACGGCGAGGATACGCTGGAAAAGTCGCTGCGCAAGCTGGGCTTTACCAGCGCTGATATTACGGATGTTTTCCTCACCCACCTGCACTTCGACCACTGCGGCGGCTCGGTGCAGCGCCGGCCCGATGGGGTGTTGCAGCTGGCTTTTCCGAACGCGAGGTATTGGAGCAACGAAGCGCACTGGGACTGGGCCGTGGTGCCCAACCCGCGCGAAAAAGCCAGCTTTCTGAAGGAAAACATTCTGCCGATTCAGGAAAGCGGGCACTTAAACTTCGTGGGCCTGAATGGCGGCGTGCCCGACGCGCTGCCGCAGTTGCGTGAAATCATCATGGCCGACGGGCACACCGAGAAAATGATGGTGCCGCTACTGGAATACAAAGGCCGTACGCTGGCGTTCATGGCCGATTTGCTCCCCAGCACGGGCCACGTACCACTGCCCTACGTGATGAGCTACGACATGCGTCCGCTCGTGACGATGACCGAGAAGGAAGCCGTGCTGCGCCGCGCCGCCGAGGAAAACTGGGTGCTGGTGCTCGAACACGACCCCGTGCACGAAGCCTGCACCGTGCAGCACACCGACAAAGGGGTACGCCTGGCCGAAACCCTGCGCCTGGCGGATTTGTAAGTGGGCAGCGTGGTGGACCTAGTGGGTTGAAGAGTGGGCAAATTGGTGGATTGCAGGAAAAGCCCGTACAAGGCGAAACTAACCTGCCCCTTCGCCCATCCGCCATTTCGTAGCCGTGCAGACAACCCACCAGCCCACCAACCCACCAACCCACCAATTAGGCTTGGCTTTATCGGGCGGGGGCGCGCGGGGCATTGCGCATTTGGGCGTGCTGGCAGCTCTGGAGGAGCTGCAGGTGCCAGTGGCGCGGTTGTCGGGCGTCAGCTCGGGGGGCATTGCCTGTGTGTTTTACGCGGCCGGGTTTGCGCCGCGAGAAATACTACGGCTGCTGCAGGAAACCAACGTGATACGTCTGACGCGGCCGGCCTTCAGCCGGCACGGCCTGCTGCACCTCGACGCCGTGGCCCAGCTGCTGGCCCGCCACCTGGGCAGCACGGTCCACTTTGAGGATTTGCGCCTGCCGGTTAGCCTGGTGGCTACCGATTTGATGGCGGGCGAGTCGGTTTATTTCGACTCCGGGCCATTGCTGCCGCCGCTGCTAGCCTCGTCGGCGGTGCCCATTGTGTACCGGCCGGTGGAGTACCAGGGCCGGCAACTGGTGGACGGCGGCCTGCTCAACAACCTGCCCGTGGAGCCGCTGCTGGGCCACGCCGGCCTGCGCGTGGTGGGCGTCAATTGCAACCCCGTCAACTCCGAAGCGCGCATTCCCACTTTCCGCCGGCTCATCGAGCGCACCCTGCACCTGGCCATCAACGCCAACACCACCAGCCGCAAAGCCCAGTGCGACCTGCTGCTGGAGCCGCCCGACCTGCGCCACTACCGCCCCCTGAGCTACAAGAGCGGCGCTGAACTGTTTGACATCGGCTACCGCTACACCCTGGCCCAGGCCGATGCCCTGGCGGCTTTGCTGTAGGCCGGTTGGAACGGCACCCGGCGCCGCATTAAAGCCAGCCGCGCATCTTTGCAGTTGAAATGCCGCCCGTGGTGGCCGAATTATTTTTCTGGCGCCACCGCGCTGTTTACTTCCTGTTGCCCTGCCCCGCATGACCCCCCGCGAAAAATCCCCCTTCTGGCACGCCATGGCCACGCTCGTGTTCAAAGTAGCAGGCTGGCACCTGGGCGAGATTCACAACCCCGACATTAAGAAGAGCATGATGATTGCTGCGCCGCACACCAGCAACTGGGACATCATCATTGCCCGGGCCGCGTTCTACCTCATGGGCGTGCCCGTGCGCTTCACCGTGAAAAAGGAGTGGACCGAGCACTGGGCACTAGGCTGGCTGGTGAAAGCCATCGGCGGCCTTGCCGTGGACCGCAGCCGCAACAATAGCCTCGTGGACGGCATGGTGAAGCTCTTCAACGAACACGAAGAACTGGTTATACTCATCACCCCGGAGGGCACCCGCGCCTACCAGCCCCGCTGGCGCAAGGGCTACTATTTTGCCGCGCTGGGAGCCGGTGTGCCCATCCGGCTGGGCTACCTCGACTACGCCAAGAAAGAAGCCGGCATTGGCGAGGCCGTGTGGCCCACCGGCGACTACGAAGCCGATGAAGCCAAAATCAAAGCTTTCTACCGTCAGGTCACGGGTCGCTTTCCCGAAAAAGGTGTGCGCTAGGCTTCGCCTTGTTTGATTCGGTGCCGTAGACCAAGCCTATGGAAAAGCTCAAAACCCTGCTGTTGATTTTCCTGGGCCTCGCTGCCCTGGTGGCGTGGTGGTGGCACAAGGCGCGAGTAACCGCGGCCCGCGAGCGGCAGGAGAGGCCTCCGCGCCCTGGCGGTGATGCTCCCGTGCTTTCCGACAATGCTTTTTACACCAAGATGCTGCTCATGCAGGCGCAAAATGCAGCCACGCCGCAGGAGTCGCGGCCCGCTGTGGTGCCCGAAGCGCCGGTGCCCACTTGGTGGCAGCGGCCCTGGGGCGGCTTGGGCCGCCGCAAAACCACGCAACCCTGAAGCGACGACCGGGCCTTAATCCTGCGTAAGGGCGTAGGCTACTAGGTTGGCGCCCATGCGCAGGGCGGCTTCGTGGGTAGCGGGGGAGTCTTCGGGATAGGTGCCCACATCTTCCCAGCCGTTACCTAGGTCGCACTCGAAGCTGTAGAAGCACACCAGGCGGCCTTTGTAAATCAGGCCGAAGCCCTGGGCGCGCTTGCCCTCGTGCTCGTGCACCTTGGGCAATCCCTTAGGAAACTGGTATTTCTGGTGGTAGATGGGGTGCGAATAGGGCAGCTCCACAAATTCCAGTTCGGGAAACACTTTCTTCATCTCGGGCCGGATGAACTTGTCGAGGCCGTAGTTATCGTCGATGTGCAGGAAGCCGCCGCCGATGAGGTACTGGCGCAGGTTTTTAGCCTCAGTGGCCGTGAAGCTCACGTTGCCGTGCCCGGTCATGTGCACGAAGGGGTAGGTGAGGAGCTCGGGCGCGTCGAGCTCCACGGTGGCTTCGTCGGGCGCGATGTTGGTTTTCAGCGCCTGGTTGCAGAAGCTGATGAGGTTGGGCAGCGAGGTTTTGTTGGCGTACCAGTCGCCCCCGCCGCCGTAGTGCAGCTTGGCGATGCGGAAGCTGTAGTTGGGGCCGGCGGCCGTGAGCGAGAAAAGGAGCGCGGCGGAAAGCAGCAGGTGTTTGAGCATGGGAATCGGCGTCGGGGACAACCCGACAGCGGTATAAAGTAACGGCCGAATGGGAAAGTTCAGCCCGCCCAGTGTCGGAATGACGGCGCACCGGCGGCGCTGGTTGCGGCCCAGCCGACGAGCCACGATTGCCAAGCCCGGTGCTATTTTTAGCCCATGCCCTCGCCTGCTAAGCACCTGCCGCCAGAAAAACTCGTCCTGTTCCTGCAAAGCCGGGGCCACATCAACGCGGCGCAGGCCTTGGAAATTGCCGGTCAATTCAGCCCAAAGTTCCTGTCTAAGCACGAGTTCCTGTTGCGCGAAGGCAAGGTATGCGACGACTATTTTTTCCTTGATAGGGGCTTACTGCGGGCCTTTGCCCACAACCCGGCGGGCAATGAAGTCACCACCGCTTTTTACCCCAGCGGGCAAACGGTGCTGGAGGTGTCGTCGTTTTTCAACCGTATACCTTCCCAGGAAAACATTCAGGCCCTGACCGATTGCGCGGGTTGGGTGGTCCCGTTTGCCCAGCTCAACGCCTTGTTTCACGCCCGTCCCGAGTTTCGGGAGTTTGGGCGGTCAGTGCTCGTGCAGGGCTTTGCGGCCCTGAAAAACCGGATGCTGGACATGATAACCGCCACGGCCACCGAGCGCTACGAGCAGCTGCTCAGAAATTCGCCCGAGGTGCTGCAGCATGCTCCGGTGAAGCACATCGCCACTTATTTGGGGGTGACAGACACTTCGCTCAGCCGAATTCGGGCCGGTGCGAAGGGCGTCGGCAAGGAATGATTTCCTGCCATTTGACAAGCAGGTTTGGCCGACAGCTCGGGTTCCTTTGCAGCGTCATCACCAACTGCTTTGCGCCATGGAACACGTGCCCGCCGCCCTCGCCATTGGCTTCGGCCTGATTACCCTACTATCGGTTGCCATTTTCTACCGGGCCGCTCATTATTCGGGGCGCACGCTGGCCGTGCTGCTGGCGTGGCTGGGGCTGCAGGCCGGCGTGGCGCTGAGCGGTTTCTACACCGTCACCAACACGTTGCCGCCGCGCCCGCTGGCCCTGGTGGCGCCGCCTGTGTTGTTGATGGCGCTGCTCTGGGGCACGGCGCGCGGCCAGCAGTACCTCAACGGCCTTCATCTGCCCACTCTGACGCTGCTGCACGTGGTGCGCATCCCGGTTGAGTTGGTGCTGTACGGGCTGTATGTGCACCACGCGGTGCCGGAGCTCATGACCTTTGCCGGACGCAACTGGGACGTGCTGTCTGGCTTGAGCGCGCCCGTGGTTTACTACCTGGCATTTAAGCGGAAGACGTTGAGCTCCGGCTGGCTGCTGACCTGGAATTTCATTGCCCTGGGCTTGTTGGTCAACATCGTGGCTACTGCCATGCTGGCGGCGCCCACGCTTTTTCAAAAGCTCGCCTTCGAGCAGCCCAACGTGGCCATCCTATATTTCCCGTTCAACCTGCTGCCGGCCGTGGTGGTGCCGCTGGTGCTGCTGGCGCACCTGGCGGCCATCCGGCGGCTGTGGGGTGCCCGAAGGGGCGTGGCAGAGGCAGCACAGCGGCGCAGCAACTTTTCGCGGCCCGATTTAGTAAGGTGAGCCTGACCACTTACGCATTCGCTCATGACTACGCTCCCGAACCTTTTTGCGCCCACGGCGGCAATGGCCTTGGCTTTGCTGGCCGCGCCCGTGGCGCAAGCCCAGACCAAAGTAGCCTCCTACTCGGCCGGCAAGCCCGGCACGGAGCAGTATGAGGAGTTGAGCTTTTGGGTGAAGGACGGTAAGCGGGCCGATATTTATTACGTCCGCGGCAAAGACCGCAACGAATTCAGGGGCAACTACCTGCCCCAAACGGGCAAAACCAACGGCGCCAGCTTCGCCGTGCGGCTGGCCGACGACCGCCTGTTCACCATCATTCCCAGCGGCACCCAGCTCAAAGTGGCCGACGCGGGCACTGATGCTCCCAAAACGTTTGCCTGGAAGTACGAGGGGCCCGTGAATGGCGTCGGCACGTTCTGCCGCGAGTGCGCCGCCAATCCGAAGGAGGCCATGGAGTTGCTGCGGGCCTACTATCTGAAATAGAACGGCCGCTACCGGCCTTTCTCAGCACTTGGGCGCCGTGCATTATCGCGACCCTTTTGGCTCTCTAGCCCCATGACCAAGGAAGAAACTGCCATCAAAGCCACTTATTTCAGCATTGCGGGCAACATCAGCCTTGCTTTGCTGAAGGGCGCGGCCGGCATTTTCGGCAATTCATACGCGCTGGTGGCCGATGCCATTGAATCGACGGCCGACATCTTTGCGTCGGGGCTGGTGCTGCTGGGGCTGAAGTACGCCAACCGGCCGGCCGACGCCAACCATCCCTACGGCCACGGCCGCATCGAACCGCTGGTGACGTTTCTGGTGGTGGGCTTCCTCATCACTTCGGCCACCATCATCGGCTACGAGAGTATTCAGAACATCGGCACGCCCCACGCGCTGCCCCGCGCCTGGACGCTGGCCGTGCTGGCCGGCATCATTGTGTGGAAGGAAATTTCCTTCCGCACGGTGATGAAAAAGGCCGTGGAAACCAACTCGTCCTCGCTCAAAGCCGATGCCTGGCACCACCGCAGCGACGCCGTGACGTCCATAGCGGCCTTCATCGGCATTTCCATCGCGCTGGTGCTGGGCAAGGGCTACGAGGCGGCCGACGATTGGGCGGCGCTGTTTGCCGCCGGCTTCATCCTCTACAACAGCTACCTGATTTTCCGCCCCGCGCTGGGCGAAATCCTGGATGAGCACGTGTACGACGACCTAGTGGCTGAAATCCGCGCCGTGGCCCAGCAGGTGCAGGGCGTGCTCGGCACCGAAAAATGCTTCATCCGCAAAGCCGGCATGCAGTACCACGTCGACCTGCACGCCAACGTGAGCGGCGACATCAGCGTGCGCCAGGGCCACGACATCGCACACCACTTGCAAAACACGCTGCGCGCGAAGCTGCCGCAGTTGGGCAACATCCTCATTCACGTGGAGCCGCAGGAGTAAGGACCAGAACGAGCCGTTGCTGTAGCTTGCCGGCTCATCTATTCCGGAAGAAGTCGCGCCATGCGTCGAAAGCTGCACCAGCTCATTTCCCACTACGAAGCCGAACGCCAGCTGCTAACCGCGCAGCTAAATGAGTGCGTGGAAGAGTTCGATTACGGCATGGCGCACCGTTTCGCGAAAGGGCTGTTTTTAGTGAACACGCAGTTGCAGACGCTGTACAACCTGCGCGATAACCGGCACGATGAAAAGGAACACACCGTTCGGCACATTGAGTCGTTGGAAAAATTTAGCCAGCAGGAGCGCGCCCGTGGGCGCGACTACTACGTCGCCTGGATAGCCGATGAGCGGAAAAAGCTAGCCCAATGGGAAGTTCAGGCCCACCTGCCCCGCCCTCAAACCACGGCCGTAGCCGAGGCCCTGCGTAAGCTGCTGGAAAGCCGGATTACAGGCTTCACGTTGACCTTCAGCCGGGCGATGGGCTTGTACTGCACCTTCCGGCTAGCCCGCCGCACGCTCATCATCACCCTGCCCGAAGCCAGGCGGCTCCGGGAGCGCTACCACCTGACCAAGAAAAGGCGACGGGTGCTTCAGCGGCTAGGCTTCCGCCGCTACGACCAGGGCGACAAACTCATTTCGTTCCGCCCCTTGGCGACTGATGCCGATATCGGCGATATTATTCGCCTGCTGTCGCACATGGCGTTCGAGCTGTTCTATTATCGCGAGTTCGACCAGGAATCTTACCTTTCCTACTTCGAGCCCGCCGCTGAGTAGCTGGTCGGACCGCCGCAGCCGGTGCAGCTTCGGCATCAGAATAGCTAAAATGCATTCGCTTAGTATTATACCTCAACCACCCATCACATGGTAACGGGCAAAGACTTGCTGGAACTGGGCCTGAAGCCCGGCAAATGGTTTAAAGATGCGCTGGAGCACATCAACGCTAACGCACTGGAAGGCGAGGCCCTGCACGCCTACCTCGACACCGTGAAGCCCGCGCCGGAATTGCCGCTGCTGCCCGAGCCGGTGCCGTACCACGAAAACATCCGCGCCGACACGGCCGTGGAGCAGGCCAACATCGACTACGTGAAGCAGTCGATGGCGCGGCTCATGCGCACGCCCACGGTGGTAAGCGGGGCCATCATGCCCGATGCTTGCCCGGCCGGGCCGCTGGGCACCATTCCGGTGGGTGGCGTGGTGGCCGCGCGCGGGGCCATCCATCCCGGTATGCACTCGGCTGATATCTGCTGCTCCGTGATGCTGACCAACCTGGGCAAAACCGACCCGAAAACAGTGCTCGACACGGCCCAGCAAATCACGCACTTCGGTCCCGGCGGGCGCGAGGTCGAACACCAGTTTGCCCTGCCCGCCGATATTGAGGCCGAGATGCGGGCCAACCCATTTTTGAACTCAGAGCGCAGCCTGAAAATGGCCCGTGAGCACCTGGGCACGCAGGGCGACGGCAACCACTTCCTTTACGTGGGCGTGTCGGCCGCTACCGGCGACACCGTGCTGGTGACGCACCACGGCTCGCGCGGCGTGGGCGCCGTGCTCTACGGCCACGGCATGAAGGTGGCCGAGTTTTTCCGCCGCGACATATCGCCCGATACCGACCCAGCTAACGCCTGGATTCCCACCAACACGCCCGAAGGCGAAAACTACTGGGCCGCCCTGCAAACCGTGCGCAAGTGGACCAAGCAAAACCACTTGGTGTTGCACGACGCCATTGCGGAGAAGCTGGAAGCTGCTGTGCAGCAGCGCTACTGGAACGAGCACAACTTCGTGTTCCGCGACGGCGACGTGTATTACCACGCCAAGGGCGCCACGCCGCTCGACCCCAAGTTCCTGCCCGACATCACCGGCCCGCGCATCATTCCGCTCAACATGGCCCAGCCCATCCTGATTGTGGAAGGCGGCACCACGGCCAACAACCTGGGCTTCGCTCCGCACGGCGCCGGCCGCAACCTGAGCCGCACCCGCCACAAATACAGCAAAGCCGGCAAAACCGACGAGCAATTATTTGCCGAAGAAACGCAAGGCATCGACGCCCGCTTTTTCTTCAACCGCATCGACATTTCCGAACTGCCCAGCGCCTACAAAAACGCCGAGGACGTGAAGCAGCAAATCGCCGATTTCAACCTGGCCACCGTCATCGACGAAATCCTCCCTTATGGCTGCATAATGGCCGGCGACTGGGAGCAGGACGCCCCCTGGCGCAAAAAGAAGCTGGCCAAAAAGGCGGCGGAAGCAGCGGCGGCCGCGGATGAGCAGGCCGATGGGTCGGCGCTGACAGTCGAATAAAGGCTAGGATAATGGTTCAGCTGACATTTGGACGGCCAGCGCATGGCTGGTTACCTGTAGACTTTCAGGCAGAAGATTATCACCTTCAGCTTGATGTTTCAGATGTACCCGTAAATCCACTGGATGAATTGTGCAGTGCGCTCATCAATGTAGCGCATGGCGATAGTGCAGAAGTTAACTGGCATTTGGAGCCAGCATGGTATCAATTTTATTTTGAACCCAAGGCCGACTTAATTACCCTGACAATCCTTGCGAGCAAGCGTTACGGATTGAAATCCGAGATGGAATTCAGTGTAACGGGCACGTTTGAATCGTTGGTGAAACCTATTTACAAGGCTTTAAAAAGTTTTGTGACTACTGATTACGGCAACAATTGGCCAGCAGTAGATTTTGTCAGAATCAAAAAACTGACGGAGGTGATAAAAAGCAGAAAGTGGTAAGCGTGGGTTTTGCGAAGTTTCATCCATGATTTTCAGCGCCCCAGATGCGCCGTAAAAACCGCCGCCAGCGCCGCCGTTTCGGTGCGCAGCCGGGAGGCGCCCAGCGTCACCGGCCGAATGCCTTTGCTCAGCGCTAGTTCGATTTCCTGCGGCGTGAAATCGCCTTCCGGCCCGATAAGCACGCAACAGCCCGGCCCCGCGCCGGCCACTTGCGTCAGGGCGGTGCGCTCGCCTTCTTCCAGATGCGCGATGAAAGTAGTTTCGGGCGTTACGCCGGTCACGAAAGCGGTGAAATCCTGCAACTCATCCAGCTGCGGCAGCCAAGCCTGGCCGCTCTGCTTGAGGGCGCTGATGGCAATTTTCTCCAGCCGCTCCAGCTTCAGCTCGCGGCGCTCGGAGCGGGCGCAGCGCAGGAAGCTGATGCGCTCGACGCCCACTTCCACCGCCTTTTCCACGAACCACTCCATGCGGTCGAGGTTTTTGGTGGGGGCCACGGCCACGTGGGTAAAGTAGGGGCGGGGCGCTACGGTTTCGTGCTGGGTGATGCGCAGCTGGCAGCGCTTGGGGTTGGCATCGGCCACGGCGGCCTGGTAGCGGCCGCCGCGCCCGTCCAGCAGCTCCACCGCGTCGCCCAGACTCAGGCGCAGCACGCGGATGGCGTGCTTGCTTTCGTCTTCGGGCAGAGTATGGGTGGGGCCGGCGAGGTCGGGGGCGAAGAAGGTATGCATAAGTGCAAAGAACGGCAGGCGCGGCGGAAAGGCGTTTTTCATTCTTGAGAGGTAAGCTGAACCATAACGGCCGGCCCCCGGAGGGCGTAGGGAGTAGCTCCACATTTCCTCGTTCCCGCCTTATGCATACGCCCGTCATTCCCCGCCCCCTGCACGGGGTGGCCGACTACCTCTACGTGCCGGCCGTGGCCGCCGCACCGGCCCTGTTTGGTTTCGCGCACCACAAAACCCCGGCCCGCCTCGCCCGCATCGTGAGCGGCGGCGTGCTGGCGTCCACGCTGCTCACCCGCGCCGAGTGGGGCGTGTGGAAACTCATGCCCTATAAAGCCCACCTGACCCTGGACTTTGCGGCCGGCCTGGGCACCATGGCCATGCCCTGGCTCGCCGGCTTTGCCCGCCGCCGCCGGGCCCGCAACACGTTCCTCGTCTTTGGGGCCATCAGCGTGGGTGCGAGCTTGCTCTCGGGCCTGTTTGGCCCGGCCCGGGAGCTGCCTTCCGTAGCCGATGCCCCAGAGAATAATCCGCTTCCTCCACTTGCAGAAGTGTAAAGCCGGGTAATCCGGTCAGGTGTGCAGTGAGCCCCGCGCCCTTATTCCACAACGGGAAGCCGATATGCGCCTCAACTGCGGCCTTGCTCATTATTAAATCCTTCCAACCATCATTTCATGAAAGTCAACCTCAAAAAACTCAAAGACCAGGTCATGGTCATCACCGGTGCCTCGTCGGGCATCGGCCTCGTTACGGCCCGCATGGCAGCCAAAGAAGGTGCCCGGCTGGTGCTGGCCTCGCGCAGCGAAGTATCCCTGCGCCTGCTTTGCGAAGAAATCGACCAGGCCGGCGGCCAAGCCATCTACGTAGTGGCCGACGTGAGCCAGCAAACCGACGTGCAACGCATTGCCCAAGCCGCGCAGGAAGCCTTCGGCGGCTACGATACCTGGGTGAATAATGCGGGTGTTTCCATCTACGGCAAGTTGGAAAAGGTGCCCGTGGAGGACATGCGCAAGCTATTCGAAACCAATTTCTGGGGCTTGGTCTATGGCTCAATGGAAGCTGCCCAGCACCTGAAAAGCAAGGGCGGCGCCATCATCAACGTGGGCAGCATTCTGTCCGACGTCACGGCCATTCTGCAAACCATCTACTCGGCCAGCAAGCACGCCGTGAAAGGCTTCACCGACGGCCTGCGCATGGAGCTGGAAATGGATGGCGCTCCAGTTTCCGTCACGCTCATCCAGCCCTCGTCCATCGACACGCCTTACACGGTGCACGCAAAAAACTACATGAACCGCGAGGCCAAACACGGTCCGCCCGCCTATGCCCCCGATACCGTGGCCCGCGCCATTTTGCACGCGGCCGTCACGTCGGAGCGCGCCATTGTGGTGGGCGGCGGGGGCCGCGCCTTTATCGGCATGCAGCGCTGGACGCCCACCTTGTTCGACCAGTACATGGAAAAGGCCTTCCTCAAGCAGGAGCACAGCAGCGAGCCTCCGCGTCCGCTGGGCCACAACGGCCTCGACCGCCCCGCCG
Organism: Hymenobacter monticola; assembly: GCF_022811645.1. Classification (NCBI taxonomy): domain Bacteria; kingdom Pseudomonadati; phylum Bacteroidota; class Cytophagia; order Cytophagales; family Hymenobacteraceae; genus Hymenobacter; species Hymenobacter monticola. The sequence continues at coordinate 4,608,475 of NZ_CP094534.1, read as the reverse complement.
GCTCCCTCAAGGAGCGCGGCAACTACCCCGGCTACACCCGCGAAACCAGCTTCTACACCGAAGCGGTAACTACCGGCAGCCCGGCCCTGCGCACGGCGCTGCTGGCCGGCGCGGGTGTGGCGCTAGCCGCGTGGCTGGGGCGGCCCAGTCGCAAAAAGTAGCTTAGGAAGCAGCGATAGCGAGAGGTTTTTGCTTCCTTCGATTTAATTACAAAATAAGCGTCTGCTCGAAACAGCAAAAGCCCCGCCGGCTGCAACCGGCGGGGCTTTTTGGTGAGTGAACTACTGGGTAACTTTAGGCTACCACCGCGGCGGCTGCCACTTTGGGCGCGCCGGCCAGGATTTCCTCGTTGGCGTACTCGGCGTACTTCTTGAAGTTGGCGACAAACTTGTCGGCCAGGTCCGAAGCGGTTTTGTCGTAGGCCTCTTTGTCGGCCCAGGTGTTGCGCGGGTCCAGAATTTCGGAGGGCACGCCGGGCACGGCACCGGGCACCATCATGCCGAATACGGGGTGCTTGGTGAACTTCACGTCGTCGAGTTGGCCGTTCAGCGCGGCCGTAATCATGGCGCGGGTGTAAGGCAGCTTCATGCGCGAGCCGGTGCCGTAGCTGCCGCCGGTCCAGCCGGTGTTGATGAGCCACACGTTGATGTCGGGGTTCTCATCCATCTTCTGGCCCAGCATCTCGGCATACTTGGTGGGGTGCAGCGGCAGGAACACCGCGCCGAAGCAGGCCGAGAACGTGGTCTGCGGCTCGGTCACGCCCATTTCGGTGCCGGCCACCTTGGCCGTGTAGCCCGACATGAACAGGTACATGGCGTGCGACTTATCGAGCTTGCTGATGGGCGGAATCACGCCAAAGGCATCGGCCGTGAGGAAGAAAATGTTCTTCGGGGCATCGGCCACGCCGGGCTCAATGGCATTCGGGATGAAGTTGATGGGGTAGGCTGTACGCGTGTTTTCGGTCACCGACTTGTTGGCGTAATCCACGGTATGGGTGCTGGGCACGAAGCGCGTGTTCTCCACGATGGAGCCGAAGCGGATGGCGTCGTAAATCTCGGGCTCCTTCTCCTTGCTCAAGTCAATCACCTTAGCGTAGCAGCCGCCTTCGAAGTTGAAGATGCCTTCGTCGGGCGTCCAGCCGTGCTCGTCGTCGCCGATGAGGCCGCGGTTCGGGTCGGCCGAAAGAGTGGTTTTGCCGGTGCCCGACAGGCCGAAGAAGATGGCCGTGTCGCCACCCTTGCCCACGTTGGCCGAGCAGTGCATGCTCAGCGTGTTGTGCTCGTGGGGCAGCAGGTAGTTCAGCACGCCGAAGATGCCTTTTTTCATCTCGCCGGCGTAGCCCGTGCCGCCAATCAGAATCATCTTCTTGGTGAAGTTGATGATGGCGAAGTTGGGCTGGCGGGTGCCGTCCACGGCCGGGTCGGCCTCGAAACCGGGGGCGCAGATGATGCTGAAATCAGGCGTCCAGGAGGTGTCAGCGCCTTCTTCGGGGCGCAGGAACATGTTATAGCAAAACAGGTTATGCCAGGCTTGCTCGTTCACCACGCGCAGCTTAAGCTGGTAGTCGGGGTTGGCGCCGGCGTAGGCTTCGCGCACATACAGCTCCTTATCGGCCAGGTAGGCCACCATTTTCTGGTGCAGCTGGTCGAATTTGTCAGGGGCGAAGGGGATGTTGATGTCGCCCCACCACACGCTGTTTTCGGTGTTTTCGTCCTTTACCACAAACCGGTCTTTGGGCGAGCGGCCGGTGAACTTGCCGGTGTCGGCCATCAGCGCGCCGGTGTCGGTGAGGTGGCCCTCGCCGTTGCGCAGGGCATGTTCTACCAGCGCGGCAGGGGTGAGGTTGAGGTGAACGGTAGCCGTTTCGTTGAAGCCCAACGGCTGCAAACGATTGTGGAGGTCGGCGGCAAACTGTGCGTCTTGTTGCATGGCCCGGAAAGCGTTGGAAAGTGTTGGGTGGGAATTCTCTCTTGACTTCTTTCACAAAGGTACGGGCGCCGCAATCGTTACCAGTGAAACAATTTGTTTTTTTAGCAGGACAAATCAAACCGACTATGCTTGATTTGTGCCTGTAGCTGGAAATATGCTGCCTGACAAGCCGCCAGAGTAGGAAGAATAAAACGCTTGCTTATCTTTAGGTTTGCTTTGTCCCGGTCTTTCGCTCATTTGTCCATGCGCACCGATATTGCCCGCTACAACGGAATCTACGGCGACCACCGCGCCCAGATTTCGCACGATTACCTGCAAAGCCAGCTCATTGTGCCCCGGCCGCGGCTCACCGATTGGGGCCTCAAGCCGCACCTGCACGAAAACCTGTTCCAGCTTTTCTTCCTCGAATCGGGCCGCGCTGCCTTCGAGGCCACCGAATTAGTGGAGCTGCGTACGCCCTGCCTGGTCATCATTCCGGCCAATACCGTGCACGGCTTCACCTTCAGCCCGCAGGTGAAGGGCCGCACCCTCACGCTCTCCGAGGCCTTGCTCGATACCATCCTGCAAGCCACGCCCGGCGTGCTGGTGGAGCTGAACACGGTGCACATCCTCTCCGATTTCAACGCCGAAGTCAGCTTTGCCGACCTAGCCGAGCTGGAGCAGCGCCTGCACGAGGAAATTTATTCGGAGCTGCCCGGCAAGCAGTTGGCCATCAACGGCTATTTTAAGTTGCTGTTTGTGAAGATATTTCGCCTGTTGCACCACAACCGCCGCAAGGAGGAAAGCCCCAACCGCGCCCTGCACTACTTCCGCGAATTCCAGAAAGCCATCGAAAAAACGGCTCCGTTTGAGAAGAAAATAGCCGATTTTGCTCAGGAGCTGAAGATTACGCCGGTGCACCTCAACCGCATCTGCCAGGCCGTGAAGGGCAAAACCGCCCAGCAGATTGTGCAGGCCCACACCATTCGCAAGGCCCACAACTACCTATTATATACCTCGCTCTCAGTGGCCGAAATCGCCTACGAGCTCCAATTCGTTGACCCCGGCTATTTCACTCGCTTCTTCCGCAAGCAAACCGGGCTGGCGCCGGGGGCCTACCGGGCCAAGGCGTACCGCAGTGATACAGTCGGCAAAACAGGGAAGGCGGAACTGTCATCCTAAGTGTAGCAAAGGACTTTATTACCGATGGACGGCTAGCAGGGGTTCGATTACTGCAAGCGTGAGAAGGTCCTTCGCTACGCTCAGGATGACAGACGGCGCATCTGCTGAAATTGCGCAAAACCTGCACAATGCCGAAACTTTCCTAGATTTACCGTGCCCGCACTGCACCAAGCCGATACCGGGCCACTTTGCATCGCATTTACGTCTCATTTCTCACCCTAGCTTCCCTTATGCAAACTGTTTCTGCTCAAACCGAGCAACCACGCGCTGCGGCATCCACGAGCCACCCCAAAGGACTATACGTCCTGTTCGCCACCGAAATGTGGGAGCGGTTCAGCTACTACGGCATGCGCGCCCTGCTGTCGCTGTACATGCTCAAGGCCTTGCTGATGAACAAGGAAATGTCCTCGCTCATCTACGGCAACTACACCTCGCTCGTGTACCTTACCCCGCTGCTGGGCGGCTACATGGCCGACCGCTACTGGGGCAACCGGCGCAGCATTCTGGTGGGTGGCCTGATGATGGCGGCTGGGCAGTTTGCCCTGTTTTTCTCGGCCTCGATGTACAGCGCCGGCCAAACGGCCGTGCCCTCTGCGCAGCTGCTGCTGTTCTTCCTGGGTCTGGGCCTGCTCATTTTCGGCAATGGTTTCTTCAAGCCAAATATCTCTTCGATGGTGGGCTCGCTCTACCCCAAGGGTGACTCGCGCATCGACGCGGCCTACACCATTTTCTACATGGGCATCAACCTGGGCGCGTTTTTCTCGCCCCTGGTCTGCGGCACGCTGGGCGACACCGGCAACCCCAGCGATTTCAAGTGGGGCTTTCTGGCCGCCGGCATCGGTATGCTGGTGGGCAGCCTCACGTTCGAGTTGCTGAAAGCCAAATACGTCGTCACGGCCGAAGGTGCTCCCCTGGGCGCCAAGCCCGAGCGCAATGTGGAAGCCTCACCCGTGGTGCCGGTCCAAACCGACGGCCCCGTGCGCGCCGAAAGCATCGCCGCCCCGGCCGCGCCCGCCAAGAGCTTTGCCAGCAAGCTGCCCATGCTCATCGGCCTCTTTGTGGTGGTGTACGCGGCCGTTGCCTGGCTCATGAACCGCGACTGGATTGGTGCGCTGGTGTTTTCGGCCATGATTGTGGCCCCCGTCACCATCCTGACCGACCCCTCGCTCACGGCCCGCGAAAAGCAGAAAATCTACGTTATTTTCATCCTTAGCTTCTTCGTGATTTTCTTCTGGGGCACGTTCGAGCAGGCCGGCGCCTCGCTCACCTTCTTTGCCGACGAGCAGACCGACCGCACCCTGGGCTCCACGGTGGTGCCGGCCTCGTATTTCCAGAGTGCCAACGCGCTGTTCATTATCGTTTTCGCTCCCGTGTTCGCCGTGCTGTGGACCTGGCTGGGCAAGCGCCGCATGGAACCCTCGTCGCCGCTCAAAATGGCCATTAGCCTGATGCTTATGGCCCTGGGTTACCTCATCATCGCCTTCGGCGTGAAAGGTGTGGACGCCAACACCAAGGTGAGCATGTTCTGGCTCATCACCATGTACCTCATGCACACCTTCGCCGAGCTGTGTTTGTCGCCCATCGGCCTGGCGCTGGTGAACAAGCTCTCGCCCGCCCGCTTCGCCTCGCTGCTGATGGCCGTGTGGTTCCTGGCCACCGCCGCCGGCAACAAGCTGGCCGGCGTGCTCTCGGGCCTGTATCCTCCCGGCCCGGCCGAGTTTGCCAAAGCCACCAAGGAAGGCATCAACCTGCCCGGCATCCTCAACGGCGCCACGCAGCTCACGGCCGACGTAAGCGCCAAGCTGGCCTCGCTGGAGCTGGCCTCCAAATGGCCCACCTTCCTGGGCTTCCAAATCACAAGCCTCTACGACTTCTTCATGATTTTCGTGGGCCTGTCGGCCGTGGCTTCGCTCATCCTGTTTGTCATCTACAAGCGCCTCTTCACCATGATGGAGGAGCCGGTGACGGCTGCCTAAGTTCAGCCTGTTGCTAAGAGAAAAGCCCCTGGCGCATCGTGCGGCGGGGGCTTTTTCTTTATCTTAGGCCATGCTTACCAAGTTTATCATGCCGCTTAAGCTTCATCGTTTCCTGCAGGCGCTGGCTGCGCTCGTGTTTCTGTTTTGTGGGCTGGGGATTGCGAATACGATGGTCAGCCTAAAATATGAGAGGAAGGATAATAACTGCATTTCAGTAGTGGATGGCCGCAATTTATGTCAGGCGCTTCACTACAACTGGATAGGCTTGGGGACAGCTGTTGCCTTCATTGCGGGACTGGCATTTGTGAAAATTAACATTGATAAGCCAGCAGAATAGCTGAATGAAAATCAAGCAACTGTGCCGTGCGCAACTCGCGTATGCCGGTCCGACCGCTCTGGGCGGTCCGACCGGTTGCCGTGCCAACGGCTTGTTCGCTCTTCAACCGGTCGGACCGCCCAGAGCGGTCGGACCAGAAAATCCGATTATTGCTTCTCACATGCTCACAAAAAAGCCCCGCCGGCATTGCCAACGGGGCTTTCTCTTGAGCTACAGTGAATCTGCGTAATCAGTCAAATCCATTATAATCTGCGGTCGATTACATCATGCCGCCCATGCCACCCATACCGCCCATGCCACCATCGCCATGGCTATGGCCAGCTTCTTTGGGCTCGGGCTCGTCCGAAATCACGGCTTCGGTCGTCAGCAGCAGGCCGGCGATGGAAGCAGCGTTTTCGAGGGCCAGACGCGTCACCTTGGTGGGGTCGATGATGCCAGCGGCCACCAGGTTTTCGTAACGGTCCTCGCGGGCGTTGTAGCCATAGTCGCCTTGGCCGTCGCGCACCTTCTGCACTACTACCGAGCCTTCGCCACCGGCGTTGGCCACGATGGTACGCAGGGGAGCCTCCAGGGCCGTGCGGATGATGTTCACGCCCGTACGCTCGTCGCTGTTGAGGGTATCAACGGCTTCCAGGGCATCGAGGGCGCGTACCAGGGCCACACCACCGCCGGGCACCACACCTTCCTCAACGGCGGCGCGGGTGGCGTGCAGGGCGTCGTCCACCCGGTCTTTCTTCTCTTTCATTTCCACTTCCGTGCTGGCACCGATGTAGAGAATGGCCACGCCGCCGCTCAGTTTGGCGAGGCGCTCCTGCAGTTTCTCCTTGTCGTAGTCCGACGTGGTGGTTTCCATCTGGGCCTTAATCTGGGCCACGCGGCCGCTGATGGCGTCTTTCGAGCCCTTGCCGTTTACGATGGTGGTGTTGTCCTTGTCGATGATGATTTTCTCAGCGGTGCCGAGGTACTCCAACGTCGCGTTTTCGAGCTTGTAGCCCTGCTCTTCGCTGATAACGGTACCGCCCGTGAGGGTGGCGATGTCTTCCAGCATGGCCTTGCGGCGGTCGCCGAAGCCGGGAGCTTTCACGGCGGCAATTTTCAGTGAACCGCGCAGCTTGTTCACCACGAGGGTAGCGAGGGCCTCACCGTCCACATCTTCCGAGATGATGACGAGGGGCTTGCCGGTCTGGAGTACCTGCTCAAGCACGGGCAGCAGCTCCTTCATGGTGCTCACCTTCTTGTCGTAGATGAGTACATAAGGGTTGTCGAACTCAACCTCCATTTTCTCGGGGTTGGTTACGAAGTAGGGGGAGAGGTAGCCGCGGTCGAACTGCATGCCTTCCACCGTTTTTACTTCGGTTTCGGTGCCACGGGCTTCTTCCACCGTGATGACGCCTTCTTTACCCACTTTGTCCATGGCATCGGCAATCATTTTGCCGATTTCCATGTCGTTGTTGGCCGAAATGGCACCCACCTGGGCGATTTCCGACGAGTTTTCAATCTTCTTCGACTGCGACTTCAGGTTGGCCACCACGGCAATTACTGCCTTATCGATGCCGCGCTTCAGGTCCATGGGGTTGGCACCGGCGGCCACGTTCTTCGAGCCGGCGGTGTAGATGGCTTGGGCCAGTACGGTAGCAGTGGTGGTGCCGTCGCCGGCCTGGTCGGCCGTTTTCGAGGCCACTTCCTTCACGAGCTGGGCGCCCATGTTCTCGATGGGGTCGCGCAGCTCAATTTCCTTGGCCACGGTCACGCCGTCCTTGGTGATGGAGGGCGCGCCGAATTTCTTGTCGATGATGACGTTGCGGCCTTTCGGGCCGAGGGTCACTTTCACGGCGTTCGCCAGTTTGTTCACACCGGCCTGCAAACGGGCGCGGCCTTCGGTGTCGAATTGGATGTTCTTAGCCATTTCTGGGTAATGAGGGAATGAAGGAATGAGTTAATAAGGACTTTCCGAGAAGCTCAGCCAGCGGCTTAGAGCACGGCGAAAATGTCCGACTCGCGCATGATGAGCAGGTCCTCGCCATCCACGGTGATTTCGGTGCCGGCGTACTTGCCGTAGAGCACCTGGTCGCCCACGGCCACCTGCGGCTTGATGAGCGAGCCGCTGTCGGCGGTTTTGCCTTCGCCCACGGCCACTACTTCGCCACGCTGGGGCTTTTCCTTGGCCGTATCGGGGATGATGATGCCGGATTTGGTTTTCTCCTCGGCGGCGGCGGCGCGTACAATGACGCGGTCGGCCAGCGGTTTCATGCTAAGTGCCATTTTGGGTGTGTTGGGGTTGAGTTAAGTGGAAATTGGTTGTGCCGGGCCCTGCCTCACTTCCCGTGCCAGCCCGCCAAACCTGACAAAATAGACAGATTTTAGACCGGGCGTGGCAGAGCGCCGCAAGCAAACCGCCACGCAGAAGCAATGTTGCCAATATTTGGTAGGATTCTACGGCCGCCAATAAAAAAGCCGGTGTTTCGCGAAGAAACACCGGCTCTTAAGCTCAGGGGCGCTCGAAGCGCCAGGGAATTTATTTGGCAGGAGTGGCCGGAGCATCGGCCGGCGTAGCCGGAGCCGTGGTGGGCGCCGTGCTAGCGTCGCCAGCGGGAGCGGCTGCACCGCCAGGAGCGGGCGCGCTAGGTGCGGGAGCCGGGGCCGGCAGCTTGGTTTCGAGCGCGCGCTGCTGGTTCACGCTGCGCACGGGGCCGGCCGTGGTGCCGGTGAGCATGTGCGTGCCCAGCGACAGGACCACCAAGCCGATGGCGAAGCCCCAGGTCAGTTTCTCCAGCAAATCACCGGTGCGCTTCACGCCCATCATGCTGGCCGCGCCGCCGGCGCTGAACTGGCTGGAAATGCCACCGCCCTTGGGGTTTTGGGCCAGCACCACGAGGGCCAGCAGGAAGCACACAACAAGAATCAGAACGACAAGGGCGATATACATGGAATCAAAGAAGAGAAAGACGGCTTACGCCTAAGGTTGCAAAGATTGTATTTGGGCCGCAAAGTACGCCATTTTTTCCGGCTGTTTCAACATTAGCTTCTCATAAATCTCAATGGCTCGGGCGGTTTTGCCCTGCCGCACGAAAATGCGGGCCAGATTTTCGGAAACCAAGTCGGGTTCGGCCCGGGTGCTGCGCGCGCTCAAGTCGGTTTGGCCGCCGGGCGCGGGCGGCAACATGCCGGGCCGGGTGAGGCGCGGCTGCCGCTTGAGGAAGTTGTTAATGAGGTCGAGCGAAGAGGGCAGCGCCGGGGGCAGCGGGCGGTGCGTGGCCCAGTGGTCGAGCAACAAGGGGTCGGGCTCGAAGAAGGCGCCAACGGGCGGCAGCGGCGCGGCAGGGGGCTCGGCCGGTCGCGTTGCGGCGTCGTCCTGCGCGGCCTTGTCGGCCAGCAGGTTCAGAAGCTGCATGGAAAAGCCCAGGCGGCTGCTTTCGCCCAAGCCGTAGCCGACGACCTCGTCGCCCGTGAAGGCAGCCGGGGTGAGGGCCGGCTGCGCGGGGGCTGCAGCAGTGGCTACTGCCAGAAAATCGGCCGCGGGCTCGGGGCCAGCCAAGCTAAGGGTGACGGCCGCCGCCGCCCACTCATCCACCAGTCCGGGCAGCTCATAGGCAGGCGGGGGCGGCGGCGGTTCGGAAAGACCGAACTCGAAGCGCGCTTCGCCGGCTTCAACTGGCGGCCGGATGGCTGGGGCCTGGGCGGGCAGGTCGGGTTCTTCTTCGGGGGCCGCCTCCGGTGGCGGTTCGGGCAATAGTTCCGGCTGCGACGTAGCGGGGGCAATAGCAACCCCTTCCTGGTCGACAAGTGCCGGCGGGAGTTCAGCATCGACAGCTGGCGCTGCAACTTCAGCAGCGGCTGGCTCTTCGGCAGCAGCCGTTATTTCAGGCTCTGATGCTATTTCGGCAATAGGAGCAACCGGTAGTTCTGCTACTGGTGCAGCCCCAGATACCGCCACTTCTGGTTCCGGTGCAGCTTCTGCTACTGCGGGTTCAGGGGCTGTATCGGGGGCTGCAACCGGCGCCTCCGCAGGTGGAGCCGGTGCAACGGGCTCAGGGGCCGTGGCAGGCGCCACTTCGGGAGCAAGTACAACGACTTCCGGCTCGATGATGAGGGGAGGCGAAGTGGCTATTTCTATTGCAGCCGGTGCGGCAACGGCCGCAGCAGCTGCGACGGGCAACTGCGCTTCTGCCGGTAATTCCGGCTCTGCCGAGACCGCAGCGACTGGCAAAAGCACCGGCTCTGGCGCGGTTACGGTTTCTTCGGATGCGGCTTCCGGCGCAGGTTCAACAGCCAAAACTGCCGGCTCTACTTCCTCAATGAGGCGGCGCAGCAGGGCGCGGTCGGCCGCATAAGTTGCGGCGCGGCGCAGGCGCTGGCCGGCCAGCATGGTGCCGTGGTCGTGGGCCGCCTTGGCTAGCAGCAAGTGGGCCGTTTGGCAGTAGGGGAAGGCCTGGGCCAACTGCTCCAACTCGCGCACTTCCGCCGGGCCGAGGGCCGTGGGGCGGGCAAGAACTTGCAAAAGCGTGGCGCGGGTCACGAGCGAAAGCGGAGCTTAAAAAGCGTTAAAAAGCAGGCCCATTCTCAAATTCTGCTGGCACGACAGAAGAATGGGGCCGCAACATTACGTCAATTTACGCAAATACCCGCAGGTTTCTTTTGCTGCCAACTGCCCTGATTTGGCGCCAAACCAAGGCAATGCCTTCACCGATTGAGCCTTACCAAAGCCGGCTTCAAGGCCGACTACCAGTTGGCCACCGACTTATTGAAAATATCGGTGATGATTTTGTTCGTCGTGGTGCGTACGGCGTTCGGGTCGTTGTTGATGGTGGCGATGTTGCGGTCGGCCGCGTAGTCGTCGAAATTCTGGAATACCTGCTCGAAGCTCTGCTTGTCGTCTTTGACGTTTGTGAAGCGAATTTTGACTTGAATGGTCAGGCGGTTGGAGCCCGCCTGGCTCACGCCGTTCACTTGCTGAATGGAGGCCGGGGCGAAGTCGTAGGCCACGATGCTGCCGTCAAATTGCAGGTCGCCGTCGCGCGGCACCAGCTTCAGGTTGGTGTTGCGCTGGAAGTAGTCTTTCAAATCTTCCGTAAAGCGCTGCGTGAGGAAGGCCGGACCTGTCGGCGAGTTATTCTGGATGGTGGAGATGGAAATTGTGCGCACCGCCGGGTCAATGTTGGTGCCGTTGAAGGAGTAGATACCGCAGCCGGTGAGGAAGCTGGCCGCCACAAACCACAAGCCACAAAGCACGAGGTAGCGCAACGTCAGCCCTATGCCATTTTCGGCTTGCCGCTTAAAATCAAACTTGTTCCAGGTCATATTGCTTCAGCTTGCGGTAGAGCGTGCGCTCCGAAATGCCCAAGTCGTGGGCAGCGTACTTGCGCTTGTTGTTGTGCTTCTTTAGCGCCTTGAGAATCATTTCCTTTTCCTTGACATCAAGCGAAAGCGTTTCGTCCTCGGTTTCGTGCGGAATGTCTTCCACCGGCGCTTCGTCGTAACGGGCCGCGGGCTCGCTGTTGTATCCCGTGGGAGCGGGCGGCAGGAAATATTCCGGCCCGACGCTGGCCTCAAACGTGCTGCCGGGGCCGGTATTGCTGAAGAGGTGGCTGTTTTGACGCAACAGCTCCTGGGCCTCGTGGGGACGTTGGCCGGTGGCCAGCTCCAGCACCATCTTTTTGAGGTCCGTCATGTCGCGGCGCATGTCGAACAGAATTTTATAAAGCAGGTCACGCTCCGAGTAGCCGGCCGTAGCGCTATCCGGCGCGCCGGCGCCTCCTAGCAGCATGGGCAAGCGGCTGGTCTGTTCCTGCGGCAGGTAGGGGGCCAAGCGCCGGGCATCCAGTTCCCGGTCGGTTTCCAGCACCGAAATCTGCTCGGCAATGTTCTTGAGCTGGCGGATGTTGCCGGGAAAGCGGAAGCGGGTGAGCGCCTGCACCGCATCGGGCAGCAGCGTGATGGGGCGCGTGCGGTAGCGCTCGGCCGAATCGGAAGCAAACTTGCGGAACAGCAAGTAGATGTCCTCGCCGCGCTCGCGCAGCGGCGGCACCGTGATGGGCACCGTGTTCAGGCGATAGTACAGGTCTTCGCGGAAGGTGCCGGCCTGCACGCGGTCGAGCAGGTTCACGTTGGTGGCAGCCACCACGCGCACGTCGGTTTTCTGCACCTTGCTGCTGCCCACCCGAATAAACTCGCCATTCTCCAGCACGCGCAGCAGGCGGGCCTGGGTGCCCAGCGGCATCTCGCCTATTTCATCCAGGAAAATGGTGCCGCCGTTGGTCACCTCGAAGTAGCCCTTGCGGGCCTCGTTGGCGCCCGTGAACGAGCCCTTCTCATGGCCAAACAGCTCCGAATCGATGGTGCCTTCCGGGATGGCGCCGCAGTTGATGGCGATGAACTGCCCGTGCTTGCGCGGCGACAGGGCGTGGATAATCTTGGAAAACGACTCCTTACCCGACCCGCTTTCGCCGGTGATGAGCACCGTCATATCAGTAGGGGCTACCTGGGCAGCCACCTGAATGGCGTAGTTCAGCGCCGACGCGTTGCCGATGATGCCGAATCGGAGCTTAATGGATTGGATTTCTTGGGTGGTCAAGGCAAATAGCTTTTTATGGAAGGCGGAAATGCTGCTAAGCTCTCAGGAAGAAGCTACACGGCTTCGCCCAAGAGTGCAGCGCCGGTGGTGCTGGTGGCCAGCACGTTCACGTAGTCGCCTTTCTTGAAGTTTTGCTTGGGGAAGATGACGACCTGGTTCTGGCTGTTGCGGCCGCTCAGGTGCTCGGCTGAGCGTTTGGAGGGGCCCTCCACCAGCACGCGGTGCACCTGGCCCACCATGCGGGCGTAGCGGGCGCGGGCGTGCACCTGCTGCCGGTCGATGATTTCCTGCAGGCGGCGCTTCTTCACGTCCAGCGGAATGTCGTCTTCGAGCTTGCGGGCGGCCAGCGTGCCGGGGCGCTCCGAGTAGAAGAAGTTGTAGCCCATGTCGTACTGCGCGAAGTCGATGAGGCTCAGGCTGTCCTGGTGCTCCTCCTCGGTTTCGGAGCAGAAGCCCGAAATCATGTCGGTTGAAATGGCGCAGTCCTCGCCCAGGATGCGGCGGATGGCCCGCACCCGGTCCTCGTACCAGGGCCGGTCGTAGGTGCGGTTCATCAGGGCCAGCACGCGGGTGTTGCCGCTCTGGGCGGGCAGGTGGATGTACTTGCAGATGTTCTCGTACCGGGCCATGGTGTGCAGCACCTCGTCGGTGATGTCCTTGGGGTGCGAGGTGGAGAAGCGCACGCGCAGTTCGGGGCTGATGAGGGCCACGCGCTCCAGCAGCTGGGCGAAGTTCACGTGCTCGGTACCGTCGGCCGAGGCCCACTTGTAGGAGTCCACGTTCTGGCCCAGCAGCGTCACTTCCTTGTAGCCGGCGGCCACCAGGGCCTCGGCTTCCTGCACGATGCTGTGGGCGTCGCGGCTGCGCTCGCGGCCGCGGGTGAAGGGCACCACGCAGAAGGAGCACATGTTGTCGCAGCCGCGCATGATGCTGATGAAGGCCGTAATGCCGTTGGAGTTCAGGCGCACCGGCGTGATGTCGGCGTAGGTTTCCTCGCGGCTCAGCAGCACGTTCACGCCCTTCTGGCCCCCGTCTACCTGCTCGATGAGGCCGGGGAGGTCGCGGTAGGCGTCGGGGCCCACCACGAGGTCCACAATCTTTTCTTCCTCCAAAAACTTGCTTTTCAGGCGCTCGGCCATGCAGCCCAGTACACCCACCAGCATGGCCGGCTTGCGCTTCTTGTGCGAGTTAATCTGTTTGAGGCGCATGCGTACAGTCTGCTCGGCCTTCTCACGAATGGAGCAGGTGTTGAGCAGCACGAGGTCGGCGTTGGCGAGGTCGTCGGTGGTGTCGAATCCTTCATCGAATAGGATGCTCGACACGATTTCTGAGTCCGAGAAATTCATCTGGCAGCCATAACTCTCAATGTAGAGCTTGCGCTGGCGGCCGGTGCGGGTGGCAGCCGTGATGCGCACCTCACCGCTGGGTGTGGCCTCGGCAGCAGGAGCGGCTTGGTCTAAAAAATCTAAGGTTAGCAGGGGCTGGGGCATAATTATAGCGCGTTTCGGCGGAAGGCAAAGATACGCCTTTGCGATGAAAAATGACAGAATGGCAGAGGCAACATGGTTTGCTTCTGCGAATACTCGCCTGTCATCCTGAGCCTAGCGAAGGACCTTTTCACGTCAGAACTTCTGGGTTGTGAAGGTGCTTGGCCGCGCTCAGGGTGAGAGGCAATTATACTTCCCTAATAACTGCGCCCAGCACCTCCAGCAAAGCCTTGGCTTTCAAGAGGCACTCTTCGTATTCACGCTCCGGGTCCGAGTCATAAGTAATGGCCGAGCCGACTTCGAAGCTGAGGTAGCCTGTGTCCTGCCGGTATTGCAGGGAGCGAATAACGACGTTGAAATCGAAGTCACCATTGGGCCACCGGTAGCCGATGCTGCCGCTGTAGAGGCCGCGCCGGGTATGCTCGTAGTGCTCGATGAGCTGCATGGCCCGGATTTTAGGCGCGCCCGTCATCGAGCCCATGGGAAAAGCGGCCCTCAGTATTCCAGGCAGTTGCACATCCGGCCGCAGGCTGGCCTCCACCGTCGAAATCATTTGCCATAGGTGGCGGAACGGGTAGAGGCCAAACAGCTCCGGCACACGCACGGTGCCGGTTTGTGCTACGCGAGCGAGGTCGTTGCGTACCAGGTCCACAATCATCAGGTTTTCGGCGCGCTCTTTCTCGTCGTTGAGTAGCGCCAGGCGCTGCTGTTCATCAGCTTCCGGCGTGTGGCCGCGGCGAATGGTGCCTTTGATGGGCTGCGAACGGATGTGGGCGTCCGCACGCGCCAGAAACCGCTCGGGCGAAGCGCACATTAGAAAATGCTGGTGCCAGCGCACAAAGCCGGCAAACGGCGCGGGCGAGGCCGCCATCAGCCGCCAAAAAACGTCCAGCGGCTGCAAAGCCACGTTTTCTGCGTAGAACTCCTGGCACAGATTCAACTCGTAAACTTCCCCGTTCAGGATGTCGGTTCGGATGGCATCGACGGCCTGCAGGTAGTCAGCCCTGGCCATTCGGGGCCGCAGGAATGGAACCTGTGGTGGTGGGAATTCTGGCGCAGAGCAACTTAGAATCTGATTTAATACATCGCCTGCAAACCCATGAATTTCAAGCGTGTCAACTTGCCAAAGTAGCCAGGTTTGGGGGGTGAAAAAGCAGAGTTGCGGCCAGGCCATGCCGCTGAAGTTCTCACTCGTCAGCGCCTCCACGTCATTCTTAACGTCGTAGCTGATGAAACCGCAATGCAGCGTTGGGCTCTCAGACAAGCATTCCAGTTCACCGAGCGAATCGACCGTGGCAACCCCGGCCGGGGCTACAGCCAGCAGGCGCCGAAAGGGCCCTTGCGGATAGGTCAGGTCGTTGTGCTCGAAGTAGGCGCAGTGCGCAAACCGGGCACCCCAGTGCAGGGCCCGTACCCGAAAATCGGGCGGTAAGTCAGCGAGGCGAACAACCAGAGGAGGGGCCGAAGTCAAAAGGCGCGTTCGTTTAATCGGTTACAATCAAGCCCAACGGCTCATTTCAGCTCCCGCAGCGCCAGGGTGGCTTTGGCGTCGGTACTGTTTTTGTATTCGTGCCAGGGGTAATGCAGGGCCTTTTCGAAGTATAACCGCGCCTGCGCCTTTTTGCCGGCTTCCAGGGCCAGGTAGCCCTGCTGCAGTGCGGCCTGGGGCGCAAAATAATAGGGCGCTTTCGGGCCAGCCACGGTTTGGGTGCGCTCGAAGTAAAACCAAGCCGAATCGAGCCGGCCGAGGCCCTGAAAAGCACGCGCCCGGCGGTAAGGCTCCTCAATGCGGTCGCGCCAGAGCGTGGCAGGCGTGGCCCGAAAGCTGCGCAGCGTGGCCAGGGCCTGTCGGTTGTAGCCGCCGTCGGTCAGCAGGCGGGCGCGGGTGAGAATGGG
Organism: Hymenobacter monticola; assembly: GCF_022811645.1. Taxonomy (NCBI): domain Bacteria; kingdom Pseudomonadati; phylum Bacteroidota; class Cytophagia; order Cytophagales; family Hymenobacteraceae; genus Hymenobacter; species Hymenobacter monticola. The sequence continues at coordinate 4,593,118 of NZ_CP094534.1, read as the reverse complement.
GTTCAGCGCCACGGCCTCGTGGTAGTAGTGCTGGGCGTAGTTGTCTTCCTCCACATCGGTGGGGCCGGGCTGGTTGATTTGGGCGCGGTAGCGGGCTACAGCCGCCGCCGGTTCTCTCCCCAGCCACGCCGCCAGGTAGAGCTTAAACGCCGCGTCCTTGCGGTAATGCACGCCTCTGTATTCGCGCAAAAACGCCAGGTTTTCGCGTTCCGAATCGGCGTAGTCGCCCTTGTAAAGCAGCAAATCGGCCGCCATGTGGCGCAGGTAAGGTACGGGTACGTAGCCAGGGCCGGTGGGCCGGGCGCGGTAAGCCGCCAGGGCCGCCTCGCCGTGGTGCTGGCGCTTATTGATGCTGATGAGCAGGTAGGAAAACAGCAGGTTGTCGGGCTGTTGGGCGTGCAGGCGCTCGACAAGCCGCAGGGCTTCTTCGGGCTTTTTGTAGTACCCTTCCCGAATCAGGCTGAGGTAAATCTGGCTTTCGGTCTGGAAGTCGTGGGGCTGGGCAGCCGCCAGCGCCAGGTTTTTCAATCCTTCGCTGGAGTTCGCCGTCAGCCCCAGCAAACTCAGCAGCCAATGGTAACCTTCGGGCAACGAGCCTATCGCAAATTGACAGACGCCCAGCGTCTTGCGCGCCGGCAGGAAAGCCGGGTAATGCTTCACCACGTCCTGCATCTGGCGGTAGCCGCTGCGCAGGTGGTAGCCGCCCATCACCAGGTGCTTGAACAGCAGCTGGCACAGCCCCAGGTGCAGCGTGATTTCGGCCCGGGCGTAGTCGCGCATAGCGCTGGCCGGCGCCCTGTCCAGTGCCGACAACCGGGCTTCCTGGGCCGTTTCGATGGCCTCGTAGCGGGCGGCGTCCTGGCTCAGCAGCAAGTCGGCAAAGTCGACGCAGTTGGCCACCAGCAGGGGCGCGGGCGCGGCGGGCGTGCTGGTCAGCTCGGGCCGCAGCAATTCGCGGGCAGAGCCCAGGCGCAGCTTGAGTACCTCGGCGTAGGCGCGCCGGCTAGAGGGGGTAAGCTCGCCGGCACTGGCAGCGGTTTCGGCGGGCTGCTCCAGGGCCGGAACCGCTTGCCGCGGGGCAAAGCCCGACAGCAGCAGGCACGCAGCCACTCCGCCCACCCGCCCGGCGCCCTTCCATCGACCAGCGGCCTTTCCCCGAACCATTGCAGCCAAAAAGGTCATGTCACGCTTAAATAAAAAAGGAACGACGCGGGGCCGTTCCTTTTTACGATTCTAATCAGCAAATCAGATTGATGAGTTGCTTGCGGCGGAGCTTAGGCCGTGCGGGCTTCTACGTCGGCCAGGATGCGGCCGCAGTGCTCGCACACAATGATTTTCTTGTGCGAGATGATATCGGCCTGGCGCTGGGGCGGCACCGTGTTGAAGCAGCCGCCGCAGGCGTCGCGGCGCACCAGCACCACGGCCAGGCCGTTGCGCACGTTGCCGCGGATGCGGGTGTAGGCCGTCAGCAGGCGGTCTTCCACCGGCTTGGTGGCTTCGTCGCGCTGGGCCATCAGGCCGCGCTCTTCTTCTTCGTTCTCGGCCACGATGGTGTCGAGCTCGCCTTTCTTGTTGTCGAGGTCCTTGCGGCGCTCGTCCAGCTTCGACTTTGTGCCGCTGATTTCGGCATTCTTCACGTCAATCTGGTACTGCGCCTCTTTGATTTTCTTGTCGGCAATCTGGATTTCCAGGCGCTGCAGCTCAATTTCCTTGGCAATGGCTTCGAACTCGCGGTTGTTGCGCACGTTCTGCTGCTGCTCGTCGTACTTTTTGATGAGCGACTCGGCGTCTTTGCTGGCCTGTTTGCGGCTCTTGATGAAGTCGTTCAGGCCCTGAATGTCTTCGTCGAATTTCTTCACGCGCACTTCGTAGCCCGCGATTTCGTCTTCCAAATCCCGCACTTCTTCGGGCAAATCGCCCCGCACGCGCCGGATTTCGTCGAGCTGCGAGTCGAGGTGCTGCAGGGTGAGCAGGGCTTCGAGCTTGGCGGCTACGGGAACGTCGGCGGGCGCCACGGCGGCACTGTTAGCAGTCATATTGAACGGGGTTCGTAGGGGTTTCAGCGATTAAGACCGCAAAAGTACGTCCAAATCCGGCCGTTAGCAAATCCCGGAACACCTCGCCGGTGAACTGCTCGCTCTCGAAATGGCCCACGTCGCAGAGCATGAGCTGCCCCTCGGCCCCAAAAAACTCGTGGTATTTCACGTCGCCGGTCACGTAAGCATCGGCCCCGCTGGCCCGCGCCGCGCCAATGAGAAACGCGCCCGCCCCGCCGCAAATGGCCACCGTTTTGATAGGTTTTTCAAACGCCGTGTGGCGAACCACCGGCACCAGCAGCTGCCGCTTCAGTAACTGTCGAAACGCGGCTGGGGCCAAGGCTTCCGGCAATTCACCCACCAAGCCAGCGCCCACTTCCTGGTGCACGTTTTCCAGCTTGATGAGCTCGTAGGCCACCTCCTCATAGGGGTGCGCGGCGCGCAGGGCCCGCAGCACGGCCGCCTGCCGGTGCAGGGGCAGTAGCACTTCCAAGCGCTTTTCGGGCACCGTTTCAGGCCGGTGTTCGGCCCCGATGGCGGGCCGGGTGCCCGCGCCGGGCGTGAAGGTGCCGGTGCCCTCGGCTTGGAAGCTGCAGGCGGAGTACTGGCCTATTTGGCCAGCACCGGCGGCGTAGAGGGCGGCCAGCACGCGGCCGGCCACGTCGGCCTGCTGGTCTGCGGGCCGGTTGGGCACGTAGGTGATGAGGCGGGCCAAAATGCCGCTTTGCGGGGCCAGCACGCGGGTTTTCAGCAGGCCCAGCTTTTCGGCCAGCTTGTCGTTGACGCCGCCGCGCACGTTGTCGAGGTTGGTGTGGGCGGCGTAGATGGCCACGTCGTTTTTGAGGGCCGCGATGATGGTTTGCTCCACCTCATTGGCCCCGGTGAGGCGCTTGAGGGGGCGGAAAATGACCGGGTGGTGGGCCACTACCACATTGCAGCCGCGGCGCACGGCCTCGGCCACCACGGCGGGCGTGCAGTCGAGGGTGATGAGCACGCCTGTGATTTCAACTTGCGGGTTGCCGCACTGCAAGCCGGCGTTGTCGTAGCTTTCCTGGTAGGCGAGGGGCGCGGCGGCTTCGAGCAGGCGGGCAAGGTCTTGGACGGTGGGCATTATCAGTGCGGAATAAAAAAAGAGAAAAGGACGACTTGTTTGGGCTGTACGCGGTTTGTCGTTCAATCTGCGTGAATCAAACCGCCCAGCGTTTGCACGTATTTGGCTACGTTGGTAGCTTCTTCGCGGCTTTTGTATTGCATGAGGTAGCGCGGGTGGTCGAGAACGATGACGTTGTCGAATAAGCCCAGCTCCGCATTCAGGCGCTTCAAAAACTCACCGTTGCGCTTGCCAAGGCTCACAGCCACGTCCCGGCGCAGGCCCAATTCTTCAACTTGCTGGCGCAATGAAAGCTGAATGTCGGGCCATAGGGCTTTGGTGAGGGCCTGCGAGTCGTAGTAGTTGTAATTCAGCCCGTTTTTCAGGAGCACCAGCGGGTAGAGCGAACTGATGTAGAAATGCTGGTAGAACTCGGCCGGGCCGCCCAGCGCGTTGATGAACTTGTAGACGAACTGCGTAGAGGTTTCGGGGCGGCCGCGCGGCAGGTCGTTGGCGATGCTGCAGTGTTCGGCCAGGGCCGCGGGGTCGGTGAAGGCGACGCCGGTGCGGCCCATGCCCAGGCGGCCGGGGTTGATGCCGAGCAACGCCACGCGAGGCTGGTTATCAGCGTAATATTTCTGGGCAAAGCGGCTGAGCAGCTCCCGTACAGGCGGCTCGCGGAATGGGCTGACGGCTTCCATACCTGCGGGCAGAACAGGGGGCAGCGGAAAAGTGGTCAGAAAATGCAGCAGACGGTCGGCCAGGGTAGACATGGGTCAAAAGTACGCGCCCGGTGCCGGCCAAACCCGCCGTACTTTTGGGGGCGTATGGGCCGATTGCTGGTGTTTTTATTGCTGCCGTTTTCCTGGCTTTACGCCGGTGTGCTGGCCGTGCGCAATTGGCTCTACGACGCCGGCTGGAAAAAATCAGAAGCTTTCGCCGTGCCGCTGCTGGGCGTGGGCAACCTGCGGGTGGGGGGCACGGGCAAGACACCGCACGTCATCTGGCTGGTGGAGGAACTGCTGCGCCAGGGCCACCGCCCGGCCATCCTGAGCCGCGGCTACGGCCGCCAAACCACCGGCCCGCGCCTGGCCGGCCTCCAGGATTCGGCCGCCACGGTGGGCGACGAGCCCTGGCAGTATTTCGAGCATTTTGCGCCGCAAAACGTGCCCGTGGCGGCAGCCGAAAAACGCGGCCTGGGCGTGCGGCTGCTCTTGCAAATGCATCCGGATACGAGCATCATCGTGCTTGATGACGCCTACCAGCACCGCGCCGTGCGCCCCACGCTCAACGTGCTGCTGACGGAATACGCCCGGCCGTTTTACGAGGACCAGGTGCTGCCCGCTGGCCGGCTGCGCGAGAGCCGCGGCGGGGCCCGCCGGGCCGACGTGGTCATTGTCACGAAATGCCCGCCGGACTTGAGTGCGGCACTGCAAGGTACTGTGCAGCAAGGCATTGTTTGCTACGGCCGGCCTAATGTGCCGGTGCTGTTTTCGAAGTATGAATACGGCACGCCGCAGCCTTTTGCAAAAACCTTAAAGTTGAAGGAAGGTGAGGTGCTGCCAGCTTCGCCGCCTACGCCGCCAGTGGGCGCGGCTCTGTTGCTGACCGGTATTGCGCAGCCGCAGCCGCTGCGTGAGTATATTGAAGGTCAGGGGTATACGGTTCGTTATCATGCGCGACTGCCCGACCACCACGCTTTTCAGCAGAAAGACCTTGAGGCCTTGCGGGCGCATTGGCAGCCGGGCTGGCCTATTTTTACAACGGAAAAGGACGCCACGCGCCTGCACGCTGCTGCCCTGCAGCCGGCGCTGGCGGGGCTTCCCATCTATACCATTCCGGTGCGGGTGGCGTTTCTGGGCACGGGCGCGGCCGAGCTGCGACAGCTCCTGCCCGGCGCGCCGGCCGTCGCCTCATCCATTTGACTTTCACCCTGCCGGGCTCCGGCGCATCTGTTACCTGTTTGAAGGCCCCGAAACGAGGATTTTTAGGATGCTGGCTGCGGTTGCTGGCCCTGTTGCTGTTGCTCACCAAGCTGGCCGCAGCCGCTGCCCACGCGCAGGTGCTCGACGACTCCACCAAAGTGCTGTACGGCCCGAAAACCACCCGCGTCATTTACGAGGCCGAAGTGCTGCGCGACTCCACCGGCGGCACCTTGCTCGACACCACGCTCACGCGCTTTCCGCAAGATAGGTTTTGGGCGCACGACACCACTTTCCAGCAGGATTTGGGCGCGTTGGGCACGGCCTCGCGGCCCTTGCTCTACCAACCCAACCTGCAACTGGGGGCCCGCTTTGGGCGCGACGTGTTCAACAAGTATGCGCACGACGCCAGCCAGATTCCCTACTACGACTCCCGCTCGCCGTTTTCGTTTTTTCGCTACATCCAGTCCGGGGCCGGCGAGCAGGTGTTTGAGTTCAACTACAGCCGCAGCCTGAAGAAGAATTTCAGCGTGGGCTTCAACTACGAGCGCATCGCCTCCAATAAAATTCTGGCCACCACCGGCGGGACCGGGGGCGTGGGCCGGGGCCTGGTCGAGCATTCCAACCTGATGCTCTACGGCCGCCTGCAATCCGAGAACGAGCGGTACCACTTGCTCTTCAATATTGGCAATGCCCGGCACAGCGCCGCGGAGCAGGGCGGCATCTGGCCCATCATCCGGCGTGCCCTCAACGCGGAAACCGGCGACAGCATCACGCTGGGCGAGTCGGCCCCCAACCAGCTGTTCAACTACGGTGCCCAACGCGTTTACCTGACCAAAGCCATTAACCGGGAGGACCGCGACGAGCTGTACTTCACCCAAACTTACCGGCTGCTGGGCCGCGGCCTCACCGTGTACCATACCTTCGACGCCAAGCGCCAGTTCAACAACTACTCCGACACCGAACTGACGCCCCTCAATCGGGGCGAATTGTATTTTCCGCGCGTGCGGTTCTACCCGCGCGTGCTGCGCAACACCCGCGCCATTCTCGACCGGGCCGAGTTCAAGCAGGTGGAAAACACCTTCGGCGTGCTGGGCCGCACCGACTTCGCAGAGTACCGCCTCTACGGCCGCCTGCGCAACGCCAGCCTGGCCACCAAGACGTTGTATTCGAACCAGGTGCGCGCGGCCCGCAGCACCACCGGCGACTCGCTGGTGGTGGGCGCGCCCACCCGCACGTTCACGCAGGCCTTTGTGGGCGGCACCGTGGCGTTCAACTACCACAAGATTTACGCCGTAGAGGCGGCTGGCGAGTACAAGCTGTTCGACGAGTACTGGCTGCGCGCTTCGGTGCGCACGGGGCCGCTGTGGGTGGAGGCGCTGCGCTCCTCGTACTCGCCCACGCTCACGCAGCAGGAGCTAGTGGGCAACAACTACGAGTGGCACCACCTGCCCGGCACCCCCACCGAGTTCAGCAACACCAGCAGCACCCAGCTCACTGGCCGCCTGCGCTTTAATCTGCCCGACATCGGCCGCCTCAGCCAGCAGCGTTTCGAGGCCAGCGCCAGCCTCGTCAACCTCACCAACCTGGTGTATTATAACACGGCCGGCATGCCGGAGCAGGCCACCGTGGCCAAGAACCTGCAGGTGGTATTTGCCCGGCACCAGGTGCATTTTGGCCGTGTGGGCTTCGACAACCAGGCCACCTACACGCAGGGCGGCGACGTGACGGGCATCCGCATTCCCAAGCTGGTGACCAACTCGCGGGTGTTCTACGAGAGCTACATATTCCGCAAGGCGCTGTTCAGCCAGACCGGCATTCAGGTGTATTATCAGTCGGCTTATAAGGCCTTCGATTACAGCCCCAGCACCCAGCAGTTCTACCAGCAAGACCATTTCACCATCACCAACCACGCCGTAGCCGACGTCTTTTTCTCGGCCGATATCAAGGCCGTGTCGGCGTTCCTGAAAGTAGCCTACGTCAACCAAGGCATTATTTCAGGCGGTTATTTCACTACGCCTTATTACACGGGCTACCCGCGGCGCTTCCAGTTTGGAGTGCGCTGGAATTTCTTTAATTAAGCATTCAGAATTAAGAGCCAAGCAGCAAGAATTTAGTTCTGTTGCTTGGCTTTCATAGCGCAGCTCATGAAAGAGAAAACCATTCTTAAGCTCAAGCTGAACACCGACCCGCGCTGGGTGAACATTGCCGAGAAGAACATCGAGGACATCTTGGTCGACCACGCCTGGTGCGAGCAGAAAGCGGCCAGCACCGGCATCAGCATGATTATCCACTACCCCGAGAAAACCCGTCTGGTGGACGAGCTAACCGACCTCGTAGCCGAGGAGTGGAGCCACTTCGAGCGGGTGCTGCTGGAGCTGCGCAAGCGCGGCTACGCCCTGGGCCGCCCGCGCAAAGACGAATACGTGGTGCAGCTGCTGGCCCACGTGCGCAAGGGCGGCGCCCGCGAGCGCCAGCTCATGGACCAGCTCCTGGTATCGGCCCTCATCGAGGCGCGCAGCTGCGAGCGGTTCAAGCTGCTCTGGCAAAACATTGCCGACCAGGAGCTCAGCAAGTTCTACTACGAGCTGATGGTGTCGGAAGCCGCGCACTTCGTGAGCTACGTGGACCTGGCCAAGGAATACTGCGACCCCAAACAGGTAGACGAGCGCCTGCAGGAACTGCTGGTTATCGAAGGCGAGATTGTAACGAACCTACCCGTGCGCGACGACCGCATGCACTAACGTAATTATTTGCATTTGCCTGCTTATTCCGTGTGGTATCTGCCAATCTCGTAGCCCCTGTAGAAGACCCAATATTCGCCTTTCTTATTTGAATCTCGGAATAATTGCAATTCCATAGAATCGGTGCCTGAGGTAAGCACTACGCCTCTTTCATCTATCGGACTGGAATGATGCGCTGGAGTACTTTTCATGTTAGCTATTTGGGTAATTATTGAGTCTTTCCGTTCAGAGAAAAAGTTTTTCCCATCTAGCTTAATATTGATTTCTTTCCTTGATAAAAAGTTAACAGTCATGTCTCTGTACTCGCTTTCCATGGATGTTTTAATGATGCCTATCAAAAAGCCAAGAAAAAATACTTGACCAAATAATAGAGGACCATACAAAGTTGAAGATTTGCTTTTTCCAAACTTCATCAAGTAAAACCCTACTAGCGCTAGTATGAAAGAAAGGAAAAGCAGTGGTCCTAAAACGAGGTAAATACTTTCTAAAAGGCTGGCCTTATTCATTTTAAAAAAGTATTATTGGCTTTTATCGCAGAATAAATGGCTGGTCACTTAGAATGTAAAAATCATCACTGCTAAATAACTAGGCTTTAGGATATCCAGATACAAAGCCGCTGTTTTCTTCCTGAAAGAAAACAGCGGCTTTGTTTTTTTATGAATGGTTGCTAAGACAGCGCCGGCAGCACAGTGCCGCGCACCTCGCCAAAACCGATGCGCACGCCGTCCTTTTCGGCAAAGCCGCGCATTGTCACCGTATCGCCATCAAGCAAAAACTTGCGTTCTGAGCCGTCGGCTAGGGACACGGGGCGGGTGCCGCGCCAGGCCAGCTCCAGCATCGAGCCCAACGAGTCGGGTGTGGGGCCTGAGATGGTGCCCGAGGCGTAGAGGTCGCCGGCTTCGAGGTTGCAGCCGTTGGAGGCGTGGTGGGCGAGCTGTTGGGCCATGCTCCAGTACATCAGCCCAAAGTTGGTGCGGCTGATGGTGGTTTCGGGGCCGCCCGTGGGCGTGAGGGCCACTTCGAGGTGCACGTCAAAGTTGTGGGCGCCGCTCTGGCTGAGGTAGGGCAGGGGCGCGGGCTCCTGCGCCGGGCCGGCGATGCGGAAGGGCTCCAGCGCATCCAGCGTCACTACCCAGGGCGCCACGCTGCTGCCGAAGTTCTTGCCCAAAAATGGCCCCAACGGCACGTATTCCCAGCTTTGCAGGTCGCGCGCGCTCCAGTCGTTGAACAGGCAGAGACCGAAAATGTGCTCTTCGGCATCGGCAATAGCCACGGTGCTGCCCAGCGCGGTACCGGTGCCCACCACAAAGGCCATTTCCAGCTCGAAGTCGAGCTGGCGGCTGGGGCCGAAGGTAGGGGCGGTTTCGTCGGGTGCTTTCCGTTGGCCGTTGGGCCGGCGGATGTCGGTACCCGACGCCACGATGCTGCTGGTGCGGCCGTGGTAGCCAATGGGGATGTGGCGCCAGTTGGGCAGCAGGGCGTTGGCCGGGTCGCGGAACATGGTGCCCACGTTGGTGGCGTGTTCGATGCTGCTGTAGAAATCGGTGTAATTGGCGGGCTTGGTGGGGCGCAGCATGCGCACGTCGGTTTGGCGGAGCAGGCAGGCGCGCACGGCTTCTTCGTTGTCGCGAAGGCGGGGCTCGTCGTGGCGCAACAGCTCGCTCACGCGCTGGCGCACGGCGCGCCACGCCGGCCGGCCCAGGCGCAAAAAGGCATTGAGCGAGCGGCGGCGAAACACCTTAGGCTGGGCCTCGCCAAGCTCGGCGAGGTCCTCGAAGAAGCCGTATTGGCTCACGGCGTACAAGTCGAGCACGTAGAGTCCGATTGCCACGGCCAGGCGCGGGCCCCGTTCTTCGGTTTCGAACACGCCAAAAGGCAGGTTTTGGATGGGAAAATCGGAGCCGGGCGGAATGTCAATCCAGGAGCGGAGCGTGGGCGAGTTGGGAGCGGTGGCCATGCGATACGGAAGGGGTTAAGGCACAAAAGTAGGGCGATGACGTTCAGAGCACGGTTATGCTCGGCGGTGGGAAACGTAGCGCGGACTTTCAGTCCGCGACCCCGAGCCTTGTCAACGGTTTGTTGACGGCCAGGGCCGCAGACCAAAAGTCCGCGCTACAAGTTGTTCTGGTACTAGCGGGCTTCAACGGCCGTGATTTCCGGCACAGCTTTCTTCACGGTATCTTCCAAACCGGCGCGCGTCATCGGGGACATAGGGCAGGCCCCGCAGGCACCCTCCCATTGCAGCTGGAGCACGCCGTCGGGCGTGATGTTGGCCACGCGCACATTGCCGCCATCGGTGGCCAGGTAGGGGCGCAGGGTGTCGAGGACCGCCTCGATGCGAGGCATCAGCGGATGGTCGAAGGTGGGGGCGAGGGTTACGTTTTCCACGGGTGGGTTAGGAGTTCATCTGCACGACGGCCGTTTTGGGGGCCACGTTGTTGCGGATACTGACCTGGCGAGCCACAGACTCGGCCAAATCGGCGAAGAGCACGCCCACGGCCGACTTGGGGTCGAGCACGGCCGGCTGGCCCTGGTCGCCGTTTTCGCGGATGCTTTGCACCAGCGGCAGCTGGCCCAGCAGCGGCACCTCGTGCTGCGCCGCCAGCCGCTGGCCGCCGCCTTCGCCAAAAATGAAGTACTTGTTCTCGGGCAGTTCGGCCGGCGTAAACCAGGCCATGTTTTCCACCACGCCCAGCACCGGCACGTTGATTTGGGGCTGGCGGAACATCTGCAAGCCCTTCTGTGCATCGGCCAGGGCCACTTTCTGCGGGGTGGTCACGATGACGGCGCCCGTCACGGGCACAGTTTGCACCAGCGTGAGGTGAATATCGGACGTGCCGGGCGGCAGGTCGAGCAGCAGGTAATCCAGCTCGCCCCAATCCACTTCGGTGATGAACTGCTTGAGCGCCGACGAGGCCATGGGCCCGCGCCACACAATGGCGCTTTCGGCCGGGGCCAGGAAGCCAATGCTCATCAGCTTCACCCCGTACTTGACGATGGGCTGAATGAGGTTCTTGCCATTCGGGCCCTGAAAAACGTGCGGGGCCTCGCCCTCCACGTTGAACATCACGGGCACGCTGGGGCCGGAAATATCGGCATCCACCAGGCCCACCTTGGCGCCGGTAGCGGCCAGGGCCACGGCCAGGTTGGCGGTCACGGTGCTTTTCCCTACGCCGCCCTTGCCCGAGGCAATGGCAATAATATTTTTCACGCCGGGCAGCAGGTCGCCGCGGTTGTGGCGGCCGGTGGTCACGCGCGACGTCATGGTAATGACGACGTTGGCGTCTTTGTCAACCATGGTGTGAATGGCGCGCTCGCAGGCATCGTGAATGAGCTGCTTGAGCGGGCAGGCAGGCGTGGTGAGCACCACGGTAAAGGCGACAGTAAGGCCTTCTATCTCGATGTTCTCAATCATGTTGAGCGTGACGAGGTCCTGGCCCAGGTCGGGCTCTTCCACGTAGCTCAGGGCTTTGAGAACGGCTTCTTTGGTAATGGTCATGGGGCAGGCAAATCGCCGGAGGGGCGGTCTGCAAAGATAACCCCGGAAGCGGCGGCGCGGTTCGAGCCGGGCAAAATTGGAAATCCAGCCAGCTAAAAAACGCAATATGGCCCTGCAAAAATTTGATGAAAATTTGATGAAATCCTCCGATATTTACAAACGCACTTTACCCCATAGTATTCCGCTTACCGCCTACTCGCCCTTCTATGCCAAACCTCGACCATGCTTTTCGTACTGCCAACGTGGAAATTGGTGGTATCTCCGATAGTTCCAACGACAACGACCAGCAGTTGGTCGTGGTGGTGAAGCTGGTAGTGCCGCGCGCCGCCAAAGTGCCAGCCCTGCACCAGCAACCCGAAACGGCGCGGCTGCGGGTGCGCCCGGCCTCGGTGAGCAGCACCGTGTTCAGCACCGTCCTCGTCGATTTACAAATGAACAATACCGCCTGCCAGGCCGACTGGTCGACCACGGCCACCCTGAAAGCCGCGCCCGTGCGCCCCGCTCAGCTTTCCTCGAAAGCCTAGTCCAACCGTTCCATTAGCCGCGAGGCCAGCAGGCCCTCGGGCACGCTGAGTGCCCCGGTGTGGGGGTCGATGAGGCCGTTTCGCTCGTCCTCGATGTTGGTGGCTTGGGTGTACACGTCGCCGGCAATGGGGCGCTGGCGCAGCTCCTGCTTGAAGGCGCGAATGCTGTTGGTGCGCGCTTCGGCGTCGGCCGGCCCGCCGTAGTCGGAGAAGCCGAAGCCGCCCCACTCGCTTACCACCAGCGGCACCTGGCGGCGGTAGAAGAACGGGTCGCCCACCACCAGCGGGAAGGCGGCGGTGCCCTCCATTTCGCCACCCACCAGCCGGTCGAGCAGTTCTTTCCAGCGCCCGAGGTCGGGGGTATAAAGGTGAGCCGTGAGCAAGTCCGATTTCAGGCGGCCGGTGTTCGATATGTGGTGCCAGCCGTCGTTGTCCACCACCAGAAACTGCGGGTAGGCAATCTGCATGAAGTGATAGGTTTCAACGATGTATTGCCGCGTTTCGGGGTTGGTGGCAATGTCCTGGGCGCCCCAGTCCTCATTGTAGAGACTCCAGATGATGATGCTGGGGTGGGTTTCGCTGAGCGTGACGAGGCGCAGCAGCTCGGCCCGGTGGTTTTCGCGGCTGCGCGGCGTGGAGCTGTGCGGGCTGGGCACTTCCACCCACAGCAGCAGGCCCAGCTCATCGGCCAGGTTGTAGATGCGCGGGTCGACGCCGGCAATGTGCACGCGCACCAGGTTGCAGCCCAGCGCCTTCATGGCGTGCATGTGGCGCTGCATCTCCTCCAGCGTGGCCGTGCCGGGCTGGTAAAGGATGCCGTCGAGGTACACGGACTGGTTGTTGAGGTACACGTAGCGGCCGCGCGACTCCACCTTGCGCAGCCCAAACAGCGTTTCGATGGGCGCGGCGTAGCCTTCGGAGTCGATGAGCTGGGCCAGCAGGCGGTAGCGGTTCGGCGCTTCGGGGCTCCACAGCTCCGCGCCGGGCAACTCCATCACCACGCGCTGCTGCCACTGCCCGGGCTCGAGGTGCAGCGGGAAGTCCGACTCGGCCAGCGGCGCCGTTCGGTTGGGCGTCTGCGGGTCGAACACCTGCATGCGGATGGTGTAGTCGCCCGCGTCATGAATGCGCAGCGTGAGGTTGAAGCGCACCAATTGGTCTTCTACCACGCTCACCACGCCCACGCGGGAGCGCAGGCGGTTGCGCTCCACGGTTTCGAGCCACACGCTGCGCACGGCCCCGGTGTAGGTCTGGTACCAGATGCCGCCGCGCTTGTACACGTGCGATTCCTGTTTGCCGCGCGGCGTTTCGGCGTCCATCGTGTCTACGATGCGCACCGTGAGGCGGTTCACGAGGTGCAGGTTTTCCGCGTCGAGCTCGTAGCTGAAGGAGGTATACTCGCCGTAGTGCACTTCTTCGCCCTCAATGGTTTGCAGGGGCTTGCCATTGAGCCACACCCGCGTTTCGTAGCCACAGGCGCCAAAGGTGAGTTGAATGAGGGAGCGGGGCTGGGGCTCGGCCACTTCCGGCAGGTTAAACTCCCGCTCGTACCACACCACGATTTTGTCGTGCCAGGCAGCGCCATCCTGCTGCCCGCGCACCTCGGCCAGGTGAGCTTCTACCGAGCCCGGCCACTGCGCCCGGTGCGCATAGGTATGGCTCAGGGCCCAGTCGTCGCGCAGGCCCACATCCTCCACGTCGTGGGCAAAATGCCATTCGCCGTCGAGCAGCGCGTGGCTGTTCATGCGCAGCACGGCGCGGGGCAGGGGGTTGGTGAATTCCTCGGGGGATTCTTCTTCGGGCCGGCTGGCCGAGAGCGAGTAATTGGATTGATTCAGGTCGTCCATGCGGGCAAGACTAAGCGGCGCCGCATCCTAAAGCGGAGCCTCGCGTGTCCTGCTAACGGCCTTCGGCCTGATAATGATGCAAACGGCCCAGCTATCCTATCGGTAGCTGGGCCGTTTGCTGACGCTGTGACTTTATTTTCTGATGCGGGCGCGATGTGCCGCGGGCCCGCTACATCTGCAGGCCCATGGCCACGCCCGCGCCGCCGGCCGGGCTGTAGCTGGGTACTAGCAGCAGCTTGTGGGCTACTTTCTGCGGCAGGAGCTTGGTGAGGGCGGGGTAGGCATGCCACACGGTTTCGGCCGAGAGGAAGCCGATGGCGGCGCCGGCCAGCACGTCGGTGGCCCAGTGCTTATTGCCGAGCACACGCATGGCGCCGGTGGCCGCGGCCACGGCGTAGCCGCTCACGCTCAGCCAGGGGTACTGGCGGCCATACTGCTCGTGCAGCAGCGTGGCCGTGAGGAAGGCCTGCGAGGTGTGCGACGAGGGAAACGAGCTAAAATCCTGTGGGTTGTAGGGGCGGGGCTCGGCGGTGTAGCGCTTGAGGTGGCTCACCACGCCCTCGTCCAGCTCGTGGGCCACGAGGTAAATCAGGGTGAAGCCCACGGCGGTGCGCTCGCCGCGGTGGCCGGTGGCCATCATGCCGTAGGCCATGGCCAGGGGCACGTGGCGGGTGTAGTCGTCGATGCCATAGGAGTTGAAGCCGCGAAACAGCTCCTGCGTTTCGGCCTGAAAATCCTGCTTGGCCTGGCACAGCGTCTGGTTCACCTTGGGGCTGTGGGCCAACACACCCACCCCAATCAGCACCGAAGGGACGGCCACGCGCAGCAAAGCGGCTTTTTTGGTGCCGGCAATAGACGCGGGGCGAACAAGGGTGACCCCAGTGGTATCAACGGCTTGGGCCCGGGACGGAACGGCCGGCAAACCGGCTAAAAGCAGCAAAAGCAAGCGTAACCGAATCAGCATAAAGGCAGGATGCAAACGTGGAGCTTAAAATTAACTCCTTGGCTACCGGCGCGAAAGCAAAAAACGGTGAGTGGCAGCCTTTTCCCTGCCAGCGGCCGGCAATGAACTGGCCAGTGCTATTTGGGCCATAAAAAAGCCCCAACCGCCGAGCGGTTGGGGCTACTCTCGGGCCTGCTAGGTCCGGCTTAGGTTTTCTGCTTTTTCTTCTTGGCGGCCGGGAAGAGGATGTTGTTCAGGATGAGCCGGTAGCCGGGCGAGTTGGGGTGCAGGGCGAGGTCGGTAGGTTCTTCGCCCACAAGGTGCTGGTAGTCTTCGGGGTCGTGGCCGCCATAGAACGTCCAGGTGCCTTTGCCCAGGCTGCCGTGGATGTAGCGCGCCTCGCCGGTTTGCTTGGTGTCGCCCATCACCACCACGTCCGACTTAATCAGGCTTTTGCGGAAGGCTGTGGTTTGGCCCATGAAGCCGTGGATGGTTTTCTCGTGGTTTTGGGTGAGCATGGTGGGCACCGGGTCGTACTTGGCCGAATAGGTGAAGAGCTGGAAGTAGTCGTTCTGCTCGCCCAGGCCCCGCTCGCTGGGCTGCATGTCGATGTTGGAGTACTCGTATTGGAAGGGGTTGCGCTCCAGCTGGAAGTTCTGGAAAGCCAGGCAGCGGTTGAAGTTGAGCTTGGACTGCGCAGCCGGGTCGGCGGGGTCGCCGTCGTACATGCTTTCCACCATGTCGATGCCCAAGCCGGCCAGGGCGATGTCGTAGGAATCGGTGGCCGAGCACATGGCGAACAAAAAGCCGCCGCCGGCAATGAATTCCTGCATTTTGGTAGCCACGGTGCCCTTCATCACGCTCACTTTGCTGAAGCCGTTGCGCTTGGCGGCAGCTTCGGCGTCGCGCACCTGCTGCTGGTACCAAGGGTAGTTGCGATAGGAGGCGTAAAACTTGCCGTACTCGCCGGTGAAGTCCTCGTGGTGCAGGTGCAGCCAGTCGTACTTCGGCAGCTCGCCCTTCAGCACTTCGTCGTCGTAAATCTGGGTGTAGGGGATTTCGGCGTAGGTGAGCACCATGGTCACGGCGTCGTCCCAGGGCTGCTTGCCTTTGGGCGTGTACACCGCGATTTTGGGCACCTTCTCCAGCTTCATCACGTCCATGTTGGCGTTGGGGTCGGCTATTTCCTGGAGAATGCCGGTGTACTGGGCCTCGCTGATGACCTGGAACGTGACGCCGCGCACGGCCAGCTCATTCTCGGCCGCCGAGCTGGTTTCGAAGGCGAAGGCGCCGCCCCGATAGTTCAGCAGCCAGTCGACGGGTACCTCGCGCTGCAGTAGCCAGAATGCCACGCCGTAGGCTTTCAGGCACTCCTTCTGGGTGTTGTCCATCGGGATGAGCACGTGGTTGGCGCGGGCGGCCAGCGGCGCGGCCAGCAGCAACAGCAGTAAAAAACGCTTGAAGAGCATAGGATTTTAGCAAAAGAAACGCAGCTCCGCAACGAGGTTGCGGCGGCGGTGGTTCAAGTTAAGCGCCGGCCGCCGAACTTTGGGCACTTTGGCAGCACCTGCGGTAACCGGTGCGGCCTTGTTCCCTTCGAATCAAAGCGCTATGCCGGCTACTTTAGCTTCTGCTGCTACCAGTGAAGAAGTCATCGGTCTTGTTGACCAGTGGACCGTTTTGTTAGAGCAGGAAAAATATGAGGAAGCATACGCTTTCCTTGAGGCCGAGCCTTTCTGGTCCGCTGTTTTAATCAAGGAAATCATTCAAGCATATGGCGATGAACTCAAGAACAAGGTCACGTTGCTAAATAATGGAACAGCGGTGGACAGTGCCGGTAATATAAGACCGGCTAAACAGCGGAAGGAAGTAGAGTGGTACAGCGAGAAAAGAAGTTTAGAAGAAGGAATTGGCTGGTTTGACGAGAACAGAGGAGACGTCTGGTACGATTTGAACATCAATGGTTTCGTTTCAGATTTAACCGCCACCTTTAATTTGGAAAAGCGCAACGACCGGCTGCATGTAATTCTACAGGACATCCATGTGATGTAGCTTTCGCACCCCGCTGCCGACTACTGCTGATTTTAGTTGATATATGAGCCCTTTTGAAAACGTCCGCGAAGCCTTTCGCTCCATTCGCGCCAACCTGCTGCGCACCGTCCTCACGGCCCTGATTCTGAGCATCGGGCTGTTTGCGCTGGTGGGCATTCTCACCAGCATCGACGCTATGAAAAACGCGCTGTCGGAAACCTTCGCCAGCCTGGGGGCCAACTCCTTTGAGCTGCACGCCAAGGGCTACACCAACCGCTTCCAGCGCGGCGGCGTGAAGGGCAAGCAATACCCGCCCATCGATTACCTGCAAGCCAAGCTCTACAAAAAAGCCATGGGCGACGACGCCCAGGTGGGCGTGTCGGCCTTCATCTCGGGCGCGGCCGAAATGAAAGCCAACGGCATCAAAACCAACCCCAACATGCAGGTGATTGCCGGCGACGAGAATTACCTCAAAATCCAAGGCTACAACCTCAGCGAAGGCCGCATCTTCTCCCAAACCGAGCTCAGCAGCGGCGCCAACGTGCTGATAGTGGGCGACGAAATCAAGCAGAAGCTGTTTCCCAAGCAAAGCCCCGTCGGCCAGTACGTGTCGGCCCTGGGCCGACGCTTCCTGATAGTGGGCCTGCTGGAGAAAAGCGGCAGCGGCATGGGCGGCGGCGGGGCCGACCGCCTGGCCCTGCTGCCCCTCGAAACCGGCAATCAGATGCCCCGCCAGCGCGCCCTCACCTACGACATCAAAACCGCCACCGACAAGCCCGGCACGCTGGCCTTTCTCATGGGCCAGGCCACGGGCAAGATGCGCGCCGTGCGCCACGACCGCCTGGGCCAGGAAGACAGCTTCACGGTGGAAAGCAGCGAGTCGTTGGCCGCCGACCTCGACTCTATTTCGGGCAAGGTGAAGGCCGGCGGCAGCGTCATGGCCTTCATCACGCTGCTGGGCGCCAGCATTGCCCTCATGAACATCATGCTGGTATCCGTGACGGAGCGCACCCGCGAAATTGGGATTCGCAAGGCACTGGGCGCCACAGCGCTGCAAATCCGGCAGCAGTTTCTCATCGAAGCCATTGTCATTTGCCTGCTGGGCGGCACGCTGGGCATCGTGCTGGGTGTGCTGGGCGGCAACGGCGTGGCCAAGCTCATCGGCTCAGAGTCCTTCTATGTGCCCTGGGGCTGGATGATGCTGGGCCTGCTCATCTGCGTGGGCGTGGGGCTGTCGTCGGGCTACTATCCTGCCAGCAAGGCGGCGGCCCTGGACCCGATTGATTCGTTGCGCTACGAGTAAGAACCGCAGATGAAAAGGGTGAAACAGCTTGCGTTCTGGTGCATACTGGCTAGCGGGCCGTGGCGTGAGGCTAGGGCGCAGGCCGTCGGCCAGGCCGAGATATACCGGGTACCGGCTCCCGGCGAAGCAGGCCGCTTTCAGGTGCCGCAGGTGCGGCTACAGGATGCGGCCGTGGCCCGGCTTATCAACCGGCAGTTACTGCGAGGCGTGTTGGGGGAAGAAGAGGTGAATGCCAAGGCTACGCCGCAGCGGCAACTTTACTTGGCGGCGCGGAAATGCTGTTACGATGCCGATACTCGAACGTGGGCGGCGGCGGGTGGCGGCCTTACCGGCAGTTGGTATAGCGTGCTGCTCAACCGGGCAGGGCTGCTTTCGTTGAGTCTGACCAGGCAATACACCGGGGCCCATCACACGTTTGACACGCAGTTTTTTACCTTCGACCTGCGCACGGGCCACCGGCTGGCGCTGGCCGATGTGGTAGCCGACCCCGCCCCGCAACTCGTGCGTCGAATGCAGGGAGCCATCAACCGCCGCTACGCCGAGGCATTGGCTATCGCGGCGGAAGCGCGTACCGACTCGGCCACGATAGCCGAAATGACAGAAGTGTTTCACTGGGATTGGAATGCCCGGCGGGTGCGCTGGTTCGTGGGTGATACCTCGGCCGCAGTGCTGGCACTCACCGCCGCTGACCCGGATGTGGAAACTTTTGCCCTGACGTCTGCGGCCCTGCTGCTGTTTCACAATGCAGGGTTTCATCGCCTGAGCCAGGCACCTCAACCTGACAACACTTACCGGTTTCCGTACACCCGGCTGCACGTGAAACCGTTGCTTCAGCCTTTGGTGCCTTTAGCCAAAGCCGCTGCCGTGAAAAAGCCTAAAAGCAAGTAGCAACGCAGGCTTTTATACATTTGCGCAAATCTCATTTGTGCAAGCATGGTGGCCATTCCCGCTTCTGAAACCATTGACCGGCGTTTTGCCCAACTCATCCAGCAGTTTGGGCTGACAAAAAACAGCTTTGCCATCTCGCTGGGCAAAACCGCCAGCGTGGTGCAGCACCTCATCGACGGCCGCAACAAGCCCGGCTACGACCTGCTGTGCAAGGTGTTCGAGGTCTACCCAAATGTTTCAAGAGACTGGCTGTTGCTGGGCCGCGGACCCATGCTGGTGGGCGGCGAGCCCATCGCCAAACCGGCACCCCGCGTTGCATTCGTAGCGCCCGAGCCGCCCTTAGAGCCCATTGACCTTTCGGACATTGAGGTTCGAAGCCCCCGCCGCGCCAGCGCCGGGGTGGCGGCTACGCAATTGCAGCCGGAAGAAATTACCGCCATGATTGCTTTGGCGGCGGCGGCTCAGCAACCTGCCCGTTCTGCCGCGCCAGCACTAAACGGACATGCACCCGCGCCACAAGCGACTGCATTTCCCAATGCTGCTGAAGCGCCTGCTTCTCCAGCACACCAAGCCGCTCCAGCAACGGCAGCGCAAAGTACCGTTGCACCCTTTGAGGCAGCAACAGCGCCAGTCGCCGCACCTGAACCTGCACCCGCACCTGCTCCGGCGGCGGCCGTAGCGGCGTCACCTGTTGTGGCCCCCGTGGCCAACGCCGCAGCTGCGC
Source organism: Hymenobacter monticola (assembly GCF_022811645.1). NCBI lineage: Bacteria > Pseudomonadati > Bacteroidota > Cytophagia > Cytophagales > Hymenobacteraceae > Hymenobacter > Hymenobacter monticola. The sequence goes on along the minus strand of NZ_CP094534.1, from coordinate 4,573,567 downwards.
CAGCAGCTACCCCGAATCCTGAAGCTTACATCTCGGCTGCACTCCATGCCCAGCACATGCAGCACCAGTTAGCTATGGCCGAGCTGCGCAACCAGCATTTGCTGGAACAGCAGCAGATGCTGCGCGAGATGCTGGCCATGGCCCGGCAGGCAATGGTCTGAACGGCGGATTCGTCGTCGGAATTTTGGATTAATCAGATTTTGTAGACGGCTCAACTAAAACCGGTTGAAAACTTTCAAATGGAAAAAGGCCACTCACAGAGTGGCCTTTTTTCGCATTGTAAGCCGCGTAAAGCAGTCCACGAAATCCGATTAATCCAAAAAATCCGACTAATCCGTGGTTTAAACAAGAATGCCCACTTCCTCTGCTTCCATCAAACCCTGTGCATTCACGGCCGAGAGGCGCAGGGTTTTCATTTCGCCTACCAGCAGCGGGTCGTACTTGGCCGCCACGCGGATGTAGTTGGGCGTGAAGCCTTCCATGCGGCCATCGGTCACGTCGTCTTCAAACAGCACGTCGGTTTCCAGGCCCAGGTGCTGCTCGTAGAAGTAGCGCTTCTTCTTTTCCGAAAGGCTGCGCAGCTGCGTGGTGCGCTCGTGGCGCACGCGGTCTTGCACCCGGCCGGGCAGGCTGGGCGCCAGCGTATCGGGGCGCTCCGAGTAGGGGAATACGTGCAGGTAGCTAATGGGCAACTCGTTCAGGAAGTTGTAGGTGTCCAGAAAATCGGCGTCGGTTTCGCCCGGGAAGCCCACAATCACATCTACCCCAATGCAGGCGTGCGGCATCAGTTCCTTGATGCGGGCCACGCGCTGGGCGTAGAGCGCCCGGCGGTAGCGGCGGCGCATGAGGCCGAGAATCTTGTCGGAGCCGCTTTGCAGCGGAATGTGAAAGTGCGGCATGAACCGCTCGGAGGCGGCCACGGTGGTCAGAATATCATCCGTCAGCAAGTTGGGCTCGCAGCTGCTGATGCGGAAGCGGCGGATGCCGCTCACCCCATCCAGCGCTTTCACCAGTTGGGTGAAGTCTTCGCGGCGCTCCCGCTCGGGGCCCTGCAAGCCAAAGTCGCCCAGATTTACGCCGGTGAGCACAATCTCCTTCACGCCGGTTTCGGCCAGCTTCTCCACGCGCTCCACCACGCTGGCCACGCTGCCCGAGCGGCTGCCGCCTCGCGCCAACGGAATGGTGCAGAACGAGCAGGAGTAGTCGCAGCCGTCCTGCACCTTGAGGAAGGTGCGGGTGCGGTCGCCAAACGAGTGCGCGGCCACAAACTCGGTAGCTTCCGAGATAGGGGAGGCGTGCACCGCGCCCGGCTGCCCGGCGGCCGGCTTCTTGAAATCAACCAGAATATCAACCAACTGAAATTTCTCGGCGGCCCCCAGCACGGCGCTCACGCCCAGAATGCTGGCGATTTCCTGCGGCTTGAGCTGGGCGTAGCAGCCTACGATGGCCACAAAGGCCTCGGGGTTGTGCTTGAGGGCCTGCTGCACCACCTTCCGGCACTTGCGGTCGGCGTGGTCGGTCACGGAGCAGGTATTGATAACGTACAGGTCGGCGCCGGCTTCGAAAGCGACTTTGGCAAAGCCCTTATCCTCAAACTGCCGGCCAATGGCCGAGGTTTCGGAAAAGTTCAGCTTGCAGCCGAGGGTATAAAAGGCGACGGATTGGGGGGTAGGCATAGCGGGCGCAAAGGTACGGCCGGGGGCCAAAACGCGCCGCAGCGGCCCGGCCTAACGACGAGCAAAGTCTTCCAATGAAACCTGCTCCAGCGCCTGGCCGAGGCGCACCTGGGCATCGGGCACGGCAGCGTCGCGCTCCCAAGTATGCCGGCTCACGTTGTCATAGGTTGCAATTCCGGACGGCGACACCACCCCGAACCCGTTGTTGAAGGTGTAGAAAGCGAAGGGCGTGGCCCGCGGCGTCAGCAAATCGCGACTCCACACATAATTAGCGGCGGGCAGGTGCAATTGATGCAGCAGCGTGGCGGCCACGTCGGTTTGCGAGCCAATGGTGCTCACCACGCGGCCCCGGTTCTCGGGCCGGATGGCGCCGCCGGCCAGCAGCAGCGGGATGTGAAACTTCTGTGGACTCTGGTTAGATGAATTGCCGGGCAAGATGTGGCCATGGTCGGCCGCGAGCACCAGCAGCGTATTGGCGTACCACGGCTGCTGCCGGGCTTTTTGGAGAAATTCTCCCAAAGCATAATCGGTGTAGAAAACCGAGTTGCGAAACAAGTCCTCCTCGGTCTGGCCTGGAAACCGGGTTTTCATCGGTACGTCAAACGGCTCGTGGCTGCTCAGGGTGAAGGCCGTCACGAAAAACGGTTGCCGTTGCCGGGCCAGGTCGCTCAGCACGCGGTTGAACAGCACGCCGTCGTGCGCGCCCCATTTCGAGTTTTGGTCGGCGGCGGCAAAGTCGACGCGCTCGGTCAGGTGTTCATAGCCAGCCGTTTGCAGGTAGCTTTTCATGTTGGCAAAGGCCAGTTCACCCCCATAATAATAGCCCGAGCTGTAGCCCGCCGTGGCCAGCGTGCGGCATAGGTGCGGCAGGTTCTCCGTTTTGCGCGGAAACTTAATGATGCTTGTGGTGGGCTGGTTGGGATAGCCCGACAGCAGCGACACCAAGCCCTTCTGGCTGCGGTCGCCGGCTGCGTAAATACTATCGAACAGGATGCCCGTGCGCGCCAGGCTGTCCAGGTTGGGCGTCACGCCCTTTTCGCCGCCCACGCTGCCCACCAGCTTAGCCGTGAAGCTTTCGAGGATGATGAACAGCACATTCGGCCGCGTTGTCGTGAGCACCGAAACGGCCGAGTCGGCAGGCGCTGCGGCGCCCACAGCCCGTGGGTACAGGCCTGCCACCAGCCGCCGGGCCGTACTATCGGCCATAAAAGGCACCAGCGGCTGTTCCTCGGTTCGCCGCACCAGCGCATTCATGAAGTTCCAGGGCGCATTCAGGGCCGCATGGTTAGCAAAGGCAATGCGCGAGAAGTATACGTCGCTTTGGTTTACCGGAATCTGCTGCGTGCCGCCCCGCAGCGGCACCACCAGCAGCGCCGCGTAAAGCAGGCTGGCCAGCGCCGCCCGCCCGCGGCCGAACCACAGCGGCAACTCCGGCAGCCGTCCTACTACTCTCCGGTACAGCCACCAGCTGGCCAGCCCCAAACCGGTCAATAGCGCCAGGAGCAGCGCCACCGGCGCGCTGCCAGCCGAGGCCGTCATCTCGGCCGGCGAGTTGAGGTATTGCAGCGGCGTGTCATCGAGCCGAAACCCCCAGGTGCGGTACAATTCCAAATCAACCACCGTGAGCAAGGCCAGCAAAGCCCCCACCGCAGCTGAATACGCATTAATCAGCCCCCGCAAGGGCAGCTTGGGCACGAGGCTGCCCACTATAAACAACACAAAAGGCAGCAGGCACACGTAAGCCGCCGCCGAAGCATCCAACCGCAATCCATAGCCAAACGTGGCCGCCAGTGTGCTGAACGAAAGCTGCTTTGCGGCATTGTGCTCATAACTCAAGAACAGCGCCCGGCCCAACCCAAAAAAAAGCAGCCAAAACAGGAAGTAGCGCGGCTGAAACGCAAAGCGGTTTTTCACGCGGCAAAGATAACCTTCGTACACAGCCATGCTGATGTAACCCGCCTTCTTTGCCAGACCGTTCTTTTCTTGGAAATGGTTTGGGCTTTCTTGAGTTTGAAAGGGGGTAGGCAATAGAAAAGATGTTTTTATCGAGAGAGGGGGTAAATTTTTAGGGTTGGGGGCAACAAAAGCTAATTGCATCTTTATCTTTGCCCCAGAAATTATAAGTCGTCTTTTCAACAGCCCCCGTCGTTTCTTTACGCTATGGCCACCCTTCGCTTCAAAGCCCTCGAACTCGTTAACCAGCGCCGCCCTATCACCGTGGTGCCCGCTGCCGCCCGCCGCTCCGACAGCTACGGGCAAAACGTGTTCAACCTGGAAGCCATGCGGGCCACCATGCCCGGCGACTATTTCAAAAAGCTGCAGGCCGCCATCAAGCAGGGCGCTACCGTAGAGCGCAACGTGGCCGACGCCGTGGCTTCGGCCATGAAAACCTGGGCCATGGCCAAGGGCGCCACGCACTACACCCACTGGTTCCAGCCCCTGACCGGTGCCACCGCCGAAAAGCACGATTCCTTCTTCGACCTCAACTCCGACGGCCGACCGATTGAAAACTTCAAGGGCTCGGCCCTCGTGCAGCAGGAGCCCGATGCCTCGTCGTTCCCCAACGGCGGCATCCGCAACACCTTCGAGGCCCGCGGCTACACCGCCTGGGACCCCACCTCGCCCGCCTTCATCATCGAAACCGTAGGCGCCAAAACGCTGTGCATCCCCACCATTTTCGTGGCCTACACCGGTGAGGCGCTCGATTACAAAGCTCCGCTGCTGAAGTCGCTGGGTGTGCTGGAAAAGGCGGCCGTGGAGGTTTGCCAGTACTTCGACAAAGACGTAAGCCGCGTGAACACCACCCTGGGCATCGAGCAGGAGTACTTCCTGGTTGACAAGGCCTTGTATGACGCCCGCCCCGACCTCGTGATGACCGGCCGCACCCTATTCGGCCACACGCCGGCCAAAGGGCAGCAGCTCGACGACCACTATTTCGGCTCGATTCCGGCCCGCGTGCACGGCTTCATGCTGGAGTTTGAAGAGGAGGCCAACCTGCTCGGTATTCCGCTGCGCACCCGCCACAACGAGGTGGCCCCCAACCAGTTTGAGTGCGCCCCCACCTTCGAGGATGCCAACCTGGCCGTGGACCACAACCAGCTGCTGATGGACGTGATGGACCGCGTGGCCGAGCGGCACAACTTCAAAGTGCTGCTGCATGAGAAGCCCTTCGCCGGCGTGAACGGCAGCGGCAAGCACAACAACTGGGCGATGAGCACCGACACCGGCGTGAACCTGCTCGCCCCCGGCCGCCGTCCCAAGGAGAACCTGCAATTCCTGGCTTTCCTCATCACCACCATCAAGGCCGTGCATCGCTACGGCGACCTGATGCGCGCCAGCATTGCCTCGGCCAGCAACGACCACCGCCTGGGCGCCAACGAGGCCCCGCCGGCCATCATGTCGGTGTTCCTGGGCTCGATGCTGGACTCGGTGCTCGACGAGTTGGAGCGCACCGCCAAGCTGCCGCTCGATAAAGGCGACAACATCTACCTCAAGCTGGGCATCGACAAGATTCCGGCCATCCTGCTCGACAACACCGACCGCAACCGCACCTCGCCCTTCGCCTTCACCGGCAACAAGTTCGAACTGCGCGCCGTGGGCTCGTCGGCCAACTGCTCCTCGGCCATGACGGTGCTCAACACCATTGTTGCCGACCAGCTCATCGATTTCAAAGCCTCGGTAGACGCGCTGATTGACCAGGGCAAGAAAAAAGAAGTAGCCATCGTGGAAGTGCTGCGCGACTACGTCATCACTTCAAAAGACATTCGTTTTGAGGGCAATGGCTACTCCGACGAATGGAAAGAAGAAGCTGCTCGTCGCGGCCTGAGCAACATTCCGACCACGCCCCAGGCCCTCGACGCGCTGGTGACGGAGCAGTCAGAGGAACTTTTCGCCCGCCATGGTATATTTTCGCAAGTTGAATTGCATGCCCGTCACGAGATTTTGCTCGAGGACTACATGAAGAAAATTCAGATTGAAAGCCGCGTGATGGGTGACCTGGCTATCAACCATATCATCCCGACTGCGTTACAATACCAAACCAAGCTAATCAACAACGTGCGCGGCCTGCGCGAGCTCGGGCTCGACGACGAGCACAGCCAGGTGACCGTGGAAATGATTAAGGCCATCTCGCGCCACGTAGCTACCATTAAAACCAATGCCGACGCTATGACGGAGGCACGCAAGCAAGCCAACAAAATCGCAGACGGCCGCGAAATCGCCGTGACCTACTGCGAGCAGGTTAAACCAAAATTCGACCTCATCCGCCGCGCCGTAGACAAGCTCGAGCAGATGGTGGCCGACGAGGACTGGCCGCTGGTGAAGTACCGTGAGCTGTTGTTCAGCCGGTAGTTCCTGACGGACGGAATCGGGTCCGGTGTTGGGTGGGAATTCTCGCCGCGCCCCGGTTTTTAAAGAGGTGCCTCCGTGAGGCGCCTTTTTTTGGCCGTCGGCCGCAAACGATTGCGGGTAGTTGGAATACGTCCTGATACGTGAACCGGGGAGTTAGGTTACTTGGCTATTGTGGCGGGGTCGGAGGGTCCGAGCAGCAATGGCATCCGCAGGGCTTGGGCGTCCTCTTCGTCTTCTACCACTTCGGCGCCGCTACCGGGGTCGGGCACCAGCAAGCGCCAGGTGGCGCTGCGCAGCTCGTCGAGCTTGTCGAGGGCTTCGCTGACGGTGGCATTGGCCTTGAGCTTGTCGAACAGGCCGCTTTTGTGGCCGGCCACAATCAGCTTTTCGATGACGAAGGGCAGCACCCAGCCCACCACATTGGAGGCCAGGGCGCCGCGCAACCCCAGGCGCAGCAGCAGGCGCGTGGTCATTTGCTCCAGCAGCAGCACGCGGGCGGCGGGCAGGGCTTTATCGGCCAGAAAGTCGGCCACCAGCTTCAGGTTGCCTTTCTCCACTTCGGCCCGCAGCACGTCCTGCACGCTGTCGAGGGCGCGGGCGGCCAACTGGCGAAACAGGCGGCCGGTTTGCCAGGCGGCCAGACCGGTGAAACGGGCCGCGCTCATGAGCGTGGGAAGAAAGCGGGGTTTTTTCATGTAACGCGGCAGTTGGCAGCACCTGTCTATTTTTACTGGCCGGATAGGAACGCAGGGGCTGCAATTTGGGTTAAGCCCGGCGGTGAGCCCTGCGGCGCGATTAATTAAAAGTTAATTAAAAATCGCGTTTAGCATCCAACTTAATAACCTGGAGCCGTATTACCTGTTAAGTTGTTGCCCTTTAGGTATCTTTTCCTTCTATGTCAGATTTGCTGCTGGATATAAATTTACAACAATCGCCCGACGAGTACTTCGGTGGCGAGTGGCAGGTGGCCAACCGCGTGCTGAACCACAACGACCCCGGCAGCCCGCTGGCGCGGGCCGCGCGGCTGGTGCTGGCCCCCGGCCAGCTCGAGGCCAAGCCCATTCCGCCGGGCCCTAGCCAAACCGGCCAATGGGCCGTGATGCGCGACGAGATTCTGAACCGGCCGTACCTGAGTTTTGAACTGCCCAACGAGGCCACCCGAGCCCTGGTGACGCGCCTGCGCCGCTCGGCCGATGGCCTGCACAGCCAACTGAACCTGTATTTTGCCTCGGGCATGGAAATGCAGTTGAATCGCGCTTAACCCATTCTTTCCGAACCTCAATTTCCTCTTTGTTCGTGAGTAATTCGCCTTCCGCTAATCCTTTGCCCGCCGAAGCGCTGCCGACCGGTGCCTCGCAGGGCCAAGTGGGTCCTGAACAGTTTACGTTTCTGGCCGACATGATTCCGCAATTGGTATGGATAACGGACCCCACGGGCTTCCATACTTACTTCAATCAACGCTGGATTAATTACACCGGCTACGACCTGGCTGGCAGTGTGGGGCCCGATATGTGGAACAACCTCCTGCACCCCGACGACCGCGCCCGGGCCCGCGAAGTGTGGGGTCACTCGTTGGCCACCGGCGACGATTATAACATCGAATACCGTTTTAAGGGGCGAGATGGTGCTTATCGGTGGTTTTTGGGTCAGGCGCTGCCGCGCCGCGGCGAAGACGGGCGCATCATTGCGTGGTTCGGTACCTGCACCGACATCCAGGAACAGCGCCAGATGCGCGAGCAGCTGGAAGCTGCTTATTCCGATTTGGAGGCCAAGGTGATGTTCCGCACGCTGGATTTGGAACGTGAGCTAAAAGAGTTGAAAGCGCAAGCTGATAAATAAGCCAGCACAAAATTTCTGTTCGCGGACAATAAAACGGCTCTTCGGAGCCGTTTTTCGTTAGTAAGCATTCGCGCAAACAGATGGCGCGGCTTACCTATTCTTTCTCCATGAAAGCAATTGTTATTCAACAGGCGGGTGGTCCGGAGGTGCTGCAGCTACAGGAGCAGCCGCTGCCCCAGCCAGCGGCGCATGAGGTATTGGTCCGCATACAGGCCGCGGGCGTGAACCGGCCCGACGTGCTGATGCGGCAGGGCAAATACGGTGGCGTAACCGACGTGGCCGGCATGGTGCCCGGCCTGGAAATAGCCGGCACTGTGGAGGCCTGCGGGGCCGATGCCACGCGTTGGCAACCCGGCGATGCGGTGTGCGCCCTGCTGCCTGCCGGCGGCTACGCCGAGTATGCGGTGGTTGATGCTCGTCATTGCCTGCCTGTGCCGACCGGACTAAGCATGGTGGAAGCGGCTGCGTTGCCCGAAACCGTGTTTACGGTCTGGCACAATGTGTTTCAGCGCGGGGCCCTGCAGCCGGGCGAGACGCTGCTGGTGCACGGCGGCAGCAGCGGCATTGGCACCACGGCCATTCAGCTGGCACGGGCGCTGGGCAGCCGGGTAGCCGCCACCGCCGGCGACGAGACCAAGTGCAGCGCCTGCCGCGAGTTGGGCGCCGACTGGGCCATCAACTACAAAGCCGAGGACTTTGAGCAAGTTCTCAACGAAGAAGGCGCCGACGTCATCCTGGACATGATTGGCGGCGACTACACCGCCAAAAACCTGCGCCTGCTCAAGGACGACGGCCGGCTGGTATTCGTAAATGCCATGCAAGGCGGCAATGGCGAATTCAACGCGCTGGAAGTGATGCGGCGGCGGCTGAGCATCACGGGCAGCACGCTGCGTCCGCGCTCCGCTGAGTTTAAAGCAGGGCTTGCAGCGGAAGTAAAAAAGCGCGTTTGGCCGCTGATTGCGGTGGGCAAATTCCGGCCGGTTATCCATCAAACATTCCCGCTTGCTGAGGCAGCGGCGGCGCATAAGCTAATGGAGAGCAGCGCACATATCGGGAAAATTGTGCTGGAGGTGAAAGTATAATAATAAACGCCTGTCATCCTGAGCGCAGCGAAGGACCTTTTCACGCTTGAGCTCTCTGACGTGAAAAGGTCCTTCGCTGCGCTCAGGATGACAGGCGGTTTTTGGCAGACTTGACGTTAGCCTACGCCCGCTTCCACTTGATGGTGCAGCCGATGGCCTTGGTCGAATTGGTGGTGGCGGGTTTGCCAGCCAGGATTTCGGTCATGGCGTTTTCGACATATTTCGTTTTCACCAGCTTAGCGTCTTCCGAATTGTCATCAATGGCGCCGATGTAGCTCACCACGAAGTCGTTGCCCTGGCGGGTGAGAACGTAAAGGTGGGGCGTACGGGTGGCGCCATAGGTTCTGGCCACCTGCTGCGATTCATCAACCAGATAGGGGAAAGCGTACTTCTTTTTCTGCATGTCGGCGTAGGAGTCGCCGGGGGCCACGGCCGGGTCGTTGGGGTTGATGGCTACCACGGGGTAACCTTTAGGCGAGTACTTAGTGTTCAGGTCCACGATGCGGCTTTCGTAGGCTTTGGCGAAGGGGCAGGTGTTGCAGGTGAACACCACGATGTAGCCCTTGGCGGTCTTGTCGTCGGCCAGCGACACCATTTTGCCGTCGATGTTTTTCAGCTTGAAATCAGTGGCTTTGTCGCCCACTTGGTAGCCGTCGGCGGTGGGACGGGCAATGAAGCTGCTCAGCAGCAGGGCAAAACAGAGCGTGAAGTAGGGCAGGAGCTTTTTCATGAGATTTGGCGGTAAAAGGTGATGATTAAAAATACCTATTTCGGAAATTTCTGCAAAGCGGCGGTTAGCTCTGCCTGCGAAAGCTCCTGCTCAAATGTAGCGCGCTGCTTGGTTTTGTTGTTGACAATGAGCGTGAACGGCAGCGCACCCGACCATTTCGCATCCAGCTTGTCCATCCATGAATTCGGGTCAGACTCATTCAGCAGCAGCACTTCCGATTTTAGCCCGCGCTGCTTCACGAAGGGCTTGACTTTCTTATCAAGCTGCGAGGCATAATCCATGCTAATCAGCAACACCTTCACCTTCTTGCCCGCGTTGGCCGCCCGCAACTGCTCGAAGCCTGGCAGCTCCTTAACGCAGGGGGCGCACCAGGTAGCCCAGAAATTCACCACGTAGGTGGTGTCAGAGGGCCGCGCCAGCCGCTTTTGCAACTCCGGAAACTTGACAACGGCGACGTTTTGCGCGAAGGTCGGCGCTGATAGGAGGATGCTCGCCGCCAATGCAATAGATTTTGGAATGCTCATGCCTGATAAAAAGATACCTCCCACAAACAGCCGGGGTCTGTGGGAGGTTGCATAGTGTTGATTGCAGGGCGGTGAAATGGCTGCTTACGGCTGGCCGCCGCCGCCCGCAGCCCCGTAGACATGCCCCGTGGTATAGCTCGCGTCATTAGCCGCCAGCTGCACGTAAATGGACGCCAGCTCGGCCGGCTGGCCGGGCCGGCCCATGGGCGACTTGGCCCCAAACTCTTTCAGGTTTTCCTGCGTCGAGCCGCCGCTTACTTGCAAAGGCGTCCAGATGGGGCCGGGCGCTACAGCGTTCACCCGGATGCCTTTGGGCGCGAGCTGTTTAGCCAATGACTTCACGTAGTTCATCGTGGCGGCCTTGGTTTGGGCGTAGTCATAGAGGTTGGGCGAGGGGTCGTATGCCTGCTCCGAAGCCGTGCCGATGATGGACGCGCCGGCTGGCAGGTGAGGCAGGGCCGCTTTAATAATCCAGAACGGCGCGTAGATGTTGGTTTTCATGGTGGCATCAAAGTCAGCACTCGTCAGCTCCAGAATGGACTGGCGCTGCTGCTGCCGCGCGGCGTTGTTCACCACGATGTCGAGCCCGCCGAGCTGGCGCACGGCCTCGGCCACCAGCCGCTGGCAGAAGGCCTCCTCGCGCAGGTCGCCGGGAATGGCGATGCCCTTGCGGCCTTCGGCTTTTATTAGGGCAATGACTTCTTTGGCGTCGGCCTCCTCGGCCGGCAGGTAGTTGATGGCCACGTCGGCGCCTTCGCGGGCGTAGGCAATGGCGGCGGCGCGGCCCATGCCGGAGTCGCCACCGGTTATCAGGGCCTTGCGGCCTTGCAGGCGGCCCGAGCCTTTGTAGCTTTTTTCGCCGTGGTCGGGGCGCGGGTCCATTTGGCTGGCCAGGCCGGGCCAGGGTTGCGACTGTCCTTTGAACGGCGGCTTGGGGTACTTATTCATCGGATTGACCATGGGGTCGGGTGCCGCAACGGGCACCTCTGCGCCTTGCGCCGACAGCGCCGGGGCCACGGCTGCCACCGCCAAGCTGGCGCCCAATCCGCTGATGAGGTCGCGGCGGCTGAGCTTGTTTTCTTCGTTCATGTTGCTGGAATATAGTTTTTTAGGAATGTTAAGCGCTTCAAAATCATATACCTGCTTTAGGCGTTTGGGGTTGGTGACGAGTTTTTATAAACCGCAAATCATCCACAGGTAGCCAGCCTGTGCTGCCGCCTGCCGCCGCTTTACCTTTGTGCTACGGCGCAACTTTCGCCTTCCGACCGTAGTTTTTCGCTCATGAACAAAACGTATTGCCCCAGCCTGACCGAGTACAAGCGCCGCGTAGCCCGCGTAGTGAACGTGGGCGGCGTGCCCATGGGCGGCGACTTTCCCATCCGCGTGCAAAGCATGACCACCGTGGACACGATGGACACGCTGGGTTCGGTGGAGCAGACGCTACGCATGGTGGAGGCCGGCTGCGAATACGTGCGCATCACCGCGCCCAGCATGAAAGAGGCCCAGAACCTGCTGGAAATCAAGAAGCAGCTGCGCGCCCGCGGCTGCAACGTGCCGCTGGTGGCCGACATTCACTTCACGCCCAACGCCGCCGAGCTGGCCGCCCGCATCGTGGAGAAAGTGCGCGTGAACCCCGGCAACTACGCCGACAAAAAGAAATTTGAGGAGATTGAATACACCGACGCCACCTACGCAGCCGAGGTGGAACGCATCCGCGAGCGGTTCCGGCCGCTGGTGAAAATCTGCAAGCAGTACGGCACTGCTATGCGCATCGGCACCAACCACGGCTCGCTGAGCGACCGGATTCTGAGCCGGTATGGTGATACTCCATTGGGCATGGTGGAGTCGGCGCTGGAGTTTCTACGCCTTTGCGAAGAAGAAAATTATTACGACGTGGTGCTGAGCATGAAGGCCAGCAACACACAAGTGATGGTGCAGGCCTACCGCCTGCTGGTGCAAAAGCTCGATGCCGAAGGCCTGCAGCCCTACCCGCTGCACCTGGGCGTGACGGAGGCCGGCGAGGCCGAAGACGGCCGCATCAAGAGCGCCGTGGGCATCGGCACGCTGCTCGAAGACGGCCTCGGCGACACCGTGCGCGTGAGCCTCACCGAAGCCCCCGAAGCCGAGGCGCCCGTGGCCCGCCTGCTCATTGACCGCTACACCGGGCGGGCCGCGGTGGCCCAGCCCATCCGGCCGCTGGTGAGCGAGGAGCCCATCGACCCCTTCCAGTACCACCGCCGCACCACTCACGAAGTGGCCAACTTCGGCGGGCTGAACGTGCCGCGCGTGATATCGGATTTGTCGCGCCTGCCGCGCCGCGAGTACGCCGACCTGCGCGCCGCCGGGCACCTGTATTCGCCGTTTCTGGACAAATTTCAAATGTCGGACCTCGGGGCCGACTACATCTACACCGGCGAGCGGCCGGTGCCATACATGCTGCCCAACGGCCTGAAGGAAGTCGTCACCTACACGGCCTGGAAAGATGCCGGCCGCCGCCTCGACCACTTCCCGCTGATGACGGCGGGCTCTTACCTGGAAGACACGCCCGCCGCTCGTCACCCGCAACTCAACTTCCTGATACTTGAGCCAAATGCCCTCGACCAGCGCCTGCTCGACTACCTGCGCACCGACCGCACCGTGGTGCTGGTGCTCGACACGCCCAACCCGCACGCCATGCCCGACCTGCGTCGGGCCTTCTTCGAGCTGATTAATCATGGCGTGACCTGCCCGGTCGTCATTGCCCGGTTCTACGGGCCGGAGTCGGTGGAGAAAACCCAGCTCGACGCCGCCACCGATGTGGGCGGCCTGCTCATTGATGGCCTGGGCGATGGCGTGGTGCTGGGCGCCCGCATGCTGCCCGTCGACCGGCCCCAGGAAGACTGGCTGCGCGACATGGACATGCTCAATCAGCTTTCGTTCGGCATCCTACAGGCAGCCCGCACCCGCATGAGCAAAACCGAATACATCAGCTGCCCCAGCTGCGGCCGCACCCTGTTCGACCTGCAGGAAACCACAGCCATGATTCGCAAGCGTACCGACCACCTCAAGGGCATCAAAATCGGCATCATGGGCTGCATCGTGAACGGTCCTGGCGAAATGGCCGACGCCGACTACGGGTACGTGGGCGTGGGCAAGGGCAAAATCTCCCTCTACCGCGGCCAGGAAGTCATCAAGAAAGCCGTGCCCGAGGAAGCCGCCGTGGATGAGCTTATTGAGCTCATGCGCGAGGATGGCAAGTGGATTGAGAAGGAAGTGGTGGGGGAGCCGGCGGGAGCGTGATATTCAAGCGAACATGGACCTATTCACCATTGTGATGGACTTCAATGGAGGAACATACGTCTCCCAAGTTAGGGCAGATGATGAAATTGATGCCCTTCAGGCGTGGTCTTTAAATCTGAATCACAAAGAAATTTCTGGTTTAGGAGAGAAACTGAAAAGCCAGATTATAAGCGAGATTGAAACAGATTCAGAAGTAACCAAGCCAGTTCTTTTGGAAGGTACTATAAATACCTGGGGTACATTTTTTTCGATTCGTGGACGGAAGATTTTTGTGCATCTGGTGAAAACAGCACAATAGTTTCTCCCGTTACTGAACAACTATTTTACCGCTCCAAAAAAAACGTCCGAAACACCTCCAACTCCTCCAACTCCCGCTGTACGTAGGCCCGGAAAAACGACTCGCCCACCTGCCGCTGCAAGACGGAAATGCCCACGTCAATCAGGCGAAGGCCTTGCTGGGTGAGAAGGATGTTGTCGTACCGGTCGCCGGGTAGGTTGGAGGGACGCAGCAGGTCGCGGTGCACGAAGCCGGCCTGATGCAGCGCCCGTAGCTCATCGGCGAAAACGTCGAACCAGATTTCGCGCATTTCCACTTCGTAGGCCCGGAAATCGATGGGGTAGATGCGCTCCATCACCAGCATGTCGGCGCCCAGGGCTTCGTTGGTTTCCAGGCGCAGGAATTTTACTACCAGCCCGTTTACTTCGTTGGCGAAGCGCATTTTCTCGGCTTCTGAGCCGATATCGGAGCGGGTATCGTCGTTGAATAATTTGCCGACTTCGGTTTCGGAAATGGCTATGGCCGCATTGTTGGCACCGCGCGAAAGTTGCCTGGGGTAGCGTTTGGGTTCCATGGGGGCGCGGGGTTGGGTTTAGCCAAAATTACAGTTGGCTACTTACACTTTTCCTTGCGGCGCGTGTCGATGATGTGCGCAATTTTCCAGCCGTCGGCCAGCTTCACTAACTGGAACGAGTTGTAGCCGCAATGGCTGAATTTGCTGCCTGCATAGAACTCGTAAGGTGTCCACACGCTGGCCAGACTGGCATCGATGAGCACCCGCTCGAACGTAATCCGCTCATCCCAGACGGCGGGGTGAGGCGTGCCCACGGCTTTCAGGAAGCCGTTGATGGATTCGATTTCCAGGGTGGGCGGCTGGCCCGCCTTGCCGCCAAAGTCGTGGAAAACGGCCGCCGGGGCCAGCGTGCGGCGCACGGCGGTGCTGTCGCCCCGTCGCATGCCGTCAAAAAAAGCATTAACGGTTTGCTGCACGGCTTCTGTTTCTGGAGAAGCTTTTTGGGCGTGGGCCGGAGTCGCGGCAGCTGCCAATAGACCCGTGAGCAGGAGGGAGGTAGTGAGTTGGTTCATGAACACGCGGTTGAGATGGGCAAAGGCGCTGCATAGGCGCTTAGGTTGCGCGGGCGGCGGCGGGACGAATGTAGCTTTGCAGGCGTATGAAATTAGCTATGCTCCAAGAGGCGAGTGCCACGCAGTTTGCCGAAAACGGATTTGCCGTGCTGCCGGACCTGTATGCGCCGGATGAAGTAGCTGCTTTGCTGCGCACGGTGGAGCGGGCGCCCATTAGCGGCCCCAACTTCCGGCGCAGCCAGGAGGTGTTTGCCATCCGGGATTTGGTGGGTGAAGTGCCGGCGCTATGGCCGCTGCTCGATACGGCGGCCCTGCGGCAGCTTTTGGAGCAGTTGTTTCCGGCTGGCTGCCAGCTGGTGAAGGCCATTTATTTCGACAAACCTGCCGGCTCGAACTGGCTGGTGGCCTGGCACCAGGACTTGATGATAAATGTGAACCAGCGCGCCGAATTGCACGGTTTTGGCCCCTGGACCAGTAAGCCGGAGGGCGTGTCGGTGCAGCCACCGGTGGCGGTATTGGAAAACGTGGTGACCCTGCGCCTTCACCTCGACGACTGCGACGGCACCAATGGCGCGCTGAAAGTGGTGCCCGGCTCGCACCAACGTGGGGTGGTACCGGCCGCCACCATTGCGGACCTCACGCCGGAAGCTACCGTCTGCGCCGTACCAGCCGGCGGCGTTATGCTGATGAAGCCGCTGCTGCTCCACGCCTCCAACCGCAGCACCAGCAACCGGCCGCGCCGAGTGATGCACTTGGAGTTTGCGTCGGTGGAACTGCCCGCGGGACTGGCTTGGCGCGAAGGCAAACGGCTGATGACGTAGTGTAAAGCGCTCAGGATGTAGGCGCCGGCCAGGGAGCCCAAAGCCGTTAAATCCCCTAATATTCCGTGTTTTGGCAAATCATTCTGCCCCGCGCGGTGTTACCTTTCCGAACCAAAACCCGCCCCGCCATGAACGGTAAAAACCTTTTCAACTTCGGCCCCGTGCTCGGTTATTACTTCCGCAAGAACGACCCGAACCGTAAGAGTAACTTCAACCTCAAGACCATGCACTTCATCAACAAGCTCAGCTTGGCGATGTTCCTGATTTGCCTGGTGGTGATGTTTGTGCGCTATATTCTGCCTGCCTTCACGCGCTAATGAACATTGAGGATTTTCGCGACTACTGCCTGCTCAAGCCCGGCGTGACCGAAGAAACTCCTTTCGGCCCCGAAACGCTGGTGTTCAAAGTTGGCGGCAAAGTCTTCGCCCTCACCGATATCGACACCTTCGGCAGCATCAACCTGAAGTGCGACCCCGAGCGCGCCGTGGAGCTGCGCGAGGCGCACGACTACGTGCTGCCCGGCTACCACATGAACAAGAAGCACTGGAATACAGTACTCATCGGCACCGGTATTCCAGGCGGCCAGCTCCGCGAGCTGATTGACCACTCATATGATTTGGTGCGGGCATCGTTGCCGAAAGCGATAAAGGCAACGTTGGAAATGTAGAGACGCGACACTTCGCGTCTCCTTTTTGAACGATAGCCGAATGGCACCCACGCCGAGACGCGAAGTGTCGCGTCTCTATATCGTTCTTAGATATAAAAAAAGCCCCACTGGATATTCAGCGGGGCTTTTTTTATGCGTTGATGAGCTTTACTGCCCCACCAAAAACACGGCGTTGCCAAACATCAGCTTGCCGCCCTGCCAGAAGGCGCGGAACAATGGGTTGTCGCCCAGGTATATTACCTCGCCACGACCCATGTCCTGCGCACCGACTACAAAAGTATCGGTGAGCTCCTTGCGGGCCTTGGTGCCGGTGAAGCCTGCCGAATAGCTGTCTTTCTTGATGACGCCCACGTTCCAGCCCCCTTTGCCCAGGAAGTTGTAGTTGAGCGGGTTGCGGACCAGTGAAAAATAGGTGTCGCCGTAGCCGAAGGCCAGGGGGTGGGAGTTGTCGAGCTGAACACGGTAGATGCTGCCCTGCACGGCCTCTTCGGCTTCCTCACGCTCGGCGTCGCCGTAGCGGCGCAGCAGGCGGTAGGGGTTGGCTTTCAGCTCCTTTTTGATGGCGGTGGAGTCGGTGGTTTTGGGCTTGAGCAGAAAGTCCTTCTTGCCGGACAGGAATTTGGCGGCGCCTTCGAGGGCGATGAGGCGGCCGCCGTCGCGCACCCAGGCTTTCAGGTTTTCGAGGTTGCGGTCGTTGTACACGTCGTTGTAGCCGCCGTTGGGCAGGATGAGGACGTCGTATTTATTCAGCGAAACGCGGCTGAGGTAGTCGGTGCCGAGCACCGTGAGCGGGTAGCCGAGCTGCTGCTCGAAGAAGTGCCACACCTCGCCAAAAGCCGTGGGGTCTACGCTTGGGCCGGCCACCACGGCCACCGTGGGTTTGCGCACGAAGTGCACCGAGCTGGAGCCCAGGTCACGCCCCGAGGTTGAAAAGCCCGATTTCACGGCCATGACGGTGGTGCCGGCCGAGTCGGCCTGGGCCCGCACCAGCTGGTCGAACCGCGCGCCGAGGCCCTCGTTGCCGGTGCGGGTGATGATGAGCGTGCCGGGCGCGTACCGCTGCCCTTCCGACTCGAAGACCTTTTCGGCGTAGCGCACCTTCACTTTCTGTTGCAGCAGGCGGCTCAGGAAGCGCACATCCTGCAGGCTGCTCCAGCGGGCGAGGTAGGCGTAGGGGCGGTCGTCGGTGGCGGCGCTTCCCTTCACGCTGGCGGTAGCGGGGGCGTTGGCCGCAGCGTCGAGGCGGCCGGGCACGGCGTAGGCTTTCAGGCCAAAGGCGTAGGGCAGGGCCCAGGAAGTGATGTCGTAGGTGAGCGAGTCTTCAAGCTGGGGCTTGGGCTCGAATAGCACCTTTACCAGCGTCGATTTGGGCTGGTACATGCTGATAACCACATCGTGTGGCTCCACGGTCACATCGCCGGTTTTGCCGCTGAGGTAGCTGAAGCCCTTGGTTTTGGTGCGCTTGGAGGCGTAGCCGTAGCGAATCTGGTTGCGGTCGAGGTATTGGGTGAAGGCGCGGAGCTGGCCGGGGTCGTTGCCGGCCCCGATGACGTAGCTTTTGAACTCGCCCCGGGGCTTATTGGCCGCATTAGCGAAATAGCTCTGAAACTCGCGCAGCAGGTCGTCGTGCCGCTCGGCGGTGGCTTGAATGGTGGCGCGGCTGGCGGCGTGGTGGTGGGCAATGCGCTGGGTCAGTGTCAGGGTGTCGCCGTCGAGGCGGGCATAGGCCAGGCCGCCGGCGGGGCCACCGCCCTGCTCATACGTCATGCCAATGGCGCCGTTGAAGCTGGGCCAGGTATCGCCGTAGGTGGGGGCGTAGAGGTCGTATACTTCGCGGGTGAAATACAGCCAGTTGTTCTTGTCGAAAGCCACTTTGTTGTAGTCGCCCAGCACGCCCTGAAACTGGCGCTGCCAGGCCGTGAGGTCGGCGTGGTAGGGGCGGGCGGCGGGCGAGAAGTAGTAGGTATTGTTCGGGCCCATCTCGTGGAAGTCGGCGTGCACCTGGGGCAGCCACTGGTTGTAGAGGGCGATGCGCTGGCGGGTTTCCTGCTGGGTTTGCCAGGCCCAGTCGCGGTTTAGGTCGAAATAATAGTGGTTGAAGCGGCCGCCGGGCCAGGGCTCGCGGTGTTCCCAGGCGTCGGGCTCGGCGTTGGGCGTGAGGTTGCGCACGCGGTTGTACCAGTTCACGTACCGGTCGTGGCCGTCGGGGTTGATGCAAGGGTCGACGAGGACGACGGTGTTTTTCAGCCACTCCTGAGCCTGCTGGTCCTGCGGGTTGGCCAGGTCGTAGAGCACCTGCATCACGGCTTCGGAACTCACGGCCTCGTTGCCGTGCACGTTGTAGCTCAGCCAGCACACGGCGGGCTGCTGTCGCTGGCCGGCGCCGCTTTCCAAGCCGGCCAAGCGCAGGTTGTTGCGGCGCACGTCTTCCAGCCGGCCGAAGTTGTCGGCGCTGGCCACCTGCACCACTTCCAGCGGACGGTTTTCGTAGGTTTTGCCGTAGCGCACCAGCTTCATGCGGCTGGGGGAGTGGGCCACCACGTGGGCCACGTAGCGCAGCATCTCGGCGTGCGGCGTGAACTGCGTGCCGAGCTTGTAGCCCAGGAACTGGTCGGGCGTGAGCAGCGGGCCGGCTGCGTCGGCAGTTTGGGCGTGGGTGGGGAGGCCCAACAGCAGGGTTAGTAATAAGGCGAAGAAGCCGGTTTTATTGCGGAGAAGTTGGCAAACCACAGGTTGATGCAAGCGAAAAAGTAGCATGGGGAACTAAGGAACAAGGGCAAAAAAGACCAACCCACCGCAACATAGCAGCTACCCCAGCAAAACACAAGCTAGTAGTAATTACTAACTATTTCTGCACAGGACCCGGCAGGCACCAATTCCAAGAATCGTAGGACAATTTTTAGCATAATTTTCTGAACGGCGGATATGCGGGGGTAGCCGCCGACAACCACCGGAGGAATGGTTCGGGCTACCGCGCAAATCCCCTGATTCAACGATTTTACGGGTTTCTTCTTTGGTACAGCCGGTAATTTTGGGCGCAAGCTAATCGCAGTGAAGTCGAGCCATTATGAAAAACAAAATTGTATACCTGACGGGTCTGCTAGGCCTTTGGCTCCTGACGGCCCTGCCCACGCAAGCCCAGAACTTGGCCCTCGGCAAAACGGCAACCGCTTCTTCGGCAAATCAACCCGCCAGCCGGGCCATCGACGGCGACGGCAACACCCGTTGGGAAAGCGCCTCCAACGACAATCAGCAGTTTACCGTCGACCTGGGTTCCGTGCAAACCATTGACCGGGTCCGGTTGAGTTGGGAGAATGCCTACGGCAAGGATTTCACCGTGCAGGTATCAAGCAACAACACCTCCTGGACCACGGTGGCCACGGTGACCGGCAACGCCACCACCTACAATGACTTTACTAACCTAGCCACCTCTGGCCGATATGTGAAAATGGTGGGTACGGCTCGGGCTACCAGCTACGGCTACTCGTTGTACGAGTTCGAAGTATTCGGCACCTCGCCCGGGCCGGGCAGCAACCTGGCCTTAGGCAAAACGGCCGTGGCCTCATCGGACCAGGGCGGGTTTGAGCCGGCCAAGGCGTTCGATGCCAATAACACCTCGCGCTGGGGCAGCACTTACAACGACAACCAATGGCTGTACGTGGACCTGGGCCGTACCGCCAACATCACCCAGGTAAACCTGATTTGGGAAATTGCCTACGGTAAGGATTTTCGCCTGGAGGTATCGAGCGACGCTACGAACTGGACCACCGCTAAGACGATAATCAACACCACCAGCCACGTCAATGAACTAGCCCTCTCGGCCAGCGGGCGCTACGTGCGCATGTTCGGCCTGACCCGAAACACCGGCTACGGCTTTTCGCTCTACGAAATGCAGGTGCTGGGCAGCTACGTAGCCCCGCTGCCCGTCGAGTTGACGGCTTTTCAGGCCACGGCGGCCGGCGCGGCTGTAGACCTGACCTGGCGCACCGCTACGGAGAAAAACAACGTGGGCTTCGAGGTAGAGCGCTCTGCCAACGGCGAGGCCTTCGCCAAACTAGCTCGCCTAGACGGAGCTGGCACCAGCCAGACACCCCGCAGCTACCGTTACCGCGACGCCGCGCCGCTGGGTGGCGTGAGCTACTACCGTCTCCGGCAGGTGGATGCCGACGGCACGGCCCACTACAGCCCGGTACAAACTGTGACGCGCACCGCCCCTGCCGCCATTGCCGCCTATCCCAACCCTACCGCCAACCTGGCCATCATTGCTTGGCCCCCTACCGAAGCTGTGGCCACGCGCTGGCTCCTGACCAACGCTATGGGCCAGCCCGTAGGCACGGCGGTGCTGGCCGCGCCCGGCAATTTCACCTTAGACCTGAGTGCTTATAAGGCCGGTACCTACTACCTCACCGTATTTGCCGGCGAGCAGGTGCTCGGCCGCACCAAGGTGCAGAAAGTGCAGTAGATAGTGCTGAAACCTACAAAAAAGCCCCGGCTTGCTCGTGCAAACCGGGGCTTTTTTGTGGCAAGTGCGCAGTCGTTACACCACTACGTTCACCATGCGGCCAGGCACCACAATCACCTTCTTCGCAGCCTTGCCTTCACCGTGCTTGGCCAGGAAATCCGACGCCAGCACGGCGGCTTCAATCTCGGCGGCGGTGGCGGCGGCGGCGAACTGCATCTGCTCGCGCACTTTGCCGTTGATGGCCAGCGGGTAGGTCACGCTTTCCTCCACCAGATATTCTTCGCGGAACTCGGGGTAGCGGGCCGTGCTGATGCTGCCGGCTTCGTGGCCCAACTCCTGCCACAGCTCCTCGGCCAGGTGCGGCGCAAACGGGGACACCAGCAGCACCAGCGGCTCCAGGATGGCGCGCTTGTGGCACTTGAGGGCCGTGAGCTCGTTCACGGTAATCATGAACAGGCTAACGGAGGTGTTGAAGCTGAACTTCTCGATGTCTTCCTGGGCCTTCTGGATGGCGCGGTGCAGCACCTTGAGCTCGGCCGGGGTGGCGGGCTCGTCGGTCACGGCGAGGGGGCCGTCTTCGGGGTGGAAGAGGCGCCAGAACTTCTTGAGGAAGCCGCCCACGCCGCTGATGCCGTTGGTGTTCCAGGGCTTGTACTGCTCCAGCGGGCCGAGGAACATTTCGTAGAGGCGCAGGGCGTCCGCGCCGTAGCGGCTAATCAATGTATCAGGATTGACGACGTTGAACTTGCCTTTCGACATCTTTTCAACTTCCCACCCTGCTACGTATGTGCCGTTGTCTTCCGTAATAAATTCAGCATTGCTGTAATCGGGACGCCATTTGCGGAAGGCATCCATATTGAGAATATCATTCTCGACAATGCTCACATCGACGTGCAAAGCCGTGGTTTCGTACTGGTCTTTCTTGCCCAGCGTCACGAATTTGTTGGTCCCGTTGATGCGGTACACGAAATTCGACCGGCCCAGAATCATCCCCTGGTTAATCAGCTTCTGAAACGGCTCGCCGCTGCTCACGAGGCCCAGGTCCTTGAGGAACAGGTACCAGAAGCGGGCGTAGAGCAGGTGGCCGGTGGCGTGCTCGGCCCCGCCCATGTAGAGGTCCACGGAGCCCCAGTACTGCTCGGCCTCCTCGCTCACGAAGCGGGCGTCGTTGTGCGGGTCCATGTAGCGCAGGTAGTACCACGAGGAGCCCGCCCAGCCGGGCATGGTGCTCAGCTCGTAGGGGTATTGGCCGCGGTAGAGCCAGTTTTGGGCGCGGCCGAGGGGCGGCTCGCCGGTTTCGGTGGGCTTGTACTCGTCGATTTCGGGCAGCACCAGCGGCAGGTCGCTCTCGGCGATGCCGTAGGCGGTGCCGTCCTTGTAGTAAATCGGGATGGGCTCGCCCCAGTAGCGCTGGCGGCCGAAAATGGCGTCGCGCTGGCGGAAATTGACCTTGCCTTTGCCCAAGCCCTTCTCTTCGAGGAAGGCGATGAGCTTCTGCGTGGCCTCTTTGTAAGTGAGACCGTTGATGATGCCCGAGTTGATGTAGCGGCCTTCCTTGGTGGGGTCGGCCTGCTGGTCGAGGCCCTGCTGGGCATCGGAAATGGCCGGGATGGGCAGGTTGAAGTGCCGGGCGAAAAGGTAGTCGCGCTGGTCGCCGCTGGGCACGGCCATCACGGCGCCGGTGCCGTAGCCGGCCAGCACGTAGTCGGCCAGCCAGATGGGCACGGGCTCGTTGTTGACCGGGTTCAGCGCATAGGCGCCCGTGAACACGCCCGACACGGTTTTGGCGTCGGCCATGCGGTCGCGCTCCGAGCGGCGCTTGGTGGCGGCAATGTACTCGTCCACGGACGCGCGCTGCTCCGGCGTGGTGAGCTGGTCAACCAGTTCGTGCTCGGGGGCCAGAACGAGGAAGGTGGCGCCGTAAATGGTGTCAACCCGCGTGGTGTACACCTTGATTTGGGCCGTTTCGGAGCCCTGTACCGGGAACGTCACTTCAGCCCCGATGCTCTTGCCAATCCAGTTGCGCTGCATCTCCTTCACGGCGTCGGGCCAGTCGAGTTGGTCGAGGCCTTGCAGCAGGCGGTCGGCGTAGGCGGTGATGCGCAGGCTCCACTGCGGCATGAGGCGGCGCTCGACGGGGAAGCCGCCGCGCTCGGAGAGGCCGTCCTTCACTTCGTCGTTGCTCAGCACCGTGCCCAAGCCGGCGCACCAGTTCACGTAGGTGTCCTGCTGGTAGGCTAGGCGGTAGGGGAGCACGGCGGCCAGCTTCTGCTTTTCGCTCATCATTTGCCATTGCCCGGCGGTGAACACCTGCCGTTCCTCGTCATCGCCGGCGGCGCGGATGCCCTCGCTGCCGCTCTCAGCAAAGCGGGCCGTAAGCTCCGTGAGGGGCTCGGCGCGGTTGGTGTCGAGGTTGTACCAGGAGTTGAACAGCTTGAGAAAAATCCACTGCGTCCACTTGTAATAGGAGGCATCTGAGGTGCGCACCTCGCGTCTCCAGTCGTAGCTGAAGCCCAGGCTGCTGAGTTGCTGGATGTAGGTGCTGATGTTCTGCTCGGTGGTCACGGCCGGGTGCTGGCCGGTCTGGATGGCGTACTGCTCGGCGGGTAGGCCGAAGGAGTCGAAACCCATGGGGTGCAGCACGTTGAAGCCCTGCAGGCGCTTGTAGCGCGTCACGATGTCGGAGGCAATGTAGCCCAGCGGGTGCCCCACGTGCAGGCCCGCCCCGGACGGGTAGGGGAACATGTCGAGCACGTAGTACTTGGGCTTGTCGGAGTGGTTCTGGGCTTTGAATGTGCTATGCTCTTTCCAGTGGGCCTGCCACTTCTTTTCGATTTCTTCGGGGCGGTATGCGGGCATCTTGCGCGGAGTTTATTCCGGGCAAAGGTAAGGACCGGCCTTTTGGACTGTTTCCCTTCTGTAACAAATAGGTCCTGTACTCCTTACCTGCGTAGCTTTGCCATACTGTGCGGTAGTCTCCCGCCGCCACGGCACTTATTCTGGCTTCGGCCAAAATGAGCGAAGCCCGTGGTTGGCAGACCACGGGCTTCGAGAAGTGGGTGATTTGTTCTACTCCATAACTTGAAAACCCATGGAGAACAAACCAAACAGCGACGGTGATTACGTGGTAATCGTCGTCAGGCTCCCGGTGAAGCTGCTCGCGCAGTTTGGCCGGTGGCTGGTGTTAGCAGCCGCCACCTACGCGGTGCTGCAACACTAACCGTAGCCAGCAGGAGGGACGCAAGTCCTTCCTGCCTTGGGCTGTAACTGTACTCAGTCGCCGGAAGTTGCGCAAAGATGCGAAGTTTTCGGAAGAAGTGGCCGCTATAGCGCGAACTTTGTAGTTCGCGTCCCCGCGCCGGTTCAACGACCGACGTTCGGGGACGCGGACTACAAAGTCCGCGCTACATGGCCCGCATCCCCAAAGAATTAGTTGACCACATCATCCAGACCGCCGACATCGTGGAAGTCGTCGGCGACTTCGTGCAGCTCAAGCGCAAGGGCCAGAACCTGTGGGCCCCGTGCCCGTTCCACAACGAGAAGTCGCCCTCGTTCTCGGTAAACCCGGCCAAGTCGCTCTACAAGTGCTTCGGCTGCGGCAAGGCCGGCGGCGTGGTGCAGTTTGTGATGGACGTGGAAGGCACCAGCTACGTGGAGGCCCTCAAGTACCTGGCCCGCAAGTACGCCATCGAGATTCAGGAGGAGGAAAAGACGCCCCAGCAGCAGCTGGAGCAGAACGAGCGGGACTCGCAGTTCATCGTCTCGGACTTCGCCAAAAACCACTACCACCGCCTGCTGCTCAACTCCGAGGAGGGGATGAGTATCGGCTACGGCTACCTCAAGGAGCGCGGCCTCAACCTGAGTACCATCCAGACCTTCGAGCTCGGCTACTCGCTCGACAGCTGGGACGACCTAATGAAAGCCGCTGAAACCGCCGGATTCGACAAGAAATACCTCGAAAAAACCGGCCTCACCGTCATCCGCACCGACGACCAGGGCAAAGACACCGGCCGGCGCTACGACCGGTTTCGGGGCCGCGTGATGTTCCCGATTCACAACATCAGCGGCCGGGTGGTGGGCTTCGGGGCGCGCACCCTCAAGCGCGACGACAAGATGGCGAAGTATCTCAACTCGCCCGAGTCGGAGATTTACCACAAGTCCGACGTGCTGTACGGGCTGTTTCAGGCCCGGCAGGCCATTCGTACGCAAGAGGTTTGCTACCTGGTAGAAGGCTACCTGGACGTTTTGTCGTTGTATCAGGGCGGCATCAAAAACGTGGTGGCTTCGTCGGGTACCTCCCTTACGGAGGGCCAGATTCGGCTCATCAAGCGGTATTCCGACAATGTGACCGTACTCTATGACGGCGACGCGGCCGGCATCAAGGCCTCGCTGCGCGGCACGGACTTGCTGCTCGAAGGTGGCCTGAACGTGCGCGTGGTGCTCTTCCCCGACGGCGACGACCCCGACAGCTACATCCGCAAAGTGGGCGACCAGCGCTTCACCGAGTACATCGAAACCAAGAGCCAGGACTTCATCAGCTTCAAAACCACGCTCGTGGCCCGCGAGGCGTCCAACGACCCGGTGAAGAAGGCCGAGGCCATCCGCGACGTGCTGCACAGCATCGCCAAAGTGCCCGACGCCATCAAGCGTCAGGTGTTTTTGCAGCAAACCTCGGCCACCTTCGGCATCGACGAGCAGGTGCTCATCACCGAGTACAACAAGCTGGTGAAAACCGCCAGCCAGAAGGCCCCCGACGGCCGCAGCAGTGGCCAGAGCGACAACCGCGGCAACTACGGCCAGGGCGCCGGCAGCGCCAACACCGGCTTCCCACCCAGCAGCAACCCGCGCCCGGCTCCCGCGCCGCGGCCGATGACCGACGAGGAAGAAGCCGAAATGCTGATGTACGGCGGCGCCGAAGCGGCCGAGTCGCTGAGCAACTCGTTTGCTTCGGCTCCGGCCAAAGTCGCCGAGCAGGAGGCCATGCCCGACATGCTGCAGGTGTGCGAGCGGGAGGTGCTGCGCCTGTTGGTGCTCTACGCGGGCCGCGAAATTGACAACGAGCTGAGCGTGGCCGGCTACCTCATGGGTCAGCTCGGCGAGTACCCGCTCACGTTTCCGCTCTACGCCGAGATGTGGGAAATCTGCCGGCAGGAGCTGTTGGCCGGCCGCTTCCCCGATGCCCGCCAGTTGGCCCAGAACGAGCGCGAAGACATCCGCCAGCTCATCACCGACCTGGCCACCGAGCGCTACGAAATCAGCCCCAACTGGCGCACCAAGGAAATCTACGTCTTCAACGAAGTGGACCTGCCCCAGCTGGCCTGCGACAACGCCGTGCTGCGCCTCAACAAGGTGCACGTGCAGCGCGAGCTCGACCAGTGCCTCGAAAAACTCCGCCACCCGCTGGACGACGCCGAGATGTTCGAGATTCTGGGCGACATCAAGCGCCTCAAGGAGCTGGACAACGAGCTGGCTGGCCTCCTGGGTACGGTGGTGGGGCGCAGCGCCTAAGTCAATAACATCTGTCATTGCGAGGGCGCAGCCCGTGGCAATCCGTTCTGTTCTCAACGACTAGCTTTCTAACGTGAAAAAGCTTTTTTACGAACGAACCCCAGCGCTGTATAGCAACGAGGCTTTCTGGTGAAAGTGGCTGTCTGGTATTGGCAGGACGGATTGCTTCGGCTACGCCTCGCAATGACCGTTTCTTATTCTTCGATTAAATAACATGCTCCGCCGCCTCAACATCAACCGCCTGATTCTGGCCGTCACGCTCACCGGGCTGAGTCTGATTTTCGGCATGGCGGGCTTCATGGGCATCGAGCACTACCACCCCATCGATGCCTTTTACATGACCGTGACGACCATCGCCACGGTTGGCTTTGGCGAAATTCATCCGTTTTCGCTGGCCGGGCGGCTATTCGTGTCGGTCTATATCCTCTACAACCTGGTGGTGGTGGCCTACCTGGTGTCGGTTTTCTCTTCCTTTATCTTTGACGGCGAGCTGCGCAAAATTTACAAAATGATTCGAACCGACCAGGAAATCCGGCGCTTCAGCGGGCACGTCATCGTGTGCGGATTCGGCCGCAACGGCCGCCGCGCCTACCAGGAGCTGGTGGCCAACGGCGTGCGCGTGGTCGTCATCGAAATGAACCAGGAACTGATGAAAAGCCACGCCGAAGGCGACGGCGACGAAGATTACAACGGCGACGGCGCGCCCGGCGGCAACATCTACAGCGTGTTTGGCGACGCCACGGCCGACCGCGTGCTCAAGCAGGCCGGCGTGGAGCGGGCCTCCTCGCTCATCACGGCCTTGCCCAAGGACGCCGACAACGTGTTCGTGGCCCTTTCGGCCCGCGCCCTCAACCCGCGCCTGCGCATCATCGCCCGCGCCTCCCAAAAAACCTCCGAAAGCAAGCTGCTCTCGGCCGGGGCCGACTCGGTGGTGATGCCGGACGAAATCGGCGGCTCGCACATGGCCAATCTGGTGGTGCGCCCCGAAGTCATCCGCTTTCTCGACCTGATTTCGGGCCTGAGCGCCGACAAACTGCGGCTCGAAGAAATGAACTTTGACCAATTGCGCAAGGACTTGCACGGCCGCAGCATCCGGGAGCTCAACGTGCGTTCCATCACCGGCGCCACCATCATTGGCCTGCGCCAGGCCGCCGGCTCCCTGCTCGTGAGCCCGCCCGTCGACTACGTGCTGGCCCCCGGCGACGTGCTGTTGGTGCTCGGCAGCGAAGAGCAGATTGAAACCTTCGAAGTGCGCTTCCGACAACTGTAGAACAGTACCCCGAAGCTGTG
Organism: Hymenobacter monticola; assembly: GCF_022811645.1. Taxonomy (NCBI): domain Bacteria; kingdom Pseudomonadati; phylum Bacteroidota; class Cytophagia; order Cytophagales; family Hymenobacteraceae; genus Hymenobacter; species Hymenobacter monticola. Next base: position 4,545,976 of record NZ_CP094534.1, on the reverse strand, counting down.
CTTCGGCCCGCGTAGGGATTGTCAAACGGACCGAAGCACAGCTTCGGGGTACTCGTTCTGCTGCCTCAGCGCACTACCTTTACGGGCCCCATGCATATTCTGCAACTCTGTCCGCGCGTCCCATACCCGCCCCACGATGGCGGGGCCATTGCCATGTACGACGTGGCGGCCGGCCTCGTGCGAGCCGGGCACCGCGTCACGCTGCTGGCCATCAACACGCCCAAGCACCGCCAGCCCGCCGATGCCCTGGCGCACCTGGGACCCAGCCTGCGGCTGGTGCTGGTAGACGTGAATACGGACTTATCGCCGGTAAAAGCGCTGAAAAACCTGCTTTTCAGCCGCCAGCCTTATAACGTGGAACGGTTCATGAGTACGGCCGTCGGCGAGAAGCTGCTGGAGATTCTGCGCACCGATAAAGTGGACGTGGTGCAGCTGGAAGGCACTTTTGTGGCCTGGTACGCAGAACTGCTGGGCCGCCAGCACCGCCAGGATTTCCGGGTGCCGCCGCTGGTGCTGCGCGCGCACAACGTGGAGTATACCATCTGGCAGATGCTAGCCGGCCGCGAGACCAACCCGCTCAAACGCCGGTTTTTGAAAACAATGGCCGACCGGCTGGAGAAATTTGAGCGCCGCCACTTGCGGCAATTCGACGCCATCGCGGCCATCACGGAGGCCGATGCTGACCGCCTGCGAGCCCTGCACTGCCCCGAACCCATCGTCTTTATTCCCGCCGGTGCCGACCTGGCCCGCTTGCAAGCCAACCCGGCCCTTGCACCCCAGCCGCGCACGCTATTCATGATTGGCTCGCTCGACTGGCTGCCCAATCAGGAAGGGGTGGAATGGCTGCTGCGCGAGGTGTGGCCCGCTTTTCACGCTGAATTTCCGGATGTGGAGCTGCACATTGCCGGTCGGAATGCCCCGGCGCACTTGTTGAACCTGAAGGCCGACAACGTCATTGTGCACGGCTTCGTGGAGTCGGCCCCGGCTTTTATGCAGGAGCATGGGCTGATGCTGGTGCCTCTGTTGAGCGGCGGCGGCATGCGGGTCAAAATCATTGAGGGCATGGCCGTGGGTAAAGCCATTCTTAGCACCCGGCTGGGCGCCGAGGGCATTGCCGTGCGCGATGGCCACGACATCATCGTGCGCGACTCTCCGGCCGAATGGCTTGCTTTCCTGCGCACCTGGGCCCGGGGCGAGGTGCCCGTGCAGGAAATCGGGGCCAACGCCGCCCACACTGCCACCGAAGTTTATGACAACCGCCGCGTAGTACAGCGCTTCGTGGATTTATACGAGCAGCTGCTCCTGCCCGCGCCGGCCGGCACGCCCGCCCATTCGTCGCCCGCATGAAGCTGCTTGTGCTCCTCTCGCGCTTCCCCTATCCGCTCGACAAGGGCGACAAGCTGCGCGCCTTTCACCAACTGAAGTACCTGGCCCAGCGCCACGAAATCTGCCTCTTCACGGTGTCCGATGAGGCCGTGACGCCCGAAGCCGACGCGGCCGTGCGGCCCCTGTGCCGCGGCGGGCTGCATGTGCACCGCCTGTACCGCCCCGGCATTGCGGCCAACATGGCGCGGGCGCTGGCCACCGGCCGGCCGCTGCAAGTGGGCTATTTCTACGACGCCGCGGCGCAAAAGCGGGTCGACGAGCTGCTGCGCACCTTCCGGCCCGCCCACGTGTACTGCCAGCTCATTCGCATGGCCGAGTACCTGCGGTCACACGCCGGGCGCGTGCCGATGACGCTCGATTACATGGACGTGTTTTCGGCCGGCGTGGCGCGGCGGGCCACGCAGGCCCCGCTCTGGCAGCGTCCCGTGATGGCGCTGGAAGCCCGCCGCCTGCTGGCCTACGAGGCCGCGGCCTTCGATTGGTTTCAACACCACACCATCATCAGCGACCAGGACCGGCAGCTCATTCAACACCCGCGCCGCCAGGAAATCCGGGTGGTACTCAACGGCATCGACGCCGAGCGGTTTCGGCCCATGCCCGAGGTGGCCAAGGAATATGAGGTGCTGTTTTCGGGCAACATGAGCTACCACCCCAACGTGGACGCTGCGGCCTTCCTGGCCGAGGAAATCATGCCGCTGGTGCGCGCCCGCCACCCCGAAGCGCGCCTGCTGGTGGCCGGCACCACGCCCGCGCCGCGCGTGCAGGCGCTGGCCTCGGCCCACGTGGTGGTTAGCGGCTGGGTGCCCGATATTCGGGCGGCGTACGCCTCGGCGCGGGTATTTGTGGCGCCTATGCGCGTGGGCACAGGCCTCCAGAACAAGCTGCTGGAGGCCATGGCCATGCACTTGCCCTGCGTGACCACGCCGTTGGCCAACAACGCGTTGGGTGGCACCAGCGGCCAGGAGCTGTGCGTGGCCGAAACGGCCGAGGCCATTGCCAACGACATCGTCGGCCTACTCGATACCCCAGCTGCCGCCGATGCCATGGCCGCCCGGGGGCAGGATTTTGTGAAGGCCCGCTACACCTGGGCCGGCGCCACGGCGCAGCTGGAGGCACTGTTCGGGTAGGGCGGCGCTGCGCGGGCTAACTTTGCGGGCGCCGCCGTTGTTATGGCCCGAAATACCCCATCCCATGCTTGATACCATCGAATCCGCCATCGAAGACATTCGCGCTGGCAAAGTCGTCATCGTTGTCGATGACGAGGACCGTGAGAACGAGGGCGACTTCATTTGCGCCGCTCGCTCGGCCACGCCCGAAGTCATCAATTTTATGGCCACCCACGGCCGCGGGCTGGTGTGCGCTTCGCTGCCCGAGGCCCGCTGCGAAGAGCTGGGCCTCGACCTGATGGTGGGCACCAACACGGCCCTGCACGCCACGCCGTTCACGGTGTCGGTCGATTTGCTGAAGAACGGCGTGACCACCGGCATCTCGGCTTCCGACCGCAGCAAGACCATTCTGGCCCTCATCGACCCCGCCACCAAGCCCGAGGAGCTGGGAAAGCCCGGCCACATTTTCCCGCTCAAGGCCCGCAAGGAAGGCGTGCTGCGCCGCGCCGGCCACACCGAGGCGGCCGTGGACCTGGCCCGGCTGGCCGGGTTTGAGCCCGCCGGCGTGCTGGTCGAAATTCTGAAGGAAGACGGCGAGATGGCCCGCCTGCCCGACCTGGAGCTGGTGGCCAAAAAGTGGGACCTAAAGCTGGTGTCGGTGCAGGACCTCATCAAGTACCGCCTGGCCACGGAAAGCCTCATCACCCGCGAAATCTCGGTGAAGATGCCCACCGAGCACGGCGACTTCGACCTCTACGCCTTTACCCAGAACTCGAACGGCGCTAAGCACTTGGCCTTGGTGAAGGGCGACATCAGCGGGCCCGAGCCGGTGCTGGTGCGCGTGCACAGCTCCTGCGTGACCGGCGACATCTTCGGCTCGTGCCGCTGCGACTGCGGCCCGCAGCTACATCAGGCCATGCGCGAAATTGAGCGTGAAGGCCGCGGCGTGATTGTGTACATGAACCAGGAGGGGCGCGGCATTGGCTTGCTCAACAAGCTGAAGGCCTACAAGCTGCAGGAGCAGGGCCGCGACACGGTGCAGGCCAACGAGGACCTGGGCTACAAGGCCGACGAGCGCGACTACGGCGTGGGCGCCAGCATCCTGCGCGACCTGGGTATCCGCCAGATGCGCCTGCTCACCAACAACCCCCGCAAGCGCACCGGCCTCATCGGCTACGGCCTGGAAATAGTGGAAACGCTACCCATCGAAATCCACGCCAACCCCCACAACGAAACCTACTTGGCCACCAAGCGCGACAAGATGGGCCACGAAATCATGCGTGTGGCCGCGGCCGATGCGCCGGCGGCGTAACCGCCCCACGATTTACTGAAAAAGGCCGGCCGCCAAGCCGGCCTTTTTTTTGTGCCCGGCCGGGGCAGGCAACAAGTCGTCTGGAAGCGTCGCGAAGTGGTATGGAAAGCGGGCGAAGTTGTCCTAATGCGCTGCTAAGCCCTCAGTCGCTGCTGAAGAACCAAGGCTACAAAGCGGCCCGGGCGCTGCTGGATGCGGGCGGCGGCAAGGCGAAGAAGGCGGGGAAGCAAGCTACACGCGGCATCGTTGAAAAAGCCCCCGACTGGCATGTGTCAGTCGGGGGCTTTTTCAACGGGGTAACGCTCCCATTCTAAGTTTACAAAACTCATTGCCTCGGCGCGTTTCGTAAACGTTGAATCGTAGACTTATTTCCTGGACTCGCCAGGTGTTGCAATAGCTTGTGGGGCACGTCTTTTGACTCTCTGCCGGTAGTTTAGTAAGCCGAGCGTTTCTTTCGGATTCCATAGGGCCGGCTCGTCTATTGTTCCCAACAGGCCCTGTGGGGCTGCACATTATACCACCTGCCTCCGATGCGCCAGGACCATAAAAGTAGTATGTGTCGATTGACGCTTGTAATCAGCGTGTTGCTGCTTTTGTGTGCGACAAAAGGGCCGTGCCAAAGCCCTTACATCCGCTCTTTTCCTTTTCATTTGGACGAACGGATTATACACTCCTTCCGAGACAGCCTAAAGCGAGAAAGACGGAGCGACCGGTTCGTTACTTTTCTAACGCACCAGCGCGAACAGGACATCACCTATTTCATCTGGGCGGAAAACAACCAACTGCGGGTCGTGCAAGTAACGGACTCGACCGTTTCCACGCCCTTGCCCTGCCCGCAGCTCCGTTTTTTATGGGCCCTAGACTTGCCCCGTCTGGCGGTTCGGCAGGCCGAAGACCGGCTCCGGTTCATGCCCCCACTCAACCCGAAGTCCACCAACAGCGCCTTGGTTGAAACGGCCGGCCGTCGGTACTTGATTCAACAGGGCAATAGCGCCAACTACGTGTTGGACAGAACCAAAGACCAAGCACGGGCGGCTTTTTTTCGACAGCTGGTCGAGGGCTTAGCCCCCTTGCAAGGGCACTGGCACGTGGCCCGCGCGTACGAGCGTCTACCCAAGGAATAGCCCTTAGCCCTGCTGGGTTTAGCCAAAGGCGCCCCGTTGTAGCCGAAGGTCCGAAACGGTACCGCGCCGCGAGGAAAGCCGCCACCCCGTAAATAGCCGTCTAGCAAAACGGTGGTTTAAGTATGCTATATACCGTTCAAATGTTGTAGGTGACTGTTCAGGATAAACGATTTAAACGCCCGCCAGCTGCTGCCGCAGCAGCGTGAGCACCTGCTGCGCGGCGTATTCCGTGTTCAGGGCCCGGCCGCGGTCCAGCACGTATTCGCGGCTGATGGTTTGGGTGGCGTCGGCGTAGGCCAGGCACACGGTGCCTACTTTCTTGGTTTCGGTGGCGCCGCCGGGGCCGGCGATGCCGCTCGTGGCCACGGCCACGTCCACGCCCAGGCGGCGACGGGCGCCTTCGGCCATTTCGCGCACGGTGGCCTCGCTCACGGCGCCGTACTGGGCCAGCGTTTCGGATTTAACCCCCAATTCTTCCTGCTTGATGTCGTTGTGGTAGGCCACGATGCCGCCGCGGAAGTAGCCCGAGCTGCCCGGCACGCTGGTGAGGCGCTGGGCCACCAGGCCGCCGGTGCAGCTTTCGGCCGTGCCCACCGTGAGGCCCTTGGCAAGCAGCAGCTGGCCGATGGCGGCTTCGAGGGTGGTTTCTTCCTCGGCAAAAATGTACTCGCCGATGCGCGCGCGCAGGGCCGGCAGCAGGGCCAGCATGCGGCCGCGCAGGTCGGGCTGGCCGTCGGCGGTGCCGGTGAGGCGCAGGCGCACGGCCCCGAAGCTCGGCAGGTAGGCCAGCTTCACGTTGGTGGGCAAGGCGTCTTCCCAATCCTCGATTTGCTTGGCCAGGAAGCTCTCGCCCAGGCCGGCCGTCATGACGACGACGTGCTCGATGGGCGCGATGTGAAACTGGCTTTGCAGGCGCGGCAGCACGTGGTCGGTCATCAGGCGCTTCATTTCGAAGGGCACGCCGGGCATGCTCACGAAGATGGTGCCCTGGTCCTCGAACCACATGCCGGGCGCGGTGCCCACGGCGTTGTGCAGCACCTCGCAGTTGGCGGGCACCAGCGCCTGCTGGCGGTTCACGTCGAGCATGGGCCGCTGGAAGCGCTTGAAAATTTCTTCCACGTGATGCAGCGTGGGTTCGTGCATCACCAGCTCGGTGCCAAAGTAGCGCGCCAGCACGTGCTTGGTGAGGTCGTCCTTGGTAGGGCCGAGGCCGCCGGTGATGAGTACCACCTGGGCCCGCTGCCGGGCCTGGTCGAGGGCGGCCACGATTTCATCGGCCCGGTCCGACACCGACGAAATCTGCCGCACCCGCAAACCTATTTTGCCCAGCTCCTGGCCCATAAAGGCCGAGTTGGTGTCCACCACTTGTCCGTAAAGCAGCTCGTCGCCAATGGTCATAATCTCGACATCGGGCGGCGCGGCGGGCGTGATGGGAGCGGCTGAAAAGGCGGAAATAGGGGTGGGGGCGGGCATGGGTTTGTCGAAAAAATAGGTTTGGCCGCAAAATTGTCTTCAACTTGCGCAAGCGACGGCCCAAGGACAGCCATAGGGGCGTTCTGGTTTTCCCGCCGCGTCAGTTTATTCCATGTTTACGCGCATTGCCGGTCCTTTGCTGGTAGTTGGCCTGCTGGCCGCAGCTCCCGCCGCCCAGGCTCAGACCAAAACCACTACCAAAAAAACCACGACCACCAAAACCACCCAGACCGCCGCCCAAAAAGCCGCTGCGGCCAAAGCAGCAGCCGCCAAAACAGCCGCTGCCAAAGCCGCCGCCGATAAGGCCGCGGCCGCCAAAGCCGCTGCGGCTGCGGCCGCCGCTACTCCGGCCCCAGCCCCCCTCACCGAAGCACAAGCCAGCGCCGGCGTGAAGGAGGCGCTCAACAAAGGCATTATCAAGGCGGTGCAGTTTGCTTCGGAGCCCGACGGCTTCAATGCCAACGACGACATCCACATCCCCACGCCGCCCGACCTCGACCTGGTGAAGGGCACCATTGGCCGCCTGCCCGGCATGACCAAGCTGTTTGAAACGTTCGAAACCCAGCTCAACCGCGCCGCCGAGGCCGCCGCACCTAAAGCCAAGGACATTTTCCTGAATGCCCTGTCGAACATGAGCTTCACCGACGCCCTGTCGCTGGTGACGAGCAGCCAAACCGACGCCGCCACGCAGTTCCTGCGCAAGTCGACGCAAGCGCAGCTCGTGTCGGCCTTCCACCCCGACATCGAGGCTGCCATCGACCAAGTGGGCGCCGGCCGGGCTTACGCCACCATCACCAACACCTATAACAAAATCCCGCTGCAGCAGCCCGTCACCCTCAGCCTGGCCGACTACACCACCCAAAAAGCGGTAGATGGTCTGTTCATCCTGCTGGCCAACGAGGAAGCCAAAATCCGCAAAAACCCCGCCGCCCGCACCAGCGACATCCTGAAATCGGTGTTCGGCCGGAAGTAGAGGCTGCATGGCCTTGTTTGCTAATTATCAGTTGACTATATCGCAAAAAAGGCCCCGTCTGGAATTTCCAGACGGGGCCTTGTTATGTGTTTAAGAGGGATGGTTTGGTGTCTGGCTACTGGAGCCCCAATACCTGACACCGAGCACCAAGGGTCTAGTAGTCGTCGTCTTCGAAGCTGCTGCGCCGGCCGCCACGGCCGCTGCTGTAGCCTTCGTCCTCGTCATCTTCGTCGCCAAAATCGTCATCATCGTCATCGTCGAGGCTGGTGAAGCCGCCGCGGTCGGAGTTTTCGGCCCGTTCGGCTTCAACAAATTCCTCTTCCGTCATGTTGGCCAAATCCAGGGCTTCGTCGTGCGAGGAGCCCGTGTCGGTCCACATCAGGTAGTCGGCATATTTGGCCGAGAGGCGGTCTTCGGTGTTGCCAAGGGCAGCGGCGCCGCCTTTTTTGGCATAGGAGTCCAGGGTATCGTCGTCGTCGAGCAAGTCGTCGTCCAGGTCGTCGTCATCTATCATGGCCGGGGCGGGAAGAGGGTGAGGTGAGAAATGGTGCCGAAACAGTGGCGGCGAAGATACGTCAGCCGCACTTTTTCGGTTGACGTCAAGCCACAATTTTGCTGCAAAAATCTAACCTGAAGCCTAGCTCAGGGCCCTTTTTGCGCTTTTGTTTTCGGTAGCTCAGCTCCTTGCCGCCCTTAGGTTCCGCAGTTGAAATACTTGTCGTAGGCCGATTCCGGAATCAGGTTGAGCCGGCTCATCAGCTTGATGGGCCAACGGAACAAGCGAAGCAGGGCGTAGCTGTTCGGGTAGTCGTGAAAGGTCTTCGGCGGCGCCGCCACAATCTGGTCAAATTCAGCTCGGCTAAGCCCCAAGCGCTTGATGCACAAAGATATAACCGTTTCATCCTCAATGGAATTGATGCGCGAGATGCGGTCCAGGGCCACTTCGCGGCTCATTTGCCCAGAGCGCACCAGCGCCGAGTAGTTGAACAGCCGCCGGTCGATGTTGAACTTGACGCGGTTGAGGTAGTAGATGAGGCTTTGGTAGAGGTCGTCGGCGTAGTGGGCGCCGGGGCTTTTCCAGGCCAGCTCGCGCACCAGCAGCTCGTCCACCTCCGTGCGCACGTAGTCGAGGTGGTAGAGCAGCGTCACGGTTTTAATGCGGCGCAGGAAGGCGTAGTAAAACATTTCCTTCACGCCCAGATTAAAGCCCGGGTCGGCCGGCTTCCAAGGGCGCAGGGGCACGGTGCCGAACTGCTTGTGCACGGCGCGCAGGTAGCGGCCGTCCAGAAAATTCCAGCTCAGCGGCGCAATGCCTTCGGTGCGAAACGACTGGCCGATAACCAAGTGCTGCACGCCTTCCTTGGCCGCCACGCCGTAGAGGGCCGTGGCGATGCCCAGGTCGGTACCTTCCTCCATGTCGGGCACGGAGGCCTTCAGGAACGCAATTTTCAGGTCTTTCGACTCGCGCCAGTCCGAGGTGATGGTGCGCAGCTCCACACCCAGGCGCTGGCAGGCGCGCACCATGTTTTCGCCGGCCACGGGGTTGCCAAAGCCGTCGTTGAAGTGCACGGCCAGCGGGCGCAGCTTGAGCTGCGTGACGCAGTACCACAGGGTGTAGGAGCTGTCGCGGCCACCGCTTACGCCCAGCACGCAATCGTAGCGCCGGCCGCGGCCGGCACGGCGCATCTCGTCGGCCAGCCGATGTACGGTTTTCAGGCCGGCCTCACCCGTCGGGAAGGCCTGCTCCATGCGGTCGTGCACGTCGCAGAACGAACAGGTTCCCGCTTCGTTGAAGGTGATGCCGGGCACGGTGGTATCCATCACGCAGCGCGTGCACCGTTGGTGGTCATGCGGTTGCGAGGCCAAAACGGGGTCTTCGGCAGGATGTACTTGTGTAAGCAAAGGGAAGGAGGCTAAAGGTGGGAGCTACGGAAGGTGGGTGGGTAGCATCCGCTAAAAGCAAAAGGGAAGCGCGGGGAGGTGCGATAGAAACAGGAGGAAGAGCGATAAAACGGCAGGCGGGGCTGATACGCAAAAACTAAGGCAACTGGTCGAAACGGTAGCCCTTGCGCTGCAGCATCAGGCCGATGTCGGTGCCGCGTTCGGGGCGGTGGGGGCGGTGGAGGTCGGCCACCACCAGCTCGCCGGCAAACTCATTGAAGGTGCCCTGGGCCTGCACCCCGTGCGCATCGACGGCCAGCGAACAGCCCACGCTTTTCTTGCCCTCGTAGGGCCCGCCCACGATGTAGCCCACCGAGGTGGTGCTGACCACCACCACGTTGTAGAGCTTGGCCAGGATGGAAAAGGGTTTCACCCATTTTTCCTGGTAGGGGTCGTTTTCCTCCGTGATGGAGTAATCCACCGTCCACGAGGCTGGCGCGATGATAAACTCGGCGCCCATGCGGGCCAGGGTGTGGCCGATGGGCAGCCCGTCGAGGTAGTTGTCGGCGCACACGTTCACGCCAATTTTGCCCAGGGGCGTGTCCACCACGTTCAACGTCTGGCCCACAGCGTAGAAAGGTTGCTCTACGGACAGAAGATTGATTTTGTGGTATTTGACAACAATTTCGCCCTGTGGGTCGATGAGGATGGCGGCGTTGTAGTTGCGGCCGTCGGCGGCGCGCTCGGTGAGGCCGGCGCACACGTAGAGGCGGTGCTTGGCTGCGGCTTGGCACAGCATGTCGCTGAAGGGGCCCGGAATGGGCTGGGCTTCGTAGAGGGCGCTGGGGTGCGTCCAGGCAAAGTCGAGGGTTTCGGGCAGTAGCACCAAGTCGCACTTTTGCGCGGCGGCCTGGGCAATTTGCTCCACAGCGCGGGCCAGGTTGCGGGCGGGCTCGCCTCCCTCCACCAGCAGCTGCCCCATGCCCACGCGAATAGTGCCCAGCGGGGCCGGCACCTCCTGGGGCGGAGCTGCTGCGGCGGGAACCGATTTGCGAAACGAGAAAAGCGCGGCCATTAACTTAAAAGGAGAAAAAGCGGACGAAATATGAAGTAAGTTACAACCCGGAGATTAAACTCCGAAGCCTTTTCATGGTCGCCAATCAAAGGTAAACGCCGAAGGCATGCCTCAAATTAAAGAGCCATTAAAAGCAATAATAGCCCGTTTCGGCTGAGTATACCCGCGTTTTGGCAAGGCATTTCACCACATAGTCAACATTGAAGGCAGATAGGGTATTGACACAGAGGGCGGCACCATGAATTTTTTGTGAAGTCCGAAAATGGCGGTTCCAGGTCGGACTTCCAAAGGGTAGTGGAAGGGCGTTGCTTTCGCCTGCTTTTCCAGTGCCTATTTTTGCCCTTTCTGCTTCTTACATTTTCCCATGTCCCTCGCCACCACCTATTCGCCCACCGACGTTGAAGCCAAATGGTACCAGCGCTGGCAGGAGCAAGGCTTCTTCAAGGCCAAAGCCAACCCCAAAAAGACGCCCTACACCGTAGTCATCCCGCCGCCCAACGTGACGGGCGTGCTCCACATGGGGCACATGCTCAACAACACCATTCAGGACGTGCTGGTGCGCCGCGCCCGTATGCAGGGCAAGGAGGCCTGCTGGGTGCCCGGCACCGACCACGCCAGCATTGCCACCGAGGCCAAGGTAGTGGCCTTGCTCAAGGAGCAGGGCATCAGCAAGACGGACCTCACCCGCGAGCAATTTCTTGACCACGCCTTTGCCTGGAAAGACAAGTACGGCGGCATCATCCTGGAGCAGCTCAAGCAGCTGGGTGCTTCCTGCGACTGGGACCGCACCCGCTTCACCATGGAGCCGGAGTTGACCGAGGCCGTGCTCCGCGTGTTCGTTGATTTGTATAACAAGGGCCTGATTTACCGCGGCATCCGCATGGTGAACTGGGACCCCGAAGGCCGCACGGCCATCTCCGACGAGGAGGTGATTGCCAAGGATGTGCAGGCTAAGATGTACTACCTGAACTACGCCATCGTAGGGCAGGAGGGCCAGTTTCTGACTGTGGCCACCTCGCGGCCCGAAACCATCATGGCCGACGTGGCCGTGGCCGTGAACCCCAACGACCCGCGCTTTACCCACCTGGCCGGTGCCAAGGTGCGGATTCCGCTGCTGGGCCGCGAAATTCCGGTGATTTTCGACGAGTATGTGTCGATGGATTTCGGCACGGGGGCGCTGAAAGTGACGCCGGCCCACGACCTAAACGACTACGAGCTCGGCGTGAAGCACAACCTGCCGGTTATCGACATTCTGGCCGACAACGGCACCCTGAACGAGAAGGCCGTGCTCTACGTGGGGCAGGACCGATTTGCCGTGCGCAAGCAGATTGCCAAGGACTTGCAGGAGGCCGGCCTGCTCCAGAAAGTGGAGGAGTACGCCAGCATCGTGCAGACGTCGGAGCGCACCAAGGCCGTTATTGAGCCCAAGCTCTCGATGCAGTGGTTCCTGAAAATGGAGCACATGGCCAAGCCGGCGCTGGAAGTGGTGGAAAACGACACCGTGAAGCTGCACCCGGCCAAGTTCAAGAACACCTACCGGGTGTGGATGGAAAACGTGCGGGATTGGTGCATCTCGCGCCAGCTCTGGTGGGGCCAGCAGATTCCGGCCTACTACCTGCCCGACGGCACTTTCGTGGTGGCCCTCACCGCCGAGAGTGCGTTGGAAAAAGCCCGTGCGCAGAGTGGCAACGCCGACCTGCAAGCCAGCGACCTGCGCCAGGACGAGGACGTGCTCGATACCTGGTTTTCGTCGTGGCTGTGGCCCATTTCGGTGTTCGACGGCTTCAAGGACCCGGACAACGCCGACATCAACTATTTCTACCCCACCAACGACCTGGTGACGGGGCCGGATATCCTGTTTTTCTGGGTGGCCCGCATGATTATGGCCGGCCTGGAATACCGCCAGGAGGTGCCGTTCAAAAACGTGTACCTCACCGGCATCGTGCGCGACTCGCAGGGCCGCAAGATGAGCAAGCAGCTCGGCAACTCGCCCGACCCGCTCGACCTCATTGCCCAGTACGGCGCCGACGGCGTGCGCACCGGCATGCTGTTCTCGGCCCCGGCCGGCAACGACCTGCTCTACGACGTGAAGCTGGTGGAGCAGGGCCGCAACTTCTCCAACAAGCTCTGGAACGCCTTCCGCCTGGTGAAAGGCTGGGAGCCAGACGCGTCGCTGCCCTTCGTGAATTCTACCGCCGTGACTTGGTTTAATGCCAAGCTGCAGGCTGCCATCGTGGAAATGGACGACCATTTCGAGAAGTTCCGGATGTCGGATGCGCTGATGACCATCTACAAGCTGACCTGGGACGACTTCTGCGCGCAGTACCTCGAAATGGTGAAGCCCGCCTACCAGCACCCCATCGACGCCGAGACGTTGCGCCACACCGTCGGCTTTCTCGAAACACTGCTCAAGCTGCTGCATCCATTCATGCCCTTCATCACCGAAGAGCTGTGGCACGAGCTCGCCGAGCGCGGCCCCCGCGAGTACGTGACCGTGGCCGCCTGGCCCCGCGCCACCGCCCCGGCCAACAGCGCCGAAACTCTGGCCAACATGGACAAGGCGCTGGCCATTGTGGCCGGCATCCGCGCCGTGCGCAACCAGAAAAACCTCGGCCCCAACAAGCCGCTGACGTTGGTAGCCAAAACCGACGAGCCGCAGCTGCTGACCGACTACGACGGCATCATCCGCAAGCTGGGCAGCATCGCGGATGTAAGCTTTGCCGATGCCGGCCCCGCCGCTTCGGTGAGCTTCGTGCTGGGCGGCAGCGAGTTCTTCATCCCGCTCGAAGGCCACATCGACGTGGCCGCCGAGCGCGCCCGCCTCGAAAAAGACCTGGAATACGCTCAAGGCTTCCGCGACTCGGTGCTGAAGAAGCTCGGCAACGAGAAGTTCGCCCAGAACGCTAAGCCCGAAGTGCTGGAGAAAGAGCGTCAAAAGCTGGCCGACGCCGAAACGAAAATTGCCGCACTGGAGCAGGCTTTGAAAGGAATGTAGTTTCAAGACAACGCATCAAAAAAGCCGCTCTCTAAATCTGGGAGCGGCTTTTTTGATGCGTTGTCTTGATGCTATTCCGGAATGCCACCGGGCTGCTTTTTCTGCAGCGGCGCCAACTGATTCTGAAGCTGAAAAGTCACTTTCTGGCAATCGGTGAAGCGTTGCTCGGCTTGTTGCAGGGCTTTTTCGGTGGCGGTGAGCTGCTGGTACAAATAGCCGATGAGGCCCAGCGCCAGCACCAGCGCCCCGATGAAGAGGAGATTTTTCATGTGAAACAAAAGGGGATAAAATAGAACGTCATGCAGAGCGCAGCGAAGCATCTTGCGTGCAGAAGTAATTATTTACTCTTGCACGCAAGATGCTTCGCTGCGCTCTGCATGACGTTCAACTGAACAGCGCTTAAATCGCCGTATTCGGGTCGAACTGCTCCAGGTAGTCGGCCACGCGGCGCACGAACATACCGCCGAGCGAGCCGTCCACCACACGGTGGTCGTAGCTGTGGCTCAGGAACATGAAGTGGCGGATGCCGATGAGGTCGCCCTGCGGCGTTTCAATCACAGCGGGCTTCTTCTTAATGGCGCCCACGGCCATGATGGCCACCTGCGGTTGCATGATGATGGGCGTGCCCATCACGTTGCCGAACGAGCCCACGTTGCTCAGCGTGTAGGTGCCACCTTCGAGGTCGGCGGGGGTGAGCTTGTTGATGCGGGCGCGGCCCGCGAGGTCGTTCACCTTCTTGGTGAGGCCATTGAGGTTGAGCTGGTCGGCGTTGTGAATGACGGGCACAATCAGGTTGCCCGAGGGCAGGGCCACGGCCACGCCGATGTTGATGTCGCGCTTCTTGATGATGTAGTCGCCATCCACCGACACGTTGATGTTCGGGAAATCCTGAATGGCGCGAGCCACGGCCTGGATGAAAATGGGCGTGAAGGTGAGGTTTTCGCCCTCGCGCTTCTTGTAGGCATCCTTGTGCTTGTTGCGCCAGTTCACGATGTCGGTCACGTCGGCTTCCACGAAGCTGGTGACGTGGGGCGAAATGCGCTTCGAGTCCACCATGCGCTGAGCAATCATCTTGCGCATGCGGTCCATCTCGATGAGCTCCTGGCCACCGCTCACGCTCGGGGCGGGCTTGCTGGCAGCGGCTTGCGACGCGGGCGCTGGTGCCGCGGCAGGTGCTGGCTGAGGCGCGGCCGCTTGCGGCTGAGCGACCGGGGCCGCCGTGGCGGGAGCCGCCGCAGTGGCCGCTTTCGGACCGAGGGCGGGCTTGCCGGCAGACACGTAATCCAGAATGTCCTTCTTGGTCACGCGGTTTTCCTTGCCGGTGCCGGGCAGGTATTCGAGGTCGGCCATGCTCACGCCTTCTTCGCGGGCAATGCTGAGCACGAGCGGCGAGAGGAAGCGCCCGGGCTGGTGCTCGGCGCCATTCAAGGCCGGTTGGGTAACCGGGGCAGCATCGTTGCTGGGCAAATAAGGCACTTCGGCCACGCCGGCGTCGGGAGCGCTGCCGTTGCTGGCAGCGGCGGGGGCGCTGGCCGGGGCCGAAGCACCCGCGTTGGCTGCCTCGGTTTCGACCACGGCGATGGGGGCGCCCACGGCCACTACCTGGCCTTCCTGCACCAGTATTTCCTGCAATACGCCGGCGTAGATGGCGGGCACTTCGGTATCCACTTTGTCGGTGGCCACTTCCAGCACTGATTCGTCTTGTTCAATCGTGTCGCCGACTTGCTTGAGCCATTTCAGGACGGTGCCTTCCATAATGGATTCGCCCATTTTGGGCATCGTCATTTCCACTCGTGCCATAGGTAAGGAGGAGTTTTGGGAGTAATTGGGGGTGGGGTGGGAGTTTGGTGCCGCAAAGGTAGCCCAAAAGCCGAACGCCCCCGCCGGAATGTCCGGCAGGGGCGTTTTTTGAGTAAGAATGGCTCAATTACTGTCGCGGGCTTCGGTGCTTTTCGGTAGCACTTCAATGACCAGCGTCGGGGTGTGTACCGTGCGTGGGGCGTCATCGGCGGGGTCGCAGCTCACCACCACGTCGGGGTAATTAAAATAGTTGGCATCCGCCAGTGCCAGCTTCACGTTTTTGGCGAATACCTCGCAGTCGCTTCCTGCAAGGCCGGTTCGCAGGGCGGAGGCGCAGTTCTGAATCAAACGGTTGTGGCTCTTGGTACCGCCCGCCATGGCCTCGGGCGTGTCGAAGCCGTCCACTGGAAAAATCTCGCCGCGGCCATTTTCATGCCGGATGTCGGACTGCTCTACCAGTGCGAAATCCGGACCACGGCCGCCTGAATCGAGCGAAACCGGGGCTACTTTCGCAGCGCCAATCCCGCCCGCCATGCAGCTTTTTGACCTTACCCGCCCCGCCGCCCCACTTCTTCCCATCGTCATCAGCGTACCCCACGCCGGCACTGCCTTTCCCGACGACATCCAAGCCGAGCTCAGGCCAAGCCTGCTGCCCCCCGACGATACCGACTGGTTCGTGCACCGGCTCTACGATTTTGCCACCGAGCTGGGGCTGCCCATACTTAAAGCTAATTATAGCCGCTGGGTGGTCGACTTGAACCGCAACCCCGACAGCAGTCCCCTTTACCACGACGGCCGCGTGCTCACCGGCCTGTGCACTAGCACCACCTTCCTGGGCGAACCCATTTACCAAGACGAACGCACCGTAGTGGCGCCCGACGAAGTAGCTCGCCGCAAAGCCCTCTACTTCGAACCCTATCATGAAGCCCTTCAACAGCTGCTCGATGAAACCAAAGCTCGCTTCGGCCAGGTGCTGCTCTGGGACTGCCACTCCATCCGCCGCCAGGTGCCGGCCATTCACAACGGCCCGTTCCCGGACCTGATTCTGGGCAGCGCCGATGAGGCTTCCGCTTCTGCCGCGCTGATTCAGCAGGCGTTGGAACAGCTTGGCAGCGGGTCGTATTCGCTCAGCCACAACACGCCTTTCAAGGGCGGCTACATCACCCGGCATTTTGGGCGGCCCGAGGCGCAGCAGCACGCGCTGCAGCTGGAAATGGCCAAAGACGTGTACATGGACGACACCGAACAAGCCTATAGCCCGGAGCGGGCCACTCAGATTCGCGCCGTCCTGCGCCAGACGCTGAGCACACTGGGCCAGTCGCTTTTCACTGCTTAAACCTTTCCCACCCGCTTCGCCTGATATGACGACTTATTACCGTTTCTCCTCCCTGCTGCTGAAAGACGGCTGGCTCAGCCCCGCTTACGTGGGCGTGAATGCGCAAGGCCTCATCGAATACCTCGCCGCAGAGCCGCCCATCGGCCCCGAAATCAGCATCGAAAAGGTAGAAGGCGCGGCCCTGCCGGGCTTCCAGAACGCTCACTCGCACGCTTTCCAGTACGGCATGGCCGGGCACGCCGAGCAGCACGAGCCCGGCACGCGCGACGATTTCTGGAGCTGGCGCGAGGCGATGTACGCCTGCGCCGAGACCTTCTCGCCCGAGCAGAACGAGCAGGTGGCCACCACCCTCTACCGCCATCTGCTGCGCAACGGCTACACCTCGGTAGTCGAATTTCACTACCTGCACCACGACCCCACCGGCCGCCCCTACGCCAACCTGGCCGAGATGGGCGAGCGCCTGGTGGCTGCCGCCCGCACGGCCGGCATCAAAATCACGCTGGTGCCGGTGTTTTACCAGAAGGGCGATTTCGGCCGTGAGCCCGCGCCCCGGCAGCGCCGCTTCATCTCGCCCACGCTCGACGCTTACTTGAAGTTGCTCGACGCCAGTCGCCCGGCCGTGGCAGCCTACGAGCGCGCCAGCCTGGGCTTCGGCGTGCACTCGCTCCGGGCCGTGGAAGCAGCCGACGTGCTGGCCACCCACGCCCAAGGCCCCGCGGAACTGCCCTTTCACCTGCACGCCGCCGAGCAAACCCTGGAAGTAGAGCGCTGCCAGGCCCACCTCGGCGCCCGCCCGGTGGAGTGGCTGGTCGACAACCTGCCGCTGAATGAGCGGTTCCACCTCGTGCACTGCACCCACCTCACGCCCGCCGAAATCACCCGCCTAGCTCAGTCCGGCGCCCATGTGGTGCTCTGCCCCGGCACCGAGGGCAACCTCGGCGACGGCATCTTCTCGCTGGTCGACTACGCCGAAGCAGGCGGCCGCTGGTCCATTGGCACCGACAGCCACATCAGCCTCAACCCGCTGGAAGACCTGCGCTGGCTCGATTACGGGCAGCGCCTCATTCACCGCCGCCGCAACATCTTCGCCGATGGAGCCTCAGTACTGGTTGATAAAACCTTCTTTGCCGGCCACCGTGCCGCCGGCCGCACCCCCGCCAACTACTTCGCATTGGGCCAGCCCCTCGACGCCGTGGTGTACGACCTGAAGCAGCCCCTGCTGGCCCAGGCCGGCACCGCGCACCTACTGCCTGCCCTCGTCTACACTGCCGACCCCACGGCCATTCTCGGCACGCTGGTAGACGGGCAATGGGCCTACCGGGCGGGGGAAGCCGATGCTAGCGCACGCTGAATTTGAACGTGTAGAAGCCCACGCTCGGGGCTGGAGTAGGCTGGTTGTTGACGAACCGAACCGTTCCCAAAGCCTGGCGGCACAAGGCTTCCTGCCGGGCCGACACATTGCTGCTGACCGTGACCACCGAATCGAGCTGGCCCGCGGCATTGACCACCAGCCGGAACCGAATGGCCCCCGGTTGCTCATCCACAAATTCTGCTACGGGCATCGTTTCGAAACGCCAGGCCGTCTGGCTCAAGGCCGGCGCGGAGCGGGTTGCCGGCTGGGCGTTCCAAGCGGCCGGTTGCTGAGGCAATTGGCGGGGAACAGCCGGAACTTGAGCCATGGTTTTGGCAGGGACAACGGCGAACCCTAAGATGAACAAGTAACAGTGTTTCATTGCAGAGCAGAAAAGCTGACAAGACTTCGGTAGTGGCAAAACCGTTGCTGCTCATTTTAGCGCGTGAAAATATTTGGCCTTTAACCGCCCCCGCACGTCGGGCGGCAGGGGCCAGCCCTGCTCGTAGCGCGTGGTCACCAGCGTTTCCCGGCTTTCGCTGTAGCGGCTCATTTGCCGCAGGTCGAGCGCCGTGAAAAACCCGGTGATGAGCACCAGGCCGCCCGCCATCCCCGGCTGCTTGTTGGCCGCCGCCATCCCAGCCCCAACCAGGCCGGCCAGCCCCATCGAGCCGCCCTCCAGGGCGCGATGCCGCCGGTCCCGAAATAGGTTGTGCACCGCGTAAGCCGAGTCGCGCACCGAACGCGGCGTCGAGACCTCCTGGGCCTGCGTCAGGCAGGGGATGAGGCAGAGGTAAAATAGCAGGCAGCGAAGCAGCATGGCGCAAAATAGGAAGGCCGGAACTCTTCGTCAGAGTCCCGGCCTTGCCGCGGGGTTGCACGGAATAGCAAGCCCACTATTTTTCGATAGTTATCTGGGGAATGCCCTCTTCGGTCAAGTCGCCACCGGTGGCAGCGGCCTCTGTGCGGTAGGTGGTGAAGCAGATTTTCGAATTCTTCGCAAACCGGCTATTGGGGTCCTGAATGATGACGACGTGCGGAAACGTACCAAATTCCTTACCCTCATAGAGCAACGTTTTCTGGGTGCCAAGGCCGGGCTTGTTTACCACGTCCACGTAGATGCGGCGACCCACGCCATTCGGCCCCGGCTTGGCGAAGAGCACCGTGGTTTCAATGTTGCCGTTGCAGGTGTCGGAGCAGGCGGTAAGGGCGAGGCCGCTTGCCAGAATACGTAAGTAGCGAATCAACATCGGCTAGTAGACTTTCTTAGAAATGGGGTGCTTTTAATTCTTCAAAGATTCGCAAGAGAGCAGTATTCCGTGTAGTATCAATGCGGGCCTGATTATGGACAATGTTAGTCTGTATATCTGAACTATGCCTCAAATAAAATTTTAAGGCATTAATGAATTCGGTTTTATCATAAACATATCCGCGCACTGCCCCACCATACACCGCAAATAATTGTGGGTTTTTATCAATGCTTAAATACTGATACTTATAATAAACTTTGTGGCTGACCACTGGCATTTCGCCTTCATTCGCGGCGCCTAGGGCAAAATACTTGGCGATGCCCCTCCGTTTTTTTAAGAAAAAGAACTCCTTTTGTCCGGTTTTGTAAGGGGCAAAACGACTGGCGCAGGTCCAATTCTCAAACCTTTCGATAATCATCCCGCCTTTTGGAGCAATCCCTTTAACTATTTCTATGGCATTAACGATTATGCCTTCCTTTTGAACACCAATAATCTCTCCGTAAATAATTAGGTCGGAGCCATCAATTAGTGTTGGTAGCAGCGTAGGGTCGTAATCTGCCTGAGCTTTGAAGAAGCTAAGAGTCGCCGCCAGTATCAGAAAGAGCTTTTTCATGGCCACGCTGGTAGAATAAATGACAAGGCCCAACCAGATTTGGTTGGGCCTTGCCTTAAATTAAATTCCAAAGGTTTACACCACCGAGAAATCGAACGTCTCCAGGAATTTCGTAGTGAAATTCCCGGCCTTGAAATCCTCGTCATCCATCAGCGCCAGGTGGAAGGGAATGGTCGTTTTCACGCCTTCTACCACGAACTCGCTCAGGGCACGCTTCATTTTCACAATGCACTCCTCGCGGCTCTGAGCCACGGTGATGAGCTTGGCAATCATCGAGTCGTAGTTCGGCGGGATGGTGTAGCCCGCGTACACGTGGGTGTCGACGCGCACGCCGTGGCCGCCGGGAATGTGCAGGGTGGTAATCTTGCCCGGGGTGGGGCGGAAGTTGTGGCGGGGGTCCTCAGCGTTGATGCGGCATTCCATGGCGTGGAGCTGCGGGATGTAGTTCTTGCCCGAAATCGGAATGCCCGCCGCCACCTTAATTTGTTCCTTGATGAGGTCGTAGCTCACTACTTCCTCCGTCACGGGGTGCTCTACCTGAATGCGGGTGTTCATCTCCATGAAGTAGAAGTCGCGGTTTTTGTCCACCAGAAACTCGATGGTGCCCACGCCCTCGTAGCCGATGCTACTGGCGCCTTTTACGGCCGCCGCGCCCATTTTCTCACGCAGCGCGTCGGTCATAAACGGCGAGGGCGATTCTTCCACCAGCTTCTGGTGGCGGCGCTGAATGGAGCAGTCGCGCTCCGACAAGTGACACACGTGCCCAAACTGGTCGCCCACCACCTGGATTTCGATGTGGCGGGGTTCCTCCACAAACTTCTCCAAATACATCCCGTCGTTGCCAAACGCGGCCTTCGACTCGGTGCGGGCGTCGTCCCAGGCTTTCTGGAATTCCTCGTCGGAATTGATGACGCGCATGCCGCGCCCGCCGCCGCCGGCCGTGGCCTTCAGCATCACCGGGTACTTGATTTTGGCGGCGATTTTGCGGCCTTGCTCGGCGCTTTCCAGCAGGCCTTCGGAGCCGGGCACGCAGGGTACGCCGGCCTTCTTCATGGTGTCTTTGGCCGTGGCCTTGTCGCCCATCTTGTTAATCATCTCGGGCGAGGCCCCGATGAACTTGATGCCGTTTTCGGCGCAGATGCGCGAGAATTCCGCGTTTTCCGAAAGGAAGCCGTAGCCGGGGTGAATGGCGTCGGCGTTGGTGATTTCGCAAGCCGCAATCAAGTTGGGCATGCTCAGGTAGCTGTCCTTCGAAGCCGGTGGCCCGATGCACACGGCCTCATCGGCAAACTTCACGTGCAGGCTTTCCTTGTCGGCAGTCGAGTACACGGCCACCGTTTTGATGCCCATTTCCTTGCAGGTGCGGATGATGCGCAGGGCAATTTCGCCCCGGTTGGCGATGAGTATTTTCTTGAACATGGGGGTGGGATGGGGTAAAAGGTCAGTAGGGGCGGGGCTTGCCCCCGCCCGCCGTTCGCGCCGTGCAAACGGCCTCGTGCAACGACGGGCGGGGACAAGCCCCGCCCCTACGAAGGTGCCAGTTAACTACTCAATCAAAAACAGCGGCTGGTCGTATTCCACCGGCGTAGCATTCTCCACCAGGGCCTTCACGATGCGGCCGCTTTCCTCGGCTTCAATCTCGTTGAAAAGCTTCATGGCTTCGATGATGCAGATAACCTGGCCTTTCTCCACCATGTCGCCCACCTGCACGAAGGCCGGCGCGTCGGGCCCGCTGCTGCGGTAGAACGTGCCAATCATTGGGGCTTTCAGCGGCTTGTAGTTGCCACCAGCGGCTTCGGCCGGGGCAGCAGCGGCTGCCGGAGCAGCAGCGGGGGCCGAAGCAGCTGCCGGGGCGGCGTGAACCGGGGCCGGGGCGGCGGCTGGGGCCGGGGCGGCGCTCATCACCTGCTTCACGTTAGGCTCGCGCTGCACCGAGATTTTAAATTCCTCGGTTTCAATGTTGACCTTGTTGAGGCCCGATTTGGCAATAAAATCGAGCAGCTCTTGGAGTTCTTTGGCTTTCATGGCAGCGTCCTTTTCCTTTTTGGGCGAGTTTGACATCTTGGTTAGCAGCTTTCGCTTGATTACTTCACGCGTTCCACGTAGCTGTAGTCGCTGGTTTTGATGCGGATTTTGGTGTCCACGTCAATGAACAGCGGCACCTGGATGCGGGCGCCGGTTTCCACCGTGGCCGGCTTCAGGGTGTTGGTAGCGGTGTCGCCGCGCAGGCCGGGCTCGGTGTACGTCACCACGAGGTCCACCGTGGTGGGCAGTTCGGCGGTGAGGGGCATCTCGGTTTCGGCGTGCATGAGGATGGTCACGTCCTGGCCTTCCTTCATCAGGTCGGCAAAGGGCACCATTTCCTCGGGCAGCACCACTTGCTCGAAATCGTCCTTGTTCATGAACGTGTAGCCGTAGTCGTCCTTGTAGAGGAACTGGTGCGGGCGCTGCTCCACGCGGGCCGTTTCCACCTTCACGCCGGCGTTGAAAGTGTTGTCGATGGTGCGGCCGGTTTTGATGTTGCGCATCTTGGTGCGCACAAAGGCGGGGCCCTTGCCGGGCTTCACGTGCTGAAACTCGGTGATGACGTGCAGCTCGTTGTTGTAGTTAAGAACGAGCCCGTTGCGGAAGTCGGCGGTTGATGCCATGGTGTTAAGCTTTTAGCGAATAGCCAAGGGCCATCTGCTTTTTTGTGGGTGTTTTTATGAGCAGTTAGTCAAAAGCGGTCAACGCTTAACCAACTGGAAATCCTAAGGAAAGACAAAGCTAAGGGCAAACCGCTACTAGCGAGCCACTGAGGAGCCGTCGTAGGCCCATTTCAGGTAGATGGAGCCCCAGGTGAAACCGCCGCCAAAGGCCGCCAGCACCAGGTTGTCGCCGCGGCGCAGCTGGCTTTCGTAGTCGGCCAAGCACAGCGGAATGGTGGCGCTGGTGGTGTTGCCGTAGCGGTCGATGTTCAGCATCACCTTCTCGGGGCCCACGCCCATGCGGTTGGCGGTGGCGTCGATGATGCGCTTGTTGGCTTGGTGGGGCACCAGCCAGGCCACGTCGTCTTTGCCGAGGTGGTTGCGCTCCATCACTTGGGCGGCCACGTCGGCCATGCTCTTCACGGCGAACTTGAACACCGTGGCGCCTTCCTGGTAGATGTAGTGCTCCTTGCGGTCGATGGTCTCGTGCGAGGGCGGGCGGCGGCTGCCACCGGCTTTTTGGTGCAGGTAGGGCTCGCCGCTGCCGTCGGTGCGCAGCACCATGTCGAGGATGCCAAAACCGTCGGTGCTGGGTTCGAGCAGGACGGCGGCGGCGCCGTCGCCAAACAGGATGCAATTGGCGCGGTCGGTGTAGTCCACAATGGCCGACATCTTATCGGCGCCCACCACGATGACCTTTTTGTAGGTGCCCGCCTGAATGAACTGAGCCCCCGTCGCCAGCCCGTATAGGAAACTAGAGCAAGCCGCATTCATGTCGTAGCTGAAGGCATTGGTGATGCCCACACCGTTAGAAATGATGTTGGCGGTAGCCGGAAACAGCACATCGGGCGTCACGGTGGCGCAGATGAGCAGCTCGATATCGGCGGGGTTGGTGCCGGTTTTGTCCAGCAGGTTCTGCACCGCTTTGATGCCCATCACGGACGTACCCTGGTCGGTTCCCTTCAGAATGCGTCGCTCCCGGATACCGGTGCGCGACATAATCCACTCGTCGGTGGTGTCTACTAGCTTTTCAAGCTCGGCATTGGTCAGTACGTAGTCGGGCACGTAGGCACCCACGCCGGTGATGGCAGCAGTAATCTTCATACGGGCAAAAGTAGGCGGGGCGGGCGATAAATGGGCGTTAGCGCCGCAAAAGGTCCGGGACCGGACACAGTAGGCACCGGAAAATGAGCAGGGCAGCAGTTAAAAAAAATCCGGCCGGAGCCGGAGATTTTCCGTGCCGGCCGGATGCGGCTACGACTTAAACGTGGCTTTAATCTGGTCTACAATACCGGAATCGGCCATCTGGAAGCCCTGCACCAGCATGTTGCAGATGGCCAGCGGGGTGCTGCTGCCATGCCCGATGATGGCGTTGTCGTTGATGCCCAAAATGGGCGAGCCACCAACGGCTTCGTAGTTGAATTTGGCGATAAACGGGTCCATCATGCCTTTGTGGTTCATGATGTCGTAGATGGATTCTGCCATTTTCAGAATCACGTTGCCCGTAAAGCCGTCGCACACAATAACGTCGGCCTTGTCATCGAACAAGTCACGGCCTTCCAAGTTGCCTACGAAGTTCACGTGCGGGTTCACTTTCAGCAGCTGGTAGGCAGCTTGGGTGTTGGGAGTGCCCTTGCCTTCTTCTTCGCCCAGGTTCATCAAGCCCACTTTGGGTTGGGTAATGCCCAGCACGTACTGGGCATAGAGCGAGCCCAACTCGCCGAATTGCTCCAGCATTTCGGGCTTGCATTCGGCATTGGCGCCCACGTCCAGCAAAATGCCGAACTCGCTATTGAGCTTGGGCAGGAAATTGGCAATGGCCGGGCGCATCACGCCAGGCACGGTCTTCACCGTGAACATGGCGCCCACCAGCATGGCGCCGGTATTGCCGGCCGAGCAAAACGCATCGACTTCGCCGGCCAATAGCATTTTATACCCTATGGCAATGCTGGAATCCTGCTTCTGCTGGAAGGCTTTGGCGGGGTGCTCGCCCATGTCGATGACCTGCGACGCGGGAATAAATTCGAGGGCCGCGCTGGCCGGGCCGGCGGCTTGCAACAGGGGTTGCACGGCATCGGGCTGGCCAATGAGGACGATGGTGGCCCGGCCCGCCAGTTGCTCGGCGGCCAGCAGGGCACCCGCCACGGCGGCTTGGGGGGCGAAATCGCCGCCCATTGCGTCGAGGGCTATTTTCATGAACGAGGTGTTTGGGAAGTCAGGAGAAAGGGTAGGAACCACAAGTCCGGCCCCGCTGGCTTAAAAAAGGAGCGAAGCCGGACCGTGTGGTACCGCGAAGTAACAACCTGACGCGCTATTCGTCGTCGCCAGTGGCATCAGCCGCAGGTGCAGCGCTGGTTTTCGTGTAGTTTTTGATGGCCAGCTGGCCGTTGTGGTACAGGTCGCCGTCTACCACATAGGCCTTGTGGCGCAGGTGCAGCTCGCCCGTGTTGGGGCAGAGGGTCACGGCCTTAGGGGTCAGCTTGTAGTGGGTACGACGCTTATCGCGAACGGCGGAAGAGGTGCGGCGCTTAGGATGGGCCATGGTTTCGGTAAATTATGAGTTTTGAATTATGAGTTAGGAGTGGGGGAGCGACTCGGGGCGCTGACGGATTCAATTCAGGTTGCGCAGGGCGGCCCAGCGCGGGTCGGCCGGCTCGTCGTCGTCGGGGCCCTCGTTTTCGTTGCGGGTCGTGAAGATGAGCTTGGTTTCGGCGTCGGGGTTGTCGTCGGCCTCGTCCTGGAAGCGCGGGTGCAGCTTCTTCATGGGCAGGGCCAGGCCGATGTAGTCGTAGAGGTGCTGGGCCAGCGGCAGGGTCTGGGTGTCGGGCGTGATTTGCAGCACGTTGTCGTCCAGCTCCTTGTTCTCATCGCCAAAGCGCACCAGAAGCTGCTCCTCAATGTCGAGGGGCTGGTCGAACTCATCGAGGCTGCGGTCGCAGGTGAGCTGCACGGTGCCGGTAATGTGAAAGTTAAGCGTCATCAGACGCTCGGTCTTGATGAGCTCCACGTCGGCGTGCAATTGGCCTTGCTCCACCAGCGGCTCCTCAAACAAGGCAAAAAAATCAGGACCCAACTCGAACTCGAAGTGGTGCGTTTTCAGCGCCAGCTTGGCCAGATTGAGGTCGTATTTACTTTCTTTTTTCACGGGGAGCTGGATAGCAGGGGGCAAAAGTAGTGAAAATCCGCCTTTTTGCCAAAAATAGAGGCCGATTTCTCGTCAATAAGGCGTTTAACTAGCCGTCTTAAACGTTAGCGAGCCGAACGTGGCTGTGCATTTTCCCAACGTTGTTTCCAAACGTCGCAGGCCAGGTACACGGCCGCCCGAAACGACGATTCATCGGCCCGGTACTGGCCGGCGATGCCATAAGCGGTGCCGTGGTCGGGCGAGGTGCGCACCACGGGCAGGCCGGCCGTGAAGTTCACACCGCGCTCGAAGGCCATGAGCTTGAAGGGAATCAGGCCCTGGTCGTGGTAAAGCGCCAGCGTGGCGTCGAACTGCCGGAACTGCTGGGTGCCGAAGTAGCCGTCGGCCGGGAAGGGGCCCAGCACGATGTGCCCGTCCTGCACGAACTGCTGGATGACGGGCGAAACCAAGTCGCCTTCTTCCTTGCCCAGCAGGCCGTTTTCGCCGGCGTGGGGGTTGAGACCGAGCACAGCAATGCGCGGTTTGAGGATGCCAAAGTCATTTTTCAGCGACTTGAGCAGCAGGTTAATTTTGGTGCGCAACAGCTCGGCCGTGAGCTTGGCCGGCACGTCCTTCAGCGGCACGTGGCCGGTGACGGTGGCAATGCGCAACCCGGCGTCCTCGTCCACCAGAAACATCAGGCTCTCAGGCGCCGCGAAGAAGCTGGTGAGAAACTCGGTGTGGCCGGGGTAGCGGAAGTTGTCGGCCTGGGTGTTGTCCTTGCTGATGGGGGCCGTGACGATGGCATCGAGCTTGCCAGCTTTGAGGTCGCGGGCGGCGCAAAGCAGGCTTTCGCGGGCCGCGGCGCCGGTGGCGGCAGAGGGCTGCCCGGGCGCGAGGGCAAAATCCTCGTCCCAGCAGGTCACGGCGTTGAGGCGGCCGGGGGCAATGTCGGCTGCGTCGCGCAGCTGGCGAAATTGCAGGTGCTCGGAATCGGCCGGGGTGGGGAAGTCGTCGAACAGCGCCGTGGCCGTGCCGTAGATGACCGGCGTGCAGATTTTCAGCAGGCGCTCATCAAGCAGCGTTTTGTAGATGACTTCGGGGCCGATACCGGCGAGGTCGCCCACCGAGAAGCCGAGGCGAGGGAGGTTTTGGGGCATGTTATGGTTAGGAACGTCATGCTGAGCATTCCGCGTATCAAGCGGTGGCGCAGCGGAGTCGAAGCATCTCTACCTCAATACTAATCATAACTGATGGCAACGAAGCGGTAGAGATGCTTCGACTCCGCTGCGCTTCGCTCAGCATGACGTTCTCAATTCTTTAAGCCAGCTGCTTGGTCAGGAACTCATACAGCAGGCGCACGCCCACGCCGGTACCGCCTTTGCCGCGGTAGCTTTCGGGCGCGGTGAGGTAGGCGGGGCCGGCGATGTCGAGGTGAATCCAGGGGTAGCCGACGGCGAAGCGCTCCAGGAACTTGGCGGCCGAGATGTGGCCGGCTTCGCCCTTGCCGAGATTGTTGATGTCGGCGATGTCGGACTTGATGTGGTCGGCGTATTCGTCCCAAAGCGGAAACTCCACGAGGCGCTCATGCACGGCGTGGCCAGCTTCGGCGAGCTTTTGCAGGGTGGCGGGCTCGGCGGTGCCCATGGAGGCGCTGGCTTCGGTGCCGAGGGCGCGCACGGCCGCGCCGGTGAGGGTAGCCAGGTCGATGACCAACTCGGGCTCGTAGCGTTTGGCGAAACTTAGGGCGTCGGCCAAGAGCAGGCGGCCTTCGGCGTCGGTATTTCGCACCTCTACAGTGAGGCCGGAGTGCATGGTGAGGACGTCGCCAGGGGCATAGGCGAGGCCGCCGGGGCGGTTGTCGGTGGCGGGCACGAGGCCGATGACGTGCAGTGGGACGTTGTTTTTAGCCAAGGCGTAGAGCGTGCCGGCTACGGCCGCGCCGCCGGCCATGTCGCACTTCATCATGTCCATGCTGTTGGGCGTGGGCTTGAGGCTGAGGCCGCCGGTATCGAACACCACGCCTTTGCCGACGAGGACGTAAGGCTTTTCGTTTTGCGCGTTTTCGGGCTTGTATTCGAGGATG
Organism: Hymenobacter monticola; assembly: GCF_022811645.1. Taxonomy (NCBI): domain Bacteria; kingdom Pseudomonadati; phylum Bacteroidota; class Cytophagia; order Cytophagales; family Hymenobacteraceae; genus Hymenobacter; species Hymenobacter monticola. Next base: position 4,518,404 of record NZ_CP094534.1, on the reverse strand, counting down.
CTGAAGGTGGGCGGCTCGGGCGAACCGAGGTTGACAGCCAACAAACCACCCATGCGCAGGGCTTCAATTTTGGCCAGGTCGAGGATGTCGGTGGTATACCCGGCTTTGTCGCCGGCTTCGGCCATGCGCTCGGCAAACTGCACGGCGTTGAGCTTGTTGAGCGGGGCGTTGACTAGGTCGCGAGCCAGGATAACGCCTTCCAGCAAGCCTTCCAAATCGGTGATTTCGGCCACAGTTGCGGCTTCACCCACCAGGTAGACCCGGGCCAGCGTGGCGGGCTTTTGCGACTTTTCGTCGGTTTTGTAACCTTCAAATTGGTAGGCGCTCAGGGCCAGCCCTTCGGTGAGGAGCAGGGCAGCGTTAGCGGTGCCGCTGTGGTTTTCGATGAAAACTTCTGCTACTTTCTCCGTTTTCAACTGCCCGTGCAGGGTGTGGCCGGCGCGGCGAAGCTGCTCAGCTACCTGGGCGGTGGTGGGCTTATCGGCCAATACCACGAAATAGTGGTGGTGGCTGAAATGGTTGAGGTGCACGAGCTTCTGGTCGTCGGCCAGGGCTTTTTCCACGTAGCGGGCGGCTGCTTCGGGCAGGTCGCCGGCGGCCGAAGCGGGGAGGGCAGTGGTGCCGTGGGGCAGAATAAATACCTGCGTGGACTGGGCCGGCGAGGCAGCGACATGAGCAATAGCTAGGGACATGGACAGGTAAAGCTGAGGTAATACGACCGCGAAGGTAGCCGCCGGGGGCAGTTAAAAGTTGTGGATGTTTCGCGGCGCCTTGCCCGATTGGGTTGGAACGCATCGCCCGTTCGACTTAAAAGACTACTTTTCGTAGCGCCCAAAGGCTCCAAAGTATCACCATCAGGCCCACGCCCACGAACATCCAGCGGGTGGGGATGCGGCCGGCCAGGCGGGCTGCAATGGGTGCGGCCGCCACGCCACCCACGATGAGGCCGGCCACAATCTGCCAGTGCGAAAGGCCCTTCATGGCGAAAAAGGTGAAGGCGCTGGCGAACGTGACGAAGAACTCCACCAGGCTCACCGTGCCGATGACGTAGCGCGGGGTGCGGCCGTTGGTGATTAAGGTGCTGGTGACCAGCGGGCCCCAGCCGCCGCCGCCGAACGAGTCGAGGAAGCCGCCGGCGCCGGCCAGCCAGCCGGCGTTTTTCACTTTGCGCCGTTTGTCGCGCTGGGGGCGCAGGGCTTTGCTGAGAATGCGCAGGCCGAGGATAAGCAGGTACGCGGCCAGCAGCGGCTTCACCCAGTTAGCGTACTCCTCGCCGAAGCGCGAGAGCAGATACGCCCCGCCAATGGAGCCCGCGATGCCCGGCAGCAGCAGCACCCGGAATAGCTTTTTATTGACGTTGCCAAAACGGTAGTGCTGGTAGCCCGAAGCCCCGCTGGCAAACATTTCGGCCGTGTGAATGCTGGCGCTCACCGATACCGGGCTCAGCCCCAACGACATCAGGCTAATGGCCGACACCACGCCGTAGCCCATGCCCAGCATGCCGTCGATGAGCTGCGCGGCAAAGCCTACGGCTACAAACGTGTAGAACGTGCCCGACGAGCGGGCCAGGTCCCAAGCCTGCTGCCAGGTGACGTAGTACGAAAGGATATTGATGAAAATGAACAGCGCAAACGTGGCCAGCGCCCCCGTGGCTACCCGCCGCCAGTAGGCGGTGGCGGGTGTTTCGTAGCCCGGGCCGCGGTGGGCAGCACCAGCCATTGCCAGGTTGCCCTTGGCAGGCACGGGCGAGAGTTGGAAGTCGCACAAATCGGGCTCGTCGGCCACATGCGTAAGCAGGCGGCGCTGCGCTGCCGCCGCGCCGATGTAGCGGTGCAGGGCCGGGTCGTTGGTGGCCAGGAACAGGAGGTCGTGGCCGTCGAGGTCGGCGTCCAGGAAGGGGCGTTGGTGCAGCTGCACTTGGGGGTGCTGAGCGGCCAGTTCGCGCAGGGCGGGCAGAATATTTGGGGCCACTAATGTCACGGCCATGGCCGGGCTGTGGCGCAGGATGGAGCCGAGCTTTTCCAGGGCCACCGGCCCGCCGCCCACCAGCAGCACGCGCCTATTTTCCAGCTTTAGCAAAACCGGAAACAGCGTGTTTTGCGCCGCTGCATCGGGCGGCGGGCCAGTGGCGGGCGAGACGGGAATGGCGTTGGCGTCGGCAGGCATAGCCGGGGAAAGGTACAGCGGGCGCGGTGTAAAAGCCCGATGAGGAGCGGAAGGTTATGGGGCCCCGCCGGGCGGGGCTGCTACCTTTGCCGGGCTGCCGCGCCCCTAGCCGCTGGCGCGCTTCTCCGTGGTACGTCCCAAAAAACACCTGGGCCAGCACTTCCTGGCCGACCCCAACATTGCCCGCAACATTGTGGGCGCCCTGCAGCTGCCCGACGCCGTGCGCACGGTGCTGGAAATTGGCCCCGGCATGGGGGTGCTCACTCAGTACCTGCTCGAGAACCCCGCTTACCAAACCAGCGTGGTCGAAATTGACACCGAGTCGGTGGCCTATCTGAAGGAGCATTACCCGGCGCTGGACGGACGCATTTTCGCCACCGATTTTCTCAAGCAGAACCTCGGTGAACTGTTCCCGGAACAGCCGCTGGCCATTATCGGCAACTTTCCCTACAATATCAGCAGCCAGATTTTCTTTGCCGTGCTCAATAACCGCCAGCAGGTGCGCGAGGTGGTGGGCATGATTCAGAAGGAGGTGGCGGAGCGCCTGGCCGAGCCGCCCGGCTCGAAAACCTACGGCATCCTGAGCGTGCTGCTGCAGGCTTATTATAAGATTGAGTACTTGTTCACGGTGCCGCCGCACGTATTCAACCCGCCGCCCAAGGTCGACTCGGCCGTGGTGCGCCTCACCCGCAACACCACCGAGCGGCTGGACTGCGATGAGAAGCTGTTTTTCCGGGTGGTGAAGCAGGCGTTCCAAACGCGCCGCAAGACGCTGCGCAACGCCCTGAAACCCTTCGGTATGCCCGCCGAAGCTACTACGGACCCCATTTTCGACCGCCGGGCCGAGACCTTGGGCGTGGCCGAGTTTGTGGGCCTCACGCGGCACGTGGCCCAGCACATGGCCGGCGGCGCAGCGCTGCCGGAGTTGGATGCCAGCGACGTGGTGGAATAGCTTCGCGGCGTTTTAAATCACCCCATCCCTTTTTTGCTCAACAATGAAAAAAACGCTACTCGCCGCCTCCGTGCTGCTGTTTTCCTTTAAAATGGCCGCCGATGGACCTTGGTTCAGCGGTAAAATTGTTTACCACAATTCGTTCTCGACGCTCGACGGCAAGGACATTACCGACAGGCTCAGCCCCATGCTGGGGAGCGAAAATCTGTATTACATCAGCGGGGACAATTACAAGGCGTACACCGAAAAGAAGCAGATGCTGGAGCTGTACAATGGCAGCACCAACAAGTTTCAGTTCTTCATGAATGGCACGCCCACGGTAATGGACGCCAACGCGGGTACGCCCGGCGCGGTGGTGAAGCCCCTGGCCGAAAAAGTCACCATTGCCGGTTACGCCTGCCAGAGCCTGCAAATTGATTCCGATGGCAACACCACCGTTTATTACTTCTCGCCCAAAGTGCGCGTAAACCCCGCGCCTTTCGCCAAGCACCAGATGGGCGACTGGGCTACTTATCTGAAAGCCAGCAACGGGGCGCTGCCGCTGAAATTTGTGGTGACCAACCGCAAACAGGGGTTTTCCATGGTTAGCGAAGCCACATCGGTGCAAGCCATGCCGCTGGCCGCTGCCGACTTCACGGAAACATCTCTGGCCAAGTAAATCGCACTCATGAGCTTCTGCCTCGTCGTCGACGAAATGCACCATTCGCTGCTGCCGCTGCTGACCGAAATCGGCGTGGCGGCGGACTACCAGCCGGAGCTAACGGCAGCCGAAATTCCCGCCGCGCTGGCCGCCCGGCCCTACGAGGGCCTGGTGGTGCGCAGCAAGCTGCGCGTGACGGCCGACCTGCTGGCCCATGGACCGCAGCTGCGCTACGTGGCCCGCGCCGGCGCCGGCACCGACAACATCGACGAAGCCGCCATGTTGGCCGCCGGCGTGACGCTGCTCAATGCGCCGGAGGGCAACCGCGACGCGGTGGGAGAGTTTGCCGTGGGGCTGCTGCTGGCGCTTTTCCGCAACATCGTGCGGGCCGATGGCGAGGTGCGGCGCGGCGAGTGGCACCGCGAAGCCAACCGGGGCGAGGAAGTAGGGGGCAAAACCATCGGTTTGCTGGGCTACGGGCACATGGGGCGGGCGTTTGCGCGGCGGCTGGGCGCTTTTGGCTGCACGGTGCTGGCGCACGATGTAGACTCTTCTATTGCTTCCGATGACAATGCCGAACTGGTGGGCCCGGCCGAGCTGCAGGCCCGCGCCGACGTGCTCAGCCTGCACATTCCTTATTCCAAAGCCAACCACCATTTCGTGAATGAGACGCTGCTGGCCGGTTTCGCACGGCCTATCTGGCTGCTGAACACGGCCCGGGGTGAAGTGCTCGACCACGCGGCGCTGGTGGGAGCGTTGCAAAGCGGCCGGGTGCGGGGCGCGGCGCTCGATGTGCTTGACAACGAAAAGCTCAGCACGCTGACGCCCGGCCAACAGGCCAACTTTGATTTTCTGCGGCAGGCGCCCAACGTGGTGCTCACGCCGCACGTGGGCGGCTGGACGCACGAGAGCTACCGGCGCATCAACGAGGTGCTGGTAAAGAAAATTAGGGCGTTTCGGGCTGGCGAGTTGGGCAGAGTAGCGGGGAGCTAATTCGTTTTGCGTATCTTTGTCTCGAACCTACAGAAGGGAGAACGGTTGGCAGTGCCAGCCGTTCTCCTTGCTTTTTAGCCAAACCGTCAAGCTACAATTCCCATGGCCAGCACCATCAATTATTACACCGCCGAAGGCCTGCAAAAACTGAAGGACGAACTCCAGGACCTCAAAATCCGGGGCCGGGCCAAGGCCGCCGAAGACCTGCGCGAAGCCCGCGACAAAGGCGACCTGAGCGAGAACGCCGAGTACGACGCCGCCAAAGACGCCCAGGGCCTGCTGGAACTCAAAATTTCCAAGCTCGAAGAGGTGGTGGGCAACGCCCGCCTCATCGACGAAACCAACATGGATTTCAGCAAGGTGCTCATCATGAGCAAGGTGAAGCTGAAAAACCTGAAAAACAACATGGTGCTCAACTACACCCTGGTAGCCGAGGAAGAAGCCAACCTGGCCGCCGGCAAAATCTCGGTGAAGTCGCCCATCGGCAAGGGCCTGCTCGGCAAATCGGCCGGCGACACGGCCGAAATCACGGTGCCCGCCGGCAAGCTGCAGTTCGAGATTCTGGAGATTACGCGGTAGTTAATTGGTGCTTGGTGCTTAGTTATTGGTGCCTGGCATTCGCAGAAGGGCAGTTCCGAATGGAGCTGCCTTTTTTTATGGGTTTGCTTCATTCCGAAAGTCGTTATTTGCGTCATCAGCGCTGGCTTTGCAGCCATGCACCAAGCACCAACAACCAAGCAATACCGCATGCCTTCCATTTTCTCCCGCATTGTTTCCGGCGAGCTTCCGGCGTTTAAAGTAGCCGAAGACGGCCGCCACCTGGCATTTCTCGACATCACGCCCTTGGTGGAGGGCCACGTGCTGGTGATTCCCAAGAAGGAAGTTGACTACATTTTCGACTTGCCGGCTGATGAACTGGCGGGTCTGCACGTGTTTGCCCAGCGCGTGGCCAAGGGATTGAAAGCCGCCGTGCCCTGCAAGCGCGTGGGCGTGGCCGTGATTGGGCTGGAGGTGCCACACGCCCACATCCACCTGATACCCATGCAAACGGTGCAGGACCTCAACTTCACCAACCCTAAAATCAAGGTGCCCGAGGCCCGCATGCAGGAATTAGCCGCCGCCATTGCCGCCAAAGTAGACGGTGGCAGCGGCTTGGACGAGGCCAAAAGCGCCGCCAAATCGGGCGCCGGAGCTGGCGCACCCGTGCCGCCGGAGCTGCAGAAACAAGTAGCCGGCCTACACTTCCTGAGCGAGTCGGACGCCCCGCTCGAAGCCGTGGCCTACGCCGCGCCGGGCGGCGAGCTGAGCAACGCCCTGCTGCTCAAGCTGCTGGGCGAGCCCGCCGATGCCAAAGTGGAAACCGTGGAGCTCACGCAGTTCCTGCGCAACCACACCTCCGACGACGGCGTGCTGAACGACGTGGCGCTTTCCAACCGCTACAAGGGCCTGCAAATGTTTATGAAACAGGACATGGACGGCACGCAGGTGTACCGCGTGGGCAAGGGCCCGCAAATCCACGCCTATGCCCTAGGCCGGACGATGGACGGCACCCTGGCCGGCTTCAAAACGGTGCTGACCGAAACCTGATAGGGCGGCAATAAAGCTGCTTTTAGTTAAGGCAAGCTGCAACGGTAGGGGTGAAAGGCTGTCTGTAGGTCAGTCTTTCACCCCTGTTTTGTTCTGATTATGCGCCGTTTGCTACTGTTAGGTTGTTTCCTGTTGCTTAACAATTGGGCCTGGGCCCTCAAGCCCAGCCGCGACTGGGTAGCCACCCCCGACTCGCTGGGCCTGCGCTACCAGACCACTTTCCTTGCCACGCCCGACCACGCCCAGCTGGCTGGCTGGATAGTGGAGCCCGCCGCCAACGTGCCCGACCGCCACACCACCATGGTGATGGCCTACGGCGACATGAACAACATGTCGTACTTCCTGCACCAGGCACGGGCCTTGAGCCAGGGCGGCTACCGGGTATATATGTTCGACTACCGCGGTTTTGGGCACAGCAGCGACTTCGCCATCGACCGGCAGCAACTTTATTACCCCGAATTCAGCACCGACCTGCGCACCGTGCTGGCCGATGCCCGGCAGCGCTACCCGCGCAGCCACACGGGCATCATCGGCTTCTCAATGGGCACCATCATGGGGTCGGAAGTGGCCGCCACCAGCAAATGTGACTTCCTCATTGCCGAGGGCTACGTAGCCAGTCCGCAGCGGCTGGCGGCCGCCGCTTTGCAGCGCAGCCAGAAGGTGGTATCCTTGCCCGCCGAGGCGGCCGACTACGCCTTGGTGGCGCGCCGGGTGCATTGCCCCTGGCTGCTGGTAGGCGGCACCGCCGATGTAAACACGCCGCTGGCCGATTCGGTGGCCGTAGCCCGCCAACCCCGCCGCTGGCGCCAGCGCCGGCAGGTGCTCTGCTTCGAGGGCGGGCACCAGGAGGGTTTCTACCGCCTGAGCGAGGCCGCGTACGGCGACAAATACGTGCGTGAGGTAACCCGCTTTTTGGCGGCAAAGCGGAGCTAACGCAACGGCTTTGCTCAGCTGCGGCCTAACCCCACCAGCAGGAAAAGGGCGCTCAGGTAGCTCCAGAAGCTGACGAAGGCCACGTGCACGATGGTTTCGAACCGCTTGCCGCGCCAAAGCGCAGGTGAGTAACCGAAAAACTGGACCAGCAGCCGCGCCAGCCAAAACGCGCCGCAGCCCAGCGCCACCCGCCGGCCCAACGGCGTGCCCACCAGCTCGGCGGCCGAGGTGAGGCAAAGCAGGCCCATGAGCAGCACGGTGAAGGCGATGAAGAACGTGTGCACGTACATCATCTGCCGGTTGATAAGACTGACGGCGGCGAATTCGGTGCGCCAGTTGAAGTAGCGGGCAAATGCCGCGTGCAGCAGCGCCAAAACGATAAGAAAAAAGCCGGTGGCTTTAAGCTGCAGAACCATTGGGACGCAGGAAGAAGGAGGTGATGAACGGCGTGATTTTAACTTCCCGCTCCACGCGCAGCCCGGCCGCCTGGAAGGTAGCCAGCCACGCTTGCCGCGAATGAAAATGCAGAAAGCCGACGGTGTAGGCCAGAAAATTGGCCGGGTCGCGCAGGTGTTCGGTCACCACGACGGTGCCGGCCGGGGCCAGCGCCCGGGCTATTTCCCGGAAGAAGGCGGCCCGCTCGGTGGCGTCCCGGATTTCGTGGGCCGCCAGAAAGGCCACGACCAAATCGAGGGAACCCGCCGGCAACGGCAGGGCGGCGCGGGTATCTACCACGCGGGTGCCGGGGTAGGGCGGGTAGGCGCGCCGGGCCCGGGCGATGGACGCTTCGGTGTGGCGGGCGGCATCGTAGAAGTCGGCCGCCAGCAAGCTGGCCGTCGGGTAATGTTGCGCCAGCGGCGCGCTGATTTCGTCGAAACCAGCGCTCAGCGTGAGTATGGCGGTGGGCGCCGGCCTTGCTTTCAAAAGCCAATCGAACCGGTACAAGCCCGAAAAGTCGTAGGCATAGGCCGTGACGAGCAGCGACACCAGCAGCGGCAGGAGCGCCAGGGCCAGCAGCAGCCCGGCGTAGGGGCGCCAGGCGGCCGGCCCCGCTAGCCCCACGCCGGCTAATGCCAGCGCTGCGCCCCCGGCCACGAGGTAGAGCGGCCAGTTAAAGCGCACCACGTTCCAGAGGCCCTGCAGCGGTTTTCTTATGGTTTCCATTGCTAGGTGCGGCCTTTTTTCCACGAATACGGAATGTCGTGCACCGCAAAGGCATTGGCCAGATGCAATTGGCTGAAGCCCAGCTGTTCGAGAAAGCCAACCCGGTAGCTTTCCACGGCCACGGGCTGCGGCTGCCAATGCTCGCGCACGCCCTCCACAATCAGCACACGGCCCGCCCGGGCATCGGCCGAAAAGGTAAAGGGCAGGGGGCCGGCAAAGCGACGGGCTTCGGCCCAGGTGGCGAAGGGCGAGTGGGGCGGCAGCGGCACCTCGGGCGTGGGCGGGGCCAGCGCAACGTGAAAATTGGCCTGCTGCGACTCGATGCGCAGGCGGCCGCCGGTTTGCTGCTGCGCGATATCGACGGTGTGGTAGCGGTAGTGGGTGAATAGGTCGCCCAGGGCCGTCATGCGCTTTTTATCGGTTTCGGAACGCAGAATGTAAAGGCCTCGCAGGCGCTTGCCGATGGGCGAGGGGTAGCGCACGAACGCGCGGTAGCCAATCAGAAAAAAGTCCTGCCCCAGCCACTGTGGCAATCCCTGGGGGCGCAAATGCCGCGTTTGCACCAAGGCCACCGCCAGAAAGCCCCAGCCCTCGGCGAAGGTATCGACCAGTAAGGGCGCCGGCAGTAGCGCCTGCAACTCGGCCTGCGGCACGGCGAAGGTGAGCACCAGCGAATGCTCGAAAAAGGCTTCGACCGGAAAAGGGTGGGTTTTGAGCCAAGACAGCATGGGCAGGCGGCTTATTCCGGGAAGGGCCGGGCGGCCCTAAAGGAGTGGTAGTAGATGAGCAAGCAAAACAGGACCGCGAAAAAAGCGTTGGCGCGGCCCCACAGCAGCAGGTCAGGCGCCAGCAGCGCTTCCAACGTGTTCATAGACAGAATAAGCCCGATTTGGGCCAGGGCGCACCAGCGCGGCTTGACGCCGCTCACCACCCAAACGGCCATCCCGATTTCGCCCAGCCCGATGAGGCGGGTGATCAGCGGCGCATGTTCAGTCCCTAAAATACGGGCCACAATGGCGGCGTGGCGCGGCACCAGCATCAGCACTTTGCAGAGCAGGCCGTTGGCCAGCCACACCAGGGCAATGAGATAGGTGAAAAGTTGGTGCATGAATAGGGAGGCGTATGGCACGAGTACCCCGAAGCTCCGCTTCGGCTCGTTGAACGACATCTACGCGAGCCGAAGCGGAGCTTCGGGGTACTCGTGCTATTCGGCGCGGCCGCTGTCGACCAGCTTCTGCAGGCGGGCCTGCACGGGGCGGGGCAGGGCGCTGAGCAGGTCGAGGCCGGTGGCGGCTTCGATTTTATCGACGGAGGTAAGGTACTGCCGCCAGTCGGGGTTGATGGTGTTGTTGTCGTTAGGCGTGTCGATGGCCAGCACGCGCACGGTGGGGCCGGTGGCGAGGCGCTGCAGGTCGTTGGTGCCATCGGGCAGGATGACCATGACTTTCCAGATGCGGGCGGGCACGGTCACGCGGCCCTGGTCGAGGGTTTGGGCGAAGCCGTTGGCGCCGGTGCCGCCGCGCCCGTAGCTGCCCATGATGACGTAGATTTCCTGGCCGCGCTGCACCTGGCTGCGGCCGTATTCTTCGAGGTGAGCCCAGGCTTGCTGATTGTTTTTGGGCGCCTGGGGCACCATGTTGGTCATCAGGAAGGTGTTGGCGTTGGCGTCGAGGTCGGCGGTGCGGTCGCCGCTGGGGCAGTTGTGGCCTTTGTCGAAGCCGGAGCGGGCGTAGCTGGCGGGCGTCACCTGATAAAACTGGCGGGGCAGGGCCGCATCGGGGCGGAAATTGTTCTGACGCGGCGCTTCGCCGAGGTCGGCTTTGTCGATATGCCAGCTTACCCAGGTGGGGATGCCGCGGTTGGCGTTGTAGCCGATGGTGAATTCGGGATGCACCAGCAGGTAGTTGGTGGCGTTGGCAGGGTCGGAGGTAGCGCCGCTGGGGTTGCCCAGAGCCAGGTTGCTGTCGTTGGGGTCTTGGGCTACGCCGGTGCCCGTACCAGCAGTGGGCGCCGGATTAGGGGTGTTGGGTGTTTGGTTCTGGGTAATGGGAGCAGGCGTTTTGTCGCGGTTCTCGAAGTAGCCGCCCGCGGCGCCGGCACCCACGGCCACGGCGGGACCGGTGGCGGTTTCCAGCACGATGTCGTCAATGTCAAGCCGGTTGTTGGGGCCGCTGGTTTTGCGGATTTCCAGCCGCAGGGGCTCGTTGGCGAGGCCGGCGAAGACGTGCGTTTTCAGGCCGGGCCCGCTCGTGACCACCGGCTGGCCGGTGCGCGAGTAGGTGCGGCCGCCGTCGCGGCTCAGCCACAGCTCCCAGGTGCTGGGCCCGTCGGAGCCGTAGGCCGCCGCCGAAATGCGGATGCGCCGCACGCCCGCTACCGCGTTAAAGCGCATCGAAAGCCGGCCCATATTGCGCAGGCGGGCCGCGTGGGCGCCATTCTTGTGGTCTTGGGCGCTGCTTCCGATGAGGGCGTCCTGAAAGTGCCAGACCCCGGTAGCCAGCGTTTCGTCGGCTTCCTCGTAAGCGCCTTTGCTGCCCGACTCGAAGGTTTCAGGAAACGCGTTAGTAGCTGGTGCCTGGGCAGTTGGTGCCATTGAAGCCTGTTTGGTTGCTGATTCAGGCGACTGCTGCGAGCAGGCTAGGAGGGCAAAAAGGGCAAAGGCGGAAAAGTAAGCGGTAGTGTGCATGGGGCGAAGATATGGCTTGCGTAAGGTGAAGCAGTGGCCCGCCGTTGAACGACGTAGGGGCGGGGCTTGCCCCCGCCCGGACGTCCGCGCAAAACCACGGTATCGTTCAACGGTGGGCGGGGGCGAACCACGCCCGACGTCGTTCGCATCGCCGATAAAAAAAGGCCCGCTGGGCATTCCAGCGGGCCTTTTTGTTTGATTCGGAGAATCTATTATAACTGCCGGTCGGCGCCGGTCATGGTCAGCATCCAGCCGGGGTATTCGGGGGCGAGCCTGCTCACTTCTTCCAGCTGCTTGAGCTCGTCGGGGGTAAGCTGCACGTCCACGGCTTTGAGGTTGTCTTCGAGCTGGTCCATCTTTTTAGCGCCGATGATGACGGTGCTCACCACCGGCTGGTGCAGCAGCCAGGCCAGCGCCAGGGCGGCCACGGTGGTGTTTTTGGCTTCGGCCATGGGGCGCAATTTGTCGATGATGTCGAAAGCCAGCTCCTTGTTCACGGGCGGGAAGTCGAAGTTGCTGCGGCGGCCTTCGCCGGTGGGGTTTTCGCGGGTGTATTTGCCCGAGAGGAAGCCGCCGGCCAGGGGGCTCCACACCATCAGGCCGAGCTGCTGGTCTTGCAGCAGGGGCACGAGCTCGCGTTCTAGGTCGCGGCCCGCGATGGTGTAGTAGGCCTGCAGACTCTGGTAGCGCTCCAGGTGCTGGCGCTCCGAGATGCCGAGGGCCTTCATCAGCTGCCAAGCGGCCACGTTGCTGGCCCCGATGTAGCGCACCTTGCCCTGGCGCACGAGGTCGTCGAGGGCGCGCAGGGTTTCCTCGAAGGGCGTGAGCGGGTCGTAGGAGTGGGTTTGGTAGAGGTCGATGTAGTCGGTTTTGAGGCGCTTGAGCGAGCCTTCTACCTGGGCCATGATGTGCTGGCGGGTGAGGCCGGCGTCGTTGGGGCCGTCGCCCATCTTGCCGCGCACCTTGGTGGCCAGGATGAGCGAGTCGCGCCGCAGCCCGAGGTTGTGAATGGCCTGGCCGGTGATTTCCTCCGACTGGCCTTCAGTATAGATGTTGGCCGTGTCAAGGAAGTTGATGCCGGCTTCCACGGCGCGTTTCACCAGAGCATCGGCCCCGGCCTGGTCGACGCCATTAATGGCAGCAAAGCGACCGCCGACGGCGCCAAACGTCATGGTACCGAGGCAAAGCTCGGAAACTTTCAGGCCCGTACGGCCCAGCAGGTGGTATTTCATGGAAAGGGGTTTTGGGAAAGGTGCGGCATAGAACCGGGCCGGCGCGGGATTGTTGGCCGGGCGGTGCGATGCGCGGAGGCCCTACTGCCCCGGGTGGCCCACGTGCCCCTGCGTGCTGCCGTTGCTAATGACGGTGGCCTCGGTGGCTTTGGGCATGCCCCGGTGGGTTTCGTGGTCGACGCGCCCGCTGTCTTTGGGGGCCAGCAAATGGCCGTCGGGGTGCTTGGCGGGGTTCACGCCGTAGGACGTGCCGTCGGACTTTTGGCCGCAGCCGGCCAGCAACGCCAGCAACAGCAAGCGCGGGAGAAGGGAAGTGGACATGACAACGGGCAGGGTGGTTACCTGAACAGTACGGCCGCCGGTGCCCATTGGATATAGCTGGGCGGGGTTCTTACAACGGCACGGCCACGCCGTTGGCCTTCAGCACCTGCCCGAAAAACTGCACCTGGTAGGGCAACGCCGTTTGCCAGTATTCCCAGGTGTGGGCGCCGGGGCGCTCGGTGTAGTCGTGCGGGGTGTGGTTGTACACCAGCCGGCGGTGCATCTCGCGGTTGATGTCGATGAGGCCATCGTCGACGCCGCAGTCGAAGATGAGGGGCAGGCCGTTTTGCTGCATCTGGTCAACCATGTTCACCACCGAATTGGCTTTGAAAAACGCAGGGTTTTGTTCCTCCGAGCCCATGATGGGCAGCAGGTTTTTGGTGCGCCAGGCCAGCTCGTCGGGCGTGAGCTTGCGGTTGGCGCTGCTCAGCTCCAGCGCGCCGCTCATGCTGCCGGCAGCGCCGTACAGGTCGGGGTGGCGGGCCGAGAGGTACATCGCCCCGAAACCGCCCATGGAGAGGCCCGTGATGAGGCGGCCCTTGCGGTCGCGCACGGTGCGGTAGGCCTGGTCGATGGCCGGAATGACTTCCTTGGTGAGGTAGGTTTCGAACTGGCTGTCGGCCTTCACCGGGCTGTCGAGGTAGAAGCTAAAGGTTTCGCCCTCAGGGTTCACAATAATCAGGTTGTACTGGTCGGCCAAGCGGTGCAGAAGTTGTTTATCGGGCGTCTTGGTCAGCCAGTTGTCGAAGTGGCCATAGGCGCCGTGCAGCAGGTAGAGCACGGGGTAGTTGGCCTTCTTATTCTTGGCGTAGGAGGCCGGCAGCACCACGTTGGCACGGTAGGTTTTATGCATGGCCGCGCTGGGAATGTTGAGGGTGTCGACCCGCGCGGCGCGGGCGGAGGAAGCGGCAAGCAGGAGGCAGGCGAGAAAGAGGAAGGGGCGCATGGGGTAGGAAGTATTAAAAAGAATATGCTGCCAAGCGCAGCCGCGAAACCTCACCCCCTGACCCCCTCTCCTCAGGAGAGGGGACACCAGTCCAACTCCGAACGTTAATCGTCAGGCTCCCCTCTCCTGAGGAGAGGGGCCAGGGGTGAGGTTTCGCGGCTGCGCTTAGCAGAATTGCACTACTGCTTGAATACCGGCCGAATCAGGTTTTCAAACGTGAAAATCTCGTCCCACTTTTCCTGCGTCAGCAGCCCGCGCTCCGTCACGGCAATGTCGTGCACCGACTTGCCGGTTTTCAGCGCCTCTTTGGCGATTTCGGCGGAGGCCTCGTAGCCGATGACCGGGTTAAGCTGCGTGACGATGCCGATGCTGTTGCGCACCAGGTTTTCGGCGTGCTGCTTGTTGGCCGTGATGCCGATGACGCACTTGTCGCGCAGGGTGCGGCAGGCGTTGGTCATGTAGGAAATGGAAGTGAACAGCGCGAAGCTGATAACCGGCTCCATCACGTTGAGCTGCAGCTGGCCGGCTTCGGCGGCCATGGTCACCGTGAGGTCGGCCCCGATGACGTAGAAGGCCGTTTGGTTTACCACCTCGGGCACCACGGGGTTCACCTTGCCGGGCATGATGCTGGAGCCGGGCTGCAAGGGCGGCAGGTTGATTTCGTTGATGCCCGTGCGCGGGCCCGAGGACAGCAGGCGCAGGTCGTTGCAGATTTTGCTGAGCTTCACTGCCGTGCGCTTCAGCACGCCCGAGAGCTGCACGTAAGCACCGGTGTCGTAGGTGGCCTCAAACAAGTCGCCGGCCAGGCTCAGGTTCAGGCCCGTGATGCGGCGCAGGTGCTCGGTCACGAGCTCGGGGTAGCCGGTGGGGGCGTTCACGCGCGAGCCGATGGCGGTGGCGCCCATGTTGATTTCGTCAATCAGCCGGCGCGAGTCGTCGATGCGTAGCAGCTCCTCGCGCAGGTTGGTGGCGAAAGCGCGGAATTCGTCGCCCATGCTCATCGGCACGGCGTCCTGCAGCTGGGTGCGGCCCATTTTCAGAATGTCGCGGAACTCCTCGGCCTTCTGGGCAAAGGCGTCGGCCAGGGCCACTAAGGTTTCGCGGTAGCCCACCAGCTTGTTGTTGAGGGCGATGCGGAAGGCGGTGGGGTAGGCGTCGTTGGTGCTTTGCGAGCAGTTGACGTGGTTGTTGGGGTGGCAGTACTGGTACTCGCCCTTCTGGTGGCCCATCATTTCGAGGGCCACGTTGGCGATGACTTCGTTGGCATTCATGTTCACCGAAGTGCCCGCGCCGCCCTGAATCATGTCGGTCAGGAACTGGTTGTCGAACTCGCCCTGGGCCACCCGGTCGCAGGCGGCGGCAATGGCGTCGGCGATGTTGGCGGGCAGCACGCCCAGCTCTTTGTTGGCCAGGGCGGCGCCTTTTTTCACGTAGGCCAAGGCCTGCACAAACAACGGCTCGGCCTTGATGGGGATGCCGGTGATGGCGAAGTTTTCAAGGGCGCGCAGCGTCTGGATGCCGTAGTAGGCGGTGTCGGGCAGGCTGCGTTCGCCCAGAAAGTCGTGTTCGATGCGGGAGTTCATGCGGGAATTTTGGGTGGAGAGGGTTGGGCTTGTACGGAAAGGCCGAACGGCGGGACAAACCTACGGCGGCGCTTTGCAACGCGGCGGGTTTGGGGTGTTCCTTTGGGCATTGGGTCCATAAGAGCGATTGCAGAGATGTGACACTTCTCGTCTCCGCGTTGAACGAACCCAACCTTGCAATATCACTCAACATCAGCAACGCCGAGACGCTGGTCAATCCTTGCCTATGAAATTCCGCTACCTCTCTCTGCTGGCCCTCGCGCTAGCCGGTTGTTCCCAAGCCGAAAAGTCCGGCACCGCTACCGCTGGCGCCGACACCCGCTTCGATGCCTTCAAAAACCAGTTCATTGAAGCCCTGTGGCGGCAAAACCCCGACTACGCCAGCAGCCAGGGCTACCACAAATACGACTCGCTGCTGGTGATTCCCAACGCCGCCCAGCGACAAAGCGACGACGCGTTTGCCCAAAAGTACCTGGCTGCGCTGGGCAAGTTCTCGGCCGACAGCCTCTCGCCCAACAACCAGATTGACCTGCGCCTGCTCCGAAACGAGTTGCGCGCCGAGCGCTGGTACGCCGACACGCTCAAGTCCTGGCAGTGGAACCCCGCCAGCTACAACCTCGGTGCAGCCGTGGGCGAGCTGCTCAACGGCCGCCACTACCGCCTGGACCGCCGCCTGCGCAACATCTCCGACAAAATCAGCCACGCGGCGGAGTTTTACGCCGCTGCCAAGGCCAACATCAGCAACCCCACGAAGGAGCACACTGCCCTGGCCCTCAAGCAAAACGCCGGCGGCCTCGCGGTGCTTGGTCCGGCCCTGGCCGATTCGGTGAAGAAGTCGGGCCTGAGCGCCGCCGAGAAAAAGGCGATGATGGACCGCGTGGCGGCCGCCCGCACAGCCGTGCAGGGCTACATGAGCTTCCTGGAAAAGGATGTGCTGAGCAAGGGTCAGTTCCGCTCGTTCCGCATCGGCAAGGAGCTGTTTGAGCAGAAATTTGCCTACGATATTCAGTCGCGCTTTTCGGCGGCCGAGCTGTACCAGGAAGCCCAAAAACACAAGGCCGAACTGCTGCACGACATGGGCCGCCGCGCCGCGCGCCTCTATCCCAAATATTTCCCCGGCCAGAAAGCCCCGGCCGACACGCTGGGCCTGATTACGGCCGTCATCAACCAGCTCACGCTCAAGCACGCCCCGCGCGACGGCTTCGTGGACGCTGTGAAGCGCCAGATTCCGACGCTGGTGGCGTTCGTGAACGAGAAAAAGCTGCTCACCCAGGACCCCAGCAAGCCGCTGGTGGTGCGCGAAACGCCGCTTTACATGCGCGGCAGCGGCGCGGGCGCCAGCGTGTCGGCCCCTGGGCCCTACGACAAGGGCGCCAACACCTACTACAACGTGGAGCCCATTCCGGCCGACTGGACGCCCGCCCAGGCCGAAAGCTACCTGCGCGAGTACAACGACTACACCCTGCAGATTCTCAACATCCACGAAGCCATTCCGGGCCACTACACGCAGCTGGTGTACGCCAACCGCTCGCCCTCGCTGGTGAAAAGCATTTTCGGCAACGGCGCCATGATTGAGGGCTGGGCCGTGTACGCCGAGCGCATGATGCTGGAAAACGGCTACGGCCGCAACTCCGACGAAATGTGGCTGCTGTGGGACAAGTGGAACATGCGCTCCACGCTGAACGCTGTCATCGACCACGCCATTCAGGTCGACAACATGAGCGAGGCCGAGGTGGTGGGCCTGCTGCGCCGCGAGGGTTTCCAGGAAGAAGCCGAGGCCCGTGGCAAGTGGCTGCGCGCCACCCTGAGCCAGGTGCAGCTCAGCAGCTACTTCACGGGCTACACCGAGATTTACGCCCTGCGCGAAGAGCTCAAGCAGAAACAAGGCAAGGACTTCGACTTGAAAGCCTTCAACGAAAACTTCCTGAGCTACGGCAGCGCGCCGGTGAAGTACATCCGCGAACTGCTGCTGCGGAAGTAGGCGCGGCATGGGGTGCCAGAAACCTCCTCCATAAAAAAAGAGTTTAAGGCACCCATTCACGCCCGTTTCCCATGACCGAAGCAGAACGCAAACACGTGGTCGATACCAACGACGAAGGCTTGCGCCGTCTCACGCACGAGCACATGAAGGTGTTTGCCAAGTTTACCTCCGAGGATTGCGCCATTTGCCAGGCCCTGGCCCCGCCCTTTGCCAAGTTCGTGGACGACCCCGGCAATGAAACCATCTTGTTTGTGCGCCTCGATTCCGACGAGAACCCCGTGGCCAAGAAGCTGATGCAACAGAAAGTGGCGCCTTTCTTTGTGAGCTACTGCCAGGGGCGCATGCTCGAGTGCGACAACCTCACCACCGAAGAAGCCGTGCAGGCCCAGCTGGCCCGGCTGCGGGCCTTCATGCCCCACACCGAATAGTAGTAGCGAAGGCCGGCCGCCGCTCTGGCGGCCTACCTTTGGGCATGTTTTTTATCCTCTCCAAGGTCCTCGACCTCGTTTTATTGCCCACCGTGTGGCTGCTGGTGTTGCTGCTCGGCGCCCTGGTGGCCCGGCAGCCGCGCCGGCAGCGGCAGTGGCTGGTAGCGGCCGCCGCCCTCGCGCTGCTGGCCACCAACCCCGCCCTCACCAACGAAGCCTTGCTGGCCTGGGAACTGCCGGCCGTGCCGCTGGCCGCCCTCCCTGCCCGCGCCGATGCCGCCGTGCTGCTCACCGGCATCACCCAGGTCAATAAGTCGCCGCACGACCGCGCCTACCTCGGCGCCGGGGCCGACCGCCTCACCCACGCTTTGTGGCTGTACCGGGCCCGGCGGGTGCGGCGCATCATCGTATCCGGCGGCTCGGGCGCCGTGTTGGCCAAAGCTCATACCGAGGCTTCCGACCTGGCCACGCTGCTGCGCCTGGCCGGCGTGCCCAATTCCGACATCATCGTGGAAGACAGCAGCCGCAACACCCGCGAAAACGCGCTGTTCACCAAGCGCCTGCTGGCCCGCTACCCCGGCGTCGACACGCTTGTCCTCGTCACCTCGGCCTTCCACGAGCGGCGGGCGCTGGGCTGCTTCCGTAAGGTGGGCCTGCAGCCCCTGGCCTTCCCGGCCGGCTACCGCAGCACCGACCGCAGCTGGTCGCCGGGCTACTGGCTGGTTCCCAATGCTTCGGCCCTGGAAAACCTGAGTTTGCTCATCCATGAAACAACCGGCTGGTTGGTTTACCGGCTGCGGGGTTGGTGCTGATTTGGTGACCCGGTTCAGCCGCCGATTTTGAAGCTAGGCCCGTTGTCCGTAAAATTGAGGTGGAAGCCGATGCGGTGCGGGCCTAGTTCCGGCAAGTCGCTGCCCGTGAGGGGGATGGAATAGCCGTAGAAAACGTTGAGGAAGCCCCACAGCAACAGGCCTGCCTGGGGCGTAAGGCGCAGGCCGCCAGTTCGGAAATTGACCACGTAATACGCTACGTCCAGCCGGGTACCGCAAAAGGCGGCCGTGGCCTCGTAGCTCAGCTTAGGGGCCAGCACGTAATGCCGTGGCCCGGCGCCCATTTCCAGCCCCGCCGAAGGGCCGTGCTGGGAATAACTGTTTCCGGTGGTGTAGCGGTAGTAGCCCACTTCCAGGGCTTTGGTGGCGCCCTGGCTGAAATAACCCAGCCGCAGGGCCCCGTCATCGGGCAGCGCGTTGGCGAGCCAGGTGAATGGGGTGCGCCCAGGCAAAGAGCAGTTGCGCCATTGGGGCCGCCCCGGCGGGGCCTGAAAATCGGCGTAGCGGCGCGTCTGGTAGCAGCGGGCAAAATCGGCGCAGGCCCCGTCCCGGTCGTGCAGGTAGTCGGCGCGGAGCACGCCGCGCCGGCAGTGGTACCGCCCCGACCCGCCGGCATAGAAAACGTTGTCGATGAGCGTATCCAGGTCGGCGGCGGCGCGGGCATAATCGGCAAGTCCCTCGTAGGCGCGGGAGCGGTAGTCGCGGGTTAGTATGCGGTCGGCATGCGTAAGCGCGGCATCGGTCGTAGGCCGATTCAGGGGCGCATACGGGGCCACAAAACGGGCGGCGGCCCGGGTCGTGAGCAGCCGCGTGAGCAGGCGTTCGGCCCGCAGAAACTGCTTGCCTGTCAAATAAATATCAGCTTGCTTTAGTGAGTCAGCGTAGGCGTTGCGGTAGGTGAGTACGTCTGCTGGCGTCACCGGTAGCTGCCGGCGGGGCAATGCGCAGCCGCGCCAGTCGGGGCGCCAGCCGAGGGTGTCGGGGTTGTGCGCGTAGGCCCAGCGCAGGTCGGCGCAGCCGCCATCGCGGTCTTGGAAATGGTCTATTTTCAGGGTGCCCAGCGCGTAGTAGTGCAAGGGCTGCGGCTGTTGTTGGGCCACTAGGCTTTCGAGCAGCGTGCGGGCCTCGGCGTACTGCCCGCGCCGAAGGGCCAGCTCGCTGCGCAGGTACGTGGTGTTGAGGAGCGGGACCGGGCTTTTATAGCGTGGCTGCACCCATGCGTAACGGCCCACGTGGCCCGCTTCCAGCTGAGCCAGCAGCGTTTCGGCCCGCGCCAAGCGGCCCGTGGCCAGCAGGCGCTGCGCGCTGGCCAGCGAATCGGCAAGGTCGCGTTGGGCCTGATGCATCTCTTCGCTGGTGCGCGGCGCGTGGGTAGCGGGTACCAGGCAGCCGTGCCAGTCCAGTGCCGGCTTGGGGTCGGGGTCCAGCTCGTACCCGGCGGCTAGGTCGGCGCAGGCTCCGGCGGGGTTGTTGAGCGGGCCGCGGCGGAGGGTAGCCCGCTCGTAGTAGGCTTGTTTCAGCAGCACCTGGGCGGGGGCTGAGTAGCTCAGGTGGCCTTCGTAATAGGGGTAGTCGCTGGCCGCGAGGGCGATGGTTTGGGTCAGGTCGGCTTCGGCACCGGCAAAATTGCCGCGCTGTCGCCGCGCCTCGGCGCGGTAGGCGTACACCATTGGCTGGTAGGGCGTGCGGACTCCAGTGCCCCAGTATCGCGGCCAGGTAGGCGGGTACTGGAAGTCGGCTCCGTAGGCGGCGGGGTATTGCGCCAGCAACTGCGTAGCCAGCCGTTCTACATCTTGAGGGAAACCGTACACCGCATGCCGGTGCAGGGCGTGCATAGAATCCTGCAAGACGCGGCCTTTATCAACTGGTTCCTGCTTTGCGCGGGCTCGCGGCTGGGCCATCCCCGGCAGTGTCAGCCAGCACAGAAGGCAGAGTAGCCAGTAGCGGTTCATACGCCTAAAGGTAACGGGACAGCCCCGTAGCGCCCAGCTTCCCCAGTTTCAGGGGGTTCCGGAAGGTGTTACGGCGCTGCCAGCCCAGGAAGCCAGCTGCTGTGCCCGCCCCAAAAAGCCTGCCCAGCGAAACCAGCAGCAGGAGCTCCCTCGTGTGTCGAAGGCAGGTGATGGGCCGTTTACTCCACTTTTTTCTTCGCCTCCGGCGCCATTTCCTTCCCAACCCAAATCGACTTCTGATTCACAAACTCGCGGATTCCCAGATACGAAAGCTCCCGCCCATAGCCCGACTTCTTCACGCCGCCAAACGGCAGCTCGGGCATGGATTTCACGAGGCCGTTGACGAATACGGCCCCGCTTTCAATCTGGCGAGCCATTTCCTCGCCCTTCTTGGCATCCTGGGTCCACACCGCCGCGCCCAGGCCGAAGCGGGAGTCGTTGGCCAGGCGCACGGCATCATTGGCGTTTTTGGCTTCGAGCACCAGGGCCACGGGGCCGAAGAACTCCTCCGTGTAAGCGCGCTGGCCGGGCTTCACGTTGGACAGTATCATGGGACGGAACAGGGCGGTGCCGGGCTTGGCCTGGCCGCCGTGCAGCTCCACTTTGGCGCCTTGGGCCACCGAGTCTTCTACTTGCTGGGTGAGTTCGTCGGCCAGGTCGGGGCGGGCCATCGGGCCATATTGGGTCGCATCATCCAGCGGGTCGCCGGGGCGGAAGGCGAGGAGGTGAGTTTTCAGCTGGTTGAGGAAATCCTTGAGCACCGGCTTCTCCACGATGAAGCGCTTGGCGGCAATGCAGCTCTGGCCGGCATTTATCATGCGGCTCTGGGCGGCGGTTTTGGCAGCCAAGGCCACGTCGGCGTCGGCCAGCACAATGAATGGGTCGGACCCGCCCAGCTCCAGCACCATTTTCTTGATGTGCTGCCCGGCCAAAGCGCCCACCGAGGCGCCCGCACCCTCGCTGCCCGTGAGCGTGGCGGCGCGCACCCGGTCGTCGGCCAGCAGCTTTTCTACCAAATCGGACCCAATGAGCAGCGTGCGGAAACAAGCCGGCGGCAGGCCCGCGTCGTGAAATATCTTTTCCAAAGCCAGCGCGCACTGCGGCACATTGGAGGCGTGCTTGAGCAGGCCCACGTTGCCGGCCATCAGGGCCGGGGCAGCGAAACGCACCACCTGCCACAGCGGAAAATTCCAGGGCATGATGGCCAGCACCACGCCCAGCGGCTGGTAGCTGATGAAGCTGTGGCCGGCGTCGGTTTCAATCAGCTCGTCGGCCAGAAAGCCTTCGGCGCGCTCGGCGTAGAAGTCGCAGCAGGTGGCGCACTTCAGGGCTTCGGCGCGGCCATCGGTCACGGGCTTGCCCATTTCCAGGGCCATGAGGCGGGCCAGCTCGTCCTGGCGCTCGCGCAACAGGGTAGCCGCCTTGCGCAAGATGCCCGCGCGGTGCGCAAAGGTGGCGGCGCGCCAGTCGGCCGCCGCGCGGTGCGCCTGGCCGAGGATGCGTTCGGTTTTGACCCAGCTAAAGGCCGTGAAGCGGCGCAGCACGCGCCCGGTGTGGGGGTTGAAGGATTCGATGGGCATGGCAAAAGCAGGAGAGGAGGGGCAGTTGAATGGCCAGGTGCAGCCGCGCCGGGCCGCTGCCAGGTCTAACCAGCCGCCGGGCAGTTCGGTTGTGTATACGGTTATAGGCGTATACAGCGGCGGGTTATTGCGGGCACCGCCGTATTTTCGTGCGCTTCGCATGGTGCCCGCGTTGGCATTCATCTCTCATTTTCAGTCACTCCTGTGTCCGATACATCTTTAATCTCCCTGCCACCCGCCGCCGAGGCGGACCTCGTCCGACGCCTGCAGGCGCGCGACGAATCGGCCATGACGCTGTTCTACGACCGATATTCGGCGGCCCTCTACGGCGTCATCTTCCGCATTGTGAAGGCCGAAGATGAGGCCGAGGACGTGCTGCAGGAAGCGCTGGTCAAAATCTGGCACGCCTTTGCCAGCTACGACCCCAGCAAGGGCCGCCTCTTTACGTGGGTGCTGAATATTTGCCGAAATCTGAGCATTGATAAAATCCGCTCCCGGCAGCACCGCGTAGGTAGCCGCACTCAGGGGCTGGACGATAGTCTGACCGCGCAACGCCAGGCAGCGCCGACGTCCTTCCGCCCCGAGCACATTGGTCTGCAGGAAATCACCCAAAAGCTGGTTCCCGAGCAAAAGCAGATTATCGACCTTCTCTACTTCGAGGGCTTCACCCAAAGTGAAGTGGCGGAGGAACTCAACATCCCGCTGGGAACCGTGAAAACCCGTGCCCGCACTGCTATCAAAGTCCTCAGCAAACTCATTCGCTAACTGAAATCGTGGAAAATATCCAAGAATATATTGAATCGGGCATTCTGGAGCAATACGCTCTCGGAGAGCTTTCGCCGGCCGAACAGGCCGCGGTGGAAGCTCAGGCTGCCCGGCACCCGGAGGTCCGCGAGGAGTTGGAGCAAGTGCAGCAGGCCCTTGGTTTTTACGCCGAAGCCCATGCCCTCACGCCCCCGGCCGGCCTGCGCGAGCGGGTACTCGGCAACGTAATGGCCCAGATTGCCGCACCCGCCCCCAACGCTACCCCCAATAGCGCCCTGCGCGCTGATGTGGATGCTGCAGCTCAGGCGCCCCGTGCTGCCACTCCCGCCCAGCCGGCTGCCGGCGAAGCGGTGGTGCGCCCCTTCACGCCCGCGGCCGAAGCGCCGGCGGCCTCGCGCTCGGTGTGGGCCATGGCCGCCTCGGTGGCCTTGCTGCTGAGTTTGGGGCTGAACGCCATGCTGTATTCGCGCTGGCAAAATGCCAGTTCCGAGCTGGTGGCCATGCAAAACGAGCAGTCGCGCTTTGCCAGCACCACGCAGGTAGTGCAGCGGCAGTTGGGCGAGCTGCGCCAGGAAAACCAGGTGCTGCGCAGCGATGAATTCAAAGCCGTGGCCCTGGCCGGCACCAAAACCGCGCCCGCGGCCCGGGCCCGCGTGCTGTTCAACCCGGCCACCCACAAGGTGTTCGTCGACGTGCGCAGCCTACCCGCGTTGCCCGCCGGCAAGCAGTACCAGCTGTGGGCCCTCGACAAAGGCAAGCCCATTGACGCCGGCGTGCTCACGGCCACCACGGCTACCGGCCAGGGCCTGCAGTCGATGAAAGACATCGCCAGCGCCCAAACCTTTGCCATGACTGTGGAGCCCGAAGGCGGCAGCGTGAACCCCACTTTGAGCACCATGACGGTGGTGGGTAATATTTAAAGAAACAAAAAGTGCGCGATAGGGGTAGCCTAGCTGCCATCTGCGCGTACTTACCAAAGCGTTACCGCCCGTTGGCCCGCCCGGCCGATGGGCGGTAATTGCTTAATACCCCATTCTATAATTCTGATTGCATGCACGGAACCATCCTCACTTTGTTAAAGCGCTACGTGCAAACCCAATACGACCACAGCACCTGGGTGAAGCTCATGGAGCTCTCAGGCCTGGAAAACGTGGAGTTTGACCACAAAACCGTGTACCCCGACGCCCACGTGTACGCCCTGGTGGGCCATGCCGCCGAGATGACCGGGATTCCGGCCGGTGAGCTGCACGAGAAGTTCGGCGAGTACCTCGTGCCCGACCTGATGTACATGTACCAGAAGCTGCTCAAGCCCGAGTGGAAAACCTTGGACATGATTGAAAACACCGAGCTGACCATGCACAAGCAGGTGCGGGCCGAGCACACCGAAAACTCCCCGCCCGTGCTCGACGTGACGCGTTTGAGCCCTAACGAGCTGTACATCGACTACGTGTCGCCGCGCCGCATGGGCGGGCTGGCCGTGGGCATCGTGCGCGGCCTGGCTACTTATTTTGACGAAGCCGACCGCATCGACGTGCAGCCCACCACCAGCGAAGACGGCGAGCGGGTGCGCATCCACGTGCGCCGCCGCTAGCCTTTTTTATAGCGTTTTAGACGGTACTCCGCGCGATGTTCGGCATGTATTTTCCCTTCCTGGCCTGTTCCTGCCTGTGCCTGGGCCTGTTTGGCCTGAGCAGCTGCGGCCCCGACGAAGGCGCGCGCGCCGCTGGCTCGTCCGTGGCCTACGACCAAATGCTCCGGCTCTTGTACAAGCACACCGTGCCCACGGTGGCGCCGGCCGCGCTGGCGCAGCAGCTGAGCGGCCCCGACGCGCCGCTGCTGCTCGACGTGCGCAGCCCGGCCGAGTACGGCGTGAGCCATCTGCGCGGCGCCGAGCTGCTGCCCTACGACGCGGTGCCCACGGCCGAATTGGCAGGCGTGGACCGCCGGCGCCCGGTGGTGGTGTACTGCTCGGTGGGCTACCGCAGCGAGCGCCTCGGCGACCGGCTGCGGGCGTTGGGTTTTGAGAACGTGCGCAACCTCTACGGCGGCCTTTTTGAGTGGGTGAACGAGGGCTACCCGGTGGAGAATGCGGCCGGCCCTACGCCGAACGTGCACCCCTATTCGGCGGTGTGGAGCCCGTGGCTGAAGCGCGGCCGTAAGATATATAAGTAGTCGGACGGGCTGCTTTGGGATGCACGGCAATCTTGGTAGGGTCTTTTCTTCGTATTGAATGGACTGCCGCGCGGCATTAAATTTTTTAATGCGCCCGTGCCGGTACCTTTACGGCCTTTTCTCCCTGTTCTTATGCCTCGTTCTCCTCTTCGAACTGCCCTGCTTCCGCTGTTACTAAGTGCATCGGTGCTGGGCTGTAGCGCCCCCGAAAAAGAGAAGGCCCAAGGACGGGCGCCTGCTTCGGCGCAGGCGTTGCAGGCCGTACTGCCGCATTTCGACCAGGGCTGGGCCATGAATAAGCTGTGGGAAGATGGCCTGGCCGAAGTGGCGACGTACGCGGCGGAGCGGGTGGTTTATAAGAAAAAGCGCGCCTTCGAGTACACCATGATTACGGTGAAAGAGGAGTTCAACCAGGAGTATAACGTCAAAACCGACGACTACCAGCGGGCCGACTTGTTTCCGGTGATGAAAATCAACCAGTTCTGCTCCATTCAGGCCGACGAGTACCCGTACCACTACCTGACGTCGCTGTTCTTCCGCCGCGACCAGCCGGTGGCGCTCTACAAGATGACCACCACGGCGCAGGAATGGTGCGGCAACACGTTCAAGTCCATCATCGACGACGGTGTGAACTTCGAAATGTGGTACCACTCGTACTGGGACGGCGAGGGCAGCAACAGCCGCGACCTGCGCCGTGATGTGTTTCTGGAAGATGCCTTGCCCTACACCCTGCGCAGCCTGCGATTCGACCAGAAGCCGGCTTTCGACCTCACGGTACTCGACCTGCAGCAAACCAACCGGGCCAAGCCACCCGTGTATTACCAGGCCCACCTGACGACTGCTGAAGCCCCCGCCGACGCCCTCAACCCGGCCGCGTGGCGCGTGACCGTGCAGCTGGCGCCGGACAAAGCGAACACCTACCTCTTCGCCAAAGAGTATCCCAATATTTTGCTGCACCAGGCTACCTGGGACGGCCGCACGCTGCAACTCAAAGCCCAGCGCCGCTACGCTTACTGGCCCAAGTAGCGCGCAGCTCCCAGACGAGCACCGCATACGCACCTGCGTATTCCTGGGCCACCAGCCATAGGTTTTCGGTATAGGACGGGGTTTGGTAGGCGGCGTAGGAGAGGATGGCCAGGCCGCCCCATACGTGGGCAAAGCGGAAGCGTGTGAGCGTGCCCAGGCCCACCAGCAGCGTGAGGTACCAAGGGTGCACGGTGGTGGCTGCCGCGTAGTAGGCCGTGAGCATGAGCAGCAGCGTGGGCGAGAGCGAAGCCATTGCCAGCCGCCGCTCGCGCCAGGCCAGCGTGAGGCCCGCCAGGCCGCTCAGCAGGGCCAGGCTAGGGCCGATAATAGCAATCTGGTTGTAGCCGGTGAGCCATATGCCGACGGGTCGCAAGAGGTAGTACACACTCGCGTTGAACTCGAAGCTGCGGAAGTAAAGCTTGAGGCTGCGGGCGATATTGGCAAATAAATCAACGGATAAAAACGGACCAAACAGGAGTAGTGCCGTGCCCAGACACAGTGCCGCGTAGGCCGCAAAGCGCCGCCCGCCCAGCCGCCGAACCAGCAGCGGCAGCACCAGCAGCGGCAGCAGCTTGGTGGCCACGCCCAGCCCTAGCGCCCCCGCCGAGGCCATCCACCGCTGCCGGCTCAGCAGCCACAGCGCCAGCAGCACGAAGCCGAACACGAGGCCTTCAAAGTGAAGGTTGCCGGTGAGCTCCACTATGACCAGCGGGTGCAGGAGGTAGCTCAGCGCCCGCTGCGCCGGCCAGCCCAGTAAGGGCAATAAGGTAAGCAGCAGCCAAGCCGTGCCCGCCTCGGCCGCCAGAATGACCACACGCAGACAGGTGGCAAACCCCACCTCGGAGGCTGGAAATAACCGGGCGCTGGTGCCAAACACGAATTGGCAGATGGGCGGGTACACCGAGTAGTAGTGCGGCGAGTTGAGCTGCCGGTAGAGCTGCTGCAGCTCGGGCAGCACGGCGGCGCGGGTGGCCTCGCCGGGCAGTGCAGCGCGGGCGCCGTCGGCAATCAGCTCGTCGGGCCGAAAGCGGAAGGGGTTGACGCCGTTGGCCACCAGTAGGCCGTCCCAGCGGAAGCGATACACATCGTCGGACAAGGCCGGCAAGGCGGGCAGCCACAGCAGCCGGAACGCCAGCGCCGCGCCCAGGCCCCAGCGCAACGGCACGCGGGTGCGCAGCAGCCACCAATAGGCCAGCCCCGCTACCGCAAACAAGCCAACCAGCTGCCCAAATTGCGCCCGCGGCGTGGCGTAGGCCAAGGCCGCGTAGGCGGCGCCCGACAGCAGCAGGGCGGCGCATTGCGAAAGCGAGGGAAGCTTAACGGGCATGGCGCACCGAATAATAAAAGATGGCTGCAAAGCCCACCGTGAGCAAGGTGTGGAAAGGCAGCAGCCCGAAATCGTGGAAGTAGACGCCGGCGCCCCAGCCGAAAGCAAAGTAAGCGGCCAGCAACCCCTCCAGCGCCACCAGCGGGCCCACGCCGCCCGTGCGGTAGCGGCGGCGCCGGGCCGCGGGCGCCGTACCGGCCTTGGGCGTGCGCACAAAAGGCGTGCGCCGGCCCAGCCAGCCCAAAATAACCGCCCGGGCATTGTGCAGCGCCAGCCCCATCGAGACCGACAGAAACAGCAGAAAAAAGCCCGGGTAGCGCCACAACGGCTTGTCGGGGTGCGCCAGCCGCCAAGCTGAATAGTAGTAATAAACGAGCGGCGTGAAGCCGAACAGGAAAACAGAGGCTAATTGGAACACCACCTTGTACTCGGCAAACTGCGCCCGCACAAACACCAGCGGCACGCTCAGCAAAGCCATGAGCATGATGACGACGTACACGCTACTGTTAAGCAAGTGGAAGCTGGCCTGCAGCTTCACGGCCAGCGGCTGGCCGGAGCGCCACACGGGGCCCAGGTGCTTGTGCGCGGTTTCGGCGGCGCCCTTGGTCCAGCGGAACTGCTGCGACTTGAGGGCGTCCATCACGGCGGGCAGCTCGGCGGGCGCCACGATTTCGGGGCGATACACAAAGCGCCAGCCGCGCAGCTGGGCGCGGTAGCTCAGGTCGAGGTCTTCGGTGAGGGTGTCGGTGTGCCAGCCGCCGGCATCGTCGATGCACGCGCGGCGCCACACCCCGCCGGTGCCGTTGAAGTTGAGGAAAAAGCCCGCGAACGTGCGGCCCACCTGCTCGATAAGAAAGTGCGCATCGAGCCCGAAGGCCTGCAGGCGCGTGAGCAAGGACTCATTCTCGTTGAGGTGGCCCCAGCGGGTTTGCACCACGCCCACCTGCTCATCCTGCAGGAAAAATGGAATGGTGCGGCGCAGAAAATCGGCTTCGGGCACAAAGTCGGCGTCGAAAATGGCAATAAACTCGCCGTCTGTTTCTTCCAGGCCGTGGCGCAGGGCACCGGCTTTGTAGCCCTCACGGTTGGGCCGGCGCACGTGGCTGATGCGCAGGCCCCGGGCGGCGTGGTGGGCCACACGGGCGGCGGCCAGGTCCACGGTCGCGTCGTTGGAATCGTCGAGCACCTGAATGTGCAGCAAATCAGCTGGATAATCGAGCGCGGCAGTGGCGTCGA
Organism: Hymenobacter monticola; assembly: GCF_022811645.1. NCBI lineage: Bacteria > Pseudomonadati > Bacteroidota > Cytophagia > Cytophagales > Hymenobacteraceae > Hymenobacter > Hymenobacter monticola. The sequence continues at coordinate 4,489,904 of NZ_CP094534.1, read as the reverse complement.
TGACGCGCTCTACCACGTTTTGTTCGTTGTAGAGCGGCAGCTGCACCGTGACGCGCGGCCACACGGCGGGCACCGGCGGGAGGGGGGGCGGGGGCGCCTGGTGGGCCCGCCGGCCCAGCCGCGTGAGCTCCCACTGGCCCAGGCTAAACCCCAAAATGAACAGCAGGCACAGGCCGTAAACCGCCACCAGCAATATGGGCAGAAGCGGCATCAGCGAAGAGCGGGTTGGGGTAACAATGTGAAAGCGTCTGTCATCCTGGGCTTGCGAAGGACCTTATCAAGCTTGCGTTAGTAATAATGATTTAGGATTCAGTCGTGATAAGGTCCTTCGCTACGCTCAGGATGACAAAAGCCCTGATAGCGCATTACCAATACCGGAAAATGGTCCACAGAATCTTATAGCCTGCGCCCAGGGTGCCGCGCACAGTGCCCGACACCTTGCTGGTGCCGATGCGGCGGCGGTAGCGCACGGGCACCTCCACCACGCGCAGGCCCTGGCGGAAGGCTTTCACCTGCATTTCCACCGTCCAGCCGTAGGTTTTATCTTCCATGCCGATGGCCAGCAGGGCGGGGACGAGGATGGCCCGAAACGGGCCCAAATCGGTGACGTTGCCGTGGTAGCGCAGGTTGAGCAGCCGCGCCGCCAGCCAGTTGCCGAACCGCTGCTGGGGCATCAGGGCCCCTTTTTCGCTTTCGCCCAGGGCCCGCGAGCCAATCACAAGGTCGGCCTCCCCGCGCAGGAGCGGGGCCAGAAGTTCGGGCATTTGTTCGGGGTAATCGGAATGGTCGCCGTCGAGAAATACGACGACGTCGGGCCACTCGGATTGCGGCCGGGCGAAGGCGTGGGCCATGCCGGCCAAGCAGGCGTAGCCGTAGCCGGGGCGGGGCTCGCGCAGCACCGTGGCCCCGCAGGCCCGGGCAATGGCGCCGGTGTCGTCGGTCGAGTTGTTGTCGACCACGATGACTTCCTGCGCCAGCCCAGCCGGGATTTCGCCTAGCACCAATGCAATGGCGCCAGCCTCGTTGTGGGCCGGAATGATGACGCTGATGCGGGGCTGAATCATAAAACGGGGAGCGCAGCAAGCCGCTGCGGCCAAACAAAAAGGACCGGCCGGCACTATATGCACTGCAAAGATGCCGCCGCCGCCGGAAAGCCGCACCGTGCCCGTTCGTGCCGCGGCCCTCAATCAACTCCGACCCCCATGCTTCAAGTAGGCCAGCCCGCCCCCGATTTCACCCTCAAAACCACTTCCGGCGCCACCTTCCGGCTTTCCGACCAGCGCGGGCGCCACGTGGTGCTGTACTTCTACCCCAAAGACGACACGCCCGGCTGCACGGCCGAAGCCTGCTCGTTCCGCGACCAGTACGAAGATTTCAAAGACCTTGGCGCCGAAGTCGTTGGCGTGAGCTCCGACAGCGAAGCTTCGCACCAGAAGTTCACCCAGAAGCACCGCCTGCCCTTCGAACTGCTGGCCGACACCGACGGCCAGGTACGCAAGCTCTACGAGGTGCCGCGCGCCCTGCTGGGCCTGCTGCCCGGCCGCGTCACGTTTGTGATTGACAAAGAGGGCATTGTTCAATACATCTTCAACTCCCTGAGCGGCGCCACCGACCACGTGAGCAACGCGAAGAAAGTGCTGGCCGGGCTGCCGGCTTAAAGCCCTGCGGCATGGCACGCATCGAGCTGGAGACTTTCATTGGCGCTCCGCCGGAGGACTGCTACGCGCTGGCGCTCAACGTGCAGGCCCACCTTGACTCGGCCCGGCAAACCGGCGAACGGGTGCTGGATGCGCCCGCCTGCGGCAACCTTGGGCTGGGCGATGTAGTGACCTGGGAGGCCCGGCATTTGGGCTTTCGCCAGCGGCTCACGGTGCGTATCACGGCCGCCAGTCCGCCCCATCATTTCCGCGATGACCTGGTGCAGGGCGCCTTCAAAACCCTGCGGCACGACCATTATTTTGAGGCCTCACCGGGCGGGACACGGATGCGCGACGTGTTCGAATTCAGCAGCCCGGCGGGATTTCTCGGTCGCTGGTTCGACCGCCTTTTTCTAACCGGCTATCTGACCAGGTTCCTGCGAATCCGCAACGCCATGCTCAAGCAACAGCTTGAGCAGCGCCCATAGATTTTGCGTAAGCGTGGTTATATAAATCTCCTTGCCTATGCTTCGCTTCCTCTTGCTGCTCCTGCTGCCGTTGCTGCTGGCCGGCCCCCGTGCTTCGGCCCAGACGGCCCCGCTCAATGCCACGCTGGATGGCTACGACTACCCGTTTCCAGTCAAAACGCTGCCGTTGAAAATAGAGGGGCAGGCCCTAAGCATGGCCTATATGGACGTGGCGCCCGCCGCCCGGCCGAACGGCCGGACCGTGGTGCTGCTGCACGGCAAAAACTTCTTCGGGGCCTACTGGCGTGAAACGATTAAGACGCTGGCTGCCGCAGGGTTCCGGGTGGTAGTGCCCGACCAAATCGGCTTTGGCAAGTCCGACAAGGCCGACATTCACTATTCCTTTCACCAGCTGGCGCGCAATACCAAGCAGCTGCTCGACACGCTGGGCGTGAAAAAGGCCGCCATCGTAGGCCACAGCATGGGCGGTATGCTGGCCACCCGCTTCGCGCTGATGTATCCGGAAACCACCGAAAAGCTGGTGCTCGAAAACCCCATTGGCCTAGAAGACTACCGCGTGGGCGTGCCGTACCAGCCCGTGGCGCAGGCCGAAGCCACCGAGCGGAATAGCACCGAGGCCAGCATTCGCAAGTACCACGCGACCTATTACCCCAACGGCTACCCGGCTGCCCACGACCAATGGCTGCTGCCCCTGGCCGCCCAAACCCGCAGCCTCGACTTCCCCAAAGTGGCCCGCGCCAACGCGCTGACCTACGACATGATTTATCAGCAGCCGGTCAGCTACGAGTTCAGCCGCATTACCGTGCCCACGCTGCTCATTATCGGCCAGGCCGACCGTACCGTGGTGGGCAAGGCGCTGATAAAAGACCCCAAAGTGCTGGCCCAAATGGGCCAGTACCCAGCGCTGGGCCGCCGCACCGCCGCCCAAATCAAGGGAGCCAAGCTGGTGGAACTTCCCAACGTGGGCCACATTCCGCACTTGGAATCACCGGCGCAATTCTATAAGGCGCTACTGGCGTTTTTGGGGTAGCAAGCCGTTCTAGGGCATAAAAGACGCCTCGCCCACACACCGAAACCCAACAGTAGGTGCGGGGCCGGTGTATTTACCCCGGCTGGCAATGGTACACAGTGCCAGCGGGTCGCGGTAGCTGCCGCCCTTGGTGATGCCTGGTTCCTGTACGAATTCAGCTACGTTGCCAATCATGTGGTAAAGGCCATAGTCATTGGGCGCGGTGCTGTAGGCGTAATCAGGGGTTGGCGAATTGAGGAAATAAGGCAGCTCACGTTGGCAGTTAAACCATATAAGCCTGGTTTTGGCAGCGTTGAATTGGGCAATGTCGCGGGCAATTTGTTCGACTGGAATATCGGTTCGAGCTCGTTTTTGCAAATAAGCAGCCGAGGCCGGATGCACGTACACTTGGCGCGAGGTACAGGGCGTGCCGTACTCGCGGCTGATAAAATTACCGGCGGCAGACTCCCATTCCTGTTCGGTCGGCAGCCGAAAAGTGAACCGCTGGTGCTTGACCTTGGGACCACTGCTTTTATTGAAGTACTCGGTTACAATAGCGCCACGCCACCGGCAAAAGCCCAGCGCTTGCTCGTAAGAGATGCCCACAACCGGAAAGTGTTGGTAGAAGGAATTACTAAAATAATCCGGTAGTGGTTGAGCGTTCGCGTTAGGCAGAAAGGACTCATAAACTTCTTCGGCGGAGTCGGTATGGATGCAGTTGAGAAAATGCTGCCATTCCTTGTTTGTAACTTCCGCCTCGTCCATTTCAATGTTTTTACTGACAATGAAAACGGTGCCGGGGCCCTGTGCAAGGCGTTGTGATTTATCTATTTTAGGCAGGGCTGGAATGCGTCGGAATGCTTGGGCTGCTGAATCAGGGCAGGCCTCAAAACGGAACACGCGGGATTCATTAAATCCTTTTGGGTAGGTTTCGAACGCAAAAGGCCGGTCCGAATACCGCTCGGTAGGGTAGAGCGGCAGGGCTGATGTTGTGCTGTAAGCGGCAGGGCGGCTGCTGTTTGGGCACAAATACTGAATCTTCGTGAGTGGACTACAGGCGCTACCTGCTAATACCAACACCGCACCAAATGCTTTTATAAATCTGGCCATAGTAGAAAGCTGCTTTTTGCCTGCTAGCTCAATATCCGCAGCGAGTCCGCATGAATCAACTGCGAAGCTTGATACCGCCCTTCGCGCGGTCCATTTTCCAGGTTGAGCACACCGCGGGGGCAGGCGGTGCTGCACAGGCCGCAGCCCACACAGGCCGCCCGAACGATGGGCTCGCCGCGCTGGGCGTACTGCTTCACGTCGATGCCCATCTCGCACACGTTGGAGCAGTTGCCGCAGGAGATGCACTGGCCGCCGTTGGTGCTGATGCGGAAGCGGGAGAAGTGCTTTTGCAAGAGGCCCAGGTAAGCCGCCATAGGGCAGCCGAAGCGGCACCACACCCGCGAGCCCAGAATCGGGTAGAAGCCTACGCCCACCACGCCCGAGAACACCGCGCCAATGGCGAAGCCGTACCACTTGGCCGCCACGCCGCCGGCCTCGCCCAGCAAGGTGCTGCCGGTGGCAAAATGCACCCACAGCAGCGCCGTGATGGCCACGATGATGGCAAGGATAGGATAGATGAGGCGAACTTCTAAGCGCCAGGCGGCGCGGCTCTTGTCGGAGAGGTGGCGGTAGGGGTCGCCGGCGGTTTCGGCCAGGCCGCCGCAGCCGCACACCCAGGAGCAGTACCAGCGCTTGCCAAAGAAATAAGTGAGGACGGGCGTAGCCAAAAACGACATCATCGCGCCCCAGAACACCATGAATACGCCCAGCCCGCCGTGTTGAAGCAGCCCCGTCACCGTGGCTGGAAACAGGTAGTCATACTTGAGCGGCCAGAAGTAGCTGAAATAGTACTCAGGCTGCTGAAAAAACTGGAGCAGGCCCGGCAGCAAAAAGGCAAAGCCCAGCTGAAAAAACATCACCGATGCCGTGCGGATGAGGTGGTAGCGCGAGTGTCGGTACTTCCACAGGGCCCGGGCGCCCATCAGCAGCACGGCCAGCGTGTAGAAGGTGCCGTAGAGAAACCACTGGTCGGCCGGCCGGCCGCGCAGGGCCTGGCTGAAGCCGTCGAGCGGGTGCACCAGGTGGTCGAGCAGGCCGAAATGGCCGTGGCCATCGTCGGTACTGAACCAGTAGAGCAGCACGTAGAAGCCAGTGAGCACCAGGCCCGTCACCCAGGCCATGACGCCCCGGCTGGTGCTGGCCCGTTGCCACAGGTGGTCGTGCTGCACGCCGGCCGGGCGCGTGCCAAACTTGAGCCAACTCCAGCCCAGCGTGCCCCCGCTGATGAGCGCCAGCGCTGCCCAAAACCATAGGCGCTGGCGACCGGCGTCGGCATCGGCCAGGGCCAGGAGCAGGGCCAGCAGGCCACCCGCCACCACGGCCAGGGTCAGCTTCTCGGCGGCTGGGGTGGCGGGCAGGGGCGGGGCGGCAAGGGTTGGAGTCATCGGGACCGGTAGGGAGAGAAAAACGGGCGTGGGCTGGTAGAAACGATGCAATGCCGCGTGCAGATTGCGGTCCGGCTATTAATGGTGGTGATGATGGCCGTCGCCCGGCTTGCCGAAGAGGTTGATGAGGGTGCCGAAGATGTAAAAACCTATCCAACACACGTAGAGCCAGTTGAAGCCCGTCGGGATATGGCCCACAAAAAAGTAAAGAATCAGGTGCGCGCCGGCGCTCATCAGCAGGCCGGTGAGGGCAATGAACTGGAAGCTGTTGAGGGCCGAAGGGCGGTACAGTTTGGAAAAATCCACGGGAAAAGCAGGTTAAACGGAAAATCTAAAAACGGGCAAACAAGCCCTTGCGCCGCTGCAGCACCACGGCCTGCTGCGGGAACTGCCGATTGAACGCCGCCACGATGGCGGCTTCGTGCTGCGGCGCAAACTCCGCGTCAAAGTTAGCCGCCCCCAATCCGGCCAGCACGGCGGCCACCGGCGCCCGCTGCCGAATCCACTCCTCGCACACAGCCTGGCGCAGGCGTAGCCCCAGGGCATTGAAGCCGACCACGGCGTGCGGTGCGTCGGCCCGGAAGTACACCCGGAAAGCCGCGCGCCCCGCTGCATGTTCCCAGTAAAAGCTCTCCAGGCTGGGCGTAGGGCCGGCCGGCGCCTGCCCGTAGGTTTGGTATTCCAGGTTGAAGAACTTGGCCGAGTTGAACCACACGCCGCGCCGGTAAGGCGTGGGCTGGCCGCAAATGGTATGCGCCACGGTTTCGCCCTGCATGCGGCCGGTGTACCAGAGCTGCTCGATGGGCACCTCGCCCGCGGCGGGCCGGCGGAATTGGGCGCAGTCGCCGGCTGCGTATACGTGGGGGACGCTGGTGCGCAGAAATTCATCAACCAAAATGCCGCGGTCCGTTTCCACGGCCGAGGTTTTGGCCAGCGCCAGGTTGGGGGCCACGCCCGTGGCAATGCCCACCCATTGGCAGGCAATTTCTTCGCGCTGGGTGGTGCGCACGGCCCGCACCCGGCCCTGGGCATCCCCCAAAATCTCGGCTAGTTCGGTGTGGTAGCGCACCGGCACGTGGTTTTCGCTGAACTGCAGGTCGACCAAATGGGCTTCCTCGGGCGGGAGCACCGATGCCCAGTAGCGGCCGTCGCGCACCAGCACCAGCGGCTCGATGCCGCGCGAGTGCAGCATTTCGGCCAGTTCCACGCCGATGAGGCCGCCGCCCACCACCACGCCCCGGGTGATGCCGCGGGTGTCGCGTGCCATGGCTTCGAGGTCGGGCAGGCCGTAGAGGCTTTGCACGCCGGCCAGGTGCTGGCCGGGCCAGCCGGGCCGGCGGCTTTCGGAGCCGGTGGCGAGCAGCAGCTGGTCGTAGGTGAGAGTAGTGCCGTTGTCGAGAATGAGCTGTTGGTGGGCGGTATCCAAGTTGGTGGCGATGGCGTGAACCAGCTCCAGGCGGTTTTCAGCCCAAAACCAGTCCTCGTAGGGCTTGATGTCCTGGGGGCGCAGGTGGCCCATGTACACGTACATCAGCGCGGTGCGGGCGTAGTGGTGGGCGCTTTCGGCCGAGACCAGCGTGATGCGGGCCTCGGAGCGCAGGCGCCGCACGGTGAGCGCGCATGTGATGCCGGTGATGCCGTTGCCGACGATGACTAAGTGCATGGATTATAAAAGCTGAAGCCGGGCGCCAAATGTAGCCCCCGCGGCGCTGAACCGCCCGAACGGAAACGGAATGCCGGGCCCTGCGTAAGCCCAGGTACTTTTCACCTCAACCCATCCGACCAATGATTCCCGACAACCTCTCCGGCGACGGCACCGACCCCAACGAAGGCGAAAACGCTGGCATTACCGAAAACAAGAATTTCGTGAAAAACGAAGAGCTGGAAAAACAAAAGGAGTACAAGCAGGACCAGAGCAACAACAAGTCTAGCAACGACCCCACCGCCGCCCGCAACACCGGCGCCAACGGCTACACCCAGCGCGACAACCAGAAGGACCAACTCGAAAACCTGCACATTGGCGGTTCCGAAACCAGCCCCCAGGGCGGCAACGACCACTCCGGCGCCGGCGAGCAGGCGCAAGGCCCGGGCTTCGAGGCCGAAGGCAGCTACGAGCTCGACCATAATATTCGCACCCGCGACCAGGAATTTGGCGAAAAGGGCACCAGCGGTGCCCCCACGCCAGCCGGCAAAAACGAAACCATCAGCGACGAATAGCTGCCGGCCGCACCCGTTGCAACTGCCTCATTGCGGGGCCAGTGCTCTTCCAAAGGGAAGGCGCTGGCCCCGCTTTTGTTTGGCTAGATGACGAACACCGTCGGGCTACTTCCCCGATATGTTCAAAAAAAGAGGAGCTGGCTGCGCGATGCTGGGCTAAATCATTAACTTGCCGGGCATATCTAGGGCCGCAGTAATGGCACGCGCGGCGATTTTAGGTCTTTTCACCACCCACTTTTTTAATGCCTTGCCGATGAATCCGGAAAATTTACCCAAAACCGAAGAGCAACCTTACAACCCCAACCTGGACGCGCAGGACGAGGACGTGACCTCGGGCGGCAACAATCGCCTGACGTATATTCTGGTGGGCGTGATTCTGGCGCTGGTGGTGGGCTACGTGGCCCTGCCCAAGGGCCACGGCAGCGGCCTGTCGTCCGTCACGCCATCCTTTATGCTGGATGATGCCGCCGTAGTCGCCAAAATGCCCACGGCCGCCGACAGCATAGCCGCCGGCCTCAAAGCCGCTCCGGCCGCCGATGAGGAAGCTGCCGCCGATGCTTCAAAAGCAACCATCAAAACTGCTGCCAGCCGCCCCACTGCCTCGGCGACCGCCTCGGCAGCGGCTCCTGCTGCCACCGCCATGCCCACTGCGGCCCCTGCTTCGGCACCCGAGCCGGCGCCCGAAGCTGCGGCCCCGGCGCCCGCGGCGGCCTCAGCCGCGCCCGCCTCCGTCACCATGTCGGGCAAGATTGAGGACGAAAACGGCAAGCCGCTGGCGGGCGCCACCGTTTTCCTAAAAGGCAGCAGCAAGGGCACCAGCACCGACGCCAATGGCAACTACAGCATGGAAGTGCCCGCCGGCAGCGACAACACCCTCATCTACGGCTACGGCGGCTACGAAGACCAGGAAATTCGCAGCCGCGGCACCCAGCCCGTGGACGTGACCCTCACGCCCCGCGCCAAGAAGAAGCGCCGCTAAGCTTGGTTGTTCAAAACGATAAAGCGCCCGGACTTACAGGAAGTCCGGGCGCTTTTTGATTAATAAACGTCTTGCAGCGCGTAGCCGCGGCCTGACGTTCGGGTAGCTTACGCCTGACCGGCCGAGCGGCCGAAGCGGCGGCCAAATAGGAAGTACACCGGCAGGCCCAGCGCCATCAGCAGCAGGCCGCGCTGCGAAAATTCGGCCGTATCGGGCGCAATGAGCAGGATGATGCAGAACGTGGTGGCCAGCAAGATGTAGAGGCCCGGCACCAGCGGGTAGCCCCAGGCGCGGTAGGGGCGGGGCGCCTCGGGGCGGGTGCGGCGCAGCACAAAAATGCCGATGATGGTGATGACGTAGAACAGAATGACGGCAAACATCACGTAGTTGAGCAAGTCGCCGTACTTGCCACTCAGGCAGAGCACGCAGGCCCAGAAGCACTGCGCCCACAACGCCCGGCCGGGCACGTTGGCCCGGTTCAGGCGGGCCAGGCCGGGAAAGAACAAGCCGTCTTTGGCCATGGCGAAGTAGGCCCGTGCCCCGCTGAGGATGATGCCGTTGTTGGCGCCAAACGTGCTGAGCATGATGAGCACGGCCATCACATAGGCGCCGTTCTGACCGAGCACCGACTCGGCCACGGCGGTGGCCACCCGGTCGTCGGTGGCGTACTGAATGCCGCGGCCGGCCACCGTGGCCGCCTCGGGCGAGCCGTGCAGCGGCAGCACCAGCAAATACACCACGTTGATGAGAATGTAGAGGCCCGTGACGATGGCCGTGCCGATGGCCATGCTGCGCACCAGCGTGCGCTCGGGGTTCTGGATTTCCTCGCCCGCAAAGCCGATGTTGTTCCACGAATCGGACGAGAACAGCGAGCCCGTCATGGCCATGCCGATGGCAATGAGCAGCGCACTGCCGCTGATGGGCAGCGGCGCGGCGCTCACGCCCGGGGCCGAGTAGCGCATGGCCGCCCACATGTCGGCAAAGTTGGCTTGAATGGCCTCGTGGTTGAGCCCCAGGGCCAGGCCGAAAATGATGAGCAAAGCCAGCGCCACCAGCTTGGTGCTGCCCAGCACGTTCTGGATAAGCTTGCCGGTGCGCACGCCCTGTGCATTGAGCGCCGTGATGCCCACAATCAGCAAAATGGCCAGCAGCTGCACCGACGAAAACGTGAAGTTCCAGCCGCCGATGTTCGTTTCAAACAGAATGTGCTTCACGCTGAACCAAGGCTGCAGCACGCCGGTGAACTTGGCAAAAGCCACGGCCACGGCCGCGATAACGCCGGTTTGGATGACGAGAAACAGCGTCCAGCCGTAGAGAAAGGCCGTGAGGCGCCCGAAGGCCTCCCGCAGGTACACGTACTGCCCGCCCACCTTGGGGAACATGCTGGCCAGCTCGCCGTAGCTGATGGCCCCGGCCATGGTGATGAAGCCGGTGAGCAGCCACACCACCAGCAGCCAGCCCGCGCTGCCCACCTGCCGCGAAATATCGGCCGAAACGATGAAGATGCCCGAGCCTATCATGCTGCCCGTGACGAGCATGATGGCGTCGAAAAGATTGATGGCGCGCTTAAAATGCGGCTGGTCGGGTTGGGGTTCGGTCATAGAATGGCTCAAGAATTTTGTCAAAGAAAACGAAAAGGCCCGCCGAAACCGGCAGGCCTTGAAAATTTGGTAGCCGCAAGCGGCTAAAACTCGCTGCGGTCGTACCAGCTGCGCATGCGCCAGGGGTCGTTGCGGTTTTTGCGCACCAGCACGATGCGCGCCGTGCCCGAGCCCGAAAACCGCTGCTCGTCGCGCTGCTCGATGGTGAGCAGGAAGGAGCGTTCCACGCTGGCCAACGTGTCCGACGAGAGCGTGTCGGAGCTGGGCAAATACTGCGTCCACTGCAAATTGGTGGAGCGGGCGGCTCGGAAGAGACGGTAGGTGGTGTTGGCGTCCACGTCGCGGGTCCAGGTGCGGTCCACGTTGGCCGCAAAGTCGCGGTAAGTGAACTTGAATTTGGGCGAGAGCAGCTGCCCGTAGAGGGTAGAATCCCGCAATTGATACGAAGCCCGAAACCGGTCGAAAAAGCCGCGCACCGTCACGGGGTTGCCCAGCAGCGCGTTTTGGTCGGTGGGCACCTCGTCGAGGGCCGGCGCAAACGGATTGCAGGCCGGCACGGTGAGCATCAGCCCAATGCCTACCAGCAGCAAAACAGGATACGACGGACGCCGGAGCTTCATGGTCCGAAATATACGGTTCGCTTAATGAGGAATGAAGAAGGAGGAGTGAATAATTAGGAAATTGTCAAAACCAGGTCAGAAATTCCTCATTCCTTATTTAAGCCGCAGGCTTCAGTGCGAGCTGAAGTACTTTTTCAAATCAGTCCAGCACAGGCCGGGGGTGGTGCGCTGGTCGCGCCAGGCCACAATGCGCCACTCGTTGTTGCGGCGGCGCAGGATGAGGCGGATATTGCCCTGCAGCGTGCCGGCGTGGAAAGCTGTGTCCAGCTGCGTGATTTTGAGTTGGTACAGGGCCGAAACCTCTACTGAATCGGTGGTGTAAAGCTGGTCGCGCCGGTCGCTGAGCGTGAGCGTATTATTGGTGCCCGTAGCGGTGCGCCGACGCAGGCTGCTGAAGTAGGTGGTTTCCTCGGGCACGCTCCAGTTGGCAAAGAGGGCGGGCGAGGAGCCGGCGCTGGTGGGGTCGGGCACGAAGCGGTAGTTGGGGCCGCTGAAGGTGCGCTCGTAGTTGGCCACGTTCACGCGCTGCACGGCCGTGATGAAGTTGCTGAGCAGGATGTCAATCTGCGTGGGCTGCACCCACTCACTGGCCGCCGCCGCGGGCTCGGGTTCGCGCAGCTGGAAGCAGGCTGGCAGGGCCAGCAGGCTGAGCAGGGCCGGCAGCGCAAGGCCGCGGAGCCGGTGCGGGCGTGTGAAATAGCTGCGCTGAGGCTTCATAACCGGTTGCCAGGCTAGGGGTTGAACCGAAAGATACGGCCGCTTTCGCTGGCGGGCCGCGCCCGGGGCCGTACTTTCGTCGCCCGTCATCCGCTTCTTTCCGCATGTCCCGCAAGCTTCTGGCGCTGCTCACGGCTCTTGTTTTGCTGCTCACGCTGGCCACCTACGTGTACTACCGCCGCACGCTGGCGGCCGTGCCCGTCGACCCCTACGCGCTGGTGCCCGACGATGCCGTGCTGGTGCTCAGCACCCACGACCACCCCGCGCTGGTGCGCCACCTGCAGGAAACCGAACTGTGGGACAACCTCACGGCGGTGCGCTACTTCCAGCAGGCGGCCGGCCACCTGGCCCTGGCCGACAGCTTGGCCGGCAGCAACGCCCGCCGCCGCAACGGCCTGCTCAGCCTGCTGGGCCGCAAGTTGGTCGTGACCTCCCTGCACGTGACGGGGCCAGGCGAGTTCGACGTGCTCTACCAGGTGCCGCTGAACCGGGTGAGCGAGTACCGGCAGGTGCGCAGCCTGCTCGAAACCCTGGGCCGCGACGCCCGCTACCGCCTCAGCACCCGCGACTACCAGGACCAGGAGCTGACGGTGCTCACCGAGCAGCGCAGCGAGCGCAGCATCACCCTGCTCAACTACCGCAACCACCTTCTGCTAAGCGCTAATCCCAGCCTGGTAGAGGCCGCCGTGCGCCGCCTGGCCCACCCCGATGCGCCCACGGTGCTGGCCGCTTTCGGCTCCACGGACTTGTTGAAGCTAAAGGGAGTAGATGCTTCGCTGTTAGTCAACTATCGGCGGCTGCCGCAGTTTCTGGACGTGCTGTTTCGGCGCGATGCGCACGGGCAGTTCGACCTGCTCACCGGGCTGGTATCGCAGGGGCTGCTGGGCGTGAAGCTCACCGGCCGCGAGTCGGTGTTTCAAGGCTTTTCCAACCCCGAAACGGCCAAGGGCGCCATGCAGCAGCGCCTGCGCGGGCAGCCGGCCCGGCCCCTGGGCCTCACCGGCCTGCTGAGCACGCGCACGGCCCTGCTGCTGCACCTGGCTGCTAACCCGGGCCGTTCCTGGCCCGCCGTTTCGAGCGGTGGCACCGATTCGCTCGGCATCGCCGGCGCGCTCGACAGCCTGCGGGCCACCTTCGGCGGCGAGATGGCGGTGGCCTACCTGGCCACTGCCGCGCCCGGCAGCCGGCCGGGGCGACTGGCCTTTGTGCGCTGCCCGGCGCCGGCCCGCACGGCCAGCTGGCTGGCCCGGCTGCGCCGACTGCAGGGCAACTCGCCGGCCTTCACCCGCGTGGGTCGCTACGAAATTCACCCCACCGGCTTCACCGAGGCTTCGGTGCTGGGGCCCCTGCTGGCGCCCGACCGGCCCTACGCCGTGGAGGCCGTGGCCGGCGCCGGGGTGCTTGTAGATGACTACCTGGTGCTGTCCGACGAGCAAACCCTGAACGCCTACCTGGCCGACGTGGTGGCCGGCAGCACCTGGGCCCAGACGCCGGCCCAGGTGGCCTTTCTGCAGGAGACTCTGCCCCGGGCCCGCCTGAGTGTGTTCATCGACACGCGCAACAGCTGGAACGCCCTGCTGGGCGTGCTCACCGAAGACCGCCGGGCCGGCTTGCTGCGCAACGAAGCCCTGTTCAAGCGCTTCCCCCAAATGGCCCTGCAACTGGCCCCGCCCGAAAACGAGGACGCGCCCGAAGCCCAGTACTTCACCCAGTTGCTGCTGCACCGGCCCAACCTGGGGCCGGCCACCACGCAGGCCGGGGGCGCTGCCGCCAACGGCCGCGTGCTGGCGTTCAAGCACGGCCTGACCGGCACGCCCACCTTGCTGCCGGCGCTGGGCACGCGGGTGCCGGCGGTGGTGGTGCAGGATTCGCTGCGCACGCTGCATTACGTGAGCGCCGAAAACGCCGTGCTGTGGTCCGACACGCTGGCCGGGCCGGCGGTGGGCGCCACCCTGCTGCCCGCGGCCGGCGGCGTGCCGGGTGGCCTGCTGCTGGGGGCCGGCCACCGCCTCCACCTGCTGGCCAACGACGGCGGCGAGGTGCTGCCCTTCCCCCTGAACCTGCCCGATACCGTGCGCGTAGCCGCCCTGCTGACCGCCGCCGACAACCTCGCCGCCCCGGCCCGCCTGCTGGCCGTCGCGGCCGGCAATGCCCTGACCTTGCTCGACGCCAAGGGGCGCCAATACCCCGGGTGGAAACCCAAGCGGCTCGATTTCCCCCTGGCCGGGAAGCCGGCGGTGCTCACGGTGGGCGGGCGCGACGTGGTGGTGGCGCCCCTGCAAAACGGCTATGTGTACGCGTTCGACGGGGAAGGCGCCCTGCTGCCGGGCTTCCCCCTGAGCCTAAGCGCGCGGCTGGCCGGCGATGTGCTGGTGCAAGCCAGTAGCACCCTGGCCCGCACGCGCCTCACCATGATAAACCAGCACGGCGAGCTAATAAGCTTCAACCTGAGCGGCGACGTGCTCAGCCGCCGACGCGTGGCCACTTGGAGCCGCACCGCCCGCTTCCGCTTGGTACCCGATTTGCGCGGGCGCAGCTTCGTGCTCACGCGGGAAGACGGCAACCAGCTCGATGTGTACCTGCCTACGCAGACGGCCCCGCTTGTCACCCAGCGCTTCGTGACTTCGGGCGAGAAGGCGGTACAATTCTTCGATTTCGGCAACCGCCGCCGGTTGGTGGCCGTCACGGAGCCCGGCCCGGGCCAGGTGTTTCTCTACGATGGGCAGGGCCAACAGCTTGGCGAGGAAGCTTTGCCCAGCACCGGCACCGGCGTGGGGCTGACCTATGACGCCACCACGGCCACTTATCAGCTGGTGCGAATTGTGGGGCGTGAGCTGCGCCGAACGGAACTGCGCGTCGGACAGCAGTAGGCGCATTGATTCCTCAATCCGCCAATCCACTATCCTAACATCCCATGAATACTCCTTCCCGCACCGGCCTTGTAGTGGGCAAGTTCTGGCCGCCGCACCGGGGGCATCAGCTGCTGCTCGAAACTGCCGCCGCTCAGGTAACGGAGTTGGTGGTGCTGGTGTACGCCAACCCCGATTCGGCCAGCCAGCCGGCCGCCGTGCGCGCCGATTGGCTGCGGATGCTCTATCGTGGCGACGACGGCAGCGCCGGGCCGCGCATCGGCCAAACGCCACTTCGCATCTTCGTCCTCTCGGCCGCAGCCGATGGGGTGCCGCCCGATGCCGCCGACGATACTACCCAGCGCGAATTTGTGCGGCAATGGCTAGTGCGGCAGGGCATTCCGGTTGATGTCGTTTTCAGCAGCGAGGCCTACGGCCCGGGCTTTGCGGCGCACCTGAGCGTGGCGCACGTGGCCGTGGATAACGCCCGCCGCCAGGTGCCGGTTTCCGGAACGCGGGTGCGCGCCAACCCGGCGGAACACGCGGCTTTTTTGCACCCGCTGGTGGCCGCGCAGTTGGGCGTGGTGCCGCCCGCATCGGTGCCGCGCGTGGTGTTTCTGGGGGCCGAGAGCAGCGGGAAATCGACGCTGTGCGCGGCGCTGGCCGAGGCCTGCGGCACGGCCTGGGTGCCCGAGTATGGGCGTACCCTGCACGAGCAGAAAAACGGCAACCTCGACTACGACGACCTGCTCTACATTGCCCGCCGCCACGCCGAGCTGGAAGATGAAGCCGCCGCGCAGGCCCACGGCGTGCTGTTTTGTGACACCAACGCGGCCACGACGGCGCTGTATTCTTACTACTACTTTCACCGCTGCGACCCGGCGCTGCAGGCCATGGCGGCCGTGTGCGGGCAGCGCTACGCCCACACCTTCGTGTGCGCGCCCACCGTGCCCTTCGAGCAGGACGGCTGGCGCGGCCCCGAGGCCCTGCGCAGCTTCCAGCACGGCATGATACTCATGCAGCTGGACTACTTCGGCATCCCGTTCACGCTCGTGGAAGGCACAGTGGCGGAGCGGGTGGCCCAGGTGCGGGCCGCGCTGGGGGCGTGAGGCGCCAGTAGCCAGCCCCACGCTCCGATTATCAAATCAGGTCGAAGGCCCGGGCGTACTGGCCCAGGTCGAAGTTGGTGGTGGCTCCCAGCTTTTGGCGGATGTTGCGGCGGTGGGTGTCGGCGGTTTGGGCCGAAATGTTGAAAGCCACCGCGATTTCCTGCGACGTGTGGCCCAGCGCCAGGCAGGCCAGCACCTCGCGCTCGCGGGTGGTGAGGCTGGCGAAGGTGGCCGAATGCTGGCGCAGGAAGGTGTTCTCGTCCAGCAGCCGCTGCACCTTGGCCGTGATATGGCTCTTGGGGTCGATGGGGGTGGAGAAGCAAATAACGAGCAGGGGCTGCCCTGAGCGGCCCTGGGCCAGGAGCCGGGCCGTGGTCAGGTGCCAGACAAAAGCCTGCTGCGGCCCGGTTCTCACCTGCTGGAAGAGCGTGACGGCAAAACTCAAATCGTTGCGCTCCAGCAGACTGACCACCTGCGGCACATACTCGTGGGCTTCGTCAGGGTTGAAGTAACGCGTGTGGTATTCCGGTCCCATGGCGATGAGTTCCCCTAGGCTGGTGCCTAGGTCCTGCAGCCCGCGGGCTGACATGAAAAGCACCCGACTGGCATCGCCGTTTAGTATAATGACCGCCCCGGGGTATTCATCGGCAAAGGAAGCGACCTCCGCAATTCTACCAGTAATTAGCTGTTCGTCAGTCATTGAGAAATTATGAAAAATCTACGGACGGTATACGCCCTAAACAAGTAAGATATACGAGTATATAATGGTGGCCAAGGTAGCGCGCATTTGCCGATTTAAGGTGAATTAACGTGTTTTTAATCTGGTTGGCCGTAATCATTTAACAGAAAAATCCTGACTTTATAGTCAGGATTTTTCTAAGATTGAGGTATGGTTTGAGCGAAGGCTGCGCCGGGTTGCTCGTGCACGTTATTCTACCACCAGTCGGGCGGTGGCCGCACCCACGCGCACGGCGTAGACGCCCACGGGCAGCCCAGCCAGCGGCAGCACAGCGGAGGCCGCGTGGGCGGGGAGCAATAGGCGAGCGGCTTGGCGGCCGCGCATGTCCAGCACGCGCACTTCCCGGTCGGAGGTGGCGGCGGTCACTTGCAGCGTGGCCGTGGCGTGCGCCGGGTTGGGGAACAGGGCCAGGCCCGTGGTCGGGGCCGGCGCCACGGTGCGCACCGGAGAGTAGCTGAACGACCCGTCTGCATCTACCTGCCGCAGGCGGTAGTAGAGCAGGGCCGCGCCGGCCGGCAGGTTGGCATCGCGGTGCGTGTAATTGGTGGGCGTGGTGCGGTTGCCTTGAGCCGGCACCTGGCCGAGGGCGGCGAAGGCGTGGCCGTCGGTGCTGCGCTCCACGGCAAAGTGGGCGCTGTTGTGCTCCGAGGCGGTGCGCCAGCTGAGCTGCACGGCGCCGGTCCGGGCGATGGCCGCAAAGGCGGTGAGTTCCACCGGCAGCGGGGCGCTGCTGCCCAGCGTCCACACCGAGAAGCCGCTCACGCCGCTCAGCGAGATGCGGTTGTTGGCGGCATCGCGCGCGTAGGCGCCGGTTTGGGCCACCCAGGGGCCAGCCGCGCTGCTGGTGGCGCGGTAGAACATGAGGTTAGCCTCATCCACGCCGTTGAGCTCATCGTCGCGGTACTGCGCCTGCATGGTCAGGTCGAGGCCCGCGTTGGTGGCGGCGTGAATTTCAAAGTAGCGCTTCATGCCCACACTGGTGGAGCCCGTGGCGGCCGTGCCCGTGAGGCGGCGCACGGTGGTGGCGCCCGGTAGGGCGGTGCTGGAGCTGGCCGGGGTGAGCATCAGGCCCAACCCGCCGAAGTCCTGCGACTGGCCGGGGGTAGCCACGGGGCGGCTGGTTTCCACAGCCCCGGTCACATAGCCGGTGGCCGATTCGCTGAGGGTGGCGGTGGGACCGAGGATGACGGCCGCCGGGCCGGTGCGCAACTCGCCGCTGTTCACCACCAGCGCCTGGGTAGTGGTCAGGTTCTGGCCCAGGGTGAGGCCGGCGGGGTTGCTCAGCGTGAGGCTGGCCACGGTGGCGGGCAGGGCCGGGCCGGGCACCTGGGCCGTGGTGCCCGAGTAGATGTAGTTGGCGCCGGCATCGAAGGTGCGGGGGCCGCTCACCTGCACGGCCCCGGTAGCGCCCGTGGCGGCAATGCCCGCCGCGTCGGCAATGCCGAGGGTGCCGCCGGGAGCCAGCACAAAGCTGCCCGCACCCGTGATGGGCTGGCTGGCGGTGAGTAGACGCCCGCCCGACTGGATGGTGAGCGTGCCGCGCACCCGCAGCGGGGCCGTAAGGGTGGCCGCCGCCGTATTGCTGATGGTGAGGTTGTTGTAGCTGCCATCGAGGGGCTGCGCGGCGGTGACGACGAGGCTGGGCGGCATATCGGCAAAGAGGCCCACGAAGCCCGTAGCCTTGCTGTTGTCGCCCACGGTGGTGAAGTCGCCCCCGGCAAACACGCGGTAGTCCACGTCCACGCCCAGGGCGTGTACCCGGCCGTTGTCCAACTGGCCGTAGGAGAGGCCGGTGCCCAGGGGGCTCCACCCGGAGCCGGTCCAGCGGGCAATGTTCTTGGCGCTGATGCCGTCGGGGTAATACCCGTTCATTTCCGAGAAATTGCCGCCGATGTACAAGTCGTTGCCAATGGCGGCCAGCGCATAGACGGTGCCGTTGGTGCCGTTGCCATTACCGGTTCCGAGGGCGCTCCAGGCGGTGCCATTCCACTTGGCCACGTGGTTGAGGGCCAGGTTGCTCCCCGTCGTGAAGGTGCCGCCTGCGTACAGATTGGCGCCCGAAACTGCCAGCGCGGTCACTGAATTATCGAAGCCGGTGCCGAGCGCGCTCCAGGCCGTGCCGTTCCATTGCGCAATAAAATTGACGGTGGCCCCGCCGGCCTGCGAAAACTGGCCGCCTGCATAAAGCGTGGTGCCCACCCGGGCCAGGGCAAATACGGGTCCGTTCACGCCGGTGCCCACGGCGCCCCAGGCCGTGCCGTTCCATTTGGCCAGGTAGGGCGTGGCCACGCCGCCGGCCTGCGAGAAGCTGCCGCCCACGTACACGTCGCTTCCTATCAAGGCTAAAGCTTTCACGGCGTTGTTGACGCCGTTGGCGGCGCCGGTGCCCAGGCTGCTCCAGGTAGTGCCGTTCCACTTGGCTACGTTGTTAGCCGCTGCGCCGCCGGCCAGGGTGAAGTTGCCGCCCACATACACGTCGCCATTGCCCGCCACCGCCAGCGCGGTCACGGAGTTGGGGTAGGTGCCCACGCCATTGGCCGCGCCAGTGCCCAGGCTGCTCCAGGTAGTGCCGTTCCACTTGGCCACGCGGTTGGCGGCCACCCCGCCGATGTGCGTGAAATAGCCGCCCACGTACACGCTGGTCCCGTCGACAGCGACGGCGTAGAGGTAGCCGTCGGCGCCGTTACCGGGGGCCGGGCAGCTCCAGGTGGTCCCGTCCCAACGGGCTAGGCCGTTGGATGCCACCGTGCCCGCCCGTCGGAATGGGCCGCCCGCGTACACGCTGCTGCCCACTAGGGCCACCACATAGACTTGCACGCTGCTGTTGTGCCCTTCGGTGCCAATGCTCATGCCGTCGCCCATACCTGCCCATGACGTGCCGTTGAACTGGGCCACGCTGGTCAGGGGGGTGGCGCCGCTACTCGTGAAGGACCCACCCGCGTACACCGTGGTGCCGGACACGGCGAGGCTGTACACTGCGGTTTGACCGTTATTGTGAGTAAACCCACTGCCCACAGCAGCCCAGCTAGAGTTGCTGGGAATAAACCGGACAATGGAGTTGGCAGCGCCTAAGGTGCCTCCGCGCGCAAAATACCCTGCTACGTACATCGACGACGTCGCAGTCGACCAAGCTAATGCCATCACCCGCTCGCCTCCGTATTGGCCCCCGACCCCATTGCTGGTGGTGCCAAGAGGGGACCAAGCGTTGGAAGCAACGATGTACCGGGCCACGTTTCTGGCAGTTACGGTGGTCGCTCCGCTGCGGGCAGAAGTAAATTCCCCGCCCACGTATAGTTCGGTTCCGGTGCCGTTAAAAGCCAAGGCATTGACTGAGCCGCTTACCCCGTTGCCGGTGCTCGTACCCAGGCTACTCCAGGTGTTGGTGCTGGCATCCCACTTGGCCACGTTGTTGGCAGCCACAGTGCCGCCGCCTACATACGTGAACGTGCCGCCTACGTAGAGCGAGTTACCGCTCACCGCCAGGGAGGATACCGCGTCCCCCGACACACCTTGGCCGACAGAACTCCAAGTCGTACCATCCCACTTGGCTAATCTGCTGACCGTCAACGAACTTGTGGCGGTGCTGACAGTGCTGAAACCGCCTCCTACGTAGAGGACAGAGTTTATCATCGCCAACGCGTTCACATTTCCAAACCCGGTAATGCCTGCGCCCGCACCGACGCGGCTCCAGGTAGACGTGGCGCTGTTCCACTTGGCAATCTTGGATGCAGGAACGCCGCCCACGACCGAAAAGTCGCCCCCAATGTAGACATCGTTGCCCACCGCGAGCACAGCCTGTACCCCGCCGTCGACGCCACCCGACCCGAGGCCATTCTGCCAGTTTTCGTCGCCGGCGCCGGTGGTGCGCCGCACGCCGGCCGGCCGGAAGATGGGGTGGCCGTCGGGGGCCGTAAGCATGCGGTACTCGTGGGCATCGAAGGAGCCCGAAGTACCGGGGCGCAGGGTGCCGTCGGGGGCGAGGGCGGTGGCAAGTGAGGGAGAAGCGCCGGGAGCCGGGGCCGCCCAGGCCGGGCTCAGCAGCAGCACGAAAAGCCCGCCCACACCGCAGCTTCGCAGGAATGAATTAATGCGTTTGGTAATAGTATGCATCAAAAGGCACAATGAGTGGAATAAAAACTTCAGCAAAGTTTCCATTCTTCATCTGCCCTTCACAATACCCGCCAGCGGGTATTTTTGAGTGGTTTTCGGCCCCGCGCTAGCGGTTGGTGAGCCAGCCTTTGCGGTAAAAGTAATAGAGTTGGCTGGCCACCACCAGGGCCATGATGCCCAGCACGAAGGGGTAGCCCCAGGGGCTGTAGAGCTCGGGCATGTTGAAGGGCAGGAAGCGGCCGTGGTCGTCGTGGCGCTGAAAGTTCATGCCGTAGAGGCCCACCACAAAGCTCAGGGGAATGAAAATGGTGCTGATGATGGTGAGTACCTTCATCACCTCGTTCATGCGGTTGCTCTGGTCCGACATATAGAGGTCAGTGAGGGAGGAGATGTTGTCGCGGTAGCTTTCGGCGAGGTCCAGGGCTTGGATGGCGTGGTCGTAGGCGTCGCGGTAGAAGATTTTCAGCGTTTCGGGCATGATTTCCTCGGGCAGGCGCAGAATTTCGGCAATTTTGTCGCGTTCGGGGTACACCAGCCGGCGGAAGCGCACCACGTCTTTCTTGATGCGCAGGATGCGGTTGAGCAGGCGGCGCGGGCGCTTGTCGGCGAAAATGGCTTCTTCAAGCTCCTCGATGTAGTCGCCGATGGCGGCCATGGTGGGGTAGTAGTGGTCGAGCACCACGTCGGTGAGGGCGTAGGCCAGGTAGAGGGACGGGTGGCGGCGCAGGGTACTGAAATTGGCCCGGATGCGCACCCGCAGCGTATCGAGGCAGTCCTCGTAGTCGTCCTGAAACGTGAGCACGTAGTTCGGGCCGGTGAAGATGGAAAGCTGGTCGTCGTCGACTTCGAGCAGCGCCGTGAAGTCGGTCATGCGCGACACCATGAAGAGGCGGTGGTCGTCGAAAACCTCGATTTTGGCCCGCTGGTAGTCGTTCAGCACGTCTTCCATCTGCAGGGGGTGGAGGCCGAAGTCCTGCATCAGGCGCTCAATAAGGGCCAGGTCGCCGTAGCCGCGCACGTCAATCCAGTGCTTGAGCTCGGGGTGCTGGCGCAGGTGGTTCAGCAGCTCGTCGTAGCGGTCGGTGAACTCGCCTTCGGAGCACGTGTCGTCGTTGTACGACGTCAGGAACAGGCGCGGCTTGAGGGCGCCTTCGCGGATGTTGAGCGTGCCGGGGCGCTGGCCCACCTGCTGGTAGCGCGCCTGCCGGGTGGCCTCGCGGTCGGTGATGGTGATGGGGTCGGCGCCGGGCGCTTCGGCCGGCGCGGGCGAGCGGTTGGGCGCGGCCGATGAAGACGAGTTGAGCGGATTCATGGGGCAGGCGGCGGAAAAGGTTGAATGCAACGGCGCAATGTGGCAGCCTACGCATGGCGGCCGCGTGAAGATGTGCCGCCATAAGCTTAACCTTGGAAATTGGCAGTCGGCCGCGCGCCGCCGACCGCTAATCCGTGCCGTACTTTGCCCTTCCAGCTACGCCACCCGCATTTGAAAAGTCCGGAATCCACTCTTACCCCCGAAGCCGCCGCCCCTCCGGACCCGGCAGCTCTGGCCGTCTGGATGACCGATAACGGCCCGGCGGCCCCGCGGCTGCCGCTGGCCTTTGAGTCGTTTCTGTACCTGCGGCCCGAGCACCAGCGCCTGCAAGCCGGCGCCGGCCCGGTGCTGAGCTTTTACCTGGAAGACGCTGCCGCCGGCCGCACCGTGGCCCAACTGCACGTGGTCCTGAACGTGGCCACCGGCACGGCGCACAGCCCCGCCCAGGCGCCTTTCGGCGCCGTGCAGTTGGCCGCGGGCCTCGGCACTTTGGCCCTGCGCCCACTGCTGGATGCGGCGGAAACAGAACTCCGGCGCCGGGGCCTGCGCCGATTCGCGCTGCGTGGCTATCCCTTTGCCTACGACCCCTCCGGCGCGGCCACCCTGGCCGAAGCCCTACGCCAGCGCGGCTACCGCGTGGCCCTGGCCGAGCAGAACTACCACCTCGACCCCGCCCGCGACTACGAGGCGCATTTGCACCCCTCGGAGCGGCGGCGCCTGCAGAAGTGCCGCCGCCACGGGCTGCACTTCGAGCAAGAGCCCCCTTTTTTGCTGCCGGCGGCTTACGAATTTATCCAGGCGTGCCGGCAGGAGCGGGGGCAGGCCTTGTCGCTGCCGCTGGAGCGGGTGCAGGCGTTGTTCAAGGCGTTTCCGCGCGAGCATTTTTTGTTTTCGGTGCGCCAGCCCGACGGCGAATGGGCGGCCCTCACGGTGGCCATTCGGGTGAGCGAGGGCGCGCTGTATAATTTCTACCCCGCCAGCCCGCTGCGCTGCAACGCCCTGAGCCCGGTGGTGATGCTCAACGAAGGCCTGCACGCCTTTGCCCGGGCCAGCGCCCTGGCCGTGCTCGACCTCGGCACCAGCACCCTCGACATCGGCCCCAACGCCTCGCTGCTGCGCTTCAAGCGCCACCTGGGCGGCGTGGCGGGCCTGCGGCTGAGCTGGGAGAAGGCGCTATAGAAAAGGATTTTACTAGTCGAATGCCTCCGCTTAGGCCTTAATGCACGCTATGCAAACCCGCCTGCTGTTTGCCCTGACCTTCCTTGGCTGGTTTCCTGCTGCCGCTGGGAGGGCTCAGCCCGTTTCGGGAACAGCCGCGGCCACTTTCTCACAGCAGTATGCCGCCGAAAACGCATTGGTGCGCAAAGGCAGCGTGCTTCGGATGCCAGGGGAGACGGATGTAGCTTTTCTCAAGCGGCTGTTCCCGGGGTCATTTTCTGTCGAAAGTTTGGTGGCCTATGCCTGGCGACCGGGGGCGCATGGCCGGCAGTTGCTTTTCTCGCGCCGCGAAGTAGACCAGTATCAGCAGGAAGGAGAAGGAACCGAACTGTTCGTACTCGACCCTTTTCAGCCCAATACCTACGCCGTGCAAAAGCTCCTGCTAGCACCCATTGGCGACATCACCAACCTCTCGGCCCTGTTCTTTGCCGATGTGGACGAGGACGGGCAAAAGGAGCTGCTGGCCCTGGTGTACGCCGAAGTGCAGGAGGCGGGTACCCTTGAGCACGGCGACGGCACGACGGAACAGGCGTATGCCCGCATGTCGCGACGGCACACCTACGTGTTCCGATACGCGGGCCTGAGCCGGGCCGGCCGCCCCTGGTACCGGGCCGATGCCACCCCGCGGCCCTACCTGCAGGGCCTGCCCACGGCCGCCGCCGTCCGGCAGGCGCTGGTGCGGCACCAGGCCAGGGGCACCCACCGGAAGTAGCCCGCCCGCAGCCGGGCAATGGCGGCCTCGTCCGTTCTTTGCAGCCCCATGCCCACCCCGCCACCCGCTTCGCCGCCTGCCTCGTCCATTCGCAGCTTTGTGCGGGGCTCGCTGGGCACGGGCGTGGCCGTGGCGGCCCGGGCAGCAGGCTCACTCATTGTCAACAAGCTGTTTGCCCTGTACGCACCGGCGGGCGGCCTCACGCTGCTGGCCCAGTTCCAGAACCTGATGGCACTGCTCACCACGCTGCCCAACGACGGCGTGCATGTGGGCCTGGTGAAATACCTGGCGCCGCTGCGGCCGGGCAGCCCGCGCTTTCGCACCTGGCTGGGCGCCGCCACGGCGCTCAACGCCGCGGGTTTGCTGGTGGGAGCTGCCGTGCTAGCCACCAAAGGGCTGCTGCCCTGGAGCTGGGGCAGTCTGGCGGTATTTATGCTGGGCATTGCGCTACTCACGGGCCAGGGGCTGCTGAGCGCCGCGCTGCTGGCCGCGGGGCGCCTGCGGGCCTATATCACCCTGTCGGTGACGCTGGCGGCGCTGGGCACGGCGGCCGTGGCCGGGGCTTTGTGGCAGGGCTATGAACTACCCACAGTGCTGCTGGCCTACTTGCTGGCGCAGGGCCTGACGCTGGCGCCGGCTGCGGCGCTGGCGGCGCGGGCGGGGCTGCTGCAGGGCTTGCGCCTAAGGGCGCGCGTCAGCCGGGCGGCTTTGCGCGGCCTGGGCCGCTTTCTGCTCATGGCCGTGAGCACGCTGCTCTTCGGCAAGGCCGTGGACTACGCGTTGCGCAGCTATTTGCTGGGCACTTTCGGGCCGGGCCCCACCGACTTGTGGCAGGCCGTGGCCAAGCTGTCGGACAATTACACCATGGTGTTCAGCGCGCTGATGAGCAGCGTGTTTTACCCCCGGCTGGCGGCGCTGGTAGGCCACCCGCGCGAAGCCCGGCGCTACCTGCATAGCGTGTTGGCGCTGCTGGCGCCGCTGCTGGCCGTGGGGTTAGGGTTGATTTTTGTGTGCCGCGACTGGCTGCTGCCGCTGCTGTTTGCCCCGCGTCTGCTGGCCGCCCGGGCGCTGCTGGCGCCGCAGCTGCTCGGTGACTGGGCCAAGTTCCTGAGCTGGCTGTTCATTTTCCAGCTCATGGCGCGGGCGCGCACGGGGCCCTACATTGCCGTGCAGGCGGCCTCGGCGGCCGTCTTTGCCTCCCTGCTGGCAGTGCTGCTGCCGCGCTACGGGCTGGAAGGGGCGCTGCTGGCCCACGCCGCGCGCTACGGGTTGGTGCTGGGGGCTTGCCTTGCTCTGCAATTGCGAATGAAAAAGGAAGAATAAGGAATTTTGCGTCGTCTGCCACTTCCCAACATGACAAATTCCTCATCTCTCGTGCTTCCCTCTGCAACAAGCGCCGCGCCCGCGCCGCTTGTTACCGTCGTGGCCCTGTGCCACAACCACGCGGCCTTCTTGCGCGAGTCCCTCGATTCCATTCTGGCCCAAACCTACCCGCACCTGGAAGTGTGGCTGGTGGATGACGCCAGCACCGACGGCAGCCCGGCCATTTTGCAGGAATACGCCGCTTCGCACCCGGAGTGGCACCTGGTGCTGCTGCCCGAAAACGTGGGCAACTGCCGCGCCTTCAACCAGGCTTTCCGGCTGAGCCAAGGCGAATTTGTCATTGACTTCGCCACCGACGACGTGCTGCTGCCCGCACGGGTGGCCCAGCAGGTGCAGGCCTTTCAAACCGCGCCCGCCACCGTGGGCATGGTGTATTCCAACTGTGAATTGATAAGCGAAGCCGGCGCACTGCTGGGCCTGCACCACCGGCCCGACGGCCACGGCGGCCTCACGCCCGCGCCCGCCAGCGGCTGGGTATTTGCCGATGTGCTGGCTCGCTACTTCATCAGCACGCCCACCATGCTCATGCGCCGCGCCTGCCTCGAAAGCCTGGGCGGCTACGACGAAACCCTGACTTATGAGGACTTCGACTTCTGGGTGCGGGCCAGCCGTGACTGGCAGTTCCTGTACCTCGACGCCGTGACCACCCGCAAGCGCAAGCACCCGCGCAGCATGAGCGCCAAAGCCTACCGCCGCCACGACCCTTTCCTGGCCTCTACCATCCGCGTGTGCGACAAAGCCCTGGACCTGTGCCGCACCCCCGAAGAGCGCGAATCCCTGGCCGTGCGCCTGCGCTGGGAACTGCGCCAGGCCCTGCGTCACCGCCACGTGGCCCAGGGCCGAGAGCTGTACGCGCTGCTGTGCCTCACGGGGCACGTCCGGCCGCTTGACCGCCTGCTGGGCGTGTTGGCGCGCCTGCCGCTGGGGTAAGTCAAGGTGTTCGGTTTTAGGTTTTAGGTGTTCGGTGTTGGATGGAGTCTGATAATATTACCGAACACCGAACACCTAAAACCGAACACCTAAAACCCAATACCGGCCACCAGCCACCAAAATCCTCCCGTTCTTGCGGCCATGAATTGGTTTTTTGGCCGAGCTACGCGCGTCGTTTTGCTGCCCCTGGTGCTCATAGCGGCCACGGTGAAGGGGCTCGGCAGCTACACCGAAACCAGTGACGACCAGACGCTGGCCTGGTTGTTTTCGGGGGTGCTGGCGCTCAAGCCGGTGGCCTCGGTGCCGCTGTACATGCACGGCTATGGGCACCTGCTGGCGGCGGCGTACGCGTGGGACCCAGGAGTGCCCTGGCTGGGACTGCTGCTCGGTTTCCTGCTGGCAACAGCCACTGTGCTGGTTTTCGCGGTGCTCGACCGGCTGCTGCGGCCACATCTGCGGCCGGTGCCGCTGGCGTTGGTGCTGACGCTGTTTTTTGGCCTGGCCTGGCTGGAACACTGGCTGTGGTTCAGCCACGGGCGAGCGGCGCTGCTGCTGGCCGGGGCGGGCGTGCTGTTTGCCGCTCAACGCCCGGGGCGGCGTGGCGCATTGGCGCTGGGGCTGCTGGCATTGGTGGCTGCCTGGCTGGTGCGGCCCGGGTTGGCGGTGCTGGGTGCTGTGGCCGTGGTGCCGGCAGCGCTGCTGCTGGCCGGCGGCTGGCGACGGGCCGCGCCCGTGTTGGGCAGCGCGGCGCTGGGGCTGCTATTAGTCACCGGCGTCCTGCATTGGCTGCAAACGCCTGCCGAAGCCGCTGCCCGGCGCCGCGACGCTTCACTAACCCGTATTCTAGATTACAATCAATTACAGCCCCAGCCGCACACGCCCCTCGATAGCCTCGGCACTGCAGCCGTTGGCCTATGGCTTCTGGGCGACTCGTCGGTAGTAAACGAGAGGCTCTTTCAGCAGGCCTATCATTTTGATGCAGCCCGCTTCTTCGGCCAGGAAGTGCCCGCGAAGGTGGGGCTGCGCCTAGGGCTGCTGGAGCGCGACTATTTTCCCGTGTTGCTGGCACTGGCGGTTTCCGGCGGGCTGGGACTGCGCCGCCGGGAGCGGCTGGCTTGGTTTTGGGTCGTGCAAATGGCTTTTGCGAACGGGCTGCTGGTGCTGGCGGGCCTGCTCAAGCTACCCCCCCGGGTGGAGTTGCCGCTGCTCGATTTCTGGTTGCTCAGCAACTTGGCCTACTGGCTGGGGCCTGGCTCTGAGCCCGCCCCCGGCCAAGCGGCCTCGTTCTGGCTTGGGCTGGCGCCGCGCTGGCGTGGGGCGGTTCTGGCAGGCGGGGCTTTGGTGCTGGGCTTGTACGGGGCCAAGACTTGGCACCGGCAGCGCGCGCTGCACTTCGAGCAACGCACCAATGAACGGGACCTTGCCTACGTTGCCCACCGACGCCAAAGCGCCATTCCCGTACTCGCGGGCCACAACGACTGGCTGAAAAGCTTGTCGCCCTTTCGCACTTACAACTTGGGGCGCGGCCCGGTCTTGCTGCTCACGGGCTGGCAATCCGCCGACGCTTCGCAGGCCGCTTTGCGCCGGGCCCTGAGCGGCACCGCCGACCAGACCGAGTGCCTCCGGCGGCTGGCCCGAACTGAACCGGCCGCTGGGGCGTCGGCCTGGTGGCTGCTTACGCCCGACGCCGCCCGGTGGCTGATGCGCCGCCAGGCCTTGGGTGAAGCCCCGAATAGGACTGGCCCGGCCCGGAACTAACCCGTGGTGGGACAGAAATCGCCTTCCGCAGGCGAAAAAAGGCGCTTCCGGCCACAAAAAGGGCTCCTGTCTGCCCGTCGAATCCGGCTAATGCCATAATCTTATACCCGGCCCCCTACGGTTGGGCCGGACCTTTGTTGCGCGAAAAGCGTTTCTTTCATCACCCCTTCACGCTTTTTCGCTCACCCCATGCAAACGTCCATCTCGATAACCCGCGGCGAAGTCCTCCAGCAAATGGAGGGCTACCTGAAAGAAAACATGAGCACCTTCCTCAAAAGCGTGGAAGACAGCTGGCAGCCGGCCGACTACCTGCCCGACTCGCGCCGCGACACGTTTTTTGACGAGGTGAAGGAGCTGCGCGAAAAGGCCGGCAGCCTGAGCTACGACCTGCTGGCCGTGCTCATCGGCGACACCATCACCGAGGAAGCCCTGCCCAACTACGAGGCCTGGTTCCACGAGCTCGACAACATCAACCGCGACCGCAACAACGGCTGGGCCGAGTGGATTCGAGGGTGGACGGCCGAGGAAAACCGCCACGGCGACCTGCTCAACCGCTACCTCTATCTCTCGGGCCGCGTGAACATGCGCGAGTTTGAGGTCAGCACCCAGTACCTTATCAACGACGCCTTCGACCTGGGCACGGCCAACGACCCGTACCGTGCCTTCGTGTACACGAGCTACCAGGAGCAGGCCACCAACATCTCGCACCGCCGCGTGGGCCAGCTGGCCCGCAAAGCCGGCGACGACCAGCTCTCCAAAATCTGCGGCATGATTGCCGGCGACGAAACCCGCCACGCCCGCGTGTACAAGGCCTTCGTGAGCAAGATTTTCGAGCTCGACCCGAGCGAGATGATGCTGGCCTTCGAGGACATGATGCGCAAGAAAATTGTGATGCCGGCCCACTACATGCGCGAAATGGGCGTGGAAATGGGCAAGACATTCGGCCACTTCACCGACGCCGCCCAGCGCCTGGGCGTGTACACCAGCAACGACTACACCGACATCCTGGACTCGCTCATCGTGGACTGGGACATTGCCAACGTCAAAGACCTCACCGGTGAAGCCGAAAAGGCCCGCGACTACATCATGGCCCTGCCCAACCGCCTGCGTCGCGTGGCCGACCGCATGCCCGTGCCCAAGCTGGAGTACAAGTTCAAGTGGATTTCGTAGCGCCCGCCGCGCCTTCAATTGCCCGCGCCCCGCTTGGTTTTGCCAAGCGGGGCGTTCGGTTTTGAAATAAAGCTAAACTGCTTCATATCATTACATTTGCCCGACTCACAACTGCCTTTCTGCCCATAATGACGCACTTTTACCACCGATTCGGCCTCTGCCTGATTTTGGCCGGCTGCTTTAATAGCACCATTGCCCAGGCGCAAAGTCCCGCCGTGGTCAGCTCCGGCCTTGGCCCGGCCCGCAATGCCGTGGCCGCCCCGCGCACCGCCCCGGTGGTCATTCCGTTTTCGCAGCCCATTAACCCCGCCACAGCGCTTAACATCAAGGTTTTTTCCTCGCAGTATCAGGGGCAGCGCACCACTACCGCCAGCACCAGCGGTAGCACTGTGACGCTCGCGCCCACGGCGCCCGCCGGGCAGTCGGCCGCCTTCAAGCCGGGCGAAACCGTGACGGTGAGCGTACCAGCGGCGTTGCTGAGCGCGGCCGGAGCGGGGGCGGTGCCGCACGTGTACCAGTTCACGGCGGCGGCCACGGGCGGGTCGGGTAGATATTCAGCCGGAACCCGGGTGGCTACGCGGGCCAGCAGCTACTCTAACGAATTGCGGGTGGCGGATTTTAATGGGGATGGATACGTGGATATTGCGACGAATTCGGGTGGACCCAGTGCTTTTAATACCACCAATCTCCTGTACGTGGGCCTCGCCTCGGGCACCGGTTCCTATTCCGTCGCTACGATACAGGTGGCGCTGGGTCCTATCAGCCTGGATGTTGGCGATGTGGACGGCGACGGCGACCTAGACATTGTCACGGTTTGCTCGGGTGACAATGCCCAGCCCGGTAACACCCTTCACGTTTGCCTGAATGGCGGAAATGGGGTGTTTTCAACCATCCGGACGGTACCCGTCGGCATGAAACCCCTGCAAGTGCGCCTGGGCGACTTTGATGGCGACGGCGACCTAGACCTGGTGTCGTACGGCGACATGGTGCTGGAGGTGCTCACCAACAGTGGCCAAGGCGTATTTAGCGGCAATGCCGTGGTTGCCAGCTTCCCGGCGGGTGCTTGGCCCAATTCCAATGCCCGGGTAGAAGTAGCCGATATGGACCAAGATGGCGACCTGGATATTGTGGGCCCAAGCCGGTGTTATTGGAACAATGGACAGGGACAGTTCACCCCAGCCAGTGGTACGGTGGATATGGGCACGATAGGAGATGTGAACGGCGACGGCCGGCTGGACATGATTGCTACCAGGGGTGGTGTAAACCAGTTTACGTCAACTGTACAGCTCAATGCGGGCAATGGAACCTTTGTGGCTGGGCAAGTGCTGCCGTCCACCAGCAACCTGGTGTTGAGTTCAGCGCTGGGCGATGTGGACGGGGATGGCGACTTGGACTTTCTGGCCCCGAATACTACCACCGCGCTGGCCCTTGATGTATGGCTGAACGACGGCAACGGCCGCTTCACAGCATTGCCCACGTTGACCACCGGGGCCCAGCCCATGAACATGATTCTTGCGGATGCCGATAACGACGGCGATTTGGATGTTTTCTCCGCTAACTATTTCGGCGCTGGCGTTAGCATCCTGCTGAATGTCGCTACACTGGCCACCAGCCCGCTACAAGCCCAATCACTCCTTTCGCTGTCGCCTAACCCGGCCGCTGGCCTTGTGCACGTGAGCCTTTCTGTTCCCGTTAGTACTCGCGAAGTACAAGCCACGGTGCTGAATGCATTGGGGCAAACAATGCTCACCGTCTCACTGCCCGTGCAGAAAGGTGAGGTCAGCGGCTCCCTGTCCACCGCTGGCTTGTCCTCTGGCGTTTACACCGTGCGTTTGCGCGATGGCTCGACCGTAGTAAGCAAGCGGCTGATGGTGCGCTAAGCGTCTAGGGCTTCTGCTATCGGCCCGGCAGCCCGGGCCGATTCCCAGCCCAGCAGCGCGGCCTTGCGCGGGGCGCCCCAGCGGTATTGCCCCAGCGCGCCGGTGCCGCGAATGACGCGGTGGCAGGGGATGAGGTAGGCCACCGGATTGGCCCCGATGGCAGTACCGGCGGCCCGCACGGCCGCGCCGTTCTCAGCCGCCTTGGCTAGCTGCGAGTAGGTACGCAGCTGCCCCTCCGGCACCCGCAGCAGCGATTCCCATACTTTGAGCTGAAAAGCGGTGCCTTTCAGGTGCAAATGCAGCCGGTCGGTGGGGGAGAAGTCGCGCGCAAAAAACCGCGCCACCTGCGCGTGGCCGGCGGTTTCCTCGGCCGCAAAAGTGGCGTTGGGCCATTCCTGCCGCAGTTCCTGCACGGCGGTTTCCTCGTCCTCCAGAAACGCCAGCTTGCAGATGCCCTTGTCCGTGGAAGCCACCAGATAGCGGCCAAACGGGCTTTCGCCGAAGCTGTAGCGAATGGCCAGGGCCGCGCCGCCATGGCGGTATTCACCAGGCGTCATGGCTTCCAGCGTCACAAACAGGTCGTGCAGGCGGCTGGTCCCGGAGAGACCGGCTTCGTAGGCCGCCTCCGCCACCGAGGCCTGCTGGCGCAGCAGCTGCTTGGCATGGTCGAGGCTGAGGTACTGCAAAAACTTCTTCGGCGACACGCCTGCCCACTCCTGAAACTTGCGCTGGAAGTGAAACGGGCTCCAGTGGGCCTGAGCCGCCATTTCCTCTAAATCCGGCTGCGTTTGGTAATGGGCCTGGGCGTAGCGGAGGGCGGCTTCGATGCGCTGGTAATCGGTCATGGGGTGGAGCTGCTGATTGACTACAAATTTCCACTGCGCAGCCACCGCCCACCACCCGATTCTTGCGCTCTTTCGGAATAAAAAACGTCATGTCCCGGCGGCGCGCGACATGACGTTTTTAAAAGTGAGCAGACGGCGGTACCGGTTTATTTCGCCGAAACGGCCTTTTTCACCGTCACCAGCTGCAGAGGCTCAAAATTAGAGGCCGGCACCTGGCGGCCGCTGGCGCCCACGTACAAGGGCCGAATCTGCACGGTGAGGCGGCGATTGGCGGCCGTGAAATCGGTGAAGCCAGCCGCGAAGGCTGCCGGAGTGCTGCCGTTGAGCTGGGCCGGTTTCACGTTCAAGTCCACGTCGATGGGCAGCGTTTCAATGGCGCTGGCTTCGAGCTGCGTGTTGGCGCCGGTGGTGCCGGTGGTCAGCTCCTTGCCGTCGAGCAGCAGCTTGTAGTCGAGCTGCTTGAGCTGCACGTTGGTGGCGCTGGGGTTTTTGGCGTACACGCGCATTTTGAGGTGCAGGGGTAGGCTGCCTTTCGCCAGGGCGGCCTGAAGTTGTTGCTGTTGCGCCGATTCGATGTCTGACGCCTGCCGCACAAACAGGATGTCCTGGCCGCCAAGCTTGGCTTCGTCCACGAAGTTGAGGCGGTACTGCATCAGGGTATAGGCCTCGTTTTCGAGGGCTTCGGCCGACACGTTTTTGCCGGTGGGCTTGTCCTTAACTTGTTCGCTAACGCTGCACGAGGCAGCCGCCAGTAGCAGACCACCAAAAGCCAGCGCGCGGGCAGAAGACAGAGAGGAAATAACTTTCATAAGAATAAATGGGATGCGAGCCGAAAAGCTGCTAAAAACCATTGCGTGCGCAGGTAGTGCCTTGCTTACGCGAATGGCTATGCAGGGTTAAAGGTAAAACGCTGGCAACAAAAAAGGCCGGAAGCACACGCTCCCGGCCTTTTGTCATCGTTCACAAAATCCGCAGAATCCGAAAAATCCGAGCGAATCCGTGGTCCTTATTTGCCGTCTACCTCTTCGTAGTCCACATCGGTCACGTGGTCGGCGGGTTGGCCTTGGCCGCCCTGGGCACCGCCGTCGCCGCCGGGGAAGCCCCCGCCGGGCTGGCCGCCCTGGCCGTCAGCGCCACCGGCCGCGTACATCTCCTGCGAGGCAGCCTGCCAGGCAGCGTTGATGGCCTCCATGGCGGTGTCGATGCGGGCGAGGTCTTTGGCTTCGTGGGCCGACTTGAGGTCAGCCAGCGCGCCTTCGATGGCGGTTTTGTTGCCACCGCTCAGCTTCTCGCCGTACTCTTTCAATTGCTTTTCGGTCTGGAAAATCATCGAGTCGGCGGCGTTCACCTTGCTGATGCGCTCGGTTTCGGCTTTGTCGGCTTCGGCGTTGGCGGCAGCCTCGTCGCGCATGCGCTTGATGTCGGCGTCGCTCAGGCCGCTGCTGGCTTCGATGCGGATTTTCTGCTCTTTACCAGTGCCTTTGTCCTTGGCGGTTACGTTCAGGATGCCGTTGGCGTCGATGTCGAAGATTACCTCAATCTGCGGCACGCCGCGGGGTGCGGGCGGGATGCTGTCGAGGTGGAACTTGCCGATGGTACGGTTCTGAGCAGCCAGCGGACGCTCGCCTTGCAGCACGTGGATTTCTACCGAAGGCTGGTTGTCCGAAGCCGTCGAGAAGGTTTCCGATTTCTTGGTCGGGATGGTGGTGTTCGACTCGATGAGCTTGGTCATCACGCCGCCCATCGTCTCGATACCGAGGGAAAGGGGAGTCACGTCGAGCAGCAGCACGTCCTTCACCTCGCCGGTGAGCACACCGCCCTGGATGGCAGCGCCGATGGCCACCACTTCGTCGGGGTTCACGCCTTTCGAAGGCTTCTTGCCGAAGAACTTCTCCACTTCCTCCTGAATGCGGGGAATGCGGGTCGAACCACCCACGAGGATAACCTCGTCGATGTCGCTGGTGCTCAGGCCGGCGTCTTGCAGGGCTTTTTTCACCGGGTCCATCGAGCGGCGCACGAGGTCGTCGGCGAGCTGCTCAAACTTGGCGCGGCTCAGCTTCACCACCAAGTGCTTGGGGCCCGAGGCCGTGGCGGTGATGTAGGGCAGGTTGATTTCGGTTTCGGTCGAGCTGGAGAGCTCCACTTTGGCTTTCTCAGCGGCTTCTTTGAGGCGCTGCAGGGCCATGGGGTCGTTGCGCAGGTCGAGGCCTTCGTTGTCCGACTTAAACTGGTCGGCCAGGAAGTTGATGATAACCTGGTCGAAGTCGTCGCCGCCGAGGTGGGTGTCGCCGTTGGTGCTCAGCACTTCAAACACGCCATCGCCGAGCTCCAAGATGGAGATGTCGAACGTACCACCGCCGAGGTCATACACGGCGATTTTCTGGTCTTTGTGCTTCTTATCGAGGCCGTAGGCCAGGGCGGCGGCGGTGGGCTCGTTGATGATGCGCTTCACGTCGAGGCCGGCGATGGCGCCGGCTTCTTTGGTGGCCTGACGCTGGGCGTCGTTGAAGTAAGCCGGCACCGTGATAACGGCTTCGGTTACGGTCGTGCCGAGGTAGTCCTCAGCGGTTTGCTTCATTTTCTGGAGCACCATGGCCGAGATTTCCTGCGGCGTGTAGTTGCGGTCGCCGATTTTCACGGCCACGGTATTGTTGGTACCGCCCACCACGTCGTAGGCCACGTGCTTCGTTTCGGCGCCTACCTCGTTGAAGTGGCGGCCCATGAAGCGCTTGATGCTGGCGATGGTGTTTTTGGGGTTGGTCACGGCCTGGCGCTTGGCGGGGTCGCCCACTTTGCGCTCGCCCTTGCCCCCGTCGAGAAACGCGACGATGCTGGGGGTGGTGCGGCGGCCTTCGCTGTTCGGAATCACAACGGGTTCGTTGCCTTCCATCACGGCCACGCACGAGTTGGTGGTGCCGAGGTCAATGCCGATTATTTTGCCCATGAGAGGGGTGTGTTGGTTAAGATTGAGAGTGGAATGTGTCAGTCGAAAGCAGCTTTGCAGCCGCTGACCGGGGATTACAAGCAACGTACCAGCCCCGTTTTGGTGACAGATTGTCACCGATTCGGCGCTCACGGCGGAGGTTATCCGACGCGGTGGCGGGATTTGTTACAAGCAGCCAAAATTTTCCTGACAGGGGGGCGGGAAGGGGCGTTCATTGGGTCGCTGCGACCGTTACAGATGCTACTTTAGAAGCTGAAGTTCCTTCTTTAATAAAAGGCTTGCCTGTACATCCAATGAAACAATTGAGAGAACAGATATCGGAAGCAATTATTCTACTGGTCGTTATAGGAATGGTTTTTCTGGGTATCGTATTGCTCATTCCCATCATTCCATTTTTCATGCTGCATGCACATTTTAGCGACAAGCAATTTGAGAAGGATTACAGCCAGTTTTTGGAGCGAATGGCAGGTGCTTGTTTCTTCTGCTACAATAGTCGCAAAAGCAGCGTCGAATTTGCCCGTGACGTTATTGTACCGGAGTTAGCAACTTCGGTGCATATTGTATTTGTGAATGGTAAGGAGGTTGAGTTTGGCGCTGATAGCAAGTACATTTCAAGAATGCTCTATGATATCAAAGAGCGAAAAGGCTTTCCATATTTGTTAAAAATCGAGGATGGGCAAGTCGCCAATATGTCTGTCAACAATCAGTTTTACAGTATCATGATTGGTCGGAAGCCAATTGAGCCTCTTTTGGACAGAATGAATACTTTCTTCGCTTCTGGCGCACTGAAGCAGATAGGCAGTTAGCGGCCTAGGAACCCCCGCACCTCCCGCTCCCAATCCGCCAAATAGCGCTTCCAGTACGGCTCGTGGCCCACGCCGAGGAAATCGTGGCGGGCTTTGGGGCCGGCGAGGTTGGCGAAGATGGCATCTGTTTCGGCGCGGGTCACGCGCGGGTCGGAGGTGCCCCAGAGCAGGAGGGTGGGCGTGTGGATTTGGGTGGCGTAGTGCTCGGCGTTGAGGCCGAAAGCCCAGAAACCGTTTTGCACGCCGCCCCAAAACACCAGCAAATCGGCCATGGGGAAGCCGGGCACGTGCATGGAGGCGAAACGGTTGTAGGCCGTCTGGCGCATGTTGCCGTAAGGGCATTCGAGTATGTTGGCACTGGGCCGGATGCCCAGCTCGGCTTCGGCCCGCATGATGGCCACGGCGCCCATGCTCACGCCGTATAAAATTAGGTTTTGGGTTTCAGGTGTTGGGTTTTTGGTCGACGTTGAATCGTTCAGCCAGCGAAATGCCGCTGCCACGTCGTCGGCCTCGCGGTAGCCCACGGTGGTGCGGAAACCGGCGGAGTTGCCGTTGCCGGCCTGGTCCACGAGCAGCACGTTGTAACCCAGGCGGCGGAAGTAGCCGGCCTCGTGGGTGAGGTGCGACTTGCTGCTGGTGTAGCCGTGAAACAGGGCCACGGTGCCGCGGGCCTGGCCGCTGTCGGGGCGGGCCAGCCAGGCTTCGAGGGGGCCGTTGGGGCTGGGAATGGTGACGGTTTCGACCGGGAAGGCGGGCTTGGGGCCGTTCTGGGGCTTGGGGTTGCGGATGCCGGTGAGCAGCAGCCATAGCTTCTGGCCGGGGCTGAGCTGCTCGGGGTTGGGCGAGTGCAGGCCGGGCTCGTTGGCGAAGTGCGTGAAGCGCCAGGCGTGGAAGAAAGCTACGGCGTTCATAAGGCCGAAACCGATTAGCAGAAGAATAGCAAGGCGACGAAAGCGGAAACGTTTCTTCATTTGGGGCCTAGAAACGCCGCTGCGTGCCGCTTGTTTTGCGAAGCTCCAGTACTTCGCCCGCCGCCAGCTCCCGCCATTGGCCGGGCTGCAACTCGCCAAATTCCAAGGGGCCAATGGCGGCCCGCACCAGCCGCAGACAAGGCAGCCCCACGGCGGCGCACATCTTGCGCACCTGCCGGTTCATGCCCTGTGAAATCTGGATTTCCAGCCAACTGGTGGGAATGCTGGCCCGATAGCGAATGGGCGGGTTGCGCGCCCACAGGCCCGCCGGTTTTGGTATTTCGGCGGCGCGGGCCGGGTCGCAGAGGCCGTCTTTTATCTGCACGCCGCGGCGCAGGTGCTGCAGGGCAGCTTCCGTAACGGTGCCTTCCACCTGGGCCCAGTAGGTTTTCGGGACTTTGAATTTGGGGTCGCTGAGGCGGTGCTGCAGCTGCTTGTCATCGGTGAGCAGGAGCAGGCCCTCGCTGTCAAAATCGAGCCGTCCCACGGGGTACACGTTGGGCACGGGCACGAAGTCTTTCAGCGTGGCCCGGCCGTGCTCGTCGGTGAATTGGGTAAGGACTTCGTAGGGCTTGTTGAGGAGGAGGTAACGCATGGGCAACTGTAGCGTGGACGCTGCGAGTCCGCGCAGAGCAGGAGGTTCGCCCAAGCGCGGACTCGCAGCGTCCACGCTACATGCTTACTCCCACCAGCGCGACTTCGGCAGCTCGGTGCCCAAAGTTACCGGTTCGCCCAGGTGCGGCGTGGTGATGGGCTGGCCCAGCCGCGCGGCCTCGGCGGTGGCGCGGGTCACGGGCTCGTTCCAGGCGTGGAGGCTCTCGGTGAAGGCGCCCCAATGCACGGGCATCATCACGGCGGCGCGCACGTCGCGGGCCGCCTGCACGCTCTGCTCAGGCTTCATGTGAATGTCGGCCCAGCTTTCGTTGTACTGCCCGCATTCCACCAGCGCAAGGTCGAAGGGGCCGTACTGCTGGCCGATGGCGGCAAAATGCGGTCCGTACCCGCCGTCGCCGGTGTAAAACACCCGCTTGGCCGGTGCCTGCATTACCCAAGAGCACCACAGCGTGGAGTTGCGGTTGCCCAGCCCGCGGCCCGAAAAGTGACGGCTGGGCGTGCAGCGCACCGTGAGGCCACCAGCTACGCGGGCCGTGTCGCCCCAGTTCATTTCTACAATTTTCGAATCGGGCACGCCCCAGCGGCGCAGGTGGGGCCCGATGCCCAGCGGCACGTAGAAATGCCCCACCTTGTCCTTGATTTTGCGGACGGTGGCGTAGTCGAGGTGGTCGTAGTGGTCGTGCGAGACGAGGACGGCCGCAATGGGCGGCAGCTTTTCGGGCGCGATGGCCAGGCTGCGGTTGTAGCGGTTGGGCGTGGCCCAGCTCACGGGGCCCATTTCCACGCTCAGCATGGGGTCGAGCAATACGTTCTGCCCCGCAATTTCAACCAGGCTGGCCGAGTGGCCAAACCACGTCACGCGCACCATCTCGGGTGTTTTGCGGGTGATGGCCAGCGAATCCAGCGGCTGGGTGGGCAGCGGGCTAGGCGGAGCGGCCTGCGGTGATTTGTGGAACAGGAATTTCCACATCACCGAGGGCATGCTGCCGCCGGTCATTTCCCGGGTCGGAATCAGATTCACAAACTCGCCCTCTTTCTCGTTGTAATGACCTGATTTAACGTAAGTTTCCTTGTCTGCTTTCGTGGGCTTGCCGCCCAGCTGCGGGCTAAGGCCGGTGAAAGCCACCACGGCAACGAGCAAGGTGCCGAGAATGCCGCCAATCGTCATAAGTAAGATTTTAAAGAATTTGCGCATTGGTGGGGAAGTAGAGCAATCAAAACGGCTGCCATCGTGAGTGCAGCGAAGGACCTGCTCGCGCTAGCACTTCTAACGTGAGCAGGTCCTTCGTTTCTGTTGCATTCGCAGAATGCTCACGATAACATAGCGCTTCCCTCAACTGCCCGTGCCCGCGCCAGGGCTACAATATCGCGCACTTCGAGCACGGGCTTGGAGTAGCCAAAATCGGCCGCGTTAATCATGGCCTGGCCCACTTCCTGCATGGTGCTCACGAACTGCGGGGTCAGCCGCCGGGCCAGTGGGTAGAGCCAAGCCAGGGCCGGGTACCACTTCAGGATGTTGCGCTGGCCGGCTGTGGTCTTCATGAAGCCCGGCCGGAACATGTAGGCTGCGCGGAAGGGTAGGGCCAACAGTTCGTTTTCGGTGCGGCCTTTCACGCGGGCCCAGTGCTGGCGGCTGGTTTCGCTGCTGTCGGTGCCCACGCCCGACACGTAGATGAACGTCAGGTCGGGGTTGAGGCGGGCCAGCGTTTCGCCCACGCGCAGGGTCAGGTCGTGGGTGATGCGCTCGTACTCTTCCTTGGAAATGCCCACGGAGGAAATTCCGGCACAGAAAAAGCAGGCGTTGTAGCCCGTCAGCTGGCTTTCCACGGCGCTCAGGTTGGCCAGGTCGGGCGTTACGACTTCGCGCATTTTGGCGTGGGTGCGGCCCGTAGGCTTGCGGGTGAGCACCAGCACGTGCTCCACGTTGGGGTTTTGCAGGCATTCGAGCAAGACGCCCTCGCCCACCATGCCGGTGGCGCCCGTGATAATGGCTCGTATTTTCATATCCGTTCGGTAAAGTAGGAGAGAGGACGTACCAATGGCTCATTTACTTTACAGACAAGCCAACTGAACGGTGTAGAGACGCGACACTTCGCGTTTGAGCGTTTGCGCCGCATGGGTGCGTTCAACGCAAGTCGTTCAACGAGCAGATGCAAAGTGTCGCGTCTCTACACCGTTCAGAATTACACGCTGCCGGAATACTTCCGCACAGCCCACTCCACCGTCAAAAAGGCCAGAATCACGAAGAAAATCCACTTCAGGTTTATCAAATCCTTTAGGTCTTCCTCCGCCGAAATCACGGGCTTGTAGTTGGCCTTTTCAATGTCCTGCGCCAGCTTATCAAGCTGCGAGGGGTAGTACAGCCGCGAGCCGCTGCGGCGCGAGAGCTGCGCCAGCAGGTTGTGGTCGGCTTTCGACTCCAACGCTTCCAACGGCTGGGCCTGCACCAGCAACTCGCCCTTGTCCTGCTGGGCCTGGCCGCCGAGGGTGGCGCGGGCCTGGTACTTGTAGAGGCCGGCCGGCAGCGGGCCCAGGTGCAGGGGCGAGCCGTCTTCGGCATTGGCGAAGCTGAAGCGGCGGGTTTGCTGCTTGGCGTCGGTCAGGGTGAGGTCAATTTTCTGGTTGTAGAGGCGCTCGAATACGGCGTTGTAGGTTTCGGCGCCCAGCGTCACGTCGTCCTGGGTGCCGAAGGCGTCCTGCGTGGGGTACACGTCGAGGCGCTTTTTGTTGGCGTTCTGGGTGAGGAGCTGCAGCGTGCGGATGACGAGGCGGTCGTAGGCTTCGGGCCGGTCGTCGTGGGCCACGGCCTCGCTCAGGCGCCACTGCCAGCTGCCGTCCGTCAGCAGGGTGGCCTGGCGCCGGTCCTGCGGGCCGCCGAACACCAGCAAGGGTTTCTGGGTAGGCACGCGGCCCACCTGCTGCCAGAGCGCCGCCTCGGCTCCGGACCCGAGGCGGTAATCGCCAAACGGCACGGGCGCGGGTGGGTATTGCGCAAAGCGACGGGCCGATTCCTCATCGGTCGCAAAGCGGGCGAAGCCGGGGTTGGGCAGGGGCGTTACCTCGTCCGTCTGCGCCCCGCGCGGCTGAATGGTGAGGCCAGCGCCCTGCTGGTTGTAAGCCGCCAGGTCCGATTGGGCGCCCAGGACGTAGAATGCGGGCGTTTTACGGGCCTTCACCTGGGCCAGAATCTCATTGCCCAGCCCCCCCTGGGCCGGCAGCTGGTGCAGAATGGCCACGTCAAAGTCGGCATCGGCTTTCAGCGGCTGCACGCCGGGCAGGGCCAGGGTCAGGTCGAAGTTGTCGTTGGCCAGAATGGCGGCGCGCAGGGCTTTCAGGTCGGGGTGGGGGGCCGCGCCGGCCAGCAACACGCGCAGCTTGCCTTTCACGATTTCGATGAAGGCCGTGCGCGCGTTGTTGAGCTCCGTGAACTCGCCCGGCTGGGGCGTGATGCGCACCTCGTAGCGCCGCTTGCCCGGCGCGGGCGCCGTGAGCTGAAAGGTGGTGCGCACCCGGCGGCGGCCCGCTGGCAGCGCCACCCGGCGCGAGTCAAGCACCCGGCCGCCCTCGCGCAGCTCCACCGTGGCCGCGCCGCCGGCGTAGCCCTCAAAACCCAACTCGACCTCAATCGGGAATTTGTTGCCGCTAAACGCCACCCGGTTGTAGGTGAGGCCGGTGAGGCGCAAGTCGCGTTTGGGCACGGTGTCGCCCACGGCCACGCTGTAAATCGGGAAGCTGAAATCAGAATAAGCCGGGCTGCGGCCTTGGTTCACGAGGCCGTCGGAGAGCAGCACAGTGGCGGCCAGGTTGCGGCCGTCGTAAGTTTCGCGGGTGCCGCTGAGCAGCTGGTCGAGGTCGGTGCTGGCGGCCGAGAAGCGCAACGAATCGGGCCGTGCCGGGCGGCCGGGCGCGCTGGTCAAGGTGCGGGTTTCTACGGTGAAGCCCTTGCCGCGCAGGGTCTCCGCCAGCCGGGCGAGGCCGCTGGTGGCTTGGCTAAGCACATTCTTGGGCGTAAATAGCTCCACCGACTGCGAATTGTCGACGGCCAGCACCACGGTGGGCTGCTCGGTGTGCGTGGTGGTGCTTTTGATGAACGGCCCGAGCAGCAGGTAGCACAAAAAGCTCACCACGGCGAAGCGCAGGGCCGCCAGCGCGTAGTTCAACTGCCGGCTCCAGGGCGCTTTGGCCGAGTATTGCAGGGCGGCGTAGCCCGCGCCCACGAGCAGGCAAACGAGGATAAGCCAGGGAGAATATT
Source organism: Hymenobacter monticola (assembly GCF_022811645.1). NCBI lineage: Bacteria > Pseudomonadati > Bacteroidota > Cytophagia > Cytophagales > Hymenobacteraceae > Hymenobacter > Hymenobacter monticola. Next base: position 4,448,538 of record NZ_CP094534.1, on the reverse strand, counting down.
GGGTGGTCAGCAAACGAAAATCGGATTGAATCAGCGCTAAAGGTCGGCCCGCGCCGCCAAAGTTGCAGCCGCCTGCTGCCTCAACGGCTGAGCACGGTAACCAGTTCGGGGCTGTTGAAGATGCTGGCCGGCGAAATCACCGGTTCGTTCAGCGGCAGCTGGTTGCCGTACCTCTCTTTCAGCTTGGCCTGCACGGCGGGATGGTTCAAGTTGAAATCGCCCAGCTTTTGCAAAGTTCCCAGGCGGCGGTGTAGGCCGCGCTCGTATACTTTATAAATCAGTTCGGAGCAATAAATCCGGTCGTCGGACCAGCCAAAGGTGCCGTCGTAGTCGCGGCCGACTAAAGTTTTTCCTACGGCTTTCATCTGCTGCAAGGCGGCAGGCGTGAGGGCCGTAGCCGCGTCGTGCAGCCGTTTCACCACGTAATGGTCGCCCCGGCCGCGGCCGGTCCATTCCATCAGCGGCGTCACCTTCACCGGCTGCATGGCCTCCAGCACCCACCACTGGCCTTTATCCTGGTAAAGCAACCCGCAGTGGCTCCAGGGCGATTGCGTGGCCAGCTGAATGGCTTGGCTCTGCTCCGAACGGCTGGTATGAAAAACCAGGTCGCCGTCGCGGAACAGCTTACGGTCGGCAGCCGCCTGCCCAAAGCGGTGGCTGTAGGCGCGCCGCACGGGCCGCAGGGCTACCGTGGCCAGCAGGAGCCCGAGTACAATGAGCAGGAGCAGGGGTTTGCGGGTGGTGTGCATGTAAGCGAATCCGGAATTGGAAAGCAAATAAATTTGGTTTAGCGACTTCCTAAGTTGAATTGCTGAATGCGAAGCTCTACTGCCTTCCGCTTGGCATAGAGACCATAAACGCGGGCATAAAAGAATACTGAAAGAAGCAAAGTAAGCGTTATTACAACTGCCCAAGCTATGGTTTGAAGCGTGATACCCCCAATTCGTCCCATGTAAGATTAGCTTGCCCTGCTATGAAGAGGAAGAATTTACAAGAGCCGTATTTGAAAACGCTTACCTCAAATTGGGTAACGCTCCCATTGATGTTGATTCTGGGTTTCGCGGGCGGCTTTATTAGCGCTGGCTACGGCTGGGTAAAAAGCGGCTATCAGTTTTTTCCGTCTGAAATTATTGTCAAGCCGCCGCCTCCCAACGTAACCGCTTGCTTTCCAGATATGGGGTTTGCCGGAGCCTTACATTTTCAGAAGGAACTGAGTGTACAAATGCATAAAAATCATTTGCAGCAATATAGCGACTCAGTAGTGCAAAGCAGCATCGTTACGTGCCTGGCAAATGGTAGCAGTAGTTTTTCGCTGCAACTACTGCATGTGAGCCCAAGGCACTTCCAGGTTATTTCTACAGCAGCAGGAGGCCTTGCTCCTTACAGCCGCCACACACTCATAACAGAATCAGGCTGTTATTATCTCTACCCCATTCCCAAAAGACGGAGCAGTGATTATGACAGCCTGATTCAAGTACGTTGGAAGGAGTACGCGAAGCTTTAAAAGGAAAATAATCCCCTACGTCAGCATGCCGCCATCCACCTGCAGCACCTGGCCGGTGATGTAGGCCGAGTCATCCGACGCCAGAAATGCCGTGGCTTTGGCCACGTCCTCGGGCCGGCCGCCGCGCTTGAGCGGAATGGCCTTGCGCCACTCGTCCACCTGCTTGGGGTCGAGGGCATCGGTCATTTCGGTTTCGATGAAGCCGGGCGCGATGGCGTTGCAGCGAATGTTGCGCGAGCCCAACTCCAGCGCCACCGATTTGGTGAAGCCGATGATGCCGGCCTTGCTGGCGGCGTAGTTGGCCTGCCCGGCGTTGCCCTTGATGCCCACCACGCTGGTCATGTTGATGATGGAGCCGGACTTGGCGCGCATCATGGGCTTGGTAGCTGCTTTGGTAAGGTTGAACACCGACTTCAGGTTGACTTGCAGCACCTGGTCCCATTGCTGCTCGCTCATGCGCATGAGCAGGCCGTCCTGGGTGATGCCGGCGTTGTTGACGAGGATGTCGAGCTTGCCGAAATCGGCCACCACGGCGTCAATCAGCTGTTCGGCCTGCTGGTAGTCGGAGGCGTCGGAGCGGTAGCCCTTCACCTTGGTGCCGGCGGCCGACAGCTCGGTTTCGAGGGCCTGGCCCTTTTCGACGGAAGAAAGGTAGGTGAAGGCGACATCGGCGCCAAGCTGGGCAAAATGCGCCGCGATGGCGCGGCCAATTCCTTTGGAAGCGCCCGTCACGAGGGCCACTTTTCCGGTGAGTGTGTTGGTCATGGGGCGAAGGTAAGTAGCGCAATCGTAGCGCGAACTTTGTAGTTCGCGTCCCAGAACGACTTTTAACGGCGCGGGGACGCGAACTACAAAGTTCACGCTACTACCCAACGGCCCGGCCTAACTTCGCCGCAGATTATGCCCCATCACGACATCTGCATCCTGGGCGCGGGCCCCGGCGGGGCCACCGCCGCCCTGCACCTGGCCAACGCCGGCCAGCGCTGCCTGCTGCTGGACCGCGCCGCCTTCCCGCGCGACAAAACCTGCGGCGACGCCCTCAGCGGCAAGGTCATCAACGAGTTGAAACGCATCGAGCCCGGCCTGCACGCCAAGCTGGCCGCCTCGCCCATCCAGATTCCCAGCTGGGGCATCGACTTCATTGCGCCCAACGGCCGCAAGCTCAGCATTCCCTTCAAGCCCAAGTTCGACAAGGCCCACGACGCCACCGCCGGCCACGTCGCAAAACGCATCGACTTCGATAATTTCCTGGTCGAAGAAGTACGCCAGCGCCCGGAAATCGACTTCCGCGAAAACGTGGACGTGGCCCGTACCGAACGACGGCCTGACGGCGCTTGGCAGCTTTTCGACAAAGCAGGCCAGGAAATCACCACCTGTCGCCTGCTGCTCGTCGCCAACGGCGCCCAGTCGGAATTTGCGCGCAAAGTGGCCGGCCATGCGCTGGAGCCCGACCACCACTGCGCCGGCCTGCGCACCTACTACGACGGCGTGGCCGGCCTGAGCCCCGATAATTTCATCGAGCTGCACTTCATCAAGGATTTCCTGCCCGGCTACCTCTGGGTGTTTCCGCTGCCCAACGGCCAAGCCAACGTGGGCGTGGGCATGCTCTCCAAAACCGTGGCCGACAAAAAGGTAAACCTGCGCCAGCGCCTCGACGAGATACTCGCGACGCACCCGGAACTGGCCCCGCGCTTCGCGGGGGCCACGCGGCTGGGTTCGGTGAAGGGCTTTGGCCTGCCACTGGGCTCGAAGCGGCGCGCCTTGTCGGGCGCCCATTATTTCCTGCTCGGCGACGCTGGCTCGCTCATCGACCCGTTTTCGGGCGAGGGTATTTCGCACGCCATGGTGAGCGGGCGCCACGCCGCCATCTGGGCCGCCGAAGCGGTGAAAAAAGCCGATTTCAGCCCCGAATTCCTCAAAAACTACGACAAGGCCGTGTACAACCGCCTCGGCCAGGAGCTGCGCCTGAGCCGCGTGATGCAGCGGCTGCTTAACTTCCCCAGCCTGTTCAACATCGTGGCCAACCGCGCGGTGAGCAACCCCACGCTGGCCGCCACGCTCTCCATGATGTTCATGGATTTGGACCTGCGTGAGCAACTGCGCAAGCCCAGTTTCTACTTCAAGCTGTTTTTCGGTGGGAAGTAGGGAAGGATGCAATGAAAGCATCATGCCGGGCTTCGCTTCAAATAGTGTCATCCTGAGCACCGCGAAGGACCTTATCACTGCTGACCGATTAAGTGCTAACGGGAGAAGGTCCTTCGCGGCGCGCAGGATGACAGGCGCAATAACTAAAAAAGGCGCGAAACGTGAGTTTCGCGCCTTTTTTAGTTATTGCGCCGGAGTGGTTGTCGGCGTGGTAGTTGCCGGTTTTTTGTAGCCCGGCCGGGGATGGTAGCCAGTGCCCGGCTTGGCCACCGGCGCGGCCTTAATGGGCTCGCGGCCGTCGTTGCCCACGTAGCGCTTGAGGCTCTTTTCCGCCTCGGGGTTGAGCTTGGCGGCGCGTTCCAGGTCGCGGCGGGCTTCGGAGAGCTTGTCGAACGACGAATAGCTGATGCCGCGGTATTCCCAGGCGTCGGCGTAGGCCGAATCGAGCTGGATAGCCTTGGTGAAATCTGTCACGGCCGGCTTGTACTGGTACATCTGCATCTTGGCCACGCCCCGGCCGAAGAAGGACTCCTTGTCGTCGGGGCGGTACTTAAGGGCGCCCGAAAAGTCGGTGGCGGCTGCCTTGTATTGCTTCATCATCAGGCGGTTCACGCCCCGGTTGTAATAGGCGTCGGGGTTGTTGCGCTGGTACTTGATGGCGGCCGTGTAGTCGGGAATGGCTTCCTTGTATTGCTTGAGGTAGCTTTTGGCCTTGGCGCGCTGCAGCAGGGCAGCGGGGTCCTTGGGGCTGGTTTTCAGGCGCGAGTCGGCCGATTCCAGCATCAGGCGGTAGTCGGCGGCGGTCATTTTTTTCTCCTTGGCGCGCGTGGCCGACGCGACTTCGGCGCTAGGGGTGTTGGCGGCGGCCGTGGCCGGGGCGCCCGCCATTTCGGCCGGAAGGTCGGCCGCAGCAGTAGCGGCAGCACCGGCTTCGGCCGCCGGGGTGGCTACGCGGGCATCGGTGGCGGTAGCGGCGGCACCGGTCGAGTCGGGCCGGGTGGCCCCGGTGGCCACGGGGGCTTCCATGGGCTGGCTCGTCACCGAAGGTTTTTCCTTCTCCGTGACGGTGGTGGCGCAGTTCGAGAGAAAGCTCAGCAGGCCAAGAGCGGCCAAAGGCAAGCGAAGACGTGATTTCATAAGGTCAAAAAGTAAGGCGCGGAGCAGCTAAACCGCAGCCGGGGGCTTATACGGAAGAGTGACAAGATTGGCTGCTAGCACGCATCGGGCCAAAATAGTACAGGCAATATAACGAGGTAGGGCCTGGATAGCCGTGCGGTGCGAAGGCGCGGCTATCTTTGCTTCCCTAACGGGATGGGTCCACCCGCCGGACCCGATGTAAATTTTTCTTTCCGAGCATTTTATGGCATTGCAATTTGATTTGGTGGTGGTCGGCAGCGGCCCCGGGGGGTACGTAGCCGCCATCCGGGCGTCGCAGTTGGGGTTGAAAGTGGGCGTCATCGAGCGCGAGTCGCTGGGCGGCATCTGCCTCAACTGGGGCTGCATTCCCACCAAAGCGCTGCTCAAGAGCGCGCAAGTGTTCGAATACCTCAACCACGCCGCCGATTACGGCCTGAAGGCCGATGGGGTTGGCTACGACTTTGGTGCCGTCATCAAGCGCAGCCGCGGCGTGGCCGAAGGCATGAGCAAAGGCATCAACTTCCTGTTCAAAAAGAACAAGATTGAAGCCATCATGGGCACCGGCAAAGTGCTGGCCCCCGGCAAAGTGGAAGTGACCAAAGCCGACGGCAGCAAGGAAACAGTGGAAGCCAAGAGCATCATCCTGGCCACCGGCGCCCGCGCCCGCGAGTTGCCCGCCCTGCCCATCGACAACCAGAAAATCATCGGCTACCGCAAGGCCATGGCCATGGAGCAACTGCCCAAGCGGCTCGTGGTGGTGGGCTCGGGCGCCATCGGCGTCGAGTTTGCCTACTTCTACCGCACCATGGGCTCCGAAGTGACGGTGGTGGAGTACCTGCCCCGCATCGTGCCGGTGGAGGACGAGGAAGTGTCGCGCCAGATGGAGAAGTCGTTCCGCAAAATCGGCGTGAACGTGCTCACTAGCGCCGAAGTAACCAAGGTGGACACCGCCGGCGAAGGCTGCAAAGTGACCATCAAAACCGCCAAAGGCGAGCAGCAGATTGACTGCGACGTGGTGCTGAGCGCCGCCGGCGTGGTCACCAACCTCGAAAACATTGGCCTCGAAGAGCTGGGCATCAAAGTGGAGCGCGGCCGCGTGATTGTGGACGACTTCTACCAGACCAACGTGCCCGGCATCTACGCCATCGGCGACATCGTGCCCGGCCCCGCGCTGGCCCACGTGGCCTCGGCCGAAGGCATCATCTGCGTGGAGAAAATTGCCGGCCACCACCCCGAGCCGCTCAACTACCAGAACATCCCCGGCTGCACCTACGCCTCGCCCGAAATCGCCAGCGTGGGCTACACCGAAGCCGAAGCCAAGGAAAAAGGCTATGACGTGCTGGTGGGCAAATTCCCCTTCTCGGCCTCGGGCAAAGCCAGCGCCGCCGGCGCCAAAGACGGCTTCGTGAAAGTCATCTTCGACAAGAAATACGGCGAGTGGCTCGGTGCCCACATGATTGGCATGAACGTGACCGAGATGATTGCCGAGGTAGTGGTCGCCCGCAAGCTCGAAACCACCGGCATGGAAATCATCAAGGCCGTGCACCCGCACCCCACCATGAGCGAAGCCATCATGGAGGCGGCTGCAGCAGCTTATGGCGAGGTGATTCACCTTTAAGTTGATTCCGGCCCCAACAAAAAAGCCCCTGCTTCGGCAGGGGCTTTTTTGTTGGGGCCAGTTATCAGAAAATACCCCGGGCTTTTAGAATTCCTTCTTTTTTCAGCTGAAACATTTCTTCGATGTAGTTCCCCATCAAAGGCATTGCCCGACCATTGCCCACGGTATAATAAGGCTGGGGAAATAACTCTGGAATACGCTCCGGCGAATATTTCGAGATATCAACGGCGGCTTCGGCAGGAAAGGAAATCTTTTCAGGCTTTAACGTTGTGGACTTGGCGTAAGGGTGTTCGTAATCGATTTTGGCATAGGGGCCTGCCCAACGGTTGTTGCCTGTTTTATAAACCGGTGAGAATTGATACTTCTCGTGGTATAGTCGTCCATTGTATTCGGAAACGTACAGCAGGACGTGGGAGTAATTTGCAAAGCCAGGAAACCCGTAATGGTCGTAGGCGTCAAATTCAATCGTGTCTTTAGAAAAATTGCCGTACAGGTTCTTCAGCACCTTGTATTTGGCCTTAAAGCCCTGATTCATGATAATTGTCCCGGGTTTCGCTTCCACCTGAAACTCTTTGACTTCGATTTTCTCGCCCACAAAAACGTAGAATTTGTCCGGCTTTGCACCTTGCCCAAAGGCCTCCTGTTTAAACAGCAAGAGCACGAGGTAGAAAAAGAAAATGGGTTTCATTGCGTTTTGGGAAAAGTAAATGGCTGACACCAGATGGATGCCAAGGTCACTCATTCTGCACAGCCGCCACCGCCGGCACCTGCGCTGCCTTGGGTTTCTGGCTCACCAGCCACACGCCCAGGAAGATGAGGGCTGCCTGTCCGGCCTTGCCCCAGGTGAGGTGGTCTTTGCCCAGGCCCACGGCAATGAGCACGGCCAGCACCGGCTGCAGGTAGATGTACACGCCCAGTAGGGCGGGGGAGGCATACTTCAACGCCCAGTTATTCAGCAAATAAGCCAAGATGGTGAGAAAGACCACCATGTAGCCGATTTCCAGCCAAATTTTTAGTGGAAAGCTGGCATAGTTGGCGGTCAGGGCGTCGTGCCAGCCAAAGGGCACCGCAATGATGGCGCCCACCAGAAACACCCGCGCCAGCACCGTGAAGGCGTGGTACTTACGCATGAGCGGCTGCACCAGCACCAGGTAGAGGCCGAACACGGTGGCATTAGCCAGAATGAACAGGTTGCCCAGCGTGGCGTGCGGGTACACGGCCGCCTGGGCGTTGCGGCTGAGGATGAGTGTGGCCGCGCCGGCCGCGCCCACCGCAATACCCAGCACTCGCGGCAGCGTAATCTTCTCGCTCAGCAAGATGGCCGAGGCGATAACCACCACGATGGGCGCGATGGTTTGCAGCAGCGAGGCGCTGATGGGCGAGGTCAGGTTCAGCCCCGAAAAAAACAGCAGCTGGTTAACCCCAATGCCGCAGATGCCGCAGAGGATGGACCGCCGGTTGTCGGCCCAACCGGTGATTTTATCCTGCGGGGCCACGAAGTATTTGATGAGCGCAAAGAAGCTGGAGGCCCCCAGTACCCGCAGCGTCACGATGCCAAACGGCGTCATGTACACGGGCATCACATCCTTGGAAAGCGAATAATTGGCCGCGTAAATGAGCGTGACCAGGAAAAGGGCCGCGTGGACGCGGAGTTGATTGGACATAGTAGCCGGAAGTAGCGCGAACTTTGTGGTTCGCGTTTTCGCGCCGTCAGAACCCGATTCGGCGCCGAACGTTCTAAAACGCGAACCACAAAGTTCGCGCTACTTCTGCGCTGCTTCGCTTCCCATGGCCTCTTTATTTCCCGACGACGAACCCACTGCCTTCACCCCGCCGGCCGCGCCCGGGCCCGACGCACCCCTGGCCGAGCGCCAGCGCCCGCGCCGCTTGGCCGATTACGCCGGCCAGCAGCACCTTGTGGGAGAAACCGGCGTCCTGCGCCGCTACCTCAACGCCGGCCGCCTGCCCAGTCTCATCCTGTGGGGCCCGCCCGGTGTGGGCAAAACCACCCTGGCCCACCTGCTGGCCAGCGAGCTGAAACACCCGTTTTCGGCCCTCAGCGCCATCAATGCCGGCGTGAAAGACGTGCGCGATGTTATCGAGAAAGCGAAGCGGCAGCGCGGCACGGTGCTATTTATAGATGAGATTCACCGCTTCAGCAAGGCGCAGCAGGATGCGCTGCTGGGCGCGGTGGAGCACGGCACCGTGACGCTGATTGGAGCCACCACCGAGAATCCCTCGTTTGAGGTCATTCCGGCCTTGCTCTCGCGCTGCCAGGTGTACGTGCTGGAGGCGCTGAGCCCGGAAACGCTGCGCGGGCTGGTGGACAAGGCCCTGGCCGAAGACGAGGCACTGAAGCAGAAGAAGGTGGTGCTGAAGGAAGACCGGGCCCTGCTGGCCCTGAGCGGCGGCGACGCCCGCAAGCTGCTCAACCTCCTGGAAATTGTGGTGCAAAGCACGCCGCCCACCAAAAAAGGCGTCATCGAAATCACCGATGCCGTGGTGCAGCAGGTGGCCCAGCGCCCGCTGGCGCGCTACGATAAGGGCGGCGAAATGCACTACGACGTGATTTCAGCCTTCATCAAAAGCATGCGCGGCTCCGACCCCAACGCGGCGCTCTATTACCTGGCCGTGATGCTGGAAGGCGGCGAAGACGTGAAGTTCATTGCCCGCCGCATGCTCATCCTGGCCAGTGAGGACATCGGCAATGCCAACCCCAATGCCCTGATGCTGGCCACCAGCTGCTTCCAGGCCTGCACCGTCATCGGCCTGCCCGAGTCGGATTTGATTTTGGCCCAGACGGTCATCTACCTCGCCACCTCGCCCAAGAGCAACGCGGCTTACATGGCCATTCGGGCGGCGCAGGCCGAGGTGAAAGCCAACGGCGTGTACCCCGTGCCGGTGCCCCTGCGCAACGCCCCCACGCGCCTGATGAAGCAACTCGGTTACGGCAAGGAATACGCTTACTCGCACAACGGCGAAGGCAACTTCGAAGAGCAGGAGTTTTTGCCCGATGCGCTGAGCGGCAAGCGCTTCTATGAGCCCGGCCTCAACCCCAGCGAGGCCAAAATTCAGGAGCGGCTGCGCGGCTGGTGGGGCGAGAAGTACGGCTACTGACCGCAGATTATGCAGATTTAACGGATAAGAACGGATTCCAGAAGCTCTGTGAGATTTCGCAATAGATGTAATGCGTAGCAAAGCCAAACGATACATCAGCGCGTAACTTGCCCGCTCATTGGATAGGAATCAATCGTGCAGAATTGAATCCCTGAATCCGTTCTTATCCGTTAAATCTGCATAATCTGTGGTCTTATGCGTCAATTCTTTAAATTTGTGCTGGCCACCATTGTGGGGCTGGTTGCGTTCAGTTTCATTGGGTTTCTGATTCTGGCGGGCATCATCGGGGCGGCGGCCAGTGCCGGCGACAAAAAGGACGTTGCCGCCAACTCCGTGCTCGAACTCAAGCTGACCGAGCCGCTGACCGAGCGCGGCCGCGACGATAAATTCGGCTTCGGCGGCAACAACTCCTCCACGGGCCTCGTCGACCTGAAAGCCGCCATCCGCCGCGCCAAGTCCGATTCCGACATCAAGGGCATCTTGCTGAACCTGGGCCTGGTGCAGGGCGGCATGGCCTCGCTGGAGGAAGTGCGCGACGCGCTGGTGGACTTTAAGAAAAGTGGCAAATTTGTGGTGGCCTACCACGAAATCGCCTCGGAGAAAAGCTTCTACCTGGCCTCGGTGGCCAACCAAATCTACCTTAACCCGCAGGGCACGCTCGAATTTAATGGCTTGAGCTCGGAGGTGATGTTCTACAAGCGCCTGTTCGACAAGGCCGGCATTCAGCCATACATCTTTCGGGTGGGCTCGTTCAAGAGCGCCGTGGAGCCGTTTTTCCGCGAAAGCTTCTCCGATTCGGCCCGCTACCAGACCGTGTCGTTCCTGAATTCCATCAACGGCTACATGGTGGAGCAGGTGGCCAAGTCGCGTGGCATCGCCCCCGCCCGCCTCAAGGTGATTTCGGACTCGATGCTGGTGCACAACGCCGACGACGCCCTGCGCCTGAAAATGGTGACCAAGCTCGGCTACTTCGATGAAGTGCAGGACTTTATGCGGGGCAAGCTGGGCCTGGCCAAAGACAAAAAGCCCAACCTGGTGAGCCTGAGCGACTACACCGACGACAAAGACGCCAACGAAAAAGAAGGCAAAACCAGCGGCAACCGCATTGCCGTCATCTACGCCGAAGGCGACATCGTGACCGGGCGCGGCTCCGACGACAACATCGGCAGCACCAAGTTTGCCGAGGCCATCCGCAAGGCCCGCCTCGACGAAAAGGTGAAGGCCGTGGTCCTGCGCATCAACTCGCCGGGCGGCTCGTCGCTGGCTTCCGACATCATCTACCGGGAAGTCCTGCTCACTAAAAAAGTAAAGCCCATCATCGCCAGCATGAGCGACGTGGCGGCGTCCGGCGGCTACTACATTGCCATGGCCTGCGACACCATTGTGGCCCATCCGAACACCATCACGGGTTCCATTGGCGTGTTTGGCGTGCTGCCCAACATCCAGCCGCTGCTGGCCGACAAGCTCGGCATCACCGTGGACCGCGTGACCACCGGCAAGTTCTCTGACCTGCCCACCATCACCCGCCCGCTGTCGGAATTTGAGAAGCGCACCCTGCAAGCGGAAGTAAACCGCATCTACGCCGACTTCACCAGCAAGGCCGCGCAGGGACGCCGCATGCCCGTGGAACGCCTGCGCCGCCTGGCCTCGGGCCGCGTCTGGAGCGGCCTCGAAGCCAAAGGCAACGGCCTTGTGGACGTGCTGGGTGACTACCAGGACGCACTCAACATTGCCGCCAACCGCGCCCACCTCAAGGCCGACGACTACCGCGTGCAGCGCCTGCCCCGCCAGAAGTCGAGCCTGGAAAGCCTGTTTTCACGCATCGGCCTCGGCGATGATGACGACGAGGCCAAAACCCGCGCCCTGAAAGCCGAACTTGGCCCGCTGTACCCGGCCTACGCGCAGTACCAGCAACTCATGCAGATGCGCGGCGTGCAAGCCCGCCTGCCCTACACGCTGGACATTCAGTAGGGGCCGCGGCGTGCAAAAAAAGGCTTACCCACTCGGGTAAGCCTTTTTTTGCACGCCGCAAGCGTAGATTACGGTTGTTTCCCGCCGTAGAACTTCCAAATAGCATCGGCTCGGACCACCCCACCGGAGTACAAGTAGACATAGATGCTGTCGCCTGAAGGTTCCAGTTGCACGAAGTTTCGAAGGGAGGAAAACATCGCATTTCTCCGTTGGGGGGCATGGCCCGCCCAGGGCTGGGGCGACACGAAGCTGCCCACTATGTAGGAAAAGTTGTTGTTGAAAATGTGAACCTGTCGGGGACTCGGCACCGTCAGCGCCATCGTGGTGTCCCGATACGTGGTGGTGCCACTGCTACTGCTGCTGGTATACACCGTCCGGTACAATCGGCCTCGGTAGCGGCCCGGTGCAGCCGACAAGACACTAACCGGTGCTGCGCCGGGGTTTACCTGGATTATTTGGCTGGTGGTGTCGGTAGCAGTAGCCGAGGACGCCGCCAACCGAATGCGGAGTTTGCCAGACCAATCGAACGAGTGGGAAGGCGAGGTGCCCGTGGAGGTGGTGCCGTCGCCCCAGGTCCACAAGAAACTGGTGGCATCGGTCGACTGATTGGTTACCTGAAAGGACACGTTTGATTCAATCGAAGCCGGTACGCTAAAGCGGGCCGCTGGCGGCGTCGAGCGGGCTGGTGGTGGCGTGGGCGCCGGAGAATCTTCCGTCTTTTTTTGGCAGGCCGTGCCCAATACGAGCAATAGCAGCGGGGCGTATTTCATAAGTTGGAAGCCTGTGGAGGGGTGGAAAGTAGGCCAATTTAAAGCGCTGCGCAAGAATACCCAACTCGAAGGCGTAGAACGCGCACCAAGGTTTTTTCAGCGCTCTAATGTAATGTCATTTTTTATATAATTCCTGTTTTCACTATCATCCGCGGTAAAAGGATATGGCCTTTAAGAGCAGGCTGGAAGGGCCACACAAAGTGTTTGAGTAAAGGCCGTGCAACCAGCTCGGTAGAAGCCAAACTGAAAGCAGACGCTTTTATTCCGTTGCTTTGCCCCATGAACACTGCTAACCCCGTTATAAAGGCGCTGCGCGAAGCCGCTGCCTACATCAAAACCAATTCCCAAAACTTCCAGCCCGAAACCGGTATCATCCTCGGCACCGGGCTGGGGGCGCTGGCCAGGGAGGTCGAAGTAGAGTACGAAATCAACTACGCCGACATTCCGAATTTTCCGCTCAGTACCGTGGAAAGCCACGCCGGGCGCCTGCTGCTGGGGCGCATGGGCGGCAAAAAAGTGGCCGTGCTGCAAGGGCGCTTCCACTACTACGAAGGCTACACGATGCAGCAGGTGGCCATGCCCGTGCGGGTGCTCAAGCTGCTGGGCATCAGCCGGCTGCTGGTGAGCAACGCGGCTGGTGGGCTGAACCCCGATTTCCGCATCGCCGATTTGATGCTCATCGACGACCACATCAACCTGCAGCCCACCAACCCACTCATCGGCCCCAACCTCGACGAGCTGGGCCCGCGCTTCCCCGACATGTTTGCGCCCTACGACGCCGACCTGCTCCGCCGCGCCGAAGCCGCCGCCCAGGCGCTGGGCCAGGCCGATACCACCCGCCGCGGCGTGTACGTAAGCGTGCCCGGCCCCATGCTCGAAACCCCGGCCGAGTACCGCTACCTGCGCCTCATCGGGGCCGACGCCGTGGGCATGAGCACGGTGCCCGAAGTCATTGCTGCCCGCCAGCTGAGCCTGCCGGTGCTGGCCGTGTCGGTCATCACCGACCTGTGCGCGCCCGGCCACCTCAAGCCCGTGGTGCTGGCCGATATTTTTGCCGCCGCGGCGGCCGCCGAGCCGCGCCTGACGGCGCTGATAAAGGCCGTGGTAGCAGGATTGTGAGCCGCGCCATGCGCACAAAAAAACCGATGCCGGACAGCATCGGTTTTTTCATGCCACAACCTGGCACTCGCCTGCTCAGGGCTGAGCCGAAAAGCCCAGTTCTTCGGTCTGGTTGGTTTTGTTAGTGAAACGGTATCGGAGCGCCGTGCCCGAAACGCTGGAAATGGTGTACTCCGAGTTGGCGCCTTTGTGGTCGGTGAAGTCCAGCACGGTATTGTTGCTCATCAGCATCCAGGTGCCGTTGTAGGTGGTGTTGTCGGCCAGCAAGGTTTGGCTATAGGTGCCGTCGGCGCGAAACTTGAGGCTGTACCGGTCCTTGATGCCGGCGCCGCTGCTGCTCACCTGGCTGTTTTGCGTGATTTCATCCAGGCGCCAGCTCCCGCTGGTGGCCAGTTGCTGGGTAGTGGCAGAAGTTGGCGTCACGGGTTGAGCATCGTCCTTTTTGCTGCAGCTACCGAGGGCCAGGCCGGCGAAGGCAGAAAGGAACAGCCAATTACGCAGTCGAAGTGTGAACATGTGGCAAGGGGTTGAAGGTGGAATACAGGCGTAGGATGCCCGTGGTCGGCGTAACGTTGCCTCGATTATAAAATTATACCGCCTTTATCTTACTGCACCACTTTGGTCTTCACAGTACCGCTCAGCACCGTGAAAATGCCCACGCCGCCCTGCACGTTGCTGTAGATGGCCGAAGGCTGGGCGAAGGGGTTGCCGTTGGCGTTGCGGGCGTCGCGCGTCGATTGGCGGAAGCGGTAGAACGCGCGGTCGATGTGGTAGAGGGTGGCCGTCACGGTGTCGCCGGCGCGGAAGCGGTAGCTGGTGCCCACCACGAACTGCTGCCCGTTGAGCAGCCGGTCTTCGAGCGACATATCCGTTTCCGGGCTTTTGAGCAGCGCGCCTTTGGCTGGGTTGCCCTTGTGCAGCTGCAGGCGGTAGCAGTCGTCGGGGCTGATGGGGTCGCGGAAATTGGTGAGGAAATAAGCCTTGCGCTCGGAGCCGGTTTTATCGTTGAACTTGTAGTTCAGGGAATCAATCGGGATAGGGGCCAGCATGGTGGTGGTGCCCGTCACGTGCCGGCCTTTGGTGTCGGCCACGTCGATTTTGAACACGTCGCCGGGGCGGGCCACCAGCGGCGTGCGCCCGATGTGGGAGTGGAATTTTACGCCCGAAACCGTGTCAATCAGCGCCTGGTAATTGGGCTGGAAGGCCAGGGGCACCGGCGTGCCATCGGGCATGGTGAGCGTCACGGTTACATCGGTCGGAATCTGCGGCAGCACCGAGCTGAGGTAGGGCACGGTGGTCGAAACGGACAGGCTGGGCACCTTGCCCGGCTTCAGGTAGCACTCCACCACCAGCTCGGACGAGTAAGCCGGCAGCGGCACGTTGATGTCGTTTTGCAGCTTGCTGCAGCCAGCCAGCACTGGCAGGGCCACGAGCAGAGCAACCGATAAATTCTTGCGCAGGGGCATGGCTAAAACCGGAAATTATACGTCAGCGAGGGGATGACCGGGAACAGCGACACCTGCCGGGCCGCAAAGCCGGTGGTGCGGCCGCTGGCTTTGTCGCGCACCGTGTCGAAGAACACGAAGTAGGCGTTGCGGCGGTTGTAAGCGTTGTAGATGCTCAGGGTGAGGTCCTGGTTGAGGCGGGTGCCAATTTTGTACACCACGCCCAGGTCGAGGCGGTGGTAGGGGATGAGCTGGTAGGAATTGCGGTTCGGGTAGATGGGCACGGGGCGCGGGTCGAGGCCCACGCTGGAGCCCGGAATATCCTGCAGGCCGAAGCGGCCCAGCGGCAGCGTGGTCAGGTTGCCGGAGGTATATACAAAGCTAGCCGTGAGGTTGATGCGGGGATTGAGCTGATGCAGCACTACCACCGTCAGGTTATGGCGACGGTCATAGTTGGGGTGGAAATCCTGGCCGTTGTTAATGCCGGAAGTGCCGCGCTGGGGTTGGAAGTTGCGCCAGCTCCAAGCCAGCGTGTAGCCTATCCAGCCGGTGGTTTTGCCGGTCTTCTTCTCTAGATAAATCTCGTTGCCGTAGCTCCAGCTTTTGCCAAATATGAATTCCGCGTCCAGTTCCGGGTTCACAAACAGCTGGGCGCCGTCGCGGAAATCGACCTGGTTGCGGCCCCACTTGTGGTACACCTCATCGGTGAGCAAATACTTGCCATCGCCCAGCAGAAAGCTGGCCCCGGAGCTCACCTGCTGCGATTGCTGGGGCCGCACCGACAAGCGCGAGGGATACCAGATATCGGTGGGCAGCGTGGCGCCGGAGTTGGTCACCAAGTGGACGTACTGGTACATCAGGGCGTAGTTGGCCTTGAAGGAAGTGCGGTCGTTGAGGGCGTAGCGCGCGGCCGCGCGCGGCTCCACGCCGCCGTACTGGTCCGAGCCGCTGCGGAAGCCGGTGAGGCGCAGGCCGCCTTCGAACTGCAGCTTGTCGGAAGCCTTATAGTTGTCGGAAGCATACAGCGCGCCTTCCAGCCCGTAATAATTCACGTCGGAGCCGAAGTTCACGCGGCCGTCGCCGGAGTTGGCGTCGAGGCGGCCCACGCCGAAACGGTGCTGGGTAACGAGCGCGCCGGCTTTGAGTTGGTGCCGGTCGGTGGGCGTGTATTCGAAGTCGGTGCGGGCCGTGTAGTCCCGGATGTTCGAGCCCAAGCCGAAGGTGAAGGTATCGAGCTTGTTGGTGAGGTTGTACTGATAATCAGACACCGCCACGGACGTGTTCACAAATAGCTGGGGCGAGAAAACGTGGTTCCAGCGCAACGTGCCCACGGTGTTGCCCCAGTTGAAATTGAAGTTGAAGCCGCCCGTGCTGCCGAAGCCAAAGATGTCGCGCCCCAGGTAGCCCGTCAAAAACAGGTGGTCCTTCTCGCCGAGGGTGTAGTTGGCCTTGGCATTCATGTCGTAGAAGTAGTAGTCGGGGATGGGGCTGTAATCTTCCTTGCCCTCGTTGACCTTGTTGAGCGCCCGCGTGAAAATGTCGAAGTAGGTGCGCCGGCCACTCACAATGAACGAGCCCTTGCCCTTGTTGATGGGCCCCTCGTAGGTGAGGCGCGAGGAAATGAGCCCGATGCCGCCCGTGGCCACGTAGTGCTGCCGGTCGCCCTCGCGCAGCTTCACATCCACCACCGACGAGAGCCGTCCGCCAAACTGCGCCGGAAAGCCCGATTTATAAAGGTCCACGCTCTGCACCGCGTCGGAATTGAACACCGAAAACAGCCCGAACAAGTGGTTGGGGTTGTACACCAGCGCATTGTCGAGCAGCACCAGGTTTTGGTCCGAGGAGCCGCCGCGCACAAACAAGCCGCTGCTGCCTTCGCCACCGTTCTGCACGCCAGGCTTCAGCTGCAGGGTTTTCAGTATGTCGACCTCGCCAAATAGGGCCGGCAGCAGCTTGGCCTCCCGAATGCTGAGGTGCTCGACGCCCATCTGGGTGGTTTTCAGCTTTTCCTGCAGGGTGGCGGCGCCTTCCACCACCACTTCGCCCAGCTCGTTGCCGCCTTCTTCCAGGGCGAAGGTCAGGCGCTGGTTGCGGGTCAGGTTGAGGTCGCGGGTTTGCTGCAGGTAGCCGATAAAGGCAATAACCAGCTGGTGGCGGCCCGCCGGCAGGCTCAGGCTGAAGTGGCCCAGCGAATCGGCCGCGGTGCCCGTGCCGAGGGCCGGCACCGCCACGCTGGCCCCAGGAAGGGCCTCGCCCCGGGCGCTGCGCACCGTGCCGCTCACGGTGAACCGGGTTTCCTGCTGAGCCCAGGCCCCTTGCAGCCCCACCCAGCTAAATAAAAGAATAATAAATAGATAACGCGCAGAATAATAAAAGGCCATACAGGAACTGAGACGGTAGCGCAAAGGTAGCCACCCCCAACGCCAGGGTTGGGCAGATAGTTTGCCCAACTGCCGCGCTACCGGTTTACCGACGCACTTTTGCCCACGTAGGGTTGCAGCACCTGCGTAATTTGGGCGGCCGGCACCACGCCTGCCTGCCGCCACACCGGCTGCCCCTGGTGAAAAAGAATCAGGGTCGGAATGCTTTGCACGCGGTATTGCTGCGCCACGGCCTGGTTTTTATCCACGTCGATTTTGATGACGCGCAGCTTGCCGCCGTGCTGGGCCGCCACCTGCTCCAGAATGGGTGCCATCGTCTTGCAGGGGCCACACCACGTGGCGAAGAAATCAACCAGAACCGGCATGCCGGGGCTGTTGATGAGCTCGGAAAAGGACTTGCGGGGCATGATGCAGGAGAGTGAGAAGCGGGAAGTAAGAGAACCTTAAACGCGAAAAACCCAGCCGAGGGCCGGGCTTTTCAGGAAAGGAGACTCGCAACGCGTCAGAATTACTTGGTAATCACGGTCACGTCGTTGGCCACTTCCGGGAAAACGAAGCGGCCGCTCACGGCTTTCACGCCTTTTACGCGGCATTCCCAGGTGTAGCGGCCGGGGGCGGCGACGGCGGCCTCACCGCTTTCGGCTTTGAAATAATCGGGGTCGGCCGGGTCGGTGGGAAACAGCACGTCGATGCCGGTTTGGTTTTTGGCCAGCTGCTTTACCAGAAAGTAGTCCTTGCCGGTTTTCTCGCTGTGCACTACGAAGGTGGCGGTGTAGGGCCCCAACTGGCCGTACTTGTCCAGAATGCCCAGCTTGATTTGAGCCGTGGTGCTCACCATCCAGGTTTGGGCGTGGGCGGCGGAGGCACTCAGCAGCCAGAGGGCCCCCACGGCCCCTAGCAGCCGGCCTGCGCGCATCAGGCCTTTCGAGGAGGAAACAGGGAGTACAGGTGTTGTCATGAGTTAAGATTAGAGGCGAAAAACGACAATGCGGCAATAAACGGCCAAAAAAAGGTGAGCAAGCACACCAATGCTGGCCAAGTTAACGCCATGAAAACGAATCCGCAACTTGCCGCTAATGAATGCTGTTCATTGCATTAGGTGGTTAGCCCCCGCCCAACCCATTTGTTGCAACATATGGCCCAACGACGCGACCGGCTAATCCCCGGCCCACCCGCTGCTACCCTCGACCGCGCCCATTCTCAGTGCGGCCTCTGCGAACGCCTGGTGCAGGCCACCTCGCGCCACCACCTGGTGCCGCGCGAGGAAGGTGGCAAGCACGGTCCCACCGTCGACCTGTGCCAGCCCTGCCACAGCAGCGTGCACCGCTTCCTCACCAACCGCGAGCTCGCCCGCCAGTACCCCACCGTGGAAGCGCTGCGCGCCGCCGAAGGCCTACAAACTTACCTGGGCTGGATTCGCAAGCAGCGCGTGGAACGCATCACCAACCGGCGCAGCCGCCGCTGAAAATCAGGGCGTCGCGCAACTGGTTTCGTTGCCCCGCACGCCCACCAGGTACACGCTGCTGTTGCCGCCCGCCCCGGGCCGCACCCTGATTTGGGTGCTAATCCGGTCCTTGAGGTCGGATACGTGGGAAATGACGCCAATCATCTTGCCCGAATGCTGCAGGCGCTCCAGCGCGTCCAGCGCCGTGTTCAGCGCCTCGGGGTCGAGGGTGCCAAAGCCTTCGTCGATGAACAGCGACTCGATGCGGGCTTTGTGGCCGGCCAGCTCGCTCAGGCCCAGAGCCAGCGCCAGGCTCACCAGGAAGCTTTCGCCGCCCGAGAGCGAGGCCATGGGGCGCACGGTGTCGGCCTGGTCGTGGTCGATGATTTGCAGCTCCAGGTTGCGGTTGGGCATTTTCAGGATGGTGTAGCGGCCGGTGAGCTGGCGCAGGCGCAGGTTGGCCAGCCGGGCCAGGTGCGTGAGGGTGAGGCCCTGGGCAAACTGGCTGAACTTGTCGCCCCGCGCCGAGCCAATCTGCTCGCTCAAATCCTGCCAGCGTTGCTCTTCCTGCTGGCGCAGGGTCAGTTCGTGCTGGCCCGCGGCCAGCCGCTCCCGTGCATCATCGTCCTGCCGGAGCTGGTTGCTTACGGCCCCGAGCTGCTGCTGCAGCACGTCATCGGCCGCCGACAGCGCCTGGAGCTGGGCGGTGAGCTCGGCGGCGGTGTGGGGCGTGAGGCCGGCTTCGGCGTGGTGGTGTAGCTCGGCCGTGAGGTCGGTGAGGCGGCGGGCGGCGGCGGCCTGGGCGGTGCGGTGGTCCTGGTGGCGCTGGGTGAGGCGTGTGGCCTCGGCAGCGGGCAGGAGCAGGGCGCGCGCCTCGGTGGCCGTGGCCAGGCCAGCGGCGGCCAGGGCCGCCGTTAGCTCGGCCTCGCGCTGGGCGTGGGCGGCGCGGTGCACCGCCAGCTGCGCCTGCAGGTCTTTTTGGCGGTTTTGCTGAATTTCCAGCGTCTTTTGCTGGTCGGCCAGCTCCGCTTGGGCGCGCACGGCGGCATCGGCCAGGCGCTGAGTGGCCAGGCGGAGTTGCTCGGCTTCGGCGGCAGGGTGGAGGCCGGCGTACTGCGCCTGGCGGGCCGCCAGCTGCCGGGCAATAGCTTGCTCTTCCGCTGCCAGCGCGGCGGCAGTGGCGGCGAGCTGTTTGGTTTGCTGGGCGAGGGTTTCGGTGTGGGCCTGGTGCTGGCTGGTTTTGCCCAGCAGCGTTTTACCCAGCTCGTTCAGGGCCACCACTTGCGCTTCGTAGTGCTCGGCCCGCTCCCGTAGCGTCGCCAGAATGCCGTCGTAGGGCGGGCGGGAGGGCAGCTGCAGGCGGTGGGGCGCCAGGAAGTCGCGAATTGAGTCTTGGAATATATCGGACTGTTCCTGCCAATGCAGCAGCTCTTCGGCCAGCTTGGCCAGGTCGGCTGCCGTGGCTTCCTGCCGCTCCAGCAGCCGCGGAATCTCACGCTCGGCTGCCGTAGCGGCTTCGCCTTCCCGGAGGTATTGCTCACGCAGCTTGGCCAGTTGCTCGTCTAGCTCGGCCACGCGGCGGCGGGCGGCCACGGCGGCTGCTTGCTCCTGGGTAGCGGTTTCAAGCAGGGCGCGCACGGCCGCCGGGTTGGCGGGCTCGGCCGGGGCGGGCGTGCAGGTGGCGGCCAGGGCAAGGGCCTGCTGCTGGGCTGCATCGGCGGCGGCCAATGCTTCTTCGCGGAGCTTGCTGCGCTGCTGCTGCTCGGTCTGGCGGCGGGCCAGAGCCGTGGTGGCGAGGCGCAGGTCCTCGTCCAACTGGGCCAGCGCTAGCTGCTGCTGCGTCACACGCTGCTCCTGCTCGTCGGCTTCGGCGGCAAAATCGGCGGCGAAGGCGTGCTCCAGCGCGCCGCACAGCGGGCAGGGCTGGCCGGGCTGCAGGTGCTGGCGGTGCTGGTTAAGGTCGGCCAGGGCTTGTTGGGCGCGCAGCTCGCGGCGGTAGCTGTCGAGCAGGCGCTGGCCGTCGGCCCGGCGCGTTTCGAGGTGAGCCGCGGCGGTTTCGGCCGTGGCCAAGGCCGGAGCTTCCTGCTCCAGCTGAGCCGCGAGGGCGGCGGCGCGGGCCCGGTGCTCGTGCGCGGCCTCGGCTTTCGGCAGAAGCTGCTGCAGCGCCTGCTGCTGGGCGGTCAGGTCGTCGGCGCGCTGGGCCAGGGCCGCGGCCGTGGTGCCGAGCAGCAAGGCGTCGCGCTCGGTGCGGCAGGGCTTGCCCTCGTCTTCAATAGCTTTTTTGCGCGCTTTGGCTTCTGTTTCGAGGGTTTGCTGACGGCGCAGGTCGGCGGCGGTCTGGTCCTGCACTTTGCGCAACTCGGTCCGGCCAGCCTCTATGCGGGCCGTTTCCTTTTGCGCGCCTTGCAAGTCGATGATTTCGCGGTCCAGGGCCAGCACCTGGTTTTTCAGCTCAATCTCGGCGCTGTGCTCGATAAGCCAGCGGTCGAGCGTTTCGTTCTGGCCTTGCAGGGCCTTGATATCCTGCGCTTCGCGGCTCAGCTCGTCGGCTGCTTGCTGGTGCTCCAGTTGCTGCCGGGCGTGGGCATCGCGCTGCAGCTGCAGTTGGTGCCGCGCGGCGGCAATGGCCGCGTCCTGCTCCTGGGCCTGGCTCAGCAGCGGGCGCAGGCGGTCTTCCTCGGCTAGCGCGGTGGCGTGGGCGGCCGTGGCGGCCATGTGAGCAGTGGCGGCCGTTTCGGCGGCGGTGGCTAGCTGGGGCAGGGCTTCGGCCAGCTCGCGCAGCTGCTTTTCGTCGCTGGCCACTTCCTTCTCGGCGGCCTCGGCCAGCTCCAGGGGTTTGTCGACGGCGGCGGCGCGCAGGTGGCCTTCGAGCCGAACAAACTCGGGCTGCAGCTGCTCGTCATCGCGTTGTAGGCGCTCGGCCTCGCGGGCGGCATCGGCCAGCTGCCGGTCGAGCTGGTCGAGAATGGTGCGCCAGGTCAGGCAAATGGTTAGGTCCTGCTGCTCCTCGTAGTGTTGCTCGGCCTGCTGGTGCAGCACGTCGAGCTGGCGTTCCAGGTCGGCACGCTCTTCCTCGCTGAGCAGGCGGGTGGCGTCCAGTTTGGCGCGCAGAAGCTTGGTTTTCAGTTCTTCCTCTTTGGCTTTCTCAAACGCGGCCACGCTCAGCCGCGAGTAGATGCCCACGTTGGTCATTTTTTCGAGCAGGGCGCTGCGCTCTTTCTCGGGGGCGTGCAGGAAGCGGGCAAACTTGCCCTGGCTCAGCAGCACCGACTGCTCAAACTGCCCAAAATCGAGCCCTGATACTTCGCTGACGCGCTTCGGCACGGCCTCTTTGCCGCTCACCACGGCCACGTTGGAGGGGCTGAGCACCAGCGTCATGGCGTCGGGGTTGAGGGCGCCCTTGTCCTCGCCGCGCACTTTGCGCTTCACTTCCCAGCGCGAGCGGTAGCGCACGCGGTCCACGGCGCCGGTGTCGGCGTTGGTTTCGTGCACTTCAAATTCTACCTCCGAGAAAGCGTCCTTGGCGTGGCGGCTCACCATTTCGCCCACCTGGCGGTCGTGGCGCGGCACCCGGCCGTAGAGGCCCACGGCAATGGCGTCGAGCAGCGTGCTTTTGCCCGCGCCGGTGGGGCCCGTGATGGCAAACAGTCCTGTGTCGGCCAGGGGCGTCTCGTCGAAGCGAATCAGGAACGGCCCCGGCAGCGAGTTCAGGTTAGCGAAGCGGACGCTAATAATTTTCATGCGAATTCTTTCCCAAAATACTTCCCGAAGGTACGGCGGCCTGCGGCAGCAGCGGCCTGGGAAAGGCCATTTGGCCGGTTTGGGTTCCCGCAAACCAATGGCCTGCCCCAGGTGCGGGCACAACTCCGCTCCGTGCCTAGCCGTTGCCCTTAAATGCTCCTTGCGCGCCCCCGGCGTCCGCAAGCGGAAGGCTCACGTGTAAACCAAAAGAAAGGCCATGACTATGAATTACATCCGGCGCGGCGCGGGCCGGCCGTTGCTGTTGCTGCACGGCATCGGCGGCAGCTGGCGCTCCTGGCAAACCATCCTTGAGGACCTGGCCGCCGAGCGCGAGGTCATTGCCGTCGATTTGCCGGGCTTCGGCAGCACGCCGCCGCTGGCCGGCCCCGTCACCATCGCCACCCTGGCCGATGCCATGACCGAATTCCTGCGCGAACAGCACTTGCTCGGCATCGACGCCGTGGGCAGCTCCATGGGCGCCCGGCTGGTGCTGGAGCTGGCCCGGCGGGGCGGCGTACTGGGAGCGGTGGTATCGCTCGACCCGGGTGGGTTCTGGCAGGGTTGGGAAGTGCCGGTGTTCTTTCACAGCGTGGCCATTTCCACGCAGCTGGTGCGGGCCCTGCAGCCCGCCATGCCCTTCCTCACCGGCAATGCTGCCACGCGCACGGCGCTGTTTGCCCAGTTTTCGGCCCACCCGTGGCGGCTGCCGGCCCACGTGGCCCTCGATGAGATGCGCAGCTTTGCCCACGCGCCTTCGTTTAGTGAGCTGCTGGATAATCTGGCCTATGGCGAAGTGCAGCAGGGCGCGCCCGCCGGCAGCATTGGCGCGCCGCTGGTGATTGGATGGGGGCGACAGGACCGGGTGTGCTTCCCACGCCAGGCCTCGCGGGCCCTTAAAAAATTTCCCGACGCCCGCCTCTATTGGTTTGAAAACTGCGGCCACTTTCCGCAATGGGACCAGCCCGCCGAAACCGTCCGGCTGATTCTGGCCGTCACTGCCGGACAAGATTTTCGCGACGCTGATATTGCGCAGCAGCCCGTTGGGGCAACGCAAAAGCCGGTTTTGATGGTAGCCGTCGCAGCAGGAGTGGGTGCCCTGGTGCTGGGCGGCCTATGGCTGCTGGCGATGAAGAGGGCGGAAAGGAACTGAATTAAACAAAGCGTCCTGTTCCACCTGCGCTGGACAGGACGTTTTTCTTTATTATGAAGTAGCTTGATAAACTAGCTTATTTTACGACGCTTCGCCGTTCCACGCCTGCGGGTCGCCCTCGCCCAGCAACTGGCGCAGCTCGCGGAAAGTGGCGGTGAGGGCCGCCGCCCGCTCGGGGGGCAGGCCCGCCACGCGCCGGCCGAAGACTTCGTCCACGGTCAGCTCGTGCAGCAGGGCCAGCGGAATGGCGGCTTCGGCCAAGTCCGGAACCTCGGTGGCGCGCTGGTGGCGCACCCCTTTAGGGGCAATGACCTGCTGCTTTTGCAGCTGCAGCACGGCCTGCACCCGGCGCTGCACCTCGGCGGGTGTTTCGTCGGAGCGCACCAGCACATCGGCCCAGGCCACGTGCTCGAAAGCGGCGTTGTCGTAGGCCAGAATGTCGGCCTCCACTTCCTCCAGCGTGCCGTGGAAGCGCTGCAGGCGCCGCGTCACGGGCACCGGAATGGGGGTGATGACGGGCGCGCCGGCCCCTTCAAACTCCAGCAGCAGCACCTGCTGCTTGTCGTTGGCTTCGGTGAAGGACAGGGGCACCGGCGAGCCCGAGTAGCGGATGTGCGCCCGCCCGCCCACCAGCTGCGGTCGGTGCAGGTGGCCCAGGGCCACGTAGTCGAATGCCGCCGGGAAATGCTCGGCCCCCACCAGCCCGAGCCCGCCGATGTGCACGTCGCGCTCGGCGCCCTCGCGGGCTTCGCCGCCGGCCGCGTAGAGGTGGCCGGTGGCCAATACGGGCACGTCCTGCTCGCGCAGGCGCAGCACGGCGTCGTGGGCGGCCAGGGCGGCGTAGTGGTCGGCAATGCTCTGGCGGATGCGGAGCTGGCGGTCGTCGAGGGTTTCGCCGGGCACGGCCAGCCGGATGTCGCGGTCGCGCAAAAAGGGCACGGCGCACACCACCAGCCCGGGCCGGCCGTCGGCCGCGCTCAGCGACAGAATCTGCTCGGCGGGGTCGGTGGGTACGCCGCCCACTACGTGAATGCGCAGGCGCCGCAGCAGCTGCCGCGAGGCGTTGAGCATGGTTGGCGAGTCGTGGTTACCGCCCACCACCACGATGTCGCGGCAGCCGGTGGCCTGCATCTTCACCAGAAAGGTATAATACAGCTCCTGCGCCGTGTAAGAAGGCGATTGGGTATCGAAAATGTCGCCGGCAATGACCAGCACGTCGACGGCCTGGGCCTGCACCGTGCGCAGCAGCCAATCGAGAAAAGCCTGCTGCTCGGTGGTGCGTTCCTGGCCGGTGAGGAAGTGCTGGCCGAGGTGCCAGTCGGCGGTGTGAAGGACGCGCATAAGGTAGAGTGAATCTCAAAGATACCCCCGCGGCGAGGATTGCGTTTGTCGCGGCCAGGCACCTGCAAGCCCCGTAAAAGTGCGTCATCCAACCTCCTGACGCATCTATTTTACCAGCCGGTTGATAAATTCTTCTATTTCTGCTTGGCGCGCATTAGCAAAGCCCTTGTCGGCGCCGACTTTTACAAACCCGTACTTTTCTAAATTAGGCTCTTGGGCCTTCCTGAGTCGTAACTAGGGGCTTTGCATAGTAGGCCGAAGCTATGGTTGTTGTGTATTTTTTCTTAAATAAAGCTCGTCTTTAATTTTCTTAAATATCGTTAAGTTCAGCATTAAGATGGGTAACAATGAAAAGGGAATTACTATGAGCGAGACGAATCTTTTTTTCTGGATAGTCAGAGAAATGCCCATGACCAGCAAGATAAGTAGCATTGCTGCAAGCGCCCCCGATACCAATTTGATGGTCTTTTGCCTCTTAAGCAGTTCTTCGCTACTCAGTGTTTTTAGGTCTTCGGGTTTCATTTTAACGTTTCGCTGATAAGTAAATCCTGGTGGCATGCGTGCGCAGGACGTGTGCCGGCGGCATAGTTTCTGTCATACTAATAGTGGCGTGAGGTATCTGATTAACAATACCTCACGCCACCATCTGTTAATTTCAAAAGTAGTGGCCTAATGCACGGCCGCCTTCTGGAAGTCCGTAATGGCCTCGCCCAAATCCAGTACCTTGGCACCCGGCAGGGCGGCCTGCACAATGCTGGCCCCGGCCGCCGAGCGGTAGCCGCCCGCGCAGTGGATGAGCACCGGCTTGTCGGTCGGAATCTCGTGGGCACGCTCGCGCAGCTCGGGCAGCGGAATGACCAAGGCGTCGTCGAACACCTGGTTTTTGGCCTCGGCGTGGTTGCGGATGTCCACAATAGTGAAGGCCTCGGGATGCTCGCGCACCTGGGCCACGTCCACGGCCGGAGCGGTTTCGGGCAGGGCGGCCGGGGCCAGCAGGGCGCCTTTGATGTTGGCTTCGTAGCCGATTTTGGCGGTTTTGCGCACCACCGTGTCCAGCGCAATCTGCGAGTCGGCCAGCAGGTAGAAGGGCTCCGTGGGGCCCACCACCGAGCCCAGCCAGGTTTCAAACTTGCCGCCGTCCTGCAGGTTGATGGCGCCGGGCAGGTGGCCGGCGCGGAACTTGGCGGCCGGGCGGGCGTCGATGAGGAGCACGCCGGGCTCGAGGGTGGCGGCGCTGCTCAGGTGCGGCACGGCGCGGATACTGTCTTCGAAACCGCGGGCGCCCTGCTTGTTGAGCTTCACGTCGTGGCCGAAGTACTTGGGCACGAAGGGCTGGTCTTCGAGCAGCACCTTGATGAACTCCTCCTCCGACATGGGCTGCAGGGCGTAGTTGGTTTTCAGCTCTTTGGCAATGGTGGAGTCGAGGTCGGTGCTGGTGGTTTTGCCGCAGAGGCTGCCGGGGCCGTGCGCGGGGTACACCTTGGTGGCGCCGGGCAGGGTCATGAGCTTGTTGCGGGTGCTGCGGTACAGCTGCGCAGCAAGCTCTTCGCGCTTGTGGCCGCCCACGGCCTCTTCTTCGCGCAAGTCGGGCCGGCCCACGTCGCCCACAAACAGGGTGTCGCCGGTGAATACGGCCCGGCTCTGGGCCAACTCGTCCATCAGGAGGATGCTGATGCTGTCGGGCGAGTGGCCGGGGGTGTTGATGGCGTGCAGCTCGTAGCTGCCCAGCTTGAGGCGGTCGCCGTCGTCGAACGGGCGGTGCGGGTACTTGGCACCCACCAGCTTGCTGCAATAGATGGTGGCCTCGGTTTCTTCGGCAATTTCCAGGTGCGACGACACAAAATCGGCGTGCGGGTGCGTCTCAATCACGGCCACGATGCGGGCTTCGTGCTCGTCGGCAAAGTCGTAGTAGGGCTGGGGGTCGCGGCCCGGGTCGATGATGGCGACCTGGCGGCCGCAACGCACGGCGTAGCTCGCGTGCGCCAAGCCCTTGTCGTAAAACTGCTGGATTTGCACAGCCGAGGCCGTGCTACTGGGGAGGGGGGGCATAAGAAAGAGGATTTTTAGCCGGGTGGTTAGGCCAAATATAAGCAAGCAGCGCAATGCAAGGTTTTGCTCAGCTTTCTGACTAAACGAGCCAGCGCCTTGGCCGAAGGCTGCCTGCAACTGGTAAAAGCTGCAAACAAGGTTCTGCGGCTATTGTGTTGAGCTGTCTTTGGTGATTAAATTAAATCAATGATTTTCAGAGTGTAATAGAAATAATATGCTTGCTGTTGCATTTTCGGATTGCACGCAAATTATAATAAATAAGTATGGGATGAGAAATATGCAATGCGGTTGATATATTGCCGAGCTCAACCGGCGTACCTATGTTGCTGGTGCTAAGGGTGTCTATGTACTCGCAGCAGGAGCACCTCCTGTGAAGGCCAACACATTCTCTTCGAACAATGACAACAACCTTACGCACCCTGTTAGCCCCGGCCTTGCTAGCCGCCGCGCTCCAACCCGCATTCGCCCAATCGCCCTGGGTAGCCCCGGCCGGCAGCGGGGGACCGGCTTTCTACTCTTTCTATGGAGTTAGTCGCGCGACGTACCTGAACATACCCCAATCAGACGCACTGTGGTGCTTATATCTTGCACAGGGAACTGGGGGGCCCGGTCGCCAGTCTAATATATCTGATGCGTACCAGACCCTGAACGGTGGGCAGACGTGGAATCAACAACAAGTTGGTTACGGGGCGATTTCTGCGTCGGTCCTAACCCCCAGCACAGGACAATTGGTAACCGACATGTCGGCGGTAGACGCCCAGACGGCATGGGTGATGAAGTACGACCTGACCAGCCCGGCAAATAGCCTGCTGCGGACGACCACTGGTCCCGCAGGGTTTGCACCGATAGCGACGGCCATTCCGCGCTTTACGGCCATCCACTTTTTCTCGGCTACCGTAGGCGTGGGGGTAGCGGCCTCGGCAAGTGGGGCGGGCACGTGGCCCATCTACCGAACCACGGACGGAGGCATGACCTGGAGCCCGGTAGCGACGGCCCCAGCCACAAGCGGCGGCGCCATCGAGTTGGTTACGAGCAAGCAGGGCGTTGGCAATAGCCTCTGGTTGCGAACCGAAGCAGGCACGCTGCTGCGCACACCCGACGCCGGCCTGAGCTGGACGGCAACGGCCAGCCCCGGCAAGGTAGCGTTTGAGAATGCATTGACGGGGCTGTCATACAAACAAAGCACAACCGGGCCGGAGCTATACCGGACCAGCAACGGGGGCAGCACTTGGACGCCGGTGGTTTTTAGCGGGCAGCCGTTGTTTAGCACCATGACGGCCATTCCGGGCGCGCCGGGCACGTACCTGAGCGCGGGCTATGTCACGGCGGGCCCCACCTTTGCGGGCGTGAGCGCCATCACGCGCGACGGCGGCGCCAGCTGGCAGGTGCTGTCCTCCGACAATACGCCATTTTCGATGATTGCGGCCGGTAGCAACGGCGAAGTATGGGCGGGAGTTGAAAAAGTTTATCCTTCCGCGCCCAGCCCGCTGCTGCGGTTGAATCTAACGGTGCTGGCGGCCAAAAACGCCCGGGGCGCGTCGCCGGTGGCGGCCTACCCGAACCCGACCAGCGGGCTGCTGCACGTGGAAGGCGTGGTGAACGGCACGGAAACGGTGCGGGTGTACGACGTGCATGGCCGGCTCTGTCAGACGGGCGCGGTGACGGAGCGGGCGCGCGCCGTAGACTTATCGGCGCAGGCGGCGGGCATGTACCAACTGCAGCTGAGCGCCGCCGATGGCACAGTGCGCAACCTGCGCGTCAGTAAAACTGAATAAAGTGCCTCATTCTACTGTTATTTCCCTTATTGCCATCGGCATGAAACCATTCCTACGATGCACCGCCTTGGCTTTGCTGGTGGGCAGCATGCGGCCAGAAGCCGCCCAGGCCCAAATCAGCTGGACTTATGTTTCAACCCCCTGGGCCAGATATGGATTCGGAGTGCCCGCACTCATGACCCTGCGGGCGCCTGCGCAGGGGGTGGTGTGGGGCATCCGTCCTTATAATTTGCCCGGAGGGCCTGGCAATTCAGTTTGGGCTTACCAGCTATTCACTTCCAGCGACAACGGGCAAACCGTGCAACAAAGCGAAGTGGCTAGCTCCAACGACGGTGGCACGGGAGCGGGCGGCAGCAACGTCATCGACTTGTGGGCCACCGACGCCCAGCACGTGTGGGTCGTGACCCAGGGCACCGTAAGCGGGGCCCGCACGCTGCTACGCTCCACCACGGGCAGCACGGCCCTCGCGGCACTCCCGGCCGCTGCCACGCCGGCCACGTTGCGCACGGTGCGGTTTTTCAACGCCACTGCGGGCGTGGCCATTGCCGATGCTGGCGCGGCCACTACCTGGCCCATTTTCCGGACCGTGGACGGGGGCACCACGTGGCAACCCATTGCCAACACGCCCGCGGCGGCAGCGGGCGAAGTAGCCACAGACGTGGCCCTGCTCGGTCCCAATCTGTGGGCAACCTCCAACCGGGGCAATGTGCTGCGCAGCACCGACAGCGGCCAAACCTGGAGCATACAGGCTACCGGCCTGACCAATTTGCAGAGCGCCAGCTTCACCGATGCCTTGCATGGGCTGGCCTACGACCGGCTTCCCACCCAGCTAGCCGTCACCGCCGACGGGGGCCTCACGTGGGCACTAGTTACGCCGAGCGGGCCCATGCGCCGTTGCGCCATACAAGCCCTGCTCGACGTGCCCGGCGCCTACCTGAGCGTGGGGCCGGGCAGCTACCAAGTGCCCAACGACCCCAGTGGCACCGCCATCAGCACCGACAACGGCGCCACGTGGCGTTCGCTGGAAACCTTCTCTTTCCATCGGGGGCTGGCCGTGTGGAACTCGGCTAATATTTGGGCCGGGGGCGACTACGGATGGGCCGCAAGTGGTTCCAGCATCATCAATTTTCTGGTCCGAAGCACTGGAACATTGCTGGCCACCCGCACGGGCCAACTGGCGCAACACAAACTGGCAGTGTATCCCAACCCCACCGCCGGGCCGGCGACAGTTGCTGCCGCCACGCCGGGTCAAAAGCTGAAAGTCTACAATGCTATAGGCCAGGTGCAGTTTCAACAAGAAATGCCAACGGCTGTCGCGCCCATCGACCTCAGCAATTTGCCCGCGGGGATATACCAAGTGGTGACCGAGGGGAAATTGGGGCGACAAGCTGCGCGCCTGACGGTGGTGAGATAATATGGTCCAGCCAACGAAAAAGCCCCGCTCGGAACCGAACGGGGCTTTTTTTATTGGCAATTAGCCGGGGGCTGCTTACGCTTTGGCTTTTACCTTCATTTTGCCGCCGTGGCCCTTGCCGCCGTGGCCGCGGTGCTCGTCCTTCAATTGGTCGAACTTGGCGTATTGCTCGGGTGTGAGGATGGTTTTGAGCTGAGCGGCGTACTTCTCGTGCGAGGCTTTCATTTCGGCGCGGCCGGCGGTTTTGTCGGCCGCGTATTTGGCTTTCAGGGCCTGAGTTTCCTGCTGGCGGGCCAGCATCAGCTGCTCTACTTTGGCTTCCTGGTCGGCGGTGAGGCCGAGCTCTTTGGCCATTTTAGCGGCTTTGTGGTCGGCCATCTTGGCGGGGTCCTTGGGGCCGTGGGCGCCTTTGCCGCCGTGCATTTTTACTTTGGTGGTAGCCGCCGGAGCGGTTTGAGCGAAGCTGGTGCCGGCGGTGGTGAAGGCCAGGGCTGCGAGCAACATCAGGGTCTTTTTCATGCTATTGTAAGAAGAAGGGGTGAAGGGAGATTTAAGAGGAGGAGCAACCAGAAAGTCGCTTCGTTTGCTTAATAGGGTATTTGCAAGCGGTGTGCCAAGTGTGAAGGGCCCTCTCAGCCGCCCGGTATTCATCGATAAACGGGCGCCTTTCGCAGATGAAGCCGGTGAATTTACGGTCGTGCACCAAGGCCCGGTCCGTTGGCGTGGCGCTCGCGCAGCTTGTCGCGCTGCTCTTCTTTCAGCTGCTCAAACTTCGCAAACTGCTCGGGCGT
Organism: Hymenobacter monticola; assembly: GCF_022811645.1. Classification (NCBI taxonomy): domain Bacteria; kingdom Pseudomonadati; phylum Bacteroidota; class Cytophagia; order Cytophagales; family Hymenobacteraceae; genus Hymenobacter; species Hymenobacter monticola. The sequence continues at coordinate 4,417,626 of NZ_CP094534.1, read as the reverse complement.
GAGCACGGCCCGGATTTGCTCGGTGTACCGGGCTTGGGCGGCTTTCAGGTCCTGGCCCATGCCGCGCTGACGGCCGTTGGTTTGCACCCGTTCGCGCAGGGCCCGCATGTCCTGGCCCTGGGCTAGCAAGATGGGCTGCAATTTAGCCTGCTGCTCGGGGCTGAGACCAAGCTCCTTGGCGAGGTATTGGGCGCGGCGCTGGGCCTGCTGGTCGGGCGATTTTTGCAGGGCGGCGGGGGCGGGGCCGGGCTGCGTTTGGGCCGCGGCGGAGCTGCCGGCACCAAGCAGCGCTGCGAACAGCACAAGCATCTGGCTCATGAGAAAAGCAATGAAGGGTGAAACACGGGCTTGGATGCCGCGCGCCGCGACAGGTTTAAGCGGGGTATAAGCCACAGCGAAACACCGGCGACGTTTGCGGCCCGAAGGCAGCTGGCCCAAAGGAAGGCGTTTTGCTGCCTATATTTCGGGCCCGCCGCCGGTGCCTGGTTTTAAAATGCCGGCCAAACGGCGTCGGAGCCTTTCGTTTCAACCTCTTTTTTATTTCACACTTCTTCCTCCTTTACACCTAACACATGGCAAGTATTTTCGCCAAAAAACCGTTGGCCGTGCTCCTGGGCGAGGCCAACTCCACCGGGCACGGCACCCTGCAGCGCACGCTGGGCGCCGGCAACCTCGTGGCCCTGGGCGTGGGCGCCATCATCGGGGCGGGCCTGTTTGTGCGCACCGCCGCCGCCGCCGCGCAGGCCTCCGGGCCGGGCGTGACGCTGGCCTTCATCGTGGCCGCCATCGGCTGCGTGTTCGCCGGCCTGTGCTACGCCGAGTTTGCGGCCATGATTCCCATCGCCGGCTCGGCCTACACCTACGCCTACACCACCATGGGCGAGTTCGTGGCCTGGGTCATCGGCTGGGCCCTGATTATGGAATACGCGCTGGGCGCGGCCACCGTCAGCATTGCCTGGAGCGAGTATTTGAACAAGCTGTTGGAGGTGTTCGGTACCAGTATACCCTATAATCTCAGCCACTCGCCCTTCGAAAGCGCCGTGGTGAACGGCACGTTGGAGCACGGCCTTATCAACTTGCCGGCCCTGTTTGTCATCGTGGCGCTGTCGCTGCTGCTCATCAAGGGCACGCAGGAATCGGCCATGTTCAACGCCGTGGTGGTGGTGCTGAAAGTAGCCATCGTGCTGGTGTTCATCGCCGTGGGCTGGCAGTTCATCAACCCTGCCAACCATACGCCTTATCTGATTCCTGAAAACGCTGAGCCCGTGAAAAACGCGGCTGGCGTGGTGGTGCGTGAGTACACGGACTGGAACAAGCACGGCTGGGGCGGCATTCTGGGCGGCGCGGCCATTGTGTTTTTTGCTTTCATCGGCTTCGACGCCGTGAGCACGGCTGCGCAGGAAGCCAAAAACCCCAAGCGCGACATGCCCATCGGCATCCTCGGCTCGCTGGCCGTGTGCACGGTGCTCTACATCCTGTTCGGCCACGTGCTGACGGGCGTGGCCAACTGGCGCGAGTTTGCCGACCCGGCCCTGGGCGGCGAAGCCTCGGTAACCTACGCCATCAAGGCCCACATGAAGGGCTACGAGTGGCTGGGCACGGCCGTAACGGTGGCCATTCTGCTCGGTTTCTCCTCGGTAATCCTGGTGATGCTCATGGGCCAGAGCCGCGTGTTCTTCTCCATGGCCAAGGACGGCCTGATGCCCAAAGCCTTCTCCGACTTGCACCCCCGCTTCAATACGCCTTACAAGTCGAACCTGGCGCTGCTGGTGTTTGTGGGCGCGTTTGCGGCCTTCGTGCCCGGCTCCCTGGCCGGCGACCTGACCTCGTTTGGCACGCTGCTGGCCTTCGTGCTGGTGAGCGTGGGCGTGTGGATTATGCGCCGCTCCGACCCCGACCAGCCCCGGCCGTTCCGCTCGCCGCTCTCGTCGGCCAGCTTCCCGCTGGTGCCGTTCCTGGGCGCGGCCATCTGCACGCTCATGATTCTGGCCCTCGACTCGAACACGCTGAAGCTGGCCCTAGGCTGGATGCTGCTGGGCTTCGTGGTGTACTTCCTCTACGGCAAGAAAAACTCCATGCTCCAAAAGGGCGTGGTGGTGGTGCCCACCGAAATGGAAGAGGAGGCCTTCATCAAGCCCGACCCGAACAACCGGTAGGCTCGGACCTTACCCTTATTGAAAAGCCCCGCTGGTTGCTGCCAGCGGGGCTTTTTGCTAGTGTACGGTGCCCACTCAGCCGTTGCTATTTTCTGCCAGAACCCTGGCCCAGAAGTTCGCGCAACACATGCAGTGTCAACAATGCCACCCAGAAAGGGAAGCTCCAGACCAAGCACATGAAAAGGCTAGCGGCCAAAAGGAAAAGCAGCATCCCAGCGTCTGTGCTGCTTTTCAGCCCGCCGGAAAATAAAAACAACGCGGCAGCCAAGACCAATGCTACGCCCGCCGCCACCGGATAATAGACAAAGACTATTTTCTTAAGCACCCATAAAGATAGGCTGGCTCACCCTCAAATTTTAACTGGGGCAGGAGAATAAGGTTATCATTGTTTTCAGTGGGCTTAGCGGCTTTCTAAGCCGCCTTCACTTCGCTTTTGAGCTTGAGCACCCGGTCGCCATTTTCCTGCACGATGACCAAAGCAGGGTCGTCGGCCGAGCCGTTGCGGTGAATTTCGGAGCCTTTGAGGGTGCGGGAAATGGGCTCTTTGTGGACCGATTCAATTTTGCCGGTGGCGGTGCCGGTGCCGTATTTCCAGCTTACTTTGGTGCCTTTGCGCATGGGAAGTGGGAGGGAAGGATGAGTGAAAACGGCCACGAACTGCCGGGCTGGTAGATGCTTACTTTCAAAAGGGGAGAATCGTTGCCGGCCCACAGCGGTAGCTGCCGCAGGAAAAGGCGCTGCTGGTATTGCCCAGGGCATTTGCTGAAGCTTAAGGACCGAAGTATTTCTGATAATCAGGAAAAACAATGCCCCTAAGTATGGCATAATTGCTTTACTTAGCAGCATTGATATTATCGGATTAACCAGAACCGTTAAGCGTAGGTAAGATGCGATGTAATGAACGGGTGTTCCGCTTTTTGTGGCAGCTGGGAATTTGGGTCGGAGTAATGGGGGCTGGGTTGGCTTCCCGCGTTCTTGCGCAAGCCGTTCCGGCCGCTTCGCCCCTCATCGACAGCCTGACCCAGCGCCGCGCCCAGGCCCCCGACACCGCCCGGCTGCGCCTGCTGCTGGCCGATGCCAACGCCTTGCGCACCATCGAGCCCGCCGAAGCCAAGCGCCTGGCTGCGCTGGCTCTGCAGCAGGCCAAGGCTACTGCCCGACACGAGGGCCCGCAACAGGTGGCCCTGCTGCTCCTCGGCCGGCTGGCGAACGCGGAGGGCGACTTTGCCGCGGCGGCTAAAAGCCTGATGCCCGCCCTGCGTCTGGCCGAGCAGCGCCAAGACCTGCTGGGCCAGGGCAGCGCCTGCCTGGCCCTGGCCACCACCAACAAAAACCTGAAGCAATTCGCCCAAAGCCTGCAGTACGCCCGCCGCGCCCAAGCCGTGCTGCGCCAGGCGGCGCAAGCCGGCGACCCGCGTGCCGCCAAGCCGCTGGCCATTGCCTTCAACAACAGCGGCACCGCCCTGATGGAGCAAAACCAGCTGGCCGCCGCCCGTGCCGACTTCCGCATTTCGCTGCAAAAAGCCCGCGCCCTTGGCGATTCCAGCGTGGCCGTGCTGGCCCTCTACAACCTCGGCGGCCTGGCCCTGCGCCAGAAAAACGGCCCCGAAGCCTACCGCTACTACCGCCAGACCCTGGCCATCGACAAGGCCGAGGGCAACGAGCAAGGGCAAGCCGAATCGTGGCTGAACCTGGGCGATGCCCTGGCCCTGCTGCACCGCACCGCCGAAGCCGAGGACGCTTACCGCCACGCCCTGCAGCTGGCCCGCCGCCAGCGCGCGCTGCCCATTGTGCGGGTGGTGTATAACGGGTTTGCCACGCTATACGAAGATGGTAATCAGCCTGCAAAGGCCCTGCAGTGGCAGAAACGCTTTCAGTCGCTCAATGACTCCATCTTCCAGCAGGAAAGCGCCCAGCAAGTGGCCGAGCTGCAAACCAAGTACGACACCGAGAAGAAGGAGGCCCGCAACCGCCTACAGGCCGCCCGGCTGCGCGAGCAGCAGCAAGTCATTCGGCGGCGCACCGCTTTGTTGTGGGCCGGCGCGCTGGTGGCCCTGCTGCTGGCGGGGCTGGCTTACTTGTGGGTGGCGCGGCGGCGGCTGCGCCGCGAGGTGGAGTTTGCCGAGGAGCGCCAGGCCTTGCAGCAGCAGCGCGCCCAGGCCGTGCTGGAGGCCGAGGAAACCGAGCGCCGCCGCATCGGCTCCGACCTGCACGACGGCGTGGGCCAGCTCCTGACGGCGGCCAAAATGAACCTGCACGCGCTGGGCGACGAGCTGCGGCTGAGTACCACCGGCCAGCAGGCCATGTTCCAGAACGCGCTGGACGTGGTAGACGAGAGCTTCCGCGAGGTGCGCAGCATTTCGCACAACCTGCTGCCCAACGCCCTCATCAAGCGCGGCCTGGCCCAGGCCGTGCGCGACTTCCTGAACAAAATTGCCCCCGATGGCCACCTGAAGGTACAGCTCGAAGTGGTGGGGCTCGACCAGGGCGGGCGTATGCCGGCCACGGTGGAGAATGTGGTGTTTCGCGTCATTCAGGAGTTGGTGCAGAACATTCTGAAGCACGCGCGGGCCACGGAAATCACCCTGCAAATCATTCGCAGCGCCGACGAGCTGACGGTGATGGTGGAAGACAACGGTGTGGGCTTCGACCCCGCCGCGCTGGGCGAGGACGCAGGAATTGGCCTCAAAAATATTGAGAGCCGCATGGCTTACCTGGGCGGCCGGGCCGACTTCGACGCGGCCCCCGGCCGGGGCACCACCGTGACGCTGGCAGTGCCAATGGAGCGCTCAATAGCAAAATACTTAGCCTGATTTGTTGCAAACCGCATTTGGGCTTGAGTATGTTTGAATGTGAATATTTACCCTTAGGTTCTGCCTCCGGCTGTACATGTTGCCTCTCGCCTCTGCAAAAATCTTAACCATGAGCTACGAGCCCGCCGCCCCGCCCCGTACGTCCGTGCTGCTGGTGGATGACCACCAGATGGTGATAGAGGGCATCAAAACCCTGCTAAGAACCGATGCGTCGGTGCGGGTGGTGGCGCAGGCCAATTCGGGCTTCCTGGCCCTGCGCTGCCTGCACGAGCACCCCGAAATCAACGTGGCCCTCGTCGACCTGAACATGCCGCAGATGAGCGGCGTAGAGCTCACGCGGCACATCCGGGCGGGCTTTCCGGCCGTGCGGGTGCTGGCCCTGAGCATGTTTCACGACCACGCCTCGGTGATGGAAGTGCTCGATGCGGGTGGGGCCGGCTACCTGCTCAAAAACGCCACCAAGGCCGAGCTCAGCGCCGCCATTGCCAACGTGGCGGCCGGGCGCACCCACTTCAGCCAGGAAGTGGGCCAGACGCTGCTGCAGCACCTCGACGTGCCCGCCCAGCGCCGCGACGGCACCCAGCCGGTGGCCGAACTCACCACCCGCGAAAGGGAGATTTTGCGGCTGGTGGCCGAAGAAAAGTCGAATCAGGACATCGCCGCGGCGCTGTTCATTTCGGAGCGCACCGTGGAAACGCACCGCAAAAACATTCTCACCAAAACCAGCTGCAAGTCGGTGGTGGGGCTGATTCAGTACGCCATCAAGCACAAGCTGCTGGCGTGAGGGCGGAGCTGTGGATTGATGGATTGGTGGGTTGTGAGGAAGAAGTATAGGGCCAATTCGAGCCACTTCTGCAACCTGCCAACGCGTAACTTAACCAACCCGCCACCCCACCAATCCACCATTTCGGCGTTCTTTTGCGTTATGCACCCACGCGCGCCTTTTCCGCGCCCCCGCTGATGTTTCGACTGCTGACGTTATTTTTTCTGCTGCCTTTTTTTGTTCACGCCCAAACTTATTTCGTGCCCGATGAGCGGGCCTATTACGGGTTGATTGACCGCGGCAGCGGGCGCTGCCTCGACATTGCGGGCGCCAGCACCAACAGCGGCGCGGCGGCCGTGCAGTGGGAATTCACCCACGCCAATAGCCAGCAATGGCGCTTTGTGCCCATTCGGCAGGGCAGCGAGTACTATCGCATCGAGGCGCGCCACAGCGGTCTGTGCCTGACGGCTGACAAGCCCGGCGAAAACCTGCCGCTGCTGCAGCGCCCGTACCAAGGCGGCGAGCAGCAACAGTGGCGGCTGGTGCCCGCGGGCCCGGTCGGAAGCTTCCAACTCGAAAACCGCAGCGAAAGCCGGGTGGCGGCCTTGGCGGCGGCCGACAAGTTCAACGGCACGCCGGTGCTGATGCAAAAGGGCAACGGCCGGGCCAGCCAGCAGTGGCGCTTGTTTCGGCTGAAACTGAATGTGCTGGAAGGGCCGTCGCCGTTCGGGGCGCCGCAGCCCCTGGCGGGCCTCAACTCGCCCGGCAACGAACTGCACCCCGTCCTCAGCCCCGACGGCAATACGCTGTATTTCGCCCGCACCAAGTTTGCCGGCAACACCGAGGGCAACACCGACTCGGGCGATGCCTGGGTGAGCCAGAGCGCCGACCAGGGCAAAACCTGGGGCGCCCCCACACGCCTCGACGGCATCAACACGGCCCAGAACAACGAGGTGGTGGCCGCCACCGGCCCCGACGGCCGTACCTTGTTTGTGCGCGGCACCTACGACGCCAACGGGTTTCGGGATGAGAGCGTGAGCAAGGTGAGCAGCGTGGCGGCGACCAGCAGCTCGGCCAAGGGGGTGAAGCCTGCCGCGGTGGGCATCGGCAATTTCTACACGGCCGTGCCCGGAGCGGGCTATTTTGTGAGCAATGACGGCCAAATCCTGCTGCTCTCGCTGGAGCGCGGCGACTCGGAGGGCGGCAACGACCTGTACCTGAGCCGGCCCGACGGCAAGGGCGGCTTCGGCGAGCCCACCAGCCTGGGGCCGGTGCTCAACTCGCCGGGCTTCGACTTTGCCCCCTGGCTTGCGCCCGATGGCAAAACGCTGTATTTCGCGTCGTACGGCCACATGGGGTATGGCTCGGCCGATATTTTTGTGAGCCAGCGTCTCGACGACAGCTGGACCAAGTGGAGCGAGCCCCGCAACCTGGGCCCTGGCCTGAACGGGCCCGGCTTCAATGCCTACCTCACGCTGGCGCCCGATGGCAAAACGGCTTACTACTCGTCCTCGCCCGCGCCTAATGCCACCAGCGACCTCATGCGCACCGGCCGCGCCGCACCCGCCGATTCGCTGCCGGCCGCGCCCGTCGTGGCCGCCTTCGACCCCACCGCGCGGGCTTTCCTGAGCGGGCGCGTGCTCGATGCCCGCACCAAGCAGCCCGTGCCCGGCGCCACCGTGAAAGCCAACCTGCTGGCCAACGCTGCGGGCGCGCAGTACAACGCCACCGGCCGCTCCGACAATACGGGCGGCTACCAACTCTCGCTGCTTCCGGGCCGCTACTACCTCACGGCCACCGGCGGCGGCTTCCTCACGGTGGGCGACACGGTGCTAATAGCCGGTTCGCCCCGGCGCGACCTGTTGCTGTTGCCCGCCGCCGTGGGCGCCAAAATCGACCTGCCCAGCATTCTTTTTGCCCAGGGCAAAGCCACGCTGCTGGGCACGGCCTACGCCGAGCTCAATCGTCTGGCCGTGGCCCTGCAAGCCAGCCCGAACACCGAAATTCGCCTCGAAGGCCACACCTCCAATGAGCCGCCGGCCGACAAAAACCAAAAGCTTTCCGAAGACCGGGTGGCTGAGGTGAAGCGCTACCTTGTGGGCCGCGGCGTGGCCGAGAATCGCATTGCCACGGTTGGCTTCGGTGGTTCGAAGCCCAAGTACAGCAACGACCGCGAAGAAACGCGCCGCCTGAACCGCCGCGTGGAGCTGGTGATAGTGAAGTAGCTTGGACTCTGCGAGTCCGAGCAGCGAGTGAAGCGAGCAGGCGGAGCCGGATGGCAACAGGCGAACCCGGACTCACAGAGTCTAAGCTACTTCGGCCGCCGCCAGATGAAGCCGTCCAGCACGTAGTGCGTTGATTGCGGGAGCGAAAGCAGGGGCACCAGCCACATGAGCAACGCCGGACTGGCCACGGCCGGCAGCTGCTGAAACCAGCCGAATACCGCGCCGTGCTCGCGCCACACCAACCCGTCCCACAGCCCTTCTTCAAGGAAAGCAAACAGCGCCACAGCCCCCAGAAACACCCACAGGCCGTATTTGCCGGCCCAGGCGCCTCGCCGGGGCTGGCCAGATGCTTGGCGGGGCGAGGCGCCCCCGTTCCAAACCAATGCCAGGTAGGGGATGCCGTGCGACACCACGTTGAGCAGCGTAAAGGCCAGGTCGCCGTTGAACCACACGATGCCGGCGTACCACGACACCAGCGTGCCGCCCAGCAGCAGGTTGCGGGGCAGGTTGATGCGGCGGGTGCGGCGCCAGCGCCGGAATTCGAAGCTGGTGTAGGCGGCAATGAGGGCCACGTAGAGCACGCTGGCCACCAGCCGGCCCAGGGGCCAGTCGAACTGCGCAAATTCTCCGTCGATAAACCAGTTAAAATTGCGCCCCGGCGAGAGGTGCCAGTACAGCAGCGGGTAGATGGTAGCGTAATAGACCAGGGCCGGGGCCAGCCAATCGCCGCGAGTGCGCGGCTCCTGTCGGCTATAAATTCGTAGAAAGCCGTATTGCTGCCGGATGAAGTGAAAAACAGCCAGATACGCCAGCGCCCGCCAGAACACCAGCCCGCCCAGGCTGTGCAACGCCACCCCCACCGCGTAGCAGGCCATTGGCACCACCCAGAGTAGCGTGCGCCGCTGCCGCCGCTTCAGCGGGTCGAAATAGGTTTGGAAGAGAGTACCGTAGACGTGGGCCACGTCGATGAGCACCACCAAGCCCACCCAGGCCAGCAGCGGCATCTGGGCCGTGCTGCGGTAGGGAGCCGGCAGGGCCAGCACCGCCGCCAGCGCCAGAAACGGCGGCGCCAGAATCAGCAGCCCGTCGTAGCGGGCCGAGCGAATCCAGGGTTGGGGCATGGAAAAGGAGTAGTTGTTTGTCATCCCAGCAGGCTGCCTCATTTGCAGAATGCTCCGGATGACAAATGAATATCAGCTTAGACAACACCCAGCATCTCCCGCGCTGCCCGAATGCCTTGGTAGAAGCCTTCTTCAAAAATAGAGATGCCGCTGAAATCAGTATGCGCGAAGAAAATACGGTTTCGCAGGGGCTGCATGGCTGCCTGCCGCGCAGCGCCCCAGACCAGGCCGGGCGTGGGGGCCACCATGCCGTGGCCCCACACCCAGAGGTCGGCCTGCTTGATGTAGGGTGTCACACCAGGGTGAAAGGTTTCGAGCTCGGCCACCACGCGGGGCAGCCACTCGGCGTAGGGCGTCTGATAGGCCCGGCGGCGGGCGGGGCCGGGCGCTTCATCGGTGAGGGGCCAGTAGAGGGTGATGACCTTGGGCGCGCCGCTTTCCTGCTGCACCGACTGCTGGGTGGCGTTGATGTAGCCCAGCGAGGCGCTGCCGTAGCGCACGTTGTCCCAGCTCAGCGGGCGGCCGGGGCCTTGCGGCAACCCCTCCACCGTGAGGTTGGCGATGAGCCAGGGAGCGTGGTGCAGGGCGTTGGGCGGGGGCAGCGCGTGGCCGGGCACCCGGGTTAGCAGGTGATGCGTGATGTGCAGGGGCGTGGCCAGCAGCACGCGCCGGGCCCGCACGCGGGTGCTCTGGCGGGTGGCCGCGTTGTATGTGAGCACCTCCACGCCGTCGGCAGTTTCGCGGAGGTCGTAGGCCAGGGTGCGGCGGTGGATGGCGCCAGAAGCCTGCTGGCGCAGGTTTTGGGTCAGGAAATGGTTGCCTTCGGGCCAAGTCAGCACGTCGCCGCTGCCGGCGTTGTGGGCGCGGCCCTTGCGGCTGGCGAAATAGTGCAGCCCGGCCCAGGCCGATACCTGCGAGGCCAGGGCGCCGTAGTCGTCGCGGCAGGCATAGTCCAGGTACCAGCGCAGCGGTGCAGCCGTGAAGCCTTCGCGGGTGAGGTAGTCGGCAAACGAAAGCTCGTCGAGCTGCCGGTACGCCGGGTCGGCCGAGGCGTGGTCGAGCGGAATGCAGAAGGCATCACGGCCGTCCTGTCCTTTGGCTACTTTCAGCGTTTCAATCAGCTTGAAAAACCGCGCAAACTGTGGCTGCTCCTGGGCCGACAGGTTGAGGCTGGGCACCAGCCCGTCCTGCCAGTGGCCGTCGATGCTGAGGCGCTCGTCGGGGTCGTGGCAGAGGTGGTATTCGCTGTAGATAGGCAGGCCGCCGGGCGCGTAGCCGGTCAGGGTACCGGCTTCCTGCAGAAACTCCAGCAGTTCCGCGTTGCGCACGTCGGGCACGGGCAGGTAGTGCGCGCCCCAGGGGTAGGCCGACGCCGCGTTGCGGCCCGCGGCAGCATTGCCGCCGGTTTCGGACGCCATTTCCACCAGCAGCGTATCGCGCAGGCCGTGCCGGTGCAGCCAGCGCCGGGCCGAGAGCCCCGCCACGCCCCCGCCAATGATGAGCACCTCCGTGTCCAGGGTTGCCGTGGGCGCGGGAATGCGGCTCGGGTCGCGCAGCAGGTGGCCGGTGGCGGCGTCCTGGCCCAGCAGTTGGCCTTTGATGTGCGCCAGGGGCTGGGTGGGCGCGCAGCCGGGCAGGGCCGGGAGCAGCAGCGCGCCGGTGAGTGCCGCGCCGCTTTGGGCCAGAAAAGTGCGACGGGTGGGCATTTGGGGAGGTGGGAGGTGGGGAGGAAGGAAGACGGGAAAGGGAAGACCGCCATGACGAGCGCAGCCGAGGCATCTCGCGTGCAATTTTAATGTAATCGACTGTCATCTTGAGCGCAGCGAAGGACCTTGTCAAGTGAGAGCATTAGTCGTCCAGGAGTGAGTAGGTCCTTCGCTGCGCTCAGGATGACAGACTATTTCCTGGCTTCAATGCACGTACGGCCCCCAGTCTTCCTCAAAATACCGCACCAGGGCCTGATTATTCAGCTGGTTCACCTCCGTAGACACCTCGCTCATGTCGGGGGGAAAGCGGAGCATGTCGTGAATGGTGCCGGGGGTGATGTAGCGCAAGCCCGCCGGCAGCGGCCCGGCATCGCCGCGCCAATGGGCATCGGGGCCAGCCAGCACGTAGCCCCACTCGCCGAAGGAAGGCACGTAGAGGTGGTAGGGCACCGTGTGCAGGCCCACGGCGGCCAGCGTGTGCGCCACGCACCAAAACGACTGCCGCGCCAGATACGGCGAAGTGCTTTGCACCACCATGCGCCCGCCCGGCGCCAGGCGCTGGGCCAGGGCCGTGTAGAACGCGGCCGAGTACAGCTTGCCGATGGAGTAGTTGCCGGGGTCGGGGAAATCGACAATGACCGCGTCGTAGCGCCCGGTGTCCTGCCGCACCCATTGGTAGGCGTCGGCATTGATGACTTGCACCTTCGGGTTGTTCAGCGAGCCCTTGTTCAGCGCCAGTAGCAGCTCGTTGTGTTGAAAAATGGACGTCATCCCCTGGTCGAGGTCAACTAGCTTAATGCTGTGAATTTTAGGATATTTTAGTAGCTCACGTACGGCCAGGCCATCGCCGCCGCCCATCACCAGCACGTGGCGCGCCTGGGGCAGCGCCTGCATGAGCGGGTGCACCAGCGCTTCGTGGTAGCGGTACTCGTCGGCGGAGCTGAACTGCAGGTTGCCGTTAAGAAACAGGCGCAGCTCGCGCGGGTTGCGGGTGAGGACGATGCGCTGGTAAGGCGTCGATTTTGAATAGATGACCTGGTCCTGAAACGCCAGGGTTTCGGTGTAAGCCAGCAGCCGGTTGGCGAAGCCGAACAGCACCGCCAGCCCCAGCAGGGCCGCTGCAATGCCCACGCCGAAGCGCCGCCGGTAGGGCCGCGTTTCGGGGAAGCGAGTGAGCACCACGGCGGCCACAGCCAGGTTCAGCGCCCCAAAAAGGAGCGAGGTACGGATGAGCCCGAGTTGCGGCACCAGCACCAGCGGGAAGATGAGCGAGGCCAGCAGCGCCCCCACGTAGTCGACGGCAAACACCCGCGCCACCAGGTCCTTGAACTGGTAACGGTTTTCCAGAATGCGCATCAGCAGCGGAATCTCCAGGCCCACCAGCACGCCCGTGAGGCCCACCAGCGCATAAAGTAACAGCCGGAACGAGGCCACGTACTCGAACGACACGAACAGCAGCGGCGCCATGCACCCGCCCACGATGCCCACCAGAATTTCGAGCCGGATAAACCAGCGCAGCAAGGAGCCTTCGAGGAATTTTGACAGCCACGAGCCGATGCCCATGGCAAAGAGGTAGGCCCCGATGATGGTCGAAAACTGCGTCACCGAGTCGCCCAGCAGGTAGGAGGCCAGCGTGCCCGCAATCAGCTCATAAATCAGCCCGCAGGTGGCAATGACGGCCACCGCCACCAGCAGCAGCCCCGGCGACTGCTGCCGCCGGGCCACGGGTGCCACCGCGGGCGCTACGTCGGTTTCAACCATGAATGGCGGCGCTGATGATGAGGGCCACGGCCAGCATAAACGCCGCGCCCAGGATGGCCAGCGCCGTGTTGTGGTCTTCCATGATTTCCTTGCGCAAGGTGCCCGGCGTCAGCTTATTGAACACGTAAAAGCTGACCACCAGAATGAAGATGCCGAGCAGCGAATACACGATGGACGCCGTGAAAGCTTTGGGGTTGAGGTATTCCATGAGCTGAAAAGGTTACTTGTGATAAAAACGGGCGTGGCCGACGGTGCTGCGGCCGCCCCCGCCACCGGCACTAAGGGTTTCGGTGCTCTCGTTGTCGTCGCCGAGCAGGCGGGTGCCCGTCACGGCGCCCCAGGCGTACCAGCCCAGCGGCAAAAGCAGCAGCAGGGCATAGAGGCGCACGGGGCGTAGGAATTGAAACAGGCTTTGGAGCATGGCAAGCAGCAGTTATTCGGTGGCGTAGGGGTTGTAGTCGCTGTTTTCCCAGCGGTTGCGCTCGTGCCAGTGCTGGCGCAGGGCCTGTAGCAAGGGCAGCAGGAGCACCAGCCCCACCACCACGAAAAAATTCGACGGCAGCGCCGGGTCGGCCCACACCTGCACCTTGATTTCGGGCGTCACGCCCTTTTCGGTGAAGGGGTAAAAATTGAGGTGGTAGCGCCCGGCCGGTACCCGCGAGAGCACGGCGTCGGCGTCGCGGCTGCCTTCGGTCCAGCTTTCGCCGCCCTCCACGCCGCTGTAGAACTCAATGTTCTTGGTGAACTCGAAGCCCTGCCCGGTTTGCTCGTTCACGAGGCTCACGGGCAGCTCCAGCCACTGGTTGGTAAGCGAGGTGGTAAGGTCCACTTCAAGGGCGGCTTGGTGGTCGAGCGTAAACGAAGGCGACACCAGCACGCGGCCCGTGCCCGGCGCCGCCGAGGCCGTGGTATCGGCTTCTACCTGAATGGTTTGGTTGAGGAGCGGTGCGCCGGTGCGCGCCACCAGCACCAACTGCACCAGCAGCAGCGCGGCCAGCACAATGCCCGTCAGGCTCCACAGGGCCGCCGCGCCGGCGCTGCCCGGGCCCGGCTCCACCGCGCCCGTTCCCGTTTGCGACGGCAGCGCGCTTCGGCTGAGGCCAAAAGCCTTGGCCACTTCCGCGGGCGCTACGTGGCGGCCCCGGTACCACTCGTTTTTGTTGCCGCGCCGTTCCTGCACCAGCAGGTAGGGCGGCTTGATGTGCTCGGTGACGTGCAGGTTGCTGTCGAGTTCAATGTCCCAGTCGAACTCGCCCAGTGCCCAGTTTACGCGCGACTGGTATTTGTTGAACAGCTTGAAATCGGCCAGCACGTACTCCGCACGGTCGGCATCGCGCGCGTTGGCCGCCCAAATAAACGTCCAGTGCCCGTCGAACTCGGCCAGCTGCGCATACTGCCCGGTGCTGGCCTCAAACAGCTGGTACTCGCGCCAGCTGTATTGGGGGTGGTTGGCTTCGCGACGCGACACCACGCCCACCACCCGGAACGTGCGTCCGAAGAGTGTGCCCATCGCCCCCAGGGGCAGGGATGCGCCCGAGCGCGGCGCCTGGTCGTACTTGCCAAACAGCCTGGGTTTTTCCTCGCCCGTCCATTGGAAGTAGGTGTGGCAATTGGGGCAGACGTAGAATTCGCTGCCTTCCACGTCGTAGTACGTGATGCTGGTGCTGCACGCCGGGCAGTTGAGCTGGGCCGATTCGGGCCGGGGAGTAACGGTTTCACTCATCGGCGGACTTCGGTTTTATGTTGCTCTATGCCGCCAAAAAACGCCAGCGTGGCCGCGTAGATGGCCTGCACCGTGGCCGCATTGTCGCGCCGGAAGTTCGACAAAAACACGTCGAACGTGGCCAGCCCGTGCTCGGGCCAGGTGTGAATGCTCAGGTGCGACTCGGTGAGGGCCAGCACGGCCGTGAAGCCGCCCGCGCCGTTTTCGTCGGCCGGAAAGCTGTGGTAGGCCTCGCCCACCTTTTCGAGGCCGAAGGCGTGCACCTGGGCATCAAAAAAGGCGCGGCAGGCTTCCGCGTCGCATAGGGCCGGGGCCGGGGCCCCGAACGTGGCCAGAATGTGGAGGCCGGGTGAATAAGGAAGCATGGGCGGGGCGCATCGGGCAAGCGCGGCAGCAAGATAATTGGCGCAGCCCGTTGTTGCAGAAGAAAAGGTCCGGCCGTAGAATCGTCGGCACCGTTAGGATATTACAGCCGCTTTTCTCTGCCACATCATCCCCCTGCTCATTCACTATGACTGCGACCATCCTCGCCGAAACCAGCATTGCCGGTGTGCCTTCTGCCTCCGGCGTCGAAATTATGGGCCCCAGCGCTTACGTCATCGGCGACGACGCGCCGCTCTTGTACCAGCTCGATGCCCACACGCTGGCCGTTACGGGCCGGGTGCCGCTGTTTGAAACGACGGCTTTTGGCACCGGCCGCCTGCCCAAAGCCGGCAAGCCCGACCTCGAATGCATGGCCGCCCTCACCTGGCCCGACGGCCGGGCCGGCCTGCTGCTGCTCGGCTCGGGCAGCCTGCCCACCCGCGCCCGCGGTTGGTTTGTGCCCACCGCCTCGGCCGGACCAACGGCCCCCGAACCCGTTGACCTGGCCCCGCTCTACGACCTGCTGCGCCCGCACCTGCCCGCCGGCGCGGTCCTGAACCTGGAAGCGGCCGCTACCTCGGCCACCGAGTTGCTATTGTTTCAGCGCACCGTGGGGCGGGCCGATGCGGCGCTGCTGTTTCGGCTGCCGCTGGCGGGCACGCTGGCATTTCTGCAAGGCCAGGCTGCGGCCCCGACGGTGCAGACGACCCCGTTTGCATTGCCTGCTATTGACGGCAGCCCGGCCGGGTTCTCGGGGGCCACGTTTGTTGATGGCTTGCTGTTCGTAACGGCGTCGGTTGAAAACACCACCGACGCCGTGCTCGACGGGGACGTGCTCGGGTCTTTCGTCGGCTTGGTAAACCTGGAAACGCAGCAGACCGCCTTTGCGCGGCTGGCCTGGCACGATGGCCGCCCGTACCGCGGCAAGGTAGAAGGGCTGGCCGTGCGCCGGGCCGTGGGCCAGCGGCACTGGGAGCTGCTACTCGTCACCGATGACGACCAGGGCGGTAGCACCGCGGTGCTGGCCGAAGTCGATATAGCTTAGCCCTGTTGCTGCAGCCATTCCACGGCCTCGGCCTCGTTGGCAAACATGCGGTAGGTGAGGGCCGACTGCTGCGAGTCGTTCATCACCATATTGAGCGAAAGCTGGGCAAAAACATCGGCCGGAATGAGGATGGCACCGAAAAGCTCGTAGCCCTCGTCTTCGCTGCGGGCCAGCCAAAACTCGCGAATCCAGTTGCGCTCCTCGTCGGTGAAGGGGGCCATTTGGCGCTGGTCGGCCAGCAGCTTGTGCCAGCCGTGGCGGCGCAGTAGCTGGCTGGTATGGGTCAGGAAAGCTTGGTAAGTAGGAAAGTCGCGCACGCCAGGCGCGTATTGGACCAATGCATAGCCGTCGGGGTGTTCAAGTAAGCGCCCAACGGGGTTCTCAAAATACAAGCGCATGTTATTTAATAATAGATAAAATCTTGCCGGTTAATTAAATAGGATGAGGTAAATTAAATCTTGCAATCAGATAGCTTCGACTGTAAGCGTTTACGGTTACAAGTCGCATTTGTTAAGATATAATACCGCGCCAATCTCCCGGTGGGTGTAATTTTGCCGATGGTTTTTGGGGCGTTTGCAACACCTGCTGGGCTTTTCTACCTCTCTCTTTTATGAATTCGCTGCCCCGGGCGCAGGAAACGCTCTACTTTCAAAATGCGGCTGGCAAGGTGTTTCATCACCCATTGGGCTATGCCCGCCTGGCTTGGAGTTCCGAGCGGCCTCCGCTGGACCACATCAAGGCCTTCTACGAGCAGGTACTAGCCTTGCTGTTGAACACCAACGCCCGCAAAATCCTCTCCGACCACGGCCAGCGCACCCCTTTGCCTGCCGCGGCCCAAAGCTGGCTCACCGAAAACTGGATTCCGCGGGCCATGAGCCAGGCCCGCACGCGCCACTGCGCCATCGTGGAAGGAGCCGACCCCATGCACCGCCTATCCACGCAGTCGGTGGTATCGTCGTCGCCGAGCGGGTTTGTCTTCCAGCGGTTCTCCACGGTCGAGGACGCGGAAAGCTGGCTGCGAAGCGTGGCGGTTTAGCTACAATTGTTAGCCGGTGTCAGCGTGCTTCGTGCCTGTTATTCTGAGCGCAGCTCATGAACTTTTTCCGTCGGAATTGTCTGGCGTGGAAAGGTCCTTTGCAGCGCTCAGGATGACAATTAAAACAGGCTGCTCGTTGCTTACCCCACCGACGGCAGCACCTTTTCCGCGGCCGCCGCGGCTTTGGACGGCGGGTTGATGCGGCGGCCGCGCGGCGTTTCCTCGTCGCCTAGCAGCATGCCCCAGGGCTTGAGGGAGGGGATGCGGTCGAACACAATTTTGAGGATGGCAATGACCGGCAGCGCCAGGAACATGCCCGCGATGCCGCCAATGGCGTTGCCCACCAGCACGCCCACAATGGCCACCAGGGCATTGACCTTGATTTTGGAGGCCACGATGCGCGGAATAAGGTAATGGTTGTCGATGAACTGAATGACCATGTAGACGCCCAGCACGGCAATGGCGTGGCCGTAGCCGGGCTTCGTGACAAAGGCCATGAGCATGGGCAAGGCAATGGCAATGAGCCCCCCAATGTAGGGAATGAAGTTTAGCAGCGCCCCCAGCACCCCCAGCAGCAGCGCATAGGGCACCCCAATGATGAGCAGCCCGGTGGTGTTGAGCGTGGCCACAATGCTGGCCTCAATGAGCAAGCCCACCATGTAGCTCTGAATGGTGG
Source organism: Hymenobacter monticola (assembly GCF_022811645.1). Lineage (NCBI taxonomy): Bacteria > Pseudomonadati > Bacteroidota > Cytophagia > Cytophagales > Hymenobacteraceae > Hymenobacter > Hymenobacter monticola. The sequence continues at coordinate 4,400,238 of NZ_CP094534.1, read as the reverse complement.
CCTTGCTTTCGTGCAGCACCTCGTTCACTCGCGTATCCTGCCGGCGGCTGGAGAACACCTGGGTCAGAAAATCGACCAGTCGCCGCTGGTACAGAAACAGCAGGAAGATGTAAACCGGAATGAGCGTGGCCACCACCAGCAGCCCCGACACGGCCGAGAGCGTGCCGCCCAGCAGCGCCGACGCCCGGTTGCCCAGCTCGCTGAGGTAGCCGCGCAGCTTCTCGTCACTCACGCCGAAGCGCGACTGCAGCCACTGGTGCACCTCAGCCGTGGTCTGGGCAAACTTTTTCTTGAATAGCGGCATCTGGCTGGACAGCTGCGAGGCTTCCAGGTAGATAAAGTAGAGCAGGCCCAGCAGGGCCGTAACACCCAGCACCACCGTGAGGGTGATGGCCAGCAGCTTGGGCACCCGGTGCCGCAGCAGCCATTGCTCCACCGGGTGCAGCATGATGGCGAAAATGGCCGCGAAAAACAGCGGGAAGATGATTTCGCTGGCAATGTGAATGGTGAACACGGCCAGGGACAACCCCAGCAGTATCAGCGGGGCCTTCACGTAGAGCGGAAACTGTAGCTCGCGGGCGGGCTCTGGGGCGTCGGACATGGGGGAGGAGTGGCCGGCTTTTACGAAGTGGCCCGGCAGGCCCGCTTACGCGGCCGGGCGTGGGGCGTTGCCCGGTAAGCTCGGCAGTGAATAGCCAAAAGAACATCATGCCGAGCGCCGCCGAGGCTCTCGCGTGCGCAACGCAATCCAACCGTTGCAACGGCGCTGATTACTGCTGCACGCGATATGCCTCGGCGGCGCTCGGCATGACGTTCTTATGGAAACGATATTGGTTTAGCGAGTGAAGTCCTCTACAATCTGCACGAACATGGGCGAGGGTACCTCGATGGTTTGGCCAGTGGGGGCGAGAAGGCCGTTTTGCCCGTCCACGCGGAAAGTCACCACGTTGTTGGAGTTTTGGTTGGCCACCAGCAGCAGGCGGCCCGAGGGCGTGAGGGCGAAGTTGCGCGGCGTCTTGCCCTGCGTGCTCATGTGCTGAATGGGTGCCAGCGTGCCGTTGTTGGTATCGATGGCGAAGGCGGCAATGCTGTTGTGGCCGCGGTTGGAGGCATACAGGAACAGGCCGTCGGGCGAGACGTGCACGTCGGCGCAGGAATTTTCGCCCGTGAAGCCCTTGGGCAGCGTCGACACCGTTTGCAGCTCCTTGAACTTGCCTGCTGAGGCATCGTAGGCCAGCGCAGTTAAAGTTGAATTCAGCTCATTAATTAAATAAGCCTGCCGGCCGTTGGGGTGAAAAACCAGGTGGCGCGGCCCCGCGCCGGGCTTGGCCACAAAGGCGGGCTCGGGCAGGCGGGTGAGCTCGCCCTTGGCGGCGCCCAGGCGGTAGCCCACCACCTGGTCGGTGCCCAGGTCCACGGCGAAGGCGAAGGTATTGGCCGGGTCGGGGAGGATGCAGTGGGCGTGGGCGGCGGTTTGGTTTTTGTGCGGGCCGGAGCCCTGGTGCTGGTCGGTGGCGCTGGGGGCGGCCAGCTGGCCGTTGGGCGCGAGGGGCAGCATGGCCACGTTGCCGCCCACGTAGTTGGCCACCAGGGCGGCTTTCTCGGCGCGGTCGAGGCTGATGTAGCAGGGCGAGGCGCCGGTGGAGGGCTGCTGGTTGAGCAGGGTGAGGCCGCCGGTGCGCTGGTCGACGGCGAAGGCGCTCACGCCGCCGCCTTTGGCGCCCTGAAACGTCTGGGTTTCGCTCACCGCGTACAGGAAGCGCCGCCCGGCGGGCATGGTGAGGTAGGTGGGGCTGGCCCCGCCGCGGTGGGCGCTCACGGGCGTGAGCAGCCCGTTGGCGGTGGTGAGGCGGTAGAGGAAAATCGAGTTTTCCTGCTCGCCGCTCACATTGGTGCCGAAGTAAACGAGGTAGTCACGGCTCATGCTTTTGGCAGCCGGTTTGGCGCAGCCGGCAACGGAAAGGATGGCAAAAGAAGCAAAACCAGCCGCCACGGCCAGCCGATTGGAACGAAATAAGGGGAAAGAAGTCATCGGCGCGAAAGGTGTGGATGCAAAGGTGCAAAAACAATGGGCCCGGCGGTCATGGCGGTGGCCGGGCTCAGCCGACGCATACGCGCAATTGGCCGGTTGCGCTGCGGGCACAGTTGCCGGTTTTGGGGAAAGCCGGCTTGCTACCTTGCACCCATGTCTGATTTTCGCCTGAGGGTATTCCAGGCCGTGGCCCGGCACCTCAGTTTCACCAAGGCGGCCCAGGAGCTGTTCGTCACCCAGCCGGCCGTCACCAAGCACATTCACGAGCTGGAGCGCACCCACGGCCTGCGCCTGCTGGAGCGCCGCGGCAGCCGCGTGGCCCTTACCGAGGCCGGCCGCCTGCTGCTGGCTCACGCCGAAACCGTGGCCGCCTCGGCCCAGCTGCTCTCCGACCAGTTGCAGGCCCTGCACCACCCCGACGAGGCCGCCGGCCGCCTGCGCCTGGGGGCCAGCACCACCCTCAGCCAGTACGTGCTGCCTGGCCTGCTGCCCGCCTTCCAAGCCGCCCACCCCAAGGTGCAGCTCACCCTGCTCAACGCCAACTCCGAGCACATCGCCCAGGCCCTGCTGCGCGGCGACCTCGACCTGGGCATGGTGGAAGGCCGGTCCCGGTCCCGCGACCTGCACTACGAACTACTGCTCCCCGACGAATTGGTGGCCGTGCGCCGCGCCACCGCCCGCGGCCCGCTTCCGGCACCGCTGCCCCTGGCCGAAGCCCTGGCTCACCCGCTGGTGCTGCGCGAGCGAGGCTCCGGCACGCTGGAAGTGCTGGAGTACGCTCTGCGCGAGCTGAAAGTGAACCTGGGCAGCCTTCGCGTGGCCTTTTATTTCGACAACACCGAAGCCATCAAAGCCTACCTCGAAGCGGCGCCCAATGCCCTGGGATTTGTCTCGCGCCGGGCCCTGGCTCGCGAGCTGGCTTCCGGCACGCTCGAGATAGTGCCCATCGAGGGCCTGCACCTCCCGCGAAACTTTGATGCGGTATGGGCGCAGGGCCAGCCCTTGCTGCGGGCGGCGCAGCGGTTTCTGGCCTTCGTGCAAGCGAATACTAGCGCAGTTGTGTAGCCAATAATCAGTTGCTGGTTTTGCATTTCCCAGTTGACAGTGAAGCTGCTAAGGAAGTCGTTCTTCCGGTCCGACGCCCTAGGCGTCCGACCGGTTGCCGCTAGCACGAAACACCTAAAATAAACAACGGCAACCGGTCGGACGCCTAGGGCGTCGGACCGGAAACCGACCTGCTTCCAAATAGCGCTAGTATTACTATTAGTTATCTGCGATAATAATTTTGCATAACCCAAAGCTTTAGCCCGGCCGTACCTTTGAATAGGAATTATTACGGCCCTTATGCGTACAGTCACCACTGCCCCCGCGCGGCCTAATCGGCCGACCAACGTTGCTTCCGAGGCAACGGCTACGGCCGCCGGCCCGGCCGGATTTTGGCGGGGGCTGCACACACCGCGACGCGCTTTTGGCCGCGAATACCGCCTGAGCCAGGTGGTGTTTGCCTTGGTGCTCGGGTTTTGCCTCACGCCATGGGCCTCGCCGCCGCTGGCGCTGGCCCTGGGCCTAGCCCTGGCTCAAACGGTGGGCAACCCCTTCAGCGCCCAAACCAAGCGTCTCACGCCCAAGCTGCTGCAATACTCGGTTATCGGCCTGGGCTTCGGCATGAACGCCCACGCGGCGCTGCAAGCCGGCCGGGAGGGTATTTTATTTACGGTGGCGTCGCTGCTGGGCACGCTGGTGCTGGGCTACGCGGTGGGCAAGTGGCTGGGGCTGGGGCGCAACCTGGTGCACCTCATTTCGTGCGGAACCGCCATTTGCGGGGGCTCGGCCATTGCGGCAGTGGGGCCCGTGCTGCGCGCCCGCGACGAAGAAATGTCGGTGGCATTGGGCACGGTGTTCGTGCTCAACGCCCTGGCCCTGTTCGCTTTCCCGCCCATCGGCCACGCCCTGGCCCTCACCCAAAACCAATTCGGCCTGTGGTGCGCCATTGCCATCCACGACACCAGCTCGGTGGTGGGCGCCGCGGCCGCCTACGGCACCCAGGCCCTGCAGGTAGCCACCACCGTGAAGCTGGCCCGCGCCCTCTGGATTATCCCGGTGTCGCTGGGCACGGCGCTGGCGTTCAAGCAGCCGGGTGTGAAGGTGAAGATTCCTTATTTCATCCTGGGCTTCATTGCGGCCATGCTGCTCAATGCGTTTGTGCCCGCCATCCGGCCCCTGGCCCCGTTCATGACGCACCTGGCCAAAATAGGCCTCACGGTCACGCTCTTTTTCATCGGCGCTGGCCTCTCAACCGCGGCAGTGCGGGCCGTGGGCGTGCGGCCTTTTGTGCTGGGCGTGGTGCTTTGGGTGGTTATCTCGGTGGGCTCGCTCTACGTCATCATGCACGGCGCGTAGCGTATAGCCCAGGAAAATATGCGCTTTTTTCTGCGCTTGTAGCGAGCTTGTTAGCTTATGAAATCGGCAAGCTCGACCTAACTCCCTTGCTGCCCTGGCAGTAGAAGCAGGCATCACAAACCCTGCTACCAGGCACCATGGGAAAATACGTCATGCTCATCCACAGCGGAGCCGTCAACACCGACCCCTCCACCATCACCCCCGAAAAAGAAGAAGCCCTGAAACAGGGCCTCGACGCTGCCCTGCAGGCCGGCTGGGAAATCCTGAACCGCGGTGGCACGGCCCTCGACGCCGTGGAAGCCGCCGTGATGAGCATGGAAGACAACGAGCTGTTCAATGCCGGACGCGGCGGCATGTTCAACATCAACGGCGAGGTGGAAACCGAAGCCTCGCTGATGGACGGCGCCACCCTGCGCGGCGGGGCAGTGAGCGGCCTGAAAATGATTAAGAACCCCGTGCGCCTGGCCCGCCTGGTGATGGAGAAGTGCAAGCACACCTTCCTCACGGCCGAGGGCGCCCACGAGTTCGCCCTCTCCCAAGGCCTAACCCTGCAGGACCCCAGCTACTTTAAAACCGACGAGCAGCGGCAGGAGTGGATGGACATTTTGCAGGAAGCTGAAGTGGAGCACCCCAACAAAAAAGACACGGTGGGCGCCGTGGCCCTCGACCAGCATGGCAACCTGGCCTGCGCCACCTCCACCGGCGGCATCGAAGGCAAGCTGCGCGGCCGCGTGGGTGACAGTTGCATCTACGGCGGCGGCGGCTATGCCAACAATGAGGTATGCGCGGCCTCCTGCACCGGCGACGGCGAAATCATTATGCTGGCTTCCTGCGCCCATGAGGTGTACGCCCTGCGCAAGTACAAGAAGCTTTCGATTGCGAAAGCCGCCCGCGGCGCCGTGGAAGTGTACGCCGACAAGCTGCAGGGCGACCGCGGCATCATCGCCATCGACCCCGAAGGTAACATCGCCCTTGAATCCAACACCAACGTTTTCCGTCGGGCCTACCGCATCGAAGAGGAAGAGCCCTTCATCGACATTTGGATGGACAAGTAGGCGCGGCGCAGTGCGCACACCCGCTGGCTGTGAACTTACGCGAAGCCGTGCGGGAAAGTCTCCCGCGCCTACTTCATGGTTTTCAGAATAGCCGCCGGGGCTTGGTCCAGCACGTTGATGTTGTCGATAATGGCCTTGTTAACGAAGTGGGTTTTGCCGGATTCCACTACCGTTACCGCCACCGAGTAGATGCCCTGCCCGTAGCCTTTCCGGATGCCGTCGCTTTGGGCAGTGGGCGCGCTCAGGTAGCTTCCCGCCGAGCGCGGCACGAGGTAGAAATAGCCCTCCAAGGTCTTGTCTTTCTGTTGCTGCTCGTAGGCCCGCAGCGCTTCGGGGTTGTTGATTGGCACGTCGCGGAGCGTGAGCATGGCCGTGCCCAGCACTTGGTTAGTGTGCATCGTGCCGTCGTCGCCAATCCAGGAGCCGGCCAGCTTCACGGCCACGTCGAGGTTCACTTTGTCGTTTTGGCGGTACATCAGCGTCCAGGGCATGTACCAGTGTGCGGCGGGCACTTTGGCCTTGGCGTAGTGCAGTTCCAGGTCGGCCACTTTGAGCTGAAACACGGAGTTGTTCAGCAGATTGAAAAGGCTGGCTTCGTCGTCGCGCATGTCGAGGCGCAGGCGCAGGGCCAGGTTGTCGGAGCTGCCCGTGCGGGCCGTGCGCGTGAGCTCAAACCCTTGCAGCTTGATGCTGTGGGGGTCGAGCACGCCCGATTCGGAGGGCGCATCGTAGAAATACAGGTTGCTTTTGCCAAACTGGTATTCGGCCGTGTATTTTTTCTCTTCCTGCTTGATGAGCTGTTTCACGCCGTCGGCCGCCATTGGCAATGCCTTGGCCAACAGTGGCACCAGCACAAACAAGCCGCGCGAAGTGCCCCGCGAGGCCATCAGGCCTGCGTCCTGGCGCTGGTGCCCCAGGGCCGCGGCAATGTCCAGGGGCCGGGGGCGCTCAATCACCTTGAGCTCCAGCTTTTCATTGGCGCGCTTGTTGGTGGTGGGCAGGGCCATGCAGCCGCCCAGGGCCAGTGCGGCCAGGCTTTGCAGCAGCGGGCGCGCCGCGCCGGAAAGAGGAAAAAGGGCCATCATCACAGAAAAAAGGGGGCTGCCCAAACGGACCGCCCCAACCTTTATTTTTCAATACAAAGACAAAACTAGCGCCGCCGGGCTGGGTTGGCGGCTTCGGCCCCGAGAGTTCGCCTTCGCTCCGGCCACCCGGCGTCCGCAGCGACCGGCGAAGTGGGCCACCCGGCCCGTCAGTTGGCCGGGGTATTGTTCTTTTTAAACGCTTGCTGGTCGGCCCTCATGTCTTTGGTCATTTCCTTCGACAGCGCGTTGCTCCACAGCACCGCATTGGCGTATTTGTCCTCGGCAGGGTCGTAGGAGTAGTTCAGGTGCACTTTTTCGCTGTCCCACGTCACGCTTTTGTTGCCGGGCAGGCCCGGGCCGTATGCTTTTTGCAGGGCCTCAAGCAGCTGCGGACCTTTTTCGGCCGGCACGCGCAGTCGCACTTCCCGCAGCCGGTCCTTGTAGAAGATGTAGGCCGCAGAGGCCTGCACCGGGCCCACGGCCAGGCGGTCGTCGGCGGTGTAAAGCTTGGTGTCGCGGGTGTCCTGGGCCAGGGTTTTGTTGCTGATGGCGGATGCAGGCGTTTCAAACTTCACGCCCGCGATGCCATACGCCTGGTCCAGCTTTGCGAAGCCCGCTTCAATCTTTTTGCCATAGGCTTCCTGCACGGCCACGTCGGGGTCGGGCTGGGCCAGGCCGGTAGCTAACGGCGCAGCCGAGCCGTCGGCGTTGAGCTCCAGCATACCCGCGGGTATTTTCGCGCCGTTGTATTTGCTGAAGCCGCCCCCGATGACGATTTTGCCGTTGGGGCGCCGCACCAGCACTTGCACGGCCTCGTTGGGGCCGGCGCCGCGGTAGTTGAAAGACTTGTCGAGGGTGCCGTTGGGCAGCAGGCGAAACACCTGGTCGGGGGTGTCGTCGTCGCCGTTGTAGCTGCGCACGCCGCCGCCCACCAGCACGCGCCCGTCGGGCTGCAGCGCCAGCGCCGCCACGCCCGCGTTGGTGCCGGTACCGTTGGGGTTGAAGCTCTCGTCGCGGGAGCCGTCGGGCAGCAGGCGCATCACGCCGTGGGGCATTTTCGGCGTCTCGCCGTAAATCACCTGAATGGCGTTGAAGGTGACGAAGATGCCGCCAATCAGGATTTTGCCGTCGGGTTGCAGCGCCAGGGCCAGCACGTCCTGCTTCTGGGGCACCGGGTCTTCTTTACGGCTGGGCCGGTAGCTAAAGGTTTTGTCGATGGTGCCGTCGCGGTTGAGGCGCATCGCGCAGCGGGAAATGCCCTGGTCCCCGTTGTAAGAGTCGAAGTTGCCCGCCACCAGGATTTTGCCGTCGGGCTGCAGCAGCAGGGCGTTCACGTCGGCTTGCTGCTTGCCGCCGCTGTATTCGGCGCGGGCGAAGCCCTTGATGCTGGCGTACTCGCTCGGGGCGGCGAAGGTGCGGTCGAGGGAGCCGTCGGGGTTGAGGCGCACCAGGTTGTTCTCGGAGCCGTCGCCGTGCTGGGTACCGACCACTATTTTGCCGTCGGGCTGCAGGGCCAGCGCGTTCACCCGCCCGCCGAAAGAGGTCAGGTTTTCCTCCCCCTTCAGGTTGAAGGATTTGTCGAGGGAGCCGTCGGGGTTGAGGCGCATCAGGCCCGATGGGGGCTCGGGCCCCATGCCGTTGTTGTAGTTCAGCCAGTAGCCGCCCACCAGGATTTTGCCGTCGGGCTGCAGCGCCAGGGCTTTCACCAGGCCGTAGCTATCGAAGCCCGAAGCGCCCGACCGGAATTCCAGGGCCCGGTAGTTGAATGTTTTGTCCAGCGTCCCGTCGCGGTTCAGGCGCAGGATGCAGTCGGAAGCCGCTTCGTTGCCGTTGTAGCTGCCAAACTTGCCGCCCACCACCACTTTGCCGTCGGGTTGGTAAGCCAGCGCGTGCACCTCGCCGTCGTAGCCAAAGCCGTCCGGGGTCGTTGCCTGCGCCTGCGCGGCCGTTGCGGCGGCCATGGCTAGCAGCACGCTACGCACGCTAGTAGTCAGCAGACCACACATTTTCATTCGACAGGTTCTCTCAGCAAAAAGGAGCAAGCGCATAAAAGGCTAGTGGAAATGAAGTTAAAAAAGGCTTCAGTGGCCCAAAACAAAAGGTTAATGAATAATAAAACAACTATTATGATACATCATTTTTCTGGTATGTTATCCTTCCTGACTGCCCTTGATGAGCGGCCAAGGCCCACGTGGCCGGCTGGCTAAAAGGAGCCCGTTTCCGCCCACCGTTGCTCAATGAGCGGCGGTTGATTCAGCACGGCTCACGCCAAATGGCCCCAGGTCGCGCTTACTTCAGCCGCGGCACCAACTGCGCCAGAAACGCCGTCACAAACGCCGCCGGTTGGCTGAAATCGGCCTCAAACACCTGCGGAGCCAACACTTGCTCGGGGCCGCGCAGCACCACGTAGCGCACCCGCAGCCGGGCGCCCGCCCGCTCGTAGGTGCCCGACACGCGGTAGGCGCCGGGGTAGTTGCGGGCCTCGGTGAACACCAGCGGGGCGGCCTTGCCCCGGGCCGTGGTTTCACGCAGCTCGGCGTTCAGTTGCTCGGCCAGGGCCAGGTCGTCGAACAGGCGCTCGGCGCTCAGGAAGCTGGCTGCCATGAACACGGGCTTCGGCTCAGCCAGCGTGATGCTGGCCTTGAGGGCGGCGTCCACGCGGCCCAGGTCGAAGCTCTGCTGGCTGTCGGGGCTGCGGTAGAGGGGCTTTTGCTGGCCGCCGATGGTTTGGGCCAGTTGGGGCACTTCGTCCACGGCGTATTGCAAAAGGCGCTGCACGTCGGCGTATTCTTCGCCGCCGTCGGGGCGCAGGGCGGCGCCTTTCAGGGCTTTGAGCAAGGCGTAGGTGAGCAGGCCCTGGCCATAAAGGCCCGACTCGTAGCTCACGGCATCGGCGGCCGAGCCCGACAGGATGTAGAAGCCCGTGCGGTCGGTGAGGCGGTCGAGGGCGCGTACCTGGCTGGCGGGCACGTCGCGGGCGGCCACGGCCATGGTTTCGGCCGCGCGGCCCGAGGCGCAGGCATCCAGAATGAGCACCTTTTTGCGGCAGGCCAGCCGGTTGAGCCACCCGGTGAGCTCCTGGCTCGACACGGCGCAGCGCGCGCGCACGGCGGGGTCGGCCAGGGCATCAGCATCGGCCCGGGCGGCTTCCTGGGTGAGGTAGTAGAAGTCGCCGCCCGCGCCGCCGGTGCTCACGCCGTGCCCGGCCAGGTACACCACCAGCACGTCCCAGGGCTTCACCTTGCCCACCAGGCCCGCAAACCAGGCCCGGAGGGCGTCGCGACTGGGACGCTGGCCCGCCTGGGCCGCGTCGGAGTGGTACAGGCTGACGTCGACCCCAGCCGGGCCGTAGAGGCGCTCGGCCGCGCCGCGCAGGGCGGCAGCAAAATCTACGGCGTCTTTGCTCGAAAAGCGCAGGTCGGCCTGGGTGCCGGCGTAGTCGGAAGTGCCGAACACCAGCGCGTAGAGCCGGGCCGGGGGCGTATTGGCCGGGGCTTGCGCGGCTTGCACTACGGCGCCGCGCCGGCCGGTTTCGGCCGGCGTGAAGCTCACCGAAACCGGCGCGGCGCTAATCCAATGGTCGCGGTTCCAGGCCACGACGCGCAGCTGGTTGGGGCGGCCGGGGAAGAAGCGCTTGGCGTATTTTTTCAGGTCCAGGGTGATAAGCAGCGAGTCGAGGCCGGCGTTGCGGGCCGGGTCGGGGCGGGCGTCGGCCACTATTTCCGCGTCGTCCAGGTACACGCTCACGGCCCCAATGCCCCCGCGCCGGTTGCCGAGGCCGATGCGCAGCGTGCGGCGGTCGGGCCCGCTGAGCTGCGCCGTGACTTTAGGCGGCAGGTCGACCTGCTCCAGGCGCGGCACCTCGCGCAGCGGCTCGGTGCTGTAGCCCAGCTGAATCCGCAGCAAATCGGGCTGGTAGTAGCGCTGCTTGAGCTGGTTCAGCTCCACAATTTTCCAAGGCTCTTCGGCGTCGGTCGAGTCGTTCACCACGTAGTACATCAGCTTCATGGCGGCCGGCGAGGCGTCAAAAAGGCCGTTCTCGGTAAAGGCCACCCAATCAGCAGCTTTCCAGTCGCCGTCGCGCAGGATGGTGAGGCCCACCAGATTGCGGCCGGTGGGTGCATCCCAGGCCCGGATGCTGCCGTCGTAAGCCGTCGTGTAAGCCCGCTGGGCATCGGCGCTCAGGGCGAAGCCGTCGAGCCAGGCGGGGCCGCTGGCCCAGGTGCGGTCAAGCTGCAGCGTGGCCGGGTCGAGCCAGTGCAAGCGGCCGTCGCCGTAGCTCACCAGCACCCGGCGCAGGGCCGGTACGTATTCGGCCCGCATGCAGCGGCCGCTCGCGCCGGGCAGCACCACCCGTTTCACTTCCTTGCCCGTATCGAGCCGGTACACCTTCATTACCCCGTTGTAGAGGCACGTCAGCAGCGTGTTGTCGGGCAGGCCGGCCAGGGCCGACACCCGGCTGCTGTCCTTAATCCAGGCCACCCGGGCTTTGCGCCGCAGGTCAAAAACCATGACCTCGTTGGTGCCGCCCGTAATGCAAGCCAGCGTGTGCGCATTCGGCCAGGCCAGATACTTATAGAAGGGAATGCCAGTTGTGGCCTCAGTAGGCAAGGTGCAATGTAGCCGGCCGCTGCGCCGCTCCCGCACCTGGATGTCGCCGCTCGGCAGCAGCTGGCACGCAGTATATTTCCCGTCCGGGCTCAGCACCTGCATGTTGGCTATGCTGGCGCCCTTGGGCAGGGGTGGGGCGGATTCGTGGCACTGGTTGCGAAAGCTCCAGAATTCTAGCTGATTGCGCTTGGTGGCGTAAACCAAGGTGTCGCCGACCAGGTCCTGGATGATGGGGGGAACGTCGGAGTAGGTTTTGAGCGCCCGCAGCTCGTTGGTGCGCAAATCCCATTGCTTCAGCTCGCCGTCGTTGCCGCCCAGGTACAGCTGGTCGGGCCGCGCCACGGGTTCGTACATGCGCGTGGCGTGCTTGGGGTTGAGGCGTAGCATGGCCCCCGTCTGCAGCGACACCAGCTGCACGCCCCCCGTCCCGTACGTATTCCAGTAGGCCACCCGGGGCTCGCCCGGGCCCGGTACCATGACCATCGAATCGCCGTGGTCTTCGTCAAACACGATTTCCACCGCATACGGGCAGCTCACGCGTCGCTCTATTTGGTTAGAACGGCAGTTATACAGCAGGAAAGTGACGCTGTCGGCGTTGGGGCGCGCGCCAATTACAAGGCGAATGCTGTCCAAGGGTTCCACGGCAAATAGCTCCAGGCCCGGCAAAGGCAGTTTCAGCGTCTTGCCACCGTCGGCGAGTTCTTTCAGGTGGAGCTGGGCCGGTTGTTGGGTAATGGCCGCGTACCGCTTGCCATCGGGCAGCAAACACGCCGACACAAACAACGCACTGGAATACCAGGCCGCAAAATCCCACTGCAGGGAATCGGCCCGGGCGGGCACGTACTCAAAGTTGTGCGCCTCGTCCAGCTTCGAGGTATCGGAAGCGGCCCAGAAGAAATGCTGGCCATCGGGGCTGAAATCGGCCTTGCTGATGAAGAAATCGGAATACTTGCCCGAGGACTTTACGGCTTTTTTGGCCACGTCCCACTCCACTACCCGGCCATCGGCATCGGCCGAAAGCAGCTGCCGGCCATCGGCCGAAAAGGAAACGTCCGATACCAGCGTGCCGTGCGCATTGTCCACTTTTTTTATCAGACGGCCGGTGTTCAAATCCCACCAAAAAACATAGCCCTGGAAGTCGCCGCTGACCACTGTGCGGTTGTCGGGCGCCACGGCCATGGCCGAAACCCCGTTCTCGTGCCCCAGAAAGGTGAATACCTCCTTGCGCGTGCGTATGTCCCACACCACCACGGACCGGTCCTGCGCCGCCGTGAGCATGTAGTGGCCGTTGGGCGAAAACTGCACGTCGCCAATGGCGCTGCTCTGCCCCGTCGGAATCACCAGCCGGGGCCGCTGGGCCCGCGCCCCGGGCCCGCCCAGTACCAGCAGCCCCAGCACCGCCAGCCACCCCATCAACCGGCGCAGGTAAAACGGGGAGAAATGCTGAACGCGAGGGCTTCGATGAGCCGACATCTTGTAAATAATGGTTGGTTGTGGGTTTTTCGCAATTCAAATATAACTTGCCCTATACTTTACCCGCCATGAAAAGACTTTTGCTGCCCGCGCTGGCGCTGCTGTTGGCGGCGCCCGGCACCCGGGCCCAAACCAAGCCGGCGGCGGCCAAAACAGCGGTTGGGGCCACCAAGCACGCCCTCATTGTGGCTGTGGGCGCCTACCCGGAAAGCAGCGGCTGGGGCCAAATCAGCTCCGCCAACGACGTGCCCTTGGTGAAGGCTGCGCTGCTGCGCCAAGGCTTTGCCGAAGCTAATATCCGCGTAGTGGCCGATGCCGCCGCCACCAAGGCCGGCATCGTGGCCGAGCTGAAGGCGCTGGCCGGCCGCGTGAAGCCCCACGACGTGGTGGTGTTCCATTACTCCGGCCACGGCCAGCAGGTGGCCGACGACAACGGCGACGAAACCGACGGCCTCGACGAAGCGCTGGTGCCCGTCGATGCCCAGGCCTACTTCGTGCCCGGCACCTACGAAGGCCAAAACCACTTGCGCGACGAAGAGCTGGGCAGCCTGCTGGGCGCCGTGCGCCAGCGGCTGGGCCCCCAGGGCGAGGTGCTGGCCGTGCTCGACGCCTGCCACTCCGGCACCGGCACCCGCGGCCTGGCCCGCGCCCGGGGCACCCAGCAGCCGCTGGTGCCGCCGGGCTTCAGGCCCAAGGACGCTGCCTGCGCGCAGGGCTGCTCGTTCGGGGCCGGCGAGGGCCACGCCGCCGGGCCTCAGGCCCCCATGGTGTGCTACTTCGGGGCTAGCCCCAGCCAGCTCAATTTCGAAACCACCGACCCCCACGGCAAGGGCGTGGGCTCGCTCTCCCTGGCTTTTTCCAACGCCCTGACCACCGCCACCACCGCACCCACCTACGAAACCCTGTTCGACCGCATCAAAGCCGAAATGGTATCGACGGCCCCCAACCAAACGCCGCAGGTGGAAGGCCGCACCAGCGCCCAGGTGTTTCGGGGGCGCACCGTGCCGGTGCCGCGGCACTATAAGCCCACCGCCTGGCTAGCCGACACCCGTCTGCTGATTGACGGCGGCACCCTGCAAGACCTCAACGAGGGCACCGAAGTGGCCCTCTACCCGCCCGATACCGAAACCGGCAAAGGCGGTAAGCCCCTGGCCACCGGCAAGGTGGTGGCCAGCCAGCTCACCACGGCCACGGTGGAGCTAACCGCGCCACTCACCGGCAGCGCCCGCAACGCTTGGGTGGTGGTCACGGCCCACGCGTTCGGCCACCTTAGCGCCAACCTGAAGCTGGCCGTAGACGACCCCACACTGAAAGAAGGGCTGCTGGCCGCCCTCAGGCAGGAACCTTACACACTGTTCGTGAAACTGGTTGAAACTGGCCCCGTCGACCTACTGGTGGAGCAGAAAAAGGCGGCCCCGCCGCAATTGCTCACTGCCAGGGAGCAGCTGGTGTATCAGCCCGAGGCGCAACTCACCGGCCCGGCCGCGCGCGTGGCGGGCTTGCTGGGCGCCATCAAAGATGCGGCTCGGGTCAATTTCATTCGCCGGCTCCAGACGCAGGCCGAAGGACTGGGGCTGGAACTGGAACTGGTGCCCGTGGCCGTAAAAAAGGCCGGCGACTACGTTGCGCTGGACCACGTGCTAGACCCCGCCACCAAAAGCGACGGCACGGGTGGCCTCGTGTACATAGCCGGCGACTACCTGCAACTGAAAGTGACCAACACGGGCCGGAAAAAAGCTTATTTCACCGTGCTCGATATTCAGCCCGATAACCAGCTCAACGTGCTGCTGCCTACGGCCCGGCCAGATGATAACCCGGCCGACTACCTGCTGGAGCCCGGCCAGTCGCGCGTGTTCCCCAACATTCTGCAAATCTCGCCACCCTACGGCCAGGAAGTATTCAAAATCGTGGCGTCCGCCACGCCCCTCGACCTGCGGGCCCTGGTCACGACCCGTGGCGCCAGTGCCGAGAGCAGCCGGGGCACTAACCCGTTTGCCGCATTGGTGCAGGAAAGCTACCACCCCGGCGCGCGGGGCGGGGCCGCCACCCAGGCCCTGCCCGCCGAATCGGTGAGCACTTTCGACCGCGTTTTTACCATTGCCGCACCCGTGCAGCCGTAGGATTTTTCTGCTTAAAGGCCTGCCGGGCAACGGGTATTTTGCTGTCGTTAGTCGGGTTCTGGAAATTCATCTCTTTCACTGCAATGCCCTTACATCCGCGTGTGGCCCGGTACCGGCGCCTGAGTATGCTGGCCTCCGCGCCTGCGCTGCTGGTGCTGCTGGCGCTGGGCCTGCTGCCGGTGGTGCGGCGCTACACCGTCGTCAACCGCGGCAGCGAAACCATTTACGTCACGCCCCTGATTCATTTCAGCGGAGAAGGGGAGGGCGCCGGAGCAGCCGCGGCGTCCGGTGCCGGCGCGGAAGACCCGGCGCGGGTAGCGCAATTTTCCGTGCTGCCCCAATATAGCACGTATCAATTCCCGGCCTGGCCCGCCGCCCAGGAAGCCGAGTTGCCCGTGCCTGCCGGCGGTGAGCGGGTTTTGTTCGTGGATTACGAAGGCCTCCGGCAGGAAGATGGCGCTCAGGTGCTGGTGGTGCGGCGCGCCAGCGGCCCAGCCGGGTACCTGGAAGCCGATTTTTGGGAGCGCACCGTGGTGGAGCCGTCGGCGCATTTTCCGGCCGCTACTTCCGCCATGCAGGCCGCCGTAGCCCGCCGCGTCGGGAGCTACGGCTGGCTGGGAACCGCCGGGCTGGCCGCTATTGCCTGCTTATTTCCCCTCCTGTGGCTGTGGAGCTGGCTAACGAGCCGAAAAACGGGCCAATAGAGTTGCTCTGGTAATTACGAAAAGCCGTGTGGCGCATTGGTGCCAATGAGTTGGCCCGCGACGACTAGCGAGAGGCACTATTTCTTGGTAAAGCCCAAAGCGAGCACGGCGGCCAAGTCGGCGGGGCTGACAGTTGCTTCCAGCACCAATCCGGTGGGGCAGTTGCAGGCGTTGCACACGGAAGCCTGGCCCGTAGCACTGGCTTGGGGCTGGTTCAAGGTAAGGCCTCGCTGAGCAAAGTAAGCCCCTGCCACCACCACGAGCTGCTGAGGTCCCTGGGCCTGGCCCCAACGGTCGGCACATTGGGTCTGGGCGTAGCGCACCGCCACCTGCTCCTGTTGCGGCTGCGTGGGTTCGGGCAGATTATCATTGTCGGGGCCGCAGATGCAGCCCGTGGCAGCCAGGGCGCTTAAGCAGCCGAGTAGCCAAGTGGCAGGGCGGTTCGATTTCCGTTTCATAAAGCAATGATTTGGTGGAATAATCTGCTGACCGACAGCAGCCACCAAACGTTGCATCACCGGAATTAATCATGCTGGTCTGCGATGTCGACGCAGCAATGTTTTAACCCTATGAACACTAGCTTTTCAGGAATCCAGTTTAAGCTTTCCAGGCTGACACGCTTTGCAAAAGGTACCGTTTCCACTCCGGCTCTAGGTGCCGCAAACAAAAACGCCAGAAACGAGGCCAACAGACCTTATTTCTGGCGTTTTAATGTACCCGGAGCCGGAGTCGAACCGGCACACCTTGCGGTATTGGTGTTTGAGACCAACGCGTCTACCGGTTCCGCCATCCGGGCAGGATGAACTTTTTAGAACAATGCCGCTCTGCCGGTATCAGGAGCGGGCTGCAAAGGTAGCAACTTGCTGCTGGATGCGCAACAGATACCGCTTTTTTAGGTAGTAGGTGCGGATTTGCTGGAGCGCCGCCGGGCGATGGTCGGCCGGGAGCTGCTCATATCCAGCCAGTACCGGCTCGATACCGGCGTCGAGCGTTTCGGAAATAGCCGTGACTTCGGCCGCAACTTTGGCTTGGGCGGCGGCGTCGGGCTCCATTTCCAGCTCCATCAGCTGCTCGTTGAGGTCCATCATGTCCATCAGGAAATCGGGCGGGAGCTGCTCCTGCTTGCCTTCTTCGAGCAGGCCGTGCTGGCGCAGCAGGTAGGCCATGCGCTGGTCGGCGTCGGCGAGGGTGCGGTAGGCGTCGGTGTTGAGGGTGGCCTGGCGCAGCATCTCGGCCTGGTTTTCGGCCGAGGAAGTGGCGTGGAAGTCGGGGTGAGTTTCGCGGCTCTTGGCGTAATAGAGCCGCTTGAGGGCAGCCTCGTCGGGCCGGAAAGACTCGGGCAGGCCGTAGAAGGCGAAGTAGTCGGGGGTGTCGGGCATAGGGCGAAGGTAGGGGGCGCGGTACTGGCGGTGCTTTTTTACCGGCAAAGCAGGCTCAGGGTTTGAGAATGTGCTTTAAGCGCAACGATGGTCACCGCTCCGGTAAGTGCACCACGGAATGCTAGGCGCACCGCCTGTTTAGCGAGCCATCGGCATCATTCAACGACGCCGGCCGATGTCGAGGAAAAAGCCACTGGCGGCGCTGCAAATAGCTTCTTCGTAGCCGGCCATACTTTGCCAAAGAGCGTCGATTTCCGGTAGCCGTTCAGCGCGGCTTCGTCGTCCCAGCGGCTGTGGGTACAGTAGATGTTGGGGCTCTCCGCATCCTGCCACAGCTCTAGGTGCTGGCAGCCGGGCTGCTGGCGGATGTGGTGCTTGGTGGCGTGAAAAAGTGCAAGAAAAGCCGGCACGTGCTCCGGCGCAAACGTCATGCGAACAATGCGAATCAGCATTATGAGGAGTATAGGCAAAAAGGAACAATGTAGCAACGCGTACTTGCGTCTCGTCGTCCGCATCGGTTTGTTCAGGTTCAACCGTTTTCGTTCAGCGACGAGACGCAAATATGCGTCTCTACATTGTTTGATGAGCGTTTGATTGCTGCTACTCGCGCACCACGCGCAGGCGCTGGCTTTGCCCATCGGGCCCGGTGATGGTGAGCAGGTAAATGCCCGGCGCGGCGCTCCGGAGCGCATTGCTGAGTGGTCCGGCCAGCACGGCGCGCGATGCCGGGGCGGGGGCAAACACCGTGCGGCCCACCACGTTGCTCAGCGTCAGGTGAAGCGGCGCGTCTTCGTTCAGTATCGGGCCGCCGAGTAGCTGCAGCGCCTCGCCGCGGCTGGGGTTGGGCACCAGCACGTAGGGGCTGGTCGTGGTCCCGACATACACCACGGCACTGAAATGCGCGCTGCCATCAAGGTCGCGCTGGCGCAGGCGGTAAAAAGCCGCACCAGTAGCTTCGGCATCGGTATAGCTGTAGCTGGCGGGCTGGCTGCCCCCGTGCGCCGCCACCGTGGCCACGCGGCCAAAGGCTTGGCCGTCGGCTGATTTTTCAACCTCGAAGCCCGCGTTGTTTTTTTCCTGCGCCGTGGCCCACGTTACCCGCACGGTGCTGGCTCCAATGCGCTGCGCGTAAAACTGTGTGAGCGTGACGGGCAGGGGCGCGGTGCCATTGCCCAAGGCAAACAGCAGGAACGAACTCACGCCGACGCGCGTGGCCACGTAGGGAACGGCGCCGCTGAGTGTCACGCGGCCCAACTCCGTCCAGGTGCTGCTAGCGCTACCCGCGTTGCCATACAGGCTGGCCTGGGTGGGCACGAAGCCGGCGTTCTGGTCGGCCGCCGCAAACTGCACGCTTACGTCTACCACCGGGCCGGTGGCGAGGGCCGGCGTGGCTTCCCAGGTACGATTCACGAATTCCGCCTGTCGGGCATAAGGCGCGCCGCTGCGGCCATTGGTGAGCACACCGCTGAAAGTGCGCACCTGGAACGTGGTGCTGGTGCCGGAATTGGCCAGCGTAAGCGGCATGTAAGAAGCGGCCGTGCCCACCGGGAATACGACGGCCGACCCGCCCGTGGGCACGGGCCGGGCCACGTAGCCGCCGGTGGCTGCCACATCGGGCGTAATCACGTAGCGGCTGGCGTCGGCGCCGCTGATGGTGGCGGTGCTGCTCAGGGTCAGGCTTTGGCTGTCGACTACCAAGTGGCCGGCGGTGAAGGTGAGGGCGTCGCTCACGCTCACCGGGCTCAACAGGCGCACGTTGGCGGCGTTATTTATTTTGAGGTTGGTGATGGCGAGGGCCGTGCTGCCGCCGGTGCTGAGGGTTTGCTCGACGCTGCCGTTCAGTTCCAGCGTGCCGGAGCCGCCGATAGAGCCAGCGGCCGTCACGTTGCCGCTCACCTGCCAGGTGCTGCCCGCAGCCAGCGAGAGGCTGGCACCGCTTTCTACAGTCAGGTCGTGGGCGGCCAGGTTGCCCGTGCCCAGCTGTGGGGCGAAGCTGGTGCCGGCCGGAATCAGCACGTCGGTGCTGGCGGTGGGCGTCACCCCGTTTTCCCAGTTGCGGCAGTCGGCGGGGTCGGCCGAGGCGTCGTTGCTGGTCCAGATGGCCACTTGGTTGGTGGGCAGCGGTGCGGTGAGGGTGTTCACAGCCGTAGGCGCGGTGTAGCTTACCTTCACGTAGCCACGCTGGCCGGCCACGGTGGCGATGGTGTTGCGCACTTTCAGGGCCAGCCACCCGGTGGTGCTGGCGGTGTAAGTGCCGCTGGCGGCGGCCGTGCCGGTGGCGCTGCTGAGCAGCTGCCCGCGCAGGTCGTACACCCCGATGGTGAGGCTGCGGGTGTTGCCGCTGGCTTCGGGGTAGAGGTTATAGCTCACTGGCTGGCCAGCTTGCACGAAGATTTTGCCCACCAGCCGGGTGTTGGTCGAGTTCGAGGGCAGGGCACCACCCTGGCCCAGGCCGCCGCAGTTCAGGTCGCCCAAGTCGTCGGCCATTTCCCATTCCTGGGTGGTAATGGTGGCGCGGGAGGGGTTGTAGGTCGAATTGTCCTGGCCCACCGGCGCCCACACCGAGTAGCCCCGGCGGCCCAGCAGGGCGCTGCCGTCGCAGGGCGGCGTGTTCACGTCCACATAGGCGTTGCCGTCATTGCCTCGAAACACCGTGTGCACGGCTGTACCGTTGGCGCCCGAGTAGTCTTTGAGTTGGGTACCCACCGCGAAATCAGTGCGCACCGTGTTGTTCTGCCAGGTGTTGTAGTTGTCGTTGATGCCAATAAGGGCTTTGGTGCTGCGCTCCATCACGAGGTGGTCGCCGGAAGCATAGGTCACTTTGTAGGCACCATCCTTGAAATTGAGGTGCTGGTGGCACCACAGCAGGTTCACCAGGTCGTCGCGCACGGGCAGGTCGGCCGTGGAGGCTGGCAGGTGCGTCCAGCGCTTGCCCGTGCCGCCGATGTTGAACAAGTCCTCAAAAAAGAGGTGCGGGTTGCCATCCACGGCAAAAGCCACGGCGTAGGCCGCCGACAGGCGTGGGTCGAACGGGTCGATGTGCGCCGCCAGCTCCTGGCTGCCATTCCAACCGGTGTAGTTGCCGGTGGCGTCGAGCTGGGGCCGGAAAGTATCGTGGTTGTTCACGAAGGGCGCCGTGCGGTGCACATAGGTGTTCGAGCCAGCGTAGTAGGCCACGCGCTGATTCTGCTGCTCGGCCGGCAGCTGCGCCAGGTTGTAGCCGCCGTTGCCGCTCACCATCCCGTAAATGGCGCCCCGCAGGCCAAAATCGAAGGTGCCCATCAGGAAATCCTGGCCGCCGTTCTGGCTCCGCACGTCGTTTACGTAGCCATCCAGGTCCGACTTGCCGCCCACGAACTCGCCCACGTTGAACATGCTTTCGCCGCCGTTGGCCCAGCCGGCGTTGTACTTCAGGTTGAAGCTAAAGTCCTGCTGCGCGTTGTAGCTGAAGTGTTTCACCGCGTCCCAGCGGAAGCCGTCGACGCCGGTTTGCTTTTTCATCCACACCAGCCAGTTGCGGGCCTGCGTCTGGCTGTAGCCCGCGGTCTGGGCAGGGTTATAGGCGCCGGGGTAAAGGGCGAGGTAGCCGGGGCTGAGCGAGCTGTAGCCGTCGTTGCCACCGTCGTTGCCGTAGCAGAAATCAGGACCGAAGAAGGCGCCCGTCATGTCGCTGCCTGTGTCGTTGTGGCCGAGGTGGGGGTGGAAGTTGGCGTAGTTTTTTGGCCAGCGGCCCTGGCGGGCGGCGTAGGCGGCGCCGTTGTCGCCGGCTTCGGGCTGCGGCGTGGCAAAGGAGCTGTAACGGAAGGTTTTGTAGCCGCTGTTGGTGGCCATCGAGTAGGTGGGCTCGGGGTCCTGGCCACCGTCGCCGTTGGCGGCCGAGCCGGCCCCGTCGGCGTGGTTCAGCACCACGTCCTGAATCACCTCAATGCCGTTGGCGTGCAGCACGGCCACCATGCGCAGAAACTCGTCTTTGGAGCCGAAACGGGTCCGCACATCGCCCTTCTGGTATTTGTCGCCCAGGTCGTAGTGGTCGAAGGGCGAATAGCCCACGTCGTTGGTGGCGTTCTTGTTTTTGGGCGTGGGCGGAATCCAGACGGCGTCGACGCCCATGCTTTTCAGGCGCGGGGCCAGCTCGGTGAGGTAGTCGGCCCACTTGAAGCGGTAGTTGCCGTTGTAGTAGTCCCACCAAAAAGCTTGCAGCACCACGCGCTTCACGGTGGTTTGGGCGGCGGCGGGGAACTGGCTCAGCAAGGCCAGCAGCCACAGCGCCGCCAGGGCGTAACGTTTTCTCATTTAGAAGATATAAGCAGGGTGGGAGCAACCACAAATTTACAAAAACTTGCCTCCGCCGGAAGAATTGAAAAAGCCGGTTTTAACCCTGGTACAAAGGTTTGCGGAGCCGCATAGCCAGCCCGTTTTTAAGCCTTCGGACCTGCTAAATCACAGTCGCATAACCAACTATTGGCAAGTCCGGCCGTAAAGCCCAGCGAAACCTGTTCTTTCCAAGTTCCACATTCACCTTTCCGTTTATCATGAAATCCTCCCTCTTTCGTCGCGTTGCTTTTGCCTGTTTCCTGACCCCGGCCCTGGCCGGCGGCCTGCTGCTGAGCAGCTGCAACAGCGAGCCCAAAGCCACCGAAGCCGACAAAACCGCCACCGTGGTTTCCAGCGACACCAACGCCGCTTCCGATAGTGCCGCCACCACAGCTCCCGCTTCCAGCGCCGGCATGGCGTCCGATTCGACTGCGCAATAATTGCCCCCGCGCCGGTGTTCCGGCCCTTCGTAAAAGTCCCCGCTCCGTCGCGTAAACCGATGGCAGCGGGGATTTTGATTTGGTGCTTAGACGAATTGCATGCTTTAGAAAAATAAAATTTATAACTCTATAAGTCCAGCTGTAATGATTGCCGCGTAATGAATTAAAAAATTTAATGCGTCTCAACTATAAGCTCGACATTGCGTAAAGGGCGTCACCAATTCATCTTTCACAACTTCTACGTTCTTAGACTTCCATGAAACAGTTCACCTCCCGTTCGCTCTCTTTGGCGGTGCTGGTGGCTCCGGCCCTGGCCGGTAGCCTGCTGCTCAGCAGCTGCGGCAGCAACTCCACTACCACCGAAACCACCACCACGACGCCAGCCGGCGATTCGACCGGCATGGCCGCCAAGCCCGACAGCGCCGGCACGGCCAGCACGCCCGGCGAAGTCAAGCCCACCATGGCCAAGCCCGCCTGGGGCCTCAACATCAAGCCCGAGATGCAAGCCGTGATTGAGCAGCTCATGAGCTTCAAAAACAAGCCCTTCCCCGAACTCACCGCCGCCCAGGCCCGCAAGCAGCCCAGCGCCGCCGACGCCGCCATGAAACAGATGCGCGTGAGCGGCATCCCCGCGCCGCCCCTCAACTGCGACACCGTGACCAAAGCCCTGATGCCCGGCGTGAAAGCCCGCATCTACACGCCTAAGGGCGGCAACGGCCCGTTTCCGGTCATCGTGTATTACCACGGCGGCGGCTGGGTGATTGCCACCAACGACACCTACGCCGCCTCGGCCCAGGCCCTGTGCGAGCAGGTGGGCGCCGTGGTGGTGTCGGTAGAATACCGCAAAGGCCCGGAGCATAAATTCCCCACGGCCCACGACGATTCCTTCGCCGCCTACCAGTACGTGCTGAAAAACGCCGCCAGCATGAAGGGCGACCCCAACAAAGTGGCCGTGGTGGGCGAAAGCGCCGGCGGCAACCTGGCCTGCAACGTGAGCATCATGGCCCGCGACAAAAAAGTGGCCCTGCCCAAGTACCAGGTGCTGGTGTACCCCATTGCCGGCTCCGACACCAACACGCCTTCTTACCTGGCTAACACCGAAACCGCCCCGCTCAACAAGGGTGGCATGGAGTGGTTCTTCAAGAACTACCAGCGCACCCCCGCCGACCTAAAAGACCCGCGCATCAACCTCGTAGCCGCTGACCTGAAGGGCCTGGAGCCCACTACCATCATCGCCGCCGACTACGACCCGCTCACCAGCGAAGGCAAAACCCTCGCCGACAAACTCACCGCCGCCGGCGTGAAAACCAACTACAAGAAATACGACGGCACCACCCACGAATTCTTCGGCATGGCTGCCGTAGTGCCCGAAGCCAAAGACGCCCAGGGCGTAGCCGTCAGCGACCTGAAAGGCGCGCTGAAGTAGGTGTAGAGGCAGCACCTGTCATTGCGAGGCGGAGCCGAAGCAATCCGTCCTGTTCTCAGCGACTAGCCATCTAATGTGATAAAGCCCCGGTACAGGAATGTATCGGGGCTTTTCTGCTATGAAAACCGCGTGGCTTCCCGCTTTTAGGGGAAGGAGCACGTGAGGTTCTGCTGGGGCTAAGGCGTTGTCACAACTTAAAGCCGGTCGCGAATGAAGAGGAAGGATTGCCGCGCTGCGCTCGCAATGACAGACGGCAACTGAATTACTCCACCGGAAACCGCACGTCCACTTGCGAGTCGAAATGCAGGCCCAGCAGTTCCGAGGCGTTGCCCTGGCAAATGCCCAGGCACAGGCAATCCTGGCTATTGAACACCACCACAGCTTCGCCGGGAGGGGCGGCCGAGAAATGCGGATGCACTTCGCGCACCACGTCGCGCCCGAAGTGCACGGCGAATTTGCGGCCGTGGCCCACGGCATCCACGGCCGTGCGCGAGATGTTGGTAATCAAGTTGCCGTAGTGGTCCACGTGCGCCACGTGGCCCGTCACGCGGTGGTCCTGGATGCGCAGCTGCCGGTTGTTGAGGCGGTGAAAATCCTGCACCACAGGGCCCAGCGAAGCCAGGGGCTCGCCTTGGGCCAGGGCCACGGCGGCGGGCAGCAGCACGTCGCGGGTGGGAGAGGCCGTGACGGCGGCCGGCAGGGCCACCAGTTCCTCGGGCGCGCCATTGGTGAGCAGGGCCAGAATGCCGTTGTCGCCGGCCAGGAAGTAGTGGCCCTCGTGGCGCAGGGCCTGCCAGCCCGGTTCGGGACCGGCGCCGTGGTCGTCGACGCCGACGACGTGCACCGTGCCCACGGGAAAGTCCCGAAACACGGCTTGGAGAACGTGAACGGCGTGCGCGATGTTAAAGGGTTCGACGCCGTGGCTGATGTCGACGACCGGAACCGCCGGGGCCAGGTGCAACAGCCGCGCTTTTAGCGCCGCCACGTAGTGGTCGCGGTAGCCAAAATCGGTCAGCAATGTAATCAAGCCCATGCCTGCGTTCGGTTGTTTTTCGTAGTATTGTCGGGCCGCCCAAACCGGGGCAAAAGTAGCCGGTTTGGGTTGAAAGGCCGGTTTCTTTTTGCTTGCTCGTTCCCATTCTTTTCCCACTCCTCGCCCTTGGTCGAAAAAATCATCACCCTCGAAAACATGTCTCTGGTCGATTTCCTCGGCCCCGACAATCAGAATATCCGCCAGTTAGCCGCCGCTTTCCCGGGTTCTAAAATCATCAGCCGCGGCAACGAAATCAAGATTCAGGGCCAGCCGGCAATTATTTCCCGCATCAACGATTTATTGTCGTCGCTCATCGAGCACTACCACCAATACGGCGCCGTTACCGACAAAACGGTGAACCAATACCTCTCTGCCACCTCTGAGGAGGCCGAGGGCCGGGTGCTGGCCGCCTCGCCCGACGTGCTGCTCTTCGGGGCCAAAGGCGGCGTCATCAAAGCCAAAACGCCCAACCAGCAAAAGCTGATTGATGCCGTCATGGCGCACGATTTGACCTTCACCCTGGGCCCGGCCGGCACCGGCAAAACCTACATTTCGGTGGCCTTGGCCGTGCGCGCGCTCAAAAACAAGGAGGTGAAGAAAATCATCATCTCGCGTCCCGTGGTGGAGGCCGGTGAAAGCCTGGGTTTCCTGCCCGGCGACATGAAGGAGAAGGTTGACCCCTACCTGCGGCCGATTTACGACGCCCTGGAAGACATGATTCCGGCCGAAAAGCTGAAATTCTACCAGGAAAACAAAATCATCGAAATTGCCCCGTTGGCCTACATGCGCGGCCGCACCCTGAACAACGCCTTTGTGCTGCTCGACGAGGCCCAGAACACCACGCCCTCGCAGATTAAGATGTTCCTGACCCGCATGGGGCCGAGCGCGAAGGTGATGGTGAACGGCGACCGCAGCCAGATTGACCTCCCCACCCGCCAGAAATCGGGCCTGATGCAGGCACTTGATATATTGAAGGATGTGCCCGGTATCGGCTTCGTAGAAATGACGGCCGAGGACGTGGTGCGCCACCGCTTGGTGAAGGAAATAGTGCAGGCCTACGACCGGTTCGACTCGGACGAGCAGCGCCGCCAGGCCCAGCAAAACGGTGCCTCGCGCCGCGACGAGCGCCACGAGCGCCGTCTGCGCGAGCAGGGCCTGCTGGCTGATGCTCCGGCCGCCGATGACACTGACCTGCCCGTGAACCACGAGCAAGCACTGTAGATTTATAATAACCATCTGTCATCCTGAGCGTAGCGAAGGCCCTTGTCACGTTAGAGCAATTTGTTCAAGCGTGACAAGGTCCTTCGCTACGCTCAGGATGACAGGTTTTTAACCATACTAATCTTCATTAACATGGCCGCCGCCACTGCCAACCGCATCACCGACCTGCGCGACCTCGACGCCGCCTTCACCATTCGCGAAAAAGTATTTCAGCAGGAGCAGGGCGTGCCCGTGGAGTTAGAGTTTGACGAGCACGACCGCCGCGACGCCCGCCACTACCTGGCCCGCGCCACCGATGGCACGCCCGCCGGGGCCGCCCGCTGGCGCGAAACCGAGAACGGGGTGAAACTCGAGCGTTTCGCCGTGCTGCCGGAGTTTCGCAACCAGGAAATAGGAGCCGTACTGCTCCGCGCCGTGCTGACCGATGTGCGGGCCGAACTGCCCAATGCCCCGGTGTACCTGAACGCGCAGCTTCGGGCAGTGCCGTTTTACGCCCGTCACGGCTTCAAAGCGGAGGGCGATATGTTCGTGGAAGCCGACATTCAGCATTACAAAATGGTGCTGGAATAAGGCTGCGAGCGTTTAAATCGGTAGAAGCATAAGCGAAGCTGGTGGTTTGCAGGCAAACCGCTACATTGCCAGCCTAATATGTCCTTTGCCTCTGCCGCTAATGATTACCTGGGCCACGTTCCCGTTCGTTCGCTACACGCCCGCGCTGATTATTGGCATTGTGGCCTACCTCTATCTGGGTGAGGCCTGGCCGGAATTGTGGCCCGTGGCGGTGGGGCTGGCCGTAGCCGCCGTGGCAGCCATCGGCTGGGCTATCCGCCAACGGAAACCGGCGGCGAGCGACGCGGCGGGTATTCTCGCTTTGCTCGCGGTCATGATATTCGGCGCCGCGCTCACGCAGCGGGCTACCGAGAGCCGCCGCGCCGACCATCTTTTCCGCTTCGCCGACAAAGTGGAATGCTACCAGGCCGTGGTAGACGAGGCGACCGTAGTACGTTCGGCCACCTTCGCCACCACGCTGCGGGTGCAATCGGTGCGCGTGGGGGGGCAGTGGCGGCGCGCCACGGGCGGCGTGCGCGTGTCGCTGCCGCGGGTGGCAGGCATTGCCCAGCCGCGCTACGGCGAGGTCTGGCTCATCCGCGGCCACCCCGACCCCAGCAAGCCCCCCCTGAACCCCGGCGAGTTCGACTACCGCCAATACCTGGCGTACCGGCAGGTGTACCACCAGCAGTACATCCACCCCGACCAGTACAAAATGTTGCGTTTCAGCCCACCAAATGTTCTGGTGGCGTTGAGCATGAAGTGTGCTGAAACACTCGACAGGGTTTTTAAGGATTACATCAAAACCAAACGCGAATATGCCATTGCGTCAGCGCTGGTGCTAGGCATCAAGGACGATGTGGATGCCGATACGAAGCAGGCTTACAGCAGCACGGGCACCTCGCATATCATGGCCGTGAGCGGCTTGCAGGTGGGGCTGCTGTTTGCGGCCCTGACGGTGGTATTACATTTTTTTTTCGGCCGGGTACCCGGTTTTCGCCTGTGGTCGGCGCTACTGGGGCTTACCGTTATCTGGAGCTATGCGTTTGTGACGGGGTTGTCGGCGTCGGTGCTGCGGGCCACCGTCATGTTTACCTTTCTCATCATTGGGCGGGCCTGGGGGCGGCAGAGTTCCATCTTCAACACACTGGCCGTGGCAGCGTTTTTCCTGTTGCTCTGGAATCCGTTTCTGGTGGCCGATGTGGGCTTCCAATTATCGTTTCTGGCGGTGCTGAGCATCGTCTACATTCAGCCGCGCATTGCCCGCTGGCTCGATGTAGAAGGTCATTTCTACGCCCGGCAGCGTCCCTGGCAAAGCAAGGCCGTGCAGTGGGCCTGGAAATGGAGCGGGGTGGCCCTGGATAAGGTGTGGCAGGCGGTAGCGCTGTCGCTGGCGGCGCAGGTGGCCACGTTTGCCCTGGGGCTTTATTACTTCCACCAGTTTCCGTTCAGCTTCCTGTTTTCCAATCTGGTGGCCGTGCCCATTTCGAGCGCGGCCGTGTATGTGGGGCTGGCTTTGCTGTTGGTGAAGGGCATCGTGGCGTGGCCGTGCGTGTGGTTTCCAAGCTTAGCCAAATATCTGGAGTGGGCGCCCAAAGGAGTGGCTTGGCTCTTTGAAAAAATGGTCTGGCTTTTCAACGAATACATCTTCCTCATCAGCCGCTACTTTTCCGGCTGGGTGGTGCGCGAAATCCACGTTTCGGCCCTGCAAACGGTGCTCATCTTCGGGCTAATCGGCACCTTCCTGGCCTGGCTCAACACCCGGCAGCTGGGCTGGCTGCGTGGCATGGCCCTGCTGCTGCTCTGCTACGCCGGCAGCCGGGTGGCCGAGGCCCGCGCTGTGGCGCCCACCGAGGAATTCATTGTGTACAGCATTCCGCGCCGGTCGGCGGTGGGTTTCTGGCAGGGCGCTAGCGCCGAGTTTGTCACGTCCGATTCAGTTCCGCTCAACGAAACCGAACGCACCTACCGCCTACTGCCCGGCATCATCCGCAAAGCGGCCCGGCGCACGCACTACAGCGTGGGCTGGCGCGGCACCACCGTGCCCGTGCAGCGCCTCACCGATGCCGATAGCGCAGCCGAAAATCCGTTTTTTCGCACCGGGCCGGTGGTGCTGACGCAGTGGCGCGGCCTGCGTGTAGGCTTCGTTTCGGGCCGGATTTCTTCGGCCACGCAGCCGGCGCCGGTCGATGTGCTGGTGTTGCGCCGCAACGCCCGCGTGAAGCCCGAAACCGTGGCTGCCCTATTTGGGAAAAAGGCCCGGGTGGTGTTCGACTCAAGCTGCAAAATCTGGTACGTGGCCCGGCAGGATTCCAGCCTGCGTGCCCACGGCTTCCGCACCTGGGACGTGACGGCTCAGGGAGCTTTTCGCTGCGCGCCGCCGTTGTAAATGCACGCAGGCAACCCCAGGCCTTCGCGCACCGAGTTAGCGCAATGGTGGGGTTCGCCCTCGTTGCCCGCCCATTTGAGCGGCTTGGGGGTGGCATAAATTGAGCGCTGCCGACCGAAAACTACTTTTTTCCGTTTATTGCTGAGAGGATGCCACCATTGCGTCGCAATTAGCATCCTGGTCACAACCATCCGTCCGCGCCGTCCCCGCCCCTCATGGAAAACCTGCTCACGCCCGAACTCGAAGCCCTCCGCTACATCCGCTACGAAGCCCAGGACCGCATCGGCTACATCACGCTCAACCGGCCTGACAAGCGCAACGCCCTGAACGCCGACGTGGTAACGGAGCTCAAGCAAGCCTTCGAATTTGCCGAAAACGACGAGAATGCCAAGGTGGTGGTGCTACGCGCCGCCGGCGACGTTTTCTGCGCCGGCGCCGATTTGGCCTACATCCAGGACCTGCAGGGCTTCGGCTACACCGATAACCTGGAGGACTCCACGCACCTGATGCAGCTATTTCACCAGATTTATACCCTCAAAAAGGTCGTTATTGGCGAGGTGCAGGGCCACGCGCTGGCGGGCGGCTGCGGCCTGGCCGCGATTTGTGACCTGACCTTTGCCGTGCCCGAGGCCAAGTTTGGCTACACCGAGGTGAAAATCGGCTTTCTGCCGGCCATTGTGAGCGTATTTCTGGTGCGCAAAATAGGGGAGGCCCGCACCAAGCAGCTCTTGCTTAGCGGCGACGTGATTGCAGCCCAGGCCGCTTTAGATATGGGCCTCATCACCTTCATGGTGCCCAAGGCCGAGCTGGCCGAAACTGTGCGCATCTACGCCCAGCGCTTGTGCCGCGAAAATTCGGCCCAAAGCATGGAGGTGACCAAAGAAATGCTGGCCCGCCTGCCCGAAATGGACTTGGAAGAAGGTCTTCGCTACGCCGCCCAGCGCAACGCCGAGGCCCGGGGTTCCGACGACTGCCGCCGCGGCATCGCCGCCTTCCTGAGCAAGGAAAAGATTGGCTGGTAAGTAAAAATCCGTTTCTTCGTGGCTTCAACCCCCGAAACGCCGCTTTGCAACCGGAATTAATCCGATGTGAAGCGGCGTTTCGGCGTCGTTTCCAAACAACCCCTTTCCCGTTCGGGTTACTTTCGCATGACAGCACTGGCCGCCATTGGCATCACCCTCGCCACCTTCGGATTCATGGAATTCTGGGCGTGGTTTATGCACAAGTTTGTGCAGCACGGGCCGTTGTGGTTTTTGCACCGCTCACACCACGTGCGGCACCCGCACCCGGTGGAGCGCAACGACCTGTTTTTTCTGATTTACGGTGCCATCTCGGCCGCTTTGTTCATCACCGGCGACAACGGTGGGCGTTGGTGGTTTTGGGTGGGCGTGGGCATTGCCGCCTACGGCACGGTTTACTTCTTTGTGCACGACGTGCTGATTCACGGCCGTTTGCGCTTTTGGAAAAAGTCGCAAAACACCTACCTGCGGGCCCTCAATATGGCCCACAAAACCCACCACAAAACCACCGGCCGCGACGGCTCGGCCGAATTTGGCCTGCTGTGGGTGTCGCCAAAATACCTCGAATTGGCCCGCCAGCAAGCCCGGAACCGCAACGCGAAACGCGCCCAATCGGTAAGCGCCGTTGAACGCAGCGACGCTTAGCGTTTTATTATTCATTCCCACTCAACCATGGGCCACTTCTCCATCAGCGACTTAGAGCAGCTTTCGGGCATCAAGGCGCACACCATTCGGATGTGGGAGCAACGCTATGGCCTGTTGCGGCCGGTGCGCACGGCCACCAACATTCGCACCTACTGCGAGAGCGACTTGCGCCGCCTCCTCAACGTGACCACGCTCTGCGCCCGCGGCCGCCGCATCTCGCAGGTGGCGCAGCTCAGCGACGAAGAAATTCAGGCCGCCGTGCTGGCCTGCTGCAACGACGCGCACGACTATCACCAGCAGGTAAACGGCTTGCTGGCCGCCATGCTCAGCTTCGACGAACAGCGCCTCAACCAGCTCCTGACCGAGGCCAGCGCCCGGCTCGGCTTCGAGAAAATGATGCTGTTTGTGGCCTATCCGCTGTTGCAGCGCATCGGGCTGATGTGGCTGGCCGGCACCGTGAACCCGGCGCAGGAGCATCTGCTCGCGCATTTGTTGCGGCAAAAAATCCTGGCCGCGACGGATGCACTGCCCACCGTGCCCGCCACGTCGCGGCGCTGGGTGCTGTTTTTGCCGGCCAACGAGCTGCACGAGCTGGCGCTGCTTTTCATGAACTATGTGCTGCGCGCCCGGGGCCAGCACACGCTCTACTTAGGGCAAAACATGCCCGTGGAAGAGCTGGCGGCCGTGTGCCAAACCTACCAGCCCGATGCCCTGGCCACGGTGCTCACCACCCAGCCCGAGCGCAGCCGGGTAGGGGAGTTTGCGCAGGCCGTGGCCGACTGCTGCCCCGATAAACTAGTGGTCATATACGGCCAGCTGGCCCGGCAGGAGGGGCTGCAGCTGCCCAAAAACTGCGTGTCGCCGGAGCTGATGACGGACTTTTTGGCCTTGGTGGCCGAAAGTGCCACCGAACCGGTGGCGGCCTAAAAACAAACCGCGCAGGCGCAACGGCTCGTACTTGCTCGCGAAGCTTCATTATTTGATAACGACAGCGGGCAGGACAGCACCGGAGCGAATCGGCGGCCGGGCGTACCTTGCCGCGCCGGCTTGAACGAAGCCGGGGTGCCGGGCGAAATAGTTTGGCCGGAGCCGGCTGAATTTGCGGCGGGCTCGTATATTTGTTTAACAAACGGTCACGAAAAGCTAAACAGCATGACTTCGCTCGAATTCACCTCGCAAGTGCAGAAAATTTCGCTGACGCTCCGGCCCGCCGCCATGAACTTGACGCGAGACGCTGACGACGCCAAAGATTTAGTGCAGGAAACCCTCCTCAAGGCCCTGCTCAACAAGGACAAGTTTAAGGCCGGTACCAACCTGAAGGCGTGGTTGTATACCATCATGCGCAACACCTTCATCAACAATTACAATAAGATTACTAAGCGCAGCTCCAACATCGATTCGACGGAGTATTTTCAGTATTTCAACACCGACCAGAACTACATCACTCACAACGGCGCCACGTCCGATTTTGTGGTGCGCGACATCAACGAGGCCATTTCCAGCCTCGGCTCCGACTACCGCACGCCGTTCATGATGTACTACATCGGCTATAAGTACATGGAGATTGCCGAGAAGCTGCAAATCCCGATTGGTACCGTTAAAAACCGCATCCACATTGCCCGCAAGGACCTGAAAGCCGCCCTGCAGGTGTACGCGCCGGTAGGAGCCGGCACCGGCTCCGACTTGGCGGAAGATTAACCCGCATCGCCCCGGTGCGGTGGCCGCCGGCCCTGCCGCTGCAACTTGCGGCGCCGGGCCGGCGGCTTCTTTTTTCGCGTACTTCGTTTTTTATAACCTCGTCTGTTCCTGCTTTTGTCCTCGCCTGCCGCCACCTCCGCCGTCACCGCTGTCACTACTGCTGCCAATGCCGCCATCCACGCGGCCTCGAATACGCTTGCAGGCTCGCCGAAGCGAGCAGTTGTTATTGGGGCGGGCTTTGCGGGGCTGGCCGCGGCGAGCACTCTGGCACAGGCCGGCTGGCAGGTTACCATTTTGGAAAAGAACGAAGGGCCCGGTGGCCGGGCGCGGGTGTTTCAGGCGCAGGGCTTCACCTTCGACATGGGCCCGAGCTGGTACTGGATGCCCGACGTGTTTGAGAACTACTTCGCCCGCTTTAATAAAAAAGTAGCCGATTACTACGAATTGGTGCGCCTCGACCCATCGTATCAGGTCATCTTTCGCGGGCCCGAGGCCGTGGATATTCCGGCCAAAATGAGCGAGCTGCGCGCCCTCTTTGAGCGCTACGAGCCCGGCAGCGCCGCCCGGCTCGACGAGTTTCTGAAGCAAGCCGCTTATAAGTACGAAGTAGGCATCAACCGGCTGGTGTATGCGCCGAGCCGCTCGGTATTTGAGTTTGCCGACCCGAAGCTGCTGGTGGACATGGTGCGCATGGACGTGCTGCAAAGCATGCACAAGCACGTGCGCCGCTTCTTCAAAGACCCGCGCCTGCTGGAACTGGTGGAATTTCCCATTCTCTTCCTCGGCGCCACCTCGGAAAACACGCCCGCGCTTTACTCGCTGATGAACTACGCCGACCTGGCGCTGGGCACCTGGTACCCCAAAGGCGGCATGCACAAAATTGTGGAAGGCATGGTGCGCCTGGCCGAGGAGTTGGGCGTACGCATCGAATACAACCAGGAAGTGACCGAAATCGTGGTAGAAAACGGCCGCAGTACCGGTGTGCGCACCGCCGGCGGCTTCCACGCCGCTGATGCCGTGGTGGCCGGGGCCGACTACCATCACATCGAGCAGCAAGTACTCAAGCCCGAGCACCGGCACTACGACGCCAAGTACTGGGACTCTCGCGTGATGGCCCCGTCAAGCCTGCTGTTCTACCTCGGCGTCAACCGTAAGCTGGATAAGCTGCGCCACCACAACCTCTTCTTCGACGAGGACCTGAACCAGCACGCCCGCGAGATTTACGAGCAGCCGCAGTGGCCCACGCGCCCACTGTACTATGCCTCGGTGCCCAGCAAAACCGACCCCACCGTGGCCCCCGCAGGCCAGGAAAACCTGTTTCTACTCATACCGGTGGCCCCCGGCCTAGCCGACGACGAGGCCACCCGCGAGCGGTACTACGACCTGCTGATGGACCGCTTAGAAAAGCACTGCGGCCACGCCATCCGCGAGCACGTGGTGTTCAAGCGCAGCTACGCCCACCGCGACTTCATTGCCGACTACCACAGCTTCAAGGGCAACGCCTACGGCTTGGCCAACACCCTGAAACAGACTGCCATTCTGAAGCCTACACTGAAGAGTAAAAAAGTCAGTAATTTGTATTTCACGGGCCAGCTCACCGTGCCCGGCCCGGGCGTGCCGCCCTCGCTCATTTCGGGCCAGGTGGTGGCGGGCGAAGTGCTTAAAGAAATGAGCAAGTGAGCTAGTGAGAACCTGAGTAAAGAGCCACCATCTCGGTGGAATTACTCAGACACTCACTTTACTCAGTTACTCATTTACTCATTCACCACATGGACCACGTTCAACTTTTTACCGACACCAGCCTGGCGTGCAGCAAGCTTATCACGGGGCGCTACAGCACCTCGTTCACGCTGGGCATCCGCACGCTTGACGAGCGACTGCACCTGCCGGTGTACGCCGTGTATGGGTTCGTGCGCTGGGCCGATGAAATTGTAGATACCTTTCACGAGCATGACAAGGCCGCCCTGCTGGCCGACTTCCGACGCCAGACCTACGAGGCCCTGGATGCCGGCCTGAGCTTCAACCCCGTGCTGCACGCCTTTCAGCATGTGGTGCGGCGCTACAACATCGACCGCGAGTTCATCGAGGCGTTTCTGCACAGCATGGCGCTTGATTTGGAAGACCAGAGCTACCATGCCGACCTGTACAACGAGTACATCTACGGCTCGGCCGAGGTGGTGGGGCTGATGTGTTTGCGCGTTTTCTGTGACGGCGATGATGCGCTGTTTGAGCGCCTCCGCGAGCCGGCCCGGCGGCTGGGGGCGGCGTTTCAGAAAGTGAATTTCCTGCGCGACATCCGTTCTGATTACGAAGACCGGGGGCGCGTGTACTTTCCCGGCGTGGTGTATTCGCGCTTCAACGACGCCACCAAAAGCGAGATTGAGGCCGACATCAAGGCCGATTTTGAGGCAGCCTACGCGGGCATTCAGCAGCTGCCGCGCTCGGCCAAGCTGGGCGTGTATCTGGCGTATGTGTACTACCTCAAGCTCTTCTATAAAATCAAAAAGCTGCCGGCGGCGCGTATCCTCGGCGAGCGGGTGCGCGTACCGGATAACACCAAGCTGCTGTTGCTGCTAGGTTCGTATTTCCGCTACCGGCTGTCGCGCATCTAAGGCGAGCTTTTGGGCCCGGCTTTTGTATGCAGCCGGCGGTTTGCCATTGTAAGCCGTAATTTTGCTGCTATGCGTGTTTCCAAAATTTATTCTCTGGCGGTACTGTCCGTGATTTGGTCATCGGCCTCGGCAGCTGATTTGCGGCCGAAAACCGAGCCGTTCGATGGCTGCGCGCGGGTTTTACCCCCGGCCCATGCCCCGGCTGCCCTCTCTCAACTTCTTCATTTCGATATCGTGTCTTCGTCGCCTTTCCACCCCACTATTCTGCGCCGCCACTACGAGCAAGCCGCTTCCGACAAAGCCGCCGGAGAAAAGTTCTACAATCTGCTGGCCGATTACAAGGACCGTGATGGCCTGGTGCTGGCGTACAAAGGCGCCGCCGAAGCCATTCGGGCCCGCGACGCGTCCATGTTCAATAAGCTGACCTACGTGCAGGACGCCGCCCGCACCTTCGAGCAGGCCGTGAGCATCGACCCGCGCAACCCCGAAATCCGCTTTCTGCGCTTCTCGGTGGAAAGCAACCTGCCGGCCTTCCTGGGCCTGAGCAAGCACGTGGACGAAGACAAAGAGCTGCTGCTCAACGCCGCCCTGGCGCACCCCAACTCGGGGCTCGATGCCGAGGCCTTCCGTACGGTGCGCGGCTTCCTGGTGGGGCGCGGGCACGTGAGCGAAGCCGAGGCCGAGCGCCTGAACCGCGTGGCAGAGTAAACCAAAATCTGTTTTGGTCGGTTCTGACGTAGTTTTCGGTACTTCCCGAAAACGTTGCCGGCTTCCGTAACCTTAACGGTGGCTTCGCGGTTAGTCCTGACGTATGCCCCACTTACACCTCAGCGTCCGCATCGACCCCAATTCCGGCTTTTGCTTTGGCGTGATTTACGCCATTCAAATGGCCGAGGACCTGCTCGACGAGCAGGGCTACCTCTATTGCCTGGGCGACATCGTGCACAACGACGAGGAGGTGCAGCGCCTGGAGGCGCGCGGCCTGCGCATTATCTGCCACGAGCGACTGGCCGAGCTGCGCAACGAGGCCGTGCTCATTCGGGCCCACGGCGAGCCACCGGCCACCTACCAGATGGCCATGGAAAACAACCTGACGCTCATCGACGCCAGCTGTCCGGTGGTGCTCAAGCTGCAAAACCGCATCAAGGCCAGCTTCGACCGCAAGGAGAAAATTTTCATCTACGGCAAGCACGGCCACGCCGAGGTGCTGGGCCTGTTGGGCCAGACCGGCGGCGACGCCGTGGTGTTCGAGAACCTCGACGAGCTGCTGCGCCACGAGCTGCCCGAAAACATCACCCTCTACAGCCAGACCACCAAGAGCACCAACAGCTTCTACAACATCAAGAACGAGCTGGAAACGCGGGGCTACCAGGTGAACGCCAACGACACCATCTGCCGGCAGGTGAGCAACCGCGACAAAGACTTGCGCCGCTTTGCCGCGCAGTTCGACCAGATTGTGTTCGTATCGGGCACCAAAAGCTCTAACGGTAAGGTGCTTTACCAAGTGTGCAAGGAAACCAACCCGCAAACCCACTTCATCTCAAACGTAAATGAGATTGATGCGGCTTGGTTCCAACCCGGCCAGTCGGTGGGCATTTGCGGCGCCACCAGCACGCCCATGTGGCTGATGGAGCAGGTTCGCGACCGGCTAACGTCTCTATAATTTCGGCGTGAATTTTATCGCAGCCATCCCAGCCAAGCGTATTGCGCCCACGCCCGTCGGCCGCACCGGCGTAGCCATTGGGGGACTGATTGTGGTGTTGTGGGCGGCGCTGCTGGGCTTTTTGCTGGCGCGCTACCAGCCCGACTGGCACTCGCCCGCACCCTACCTGCTCGCGCTGCTGCAGACGCACCTTTATACCGGCCTTTTCATCACCGCGCACGACGCCATGCACGGCGTGGTGAGCGCCAACAAGCGCCTGAACAACGCGCTGGGCACGCTCACCGCTGGCCTGTTTGCCTATAACTGGTTTCCCGGTATGCTGGCTAAGCACCACGCCCACCACCGCCACGTGGGCACCGATGAAGACCCCGATTTTCACAACGGCCGCCACCCGGGCTTTTTGCCTTGGTTCGTTCGCTTCGCCTGGAACTACGTGACCTGGTGGCAGGTGCTGCTGATGGCCGTGACCTATAACGTGCTCAAGCTGTTTTTCCCGCAGGCCAACGTCATCGCCTTTTGGATGATACCGGCCGTGCTGGGCACCTTGCAGCTATTTTTCTTCGGCACCTACCTGCCCCACCGCGGCGAGCACGCCCCCGACAACCCGCACCGCTCGCGCAGCCAATTCCGGCACCACCTGTGGGCGTTTATGAGCTGCTACTTTTTCGGCTACCACTACGAGCACCACGACCAACCCTACCTGCCGTGGTGGCGGCTGTGGCGAGCAAAAGCGTAACTGTAATTTTTTTGCTTGCTCTGATTTGGATTAGCACAAAAAAAGCCGACTCATTTTTGAGTCGGCTTTTTTATTAGCCAGAAATTCATAAGTATATCCCGTTTCCCATTAACACCCAATTCTATGGAGCTTATTGACCAAATAACCAATCTGGCATCGCGCGCCCAGAAGCAAATTGCGCATATACAGACCGAAGAAGCTACGAAAACGGCTTTAGTAATGCCGTTTATTAATGCTCTCGGTTATAATGTGTTCGACCCGACGGAGGTAGTGCCAGAGTTTATTTGTGATATAGGTACGAAAAAGGGCGAAAAAATTGACTACGCCATCATGCGTGATGGTAAACCGATTATTTTGATTGAGTGTAAGCACGTTGGCAGCGACCTGAATATCAACCACGCCAGCCAGCTGTTTAGATATTTTCACGTCACCGAAGCACGTATTGCCGTGCTGACGAATGGCTTAGTCTATCGGTTGTTTACCGACTTAGAACAGCCAAACAAGATGGATGAGCGGCCTTTTCTGGAATTTGACCTTACTAATTTTAATGAAAATGATGTAGCTGAAATCAAGAAATTAAGCAAGGCTGCGTTTAATATAGAGGATATGCTCTTTGCTGCATATAACCTCAAATACATGCGGGCTTTCAAAAAGTATTTTGAAGAGCAATTCGCTCAACCGTCGGCTGATTTCATCAATTTCGTTTCGAAGCAAGTTTACGAAGGCGTTTTGACACCCAAACTGAAAGAGCAGTTTAGCATCTTAGTGCATCGCTCGTTTCATCAGTTCTTGAATGATAAAATAGCCATGCGCTTACGCTCCGCTATGATTGATACCAGCGGGCAAAGCTTATTAGTGAATGATGTGCCAGCCGCTCCGGCTCACGAAACGTCAGTTGCTTCTGAAGCGGAAGGCAAGGATAAAGACATTGAAACAACTGTTGAGGAAACCGAGGGCTTTATGATTGTACGGGCCATTCTGCGTAAGACGGTCCCGGTGAATCGCGTGGTGATGCGGGATGTGCAGTCATACTGCGGCATCTTGTTGGACGACAACAACCGCAAGCCTATTTGCCGTCTGCATTTCAATGGCAGTAAAAAATATGTGACGTTATTCGATGTGGAGGGCGGTGAGCGAGTAGACATCGCATCACTCGATGACCTGTACGGAATGGCCTCCCGTATTCGTACAGCAGTACAGAAACATGAAACCAAAGTAGCTGTTTAGCCAACAGTGAACGACTCAATAAATAGCGAAAGCTGTCCGAACGGGCAGCTTTCGCTATTTTTGATGCTCTCGTTTCGCCCCTCCTCATGCGCCAATACCAAGCCCTGCTCCGCCAAATCCTCGATTCCGGCACCGTAAAAACCGACCGCACCGGCACCGGTACCGTGTCCATTTTCGGGCCGCAGATGCGGTTCAACCTGGCCGAGGGTTTCCCGCTGGTGACGACCAAGAAGGTACATCTGAAGAGCATCATCCACGAGTTGCTGTGGTTTCTGCAGGGCGATACCAACATTGCCTACCTCAAGGAGCACGGCGTGAAAATCTGGGACGAGTGGGCCGACGAGAATGGCGACCTGGGCCCCGTATATGGCCACCAGTGGCGCTCCTGGCCCGACGGCCGCGGCGGCCACATCGACCAGATTGCGCAGATTATCCAGCAGCTCCGGACGCAGCCCGACTCACGCCGCATCCTCGTCTCGGCCTGGAACGTGGCGGAGCTTCCCGAGATGAAATTGCAGCCCTGCCACGCCCTGTTCCAGTTCTACGTGGCCGATGGCAAGCTTTCGTGCCAGCTCTACCAGCGCTCGGCCGACGTGTTTTTGGGCGTGCCGTTCAACATTGCCAGCTACGCGCTGCTCACCCTCATGGTGGCGCAGGTGGTAGGCCTGCAGCCGGGCGAGTTCATCTGGACGGGCGGCGACACCCATTTGTACTCCAACCACCTGGAGCAGGCCCGTCTGCAGCTGGAGCGCGAGCCGCGCCCGCTGCCGCAGATGCGCATCAACCCGGCGGTGACGGATATTTTTGGGTTCCAATACGAGGATTTTGAGCTGGAAAATTATGAGCCCTGGCCGGCAATAAAGGCGCCGGTAGCCGTTTGATGAGAAGGATTTCCCTTGGCCTTCCCATATGAAAACGATGCTCCTCGTAATCCTGACGGTTGCCTCAACCGCCGCACGGGCCCAGGACACCGGAGTCCTGCACGTGGCGCCGGGCATGATGGTGCATCTACCCACAAAGGGACGAGCAAAGGATTTAAAGCCGGTAGTGCTTGCGCCGCCCGAGCCTTTGCTGCCGCGTTTTTGGCATGGCCCCGGTGCTGAAGCTCAAGCAGCTGGCCTCGCACAGGTCTACTATTTTGTTCGCTACAATACCCGGTACCCCGGACCTGCGTTGGCCATTCAGTTCGAAGGAAAGGTTACGGTCAGGGCCGTTATAAATGCTGCTGGCGAGCTGGTCAGCACCGAAATCATTGACCGCCACGAGCCTGTTATTGCCCAGCAGGAAGCCGCTAACTCTCTTGAGGCCGAGGCCCTCCGGGTGGTGCGGCTGATGAAATTTCAGCCCGGCACAGAAGCAAGGGAAGCGCTTATCATCCCACTGATTTACAGCCTGCCATGAAAAGCCAGGCCAATGGTGGTGTTGGGCAAGTGTAGCGGCGCAACCGTGTCTGTTGCCTCTTGCGGCGCCAACCAACGTAATGCAGGAAATTACCGGGTTTGTGTTTGAAAAGCTCAAGCCAGAAGATGACGAACCCCAACCGGCAGGAAACGCGCCGCTGGTGCGCGGCATGCTCTGCTGCTTGCCATTTGCCGCTGAGAAAGGCAATGCCAAAAAAATAATGTGTGATGCGCCGCTTGGCTGTTTGTTTTATTTTGTTTGTGCTGGAGATTGGGCTGGCCCATGCGCAAGCAGGCCGCAAAGTGCCGCCCCGTCGCATAAAGCCAAACGCCGCCCCGGCCGCCCCGGTGGGTACGCTGCCCTTGCTGCCGCGCTTCTGGCAGTTGGCCGACTCGGCCGAACGGGCCGATGCGGCGGAGGTGTTCAATCAATACCTGCAGCAATTTATTGCCTATCCCGCGCTGGCGCTGCAGGCAGGGGTGGGAGGCGCCATCTACGCGTTGCTCACGGTGCTGCCCGATGGCCGGGTGGGCGGCATTTCCATCACGCGGCGGGAGCTAAGCGCGGGCTCGCCACCCATTAAAGCCGTGCTGGCGCTCGACGCCGAACTGCAGCGAGTGGCCTGGCAACTGCAGTTTAAACCCGCCCTTCCGCGCGCCGACAGCACCAGTGCCAGTGCCCCCGCCGCCACAGCCAGTGTGGCCGAAACGACCGATATCACCGACCGAGCCGAAGGCGCAGAAAGTGACGACAGCACCGACGTCACGGATGCCACGGACGTTGCCGCACCGGGCGCACCCGTCGATACCGTGACCATTTCCTACCGGTTTGCACCGCTGTAAAAAAGCTCAGCGCAACACCTAAAGCATTGCCGCGAGCGGTGTACCCCAGCAGCTTATGAAACAAAGGCCGTCTGCACCCGGCCCTGTTGCGCCGGGCTTCGCGCTACCAAGGGCCTTCTAAAAAAGCAACTTTGGGCTGATTAAAGACTGTATGCCCTACGGTGTGCAGGACGCGCACCGAAGCCACGTTGGCGGTGAAGGCGGCTTCCGCGCCAAGCAGGCTCTCTCGGGCGTATAATCCCTCTCGGCACTCCAGGCCGGCTGCCCGCGCCGCCCGCAGCACCTGCGCCCGGCGCACACCGGCCACGCAGCCGCTGGCCAGCGAAGGCGTAAACAGCACGTCATCTTTCAGCCAGAAAATGGCCGCCGCGCCGGCCTCTGCCACGTACCCAGCGGCATCGCAGAGAATGATTTCATCAAGCCCGCGCCGCTGCCGCTCGTGCGCCGCCCGCACGTAGAGCCACGCCTGCGGGCCTTTGCAAAAGCTCATCGGGGAATGAATAGAATGGGTTTCCAGCGCAAAATCGGCTTTGGCGATGGGCGTATCATCGGGCACGAAAGCTTCGGCGGTGGCCAGCCATTCGGCAGCGTCGGTGGTGGGGGTGTAACGGCCACCCCCGGTGCGCCAAAGCTGCAAGCGCAGGCGGGCGGCCAGCAAATCATTGGCGTCAACCAGGCGGGTCAGGGTATTTACCAGGTCTTCGGGCGTGGCTAAAGCTTGCGGCAGCTTGAGGTAGAGGGCGTCGGCGGCTTGCCGCATGCGGGCGTGGTGGTCGGCCGCGAGGCGCAGGTGGCCGTTGCTGAAAACCAAGGTTTCAAAGAAGCCGTCGCCAAAGGCCAGGCCGCGGTTGGGCAGGGGCAGGGCGGCGGCGAGAAGCAAGTCGTTATTCAGCAAAAGCATGGTGCGAAGCTAGCGCCGGGCCACGCGGTAGGGCACCCGCACCTGAAAAGTGGTATCGCGGCCCATGGTTTGAAAACGAATGGAAGCTGTCCAGACCGCCGGGCCGGGCCGCTGCGGCGCCACGAAGCGCACCTGACCTACCAGGTCGGCTCCCACGGGCACGGGCTGTCCGTTGCAGCGCATCTGCAGGCGGGCCGGGCTGGGGCCCAGCGCCTCTAGCCAGAGCATGCGGGCCCGATACAGTTCGCCCGGCGCCACCACCTTCGATTCGGCCTCTGCCAGTGCCATGGGGTGGCGACGGAGCTGGGTGGGGCCCACCTGGGTGGCTAAGTGGCGCAGGACGTCGGCTTCGGCGGCGCGCACGGCGCTTTCCAGTTCGGCGCAGGTAGCCAGCGCCAAGGCCACCGTTTGGCCTTCAAAAGCCGGCGTGGTCAGGTGTGCGGCGGCGCTAGGGTGCAGCGCGCGCAGCGTGTCGTCAAAAGCTTGCAGCTGCTGGCGCAGGTGCTGATGGGCCGGGCTGGCGTTGCCCAGCTGCTCGGTCACGGCGCGGGTTTCGTTGGGGTGGCGCAGGGTGGGGAGGCCATTCACGTTTTGGGTGGCCAGAAGCAGCTTTTCGGCGTGTGCCCATAAGGTGTGCACGAGGGAATCGGCGCGGCGGTCCAGGCTTTCGGCGGCCGCGAGCACGGCGCGTTCGCGGGGCTGGTTCTGGTTTTTTTGCACGGCGGCGTTGATGCCTTTCACGGTGCCTTCGGCGGCCTTGTCAGCCGCCGCGTTGTCGCTCATCAACAGGTCGCTCATTTCCTGCAACTGCGCGTTGAGCTGGCGTTGGGCGCGGTACTGGCGATAGAAAACGGCCCCAATGGCTGCGCCCAAAACCAGCACCATCACCAGATAAAATGCGGGGCGTTTCATCGGCTGCGGGGCTTAACGATGTAGTAAGGAACGTCGAGTTGAATGGTGCTGTCGGTGGGGTAGCTGCGAACGGTGATGTGGCCGCGCCAGTGGGCCCGTACCGTGTCGGGCTGGCCGGGGCGCAGCG
Organism: Hymenobacter monticola; assembly: GCF_022811645.1. Classification (NCBI taxonomy): domain Bacteria; kingdom Pseudomonadati; phylum Bacteroidota; class Cytophagia; order Cytophagales; family Hymenobacteraceae; genus Hymenobacter; species Hymenobacter monticola. The sequence continues at coordinate 4,358,224 of NZ_CP094534.1, read as the reverse complement.
GGGGCACCCGAAACTCCACCGTGCCCCGCCCGTCATACCCCACGTGCACAGGGCGCCCCTCTACGCTCATTTTGGGTATCTGGCTTGAGGCGCTGTGGGTCATAAACAGCCGGGCCTCGTAGGTGCCGCCCGGCGCCACGGTGTTGGAAACAGCCACCGCCAGCGCCCCAATTTTATCGAAGAAGATGCAGCAAGACCCTATTTTTTGCGCCTGCTGGGTGAGCGCATCCTGGGCTAACCGGTGCGTTTCTGCTTCGAGGCGCGCGAGGCTGCCCAGGGCGGCGGCCAGCGGCGCACCCTCGCGGTAGAGCCAGGTGGTTTCGGGCCGTGGCGATTGCGGCGGCGCCAAAATCGGGGCACCGGGCACGTAGGCTTGAATAAAGCGCGCATAGCGGTTCAGTGACTGGGCCAGCTGCTTGGCGCGCGCGGCCGCCAGGGGCGTGGCGGCCTGCGGGCGCTGCAGCGCGCCGCTGGCAGACTCGTGGGCGTCGGCGCGCACCGCCCGTTGCCATTGGCGCAGGGTGTCGGCCAGGCTGCGGCTGCGCCCGAGAATTTGTTCGCTCTGCTTCAGCACCGCCACATCACGGGGCTGGTAGCCGTTCCGGGCCACGGCCACGGACAGGCCGCGTAGGGTAGTGGTGTTGCCCCGGGCGCGCTGCGCGCTGCCCGCCGCCAGCTGGGCACCCACCGCCCCGATTTTGTGCAGCAGGGCTTGCTGCCGGGCATCGCCTTGATGGAAGGCCCAGGCGGCCGCGCCCAGCCCGGCCAGGACCGCCAGAACGAAAGTTGCTGAAGTTTTTTTCATGCCGAGAATGCGATTTTGGCGATAAGCTACGCTACACCAACGCAAACTTCTTCCCCGGCATTGCCCGCACCACGCCCCTAAACTCCAGCCCCAGCAGCAGCGAGGCCACGGCATAAATGGCAATCTGCGCCTGCCAGGCAATGTCGTCCATCTGCAGCTCGCGCCCGGGCGCGGCAGCCAGCACCGTGATGATGGCAAATTCCTCGGCCGTAAAATCGGCCGCCGAGTAGGAGGGGGCGGCCTTGAACTTGCCCGACTGGTGCAGGGCCGCGTCCCAGTTCAGCAGCTGCTCCAGGTCCAGCGGCTCGGTATACATGGCCGCCTTGTTGCTCTTGATAAGCGCATTGCAGCCGGCCGAAGCCTCAGAACCCAGGTTGCCGGGCACGGCCAGCACGTCGCGGTCGTAGCTCAGGGCCAGCTCCGCGGTGATGAGAGCCCCGCCTTTGCTGGCAGCTTCCACCACCACGGTGCCATCCGAAAGGCCGGCGATGATGCGGTTGCGGGCCGGGAAGTTGTAGCGGTCGGGCGGCGTGCCGAAGGGAAATTCAGTGAGCAGGCCGCCCTGTTCGAGCATTTTGTCCGCCGTTTTGCGATGTGTCGGCGGGTAGATGCGGTCCAGGCCCGTGGCCATCACGCCCACGGTTTCGAGGCCTTCCTGCAGGGCGGCGCGGTGCGCGATGATGTCGATGCCATAAGCCAGGCCGCTCACTACCAGCGGCCGGTGCGGCACCAGACCCTGCACGATGCGCTCGGTTTGCTCGCGGCCGTAGTCGGTGTTTTTGCGCGTGCCCACCAGTGCCACAACTTTCGGCGCATTCAGGTCGGCCGTGCCTTTATAGTAAAGAATGACGGGCGCATCCGGAATCAGCTTGAGGCGGCTGGGGAAACGCTTGCTGGTGTAGAATAGGATTTCGACACCTTCCTTTTCTGCTTTCTTTAAATCCGCTTCGGCTTTGCGGAAGGCCGCTTCCCGCTCGGGGCCCGTCAGCATTTTCACGGTGGCCTCGCCCACGCCCGGAATGCGGCGCAGCTTGCCGGGCGGCATTATGAGCACGTTTTTGGCCGAGCCGCCGTAGCTCATCAGTTGCCGCGTGAGCTGCGGGCCGATGCCGGGCAGCAGGGTGAGGGCGAGCTCGTGGAAAAGGGTGTCGTCGGTAGAATTAGTCATGAAAGTTTATTCGGCGGCTTCGGCCTTGCCCGCCGCGTCCACCTCTTTCTTCAAACTCACCAGAAACGCGCGCACCTTCTCAAGGCTCTGCACCACGTCAATCTTTTCCTTCAGCTGCGGGCCTTTTTGCTTGAGCATGTCGCGGGCGCCGGGGATGGTGTAGCCGCGCTCCTTCACCAGGTGGTAGATGGTGCGGAACACCTCGATGTCCTGCGGGGTATAGAGGCGGTTGCCCTTCTTGCTGCGGCGCGGGCGCAGCTCCTCAAACTCGGTTTCCCAGAAGCGCACCAGCGACTCGGCCACCTTGAACTGGGCGGCCACTTCGCCAATGGTGAAGTATTGTTTTTCGATGTTGCGCTCTTTGTAGGGCATGGTGGGCGTGGCCGGCTGGAAAATACGCACCCCGGTTTTTCGGGCTGATTTTGCCGTAAATTAACAACAAGTCATTCGCCCGGCCTCATTTGTTGAAAATGAACAAGCCGGCCTTCCTTCGCCCCAGCTGGACGCTGTTTGCATCTTTTCGAGGAATAAGCCAGCCGTGTCAGGCGCAAGACCTCGCTGGGCCACTTTCGGCCAAGTAGCTGAGGCTTGCGCGCCTGCCGGAAGCATGCGCTACAACCCAACGTGCCTGCCCCAACCAAAGCGCAGAGCAAAATAACAATTTTTAAGCACAGCAGTATTGCGAGAACAAGAGGAAGGCTGCACTTTTGCGACTAGCAGTGCGTAAGCGTACTGTCCACCCTGCTCTCTATGCAAGCTTCTACTCCTGTTCGGCTTCTGCTGGCCGAAAACCAGCCCCTTGCCGCCCGCTTGCTGTCGGTATTGGTGCGCGGGCTGGGCTACGAGGCAGTCGGCCCCGTGGCTACGGCCGATGAAGCGGCCGACTTGTTTCGCGAAAGCCTTCCGCCGGTCGACATGGCCTTGCTCGATATCGGCCTCGACGGTGACCGTGACGGCATTGCGCTGGCGCACGAGCTGCGCGCCGTGCGGCCGTTGCCCATCATCTTTCTTACCTCCATGGCCGATGAGGCCACTTTTGGGCGTGCCAAGCTGGCGCGCCCGGCTGCCTTCCTGCTCAAGCCTTACGATGCGGCTGCCCTGCAGCACGCCCTGGAGCTGGCCCTGCTCAACCATGCGGCCGGACAGGCCGCCCCGCTGCCTGCTGCCCTGGCGGGGGGCACCGACGGCCCCGACGAGCCCTTGAACCTGCCCTGGAGCCCGGAAGTGCTGCTGAGCGACTGCATTTTCCTGCGCGACCGGGGCCGGCTGGTGAAGGTGTGCCTGGCCGAAATCCAGTATGTGGAAACCGGCGACGGCTACTGCACCCTGGTCACGGCCGCTGGCCGCTACCTGAGCCGGCAGCCGCTGCGCGAATTGGCCCTGGAGCTGCCGGCCCAACAATTTGTGCAAATTCAGCGCGGCTACTTGGTGAACGTGGCCTGCATCGAAAGTTTCAACGAGGGCCAAACCATGGTGACGGTGGCCGGGGCCGAGCTGCCGCTGAGCCGCAGCTACCGCGATGCCCTGCTGCACCGCTTGCGGCTAGTAGGGTAGGTGGCCCATCTTTGCACTTTATGGGCCGAAAGGGAAAGCCATTTGCGACAATTGCTCGGGGGACCAGCGAAGCACGCCGGCAACGGATGGGGGACAACCGCCCGTGCCCAGGCGTATCGGTGTTCCATGACTAGCTGCGCGTTGGAAATGGGCTTCTATTCTCGGCTGCGCGCGAGGCACTTCGGCCGGTTGGCCGGCTGGGGGCTTTTACTGGGACTGATGTTCAGCGGGTGGTCGGTGCGGGCCCAGCCCGGCAGCCCGGCCCACCAGGCCAGCCTGACCCGGGTGCGGGCCTTGCTGCGCGAGGTATCGGCGGGCGAAGCGGCCAGCTGGGCCGCGGCCCAGCCCACCAAGGACGTCGAGCGCCGTACCGAAGCCGAAAACATGGCCGCCTTTCGCCGGGAGCGGGAATGGCTTTGGGCCCGGCGCCGCCTGTGGGCGCCCGAGCCGCTGTCCTTCGTGGTGTGGGCGCGCTTGGCCACCGCAGCGGCTGTGCAGCAGCAGCCCGACTCCGGCCTGGCCTACCTGCGCCGGGCGCTGGCCGCCAACCGCCGGGTGCCCGGCTATTCCCTCGACGCGGCCGAGCTGAACCACCGCCTCAGCAGCTACTACTGGACGCAGCAGGCGACCGATAGCGCCTTGGCCTGCCACCGGCGCTAAATCACGGCCCTCAAGGCCAGCGGCTTTCCCCCTAATGCCCGCAAGCGCCAGCCGCTGGCCCTCGGCGACAGCGTGAATGTGGGGGTGGCCCTGGCCGGTGCCTACGCCAATGCCGGGCTGGCCCTGCGCCGCCGCGGCAGCTACGCCGGGGCCGTGCGTGCCTACGCCCAGGGCCTGCGCTACTACCAGCAGCTCGACAACTACGCCGGCCTGATTTGGCTCAACGAGCTGCTGGGCGAAGCCTACGAAGAACAAGGCAACGACGAGCGCGCCGAACTTTACTACACCGCTGCCCGTGGCACTACGCGTGCCCTGCAAGCCACCGAGCCTACCATGGCCGCCGTCTCCCTGGCCGAAACCCTCGGCTACACCCACGCCCTGCTGCTGCGGCAGCGCCGGGCCCCCGAGCTGCTGGGCTTGTTGGCCGGCGGCATTGCCAACGCGCAACGCGCCCGGCAGCGCGACACAGCCTACTGGCGCCTGGCCGGCATTGAGGCCAGCCTGCGCCTGCGCGTGGCCGAAGTGAGCCTGCGCACCGGCCAGCCCGCCGTGGCCGAGGCGGCCCTGCGCCGCGCCGCCGTGGGGCTGGCCGAAGTAGCCCGCCGGGCGCCCACTCCAGCTTTGCGCCGGCATTTTTTGTATTACCAATGGCGAGCCGAAGAACTGGTGCTGCGCCACTGGCTGGCCCGCGCCACTTCCCGCCCGTCCAACCCCGCCTGGGTGCCGCAAGCCCTGGCCTGCACCGACTCGCTCGACGCGCCGGCCGCCCGCGCCGCGCAACGCCTCAAGCTGGCCGACTATCTTTTGCGAGCCGGCGAGCCGGCTTCGGCCACCGCCCTACTGCCCGATATGGAAGCCAGCTACCGTGCCGCCCGCAACCGGGTGAAGCTGCGCGAGGTGTTGCAGCTCAAAGCTGACGCGCTGGCTGCCCTGGGCCGCTGGCAGCCGGCCTACCACGCCCGCGAGCAGCTCGAGCTTCTTACCGACTCGCTGCGGGCCACGCAGCAATACGCGGCCCTGGCCGACATGGAAACGCGCTACCAGACCGAAAGGAAGGAGGTGCAAATCGACCAGTTGCGGACCATAAGTGCCCAGCAACAGCGCCAAAAGCAGTTGGCCTGGACGGCGGCGGCTTTGCTGGCCTTGCTGCTGGGGGGCACGGCCTATGCCTTGCTGGAAATGCGTCGGCTGGCCCGTCGCCTGCGCGCCGCTCGTGCCACCCAGGACCGGCTATATTCCGTCATCGGCCACGACCTGCGCAGCCCACTGGCCGCTTTGGGCGGGCTGGCCACACTGCTTGATTACTACCGCCGGGCCGGTATAAACAACCCCGCCGTCCTCGACGAGGTGACCACCGAAGTGCGCCAGACCACCAGCCAGCTCACGTCTCTCGTCGACAACCTGTTGCACTGGGCCGCCAGCCAGAGCGGCGAGCTGGCCTACCAGCCCGAGGCCTTGGACGCCTCCCGCCTGCTCCGCGAGCTGGCTTCCCTATACGCTGCGGAGGCCCGTGCCCAGCAAGTAACGGTGACCGTGACCGTGGCCCCCGACCTGCCGCCCCTTTGGGCCGACCATAACATGGTGCGCGCCCAACTGCGCAACCTGTTGGGCAATGCCCTGAAGGTGGCCCCGGCCGGCTCGGTCATTACGCTGGCCGCCCAGTTGGCCGGTGGCTGTTTGGAGTTGCGTGTGACTGACGCCGGGCCAGGCCTAAGCGCAGCCCAACTCGCGGCCCTGCAAACCAACGACACGCCCACCGGATTGGCCCTGCGCTTGCCCGGACAGCGCGGCACCGGGCTGGGCCTGCCCCTGGTGCGCCAGTTGGCGCAGCGCCAGCGCGGCCGCTTCTGTCTCGAGAGCACGCCGGGGCATGGCACCACGGCCTGCCTGCTGCTGCCGGTTCGGTAGCTAATAAGCAGACCTAGCCGACATTAGAGCTGTGGCTTTAACAGCCAAATGGTAAGATAAGAAAATAAATAATGTCTTATATTAGTGCAATAAAGGTGCTTTGTGTGGGAGATTTGGTAAAATATTGTCAAATAATAATTATATTTTATTGAGGACGGTAATTGACTGGCTTTGCTATTCAGTGACATATTCCGGTCACTCAGCCCCGTTTTGCTACCACTCGCAACATTTTTGGGTACGGCAGGAGGGGGTGAAGGAGCTTTGTGGAATTTGCTACACCCAGTTTAAATTCCATATGCCCTCTCCTTACTCCATGCGTGGCAAGCTAACCTGCCTGGTCAGCTTGTTTGCCACCGCCGCCCAAGCCCAAGCCCCTGACGTTACGCGGGCGGGCCTAGCCCCGGCCGCCAACGCCCCTGCGGCGGCCCGCAACACCACGGTGGTGGTACCCTTTTCGCAGGCCCTCGACCCGTCCACGGCGGGCAACATCAAGATTAACGCCACACAGTACCGGGGGCAGCGCACGGCCACGTCCGCGCTCAGCAACGGTGGCAGCACCGTCACGCTTACGCCCACCGTGCCGGCCACCGGCGTGCAGAGAGCCGACTTCAAGCCGGGCGAAAGGGTGTCCGTCACGGTGCCAGGCTCAGTGCGGAGCACCGCCAACGTGGGGGCTGCCCCGCACGTGTACCAGTTCACGACGGCCACCACCGGTGGGGGGGGCGGGTTTGTAGCCAGTACAACCCCTCCCTATAGACCTATTGCCATGATGCAAGCCGCAACCATCCAATTAAGTGCCTCGGTGCTGGGAGATATTGACGGCGACGGCGACCTAGACCTGATACATAGCAGCTACGTACCAAGGCCAGGCTACCAAGGCGGCCTTGGAAAGTACGTTAACGACGGTACGGGTGCCTTCACCTCGGGCATTGGGCTGGCCATCACGATTCCTACATCTGGTATTGCATACGGTACAGTGAATAACCCGCAGCTGGGCGATGTGGATGGTGACGGTGACCTGGACCTACTGGTGATTGGCAGCGCCGGTGTGGTAGCTGTGTTTCCCAATGGCGGCGATGCCTCCGGCAGTAACACCGGGGTGTTTACTGATGCCAGCGCCCGATTAGCGACGCTGCCCGGAACAAACGCCGGCCGTATCGTACTCGGCGACGTGGACGGCGACGGCGACCTGGACCTGATAGTGCCGGTGGGCAATACGGTAGCCGTGCGCCTGAACGGGGGCGATGCCACTGGCAGCAATGCTGGCACCTTCGCCAACGGTAGCGACGTGGCGCTGGCCGCGGCGGCCGGCAGCGCCCAGCTGGGCGACGTGGACGGCGACGGCGACCTGGACCTGATAGTGCCGGTGGGCAATACGGTAGCCGTGCGCCTGAACGGGAGCGATGCCACTGGCAGCAATGCTGGCACCTTTGCCGGGGGCAGCGACGTGGCGCTGGCCGCGGCGGCCGGCAGCGCCCAGCTGGGCGACGTGGACGGCGACGGCGACCTGGACCTAGTAGCGGCCACCAGCAACGCAGTGGCCGTGTTCCTGAACGGGGCCGATGCCACCGGCCGCAACAGCGGCGTCTTCACCAACGGCAGCACGGTAAGCGTGAGCAGCGCCCCTGGCGGTGTGGCACTGAGCGACATGGACGGCGACGGTGACTTGGACCTGGTGGCCGCCAACGGCAGCGCGGTGGCCGTGCTCTTGAACGGGGGCGATGCCACCGGCAGTAGCACCGGCGTCTTCGTGGGTAGCAGCAACGTGACGGCAGGCAACAATCCTACTGTGCTATTGCTGGGTGATATTGATGGAGACGGCGACATGGATATGATGACGACTGGTGTCGGCAGCCGTGCCCAGATTTTACAAAACTCCCCGCCACCGGCCCCCACCGCCGGCAGCCTTATGCCCGCCAGCGGGCCAGTTGGCACGAGCGTGGTTATTACGGGCACGAACTTCACGGCGGGCATGACCGTGATGTTTAACGGCACAGCGGCCACCTTCGTGCTCAACTCCGCTACTCAACTCACGGCCGTTGTGCCGGCCGGGGCTACCAGCGGCCCGGTTAGCATCACCAACGCCGGGGGCACGGGCAGTAGCGCCAGCTTCACGGTGGGCTACCCCAGCCTCACCATCAGCGCACCGGGCCAAACTATTGCGGCCGGTTTGTATAATAATTTGACAATCAGCAGCACCGGTGTGGCCACGCTGGGCGGGGCTGTGCAGGTGTTGGGTGCCCTCGCGGTGCAGAGCGGCGGGCAACTGCTTACCGCCTGCCAGCCGCTGACTGGGGCGGGCAGCTTCACACTCGAGGCCGGAGCCACGCTGGGCATCTGCGACGCGGCCGGTATCAGCAGCAGTGGGGCCACCGGGGCCGTGCAGGTTTCGGGCGCCCGCTCGTTCAGCCCCGATGCCCTCTACACCTACAACGGCACGGTGGCCCAGGTTACGGGTAGCGGCTTGCCCGCCACCGTGCACACCCTGACGCTCGACAATGGCACCGGCCTCACGCTGGTCGCTCCACTCACCGTTACCAGCAGCCTGGCCCTTACCAGCGGCGTGCTGAGCACCGGCAGCCACTTGCTCGCGCTGGGGGGTACGGCCATCCTCAGCGAAAGTGCGAGCGGCTACGTGACGGGCACGGTGCAAACCACCCGCGACATGAACGCGGCCGGCACGGCCAACGACTTCGGCGGGTTGGGCCTGACGCTGACGCCCGCCGCTGGCAGCCCCTTGCCCGGTAGCACTCTGGTGCAGCGCACCACGGGCACGGCCCGCACGGGCACGGCCGGCCGCGCGGGCATCCTGCGCTGGTTCGACATTCAGCCAGCCGTGAACACGGGCCTTGACATTACGCTGACCATGAGCTACCGCGAGGCCGAACTCAACGGCATCAATGAGGCCAACCTGGCCTTGTTCAAGAGCGAAACCGGCGCAGCCGACTCCTGGGGCCTCCAGCGTAACGCGAGCTTCGACGCCACGGCCAACACCGCCACGCTGGCCGGCGTGCGCAACTTTAGCATCTGGACCCTGGGCAACGCCAACGCCCCGTTGCCGGTAGAGCTGAACAGCTTCGCGGCCCAGGCCGAAGGCCGTGCTGTGAAGCTGGCCTGGGCCACGGCCTCGGAAAAGAACAGCGCCTATTTCGGCATTGAGCGCAGCCTAGACGGCTTAACTTTCGTCAAAGTAGGGCAGGTGACGGCCAACGGCAACAGCACCAAAGCTCGCACTTACGCCTACCTCGATGCCGGCGCCCCGGTCGGCCAGCTCTACTACCGCCTGCGGCAGGTCGATGCCGACGGCAGCCTGAGCTACTCGCTTGTGCGCACGGTGATGCTGGGCGCCGCCGAAGTCTTGGCCCTCTCGCCCAACCCGACCCGCACCGGCACGCTGGCCAGCGGCCTGCCGGCCGGGGCCGCGGTGGAAGTGTTCGACGCGCTGGGCCGGCCGGTGCTGCACACCCAGGCTGACGCCGCCGGGCAGGCCCCGCTCACCTTACCGGCCGGGCTGGCCCCGGGCGTGTATGTGGTGCGCTGCGGCGCCCAAACCCGCCGCCTGGTGGTGGAGTAGGCCCAGAGCCAGCAGAATTCAAAGTAAAAAGGCGAGCCAGTGGTTCGCCTTTTTTTATGCTACTTCTAATGCCGCACGCGGTGTGCGTAAATAGATACAGCATCGTGCCCGGAAAGCTACCTTTGTGCCATTCGTGGCCCCGACTGCGCGGGCCGTTTCGCTTTGTTCCTATGTCACTCCCCACCGCTTCCGCTGTTCGCCAGCAGTTTCTTGATTTCTTCGCCAGCAAAGGCCACCACATTGTGCCTTCGGCCCCCATCGTGGTGAAGGACGACCCCACGCTGCTGTTCATCAACAGCGGCATGGCCCCGTTCAAAGACTATTTCCTGGGCAACAAGCCCGCGCCCTACAAGCGCATTGCCGACACCCAGAAGTGCCTGCGCGTGAGTGGCAAGCACAACGACCTGGAAGAAGTAGGCTACGACACCTACCACCACACCATGTTCGAGATGCTGGGCAACTGGAGCTTCGGCGACTACTTCAAGAAGGACGCCATTGCCTGGGCCTGGGAGCTGCTGACGGAGGTGTTCAAGCTGGAAAAAGACCGGCTGTACGTAACTTACTTCGAGGGCGACGAAAAGGACGGCACCGCTGCTGATGCCGAAACCCAGGACCTGTGGCGCCAATACACCACCGACGACCGGATTTTGCCCGGCAACAAGAAGGACAACTTCTGGGAGATGGGCGATACCGGCCCCTGCGGCCCCTGCACCGAAATCCACATCGACCTGCGCTCCGAGGAGGAGCGCGCCGCCAAGCCCGGCCGCGAGCTGGTGAACGCCGACCACCCGCAGGTAGTGGAAATCTGGAATAACGTGTTCATGGAGTTCCAGCGCCTGGCCGACAAGTCGCTCATCAAGCTGCCCGAGCAGAGCGTGGACACCGGCATGGGCTTCGAGCGCCTGATGATGGCCGTGTCGGGCGTGAAGTCGAACTACGACACCGACGTGTTCCAGCCGCTCATCCGGTTCATCGCCAAGGAAGTGGGCCTGGAATACCACGGCACCGCGCCCGCCACGGTGAACGACCAGCCGGCCACCGAAAACGAGAAGACGGACATCGCCATCCGCGTGATTGCCGACCACATCCGCACCATCGCCTTCACCATTGCCGACGGCCAGCTGCCGAGCAACGTGAAGGCCGGCTACGTCATCCGCCGCATCCTGCGCCGGGCCGTCCGCTACGCGTTTTCGAGCTTGAACCAGAAACAGCCCTTCCTATATAAGCTGGTGCCCGTGCTGGCCGACCAGATGGCCGGCATCTTCCCCGAACTGAAGGCACAGACGGCTTTCGTGCAGCGCGTGATTGAGGAGGAGGAAACTGCCTTCCTGAAAACGCTGGAAACTGGCCTGCGCCGGCTGGATGCATTGGAGGAAAGCGCCCGCGCCAACGGCGGCGTCATCGACGGCAAAACCGCCTTTGAGCTGTCCGACACCTTCGGCTTCCCGCTCGACCTTACCGCCCTCATTGCCCGCGAAAAGGGCCTGAGCGTGGACGAAAACGGCTTCAAAAAGGAGCTGGAGCAGCAGAAAAACCGCAGCCGCAACGCCCAGGAAACCGAGCAGAGCGACTGGGTGACCGTGACCGAGCATGACGCCCCCAACGTGTTTGTGGGCTACGACCAGGACGAGGCTACGGCCCGCCTGCTGCGCTACCGCAAAGTCGACAAGAAGGGCAAAACCGAGTACCAGCTGGTGTTCGACCAGACCCCGTTCTACGCCGAAAGCGGCGGCCAGATTGGCGACACCGGCTACCTAGAATCGCCCCTGAGCAAGGTGCGCGTGATTGACACGAAGAAGGAAAACGACCTCATCATCCACACCACGCTGGATTTGCCGCAGGATTTGGAGGCCGAGTTCCTGGCCCGGCCCGACGCCGCCCGGCGCGCCCAGATTCGCAACAACCATACGGCCACCCATCTGCTGCAAGCCGCCCTGCGCACCGTGCTGGGCAGCCACGTGCAGCAAAAAGGCTCACTGGTGAACGAGAAGCTGCTGCGCTTCGACTTCTCGCACTTTACCAAGGTGACCGATGAGCAGCTGCGCGAAATTGAAACCATCGTGAACGAGCGCATCCGCCAGCAAATCCCGCTCGACGAACGCCGCAACGTACCCATTGCCGAGGCCAAAAACCTGGGCGCCATGGCCCTGTTTGGCGAGAAGTACGGCGACTTCGTGCGCGTCATCACCTTCGATAAGGACTACTCGGTGGAGCTGTGCGGCGGCCTGCACGTGCAGAACACCGGCAGCATCGGCTACTTCAAAATCACGGCCGAAAGCGCTGTGGGCGCGGGCGTGCGCCGCATCGAGGCCGTGACGGCCGGCGCGGCCGAAGCCTACGTGGACGCGCAGCTCGACCTGCTGGCCCAGGTGCGCGAGACGCTGGGCAACCCCCAGCACCTCATCACGAGCATTGAGAAGCAGAACGAGGAAATTGCCGGCTTGCGCAAGCAAATCGAGCAATTCGCCCAGCAAAGCATCAACCAGCAAAAAGACCAGCTCGTGGGCCAGGTGAAAGACCTGAACGGCGTGCGCTTCCTCGCCGCGCAAGTACAGGCCAGCTCGGCCGAATCGTTGAAAACCCTGGCTTTCAACCTACGCCAGGCCGTGCCGAACCTGGTGGCCGTGCTCGGCGCCGAAATCGACGGCAAGCCCCAGTTGGCCGTGATGCTGGACGACGAAATCGCCAAAGCCGGCAAACTCAACGCCAGCACGCTCGTGCGCGAGCTGGCCAAGGAAATCCAGGGCGGCGGCGGCGGGCAGCCGTTCTTCGCCACGGCCGGCGGCAAGAACGTGGCGGGCCTGGGCGCGGCCATTGCCAAGGCCGAAGCGCTGATAAATCGATAAGTCGTTGCCATCATGTGGCGGGCGAGCATGCTGATTTGGGCCTGGGCCCTGGCTGGTGTATTATCGGCCAGGGCCCAGGCCCGTGCAGTATGGGACTACGACCCCGATACGGTCCAGGTGTTAATTTTTGATTACGATAGCCAATACGAGGCTTTCAAATCCAATCAACCTCTTTTTCGTCGGGTAGCGGTTCGTACGATTACGGATTCGACGGGTGGCTACACTGACCGTATGGTGGAGCTGAACGCAAAGCGTGTCCTGCTATCGGTACGGCATGCAAGCGGCCGTGCTGTGCTATCCATGCATTATCCCGACGGGACACTGCGGTTGCGCGCAGGGTTTTTGGAGGATACGTTGGGGCCGGCCCCCACGGCTTTTTTTGTGCCTTCATTGCGCAGGCCGCTCTCGGCTTATGCCGCATTGGACGGGGAGGTGCAAACGTTTTATCGCAATGGGGCCTTGCGGCAAGTGGCAAACTATCGGCTCGGCAAGCGGATAACAAGTCAATGTTTTGATTTTCGAAATCGGCTGGTTGACTGCAACGCAAACCCGCTGATAATACCTGCCACGTTGCCAAAAAAAGTAACCAGTAACCACTCATTTACTTATCAGGCTGTGGGCCGAGCCGAAAACTCGAACATTTACCGTAGCACTGCCTCAAAGGCGCAATTCGTGCACGATACACAAGGAGAATTGCGAAAGCTGCTCATCTTGTTGCCTCGACAGCAAATCAGTGCGGAGTCGGTAGCTTTGGTGACACAGCGTGGTGAGGTACCCATCAATTTTATGCTGGCGCCAAATACCAACGGCAGCCACGGCACCGGCATTACCAGCGGCGCCCTCAACGGAGAGTTGCGTTCCATTGCCCTCTCGGCGGGTCGTTTATTTGCGCCCAATGCAGCCGAGCGAATAACCTCAGCAATTATTGATGGGGAATCGGTCGCACTCTATTTTACATTGCCCGTGCAATTCGGCTTGAAATAAAGTGCTGACTCGTCTTTGCTGATTGACCTATTCCACTTTCTGCCCATTCTACTGCCCGTGAGTTCCTATTCGCAATTTGCTGTCTTAAAAGCTCTTATCGCGCTTGCTGCTGCCGAGGCTTCGGCCCAGCAGCCGGCCATTCCCGACCTAAAAACCGAATACCTGGACTCGGCCCGCGCGGTGCTGCCCACGGCCCAGGGCGCCCGCTACCGCCGCGAAACCGAGTACGCCGACAGCGTGCAGGCCGCGGTGAAAACGTATGCCCTGGCCACCGGTAAGCTGACGAGCTCGCAGATGTACGGCCACCTGCGTAAGGGCTTGCTTTCCGGCGTGTGGGAGGAGTGGTACCCCAGCGGCCAGCTTGAAAGCCACGCCGAATACCTGCACGGCCGGCGAACGGGCGAAATGCGCACCTACTACCCCAGCGGGCAACTGAAGCGTCGGGAGGTATACAACCAGAAGAACGATTTCAAGACCAGCGGCGAATGCTTTGCCGAAAACGGCCTGCCTGTGCCGTTCTTCCCGTTTGAGCAAATGCCCGTGTACCCGGAGGGCGACGGCGGACCCCGGGCCGTCATCAAGGCGGTGGTGCGCGGCATGGTTTACCCCAAGCTCACCCGCAAAGACCACTGCGAAGGCCAAGTCGTGGTTGGCTTCAATGTGAACGCCGCGGGGGAGGTGGCCGATGTTCAGCTCAAGCAGGGCCTGTGCCCGCTGGCCGACGAGGCCGTGCTGGCGTCGGTGCGCAAGCTCAAGCGCTTCCAGCCCGGCCGGCGCGACGGCGTGCCCATGCCGGTGGCCTACACTCTTCCTGTCACCTTTGCCAACGAATAGCTGCTTGCTGTGAAAACACTCTACCGCCTTCCATGCACGGCCGTTCTGCTGAGCCTGGCCGCCGCCAGCCACGCCCAGCACCTGCCCACGGCGGCGCCCGCCGCGCGGCCCACGCAAATCGTGTACCTCGACGCCAACCGGCACAGGCTGCCTTCCGAAGCCGGGGCCGTGGAGCGCCAGGAAACCGCCTACCGCGACTCGCTGAGCGGCACCAAGCGCACGTACTTCCTGCCTTCGGGCAAGCTCAAGTCCTTCATGCCGCTGGCCAGCGTGCGCAAAAGCCTGCGCCACGGCACCGTGAGCGAGTACTACGAAAACGGCCAGCTGCGCTACCAGGCCACATTTCAGGCCGGCAAGGTGGTGGGCGACTTGCTGACCTACTACCCGGATGGCACCCTCAAGCGCCGCGAGCACCACCTGCCCGACCAGCCGCTGGCGGGCGAATGCTTCGGGCCCGACGGCCAGCCGGTCGCCTATTTTCCCTACGAGCAGATGCCGGTGTACTCGGAAGGCGCCGGCGACAAAGCCGCCGTGGTGCGCGCCGTGATGCTGAACACCCGCTACCCCGTGGACGCCCTCAAGCAGCGAGTGTACGGCATTGTGAAGGTGAGCTTTGTGGTGGGCGCCGACGGCCGGGTGCAGGACATCAAACCCAATGACATCAAACCAGGGGAGGTGCCCAAGGGCATCGCCCGGGCCTATGAGTCGCTGCAAGACGCGGCCGTGAGCGCCGTGCGCCAGCTCAAGCCCTTTGCGCCGGGCCGGCAGGACGGCGAGCCGGTGGCCGTGTCGTTTACCGTGCCGGTCACGTTCCGCATTCAGTAAAGCGGGCAGGAGCGAAAAGAAAGAATCACCTCTCCAAAATAAAACCCTCAATCAAAAAAAGCCCGACCCGCTTGGAGAAAGCCGCGGCAGCCGGGGCCGCCTGGTTTCCAGCAAGCAGGCCTGGTATGGAAAGCTGACCTCCACTGAGTGCGAACGAGGATAACTACGCGCCGGCCGCTGCGCACGCCCCGCGCCGGGCGTACCCGCACCATGGCCGGAGGGGGATGACACCAAAGCCCGGGAGGTGCGTATAAACTGGGTGCGGTTGGTTATTTTTGATTGTTGCATTGCTTCACTTTATCGTTTGCTTGCGCTGGTGAAACCCTTACTGTCCGTCTTCGCAATGTTGGCGCTGCCGTTGGTGGGGCGCGCCCAGGCGCCGGCTGTCGCCCAGCCGCCCGCCACCTTCTACACCTCCGATTTCCAACTTACCACCCAGGCTGACCCCGCGGCTTACTGCGCCGAAACCACGTTTCGGGACAGTTTGACGGGCGTCACGCGGGTGTTTTACCCCTCGGGGGCCTTGCGGCAGTACATTCCCTACGCCAACGTGTACCGCCAAACCCTGCACGGCACCCTCACCACCTGGTACGAAGATGGCCGCATGCGCACCAAAGAGGACTACTACAACGGCCAGCGCCACGGCGACCTGCTCACCTACTACCCCGACGGCACCCTGAAGCGCCGCGACCGTTACGAGAAAGGCCTCTGCGGCATCGGCAATTGCTACGGACCCAACGGGGCACCGGTGCCGTATTTTGTCTATGAGCAGCTGCCCCTTTACCCCGGCGGGGAAGCGCAGCTCACCAAGGAGTTGGCCAAAGGCGTGCGTCTGAACGCGCAAGAGCTGGGCCAGATGCGCCGGGAAAGCTCCCAGATATACCGGATGGCCCGCGCCGGTTTCAACCGCGAGGTCGAAGTTGAGCTGCTGGTGGGCGAAGACGGCCGCATCACCAACGCCAAAGTGGTGAAATCAAGCTCCTCCTTTCTCAACGCAGCCGCGCTGCGGGCCGTGGGGGCGCTCAAGCGGCAGTTTGTGCCGGCCCGGCGCGACGGCCAAACCGTGCCCAGCCGCTACACCGTGCCGGTGTACTACACCATGGAAACGCCCTACCGGCAAGGCGCCGGCCCCGGCAGCTACTATCCACGCGGGGGCCGGCGCTGGTAATTTCGCCGCAGTTGGGCGGCGGCAGGTGGGGTAGGGCACGCGGCGCGTGCGGCAGCGCTGGCTGCCAAACGTGGCGGGCTTGCCCCCCGGCCGTTACCTTTAAGGCCGAATAGCTTTTAGCACCCCGCGTTTCTTAGTTATGGACGAAGCCACCCTTGCCCAATACCAGCCCGTTATCGGTCTCGAAGTACATGCTCAGTTGCTCACGCACAGCAAGATGTACTCGGCCGATGAAAACGAGTACGGCGTTGCGCCCAACACCAACTTGTCGGTTATCACCCTCGGCCACCCCGGCACCTTGCCCAAGGTGAACCGCACGGCCGTGGAGTTTGCCATGAAAATGGGCCTGGCTACCAACTGCCAGATTCGGCGCGACAACCTGTTTGCCCGCAAAAACTACTTTTACCCCGACCTGCCCAAGGGCTACCAGATTACGCAGGATAAAACCCCGATTTGCACCGAAGGCCACGTCGACATCCGCCTGGCCGACGGCAGCACCAAGCAAATCGGCATCACCCGCATCCACATGGAGGAAGACGCGGGCAAGAGCATGCACCTGGCCGGCGAAACTGAAACCCTGGTGGACCTGAACCGCGCCGGCGTGCCGCTCATCGAGATTGTGAGCGAGCCCGACATCCGCACCGGCGAGGAAGCCTACGCCTACCTCACCGAAATCAAGAAGCTGGTGGAGTACCTCGGCATCTGCGACGGCAACATGGAGGAGGGCTCGCTGCGCTGCGACGCCAACATCTCGGTGATGAAAAAGGGTGCCACGCAGTTCGGCATGAAGGTGGAAGTGAAGAACATGAACTCCTTCCGCAACGTGCAGCGCGCCATTGCCTACGAGATTGAGCGCCAGGTGGCCATCATTGAGGCTGGCGGCGAAGTGGACAGCGAAACGCGCGGCTTCGACGCCGCCAGCGGCACCACCAACGGCCAGCGCAGCAAGGAAACCCTCAACGACTACCGCTACTTCCCCGAGCCCGACCTGCCGCCGCTCATCATTTCGGACGAGTGGCTGCACCGCGTGGCCGCCGAGCTGCCGGCCCTGCCGCAGCAGCTCTACGCGCGCTTCACCGGCGAGCTGGGCCTGAGCGACTACGACGCCTCGGTGCTCATCGACCAGAAAGACGTGGCCCTGTTCTTCGATGAGCTGGCCCGCCTCACGCCCAACGCCAAAGCCGCCGCCAACTGGGTAATGGGCCCGGTGAAGAGCTACCTCAACGAGCGCGCCCTCACCATGGCCGATTTTCCGCTCGACGCCGCCCAATTGGCCGGCATCATTGAGCTGATTGACGCCGGTAATCTGAACTACTCGGTGGCCAGCAAGCAATTGTTCCCGCACCTGCTGGAGCACCCCACCGCCAACGCCACCGGTGCCGCCGAAAGCCTCGGCCTGCTCCAAAAAGCCGACAGCGGCGAGCTGGAAGGTTTGGTGCAGCAAGTGCTGGCCGCCAACCCCGCCAAAGTGGCCGAGTACCGCGCCGGCAAGAAGTCGCTCACCGGCATGTTCATGGGCGAGCTGATGAAGCTGACCGGCGGCAAAGCCGACCCCAAGCTGGCCAACCAGCTGCTGCGCACCGCGCTGGAAGGGTAGGTGGCGGATTGGTGGGTTAGTGGATTTTTATGCGCCAATCCACTAACCCACCAATCCAGCCTGTGGAACAATAATTTTACTGCCTTGCGTTGGCTAGTTTTACGCATAAGCTTATGCTGCATCCTATGATTAAATCTGTTTTCATTGCCGCCACCGCGCTGGGTTTGGCTAATGCTTGCCAGCCGGCCTCTGCTGCCGACGGCTACGAGGTTTCGGGCCAGTTGAAGAACGCGCCGGCCGGCACCGTGGTGCACCTGTCGGAGCTGACATCCAACCAGTTTGTGGAGAAAACCCAGGCCAAGACCGACGCTTCGGGCAACTTCACTCTGAAAGGCACTTCGGCCACACCGGGCATCTACCAGCTCAAACTGGACGAACCCAACCAGGTGTTGCTGATGCTCGACAACAAGACGCACGTGCAGCTGAGCGGCGACGCCAAAAGCCTGCCCACCTCCTACACCGTGAAGGGCAGCAAGGACGCCGAAGTGCTGCGCCAGCTCACGCAGGTGATGCAGGGCTCCAAGACTGAGCTCGAAAGCCTGGGCCAGCGCTACAACGCCGCCGGCCAGGCCGGCAAGGCCGACGAGATGAAGGCCATTGAAAAGCAGTACTACGCCATTCAAAGCACCAATTCGGCCCGGATGAAGGGCATCATGCGGCGCAACGCCACATCGGTGGCCACGGGCTTCGCAGTGGGTGCTTTCCTGAACCCCGACGAGGAGTTTGCCTTCGCCGACTCGCTGGCCGGCGTGCAGCGCAAGGCCAACCCGGAGTCGCCCTTCACCAAGGAGCTGACGGCGCGGCTGGAGCCCATGCGCCTCACGGCCCAGGGCAGCCAGGCTCCCGAAATCAACCTTGCGCAGCCCGACGGCAGCAAGCTGGCCCTGAGCAGCCTGCGCGGCAAGTACGTGCTGATTGATTTCTGGGCCAGCTGGTGCGGCCCCTGCCGCCAGGAAAACCCCAACGTGGTGAAAGCTTATAACCAGTTCAAGGACAAAGGCTTTACCATCTACTCCGTGTCGCTGGACCAGGACAAGGGCAAGTGGGAGAAAGCCATTGCCACCGACGGCCTCACCTGGCACCACGTGTCGGACCTGGCGGGCTGGGGCAGCGTTGCCGGCGCGGCCTACGGAGTGAAGTCCATCCCGCAGTCGTTCCTGCTCGACCCGCAGGGCAAAATCATCGCCAAGAACCTGCGCGGCGAAGCGCTGGCCGCCAAGCTGGCCGAGGTGCTGAAAACCAAGCCGCTGAACTAGCCCTACGAATCACTGCTAATGAAAGAGGCTTTTCCGAGAGGAAGGGCCTTTTTCATTAGCAGTGCGTTGTGAAGCGGAAGGCTCAGCTTTTCCGTAGGTGGGTGGTCTAACCAACGCTTCTTCTATATTGACAAAGACTTTTACCCTCTTATTTCTCTTACTGGCCAGCGTGCTGCGTGGGGCGGCGCAGCCGGGCCCGGGCCGCCCCGTTGCGGAGCTAGGGCGCGTGGGCGTGCTCCCCGACCGGAACTACACCTGGGACCAGATTCGGACCGACACTGCGCTGGTTTTCGCGCCGGCCGACTCCCTGCGCTCGGCACAGGCCCGGCGCTACTGGCTGAGGCTCGCCGTGCGCAACCCCAGCCGCTATGCCACGGCTGGCCAGCTCACGGTATTGCCCAACCTGGACAACACTTATTACTACTTTGACGAAGACGCCCGCGCCTGGCGCACCCGGCGTGTGGGCCAAGCCGTGCCCACCGACAGCCAGCGGGTGAAAGGCGCCCTGCTGCTGCCCCTGCCGGGCCAAGCCACCACCTGTTACGTGCTACTGCGTCTGGGCCCTGGCGCCGCCATGCCGCCCGCCGTGCGCCTGCGGGTGCGGCTGGTGCCGGCAGCCGAAGTCCGGCAAACCGACACGTTCTACCGCACGGCCTGGGCCGTGTCGTTGGCGGCGCTGCTGCTGTTGCTGCTCACCAACCTGCCCACCTACCTGCGCTTCCGCGACCGCAGCACGCTGTATTACCTGTGCTCGCAGGTGGGGGCGGCGCTGTACGTCACGGCGTTTCGGGGGTATTTTCGGGTGCTGTTTCCGGGGCCGGTGTTCAGCCAGCGTGTGCTGCCCGACGGCGTGAGCCTGTCCTACACCCTCAACAACGTGGCCATGCACCTGAGCGTGGCGCTCATGCTGCTGGGCTTTGGGCAGCTGACCCGTGCCTACCTGCTTACGCGCACCCGCCTGCCCCGGCTTGATGCCGCCCTGCGCTACGGGCTGCGGGGCTACTTCGTATTCGCGGGGGCAGTGGCGGTGGTGAACCTCAGCGGCTTCTACCTCAATCAGTTCACCCTGCTCTACGAAAACCTGTGGGTGCTGGCACTATTTGGGCTGCTGCTGGTCATTGGGATGACGGCCTTCCACCACCGGCTGCCCTTGGCCCGCCCCTACCTGTTGGCCAACGTGCTGCCCCTGACGTTCATTCTTCTCATGGCGGGCTACAACGTGGTAATCGGCTTTACCAACCGCGGCGACCTGCTGCTGCCCGACCTAGCCATTCTCTCGCACGCGCTGGGATTTTCGGCGGCCATCAGCATTCGCTTCCAAGCGTTGCAGCAAACCTTGCTATCCTCCGAGCGCGAAGCCGCCGCCCTGGCCCTCGACATCGAGCGGCAGGAGCTGCGCCACCGCGAAATCGTACTCAAGAACAGCCACATCCAAACGGCGCTACTGGCGTTGCAGCAGCGCCAGCAGGCCCAGGCCGCGCACACCCAGCAGCTTAGCGCCGACCACCACCAGCAGCAAACCGCCAACCATGACCTGCGCCAGCAGCTCGAAGCCAACCAGCGCGAGCTGGCGTCGACCACGCTCTACGTGCAGCAGAAAAACGCCCTGTTGGCCGAGCTCAAGCAGCAGATACAGGAGCTGAACGCGCAGCGTCCGGGCCAGCAAAACGAGCTGGCGGGCATCAAGTCCATCCTGCAAAGCAGCCTGCACCTCGATGAGGACTGGGTCCGGTTCAAGCTGCACTTCGAGCAGGTGCACCCACGGTTTTTTGAGGAGCTGCAGGCGAAGTACCCGGCCCTGACCAGCAACGAACAGCGGCTGTACTGCTATTTCCACATCCACCTGGCCACGAAGGAAATTGCGGCCCTGCTCAACATCGACCCCGCCAGCGTGCGCCGGGCGAAAACCCGTCTCTTCAAGAAGATTGCGGCCGCCGACCTGGCCGCCGGCCGCACCCCAGCCGCCGCGCCGCCCGACGGGCCGGCGGCCGACGAGTAGCCCGGCGAATTCTCCGGCTCGGCATTAGATAGAGAAAATAACGGGCTAATTATCAGACGGATTATAAAAGTTGTCCATACTTTGTCTACGCTGCTTTTTAGGAAAGCGGACAGGGGCGGGGGCAGGTTTGCAGCGCCGGGGCAGGTAGGCCACCGCCCCGGCGCCCCGAACCCTTCGGCCACCGCGCTACCCCGCGCGGGCGGCGCGCCGGCCCCTGAGGACAGCCCTCGGGGACGGCGCCGCCGCACGGCGGGGCGGGCTTTCATCCCTTGTTTTCCTCTTGAACTGCTTATGCTGAACCGTTACCTGCTCGCCCCGCTGGCCGCCCTCGCGCTGCTGGCCGCCCCCCGCCTCGCCCAGGCCCAGACCACGCCCACCGGCTCCGTAGGCATCGGCACCAGCGCCCCCAACGCGGCGGCGGCCCTCGACATCAGCAGCACCAGCAAGGGCCTGCTGCCCCCGCGCCTGACCAACGCCCAGCGCGACGCCATGAGTCCCGGCCCCACGGCGGCTGGCCTGCTCATCTACAACACCGACTCAAAATCCCTCAACACCTGGGATGGCACCCGGTGGCTGCTGGGCGTGAGCTACGATGCCGACAACACCACCACCATCAACACCGCCACCTCCGTTACCTACGAATACACGGGCAGACCACAGTACTACACCGTGCCCCCCGGCGTGACGAGCATCCGGGTGAAGGCCACGGGCGGGGCCGGCGGTGGCACCGGCAGCGTCGGCGGCCGGGGCGCCGTGGTAACGGTGGACTTGCCAGTGGCTCCCGGCGAGCGGCTGCAAGTGGAAGTGGGCGGCATGGCTCTGCCCTACAACGGCGGCGGCACCGCCACCCGCAACGGCGTGAATACCGGCGGTGGCGGGGCCACCGACCTGCGCCGCACGCGCCAGGCCTGGACCAGCGACTACTTGGCTGGCCGCTATGCCCTGGTGGTGGCGGGCGGCGGGGGCGGCAGCTCCAGCATGTATTACCCGGGCGGCAACGGTGGCACCCCGAACGGCGGGGATGGCTACTTCCAGGTGACGGGCGCCACCCAAAGCGGCCCCGGTCAGGGCGGCCAGAACGGCCAGCAGGGTGGCAGCGGCACCAATAACCAGGGCGCCAGCCTTAGCTACGCCGGTGCCGGCGGCGGCGGCGGCTACTACGGCGGGGGCGCCGGCTCGGTAGCGGGCGGCGGCGGCTCGTCGTGGGTAATACCCATTGCCACCGCCGTCCCGGGCACCAACATGTTTGACCTAGCCCCTTCCCACGGAGACGGCTCGCTCACCATCAGCACGCTCGGCACCACCACGGTGCTGCCGGCGCCCGTGCTCAGCGGGGCCAACTTCCAGAACGTGCCCGGCGCCTGGAGTGTGGACGGCAGCAACCTGTATCGCGCCGAGGGCAACGTGGGCATCGGCAACAAGTTTCCGGCCCAGAAGCTCGACGTGACCGGCAACGCCCTCATCAGCGGCTACACCACGGTGGGCGGCAACAGTACCGTAGGCGGCAGCAGCACCGTGACGGGCAGCAGCACCGTGGGCGGCAGTAGTACCGTGACGGGCAGCAGCGCCGTAGGTGGCAATAGTACCGTAGGCGGCAGCAGCACCGTGACGGGCAGCAGTACCGTGGGCGGCAGCAGCACCGTAGGCGGGCAGCTGGGAGTGGGCACCCTCGCGCCCGCCGCCTCGGCCGCTTTCGAGGTGAGCAGCACCACCCAGGGCATGCTGCCCCCGCGCATGACCATCGTGCAGCGCAACGCCATTGCCACCCCGGCCATCGGCCTGACCGTCTACAACACCCTTTCTAACAAGCTCAACACCTGGAACGGCACGAGCTGGACCGAGGCACTGAGCACGAACGAGCAGGCCGTGCAGCCGGGCACCGCTACGTTCACGGCCACGGGGGGGCCGCAGTCCTACGTGGTGCCGGCCGGCATCACGCGGGTAGTGGTGACGGCCAACGGGGCGCAGGGCGGCAACTCGGTCACCCAGACGGGGGGGCAGGCCACGGCGGTGGGCGGACGCGGGGCGCGGGTCCAAACCACACTCACGGTGTTGCCCGGCGAGGTGCTGGGCGTGTACGTGGGCGGCGCGGGACGCAATGGCGTAACGAGCGGCTTCGGGCCGGCGGGCGGCTGGAACGGCGGCGGCGACCTGCAGGGTGATGGTGGCTGGCACGGCGGCAGCGGCGGCGGGGCCACCGACGTGCGCCGGGGCAGCACCAAGCTGCTGGTGGCCGCCGGCGGCGGCGGGGCCGGCAACAACGCCAACATGATTGGCGGCGCGGGCGGGGCACCGAACGGGACCGGCGGCGGTAGCAACACGGGCGGCGGCGGCGGCACCCAGGCCGGCGGCGGCTATTCCGCCGGCACCGGCGACGCCCCGGGCCGGCTGGGCGAGGGCGGGTCGAATGCCTGGTACAACGCGGGCGGTGGCGGCGGCGGCTATTACGGCGGCGGCGGCGGCGGCAACCCCTACACCAGAGAGGGCGGCGGCGGTGGGGGGGGGGCGTCGTGGGTAGCGCCCACCGGCACCACGGCCACCACCATGACGGCCGGCGCCAACGCGGGCGCCGGCAGCCTCACCTTCGCGCCCGAAACCGCCTACGCCGCGCCCGCCCTCGACGGCAGCAACTTCGTGAACGTGCCCGGCGACAACCTGGGCAACCACACCGCCACCCAGAACCTGAACCTGGCCGACAAGCTGCTGGTGGGCAACGGTGGCACCACAGGCCTGGCCGTGAGCAGCGCCGGCCAGGTAGGCATCGGCACCGCAGCTCCCGCCGCCTCGGCCGCGCTCGACGTGAGCAGCACCACCAAGGGCCTGCTGCCCCCGCGCCTGACCACCGCCCAGCGCGACGCCATCGGCAGCCCGGCAGCCGGCCTGACCATCTACAACACCTCCACCGGCAAGCTCAATACCTGGAACGGCACGAGCTGGGATGCGGCCCTGAGCAGCACCGAGCAGCAATTCCAGAACCCGACCATCACCTTTGAGTACACCGGCGGCCCGCAAACTTACCGCGTTCCGCCCGGCATGTACAGCCTGCGCCTCGACGTGTCCGGGGCTGAGGGGGGGCGCGCGGCCGGCCGCACCGGCCGCGGCGGCGGCGCAGGGGCGCAGGTGCAGGCCACCCTGGCCGTGACGCCCGGCGAGGTGCTGACCCTGTACGTGGGCGGGGCCGGCAGCACGGCCGTGTACGGCGGCAGCGGCGGTGGGGGCTACAACGGCGGCGGCAACGGCTCCACCGATAGTGGCAACCTCCACGGCGGCGGCGGCGGCGGCAGCGACGTGCGGCGCGGCGGCACCGCCCTCACCGACCGCCTGCTGGTGGCGGCCGGTGGCGGCGGCGGCGCGGATTCCGGCTTCGGCGGCTTCGGCGGCACCACTACTGGCGCCTCGGGCAACACCGACTTCTATTTTCCCACGCCCTCGGGCGGCAGCCAGACCGCGGGCGGCAACCCCGGGGGGGCGCTGGGCCAGGGCGGCGACGGCGTGACCTACCGGGGCGCGGGCGGCGGCGGCGGTTACTACGGGGGCGGAGCGGGGAGCGGGTACGGGGTCGGGGCGGCCGGCGGCTCGTCGTGGGTAACACCCACCGGCACCAGCGCCGTGACCCTCACGGCCAACGCCCGCGTCGGCAACGGGGTCATCATACTCACGCCGGGCCTGCAGTACGCCGCGCCCGTGCTCAACGGGACCAACTTCGTGAACGTGCCCGGTACCTGGAGCGTGAGCGGCAGCAACCTGTATCGCGCCGAGGGCAACGTGGGCATCGGGACCAGCAGCCCCGGCCAGAAGCTGGACGTGAGCGGCAACGCCAACGTGAGCGGCAACAGCACGGTGGGCGGCAACGTGGGCATCGGCACCACTGCGCCTACCGCCCGCCTCGACGTGGACGGCGGCATCGTGGCCCGCGCCAACGGCCGCATCAACCAGCAGGGCGCCCACCTGCAGTGGAACCGCAGCGGGGGCCTCGGCGAAACCTGGCTGATTAATCAGCAGGGCGGCGGCTCGGGCGGTATCTTCTTTGGTAAATCGGATGCGGTGAGCAGCGGCAACAACACCTTAACCGAGTGGGCCCGCTTCGACGGCAACGGCCAGCTCGGCATCGGCACTACGCCCGGCCACCCGCTCACGGTACGGGCCGGCGCAGCCGTCAACAGCCCGCTGTTGGGCTTCAGCAATCAGGCCGGCGCCGACCGGTACAACTTCAGCCTGGCCAGCGGGGGGCTGAACCTGAGCGAGAGCGGCGTGGCCAGCGGGCGCATCTTCGTGCAGGACGCCACGGGCAACGTAGGCATCGGCAACACCAACCCCGGCCAGAAGCTCACCGTCTCCGGCAACATCTGCGCCTCGGGCGGGCTCAACTGCGCTTCCGACCAGCGCTACAAGCGCGACGTGACGCCGCTGAGCGGGGCCCTAGCCAACGTGCTGGCCCTGCGCGGGGTGAGCTACTACTGGCGGCAGGCCGAGTTTCCGGCCATGAACTTTAGCCCTGTCCGGCAGGTGGGCGTTATTGCCCAGGAAGTGGAGCCGCTGTACCCCGAGCTGGTGAGCACCGATGCTGACGGCTACAAGAGCGTGAACTACGCCCAACTCACCCCCGTGCTCATCGAGGCCCTCAAGGAGCAGCAGCAGATTGAAGCCCTGAAGCAGCAAGCCGCTGCGGCCAAGGCCGAAGCCAGCAGCGCCAAAGCCCAGGCCGCCCAGGCCACCGCCACGCTGGAAACCTTCGAGGCCCGGCTGCGGCGGCTGGAGGCGGCCACGGGCGGGCAGGCCCAGCGCTAGCCAATGGCGCCTCGCAGGGCAACCTTTTTGCCCCGCTAAGCTTTGTCTAAATGCGGAAAAACCTCGATATGAAAACACGCTTTACCCTTGCGCTGCTACTGCCATGCTTGGGCGGCTTTGCGCAAACCCTCACCAACGACGGCGCCACCATTACCGTGAGCGCCGGGGCCACGCTCTACGTGGCCGGCTCGGTGCAAAACAACGCCGGCGGCACCTTAAGCAACACGGGCACCGTGGAGCTCACCGGCGACCTGACCAACGCTGGCACGCTGGCGTCGCCTGGCAAGCTGCTCTTCAGCGGCACCGCCAACCAGATGCTCACGCCCGGTACCGCCACGGTGGGCACCCTTGTACTGGCCAATACCGGCGCTGCCGGCCAGCGCACCCTGGCCCTGCCCACCGACCTAACCCTGAGCACGGCGCTCATCCTGCAAAGCGGGCTGCTGCGCACTTCCGCTGGCGCCACGCTCACCCTGCCCGACGGGGCCACACTCAGCGGCGAAGGTCCCGGCCAGTACGTGCAGGGAAACTTGCGCATAGTGCGCGCCGCTGGCTCGGGCGTGCTCGATTTTGGTCATGGCGCTACGCTCGACCGCACCGGCTTGGGCCAGGTCAGCATCACCCGCACCGCCGGCCTCCAAACCAACAACTTGAGCCGGGCCGTGGGCCTGGGCACGCCCACCGCCCAAGGCATCGACCGCATTTGGACCGTGGAAACGGGCACGCCGCCCAGCGCCGCCGTGCCCGTCACCTTGCAATGGGTGGCCGACGATGACAACGGCATTGCCAGCTTCGCCATTACGCAGGCCTGGCGCGCCCCGCTGGGCTCCGCAACGTGGGCTGCTACGGGCAATTCCGGCGCCGCCACCGTGAGCGGCAGCTCGCGCAGCTTCTCGTTCACCACCGTGGCCCTCGACCGACTCACGCTGGGCGGCTTGGCTGCGCCGCTGCCCGTCACGCTGGTGGCCTTCACGGCCTCGCCCCAGGGCGCCGACGCGCTGCTGCGCTGGACCACGGCTTCGGAGCTGCACAACGACCGGTTTGAGGTGGAAGCCAGCGCCGACGGCCGCAGCTATCGCCGCATCGGCACGGTAGCGGGCGCGGGCAGCAGCCAGACGGCGCACCATTATCAGCTGGTTGACCCGGCCATTGCCCATTACGGTACCAGCCTCGTGTATTACCGCCTGCGGCAGGTCGACACCGACGGTACGGCCGTCTATTCGCCCGTCCGCACCGTGGCCGTCGACCGGGCTTCCCAGCCTGCCGGCTTGGCCCTGTTCCCGAACCCCACCCGCGCCGCGGCCACACTCACCGGTGCCCAGCCCGGTGCGGTGGTGGTGGTGCTCGATGCCGTGGGCCGGCATGTCCTAGACGTCACGGCCGATGCCGATGGCAAAGCGGCACTGGCGTTGCCCGTAGGCATAGCCACCGGCGTGTACGTGGTGCGAACCGGCACGCAAGCCCTACGACTCACCGTAGAATAAGCCTAGCAGAAGCCGCACTTCGAACAAAAAAGCCCTCAGCTGAATGGCTGAGGGCTTTTTTTCGTTCGATAACGTAACACACTAGTTGTCATCTGGTCGGATTCACTAGCTGAACATGCGCTGCAGGCCGGGCCAGAGGCGTTTTTTCAAACTCACGTCGTACTCCACCAAGTCGACCGTGGCCGAGGCCAGGTAAGCCAAGTTCAAGCTTGGAAACAGGACGGGCTCGTAAATCTGGGTGTTGCGGATGGTAGTGTCAAGCAGGTTTTTACCGAAGGCTATGATTTGCGTGGCGGCCAGCCGTTGGCGCAAGTTGGCTAAGGCCACCGGCAGCTCCGATTCCACATTTACCAGCATCACGTCGGCCATCACCATGTTCAGGGCCTGCAGCATCTTGTTCAGGAACATGTTGCGGTGCAGCTTTTGAAACTGGTCGGCGGGCAGGCGGAACAGCAGCACCACGCCCTGTGGGTTGTTGCCCATGGTGGTGTACGGTGTCATCATCACCGGGGCCACGCCGGGCGGAGCGGGAGCCGGAGGCGGGCCAGCCGGTGCTACCTCCCGTGCGCTCGCCAGCCGGTCGGTCAGCTTCACCTGGGTGGCAGTTGGAATCGACTTGGGCAGGCCCGGCCGAGGCCCGGGGGCATCGTCGGGTCGGTTCAGGCGCTCAGCCAGCGGGTTGGGGGGTGCGGCATTAGCGGGGCCGGCGGCCGGGGCAGGCGCCGCGCTCGCAGCCGGGCCAACGGCCGCGGCGGGTACCGGCGTGGAGGTGGGCGCTGGTGCCTCGGCCGGCACGTACAACGTCACGTCGGTATAGAAATTTTGCAGAAAAGCCAGTTGTTCAGCAGACATAGCGAGGTAATGGCTTGTGGAAACAGCGCAAAAGATACAACAAGTTTCGGTGGTTATTCCAGGGCAAACAAGGCTTTTAGCTCGCTGGCCTCGCCGGGCTGCATGCGGCCGGCCAGCACGAGGCGCAGCTGGCGCCGGCGCAAGGCCCCGTCGTAGAGCGCAATTTCCTCGGGAGTGCCGGGCACGGCCTCGGGCACGTCGATGGGCCGGCCCGACTGGTCGACGGCCACAAAGGTCAGGAAAGCCTCATTGGTTTTAATCTTGGTGCCGCTGGGAATGTCCTCGGCCCACACGTCGATGTGCACTTCCATGCTGGAGCTGAAGGCCCGCGTCACCTGCGCCTGCAGGGTCACGACGTTGCCCAGCCGGATGCTGTCGCGGAACGAGACGTTGTCGACCGAGGCCGTGACCACAATGCGGTTGGAGTGTTTCTGGGCCGAGATGGCGGCGGCAATGTCCATGAGGTGCATCATGCGGCCACCCATCAGGTTGTTCAGGGTGTTGGTGTCGTTTGGCAGCACCAGCTCCGTCATGATGACGAAGGAGTCGGCCACCGGTTTTTGCTTGCGCATATGCGGGCGATAAAAGTCAGGGAGCTATGAAATGGGCGGCGGCAAGAATGCCGAAGCTTGCATCGTGCACAAAGGTACGCCCCAGCCGCAAGCGCCGACCGCAAAAAAAGCCCCATCCGACTCCGGACGGGGCTTTGAAACGTTTTAAACCAGCGGGGCCTCGCTTACTCGACGGTGAGCTTGGAGGTGAAGGTCTGGCCGTCGAGGCGGACGCGCACGAGGTACACGCCGGCGGGCAGGGGGCGTCCGGCCGGGTTCAGAGCCAGCACCTGCGGGCCGGCGGCGTAGGTCTTGGCCGGCAGGGCCAGCACGGGGCGGCCCAGCACGTCGGCCAAGGTCACTTGCACGGCGGCGGCTTTGTCCAAGGTCAAATGCACGGCCGATTGCTGGGTGAGCGGGTTGGGGTAGACCTCAATGCCGCGGGCGGCGCCGGCGTCCGCTTTGGCGGCCAACGGGTTGGAGATGCGCAGGTGGTCGAGGAAGAAGGTGTTGCTGTTGTTCTGGGCGTTGCCGTTCACCATCTGCAGGCGCACTTTGAAGAGGCCGCTGCCCTGGAACTGGGCCGGAATGGCTACGCTCAGCGTTTGCCAATCGGCGCTGGAGGTGGGCACGAAGCCGTCGTTCGGGGTCAGGCCCTGCGTGCTCAGCGCCGCGGCGTTGAAGGTGGTCGGCGTCGACCAGGTCGTGCCGCAGTCCGAGCTGAAGGACACGCGCAGTTGCGAGTTGTCGGTGCTCGACCGCAGGGCGTAGGCGCGGGCAAAGCGCAGCGTGGCGTTGCTGATGCCGCTCAGGTTGATGTTGGGGGTAATGAGGGTGGCCGTGACGCTGGCCGGGTAGGTGCGGTTGGTCACCTGCAGGTAGGCCGAGCCGTCGGCGGCGGGCACGGCCGTCTGCCGGCGCCACACAAAAGAGGAACTGGCCACGCCAGCGGACGTGGCGCCGCTGGTTTCGTAGTTGCGCAAGGTGGGCGCCGCAAAGAGACTAGGGAAGTTGGCGTCCTCAAACGACTGCGTGAGCGGAGCGCTTTCGCCGCCGGTCGGGCCTTCCACCCGAATGATGTTGGTTTTGGTGCTGCTGGTGCTGCCGACGGAGTTGGTCACCGTTTCGGTCACCGAGTAGAAGCCGGCCGTGGGGTAACTCACGCTCACCTGCTGGCCCGTGGCCGTGGCGGGCGTGCCGCCGGGAAACGACCAGGAGTAGGACAGCGTGCCGCCCGAGGGCGTGAAGTTGGTGGAATAATCGCGCAGCGTCACGGGCGTGTTGATGCACACGTTGGCGCTCGAACCCGGGGCTATGGCAAAGTCGGCGATGGGGGCGCAGTCGGGGGCCACATACCCGTCGTTGGTGCCGGTAAAGACCAGGTTGGCCTGCGAGGTTAGCAGCGAGCGGTTGGCGGCCAATACGTTGCGCATGTACGTGCGCTGCCCCTGGGTGAACATCCGGAAGCAA
Source organism: Hymenobacter monticola (assembly GCF_022811645.1). NCBI lineage: Bacteria > Pseudomonadati > Bacteroidota > Cytophagia > Cytophagales > Hymenobacteraceae > Hymenobacter > Hymenobacter monticola. The sequence goes on along the minus strand of NZ_CP094534.1, from coordinate 4,327,901 downwards.
TACGAATAGTCCATGAAGTTCTGCACGTTGGCGACGGGGCCGCAGGACGCATAGTTCAGGTTGCAGTTCGAGTAGATGCCGTCGGTTTGCGGGGTGTCGGGAATGTTGTCGGTGCCGGTGCAGTCGCCGGTGCCGGGGTTGTTGGTGGGCCCCCAAGTGTGCGACAGACCAAGGTAGTGGCCGATTTCGTGCGTGGCGGCGCGGCCCACGTAAAGGCTGCCCGTGCCCTGCGTGCCGAAGTAGGTGCTCAGCACCGTGAAGCCGTCGCGCACGTTGGTGGGCGTGTTGGGCGGCGACACGTAGCCGGCGGCCCCGCTCGAAATGCCCGTCACCACCCAGATGTTCATGTAGCGGGCCCGGTCCCAGTTCGAAATGGCCTGCACGGCGCCGCTGCGGTCGTCCACCGAGATGCTGGGCGCGTAGTGGCGGGTGATGCCGGTGGTGCAGTTGCCGTTCGGGTCTTTCTTGGCCAGCCGGAACTGGAAGCCCACCGCCGCCGCGATGGGCCGGAACAGCGGCGAGATGTCGGCTGTGTCGGGGTTCAGCTTCTGGTAGTCCAGGTTCAATTGGGCAATGGCGCTGTTAATCTGCCGGTCGCTGATGTTGTCGGTGCCACCCGCGTGAATGACGTGCACCACCACCGGAATGGTGATGTCGGTCACGTAGTTGTTGCGCTGCTGCACCCCTTGGGTTTGCGCCTTCGACAGCGCCTCCATGCGCTCGCTGAACTGTTTCTGCGCTTCGCGGGCACCGGGGTGCTCGGCAAAATAGCGGTTCTGCTCGTCCGTGGTGCCGCACCAGTTGGGCGAGATGCCAGCAGGCGTTTGGGCAATGGCACTTAGACCCGAGAGGGTCAGCAAAGCAGCCAGGGCCGAGGGTAAAACTCTTTTCATCATATGAGAAGGTGAGTAAGGGAAATTATCTATTATCGGACCAACGCCAATGCGTGGAATTAAAATTCAGTAGGTCAGCAAATATACAACTTCAACTCTTAGTTGTAAAGAGCCAAAAAAGCCCCGTCCGGAGTCGGACGGGGCTTTTTAGCGTTAATGCATCCTGGAAAAAACCTACTCGACGGTGAGCTTGGAGGTGAAGGTCTGTCCGTCGAGGCGGACGCGCACGAGGTACACGCCGGCGGGCAGGGGGCGTCCGGCCGGGTTCAGAGCCAGCACCTGCGGGCCGGCGGCGTAGGTCTTGGCCGGCAGGGCCAGCACGGGGCGGCCCAGCACGTCGGCCAAGGTCACCTGCACGGAAGCGGCCTTGTCCAAGGTCAAATGCACGGCCGTTTGCTGGGTGAGCGGGTTGGGATACACGGCGATGCCGTTCGCTGCCCCCGCATCAGCCTTGGCGGCCAAGGGGTTGGAGATGCGCAGGTGGTCGAGGAAGAAGGTGTTGCCTTGCGCCGTGCCGTTCACCATTTGCAGGCGCACTTTGAAGAGGCCGCTGCCCTGGAACTGGGCCGGGATGGCCACGGCCAGCGTTTGCCAGTCGGCGCTGGAGGTGGGCACGAAGCCGTCGTTCGGGGTCAGGCCCTGCGTGCTCAGCGCCGCGGCGTTGAAGGTGGTCGGCGTCGACCAGGTCGTGCCGCAGTCCGAGCTGAAGGATACGCGCAGTTGCACGTTATCGGCAGCCGTGCGCAGGGCGTAGGCGCGGGCAAAGCGCAGCGTGGCGTTGCTGATGCCGCTCAGGTTGATGTTGGGCGTGACCAAGGTGGCCGTGACGCTGGCCGGATAGGTGCGGTTGGTCACTTGCAGATAGGCCGAGCCATCGGCGGCGGGCACGGCCGTCTGCCGGCGCCACACAAAGTTGGTGGAGGCGGTATTGGTTGCGGTCAGGCCGCTGGTTTCGTAATTGCGCAACGTAGGCGTGGCGTAAATATTGGGGAAATTGGCGTCCTCGAACGATTGCGCGAGCGGGGCCGCTTCCCCACCGGTGGGGCCCTCCACCCGAATGATGTTGGTCTGGGTGCTAACGGTGCTGCCGATGGAGTTGGTCACCGTTTCGGTCACCGAGTAGAAGCCGGCCGTGGGGTAGCTCACGCTCACCTGCTGGCCCGTGGCCGTGGCGGGCGTGCCGCCGGGAAACGACCAGGAGTACGACAGCGAACCACCTGCTGCCGTGAAGTTGGCCGAGTAGTCGCGCAGCGTCACGGGCGTGTTGATGCACACGTTAGCGCTCGAACCCGGGGCCACGCCGAAGGCCGCGATGGGCGCACAGTTCGGGGCCACGTAGCCGTCGTTGGTGCCCGTCGCAACTAGGTTGGCCTGCGAAATCAGGTTCGGACGGTTGGCCGCCAGCACCGAGCGCATCAGGGCCCGCTGGCCCTGGGTAAACATCGACGCGCACGAAGCGTAGTCCATGAAGTTCTGCACGTTGGCAATGGGACCGCAGGGCGCGTAGTTCAGGTTGCAGTTGAAGGTACCGTCGGTGGGCGGCGTGTCGGCCACGAAGTCGGTGCCGGTGCAGTCGCCGGAGCCGGGGTTGTTGGTCTGGCCCCAGGGGTGCGACAGGCCAAAGTAGTGGCCAATCTCGTGGGTAGCGCCGCGCAGCAGGGCGTTGCCGGGGCTGCTGGTGCCTTGGTTGCCAAAGTAGTCGTGGCGAATCACGTAGCCGTCGCGCGGGTTGGTGGGGCTGTTCGGGGGCGACACGTAGCCCACCACAAACCCACCGGCGGAAGCCACACCAATGGTGTTCACCACCCAGATGTTCATGTACTTGCTCTGGTCCCACACGCCCACGGCCTGAATGGCGCCGCTTTGGTTGTCGTTGAACAGGCTCGGCATGTAATGGCGCGTAATGCCGGTGGTGCAGTTGCCGTTCGGGTCTTTCTTGGCCAGCCGAAACTGGAAGCCCACCGAAGCAGCAATGGGCCGGAACTGCGGGATAATCTGCGCCGTATCGGCGTTCAGCTTCTGGTAGTCCTCGTTCAGCAGGGCAATGGCGCTGTTAATCTGCCGGTCGCTAATGTTGTCGGCGCCCCCAACGTGAATGATGTGCACCACCACCGGAATCGTCACGTCGGTCACGTAGTTGGTGCGCTGGGCCTGCTGCTGGGCATCGGCGGCCATGCGCTGCATAAATGCTCTTTGGGCATCGCGGGCGCCGGGATGGGCGGCGAAGTAGCGCTCCTGCTCGTCCACGGTGCCGCACCAGTTGGGGTTTTTGCCGGGCGTGGTTTGGGCGTGGGCGCCCAGGCCGGCGAAGGCAAGGGCCGCAGCCATTACCGAGGGTAAAAATCTTTTCAGCATAGGGGTGTAAAAAAGAAGAGAAGAAATCAAAGGTCGGAAAAGCAGCAGAAGGGTGGCAGCTAACCCAAAAAAATGTTCATCGGTCGGCTCGTCTGACGAGCCGAATCAACCTGAAATCAAGGCATTACCACTTTGGAAGTCCAACGCGCGTTTTGCGTGGTCAGTTCAACCAGGTAAACACCCGAAGCAGGTCGGGCCGCGCCGGCCGGCAGCAGCGGCAGCGTTTGGCGGCCGGCGTGGCCCGCCGCCTGCACCGGGGCAACCACCGCGCGGCCCAGCAAATCGGTGAGGCGCAGCTGCACCGGGCCGGGTGCGGCCAAGGTGAATTCCACCGCCGTTTCGGCCGTGAGCGGGTTGGGGAACACGCGCAGGGCGCCGGTGCTGGCGGCCGTGCGGCCGGCCAGCGCGCTGGCTGCCTGAATGGCCAGGCGGTCGATGTAGATGGAGTTGCCGCCGTTGCTCAGCATTTGAATGCGGAACTGGAAATGGCCGGAGATGAACGAGGCGGGAATGGGCACCACCAGCGGCTTCCACTGCGCCGCCGAGGTCGGAATGAACCCAATGACCCGGGCCGTGTCCAGGGTGTTGAGCGCGGCGGGGAAGATGTTGCCCTGGTTAATCCAGGTCTGGCCGCAGTCGTCGCTGAACTGCACGTTCAGGTACTCGTTGATGGGGGTGGGCCGCAGCGCATACGCGCGGTCAAAGGTGAGCACCGGCGGGTTGGCGGCCGAGTAGGCGCTCAGGTTGATGTTGGGCGATTGCAGGCGGGTTTGGGTGCCGGCCGGCAGCAGCGAGCTGCGCACGGCCACGCAAGCCGTGCCGTCGCTGGGCTGCAGGCCGTTGGAGTTGCTCACCTGCCGCACCCAGCGGGCCGCGCCCGAAGTCGAGTTGGTGGTGTTGGTCCAGTTGCGCAGGTCGCCCGCAGCGAAGTTGAGCGGGAAATTGGGGTTCTCAAACGACTCGGCCAGCGGCGCGGTCAGGCCCACGTTGCCCCCCAGCACCTGAATCAGGCCCGTGCGGGTGCGGGTGCCGCTCTGCCCGGCGGCCGTCACCGTCAGGGTCACGTTGTAAGTGCCGCCGGTGGGGTAGGTCACGTCGGGGTTGCGCAACGACGACGTGCTGGGCACGCCGCCCGGAAACTGCCAGGCGTAGGTGACGCCCGGCGCCGCCAGGTTGGCATTGTAGGAATAGTCGGAAAAGGAAACCGTAGCGCCTTCGCACACCACCGTGGCCGTGGCTTCAAAAGCCACCACTGGGGCGCAGGGCACGGCGTTGTAGCCGTCGTTGGTGCCGGTGGCTACCAGATTGGCGGCGCTGGTGAGCACCTGCCGGCAGCCCAGCTGCAGCGAAGCCCGCATCACGGCGCGCTGCCCCAGCGTGAACATGCGCGTGCAGGTGGCGTAGTCCATGAAGTTCTGCACGTTGGCCAGCACGGGCAGGTTGGTGGTGGGGTCGGTGCAGGGCGAAAAGTTCAGGTTGCAGCCGTTCTGCGAGCCGATGGTGTTCGGCGTGTCGGCAATGCCGTCGTCGATGCCGCAGTTGCTGGGCAGGCCCGGCGTGTTGCTGCCGCCCCAGGTGTGGGGCAGGCCGAAGTAATGCCCGATTTCGTGGGTCAGCGAGCGAATGCACAGGTTAGCTCCGCACGAAGTGCCGATGCTGCCCAGCTGGGCGTTGCGAATCACGATACCGTCGACGCTGCCGCCGGTGCAGGGCAGGTAGGCGTAGCCACCCGCGCCGTTGGCGCTGGTGCAAATCCACACGTTGAGGTATTTGCTCTGGTCCCACTTAACCAGGTTTTTCACCCGGTCGTCGCCGATGTTGGTGTCGGTGGAGTAGGTGTGGGTAATGCCGGTGGTGCAGTTGCCGTTGGGGTCTTTCTTGGCCAGCCGGAAGCGGAAGCCGATGTTGGCGTAGCGCGGCTGAAAAAACGGAATGACGTCGGCCGTGTCGCGGTTGGTTTTGCTGAAGTCCTCGTTGATGACGCGCATGGCGTCGTTCACCTGCGCATCCGTGATGTTGTCGGTGCCGCCGGTGTGAATGATGTGCATCACCACGGGCACGGTCACGTCGGGCGTGGCCAGCAGACGGGCCTGGGCGCTGGCCGGCATCTGGGCCACCTGCTGCAGGAAGGCCCGGTAGGCTTGTTCGGCGCCGGGCTGGCGGGCAAAGGCGGCCTGCTGCGCGCTGTCGAAGGCGCAGCGGATGCCGGTGCGGTGCTCGGGGTAACGGCGGCTTAGGCCTTGCGGGGTTTGGGCCACGGCCACCTGGCACAAGGCGGCGGCCCCCATGCCCAGCAGCCAGTGCCGGGCCATGCGTAAGTGTTTCAGCATAGATTCTGAAAAGAGAAAAAAGAAAAGGGCAGAAGCAGCGCGGCGGGGCCAGGGGGGTGGAGCAGTAGTCCGTCGGCGTTGCAATCCGTGAGCAAGATACGCCCCGCAAATGGCTAAATGATGAAGCGCGGCCTTTAGGAGCGCCAGCCGCTGGCGCCCAGCAGGGGCACAAACCTAAATTCCTCGAATTCTTCGCGCACGAACGCCTCGGGGCCTTCGCGGGTCACGCGCACCATGCGCTGCGATTGGCTGTTGCCCACCGGTATCACCAGCCGGCCGCCCACGCGCAGCTGCCGCAGCAACGCCGGCGGCAGCCCCGGCGCCCCGGCCGTCACCAAAATGCCATCGAACGGCGCCTGCGCGGGCAGGCCCACCGAGCCGTCGCCGCAGTGCAGCGCGGCCCCGCTGGCCCCCAGCGCCGCCAGCCGCTGCCGGGTGCGCGCATACAGCACCTCGTTAAACTCGATGCTGTCGACGTGGGGCGTGAGCTGCAGCAGCACCGCGCATTGGTAGCCCGAGCCGGTGCCCACTTCCAGCACCCGGTCGGTGGGCTGCACGTTCAGCAGCTGGGTTTGAAACGCTACCGTGTAGGGCTGCGAAATGGTCTGGCCCTCGCCAATGGGAAAGGCCTTGTCCTGGTAGGCGTGGTCCTGGAACGCAGGCTCAAAAAATAAGTGGCGCGGCACCGCCTGCAGCGCGGCTAGCACCCGCTCGTCGTGAATGCCGCGCTGGCGCAGCTCGCGGGCCAATGCGCGCCGCTGGCCCTGGTGCCGGTAAGAATCCTGAAGCGGTGAAATGGCGAAATCGAAAAAATGAAAGCCGAAATTAAGCCGGGCGGGCCGCCGCGCCGCCGCTGAGCTTGCCCGTTGCTGTGGGCAAGCCCGTGCGCGTCCTACCTTTGTCCGGCGCGGTTTTTGTCTTCTGGCCGCGAAAATACACCTTCCGTAACCGTTTTGCAGCTCATTCGCCGCTTTCAGTATGTCAAGCTCGTGGCCGCCGACTTTGGGGCGGCGCTTCTGGCCTGGATGTGTTTCTACCTCGTACGCAAGTACTTGCTCAACGAGCTGACCGGCTACCGCTTCACCGAAGGGGCCTTGTTCGACCTCACGGGCTCGGCCGTATTCATCGCCGTGTTCTGGACCTTCCTCTACGCGCTGGTGGGCGAATACCGGGACATCTACCGCAAGTCGCGCCTGGGCGAAATCATTCGGCTGGCCCGCGTGTCGCTTCTCGGGGCCGTGGTCATTTTCTTCACCCTGCTGCTCGACGACGAGGGGGTGATGAACTACAAGGCCTACTACAAGACGTTTTCGGCCTACTACCTGCTGCATTTTTTCATCACGGGCTTTTTGCGCACCCTGGCCGTGAGCAGCGTGCAGCGCTTGGTGCGGCGGGGCAACATTTCTTTTCCCACGCTGCTGGTGGGGTCCAACGCATTGGCGCTAAGTACCTTTCACGAGCTGGCGCGCACCGGCAAGCACCTCGGGCTGCGCCTGGTGGGCTTCGCGCCCGTCGGCGACACCGTGGACCCAGCGCTGGCCGCCGAGCTGCCCGCCCGCGGCTCCTACCAGCGGCTACCGGCGCTGGTGCGCGCCCTCAAAATCGAACAAATCGTCATCGCCATCGAACCAAGCGAGCACCGGCTTATCCAGGATATCCTGACCTTGCTCGACGGCACGCCGGCCCGGGTCAGCATCCTGCCCGACTTATACCAGATGCTGCTGGGTTCGGTGAAAGTCAGCCACTTATTCGGTACACCGCTCATCGAAATCAAGCAGGACCTGCTGCCCGTGTGGCAGGTCATCCTCAAGCGCATCATCGACGTGGTGGGCTCGTCGCTGTTTCTGGTACTGGCCTGCTGGGTGTATGCTTTCACGGCCATCATGGTGAAGCTTTCGTCGCCCGGGCCCGTGTTCTACCGGCAGGAACGGATTGGACGCAACGGCCAGCCGTTCCGCATCATCAAGTTCCGCTCCATGTTCGTGGACGCGGAAAAGATGGGCCCGGCCCTGAGTTCCGACCACGACCCGCGCATCACTAAGTGGGGCCGCTTCATGCGCAAGGTGCGCCTTGACGAGTTGCCCCAGTTCTGGAACGTGCTCAAGGGCGACATGAGCATTGTGGGGCCGCGCCCCGAGCGCCAGTTTTTCATCGACCAGATTGTCAAAATCGCGCCTCACTACCGCCACCTGCACCGCGTCCGCCCCGGCCTCACCTCGCTGGGCCAGGTGAAGTACGGCTACGCCGAAACCGTGACCCAGATGGTGGAACGTCTCAAATTCGACATTCTCTACATCGAGAACATGAGCCTGGCCATGGACTTCCGGGTGCTGCTCTACACGCTCAAGATTATTGTGGAAGGGCGGGGGAAATAGCAGGTCTGGCTAGCCGGTTTAGCGTGGGCAGGCAATGAATCGTGTCTATCTTCCGGGCAGAAAACCTTTACCTTCCTGCCAGTTCCGATGAAAAAACTCCTACCGTTGCTGCCGTTGCTGACGGCCTCTTTCCTGACCAACGCCCAACCGGCTGCCACGGCCCAGCCCGCCACCCAAACCCGGCTGATTGTGCGCCTGCAGGACAACCTGCGCACTGAGCTATTGCAGAAAAGCGCGGCCGGGCCGGCCGCGCAGCTTTTTGAGGCGGTGAACCGGAACCACAAGGCCGAGCAGGTGCAAGCCCTCAACCCGGGCAAAAACGCCTCCACGGCCCCGGCCATGTACCTCATTGCGCTGCCCGCGGGCACCGATGCCCGTCAGGCCCTGCTTGATTATCAGCAAACCGGGCTCTTCCGCTACGTTGAGCTCGACGCCGAGGGGCAGGGCGGGGGCGTACAGTCGGTGACGCCTAATGATGCGCTCTACAGCCGGCAGTGGTACCTGAAAAACAACGGCACGTTTTCGCTGTCGCCGGCCCGGGCCGGGGCCGATATTAAGATGGAAGACGCCTGGAGCATCAGCCAGGGCGATTCGTCGGTGACGGTGGCCATCATCGACAGCGGCATCAAGCTCGACCACCCCGAGTTTGCCGGGCGCATTTGGCGCAACCGCCGCGAAATTGCGGGGAACGGCATCGACGACGACAACAATGGCTTCGTGGACGATGTGCGGGGCTGGAATTTCGTTTCGAACACCAACAACCCCGCCGACGACATGGGCCACGGCACCAACGTAGCCGGCATCATCGGGGCCAATGGCAACAACGGCATCGGCTACGCCGGGGTGAACTGGGCCTGCAAGCTGATGGTGTGCAAGGGGCTCACGGCTCAGAACACCGGTTTTTACTCCTGGTGGACGAGCGGCATCTACTACGCCGTCGACAACGGGGCGCGCGTCATCAATATGTCGCTCGGCGGCACCAGCACGTCCCAGGCCATGCAAGATGCCATTACCTACGCCAACCAGCGCGGCGTGGTGGTGGTGGCTTGCATGATGAACAACAACAACGGCGTGGTGAACTACCCGGCCGGCATGACGGGCGTGATAAGCGTGGGGGCCACCAATCCCAACGATACCCGCGCCAACCCGTTTTCGTGGTCGGCCACGAGCGGCAGCAATTTCGGGCCGCACATCTCGGTGGTAGCGCCCGGCAACTACATCTACGGCCTCGATTATGCGTCCAACACCAACTACGGCGTTTACTGGGGCGGTACGTCGCAGGCCACGCCGCAGGTGGTGGGCCTCGCTTCGCTGATGCTCACGTTGCGGCCCGGCCTCACGCCGGCGCAGGTGAAGGCCATCATTCAAAACACCGCCGACGACCGGGTGGGCAACCCCGTAGAAGACGCCGTGGGCTGGGACCCGTACTACGGCTACGGGCGCATCAATGCCCCGCGCGCCCTCGCCTCCGTTGTGACGGCAACCCGCGCCGGCAATGCGGCGGCCGGGTTTCACCTGTATCCAAACCCGGCGCGGGGCCAAGTAACCCTGCAGCTTGACGATGCGCACTTGCTGCGGCAGGAGGTGCAGGTTTTTAATGCCTTGGGCCAGGTGGTCAGCCGGCAGTTGTTGGGCAGCCTCCGCCAGCAATTAGCGGTGCCGACGGCTGCGGGCACCTATTGGGTGGCGCTGGCGGGCGTGGCCGGCGGCCGGCGGCTGGTGGTGGAATAGCGCCGGCGGCTGGGCCCGGCCCTTGCCGTACCTTTGCGGAGCCGGCCGGAACCATTCAAGCTCCGGGTGAATTGCACCACCAATATGAATACGGAAACAAAAGGACGGGTACTCGTCGCCATGAGCGGCGGCATTGACAGCAGCGTGGCCGCCGTGCTGCTGCACGAGCAAGGCTACGAAGTGGTCGGGATGACCATGAAAACCTGGGATTACGCCAGCGCTGGCGGCTCCAAGAAGGAAACCGGCTGCTGCTCGCTCGACAGCATCAACGACGCCCGTGACATTGCCGTGACCCTCGGCTTCCCGCACTACATCATCGACATTCGCGACGAATTCGGTGATTTTGTGATTGATAACTTCACCGACGAATACCTGGCCGGCCGCACGCCCAACCCCTGCGTGCTCTGCAACACCCACATTAAGTGGGACGCCCTGCTGCGCCGGGCCGACCAGCTGGGTTGTCATTACATTGCCACCGGCCACTACGCCAACATCCGCCACGAAAACGGTCGCTACGTGGTGAGCAAGGGCCTCGACGAAAACAAGGACCAAAGCTATGCCCTCTGGGGCGTGAGCCAGGAGAGCCTGAGCCGCACGCTGTTCCCGCTGGGCGGCATGCGCAAAACCGAGATTTATGACGAAGCCCGTCGGCGCGGCTTCACCGAACTGGTGAACAAGCCCGAGAGCTACGAAATCTGCTTCATCCCCGACAACGACTACCGCGGCTTCCTGCGCCGCCGTGTGCCGGGTCTGGAGGCGCGCGTGGCCGGCGGCAACTTCGTGACCAAAAACGGGCGCGTCATTGGCAAGCATGAGGGCTACCCGTTCTATACCATCGGGCAGCGCAAGGGCTTGGGCGTGGCGCTGGGCTACCCGGCATTCGTGCTCGAAATCCGGCCCGATACCAACGAAGTGGTGCTGGGCAACTACGACGAGTTAGCCAGCACGGCCACCATCGTGGGCAAGCTCAACATGGGCAAGGAAGCCACGCTGGAAGGCCGCGGCCTGGTGCCCGCCATCGTGAAAGTGCGCTACAACCACGACGGAGCGCCCGCTTTCCTGGAAGAAGCAGACGGCAAAATTCGGGTGTACTTCGAGGAGCCGGTGCACGCCATCACGCCCGGGCAGGCCGCCGTGTTCTACGACGGGCATGACGTGCTGGGCGGCGGCTGGATTGAGCGCCACGTAATCGGCGAAATCCCCGTACCTTTTGCCGCCGCAACGGCCGGGCAATAAGCTGCGTTATTTCCTTTTTTCAACTCTCCACTTATGTCGGCACCTTTCCTACGCGCGCTTGATGGGCTATCCGTTCGTCGACGGGCCCTGTCCTTTGCTGCCCTCGCTCTAGCCCTGACAACGGGCGTGGCGGGCTGCAAAAACGAATCGGAAGCCATTCCCGACACGGGCACGGGCTATTACCCCATTGCTGTGGGCAACTCCTGGACCTACGCCGTGGCCGACAGCACCTGGACCGAGGCCCAGGCGTCGGGCCAGACGATTTCCCGGCCCAGCGTGCTCACGGTCAGCAACTATCAGTTTAAGGAAACCATTACCGAGGTGTTCACCGATGCCAGCGGGCAGCAGGCCTACCGGCTTGTACGCTCCAAAATGGGCCCGACGACCACCTCTTTCCGCGACGACAGCGTGTTTGTGCTCACGGCCAACGCCAACTTCGTGGCCCTGAACCGCAACAACGCCAAAACCGCGGAGCTCATCTTCCCGGTGCGGCAAGGCCGGTCCTGGAACCTGAACGCTTTCAACAACAGCTCCAACGATACCATCGTAGCCGAAACGCGGCAATACAGCCGCGTGGGGCAGGCCTTTACCACGGGCGGCGGCACCTCCGGCCTAGCGGCCAAACCCTACGAAACGACGGTGACCGTGAACAACACCGGCACGGCCACCGAAAACAGCGCCCTCAAGCGCGTGGGCTACCAACAGGTGTTTGCCAAAGGCGTGGGCCCGGTGCTGCGGCGTCGGTTTTTCTTTGCTAATTTCTACATCAACAGCAGCAGCGGCGTTTCCTACTCGGCCGGCAATTTTTTCAGTGCCACTTCCCGGCGCGAAACGCTGATTGACTACCACTTGCAGTAAGCGGCAGCTACCGTTCAGGGTTTACCGGACTGTTTAATTTCTCATGGTGACTTCGATGCTTAAATGGTTGTGGCTGGGGATGCTGGCTGCGGGCTTGACCGGGCTGGCGGCGCCGGCCGCGCAGGCGCAAGGCGGGGTGCGTCGGCACCTGGTGTACTTGCGCGACAAAACCGGCACGCCGTTTTCGGTGGCGCAGCCGCAGGCTTTTTTGTCGGCGCGGGCGGTGGCCCGGCGCACGCGCCAGGGCATTGCGGTGCTCCCGCGCGACCTTCCGGTTAATCCCGCTTACGTAGCCCAAATCCGCAGCGTGAGCGGCAGTCCGCAGGTGGTGTACACCTCGCGCTGGTTCAACGCCGTGCTGGTATCCTGCGATTCGGCCACGCTGGGCCGCATTGCCGCGCTGCCCATTGTGCGCAGCGCCACCACCCTCAACCGGTTTTACCAGGCGCCGACGCCTAGCACGCCATCGGTGCAGGTGCCGGCCCCGGCGAGCCGCACGCAGGCCACCCGCGCCCAGTACGGCCCGGCCTACCGCCAGGCTCAGCAAATCGGGGTCACGGCCATGCACGATGCCGGCTTCCGCGGCGACGGCATGCACATTGCCGTGTTCGACGCGGGCTTCCCCGGCGTCGACCAGATTCCGGCCATCCAACCTGTGTACCTGGAAAACCGCCTGGCCGGAACGCGCAACTTCGTGGACGGGGGCACCGGTGTGTACCAGCGCAGCAGCCACGGCACCAACTGTATGTCGGCCATCGCCGCCAACCAGTCGGGCTTTTACGTTGGTACGGCCCCCAAGGCCACTTTTCACCTGTGCATCACCGAAGACATCTATTCGGAACACCCGGTGGAAGAAGCCAACTGGCTGGCCGCCGCTGAGTACGCCGACTCGGCCGGCGTCGACGTTATCAGCTCCTCGTTGGGCTACACCACGTTCGATGCGCCGTCGCGTTCCTACACCTACGCCGATATGAATGGGCGCACGGCCATCAGCACGCGGGCGGCCACCATGGCCGCGCGCGTGGGCATGCTGGTGGTGAGCGCCGCCGGCAACGAAGGCGACGACCCCTGGCACTACATCTCAGCCCCGGCCGATGCCGACTCCATCATGTCGGTGGGGGCCGTCGACTCGTTGGGCAACCGGGCATATTTCAGCTCCTACGGCCCAACGGCTGACGGGCGAATCAAGCCCACGTTGGCGGTCATGGGCTTGGCGGCGGCCGTACTGGCCCCCAACGGCGCTGCCTTCCGGGGCAACGGCACTTCCTTTGCCTGTCCGATTATGGCGGGCATGGCGGCCGGTTTCTGGCAGGCCAACCCCACGCTAACCGCCCAGCAGGTCATCGCAGCCCTGCGCAGCACCGCCTCGCAGGCCAACAATCCGGACAACTCCCTCGGCTACGGCATTCCGAATTTTGTGACGGCCTACAATGTGCTGCACCCCACCGCGCCCCTGGCCGCCAAAGCCAGCGCCGCGCCGGCCGAATCCCTCGGGCTTTACCCCAACCCCAGCGGCGACGGGCCCCTGACGCTGGTGCTGCCCGCTGCGCTGCGGGGCCAGCCGCTGCGGGTGCGGGTGGTGGATGCCCGCGGGGCAGTGGTGCTGCAACAGCAGCTGCCGGCCGCCAGCGGCCGTGAGCTGCCGCTGCGCACGCCCCGGCTGGCCAAGGGCGCTTACACCTGCGAAGTGAGCGCCGGAACCGCCCGCCAAACAGTGAAATTTGTGCAGCAATAGGTGCATCAGCAGCCTGCAAAAAAAGCTCCTGTCAAGGAGCTTTTTTTGTGCCTTTTCCAAGCATATTTACTTGTTTTTGAGGGCTATAATTTGTAATTTTAAAGCATCAATTCACCCGTTCGATTGCAGGATAATGTTGCAGATGATGACCACCAAGCGCATTGGGCGCCGCCAGTTTCACTTCACCGTGGAAGGCAGTAATTTACATGAAACCGTGGCCGAATACGACCGGCTTAGCTTCCCCGACGTGGCCGCCTGCGGCCTCTGCGGTTCCGATAACCTCGACCTGACCAGCCGCGTGGCGCAGGGCAAGTACAAGTACACTTCGGTGAAATGCCTCTCGTGCCGCGCCGACCTGACCTTTGGCAAGAACAAAGACGACGACCAGAGCTACTTCCTGCGCCGCAAAGAAACCGGCGAGCTGGACTGGCGCGCTTTCGAAAAGACCGATAAATAACCCTGCCGCCAGGAAACTGGTTTACATAGCAAGAACGGCATCTCGGCTGCGGGGTGCCGTTCTTTGCCTATAAAGTGGGTTGGTGGCCGAGGTCGGCGCTAGCTTTTGCGCAGGCCTAGCCACCGGCCCATACACACCGTCACATTATCCCGCATGTTTACCGGAATTATAGAAGCCCTCGGCACCATCGTTGCCGTGGAAAATGAAGGCAGCAACCGCCATTTCACGGTGACTTCGCCCTTTGCCGCCGAGTTGAAAATAGACCAGAGCGTGGCCCACGACGGCGTGTGCCTCACCGTGGTAGCGGTGGATGCCGCGGCTGGTACCCACGTCGTTACGGCAATTGACGAAACGCTGCGCGTAACCAACCTCAGCCAGTGGGTGCCCGGCCGCCACGTGAACCTGGAGCGCTGCCTGGCCGCCAACGGCCGCTTCGACGGCCACATTGTGCAGGGCCACGTCGATGCGACGGCCACGTGCACCAGCGTGACCGACCAGCAGGGCTCCTGGCTGTTCCGGTTTCAGCATGCTCCCGGGCCCAGCCGGCTCACCGTGGAGAAAGGCTCCATTTGCGTGAACGGTACCAGCCTGACCTGCTTCGAGAGCACCGACGACGGGTTCACGGTGGCCATCATTCCCTACACCTATGAGCACACCAGCTTTCAGCAGCTGCAGGCCGGCGAAACGGTGAACCTGGAATTTGACATTGTGGGCAAGTACGTGGCCAAGTTGCTGGGGCAAAGGGCCTGATAACTTCGGCGTCGGGGCTGCGTAGGAATTGAATCTTCCACGTAAGTCCTTCCGCATCATGTCTAAACGCGAATTATTGGAGCCCCACGAGGGCGATAAGCGCTACGTCCGCCGCGACAAAGACGGCCAGATTAACCAGTCCGTAGAATTGCATAAGTCCTTGTCGCAGGACGATAAGCACAATTCTAAAAAGACCAGCAAACCCGGCGATGGCGACCGGGGCGACGGCCACACCGGCAACCGCAAACCCGCCAAGTAGCCCCGCCGAAACAAATAAGCCCGCAGCTAATCCTGCGGGCTTATTTGCATCTTAGGCATAGGCGATGGCATTTTCACCAAGTCGCTTTCGGCTTGTAGAAAGAAACTTTTTGCCCGCTCCAGGGCCGGCGCGTCGTCCTGAATATCGTTGGGGCGGGAACCGGTGCCGTAGAGCATGCCGCCCCAGGGCATCTGCATGTAGTTGGCCGTGAGGACGAGTGAGGCTTCCAGCGGTGCGGCTTCGGCCAGCTCGCCGCTGCTGACTACGATGCTCCACAGGGTCTTGCCTCGCATCTGCTCGCGGAATTCGAGGCCGGGCGTGCGCAGCCAGGCGCTCCAGTAGTCGAGGTAGTGCTTGGCGTGCACGGGCAGGCTGTACCAGTACAGCGGCGCCACTATCACCACGTCGGTGGCAGCCAGGGTAGCTTCGAGCAGGAGTTGGGCGTTGCCGGTGGGTGGCGGGTAGGGCGTGTGGTGGCGCATGTCCACGAAGTAGGGCAGCGGGTAGTCTTGCAGATGCAGCCACTGTTGGGTGGCATGCTCTGGCAAATGATGCGCGGCGCAGTAAGCGAGCTGTTCGCTGTTGCCCATGCGACGAGTGCTGGAAAGCAGGAAGAGGAAGCGTCGCGCGGCGGTGTCCATTGGTGAAATCTTACGGTTGAGCGGGCCACCACCGGGGCGCTAGCTGTTGGTAAAGGAGGGCCGCCCCCCAGCCCAGCAGTGCCCCGATGGCCGCTCCACCAAGCACATCGGTGAGATAATGAGCCCCAAGGTACATCCGGCTGTACGATAGTAAAACAGCCCAACTAAATAAAGCAATTCTTATAGCTTTAAAACGCCCGGTTGGCAACACTACGGCCAGGAAAACGGCCAGTGCCATGGAGTTAGCCGCGTGCGACGACAAAAAGCCGAATTGCCCGCCGCAGCCATCGGGCAAGTGCAGCTGGGCAAACAGCGCGGCGTCGTGGCAGGGGCGGGGCCGGCCGAAAAAGGGCTTGAACAGGCGGCTTGTGATGCTGTCGGCCAGCGCCACGGCCGCAATAACCAGCGGCAACAGCAGCAGAGCCCGCCGCCTGTAGTGGTAGATGAGCCAGCCAATGAGCACGGCATACACCGGAAACCACACCAAGCGGTTCGAGGCGAATACCATAATGGTGTCGAGCGCTGGAGAATTGGCGCGGTTGACGGCCAATATGGCAGCCCGGTCCAGGGCTTTGATGGACTCAAGCATTAGCAGAAGCATCGGCTAGCCAGTCTACCCCCTGGCGCAGCCACGCCAGGGTAGTTGCCTCGGGGGTGCCGGGTGCGGGCGGCGCAGGGTTGTAGGCCCAGCCGGTGCGGGGCGGCAGGCTCATGAGGATGGATTCGGTGCGGCCGCCGGTTTCGAGGCCGAAGCGTGTGCCGCGGTCAAAGGCTAGGTTGAACTCGGCGTAGCGGGCGCGGCGCAGGGTTTGCCAGGCTTCTTCGCGCTCGCCGAAGGGCAGGGCGTGGTTTTCGGCCATCAGTTCGGTGTAAACCGGGCCGAAGAGCTCGGCCACGTCGCGCATGAAGGCGAACAGCTCCTCGGCCGTGCCGTCGGTGCCCACGGTGAGGCGGTCGTAGAAAATGCCGCCTACGCCACGGGTTTCTTTCCGGTGAGGCAGGTAAAAGTAGGTATCAGCCCAGCGGGTGAACTTCGGGTAATAGGCGGGATTGTGGCGGTCGCACACTTCGCGCAGGCGCTGGTGGAAGCGGCTGGCCTGCGCTTCGTCCACGTAAATGGGCGTTAAATCAATGCCGCCGCCGAACCAGGCTTCGCCGTTGCCGGCCTCGAAGTAGCGCACGTTCATGTGGATGATGGGCACGCGCGGGCTGCGCGGGTGCAGCACCACGCTCACGCCGGTGGCGTAGAAATGCGGGTCGGGCATGTGCAGCTGGCGGGCCGCGGCCTCGCTCATGGCGCCCCACACGGCGGAAAAGCCCACGCCGCCCTTCTCCAGAATGCGGCCGTGTTCCAGCACCTTGGAGCGGCCGCCGCCGCCGCCTTCGCGCTGCCAGGCGTCGGTGAGGAAATGGGCCGGGCCGGCGTCGGCCGTTTCCAGCTGTTGGCAGAGGCGCAGCTGAAAGTCGGCCAGCCAGGCTTCAATTTCAGGGCGGATGGTGGGCGAGGAGGCAGGCAGCACAGAAGAATTCACCGCAGAAAGCACACAAAAGTTGGCAAAAAAGCCGCTGCCGGGCGACGATGGCTGCCCGGCAAAGCATGGGCAAAGATACGGCCGCGCAATGGGCGTACTTTTGCAGCCTCACCCGCTTCGCCCCAGATGTCTGATTTTGCTGCTCCCACCGCTTCCGAAACCACCGACCTGCCCAACCCCCGCGTAGCCAGTGCCGCCGCGGCTGCCGCAGCTGCTTTCTCGGCCGGCCCGGCGCCCGGCCCGGCCCCGCTGGGCCCCGAGCTGCTGCGCCGCGCCTACCGCCTGATGCACACCGCCGCCGCCATGGCCGACCTCTACGAGGAGCAAAAAGCCATTTCGGCCCGCTACGTGCACGCCACCGCCCGCGGCCACGAAGCCGTGCAGCTGGCCGCCGCCTTTCACCTGCGCGAAACGGATTTTGCCGCGCCTTACTACCGCGACGACGCCATGCTGCTCGGTCTGGGCCTGCGCCCCTACGAGCTGATGCTGCAGCTCATGGCCAAAGCCGACGACCCCTTCAGCGGCGGCCGCACGTACTACTCGCACCCCTCGCTGCGGCGGGCCGGCGTGCCGGTGATTCCGCATCAAAGCTCGGCCACCGGCATGCAGGCCATTCCGGCCACGGGCATGGCTCACGCCATCAAATACCTGGAATCGGTGGGCGGTGAGCAGCTGGCGGGCAGCAGCGAAGCATTCAAAGCTTCGCGGGAACGACTGACCCGCAATGCCGCGCTCGCGCTGTGCTCGATTGGCGACGGGGCCATGACCGAAGGCGAAGTGGCCGAGGCACTGCAAATGGCCATTTTGCACCAGCTGCCCATCATCTACCTGGTGCAGGACAACGACTGGGGAATTTCGGCTACGGGCCGCGAGATGCGGGCCATGAACGCCTACGAGTTTGCGGCCGGCTTCCCGGGCCTGCGCCGCCTGCAGGTCGATGGAGCCGATTTTGGCTCTTCCTATGCTGGCCTCGCCGAAGCAGTTGCGCACGTACGAGCCCGGCGCGGGCCGGTGCTGGTGCACGCCAAGTGCCCGCTGCTGGGCCACCACACCAGCGGCGTGCGCCGCGAGTGGTACCGCCACGACCTCGCCAACCACCAAACCCAGGACCCGCTGCCGCGCCTGCACCAGCAACTGTTGGCGGGCGGTTTTTCGGAAGAAGAGTTGAATGGCCTGCAAGCCGAGGCCCGCGCCACGGTGCTGGCGGATTGGAACGAGGCCCTGGCCGCACCCAACCCCGACCCGGCCACCTTTGCCGACCACGAGTTTGCCCCACCAACCGTGACGGCCGAAGCGGGTGAGCGAAGCCCCGCCGGCGCCGAAAAAGCCCTCATGGTAGACGCCGCCCTGCACGCCGTGGACGACATTCTGCGCGAGTTTCCCGAGGCCTTGTTCTACGGGCAGGACGTGGGCGGAGAATTGGGCGGCGTGTTCCGCGAGGCGGCGCTATTGGCCAAAAAGTATGGCGACGCCCGGGTTTTCAACACGCCCATTCAGGAGGCCTACATTGTGGGCAGCACGGCCGGCATGGCGGCGGTGGGCGCCCGGCCCATCGTTGAAATTCAGTTTGCCGACTACATCTGGCCGGCGCTGAACCAGTTGGTGGAGGAACTGTCGAAGTCCTGCTACCTCACCATGGGCAAGTTCCCCATTCCTGCGCTCATCCGCGTGCCCATCGGGGCCTATGGCGGCGGCGGCCCCTACCATTCGGGCTCGATTGAAAGCACGCTGCTTACCATTCGGGGCATCAAGGTGGTGTATCCGAGCAACGCAGCCGATATGAAAGGCCTGATGCGCGCCGCTTTCCTCGACCCCAACCCGGTGGTGATGCTGGAGCACAAAGGCTTATACTGGAGCAAGGTGCCGGGCACCGAAGACGCCAAAAACGTGGAGCCGGCCGCGGGCTACGTGGTGCCGCTGGGCCGGGCCGCCGTGGCCCAGGAAGCCGACGCCGAGAAGCTGCGCCGCGGCGAAACCGCCTTGGTCGTGACCTACGGCATGGGCGTGCACTGGGCCAAAGCCGCAAGCCGCGACTACGCCGGCCAAATCGAAATCCTGGACCTGCGCACCCTCAATCCGCTGGATTTCGAGGCCGTGACCGCCGCCACGCGCCGCCACGGCAAGGTGCTGGTGCTCACCGAAGAGCCACTGATGAACAGCTTCGCCGAAAGCCTGGCCGGCCGCATCCAGCGCCATTGCTTCGAGGCGCTCGACGCGCCGGTGTTCACCCTGGGCGCGGCCAACCTGCCAGCCATTGCCTTGAACGTAGACCTGGAAAAACAAATGCTACCCAGCGCGGCCAAGGTGTCCGCGACGTTGGGCGAGCTGCTGGGGTATTAGCCTGGTTGGAATGTTAACAATGCAAGAGGCCCGGGTAGCATGTGCTGCCCGGGCCTTTTTGTCGGTGAAATACCGGCTTCTTTCCGCATCCTACCACAGCTGCATGCGCAGGCCAAAACCCAGCGTAAGAATGTCGCTAAAGGGCAGGCTGCCGTTGGCGCTGGTCCAGCTCGTGAAGTACAAGTCGTTGGTAACAAGCTCATAATACGCCATTACCGACCGGGGGTGGCCGCGCTTGGTAGGCTTCAGCGCATAGCCCGCGCTGCTGCCCACAAAGGCCCCCCAACGGGTGTGCGACGACCACCAGTAATAGTCTCCATCGTACTTGCTGCCCCGGGTAGTGGTGAGGCCCCGGCTGGCCGAATAGTTGGCTACGCCGCCCACCGTGAAGGGCTGCACGCGCCACGGGCTGGCCTTGAGGGAAAGGCGCCAGGGCGTATAGCTGGCTTTAACCGTGAAAATGCCCATGGGCGTAATGCTAAGGTTCTTGGGGAGGTAGCCCGCCAGCGTCTCCACGGCCAGCCGGTTGCGGCTGGCCGTCCAGCCGGCGCCCACAGCCACCAGGCCCTGGCCGCCGGCCGTGTGCACCAGCAGGCGCGAGGGCACGTACCAGCGCAACCGCGCGGAGGGCACCGGAATAGTATCGGCCGGCGCCAGGCTGTGCGGGCCCCAGGCGGCAAGCGGCAGGAGGAGTAAAGTCACTAAGCTCATCAGAAATCAATGGTTTTGAGCTTGAACTGATTGCGGCCCCACAGCGTGAGAATAACATAACGACGCTTCTCGAAGCTGTACGAATTGATGAGCGTGAGCCCCCCGCCGTAGGGATGCGTAACGCTGAAGTCGTGCCGGTGCCCGTTCAGCGCCAGGGACAGGCGCGGTGCGGCTTTCAGCGCCGCCACGTAGGGCTCCTCCAACTGCGGGTCGAAGTCTTCGTCCATGGGCGGCACGTGGTTGATGACCACCTGCCGTTGCACGCCCGCAGTGTCGGCCAGCTGCTGCTGCAGCCAATTGATGTTGGGCACGGTGCCATCGAAGCGGTATTCCCGGCCGTTGGTGTTCAGCATGATGAAGCGGGTGCCGGCGTAGGTAAACACGTAGTCCAGCGGCCCAAACACTTCCTGGTACACCCGCCGGCCGTTGGCCGCGTGGTCGTGGTTGCCCACCACGGTCAGGTAGGGCACGCGCAGTTTTTTCAGCTTGTCGTGCACCCACCGCATCTCGCGGCCCAGGCCAAAATCGGAAATGTCGCCGGCCACCACCAGTAGGGAAATGCCGGGCTGCCGATTCACGCTGGCCACCAGGTCTTCGGCCTCCTCGTAAAACCGCTGCGAATCGCCGGTGAACACGAAGCGCAGCGTATCGCCTGCGGGCAACGGCTGCCGGGCCAGCGCAGTCATGTTCTTGGCCGTGAGGTCGCTGTATGCGGCGGGCGAAGACGTTTGGTTGGGGCTGAACTCAATCAGCTCGCAACCAGCGAGCAAAGCTAGGCCGGTGCTCAGTGCCAAGGCATGACTTAGCGCTGAGCGCAGGCCAGAAGAAGTAGAAGTATTCATCATGCGCAATTGGCGGCGGGCCCGAACCGTACTTCACCAAGGAACTACGCATGAGCAACAGATTTACTTCAGAATTGCTGCAAAAATTCTTCAGAAGGCCTATGCATCCAGACCAAATTGCCGAATTGCTGGATTAAAAAGGATACCCGATGCCCAGGTTGAACGCAATGGGGTTGGCGGTGGAATTGAAATAACGCAGTGCCCAGTTCTGCCCGGTGGGGGCGGTGGGGTCGTAGATTTTGGTGGCCACGTCGAGGCGCAGGATGAGGAACGTGAAGTCGAAGCGCACCCCGAAGCCGGCGTCGGCGGCTATCTGCCGGTAAAAGGTGTTGAGCTGAAACTGGGCGCCGGGCCGCAGGTATTCGCCGTCTTTGTTCTTCCGCTCCTGCAGGCCCCATACGTTGCCAAAATCAGTGAAGACGGCGCCTTTGATGAAGCTGTAAATCGGAAAGCGGTATTCGGCGCTGCCTTCCAGCAGCAACTCACCCGGTTGCTCGGAAATAAGGTCGCGCTCGCCCGTGACGAGGCGGGGCGTGTAGCCGCCCGGCCCGAGGCGGCGCGGTGCCCAGGCGCGCAGGCTGGTGGAGCCGCCGGCAAAAAACGACTTGTCGTAGGGGATGATGTAGGCGTCGTACTTGACCTCGGGGTCGGGGTCGTAGGTGCGGGTGAGGGCGTGCACCACGCCGCCGTTCAGACGCCAGGCAAAGTAGGTTCGGGGTGTGAGGCGGTAGTAGCGGCGGTAGTCGGCGCTGAAGCGGGCAAAATCATACACATTCAGCCCCGTTTGTTCAAACAGCGCATCTTTGTAGAGGTGGCGGGTGAGGCCGCCAAGCTCGGCAAACAAACGCAGGTAGCGCGCGTCGCGGGTTTGGGTGAAATCGTTGGAATTATAGAGTGAGGTGAAGCTAAAGCTGGGCTCAATCTGCTTGCTGAAGGAGCGGATGAGCGACGAGCCCTGGGTGTCGCGGTAGTATTCCAGCCGTCTATCAAACGCGGGGTCGGTGCGCAGGGTATTGACCAGCGTGATGACGACCGGCGAGAAAACGTACTGGTGAAACACCGAGCGTTGCCAGATGTAGTCCCAGGCAAACTCAAAGTTGGAGCGGGTGTATTCGGGCCGGTCCACGAACGTTTCGGAGAGCGAAAAGCGCGTTTTCGGGTTGTAGCTGGTCAGGAAATGGTTGGTTTTGAACGGCACCAGAAACTGCGGCAGCACCAGCGCCGCCGTGGCCCCCAGCTGGGTGGTATACACCGAGGTGAGACTGTTGTCGGTGGTGGCCAGTCGCGTAAGCTGGCCCTCAAAACCGCCCCGCAGACCGATTTCCAGCACCTCGGCCCCGCCAAAGGGGTTCCGCGTCTTCAGGCGCACGTTGGAGAAGGGCCCCACGAGGTTGGCCACGAAGGTGCCCCCGATTTCTGTCGTTTCCGAGAATTTGGGCGCCGGCGAGGCGTTTATTACGGCCACCAGCTCGCCCGTGCTCGGGTGCAAGCCCGAGCTATCGGCGGCGGGCGGGTCGGCCACCTTGCGGTAGTTCACGGTATTGAACCGGAACATGTCGAGGTCGGCCAGCAGGCGCTGGGTTTGCAGCGTGTTGGCCAGGTTGTAGCGCTGGCCGGGGCGCACCAGCACCTTGCGGGCCAGCAGGCTGGTGCTGAATTTCTGCTCGTAGGCCGCGAAGCGGATGGAATCGGTCACGGTGGTGTCGGTGCGCAGGCCCAGGCTGGGGCGCACGCGCAGGGCGCCCGGCGTGCCGGCCCGGCGCAGGGTGTCGCCGGCGGCGTTGCGCAGGGTGCGCCCCACGCCGGCATCCGTGATGAAGCGCACCTGCTTCACCGTGTACACGCGGTGGCCCTGGTTGGGGCCGGGGTTGGCAATGAAGGTACGCAGCCGCACCGTGAATTTCTCGTAGCTGGTGTCGGCTTCGAGCGTGATGTACTGCTGGCGGAAATCGAAGTAGCCCGCGTTTTTAAGCAGAGTTTCGAGGCGGGTGCGCTCCTGCCCGATGAGCTCCTCGTTGTACCGGTCGTTCTCCTTCAGCAGGGTTGCGCCCTGGCCCCGGCGCACCACGGCCGCCACGCCCGAATCGGGGATGCTCGGCGTCTGCAGGCGGTAAAGGAACGGTTGGCCTTCCTTGATGGAGTACGTGACCGTGACGCGGCGGTAGCGCTTGGCGGCGTCCAGCGAATCGGCCTTGCCGGTAAATACGGCGCCCAACGTCCGGGCCAGAAAGCCGCGCCGGTAGCGGGCCGTATCGGTGGCCTCGACGCGGGCCCGGAAGAAACCCTGCGAGCGCAGAAACGTCGTCATCTGCTCCACCGAGCGGCGCGTCATGGCAGTGTCATACACCACTGGGGCCTCGCCCAGGCGCATGATGGCGTTGCCCTTGTCGAGGGCCAGCTGCTTGCGGTTCACCTTGCGCTCGCGCTGGCCGATGAGCTTGCCCAGCCGGGCCGAGTCGGTGCCGGCCGCCTTCATTTTCTCGGCGTACTCGGTCTGAATGGTGCGCAGCTTGCTTTTGATGCGGGCCGAATCGTAGAAACGCTCGCCCAGCTGGTAGATGGCCAGCTTGGGCAGCGGGAATTGGGTGTTAGGTTTTTGCTGGGCCAGCGCGGTGAGGCGTTCTTTGTCGGCCTGCTCCACGCCCTTAATTTCGACCCGGCTGAGCAGGCGCTGGCCCGGCCTCAGCAGCTTAAACGGCGAGCAGGCGGCCAGCAGCGTGAGGCCCAGCACCGGCCCCAGCCGGCGCCAGGGCCGTAGCTTTGAAGAATACGTTGATAACAATGGTTTCAAAAGCACTTGGCAAATACGTGCAGTCGCTGCACCAAAAGAAGTACCGGCAACGCCACGGCGCGTTTCTGGTCGAAGGCGGAAAAAGCGTGTTGGAGCTGCTAAGTTCCGACCTGGAAACGGAACACCTGCTGGCCACGGCCGAATTCGCCTCCCAAAATCAGGCCCAACTGCCGGCCCGGCTGCCCCTCACCCTCGTGTCGGAAGCCGAACTTACCCAACTCGGCACCCTGGCCAACAATACCACCGCCCTGGCCGTGGCCCGCCTGCCCGCCGAAGCACCGCTGCCCCTAACGCTGCCCGAAAGCCAATTGTTGCTGGCCCTCGACGAAGTGCGCGACCCCGGCAACCTGGGCACCCTGCTGCGCCTGGCCGACTGGTACGGCTTGGCCGGCGTGGTGCTCAGCCCCGGCTGCGCCGACGCGTTTGCCCCCAAAACCGTGTCGGCCACCATGGGTGCCTTCGCCCGCGTGCCCGTGTGGGAGCGCGACCTCAGCGCCTGGCTGCCCAAGCTGCCCACCGGCACCGGCATTTTCGGCGCCGATTTGGCCGGCGACAACGTGCACCGCGTGCAGCTGCAGCCCCGCGGCGTGCTGGTGATGGGCTCCGAGTCGCACGGCCTCACGCCGGGCGTGGCGGCGGCCCTCACGCGGCGCCTGCACATCCCGCGCGGGGCCGGCGGCCGGGCCGAAAGCCTCAACGTGGCCATTTCGGCGGCCATTCTGCTGGATAATTTTTTTCGCTTGCAATAGAGACTCCGGATGGCAAAAGACAATAAAAAAAGCGCCTCGGCTTTCCGGGGCGCTTTTTTATCATTCGACTTGCTTTAGAAACCAATAAAGCGGAAGCCGAAGCTGAGGGCCTGGGTTTGGGGGCCCTGGTTTTCCTTGAATACTTCGTTCAGGTTGTACTTGGCATAAAACCGGAGGAAGTGAAAGCCCAGCTCCCCTTGCAGGCCATACTGCCAATTGTTGACGTTGAGGTCGCCGCGCAGCTTGTCCTCGTGCTTGTTGTCGCTGCCGGCCAGCTTGTACTCTGTGGTAATGTTGCCGCCCACGCGGTAGCCGCCAAAGGCGCCAATGCCCGCCGACAGGGTGCGCTTGTCTTCTTTGTTGCGCAGCTTGAGGCGCAGCATCAGGGGCAGGTTCAGGGAGTTGATGACAAGCTTGGAATCGTCAATCTGCTTGCTATCGGGAGCGCGCTCCGCGGTCGTCACACCGCCGCTTTTCACCCACTGGTCGTTGCCGCGCAGCATGAAACTGTTGCTCACGAACTCAGGACCGAAAGTGAGGGCCAGCTTGGCGCGCTTGCTGTATGCCAGGGGCTGCACGTAGTCGAGGCCGATACCGGTCATGCCCGAACCGCCGAATAGGGACCAATAGCGAAGGGAGGGAGGACCCGAACTCACGCTGTTGGTCGACGAATTGACGAACGTGTTGTAGCCGAGCTCCAAGTGCAGGTCCACCGTGTGGCGGTCTTTCCGGTTGGCGCGTTTCGCCGAGTCCCCTTTCGCGGTAGCTTTGGCGCTGCCGTTCGTGTCGATGGAGATGGAGTTTACGCCATTGATATCGCTATCGGTCTTGATGCCGAATTTTTTGTTCAGAAACACCTGCGTTTTGGTGGGGCCTTTGGTGCCGTCGGTGCCGGGCTTGTGGGCCGTGATGCGGATTTCCTCGGGCAGGTTCTGGCCGGGCTGGTCTTTGTCGGGGTAGAAGCGCATCGTCACCTGGTTGGTGGTGCCGGCCTTGGCGGCGGCCTCGGCCTGCGTGATGTAGGTGGCCAGGCGGGTGGTGAGCGAGTCGAGGTGGTAGTTTTTGAGCTGGCGCAGCTGGGCCGCGTCGCGCACCGTGAGGGTGAGAGTGGCGCGGTTGGGCAGGCGCATCACAATGGTGTCTTGCACCGAGGCGGGCAGCGCGAGTCGGGTGGCGCGGGCCTCGTTCAGCCCGGCCGTGAGGGCAGTTAGCAACAGAAAAGAGGGGAGAAAAGCGCGTTGCATGATTTCTAAAAAGAAAGAAGTGAATTACAATTGAATGGATTTCGTGACCGTGCGGCCGGCCAAGGTGGCCCGCAGCGTCACGTTTTCGGGCAGGCCGGTCACCTCGGCCAGGTTGACCTGCTCGCCCCGCACCAGGCGGCCGCCCAGTTGGAGCAGGCGCCCGCCCAGGCGCTTGCGCTCAGCCGGGGCTTCGGCCGAAGCCAGGGCCGAGGTAGCGGCCTTGGCAGGCCGAGCGTCGGCGTCGCCGGCCCGCACATCCACCGTGATGAGCCCGCTGGCTGTGGCCGGGACGTTTTCCACGGTCGGATTGGATTGGGGTGCCTGGGCAACCATCGGCGTATTTATCAAGGCCTTCCGGTGCTCGTCAACGCCGGAAGCGGGGGCCGGGTGAGCGGCGGGCTGGGCCGGGGTGCGGGCCACTTGGGGAGCAGTTTCGGTGGTTGCGTCCAACGGCCGGAAGCTTGCTTTCGAGTGGCTTGCAGACTGCTCGCGGGCTGCCTTGCTGGCCTTTGATGCGGTAGATGCAACCATTGCAGGGCGGGTTGCCTCAGTCATTACTTTTTTCTGCAGCGGAACCGAAATAATTGACTGCGCTGCAGCTTTGGCTTCAGGAGTGACCGTGGTTACTGCTGCCACCTGCTGCTGAGGCTGAGCGTCAGCAGCTCCATTGGCGGGGGCACCCGGAGTCACCGGTGCAGTAGAAGGCTGGTTAGTGGTTCGGGCCGACCGCGACGCCACCTCACCCGCCGACATTTTGCCGTTCGGCCAACCCAGCCACAGGCCGCTGCCCACCAGCAGAAACAGCGCCACCGCAGCTGCCATGGCCATGGGCCACCACGCGGCGGCACGGCGCTGCCGGGGGCGCAGGTGTTCGTCTTCGAGGCGTTCCCACAGCTCGCGCCGGGGCGGCGTAGCGTGTTGGGTCAGGCCTTTTTGGAAAAGCTGGTCGAGGCGTTCCGGGGCAGGCGCAGGCGTGGGGGCCGCCTCGGCGGGCACGTGGGCCTGCAGGCGGGCCCACAGGTCGTCGCCGGTCGGTGAGGCATGGCCGTCGAGCTTCTCGCGGAATAAATCATCAATATTTTCGGGAGGCATATTTATTATTAGCTAGAAATCGTGGTTGAAAAGCGCCGAGCCCCGGGTCATTCGGTGGTCACGGCGGCGAAGCTGACGCGGCGCTGCAGCATGGCGCGGGCCTTGCTGAGCTGCGACTTGCTGGTGCCTTCGCTGATGCCCAGCAGCTCGGCAATTTCCTGGTGGCCGTAGCCTTCCAGGGCGTAGAGGTTGAACACCGTGCGGTAGCCCGCCGGCAGCGTGGCCAGCAGGTGCATCAGGTCTTCGACCTGCAGTTGGGTGTCGGCGGTGGCGGCGGTAGTGGCCAGGTTTTCGGGTTGGGCAAAATCTTCGAACGACACCGTCATCATTTCGCGCTGGCGCAGCTGCATCAGCGCCTCGTTCACCATGATGCGCCGCACCCAGCCCTCAAAGCTGCCTTCGAAGCGGTAGTTGGGCAGGGCCCGGAACATCTTGGCAAAACCTAAAATCATGGCTTCCTCGGCGTCTTCGCGGCGCTTGAGGTAGCGGCGGCAAACGGTGAGCATGAGCCCGGCCAGTCGGTCGTAGAGCTGGCGCTGGGCCCGGTGCTCGCCGCGCACGCAAGCGGCAATGAGTTCGACTTCGGTCACGGTAGGGGTGGGCAAAAAGCAGAAAAGCGGGTGAGTTGAGGCGTCAGATGCAGATTAGCAGCTAAGGGTTGTCTGGGTATGAAAAAAAATTAGCAAAAGGGAATGGTCGTGCTGAGCAAATCCACCAGGTTTCGCTTCTCTCGCTTGTTCTCAAGCGCAGCATCAAAGCTCGCCCAGCGGCTTGCCCTGCTGGCGGCCTTCGCGCAAGTGCTTGGCCTGTCCAATTACCTGCGAGCTGTAAATGCCTCGGTGTCCGGAAAACAAGTAAGCCACCACGCAGCTGATGCCCAGGTAAATGCCCGCATGGCTACCGAATAATTCCAATCCCATCAGCGTGCAGGCCAGCGGCGTGTTGGCCGCGCCGGCAAACAAGCCCACAAAGCCGAGCGCCGCCAGCAAAGCCACCGGCAGCGGCAGCACCACGGTCAGGGCACTCCCCAGCGCCGCCCCCATAAAAAACAGCGGCGTCACCTCGCCGCCCTTGAAGCCGCAGCCCAGGGTGAGGGCCGTCAGGGCCAGTTTCAGGGCCCAGTCGGTGGGCGGCAGCGGGTGTTGGAAAGCCTCAACGATGACCGAAATGCCGAGGCCATCGAAACGGTTGGGGCCCAGCGCCCACAGCAACGGCACCAGTAGCGCCCCGCCCACCACCGGCCGGAGCGGGGCATAAGCAATGCGCCTGAACAAGCGCGTGAGCCCATGCGTGAGCCCCGCGAAACCGCGCGCTGTCAGCCCGCAGAGCACGCCCACCAGTAGCGCGCCTCCCAGCGAAAGGGCCGAGAGCGGCAGCGTCGGCAGCGCTGGGTAGGAAGTGTGGCCCACACCCCAGGCCCGTGTCACGGCATCGGCCAGCACGGCGGCCAGGAAGCTGGGCACCAGGGCATCGTAGCGAATGGAGCCTAACAGGAAGACTTCCAACCCGAAAACCGCGCCCGCCAGCGGCGTACCAAACACCGACGCAAATCCTGCGCTCATGCCCGCGATGAGCAGCAGGCGCCGGTCGCGCGGGCACAAACCCAGCCAGCGCGTCAATTGGTCGGCCAGCGCCCCGGCCATCTGCACGGCCGTGCCCTCGCGGCCCGCCGAGCCCCCGAACAAGTGCGTGGCCAAGGTGCCGCCCAGCACCAGCGGCAGCAGCCGCAAGGGGATGAGCTGGCGGGGCTGATGGATTTCGTCGAGAATCAGATTATTGCCCCGCACCGCGCGCCCGCCAACATAATGGTAGGCCAGGCCGATGAGCAAGCCCGCGCCCGGCAGCAGCGCCAGCGCCCACGGGTGGGCTTCGCGCCAGCGCGTCACCCAATCCAGTGCCACCAGAAAACCAGCCGAGGCCGTGCCCGCCAGCGCCCCCAACAGCGCACAAATAAGCAGCCAGCGCAGCAAATACAGGAGGCCGGCCGTTGTGTCTAAACGGCGAACATGGGTGGGCAGGAGGCGGGCAAAATCGAAGCGAGGGGCCATGGCGGCGAACGTGATGAGCTAGACGGCGCGGCCCCTGTGGCCGTCCGGGCGGTAGGAATCATCAGCGCGGAGCGGGGAAGCTCCGGCGGTTCGCGGTGGAAATCCATCACCGTAAGGCAGCAAATATAGGCGTCTGGGCGTTTCGTTATGAACAGCGCGCATCGGCTCACGTTGGGAATCGTTCACCGCGAGCCGAAGCGCCGCCGCTGGCACAAAGCGGCCTGAGTTACTGGGGACGGAAGCGGCGCAAGCGTAGCGAATTGGTGAGCACCGATACCGAGCTCAGGGCCATGGCGCCGGCCGCCAACATGGGCGAAAGCAGCAGGCCAAACACTGGGTAAAGCACCCCGGCCGCGATGGGAATGCCCAGCGTATTATATATAAAGGCAAAAAATAGGTTCTGGCGGATAACGCGGATGGTTTGGCGCGACAGCTCGATGGCCGTAACCACGCTTTGCAAATCGGAGCGCATGAGGGTGATGCCGGCGGCTTCGAGGGCCACGTCGGTGCCGGCGCCCATGGCCAGGCCGATGTCGGCCTGGGCCAGCGCGGGCGCATCGTTGATGCCGTCGCCCACCATGGCCACCACACGGCCCTCGGCTTGCAGGGCCTTCACCTGGGCGGCTTTATCGGCTGGCAGCACTTCGGCCACGTAGCGCTTGATGCCTACTTTGGCCGCTACCTGGGCGGCGGTGGCAGGGTTGTCGCCGGTTATCATCATTACTTCCAGGCCCAGCTCCTGGAGCTGACGGATGGCCGCGGCCGAACTGGCCCGTACGGTGTCGGCCACGCCGATGACGGCCACGGCCTGGCCGGCTACGGCTACGTAAAGCACCGTTTTGGCTTGTTTCAACAAGGCTTCGGCCTGCCGGCTGACTTCTGGCGAAAGGCTGATGCCGGCTTCCGCCAGCACCCGGGCATTGCCGATGCGCACGGGTACCCCGGCCACGGAGGCTGCCGCGCCCCGGCCTTCGAGGGCCTGGAAATCGGTGGCCGCCAGCGGCGTGGCTTGCTGTGCCTCGGCGTAGCGCACCACGGCCGCCGCCAGCGGGTGCTCCGACCGGCGCTCGACGGCTGCCACCTGGGATAGCAAGGTCGGCACCGACTGGCCCGGCGCTGCCCAGAAATCGGTCACGGCGGGCTCGCCTTGGGTGATGGTGCCCGTTTTGTCGAGCAGCACGGTGTTAACCTGGTACGCTTTTTCCAGCGCCTCGGCGTTGCGGATGAGCACGCCGTGCTCGGCCCCTTTGCCCGTGCCCACCATAATGGCCGTGGGCGTGGCCAGCCCCAGCGCGCAGGGGCAGGCAATGATGAGCACGGCTACAAAATTGACCAGCGCCAGCGGCAGCCGGTGTTCGGCCGGGGCCAGGGCAAACCACGCCGCAAAAGTGAGCAGG
The DNA here is from genome assembly GCF_022811645.1 of Hymenobacter monticola. NCBI lineage: Bacteria > Pseudomonadati > Bacteroidota > Cytophagia > Cytophagales > Hymenobacteraceae > Hymenobacter > Hymenobacter monticola. The sequence continues at coordinate 4,297,535 of NZ_CP094534.1, read as the reverse complement.
GCAATGGCCACCACCGTGGGCACAAACACGGCGCTCACTTTGTCGGCCAGCCGCTGAATGGGCGCGCGGCTGCCCTGGGCGTCTTCCACCAGCTTCACAATTTGCGCCAGCAAGGTGTCGGCCCCGATTTTAGTTACCCGGAAACGGAACGAACCCGTTTTGTTGAGCGTGGCGCCAAACACGGCATCGCCGGTTTTTTTGGTGACGGGCAGGCTTTCGCCGGTGAGCATGGCTTCGTCGAGGGCCGACTGACCTTCGGTGATGACGCCGTCGGTGGCGACTTTCTCGCCCGGCCGCACCAATACGATGTCGCCCAACTGCACCTGCTCAATGGGCACGTCTATTTCCTGGCCGCTGGGGCGCACGAGGCGGGCCGTGCGGGCTTGCAGGCCCAGCAGGGCCCGCATGGCGGCCGATGTCTGGGTTTTGGCGCGCAGCTCCAGCACCTTGCCCAGCAAAATCAGGGCAATGATTGTGGCGGTGGTGTCGTAATAAACTTCGGGTATGAGCCCGCGCTCAGTGAAAAACCCAGGCACCAGCGTGGCGGCTATACTACATAGGAAGGCCGCGCCGGTGCCGAGGGCAATTAGCGTGTCCATGTTGGCGGTGCGGTGGCGCAGGTTTTTCCAGGCGGAGCGATAAAATCCTGCGCCGCTGTAGAGCAGCACCGGCAGCGTGAGCAGGAGCAGGGCCAAGTTGAGCCACTGCATGTTCAAATGGCGCAGGGCAGCGGGCCACAGCATGAGCATGCTCAGCGGCATGATGAGGGCTGCGAGCCCGGCCGCCACCCAAAAGCGCCGCTTCAGGTGGGCGTAAGCCGCCGCTTTTTCCTGGTCGGTTTCGGCCTGGCGCGCGGCCGCGTCGGCAGCGGGGGCACGCTCTACCACCCCATAGCCCGCGTTTTCGACGGCGGCTTTCAAGGCGGCTGGGGTGGCTACCTCCGGCAGATACTGCACGGTCGCTTTTTCGGTGGCGTAGTTCACTACGGCGTTTTGCACGCCGGGCGTGCGCGCCAACGACTTCTCCACAGCCTTCGCACACGCGGCGCAGCTCATGCCTTCAATTTCGAGGGTGGTATTGGCGGGGGAGGGTGACATGGAAAGCGGGTCAGGAAGACAAGCGAAACTTTTAACAAAGGAACCCGCCAATTGCGCGGCCATCCGTACGGAATCAGGATTAAAACATGCGAAATTTTACTTTCGTCCCCGCTTGCTCCGGCGGGCCGGCGTAGCTTGCGGCGGCTTTCGGGCGCCAGGCTTTGGGTAGGGCCACGGCTGACGTTTATATCTGCTGCCCGATTGGTTTGACGCGCATGGAGTTGCTCACGGTTTCGGGTATTGGTTTGGAAGAGCACGGCAACCCGGTGCTGCAAAACATCAGCTTCCGCCAGCCGGCCCACCGCAAGCTGGCGCTGGCCGGCGAGTCGGGCACGGGCAAAAGCACGCTGCTGCAAATCATTGCCGGACTCATTCAGCCCAGCGCGGGCGAGGTGCGCATCGGCGGCGACCGGCTGCGAGGCCCCGCCGAAGTCCTCGTGCCGGGCCACCCCGGCGTGGCCTACCTCTCGCAGAAGTCGGACCTGCCGCACTCCTTGCGCGTGGAGCAAGTGCTGCGCTACGCCAACAAGCGCCCCCCGGCCGAAGCGCAGGCCCTGTACGCCCTCTGCCGCATCGACCACCTGGCCCAGCGTCGCACCGACCAGCTTTCGGGCGGGGAGCAGCAGCGGGTGGCGCTGGCCCGGCTGCTGCTGGGGGCCCCGCGCCTCTTGCTGCTCGACGAGCCGTTCTCCAACCTCGACCGCGGACACAAGCGCATCCTCCAAACGGTCATCGACGAACTGGGCACCCGGCTTGGCATCACCTGCCTGCTCGTTTCGCACGACGCGGCCGATACCCTGCCCTGGGCCGACGAAATCCTGGTGCTGCACCAGGGCCGCATTGTGCAGCAAGGCGCGCCCGCGCAGATTTACCGGCAGCCCATCGATGAATACACCGCGGCTTTGTTTGGCGACTACTCCCTGGTGCGCGGGGCGGCCCGCCGCCGGCTGTTGCCTCGCCAGCCCGCTGCCGGAGCCCTGCTCGTGCGGCCCGAGGAATTTCGCCTTTCAACCACCAAACCGGGCCTGCAAGGAACCGTCAGCTCGGTTCGCTACTTTGGCAATCACGACGAAGTAGAAGTGGCTTTGCCCAATAATGGGGTGCGCGTGCGTCAACCCATCGGCCAGTGGGTGGTGGGCCAAACCGTTTTTGTGTCGCTGGTGCCGAACGGCGGCTGGCTGTTGCAGGCTTGATTGCGCGAAAGAAAAAAGAAGGCGCTGCCAATCAAAATTGACAGCGCCTTTGCAAGCTTAGCCGGCGAGATTAATACTGCCCAATGGACAGCAGCACCAGCGTACAGGCCTCTTCGGTTCGGATGCCGCGCTGCTGGGCCAGGCGTTCCAGCTCCGGGTTTTCAGTGCCGGGGTTGAACAGGATGCGCTTGGGCTTGAGGTCGAGAATATAGTCGTACCAGCCAGGCTGGTTTTGCGGCCCCACATAAAGTGTCACCGTATCGATATCGGTTTCCTGCGGCCGGTCGGTGTGAATGGGCATACCTGCTACTTCACCCTTGCGGATGCCAACGGGCACCACTTCATGGCCGTGTTTTTTGAGCATGTGCGCTGCCCGGAAAGAGTAGCGGGCGGGGTTATCGGAAGCGCCGAGGACGAGGGTCTTTTTCATGAGAAGGAATTGCAAGTGGAGGAAGCGGCCGCGGGCCGTGGACCGGGCTTGACGAGAGAACAACAAAACGGGCCGCCTGTACGTGCGCCAAGCGGCCCGTTTTGCTCATTGCCCTTCTACGACAAAACGGCCAAAACCGCTTCGGCGCACCGCTCGCCGTCCATGGCCGCCGACACGATGCCGCCGGCGTAGCCCGCGCCCTCGCCGCACGGAAACAGCCCTGCCACTACCGGATGCTGCAGGGTTTCCCTGTCGCGCGGGATGCGCACCGGCGCAGACGTGCGGCTTTCGACGCCCACAATCTGGGCCGCGTTGGTGGCATAACCCGGAATTTTTCGGCCAAAATCGCGGAAGCCCTGGCGCAGCCGTTCGGCGAGCACCGGGCCCAGCACCTCGTCCATGCGCACCGACACCAGGCCGGGCTGGTAGGAAGTTTCCAGCAATTGGCTGGAAACTTTGTTTTTTAAAAAGTCGCCGAGCAATTGGGCGGGGGCCTGTTGGGTGCCTCCGGCCGCCAGGCAAGCCCGCTGCTCCAGCGCCTGCTGGAAGCGCAGGCCGGCCAGCGCCCCGTGCTGGCGCACGTCCAGGTCTTCCAGCTCCACGGCGGCCACAATGCCGGAGTTGGCAAAGCGCGAGTCGCGCCGGCTCGGGCTCATGCCGTTCACCACCACCTCACCGGGTGCCGTGGCCGCCGGCACAATGAATCCGCCCGGGCACATGCAAAACGAAAACACGCCCCGCTGCCGGCCCTGCACTTCGGTTTGGTGCACCAGCGAATACGAGGCCGCGGGCAGCAAGCCGCGCTCCGTGCGGCGGTACTGGGCCTGGTCAATCAACGCCTGCGGGTGCTCCACCCGCACACCCATCGCAAACGGCTTGGCCTCTATGAGCACGCCCCGGCGGTCGAGCAGCTCGTAAATATCCCGGGCCGAATGGCCGGTGGCCAGAATGGTGGCGTCGGCCTCCACGGTTTCGCCCGCCGCCGTGACCACGCCGCGCAGCCGGTTCTGTTCAATTATCAAATCCGTCACGCGCGTGTCGAACCGTACCTCGCCGCCGGCCTCGATGATGGCTTCGCGCAGGGCCTGCACCACCGCCGGCAGCTTGTTGGTACCGATGTGGGGGTGGGCGTCCACCAGGATGTCGGGGGTGGCGCCGTGCTGCACCAGCCGCCGCAGCACGCGCCCCACGTCGCCGCGCTTGGTGGCGCGGGTGTAAAGCTTGCCGTCGGAATATGTGCCCGCGCCGCCTTCCCCGAAGCAATAGTTTGAATCAGGGTTAACGGTTTGCTCTTTGTTAATAGCGGCCAAGTCACGGCGACGGGCGCGCACGTCAAAGCCCCGTTCCAGCACGATGGGTTTCAAACCAAGCTCGATGCAACGAAGCGCGGCAAAAAGCCCCGCAGGTCCAGCACCTATTATCAAAACTGGGCGCTTTTGGTTGTTAACATTTGGATAAACAAACCACGGGCCAAGCAATTCTTTTGGTGTGCCTTTTGTGTAAATGCTAGCGCGTAAGCGAATCAGTGGTTGACGGCCGCGGGCATCTATGGAGCGGCGCTGTATGTGCACATAATCAGCTTTTCCCGGGGGTATGCCGGCTTGTCGCAAAATTGCCTCGTAACGCTCGAACTCATCGAATGCTACTTCAGGGGCCAGGAAAATCTCTAAATCTTCTTTATTCATTTGTGTAATATGAAAGGTGGCTATCCTTCAGTAAAGAAATCATTACAAAAAGTCAAACAAAGTTAAGAAGCTCCCAATGGTGCCGCCTAGGCAGGTAGCGAAAACAAACAAGCGCAGAACAATGACGACAGTTCCTGCTAGACCAGCGTAGAACCGAGCCGTTCAATAGTACTGATGCCTTAGCTTCTTTATTTGCTGCATGACTGCTCCCGCTGCTCCCACTTCTCGCCTTCGCTCCATCGTGAGCGGCTCCATTGGCAACCTGGTTGAATGGTACGACTGGTACGCTTATTCGGGGTTTGCCCTTTATTTCGCACCCATTTTTTTCCCCAGCGGCGATGACACCGCCAAGCTCCTCAACACCGCGGCCATCTTCGCCGTTGGTTTTTTGATGCGTCCGCTGGGGGCCTGGCTGCTGGGGGCCTACGCCGACCGCCACGGCCGCCGCGCCGCGTTGCTGCTGTCGGTACGCCTGATGGCCAGCGGCTCGCTGCTCATTGCCGTGGCGCCGGGCTACGCCACCATTGGGGTGGCGGCGCCGGCGCTGCTGCTACTGGCTCGCCTAGTGCAGGGCCTCAGCGTGGGCGGCGAATACGGCACTTCTGCCACCTACTTGAGTGAAATGGCCGGCGCGAGGCACCGCGGCTTCTGGTCCAGCTTTCAATACCTGACCCTAATGGGCGGGCAGCTGCTGGCCTTGGTTGTCCTGCTCGCGCTGCAGCAACTGCTGACGCCCGCACAGCTGGGCGAGTGGGGCTGGCGCATTCCCTTTGTGATTGGCGCTTTGGCGGCCATGGGCGCACTGTTTCTGCGCACCCACATGGGCGAAACGGCCGCCTTCGCGCAGCAAAGACATGCGCAAGGTGAAGCCGCCGCAGCAAGCAGCAGGCCGAGTCAACTAAAGACCTTGTTGCAATACCCGAAAGCCGTGCTAACCGTGGTCGGGCTGACGCTGGGCGGTACGCTGGCTTTCTATACGTTCACCACCTACGCCCAGAAATTCCTGGTCAATACCTCCGGGTTCAGCAAGGAAACTGCAACGGTTATATCCTTTGGGGTGATGACGGTGGCGCTGTTCTTCCAACCCCTGCTGGGCGCTATCTCCGATAAAATTGGCCGGCGGCCGGTGTTGCTCATGTTCGGTATTGGGGCCACCCTGGGCACGGTGCCGGTGCTGCGCGCGCTGGCCCAGACGCACGACGCCTGGCTGGCCGCTGGCTTGCTGGTGGCCGCGTTGTTTGTGGTGAGCGGCTACACATCCATCAACGCGGTAGTGAAGGCCGAGCTTTTCCCCACCGAAATCCGGGCGCTGGGCGTGGGCCTGCCGTTTGCCCTCACGGTGGCCATATTCGGGGGCACCGCCGAGTACGTGGCCTTGTTCGCCAAAGAGCAGCAGGTAGAGGAATGGTTTTACTGGTACGTCACAGCTTGCGCCCTCATTTCTTTGCTGGTGTACTGGCGCATGAGCGAAACCAAGGCCGAAAAAGGGCACTTGAACGACAATTAGCTGGCTTAAGCCAACGGCCCACCGGCGTCGGTGGACGCACTGGTGCTGCCGTTGGCAAAGCCGTTGGCCAGCTTGCCCAGGTCGACATGCGACTTGGCCGTGTTGGCGTACACCTCGGTAAGCATGGCGGTGAGGGCCTTGGCCACTTCGGGTCCGCTACGGGCAATGGCGCCCGAAATAACGCCGTAGTAAAAGGTAGCCAGCGTGTCGCCGTCCCACATCTGGCGCACGTTGTCGTGCAGCTTGCGAGCCTGTTCGAGCGAGGTATCGATTATTCTTTGTTCTTCTTCGGTCATGACGGGTTTTAGTGCGCAGAAGGGCAGCTTACCGCATGTACGCCCCGGCGGCAGGTTTTAGTTGCCGGCCGGCTTCGCTTTCTTTGAGAAAAGCGGGGTTAAAGCGATGGCAGGCGCTGCCATTCGTGTTTGGTGCCCCGCATGAGCAAGGCATTATCAAATTCCACGGAGCCGGCGGGAAACAGTTCCTCGTTGGCAAAGTAGCTGGAGGAAATCCGTTCCACGGCCACTGGTGCTACCTGCCAGTCATTCGTACTCAGCGCTACGCCATCAAAGCCGCAGCCCGTCGCTTGGGGCGAGTAGCCGGCCGACCCCAGCCGGAAAAAGTTTGATGCTTCATCTAAGCTGGAAAACAAGCTTGTGTCCGGCCAGGCTGTGGTTTCTTTGGCTTCTACCTCCAAATACGTATGGTCTGGGCTTTGAAAGGCAACGGCGTATTTTCCCCCGCCTTCAGCTACCTGAAACGTGCTGTGGTGGTGAATGCCCAGAAATTGATTGCCAAAGAAATAATTCAGCCGCGAGGAAGTATCACGCCGCGGAATAAATACGCCTGTCTGCCGTTGCCCCCCAGCTTCCCATTCCACCGCAAAGCGGTGCGCGCCATTCTCCGACGTCAGGCCGAGCAGCGGCGGCAGGCCTTTAATGCGCTCGTGCTTGAGCCGTATCAGGCAAATGCCGACGATGGCGTGCCCCTCGACTACCTGCGCTCTAAATGGGGCCGGCAGCAAGGCGTTGACAGCCGCTACGTCGGCCCGAAAATTAAGCAGCAGGCGGCGGTCGATGACGCCGGTGAGGGGCAGGCTTATCATGGCTTATAAAAAGAGTGAGGACTTATAGGTATGGACGACCTACGCCGTCAAATACTTCATAAGTCCTCACTCTTTTTTATACGCCCACGCCTTCTTCCAGCACGCTTTCGACCCAGCCCTTGCCCCAGTCTTCGAGCTCCTGGGCGCTCCAGAGCTGGGGGTAGAAAATGCGCCGCTGAAACTTGGGCGGCAGGTAGTTGCGCCAGTTGGTGCCGCCGGTGGCGGCCACGTCCACGGGGTTGCGCTGCAGGTAGCGCACCGCCGATTTGAAGTGCATCAGGGGCCAGTTCACGTTCACGCTCACGTCGAGCTGGCGCAGGGCCCGCACCAGGCGCGGGTGGTTGCGCTCGGCCTCGGGCAGGCGCTGCACCACGGCCCACACGTTGCGGTCGTGGAAGGCGGCGGCGTGGCGCACGAGGTCGGCCGTGTACTTGCGTTCGAACTCGATGAGGGTGAGGGCTTTGGCGCCGCTGGCTTCGATGGTGGCGCCGGCTTTCCAGTAAATGCAGCCCAGTAGTTGGTCGAAATCGTGGGCCGAGGCCTCGCCCAGGGTCTGGCGCTTCACCTGGTCGGTGAGGTTTTCTAAGGCGGTGCTGGCAATTTCAATCATGCGGTATTGCACCGACTGAAAGCCCGACGCCGGCATGAGGGCCATGCGGAAATCGAGGAACTGCTGCTTGTCCATGCCGTCGACCATCACGTCGAACGAATCAATGAGGTTTTCGAAGTAGCGGTTGATGCGGCCCAAGCGTAGCACCACTTCGCCGAGGGTCGGCGTTTGCAGGTCGCCAATTTGCTCGTACTCGCAGAGGCAGAGCTTGAAATACAGCTCCGAAATCTGGTGGTACATGATGAAAATCCGCTCGTCGGGCAGGTTGGTGAGCGGGCGTTGGAGGGAGAGTAAAGTGTCTAACTCGATATAATCCCAGTAATTGATGTACTTGGCGTGGTAGAGACCTTCAAGGTAAGCGGCCAGGTCCTGGCCGTCGGGAACGTATTTTTCCTGAAGCCGGCGCAACTGCGCCAGCACAGCCGGAGAAAATTCGTCCGGGGTGGGTGGGGCGGACATAGTAGGGAAGAGGGGGATGAGGTGGGAAAAGCCGTGGGTGGCGGCGCCGGCAAATATCGTCAAAATACTGAGGTTCCAATACCCGCCATTGCGCGGCGTGCCGAACAATTTGCAACTGTGGGGCTTCCGCCGCGTCTCTGCCCCTTGCAATACCAGAACCGTAGCGGCCCGCCGCCGCCTGACCCGTTCAGATTCAGCCTTCGTCCGCTACTTTTAACCCCGCAACCATAGACGGGAGCATTCGCGCATGGCCGAGAAATCCAGCATTTTTGATATGATTGGTCCCGTGATGATTGGACCAAGCTCCTCGCACACCGCCGGCGTGGTGCGCATTGCCCGCGCGGCCATCCGCATTCTGGGCGCCGTGCCCACCGAGGCGGTCATCACGTTCTACAATTCGTTTGCCCGCACCTACGAGGGCCACGGCTCCGACCGCGCCATCGTGGCCGGCCTGCTGGGCTATGCGCCCGACGACACCCGCATCCGTACGGCGTTCGACCACGCGGCCGAGGCGGGCTTGCAGTACACCTTTCAGGGCGTAGGCAATGCTTCGACCATGCACCCCAACACCATCAAGCTGAATCTGCTGGACGGGGCCACCGGGCGCCGGGTAGAAGTAGTGGGGCAGAGCCGGGGCGGGGGCGTCATCCGCATTGTGGAAGTCGACGGGTTTCCGGCTGACTTCTCGGGGTCGTTGCACACGCTCATCATCGACGCCGACGACGTGCCGGGCTCCATTGCCTTCATTGCTTCGGTCATTGCCCACGACCAGTGCAACATCGCCACCATGTTTGTGAGCCGCAAGGGCCGCAACGACGCGGCCCGGCAGTTCATCGAGATGGACAGCCCCATCAAAGAAATCACCCTGGCCTACCTGCGCCAGCTGAGCTGGGTGCAGCACATCACCTACATTCCCACGTTGGAATAAGGCCGTTCAGTAATAAAATTTGCGCATTGCCGATAACGTTATTATTCCCGCTACTGCCACTTCCAAGACCCTACTTTTCTGCAAGATGAAACAACGGACTACCCCCTCCGCTTTGCTCAAGCGACGGCTGCTGGCCGGCCTGGCGGGCGCGCTGGCGCTGGCCCCGCCCGCCCTGGCCCAAACCCCGGCCGTGCCGGGCTCGCCGCCCGCCGCAGCCGCTAGCGGCACGGCCCAGGCGCTGCCCTCTGGCCCCTGGACCCTGCAGGCAGCTGTAGACTACGCCCTGGCCCACAACCTGAATGTGCGCCTGAGCGAGTTGCAGGCCCAAAACAACCAGCAGATTTTGCGCCAGAGCCGCGCCGCGCTGTTGCCATCGGCGAACCTGAGCGGCTCGCAGAACTGGCAGTACGGCACGAGCGTGAACCCGCTCACGTTTGAGTTTCAAAGCCAGACGGTGCGGGCCAACAATTTTGCGGGCGTGGCGCAGGTCACACTGTTTCAGGGATTTCAGCTGCGCAACACCATCAAGCGCAACGACCTGGACTACAAAGCCAGCCTGGCCGACATCGAAAAGGCCCGCAACGACCTGAGCCTGAACGTGGCGTCCGCGTTTTTGCAGCTGGTGCTGGCCCAGGAGCTGGTGCGCGCCAACCAAACCCGCGTAGCCAGCGACCAGGAGCAGATTGCCCGCACCAAAATTCTGCTCAAGGCCGGCAGCATTCCGGAAAGCACGCTCCTGGATAGCCAGTCGCAGCTGGCCACGGATGAGCTGAACGTGGTGACTGCACAGAACCAGGCGGATTTGGCCCGGCTGTCGCTGCTGCAGCTTATGAACATCGACCCGGCCAACGCGGCCGGCTTTGCCGTGGCCGTGCCTCAACTGCCCGACCCCGACGAGGAAGGCGCCTTTGCGCTGGATTTGAACCAAACCTACCAAACGGCGGCGGGCCGGCTGCCCGAAATCCGGGCGGCCGAGCTGCGGGTGCAAAGCGCGCGCCGCGGCACCGACCTGGCCCGCGGCGGCTACTACCCGCGCCTGGCCCTGACGGGGCAGGTGTTCTCGGGCTACTCGTCGGTGCGCACCGTCACGCAGATAGGCAACGACTCGACGGCCCGCCGCAGCACGTTTTTTGTGAACAACGGCGGCGTACAAACCCCGCTGACCGTGACGACTTACCAGCGCAACATCATCAACTTGCCGCAGGGCTTCTGGGACCAGCTGAACCAGAACCTGGGCCAGCAAATCCAGTTTTCGCTCAACGTCCCCATTTTTAATGGCTTGCAGGTGCGCACCAGCGTGCAGCGCGCCATCATCAACGAGCAGGCCCAGAACGTGCGCGCCGAGCAGGCCCGCCTCACCCTGCGCCAGAGCATCGAGCAGGCCTACGCCGATGCCCGCGCGGCCCAGCTGCAGTACGCGGCAGCCAAACGGCAGGTAACGGCCCTCACGCTCACGCAGCGCAACTCGGAAATCCGTTTCAACAACGGCTTGCTGAACGGCACCGAGTTCAACATCGCCAAGAACAACCTAACGTTTGCCGAGTCGAACCGCATTCAGGCCAAGTACAGCTACATTTTCCGCCGCAAGGTGCTCGACTTTTACCAGGGCAAGCCGCTGGCGCTGTAATTTTTTTGGTAGTCGGTATTGGGTATTCGGTAATCAGACGTGAATTCTGATTGCCAACGGCCAGTACCGACGCTTGTGCAAATAAAGTCTGAATACTGACTACTCAATACTGATTACTTTTTCATGAAAAACAACCGTTTACTGTATATTTTGCTGGGCTTGGTGCTGGTGCTGCTGGTAGGCTACAGCGTGGCGAAGAAAAAAGGCTGGGTGGGCAAACCCATTGGCGTGGAAGTGCTGGTGGCCAAGGCCGGCCCGGCCAGTATTGTGGAGAAGGTAAGTGCTTCGGGCAAAGTGCAGCCAGAGACCGAAGTGAAAATCTCGCCCGACGTATCGGGTGAAATCACTGAACTGTACGTGCAGGAGGGCGACTCCGTGCGCAAGGGGCAGCTGCTGCTCCGCATTCGGCCCGACAACTATCAGGCCCAGGTGAACATGCAGAGCGCCCAAGTGGGCACCCAGCGCGCCAATGTGGGCCAAGCCCAAGCGCGCCTGCAGCAGCTGCTGGCCTCGGCCAAGCAGACGGAGCTGACCTATCGCCGCAACGCTTCGCTCTACAAGCAGAAGGTGATTTCGCAGGCCGACTACGAGGCCAGCCAAGCTGCTTACAATGCTTCGCAGGAAGAAATCAACAGCGCCCGCCAGCAGATTCGGGCCTCACAGAGCACTGTGAGCGCCGCCTCTGCATCGCTGGAAGAAGCCCGCAAAAACCTCAACAAAACCACCATCTACGCTCCGGTGAGCGGCACCATCAGCAAACTGAACGTGAAGAAGGGCGAGCGCGTGGTGGGCACCACCCAGATGGCCGGCACTGAAATCATGCGCATTGCCAACCTCAACAACATGGAGGTGCGCGTGAACGTGAACGAAAACGACGTGAACAACGTGAACCTCGGCGACTCGGTGGAAGTGGAAGTTGACGCCTACAGCAGCAAGGACGAGAAGTTCCGCGGCCTCGTCACCAACATTGCCAATACGGCCAAGGATGCCCTCACGGCCGAGGCCGTGACCGAGTTTGAGGTGCGCATTCGGCTGCTGCCCGAGAGCTATAAGCACCTCGTGCGCACAGTGCGCGGCCAAACCATCGTGCCCTTCCGCCCGGGCATGACAGCTTCGGTCGACATCATCACCGACCGCAAAAACGGCGTGCTGAGCGTGCCGCTGGCCGCCGTGACCACGCGCTCCGACTCGACCGACCTCAAGAACGCGGCCAAGGAAGACGAAGGCGGCAAGGGCAAAGTGACCGTGGTGGACAACAAGCCGGCGGCGCCCAAGGCGCAGATTCAGGAAGTGGTGTTTGTGGTGCGCGATGGCAAGGCAATGATGACGCCGGTGAAAACGGGCATCAGCGACTTTCAGAACATTGAAATCCTGAGCGGCGTGCAGGCCGGCGAGCAAGTGGTAAGCGGGCCGTTCCGGGCCGTGGCCAAAACGCTTAAAGACAAAGCCGTGGTTGATATCAAAGACGAAAAGAGCCTGAACAAGGAAGCCCTGAAAGAAGGCGCCGAGGAAGAGAAATAAGGATGCGCCAACCAGCCGAAAGGCCCCGAACGTCCTGCTGCGCGCCGCGCGGCAGGACGTTCGTGCTTTCTTTGCGGGCGACATCCCATCCCAACTCTGTCCTCTTGGAAAAAATTGCCATGCTCGGCGGCGGCTCCTGGGCCACCGCCCTCACCAAAATCCTCAGCGAAAACGGTGCCCGGGTCGACTGGTGGCTGCGCGCCAAGGACGACGTGCAGCACCTGCTGCGCACCCGCCACAACCCGCGCTACCTCTCAGCGGTGCAATTCGATTTGAACCGCGTGTACCCTACCACCGACCTGGAGGACGCCATTGAGGAAGCCGACTGGCTGGTGCTGGCCGTGCCCGCCGCCTTCGTGCAGCCCGTGCTGGATAAGCTGGACCGCGATTCCCTGAAGCACAAGCGCGTGGTGTCGGCCATCAAGGGCATGATTCCGGGCAAAAACCAGCTCGTGACGGACTACGTGGCCGAGCGGTTCCGGCTGGGACGGCACCAGCTAGGCGTTATTGCCGGGCCCTGCCACGCCGAGGAAGTGGCCCTGGAAAAGCAGAGCTACCTCACCATCGGCTCGCCCGACGCGGGGCTGGCGCTGGAGTTTTGCGAGCTGCTGCGCAACCGCTTCGTGAGCGCCCACCCGGCCGCCGACCTCGACGGGATTGAGTACTGCGCCGTGATGAAAAACATCATTGCCCTCACCGGCGGCATCGCCCACGGCCTGGGCTACGGCGACAACTTTCTGGCCGTGCTGGTGAGCAACGCCGTGCAGGAAATACGCCGCTTCCTGCAAGCCATCAACCCGCAGCCGCGCGACCTATCGGCCTCGGCCTACCTGGGCGACTTGCTGGTGACGGCCTATTCGCAGTTTTCGCGCAACCGTACCTTCGGCAGCATGGTGGGCCGCGGCTACACCGTGAAATCGGCGCAGCTGGAAATGAATATGATTGCCGAGGGCTACTACGCCGTGAAGTCCATTCACGAGCTGAACAAGAAGCTCAAGGTGAACATGCCCATTACCGAGGCGGCTTTCAACGTGCTGTATGAACGGATTTCGCCGGCGGTGGAAATGGAGATACTGAAGGAGAAGCTGCGGTGAGAGTGTTGCTTGCTGGGGTAGTTACAGCGCTGGCGTTGATGTTGGCCTTGCTCGGAACTCATACCAGCTTAGTAAGTGGAATGGCTCCTGTAATGGCTTTTTTAGCGTTGGCACTTTGGCTTCTATTAGCTGTTGTTTGTCTTCGAATTTCAGTCGTTGGCAATGCAAATTGGCAAAAGCTGTTGCCGGAATTCTTCCTAGTTCTAACGTTTGTGGTATATGGTTACGGTCTGAAGCACCTACTGCAAACACGGGCCGAAAAGCAGGGTTTTCCTCGTCGGTATTACAAATGGAATACTGCTAAATAAATGGCATGTAACCACAACAGGCTCTTATGAAAGTAGTTGGCTTCACCTTCGTCCGCAATGCCATTAAATTCGATTATCCAGCAATCGAGAGCATCAACTCATTGCTGCCGCTGTGTGACGAAGTAGTCGTGGCCGTGGGCAACTCCGAGGACGACACTTTGGGGTTAATTCAAGGCGTCAATTCGCCCAAAATTCGCATCATCGAAACCGTGTGGGACGACACCCTGCGCGAGGGCGGTCGGGTGCTGGCCGTGGAAACCGACAAGGCCTTGGCCGCGGTGCCCGCCGATGCCGACTGGGCCATTTACCTGCAGGCCGACGAAGTGCTGCACGAAGCCGATTATCCGGCCATTCGGGCCGGTATGGAGCGCTGGAAAAACGACAAAACGGTGGACGGCCTGTTGCTGAACTACCGCCACTTTTATGGCTCTTACGATTACGTGGGCGACTCCTACCGCTGGTACCGGCGCGAAATTCGCATTGTGCGGCCCGGCATTGGCGTGTATTCGTACCGCGACGCGCAGGGCTTCCGCAAGCCCGAAAACCAGAAGCTGCGGGTGAAGCTGCTCGAGGCCACCGTGCACCACTACGGCTGGGTGAAAACGCCTGCCGCCATGCAGCGCAAGCAGGAGACTTTCAATAAGCTGTGGCATTCCGACGACTGGGTTGCCCAGAACGTGGTGCCCGCCGCCGAGTTCGACTACAGCCAGGTTGATTCCCTGCAGCGCTTCACGGGCAGGCACCCGGCCGTGCTGGCGGCGCGCATCCGGCAGCAAAACTGGCAGTACGACCACGACATGACCCGTAACCGCTACCGCCTCAAGGACCGGTTCAAGCACTGGCTGGAACGGGCCTCCGGTTACCGCATTGGTGAGTATCGCAATTACAAACTGGTTTAAAATCCGCCGCGCATGAACTGGCTGCCGCTTGCCCTACTCACCGCTTTTTGCCTGGCGCTTTACAACTTGTTCATCAAGCTGGCTTCCAACCACCTGCCGCCGGCGGTGGGGGCGGTAGTACTTCAGCTGGTGGCCGCAGCTCTGGGAGCCGTCTGGCTGCTGCGATTGAAGCTGCAAGGAGCGCCGCTGCCCCTCAGCCCGCGCGGGCTGGGACTGGCGGCGCTGGCCGGGCTAGGAGTGGGGCTGGCCGAAATTCTGACCTTTGTGGTGTTTCAGCGGGGCGTTAATTCGTCGGTGGGTACGCCCGTTATTGTGGGCGGCTCGGTGCTGCTAACGGCGTTGTTGGGACTCGGCCTGTTGCGCGAAACAATTACGCCGGCTCAACTGGGCGGGTTGGTGCTCATTGTGGCCGGTATTGCGCTGGTGGCGCGGGGCTAGCGGTAAGTGCCTAATCGTGCCGCCAGGCGTTGGCTTGGAGGGGGAAATTTGCTGGTACCACATAGATGTCGACTTGGGCATTGTGGTAGGCCGGCGCGAACGGAAACCGGGGCTTGAAAAAGCCGCGGTCTTGGGGGAAAGCTACCACGTAGCGGTAGCGAATGCCGGGCTGCTGCAGATTGTCGAAATGCCACGGGCGCTGGCGCTCTTCCGAGTGGGCGTAAAATCGAAAGAAAAGATTGTGGGTGGGCTCGGGTATGAGCACTGGGCCGGGAGCCTGGGTGGCCAGCCATTGCAAGCCCGCGTGATAGGAACCATTGGTGCTGCGCGCCGCCGGGTTTACCCTTACCACGGCATAGGTCTCGTAGGCAGCAAAGAGAATGGCCAGCGTGGCCAGAGCGCGGCGCAAGGGACGCCGCGCAGGCCAGCGCAGGAGGACCCAATCAACTACCAAACCCAGGAGCATGAAAAAGAAGCAGGCTTTGTACAGCATCACCCGCTCGGGCGGGAACACGTGCTGGAAGGCAATGGCAATGTAGGGTAGTGCCATAAACCACAGCGCGGGCAGGCCCATCCGGTGCAGGCGAGACGCCTGCTCAGTGGGCAGCTGGCCTTTGCGAGCCCGAAACAACAGCCAAACCACCAGCCCCAGCACCGGCAGCGTGATGAGGGCGCCCAGCGTGCGCTGCCCCGCCAGAAAGCCTTCGTTGTGCCAGATGTAAGCCGGAAAGCCCGCCCAGAAAACCGCCGGTTCCAGCGGGGCCACATAGCCGTTGCCTACGAACTTATCAAAGCCCGACACCAGCAACAAGGGTATGTACAGCAGCAAAATTCCGACGCCCGTTACGGCTCCCACCAAAGCTACGCCCGCCAGCTGCCGCCAGCTGCTCTGGCGGATGGAACACAACGCCAGCCACGTAAAAGCCGAAGCCAGCACATAGGCAAACGTGGGCACGGTGTAGCCGCCCACGATGCTGGCCACGGCCAGCGCCAACCAGGCGGCGCGCGGCCGGGTCGTGCCCTCACCCAAGCGCACAACGGCGTAGAATACCACGCCCGCCAGCCCGATAACCAACCAGTATCCCCGCCCGACGCCTGCGTGGTACAAGCTGAGCTGTAGCCAGCCAAACCCCGCCGTGGCCACCACGGCCGCCCGAAACCCCAGCCGCAGCTGCAGCACGGCAAACCAGCCCACGGTAGCCACCGTGCTGATGAGCAGTACCGGCAGCCGCATGCTCCACCAGAACCCCGGATTAAGTTGGTAAAACAGCCAGCTGATGGTGTTCGAGAAAACGTGGTTGTTGGGAATGGGGTAATAAGCGCTGGTCGCAAACAGGCCCTTGTTCACAAAAACCTCGTAGGAAACCGCGTCATCGTATTCCGGATTGGTAAGGCTGAAATACAGCCGCAGGGCAGTGAGGGCCAGAAACAGGCCCCCGGCCCAGCGGCGTTCCATGATGCTTAGCTGCAAGCCTTGGCGCAGTTGGCGCCAGGCGTGGCGGCTTTCGCAGCGCAAGTGGTGAAGCTCGTGGCGGCCCGCTGCGGTGCCCACAGTCACTGCCGCGCCCAGTGAGTACAGCATTGCCACCAGAGCCAGAAGTTGGCGCAGGTGGTGAAACTGGGCTGCTGAAAATGTGCGCGTGCGCCAGCGGTAAAAAGGAAAAATAACATCCAAAGCCCGCGCTTCAACCCAGCTGACCGTGCTGAGCACGAGAGCAGCATAACCAGCACATATAGCAAGTAGCGCTGTGCCCAGCAGCAACCAAAAGGAGATTCTGGGAAACGTCATTCCGCTTGGTGGCCGGCATTGATAGTACCGAGTCCATTCCAAACTGAGGGTGGGCCCAGCAGATTTTCCAGCTCTTCCCACACCCGGTGCACCGGCAGGCCCATCACGTTAAAGTAAGACCCTTCCAGGCGCGTTACGCCCACCATGCCAATCCAGTCTTGCGCACCGTAGGCCCCGGCTTTATCGAACGGCTTGGCCGTTTCGATGTAATGGCTGATTTCGGCCGGCGTTAGCGGGCGGAAATGTACCGTGGTTTGGTCAGAAAATACGACTTCGCGCCCGTCGCCCGCGCGGAGGCATACGCCGGTGAAAACCTCGTGGGACCGGCCCTGCAGGCGGGTAAGCATGGCGGTGGCTTCGGCCACGTCGGCGGGCTTGTTTAGTACGTCGTCGTCGAGGCATACAATGGTGTCGGCGGTGAGCACCACCTCATCGGGGGCCAGGGTGGCCACGTAGGCCGCGGCTTTGCGGGCGGCCAGGTATTCGGCTACTTCGGCCCGACGCAGGTGAGCCGGGAAGTCTTCGTCCACGTCCACCAGGCGGATTTCGTAGCGCAAACCGAGGTCGGCCAGCAGTTGGCGACGACGGGGCGAATTGGAAGCTAGAATGAGTTTCACGCGGGTAGGGCAGAGGCTTGAAAATAGTCGGCGAAGGCGTTGCCGGCTTCGTCATCGGCAATGCTGCTGAAGAGGAAGCCGCCGATGGTTTTGGGGTAAAAAAATGTCGACTTTGGCGGCATCACGGCGCCGGAGTGGCACACGGCTTCCACTTCGGCCATCGTCACCTCGTTCACGATAAACGCCGCCACGGCCTCGCCCCGGTCCACCCGCTGCAGGCAGTCGAGCAGGTTGCGCACGTAGGCCACCCCAGGCCAGGCCCGCTGGGCATCGGCCCCCATCACGCCCAGCACTTGCTGGAAAACAAAGTAATGCAGCACCGTCAAATCCAGGGCCTTTACCTGCGGGGTGGTAAGCCAGTCCAGCAGCGCGTGGGCCTCGGGGCGTAGGCGCAGCTTGTAGGCCTGGCCCGACAAGTACAGCCCGAATGCCCACGGCTTGCCGGCAATGATTTCGGGTAGGTCGTTGGCATCTTCCTTGGGCGTGACAACGAAGTAGGTTTCGAGCTCCCGCAGCATATCCGGCACGGTATGGCCCTCGGGCAATTCCAGCAGCAAGCGGTGGGTAGGCAAAATCCGTAGGTCGTCGGCGGCCGCGTTGGTGAGGTACATGAGGTGGTAGTTCCAGGGCTCGCGGCCGGTAGCGGTGCCATTGGCGGCCAACTCCCGGGCCTGGCGGTAGGCCAGTGAGCCTTCGTAGCGGTGGTGGCCGTCGGCCAGAATCACTTCCCGGGCCGCCAGCACCGCCTGAAAACGGCGAATGATGCCCGCGTCCTGAATGACGGCCAGCACGTCGCGGGCGCCCTGGTAGTCCTCCTCGGTTTCGTAGAGCGGCGAGAGCATGGCCTCGTCGAGGTAAGCTTCCAGTTCGAACGCGTCGTCGCGGTACAGGCCGTGGGTGGCACTGGTTTGGAACTGCGTGCGGGCCAGCAACTCGGCCCGGTCGTTCACCGAAGCTGGCAGCGTGTTCTCGTGGCGCAGCACCACGTTCTCCGCCCAGTCGTAGGCCCGGATGTGGCACATGAAGCCTTTGCGGCAATACTCGCGCGTACTCCCTGGCAGCCGGAAATACTGGTAATACACATAGATGCCGGGCAGCTCATCCTGGCGTAGCACGCCCGAGGCCTTCCACTCGGCCAAACGCACTGCAGCGGCGGCTGCAGGGTCGGCATCGCCGGGCACGGTGAGATGAATGGAGTTCAGCGGGTTGTGGTACAGCATTTCCCGCTGTTTGGCCGAAACCACATCGAACAGGGGAGATACAAGCGCATCGATGTTGGTGCTGAGCGTGGGATTGTAGCGCCAGCCGCGCACCGGTTGAATTTCAGCCAAGGGTTTCGAAGTGTAATTGCGTAAATGGGCAAGTGAGTAAATGAAGGGGTGAGCACCGAGATGTTGCTCATTTACTCAGTCACCTCACGGCGCCAAACGGCTGCGCTGCCAGCCGTGGCCGGCGCGCTCATACACAATCCGGTCGTGCAGGCGGCTGGGGCGGCCCTGCCAGAACTCCACCCGGTGGGGGCGCAAAATGTAGCCGCCCCAGTTCTCGGGCCGGGGCAGCGGGTCCTGGTTGGCAAATCGCTCTGCCAATTCGTGTTCGCGGGCTTCCAGCTCTTCACGGCTGCTAATCACCTGGCTTTGGGGCGAGGCCCAGGCGCCAAGCTGGCTGCCGCGCGGGCGGCTCTGGAAATATTCGGTCGACACCTCCGCCGGTGCTTTCTCCACGCGGCCCTCCACGCGTACCTGGCGCTCCAGCCCAGGCCAGAAAAAGTTGAGCGCGGCCAGCGGCCGCTCAGCCAGCTCGCGCCCCTTGCGCGAGTCGTAATTGGTGTAAAACAAAAAACCGGCGTCGTCGGGCAGCCCTTTCAATAGCACCACGCGCGAAGAGGGCTGCCCGGCGGCATCCGCGGTGCTGAGTGTGAGGGCCGTGGGTTCATCGAGCTTGGCGGCGATGGCTTCGTCCAGCCACTGCCGGAACTGTTGCACGGCGTCGGGCAGCACATCGGTTTCGGCCAGCGTGCGCTGCGAGTAGGTTTTGCGTAAATCGGCGAGCTGCGAGTCGTTCATGAATGCAAAGGAAATGAGCACGGGCGGTGGTCCGGCGTCAGCATCGACCGTATACTTAAGGAACAATTTTGGCCGGCCCTCAGTCTTGTTTAACCCTACCGGGCGATGGCCAAACGGTGTTGGCGCCGCAAGTTAATACCATCGCCGAGGGCGCTGGGCTCGGATGCCTTCGCCGAAGCGCAATACCCCCTGTTTATCCTTCCATTCCGATTCTTCCTGATTATGCGTCCCGGAACCTTGCTCATCTCCCAGCCCTTTCTGGGCGACCCCAATTTTGAACGCAGTGTGGTGCTCCTGTGCCGCGACGAGCCCGAAGACGGCACTTTCGGCCTCGTGCTGAACCGCCTCACCAACCTCACGCTGGGCGACGTGCTCGACCTGCCCACGCACTTGGCTACCGCGGCCGGCGAACTGCCGCTTTACATGGGCGGCCCCGTTGAGCCCAACACCCTGCACTACCTGCATCGCCGCGCCGATTTGCCCGGCGCGCAGGACCTAGGCCAAGACGTGTACTGGGGCGGCGATTTCGAATTGCTGCTGGACCTGTTGGTCAGCGGAGCCGTTTCAGCCGATGAAATTCGGCTCTTTGCGGGCTACTCGGGCTGGTCGGCCGGGCAGCTGGCCGGCGAAATGCAGGGCCAGAGTTGGATACGACACCCTGCAAGCGCCGGGAAAGTGTTTACTTTGGCATCGGATGCTTTCTGGCGCGACATTCTGCGGGAGAAAGGCGGGCGGTTCAAGGTTTTGGCCAACTACCCCGTCGACCCCCGCCTGAACTGAGTGCCTTAAGCGGATATTTTTTTCCTTTTTGTTTCTACTTTTTTTGCGCGCTCCTCTGGCCTGTCGCACCGGGCTGGCTTTTACGAAGATTTATGGCTGCTGAAGAAAACCCCACTGCCCCGCAAGCCGGCGGCACCGACGCGTCTGCCGAAGACCGGATGACCATTTTGCAACGCCGCCTGGCTGAGATTCAAGGCCGCTCGGGCGGCTCTGCCTCACCGGGCGAAAGCCAAACGGAGCTGCCCGCCCAAGGCACGCCCGAGCTTCCCGCCAGCCAACCCGCCGGCGCCGGCACGGCCGAAGCCCCCGCTGATGCTCCTGCCGCCGCCGCCCCCGCCAGCGCCCCCGCGCCCGGCACCCCCGAAGCCACCGCGGCCGGGGAAACCGCCCAGCACGTGCCCGATGAGGTGACTGTGGACGGCAGCGACATGTCGGCCCCGCAGGCTCGCGCTGTGGCGCACTACGGCGCCGATATGGCCACTAACGTGGCCGAAACGCCCCAGCCTGAGGCACTGCCTGCCCAGGAGCAGATTGCCAGCGCTGCCCCCGCGCCCATTGCTGACCCCGAAACCAGCCTCAGCGGCACGGGCGAGCCCGCCACAGTTGAAGAAGCCGCGCCGGCCGTACCCACGGTGGCACTGAGTTCGGCCGAGGAATTGGAAAATGCTCCCGAAGGTGTGGCTCACATCACCACGTCGGAAGAAACGCCCCTGAATGCCGCACCGGCCAACGTGGCTGCCATCGATGCCGGCGAGGAGCCCACCGGGCAAAACGAAGGCGAGGAAACCTACGTGCCCGAAACCCCTGCGCCGGATTTCACTACCCTCGACCTGCCGGCCCAGGCCTCGTATTTGGTAGGCCTGCTGCGCCGGCCTGATGCCCAGCGCAATCGCAAGCAGATTCAGGACCTTACCCGCCAGTATGAAGCCAACGTGGGCTTGGCCCGCACCGCCGCCCGCCAGAAATTTGCCGAAGGTGGCGAAGGCGCGGAGGCGTTTGCTTTCCAGCAGCCCGAGGGCCAGCAAGAGCTGAACAAGGCTTTGCAGGAGTTCCGCGAGAACCGCGCCAAGGACGCCAAAGCCGAAGACGCCAGCCGGGGCGACAACCTCACCAAGAAGCGCGCCCTGCTCGACCAGCTCCGCGGCCTCGTGGAAGCTGCCGAAACCAAGGACAGCTCGTCCAAGCTAAAAGCCCTGCAAGCCGAGTGGAAAGCCACCGGTGCCGTGCCGCAGACAGACAGCCAGTCCATTTGGGACACCTATCACGGCTTGCTCGACATCTACTACAGCAAGCAGGGCCAGTTCCTGCAAATGAAGGACCTGGACCGTCGCCGCAACCTCGAAGCCAAGGAAGGCCTCATTAAGCGCGCCGAAGCCTTGGCCCAGGCCCCCGGCATCAATAAAGCCCTCGATGAGCTGACCAAGCTGCACGAGGATTGGAAGAACATCGGCCCTGTGCCGAACGACCAGCGTGAGCCGCTGTGGCAGCGCTTCATTGCGGCTTCCGACGTGCTGCATCAGCGCCGCAAAGAGTTTGTGGACCAGCGCTCGACGCAGGAGAAAGCCAACCTCGTGGTGAAGCAGGCCCTGCTGGAGCGCGTGCTGCCCTTCGCCACCTTCGACACCGACCGCGTGAACCTGTGGCGCTCGAAAACCGACGAGCTGCAGGAAATCAAAGCTGAATGGGAGGCCGCCGGCCTCGTGCCCCGCGCCCAGGCTGATGCCCTGAACAAGCAGTACTGGGCCGCTTACAAGGCCTTCTTCAACCGGAAGAACGACTTCTTCAAGTCTCTCGACAACGAGAAGTCAGCCAATGTGAAGGCCAAGCAGGCCCTCATCGACCAGGCCGAGGAAGCCCAAAACAACCCTGACCAGGACGCCGCCCGCCAAACCATCATCCGGGTGCAGAAGGAGTGGAAGGAAGTGGGCCGCGTGCCCGACAAGCTCGCCGACAAGCTGTGGCACCGCTTCCGCGCCGCTTGCGACGCCGTGTTTGAGCGGCCCAAGCAGGAGTTCCGCCAGCGCGAGGAGAAGGTGCAGCAGGCCTCGGCCGAGCAAACGGCCCACCTCGCCCAGATTGGTGAGCAGGTAAGCGCCCTTAACGCCGACAACCCCGGCACGCTGGAAGGCTTCCGCGCCATCCTGGCCGACTGGTCGACGGCTTTCGACGCCAACGATGCCGAGCCCAACCGCGGCACCGGCGACGCCAGCGAAGACCAGTTGCTCAAGCTGCTGGGCAAGTACCTCGACCAGGTGCCCGGCCTGAGCTACGACGACCGCGCCAACCTGCTGTTCCAAACCGAAGTAGCCCGCCTCAAAGCCCGTCCGCACGCGCAACAGCAGCTCACCCGCAAGGAAATGGCGCTGCGTAAGGAAATCAACGAGCTTGAAAACGACGCTGCTACCCTACAAACCAACCTCGACTTCTTTGCCCGCTCTAAGAATGCGAGCCAGTTGCGCGAGGAGTACCAGGGCCGCATCGCCGAAGGCCAGAAGCGCATCGATGCCCTCAAAAAGCAGTTGAAAATGATTCGCAGCTAAGGTTGCTAACCTGCTGGCTTACATGCAAAGCGCCCCGGTGAAAATTTCACCGGGGCGCTTTTTTTTCAATAATTAAAGCCGTAGCGTTGGCGAAAGGGCGCCAGTGGGCTACTTTTGCAGCACTAACCCGCCGCCTTAGCTCAGTTGGTAGAGCTTCTGACTTGTAATCAGAGGGTCGTTGGTTCGAGTCCGACAGGCGGCTCTGTAGTATTTAAACCCCATGTAAATCAAGTATTTGCATGGGGTTTTTAGTGTGCGCATTGATGTGCTTGATTTATTGAAAGCATCTCAATGAGACATTACGTTTTGTTTTGCAGGGTGTGCTGAAGGATACCTGCATGGGTGTATTGGCTAACTCAAAACAAGGAGGACAGGCAGCGATGTAGGCCCTCCAGGAGGCGGGCGTGGTCCGCATCGGCATGCCCAGCCAAATAGGCGCTTAGGCGTTTGACGTAGTCGCGGCAGCCCGCTACCTCTTCCCGCAGGCCGGGCCGTTGCACCGCGATGTCATCCAAGCGGGCGGGCAATTCCTCCACCAACTGCTGGAAGGCAGCTGGCTTGAGTGGGGACTGCAACAGGGTGCGGTGCGTGATGCGCAACCGCTCGTAAGTGGTGACCTGCATGGGTTAGTGGGATGGTTTGGCGGCGGCGTTACAATCCCCGTGCCAAGGGAAATTACCCCTAATTCCGCCCACTCTGGGGGCTTTTGCCTCCCACGCCACCAGGAGAAAGGCCCTGTTGCTACCTTGCCATAAGATTTCACCTCCAGCTGGTGTCTCTTTTCGCACGCTGCTTCACGGCGTCGCGGCCCGCCGCGTTCAGAACGGGGCAAGTGGCGCAAGTGTGCCCAACTCCGCTTTACTTCGGGGCCGGGGAGCGGTGGTCTTATTGCTTCTTTCTTCCGTTTTTTCTCCTTGCCTTAGTATCTAAATTTACCGGAGGGTAGAACAGCCTTGTCAGCAAGTAGTTGATTATGCGGCTTTCAGCAGGGCCTACTTCGGCCGCCAATTAAAACACACCCCCATGCCGCCAGCCGGGGTCCACACCGGCACCAGGCTGGTTTCGCCGATGCCGCGGCCGCCGGGCTTGCGGCCCCAGCGGTTGCGGTGGGAGAGGTAGGCCAGGTGGGCCGAGAGAATGCCAAAGCCCGCGCCGGCCACCACGTCGGACTGCCAGTGCTTGTTGTTTATCATCCGAAACGCGGCCACGCTGGTGGCCAGGGCGTAGGCGCCCACGCCGTACCACTGGCTTTTGTCGCGGAACTCGGCGTGCACGATGCTGGCCGCCAGAAAGGCCTGCGCCGTGTGACCGGAGGGGAAGGAGAGGTGGTTGGAAGAATCCGGGCGTTGAATGTGGCTGAGCGTTTTCACAATGTACACCGAACCCAGCATAATAAGCTCGCTTTTTGCCACCACCAGGGCGAGATTCAGCCGGTCGTTGCGCGACTCGACGCCGCCGAGCAACACCGCCGGTATCTCAAGATACGGCGCCCACTGCAGGTAATCGTCGATGTGACTGCGGTAAGTGCCGAACTCACTGCGGATGGCGTGCTTGGCTTGGTACGAGCTGTAGAGTCCGTTGCCGTAGATGGTGCTGGCCCCGTACCCAATTAGCAAGGCAGGCACGATGGTGGCGCGAAAACCTTTGCTTTTGAAAAAAGACTTCCGGCCCGCGGCCGACACTCCGGCTGGGTTCTGGTATTTGTGGGTGGTATCGGCGGCAACTGGCGTTTGCGCTGCTACTCGTTGCGGTAGCACCGTCAGTTGGGCCAATAAGGCGAGCGCGAGAAAGGAGCGGAGCAGTGCTTTCATATAGGGCAATGAAGTGCGAAGAAACGACCCAAGGGCTCAACCGCTTACCAGCCGGTCTCGCCGCGCGGTCGTTTGCGCCCGTCTGCACGTGCTAACTTGCCCCCCAATGCGGCTTTTTCGGCCCCTTTACGCACTCCGATTTTATGGATTTAATTACCGCCACCGCTGCCTTTATCGAACAAAAATTTGCCGACGAAGGCAGCGGGCACGACTGGGCGCACATCCGCCGTGTATGGCTGATGGCCCGTAGGCTGGCCGCCCATTCGCCCGAAGCCAACCCGGAAATCACCGAGCTGGGCGCGCTTCTGCACGATATTGCCGATTGGAAATTCCATGGCGGTGACTACGAGGCCGGCCCCCGGGCCGCCCGGGCCTGGCTGCTCAGCCAGCACGCGCCCGAGGACGTGATTACCCGGGTCGAAACCATCATTCGGGAGGTGTCATTCAAAGGGCTGGGCGTGGACACGCCGGTTTCGTCGCTGGAGGCCGCGCTGGTGCAGGACGCCGACCGGCTCGATGCCATCGGGGCCGTGGGCATTGGCCGGGCTTTTGCCTACGGGGGCCACAAGGGCCGCCCGCTGCACGACCCCGCCGTGCCGCCCGTCGCGCACGAGAGCTTCGCGAGCTACCAAAAAAACACCGCGCCCACGCTCAACCACTTCTACGAAAAGCTGCTGCACCTTAAAGACCGGCTGCAGACGCCCGCCGCCCGCGCCGTGGCTGAAGAGCGCCACGCCTACATGGAAGGCTTTGTGGCGCGCTTTTTGGCCGAGTGGGAGGGCGAAGCCTGATAGGGGAGGCCGTCAGTTTCGACCCGCGCCCATCTTGGGCTTATTACCTTTGCGTCATGAAGCTGTGTCTGCGACTGAGTATTTGCCTGTTGCTGTGGGGGGCCGCTGGCTGCCGTTCTTGCCCCATCGAGTCGTGCCACACCCGGAAGGTGCACATGCACAGCGGTGTGAAGTACCGCGGGCAGCCCTTGTGGAAGATGCAAAATCCGGCCATTGGGCAGAAAATCAAGACCTATAATCCCAAGCGAGGGACGCACACGCAGGACAAAAGCAAGTCGTTGAAATAGTCCTACTCAAACCCGCAAAAAAGGCCACAGCGCTTGCCGCTGTGGCCTTTTTGTCGTATCTTCGCGCGTATACAAAGAACCATTCACCCTGCGGCTTTTAGGTACCTTTTCAGGGTATTTTTTGAGCCGCCCATCAACCCCCCTCAATGGCGGAAGGCGAAAAAATCATTCCGATTAACATCGAAGACGAGATGCGGGGCGCCTACATCGACTATTCGATGTCGGTCATCATCTCCCGGGCCCTGCCCGACGTGCGCGACGGCCTGAAGCCCGTGCACCGCCGCGTGCTCTACGGCATGAGCGAGCTTGGCGTAGGCTACAACAAATCTTATAAGAAATCGGCCCGTATCGTGGGCGAGGTGCTGGGTAAGTACCACCCGCACGGCGACACCAGCGTGTACGACACCATGGTGCGCATGGCCCAGGACTGGAGCCTGCGCTACCCGCTTGTGGACGGACAGGGCAACTTTGGCTCCGTCGACGGCGACTCGCCGGCAGCTATGCGTTATACCGAGGCCCGCCTCAAACGCTTGGCCGACGAAATGCTGGGCGACCTCGACAAGGACACGGTGGACTTTCAGCCCAACTTCGACGACTCGCTCGAAGAGCCCAGCGTGATGCCGGCCAAGTTCCCGAACCTGCTGGTGAACGGCACCTCGGGCATTGCCGTGGGCATGGCCACCAACATGGCCCCGCACAACATGACGGAGGTCGTGAACGGCATCATTGCCTACCTCGACAACCCGGACATCACCGTGGCCGAGCTCATGCAGTACGTGACGGCGCCGGATTTTCCCACCGGCGGCATCATCTACGGCTACGAGGGCGTGAAGCAAGCCTTCGAAACCGGCCGCGGCCGGGTGGTCATGCGCGCCAAGGCCACCTTCGAAACCTCGAAGACTGGCAAAGAGCAAATCGTCGTCACCGAAATTCCCTACATGGTGAACAAGGCGTCGATGATTGAAAAGACGGCCGCGCTCATCAACGAGAAGAAAATCGAGGGCATTGCGGACCTCCGCGACGAGTCGGACCGCGACGGCATGCGCATTGTGTACGACCTCAAGCGCGACGCCATGCCCAGCGTGGTCCTGAACAACCTGTTCAAGTACACGCAGCTGCAAAGCTCGTTCGGCGTCAACAATGTGTGCCTGGTGAAGGGCCGGCCCATGACGCTGAACCTGCAGCAGCTCATCCAGTACTTCGTGGAGCACCGCGCCGAAATCATCGTGCGCCGCACCAAGTACGAGCTGGCCGAAGCCCAGAAGCGCGCCCACATCCTGGAAGGCCTGCTCATCGCCCTCGACCACCTCGACGAAGTCATTGCCCTTATCCGCGGCTCGCGCGACCCCGAGGTGGCCCGCGGCCAGCTTATCGAGCGTTTCGCCCTGAGCGAAGTGCAGGCCCGTGCCATTCTCGACATGCGCCTGCAGCGCCTTACCGGCCTCGAGCGCGACAAGATTGTGGCGGAGTACAACGAGCTCATGAAGCTTATCGACTATTTGAAGTCGGTGCTGGATTCGGATGTGCTGCAGCGCGGCATCATCAAAACCGAGCTCGAAGACATTCGCGAGCGGTACGGCGACGCCCGCCGCACGGAAATCAACTACCAGGGCGGCGACTTCTCAACCGAGGACATGATAGCCGACGAGGCGATGGTCATCACCATCAGCCGCGAGGGCTACATCAAGCGCACCAACCTGGACGAGTACCGCGCCCAGGGCCGCGGCGGCGCGGGTTCCCGCGGGGCCCTCTCGAAGAAAGACGACTTCACCGAGCACCTGTTCGTGGCCACCACGCACGAGTACCTGCTGTTCTTCACGGAGCTCGGCCGTGTGTTCTGGCTGAAGGTGTACGAAGTACCGGAAGGAGGGAAGGCCACCAAAGGGCTGCCCATTCAGAACCTCATCGAGATTCCGCGCGAAGATAAGGTGCGCTCCGTGCTCAACGTGCGCGGCCTGAAAGACCCCGACTATCTCGAAAACACCTACCTCATGTTCTGCACCGAGCAGGGCACGGTGAAGAAGACCCCGCTGGAGGCCTACTCGCGGCCGCGCACGGCCGGTATCAACGCCATCACCATCAACGAAGGCGACCGGATTCTGGACGTGCAGCTGCTCACACCCAATGCGGAGGTGATTCTGGCCTCGCGCACGGGCCGGGCAGTACGTTTTAACGAAAGCGAAGCCCGCTCCATGGGCCGCTCGGCCGCCGGCGTGCGGGGCATTCGCCTCGAAGACGTGCCCGGCAACCGCGTGGTGGGCATGGTATGCGTGGCCGACCCCACGCAGGAGCTGCTGGTGGTGAGCGAGAACGGCTTTGGCAAGCGCAGCCAGCTCGAAGAGTACCGCGTCACCAAGCGCGGGGGCAAAGGCGTGCGGGCCATGAAGCTGACCGAAAAAACCGGTAACTTGGTGGCCATCAAAGACGTGAACGACGGCGACGATTTGATGATTATCAACAAGTCGGGCATCACCATTCGCTTGCGTATGAGCGACTTGCGGACCATTGGCCGCGCCACTCAAGGGGTTCGGCTTATCAAAATCAGCGGCAACGACGAAATCTCCTCTGTGGCAAAAGTGGAAGCCGAAGAGAAAGAAGAAATCACGGCTGCGGCGTTGGCCGAAGCCGGGCAGGAAGCCACTGCCGGTGATGGCACGCCGAACGCCGCCGAGGCGTTGACGACAATTAGTGAAGATGATTTGTTGGAAGACGACGAATCGTTGGATGATGATTCTGACGAAGATGACGTCGACGGCGAGGACGAATCGGACGATGACGAGGACTTGGCATAATTGCTGAAGTAGGAGCGGGGCGGTCCATTTGGGCCGCCCCGTTTATTTTTGGCGAACTCAATGCGTGACCTCGGCGTTTGAGGCGCGAATGAGGAAGCCCATCACTCACCCTTAATGTTCACACTTCCCGCCCGGTTTGTTGCCTCCAAGGGCTGAAAAGCCTAAGAAAATACCCGCCGGGCCCATTCCCAATCTTATGAAGAAGACCCTTTTGACGGCTGCCGTAGGCGTAGCACTTGCAACGGGAGCGCCCGTAGTCGTTTCCGCTCAGACCTCCGCCGTTACCAATGCCATCCTGAATCAGCGTTCCGGCCTGCTCGACAAAGCGCGCACGGACATCGACAAGGCCATCGTGAACGAGAAGACCAGTGGGAAAGCCAAAACCTGGTACACCCGTGGAGAAATCTACCTGGGGATGTTGGAAAGCCCGATTTATGGCAAGCAGTTGCAGCCCGGTGAAGGTGTGCAGAAGGCTTATGAGTCGTTTGCCAAAACCATCGAATTGGACACCAAGGACGGTGAGTTTGGCAAGCAGGCAGTACCCAAGCTGGACAACCTTTACGGCTACGCCTTCAATGACGCCGTGAACAGCTACAATGCCAAAGATTACGATAAAGCCATCGAAAATTACAAGCTAGCTTCCAAAATCAAGCCGCAGGACACTACCGCCGTGTTGTACTCAGCTTATGCTTCTGAAGCCAAGCAGGATTACGCAGGCGCCAAGGCCAGCTACAACCAGTTGCTGGGCATGAATTACAAATCCACGACGCTGTACTCGCGCCTTTACCAAATGGCAAAGCAGCAGAAAGATGATGCTGAAGCTGCAAAGGTGTTGCAACAGGCACTGGCGGCGTATCCCAACAACAAGAACTTCATGCTGGAGGACTTGAACTTGGCGCTGGCCACTGGCAAGGGTAGTGATGCGATAGATAAAATCAGCAAGACAATTGCTGCCGACCCTTCTAATTCGAACTTATACGCGGTGCGGGGCTCGATGTACGACCAGCAGAAAAAGTCAGACCTGGCTTTGGCCGATTACAAAAAAGCTGTTGAGTTGGACCCGAACAACTTCGATGCCCAGTATAATCTAGGGGTATACAATTATAACAAAGCCGCTGAAGCTTATACCAAGGCCAGCAAGATGGATTTGAAAACCTATCAAGCCTCGGGTAAAAAAGTTGAAGCCGAAGGAAAGAAATATTTCCTAGCTTCGGTTCCGTACTTCGAGAAAGCGCTTGAACTTCAGCCGCAGGACCGCAATTCGCTTGCTTCTTTGCAGAAGGTTTACTTTCGTTTGGGGCGTACTGCCGATTCGGAACGCCTCAACGCCCGCTTGGAGCAGTTGAATAAGAAGTAGGGGATGTGAGTGAACATAGGAGAGCCCAGCCACCATAGGCTGGGCTCTTTTTCGTTTAATTCATTTTCAATTTAACATAATATAAATTATAAGACAAACTTTTTATATCTTTTGTGGGTCGATATTGTAGCTGCTTTGCCGCGTGAGCCGCAGTGCAACTGGAATAGTTAAGATTCAAGTATTCGGGTCTGTTGGTTTTGTTGTGATGTCTCATTCCCTATCTATCTGCTCAGCTTTACCACCCATTGCCATGCTATAGTTGGCTTACCTAAATAGCCTAGTTTTTTCTACTTTACATTCACATGCCTTTTAAGTTTAAAAAACTTTGGGTGTACAAGCATCGCAAGTAACCTGCGTCCTCATGTGCAAGTATAAAGGGCAGGGCAAAGATTATTTTAAAAAATAGCAATAAAAAGTAAAAAATTATAATCAAATTTTGTACTTTTATTTACTTAACAGGTTTCTCTTGTGTGCCGGCTTATCAATTGCGACTCAGTGTCTCAGTGACTGAGAAATAGTTATTGTTTAAAAATCGTATTATGTACTAGTATTCTGTAGTTGGAACTAATGCGTACATATGGCATTTAAGTATAAATCAATCCCAGTTAACATAATAAGTACAAACAAGTACATATTACTTGAAAATTTTAAACTTTTTTTTACCAATAGTCAATCCCTACACTCACTCCTTATGCCTAAATTGATTGATTACCCCCGAACTTCGTATGCTGGCGCCTGGGAACTCGCCGAGGTGGTAGACGACACGGGTGGAAAATGCGAAATTGAAACTGCCGCAAGAAAACTCAACCGAAAAGTAAGCGGCTCCTTTAAAGCCATCATCGGTTCAGCCGTAAAGTTTGGACTCTTGACCAGCAAGCGCGAATTGTTAAGCACGACCACGCTTTTCAAGCGCATAAAGCATGCTTACGACAAAAAGGAAGAATTGCTGTTCCACAGAGAAGCTTTCCTGACACCTCCCCTTTTCGCTCAAATATGCCGCAAATTTCGGCTACGGGAACTGCCGGTGCAGATGCTGGACGTGATGCTCATCCGAGAATTCGGCGTCGAGGAAATAAACGCGCAGGGCGTAGCCAAGGCCTTTGTGGAAGGGTGCCGAATGGTGAACCTGCTTGACGACCGCAACACCATGGCTGACATTGACGCAAGTGCGTCGCAGCAACCCCGACGCGAATTATCAGCCACCCCGCTTGTCCAAAGCTCTTTCAAACCGGCAGCACCAAACGGCGGCGAAGATTCCCTCAACAATGCAGACGACGACGATGAGGCGCCCCGCAATCCCTTGTTTTACGACAACATGCCTGACAACACACCGGTGGCACCAGATGTTCGCAAACCAACAAACGATGCGGTAGCAAGCCTATTTGGGCTATTCAAAAACGAAGAACCTGAGCGCAACGCAAAACCAGATACCGGCGCAGTTTCTACTCACCCAACAGGTGCGGCCCCCAATAATGCCCCGCACGAAGCCCCACCGGCAGCCCGACACCCGGAACCAACTGCACACCTTAACGTTGCTCAGGCGGAACAAGGGTTGGTTTATCAACTGCAAATCAGCGGGCCTGGGTTGAATTCCACCCTTTCCATTTTGGTGGAAGACGACCTTCTGATTGCCCAAGCCCTCCTGGAAAAGATAAGGAGGCAATTAAGGGCCAAAGACTTATAGGAGGTGAAAGGACGCGGCTGGGTTTTCAGCCGCGTCTCATTATTCCTCGGTCAGATGGCGGGTATTAGGTAAACGGTGACGTTCTTGCAGCACCGCGATGACTTCAGCGAGCGTAACTTCCGAAGCTGCCAGCAAAACCAGGAGGTGATAGAGTAAATCGGCGACTTCCCCGGTGAGCGTGTCGCGATGCCCTGCCACGG
Source organism: Hymenobacter monticola (assembly GCF_022811645.1). Taxonomy (NCBI): domain Bacteria; kingdom Pseudomonadati; phylum Bacteroidota; class Cytophagia; order Cytophagales; family Hymenobacteraceae; genus Hymenobacter; species Hymenobacter monticola. The sequence goes on along the minus strand of NZ_CP094534.1, from coordinate 4,265,920 downwards.
CATCAATAACGGTTTCAACCGCTTCCTCGCCAACTTTTTGCGCTATTTTGGGAATGCCCTTCTTAAAAAGCGAAACCGTATAGGAAGCGGGTGCTCGTTCGGGAAATTGCTTGCGTTCGGAAATAAGCCGCTCAAGACTGGCCAGAAAGCCGATGGGTGCAGCGGGCACAGCTGCCTCTTGGGGCTGCACAAAGCAACTCGTTGTGCCCCGGTGGCAGGTTGGCCCCGCCGGCAGCACCCGAATCAGCACGGTATCCGCATCACAGTCCACGTGATGGCTCACCACCTGCAAAAAGTTGCCACTGGTTTCGCCTTTGGTCCAAAGCCGGTTTTTAGACCGGGAAAAAAACGTGACCCTTCCCTCCTGCCGGGTTTTGGCCCAGGCCTCCTGGTTTACGTAGCCCAGCATGAGGACCTGACCGGTGTCGGCGTCCTGAATGATGGCGGGGGCCAACCCCGTCGCAGCATCAAATTGCAGTTCGCCTGATTTGCTTGAAAGACTTGCCATTGGTAATAGGTATAAAGCTCGTGGGGAGTGCGTCCAAGGCGCTACAACCGCACGGGAATGCCGGATGCGTGCAAATACTGCTTGAGCGCCGGCAATGCCGTCTCGTTGAAGTGAAAAATACTGGCGGCCAAGGCCGCATCTGCACAGCCTGCCTGGAACACTTCCGTGAAATCAGCAGGCTTCCCGGCCCCGCCAGAAGCAATAACCGGCACAGGTACCGCGTCGCTCACGGCGCGGGTCAATCCTAACGCAAAGCCGGCTTTGGTACCGTCGTGGCTCATGGAAGTCAGCAACAGCTCCCCAGCGCCCAAATCAGCGGCTTCGCGGCACCAGTCCACGGCCTGGCGGCCGGTGGACTGCGTGCCGGCTCGCGTCATCACCTGCCACTCGGCATCCACCAAGCGAGCATCCACGGCAACCACGATGCATTGCGAACCAAAGCGTTGGGCCAGCTCGTGAATAAAAGCCGGCCGGGCCAGCGCGGCCGAATTGATGGACACTTTATCGGCCCCGCTTAACAGCAGGGCCTCCACGTCGGCAATGCTACCAATGCCGCCGCCCACCGTGAACGGAATGTCCAGCACCCGCGCCACTTCGCGCACCAGGTCGGTGAGCGGCTGGCGGCGCTGGTTAGTGGCCGTAATGTCGAGAAAAACCAGCTCATCGGCTCCTTCCCGGGCATAGCGGGCCGCCAGGGCAACGGGGTCGCCCGCATCGCGCAGGCCTTCAAATTGAATGCCTTTCACGGTGCGGCCATCGCGCACGTCGAGGCAGGGAATCAAACGCTTTTTAATCACAGCGGCAAATACAAACCCAACCCGGGCGGGCCGGTTGGTGAAATTTAGAGAAAACGGCGCAAGTCCGGCAGTGCGATGGTGCCTTCGTAGAGGGCTTTGCCAATGATGGCCCCGTGGAGGCCGGCCTCGGCCAACCGCTCCAAATCGGCGACGGTGGTGACGCCGCCACTGGCAATAAACCGAGCCGCCGGAAATTCGGCAATCAAACCCTGGTACGCATTTAGGGAAGGCCCTTGCAACAACCCGTCCTTGCTCACATCGGTGCAAATAAATGTGGTGCCACCGGCGGCCAGAAAATCGGTAATAAAGCCCCGCAGCGTGAATTCGCTGCGGTCGACCCAGGCGTTCACCATGATGTGGTCGCCCTTAAAATCAGCGCCCAAGAAGATGGTTTCGGCCCCGTAGTGGGCAAGCCAGCGCTGCACCGTGGCGGGCTCGCGCACGGCCAGGCTGCCCGCTGTGGCGTGCTGAGCGCCGGCGCTCAGCACCTGCTTCAAGGCTTCATCGGTTTGGATGCCGCCACCGGCGTCGATGTCCAGCGACGTATGGCGGGCAATGGCTTCCAAAACCGCTAAGTTCACCGGGCGCCCGGCCCGCGCTCCGTCCAAATCGACGAGGTGCAGGCGGCGCAGGCCCGCATCGGCGAAACGCTGGGCCACGGCCACGGGGTCGGCGTCGTAAGTGGTTTGGCGCGCAAAATCACCCGCACTGAGGCGCACGCATTGGCCGTTGAGGAGGTCGATGGCAGGAATGATATCCAACGGAGGAGGCTTTGGAAGAAAATTTATAGATTCAGAAAATTGGCCAATATGCGCGTGCCGGTGGGGCCACTTTTCTCGGTGTGGAACTGCACACCGTAAAAATTACCCAACTGCACCGCCGCACTAAACGGAGCCGGGTGGACTGCCTGCGCCGTGGTGTAGGGCCCTACCGGCGCATAAAAGCTGTGCACAAAGTAGACGTGGTCTGCTTCGGTTAGGCCCGCAAACAAAGGTCCTTGCAATGCCTGCAAATTGTTCCAGCCCATGTGCGGGACTTTGTGTGTCGGGTCAGCTACGAAACGCTGCACCCGAAACGGCAGCAGTCCCAGCATCGTGGTATCGTTTTCTTCGCTGTGCTCACCGAGCAGTTGCATGCCCAGGCAGATACCCAGGAAAGGCTGCGTGAGAGTAGGCAACACTTTGTCGAGGCCGGCTGCGCGCAAGGCGGCCATGGCTGACGCGGCCTCTCCTTCTCCCGGAAACAACACTTTATCGGCCTTGCGCAGCACTTCTGGGTCTGCCGTCAGCGTAGCACTGGCCCCCAGTCGTTCGAGCGCAAAGAGCACCGACTGAACATTACCCCCTTTATAATCTACGACTGCGATTTCCATCCTTCAGCATTACACATTTACGCAATCAATTCACCGCTCAATCTATTGCAACATTTGTGCAATGATATTTTAGAGAACACCCTTAGTGCTGGGGATTTTGCCCGACTCATCGCGTTGCAGAGCCATTTTGATGGCTTTTGCTACCGCTTTGAAGATGGCCTCGATTTTATGGTGCTCATTATCGCCTTGGCAGGAGATATTAAGGGTGGCGCGGGCATTGTCGGTGAACGACTTGAAGAAATGAAAAAAGAGCTCCGTTGGCAAGTCCCCTACCCGCTCGCGCCGAAACTCGGCATCCCATACCAGCCAGGGACGGCCCGAAAAGTCGATGGCGGCCTGCGCGAGAGCTTCGTCCATTGGCAACAAGAACCCGTAACGCGCCAGACCACGCTTGTCGCCCAGTGCTTCGGCAAATGCGCTGCCCAGCGCCAAGGCAGTATCTTCCACGGTGTGATGCTCATCAATGTGCAAATCACCTTTTACACTTATGGACAAGTCAACACCACTATGGCGCCCGAGCTGTTCCAGCATGTGGTCAAAAAAACCAAGTCCGGTTTTTATTTCCGTTTTGCCCGTGCCGTCTAAATTCAGGCGAATGGCAATCTGGGTTTCGTTGGTATTGCGCTCGACAACGGCAATGCGCGCAGGGTAGCGAAGGGAATGGTAGATAGCATCCCAACTCGTAGTGGTTAGAACGGAACGTGGGTCGGGCTCCTCCCCGATGAGAATTGCCTGAGCACCGAGGTTATTGGCCAACTCTACGTCCGTCAGGCGGTCGCCTATTACGTAGGAGTTTGCCAGGTCATAACCGTTGGCGGGGTCGAGGTAGTGGCCCAGCAGGCCGAGGCCAGGCTTACGCGTAGGCAGGTTCTCGTGCGGGAAGCTGCGGTCGATGTGCTCGGCAGCAAAACGAATGCCCTCGCCGGCCAGAATTTCCTGCATCAGCCGGTGGGCCGGCCAAAAGGTTTCTTCGGGAAAGCTGGCCGTGCCCAGGCCGTCCTGGTTGGTCACAAGCACCAGCTCGTATTCGGGCATTTCGCGCGCAATGCGGGACAGGGCGCTAATGCAGCCGGGCAAAAACGCAAATTTCTCGAGGCTGTCGACCTGCTGGCTGGGCTGCGGCTCTACCAGAATGGTGCCGTCGCGGTCGATGAACAGGGCTTTTTTCAAATCAGTCGGTATTTTCGGTGAGTTGGAATGATGCAGTCGGCTCAATTAGCAGCCTTTTCGATGGTTTGCTCCGCTCCTATTCCCGTTAATGCTTGTAGCAAGCGGGCATTTTCGGCGGCTGTTCCCACGGTGAGGCGCAGGCAGCCGGCGCAGCCGGGCTGGCTGGTTCGGTTGCGCACCACAATGCCGCGGGCGCGCAATTGGTCGTAGACGTGGGTCGCATCCACGTTGAAGCGCACCAGCAAAAAGTTGGCATCTGAAGGAAAAACGTGCTCCACGATGGGCAGCGTGGGTAGTTGCTGGGCAAGCATGGCCCGGCCGCGCAACAATTCCGCCTGCATTTCGGGCAATTGCGAGGCATCCGCCAGGGCCGCCAGGGCGAGTTGCTGCGTGGCCGCCGAGATGTTATAGGGCGGCTTGATTTTGTTGAGGTAGGCAATGAGCGCCGGCGCCGCGTAAGCAACCCCTAAGCGGAGACCGGCCAAGCCCCAGGCCTTCGAAAAAGTCTGCAGCACTACCAAACGAGGGAACTCAGCCAGCCGCGTGGTCCAGCTGGGCGCCTCGGCAAAATCCGCATACGCTTCATCAACGACCACCAGCCCTTTAAAGGAACGTAGAATGGTTTCGATGGCCGCCGGTGCCAGCAGGTTCCCGGTGGGATTGTTGGGCGAGCACAGGAACACCAGCTTGGCGGTGGACTGGGCCAGCCGCTCGGCCGCATCGGCGGGCAATTGAAAATCAGGGGTAAGCGGCAGGCGCTCCACGCGCACGTCGTTCAGGTTGGCGGCTACCTCGTACATGCCGTAGGTGGGCGGGCACACCACAATGCGGTCCTGCCCCGGCGTGCAGGTAAGGCGCACGAGCAGGTCGATGGCCTCGTCGGAGCCGTTGCCCAGGAAGATATTATCCGCCGATACGCCTTTCAACTTCGCCAAATCGGCCTTGATGGCGCGCTGGTGCGGGTCGGGGTAGCGGCTGAAATCGCCGGGGCCCACGGAGCCCAGGCTGTTTTCGTTGGCGTCGAGCATCACCGGGGCCATGCCTTCGAACTCGTCGCGGGCCGAGGAGTACGGCTGCATGCGCTCCACACTGGGCCGGATGAGGCCGGCGTAAGCCTTGGCCGGAGACGCGGCCTTCGAGGCCGGTGCTTCGGCCAAGGCGCCCATTCGCAAGCTCACGGCCCGGGCGTGCGCGGCCAGGCCCTCGGCCTCGGCCATGGTTTCCACCACCGGGGCCAGCCGCTGCAATCCCTCCGCAGTAAGCCGCTGAAAGGTAATTTTCTTTAAAAAGGAATCGAGCGACACGCCGCTGTACTGACGGGCGTAGCCGCCGGTGGGCAGGGTGTGGTTGGTGCCCGAGGCGTAGTCGCCCACAGCTTCGGGCGTGAGGTGGCCCAGGAAAACAGAACCTGCGTTGGTTACCCCGCTGGCCAGGGTGTCGGCTTCGTCGGTGGTCAGAATGAGGTGTTCCGGGGCGTACTGGTTAGAGAAGGCCAGCATGGCCTGGGCATTGGGCAGCAGAATGGCGCGGCTGTTGGCCAGCGCCTGTGCCGCCACATCGCGCCGTGGCAGTTCCGCCAGCTGGCGGTCGAGCTCGGTTTGCACTTGGGCAATGACTTGCTCCGAGGTGCTTAGCAGGATGACCTGCGAATCGGGCCCGTGCTCGGCTTGCGAAAGCAAATCGGCCGCTACGAAAACCGGGTTGGCACTGTCATCGGCAATAACGAGAACTTCCGACGGGCCGGCGGGCATGTCGATGGCGACGCCATATTCGGCCGCAGCCAGCTGCTTGGCCGCCGTCACGTAGCGGTTGCCGGGCCCAAAAATCTTATCCACGGCCGGCACACTGGCCGTGCCCAGCGCCAAAGCCGCGACGGCCTGTGCGCCGCCGGCTTTCACCACGTGGTCGATGCCGAGCAACTGGGCCACGAACAGAATCACCGGGCTCACCGTGCCGTCGGCCTGCGGGGGGGTGCACACCACAATTTCGGGGCAGCCGGCCAGACGGGCCGGCACGCCCAGCATGAGCAGGGTGCTGAACAGCGGCGCGGAGCCACCGGGAACATACAGGCCCACGCGCTGCACCGGCACGGCGCGCCGGGAGCAAGCCACACCCGGCATGGTTTCGATGCGCAGTTCGGGCTCGCGCTGGGCAGCGTGAAAAGTCTCAATGTTGGCCTTGGCTTGTCGAATGGCCGCTTGCAACCCGGCCGGAACCTGGCTGGCAGCAGCAGCAAACTCCGCTTCTGATACGCGCAGGCTAGCCAAACTGGCTTTGTCGAGCTCCGCGGCGAGCGCGAGCAGTGCCTCGTCGCCCCCGGCGCGGACCCGGGCAAAGATGTCGCGCACGCGGGCGGCCACTTGCGGAACTTCGGCCGCGGCCGGGCGCTCCAGCAGCGCAGGCCAGGTGCTAAGGTCGGGATAGGAATAGACTTGCATGACCGGGCTAGGCTATCATTTTTTCAATCGGCAGCACCAGGATGCCTTCGGCTCCCACAGCCTTAAGCTGGCTGGTGATGTGCCAGAACTCGTCTTCCTGCACCACCGACTGCACCGACACCCAGCCGGCCTCGGCCAGTGGCGTAACGGTGGGCGATTTGATGCCCGGCAGCAGGCGCCGCACCTCGTCGAGGGCCGTGATGGGGGCATTCAGCAGGATGTATTTGCTGCGCTTAGCGCGGCGCACGGCCTGCATGCGGAAGCGCAGCTGCTCCAGCAGCTCGGTTTGCTCGGGGCTGAGGTTGGGCTGGGCGATGAGCACGGCCTCGGAACGAAACACGGTTTCGACTTCGCGCAGGCCGTTGCCCAGCAGCGTGGAGCCGCTGCTCACGATGTCGCAGATGGCCTCGGCCAGGCCGATGCTCGGCGCAATTTCGACCGAGCCGCTAATGGTGTGCAGGTTGGCCTGCACCCCGTGCCCGGCCAGGTAACGGCCGAGAATGGTGGGGTACGACGTTGCAATGTTCTTGCCCTGCAGCGACTCGACGGAATCGTAGCCCACGGCCCGTGGCACGGCTAGGCTCAGGCGGCACTTGCTGAAGCCGAGGGCTTCAACTTCAAGGTCGGGGTAACCGGCCTCGACCAGCACGTTCTGACCCACGATGCCGAGGTCGGCCACGCCGTCCTGCACGTAGCCGGGAATGTCATCATCGCGCAAAAACAGGATTTCGAGCGGGAAATTGGTGGCTTCGGTTTTGAGCTTGTAAGAGCTGCTGATGAAGCTGATGCCGCATTCGCGGATGAGCGTGAGGGAATCCTCGCTCAGGCGACCGGACTTCTGAATGGCTAAACGGAGCATGAAAGAAAGCGAAACGGGCCGAACCCCGCTTGGGGTCCGCGAAAGCTCTACTACGGCGCATCGGGCCGGAAGGCAGCATTTCCCGCAAAAAAAGAATGAACAATGACCCGGCGCACAGCACCCCGGGACGCGGCGGTGGAGGCGCGGGCGGCCGGTGCTACGCTAGCACCCGGCGCACAGCCCGGCCCCCCACAGATGGTGGTGATGGCCCTGAATCCCATGCACGGTCAAGCCTGCCGCATTCGGCAGCGCAACAGTAAAAAATGGGAAGGCGAGTGCATTCATTCGTGGCGCAAAGGTAAGGCCGTTTGCCAAAATAGCAAGCTTAACCAACTTTTTATTGGTTTTTACGCAAGCTAACCAGCCATTTATTGCTGCCATGTAAATTAAACGCCTGTTATTCTGAGCGCAGTGAAGGACCTTTTCATGTTATAAAACCCCAACGTGATAAGGTCATTCGCTGCGCTCAGGATGACAGGCGTAATGAACAATCCTTAAAAGCGCGCAATCAAACGCAGGTTTACCACGCGCTGGGAGAGGTAGCTGGGCACGGCGTAGGTCCGGCCGTTCACGTCCTGCAGGTAGCTGTAGCCGGCCACGTTGTTGGCGGCCAGCACGTTCAGGATTTCCAGGCCCAGCCACAGGCTTTCGAAGCTATAAAAGTGCGGCTTGGGCGCGTTAATGTTTTTCAGGCCGATGACTTTTGAAAAGCCCAAATCGACGCGCTTGTAGCTGCGCACCAGGTCAGCGGTGCCGCGCAGGTCGGGCTCGCTGGGCGGGCTGAAGGGCAGGCCGGTGCCGAACACCAGGTTCACGTAGCCGCGCACCGAGGGGTTGTTAGGCAGGTGGTCCTGAAAGAAAATGCCGAGGTTCAGGCGCTGGTCCTGCGGACGGCGGATGTAGCCTTTAGGCTCGCGCCCGGTTACGTTGCCCTTGCCGTCGGTCACGTTAATGGAGTCATCGGCCACGTTTTCGCGGGTGGTGAGCACGCCGAGGCTAAACCACGACTCGGCCCCTTTCACAAACTCACCACTCAAGCGGGCATCAAAACCGGCGGCGTAGGCGCGGGCGTTGTTTTTGGCGAAGTAGCGCAGGCGCACGTTGTCCACGTCGTAGGGCACCACGTCGGTGAGGTGCTTGTAGTAGGCCTCGGCCGAAAACTTGAAGGGCCGGCCAAACTGTTTGAAGTTGATTTCCTCGCCCACGATGAAGTGGTAGGACTTTTGAGCGCGCAATTCAGGATTCAGATACGCCTGCTGCACACCCAGGCTGATGCTGGTCTGGTCGCGCAGCTCGCGGTAGAACGGCGGCTGGTAGTACACGCCCACGGCCGCCTTGAGCGAACGGTTGGGGTGCCGGCGGCTGATTTGCGAGTACTGCACCCGCGGGCTGATGACCAGCTGGCCGTTGGTGCTCCAGTAGTGGGCCCGGGCGCCGTAGGTGAGCGTGCGCAACGAATCGAACGACCAGGTGTCCTGCACGAAGCCCTGGGCGCGGGTGCTGAGCAGGCCCAGGTCGGAGCGCAGGCGTAGCCGGCGCGCGTCGGGCACGAAGTCGGCCGAATCGGCGAAGCTGTACTCGTCGAGGGTGTCGCTGATTTTCTCGCGGCCCACTTTGGCGCCCCAACGCACGCTGTGGTTATCGGCGGGCGTCCATCGGCCGCGGGTTTCGGCGGTGAAAATGCGGGCCGTGAGAAAATTGCGCGAGTGCCGGAACTGGGAGCCGATGTTGCGCTGCCGCACCGCCTGGTTGAAGTCGCGCGACGTCGGGTCGCGGTTGATGTCAGCAAACGTGTAGGCGGCCTCCACGTCGCGCAGCTCAAACTCCCGCGAAATCAGAGCCGAGCCCAGCAGCTCCATCTGCAGGCGCGACGAGAAGTCGTGCTTCAGATTGAAACCGCTCTGATAGGTGTCGAACTGCATGCGCTCCCGGCCGTCGTAGGCAATGAAAACGCGGGTAAACTGGTTGGTGTTGGTGGAGAAGGTAGCCTGGCCGGTTTCGGGCGAGAAACGGTAGTCATTGTGGGCCACCACGCCCAGCAAGCCCAACGAGGTGCGCTGCAGGTCGCTTTTACTCGGGTCGTCTTTATCACGATGCCCTAAGCCGATGTTCACGTAGGCCTGCGCGTCGTAAAAAGTGGGGTTGTAGCCGCCTTGCTGCTGCCGGAGCGAGCTGAGCACGTACTGCGCGTTTTTGTAGCGCACCCCGGCCAGGTAGCTCACCCGGCCGTTGGCCGAGCGGGCCTCGGCGTGGGCCGCGCCGCCCACCAGGCTAGCCGTGAGCGAGGCCGCGAATTTCTCGGGTGTTTTGTAGTCCACGCTCAGCACCGAGGCCAGCTTGTCGCCGTACTTGGGCTGCCAGCCGCCGCTGCTGAACTCCACCTGCTTCACCAGGTCGGCATTCACGAAGCTCAGGCCCTCCTGCTGCGCCGAGGTCACCAGAAATGGCCGGTAAATCTCGAAGCCGTTGACGTACACCAGGTTTTCGTCGTAGTTGCCGCCCCGCACATTGTAGGTGCTGCTCAGCTCGTTGTTCGACTGCACGCCAGGCAGCGTTTTCAGTATGGCGTTGAAGTCGCCAAACGGCGAAGGAATTTCCTTGGCGGCGCGCGGGTCGATGCGCGTGATGCTCACCTGCTCGCGGGTGTCGGCCCGGTCGGAGCGGGCCGTCACTTTCACATTGTCCAGTGCCTTGGTGTCGAGGCGCATGGTCAGCACCAGGGGCTGGCCGGCGTCGGCGGGCAGACGCAGCGGAATGCGCAGCGACAAATACCCCAGCCGGCGCACCACCAGCACCGCGCGCCCGGTGGAGGGCACCCGCACCGGCAGCGAGAAAAACCCCTCGGCCGTCGTATTGGCGCCGCCGGGCTGGCCCTCCACTCCCACCGCGGCCAATTCCATGGGCTGCCCATTGGCATCGCGCAGCGTACCCGTAATGGTGATGACACCCGCCTGTGTGGGCGCGGCCGCCGGGTTTTGGGCATGGGCGCCGGGCGCGGCCAGCAACAGCACGAGGCAACAGGCCGTGGCCGGGGCAATCAGAAAAGGCCTCATGGGCGGCAGAGAAGGGTAAGTAGTTTTTTCACGACCAGGAAACGCCGGATGCCGGCCACTATTGCTTGCGGCGCGCTTCTCCGTCGACTTCGGCCGTTTCCAGCCCCGACAGAAATTCGCGCATGCGGGCCAGCGTGGCCACCGGCCCCTCGGGCGCACTGAACACGAAATTGCCGGCTACCAGCACATCGGCACCGGCTTCCACCAGCGGGCCGGCATTGTCCAGGCTCACGCCGCCGTCCACCTCAATCAGCGCATCCGAGCCCGTGTCCACCAGCAATTCCTTCAGCATGGCCACTTTTTTCAGCGTGTTCGGAATGAAGGCTTGGCCGCCGAAACCGGGGTTCACCGACATCACCAGCACCACGTCGAGGTCGGCGGCGATGTCTTCGAGCAGGGCCACGGGCGTGTGCGGGTTCAGGGCCACGCCGGCCCGGCAGCCCAGCTGCTTGATTTGCTGCACCACGCGGTGCAGGTGGGGGCAGGCCTCGTAGTGCACCGTGATGCTGGCCGCGCCCGCGTCGCGGAACTGCGCCAGGTAGTGCTGGGGCTCCTCAATCATCAAATGCACGTCGATGGGCTGCCGGGCGTACTTGGCCACGGCTTGCAGCACGGGCAGGCCAAAGGAGATGTTGGGCACGAAACGGCCGTCCATCACGTCGAAGTGCAGCCAGTCGGCGGCGCTGTCGGCCAGCCGCTCGGTTTCGGCTTGCAGGTTGGCCAAATCGGCGGCCAGAAAGGAAGGAGCGAGCAGCGGGGCGCGGCGGGTTGCGTTCATAGCGGCGAAGATACAGCCGCCAGCCCCTCCCCGATACGGCCCGGACGCCCGGCCGGCCCTACTTTTGCACCGGCCGCAAGCGCCGCTCCTCCTGTTTTTTCAGCGGCCCGATGGCCGCGCCTTTGCCTTCGCCAGTGCCCCACCTCGTTCCCCTCCTCATCCGCGGCATCAACAACCTCTCCGATGCCCGCTACTGCGCCGGCATGGGCGCCGACAAGCTCACCTTCGTCCTCGACCCGGCCCTGCCCGGCCACCTCGATACCAAAACAGTGAAAGAGCTGGCCGGCTGGGTGGCCGGCGTGGAGCTGATTGGCGAGTTCGACCGGCTCAGTGCCCCCGAAATCAACGCCATGGCCGCCGACTGCGGCCTCGACGCCGTGCTGCTCCGCTCCTACCGCACGGCCGATGAACTGGCTGAAATTGCGCCGCCGGTGTACCAGGAGCTTTCCGAGGCGGATGGTGCTCCAGACCCGGAACCTGCCGTAGTTGGCTGGATACTGGAACTGCCGGCTGCTGGCATCGACAACTCTGTTTTGCACCAGCTTGGCCTGGAGCGGCCACTTTGGCTGGGCCCTGGTCTCGACCCCGACAAGGCTCGCGCGGTGGCAACACAGTTGCCAGTTGCGGGGCTCTCCTTCCCGTCGGGCGATGAAGTGAAGCCCGGCTTGCGCGATTTTGACCAGCTGGAAGCCGTATTTGAAGCGCTGGAAGTCGAGTAGAAATCAGCTAAAAAAGAACGGCCATGCTGGATGCAGCATGGCCGTTCTTTTTTTTGTAAAGAGTTGGCTACGTTAAGCGGAACTGCACGTACTTGATGGGCACGCCCACGGCGCGGTACTTGCCCTCGAAGTTGGTTTGAATGGCCTGCGCTTCCGTGAATTCGGCGTCGGTTTCAGCGTAGAGGTCGCGGGTAAAACGTTCGACGCGGGCACCCGGCCGGGCGGCCAGGGTTTCCAGCGTATACTCAAACAGGCCTTCGTTGTCGGTTTTGAGGTGAAGCAGGCCTCCCGGCGTCAGCAGCTGCTCGTACAGCGCCAGAAAGCGCGGCGAGGTCAGGCGGCGCTTGATGTCGCGGTCGCGCGGGCGCGGGTCAGGAAAGGTTATCCAGATTTCCGACAGCTCGCCGGGGCCAAATTGAGCCGCCAGCGCTTCGGCCCGCATCCGCACGAAGCCCACATTGGTCAGGCCCATTTCTTCGGCGCGGGTGCTGCCCCGCCAGATGCGCTCCCCTTTGATATCGAGGCCCAGAAAATTGCGCTGCGGATGCCGCTGGGCCAAGCCCACGGTGTATTCGCCCTTGCCGCAGCCCACTTCCAGCGTCAGCGGATATGGCTCCTGGAAAAAGTCGGTGCGCCAGCGGCCGCCGAGCTGTTCGTATTCAGGTTTGCCCGGCTCGATGATGTCGGGACGGGAAGCGTTGTCTTGAAAACGCTGAAGTTTAACGCGAGGCAAATTATCGATTAATGAAAAATGAGGAATAAAAGATGAGGAAAGGTTGGAACCGCGCATCGCGTAGATTCCTTCTTTCTCATTCTTCATTCTTAATTATTGTAGAGCTCTTCCACTTCGGCCACCACAAAAGTGCTGCCGCCGATAAAAATTACATCATCGGGCGCGGCAGCGGCTCGGGCGGCGGCCACTGCGTCCCGCACCGACACATAGGTCTGCCCGGTGAAGCCAAGCTCCTTAGCTTGCTGCGCCAGCTCAGCCACCGGCAAAGCGCGCGGAATGTTGGCCGCACAAAAATAGTAGGTGGCCTCCCGCGGCAGCAGCGCCAGCATGCCGGCCACGTCCTTGTCGTTCACCGTGCCAATGACGAGGTGCAGGCGCTGGTGCGGCACCCGCAGCAGCTGGCGCATCACCATGCCCAACCCGGCCGCGTTGTGCCCCGTGTCGCACACCACCAGCGGACGCTGGCCGATGATGCTCCAGCGGCCCCGCAGCCCGGTGAGTTGCGAGACCTGCCGCAGGCCTGTGCGCACGGCCGCTTCGGTGATGCGGAAGCCCAGAGCCCGCAGCTCATCCAGCGTGGCCAGCACGCCGGGCAGGTTGTGCTGCTGGTAGTCGCCGGGCAGGCCCAGCTCGGCGTTGGGCAGGTACGGGCGGCCGTGCTGCGTCACGCTCACGGGGCGCAAGCCGGTTTCCGGGACGGGCTCACCAGCAAAAGTGGCCTGGTAAATCTGGTCGGCAAAAACCAGGTGGGCCAGCTTCTCCGCTGCTTCCCGTTCAAAAACAGCGGAAACCTCGGGCTGGGTTTGGCTGACGACGACGGGCACGCCGGACTTGATGATGCCGGCCTTTTCGCCCGCAATTTCGGGCAGCGTGTTGCCCAGCAAGGCCTGGTGGTCGAAGCTGATGTTGGTGATGAGCGACACTAGCGGCGTGATGATGTTCGTGGAGTCGAACCGGCCGCCCAAGCCAACTTCGATGATGGCTACGTCCACCCGCTGCTCGGCAAAATACGCAAAGGCCAGCGCCACGCACATCTCAAAAAACGAGGGCTGCACCTGCTCAAACAACGGCCGCCAGCGCGCTACCCATTCCACCAGGTAGGCCGGCGGCAGTTCCTGCCCATTCACCCGAATGCGCTCCGTGAACTCGCGCAGGTGCGGCGAGGTGTAGAGCCCCACCTTGTAGCCGGCCGCTTGCAGAGTAGCGGCTATAAGGTGCGAGCTGCTGCCCTTGCCGTTGGTGCCGGCCACGTGCACGCTCCGAAACTTCCGCTCGGGGTGCCCCAACGCTTCGGCCAAAGCCAGCGTGTTACCGAGCCCTTTTTTGAAGCCCGCTGCCCCCACGCGCTGGAACATCGGGAGCTGTTCGTAGAGGTAAGCAAGGGTTTCAGAATAATTCATCTGTCGGTAGGCGTAAGCAGGCGCCCAGGGTGAGCGCCGTAAAATTAATAGCCAGGTGAAGCCCACCAACCAAAAAGCCCCGTCACCTTCCGGGGACGGGGCTTTTGATTACAAGTCAGCTGGTTTTATTTGAATCGATACGTAATGAAACCCGTGGCCCCGCTCGTACCCGCATTGGTGCGCCGGAATGTGGCGTTGAGCAGTGCATCGCGCACCAGCCGCTCCTGGGCCGGCGATACGTTGCCCGAAACCTTGGTGACGCTCTCCACATCGCCATCCTCCGAAATCTTAATCTTGAACCGAACCATCCCGGGATTATCGTCGATGGCTTCCGGGCGCGGTGTGGTTTCAAAAGCCCAGCCGCTCATCTCCAGGCCGCCGCTGCCGGGGCTGCTGCCCGTGCCGCCGCGCCCGGGTGCGCCATATAGGGCCTTGGCGTCGAGCGAGCCGTTGGGGTCGCCCTGGTCGCCCACGGCGCCGGGGCGGTCGCCGTTGTTGTTGCCGGTGGGCGTGTTGCTGGTGCCGTTCACGCCGTTGCCGCCGCCGGTCGCATTGCCTTTGGGCGAGAAAGCCACGGCTACCTGCCGCTTGGGCTTCGGCGCCACTTTCACTTCCTCTTTGGGCGGCGCGGGGGTTTCTACGGGCGCGACTGCTACGGGGCTCTCCTCGGCCTCGCTGGTGACGATTTTCTCCTGCGAGGGCGGCGTGGGGTCGGGCGTGGCGGCGGCCACGGGGCGCGGCTGCGGGTCGGGGCTAGCAATGGGCGGGCGGCTGTCCTCGCGGTTTTGCGAGTTATTGGCGGTGGCCATGCTCTGCACATCGCCCGAGCCGGCTTCGTCCAGCCCGTAGTTCAGCTCCACGCCATCGCCGCCGCCCAGCGGCGCCAACGGTGGGTCGGGTCCCTTGAACACCATGAGCACAAACAGCAGCAACAGCACCCCGTGCACAACCAAGGTGCCAATCAGGCCTTCGCGGCGGTGCGGTTCTTGATAATCGATTGCCATGAACTTTAGGGCATGAGGGTAAGTGGGTATGAGGGCATGAGTTTGCGACCCAAACAGTACGAAGGCACAAAAAAGTTAGCTGAACTTCAAACTCCTCCCCCATACCTACTTACCCTCATGCCCTAAAAACTATTTGCCGGCGGCCTGCTGGGCCTGCGTGGCCATCACCATTTTCAACTTGAGGCGGTTGCCTACTTCCAGAATGTCGACCAACTTCTGAACATTCAAGGAGTTGTCGACTCGCAACACCACCGTAGGCTGCTCCTCGGTGGGCGCTGTTCCTACCAAAGCCACCAGTTCCGGCTCAACCATGGCCGGGTTCACCGGCTTTTTGTTGACGTAGTACACGCCCGCCGCATCCACTGAAATGGTGATGGGCTGCTTCATTACCTGCTTACTTGATTTAGCATTGGGCAGCAACAGCTTAATAACGTTGGGGTTAACCAGCGTGGAGGCAATCAGGAAGAACAGCATCAAAAAGAACATGATGTCGTTCATGGCCCCCGTTTCCACGTGCGAGGTAAGGCGATGACGGCGGGAAAGATTCATAACTAAATGAGTTATGAGTTAAGAGTTAGGAGTGAAGAGTTAAAAGTTGGCGTGTATAACCAACTTTTAACTCTTCACTCCTAACTCTTAACTCAATTAGTTGTCCTGCAGAATGTCCATGAACTCGATGGCCGAGTTTTCCATGCGGAACACCATGCGCTCGACCAGAATGCTGAGCCAGTGGTAGCCCACGTGGGCGATAATGCCGACGATGAGGCCGGTGGCCGAGGTCACCAGCTTCACATACAAGCCATCGGCCACCTGCGGAATGCCGAACTCCTTGGTGGCGGCAATGGAGTAGAAAATCTTGATAACGCCGATGATGGTGCCCACAAAGCCAATCATGGGCGCAATGCCGGCGATGATGCCCAGGATGCTGATGTTTTTTTCGAGGCGCGCGATTTCTATCTTGCCCACGTTCTCCACGCTGGTTTCGATTTCCTTCAGCGGCAGGCCGATGCGGCGCAATCCTTTCTCCACCATGCGGGCCAGCGGCGAGGCCGTTTGGGCGCACAGCAGCTTGGCACCGGCCAGGTCGCCCTTCACCATGAGCGAGCGGATGCCGTTCATGAAGGTATCGGGGTCGCCAGCGGCCCGGCGGATGGTGAAGTAGCGCTCGATGATGATGTAGACCGAGAGGATGGACAACGCCACCAGCGGAATCATGATAAAGCCGCCGCGCAGCAACAGGTCGATGACGGGGACACTGGTATCGGCAACGGGGCCGGCGGCGGCAGTGGTGGCGGTATCGACAGCGGCGGGCGCCACTTGCAGGAGGAATGCGGACATGCGGGGAATTAAAATTTCAGGGTGTTGTAATCGCAGCGCGTGCTGATGCGCAGGCGCTGGGCTTCGCGCTGGGCCGAAGCCAGGTCGGGGTAGTCGGCGGCCGTGAGGCGGAACAGGCGGCTGCCCGGGTACGGCAGAATGATGCGGGTTTTGTGCCCGGTACGGGCCAGTACCTTCCGGCCTTTTTCAGCGTTGGCCAGGGTGCCGTAAGCGCCGGCAATGACGTAATAACGGCCGGTGCGGTATTTAATTGTCGTTGAAACCGGGGCCGCGGGGACTTTGGCAGTTGGCGATGCCGTGGCGGTTGCCGTCGGCGTTTCGGCCACAGCAGGCGTGGCAGCCACTTTGGTGGGCTCGGCGGTGGCCGGTGCTTCGGGCTTGGTGGCTGCCACGGCTTCGGCGGGAGCTGGCGTGGCATTTGCGGGCGTCACGGCAGCCGGCGTGTTTGAAGCAGGCACTTCCGGCAGCGTTGTTACGGGCGTAGCGACGGACGTAGCCGCAGTAGCCGGTGCGGTTTCTACGGGCGTCATTCCCTCCGTTGCCTGTGCATTATCGCCGCCGAAATTGTGCTGGCCCAGCGTGGCCAGCTGCGGCTCGGAAATAGCAGACGCCGGCGTCGCGGCACGTTGGCCCCATTCTACCTTGGGCAATTGAGCTTGCCACTGAGCCGACACCAAACCACGGTTTTGCAGAAACTGGTAGTTGGCCAGAATCAAGAGCGTTGCGGTGATGGCGATGATACCGCCGGGCAGCAGGCGTGCCAGTCGGGAGCGGCGGGCTCCTTCGCCGCGCAAAATCGGCTGCGGATGCTTGGGTCGGGCGTTGGCCGCGCGCACGGGCCGGGCAACCAGCTCGGGCAGGCCAAAGGCAGACGCCAGCAAGTTGTCGGTGCCCGTGTACTCGAACACCAGGCCCCGGCCGGCGGCGCGGCGGAAGATGCCGATGCCGGGCAGCTCGGTGCGGCTGGTTTCGTCGAGCTCTCTCTTCAGGCTCACCACGGCGGCGCGCACCGCTTCACGGGCCTGGGAAATGGGCATGCCCAGGTGCTGGCTGAGGGCGTCGACGAGCAAGCCGTCGTTGCGGGTCAGGGCCTGGTTGAAGGCCACCAGCTTGGTGGGCGGGCTCAGGGCCTGGCGGCCGGGCTGGGCCCGCGCCGAAGATGCGTCGGCCACGAGGCCCCCAAAATCCGGTATAATCACGCAGTCGTGGTCGCGGAGCAAGGGGCGGATGTGGTCGGCAAGGTGCATATTTATAAATATTGCGTTTTTAATATTGAGTTTCGAGTTAAATTCACTGAGCAGCAGAGCTTAAAAAGCAAACTCAAATCTCAACATTCAAAACTCAACATTACTCAGAAGGTGTAGCTCGCGCCGCCAATAACGTTGATGCGCTTCACCGGATAGCCGTAGAAGCGCTGGTATTGGCGGTTTGCGAGGTTATTACCCATCACAAAGATGGATATTTTTGGCGTAATGCGGTAATCGGCGCGCAGATTCAGGTCGATAATCGGGTCGGTGGCCCGGTAAAAATCTGCCGTGCGGAAGGCGCCGGGCGTGGCGGCCGGGCGGTAGCTGATGCCGTAGCCGGCCGAGTAGAAATAGCCTTCCACGCCCACCATCAGCTTTTCAAATACGTTGTAGGTGCCGAACACCGAACCCTGAAACTCGGGCCGGTGGAAGGGCTGCGGCAGATTCTTGAGCGCGTACTTATTGTAGTCGAGGCGCGTGCCGAGGCGGAATTTTTCGGCCGCGTTGTACAGCAGCTCGCCGTGGATGTTGAGCACGCCCGTGGCGTTCTGGTCATACACGAGGTCGAACTTGGTTGGGTCGACGGGGCTGTTGGCGTAGAAGTAGAGGTTGCGGTCGCGGGCATAGGTAGCCTTTACGTTCAACTCGAGGCCGCGGGCGGGCGTGGAGGTGAAACCGGCGTAAATGGTGGGGCCGCGGTGGGTGTCGGCCACGTTCAGGCCGCGGTTCAGCCAGGGATTTTCGGTGCTTAGGTCGTAGCGCGTCACGCGCTGCAGGGCCCCGCCCAGGCCCGCGTACACCATAAATTTCTCGGGCTCGATGGTGTAACCCAAGCGCACGGCCGGGTAAATTACGCCCTTGCTTACGCTGGTGGCCGTGTCGGACGAGTAGCCCACCGTGGCACCCACCGAAAAGGCGATGTTGTTGCGCAGGAACTCGTAAGCCGGCGTGGCCTGCACGAAGGTGCGGGAGCGGGTTTGCTGCGCCGTGGGCGTCGGTTGGGTACGCGTAGCCACCGGCAGGTCCTTCTCCGAAATAAACGATGCATCCGCGTTTACGGTGATGCGGCTCGACTCGCCCAGCGCGTAGCCCACTTTGGCATTAAGGCGCACGTCATTCTCATTGGCCGAAAAAATGTCGCTCCAGTAGCGGTAGCCCAGGCTGGCGTCGTACTGCAATTGCTGCTCGGGGTCGCGGTTGTGGGCGTAAGCTTTCGCCGCAAAGCGGTTGAACACCTGCTTGATGTCGCCTGACTCCGGCGTTGGCGGGCGCTTCAGGGGGTCGGACTCGTTGGCCGCTCGCTCATACCCGTAGAAGTTATACCGCTCGCGCCCCAGGTCGAGGTTGGCGCCGAAGGCGGCGGTGCCCCGGTAAATCTCGCCCATGAGGTGGGCACTGGTTTCGGACATGCGCGAATTCTTCCCGTCTACCGGGCCCTGAATCGAGCTAATGTGCTTCACGTCGAGGCCGTAGGCGTGGTCGGTGTTGCGGGTGCTGTGGAAGTAGCCGCGGCCGTAGAACGTGCCGTAGTTGCCGATGCCCACCTTCACGAGGTTGCCGGTGAGGGGCGTGGGCTCCTCGGCCCGAATGGTGAGCACCTTCACCGACGGGTTGAGGCGGTTGGCAGGCAGGCGGAAATCGGGAAAGGTATAAGCCACTTTACGCTCCACTCTGGGTGGTTCGGGCAAGGCAATTTTGCTGAAGTTGCGGGTGGCTTCGGGCAGTAGGTTCACCCGCTCTTTCACGATTTCAATCTCGGCTTCTTCAATCTTGCCCGAGGTTTTGGGCTTGGTGGGCTGGGCCAGGGCGGCCGGGGCCGCGCCGGCTACCAGGGCCGCGGCCAGCGCCCAGCCCGCGCCCCGGGGAGCTTTCGGCAAGTTATTGTTGGTCAACAAAAGCTTCATCAGCAAATGATTAGTCAATGATAAAATACGCCGGGCTTAGCGCTGGGTGGCCGTGTCGGCCGGGGCCGTGGTGGTGCCGCGCAGGTTGGTGCGGGGCACCGCGGTTTTGCCCTTGGCCGGGGCCGGCGTAGTGGCCGGCGTGGTGGCCTTGGTCGGCGCGGGGGTTTTGGCCGGGGCTTTAGCGGGCGTTTTGGGCGCGGGTTTGGCCGGCTCGGTTTCTTCGGGCTGGTCGGCGCCCAGCGTTTTCAGGCGCTGCTTGGCGGCTTCCACCACTTCGGCCACCGGGAAATTGTTGTCGATAAGCGAGTTCAGCGTGCCGCGGGCCTGGAAATTGTCGCCTTCCGCCGCGTATACCTCAGCCACCAGCAGGAAAGCGCGGCCCTGCCACAAGGGGTAGCTGCTGAAAGCGGAATTAACCTTGAGCGCGGCGGCAATGGCTTCCTCGTTCTTCTTTTGCTTGAACAGCGTCTGGGCCAGGAAATACTGGGCCTCGGCGCCGTTCACGTCGTTGGGGGCGGCGGCCACGGCGGCAGCCAGCTCGGTAGCGGCCTGGTCGTAGTTTTCGGCGCGGTAGCTGGCCTTGCCCAGGTAGAGCAGGGCGGCGTTGGTGGCGTTGGCGGTAGCGCCGGCCTGGGTGCGTAGCTCCTCGGCCACGCGGCGGGTGCCAGCATAATCGCCGGTTTCGTAGAGGCTGCGCATCTGGCCCAGCGTGGCGTTGGCCACCTCGCGGCGGTTGGTGCTGGCCCCGCGCAGGCGCTCGTAGTATTTGGCGGCCTCGGCGTAGTTCTTGTTTTCGTATTCGAGGTCGGCCAGGCGGCCCACAGCGCGGTTCACGAACTCGCTTTTGCCCTCGGTCACTACATCGCGCAGGCGGGTCAGGCCCTGCTGGCGGTCGCCGGTTTTCACATACGAATCGGCCAGGAAAAAGCGGGCATCCGGTCCCATGGCCGACTGCGGGTACTGCTTCAAGTACGACTCCAGGCGCAGGATGGCCGGCTTGTATTTCTCAGCCAGATACAGCGACTTGGCCGCTTCGAATTCCACGCTTTCGGTGGCCTTGCTGTCGGGGTTTTGCAGCTTGAATGACGCCAGGGCCGCGTCAAATTCCTCGGTACGGCCTAGGGCGGTGAGGCTTTCCTGCAGGCTGTAGATGGCCTGCGAAGCGGCCTCGCTGCGCGGGTAGTCGGCCAGCACTTTCTGGAAGTCGGCCACCGCCTTTTCCTGCTGCTGCAGGTTGGCGTAGGCCACGCCGCGTTTCTGCAGCGCCTGCGGAATGAGCGGGCTGTTGGGGCGGTTATCAATCAAACGCGAGAAGCCTGTGACGGCCGGCTGGTACTCGCCGGCCTCGAACGAGAGCTGCGCCTGCTGGAATACGGCCTCTTCCGCGTAGCGCGAGTTGGGGCTGGCTTTGAGCATGGCGGCCAGGGTGCTGTTGGCTTCCTCGCGACGGCCCATCAGGCCCAGCGTGCGGCCTTTTTGGTAGTAGGCGTAGTCCTTGTCGGCCGCGTTGGCGGTGATGACTTTGTCGTAGAGGTCGAGGGCCTGCTGGTAGCTTTTCGACACGTAGTAGGTGTCGGCCAGGCGTAGCGTGGCGTCGTAGTAGTTAGGGTCGTCGGGCTTGGCCGCCGCGTCGCTCAAAAAGGCAGTGAACTGCGGACGGGCGCGGTCGTACTGCTTGGTGTTGTAGTAAGCGTAGCCCAGGCCATAGCGGGCCTTCTGCTCGAAGTCCTTTTCCTCGGGGCTCACGCCGCCTTGCCGGGCCGAGCGGGCCGCCGCCACGTAAGCCGTGATGGCATCGGGATACTTCTGGCCGACGCTGAAAATTTCGCCGCGCAGCACCTGGGCGGCGGCGCGCAAGGCATCGTCAGACGGGAACTTCAGCGACTTGTCCAGCAAGGGCAGCGCTTCGGCGTAGTTGCCGTTGTTGTAAAGCGTAGCCGCCTGCGAGTAGGCCACGCGCTGGTAGGTGGCGTCGAGCTTGGCGCTGCGGTCGTCGATGCTTTCGAGGTAGGTCAGTGCCTGGTTGTAGTCGGTCGAAGACAGGAAGCTGTTGCTCAACAGGTCGTCCACTACCGGCTGGTTTTTGGAGCGCGGGAATTTCTTGCGGAAGTCGCGCAGCACGGCAATAACCTCGGGCAGGTTACCTAATTCGTACTGCACCTGGCCCAGCTTGAGGGTGGCGTTTTCGGCAATGCCTTTGTCGAAGGTGGCTTGGCGGGCGGCGTCGAATGCCGTCACGGCCTGGGGCTTCTGATTGGTCTGGATGTAGCTCAAACCCAGATGATAGGCGGCATTCTGGCCTAGCGAGTCGCGGCGCACGGCCACGTTGCGCAGACTGGCGATAGCGCCCTTGAAGTCGCCCATCTTATAGTTGGCGAAACCAATCTTGTACTCCAGCGCCGGCTCAATCTTGCCCTTGTGCAGGCTGGCGTACTTGTCGAAGTTCTCGGCGGCTTCCTTGTACTGGCCTTTCTGGTAGTAGGCATCGCCGAGCAGCAGTTGAATCTCGTCGGCGTTCTGCGGCGGCGGGGTGTCTTGCAGCGCCTTGGTGGCGTAGCTGATGAGGCCGTCGTAGTTGCCTTCGCGGTAATAAATCTGGGTCATCACGGCCGGCACCACGGGCTTGTAGGCGTCGTTTTGCTCGGCCACGGCCAGGTCGGCGCGGGCGGCGGCGTAGTCGCCGGCGCGGTAGCCCAGGTAGCCGGCGTAGTAGGAGCTGGCGTACTTGTACTGGCTCTGCACCTGCTTGTTGCGGTCGAAGAGCAGGCGCGCCTTTTCGTAGTCCTTTTGCTCAAAATAGCTGTAGCCCAGCTTGAAGTCGGACTCGGCGCGCTGGTCGTTGCTCAGGTTGTCGGGCGCTACCTTGGCGAAGTAGCGGATGGCCGACTCGTAGTTTTTCTGGTCGAAGTAGAACTTGCCCAATTCGAAATAGGCCGAAGCGGCGCGTGGGTGCGCCGGGTGGCGGGCCGCGAAGTCCAGAATCAGGCCCTCGGCGTCGGGGTGCGAGAGGTAGAGGCCGCTCACGGCGTAGTAGTACTCGGCGTCGGCGGTGCGGTCGCCGGCATTGGGGCCGGCCATGCTGCTGTGCACCGGCTCAATGGCCAGGTACTGCCGAAACGCCTCCTGGGCCGCGCCGTACTGCCCGCGGTCGAATAGCTCTAACCCTTCCTGAAAATGTCGTTCGTCGGAGGCAAAAACCTGGGTTTGCTGGGCCTGGGCCGCGTAGGGCGCCGCGGCGCTCAGCGTGGCGGCCAGCGCCAGCCGGGGAAATAGCTTCATGAAAATACCTGTCGTGGAGGGGCCGCACCGGGCCCGGGAACTCGCCAAAAGTAGCGATAAAAGCCCGTAGGTTGCCCAGGCAACGCAGAAACGCAGCTTTCATTGCCGGTTTAGCCTGCCAAGGGCCTGCGTTGGATGGTTTCACCATGGCTTTGTCGGGCACATATGCAATAAGCGCCACCGCAGCCTCTCACCTACCTTAAGCGTATAGAAAAGCTCCTCACCTTCTTTCCGCCACTCATGAAAACTTACTTCTTACTGCTCCTGCTGGCCCTAACGGGCTGTGCCGCTGAGCAAGTTCAGCATACTGAACAAGCCCCCAACGTTGATTTTCGGGCCTATAAAACCTATAATTTTATGGACGTGACGGCCCGCAATGAGGCCGCTTTCCAAGGCCCTGGCACGGGCATCGAAACCCTCAAACAAGCCATTGGCCGGGAAATGCAGCGGCGCGGCTACCAGCCCGCCGCCTCGCCCGACCTATTGGTAAACATCGGCGTGGTGACGCAGGACAAGGTGCAAACCCGCGAAACCACCCTGCGCGACGCGCCCATTTACCTTGGCCAGCGCAACTACCACTGGCAGAGCCAGGACGTGGTAGTGGGCCGCTATGAGGAAGGCACCGCCACCGTGGAGCTGGTAGATGCCGCCCGCCAGGAACTCATCTGGCAGGGCTCGGTGAAGAGCGTGCTCAGCCCCAAGGCCGACAAGCTCACCAAGAGCATTGATGACGCCGTAGAAGCCCTGTTTGAGAAGTTTCCGGTGCTACCCGCGCAATAGCTCCCGCTCATGAACGCGCTATACCTGGTGGCCCTGCTGCCCCCCGAGCCCGTGTTTTCCGAAATTTGGGAGTTGAAGCAAGAGGTGCACCGCCTCACCAGCAGCCGCAACGCTGTGCGACTGCCGCCGCACATCACGCTGGTGCCGCCCATGCGCCAACCCGATGATTTTGAAGCCGCCTGCACGGCCGCGCTAACTGGATTTGCTGCCACGCAACGGCCGTTTTCCGTGAGCTTGGATGGGTTTGCTTGGTTTGGCAGCCGCACGCTGTTTGTGCACGTGAGCGAGGCCAGGGCGCTGCAAAGCTTTCACGCCGCGCTGATGGCGTGGTGCCAAAACCATTTGCCGGAAGTTAAGCCCGAAAACCGGCCCTTCACCCCGCACCTCACGCTGGCCACCCGCGACTTGCCGCCCGCCCAGGTGCCGGAGCTGCGCGAGCAGTTTGCTGCCCGCTCCTACGCCGCCACTTTTACCGTGCACAACATCACCCTTTTCCGGCACGACGGCCAGCAGTGGCAGCCCCGGGGCACCTTTCAATTACAGCTGAACGGATAAGGCCGGTAATATGCGAGCAAAGGAAAAGGCCCCAGCAGCAGTTGCTACCGGGGCCTTTTGTGTTTTTGACGATGGTCGAAACCGTCGGCTTACTTGAACTTGGGCGTGCTGCCGGGCAGGCCCGGGATGTTCAGGTTGCCGTTCTTGTACCGCTTATACAAATAAGCGGCGCCAGCCGCCACCAGGGCGCCTTTTACCAAGCTGCCGGAGGTAGAACCACCGGCGCGGGTGCCGTCTTCGTTTTTGCGGCCGCCAAACAGGCCGGCAATCATGCCACCAAGGGTATTGCTCATGAGTGAAATCAGGTTGAAGGTGAAAGTCTGACTTCTACGGCGCCCTCGGTGGAAGTGTTACCCCAGCACCCCGGCCGGTACGGGGTGCAGAATCAGCCACACCAGTTCCCGCAGAATCTCGGCGTCGTCCATCGAACCACTCTCAATGCCTTTGCTCTGCGCATCGGCCCGCCGGATGCTGTGAATGAGGCTCACCACCCGCTCAAGTGGAAACACACGCAGGGCCTGCTGGGCTTCCTTCTGGGCAAAGCTGTTGGTGATGCCCAGGCTTTTGAACACGCCATCGGGCGGGTTGGGGCCGGCCTGGTGCAGCACCAGCAGCCGAGTGAAAAAGTTGAACAGCAGCGTCAGGTTCGGGATGAGCGGGTTGGCTTTGGGGTTGGCGGCGAAGTAGGCCAGAATGCGGTTGGCCTTGAGCACGTCGCGCTGCACCAGCGCCTTTTGCAGCTCAAAAATGTTGTAGTCCTTGCTGATGCCCACCATGCGCTGCACCAGTTCTTCGTCGATGGGCTGGTTGGGCTTGAGGTTGAGTGCCAGCTTGTCGACCTCATTGGCCAGGCGGCCCAGGTCGGCGCCGATGTATTCGGCCAGCATGGCCGTGGCCTGCCCCGTGATTTGCAGGTTGCGTGCCCGCACATTGGCCGTGAGCCATTGCGGCACCTGGTTGTCGTAGAGCTTCTTGCTGGTCATCAGCACGGCCGGCGAGTCTTTGCCCGTAAGCAGCTTGCCCAGCTTTTTGCGCGAGTCCAGCGTTTTGTGCTTGTAACAAAACACCAGCACGGTACTCGGCAGCGGGTTTTTCAGGTAAGCCTCCAGAAAAGGCCAGCTCCGCTCCTGCTCCAGGTCGGCCACCGTCTGGGCCTCCTTCACGATGACCACCGACCGCTCGGCCATCATTGGAAACCGCTTGGCCTGGCCCAGAATGGCCGTCACGTCCACGTCCTTGCCGTACACCACCACTTGGTTGAAGCTGCGCTCGTGCTCGGCCAGGGCCGTTTTTTCAATCAAATCGGCCACCACGTCGATGTAGTACGGCTCCTCGCCCTGCAAAAAATATACGGGGTGAAACTGCCGCTGCTGCAGCTGCTTCAGAATGGCGTCGGCTTCTAACTGGGGCATGGGATGTTGGGGAATTAGGAACCTGACCTGGCTACTCCGGCGCAAAATTAGCGCTTGCTTGAGCCCACCCCTACCTTTGCCATTCTTTATTACCGCTTGGTTTAAGGATGCAGCCTGAATGAGCAGTTCCGAAACCAGCCCTCCAAGTTCCCAAGACCCCATGTCCCTCATTGAAGAACTGACCTGGCGCGGCATGTACCACGACGCCATGCCCGGCACCGCCGAACACCTCGCCACGAACGCGCCCATTACCGGCTATATCGGCTTCGACCCCACGGCCGCCTCGCTGCACATCGGCAACCTAGCCACCATTATGCTGCTGGTGCATTTGCAGCGCGCCGGCCACCGCCCCGTGGCTCTGGTGGGCGGCGCCACCGGCATGATTGGCGACCCCAGCGGCAAGTCGGCCGAGCGCAACCTGCTCGACGAAACCACCCTGCGCCGCAACCAGGCCGGCATCCAGGCCCAGCTGGAGAAGTTTCTGGACTTTTCGGAAGGCCCCACCGGCGCGCTGGTGGTAAATAACTACGACTGGTTCAAGGGCTTCGGCTTCCTGCAGTTCCTGCGCGAAGTTGGCAAGCACCTCACGGTGAACTACATGATGGCCAAGGATTCGGTAAAGCGCCGCATCAGCGGCAACGAGGACAGCGGCGCCGACGGCTTGAGCTACACCGAGTTTAGCTACCAATTGCTGCAGGGCTACGACTTCGTGCACCTCAATAAAGCCCTGGGCTGCACCCTGCAAATGGGTGCCTCCGACCAGTGGGGCAACATCACCACCGGCACCGAGCTCATTCGCCGCGTGGCCAACGCCGAGGGCACCGACGCCAAAGCCTACGCCCTCACCGGCCAGCTCATCACCAAGGCCGACGGCACCAAGTACGGCAAGTCGGAAACCGGCACTGTGTGGCTCGACGCCACCATGACCTCGCCCTACCAGTTTTATCAGTTTTTCCTTAATTCGGCCGATGCCGACGCCCCGCGCCTCATCCGCGTGTTCACGCTGCTGAGCAAGGAGGAAATCGAGGCCATCGAAGCCGAGCACGCCCAGAACCCCAACCTGCGCATCCTGCAGAAAGCCCTGGCCAAGGACGTCACCATCCGGGTGCACTCCGAAGCCGCCTACGAGGGTGCTGTGGCCGCTTCCGAAGTGCTGTTCGGCAAAGGCGGCGACCTCACTACGCTGAGCGAGTCTATCCTCCTCGACGCCTTTGCCGGCCTGCCGCACCTGCGCGTGCCCCGCGCCGAAACCGCCGGCATGAACGTGGCCGTGCTCCTGAGCGAAGCCACCGACAAGCAGATTCTGCCTTCCCGCGGCGAAACCCGCAAGCTCGTGCAGTCCAACGGCCTGAGCACCAATGGCACCAAGCTCACCTCGCCGGATACGCTGGTAGCCGAATTGCCCCTGCTGCACGACAAGTACCTGGTGGTGAAGAAAGGCCGACAGAGCTATTACCTGGTTGAGTTGGTATAAGCCCCACAACCCGACGGCCACAAAAAAGGCCCCGCCAGTTGGCGGGGCCTTTTTCTTTCGTCCACAAAATCCGCGAAATCCGGAAAATCCGCGCGAATCCGTGGTCCGGAATTACTTCTTGGCAGCGGCTTTCTTGGCCGGAGCGGCTTTGGCACCGCCAGCAGCGCCAGCGGCTTTCTTGGCCGGAGCGGCTTTGGCAGCACCACCAGCACCAGCGCCAGCGGCGGCGTTTTTGGTGTTCTGCACTTCGGTGCGGAACTCCTGGGCCATCGTCTTCAGCTCCTGCATGCCTTTGCGCACGCGGGTGCCGGCGGCAGCGTTCTGCTTGTCGTAGAATTTCGAGAAATCGTCTTCGAGCGACATCACGAGGTCTTTCAGTTTGCTGAAATTGTTCATTGGGGGTTTGGGGTTGGGGTGAAAAATGAGTCTATTGCAGTGCTAAGACGGCCCTAATATACAGGGGTTTCAAATACAAGCAAGTTTTTCACTTTTTTTTCAAAACCCCCTCCCCTGCTTTTAGAGGCCGATTTTCGTTTTAAAAAGGCCTTTTTTGAGTTTTGGCGTGCCCGCCGGTTTCTAACTATAGTGCAAAACAAACGCCGGCCTCCTTTGCGGGAAGCCGGCGCTAGTCAGATTAGCAAACCAAAAACTATACGGCTTGTGGTACGGCCGTGGTGCGGCTGTAGAGGCCCTTTTTGAGCTTATCGGCCACGGCCTCAAACGCCGTAATCGTTTCCGCTACATCCTCCAGGGTGTGCACCGCCGTGGGGATAATGCGCAGCATAATCACGCCCTTGGGCACCACCGGATACACCACGATAGAGCAGAAAATGTGGTGATTCTCACGCAAATCCAGCGTAATCTGGGTGGCATCGGGGATTTCGCCTTCCAGCAATACCGGCGTCACCGGCGAGGTGGTGGTGCCGATGTTGAAGCCTTTTTCGCGCAGGCCGTTCTGAATGGCGTGCACGATGGTCCAGAGATTTTCGCGCAGCTCCGGCTTCGTCCGAATCAGCTCCAAACGCGTGATGGCGCCCACCACGAGGGGCATGGGCAGCGATTTGGCGAAAATCTGGCTGCGCATGTTGTAACGCAAATATTCAATCACGCTTTCAGGCCCCGAGACGAAGGCGCCGATGCTGGCCATGCTCTTGGCGAAGGTCGAAAAATAGATGTCGATGCCGTCCTGAATGCCCTGTGCTTCGCCCGTACCGGCCCCGGTGGGGCCCATCGTGCCAAAACCGTGAGCATCGTCGACGAACAGACGGAAGCTGAACTTCTCCTTCAGGGCCACCACGCCGCGCAGGTCGCCTTGGTTGCCCGACATGCCGAACACGCCCTCGGTGATGACGAGGATGCCGCCGCCGGTTTCGTCGGTGATGCGCTTGGCGGCCGTGAGCTGCTTTTCGAGGCTGGCCATGTCGTTGTGGCGGTACACGAAGCGCTTGCCGGCGTGCAGGCGCACGCCGTCGATGATGCAGGCGTGCGACTCGGCGTCGTACACAATCACGTCGTGGCGGCTGGCCAGCGAGTCGATGATGGACACCACGCCCTGGTAGCCGAAATTGAGCAGGCAAGTAGCGGGCTTCTGCACAAATTCCGACAACTGGTCTTCCAACTGCTCGTGCAGGTTGGAGTTGCCGCTCATCATGCGGGCGCCCATGGGCAGGGCCATGCCGTACTCGGCGGCCGCTTCGGCGTCTACTTTCCGGACTTCGGGGTGGTTGGCCAGGCCCAGGTAGTTGTTGAGGCTCCAGTTGAGCATGCGACGGCCGCGAAACTCCATGTGCGGGCCGGCTTCGCCTTCGAGCTTGGGAAAAGTGAAGTAGCCGTGCGCATAGTGCGAGTGCGAGCCCAGCGGGCCCCGGTTGGCCGAAATCCGGTCGAATATATCCACTGAAAAAACGGAATAGGGTGAAAAATGGGTGGTGGGCGGGGAAATCAACTTTTGGCGCTAGCCAATACCTACCTAATCACAAAGGTACTCCCCACGTGGCGGTTGTACATAATTAGGGCATAACAACCGGGTAATACCCCGCAGGTTTGCGGCCGGCGCGCGGTTTCGCAGTTTCTTTGCGGCTGATTACAGAAATTCAGAACGTCATGCTGCGCGCAGCATGGCGTTCTTTTGCTCATTCGTTCTCCCGACTCCCACCCCATTCATGAAAAAAATCACCAAGCTGCTGGTGGCCAACCGCGGCGAAATTGCCCTGCGCGT
Organism: Hymenobacter monticola; assembly: GCF_022811645.1. NCBI lineage: Bacteria > Pseudomonadati > Bacteroidota > Cytophagia > Cytophagales > Hymenobacteraceae > Hymenobacter > Hymenobacter monticola. The sequence goes on along the minus strand of NZ_CP094534.1, from coordinate 4,236,882 downwards.
CCTGCGTTCGGCCAAAGAAATGGGCATTGCCACGGTGGCTATCTATTCCGAAGCCGACCGCAACGCCCTGCACGTGCGCTACGCCGACGAGGCCGTGTGCGTGGGCCCCCCCGCCTCCAAAGACAGCTACCTGCGCGGCGATAAAATCATTGAAGTCTGCCGCGAGTTGGGCGTTGATGCCATTCACCCTGGCTACGGCTTCCTGAGCGAGAATGCCGGCTTTGCCCGCATGGTGCGCGAGGCCGGGCTGATTTTCGTGGGCCCCAGCCCCGAGGCCATGGAAATCATGGGCGATAAGCTTTCGGCCAAGCAGGCCGTGCAAGCCTACAATATTCCGCTGGTGCCGGGCACGGCGGAGGCCATTTCCGACGTGGCGGCGGCCAAGCAAATTGCCGAGGAGGTGGGCTTCCCCATCCTGATTAAAGCCTCGGCCGGCGGCGGCGGCAAGGGCATGCGCATTGTGAACGGGGCCGACGAGTTTGAGGAGCAGATGCAGCTGGCTATCAACGAGGCCGTGTCGGCGTTTGGCGACGGGGCGGTGTTCATTGAGAAGTTCGTGACCGGGCCACGCCACATCGAGATTCAGGTGCTGGGCGACGAGCACGGCAACATCGTGCACCTGTTCGAGCGCGAGTGTAGCATTCAGCGCCGCCACCAGAAGGTGATTGAGGAAGCCCCTTCGTCCGTGCTCACGCCCGAGCTGCGTGCCGCCATGGGCCGCTGCGCCGTGGACGTGGCCCGCGCCTGCAACTACGCGGGCGCCGGCACGGTGGAGTTCCTGCTCGACGACAAGCGCAACTTCTACTTCCTGGAGATGAACACGCGCCTGCAGGTGGAGCACCCCGTGACTGAGCAAATCACCGGCCTCGACCTGGTGAAAGAGCAAATTCGCGTAGCGGAGGGCTACCCGCTGCCTTTCGCGCAGGACGACCTCACCATCACCGGCCACGCCCTGGAGCTGCGCGTGTACGCCGAAGACCCGCAAAACAACTTCCTGCCCGACATCGGAACCCTGAGCACCTACGTGCGCCCCCAGGGCCCCGGCGTGCGCGTCGACGACGGCTTCGAGCAGGGCATGGACATTCCGATTTACTACGACCCGATGATTGCCAAGCTGGTTACCTTCGGGGCCGACCGCGCCGAAGCCATTGCCCGCATGCTGCGCGCCATTGAGGAGTATCAAATCACGGGCATCGAAACCACGCTGGGCTTCGGCCGCTACGTGCTGACGCACCCCGCCTTCGTGAGCGGCGACTTCGACACCAACTTCATCAAGGACCATTTCAGCCCCGCCAACCTCGTTCCCGCCGCGCCCGACGAGGCCACAGCCAAAGTAGCCGCCGCGCTGGCCGCCCTGCTGCTCGAAACCAAGAAACCCAAAGCTGCTGCTGCGACTGCTGAAGCAGCCGGTGCGGAGGCTTCGGGCTGGCGCCGGAACCGGTTGGGTGTGCGGTAGTTCCTGCTCTGAGCTAATAAAAAAGCCCTGCCGGAAGCAGGGCTTTTTTGTGGGCGCTATCTGCCCGAAATCACTCTTACCGGTTAATATGTGACGTCGAATTTTCCGTTCGTAACGGATATGGTGGCGGGTGAGCTTCCCGTGGTGTTTAACAGCACGGGAGCAGTGAATTCGAAAGTCCCACTCGCAGTGGTTCCTCTGGCAACATTGGGTTTCGTGGAGAAACGGGTGACCTGAACCTGGCCCAGCTGCTGATTGGAAAAATCGGTAGCGGCCTGGTCAAAATTGTTATTCAAGTAATAAAACCCCCATGCGCGCGGGAGCTTGCCCGTACCGAGCGGGTACGCTCCCACTCCTTGGAATGGCGCCACGTTGTTAATCCCATCCATTGGCAGCATTAGGGCAATTTCCCGGGTTCCGCCCCCCGGCAAAGGGGCAGTGGTGCCGGTTATGGTCAGCCCACCCCAGGAAAGCGAGCCCTTGAGTTGGGATGCGGTGTAGGCGACCCCGTTTTGCTCCCAACTCATCGTTCCCACCATCGAGTAGTCGCGGTTGAAGACCAGCTTGGCGGCAGCAGTTTCGCCGGCTTTCACGGTGAGGGGAAACGCGCTGGGGCCGTGGTACCCCCCGGCCGGCACGGCGGAGAGAGAGTACGTGCCGGGGACCACCTTGTCAAAAACGAACTTGCCGGTAGTTGCGTCGGGCGCTACCGATGCCGTTTTGCCGTTGGTTCCAATGAGCGTGACGGCGCTGGTGGCGCCAGCAACATTCAGTTCTCCTTGCACTATTCCCCCGATTGGTTCGGCTTCGTTTTTATTGGTGCAGGAGGCCATACCTGCGGCGCCCACAATAGTTAGGGCAAGAAAACGGCGCAATGTTAGCAGATTAACCATATAAAAAGAGGAAAGCAAAAGGACCCTTCGAGTCAAGCAACTGACCGGTTTTATTCGGGCCCGCCCTCCCGAATTAGCCGATGGCATTAGCAAATATAGAGGCCGGCTGAATCAATTGGGCTCGTCTTGAATACCACCCTGAGGTTTTACAACGAGGTGGGCTACGTGTGCGTCGGCTGGGCAGCCAAGCGCCTCAAGTGTGAGTTCCTGTGTCGGTTTATGCTTCTTTAATCCGCGGGTCAAATTCAAAATCCTCCCATCCCGCAATGCGAATCTGCGCGAAGTCTGGGTGCCGGGTGTTGAGCACATAATTGTGCTCGTGGGCGATGATGGAGGAAGGCACGCGCAACACGGCCGCCGTCTGGCGTCGATACCAATCATCTCCGAGTGGCTGGCAGCGGGCGTAGTGGCGCGGCAGCTGCCACTCCTGGGGCATTTGTTCCAAGGTTAGTTCTTCGATGGCTAACGAATCAGGAATTTCAATACGAATAACTTTGAAGAGGCTGTTGAGGCCTTCGCCGCTGCGGTGCACCACGTTTTCGAGGCAGGCCAGGGCGCGGCTGCCGGCGGCGTAAATGACCAGCTGGCCGCGCAGGTTCCAGCGGCCGGGGTTGCCGGAGGCGACGAGTTCGCCGGCGTACTTGGCCAGGCAGATGCGGTAGATTTCCACTTTACGCCAAGTCGCCGTGGGCAATGCGGGCTACTTCATCGGCTACCAGGTCGATGCCGCCACTGGTTTCGAGCAGGGCCAGCGGGGGCTGGTTGTCGAGGCCGTACGCGGGCTTATCGAGCCAGCGGCGGAAGGCGGGCAGGCTGCCGAATACTTCCTCGCCGTGGGCGGCCAGGGCCAGCAGCTTGAGGATTTGCTCGCTGGCAGCGGGGCCCAGGCGCTTTTTACCGTCGCGGTAGGCGCGCAGGGTTTTGGTGGTGGTGTGCAGCAGGTCGGCCAGTTCCTGAGCCTGTAGCTGCAAAAGCGTGCCCACGTCGAAGGCCGTTTTGGCGGGCACGCCGGTGCGGGCCTCCATCACGAGGGCGAAGGAATCGGCCACAGTGGCTTGCAGGCCGCGCAGGGCGGGCGAGTACACAGCGGTGGGAGGCGTGGCGTGGGCAGTCATAAGCTAAAGAATAATTCCTTCCCAAAGATGGGAAAATTTTCCGTAGCAACGAGGAAATTTTTCCTTTGGTTTCGTATCGATGCGGTCAGCAATGCCCGCTTTGCCGATTCTGAAAGAACTGTAACAGCACCGCGAGTGACCGGATGCCCACCTGACGCCTCAAAATCGGTTTCTAGCTATTTTTATGGAATGAAAAACTTTAAAATGGAGCGCTTGGTCAAGGGCGAATCATTCGTAACAAAAGAAAAAGGGCACTCCATGGTGCCGCTTATCAAATCGAACCAGGAGCATCGCCTGGCCCCGACCACCTGGGAAGAAGTTGTGGTGGGCGACATCGTGTATTGCAAGGTATCAGGGCGGTTTTTCACCCATTTGGTGAAAGCCAAGAATGCCGATAAAGGCTGCCAAATCGGCAACAACAAAGGCCACATCAACGGCTGGACAAAGCAGGTGTATGGCAAGGTGGTGGAGGTGCTGTAACGGGTCTGCCTCGACTATATACCCACATTCTGAAGAATAAATGCTGCCAAGCTTCGGCACGACCTTTACCGCTCATGCTTCACCCCCTCCGCGCCTACATCCAACGCTTCCTGCCCACGCTTAGCGATGCCGAGTGGGCGCCACTGGCCGCCGCGCTACGGCCGTATCAACTGGCGCGGGGCGCGCACTTTGTGGAGGCTGGGCAGCGACGTCCAGAGCTAGCGCTGCTGCTGCGAGGGAGTTGCCGGCTCTACTACCCCCAACCCGACGGCGAAGAGCGCACCACCTATTTCTTCTTCGAAAACCACCTGATGGGCGACTACCCCGGATGCCTGACCGGTCAGCCCAGCCAGCTCAGCATTCAGGCCCTGACCGACTGCGAAATGGAGGTGTTCGACTACGCCGTGCTGCGGCAGCTCTACGACGAGTGGCCGGTGTACGAGCGGTTTGGCCGGCTCGTGGCCGAATACCACCTGCTGGGCACCGACGCCCGGCTGGTGGAGCAACTGCTGCTGTCGCCCGAAGAGCGGTACCTAGCTCTGCTCAGCAGCGGCAAAACCAAGATTCTGGAGCGCGTGCCGCAGCATTTGGTAGCCAATTACCTGGGCATCACGCCGGTGTCGCTGAGCCGCATCCGGGCCCGGGTGACGCGCGGAAGCGGCGGGAAGTAGCCGGCTGCCTTTCAGTTGCGTCGTTCTGACGTGGGGCCTCACCCCCGGCCCCTCTCCCCAGGGAGAGGGGAGCCAGACGGCCTACTTACGCAGAACCGGTGCCCCCTCTCCCTGGGGAGAGGGGGTTAGGGGGTGAGGCCCCACGTCAGAACGCATTTCTTAGCTTTTGTTAACGAAACGCAGCATGCGGCCATCGGAATTTTGGGTCATCAATCAACCCAACCTTTTGCCCCCATGAAAAACCTGCTGAAAACCGAAGAACTGGCCGAAATGCTGCTGGCCGTGGTGGTATTTACCCAACTGCCCTACGCCTGGTGGGTGCTGCCCGCCACCTTCCTGCTGCCCGACCTGAGCATGCTGGGCTATCTGGCCGGGCCCCGCGTGGGCGCCTTCAGCTACAACCTGCTGCACCACAAGGCACTGGCCGTGGCGGTGGGCCTGGCCGGTTGGGCACTGGGGCAGCCGCTGCTGCTGCTGGCGGGCACCGTGCTGCTCTTCCACAGCGCCTTCGACCGGGCGCTGGGCTACGGCCTGAAGTACAGCAGCGGTTTTCAGAATACCCACCTGGGGCAGGTTGGGCGGGCGTAATTATTGAGGAAACGGGCCGGCTCAGGGGCGCAGGGAAAACATTTTCTCATCAACTTCGGTCCCCTGACCGGCGACGCGGCACCAGCCCGCGGCTTTCCTGACGTACACTTCGAGCCGGCGCACTTTCAGGGCGATGTCGCGCCCGTCCACGTTCAGCTGCACATCGGCCAGCCAGTTGACCACGGCCGACGTGCCGCCGTAGACGCGGATGATTTCGTTGCCGGGCACGGGCTTCACCGATTTGAAAATAATCTTTTCCTTGGTTTGTACGGCCCGGTGCTCCTGCGCCGAAAAGGAAATATCGCCCTTGGCGCCCACCATCACAACGTCGTTGCAGCCGGCCGGGCCGTTGGCGGCGCCCGGGGTGTGCAGCAGCGCCTTTATTTCCCGGCGCTCCTGGGCGTAGCTCACCGTGTCCATCTGGGCAAAAGCCGCGGCGCTACCCAGGAGCAGCAGGCCCGTCATCATCGTTTTTTTCATCATTGCAGCGTTGGTACAAGCCAAAAGTACGGGGCGCGGGAAGCGAGAAACAGTATAAATCCGACGTGTTTTCGGCCGCCAGCGACGGGGTGCTACAGCGGAAAGTCGCCCTGAATTTTCAGGGGCGAGTCGCGCATTTCCAAGGCCAGCAGCCTGGGAGTAGTGGCGGTGAATTCCTTGAAATCCCGGATTAAGTGCATCTGGTCGTAGTAGCCGCACTGGTGGCTGATGGTGGTCCAGCGGGCCTGCGGCTGATTTACTTTGAGGCGATAGGCCCGGGAGAAGCGCGCCAAGCGGGCAAAGAACTTGGGCGAATACCCCAGCACGTCTTTGGCTTTGCGCTCAAATTGCCGGTTGCTGAGGCAGGCCAGCGCCGCCACTTCGTCGAGGGTAGGCGCAGCGTTGCCGCCGAGCAATAAGCGGATGGCGCGCTCGAAGGGGCTGGCGGGCACCTGGCTCATTTTGCGCAGCAGGTAGGCTTCCACGATGTTTTTCATGACCAGAAGCTGGGTGGCCTCCTGCAGCTTTTCACTGACCTCGCGCAGCGCCGGCCCTAGCACGTCGGCGCCGTTGAGAGGCGTGTCGAGCACCTCGTGCAGGGGCAGGCGCAACAGCCGAAAAAGCCCACCGGGCTGAAAGGCCACCGACACGAAGCGGTGCTGCACGCCCAGGGCCAGGTCGACTTTGGTGGTTTGGGGGCCCACAATGGTGCAGGCCGGCAGCTCCCGAAACGCCTGCTGCCCCTGCCGGCTGCGAGTGGCATCGGCGGGGTAAAAGTTGAGGCAGTGCTGGGGCGTGGGCGGAAACGGGGCCACGCGGCCGTAGGCCGGGCCATCGAGCCGCACATCCACCACCATGAAGTAGCGCACGAATGGCTGCAAGGCGAGATGGGGAGGATAAAAGGCCGGCTTCATGACAATACCCTTGTGGTCGGTATTCGATGCTTTCCTGCACCAAACTACGCAGCAAATGGCCAGTAATTGCCCACGCCAAGCCACAGCTCCTATTCCGCCGGCAAGTGCCGGTGCTTGCATGCAAAAGCACGCCGGGCGCTAAGCCTGGCCGCTTTTATTAAAGTAGCGAATGCGTAATTTCAGGCTGCCTCCCCGCCCCATCGCAGTCCTTATGAACCCACAACCCAAAGATTACAGCAGCATCAGCCCTTCGGCCAAGTCCCTCCTGCTGCTAAAAGGCTACACCGGCATCCCCTACGCCAAGGAAACGGCCGCGCTGATGCCGGGCTCCGAAGTGTTCGACCTGGATTTTGGAGCGAAAGACTTCTGGTTCTGGATGCGGGTGGTGCATTTTGAGCTGCGCTACTAGAGCATCGACCAGCTGCTGCAGCAGGCCAATAACAAGAACCTGCTGGAGCTGTCGTCCGGCTACTCGTTCCGGGGCCTGGCCCTTTGCGCCAACGACCCCAGCCTTCATTACATCGACACCGACCTACCGGAAGTGGTGGCCACCAAGCGCGACATGCTGACGCAGCTACCGTTGGGCCCAGCCCCCAACCAGCATTTCGAGCTGTTGCCCCTGAACGCCCTGGACGAGGCGGCCTTTCGCAGCGTCGTTGAAAAATTCGAAGCTGGCCCCCTCACCATCGTCAATGAGGGCTTGCTGATGTACTTAACCCTCGAAGAAAAAGCGCGCCTGTGCCAGACCATTCACGCCATACTTAAGCAGCGGGGTGGCTGCTGGATAACGGCCGACATCTACGTGAAACGGCCGGCCGACTTGCGGATGGAGTTGCCCCAAAGTGCCGGCGAGCGCCGCTTTTTCGAGCAGCACCACATCGAAGAAAACAAGTTTGACAGCTACGAGGCTGCCCGCGCATTCTTCGCAGCGCAGGGCTTCGAGGCGGTGGCCGAAGCGGTGCCGGATTACAAGAGCCTGACGGTACTGCCCCAGTTGCTGGCGGTATTGCCCGAAGAGGCGCGCAACCGCCAGGAGCCGCCCCCCAAAGTGCAGGCCACCTGGATGCTACGGGCGGTATGACGGCGCAGAATCCGCCAAGTCGCTAACCAGGCAATTGCGCTATTTCCTACAGCAAGTCCCCCACCTCGCGCACGCCCACCGGGCGCGCCACGGTGAAGCCCTCACCAAACTCGACGCCGATGATGTGGCCGAACTCCCGCGCCCGCGCCTCCATAAACCGGCCGAAGGCCTGGCTGGACAGGTAGGTTTGCGGGGCGTCGAGGTCGGGGTTGAAGAACTGGGTTTTGAAGGCTTGAATGGCTTCCCACTTCTTCGCCCAGTGCGGCGTGATGTCGACCACAAAAGCGGGCGGCAGCTGACGGTCCTGGATGTAGTGGTACACGTTTTTGGGCCGCCAGGCTTCCTGCGGCTGGCCGTTCTCGTCCAGCGTTTCAATCATGCGCAGGCCGCTGAGGAAACAGGCGTCGATGGCCAGCTGAGCGGCCTTGCCGTGGTCGGGGTGCCGGTCGGTGATGGCGTTGGCCAGCACCACCTCGGGCTGGTAGCGGCGGATGGCGGCAATGAGCAGCAGCTGGTGCTCCCGGTCGTTGCGGAAGAAGCCATCGGCCATGCCCAGGTTCTCGCGAATCTCAATGCCAAGGATTTTATTGGAAGCTGCGGCCTCTTCGGCCCGGGTTTCAGGGGTGCCGCGTGTGCCCAGCTCGCCCCGCGTGAAATCGACAATGCCGACCTTTTTGCCCACGGCCATGGCGGCCAGCAGCGTGCCGGTGCAGGACATTTCTACGTCGTCGGGGTGGGCACCCAGGGCCAGGATATCGAGTTTCATGTAGTGCGTTTGGAAAGGAAAACAGTGCGGCGCAAATAGGTCTGCCGCCGAATGAGTGCTGGCGTTCCCGCGCAACCCGGGTCGGTATGCCCACCCAGGGTAGCGCAGAAACGCCAGCAAAGAAACACGGTAAAGCGCTGATGCAGGACTGAACGGTCGCGGGTGGCTTACAAGCGCACCACCACTTTGCCAAAGTGCGCGCCGCTCTGCAGGTGTGCGAAGGCGGCCGGGGCCTCGGCAAAGTCAAACACCCGGTCGATAACCGGACGCAGCTGGTGCAGGGTCAGGGCTTGCAGGTAGCGCTCAAACATGGCGCGGCTGCCCACGTAAATGCCGGTCAGGCGCAGGCTCTTGGTGAGCAGCGGGCCGGTGGCTATGGGCGCCGACACGCCCGTAAGCACGCCCACAAAGGCAATGTGCCCGCTGGCCCGGGTGGCCCCAAACGACTTTTCGAGCGTGCCGGCACCGCCCACTTCCACCACGTGGTCGGCCCCCAGGCCGTGGGTGAGGCGCTGCACTTCCTTCTCCCAATCGGGCGTGGTGCGGTAGTTGATGGTTTCGTCAGCGCCCAGCTCACGCGCCCGGGCCAGCTTGTCGTCCGACGACGAGGTGATGATGACGCGGGCGCCGGCCGCCTTGGCCAGTTGCAGGCTCAAAATCGACACGCCGCCCGTGCCCTGCAGCACCACCGTTTGGCCGGGCTTGAGCTGCCCTTGTTCGAAAAGGCTGTTCCAGGCCGTGACGCCCGCGCAGGGCAGGCAGGCCCCTTCCTCATAGGTCAGGAACTCGGGCAGCTTCACTAGGCCCTGCTCGCTCAGCACCACGTACTCAGCCAGCATGCCGTCGATGGCGCCGCCCAGGGCGTGGGCGTGCACTTCTATCGCCAAGGGGCCGTCGAGCCAGGTTTGGAAGAAGATGCCGGCCACCCGGTCGCCGGGCTGCACGCGCGTCACGCCCGCGCCCACGGCAGCCACTTCGCCGGCCCCGTCGGAGCAGGGCACCACGGCTTTCTGGCGGTTCGGGCTTTTGGCCACGCCCAGGTCGCGGTAATTCAGCGACACGGCCCGCACGCGCACCAGTACCTGACCGGGGCCGGGCTGCGGCTGCTCGGCTTCGGTCAGCTGCCAGCCGGCGGGGCTGTCGGGGCCCGTCACGGGCAACAATTCGTACTTTTTCATGGGACAATTACCTCGTTAAGTGTGGCGCAAAACAACCAACGCCCATCAGCCCAAACAAGTAGTTCGGCTTTGCGGTCTTAGGTCCGGATTCCGCACCGATGCTGATTTTCAATTCCAAAAAAATGAACCCGCCCCTCTTCGATTTAACCTACTGCCCCATCGTGCCGGCCCTGGAAGTTATTGGCGGCAAGTGGAAGCCGTTGGTGGTGTACCACATCTACCTCGGGGCCCAGCGCTTCGGCAGCCTGCTGCGGTGCATCCCCACCATCAGCAAAACCATGCTCACCCAGCAGCTCCGCGAGTTGGAACGCGACGGCCTGCTGCACCGCGAGGTATTCGCCGAGGTCCCCTCCCGCGTCGAATACACCCTCACCCAAACTGGGTTGTCGCTGCTGCCCGTCCTGAAAGCCATCGGCGCCTGGGGCCGTCAGCTTAAGGAGCAGCAAGCCGTTCCGGAACTGGTTGCCTGAGTAGGCATAAAAAAGCCCGTCATGCTTCGCGCTGCATGACGGGCTAATAAGGACAAAAAGCGTTATTTAATTCGCAGCTTCTTGCCGGGCTGCAAGGTCCTCACCCCCGGATTCAGCTTGCGCAGGGTGCTCACGCGCACCCCGTACCGCTCCGCCACTTCCGACATGGTATCGCCCGAGCGTACCCGGTGCGTCACCGTTTGCCGGGCCCGCGAGGGCGAGCCGCTGTGGCTACTGCCGCCACTACTCCGGTGCCCCAGGGCGCGACTGTAGTAGTTGAACAGCGCCGAAGTGATGGTGAAGTTGTCTTTCCGCAGCTTGTAGCCGGGGAAATCGTACATCAGCGTCGGATTGATGGGGTTGCCCTGGTAGCGCACCTCAAAGTGCAGGTGCGAGCCCGTGCTGCGCCCCGTGCTGCCGCCGTAGCCGATGAGTTGCCCCGCTTTCACGAAGGTGCCCACCGTCACCAGCGCCTTGCTCAGGTGGCCGTACACGGTTTCGAGGCCGTTGTAGTGGCGCACCAGAATGTAGTTGCCATAGCCGCCGCCGTCCCAGGCCTGAATGCGCACCACGCCATCAAACACGGTTTTCACCGAGTCGCCGGTTTCCAAATCCAGGTCCATGCCGTAGTGCCACCGGTAGCCCCGGAAGGCGAAACCCGACGTGATGGGCGTCGTTACCAAGGGCATCTTGGCGTAGCGCTGCCGCGGCGGGTCGGTCAGGTGCAGCTTCAGCGAGTCGCGGTAGCTGCGGCCGTCCACGCGGTAGGGGTTCACGCGGTGCGTGTCCCAGATGGAATAGTAGCCCGCCACCTTTACCCACGACGAATCAATGAGCACCTCCTCCGACATTTCCACAATTTCCTGGCCGCCCTCGTTCAGCGTCGTAGTGTCTTCGCTCACAATGCTGAGCTTCTTGGCCGGGTTGAAATAGATGGACTTCGCCGCATCTGAATTCTCGTCCGGGATTTCCTCGGTTTCAATCACCGTGGTGGTATCCGGGCGCACGTAGCGCATCTTGGGCGTCTTGATGCGGAAGAAGTCCGACTTGCCGGAAGTGCTGCCGGCTTTGGCCTTGGGGCGCGGCGGCTTGCGGCGCTGGGCCTGCGCCGGGCTCAAGCCGGCTAGCAGCAGCAAAAGCGCCAGCAACAGCAGCGCCGGGCACCGATATATTGTTTTCAGGAAAGTCAAAAGCAAGCAGAAAAAGGCCATTGGCAAAGGCTGCTCAGCCATCACCAACGCGCTGTTTGGTCTAAAACAAAACGGTTAGAAAAAACGAACCGCAAAGCTCGCTCTTTCTAACACGTCATCAACTAACACGATAACACAAAATTTAGTGTATGCCCAGCGCTGCTAGATACCGTTCGGCATCCAGCGCGGCCATGCAGCCGGAGCCGGCGGCCGTCACGGCCTGCCGGTAGGTGTAGTCCTGCACATCGCCGCAGGCAAACACGCCGTCGATATTGGTCTTGCTGCTGCCGGGGATGGTCTTCAGGTATCCCTGCTCGTCGTGGTGCAGGTAGGGCTGGAAAATCTTGGAGTTAGGCTCATGCCCGATGGCTACGAAGAAGCCCGTCAGCGGAATTTCGCGCGTCTCGTGGGTCAGCACGTTTTTCACCCGCACGCCTTCCACGCTGTGCTCGCCCAGAATCTCATCGGTCACCGTGTCGAACAGCACCTCAATCTTGGGGTTTTCCAGCACGCGCTTCTGCATGATTTTCGAGGCTTTCATCTCGCTCTTGCGCACTATCATGGTCACCTTGCTCGCCAGGTTGGCCAGGTAAGTAGCTTCCTCGGCGGCGGTATCACCAGCGCCCACAATGGCCACCTCCTGCCCGCGGTAGAAGAACCCATCGCATACCGCGCAGGCCGACACACCCGAGCCGTTCAGCTTGGCTTCCGAAGGCAGCCCCAGCCACTTGGCCGAAGCACCCGTGGCAATAATCACGGCATCGGCCGTCAGTTCTGTGGTCTCGTCAATGGTCACGCGGCGCGGCGTCACCGAGAAGTCCACGGCCGTAGCAATGCCGTAGCGGATATCGGTTCCGAAGCGGGTGGCCTGCTTTTTGAGGTCCTCCATCATCTCCGGGCCCATGATGCCATCGGGGTAGCCGGGGAAGTTTTCGACGTCATTGGTAATGGTAAGCTGCCCGCCGGGCTGCAAGCCCATATACATAACAGGCGCCATATTAGCGCGGGCGGCGTAGATGGCGGCCGTATAACCGGCCGGGCCGGAGCCGATAATCAGGCATTTGATGTGTTCAGACATTGTACTGTAGCGCGAAGCTCTGCTTCGCGTATCGTTGAACGATGAATAAGGTAGCTAACGGAGCAACCGGCACGCGAAGCAAAACGGCCTCGCGCAACAACCCGGTAGACGCCGACAAGCGCAAAACCGTACAAAAAACCCCAACCTAACGGTCGGGGTTTTTCATTCTGCAAAACTAATTGATTAGCCGAGATAAGGCTTCAGCGCTTTCGAGCGCGACGTGTGCCGCAAACGACGGATAGCCTTCTCTTTAATCTGACGCACCCGCTCACGGGTCAGGTTGAACTTCTCGCCAATTTCCTCCAGCGTCAAGGCAGCTTCGCCGTTCAGGCCGAAGTACAGCGTGATAACGTCAGCCTCGCGCTTGGTGAGTGTGCTCAGGGCGCGCTGCACCTCCTTGCGGAGCGAGTCGTTCATCAGGGCCATGTCCGGCGACTCCTCGTCCTCGTTTTCGAGCACGTCGAGCAAACGGTTTTCCTCGCCCTGCACAAACGGCGCATCCACTGACACGTGGCGACCCGAGATTTTCAGCGTGTCCACCACTTCGGAAGTAGTCAGCTCCAACACCTCGGCGATTTCCTCCGGCGAAGGCTCGCGCTCGAACTTCTGCTCCAGTTCCGAGAAGGATTTGCTGATTTTGTTCAGCGAACCCACACGATTTAGGGGCAGACGCACGATGCGGCTCTGCTCGGCCAGGGCCTGCAGAATGGACTGGCGAATCCACCAAACGGCGTAGGAAATGAATTTAAAGCCCCGGGTTTCATCGAAGCGCTTGGCGGCTTTGATGAGGCCGAGGTTGCCCTCGTTGATGAGGTCACCGAGGCTAAGGCCTTGGTTCTGATATTGTTTAGCTACCGACACCACGAAGCGCAGGTTGGCCTTCGTCAATTTCTCTAATGCTTGCTGGTCCCCGTCGCGAATACGCTGCGCGAGCGTCACCTCCTCGTCGGGCGTGAGCAAATCAACCTTGCCAATCTCCTGGAGGTATTTGTCCAGCGACTGGCTTTCGCGGTTGGTAATCTGCTTACTAATTTTTAGCTGTCTCATGGGACTAGGTAAGAACGATATCTGATGGGGTTATACGTAAGAAAAAGCCGCCCGGCCAGTCCCTAAGTCAGAGGAAGCCAACAGGCTCCCTCTGCTTTAAGTTCTCAGGCGGTGCCGGTTTGCTAGGCTTTTGCCTCGCCGTTGCTGGCGGCCGCGGCCTCAGGCTTGGGCAGGAGCACCTTGCGCGAGAGCCGGTACTTACCGGTTTTCTTGTCGATTTCCACCAGTTTCACGTCAATGTCCTGCCCCACTTCCAACAAACCTTCCAGCGTTTGAATCCGTTCGTGCGTCACTTCGGAGATATGCAGCAGGCCGTCTTTGCCTGGCATAATCTCCACGAAAGCACCGTAGGGCTGAATGCTGCGCACCTTGCCCTTGTACACCTCGCCCACTTCGGGCTGGGCCGCGATGGCGCGAATCCGGTCGATGGCGCCCTGCATGTCCTCCTGGTTGGAGGCGTAGATGCTCACGTGGCCCTTCTCGTCCTTCTCCTCGATAATCACCGTGGCGTTGGTGTCCTTCTGAATCTGCTGAATCACCTTGCCGCCCGGCCCGATTACCGCACCGATAAATTCTTTATCAATGAGCATCTTGTGCGAACGCGGGGTGTGAGGCTTCAGCTCCGGCGCCGGGGCCGAAATCGTCTTGGCCATCTCGCGCAGGATGTGCAGGCGGCCCTCACGAGCCTGGTGCAGTGCGGCGGTCAGAATCTCATTGCTCAGTCCTTGGATTTTGATGTCCATCTGGCAGGCGCAAATGCCTTTCTCCGTGCCAGTCACTTTGAAGTCCATGTCGCCGAGGTGGTCCTCGTCGCCGAGAATGTCGCTCAGCACGGCGTACTCACCGGTTTCCTTATCCTGCACCAGACCCATGGCAATACCGGCAACTGCGGCCGAAATCTTCACACCGGCATCCATCAGGGCCAGCGAGCCGGCGCATACCGTGGCCATCGAGCTGGAACCGTTCGACTCCAGAATGTCCGACACGATGCGGATGGTGTAGGGGTTTTCTTCTTCAGAAGGCAGCACCTGCTTCAGCGAGCGCAAAGCCAGGTTGCCGTGGCCAATTTCGCGGCGGCCGGCGCCGCGGTTGGGCTTTACTTCACCAGTCGAGAAACCGGGGAAGTTGTAGTGCAGCATGAATTTCGAGAAGCCCTTGGTCAGCGGCTGGTCGATGATTTGCTCGTCGAGCTTGGTGCCGAGCGTGGCCGTGGTCAGGCTTTGCGTTTCGCCACGCGTGAAAATAGCCGAGCCGTGGGCGCCGGGCAGGTAGTTGATTTCCGACCAGATGGGGCGGATTTCGGTGAGCTGACGGCCATCAAGGCGCACCCGCTCCTTCACCATCATGTCGCGAATGGCCTTTTTCTCAGCCGAGCCATAGTAGCGGCTGAACATCTTCATGTCCAGTTCCGGCTGCTCGGCAATGAGCTTGTCTAGGAACGCCTTTTTCACGCCCGAGAAGCCTTCCTTGCGGCCGGCCTTCTTGGTGTTGCCCGAACGCGCCACGTCGTAAGCGCCCTGGTAAACGCCGTCGTGGATGAGTTTTTTCAGCGCCTCGTTCTCCTCGTACTTCGGATACTCGCGGGGCTGCGACTCTGGCGTGCGGCCCACGGCCTCGGCCAGTTCCTTCTGCAGCTGGCACTGGGCCTTGATGGCTTCGTGGCCGAAGGCGATGGCGGCCACCATCTCTTCTTCGCTCACTTCCTTCATGGCGCCTTCCACCATGGCCACCGAGTCGGCAGTTGCGCCCACCATCAGGTCCATGTCGGCGCGCTCCAGGTCGGAGGTGCGGGGGTTAATCTGAAACTGGCCGTCGATGCGCGCCACGCGCACTTCCGAAATCGGGCCAGCAAACGGAATGTCGGAAATCGACAGTGCGGCCGAAGCAGCCAAAGCGGCCAATGCGTCGGGCTGCACTTCTTTGTCGGCCGAGATGAGGCTAATCATCACCTGCACCTCGTAGTGGTAGTCTTTGGGGAACATCGGCCGCAGAATGCGGTCGACGAGGCGGCAAATCAGGATTTCGTAGTCGCTCAGGCGGCCTTCGCGGCGCTGAAACGAGCCGGGAATCTTGCCGGCCGAGCCGAATTTCTCTTGGTAGTCCACCGACAGCGGCAGGAAGTCAACGCCTTCGCGCTGGCTCGGGGCCGAAACCACCGTGGCGAGCAGCATGGTGTCGCCGAGGCGCACCACAACGGCGCCGTCGGCGAATTTGGCCAGTTTGCCGGTTTCGATGGAGATGACGCGGCCGTCGGGCAGCGCCAGGGATTTGGTAATGGCGTGGGGTTGGGACATCAGCGGGGTTTGCTTGAAAAAGCGACAGCGGGCGAGCAGCCAAAAACGAGGGCCGCCAACGGCTCCCGTTACTCAAGTACATTACAACAGCGTGCGCCGAGAAAACCTGTTTTTCGGGAGCGGCCTCGGCGCCAAACCAACCCGAACAAAAAAAGAGTAGGGAACCTTCGTTGGAAGGCTCCCTACTCTCAGAATCTGGACTTACTTGCGGATGCCCAGCTCCTTGATGATGGCGCGGTAGCGGTTGATTTCGCGGTGCTGCAGGTAATCCAGCATGCTGCGGCGCTTACCTACCAGCTTCAGCAGGCCCAGGCGGGTGCTGTGGTCCTTCTTGTTCACCTTGAGGTGCTCGGTCAGGTGGTTGATGCGGTGCGTGAAGAGGGCAATCTGCGCCTCGGCCGAGCCAGTATCGGTTTTAACTTTTTGCAGGCTGTTCTTTTCGAAAATGTCCTGCTTTGCTTCGGTGGTGAGTTTCATCGGCTGATAGGTGTGACCCCGTCTTTGGATTAAGATGAAAAAGAAAATGATAACCCCGTACATCGGGGTGCCGCAAAGGTACGGAATTTAAAAACAGGATAAAAGCGGCAATCGGAAAATTCGCAACTCAGGCAAATTCTTACGCCACCAGCTCTTCCTCCGGCTCCGTGATTTTGCGCAGGGCCGGGATGCCCACGCGCTGGGGCAAGCGGCGCCAGAAATCCAGTTCCAGCAAGCCGGAGTCGTTGTAAGCCTGATACAGAAAGAACAGGCCCGCCGGGAGCAGCACCAGATTCGACATCCACATGCCAATGCCCACCGGCATCACAAACTCGCGGCCGTACTTCTCGCCCATGATGCTCAGCACATAATAAACGATGAAGAACAGAATGGAAATCAGAATGGGCACGCCCAAGCCGCCTTTCTTAATGATGGAACCCAAAGGCGCCCCAATCAGAAACATCAGCAACACGGCCACCGACTGCGAGTACTTGCGAAACACCTCGATGCGAAACAGCGCCGAATTCTTGGCCAGGTCCGTGAGGCGCTCGGTAGTTGAGTCGGCGTAGGTTTTCAGGTTGCGGGCGCGGCTCAGCGCTTGTTCGATGATGGTGGACGAAGGCGCCGCCAGCCGGGCCGCAGGCACCTGCCAGTCGGCCACTTTGCGGCTGGCCGTCCGGCCGGTCGTATCGAAGCGCAGGAAGGTGTAGTAGGCGTTCATCTGCATCGGCAGCGTCTTCTCCTCGTGGTGCAGCTTTTTCTGTACCGAATCGGTGGCGTAGTGCAGCTGCGGGATGTTGAGCATCATCCGGTTTTGCTTGAACAGCTCCTCTTTCGTGCGGTTCATGCCGAAAGAAGCCAGCGAGAACGTGACCGTATTATGGTCAAACGCCTGGCGGATGAAGCTGGCGCCGGCCCGGTCCTGCGCATCGGGCTGCTCCACATAGTTGTGGCCGTGGAATAGCTCCAAACCCAAGTAGCCCCCATTGAACCGGGTAAACATGCGCCCCGAGTCGGCCAGCATCACCGTGGCATTGCCCGACTTCTGGGTGTGGTCGTAAATCATGACGCCGTGCAGCCGGTCGCCGTTTTCGCCCGTTTTCTTATCTACTTTGATAGTGTAGCCGGGGATGCCGTTGTAGAAAACGCCCTCCCGGATATCCAGCGCCAGCTTCTGCTGGCGCACGTCCCACAGCAGGCTGTAGGCCTTCAGGTTGGCCCGGGGCACAATGGTTTCGTTAAACCAGAAAGCGCCCACGGCCAGCGCCGCCGTCAGCAACAGCACAGGGCGCAAAATCCGGGTGAGGGCAATGCCCGAAGCCTTAATGGCTGTGAGTTCGTGGTGCTCGCCCAGGTTGCCGTAGGTCATCAGCGACGACAGCAGCACGGCCAGCGGCAGCGAAATGGGCACAATCAGCACGCTGAAATAAAACAGCAGCTGCAGCAGTACCCCCGTGCCCAGGTCCTTGCCGATGATATCATCGAGGTATTTCAGCAGCGTGTGCGTGAGCAGAATGAACTGCACCACGGCAAACGTGAGCAGAAACGGCCCGGCAAAGGCCTTCAGAATAAGTTTGTCTAGCTTCTTAATCATAGAAAGCGACCCTAGAAGTGGGTGTCAACTCCGGGCAAAACGATGGCGGGGCAAAAAAAGTACCGCCAAGGCAATAAATCCTCAGCAGCACACAGCAATGGCCTTAGCCGCCTACTTGCTCGCGCAGCTTGCCCACCAGGCCTTCCCACATTTCGTGCTGCTCACGCGGGTCGTGGGGCGACGAGTACTCAATCACGCGTAGGTATACTTCATCCGTTACCTGGGAAGAATCGAGGGTAAATTCCAGAAAATTCGCGTCGGGCACCGACTGGCGCTGCTCGTCGAGAAAAACAAACCGCACGGCCTTGTTCAGGCGCTGGCCCGAAATCTCGGCGTAGTGGTTGTCATTATCCCAGATAAAATTGAGCCGCTGTCCCTCCACGTAGCGCACATCGTCGCAAAACCACTGCGAAAGGCCCGAAGCGGTGGCCAAATACGGAAAAAGAATTTTGGGCGAAGCGTTGATGGGGTATTCCACCACGAAGCGCGTTTTGGTCTGAATATCAGGCAAAGCCATAGAATGAAAAACGAAGGCGCCCGAAGAACGACCGGCCCAAGGCCGGCGGAGCGCAAGAGAAATACAGTTTTTTGCCCCCAAACCTTGCGTGGGGGCCGATTGGCGCGTTACCTTTGCACCCACAAAACCCGGCGGGGTAGCTCAGTTGGTTAGAGCACAGGATTCATAACCCTGAGGTCACGAGTTCAACTCTCGTCCCCGCTACTTCAAAAACCGTTTTGGCCTAGTGCTGAAGCGGTTTTTTTGCTTTCAGGCCCCTCTGCCGATATCCTCGCCTTAGTTTACGACCAGGGAATGTTATACCGGCAGATAAAAGAGGCCTAAACCGGTCGTATGGGCCCAAAACAAGAAAACGCTGAACCCTGGGCTCAACGTTTTCTTGCTTCAATAACAGCCAGGGGCAATTACTTCGCCTTTTCCACGATGCCTTTGAAGGCTTCGGGGTGGTTCAGGGCCAGGTCGGCCAGCACCTTGCGGTTGAGCTCGATGCCGGCCTTTTTCAGGCCGCCCATCAACTGCGAGTACGACAGACCGTGCTCACGGGCGCCGGCGTTGATACGCTGAATCCAGAGGGCGCGGAATTCACGCTTCTTTACTTTGCGGTCCCGGTAAGCGTAAACGAGGCCTTTTTCAACGGCGTTTTTCGCTACGGTCCACACGTTTTTGCGACGGCCGTAGTAGCCTTTCGCCAAACGCATTACTTTTTTCCGACGGTGGCGCGAAGCCACGTGGTTGACACTTCTTGGCATAACCTTGAAAGTTTTTGGCAGCCGGCGCCCAGCATCTGCTGAAGCTTAAAGTTGCGGCCGGAAGCCTGGTTTATGGTGAAATTGTGAATTGGTGAACTGGTGAGTCTCGGTAGCGAAATGATAGAGCAAAAAACTCACTATTTCACTAACTCACCATTTCGCCACTAGAAATTGAGCATCTGACGCACGCGGCCCATGTCGGCGCTGCTTACCAGACCCGTGTGGGTCAGGCCGCGCTTCTGCTTGGTCGTCTTTTTGGTCAGAATGTGCGATTTGAAGGCGTGCTTCCGCTTCACCTTGCCCGTTCCGGTGAGCGCAAAGCGCTTCTTAGCACCGGATTTCGTCTTTACTTTCGGCATTGTAGTGGTTGTTGGAGGGTTGGTTGTTGATTGTTGATTGCTCACCGACCAAGGGTCGGAAAGCCATCCGCAACCGGGTAAATGCTATTCAGCGGCGTCGGTGGTAGCCGGAGCCGTTTCGGAGGTCTTTTCTTGGGCGTCGGCCGGCTTGGCAGCTTTTTTGTCCTTATCGGGCGCAGCAGGAGCCGCGGGCTTGGCCGCAGGTTTGGCAACGGCGGCGGCTTTGGGCGCGAGGTAGAGGAACATGCGCTTGCCTTCAAGCTTGGGCAACTGCTCTACTTTGGCGAGGTCCTCAAGGGCCTGGGCAAACTTGAGCAGCAGGATTTCGCCCCGCTCCTTGAACACGATGCTGCGGCCCACAAAGTGCACGTAGCTCTTGATTTTGGCGCCTTCGCGCAGGAATTCCTGGGCGTGCTTCACCTTGAAGGCAAAGTCGTGCTCGTCGGTGTTGGGACCGAAACGAATTTCCTTGATAACGACCTTGGTTTGCTTGGCCTTCAGCTCGCGGGTCTTCTTCTTCTGCTCGTATTTAAACTTCGAGTAGTCGATGACGCGGCAAACGGGCGGTGTGGCCGTGGGCGAAATCTCAACGAGGTCGAGGTTCTGCTCCTGCGCCATGCGCCGGGCCTGGTCGACGGGGTAGATGCCCTGCTCGACGTTTTCACCCACCAGGCGCACTTCGCGAGCGGTGATTTTTTGATTGATTTTGAACGGCTCTTCCACCTGCTGGCGGGGCACGTACCGACGGTTCGGGGCTGCTATGGCTGGGGTCCTCCTGCTAAAAAAGTGGCGGGAAATAAGTTTCAGACAGCTTTTGGCCGGGTAGGCCTTGGCAATCAGGGGGCAAATATCGGTATTTATATTGGCAAAGGCAAGCCAGAAACCAATTGTATTGGGGATAACGCGAAAAAAGAGCGTCATGCCCTGGCTATGCCCGGCATGACGCTCTTTTTCATATAGATACAACGAGCCGACTACATGGCGTCTACCATCTGGCTTTGCACGCTTTTTACGAAGGCTTCCAGCGGCATAGAGCCGAGGTCGCCCTCGCCGTGCTTGCGCACGGAGATGATATTATCCTGGGCTTCCTTCTCGCCTACTACCAGCAGGTAAGGGATTTTGCCCATTTCGGCGTCGCGGATTTTGCGGCCGATGCGCTCGTCGCGCCCGTCGACGGTGCCGCGCAGGTCGTGCTGCTCCAGTTGCGCTTTCACCTGGTAGGCGTAGTCGCTGTACTTGTCGGAGATGGGCAGCACGATGAATTGCTCGGGCGTGAGCCAGAGCGGGAAGTTGCCGCCGCAGTGCTCGATGAGCACGGCCACGAAGCGCTCGAGCGAGCCGAACGGCGCGCGGTGAATCATCACCGGACGCTGTTTGGAGTTGTCGGCGGCGGTGTATTCGAGGTCGAACCGTTCGGGCAGGTTGTAGTCGACCTGAATGGTGCCCAGCTGCCAGCGGCGGCCAATGGCATCGCGCACCATGAAATCGAGCTTGGGGCCGTAGAAAGCGGCTTCGCCGTACTCCGTCACGGTGTTGAGACCTTTTTCGAGAGCGGCTTGCTGGATGGCAGCTTCGGCCTTCTCCCAGTTTTCGTCGGAGCCGATGTACTTGGTTTTGTTTTCGGGGTCGCGCAGCGAAATCTGGGCGGTGAAGTCGGGAAAATCCAGGGCCTTGAGCACGTAGAGCACGATGTCAATCACCCTGGTGAATTCCTCTAGCACCTGGTCGGGGCGGCAGAAGATGTGGGCGTCGTCCTGCGTGAAGCCGCGCACGCGGGTGAGGCCGTGTAGCTCGCCGGACTGCTCGTAGCGGTACACGGTGCCGAATTCGGCGAGGCGCACGGGCAGGTCGCGGTAGCTGCGGGGCTCGGTTTTATAGATTTCGCAGTGGTGCGGGCAGTTCATCGGCTTGAGCAAAAACTCCTCGCCGGGGTTGGGCGTCTTAATGGGCTGGAACGAGTCGGCGCCGTACTTCTCGTAGTGGCCGCTGGTCACGTACAGTTCTTTGGAGCCAATGTGCGGCGTCACGACGGGCGAATAGCCGGCTTTCACCTGGGCCTTGCGCAGGAATTGCTCCAGGCGCTCGCGCAGGGCGGTGCCTTTGGGCAGCCACAGGGGCAGCCCCGCTCCTACTTTCTCGGAGAAAGCAAACAGCTTCAGCTCTTTGCCGAGCTTGCGGTGGTCGCGGCGCTTGGCTTCCTCGAGGCGCTCGAGGTACTCGGCCAGGTCCTTGGCTTTGGGGAAGGTGATGCCATAGAGGCGCGTGAGCTGCTTGTTTTTCTCGTCGCCGCGCCAGTAGGCGCCGGCCACGTTCATCAGCTTGGCGGCCTTGATGGTGCCGGTGTCGGGGATGTGCGGGCCGCGGCAGAGGTCGGTGAAGCCGCCCTGCGTGTAGAAGGTGATGTTGCCGTCTTCGAGGTTCTCGAGCAGTTCCAGCTTGTAGGGGTCCTGCTTTTCGGTGAAGTAGGCAATGGCGTCGGCCTTCGAGACTTCCTTGCGGATGTACTGGCTTTTGTTTTTGGCCAGCTCCAGCATTTTCTTCTCGATTTCGGGGAAGTCTTCGCTGCTGATGCTACGGCCTTCGCCGAGGTCGACGTCGTAGTAGAAGCCGTTTTCAATGGCCGGGCCGATGGCCAGCTTCACGCCGGGGTACAGCGCTTCGAGGGCCTCGGCCATGAGGTGGGCCGAGGAGTGCCAGTAGGTGGATTTGCCGGAGTCGTCGTTCCAGGTAAGGATGCTGACCTGCGCGTTGTCAGGCAGCGGGCGGTGGAGGTCGCGGACTTCGCCGTTGACCGAAACGGCCAAGGCGTTGCGGGCGAGGCCTTCGGAAATGCTGGCGGCCAGGTCATAGCCGCTGGCGCCGTCGGCAAGCTGGCGCAGCGAGCCGTCGGGGAGCGTGATGTTGAGCATACGGAGACTAAAAGGTTGCCAGAGCGGCAAAGCAGGCGCAAGTTAGCAAATGCGCAACAAGGCTAACCCATTAGCTGAGCAGAAAATGCCACGGGGCGTTAGTCGGCGCCGGGGGCACGGGATGGCAGCGGCGCAATGGGTTGCGGCCGGGCCGGTGCGACCGGGCGACGATAGTAGTAGCGCGGCGTGGTGCGCAAGCTATCGGGCAGCGAAGCTTGCACGAGGCCATTGGTTTTCCAGACTTTGAAAGTCCAGTGCTGGTTGCCCGGGTTTTCGGCCACCAACCGGCGGTACTGGGCCAGGGCTTCGGGCAGGCGGTTCTGGGCTTCGAGGGCTTCGGCGAGCAGGGCACGGGCTTCGGGCAGGCGGGGGTTGCGCCGGACGGCGCGGCTAAGGTGCTGGATGACAGCTTTCGGCTGTTTGGACTTGGCCGCGGCGAGGCCCAGGCGGTAGTCGGCCCGGTACACGGTGGTATCGAGGGCCAAGGCGCGCCGGTAGTACCACAGGGCGCTGTCCGGACGGCCCTGCAACTCCAACTGGCGGCCGTAGTCGTAGCGCAGCAGGCCCGAGGTGGTGTCGAGACGCATGCCCTGGGCGGCGTATTTGGCCGCATCGGCCGGAATGCGCCAGGCATTGAGCAGGAAGGCCAGCTGGTGCAGAATTTCCGGCTCGCGGGGGTCGCGGGCCAGGGCATCCTGCAGGTACTGCACGGCGGTGCTGGTGTCGGCCGTGGCGGCATAGGCCAGGCCTTTATAAAAGAGCGCCGCCGGCTGGTCGGGGTCGAGGCGCAGGGTGCGGTCGAGGTTGTCGAGGGCGGCGGGGTAATTGCGGGCGGCCAGGTGGGTTTCCCCCACCAGCAAGGGCAGTTCAGGGCCGCCAAAGCCGTGTGCGGCTGCTTGGCGCGCGGCGGCCAGCGCTTCCTTGAGCTGGCCCAGCGCCCGAAACGTGCGCGCTTGCAGGAAGTAGAGACTGCCGTCGGTGTCATCAATGGCCAAGGCCGCCTCGACGTCGGTGAGGGCGGCGCGGGGCTGACCGGCGGCCAGGCGCAGAGTGGCTCGCTTGGCCAGTAAAGCGGTGTTCTGGGGCGCACGCTCAATGGCCCCGTTCAGCTCATCGGCCTGCACACGGGGGCCACTTTGCACCGTGGCAAGGTTGACCAAGGTATCGGCCCGCTCGTCGGGTGCGGTTTGGCAGGCCGAAACTGCCCAACCCAGCAGCGGGGCGGCAAGCAAGCTGAAAAACCGAAATTTCGACATGGTAAGCCCTGGAAATTGCAGCAAAGAAAACAACTATGGAGCCAGGCAGCTGAAATTTCAGCTCATTTCTGCTTTCCACTCGTGGTTTCTGTAGGCTGGTGCAGAATGTTTGCGGACTCTGGTGCCGGGGCCGGTTGGCTGGCTTGGCGCTTCTGGTGCCGTTCGGCGGCGCGCAGCAGCGGCGGGAGCATCTTCCGGCACAGGCGGCTCAGCACCAGGTCGTCGCTGGTAATGGGCGGGATTTTCTCGGCCTCGCGTAGCACCTCAATGGCGCGCCGCCGCCGGCCCTGGTAACGGCACATGCGGGCCAGGTCGTAGCAGAACTGCAGGTTGTTGGGCGCCAGGCGGTGGGCTTTTTCCAGGTCGTCCATGGCCTCGCGGCTGTCGCCACCGTCGGGCACGTCGCCCAGCACCAGCTTGCTGTAGATGCGTTCGAGCAGGTTGTAGTGCGCCACGCGGTACTGCCAGCGGCCCAGCAGCTGCCAGGCTTCGGGCATATCCGGACGCTTTTCGGTGGCCAGGTACACGTGCGAGCGCAGGTCGCGGAAGGCTTGCAGGCGGGCGCCGGCGCTGTAGAGGGTGGCTTGGCTGAACAGGGCCACGGCGACGGCGTAGTTGCTTTCGCCGCCCTCCGGCCGGAGGAGCAGGGCCCGGTCGGCGTACTGCCGGGCGGCATCGAAATAAGCTGCTTTGCGGGTTTCGTCGGAATAGCGACCGCCGATGCGGACGCTGAGCACGGCCGCCTGCCACAAGGCCATGTAATGGTTGGGCACGGTGCTGAGCACTTCCTGGTACACGGCCAGGGCTTCCGAATCCTTAAACTGATTGGTAAGCCGGGCGGCCTGGAACAGCTTTACCCGCACGGCGGGAGGGTCGGAAGCGGGTGGCGGGGCCACGCGCACGGCGGGCACCCGGGGCTTGACCGGCTGGGCAAAAGCCGGCGCCGTCCAGCCGACCAGGGCCATCCAGCACAGTATCCTTCGACCGACAGCCAACCAATTCACCAAACAAAACAACTAAAAACGTGAAATTCCGGGCAAAGAACGGCACACGACCGAGGGAATGTTCATCGTACGGAAAAGTTAGCCGTCTTCGCTTGCTGCAGCTACTGGCTTGGCAATACCAGAGCGCAGATATAACCCTCAAAGCATTTGAAGCACCATTACTGCGATACCAAATTGAATTTAGTTTCGCAGTAATGGTGCTTCAAGTTCGCTTCCATTGCTTTCTAAACAATTTTCACAGCGACAAGCCCCCGCTAGAACAACAGCCCCAGCTGCGCCTTGGGCCGCTTCAGCAGCTCCTGGGCGCGGGCTACTTCCTCGGCCGTTATGTCCACCGGGCCGGTGGACTCGGGGCGGGGCGCTTCGGGGGCAGCGGCGGTTTCGGTGGCTTTGGGCGCGATGCGCTTCTTGGGCTGCTCACGGCGCTGGGGCTCGGGGCCTTCGTCGGTAAGCAGCGTGAGGGCGTGGATTTTGTAGTAGTTGAGCTTGTTGCCCATCGCCTTCCAGCCTTTCACGTCGATGAACTCGTGCAGGCCGATTTTCTCGGTTTCCTTGTCGGCCTTCTTGTCCTTCTGCACCTTTAGCTCCACCAGCGGCTCGGGATGGGCCGTCACGGCCAGCATTTTGGAACCTTTGGTTTCCGAAATAAAGGTGAAGCGCTTGCTCAGCGTGCTGGTTTCAATCTTGAACCGCTTCACGTAGTGCAGCTTGGTTTCGCCGTCCATGTACACCGTCGAGAGGACAGTATCGGGCTCGAACTTGCGCAGCAGCAGAATGTTGGGCACGTCGAAGTGAATGGCCGGGTCGGGCGGCGTCAGCTCGTAGCTGCCGTCCTTGAACACCACTAGGATGGTGTCGTCGGTATCGAAGGCGCCCAGGTAGCGGCCGTGCGCCGAGGTGGTGAGGCGGCCTACCACGCTGTCGAAGAACATTTCGCGCCCGCCCAGCGTGGAGTCGCCGAGCGACTTCTGCGTAATTTTTTTGATGGGCTGCTTGGTCACAATGTTGCCCATCGAGCCCTTGCCCTTGATGGCGAGGTCGGCAAAGTCGAAATCAAACTGCTTCACCCGCGCCGGGGCCTTGTCGCTGAGTTGGATGCTTACGATTTCCGACTCCGAGTTGGGGTTAGCCGTGAGATAGAGCGTTTTGGTGCCCTTGGTGCCCTTGGTGAGGTCGTACACCTTGTCGCGCGTGATACCCGACACCAGGAAGCGTTTGGCGAACGAGATGCCCGAGGCACCGTCGAGGTACACCATGTTGTACACCAGCCGGTCGTCGTTCTTGTTGTACACGCCCACGTGCAGGATGTCCTTGCCCACGAAGGTCTTCTCCGCGATTTTGCTCACCGTAAAGGTGCCGTCGCGCCGGATGGCGATGATGTCGTCCAGGTCGGAGCAGTCGCAGATGGTCACGGCGTGCTCGTCCTTTTTCAGTCCGTAGCCCACGAAGCCGTCGGCGTAGTTCACGTAGAGCTTCTGGTTGGCCACGGCCACTTTCTGGGCCGTCACCACATCGAAGGTGCGGAGCTGGGTTTTGCGCTCGCGGCCCGCGCCGTACTTTTTCAGCAGCCCTTCGAAGTAGCGGATGGCGTAGCGCGTGAGGTTGGCCAGGTGGTCGGCCACCTCGGCCAGCTCGGCTTCGAGGCGCTGCAAGTACTCGTCGGCCTTGAAACCGTCGTACTTCGAGATGCGCTTGATGCGGATTTCGGTCAGTCGGGTGAGGTCGTCTTCCGAAATGGGGCGGCGCAGCACAATGCGGGCGTCATCGGCCCGGGCCTTCTCCCCTTCTATGCGCACGAACTTCTTCAGGCCCTTGTCAATCGTTTCGAGTATTTCCTCCCAGGTTTCGCACTCCTCAATCTTGCGGTAGATGCGGTTTTCGATGAAAATCTTCTCCAGCGAGGCGTTGTGCCACTTCTCCCACAGCTCGTCCTGGCGAATTTCCAGCTCGCGCTCCAGCAGGCGCACCGTGGCCTTGGTGCTTTGGCGCAGCACATCCTCCACCCCCACGAAGCGGGGCTTCTCGTCGATGATGACGCAGGTGTTGGGCGAGATGCTGATTTCGCAGTCGGTGAAGGCGTACAGCGCGTCCATGGTCAAATCTGGCGAGATGCCGGTGGGCAAATGCACCTGAATTTCCACGTTCGCGGCCGTGTTGTCGACCACCTTTTTAATCTTGATTTTGTTGGCCTCGCTGGCCTTCACGATGCTTTCCATCAGCGCCGTGGTGGTGGTGCCGTAGGGAATGTCGCGGATGACCAGCATGGTCTTGTCAACCTTCTCGATGGTGGCACGCAGGCGGATTTTGGCCCCGCGCAGCCCCGAGTTGTAGTTGCTCACGTCGCACAGGCCGCCGGTCGAAAAGTCCGGGAACAGCTGCACCTCGCGCCCTTTCAGCACATCGATGCTGGCCCGGCACAACTCTTGGAAGTTGTGGGGCATAATCTTGGTGCTCAGGCCCACGGCGATGCCCTCCACGCCCTGCGCCAGCAGCAGCGGGAACTTCACGGGCAGCGTGGTGGGCTCGCGCTTGCGGCCGTCGTAGCTGAGCTGCCACTCGGTGGTGTCGGGGTTGAACACCACGTCGAGCGCAAACTTGCTCAGGCGGGCCTCGATGTAGCGGGGCGCGGCGGCGCCGTCGCCGGTGCGCACGTCGCCCCAGTTGCCCTGGGTTTCGATGAGCAGGTCTTTCTGGCCCAGGTTCACCATGGCGTCGCCGATGCTGGCGTCGCCGTGGGGGTGGTACTGCATGGTTTGACCGATGACGTTGGCCACTTTGTTGAAGCGGCCGTCGTCCATCTCCTTCATGGCGTGCAGAATGCGCCGCTGCACGGGCTTGAGGCCGTCTTCAATGGCCGGCACGGCGCGCTCCAGAATCACGTAGGAGGCGTAATCCAGGAACCAGTTCTGGTACATGCCGCGCACCGTGGCCACGTCGTGAATGGTTTCGCCGGGGGCGAATTTGGGCTCCTCCTCGGTTTCGGGCCCGGTCACGGGCGGCGCCTCCACCTCCGGCATGAATTGAGCGAACAAAACGGCCGCCTGCGGGGCCGTCTCGTCGGTATCCTCCCCTGCTTGGCCATCGGCGGCATCCGCCGCGTCGGTCGGTTCAACGGCATCTTCGGCCGCGGCGGGCGAGAAGGCGCTTAGGTCAAAATCCACCGAGTCGCCAGGTTGCAGAAAATCTTGGTCGGGAGCTTCGGAAGCAGGAGTATCGAGAGTAGCCACGAGGGAAACGAATGAGGTCGGCGAAGTGCCGTCAAAAATACCGGAATCAGCGCGGAGCGCAACAATTTACAATTAAATCCGCCGCTGGAAAGTTCCCAAAAATATTAGCGATTCCAATTTACCATTTTGCCGGCTCAGGAATTATAAACAGGGAACGGTTTCAAATTTAGGCATTTTTATACTGACAAGCAAGCTAAATACAATAGCCAAGCTCAGACAATTAACACCCTTAAAGCTGAACACTCCCAAACCAAACCAGCGCGCACGAAAAAAGCCCGAACCAAAGATTCGGGCTTTTCCGTGGAATTTGCCGAACAGTCTACCCCTGTCCGACGCTTCAAACGTACGCATAAAAACTTAGTATTCCCAAATCCCTACGGCTGATTTAATTAATTTTTAACGTTCATCAGCCTCTATTGCGCCTTTTTTCCAAATTTGGGAAGCAAGCAAAATGATGAATATAGATATGCTTTAGGAAGTTACCTCCCGCGTCAGGCGGCGGGCTGAAATTGCCTTTTTGGGAATAATCATTCGAAAAATTAATCCACTTCCACCACCTCGGCGGCGGGCAGCACGTCGGAGGTAATCAGGTCTTTTTCCAGGCGCAGGTTTTCGATGATGAATTCCTGGCGGGCGGGCGTGTTCTTGCCCATGTAGTAGTTCAGCACCTGCTGAATGCTGCGGTCGGACTGCAGAATCACGGGTTCGAGCTTGATGTTCTCGCCGATGAACTTGCCGAACTCGTCAGGTGAAATCTCGCCCAGGCCCTTGAAGCGGGTGATTTCGGGATTTTTGCCCAGCTTCTTCATGGCGGCCTGCTTCTCCTGCTCGTTGTAGCAGTAGATGGTTTCCTTCTTGTTGCGCACCCGGAACAGCGGCGTTTCGAGGATGAACACATGGCCGTTGCGCACGAGGTCGGGGAAGAACTGCAGGAAAAAGGTGAGCAGCAGCAGGCGAATGTGCATACCGTCGACGTCGGCATCGGTGGCCACCACCACGCGGTTGTAGCGCAGGCCTTCGATGCCTTCTTCGATGTTGAGGGCGTGCTGCAGCAGGTTCAGCTCCTCGTTCTCGTACACGATTTTCTTCTTGAGCCCGAAGCAGTTCAGCGGCTTGCCGCGCAGGCTGAACACGGCTTCGAGCTCCACGTTGCGGCTTTTGGTAATGCTGCCGCTGGCCGAGTCGCCCTCGGTGATGAAGAGCGTGGTGAGCGGTTCTTTTTCGGCGCCGTCCTTGGCATTTTCGCCCAGGTGGAAGCGACAGTCGCGTAGCTTGCGGTTGTGCAGGTTGGCTTTTTTGGCGCGCTGGTTGGCCAGCTTCTTCACGCCGGCCATGTCCTTACGTTCGCTCTCGCTCTGCTCGATGCGCTTCTTGAGGGCCTCGGCGGCAACGGGATTCTTGTGCAGGTAGTTGTCGAGCTGCTCCTTCACAAAGTCGACAATGAAGGTGCGCACCGGGCGCACGGGGCCATCGGTGCCCTCCGGCTCCATGTTGATGGAGCCGAGCTTGGTTTTGGTCTGGCTTTCGAACACGGGCTCCTGCACCCGAATCGAAATGGCGCCCACAATGCTGCCGCGGATGTCGGAGGCGTCGTAATCCTTTTTGTAGAACTCGCGCACGGTTTTCACTACGGCCTCGCGGAAGGCGGCCAGGTGGGTACCGCCCTGTGTGGTGTACTGCCCGTTCACGAAGGAATAGTATTCCTCGCCGTAGTCGTTGCCGTGCGTCATCGCCATTTCAATATCCTCCCCTTTCAGGTGGATGATGTCGTAGCGCCGCGCCTCGGGGTCGGTTTTGTCGAGCAGCAGGTCAAGCAGGCCGTTCTTGGCCTCGTAGCGCTGGCCGTTGAAGTGAATGGTGAGGCCGGCGTTGAGGTAGCAGTAGTTGCGAATCTGACTTTCCAGATACTCCGGGATGAAGCGGTAGTTGCGGAAA
Organism: Hymenobacter monticola; assembly: GCF_022811645.1. Taxonomy (NCBI): domain Bacteria; kingdom Pseudomonadati; phylum Bacteroidota; class Cytophagia; order Cytophagales; family Hymenobacteraceae; genus Hymenobacter; species Hymenobacter monticola. The sequence continues at coordinate 4,207,154 of NZ_CP094534.1, read as the reverse complement.
ATCGTGTCGTCGGGCTGGAAGGTGATGAGCGTGCCGTTGCGCTGGCTGGTTTTCTGCGGCTTGGGGTCGGCGGTGAGCTGGCCCTGCGAAAACTCGGCCGCCTTCATCACGCCTTCGCGCACGCTCTGCACCAGAAAGTGGCTGCTCAGCGCGTTCACGGCCTTGGTACCCACGCCGTTGAGGCCCACGGATTTCTGGAACACCTTCGAGTCGTACTTGCCGCCGGTGTTGATTTTGCTTACCACGTCCACCACCTTACCCAACGGGATGCCGCGGCCGTAGTCGCGCACCTGCACGCGGCTGTCCGATATTTTGATGTCGATGGTGCGGCCGTGGCCCATCACGTGCTCGTCGATGCAGTTGTCGACTACCTCTTTCACCAGCACATAGATGCCGTCGTCGGAAGCCGAGCCGTCGCCGAGCTTGCCGATGTACATGCCGGGGCGCAGGCGGATGTGTTCGCGCCAGTCGAGCGAGCGGATGCTGTCTTCGTTGTAGCCGTGGTCAGGGGCCTTGGCGGGCGCGAGCGGTAATTGTTCGTCGTTCATTCCAAAAAATACGTAAGCGGGGCAGTTTGGCAGTAAAATAACGCAGAAAACGGCGGCAAGCCAAGCCGACCCCGCCAAGCAGCTTAGCCAAGCCCGCCAAATTCTTTAGTTGCCAACACCGGCGCCCCGGCCCGGGTTCACGCCACTCGCCTTAACCTCTTCCCAACTTATGATGCCCCCTTCTACGCTCCCGCGCGCCAACAATTTCAACCTGCCCCGCAACATCCCTTCGCCCACGCAGCACCACGCGCCGGCCGAGGTGAAGCAGGCGCCGGTGGTGTACTACACGTTTCTGCTCATCGGCTTGTCGCTGCTGGTGTTTGTGCTGCGCAAGCTCGACGGCGTGCTGCTGCCTATCCTCTATGCCGGGCTGCTGTCGGTGCTGCTGTTGCCGCTCGTAACGCGGCTGGAAGCTCGCAAGGTGCCGCGCATCTGGGCCATCATCATCGCGCTGGTGGTGGTGATTGGGGGTTTGACGGGGCTTTTTTACCTATTCGGTACGCAACTCGCGGGCCTGCGCGACGAGTGGCCCAAGCTGCAGGAAAAGGGCATTATGTTCTTCGACCAGCTGCAGCAGTGGGCCAGCGTCAAGTTTGGCTACCACCCCATGAGCAAGGAAGAACTGATTGATTCTTCCATGAAAAGCATCAAGAAATCGGCGGGCGGCTATCTGGGCTCCACGCTCAGCACCACGGCGGCCGTGTTGAGCGTGACCACGCTGGTACCCATCTACATTTTCTGCTTTCTGTACTACCGCGACCACATGCGGCAGTTCATGTTCCGCTTTGTGGCCCCCGATAAGCGCACCACCGTGCTGCACACCATGGACGGCATCCAGACCGTGGTGCAGGCTTATATTCAGGGGCTGTTCACGGTTATCGTTATTGTGGCGGTGCTCAACGCCATCGGGCTGCTGCTGCTGGGGGTGAAATTCGCCATCTTTTTTGCCATTTTCGCCTCGGTGCTGGCCGTCATTCCTTACATCGGCATCATGATAGGGGCCAGCATTCCGGCCCTGATTACGCTGGTGGAAACCGGCTCTCCGGCCAAAGCGGCGGCCGTAGTCGGCGTGTTTCTGGTGGTGCAGTTTCTGGAGGGCAATTTCATTACGCCCATGGTAACGGGCTCGAAGGTGAGCATCAACCCCATGGCCGCCATCATTGCCCTGATTCTGGGCGGTGAGCTGTGGGGCACGCCGGGCATGATTCTGAGCATTCCGCTGGTGGCCGTGCTCAAAGTGGTGCTCGACTCCAATAAAACGTCCGAGCCCTGGGGTTTTTTGCTCGGCGACGTGGCCGAAGGCGACGAAACCCCCAAAGACAAATCGGACGACAAACCCGGCGGCGTGCGCAAAGCCTGGGGCACGTTCTGGCATATGCTTAAGCGAATGTAGCCATTGTTGGATGGCCGTATTTTGTTGCAACCCCTTGGTGCGCATGCCAGTATAGCCTATCAACTTTCCATTCACCAATTCCTTCCTTTCCAATGGCTACGACCAACAATTCCAACGCCGCCTTCTCCGAACTGCTCGCCATCGCCCACACCGGTGCCAAAGGCTATCAAGAAGCCGCCGAAGGCGCCAGCAATCCCCAAATCAAAGCCGAGCTCAGCCAGCTCTCGCAACAGCGCGCGCAGTTTGAGTCGCAGCTGCAGCAGCAAGCCAACCGCCTGGGCGTGGCCGGCGATGCGGTAGGTGGCGTAGAAGCCGCTGTGACCGAAGCCGCCGCCGCCGTGCACCGCGGCTGGATTAACCTGAAATCGGCCATCACCGGCCAAAGCGACTCGGCCATCCTGGGCGAGTGCGAAACCGGCGACGCCACGGCCCTCACCTACGAAGCCGCGTTGAAATCGGACCTACCCTCCGACGTGCGCTCGGTGGTGGAGCAGCAGCACAGCCAGATTCTGGCCGCTAAAAACAAAATCACCCAGCTGAAAGGCCAAGCGAAATAACGATTAACGGTTGATTAATGGCCTGTTGAAACGCAAATCAACGTCATCATTAATCACTAATCGTTAACCATTAATCACTGAAAAAAGGCAGCCCCTAACGGGCTGCCTTTTTTCTTGCAACCTTCTACCGGGCTAAGTTTGTTAGCTTTTCTACCGACCACTTTCCCGCGCCGCATTGTACGCCATTATCGACCTTGAAACCACCGGCGGGCAGCCCACTCAGGACCGCATCACCGAAATCGCTATCTACATTCACGACGGCGAAAAAATCGTGGACGAGTACGCCACGCTGCTAAACCCGGGCCGGGCCATTCCGCCCTTCATCACGCAGCTCACGGGCATTACCAACGACATGGTGAGCGACGCGCCCAAGTTCCACGAGGTGGCCCGCAAAGTGGTGGAAATGACCGAAGGCTGCGTGTTTGTGGCCCACAACGTGCGGTTTGACTACTCGTTTCTGAAAAAGGAATTTGCGGACTTGGGCTATAACTATTCGCGCAAAACGCTGTGCACCGTGCGCCTCTCGCGCAGCCTCATTCCTGGGCAGCCGAGCTACAGCCTAGGCAAACTGTGCAAGAACATCGGTATTCCGCTGCAGGACCGGCACCGCGCCGCCGGCGATGCCCACGCCACGGCCTTGCTTTTTGGCAAGCTGCTGGCCATCACCAACGAAAGCCAGGACCTGCCCCACGGCCAGGACACCAGCCACACCCTGGCCCGCGTTGATGCCCTGGCCCCCGCCGGCCGCCGGCCCGATGGCACCAAAACGCCCTCCCCTAAGCGCGTGGCTGCCGTGCAAACGGCCATCCGGGAGGCGCTGATGCCGCCGCTGCTGCCGGCGTCGGTGGTGGCCAACCTGCCGCAGGCCACGGGCGTGTACTATTTCCACAACGAAGCCGGGGAGGTGATTTACGTGGGTAAATCCATCAACATCTACAAGCGCATTCAGCAGCACTTTGCGGTGGATGTGAAGTCGCGCAAGAGCTTGGAGTTCAAGAATTCCATTGCCGACATCACCTGGGAGCTGACCGGCTCGGAGCTGGTGGCGCTGCTCTACGAGTCACACCTGATTAAGCACATGAAGCCGGCTTACAACCGCGCGCAGCGGCGCTCCGTGTTTCCAGCGGGCATCTATTTGCGCACCGATGAGCAGGGCTATAAGCGCCTGGCCTACGGCCGCGCTGACGCGCGCAACGCCGAAATTCCCATCATTGCGCTGGGCAACCAGTACAAGGCCCAGGGGTTTCTCTATCACAAGGTGGCCAAGTACAACCTCTGTCAGAAGCTGTGTGGCCTGTACAAAACCAATGGCCCCTGCTTCGACTACCAGGTGCACCGCTGCCAGGGCGCTTGCGTGGGCGAAGAATCGCCGGAGAGCTACAACCTGCGCGTGGACGAGGCCATCGATTCTATCAGCTACGAGCACGAAAGCTTCGTGGTGATTGGACCGGGCCGTACGGAGCTGGAAAAGAGCATTGTGCTGATAGAGAACGGGCGCTACCGCGGTTTTGGCTACGTGGATGAGAGTTTTTCGGCGCGCAAGCTGGCTGATTTCCGCGAGGTCATCACGCCTTATACCGACAACAAGGACATTCAGCAGATTATTCGTAACCACTTGCGCACCAAGCGCAAGGGAGAGAAAGTAAAGGTGTTTGGTTGATTTTAATAAGGAGTTGGGAATTTTCTACATTTACGCAAGTGAATGTCATTACTTTCCCACCTCCTCCTATGAAATACCGGCTACAGTTCTTATTTCTTGGCGGGCTGATGCTGACCTCTGCGTCGGTAGCTCATGCCCAGCTTGGCGGCACCAAAACCATCAATCCTGCCGGCTCCGGAGCTAACAACTACGCCACCTTTGGCGCAGCAGTAACAGCGCTAAACACGGGCGGCGTAGCAGCCGCAGGCGTCACGTTCAACGTGGCGGCGGGCGTGGTATTTGATGAGGTGGTGCCGCCCCTCACGGCCAGCGGCACGGCGGCCGGGCCCCTTATTTTTCAGAAAAGTGGCAGCGGGCTCAATCCTAAAATCCAGGGCACGGGCACGGGCGCGACCGACGCGGCCTTAACCCTGGACGGGGCCGACTACGTGCAGTTTCTGCGCATCGACGTGGAAGACAAGGCGGCCAACACCACGGCTGCGCAGCAACTCGAAAATGGCATACTGCTGCAAAACGGCGCCACCAACAACACCTTCCTGGAAGGCACCGTGACGTTGAACCGGGCCAATACCAACCGCACGAACGGCGTGGCCATGCTCAACGGCGGCAACAATAACAACCACTTTTACGCCCTCACGGTGCAGAACTGCTCCTACGGCTACGACCTGGAAGGCACCGCGGCCCTGCCCGACGACGGGACCGAGATTGGGCCCTTTCCGGGCGCGGGTATTGGCTTCCCCGTGCCCAGCCGCGTGCTCAGCATTGGGGTGCCGCCTGCGGGCACGCCGGGCGGCATCGCCTTTTCCACTTACGGTATCTACCTGAGCCGGCAGACCAACGCCCGCGTGTTCCGGACGGAAGTCAATGGTGTGACGGGCACCAGCGGCGTGTACGGCATCTACTCCACCGGCACCACCAACAGCGTGGACGTGACCGACTGCCGCGTGCACGCCTTGAGCGGCAGCGGCACGGCGGGCATTGTGATGGGCTACTACGTGGGCAGCGGCACCACCCACCGTTTCCTGCGCAACAAGGCCTACGATATTGAGGCGCTGGGCACCAGCGGCTTCGCGGCAGGCTTTGACATTACGGCCGGCACCAATAACTACCTGGCCAACAACATGATTTACGACGTGCGGGCTACTGCCAGCGGCGCGGGCACGTCGGTGCGGGCCTTTAGCTTCCGGGGCGGCAACAGCTACGCTTACCACAATACAGTGGTTATCGGTTACACGGCTACTAATCCGGCCAACAAGAGCGGGGCGCTGTTTATGTCGGGCGGGCAAACGGTGGACTTGCGCAACAACATTTTTGTAAACCTGGTGAGCGGCCTACCCACGGGTGGCGGCGGCATTGCCGCGGCTTTTTTCAAGAATAACACGGTGATGACAAGCCTAGCCACAGGCACTAACAACAACATTTACTACGCCGGCCCGCCGTCGGACGAAAAACCCATTTTCTACGGCGCGGCGGTGGGCGCCACCCCGGCTGGCCTCGACCAGACGCTGGCCCAGTACAAAGCCCGCGTGCCCGCGGTGGAACAGGCTTCCCTCACGGAACTGCCGCCCTTCGTGAATGCCACTACCGACCCGCACCTGCAGGCCGGCCAGCCCACCCGCGCCGAAGGCGGCGGCACCCCGCTTGCCGCCACTGCCCTGCCCGTAGCTACTGACATTGATAACGATACGCGCAACGCCACCCGCCCCGATATTGGCGCCGACGAGGGCAGCTTCACCCCGCTGGCGGCACGGGCGGAGCTGCTTGTTGACTTAATTGCCGAGTTGGCGCCCAACCCCACCGGACGCGGCGACGCCCCGGCCCTGTACCTGAGCGGCCCGGCCAAATTGCTTTCTCTGGCCGTTACCGACGCATTGGGCCGCACGGTAGCGACGGCTCAAACCATACGCCACGCGGCCGGCGCCGAGGCGCTGGCTTTGCCCAAAGGCCTAACGCCAGGCCTGTATGTGGTGCGGTTGCGCGAGTTGGCCACGGGCGCCGCGCTCAGCCGGCAATGGGTGGTGCAATAAGGTTTGGTCTTGGGGTTTGACCCTACGTACTTTTCCAATTTATACTTGGGGAAATACGGATTTAATGAGTAAACCTTCACAAAGGACAACTTAACGCGAGCAGGGGGGTAAGGATTGAGGCATTTCGCACTTTCCACACTTAACCCTTCTCGCTATGTTAGCAATGGATTTTAGGGGCCCCAAGAGGGTCCGCGCCGTTCAAAAGCCCATGCCCACCATCTTGCATCCCGAGGATGCCATTGTGAAGGTGCTGCGCACGTGCATCTGCGGGTCCGACCTGCACCTCTACAACGGGAACGTCCCCGATACCCGCGTCGGCATGACGTTTGGGCACGAATTCGTCGGAGAAATCGTCGAAGTTGGTTCCGAAGTAACCAACGTGAAAGTGGGCGACCGGGTGCTGGTGCCCTTCAACATTGCCTGCGGGCGCTGCATTTTCTGCAAGCAGGGCATGTTCGGCAACTGCCACGAATCTAACTCCGAGGCTACGGCAGTGGGCGGCTTCCTGGGCTATGCGCACACCGGGGGCGGCCACAACGGCGGCCAGGCTGAGTACGCACGGGTGCCTTATGCCAACTTCGGCCCCACGGTCATTCCGGCGGGCATGAGCCTCGACGATGCCGTACTGCTCACCGACATCACCCCGACCGGCTACCAGGCCGCCGAAATGGCCGGCATTCAGCCCGGCGACACGGTGGTGGTGTTTGGCGCGGGTCCGGTGGGCATTATGGCGGCGCGCTGCTGCTGGCTGTTTGGCGCGGGCCGCGTCATCATCATCGACAAGGAAGACTACCGGCTCGAATTCGCCCAGAATTTCGCCAAGTGCGAGGCCTACAACTTCGAGAAGGACATGGATGACCCGGTTATGTTCATCAAAAAGCAAACCGATTGGATTGGAGCCGACGCCTGCATCGACGCCGTAGGGGCCGAGGCCGCTGGCAACGCCATGCAAACCATCACCGGGCGCAAATTGCTGCTACAGGCCGGTTCGGCCACGGCGCTGCACTGGGCCATCAACTCGGTGCGCAAAGGCGGCGTAGTGTCCATCGTGGGCGTGTACGGCCCCACCGACAACCTAGTGCCCATTGGCAACCTGATTAACAAAGGCATCACCATGCGCGGCAACCAGGCCTCGGTGAAGCGCCACCTGCCCCGCCTGATTGACCACGTCATGAACGGCATCCTCAAGCCCAGCGAATTGATTACGCACCGCATCCCGCTGGAGGACGTGGCCGACGGCTATCGCATTTTTTCGGCCAAGCTCGACAACTGCATCAAGCCGGTCCTCATCCCCCCCACTGCTAACGCCTAATGCCGCCCACCATGAAAAAGACCGCAGAAGACTTCGCCCACATCCCCGGCTGGGGCATCGACGCCGACCCTAAAAACGAACCCACCTACCCGAACCGGCACCGGACCGGCGAGGAGCACGAAGGCCGCTCTTGGGTGCGGCCCACCCAACAGGTGCTCGACCGGGAGGTGCTGCACTCCATCGAGCGACCCGACTATACGGCCGTCGTCGGCAACTCGGTACCGCCCTCCGGCCTGAGCGGCATGATTCGGCGCTTCGCCTTCAAGTACAGCGAAAACGAGTACCTGCATTGGCTGCCCCTGCTCATGGCCGATAAGGTGAACGTGGTAGAAGGCATCATCGACGACATCGCCCACGGCACCGTGCCCAACATCTGGGCCGAGAAGGGCTACAATGCCCAGTGGAAACACGACCGTAGCGGCATGCTGGTAAAAATTGCCACGGCCGCGGCCGTAACCGCCGGCCTCGTGTACTGGCTGATGCCGAAAAACGACCGTTCGGACAAGTACGTGGCCCGCGGCAACTACAAATCGGGCAGCAAACGCTAAACAGCCCGATTGCATCTAGCACAAAAAGCCGGCTCTTTGGGCCGGCTTTTTTGCGTCGTGCGGGGTTCTACTATTTCCGCCCCGCAACAATTTCATCTACCACGGCCGGGTCGAGCAGCGTGGTCACGTCGCCCAGGTTGCTGGTTTCGCCCTCGGCCACTTTGCGCAAGATGCGGCGCATGATTTTGCCGGAGCGGGTTTTAGGCAGGCCCGACACAAGCTGAATCTTATCGGGCTTGGCGATTTTGCCGATTTCGGCCACCACCGTTTCGATAATGCTGGCCTCCCACTGCTTGGCTTCGGCGGGGTTTTTGGGCGGGCCGTCCTGGCAGATGATGTAGGCATAAATGCCTTGGCCCTTCACGTCGTGCGGGTAGCCCACTACGGCCGACTCCACCACGTGTTCGTTTTGGTTGATGGCGTTTTCGATTTCGGCGGTGCCGAAGCGGTGGCCGCTCACGTTGATGACGTCGTCGACGCGCCCGATGATGCGGTAAAGTCCTTGCTCGTCGCGCCGGGCGCCGTCGCCGGTGAAATAGTAGCCCGGGTAGGGCTGAAAATAGGTTTGCTGAGCGCGGGCGTGGTCGCCCCAAGTGGTGCGGATGACAGACGGCCAGCTGGCTTTGATGGCCAAGTACCCTTCCTGGTCGTTGCCCTCGATTTCGGTGCCGTCCTGGTTGAGTAGCACGGGCTGCACGCCGGGTAGCGGCAGGCCGGCGCGGGCGGGCACGCTGGGCGTGATGTCGGCCAGGGCCGAGAGCATGATGCCGCCGGTTTCGGTCTGCCACCAAGTGTCGACGATGGGGCAGCGGCCCTTGCCGATGTGCGTGTGGTACCAGTGCCAGGCTTCCTCGTTGATGGGCTCGCCCACCGAGCCGAGCACGCGCAGGCTGCTGAGCGAGTAGCTGAGCACGTTATCCAGCGGGGTGGCCATGAGGCTGCGGATGGCCGTGGGCGCGGTGTAGAAAATGGTGACGTTGTGCTTGTCAATCACCTCCCAGAAACGGCCGGCGTCGGGGTAAGTGGGCACGCCCTCGAACTGCAGGCTGGTACTGCCGGCCAGCAGCGGGCCGTAGAGCAAGTACGTGTGGCCCGTCACCCAGCCGATGTCGGCGGTGCACCAGTACACGTCATTTTCCTCCACCTGAAACACGTTGCGGAAGGTATAGTCGGCCCACACCATGTAGCCGGCGGTGGTGTGCACCACGCCCTTGGGCTTGCCGGTGCTGCCGCTGGTGTAGAGGATGAACAGGGGGTCTTCGGCCTTCATTTCTTCGGCCGGGCAGGTCAGGGGCACGCCCTGGGCTTCTTCGTGGTACCACACGTCGCGGCCGGGCTGCATGTGCACGGGCCAGCCCAGGTGCTCCACCACAATGACGCGGCGCACGCCGGGGCAATGCAGCAGGGCCTCATCGACCACGCTTTTGACCGGAATCTGCTTGGGGCCGCGATTCAGGCCATCGGCCGTGAGCACGAAGTGGGCATCGGCGTCGTTCACGCGGTCGGCAATGGCGGTGGCCGAGAAGCCGGCAAACACCACCGAATGCACCGCCCCGATGCGCGCGCAGGCCAGTACGGCAATGGCCAGCGACGGAATCATGGGCAGGTAGATGATGACCCGGTCGCCTTTCTCGACGCCATTGGCGTGCAGCACATTGGCAAACTGACACACCTGCTGGTACAGCTCGCGGTAGGTCAGGCGCAGGTGGCGGGTTTTGGGGTCGTTGGGCTCGAAGATGAGGGCCAGCTTGTTGCCGCGCTGCGCCAAGTGGCGGTCGAGGCAATTCTCGGTGATGTTGAGGCGGGCGCCCTCGAACCATTTGCTCTCGCCGGCCGGCGAAAACTCGCCGCTGCGCACCGTGTCCCACTTTTTGCGCCAGGTGAAGGGCTCGGCCACTTCGGCCCAGAAGCCGTCGGGGTCCTCAACGGACTTTTGGTAAGCGGCGTGGTATTCTTCAAGCGTGCGAATGCGGAAAGGAGACATGGAGCAATAAATGACGAAGCGAAGAAAGACGGAGTTGGACTAACAAATAGAAGCCTTTTTGCAGACAAAACCACCTTTTAAATAAGTTTTGAGAGGATTCTAGCAAAGAATGAGAGGATTGCAGCCTTCGCCCACAGCGTCAACAGAACCCAGCTGCTGCGCTCAATCCATTATCCGCACGTTGCGGGTGTCCTTCATCAGCGCCGAGCCGATAACCCAACACACCGCCGCAATGATGACCGGATAAACCAGCCCCGTGAGGGCGGCGTGCTCCTGCGCGAAAGAGCCCGCTGGCTGGGCCTGGGCCCAAACGGCAATCCAGGTGGCCACGAGCGGCACGAAGCCACCGAAGATGCCATTGCCAATGTGGTAGGGCACCGAGAGCGAGGTGTAGCGCACCTTGGTGGGAAAGAGCTCGACGAGGTAGGCGGCGATGGGGCCGTACACCATCGTAACGAACAGCACCAGGAAGAAGGTGAGCAGCGTCATCATGGGCAGGTTGGGCGCGAGGGCTTTCTGCACGGTGGCCACGGCCTGGCCGGCGGCGTCCACGGTGGCGGGAGTTACGTCGGTGATGGGGCCGGCAAAGGCTTTGAGGCCATAAAAGAGCGGCACCGTGAACAGGGCAGCGCACAGCATGCCGGCCATGATAATGCGCTTGCGCCCGATGCGGTCGGAAAGAGCCCCAAAGTAGATGAACAGCGGCGTGGCCAGCACCATGCTCACCACCAGCACAATGCTGGCGTCAATCAAATCCAGCTTTAGGGCGTTTTGCATGAAGGAATAGGCATAGAACTGGCTGGTATAGAACACCACGCCCTGGCCCATAGTGGCGCCAAAGAGGGCGATGAGCACGAGGCGGCGGTTCACCGGGTTGAGGAAGGAATCGCGCAGCGGGCTGGTGCTGGTTTTGCCCTCGGCCTTGGCTTTGGCGAACAGCGGCGACTCGTGCAGCTGCTTGCGGATGTAGTAGGAGGCAATAATAAGCACGCCCGAGAGCAGGAACGGGATGCGCCAACCCCAGGTCTTGAAGTCGGCGTCGGGCATGGCTTTTTTGGTGAGCACAATGACGAGAATGCTCAGGATGAGGCCGGCGGTAGCCGTAATCTGGATGTAGCTGGTGAAGTAGCCGCGCCGGTTGTCGGGGGCGTACTCGGCCACGTAGGTGGCGGCCCCGCCGTATTCGCCGCCCAGCGCCAGTCCTTGGAACAGACGCAGCACCAGCACGATGGCCGGCGCCACCCAGCCAATTTTGTCGTAGCTCGGCACCAGGCCGGTGGCCACGGTGGCGCCGCCCATCATGAGCAGTGTCACCAGAAAGGTGTATTTGCGCCCTATCATGTCGCCGATACGGCCAAACACCACGGCCCCAAACGGCCGCACCACAAAGCCAACGCCAAACACGGCCAGCGCCCCCAGTAGCGTTTCCTCCGGCTTGCCCTTCGAGCCAAACAGTACCGGCCCGATGATGGCCGCCAGCGAGCCGAAGATGTAGAAATCGTACCACTCGATGACCGTGCCTACCGATGAGGCCGTTATCACCTGCCAGATTTGACGGGTGGTGGTCGTGTTGTTATCGTGCGCCACGGGTGCGTCCGTTGCGTTGGGTAAACCTTGTTCCATGAACTGCTCGGCGTGATTGGATTTAGATGAGGTATCCGAGCGGCAACATACAACCCAATGGCGGGCGGAACAGAATGGATAGGTGGAGCGCAATTAATACAGGCAAGCTTCGCAACACCCGGCATCGCCTTATCCTCAACTCAAACGCGACCTCAAGGCGCTACCACGGCCAGCAAGGCATCCACGGCCAGCCCCAAGCGGCGCATGTCGAGCCGGGCCAGGGTGTCGGTGGTTTCGTGGTAGCTGCGGTTGCGGTAGAACGCGGTATCGGTGAGCAGCACGGCCGGGTAGCCGAACTTCCAGTAGTTGAGGTGGTCGGAGAAGTCGATGCCCGGCAGCCAGGCCGGCGCCTTGAAGCGCTTTACTGGCAGCGTAGCGGCGGCGCGGTAGCGGCGGGCAAACTGCCGCCCGAAGCGGCCGTTACCGAATTTCTGCGCCACCGTCACGTAGTTGCCGCGGCTGCCATAGATGTATTTCAGCGGGGCGATGGGGTAATGCTGGGTGCCGCGTCGGTCGTCGTAGTAACCCAGCATTTCAAGGGCAACCATGCCGCGCACGGGTACCCCTGCAGCCTTCAGCGCAGCGGCGTGCACGTAGCTGCCCATGTTGCTGGTTCGGAAAAACGGCGGCTCTTCCAGCGTGTAGGCCACCAGGTCGATGCGGTACGGCAGGGTTGGCTGCCGGCCCAACAGACGAGCCAGCTCCAGCAGCGCGGCCACGCCGGTGCCGTTGTCGTCGGCGCCGGGCTGGTCGCCGCACACATCGTAATGCGCCCCGATGATGAGGCGCGGGCCGTCGTTCGGGCCAAAAGAACCGAGGACATTCCGGTAGGTTTGGCCGCGCACCGCGTAGGGCTGCGCCTCTACTTCGTGCGCTCCGGCGGCCCGCAGCTGGCGGGCAATGTAAGCGGCCACCGTGTCGAGCACGGCCGGATGCTGGTAGTTGCGCGGCTGCGGCGTGGTGGTCAGCATCTGCAGGTGCTGGCGCAACCGGAGGGTGTCGGCGCCTTGGTTTTGTGCCAGGGACGGGGCCGTCCAAACCAAGCTGGCCAGCACCAGCAGCCCCTGTAAAGTCCGTTTCATGCGGCCAAGCTACTTAGCTTTGACCAACCGTTTCTTCTCTGCGCATTTTCCCGCTCATGCCCGCTCCCGCTCCGTCGTTTCACTCCCTCACCCCTGCCGACCTCACGCCCGCTCAGTGGCACCCCTTTATGGTGGGGGCCGTGGCCCCGCGCCCGGTGGCCTTCGCCAGCACCGTCGACGCCGAAGGCCGCGTGAACCTGAGCCCCTACAGCTTCTTCAACGCCTTCAGCGCCAACCCGCCCATCCTCGTGTTCTCGCCCGCCAACCGCGTGCGCGACAACACCCAGAAGCACACGCTACAAAACGTGCGCGAGGTGCCCGAAGTCGTCATCAACATCTGCGATTTCGCGCTCGTGGAGCAGATGTCGCTAGCCAGCACCGAGTACGAAAAGGGCGTCAACGAATTCACCAAAGCCGGCCTCACCGAGCTGGCTTCAGAGCAGGTGCGCCCGCCCCGCGTGGCCGAAGCCCCGGCCGCCTTCGAGTGCGTGGTGGAACAAATCATCGAGCTGGGCCAGAACCACGGCGCCGGCAACCTCATCATCTGCCGCGTGGTGCGCGCCCACTTCCGCCAGGACATCCTCCTGCCCGACGCCACCGGCATCGACCCCTTCAAGCTCGACGCCGTGGCCCGCCTCGGCGGCGACTGGTACTGCCGGGCCAGCGGCGCCAGCCTCTTCGAGGTGCCCAAGCCCAACCGCCACATCGGCATCGGCATCGACCAGCTGCCCGAGCACCTACGCAACTCCGACGTGCTCACCGGCAACGAGTTGGGCCGCCTCGCCAACATCGAGCGCAACGCCCTGCCCACGCCGGAGCAGGTGGAGGAGTTTAAAGCCGAGCCGATGGTGGCTTACCTGATTAATAAATACCGCGATGACGCGCCGGAGCTTGAGAAACAATTGCTAAACCTGGGGCGGCAGTTTCTGGCGGAAGGGCGATTGGTGGAAGCGTGGAAGGTGCTACTAATTAAATGATTCAAAATCAGCCAATTCCATAGTGCCCCGGCAATTTATAATTAGCATTAAAACAATTTTCCAATACTACTTACACTGTTATGATGAGCTACAACTTTTACACCGGAATACTATGTTTAATTACGGGCATATTTTTCAATGTAACTCATTCTAAAGCGCAAGACATTATCCTTCGCAATGAAAGATTTTACTTCGACGAAAAAATAATTCAACGATACAAAGACAGTCTGCATCATGATAATAAGCTGTATTCTTTTGTAGTGTTTGTAACCAATAATAAGCACAAGCAGGAAACCTACCTAATCTGGTTCAAAGGTATGATAACCAAGGCAGTCAAAGTAACAGATACAACCATTACCAAACCCCTTTCGATTCCAAATAATAACTTTTCAAGTCTCCTTCACGCCGAAAAGCTTGCTATCAGAAAATCAGAAGACCGGATAAAGTTTATTCCCCCAATTAACGCAGCGACTACAGACGTTGCTATTATTGACCTTCACAACAACCATTTTTTCGTAGAACAAGGCCAGGGAACCGGCTACAAGTTGAGCGTTTCCAAAGCATTAGACCGGAAAATATTTTTCCAAACCCTCAAGAAAGACCTTGCCCCACTGAACAATTTATGGCAAATAAGTCACACGTACAAGCGTTATGAGTAGGGCAACCCAAGGAGGATATACTAACTGTTTCAACCAGGAGCATCAGGTAATTGCAAAGCATTACCAAAATTTAAAATAACGCAAACCCAATAATTAATTACGCACTGCAATCAACAATCCCAACTCCTTGTACCGCAGGTTAAATTTCTTGGCAATCATTGAGTTGGTGAGCGAGCCGCGGTAGATGTAGACGCCGCTGCGGAAATGCTCATTGGTAAACAGCACTTCGTTGATGCCGCCGTGCTGGCTGATTTCCTGCAGGATGGGCGTGAAGATGTTGCTCAGCGCGTTGGTAGCGGTGCGCGGCACGCGCGAGGCAATGTTGGGCACGCTGTAGTGAATTACGTCGTACTTGCGGAACACCGGGTTGCTGTGGCTGGTCATCTCGCTGGTTTCGAAGCAGCCGCCCTGGTCGATGCTCACGTCGATGATGATGGAGCCCGGCGACATGCTGGCCACCATTTCCTCGGGCACCATGAAGGGAATGCGGCCGTCTTCTACCGCCAGTGCCCCGATTACCACGTCGGCCCGGCGGATTTGCTGGCTCAGGGCAAACGTATCCAGGGTACTGGTGTAGAGCTGCATGCCCAGGTTGTGCTTGAGGCGGCGCAGCTTGTAGAGGTGGTTGTCGAACACCTTCACCTCGGCCCCAAGGCCGGTGGCGGCGCGGGCGGCGTACTCGGCCACCGTGCCGGCCCCCAGAATAACCACCTGCGACGGCGGCACGCCCGTGATGCCGCCCAGGATAATGCCCTTGCCCTCGTTGGAGCGGGCCAGGTATTCGGCCGCAATCAGCATCACCGTCGAGCCGGCGATTTCGCTCATGGCGCGCACCACGGGGCGGGCGCCGCTGGGGTCCTTCATCAGCTCGAAGCCGATGGCGTTGATTTTCTTGCGCGAGAGGGCCGCGATGTATTCCGGCGTCATCGAGCCCATTTGCAGGGCCGAAATCAGGGTTTGTCCGGCGTGCAGCAGTTCAATTTCCTCCAGCGTGGGCGGCGCCACTTTCAGCAGAATGTCGGCCTTGAATACCTCTTCGGTAGAATAGGCAATCTGGGCGCCGGCCTCGGAGTAGGCATGGTCGGCGTACTTGCTGGGCTCGCCAGCGCCGGCCTCCATCACCACTTCGTGGCCGGCGCTCACGAGGTGCTGCACGGCTTCGGGTGTGAGGCCGAGGCGGTTTTCCTGCAGCGAGGTTTCGCGCGGCAGGCCGATGAAGAGCTTGCGCTTGCGCGTTTCCACGGCCAGCATCGATTCCTGGGTGAAATAGGCGCGGCTCGTGGCCAGGGACTCAAAACCGGAAGGTAGCTGCTCGGGCATCTTGAAGAATGATAAACGATGTTTTCCTAATCATTAATTTACAAATAGCAAGGCTGACTCAATCGAAATAAGAAGCAGGCATTTTTAAATATCAATCAATAATTTTCAATTCTACTTCCCGGCTTTGGTCTTCGCGCACTTCGAGGCGCACTTCGAGCCGGGGCATGGGCAATAAATCGGCCACGCGGGCGGGCCATTCTACTAGGCAAAGATACCCCGAATCGAAGTACTCGACGGCCCCCATCTGTTCAGCTTCCGCCACAGAATTGATGCGGTAAAAGTCGAAGTGGTACACGGGCTGCTGGCGACCGTCGCGGTACTCGTTCACCAGCGCAAAGGTGGGGCTGCTCACGTCGTCGGCCACGCCGAGCGCGGCGGCCAGCGCGCTGATGAGGGTGGTCTTGCCCGCCCCCATCTCGCCCTCGAAGGCCACCACGGTGCAGCCGGATTCGGTGATGGCAGTGGAAAGTGCCTGGGCGGCAATGGGCAGGTCGGCCAGCGTGGCCACGGCGATAGTTTGGGGGAGCATAGCGCAAATTTACCGGCCGCCGGCCGGAAGCCGCGCTCAGTTCTTGGATAATCGGGGCGCAAGCCACACCTTTACACTTTACTTCCCGGCCTAAAGTGGTCAGCCCAAAGCGGCTAGCACTTATTTTGCCAGGCGCTTGCCCTGCCCCAACTGCTTCCTGCCTCTACCCCGAGTCCCCGCATGCCTTTCCATCTACCCCCCTGTCTACCTGCAGTACCCCCCATTCCGGGCCGCTGGGTGGTATGCGGGCTCTTGCTGCTGGCGGCTCCGGTGGCACTCCCGGCCCAAAGCCTGCCGGCGGTGAGTGGCACGGTGCAGGCCTCGGCGGGCGCCCTGATTGCGTATGCAACCGTAACGCTGCACCGAGCGGCCGATTCGGTGGTCGTGAAAACCGAGTTCAGCGACGAGCAAGGGGCTTTTCGCCTTGAAGCGCTGGCCGGCCGGCGCTACCTGGTATCGGTGAGTCAGGTGGGCTATGCGCGGCACTGGGGCGAGGCGTTTGAGCTCATCCGTTCGGGAGTGGTGCTCCCGCCCATCAGGCTGGTCACCAGCCAGGCCACGGCCCTGAAAGAAGTGACCGTGACGGCCCGCAAGCCGCTGTATGAGCACCAGGCCGGCCGCACGGTGGTGAATGTGGCCGACAGCCCACTCTCAGCCGGGGCCACGACGCTGGACGTGCTGGGCCGCGCGCCGGGCGTGACGCTGGACGCCAGCAACAACCCAAGTCTTCGGGGCCGCCAGGGCTTGCTGGTGGTGGTCGACGGCAAGCGCGTGCCGCTGACGGGCGAGGATTTGGCCAGCTACCTGCGCGCCCTGCCCGCCGAGCAGGTGCAAAGCGTGGAGCTGCTCACCAATCCGCCCGCGCAATACGACGCCCAGGGCGGCGCGGGCGTCATCGCCATCAATCTCAAAAAGGACCAGCGCCTGGGCACCAACGGCAGCGCCAACGCCAGCTACGGCCGGGGCGAATACGGCAAGCTCACGGCCGGCCTCAGTCTCAACCACCGCCGCAAAAACATAAATTACTTCGGCAATTACACCTACACCAACCGCCGCGATTTTGCTCGTCAGGAGTTCGACCGGCAGTATGCAGCGGCGGGAGCGCTGCCGGCGGCGCGCGGTAGCATTGTGGGCAAGCGCGTGCTGGATTTGGCATCGCACAGCGCCAAACTCGGCGCGGACATCAACCTGACGAAAGCTTCCCTGCTGGGCTTGTCGCTGACCGGCCTTCTCAGCCAGACCAACACGGCAAACTCCAGCCAAACCCAATTTGAAGACGCCGGGGGGGCGCTAATCGGTGGTAACAGCTCCACCACGCGGCAGGATATCCGGCGGCCCAGCGGCAGCGCCAATGTTAATTTTCGCCACGCCTTTGCCGACTCGGCTGCGGCCGCGGCACTCTCGGCCGACGCGGATTTTGCCCACTACAATACCCGGCGTACGCTCGCCCTTGCCACCTTTTCCCACTACCTGGCGGCAGGACCCAGCCTGCTCACGGGCGACCAGCTCAGCGAGCTGCAAATTGCGGCCGTGAAGATTGATTACACTCGGCCCCTGCCTCGTCGGGCCCGCCTCGATGTGGGCGCGAAAACCACGCTGGTGAATTCAGCAAACAACGTGGCTTTTCTCAACGAGGGGGTGTACGATTCGTCGATTTCTACCAATTTCAACTACCAGGAGAAGGTGCAGGCCGTGTATGCCAGCCTGCGCGGCGCGGCCACCAAAACCACTTTCCAGGCGGGGCTGCGCGCCGAGCAGGCCACCATCCGCACCGAGACGGACGGCGAGCTGCTCCGGGAGCAGAACTACCTGCAATTCTTCCCCTCGGCCTCGGTGCAGCGCACCCTCAACGCCCAGCACACGCTGGCCCTGACGGCCAGCCGCCGCATCGACCGGCCCAACTACGGCCAGCTAAACCCCTTGCGCTCCTACTTCGACGCCACCTCGTACCGCTCCGGCAACCCGGATTTGGTGGCCCAGACAAGCTACAATGTTGAGCTGATGCACACCTTCCGCCAGAAGTTCAGCACCACTCTCAGCTACGCCCAAACCGACAAGCCCATTGTGACGGTGGTGCAGCCCGCCCCCGATGGTGGGCGGCTGGTGGTGAACCGCGACGTAAACCTGACCACCCACAACTACTACGCCCTGACCCTCACCGCGCCCCTGGAACCGGCGAAATGGTGGACGCTATACGCCAACGGCGTATTCTACTACTCGCGGTTCCGGGGCTATCTGGCCGGCACGGCCCTCGACCGCCAGCAGCCGGCGTGCATTCTCACCGCCAGCAACACCTTCAGCCTGCCCCGCAGCTGGTCGGGCGAGCTCAGCGGCACGTTTCAGTCAGGCGAAATATGGGGTTTTGAACGGGCGCGGGCGCGCGGACAGCTGCTGCTGGGCGTGCAGCGCAGCTTCTGGGCCAAGCAGGCCACCCTGCGGCTGAACGTGGCCGACGTGCTCTATACCGCGCCCATCCGGTCCACGTCGGTTTACGACGGCTTCACCGAAAGCTTTCGGCTGCGCCAGGACACGCGCGTGGCCACGGTGGCCTTCACCTACCGATTTGGCAGCAGCAAGGTGGCCGCCGCCCGCAAGCGGGCCGCCGGCGCCGACGACGAGCTGCGCCGCGCCGGCGGGCTATGAGGACTTCGGCTTGATTAATGAGGAATCAGGAAGGAAAAACAGCAAACGGTGACGCCGCATTCTTCATTCCTGATTCCTCATTAAGCGAAGCGACCTGTACCTTCGCGGCCAGTGCGGCCCCATCGGCCCGCCCCTCTTTTCTATGCAAGTATCAAAGATGGCCGCCGGACTGAGCGGCTCCGAAATCATTCGCATCGGCAACCAGGTAAGCGAGCAGGTGCGCCAGGGCGCCAACATCTGCAACCTGACCATCGGCGATTTCGACCCCAAAATTTTTCCCATCCCGGCCGGGCTGAACCAAGGCATCACCCAGGCTTACGAAGCGGGCCTCACCAACTACCCGCCCGCCGCCGGCATCAACGAGTTGCGCCAATCGGTTTCCGATTTCCTGCAAACGCGCCAGGGACTTGCCTACGGCCCCAACGACATCCTGATTGCCGGCGGCTCGCGTCCGCTCATCTACGCCACCTACCGCACCCTGGTAGACGCCGGCGACCGGGTGATTTTCCCGCTGCCAAGCTGGAACAACAACCACTACTGCCACCTCACCGGGGCCACGCCCGTGGCCGTGCCCACCCGCGCCGAAAATAACTTCATGCCCACCGCCGCCGACCTGGCCCCGCACGTGCCGGGCGCCACCCTGCTGGCGTTGTGCTCGCCGCTGAACCCCACCGGCACGGTTTTCTCGAAGCAGGGCCTGGAGGAAATCTGCGACCTGGTGATTGCCGAGAACAAGCGCCGCAGCCCTGAGGAAAAGCCGCTCTACATCCTGTACGACCAGATTTACTGGCTGCTCACCTTCGGCGACACCCAGCACCACGACCCCGTGACGCTGCGCCCCGAGCTGCGCGACTACGTCATTTACATCGACGGCATCTCGAAGTGCTTCGCTGCCACCGGTGTGCGCGTGGGCTACAGCTTCGGGCCAACGGCCATCATCGAAAAGATGAAGTCCATTCTGGGCCACGTGGGCGCCTGGGCACCCAAGGCTGAGCAGGTGGCCACGGCCCACTTCATGCCCGATGCCGCTGCAGTCGACGCCTTTCTGGGCGACATGAAAAACCGCCTGCAAACGTCCCTGCAAGCCTTGTTCTCCGGTTTGAAAGCGCTGCAGGCCCAGGGCTACCCGGTGGATGCCGTAGCTCCGGCCGGCGCCATCTACCTCACTGCAAAGATTGACGTGCTGGGCCGCACCGCCCCCGACGGCACTGTACTCAGCACCACTGCCGAGCTTACCTCCTACTTAATTTCAGAAGCCAAACTGGCCCTGGTGCCCTTCTCGGCTTTCGGCTCGCCGGCCACGGAGCCGTGGTTCCGCGCCTCGGTGGGGGCGGAAACGGTAGCGTCCATTCAGGCCGCGCTGCCGCGTCTGAAGGCGGCACTTGACCAGCTTAAGTAGACCCGAATTGACTTTCTGAACGGCTGTCGGGCCGGTGCTGCGCAGAAGCAGTGCCGGCCCGACAGCCGTTTGCTTTGGTAGAAATGACTCCATTCAGTAAATAAATAAGGCATTGGTCGAAAAAAGGGCCCGGCGCAGTTGGCAGGGGGTAATTTTGCCTCCTCACGCTTTGCGCTCGTTTTATGTACCTACGTTTTCCTTTGCTGGGCTTGTGCCTGCTACTGCTTCTTTTAGGCAGCGGGCCAGCCCGGGCCCAAGGCCGCGTCACGCTTAGCGGGACGGTGAAAGATGCTTCCTCGGGTGAAAACCTGAGCGGGGCCACCATTCGGGTGGTGGAGTTGCCCGGCGTGGGCACCGGGGCCAATGCTTACGGATTTTTTACGCTCACGGTGCCGGCGGGCACCTACACGGTCGAGGTCAGCTTTGTGGGTTTCAGTACCCAAAAGCGCAGCGTGACGGCCACCGCCAGCCAGCGGCTCGACTTCAAGCTGGCGCCCGGCGGCAGCGAACTGACCGAAGTGGTGGTGACGGCCCGCAGCACCGACGCCGGCATCAGCAAGGCCCAAATGGGCGTCGAAACCATTGACTTGAAGCAAATTGCCAAGGTGCCGGTGCTTTTTGGCGAGAAGGACGTCATCAAGACGCTGACCCTGCTGCCAGGCATCAAGAGCGCCGGCGAGGGCAGCAGCGGCTTCACGGTGCGCGGCGGGGCCGTGGACCAGAACCTGATTTTGCTGGACGAGGCGCCGGTATATAACGCCTCGCACCTGCTGGGCTTCTTCTCGACGTTCAACTCCGACGCCATCAAGGACCTGACCGTGTACAAGGGCGGCATGCCCGCGCAGTACGGTGGGCGGCTGTCCTCGGTGGTGGATATCAAGATGAAGGACGGCAACAACCAGCAGCTGCACGGCAGCGGCGGCATCGGGCTCATTGCCTCACGCCTGGCGCTGGAAGGGCCCATCATCAAGGACAAGGGCTCGTTTTTGGTGACGGCCCGGCGCACCTACGCCGATATCTTTCTCAAGCTGTCCTCTAACCCCACCACGCGCCAGTCGAGCCTGTATTTCTACGACCTCAACGCCAAGGCCAACTATGTGCTGAACGAGCGCAACCGGGTATTTTTCTCGGGCTATTTGGGGCGCGACGCGTTGGGTTTCAGCAACACCTTTGGCCAGACCTACGGCAACCAAACCGGCACGCTGCGCTGGAACCACCTGTTCACGGACCGTATTTTTTCAAATACCTCACTGATTTTCAGCAAGTACGATTATCAGATTAAAATTTCCTCGAACGACCGGAATTTCAGCATCGATTCCAAAATTCAGGACTGGAATTTGAAGCAGGACTTCGAGTTTTACCCCAGCTCGGCGCAGACGCTTCGGTTTGGCGGGCAGGCCATCTACCATACCATCACGCCGGGCCACGTCACGGCCGATGCTTCCTCGGGCATCAACGCCACGGCGGACAAAACGAACTACTCACTGGAAACGGCGGCCTACGTGTCGCACGACTGGCAGGCCGCGCCACGCCTCAACTTCACCACCGGCCTGCGACTGTCGGCGTTCAGCTTGCTGGGGCCGGGCACCTATTCCAGCTACGACGCAGCCGGCAACGTGCTGGCCGCCACCGACTACGCCCGCAATAAATTCCTGAAAACCTATGTGAAGCTGGAGCCCCGCTTCGCCGCCAGCCTGCAGCTGAATGAGGCCAGCTCGGTGAAGGCCAGCTACGCCCGCAACGTGCAGAACCTGCACCTGCTCAGCAACGCCAACGCCTCCTCGCCCACCGACCTCTACATCCCCACCAGCTTCAACGTGAAGCCTGAAGTGGCCGACCAGGTATCGGCCGGTTACTACCGCACGCTGGGGGCCAAGAAAGGGTATTCAATGACCGTCGAAGCCTACTACAAGGACCTGCAAAACCAGCTTGACTACCGCGACGGCACCCAGCTCCAGGGTAATTTCGACGTGGAAGCCAGCCTGCTCTACGGCACTGGCCGGGCTTACGGCATCGAGTTTTTGGTGCGCAAGGACGTGGGCCGCCTCAGCGGCTGGCTGGGCTACACATTGAGCCGCTCGGAGCGCAAATTTACCGAAATCAACCAGGGCGTCTACTTCCCCTCGCGCCAGGACCGCACCCACGACCTGTCGGTGGTGGCCATCTACCAGCTCAACCCGAAGTGGAGCTTCTCGGGCACCTTCGTGACGAGCACCGGCAATGCCGTGACCTTCCCGGTAGGCAAATACCAGATTGGCAACCAGATAGTGAGTTACTTCGGCCGACGCAACGCCGACCGTATGCCCTACTACCAGCGCCTTGACCTGGGCGCCACTTATGAGAAGCCCCACCAGGAAGGCCACCGCTTCCACAGCAGCTGGACGTTCTCGGTGTATAATGCCCTGGGCCGCGAAAATGCCTACAGCATCCGCTTTGAGGCCGACCCCAACGACCCCAGCCGCACCCGCGCCGTGCAAACGGCCCTGTTCAAGTTCATCCCCTCGGCCACCTACAATTTCAGCTTCTAAGTTATGCCGCGCTCCAACATACAGATGCTTTTGGCCGCTGCCGCTCTCCTGCTAGCAGGCACCGGCTGCGAGAAAACCATCGACCTGAAGCTGAACACGTCCGATTCGCAGCTCGTCATCGAAGGCAAGCTGGCCGACGATGGCCAGCCCTGCCAGGTGAGCCTCAACCGCTCGGTGAACTACGCCGAAACTAACGATTTCCCAGCCGTGAGTGGCGCTATCGTCACTCTCACCGATGACACCGGCGCCCGCGAAACACTGCGCGAAACCAGCCCCGGCCAGTACGTAGGGGCCAGCATTCGCGGCGTGGCGGGCCACGCCTACACCCTGCGCGTGGAAACCGGCGGCACGGCATACGTAGCAGTTTCTACCCTGCCCGTTGTCGTACCCTTCGATGTGCTGCGCACCCAACCGGGCATTTTCGACACCAAAAGCATTCAGGCCGTGGTGGAATACAACGACCCGCTGGGCGAAGGCAACAGTTACCTGTTCCGGCAGTACCGCAACGGGCGCCTTAACAAAACCTTCTTCATTCAGAACGACAAGTTTACCGACGGCAAGCGTGTGAGCCAGTCGCTGCGCAACATGGGCGGCGGCGGTACTGCCGATGACCTCGACAAGCTGGCCTCCGGCGACAGCCTGCGCGTGGAAATGCAGAACATCGACCCCAACGTGTACGAGTACTTCCGCACCCTGAACCAGATTCTGCAGAACAACCCCGCCTTCAGTACCACGCCCGCCAACCCGAAATCCAACTTTTCAGGCGGCGCACTAGGTTACTTCAGCGCCCACTCGCGGCGGGTAAAGCGGTTATTGATACCGTAATTGCTGGTTGAAATATCAAGCCGACCCGTTTACCATCATATCATACCAAGTTTGTTTGGTAAGATTGATTTTGACGTTGAAATAGCAGTTGCCGCCGTCCATTACCTCAATTATTTCTTTGGGCACTCCGTTCTTGCTTCTTCCGCAAGAACAATTAACCCAAACTACCTTTTCATTTTTAGCATTTAAAAATGGCACTAACTGCCGCTCATAATTTGCTACGTTAATAAAATAATTTTCTCTTTTGAACTGAATTTCAGGGTGCGCCTTCACCATTTCTTGAAACTCTCTTTCTTGAGTGAGATTATGTTCGGCAACGCATTGTTTTAATAAAACTTCGACACTTCTTAATTCCGCAGTTGAAAGCGCAGTCCCTGTTGCATTTTCAAACCGGTAATGGTCACTATTTTTATCGAATGGCAATACAACAAACATCGTTGTATCAAGTAGCGGCTGTTGTGACTCGGTAGTCAGGTCGACTTTGGTTGCTGTTGTTTTCACAACGTCTTGCGGCTCACCACATGAGAAACACAGGGCGCCAAATGCTGTTTGGCCCAGCAAGGCTATTGTTCGAAGTCGTAGCATGCTTGAAGATGGCAAAATAAAAACCGGCAGGCTCTAAGATAGGCCTGCCGGTTTTATTTGGCTTAATCTAATGCATCAAATCAACCCTTCGCAGTCAGCGTCACATAAGGAATAATGCACTCCTCCAGCGAGATTCCGCCGTGCTGGAACGTGTCCTTGTAGTAGTTCACGTAGTAGTTGTAGTTGTTCGGGTAGGCGAAGAAATAGTCACCAATCGTGAACACATACGCCGTGCTCACGTTTTCGCGCGGCAGGAAAATGCTTTCCGGCTTGCGCACCACGTACACGTCGCGCGAGTCGTCAAAGCCCAGGTTTTTGCCGTGCTTGTAGCGCAGGTTGGTGTTGGTGTTGCGGTCGCCCACAATCTTGTAGGGGCGCTTGCAGCGGATGGTACCGTGGTCGGTGGTGATGATGAGCTTGCCTTTTTTCTCGGCGATGGTTTGCAGCATCTCGTAGAGCGGCGAGTGCAGGAACCACGAGCGGGTGATGCTGCGGTAGGCCGATTCATCGGCCGCCAGCTCGCGTATCATGGCCATGTCGGTGCGGGCGTGCGAGAGCATGTCCACGAAGTTGTACACGATGACGTTGCACTTGTAGTTGTTGTGCAGATTGCTCATCTTGCCCAGCAAGTCCTTGCCGGCCTGCAGGTTGGTCACCTTGTTGTAGCTGTGCTTGTGCTTTTGGTTGTTCTTCTGGAAGTTGATTTCCATGAACTCGGCCTCGTGCAGGTTCTTGCCCTCGTCGTCGTCGTCGGTCACCCACAGATTGGGGTATTTCTTCTGAATCTCGCCCGGCATCATGCCCGAAAAAATGGCGTTGCGCGCATACGCCGTGGTAGTCGGCAGAATGGCGTAGTACATCTCCTCGCTGTCCACCGTAAAAAACTCGGTGATGATGGGTTCCAGCACTTTCCACTGGTCATACCGCAGGTTGTCAATCAGCACGAAGTACACGGGCGTGTCGCCAGTGGCCTTCAGCGTGGGGAACACCCGCTCCTTAAAAAGTTGGTGCGACATGAGCGGGGCGTCTTTGTCGTCGCCGTTCACCCAATCCTCGTAGCTCTCCGTGATGAAGCGGCCGAAATAGGTATTGGCCTCGTCCTTCTGCATGTTGAAGACTTCGGCCATGCTCTTGCCTTCGGTTTCGTTGATTTCCAGCTCCCAGTATACCAGCTTTTTATACACGTCGGCCCACTCCGAAGGCGAGAGGCGGTCGGAGAGCTGCATGCCGAGCTGGCGGAAGTCGCGCTGGTAGCCCGAGTTGGTGGCCTCGCTCACGAGGCGCTTGTTATCGAGCACCTTCTTTACCGACAGCAAAATCTGGCTGGGGTTCACCGGCTTAATAAGATAATCGGCGATTTTGGCACCGATGGCCGACTCCATGATGTGCTCTTCCTCGCTCTTG
Source organism: Hymenobacter monticola (assembly GCF_022811645.1). NCBI lineage: Bacteria > Pseudomonadati > Bacteroidota > Cytophagia > Cytophagales > Hymenobacteraceae > Hymenobacter > Hymenobacter monticola. The sequence continues at coordinate 4,181,551 of NZ_CP094534.1, read as the reverse complement.
GTAATCATCACCACGGGCACGGTGGGCCGGATGGCCTTGATTTCGCTCAGCGTTTCGAGGCCGGTGAGGCCGGGCATGTTTTCATCCAGAAACACGAGGTCGTAGCTCTTTTCCTGGATTTCCTCGATGGCGTCGGCGCCGCTGTTGACGGGCGTCACGTCGTAGCCTTTCTCCTTGAGAAACAGCAGGTGCGGCTTGAGCAAGTCGATTTCGTCGTCGGCCCAGAGAATGGTGGTTTGTTGCATAGTGGGGACTTGGGGTCTTGGGGACTTAGGGTCTTGGTTTAGGTTAGTAACGTAAGACGTCCCGAATGGATATAGTAAAACGGCATTGCGTTCGACTACGGATTGATGAGCTTGCTCAAACGGTGCGCCGTAGTTTCGCGTTCAGTCAGGGACAAGCGGCGGGTGCAAATGTTGCCTGTTTTGTGGCCGTCTGCCCGCATTTCTGTTTTCTGCCTGCCGCTCTCTCCCCTTTTGGCCGCCTCTGTGAATAAGAAAAAAATCTTCAACGACCCCGTCTACGGCTTCGTCACCATTCCCACGGAGTTCCTGTTCGACCTCATCGAGCACCGCTACTTTCAGCGGCTGCGGCGCATCCAGCAGCTGGGGCTCACGGGGTTTGTGTATCCGGGGGCGCTGCACACGCGCTTTCACCACGCGCTGGGCGCCATGCACCTCATGAGTCTGGCGCTGCGCACGCTGAAAGACAAGGGCGTGAAGATTTCGGCGGCCGAGGGCGAGGCAGCCATGGCGGCCATCCTGCTACACGACGTGGGCCACGGCCCCCTCTCCCACGCCCTCGAAACCGCCATCTTCCAGGATGTGCCGCACGAACAGGTATCGGTGTTTTTGATGCAGCGGCTCAACGCCGAGTTTCACGGCAAGCTGAGCTTGGCCATTTCGATGTTTGACGGCACCTACGGCCGGCCGTTTTTCCATCAGCTCGTGAGCAGCCAGCTCGACATGGACCGGCTGGACTACCTCAACCGCGACTCCTTCTACACGGGCGTGGAGGAAGGCCGCCCCGGCGCCGACCGCCTCATCAAGATGCTGCGCGTGCACGACGAGCGGCTGGTGCTGGAAGAAAAAGCCGTCTACTCGGTCGAGAATTTTCTGGTGAGCCGGCGCCTGATGTACTGGCAGGTGTACCTGCACAAAACCGTGACCTCGGCCGAGCAAATGGTCATCCGGGTGGTGCAACGGGCCCGCGACCTGGCCCGGCGCGGCGTGGAAGTGCCCGCCAACACCTGCCTAGGCTACTTCCTGGGCCGCGCCGTGAGCCTGGCCGAATTTGAGAAGGATGAGAAAATCCTCAGCCACTTCGTGGAGCTTGACGACTACGATATCTGGTCGGCCATCAAGTCCTGGGCCGGCCACCCCGACGTGGTGCTCAGCTACCTCGCCAAAAGCATCCTGCACCGCAACCTGCTCAAAATTGTGCTGGCCCCCGAGCCCTTCGACGAGGAATTTTGCCTCGGCATCCGCGAGCTTATCGAGGACAAATTCAAACTCTCGCCCGAAGAAGCCGAGTTGCTCATGATTCCCGGCCGCCTGAGCAACAGCGCCTACAACCCCAGCGGCGAGCCCATCGAAATCCTGACCAAAAAAGGCGACGTAGTGAACGTGATGGAAGCCTCCGACCTGCCCAACATCCGCGCCCTCAGCCAGCGGGTGGAGAAGTTTTACATCTGTTACCCGAAGGAGATTGTGTAGAATTTGGTGCTTGGTGCACAGTGCTTGGTGCTTGGTTTTCAATAGGTCAGACTGCTGCACCTAGCATCAGCCCAAGACCAAGCACCAAGCACCAAACACCAAGCACTATTTTTGCCGCCTATGGAATTTACCGTTCAGCAAATTGCCGAGGTGCTTGGCGGCACCGTGGAAGGCGACGCCACCCAGCGCATTTCCAGCCTGGCCAAGATTGAAGAAGCCCAGGCCGGCTCCCTCACCTTTCTCTCCAATGCCAAATACGAGCCGTTTCTATATGAAACCGGTGCTTCCGCCGTCATCGTAGGCCAGGCGCAGGAACTGAAACAAGCCATCAAGCCCACACTCATTCGGGTTGATAATCCTTACACCGCATTTAGCCAGCTGCTCGAGTTTTACGCCCAGGCCACCCGCACCGGCAAGCGCGGCGTCGAAGAGCCTGCTTTCATCGGCAAGTCGTCGGAAATTGGCGCGGGGCACTACCGCGGCGCCTTTTCCTACATCGGCGAGCAGTGCCGGCTGGGCGACAACGTGCTGGTGTTCCCGCACGCCTACATCGGCGACCGGGTGACCATCGGCGAGGGCAGCATCATCCACGCCGGGGCCAAAATCTATCCCGATACCGTGATTGGGAAATTTTGCGTCATCAAGGCCGGCGCAGTGGTGGGCTCCGATGGCTTCGGCTTTGCGCCGCAGCCCGACGGCTCCTACAAGGCCATTCCACAAATCGGCAACGTGGTGCTCGAAGACTACGTGAGCATCGGCGCCAACGCCACCGTGGACTGCGCCACCCTGGGCTCTACCATCGTGCGCACGGGCAGCAAAATTGATAACCTCGTGCAGCTGGCTCACAATGTGGAAATTGGGCGCCACACCGTCATTGCCTCCCAAACCGGCATCGCCGGCTCGGCCAAAATCGGCGACCATTGCGTGCTGGCGGGGCAAGTGGGCATGGCTGGCCACGTCACACTGGCCAACAAAACGACCGTCACGGCCCAATCGGGCGTGGGCAAGAACGTGAAGCAGGAAGGCACCATCCTGCAGGGCTCCACGGCCTTCGATTTCAAGCAAAACCAACGCGCCCAAATCGTGTTCCGGCGCCTGCCCGAGCTCGAACAACGCGTGGCGCAGCTGGAGAAGGCTAAAAACGCAACAGAAAAGCCCTAGCTTTGTGGCTTAGAAGTGAGACCATGAGAAGTGAGAAATGAGAAATGGGCCGTCGCCGTTGGGCAGGGCCATTTCCGTCTCCCCTCTCATCTTCTCACCTCTCACTTCTCACGAGAATGAACGACAAGCAACACACCATTCAGGCGCCCGTGACGGTGCGCGGCATTGGCCTGCACACCGGCGTGGAAGCCACCATGACGTTTTGCCCCGCTCCGGTGGGCCACGGCTTCAAGTTTCAACGCGTGGATTTGCCTGGCCAACCCACCGTGGACGCCGACGTGGACAACGTGGTGGACCTGAGCCGCGGCACCACCATCGAACAAAACGGCGCCCGCGTCAACACCGTGGAGCACACGCTGGCCGCCCTGGTGGGCCTGCAGCTCGACAACGTGCTCATTCAGCTGTCGGGCCCTGAGCCGCCCATTATGGACGGGTCGTCGGCCGAGTTCATCAAGGCGCTGCAAACCGTGGGCCTGCAGGAGCAAAACGCCCTGCGCAACTACTACGAAATTCCGGAAAGCATCCGCTACGTCGATAACGCCCGCGGCGTGGAAATTGCGGCGCTGCCCCTGACCGACTACCGCCTCACGGTGATGGTGGACTACAACTCGCCGGTGCTGGGCTCGCAACACGCCACGCTCACCGACATCGGCTTGTTTAGCGAAGAAATCGCCTCCTCGCGCACGTTCTGCTTTTTGCACGAGCTGGAAATGCTCTACAAAAACAACCTCATTCGCGGCGGCGACCTCTCGAATGCCATTGTGGTGGTCGACCGCGTGGTGAGCGACGACGAGCTGAGCGACCTGGCCAAGATGCTGGGCAAGCCCCGCGTGTCGGTAAAGAAAGAGGGCATTCTTAACAACGTGGACCTGCGCCACAAAAACGAGCCCGCCCGCCACAAGCTGCTCGACCTCGTGGGCGACCTCGCCCTGGTGGGCCGCCCGCTGAAAGGCCAGATTCTGGCCGCCCGGCCCGGCCACGCGGCCAATGTGGCCTTCGCCAAGAAAATTAAGAAGAAGATGCTCGAAGCCCGGAGCAATCCGGTGCCGGCCTACGACCCCAGCCGCGAGCCGGTGATGGACATCAACCGCATCATGCAGGTGCTGCCCCACCGCTACCCCTTCCTGCTGATTGACAAGGTGATTCACCTCGACGACCAGGTGGTGACGGCCGTGAAAAACGTGACCATGAACGAGCCCTTCTTCCAAGGCCACTTCCCCGGCAACCCGGTGATGCCCGGCGTGATGCAGATTGAGGGCCTGGCCCAAACCGGCGGCATCCTGGTGATGAACACCGTGTCGGACCCCGAAAACTACTGGCAGTACTTCCTCGGCATTGAGAATGCCCGCTTCCGCAAGCGCGTGCTGCCCGGCGACACCATCGTGTACAGCTGCCAGCTGCTGGCGCCCATCAAGCGCGGCATCGCCAAGATGCGCGGCCAGGCTTTCGTGAATGGCAAGGTGGTGTGCGAAGCCGAAATGAGTGCCGCCATCGTCCGCAAGGATGCCTAATTTGAATTACTAATGAAGAGTGAAGAATGAAGAATTAGTTCTACTTGTCGGTCGTCCAATTCCTCATTCTTCATTTCTCATTCTTCATTACCCTACAGAATGCTTTCCCCTCTCGCCTCCATTCACCCCGATGCCCGCCTGGCGGAAGGCGTCACCGTTGACCCGTTTACGACCATTGCGGCGGACGTTGAGATTGGAGAAGGCACTTGGATTGGGCCCAACGTTACCATCATGAACGGGGCCCGCATCGGGGCGCACTGCCAGATATTTCCGGGCGCCGTGGTGGCGGGCATCCCGCAGGATTTGAAGTTTGCCGGCGAGCAGACCACGGCCCATGTAGGCGACTACACCGTGCTGCGCGAGTACGTGACCGTGAACCGCGGCACCGTGGAACGCGGCGAAACCCGCGTGGGCGCCCACTGCCTGCTGCAAGCCTACGTGCACGTGGCCCACGACTGCCTCATCGGTGACCATTGCGTGATTTCGGGCGCCACCCAGATTGCCGGCCACGTCACCATCGGCGACTGGGCCATTGTGGGCGGTGGCACGCTGGTGCAACAGTTCGTCAACATTGGGGCCCACGCTTTCATTGGAGGCGGCTCACTGGTGCGCAAAGACGTACCGCCCTACGTGAAGGCCGCCCGCGAGCCCCTCACCTACGCGGGCATCAACTCGGTGGGCCTGCGCCGCCGCGGCTACGACGACGAGCAGGTGTACGCCATCCAGAACCTGTACCGCCTGCTGTACCTGGGCGGACTGAATACCCAGGAGGCCCTGGGCCGCATCGAACTGGAGATACCCGCCTCAACCGAGCGTGACTTTGCCATCGATTTTATTCGGTCGGCCTCGCGCGGCATCATCAAAGGCCCCAGCAAGCGCAAGCGCGACGACGAGGAAGGGGAATAATTCGCATTTAACAATTATCAATTAACATTTAATACGCTAATGGCCCGCCCGGCTCAGGCGTGTTGAATGATGAATGTTAAATGAATATTGAAGCCACCAACCTGGGCAAGCGCTTTCAACGCGACTGGATTTTCCGGGGCCTTACGCGGGTATTTCGGCCGGGCAGCGCCACGGCCGTGCTGGGCCCCAACGGCGCGGGCAAAAGCACGCTGCTGAACACGATTTCGGGCCAATTACTGCCGACGGAGGGTACGTTAACCTACACGTTGGCCGGCCACCCCGTGGCAGTAGAGGACGTGCCGCATTACCTGGCCTATGCTGCCCCCTACCTGGAGCTGCTGGAGGAACTGACGCTGCTGGAGCTGCTGCAGTTTCACACCCGGTTCAAGCCCCTGCAGCCCGGCGTGTCGCTCGATAGGCTTATCGGCATCATGTACCTCGAAAAAGGCCGCCACCAGCTGGTGCGGGAGTTTTCCTCGGGCATGAAGCAGCGGCTTAAGCTGGGGCTGGCGCTTTATGCCGCCGCGCCGCTGCTGCTGCTCGACGAGCCCACCACCAACCTCGACGCCACCGGCGTGGCCTGGTACCAGGAACACGTGCAGGCCACCCGCGCCGGCCGCACGCTCCTGCTCAGCTCCAACGTCCCGGCCGAGTATGCTTTTTGTGATGAGGAGCTGCTGGTGACGGATTTTCAGAAGCGGTAGGCTTGTAGCGCGGTGTCTGCAGCCCGCGTTACGGCCTCGTTAGTCAGCCTTTGCGAGCCGCATGGCCAAAACCTCAATATCGGCCCGACGGGCCAGCACGGCCAGCCATTCGGCCGGGATGCCGGCTTCGCTATATGCCAGCCCGGCCAGCCCGCCGGCTACAGCGCCAGTGGTGTCGGTGTCGTCGCCTAGGTTCACAGCGGCCAGCACGGTGGCGGCGTAGCTGTCGTGTTTCAGCAGGCACCACAGGGAAGCTTCCAGGGTATGTACCACGTAGCCGGTCGATTTAACCTCCTGTTCGGTAAGATTAGCTAAGCTTCCGTCAAAGAATGTGTTGTATTTGGGCCACTCGTAGAAAACAGGGCCTTTGGCCTGGTTATGTAGCCAGTTGTAACTTTCGGTTCTGGCTTGTTTGATGGATGCTGCGGGGCTTAGCCCGCGCAACAGCCCCCGCGCCACCAGCAAGTGCACAAAACAGCCCAGCGTGGAACGCGGGTGGCCGTGCGTCACACTGGCTACGGCTTCGGTAAGTGCCCAGGCGGCATTTAAGTCGAGGCTTTCTGCCCGCCACGTTTCGTGAAAGGACAGGGGCAGAATGCGCATTAGCGCGCCGTTGCCATTGTCGAATTCGGAGCGTGGGCCCGCTTTGGTGGGCTCTGTTCCGCGTTGCAGACGGTCGATGGCCACGCGGGTGGCATTGCCCACATCGAAGGTTTCGCCGTGAGCTGTCCAATAGGAATTATAGAGCCAGTTGATGCTGCGACGGGCAAAGTCGTTCAAATCGGGCAGTCCGGTGCGACCGCCGGGCCGGGCCAGCGTTTCGGCCAGGCAAAAAGTTAGCGACGAATCGTCGGACCAGGTACCGGCGGGCTGGCCGTGGGTCCCGTAAGCGCGCATGCCGGTCACGGGGTCTTGCTGGCGGGCGGTGCGGGGCGCAAATTCGACGGGCACGCCCAGGGCGTCGCCCACGGCCAAGCCCAGCAGGGCGGCGCGGGCAGCAGATGGAAGGGAAGCTTGCATGGGTGCAAGGTAGATGCGTGGCTACATAAACAGCTTGATGAACGTGTTCCAGAACCAGCTTTTTTCGGCCTGCATGAGCCGGGAAAGCAGTTTGTCCGACGCATTGGCCAGCTGCTGGATATCGGCAAGCGCCGTGTGAAAGGCGCGGTAGTCGGCATCGGCGGGGTCGCCGGGCAGGGCGGCCAGCTGGTCGATGCTGCGCTTCATCTGGTCGAGCTCGCGGCGCTTGCGAGCCCGGATGATGCAGCGCGTGACTTGCAGCATGTCTTTTTCGGCCACGAAGAACTCGCGGCGCTCGCCGGGGCGCAGCTCTTTGTAAATCAGGCCCCAATCGAGCAGCTCGCGCACCGTCATGCTGGCGTTGCCGCGCGATATTTTCAGTTGGGCCATCAGCTCCTCGGTGCTCAGGGCTGTGGGGCTCACCAGCAGCAGGGCGTGCACCTGGGCCAGCGTTTTGCTCACGCCCCAGCTGGCCCCGGTCACGCCCCAGGTGTGAATGAATTGAGCTTTGGCTTCGGCCAGTGCGGGCGTGGAAGCGGTAGAATCAACAGCCATATTATTTTAAGATTGCAGCGGCAGCAAGTCCTTCACCGCCGCTTCGCAAGTAGAAAACGTAAAGTCGAACCCCAATTCCAGCAGCCGCTGTGGATACACTTTGCGGCTTTTCAGAATCAGCTCGGTTTCGGTGCGCAAAAGAAATGCGCCGATTTCCAGCAGCCATTTGGGTTGCGGCAGGCGCAGCAACGGGCGCAACTCATGGCACAGCAAGGTATTGAAATCCCGATTTGTCAGTGGGTTCGGCGCGCACACATTGAAAGCCCCTGCTTCTTCTGTTTCGGTGGCCAGAAACTCGACGGCGCGGCAAAAGTCCTGGATGTGCAGCCAGCTCACCCACTGCTGCCCGGTGCCTTGTGGGGTGCATAGGCCCAGCCGCGCCAGCCTGGCCATCACCGGAAAGGCCCCGCCGTCGCGGCCCAGTACAATGGAGGTGCGCAGGGCCACCTGGCGGGTACGGGGCGTGAGGCAGTCCCGGAAAGCCTGTTCCCAAGCGGTGGCCACTACCACCGAAAAGCCGGTTCCGATGCGGCCGCTGGCTTCTGTATTGGCGGGCTGTGCGCCTTGCGTATCGGCATAAATGGTGGCCGTGGATGAATTCAGCCACACTTTGGGCGGCACGGCGCAGGCGGCCACTGCCTGGCCCAGCACGCGGGTGCTTTCCACGCGGCTGGCAATTATTTGGCGTTTGTTTGCCTCGTTGTACCGACAATCGACGGTGCGGCCGGCCAGGTTTACCAGCACGTCGGCGCCCTCTAGCTCGGCGGCCCACGGGCCCAGCGTCCGGGTATCCCACCGCACCGAATCGGGACCCGGCGCCACCGTCCGCCCAATGGTTACCACGCGGTAGCCGCGTTGCTGGAAGTGTAGGCCCAAGTGACGACCCAAAAACCCATTGCCGCCGACGATGACTATTTTCAGTTGTTTCATGTTGCTGCACGTTGGCCTTGGTGGGCACGCCGCCCGCCAGTTCGTTCCGGAGCGTTGCCTTTAGACGAGGCAAATGTATCACAAGTTTCAATAATTATTGAAACTTGTGATACATAATTTCAGGCTCTGTGCCTACTCCGGGGCTGCAGGACTTCTATTGAACCCCCTCATAGAACTGGCGGCGCACCCGCAGCAGAAGCTGCTCGGCCACTTCCTTTTCAGGCATGGCTGGCAAGTGGGAGCTGGCAAATGCCGTTTCGACCCGCTGCACCAGCTTCTCGGCCTCGGCAACCAATTCTTCGTAGTCGAATTCTCCTCGTCGAATTTGCAGCAAAAACTCGCGGTTGGGACGGCGAACGTGCACCTCTCCATCCTGCGCAATTTCCTCGGCCATTTGCAGCAACCGGAATACGTGCAGCATATTTTTGGCATCATAGTTTTTGCCGTGCTGCACAGTGTTCTGGTAGCGCTCGGCATTGCGCTTTTCCACCCACTCCCAATACTCGCGAAATACGCGGCAGTAGGTGCTGTAGCCGTTGCGGTTAAACGACAGATAAGCCACGGGCTCCTCCCCTTTCGGCACGGCCGAGAGCAGCACGTCCTGCGAGGTTTCGGGGTCGCGCACGAGGCCGCGGTAGCCGTGGTGGCGCTCCGGCATGGCATCCACGAACATGGCGTACAAATCGCTAAGGTGCGGCACGTTGGCCAGGCCGCACTGCGCCATGTCGTAGCCCTTGCGCGCCAGCCAGGCGGCCACCGGCTGCGCCCCCGCCCCGACGGTTACGTAGCAGAAATCCAGCACCGATTTGCGGGCCGGCGGCTCTGGGTGGTTGATTTTTTTATTCAGGCCCTTGGCTTTGCGAATTTGCGCCACGGCGTATTCGGCAAAGCTTTGGCGGCAAAGCTTGGAAAGAAAATCGGCCGCGTTGAATTGCTCAAAAATCGGGTGTTTGTAAATAACACAATCGGCGGGCGTGCCCAATAATTCTAAGACCGTTGGGTTATTTTTCAATAGCAGCTCTACAAAGCGGCGCAATTCATAAAATACCTCGTCGTTGGTTTCATTGGCCACCTGCGGCACATAGTCGAGCCCAAAAAACCGGTCTTTGGGCAGGATAAATACGCCTTTTAAATCGGTATCGGAGTGCGGCAAATTGGTGCCGTAGGCCCGGCTGCCGCTGATGGCTTCGAAAATAATTAATTTCTGCGCCCGTAAATCTGCGATGGTCAGCATGGCTTGTCTATTATTTAAAAGGCCGCAAATGCCTCGCTAAGCAGCGCTTGAAACAAGGTGTCTAATTCTCCGGCCACGGCGCCTGGCCGCAGTACCGGCAAGGTTTCGCGCGCCGCCTGGCCAGCCGCGAGCTCGGCTTGCAGAAATTCCACCAGCGCGGCCGGATTTGGAACCACGCTTTTCTCGTTGGCATCGGCCTTGCGAAGCAATAATTCGTTCACATCGCCCTGCCGCGCCGCCGGTAATAATGCACGCAGCGGAGCAAACTCCATGGGCGGCAGCATATGTCGTTCCCGAATCCAGCGGGCAGCCAGCGCTGAGCGCAAGGCGTAAAACAACCTTTTGAGGCGAATTTCTTCCCCGGCCAGGTCTTCTTCTACCCCGCGCCGCAGCTGGCCCAGGTAGTGGTGCAGGCCGGCTTTCAGGTTGAAGGCGGCGGGCAGCAGGGCCGCCAGCCGCGCCTGGAAGTCCAGCGCCTCGTGGTACACCACCGGCGACTGCAGCCACTCGAAAAGGGCGGCGTTGGAGGCGCGCAGCAGGCGTAAGGCTTTGCGTAATTCCCAACCGGCGAGGTCCAGCTCGTCATCGACCGGAAAATTGAGCGTGTCACGGCCTTCGTCAAGGGTGAGGTACCAGGCCGGCGGGTGGCAGTAGATAAAGCGCACATCAAAGTCCGAATCGGGGGAGGGAAAGCCCCAGGCGCGGCTGCCCGATTCGCAGGCGTAGAGAATACAGATGCCGTGGGTGGCTTCCAGCTGGCGGAGGGCAGTTTGAATGCGGGTGAGCATGACTGTTAAAGTGTTATTTAATAAGACTGCGCAGCGCAATGGAAGGCTATGAAAATTGCCGGAGCCGCTGCATGTTGCTCCGGTATAAATGTATTGCGCTATGAATTTGACAAAGGCCAATGGCTCCCTTACAGCCCCGGCACCAGCCAAGAAACCAAGACGGCTTTTATTTACGGGCAAATTCTTTCCTAACAGGGTTTCAACGCCTGCATTTTCTACAAAAATGGCCTGCCGCATTTCACTATTCGTCTTGCTACTGTGCTGCGGCACTGCTTTTAGGTCGCCGGGCCAGTCGGTGGCACAGGAATTATTCAAACTCTACGGAGCCGGGCAGTTGGATGCCGTCATTGCCCGCGGCGCGCAGGAGTTGAAGGCGGGCGGGGGCGGCGAGCAGCCCCTGGTGAACCAAGCGGTGGGCCGGGCCCACGCCGACAAAGACGACTTTGAGGCAGCTATTCCCTACCTCCTAAAAAGCGCCACGGCTGCCAATGCCACGCCCGACGTGAAAGCCTGGGGCCAGGCCTACCTGGGCACCTGCTATTATGGCCTGCAGGACTATGGCCGCGCCAAAACGGCCCTCGAAGCCGCCGTGGCGGCCAATGCCACCCGAAACGCCACGGCCTACGCCAGCAAGCGCCTGGGCATGCTGCGCGGCCGGGAAGCGGCCACCAAGTGGCAAACGCTGGAAACCACGCATTTCAGCTTCCACTTCCAGGCGCCCAAAAACCTGGGCACGTCGCCGGAAGCTTTTGCGGCCCTGCACGAGCAGGCCTATGAAGCCAACAACCGCTTTTTTCAAGCCACGCTGCCGCGCAAAGTCGATTTTTACGTATGGGACGACCGCGCCGACGCCCTGCGGGTGCTCGGCCAGCCGTTAGGCTTCACGCAGGCCAATTTCCTCACCATCCACGCCATGCGGGACCAAACCCGGGGCCACGAAATTGCCCACCAGTTGATGCATTTCGGCCTGCGCCCCACCCAGCAACGCCCCCTCATCAGCGAAGGCATTGCCGTGTGCTTCGACCAAAGCGGCGCCAACCGCCTGCAAACGGCCCGGCAAGCCGCAGCCAGCCCCATAGACGTCTGGCGCATGTGGGAGCAGCCCAACGCTTATTCCGAACGGCAACTGTACGCCGTAGGCGGGGCGCTGATCGAATACCTGTTGGCCCACGCCCCCGAAGCCCAGGTAAAGCAGCTGCTCCGCGAGCAAACGCCGCAGCTCGGGCGGCAGCTGTTCAGCCAGCAGGTGGCGGATTTTGAAAAGGAGTTGGCCAGCGGCGCGGTTTCTGCTACGCAGCCCGCCTTTCCCGCTCCGGCGAAGGTGGATGCTGCCAAAGTCAACGCTGTGGTAGAACGCACAAACAAGGCCGACAAATACTACAACGTCCTGATTTTGCTGAACGGCGTCCCGATTTCCGCGCCGCAGATGAAGCAGCTCGACCCGCAGAAACTGCGGAACATGAAGGTACTGCACACCAAGGAGGAAATGCAGGCCTACACGGATGTAGAGGTGAGTGCGGTGATTCTGTTGCTGACGGCGAATTCAGGAAGTGAATAGTCTCAGCTTGCTTCGTAAGCTAATTCAATCTTCTGCCACTGCAAATACATTTAATAATTCAAATTGATGGAAACAATCAAACTATACAAAAAGCAGCATGACACCCTTTACTACTGGCAAGCATGGAGCAGAACTCTTAAAGCCGGAGTAATTAACCAAGGAATAGTAGGCGAAGTAGGCCCGAAAGAAGTCATCAGAGCCAAGAACAAAACAGAATTTGAAGTATTAATTCAAGAGAGAATTAATGCTGCACGACAGGAAGGATTTTCAGAAGCTACAACAGAAGATATTCTCGTCATTGAATACGAGGCTGAGAATATGACTGCCAACAAATTGAAGAAGCTTCACCGCTTGGGCGACCATCTTGACTATTTGGTCGGCTATACTGGATTAGGTGCGTTTGATGGTAACGGCTATGGTTTTGGGAAGATGGACGTGAGTGTGACCGTAGTTAATTTTGAAATTGCGAAAAGAGTCATCGCCGCAGATTTAGCAGATACTATATTTGGCAATTACCTCAGCATCAATAAGGTAGATTTGGAGGAGACTGACGAAGACTAGCACCACCTATGCGTGGACTCGCAGAGTCCACGCTACAAATCACAGCCGCGGGTCCACGGCCTCGCTTTCCAGCGCCAATACACCGAAGACGCACTGATGCACCCGGCGCAAGGGCTGGCCGGCCACGAAGCGTTCCAAGCCTTCGACGCCGAGGGCGAATTCACGCAGGGCGAGGTTGCGCTTGGCTTTCACGTTGCGCTGGCGGAGGCGGTCGAGGTGGCCGGGCAGCAGGTAGTCGGGGCCGTAGATGATGCGCAGGTACTCGCGGCCCCGGCATTTGAGGGCGGGCTGGAGCAGGCCGCCTTTGCCCTGGGGCACGAAGTCGTAGGGCTTCACCACCATGCCTTCGCCCCCGGCGGCGGTGAGGTCGGTCCACCACTGGATGGCGGCTTCGACTTCGGCGGGGTCCTGGAGGGGGACGACGCGGTAGGGCGTGGCGCGGAGCAGACCGGGGTCGGCCAGGGCGAGGGTGCGCAGGGTTTCCATGTGCCAGGCGTGGTCGCGGTCGAAGTAGGTGCGGCCTTCGGTGGCGAGCAAGTGGAAGGGCGCCAGCTTGAGGTCGTCGAGCGAGAGGACGGGCCAGCAGTAGCGGCGGTAGGCATCGGCGTAGTGGGCGGCGGCTTGGTGGCGGGCGGTGGTACGGGCCAGGAGGGCTTCGGCGCCGTCGAGGTTGCGGGCGGCGGCTTCGGCGAGGGCGGCTTCGACCTGGGGCAGGGCAGCGAGGGCAGCGGCGGCCACGGCGGCGTACTGGTTTTTCACCAGCTCCTGGGCTTTGGCTGACCAGGGCAGCAGCTCGGCATCGAGGCAGACCCAGTCGGTGTCGAATTTCTCCCAGAAGCCGGCGGTGCTCAGGGCGTCGCGCAGGCGGGCGAGGAAGGCGGTTTCGAGGACAGCATCGGTGAAGAAGTTGCGGCCGGTGCGGGTGTAGACCTTGCCGATGCCCTCGCCCACGAGGCCGAGGCGGCGCTGGATGGCGGCTTCGTCGCGGCCCAGCACCACGACCACGCGGCTGCCCATGTGCTTTTCTTCGCACACCACGCGCTCCACGCCGAGGCGCTTGTAGTAGTCGAAGGCTTCGGCGGGGTGTTCGAGCAGGTCGGGCAGAGCCGAGGTTTCGGTGGGCGACATGGTGGGCGGCAGGTACAGCAGCCACTTGGGGTGTAGGCCGAAGCGCGACATCACCTCCAGGGCGGCCACGGAGTTTTCCTCGCGGATGGTGACGCCGCGCATCAGCCGGGTTTCAATGAACTGCTTGCCGGTAACGTCGCGTATATCGAGCAGGTCGTCGTTTTCGTGCTGGGCCGAGTTGGTGTTTGGTGCTTGGTGCTCGGTGCTTGGAGTATTTTCAAGCTCGGCTTGCTGCTGGAGGGCGCGGTAGTTGAGCGGGCGCACGGGCTCGCAGTAGACCTGGGCGGCGGGCACAGCCACGAGTTCGCGCTCGGGGTAGCGCAGGGCGGTGAGGCGGCCGCCGAACACGCAGCCGGTGTCGAGGTCGATGGTGTTGTTGAGCCATTCGGCATCGGGCACGGGCGTGTGGCCGAAGGCCACCATGGCGCGGCCTCGGTACTCGCAGGCCCATTCGTAGCGCACGGGCAGGCCGAATTCGTCAATCTCGCCGGTACTTTCGCCAAACAGCGCGAAGGCCCGCACGGCGCCCGAGCCGCGCCCCTGCATCTCCTCGGTGAGGCCGGCGTGGGCTACCACCAGCTTGCCGCCGTCGAGCACGTAGTGGCTCACCAGGCCGTCGAGGAAGCGCCGCACCTCACTTTTGAAGGCTTCGGGCTCGGTTTCGAGCTGGGCCAGGGTTTCGGCCAGGCCGTGGTTGACGGTGACTTTCTTGCCGTTGAGGTGGCGCAGGAGCTTGATGTCGTGGTTGCCGGGCACGCAGAGGGCGATGCCGTCGCGCACCATGCTCATCACGAGGCGCAGCACCTGCGGGGAGGCCGGGCCGCGGTCCACGAGGTCGCCGAGGAAAACGGCTTTGCGGTGACCCCACCCCCCGGCCCCCTCCCCTCCGGGAGAGGGGGAGCCAGACGATTCGCTGGTTAGGTCACTTGCGGTTGGTAATTCTTCTTGTTCGAAACCAGCCTGTCCAAAAGCAACGGCCTGCTGACGCTCGGCTCCCCCTCTCCCGGAGGGGAAGGGGCCGGGGGGTGGGGTTACGCGCACGCCCAAATCCCGCACGTCCGTAATCGGCTCTTCCGTAATCTGATAACCCAGTTTCTCCAGCAGCGCACGCAGCTCCGTGTAGCAGCCGTGGATGTCGCCGATGATGTCGAAGGGGCCGGTTTCTTCCTTGCGGTTGTTGTAGAGCCGGTCGCGGGTGATGCTTTGGATGGCGTCAATTTCGCCCACGTTGCGCAGGTGGTGGATGTGCCGAAATCCTTCCTCTTTCAAGCTACGCAGGCTCCGGCGCAGGTCCTGGCGGTGGCGGGCCACCACGTGCGGGCCCATGTGGCGCCGGTCGGGGCGGCCGGCGTTGCGCTCGTGGGCCACGCTTTCCGGCACGTCGAGCACGATGGCCACGGGCAGCACGTGGTACTGCCGGGCCAGGGCCACCAAGGGCTTGCGGCCCTCGGCCTGCACGTTGGTGGCATCGACCACGGTGAGCAGTCCGCGCTTCAGGCGCTTGGCCACCAGGTAGTGCAGCAGCTCAAAAGCGTCCTTGCTGGCCGATTGGTCGTTTTCATCGTCGGCCACCAGGCCCCGGCAGGCATCGGAGGACACGATTTCCGTGGGCTTGAACAAGCGCCGCGCAAACGTGGACTTGCCTGCGCCCGTGCTGCCGATGAGGAGGATAAGGGAGAGTTCGGGGAGCTTGAGGGTATCTTGGGGCATTGGAAAGGAATCGGCGTAAAATTGCTGAATACAAGATTAGGCACAACCACCCATTATTGAGGTAGAAATATGAAAGTCGGCAAGCAATTCAACACGCTCACCTTCGGCGAGTATCTGCACCTGATTGAGAACCACAAGAAGTTCACGGATTTCAACACGCTTGGGCTATTTCGTTCCATCGTGGAAACCACGAAACTCAGCCTCGAAGAGAAACTGGAGCTTCGGAGAGTAGCAGTTGGGGCGTTTGCGAATACGTTTGAGTTTCTGCAATTGAAAGACCCCAAGACCTATTTTAAGGTGAATACGTTAGGCGAAACATTAACCATAGCCGATGACAGTCAGGCTTGGGACGACATTCGACAAAACCAGCAGCGAATATTAAAAAGCAAGAAGCTGAAACACCGAAATTTTGGCACATACTCGAGGCACGATTGTGGCCAAGAAATTTGCTATATGAAGGGGCTTATGACTAAACAGGGCTCAGTACTAGCTGATTATGGCAGCAGTGGAGGAATGGGTTTCAGTTCAGACACTCGGAACTGGTTTAAGCCAGAAAAAGCTGCGCGTTTCAGACAGGATAGAAAATCCGAGCAGCAAATTGTTTATCACAGAATTTTGGAGGAATAATTTCCCTAATGGGTAAATACTGCACTGGTGCCCACGAAAGCGCATTTCGACCCAACCTGATTAACCTATCCTATATTTTCAGTTGACCGTTGACACTTAAAAATGCGCCATTAGCTTTGCTTAACCACAAAAGACAATCGACTCATGAATGATATTATCAGCCAGATTGAAGCTTACAAGACTCGTGATAATTTTCCTATAGAAGATTGGGAAACCCGCGGCCTAATGCCTTCGGATGATGATATCCGCAAAGGGATGAATCTGGCTGTAACTGAATTTGCAGACTTCTTGATTGCTCAAATTTCTAATGACATCACAGAACCTGCTGATTTACAAGAGAAAGTCCAGGATTATTTCGACGAGCGAGACAATTATGATTTTGATACTGAGGAGCGAGAATACATTGTTGACGTTCAATGTGAATTAGCAAAATTGGTAAACGTCAATTGTAGTGATTTGCTGATTTAATCAAGCATCCTTTTTCACAAACACCGCCATCTGCGAGGGCGCGCCCACGCCTTCCACCTCCTCTCCCATCCCCACCAGCCGCAGCTGATACCCGTGCCGCTCGGCCACGCCGGCGGCCCAGGCGGCAAACTCGGCGCGGGACCATTCGAAGCGGTGGTCGTCGTGGCGGAATTCGCCGGCGTTGAGCTTCTCGAAGAGCTGGTTGTAGTCGGCGTTGGGGCTGGTGACGAAGACGTGCGCCGGGCGGGCCTGCCCAAACACCACGGCTTCGAGGGCGGCGAGGCGGTTTTCATCCAAGTGCTCGATGACTTCGACCAGAGCCGCCACGTCGAAGCCGGCGAGGCGCTCGTCGCGGTAGAGCAGCGAGCCCTGGATGAGGTCGATGCGGGTGCGCTGGCGCGGGGGCATCTCGTCGAGGTGCAGCCGTTGGGCGGCGCGGGCCAGCGCCTGGTGCGACACGTCCATGCCGAGGATGTACTCAATTTTGGGCTGGCGCAGGAGCAGGCGCAGCAGCTTGCCTTCGCCACAGCCCAGGTCGAGCACTCGCGTGGGGGCCAGTTGGTAGATTTCGTGGGCTACTTGCTGGAGGCGCTGGTCGTGCAACGATTTAACCTCACCCCCCGGCCCCCTCTCCTCGGGGAGAGGGGGAGCCGGACGATTTTCTTCGCCAACAACATCGCCTGGAGCATGGCCGGTGTCCCCTCTCCCCGAGGAGAGGGGGTCAGGGGGTGAGGTTTCCGTCAGGTCCTCATCCCCCTCCAGCAGCCGTTCCAGCGTCGGATTCACATACGCCGCCAAATAGCGCAAATACCGGCGCGTGATGAAGCCGCGCTCCGGGTGCTGGGGCAGCCAGTCGCCGCCGCGGTGCAACAGCTTTTCGGCCTCGTGCTCGCCGATGTAGTAGTGCTTGTCGTTGTCGAGCACCGGGAGCAGCACGTAGAGGTGCGTCAGCACGTCTTGCAGGCGCAGGCCGGCGTGGCGCAGGTGCAGGGTGTAGTAGCGGCTGTCGCCCCACTCCGGCACGGTGGGGTCGAGCGGGGTGGTTTCGATTTCGACCTCGTAGCCCAGCGGCTCGAAGAGGCGGCGCGGCCAGTCGGGGCCGGGCGCCGACACCACGGCCACTTTCACGGCCAGCGGCAGGGCCTGGGCGGGCAGGTTTGGGCGTTCTTTGCAAGTGCCGTTCATGGCGGTGCCGAAGGCTTTGCTCAGGGCCGCGCTCAAAAAGGACGAGGCCACGTAGGGCCGGTCGTTCACGTATTGCTCCAGGGCGAAGCCTTCGCCCGACGCCCCGCCCCGGCCGCGCACGAGGCCCACGGGGTCGAGGTCGAGCAGCAGGGCTGCCGTGCAGCGCTCGGCTGTGGCTTCGGGATAGAAGACGTGGGCCTGGCCGCCGGCTACCTCGATGCTTTGCAGGCGCGCGGGGTTCTTGTGCAGCAAGTAGCCGAGGTCGGTGGCCGGCTGGTAGGTGGTGGAGATGGTGAGGAGCATGCAGCGCAGAAAAATTCAGAGGGTCGAATGTAGCACGGGCACGCCCGACAGCAGGCCGGGTTGGCGGCTACGAAGTAGGTTTGTAGTCAATCAGGCCGATTTTTGGCTCGCTTCCCTCCTTCCACCTGCGCTGTTTTCCGTGTCCGACACCACCCCTCCTGCCGCTCCTACCGGCCCGTCCCTCAACGATTTCGCCAGCTTCTATCTTTACGGCCTCACCAATCAGCCTTACCAGCAATCTTCTGATTTAACGAAGTTTGGCGAGCTGTACAACCTCGTTATTGGCAAACACGGCGGGCTGGGCATTGCCAGCTCGTTTCACCCCTACCAGTTGGTGAACCAAGCCGGCATCACGGTATGGTATACGGCCTATGCGCAGTTCTACGCCCAGCCCAACCGCCTGCAAATGTTCGCGGAGATGACCCTGGAAAAGGCGCAGTTTGTGGTGGTGCCGCCGGCCTCATTTGCCGAGTTCCACCTTTGGCCCGACACCCGCCTGACCACCGACGAAAACCCCATTTTCGGCCGCTTCGTCCCCTTCGTTATTCCCTTCCTAGTGCGCAAAGACCCGGAATTGCTGCGCTGGGACGCCGAATTTGCCGATGGCGACAAGAACCGCCTCAACGCCTACCTGAAAGAGGTGAACGCGGCCATCAAATTCGTGCAGCCTGCCCCGGCCTTTGTGCTGGGATTTGGGGAGTTCGACGAGCAACAGCCGGAACAGCTGATTGAGAAGTTTCTCAGCTGCCGCGACATGCTGCTGTAATCTGCTATCCTGCCGGCTATGCCTCGGCTGCGCTCGGCATGACGTGCTTTTTAGGCGCATCATGCCCCCTTCAGCGCGGCTGAACCGTCCCGGCCTGAGCGGCCAGCGCCGCATTGCTCTCCAGCACCGCGCCGCGCAGGAATTTCTTGTACCAGCGCCCCGAGTCCTTCAGAATCCGCTCTTGGGTTTCGTAGTCGACGTGAATCAGCCCAAAGCGCGGGCCGTAGCCCTCGGCCCATTCGAAATTATCGGTCAGGCTCCAGGCGAAATAGCCGCCAACGTCTACCCCTTCACGCTTGGCCCGCAGCACCTGGCCAACGGCCGCTTGCAGGTAGGCACGGCGGGCGGTGTCGTGCACGCGCCCGTCCGTTGCCGCATCTGGGAACGCTGAGCCACTTTCCGTTATCAGCAGTTTTGGCGCATTTGGGTAAGCGCCGTACTGTTTCAACATTTGGTAAATAGACTCTGGGTAAACCTCCCAGCCCATGTCAGTATAAGGCACACCGCGCTGCTTGGCGGGCACCAGTGCGGCCCATTGCAGCGGCAGCCAGGGCGAGAATTTCACCACCTCGCGGGTGTAGTTCTGAATGCCCCAGAAGTCGAAATTGAAGGCCATGCGCTGCTCGTCGCCGGGCTTCTGGTAGCGTTCCAGCAGCCAGCGCAAGGCCGGCAACTCGGCCGTGGGGTAGCCCAGGCCGAGGGTGGGCTCCACAAAAAAGCGGTTCAGCACAGCGTCGGCGCGGCGAGTGGCGGCTTCGTCGGAGCCGTTGCCGGGGCGGTGCGGCGTGAGGTAGGAGCACGAAAACGTGGTCCCGATTTCGGCTGCATCAGGCAATAAGGCGCGGAGGGCGCGCCCGCCCTCGGCCTGAGCCAGCGTGGCGTGGTGGGCCGCCGCCAAAAACGCCCCCAGGTGCCGCCGGCCCGGTGCGTGGATGCCCAGCAGGTGGCCGGCCCCCACAAACACCATCGGCTCGTTAATCACGGCCCAGTGCGGCACCCGGTCGCCGAGGCGGCGGGCCATGAGCTGGGCATACTCCGAAAACCAGCCCACGATGCTGCGGTTGGTCCAGCCGCCTTTGGCTTGCAGGGCGCTGGGCAGGTCCCAGTGGTAGAGCGTGAGCATGGGGCGCAGGTCGCGCTCCAGGCAGGCATCCACCAGCCGGTCGTAGAAATCGAGGCCGCGCCGGTTCACGGCGCCCGTGCCTTCGGGCAGCACCCGCGACCACGCGGCCGAGAACCGGAAATCGGTCAGGCCCATGCTGCTGGCCAGGTCGAGGTCGGTTTCGTAGCGGTTGTAGAAGTCGGCCGCCACGCGCCCGTGCTCGTTGCGCCGAATAACGCCCTTGCGGCGCGTAAAATCGTCCCAAATGCTGGGCCCCTTGCCCTGGTGCTGCCACGCGCCCTCCGTCTGGTAGGCCGCCGCCGAGGCCCCCCACCGAAAATCCGGTCCAAAATCGGTACGAGAAAAAGGCAGCGGCGCCGAAGCTGGGAAAAAGGCCGCCGGCAGCGGCTCGTCGTAGCGGGGTGGTAGGTGCATCATGCGCGGGGCGCGGAAGGAGCATTTAGAAAGGAACTTGGACTGTAATGCAGCGCGCCGCGAAGCGTCCCTACCACGCAACGCATTTCAATCGCAAGAAATTACTATTGAGGTAAAGATGCTTCGCGGCGCGCTGCGTGATGTTCTTTTTTAGCGTTTACGGCCTTAGCACCATTGCCCGGTAGTTGCTCGCGCAGCAGTGCATCCAGCACGTCGGCCGTGTGGTCGGGGTAGTCTACGGCCACGGTTTCGTCGCGGTGCAGCCACTGGTCTATTTTGTCCAGGTGCTTCTCCTTAAAGTTTTTGATGACGGGTACGCCCATCCGGGCCAGCGCCGCCGCGTTGCATTGCTGCTCGTATTGTTGCTTCATGGGCATCACCAGCAGCTTTTTGCCGAGGTACAGTGCCTCGGCAGGGGTTTCGAAGCCGGCCCCGCACAGCACGCCCGCCGAGCGGGCCAGGCTGTCGAGAAAGGCCGCGCCACTTACCGGCCACACGCGCACGTTGCCGTATTCGGCCGGCTCCTGGCTGTGCTTGCTGAACACCTCCCAGCGCGTGCTGCGGCTCAGGTACTGCAGCCGCTCCACCAGTATTTCCTCTTCGTAGGCTGGCAGGTACACCGTGTAGTGGCCCTCGTTGGTAGGGTTGAGTTCGCGCACTTGCTGGCGAATGACGGGCGTAGAAATACCCGGTCCATATTCCTGAAAATGAAAGCCG
Organism: Hymenobacter monticola; assembly: GCF_022811645.1. NCBI lineage: Bacteria > Pseudomonadati > Bacteroidota > Cytophagia > Cytophagales > Hymenobacteraceae > Hymenobacter > Hymenobacter monticola. Next base: position 4,160,467 of record NZ_CP094534.1, on the reverse strand, counting down.
TATTGCGCGGTGCTGGGCGCGTAATGCTTCAGCACGGCGCGGCCGGCGGGTTCTTCCCGGTCGGGGCGCGGGGCGGCGGGGTGTAGCACGGCGCTCTGGTGGCTGAGGGCTACGCAGGGCACTTCGCGCAGCTTACAGGCCCAGCTGCTCACCGGTTCGAAGTCGCTGATGACCAAGTCGTAGCTTTCTACCGGCAGGTGGCGGACTTCGCTCACGAATCTGGCCGATTTGAATTGCCAGAAGGTTTTTACGAAGTTGATGCCGCCCTTTTTGCCGAATAGAAAGCCCATGCCCTGGGCTCGATACTTCACGTCAAACAGCAGTGGCAAATCGGCCGGCGGGCCGCTCACCAGAATATCGAGCTGGTCGCAGCGGCTGCGCAGCAGCGGCACCACGTCGAGGGCGCGGCTCAGGTGGCCGTTGCCGGTGCCTTGGATGGCGTAGAGGATGCGGGACATTAATCGGTTGGTAGTCGGTGTTCGGTGTTGGGCTTTAGGTGTTAGGTATTAGGTTTCAGGTGTTGGGGGTTTGTTGCTGAGCATTTATTGCGAAGCATAAAAGAATGCATTTAGCTTTGATTAGGACGCCCAATACCTAATACCCAGTACCTAAAACCCAACAACTGACACCCAACACCTATTTAATCTTGAATTCCACCAACAGCCCTTCCAGCAGCGCGGCCGGGTCGGCGTCGGTCAGCTCGTCCGCGGCTTCGGCGGCTTCGGCTTCCGACGAGGCTTGCATGGCGGGGTCCTCGTTGTAGTAATAGAGCTGCCACCCAGAGGTTGCGGTGTATTCCAGGGCCGTCAGGTTTTCCACCCAGTCGCCGGAATTCAGGTAGGTCACCTCCCCTTTTTCGGTGGTCAGGGGCTTGATTTCGGGCTGGTGAATGTGGCCACAGGCCACGTAGCGGTAGCCCTCGTCGGCGGCAATGGCGGCGGCCGTTTCCTTAAAATTGCTCACGGCCGCCACGGCGGTTTTCACCCGCTCCTTCACCAGCTTGCTCAGGGCCACGCGGGGCCGGCCCAGCTTGACCAAACCGTAGTTTACAAGGCGGTTAATCAGAATCAGCAGGTCGTAGCCGTGGCCGCCGAGCTTGGCCAGCCAGCGCGAGTGCCGCATGGTCACGTCGAACACGTCGCCGTGAAACAGCCAGGTACGGCCGTGCGGCAGGTCGAGCACCAGCTTGTTGGCGAGCCGGAAATGACCCAGCTTCAGGCCGGCGAACTTGCGCAGCAGTTCGTCGTGGTTGCCGGTGAGGTAATGGATTCGCACGCCTTTGGCAGCCAGCCCGGCCAGGTAGCGCACCACCCGCATGTGGGCCGGCGGCCAGTAGTTTTTGCTGAACTGCCAGATGTCCACGATGTCGCCATTCAGCACTAGCACCTGTGGGCGGATGCTCCTGAGGTAGCGCAGCAGCTCGCGGGCGTGGCAGCCGTAGGTGCCCAGGTGCACGTCGGAGATGACGGCCACCTGCACCCGGCGCTTGCGGCGCGGCCGGAGCGTATTTTCGCTGCCGGCGTCCAAGGAAAGGGTGGCCGTCCTCATGCGGCTGCGGCTTGGGTGAAACGGCCGCCCCGCGCCGGACCTTTGCTCCGGCGCGGCCGAATGGCGGGTCCGGACCGCAGCCGGCCCAGCGCCCCGCCGCCCCCAAACGCCGAGCGCAGGCTGCCCAGCGTATGCAGCACAAACGCCACCCACAGCGCCACCTGAAACAGTTCGTACACGAGCCAGCGCCCCAGGCGGCGCAGCCCCGAAATCAAGGCCGGGAAGTACATAGCAGGAAGGGTTAGAACCAGTGAATAATCCTGCTTTCAAAGTTCCTTTCTCCGCATGATGCCTTGTTTACGGCCATATTATCCTTAAATCAATTACATCAAGCCTACATCAGTCCAATTTTAGTTAAGCTTAACGTTATCGGATTCCAGTCAGCTTTTCCGTTCTTTGCCCACGCAATTATTCATGCGTTTTCGTCCTCTTATTTCATTCCTGACCAACCTTTATATTATGCAGTTTCTACCCCGCGCGGCGCGGCAATTGTTCTTCCTGGGCCTGTTCCTGCTGGCCGCCGGCTCGGTGCTGGCCCAGCCCACTGGCAAGGCCGCCAAAGGACGCAAGCGCTACACTTTTGCCCAGAAAGATTCGGAGTCGCCCTACGTGCAGAACGTAACCAAGAACACCGATGAAGAACAGGAAGTCGACGGCTCATTTACCCGCCTCGGTTACCGCTCGGCGGCCGATATGCTCAAGGAAATCGAGGCCCTGCGCAAGCTCAAAGACTGGGCCGACACCACCTATCAGCGTCGCGTGGCAGCCATCCCGCCCGGCGGCGCGTTGGTGGTTACGGTGCACCGCCAAGGCCCCAAAGGCGTGGAAATGTCCAACCTGACCCTCACCGCCACCGACAAAGCCGGCAAGGAAGTTTTCGCCCAAACGCTGCCGGCCGGCACCGGCCGCTTCTTCGGCCGCGACCTCTACCAGGGCAAAACCGTCCTGCCTTTCCCCAAAATGGACCCGCAGGAGCTCAGCATCAGCATCCGCGACGTCAAACTGTACCAAACCTTCGACTATACCCTGACGCTGCCAGCGGCGCAGTAAGCCACAACGCTGCAGTCAATTAATTGGGGCGACATTCGTTAGCGCGAGTGTCGCCCTTATTTTTGATTCCGTTACAACAACGAGGCGAAGCGGGCAATAATATTCCATGAAGTATCGAAAGCGGCTTTTCACCGTGTTGTTGCTTCTGCTGCTTTGGGGCTGCTTTAGCTTACCCAGCTACCACTACCCGCTGGCTTCCAATCTTCGGCAAAAGGCGCAATATTTGGAGCGCATCATCAGCACGCCCGACACTGCTTCCGCGGAGCTGAACGCGCTGGGCAATACCGAATGGTCGTTGTTTTCTCTGTCGTACGCGGTGTATGCCTTCACAAACATAGCCCAGCTGGATAGTTCCTTCCGGCCCGAAGCCGCGCGGTACACCCAGCTAGCCATCGCCAAAATGCTCAGCGGTAGCATCAAGGAGGCCTTTCAAAACCCCGATGCCATCGTTGCGCCCGACTCGGTCACGTCGGTGCTCTACTTCGGCCACCTCAACCTGATGTTGGGCTGCCACCGCCTGCTCGACCCAGCCTCGCCCTACCAGGCGCTGCACGATTCCTTATCGTCCACGCTGCACCGCCGGCTGGCCGCCGCCCCCAATCATTGCCTCGAATCGTACCCCGGCGGCGTGTGGGTGCCCGACAATGCCGTGGCTCTGGCCTCGCTGCAGCTGAACAGCGAGCTGACGGGCAGCTCCTACCGTGCGTTTTGCCAGCAGTGGGTGGCCTACGCCCGCCAGCACCTCACCGACCCGCAAACCGGCCTGCTGCTCTCCAAACCGGCCACCCGCCACCAAGCCGCCGAAGAGCCGCGCGGCTCGCACCTGGGCTGGAGCATTCTCTTCCTCTACCGCTTTGCCCCGGCCTACGCGGCTGAACAGTACCGTCGATACCAAGAACAGTTCAGCACCAATTTCGGGGTCATTCGCCTCTACCGCGAGCGGGCTGGCAGCTACGAAACCAGCGAAGGCGACGTCGACAGCGGCCCGCTCATTCTCGGCTACAGCATCCCGGCCAATGCCTTCGCCTTTGGCAACGCCGTGGCCTTAGGCGACTGGCTCAACGCCGAGCGCCTACGCCGCGTCATCAGTTTCGGGAGCCGCGAAATAAAAACCCCGCAGGAACTGCACTACGGCGTCCGCTTCGTGGACTTACCCGTCAGCCCGCTGGCCGAAGCATTAATTCTCCACGCCGAAACGATGACGCCATGGCGGGTGCTGCCTACCGCCGCAGCCGCACCCACTGCACGGCTATCACCGTCTTGGCATCCTGCAGAGGCTCCGCTACTAGCGCGTCCCAAGTGAAATCCAGCATTTCAATTTTCTCATTTTCCTCGGCTAACCCGCCACCTTCGCCGGTTTTGCGGCTTACCTCGGCGTAGTAGACGGTGATGGCCTCCGAGCTGGTGCCCGGCGAAGGCCACATCTGCACAATTTCTTCGAGCTGGTCGATTTCGTAGCCCAGTTCCTCGTGAATCTCGCGGCGCACCGCCGTTTCGGGCGCTTCGTCTTTGTCAATCATGCCGGCGGCCAGCTCCAGAATCTCCTTTTCGGGACCGATGCGGAACTGGCGGGTGAGCACGTATACCTGGCGGGCGGTGTCGTAGACCAGCGCGGCCACGGCCCGGCCGGGCGCAAACTGCTCGCGCTTAAGCTGCACGTCGCCGTCCTGCACAATGAGTTGATTGACTTTGTAGTGGCCGTCGAAAACGCGGCTGCGCTCAATGATTTGCATAAAGGGCGGAAGGATGAAAAAGGGATGCTCGGGCTCCCAAAGAACGGAAAACAACAGAAAAAGTCATTTGGCTTTCATTAACAGGCGGCAACAATGATGCGCAGGGCATCTTCCAGCGGCTCGAAACTGGTGATTTCGGCCACGTGGGCCAAAGGCCGCGCCACGCCCAGCCGGTTGACCCACACGGGCCGGATACCCACATCCAGCGCACCCAGCACGTCGGCCCGCCAGTTGTCGCCCACCAAAACGGCTTCCGCTGGCCGCGCCCCCAGGCGTTGCAGCGCCACCTCAAAAATCCGCGGGTCGGGCTTGGGCACCCCTACATCTTCCGAGGTAATGAGCGCATCCACCAGGTCGGTCATGCCCAGGAAAGTTAGCTTCTCCTCCTGCTCAGCGGTGCGGTTGTTTGTCACGATGCCAATGCGGTGGCGCGGCTTCAGGGCGTGCAGCAGGGCCCGCGCGCCGGCCATGGGCTGGCGCATCCGGGGATAATGGGTTTGATTGGCTTGCACAAAGGCCTCTATCTCAGCAGCCGTGGCGCTGGGCCAGTACGGGGCCAGCAGGTGCTTAAAGCGCAGACGTCGGGCCTCTTCGTACGAATAGCGCCCGGCCATGACCAGGGCGTGGTTTTCCTCCAACAATTCACTATACCGCTGATAAAAGGCCTCGAAATCGACGGTTTGGAAAAAGGGAAGCGGACTGGCGCTGGCCCGCAACGACGCCCGCGCGGTGGCGATGTGGTCGAACAGCGTGTCGTCTAAATCGAACAGGACGGTGGTTAAGGGAGCAGACAATTTTTCGATTTTCGGCGACATGTCTAAATGGTCGATTGGCCGATGACAGCTTGCGACGCGGATGGCAAGAATACTTACCGCCCAAAAAGCCCGCTGACAGCCGCGGCCTAAAGACCGAACCGGCATTGGCGCATCTGTGTTGTACCTTTGCATTTACCAGGGCCGCCGTCGGAGCAGCCCGCTGCCCGGCCGCGCCGGGCAAAGCCCCGCGCCTCGGCTGCCTCCGCAAGTAAGCGCACCTCACCCCATTCCTCTTCAGACCGGGAATCTGACGGCCTCCGACGAGCCGCCAACCCCACCCACGCCTGGCCCCGTCCGGCGTGGCCATGACGGCCTACGCCACTCCGTAGGCTGAACCACTCCATTTGCGAACAGTTGTTCGCCAACACTTTGACGACGGAGCGCCTATCATCGCCTCCGCGCTAACTACTTACTACTCGAATGACGTTTGACGATTTAAACCTGATTGACCCCATTCTTAAAGCCCTCAAAGAGGAAGGCTACACCAACCCCACTCCCATTCAGGAACAAGCCATTCCGCACGTGCTGGAAGGCAAAGACCTGCTGGGCGTGGCCCAAACGGGCACCGGCAAAACCGCTGCTTTCACCGTGCCCATCCTGCAGGTGCTGCACCGCACGGCCCAGGTGGCCAACCACGCGCCCCGCGCCATTCGCTGCCTCGTGCTCACGCCCACCCGCGAGCTCGCCATCCAGATTAACGAAAGCTTTGGCGCCTACGGCCGCCACCTGAGCCAGATTCGCCACACGGTTATCTTCGGTGGCGTGGGCCAGAACCCGCAGGTGCAGGCGCTCAAGCGCGGCGTGGAGGTGCTCATTGCCACCCCCGGCCGCCTGCTCGACCTCATGAATCAGGGCTTCGTCGACCTGCGCCAAATCGAGGTGTTCGTGCTCGACGAAGCCGACCGCATGCTCGACATGGGCTTCATCCACGACATCAAGCGCATCCTGCCCAAGCTGCCCGCCAAGCGCCAGACGCTGTTTTTCTCGGCCACCATGCCCGGCCAGATTCAGGAACTGGCCGCCAGCATCCTGCGTCCCAACCCGGTGCGCGTGGCCGTGACGCCCGTCAGCAGCACCGCCGACACCGTGACGCAGTCTGTGTACCTCGTGGAAAATAACGACAAGCCCGCCCTGCTCCGCCACATTCTGCAGGACAAGGACATCAAGCGCGTGCTGGTTTTCACCCGCACCAAGCACGGCGCCGACAAAGTGGTGAAAACTCTGGCCGCCAATTCCATTCCGGCCGAAGCCATCCACGGCAACAAAAGCCAGAACCACCGCCAGCGCGCCCTCGCCAATTTCAAAGCCGGCAGCACCCGCGTGCTGGTGGCCACCGACATTGCCGCCCGCGGCATCGACGTGGACGAGCTGACCCACGTCATCAACTACGAAATCCCGAACGAGCCCGAAACCTACGTGCACCGCATCGGCCGCACTGGCCGGGCCGGCGCCTTCGGCACCGCGTTTTCCTTCGTGGAAGAAGAAGAGCGCGCCTACCTGCAGGACATCCAGAAGCTCATCAGCCGGCAGATTGAGGTCGACGAGCATCCTTTTGCCTCGGGCCGCATCAAGCCGGTGATGCTGCACGGCAACGAACGCATCATCCGGCCCAAGGGCCCGGCCGGGCGCCCGGCCCGCGGCCCCCGCGAGGGGGGCAATGGCGGCGGTGGTCGTTCGGGCGGTGGCCAGGGCGGCGCACGCTCTGGCGGCGGCCGCGGCGGCGAGCGTCCCAGCGGCAGCGGCAACAACGGCGGCGGCCGCCCCAGCGGCGAGCGCAGCCGGCCCGCTGCTCCGGCCAATAACGGCCAGTCCGATACCGCCCGCCGCTTCGGCAGCGGCGGCGCCCGCGTGAACGTGGGCGGCAACCGCGAAGGTGGCGACCGGAACCTCGGTGGCCGGCGGCGCGGCGACGCCGGTGGCGCGCGCCGGGGCTCGTTCTAGGGGGCGCGCCTTGTAGCGTTCTGCTCAGCCTTTCTCGATAGCAAACGGCCCGGAAAACTTTTTCCGGGCCGTTTGTCTTTTTATGCTGATTGCCGACGCGCACTTGCCGTCTTGGCTAACCGGTCTGAATACTTAATACCTATTACTGACTACTGAAAATGGCACAGCCCACGCTTCCCGTCATTCAGGCCCTGCGCGACACGGCCCAGCGCCTCGCCACCCAAGCGCCCTACCAGTGGGGCCACATGGGCAGCTGCAACTGCGGACACCTCGCCCAAACCGTCACGCGCCTCACCAAAGCCGAAATCCACGCCCGCGCCATGCAGCGTTATGGCGACTGGGAGCGGCAGCTCGTGGACTACTGCCCCACCAGCGGCCTGCCCATCGACCAGACCATTGACGAGATGCTGGCCCTCGGCTTCAGCCGCCGCGACCTTTCCCACCTCGAACGCATTTCCGACCCGACCATCCGGGCCGCCATCCCCTTCGAGCGCCGCAACGCCCTCCGCCACAACCAGCGCGACGACGTGGTGCTTTACCTGCGCACCTGGGCCGACTTGTTGGAGCGCGACCTGCTGGCCGGCATCAGCCTGCCAAGCTTCGAAACCGCCCCGGTGCTCACGCCCACACTGGCGGCCGTGGAGGCCTAACGCGCCCACCCGACACCGGCCACCTACGGCCACACGCAAAAGCCCCGACCAGTTGTTGGTCGGGGCTTTTGCTTTTTCGAGGGTACTGGATGGCCGGCCCAAATGGCCGACGGCAGACTTAGTTGCGGGTGACGTTGGAGCGCTGGGCCTCGCGGTAGCCTTCGGCCCGGTGAGCGCGCTTGTAGGCGGCGTCGGCGGAAGGGTCTTTCTCCGCTTCAGCGGCGTCGGGGGCCTGGGAACAGGAGGCCGTCAGGAGCATGGCCGTAGCGGCGGCCAACCAAAGGTTCGTGCGAGTCAGTTTCATGCCGCGAAGGTAACTCCCCGAATGTGATGGAGCAACTTCCAACAAGCTTTCTATCAGGTGATCGGATTACAAGTGATGCTCCCCCAATCACTTACGTTTCTCCCTTGAATGAGGGAAGGTGCGAAAGCTCAGTGATAAGGATGAGCTTATAAGCGTGTTTGTATCCGTTTCTTGTATCCACTTGATCAATCTTGTATCCGTGAATCAGGGAGTGGAATTGTATTAATGGCTTATTCGCTCACCACCGCGCGCACAGGTGAGGGCCATATAAATCCACTCCAAGCGTGTTTACGCGCAACCACGAGCCTCTTTCCTATTGAATGGAGTGGTTTACGATTGTTACTCCCCTTTCCTGCCCTTGATTAGCCTGTGAATATAATGAAATGCGTATTTGAGCCCCGCTATCACGAGCACCAAAATGATAACATCGATGAGGAGAATGAAATAATCGATCGACACCTTGAATAGTAGCATGACTCGAAAGTAGTGCCCCATAAAGAAACCCTACCAACAGAGTCGATAGGGTTGCCAGTGTGAAAGCCTTGGATGGGGTACGCTAATAGAGCACGGTTATAACAGTACAGTGATTGTCACTAGCACAACAACAGTTAGTATAGTTAAGTTCCTCTACTACAGTGGACTAACCACTTGCAAATGTTCCCACAATATAGTAAGGGCTGACCAGCCTGAATAGTGGTGAGCTAGTGGTAGAGGTTGGTAGAGCATATGGGAGTGATTGGAGTGTGGTAGAGTAGCAGTAGAAGAGATGGTAGAGCACCTGATACACCCTGTTTCGCAGCGTTTTTTTGGTGTAAATGACTACTGACTAACTAGGCATATTAGACTCACAATAACTAAAGCAGTTGAGCTGTAACAGTATTATGTTCTTCATGAGTTGGAAACCCTACTGACTCTGTTGGTAGGTTTTTTTATTGTGAATGCCCCTGCTCTCCTGGCTTATAACTACCAGATGGACAGCAATATAAACAGAGAACAAGCTCTGAGAGAGCAAATCAAGTCAAGAATTGCACTTCAGCTCACAAAGGGAGTGGCAGCCATGAATGCTGTCTCAAAGGCAGCCCATAAAGAGAAGCGTCAACTCTACTTCAACTACATCAGAGATCTGATCGGTAAGGGAGTGCCCTACCATGACCGGGTGGCCATGATGATGGAGGAATTCACCCTCACTCAGAGGTATGTCAAGGCTCTTCAGAAGCAGTACAGGGAAGAGCTGAAAGCGACCAAAGCAGAGCGTGAAGAGAATGGCAGAGAAGATTACCTGACACAGCTGGAATTCCTCTACCGAGATGCCATGAAAGGTGGTGACCGTGATGCAGCTATCAAGCTGATGAACACGATCGCTAAGGTGAAAGGGTATGATGCCCCTATTAGGATCGAAGCCAAACAGCAGATTGCAGTTCACAACAACTTGGATAACTGGTCAGTCGATGAATTGCTCCAGATGCGTCAGCTCTTGGAGAAAAACAAAGAGAGCAATGACTAACCGTGCCGAGGAAGAAGAAGGAAGAAGCTCTCCTACCTCCGTCACCACTAGAAGTCAACAGGGCCATCTATAAGCAGTCATTCTACCAGTTCTACAAGGATGCTTTCAAGGTCTTAGAACCTAACACAGACTACCAAGACAACTGGCATGTCAAGTACCTGTGTGATGTGCTTCAAGAGGAGACAGAGAGGATAGCAAGGAAGGAGACCAAGCAGCGGGACATCATCATCAACATCCCTTTCAGAAGCTCAAAGTCTCTGATCTGTACTGTCGTGTGGCCGGCATGGGTGTGGTGCAAGTATCCAACGATGAAGTTCATCGCTGCCTCCTACTCCAATGACCTGTCACTAGAGCTGGCCACCAAGAGCAGGGACCTTCTCCAGTCTGATTGGCTCTTAGAGCACTTCCCAGATGTTCAGCTCAAGAAGGATAACAACAACAAGAGTGGGTTCGAGAACACGAAGACAGGTGTCAGAGTCTCAACATCTGTAGGAGGTACTGTCACAGGTAAAGGAGCTGATGTCATCCTGATTGATGATCCGATAGACCCTAGAAGAGCTTCTTCAGAGGTTGAGATCAAGAATGCGAACGACTGGTACAACGGGACAGTCTACTCACGTCTCAACAACTTCAGAACTGGTGTCAGGATCATCATCATGCAGCGACTGCATGAGAACGACCTATCAGGGCATCTGCTCAAGAAGAATCCTGAAGGGTATCGCCACATCTGCATCCCTGCCACTGACGAAGACCCACGCAACATCAAGCCGGTTGAGCTGAGGGAGAAGTATGTAGATGGCTTGTTCTGGCCTGACCGCTTCACCAGAGCAGAGCTACTCAACTTCAAATCTTCTCTAGGAAGCAAAGGATACTCTCAGCAGCTCATGCAGCGGGCTGTAGAGAGTGAAGGCGGGATGTTCAAGCGTGACTGGTTCAAGAACATCTCAGCTGAAGACTTCAGGAGCAGATGTGATGGAAAGGCTCCAGTCTTTAACGTCTTCATCGACTCAGCAGAAACCGACAAGAAGGATAATGATGCGACAGGCATCGTCTTAGCTGCCACGATTGGAGCAGACCTCTACATTAAGGAGGTGATAGCAGAGAGAAAGGTGTTCACAGACCTGATCAGATTCCTGAAGGAGTGGCTTCCTAAGTACCTTTCCTCCACTTCCAAGGTCCATATCGAAGGGAAGAGCAGTGGGAAATCACTGATCAGTCAGCTGAAAGCTGAGACCTCCTGGAATGTCGTGGAAGTCCAGCCTGGCCGTGACGCCAAGGTGGTCAGGGCTGAGTCAGTCACTCCGATGGTGGAGGGTGGCAGGGTGTTCTTGATCGAAGGGGATTGGATTGAAGACTTCTTGGAAGAGATCTGCTCCTTCCCTCTTGCAGCCCACGATGATACAGTTGATGCCTTTGTCTACGCGTGCAAGCATATTAAGAGTAGCAGCAGCTTCTGGTATGGTAGTCCGTGGTGACCTAACTTTAAGTTAGGTCACCACTCTTCTCATCGGAGTTATAATGAGCTTCAGCAAAATCAATTAAATGTTGAGGCAGCTTTTTATAATAATATCCTTGATAGCGATCTTGCATTCTGGGGTCAAAGGGAGTCCATCGCAAATTGGTGAAGTGGTTGTTAAGTCGATTCTGATCTATATGCTCGACAAATTCATACCCTTCTGGATTCGTAATAAAGTATTTAGCAACCAATTCATGTATGCAATACTCTATCTCCTTCCTCATCCTAGACTTCATCCTGAGTTTAAGAGGCGCAGTTACAGCCAATTTAACGTCATACGGGCTTCTATCGATAACTAAATCAATTGTCAATACTGGAGTGCGTTTCCCAAATAGCCAAGTGTGATAGTAGCTTGGGTGCAAGACATACAGCTTGCCACCTTTCTCAAATTTTCTAATTTCCAGCTCTTTCCCAGGTTCATCGTTTACAATGCTCCATACTCTTCCAGATTCAGTGATAACATAACTGTTGTGCCAATCGATCCGGGTGGCATACTCGCCATTCAACAAAAAGTAAGTTTTTCCCTCTAACATAGCAGCAAGGTAAGGTGATGCAAGATTCCGAACAAGCTATCAGAATAGTACACTAGGGAGAGCAGAAAGCTTAGGAAGAAGGCTAGTTCATTTGGTGTGGCAACATGCGATGTGGTAACTTTCCAGAATGAATCACAACTACTCCTTTCCCATAAGCCTCTTTATCTCACTTCTTGTTTCTGGTAGCGCCTATGCACAGTCCACTTCTAATGTAGCCAATGGAAAGATGTATTCGGAGCGAGTGGGTAAATCGTCAATTTATTTTCCTACTCCAGCAGGATTTGTCAGCGTTAGGCCAGAGATGAAGCGCTATTATGATTATGCCAGCCTACTTACCCCAAAGGGGAGCCAGCTAAATGCGTTCTTCTTGCAGGATTCAATGAAAAAGCATCTCAATGCTGACACGCTACTTTATCCTGCTAAATTCATCAGGGTGCAAAGCCTTACAAATTTTGAATTACCGCCTTCAATAGAAGACAAGGAAATCATTCGAATATTTAAAGATAAATTAAAGAAACAGAGCACTGAATCTTATTCGCAATATGTTGACAAAGTCAATAAGCAGTTAGTAGATAAGGAGGACGAATTGATACGGCTTATGGAATACGACTCCGATTTTAAGGCCTTATCCATGGTAGCAGTGAAGGGTTTTGATGAAGGTCCCCTTTGGTTGTCATATGGTATGTTTATTAAATACAACGTTGATGACACTGAAGGTAAACAAATAGTTGATATTAAGGCTGGCACACTATCTTTTGCATTAATAAAAAGACAAATAGTGTTTGTCTATTCCTACGCGGAAAAGGATCAGTTAGAGTGGGCAAAAAGAACTACCAAAGGTTATCTAGAGGCTCTTGTTGCAGCAAATAACCCTGTACTACCAAAACTTAGCTCAAAGCCAATTCCGGCAACAGTCAAAGGGGTGAAGAGATAACGGGAATGCGCTTCAAGGGCTTCGAAGATTGGATGAGTGATCTTCCTTGGCGGGGCTGGTTATTAGATCTGGCTGGTCTTTATGGCATTGCTGCAATCATGCACTTCGCTGGAGTGATTAAGTAGCTCAGATTCCCCTTATATTTCCGGGATGGAAAACTTTCTACTGCAAGGGGAAGAAGTGGTGATGCACTCTCCCAATAATGTTGTCGTTCTGACGACTCATCGAATCCGCTATCATGCGGCTAGCACTTCGCAGGCACACCTCGTGTCGGTGATGCTCGAAAAGGTTAGCTCTTGTGAAGTTCGGTATGATAGCCAACCCATGCTACTTGTGATTGGAACACTTATCGCACTTGCTGGTGGATTAGGTCTGACGCAAGGTGGACAAGCATCTTTGATTGGCTTTGCAGGGGCTTTGGTTGGCGCTTTTCTAATCTTGGCCTACTTCATGACGCGCAAGCATATGGTGAGCATCGCTTCTGATGGCGGCGCTCGAATCGGCTTTGCAACCACCGGGATGAAGAGAGAATATGTTGTAGGGCTGATTAACAGCCTAGAGATGGCCAAACATCAAAGGATTGTTAACCTTGCTCAAGTAGGCAGGCCAGCTTACATGTAATCATAAATAAAGCCCCTTACAATCTCTGTAAGGGGCTTTTGTTTTAACGGTCTATAGTAATGGTGATCGCCTCTCCTTTTTTTGTATTTGCCTGCATCCTCTTGAACAGCTTGTCAAACTCTGCTCGGCTGTTGCTGACCCAATCCTTGACACTTGGATCGTATGTGCCAGGAAGCAGGCATCCCTCGGTGTCTGCGGCCTTATTGCCTGGGTGGATCCTCACACCTACAAAACCTGGAACATCAACCAGCAGCGGCAGCAACCTCTTAAATCGGTTACTCATGTCGATGATCACCTTGTAGGTGCCGCAAGGAATGGCAGTTGCTCCATAAACCTTCTTATCGGTTGTCTTTCTTGTGACATCCTCCAGGATATGACACTGAAACCTGCCATCTACATAGAGTTCTGAGATTGTTGTCTTTAAAGTGTGGATTAAGGATTTAACTTCTAACTTCATGGGGTATCTACCACCTATAAAAAAAGCCTCCATCATGATGATGGAGGCTTTTAATGTTAGTCATGTATCATGTATCGGGGTTAATCTTCTGGCTCGCTTTCATCTGGGAGCTTAATTTCATCCAAAGGAATGAGGGCATTCCCATCTCTGAAATTAGCTACCAAATGGAAATTTTTCATATCCATTCCATCGAAGAATTCAGGCGATACATGCTCAAGAATTATAAACTGAAAGTTCTGTTTGTATTCGTCATTAGCACGCGTTATGAAATCGTCAAACAGCTTGAATGCCTCACTTAATTTAGTGCGATCATCGTTTACAAAATCCTCATCAGCAACATCATCATACGTTTCAACATTTGGTTTGCGTTTCTTAACCTCTTCGTAATAGGGCCGACTTAATTGATCCCACACCATAAACTGTGGTATGTATCGGCTGCTTTTTCGCAAAGCAAAGTCGTGTAAGCCAAGGAAGAGGCAGAGGTGCAAGAACAAATAATTTGAACTGCTTCCTACATTCTCTAAGTCTACCGAATTCGGCCTCCTCAAGTGCAATACCTTTTCAGATTCGCTGAAATAAGCTTTATAGCTTCTGTATTGTCCCAGCGCTTTGGATTTTGAAACATATCGCTGGATGTTATCCTGTAGGATATCTATGGTGATTTTCTGGCTTTCACTGGTAGCTTTTGCTTCATCTTGTAGTTGATCGATTAAGCTTTCAATGGCCATCTTCTGAGCCGTAAAGTCAAGATCATCTGCCACTTGTGTATACAACTCCAATTTGGCCTTTATTTCACCAATCAGAACAAGACGGTGAGCTTCATCTACAAAATCAGTTGACCTAGTTGGCAAAACCTTTATCTGCTGATCAATCTCAGCCACCTGACTTTCTAATTTCGCTCTATCCTGACTCAGATTAGTCAGAAACGGCTTTTTGCGAAGCAGTTCGGACTTGAGCTTCGCAAGTCGGACCTCTAAATTTTCAAATATTTCACTAACAGCAGGAGCGAGTATTAATTCAGCCAAACCTTTTCTTAATACACTTACGGGCTGAAGGCTATCCACATTATTAGCTATCAGCCTTTTATATTCTTCGTAATTATTCTCAAAAACATCAATGTTTCTAATTTTTCTTAACAAATCTCTGCGCTGTTGTTGAAGCTCATCAATTTCCTTTAGGGATTCACGATTATATGTTGTCAAATAATTCTTCACTAAGCCCCGCAAAACCTCTAAGCTATCCTGCATTGTAGGCAAGCCCGATTCAATGAGCCCAGCTTGCTGTGCCCTTACTACAAGTTCAAAAATATTGTTGTGAAAAACAAGCCTTTGTTTTTCGAACAGAGTTTCCTTCTTCGCGATGGCTAAGAGTTCACGCTTCTGTTTGCTAAGTTCTTCAGTAACCAATACGTTTCTTGGAGTAGACGAATTTAGCGCTAACCAGAATATCCTGTCCAGAGCCTCGCGATATCTGCTAGAATTGATTTTATCAAAAAACTGCTCTTCATTATTTATAACAATATCCGATTGAGTGTTAAAAAGCAGAAAATACCGAAAGGATATTTTTGAGCCCGCACGAATCACCTTACCACCGTAAGGGAAAGTGAATTCCGAATCAATTGAAAATTGCTCTTCGAGAATCTGTTTTAATGCAGTCTCGTCAATATCAGCAGTAGGGAGATCGGGAACAACACCTGTGGAAGAGAAGAAATAGTCACTCGATGACGCACTACCCACAGGCTTCCCTCTAGCAATCGTGAACGTGCTATCATTGATTGTAAAGTTAATCCCGTACCACTTTACGTTCTCATTGATTATAGATTGGGGTATCTTGTTACCTGTACTTTTGCAAAGACAATAATCAATTATCTTTAAAATGGTAGATTTACCTGTTGAACTACCTCCAGTTATTACATTAATCTTGTTAGGCAGAAAGTAGAGATCTTGTCGTTTCCCGCTCTCTAACCAGAGGGTTATTTGGTTAATGTTAAAATTCATAGGGGCAGCTGCAAGTTGTAGTAGAGTGAGAGGCTGTCAGCCTGAAGGATTTTAGCTAACATTGGACTCGCTTTAATTATTCTTTTAGCCCTATGCCCGATGTTATTCGTGAATTCGTAAGTTTCAAGCTTACTAGTAGCGTATACAAATCCATCATCTACTGTGACAAACCCAGCCTCAACTGCAACTATGAGGCAATTCATTGTCATAGTTAATAAAGATTCATAACGATCTGAAAAATTGACAACTGTTTTAGGATGCTTAGCCAAAAGCTCTTCTATACTGCGAAGATTTGAATTCGGCTTAAATGACATAAGGGTGTCAGAGTGCAATAAGAATGGATTAATCAGTAGCACATTTGCTATGTCCATTCGATTGATATTCTGCATTGTTGCAAGCACCGCAATCATCCCAATTGCAGTATTGTTGTACAAATATTTATTACTTAGCTGCGCCATACCTTTCGTGCCAATCGATGAGCCATCCAATTTTATGCTGATCAGAGAGCAGGTAAAATTGCCCATTACTCCACTCTATATCTAGCTGTTGTCCCTTCACTGCTAGATTTATTTTTCTTACCTCGTCAAGACAAAGGCTTGCTAATTTGACCATTTCAACTGGAATAGTTATTTCGTCAAATAGCCCAGGTTCTTCTGGCTTGTAAAATCTATGCGCTGCTGTAAATGCATTCTTCCATCGCCTTTCGGCATCCTTGTTGAATTTTTCAACATGTATTTCTGCAATCAAACCATTTTGTAGCCAATTTATCAAATTATTAAAAACAGTTAGTTTAAACCCAGTGTATTCTATAATATTCTCATCATCAACGACACTAATATCACCTAAGTCGATTAGCTGTTTAATGAATGTTTGCTCTAAGGGATTTTCTATATCACATTCATAATCCTCAACAATTAGGTCATCGGTTCGCCCCATATCGAAGAAAATTTGATAACGCCTATGAAATTCTTCATAAGTCATTATCATCTTTTGACGATTTTTAACAAAATCATAGCTCTGCCTTCTTAGTCCACCATCGATAATGCGAAGTATGGTTTCAATCTTTCCAGGATTGACCATCATTTTGTGTAATCTCGCAATTATTTTGTTGTGGATATCGTCAAAGCTGTCTTCAATCTCAAGCTTCTTAAGAAATACTTTCAGCACTTTATTATCCAAGCTAAGCACCGTTGCCAAGTAGCTTTTGATTGTGTCTGAAGTCGTTTTTGAATGTAAACCTTCGATTACCAGCCTTAAGTCCTCTACACTTTTCTCTTCACGCTTAAGCTTCTCTAAATCAGCCAGGAAAGCATTCCTCGCTCCCACTGCCATATTGGTTACGATGGTAAACGTATTTTTATAACAAAAATCAAATTGGGCAGCAGTATCACCTGCTTCATCTATAACAAGCGCCCAATTGTACAACGTCTTCCACAATGAGTCATCTAACTCAGTAAGTTTTGAAGCGTCAGGATCTATTGTATGTTTGAGTTGAAATAAAACAGTGACACCATTGGGTTTATCAATATGAACATCGTCTTTGACTTCTAAACCAACTGATTCACCTTCATTGATATCCAATAGGCTAAGAAGAAAATAGTAGAACTGATACTCAAAGCCAATGACTTTGTCGTCAGCTGCAGTAATATCGCTTCTTGTCTTAACGAGTGCACTCATTTAATTATTGATACAATAGGTCCTTACCATCTAAATAACAAACGACTTTTCGGCTTCATCGTGATGGAAGCCGATCCCAATATTACAAGAAATCTGGCATTACCATCGATTCCATTTATGAGACTACCCATTCATGTGCTCTAGTATGCCTTCGCACATCATCCACGAACTTGAAACAGGTGGACTTGCTGTAACCCGTTGCTTCCGCTAGTTGATTGAAGGAGAAGCCATTCAAGAAGTAGCACTTGAACATATTCACCGCTTTGAAGCTGAACACACCATCGATGATGAGCTGCTCCAGATAGAGCATGAGGTCGGTGTGTAGTTCAGAGTACTTCTCGTCCTGTCGGTCTTGCTCTGTCTTTTCCTCAACCAATTCAAAGTCGTTCCACTCAACCATGTCTAGGTGAGAGGACTCTTTGTAAGCTTTGTGGTGAGCAATGCTTCTCTTGATGTCTCGGTCTGACTCATCTCTGCCATTCCAAAGACAACTACGCATCATGTAAGCATACCCCTTCTCGACGGTAGGTATCACAATCTTACCAGTCTCTAAGCGCAATACGAATTGCAGGAGAGCCTCTGACACGATGTCCTCAATATCCTCCTTCCTGAACCTTTTCCCTCGCTTGTAGAGCGTATCTGTGACTGCTTTGATGAAGGAGCTGCGATAGGCTGCGAACGCCTTGAAGAACTCCTCAGATGTAATGTTATTATTCACCTCTATCTATCAGCGATAGGGTGAAAAACCAGAAGTATGGACACAAAAAAGACCGCCCCTCAGAGAGAAGCGGTCTTTCAGATGTGAGAGGTTGACTACCTACGCGGCCACCTGCTCCTCCTTCTTGGTCCGGCGAGCTGGCTTCCCGAACACGATGTCCGAAGGCAGCGAAGCCGTTTCCACAGTCTCGCCGGCAGCGGCAGCCTCGGCCGCCATCTGCTCACGCTTGGCTTTGCGGATGTACGGCACCTTCGGGGCGGGAGTGTAATCAGGAGCCAGCAGGGTCTGAAGCTCCAGAAGGGCTACCCCTACCTTGTCAGCGGCTTTCTTGATGTCCTTGATGAGCAGCTCATTCTTGGCGGCGCTGTTCAGGAGGTCGGCGATTTGTTGGGTGTTGATCATGGTGTTTGTTTGGGGGTTAAGTGGTTGATGATGAGGCAAACCTCTTAGCCACCCCCGACACATGACAATCTTTCCGCAACTATTTTCACACTTTTTTACGACGGGTTTGCCGGTTCATCCGGGTGCGGCTTTACCCCTGCATCTTTTAGCAGCTTGTCGATTTCTGCTTCTCGCTCTTTATCATTTTCGTCCATCGCCCACTTGCGAAGAGACTGCTTCAACTCTTCCACTTTATTGGGTTTTGGCTTCTCATCAGGCTCTTCCATGACCTAGAATGTGATGTGTGGAGTTGCTTATAGATACTAGTGAAGCCATTCAAGTTAAACAGCACCACCTACTTCCTACCTGAATCCTGGCAAGAGGTTACGCTCGAACAATTCCAGCGATACCACGCCACTCAGAAAGACGCGAAGCTAGGGCAACTGGAGAAGGCAGGCAAGATCCTAAATATCTTCTCTGAAGCCCCGCTAACGGATGTTGAGGAAGCTGGCGCGGAGCTGATGTTCCGCTTATTCGAACGACTGAACTTCCTCAAGGAGGAGGTCACATCAGAGCCGGTTGCTCACTTCCTCTTCAACGGAGCCACCTACTATGTCAACTCGCTTGAGAAGTTCGGGGAGTTGGCTGCCTATGATCGAGTAGTCGGTCACTTCAAAGGGGACATGATTGCCGCTTCTGGATACATCCTAGCGATCCTCTGTCGCAAGAAAGGAGAAGTGTTCACCAATGACAAGAACGCGCTCACAGAGCAAGCCAAACGCTTTGAGAAGGGATTAGATGCACAAACGGTGATGTCGCTCATCGCTTTTTTTTTGAGCAGCGCGCAAGAATCACGGACAGTTTCCCAATTCTCTTTAAGGGCGGAAGCAGCGCGACAGAAGCTGAGAGAGCTTTTGGCAGCTACATCAATGAGCGGTACGGATGGCTCTCAACCGCCTTCGATCTGGCGCCGTCTATTCTGCAAGTTGACGCTGTTCTTGATCTCCCACTCGAAAGGGTCTTAACCTTCCTCCAATATAACAAAGAGCTAAACAAATTCAGAGAGTCCCAATCCAAGTGAGTACCGCATACACGAATCGTATCCACGACATAAAATACATCTACGACAGCATCGAGCAGGTAAGCATCCAGCACCCTGGCTTTGCTCACTTCGATAGTGGCAGCGACACAGAGCTTGGCAAACCTGATTACAGCTACCCTCTCCTCTACTTGGAGACCATCGGTCAGGTAACGGAGAGCACCAAGACGGAGACCTACTCCATCGCCCTCAACATCTGCGACAGGATAGCAGCTGACCCGAACCACCGTCAACGCGTGGAAGGACACTCCAAGGTGAAGCAGCTCTTCTCAGAAGCAAAGCGCCTCATCGAGCTTCTGGTAGGTGCCGTGAATGTGTCAGATGCCAACATCCTCTTCTACGACCACCTCAGCTCAGACGACTTGGTTGCAGTCCGGGGAGAGTTCACCATTACAGTGAAACGCTTTGTCAACCCACATGATGTGAAGCAACTACTTGAGGGAGGGGCTAAATAATGGCGAAGCAAGTCTTCAACTCCAAACAGATTGCTCCATTCCTAGACAAAGAGCTTCAATCGTTTGCCGATGAGATCAAACGATTCATGATCGCTCAGATCGAAGCACAGCGCCAAGGAAGGCTGCTCAATGATAAATCCGGTTTCGTTGGTCAGAGCAAAGTCACCTTCAACACATCGGGTGTGGTTCTGAGTCTGCCTGAACAAGCCATTTACATCGACCAAGGCAGACGCCCTGGACTGAGGAGGGTACCGGTTGACAATATCATCAGATGGCTCAGACGCTACCGCATCCTTGGAAGGGACCGCACCAGTGGCAAGTTCAGGAGGGCTACTGAGCAATCTATCAACTCTGCCGCTTGGGCCATCCAACAAGCCATTTTCAGGCATGGCATCCGGGCAAAACCCTTCATCAATGAAACGCTGGAATACGCTGAGCAGATCATCTCGCAAGCAGTGGACAAAGTGCTCATCCCACAAATCGTGGGCATCGTTGAAATAAGCTTCAATAACAACACCCGATAATTATGTCAGTGATAACCACCCCTACCGATCCACTAATAGTATCAGTAACTATAGAGCCTCAACTGCTCAGCGCAGCTTACAATCCAATCAGAGTCCAGATCACTAAATATCCCTACCGCGTAGGTGATCTATTTTATGTTGAAGTGTATGCGTTGCCCTCGCGCAATGCACGCATGAGTGGCAACTCGAAAGCTGGAGCTAAGCTCATCACCACACTCACTAAAAACGGTGATGCTTCCGGTAGATGCACTTTTGACTTGGGCAATGTTCTGGCTTCTCAGTTCTCAGGATATAATGCGCCAGAAGCCACGACGATGGTTCAGAAGGATGATACCTCCTTCATCCCTTACTACTACAAGATCGGGTATATCGTCTTTGATGTTTTCAATAACCAAGTAAAGACTGAGGTGCAGGAATCATCTGTTCTGTTTGCGGTTCGTGCAGCCCTGCCGCTCCACGGAGTCAAGACCATGATGGATTATCTCTATCAATTCGATAGTGAGCCGGTGGACGTGCTGACCAACATCACCAATGGATTAGAACGCCACCGTAACGAAACCACTTTCCTCTCCTTCTTCTTCGCCCGTCACGCCACTGCCACCAATCCAACACTTCGTATCAGGGCCGATCTTAACTTCCATTCTGGCAACGCAGTCGGCCAAGCCGTTTACAATGTGTTAGTCAGCGAAGTAGCTGTATCAACAGGAGGAGTATATGTCTTCAACGTCAAGCCAGATGTCCTCCTGGCTCAACCCAACTACTCTCTCCTCCGCTCCTACAGCGTCTGGCTCACCTACGAGGATGACGACAGAGCGGAAAGTGCAATCAGCTTCTCCAGGACTTTCCTTGTCGCTGATAATCTCCTAGAGCCCCAGGAAGTGACCTTCCTAAATCGCGCAGGTGGTTGGGACAGCCTGCAGTTCACACGCAACATCAGAGAAGAGATGAAAACGGATGTGATCAGTTACCGCAACGCCACCGCAGAACGAGTGAGCGGTGTGTCAGCCAAGAGCAACATCACCATCTACTCGACCTGGCTACCTAACAAAGCCCACGATTGGCTCCGGGATTTGGTGCTCTCGCCAGTGGTGCTCCTCGATGGAAAGTATGTCAAGCTACAAGACACCACTCATAAATATGACTCCACGGAGGATGTCTTCTCACTTGAGCTGACGGTTTCGCCGGAGTATGAACAAAACTCTATCAGATTCTAATGCGCGTTGAATTATACATCAATGGAAAACTAACCGACCTATCAGAAGACATCAAGATCACCGTTGATAAGGTGGTAAGTGAGTTCAAGGATCCGTTAAAGAAAACGGGTTCCTATACCCTGCCAATCACCCTCCCCTACACCAATAACAACAAGGGAATCTTTTTTCATGAGGACGACAAGCAGATATTAGGCAAGTTCAAGCGCACCTATACGGCGCTACTGGTGGTCGATGACAACCTCATCATCGATGGAGAATTCCTCCACATCAAGAACAGTGCGAAGGGGTTTGAAGGGGCCGTTGGGAACAGTCGAATTCGCAGTCCCAAGATTGGTGACCTCATCGGAGACAGATCCCTGAGAGACATCCGCTCATTTGAGCCGTTCGATTTCAGTGGCAATGACACTGTCGTGGACTACATCAGCAGGGAGCTTGAATTCAGACCATCTGGTAACCCTAGCACAAAGCGAAGTGAACTGTGCTTTGCCCCTGTTCTCGACTCCTTCCGCTCCACCCGCCTCCCTAAGTACATCAGCTACGAGGACATTGGCATCAGCCATTTCTGTGGCACCATCCTGGAGAAGATCATCCAAGATGCTGGGTACTCGCTCATTGGCAACGTGCTCAACAATGCGACCTATCGGAAGCTGATCATGCTCTATTCCGATAAGAGCAAACAGGCGTGGAACTATGGCAAGCTTGCTCCTGGCCGTGCGGAGCTACAAAACTCTGGAATTCTCTCTGCCATATACTTACCCACTGAAGCAACTACCATTGATAGGCAAGGTGACGTTGTTTCTGTGCTTAGATACCCTTGGCAAACCTTTGATGGGGATCTGTGCGGCTCAATTGGAGGCGATGGCGTGTACACCTGCAAATACACTGGCGATTATCAATTGACAGTCAAGACAGATTTTATCTATCAGCAAGGGAATGCCACTCCCGCAACAGCATACTTTAATTCATTCCGTTGCATCACAGACGATGAATTCATACCGGAAAACATGATTCCAGGAATGAGTGGCTTTTCAACCATAAACCTGACTTATCTGGATACCGGTACGCTGGCGGTCTGGACTGGCCTCAATGTCAGCCACACATTCACTGTACACATGGAAGCTGGCAAGCAGTACGAGGTGCAGAGCTACGTGAGCGCTCCTAAATCCACCTCAAACGGCGGCACCAAGCTCTTCTACAGCTCCACATCTGGAGGATTCCGCATTGTCTCCTGCAATGGCCCTCTTCTGGTAAACCCGGCTCTCTTCCTGCCGGACATGAAGCAAGCGGAATTTCTGAATGCCCTCTTCAAGATATTCAACCTCTACTACCAAATCAACGACGACCTGAAGACCATCAATCTCTTCACAAGGGATGAATTCTTCAGTCGCAACCTGGGCAGCGTGGTGGATCTGAGCAATCAGATCAGCTTGGCTGACATGGAAGAAACCCCTCTAACCTCAAAGGAGGTGGCTGAAACCTATTACAGCTACAAGAAGGATGAATCAGACTATCTGCTGAATAGGACCGATTACAACACGTTGGTCAATGGTGAGCAGGAAGATGGAAGCTATGTTCTCCCCTTTGCTCCTCTCGCATTTGTTCAGACCAAATATCAAGTTCAGGATGGCAGCGGTGGCGTTTTTGAAGGATACGACTTCCTTCCTGCGATCCTGCCTGATACTGAATCAGAAGATCTGTCTGTGCTCACCAGCGAGGACAGCTTCACCGCTGCCGGTAGTTGGGAGCCTCGCCTCTGCCTCTACCACGGCTCGAAGAGCTTTGATCCAAATCTCTACACATTACCTCCAAGTCTACTTTACTACAACCTATTCTACCTCAATCTATCGAACGGGGTGACCCTGGTGCGCCCTAAACTTGGCTTCTTCAACTACGTCAACCAGCCGGTATACAAAGTGGTCGAAAATGTGCAAAGACGTTCTTTCTCGGTGGAGCTAGCTTCTGCCCCTACGATCTACCAGCTCAATGATCAGAACTTCCTTCGTTCAACCAAAACTGTGGATTCGTTGGATAATAGCTCATTAGCGATCAACACAAATGGAAGCATCAATCCAAAGGGGATGTTCTTCAACCTCTATGCGAACGACCTGCTCATTGCCAACCTGAGCAACTACCTAGAAGGGGTCGGCAGAATGAATCCCGTGCTATTCAATCAGCTCACTGGTCGTCAGGTGCTGCGCATTGACTCCGATCTCTTCTTGTTGGAAAGTATCAAAGCCTATGAGCTTGGAGGTGACAGAGCCCGTTATAAGATATACAAGCTCATCGCCGGTGCTGTGGACAACCAGATTGGTAATGGCAATGACGATGGTACTCCAGCCACCTTCACTTCCACTCAGACCTACACAGCGTCCTGCGGAACAGGTTTCTCAGGCTCTCCAGTCACGGAAACCTTCACAGCTGATTCTAACATCTCCCAGTCTGATGCTGATGCGAAGGCACTGGCTGGAGCGCAACAGTCAGCAGAAGATGGCTTGTTCTGCCTTCGTACTTACACGTCCACTCAGACCTACACGGCTTCCTGCCCTGACGGTTATGATGGAAATCCTGTCACCAAGACAGTGACGTTTGTCTCCACCGTAAGCCAGGATGATGCTGATTCATTTGCTCTGGCTTCCGCTCAGGTAGAAGCACTAGCAGAGCTGGTCTGCACCTATGTCGGAGGTGGTGGAGACGATCCTGGTGGATCTCACTCATTCGCTAGAACAGCCGGACCAATGGATGAAGAAGACGATTGGGATATGCCTTCGGATGATTTTGATGGTGATTTCACCCCCTAACTAGCTACAAAACAGAGCTAATGATGCGACTTATAAAGACTGTAGGCGAATGCTTACAGTCTTTTTCATGGCCACTAGCAAAGTATACACCCTTACCATCGACGGCGTAGAGACCGCCATAAAGAACACCTCCCAGCTTCAAGACACTATCAAGACCCTGGAGAAGCAATTCTCAGAAGCGGAGTTTGGGTCCGACAAGTTTGAAAAGCTTCAGACAGAAGTCAACGAAGCAAAAGACAGGCTGAAACAGCTTCAGCAGACCACTCAGACGGTCAACAAGCAAGTATCTGACACGGCCACCACCACGGAGCAACTCGGAGGAAAGTTTGATGATGCTTTCTCACTTGGCTCCTCCCTCTCCTCCAAGCTAGGGGTTGACCTCGGTAAGGTGGAAGGTGGTCTAGGAGGGTTGAAAGGTGGGTTGGACATTGCTTCCAAAGCATTCGGAACCCTACGCGGAGCGATTGCCTCAACTGGAATCGGATTGCTGGTGATTGCTTTCACAGCGCTAATCTCCTATTTCACCAAGACCCAGGAGGGAATGAACTTCATCAACCAGAAGACGAAAGCCCTACAGGCAGTCTTTGCTGTGTTGAGTGGCAAGGTGATAGAATTCGGCAAGTTCCTCTTCCAGACTTTCTCGAACCCAAAGAAGGCGCTAGGTGACCTGGTTGATTTTTTACAAAACAACCTACTGAATCGAATCAAGAGCTTTTCAGTCATCTTGGAAGGGATCGTCAACATGGACTTCAAGAAGGTCGGTGATGGCATCATCCAGATGGGAACAGGCATTGAGAATGCCACCGACAAAGCCAAGGCATTTGGCTCCCAGCTTCGACAACTTGGGGATGATGCCCTAGCAGCCGCTGCCCTGGCTGAGAGCCTTGAGAAGCGTTCTCAAGCCCTTGTTGGAGCAGAACGCGACCTCAAAGTGGCACGCGCGCAGGGAAACGCTGAGATCGAGAATCTGAAGAAGCTTAGTGATGATGCTTCGAAGAGCAATGCAACGCGACTGGCAGCCGCCATACGCGCAAATGAGCTGGAAAATGGGTTTCTGATCCGGGAGATCAATCTTCAAAAGCAGAAGGTAGACATCCTCAAGGCGCAGAATGACCAGAAGCAGCGCAATGGTCAACTGACAGGTGAGGACAAGGATCAAATGGCCGAGGAGCTGGTGAAGCTCTCGGAATTCAGTCAGCGTTCGGCCACCCTCCAAACTGAACTACAGAACAAGATCAACGGGCTGAAAGCAGAAGCAAAAGCCAAGGATGACGCTGCCGCAACCAAGAAGAAAGCCGATGACGCGAAAGCTGCGGCCGATCGTTTAGCTGATACTCAGGCTGCCACCGCTGCTGAGTTTGCAGTTCGTAAGTCTGCCCTCGACCGAGAGCTAGCCGCTGCTGAGAAAGGGAGTGCTGCTTACCTGGAAATCCAGAAGCGTAAGCTGAAACTGGATGAGCAGATTGCTCTACAGGCTATCGATGACAAGCTTCTGAAGGCAGGAACCAAGGAGAAAACTGCTCTACTGGCTCAGAAAGAAGAGATCAAGAAGACAACCCAGGCGCAGGAAGCCAAGCTCGAAGAAGATTATCAGAAGGAAAAGCGGACCAAAGCTTTTGAGGACGAGCTGACCATTGCCAACATCAAATTGGTCGGTCTGAAGGAAGGTCAGAAGGAATACTATGATGCCCTGATTGCCCAATCCAGAGCGGAAGAAGCACTTGCCTTGAGCAAGCTGGATGACACCCAAGCCAACGAAGCGGCACGAAACCTCATCGTCACGGAAGGGGCTCAGAAACGTCGTCAGATCGTGATCGACTCTGCCAAGACGCCGGCAGACCTAGACCTATCCTCAAGCGTCTTCAAGAAGCTGTTTAGGTTGAGTGACGATGATGCAGAAAAGGCCGCTGAAGCATTTGGAAACGCCTACAATGCGGTTTCTAATGTGGTCAATCAGGCATTAACCCAAGCTTCGGCAGCTCGTCAGGCTGCCATCGAAGCTGAATTAGCAGAGGTACAGACAGCAATTGATGGAGCTAAGGAAGCGAGTGATGCTCTCAAGTCACAGGTAGATGAGAGCCAATCACGCATCGATGGCTTGGAAGGGCAGCTCCTCAATGCCAACGGTGCAGCAAGGGATAAGATCATCAAGCAGCTTGAAGCAGAGCGTGCTCGTCATGCCCAGCTAGCCCTTGAGAGAAAGCGTGAAGACGAACGAATCAAGAAAGCAGAAGCAGATAAACTAGCTCTGGAAAAGAAGAAGCAGGATGAGATCAAGAAGAGCACCCAGCTCCAGAAAGCAGCCCAATTGGTCATGCAAAGTGCTGCCGCTGCTGAAGCGGTATTCGCCGCCATCAAAGCAGTGAGTGGAGCTAGCTCAGTTCCTTTCCCTGGTAACCTCATTGCCATCGTGGCTGCTCTGGCGGCCGTGACAGGAGCTGTCATCTCTGCTAAATCCCTCTCAGATGGCTTTGCTGAAGGTGGTTATACAGGAGATGGCGGCAAGTACGAAGCGGCTGGAGTGGTCCACCGCGGCGAGTATGTCATCCCGCAGCACATCGTCAAGAACCCCTCCTATTCTGGAATGATCGGCCAGCTGGAATCAGCTAGGGTGAGAGGATACAGTGATGGTGGACTCGTGGATGTGTCAAACATCAACGCTGACGCATCCACCCGAAAGCTTGATGTGCTGATGCAACAGATGCTTACGCTACGCCAGGACACCAATTCCTTGGCCACTAGCATAGCTGATCGCCCGGTGGTCGTGGCTCACCAGGAATACAGGGATTACGAAGCCAAAAACACGGAAATCAGAGAGTATTTCCTCCAATAAAATAGATACCATTATGACCGATTTCTCCCAACTAAAGACCTATTCCATCAAGATCGATGATAACGATGACGTGACTGGCATCTCCCTCATCTCATTCGTTGAAAAGCCCGCTATGGAGGTGTCAGCCGTGAAATTAGCTGAAGCTCCAAAGCTGGTGACACTGAAGACAGACGAGTACAAGCAATACCTCACTTCTGCGGTGATCATCCCGAACAAGCCCATCTACCGCAATGACCCTGAGCGCGGCGAGTACCTCATCCAATTCTCAGAGCAGGACGTGGAAGCCATCCGTAACAAGTTCTTCAAGACCACTGGCAATCTCAAGCTCTCCAACAAGAATCACGATGCTGCCGACACCGTGAGCACCATGCTCATCGAATCTTGGATTATCGAAGATCCAACTATGGATAAGGCAGTGGCCCTAGGATTTACAGGACTGCCAAAGGGGACGATGATGGCGACCTATAAGATCCTTGATGCAGATTTCTGGCAGAATGAGGTGCTGACAGGAAATGTCACCGGGTTCTCACTTGAGGGGATGTTTCATGAAGTTGAATTGCAGCTCTCAGCCAATAAGGAAGATGATCTCTATAGAGTCCTAGACGAACTGGTGAGCTTTCTAGAAAAGAGGTAGCGGCCAACTAAGCTTGAGCTTTTGGTTTTGAAACCAATTCATAACCGAGGCTTCTCAACTTCTTTCCCAACTGATAATCGATGGTTGCCGAATCAGTATTAGCAATGTAATGGGCAATCAGTAGCCTTGAGGTCAATACGTCCATTTGTTTAGGAAATGCTTCCCTAGCCAACATGAGCAAAGCTGTTTGAATTGCTGAAGCAGTCGTGGACATGGTGTCTTTATGATTAATGAATATTTCTAAAGGTCGGCTTATATCTACCAGCAGACCTAAACAAATATTCATTATGACCGACGAAAAAAGAAAATCATTACTAAGCCGCCTTGCTGTTGCTCTCGGACTATCTGAGGACGCCACTGAAGTAGAAGTAGCTCTAACAGCTTATAAAACCAAGGCAGGTGACGAGATCGAAGTCAACGACGAGGATCAGACTACAACTGCTGCTGATGGCGAATACGAGCTAGAGGATGGCAAAATCCTAGTAGTATCAGAAGGAAAAGCTGAAGTGAAAGAAGCTCCCCAAGAAGAGGAGAAAGCCGCTGAAGAAGCTCCAGAAGATCAGAAGGTAGAAGACGATGCAATGGCTCAGATGCAAGCCGCTATTGATGCACTGACCGCTCGCCTGGATGCCCTGGAAGGAAAGAACACAGAACTGGAGAAGTCCAACACAGAGCTGTCAGAAAAGCTATCCGCAGTGGAGAGCAGGCCAGCTGACAAGAAGGTAGTCCTGAACGCCAATCAAGGTCAGAAGAGCAAGGCTCAACTCGCCTTTGAAAGAGCCCAAGCCAGAAACTAGAACACTTTATAAAACAGGCTTATAACTACCAGAATACCAAAATAAATTACTCCACTTATTCACTTGAATTATTCACCTAAAATATGGACAGGCACACACTTCGGCGAGATCTTTTCTGAAGTCATCTATTCAAACGCTACCGTCGACAAAGGACTGGTTCGTGTCCTCGACAACATCAAATATGAGCAGATGGTCACCAGCATCACTGGCGACCTAGTCGTTCAAGATTACGCTGTTACTCCTACCACTGGAGGTGGAAACATCACCTTCGGAGACGCAACTATCAGACCTGTTAAGAAGCATGTCTACGAGGAGTTCAACATGCAAGGGATGCTCAATACGCGCTTCTCTGCAGACATGAAATCGGGTGCTGCTAACATGGAATCGAATGAATTCCTGAAGGCAGTTCTTGAGTATGCAGTACCTCGCGTTGGCAAAGCAATCGAAACCAGCTACTGGAACCTGTTGGTGACCAAGCTGAATGCAGCTTCTGATGAAATAGCTGTAGCAGGTGCTACCCTGACTGCTGCTAACGTCATCGATGAAATGGAGAAGGTATATGCAGCAATGCCAGGCCAGATCCTTGAAGGCACTGAAGCTAAGATCTACGCTCCTCACGCTGTGAAGCAGATGATCAAAGTTGCCAACCTCAACCAGACTTACCGCGACATCTTCACTGTGGTAGGTGACCAGATCTCCTACCTAGGCGTGCCCGTTGAATTCGTTCCTCTGGCAGCTAACACCATCGTGGCAGGTCGTTCGTCTGACCTCATCCTCGGAACCGACTTGCTGTCTGATTTCGGAGCTTTTGAAGTGAACAAGGTACAGGCTAACTCTGACCAGATGTTCCTGAAAGCAACATTCAGCCTGGATGCTGCTGTCTGCGTGACCAATCAGAAAGTGCTCTACAAGGCCTAATCAAGATGTTGTCTCGCCCACCTAAGCAGTGGGCGAGACTTCTAAATCAAATAACAACTAGAACATGCCTTTAGGAACATATCTCAACACCCCCTTTGACGTGACTGGAGCTGGATTCGGCTTCGGTGGCGTTTCCAGAGTCGCCCTCATTCCCTTCAATAAAGTTGCTACCATGATTGGAACCCTGGATTCATTCGGCAACCTGATCGAAGTAACCGCTATCACCCTCACCGCTACTGATAAATTCCAGGAGATTGCATTTGTGGAAGGTTCAGCCTCCTACACTGATGAGCTGCAGGTATCGAACACGAAGAAATTCATGAAGCAGACCCTCAACATGATCATCGATGCAATAGGAGAATCTAGCATCGAGAAAGCTCACCAGATTCTGTTGACCCGCAAACACATGGCCCTCGTGTTGCGTGCTACTGGTGAATGGCGACTGATCGGCTGCACCAATGGTCTGAAGCCTACTGCTTCCAACGCCAACTCTGGCGCTAAGGCTGAGGACGACTCTGCCCTCTCCTTCACCCTTGAAGGCAACAACAAAGGATTCGCTCCGTTGGTGGACGAAACTATCGTTGCTGCTCTGATTGATGAAATTGCGTAATCTAACTATCAATTATAACTATCCCTCAAAGCCCATCCACTTAGGATGGGCTTTTATCATTTAGAAGAATTTCCACTCTGATTTGTCCACGCCCAAATACACTATCCATCCCTGCTTCGCATTTTGAAATGTAATGCCATCTTCATCGATTAGACATAGCATCTCAAACAAATTGAGATAGCCCATCTCTTCATCAAAGCTATCCATGTCCTCAACGGCTAAAACTAAAATAAGAGAATCATCAGAATCTTTGAATTTATCAGCTACGCTGAATTTCAAGTAGGCAATTTCAAAGTCATCAGCTTTTGAGCAACTTGACTTAATTAATGAGATAATTTCTGACGGAAATTCTCCAAATACTCCTCCCCAAACCTTCTGTCCTACTACAGTCGAAATAATTAAATCTGTTGCACTTAAGTCCCTTTTTCTTTTCACCTTGTCTATCTCCCACTCATATTCAATAGACCTAATATTAGATATTTTTACTGCTTTAGAGACACGCTCCAAAAAAGTAGTTCTAGGAACTGCTTCAACACGGTTTGAAGCTGCAACGGAGATGAGCAACTTACAAGCCATTACTTCCTCCTCATACACTTTCAACCAAGAGAGAATATCAAATGCAACCTGTAAAACCTTATCCGGCCTTGCCAATCGGTTCGACTTGTTCGAATGCTCATCCCATCTGGAAAGGGCAATCAACATACCAACCGCTGTACTTTCCCGCCTGGAAATGACGAACCAATTAATAGCTCCAACGACCTTCTGTAGGTCTTGGTAAGTGGGAATATGATCAAGAGAGTCCCATAGCTGTAACGCTTTGGTCAGAAGTGAGGATTCGCTCAAGCTCTTGACTAATGAGAGGGCTTTTCGCTCACCAAACTCTCGTGCATAATCATCAAAAATCTGCTTTGTGAAGTACCTGATTGTTATCCCTGACATGATTATTCTGCCTGTGTGAGGCAACAATCTAGAAAGAATTAGTTGAATCAGCCGCAGTAAAAGGCCATCCTGTGTGGAAGGACCTCCTTAAGAATGTCTGGCAGCCGGTGGCTTATAACTACCAGAGCCGGATATGATAACCCTACAAAACAAGAGCTTCAACAAGCTCCAAATATTCAAGACCCACCTCGTTGAAGACGCTGATCTAAGCCACGCCTCTTTCACACTGGTGAGCGAGGTTGGAGGTCGTTCCATGGAGTTGATATGCTTTGTGACCGAGGGAAAGAACTACTGGATCGTCGAGCAAGACGAGCCACAGGACTTCTCAGACCTGGATCTCTCCAACCGCCTTGAAATCATGGAGAACGGTCAATTAATATACAGCGAGGGGGTGACCATCAATGAGCTATAATTATCTGAACAACGGCTACGATAACCGTCCGATCTTCAATATCCCAGGTGCGAAGCGCCTGTTCATGATCAAGAAAGAGAACTTATTGGCTCTTGGTCAATCCCCTGGGTTACTCAATGGTCTCTCCAACTACCTGATTGAGGACATCTCCATTTTCGGCAAGTGGAACATCTTCAATGAGCTGGACAACTTCAAGTTCGATGTAAAGCTCAACCGCAGCAAAGCCGGTGACCTCTACTCCTTGGAGCTTGGATTCTCCATCAACATGCTCACCAGAGATAAGAACACCCTTCTGGAAAACCTCCTCAATACAGACGTGACGGTGATGATACAGGATGAGAATGATCGATTCTGGCTCCTGGGCGATGAACAGCCACTCCGCATGTCAGAGCTTGGAAAGACCATCGATGGAGAGGTCAACCAATACACCGTCAAGCTAGAGGGAAGGCAGCTCAAGATGATGAAGGAGGTGGGGCAGATCTACATCATCACTCTCACGGAGGTGACTGATATGGTCGATTCAACCGATGGTGGCGCTGTCACATGGGTTCTCAATACCGGTGGCAGCACCGGCCCAATCACAGGAGGCAGCAGCACTCCTTCTCAACAGCTGAACATCCTCTCCAGCGTCACTAACCCACCGAACGGCTACACCATCCGCAGCATCGATCATGTAATCCTTGTCGGAGCTGGTCGCTCCATCAATCTACCGTCATCACCTGTCCAAGGGCAAGAACACATACTCAAGGACTATTCTGGTGGAGCATCACTCCTGCCGATCACCGTCAATGGAAACGGAAAGCTCATCGACGGATACTCAACCGCATCCATCAATACCGACTTCGGCGCACTCACTTTCATCTACGGTGCCGGCGGTTGGAACACCACTGCTTTCGTCAACTAAGCAGCCCAGAAAACAGAGAATACATTATGAATGGCCAGAACTTCTAAACCTAAAACAGCCCCACAGATAACCCACGTCAACCTAGCAGAGGTCAAACTGCCAGAGATCCGCCCTTCCCAATTACGCTACACGGTCAACGATTGGGTGCCTTATGGCGAGTCTAACAACTTCCCTGACTACCTCATCAAGAGCGCTAGGAAGTCACCTATCCACTCCTCTTTCATCAACACCCGACAGAACCTCATTAAGGGTGAAGGGGTGACATACTCCGATGATCTGGCTGCATTTCTTGAAGCCTTAGATGAGGATGGATGCACGATCAATGAGCTATGTGAGCAGGTTGCGACAGACCTATCCATCCTAGAAACCTTCGCGGTGGCCGTTCGATACGATGGCACGAGGAAGAACATCATCCATCTGGATTACATCGACTCCTCGATGGTGAGACCAGACAAAAATTTGGATGAGCTTGGCAAGATCCAGGGCTATTGGGTGTGCGCCGACTGGAGCAACACAACCATCAACGTCCCTACCTATTTCGAGAAGTTCAACCCAAGCAAGGTGAAGCAGACCACTCAGCTCTACTTCTACCATAAACGGGGATTGGGTCAGCCGTTCCTTCCAGACGTTAGCTACCTGTCAGCCCTCGG
The DNA here is from genome assembly GCF_022811645.1 of Hymenobacter monticola. Taxonomy (NCBI): domain Bacteria; kingdom Pseudomonadati; phylum Bacteroidota; class Cytophagia; order Cytophagales; family Hymenobacteraceae; genus Hymenobacter; species Hymenobacter monticola. The sequence goes on along the minus strand of NZ_CP094534.1, from coordinate 4,127,301 downwards.
ATACATCGAACTAGGGTATGAATTATCAAAATACAGCCTCAACTCCGTTCTAAATGGCTTTTTCGCTTCTGGCATCATGAGCGTCAAGGCGAATATGACAGAGGAGCAGAAGGGTGATTTCCAAAGAGCTGTCAAGAATTCATTTCAGGGCAGCGAGAACGCTTCTAAATTAATGGTGGTGGTTTCTGAGGATGTCGATACTGTAAAGATCGAGCCATTGAATGCAGGTGACAATACCCCAATGCTCAATGCGCTTGACGAATTGGTGACCAAGAACATCTGCACCGCTCACCAGGGGAATCCAATCATCGCTTCCATCCAGACCGATGGCTCAACTCTTGGTTCCGATGGGAAGCTCTACCGTGACTCACTGGAGATCTACTACAACACTGTGATCAAAAACCTCCAGAATCCTTTCATCCGATTCATGAAGAAGGTATTGGACTTCAATGGATTCAAAGAATATGAGTTCGAGATTGCTTCCTCAGCCCTCATGACAAAGGACATCCCTGATTGGGTGCTACAGGATTACATCCAACCAAAGGTGGTGGCGGCCATGTACGGCTTCAAAGAGGAAGACCTAACTGGACCACAGGAGCCACAAAATAATGCGCCTGACATGCCCTTAGCGGCTTAGAATGGAAACACACTCACCACGGCATATACGCGCTGTGGTGAGCCTCAAACCTATGCCCATTAACAACCTAATCCGCAAAAGGATACGCGAATACTATGCCCTGAGAGATGCGAAAGCCATCAAGGCTTTTGAGTTGGCAGCAATCGATGAATTCCTCACTTGGAGTAACATCACTTGGTGTAGAATGATGTTTTTCTACGCTAACAATGAAGTCAACCGACAGCGTGGCAGGGTCGGCAGACTCTCAGGATTCAGGATAGCCACCAGAAACCTAGACCTAGTTCCAGCTAACGACCTTCCACGAGGGAGAAACCCCAATGCTTCATCCATTCGGTATTACGATGTGACTAGAGCTGGAGCTACGGTAGCCAATGGCATCTCTAGTGGTGGCCTGAATGGAAAGGTGACCGGCAACTCCCCTCAGCCTGGGCAATGGCGCAGCTTCAGAGCTGGTGAGATCACAATAGTGGTTGAGGTCTGGTCATTTGAAAGGCAGAAGTTCGGTCCAATCAGCGATTTCAATGCTTAATAGTGTGGAGTTACGGTACAAAATACCCAGATAAAGCACCACCCTGCCCTGCTCTTCCTTCTCTCCTATTCCTTTACACACTCTTTCAGATTCTTTAGAGAGTGAATGGAATGCTTAATAATCGATTATAACAGAATGGAATGACACTGGCAGCAGCTGAATCGCAGCGTTTCTCAATTAGTATACCACGGAACAACAGACTTATAACTACCAACGATGGCTAACTACCTTATAACAGAATCATATTTCAAGTCTCGTACATCAGTCTCCAAGCAACTTGATCCACAGAGTATCAAGACGGTGTTCACCACGGTCGAAGAATTCTACATCAAGGAGATGCTTGGCATCCCTCTGTATGAGATCTATAAAGGGAATGTCAACGGATCAAATACTGAACCTCTCACTTCATTCGAGCAAGAGCTGCTGGACAAGGTGATGTACTACTATGCCCTCATGGCTGAGTGGGAAGTCCTGTTCAACCTGTTCGACATCAGCAATAAAGGGAACACTGTGGAGCAAAATGCTGCATCTGTAGAGCTTGTTCGCATGAAACGCGGTGAAGTCCTGAGCAAGGCTGAGCAGCTCAAGGCTGGCATCCTCTCATTCTTAAAAACCAATAAGGAGGAGTTTTCCAATTACTTCCCGTCAACCCAAACAAATCAGGCGAGGGCTGAAGCAGTGTTTCCAATCGTGTTTGACCACGCGCCGAAATACTACTACGGCATCTAATGACACTCACCATAGAATTAGCACTACAGGTCATGTCCTTCCTCGGAGGGCTCATCGGCGTGTGGGTCACGCTCAATAACAAGATCACGCGCCTGGAAACTTCCCAGGAAGAGCTAAGGCAGAAGATGACTGGCTTCTACAGTGACCAGAAGGAGCTATCCAAAGAACTGAAAGAGCTGAATCAAAACATGCATAAGATGATGGTCGATCTGGCTAGAATCAGCACCTTCATCGAGGTGTCAAAAGAGATAAAAGACCATAAGTGATGAAATTCCTAAACCTATATAAAGCCCCTAAATCCACTCTATTAGCACTATTCCTGCTGGTGGGCTTCACCGTGCTTCTCAAGTTTCAATTGATAGATAAGGAAATCTATAGCACCCTCTCCGTGCTGATCGTCCCTCTCATCTTCACGGATTTGTTGAGCGAAAAAAAGAAGAATGATGCCTAAAAGTGAAGGAAACAAAAACCTCAATTAGCAACAGAACCGTCCGAGTTGACCTCCCCGTAGCTGTAGACTCTACTGACAAGCTGGCATTAGTCTACGACGAGAACACTGATCAGCTTGCCCTTGCTCCTACGGCTCCACCTGCCGACGCCATAGAAGACTTCACCTTGGTTCGGGATTCTTTCATTCCTGGCTTTGATAGCTCTTACACCGGCTTGAAGCCAGGTGATACCGTAACCGCAATGGACTCGCGCATCATCAAAGTGGGTGCTGATGATTACGGCGGATATGTGCGCTTCACCAACGTTGGTTCGTCCCTCACCATCGGCTTCTTCGGTAAGACCCTGAACGTTTCCATCTACGACGAACCCGTTGGTGGCTTTCAAGTGACGAAAGATGGGGAAGCGCCTTACTACGTCCCCTACCAAAATCGTGTCGCCTTCGTCACCCAAAGCATCGTCTTCGACACTGCCGATTACCACACCGTCAAATTGGAGGTGGTGAATACGGCGATTTCGACTCAGAGCATTGTCATTCCTGCTTTGCAGCCTGGCGACGCCGTGGAAGTGAATCGGGCAATCTTAGAGTTGGTGACCAGTGACCAAACCTTCGACGTGGACGTGTCGGAGTTTACCAATACACCCGTCATCCAAAACATCCTGACCGCGCACAGCACGAGCGTTGTGCCATCGGCAGCCGCCGTTTACAACACCATCATGTACACGCTTGGCAGTGCTGCAAATTCCATCGTGCCGCTTCGTGGCGACAACCAATCCTTCGACCCTTGGAGCGCCGTGGCGGGAGGCAGAAGCAACAAAGCCGGTTACCCTTACGCTTTTGTGGGTGGTGGCTACAACAACAGTGGTATTGGTCAATACGCCGTGGTGGTGGGCGGCGATAGCAACTTGACCGATGGCGCTGCCAACTTCATCGGTGCCGGTGTGAGCAACCGAACGGGTGCCAGTTATAGTGCCGTAGTAGGTGGCACCAGCAACCGCGCTGGACAAAACCACTCGTTCGTCGGTGCCGGAGCCAACAACACCGTGGAAGGCGAAAAGTCGGCAGTGGTGACAGGCTACTTCAATAAGACGCAAGGAAGCCATGCCATCATCGGCGCTGGCTATGGAAACAACTTAACCAGCACTGCAAATTACGGTATCATCGGTGGTGGATACTACAACACCAACAGTGCTGACCGTGGCTTCATCGGTGGTGGCGAAATCAATACCATCACCGGCTACGCCGCAACCATTCCCGGTGGCAGCAACAACACCGCTGGTGGCGCATTCAGCATCATCGGTGGAGGTTACCTGAACACCATTGCAGGTGGTGCCGATTACGTGGCGATTTTAGGTGGGCGCTCCAACGTCATCAATTCAGGTGCTTTGGATTCCAGTATCGTCGGTGGCAGCATCAACACCGTCAACGGGGTGAACAACCACATCCACGCTTCATACGACTGCGTGATTCCGGCTTCGTGCACGAACGTGCTTGCCATCAACTGCACTGGCTTCACAGTGCCTGAGAACACGAGCAATGCCACATTCATCAGCAACCAGTTGTACACGCCCGGCACTTCGGTAACCATCGAACAAAACTTGAGCAGCAACAGCACGACCGCAGTGCTGAGCGTCAATGGCGTTGGTCAAGCTCTATTCAATGCGACCTACGACCTAGCTTCATTCGGTTACGTGGACCTAAAAACCAATGATAAGACCACGTTCGATTACGTAGACAACGAATTGGACTTGAAAGCGCCGTTGTTTTCACCGGCTTTCGGTGGCAACCCAACGACACCAACGCCATCACCCTCGGCTTTCGGTCAACAGGTTGTAAACGCTAGTTGGGTGAGAACTATCACGAACAGCATAGGTTCGGCTTACACCAATTACCACTCCATCAATCCGGTAACCCCAGGTCAAAATGGGGGTCTTCAAGGCACCAAGGAAACGGTGGTGAACTTCTTGAACTCGGACAACTACGCCATTTATACCGACAACTTAGTGACCAATGACATTTGCGTGTTTTTGATGGATTACACCCGCAGCGCAAACACTGTATTGACCTGCCGTTCTTCTTCCAATCCTAACGGCACTATCAACGGCATGAGTTCGGTATCGTTGCTGCCCGGCTCGATGATTATGGTCCAATTGATGGCAGACCGCAACCTTCGTGTCTTGCAATACCACAAAAATCAATTTTAATATGTAAAAATATTTATTATTTAAATGCCTATCATTCAACCTACTATTGAAAAAATCGAAGTACAGTTATCCGACCGTATATTCAACGACACCATCATCAAGCAAGTCGCCATCTTCACGCGCTTGGAGCATCGGCAGCACCCTGAAACCAAGGTTTGTTCCGCACTGGTGGACGTACTTGTGAAATCATATTCCAACGATAACGGCGTGAACGGCATTCACCTTCACGACAAAGGTGTGTACGACCGCACGGTTCCCTTGGTAGCCGATAACAATACCGTGGTTAGAGCCACTACTGGTGAAATCGTAAGCATCAACCCAATGCCTTTCCCGAACCAAGCGTGGAAAATCGCTGTGGACGCCATCGCTGAAAACCAAGACGTGATGTACCAAGGTGATTTCTTCTGGATGTTACGTGAGTCGCAAGAAATCAACATCGGCGGCTTGATTCGTCAACATATTTTAGCTGCAGACCAGATGGGCAAGTTTGCTTAGTGGTCTTCGTCCTTCCCTCGTATCTGATTCTCATCTTCTGCCTCCTGGTGGGGATAGGGATCATTGTTGTGTAGCTGAAAAGCCGCAGGTGGCTATAGAGAGTAGCACAGCGCACAATATATTGTAACTTTTCAAGATTTCGTATTAGGTTGGCCCCATCAACCAACATAATACACCCATGTCCACAATCCGAGCATTCATCCGAGCGGTGAACAAGAACAAGGCCGAACAACCAATCTCAGTCGTCTGGCAGTCCAAGAGTGAGAAGTTCGTAGTCTCCTCTGGTCAATTCATTGACCCTAACCTATTCAAGAAGGAAAGAGCATTCGGAGACAGCGCATTACTCATCAACTCGCTCCTCACTCAGATCAAGGCAGATCTGGAGCTGGCAGAGGGCTTGCTCAAGAAAAACGGGCATGAGCCCACCTCTAAACTGATGAGGCAGCAGTATCAGGCCGTCACGGAGGAGCGCAGGAACGGAACGATTCCGAAGCCTCATGTATACACGCAAGCCCTAGGCATGGAATTAGATGATTCAAAGCTACTCATCCTTGAGGAAGAGCTAGAGGCTCGTCTGAAGAAGGTGAAGCGCATGAGGTCAACTTTCATGGTCCCAAAGGATGATCTGTTCCTCACACGCTTGGATGCTGTGATTGAGCAGAAGCGTGGGAATCATTCCACCTCCACAAGGGAGATCTATCAGTGGGTCTACAAGAAAGTGTATGAGTTCAACCCACTCCTCTCCATCCATGATGTGACTGCTGACACCCTATATGAGCTGCAAAACTTCTTAGTCAGGTCAGGTATGAAGAACTCTAGCATCAAGACCTGTCTGTTGAAGGTGATGACCGTGATGCATACCTATCAGATAGAGTTGAACCTCTCGCCATCGTGGAAGAAGTTCAAGCTGACACTGCCAAAGAAGGAGGAGAACATCATCTACTTCGAGCAGAACGAACTGCTGGAGTTGATCCATTTCGGATCAACCAATGTTTCCCTGAACCGAGCAAGAGACTTGATGGTGTTGATGTGCTCGACAGGACTGAGGTTCTCGGACATTTTCTTCAATGGGAAAGAATGCATCAAGGATGGGGTGATCTCCCTCACCACTCAGAAGACCAAGCAGTATGTCACGATCCCCCTCGCTCCCATCTCCAAGGATATAATGGAGCGCCACGACTACCAGCTAAAGCCAATAACCCTTGTTAACTTCCGCAAAGCCATTCGGAAGGTTTGCAAGCAACTACCCTCACTTCAGTATGAAGAGACTATCACCAGCTTCAATGGTTTGAATCGCGTGAGCGAAACCAAACCCAAGTGGCAATTCATCTGCTCGCACGCCGGGCGGCGCACCTTCATCAACCTCTGTATCGAGGCTGGCATCCCCTTCTCCAAGATCACTGCCATCACCGGCCACGCCAACTGGAAGACCTTCGCTCTTTATACCGATAAAAAGAGAAAGCTTGATGATGAGCTATTTAAGGTAAAGGTGTTTGGATAATCTTAAAATTTTACGTAAGAAAATTTGGCATTCAACGGATAAACTTTACCTTTCACATACCAAAAAAGAAAGCTCCACCTGCCAGTGGAGCTTTCTAAACCTCGCACTAAGCGGGTTTTGGTGAGTGAATCGCTCTACTAGTTCCTGTCGTGAAACAGCCGGAACACGTTGAGCATGAGATTAAGGATGGGGACTATGTGGTGATACCACTGGTCCCCTTTTTTCTTTCCTGCCATGGGCAGATTCGAGAAGCGAGAGGAAGTTGTTCTCACCTCTCACCCACTAAGTAAAAGGCAAACTAATCGAGAAACAAACCTTAATTAAACTGTAGCAAAGTTAGTTTTCCACAAACCGCCTAAAAACGGGTGTAAAGCCACATTTCACCGAAAATATCATTAAACAAATCATGAATATGATGATGAAATCCATCATGCTTTGATTTGTCATTTAAAATGTTTATTAGACATTTTTATTTTTAGTTATTATATTCATTGTTAAGCTAATAAAGCCAAGCAGAGCGAATAGTGACGCTGATGCGAGTATCCAGTCACCAGCTAACTCCATCTGCACATTGGCTCCGTTGAGACGCTCAGAGCAAGCACAGTGAATGAGGGCAATCATCCACCAGATAACTGGCTTTGGAACGCCGACAATCACGCCCATAAAGAGAGCCTGCTTTGAGAAGATGTTTTTTAGGGTTTGCATACCTATCTATTGCGCCTCAGCAGAAATAGTAGGAGAAGCAGAAAAATGAATGTGGCAAGCAGGTAATTCTTTGCCCCTGTCCATAACCTCATTATTCCATTGGGCTTTGATTCCGTGACCGTAGCCACGCGCTTACTCACATTGGTGTGTGTTTCACTGACCACAACCGATGTGTCAGCCTGAGCCGCGTGTGCACTAATCTCAAAGTCTGTGTCACTCTTCTTGGTGATGGTGTAGCTGACCCTCTTCCCTGTTTTGGTGAGGAACACTTGCCCAGGCTTAGCCTTGTGAAAAGCTCTGTCAAACCCATCAAGCTCTTGGATGGCTTTGATCGAATCGGCAGGCACCACCAACTCAACAGGACGCTGGACGATGGTGGTGATTGAGTCAGTTCTCTCGATTCGCTCGATTGGTTTGGCAACTCGGCAGCTTCCGAGAATAGCTAGAGCTAGTAGTGGTGTTAGGAATAGGCGTTTCAAATTTTGGTGAGGTGTATTTTCATTTCATGGGGTGCCGCGGTCTGTCCGCCGAAAAAAGGATGTAGTATCCATTGGAAGAGCCAGCGGTCAGGCACTTTCCACTTTCGAGCTGTGCTTTCCAGTTCACCGACTCGGACGGTGTATTCATAGCAGCTTTCGAAGTCGGTGATGGAGATGTCGAACTCCTCTTCCGGCTTGACCACAGCTAGGATCGTGTCAACCACATCTCGCTTGCCATCGGCGTAAGTGTAGGTGAGCAGCTCAATGGTCTGACCGTCCATGCAGCGCCAACCGATTCGGGCTGATTGCTGATGGTGGTTCCAACTTGTCGAGAAGCCGACGAGCTTGTTAATGTCGAAAGCGTCTTCCCCTTCTAGCTGATATAAGCAGCTATTCTCGAAGCGGCAGCGATACCTTATGGTATGCTTGAAGGTGAACGAGGGGAATAGACGTGAGTAGTGCGAACCGCTTTTGATGCGGTACACTAGCCCAATACTTCCAGCTTGATTAGGTAGGTGTTGTTAACCGGTAGCCTTAGGTTCGGCGTGATGGACAAGCCGCAGTAGTGCTTGCTCGTGTCCTGAGTCACGATGTCCAAGCTTCTCAGGGTATCAACGAAGACCTTCAGACCTGGCACCGTATTGTCAGCGTCAAGACGTGACCGATACTCCAGGTGGATCCTGAACTTGTTGATGCTAGGAAGCTCCTGTTCCCCAAGGAGGGTCGTGAAGAGCTGCTTGTATTCCATTTCCAGCTTGTGACGCTGGCGGTGGTTCAGCCGATAGACGATGTTGCTAGAGGGCCATTTTCCAATGTACTCGAATTGATAGGTTTGCACCCCTATCTATCTCCCTCATAAACAAAAGATTCTGCAAACACAAACTAGGAAGTGTTAACAATCGCGCAGCCAGAGCACAGTTGCTGCTAAGTGAATAAAAGCCAGAAAATGCCGGTCCAACTTGTCGTAGCGCGTGGCCACGCGTCGAAATTGCTTGAGGCGGCTGAAGAGTCGCTCGATGGGGTGGCGCTGGGCGTAGCGGGCCGGGTCGTAGGCCCGCGGGTGCCGGCGCTTGCGCCGGGGCGGAATCACGGCGTGGGTGCCGCGGGCAGCCAAAGCGGCCACCAGCGGGTCGGAATCGTAGCCCCGGTCGGCGATGAGGTGGACCGGGGCCAAGCCCTCGAGCAGGGGCAAGGCTTGCGGGGCGTCGTGGCGCTGGCCCGCCGTGAGGCAGCAGCGCACGGGCCGGCCGCGGGCGTCGGCCACGGCGTGCAGCTTGCACGTCAGCCCGCCGCGGCTGCGGCCGAGGGCCTGCGGTCCGTTTTTTTGCGCGCCCCGGACGCGTGCTGGTGGGCCCGCACGGTGGTCGAATCCACCAGCAGCGTGTGCAGGGCGGTTTCGTCCTGCACGGCCTCGAACACGCGTTGCCACACACCCGCGGCCGCCCAGCGCTGGAAGCGCGTGTACGTCGTGTGCCAGTTGCCGCGTTCCGGCGGCAGGGCCCGCCACCGCGCCCCGTTGCGCGCCAGCCAGAGCACGGCTTCCACGAACTGGCGGTTGTCGCGCCCGCGCCCACCGCTCGTGCCTTCCCGACCCGGCAAGAGGGGCGCCAACCGCGCCCATTGCGCATCCGTGAGCATTCTTTCCATGCCCCAAACTACCAATCACTGTTAACACTTCCTAAAAAGTTTGCCTTAACAGTAGCAGCCGTAACTCACACTAACAAGATGTTCGTTGCCAGGCGAAACTCAACCTTCGGCTGGCCGAACATAGCCATGCTTCCGAAGGTTCAAGCTTGATGCAATATATTATATTTTTGTTTATACTATTCAGTTGATGTGGAGTGGATTTGCTTCAAAAAAACCACTCTAGGTTTGCTGCATCATCAACCCTAGCTAGGGCATAACCCTCACTTAAACCCAATAAAAAATGCAAGAAGAAATTCATGCGGGCGGAGCTGTGCCCACTCTCAAGGAAGCCGTCTTACTCAAGCTCGCTGAACGTGGAACAAACGGCGATTGGGTAGCCGAGATGCTTGACAAACAAACTGAAGCCGAGCTTACGGAAATGCTCAAACGCTTTAGCAAAAAAGAGCCACAGGATCTTCCAACCACTATCCCAGATAAGATCACTCTCGAGTTTCATGCAGCTGAAGACCTGTTGCTGGTGCTCCAATACTTCTACATGCGGTTTGGCCACTTGCTACAAGATGCCAAGTGGGAAGCTCAGTTCGGCCAACCAGAGCAACCCGAAGACGACTTAATGGCGCTACTTGTAAAACACCAAGTGGATTGGAAGCTCATCGAAAGAAACGGCTCCAGCGCCACCGTCAACTTCATGAGGTTAGACCAGCCAATCCCCGATGCTTACCTCCAAGTCATGGCAAACCTGTCGCAAAGTGGAATAATGGACATCAACTATACCTACACTGCGCCCCACCCTAATTCCAAGCGCATCAAGCAGCAAACCAAGAAGTTTGAAGCTGACTATGTAGACGAGGAATAACCTCTTGGCAAGCCCTGCCCAACGGTGGGGCTTGCCAATTCGCTGGCTTTACAGCTAGTCCAGTGCTTACACTGAAATGTTCCCACAATATAGTAAGAGCTGACCAGCCTTAGCAGTGGCGGGTAAGTAGTGGAGTTGATAGCGTGGTAGTGGTGGCTAGGATGTAGATGGAAGAGTAGGTAGAGCACCTGGACTACCCTGTTTCGCAGCGAAATTTATTTTCAAAATAACTGCATTCTCACCTATAAACGAGGGCACTTGTGGTATATAAATACCATGAGAGTAAGAGAGTATGCCCACACCCAAGTCAATGTCTTCAAAGAGGACAAACCAAGATTCAACAAGCTTCTATCGCTGATGAAAAGCAAAGGATTCAAAGGGAACGGCGGTGAGCTGTTCGCCCTGCTAGTCAAAGAAGAAGCTGCAAGACAGCTCGCTAAATAAGTCCCGCCTATTGAATTGAAACCGACCAAGAAAGTGATCATTTCCGAGAAGATAGCCACTGCGCTTGAAGCTCTGAACCTATCCAAAGCCAACTACCGCCACGCTGTGGCAATCATCGAGCACCTGTTCAACAAAGCCTCCTACGAGTCTAGTGATGGCTGGCTCTACCTAAACAAGACCTACCTGACCGCTGCTTTCGGAAAGAAAGGGTACGACATGATGAGGCTGCTTGTAGCCAATGGCATCATCCAGTCGGTTGACTCCTATTATACAGGTGAACTCGGTGGAGACCCCTACCCTAAGCGTTACCGGATCTCGATGAATCTGGTGGAGTTTGACAAGCACTCGGTAGCTGCCGATGCAAGCTGCCACACCCCGGAGTTCACGCAGGTGGACCAAGCAATGGTGCTTGAGAACATTGCCAAGTTGGAACTCAACTACAAGGACGCGATGAAATACGCCCACGCCCTGGCCGATGCTATCACCGTTGATTCGTTCGACATCAATCACGAGATCGAGGAAACTGTTGTCCAAGTGATAACCGATGGTCGAAACGCCAACTACTTCGTCAACCTTGACAAAGCGGTAGCTGAAGCCACGAAGAAAGGGATGTCCGTGATGCGTCGTAAGGGCGAGAGTGGTGGAGTGCACATCGCCTTTCCCTATGAGTACGTTGCCGAGATACGTGCTACCTGCCGTTGGATATGGACCCGCTTCCTCACCAAGATTGACAAGCGCATCTATCGTGCTCCTTATCGCAACGCCACGAACAACAGGTTGGACACCGACATCACCAACATGAAGTCGGATTTCCTCGGATTCATGACGGTTAGCGGCGGGCAGAAGATTATGAGCATCGACCTCAGCAATTCACAGTTCGTACTGCTGGCTGCTTTGCTTCAGAACCCGGAAGTGTTCTCGGACGAGCGCGCCATGTTCTTCAAAGACTACGAGCACACCGATGATACCAAAGCTTTCGTGGCTGCTGCCAACGCCGGCATGTTTTACGAAACCCTAGCCGTGCTGCTCGGCCTAGACAACGGTGCCGGCATCGAATCCATCACCAAAGGGAGTGCTGCCAGAGCAACCGCCAAGAAGTGTGCATTTGCTTGCGTCTTCTCCGGAGCTGAATCCCCCTCGGAAAAGAAGAAGCTGCTAAAGGGGAAGTTCCCACAACTGGTCGAGATGACCGACGGCTTCAAGCGCAAGTACGGCAACAACGAATTTGCCATCCTGCTCCAGCGCGTCGAGTCCGAGATCTTCATAGACAACATCGTCCCTAAGCTTGTCGAGAAGAAGATCTGGCAGCTCACGAAGCACGACTCTGTGCTTGTCGAGGAGCAGAACGAACCACTCGTTTCAGAGGTCATCATGACTGTTCTTAAGGACTACAAAATTAACGGCGTGGTCGATGTGACCGACTGCTCAATCAAACATGCTGCTTAACTGGAGACCCGTCTAAGGACGGGTTTCTTTTTGCCCATATTGCGGCTTCAGCACCACGCAAAGCCAAGATGAAAATCCCTGATTCTGTAGTTCCCGACATATACCTCATCTGTCAACGTGTCTTCAACAACGAGCTGACAGCAGCTCAAGGCAATCGGCACCTCGTTGAAACTTATGGCTTAAATCAAAGCTCAGTTGACACCTTCATCAGGAACTTCGAGCATATGCTCAATGGAAGGCGGTTCAGAAGAACGTTGAACCTGTTTGCGATGAGATACTTCCTTGAACGCTTCACCATTGATTACGACTCGCAAACGCTCTTCAAGGCTCTATCAGCCCTGATGCAGCACATTTCTTACATCGAAGACCAGACTGGAGGCAAGCACCCCGGAATGCGGCAGGTGTTTAGTGAGTTTGTGACCAGGTTGCCACAAGACTTCCAAGATGAGTTTGAGCAGGACGATATTGAAGAGGATGTTAAGTCCACCCCTAGGGAGAAGCTGATCGCCTACCTCAAAAACCTAAAGAAGACTGACGACGACCATGTGATGATCGATGGAAAGTCCTACAAGCGCGACAATCATACCCTGGCAGTCATCAAGCAGCTTCGTGACTTCGCGTGTCAGGTCTGCAACACGAAAATCCTCAAGCGGGATGGAACATTCTACATCGAGGCCGCCCACATCAAAGCCAGGAGCCAGTTCGGTAGGGAGACACCTGATAACATCCTACTGCTGTGCCCAAATCACCATAAGGAATTCGACTACGGCGAAACCGAGATCACCTTCCATGACGCTGACAAGGTAGTGTTCATGATGAATGGCAAGAGCTATTCCGTAACACTTACCATCGAATAGTCATCTGAGGCGCTCGACCTGCCACGGCAGAGAAGCACACTCCCCACCATTTCACGCGCAGTGGTGAGCCTCTTTCCTATGCCCAGAGTTAACCAGGTTCGGTGACGGTGCTGAGTTTCGCCACCCTCCCGCCCACCTCACGACAGGCCGACTACCACACCTATAATACTAGTTACTCCTACTATAGCATCTACTCCTCTGGAGAGAACATCAATAACACTATTCACTCCTACAGCAGACAACTCCCTTATAGAATCAAACAAGACTGGCCTGGAGGTGCATCTGAAGAATGGTCAGGCAACCTGCTGCGCTGTTAATCAGCTGATGGATCTATGCTATCCCAATACTCCTGGCTCTGCTGATCCATATCCAAGTTGTCATTGTAGTCACCCTCACCTTCACTTTCACTAGGATTGAAGAAATTATCGCCCCAGTAGTCCGATGAAGGGATAAAATGTGGCTCTGTGATTTGTGGGTCAGCTGTCATTTCAGGCCTGAAACCTGAATACGATTCTTCAAAAGCCGCAAAACCATAAGGATCGTCATCACCTCTACTCATATTTAGCTCTTCTTCAACTTTTGACACGGGTTTCTTGGAGTCAGATCCTGGAGGGGTATAGCCTGGAGGATCTGGAACAAATTCATATTCTTCCATTGGAGAGAGATACTTAAGTGAATCGATTGGTAAGGTAAAGTGTAGTTTCTATTCAGCTAGTGTAACCCTTACCACCCCTGCCAAACCCTTCTCAGACCCATGTAAACAGACCTCAACACGACCCATCAGGCTTTTCACAGGCTCCCAAAGGCTAAAAACATACCCTAACACCCCAAAAGAACTCATATTTCACGCAGTTTCTGTCTGAACCACAGATAGATACTATATGAACCCCACTATTACAGCCCTAGAATCAGACGATTACACTATCATCACCTATAGAGATGAACAGCTTCTGACATGGAATGCCAAGCTTGTCCCTGACTATCCCAACTACTACATCACTGACTGCGGCAGAGTCTTCTCAACCAACATCCAGGAATTCCTGAAGCCCACTCTCAAGACCGGCTACCTGTCAGTGGTCCTTAGCAACGCTGAACACAGCAGAAGGATCTGCATCCACCGTCTTGTCGCCATTGCCTACCACGGAGACCCTGGCCCCACCTACCAAGTCGATCACAAGGATCGAGAGAAGCTGAACAACCAGGTGACCAATCTGAGATGGGTGACCAGACAACAGAACTGCTTCAACCGGACCAAGGCTGCCAACACCTCTTCCCAATACATGGGAGTGTCTGCCTATCGGAACCGTGGCTTCTCAGCCGCTATCAAGCTCAGCGGGAAGAGAACACCTCTAGGAGTCTTTCCAACCGAACTGGAAGCGCACCAAGCATACCTGAAAGCGAAGCAAGAGCTTCATCTCTTCTAGCCAATGACAAAGCCACCTCTCATCGGGGTGGCTTTCTTGTATTATCGGAATGGATGGTGATTCTCCCCCGACTTCTTCAAGCTGCCCAAGTCTGTATCCAATCTTGTATCCATGACTAGGGGTGATGGACACTCAGGGAGCTTCTAAAGATCAGTAACGAATTGATCCCTTTGCCCTTAAAACCGACCGGCCAACCAAAGGTTCGTGCGAGTCAGTTTCATGCCGCGAAGGTAGCCCACCGCCGCGAAACGCGCAACCGAAGCCGTGGCTTCACAGGCACTCCCACCTATCAAGTTGGGGCGCTCCATCTCATCAAAAGACAATAAGCCTGTCGTTGCGGCTTGCTCACCTCAGCCATTTACATTTGAAAACGCGCACATATTACACCTCTGCGAGCCAGCGCCGGTGAAAGCAGGCCCCGCTGGCCAATCCTTCGCGCAGATGGCGTGCTTATGCCGAAACCCTGGCGACTCACAAAGAATGAGTTGCCGGTTGTAGGCGCCGTCTTGTTTCGCTTGCTTGTTTAGCATTTTGCAGTAACGACCTCTCAAGCAATTTGCATTTTCAAAGACCACAGCCTAGTCAATACTATTAGCATTTTACACCGGTCCTATTCGGCATTTTTTTGGTGGAAAGGCTCACAATTTTAGAATCAAGTGGCACTTAAAAAGGTGTGATTATCTGGTATCAAGGCATTAAAACAACCCAATCCAGCACTTTTATTAGCATGTTATATATAGTTGAAAATAATGGTTTTATGTTTAAAAATTCCTTCAACAACAGGGCTTATCAATCTCACCCACGCACATTAGCATAGGAGATAATGAAATATATCAAACTAACTCGAATACGGTTACCAAGCCAGGCGATGATGCAAGCTCGTTTGTTCAGCAACTGTACAGCATGACAAATTGAATAAAATCATGCCTACCCTATCAATGAAGCTAAAGTTGATGAATGATAAATTGGCACCTGAAACATAGATTTATTGCTGTCCTGATTCGGCAAAGTGAAGTCCCTACTGCGCTCATGAGGGCTGCCAACTCCTGCCTGCGTTATCAGTTTTCAACCCTGGCTACTACTATATGCACCTAAAAAAACGAGCCAAACAGAAGTCTGCTTGGCTCGTTATAAAACGTGGGCAATGAGAATTCCTATTCGGGCTGGTAGTCGGCAAAGGAGCCGTCCCGGTAAAAAATTACAATCCGCCGAATGGGCTTTTCGGCCCCGGCAAACAAGGCCGCTGCTGTAGGATTAGCAGCAGTTGGTGCATGTTCCGGAGAAACCGGCTGCTCTTGAACTAATGCAGGGGCTGGACTAACGGCATTTGGCTCAACGGCCATTTCCTCTGACGGCGCGGCTGGCGATGGCGCCGCAGGCGGTACCGCAACATCGGGCGCGGTGGAGGCAACAGAAAGCGTATCCCAAAGGGCGCTACCCGGGGCTACACTTGCCGAAACGCCTGTGAATTTGTTAACCTGGCCCGTGAAACGGCGCGGCGTGGGCTTGGGGGAACTGGCAACTACCGCTTTTGTAGGGCCGGGCGAACCGGTTTGATTCTCATTGCCAACGGAAGGCTTTGGTTGCGGTGCAGCGGTTAGAACAGGCGCTTCCTTAACAACTGAATGAGCGGGGGGCATCGCCGGGGCCGCAGAGGCTTGCATCGGGCCAGTGCCATTGAGTAGCCACGGCATCGACAGGTCGGGCATGGCTGCCAAAATACGCTGCACTACCTCCAGGCTGGGCTTGTTGCGTCCGGAAAGGATATGGCTCACTATCGGGCGGGCAACGCCTATTGCGTCCGCAAATTGGGTGGGGGTAAGCTGCCGGGTTTCCAGCAGTGTCCGAATGCGCTCAATCATTGTCATCAATTTGATTACAAATGTAGCACATGCTGGCAAAGTCCGTTATACCTCAGGCATCCCCCTATTAGTTTACAAATGAAACAAACACATTAACTAGCGTATATTCCAATTGTAAACATCACCTTCGTCAGCTACTCATTCACCGAAAAGACACAATTGTTAACCTCTTAGTTTGGACGTAATCCTCTCCTAAATTTCTGTTACGTTTGGTCCTTCCTTTTTACTTCCTATGCTAATTGCACGTGCACAAAAAAAGGCCCGTCAACGCACGCGTTGACGGGCCTTTTTTTGTGATTTGACCCGCTCGAATTATCGGCAGCTACCTCAGTCAGGCGTCAGACGGTTAGTTGAAATACTCGCGGGCGAGTTTTTTATCCAAGCCATAGATGTCGTCGCGGAAGTGCGGGTGGCCTGCTTCATCGGCCCAGGCGGTGAAATACACCAGGTACACGGGCAGCTTTTGCTTAAGGGTGATGTACTTCTCGCGGCGCGTGGCGATGCTGTCGAGGATGGTTTGCTTGTCCCATTCGGGGCGGTTGCGCAGCAGGTAGGTGGCCAGCTTAATGGGCTCGGATAGGCGCACGCAGCCGTGGCTGAAGCTGCGGTTGCTCTGCGAAAACAGCTCGTCATGGGGAGTATCGTGCAGGTAAATATCCTGCGAGTTGGGGAAGATGAACTTCACGTCGCCGAGGTCGTTTTTGGGGCCCGGGCGGCGGCGGAGCGTATACTTGAAGGTGTTCTGCGTCACGTTGGCCCAGTCGATGCTCGAGGGGTCGACGGGGGTGGCTTTGCGCCCCCAGCCCTTTACCACTTCCATGTCGAGACGGTCGAGGTAACTGGGGTTGGCCACGAGCTTTCCGCGCAGCTCGTTGTCGATGATGCTGAAGGGCACATTCCAATAAGGTGCCAGCACCACGTACTCCATTTTGTCGCTGAACACCGGCGTTTCGTGCAGCACCTTGCCCACAATCACGGCCATGTTGAAGGCCTCTTTGCCACCTTCTACCACGTGCAGCGTGTACTCAGGAATGTTCACCAGGAGGTAGTCAGGCTCAAACTTTTTAGGCAGCCAGCGCCAGCGCTCCATGTTCAAAATGAGCTGGTCGATACGGGAGCCGATGGGAACATTGAGTTGCTTCAGGGTTTCGCCGCTCACAATGCCCGTCTGCTTCAGGCCGGCGTCCTGCTGAAATAATTTCACGGCGGCCACTACCTCGGAGTCGTAGATGTAGGCCGCAGGTACGGCACCGTGCTTGGCTGAATCGGCGGGTAGCGACGCAGCGGCCTCTCCGCCGGCGCTATCGAGCAGGCGCTTGCGCAAAAGCGCGACGGCCGGCGACGACTGGCCCGGTTTCAGGTTGAGGGTGGTGGGCAGAATGGGCCAGCCGCCCGCCCGCTCCTGGGCGCGGTAGGTGGCAAGGGCCTTCTTCAGCTGGTCGTACTCGGGGTGCAGCGGGGCAAACTCGTAGTAGTTGTAACGACTTTTGCGGTCGCCCAGGAAGGTGGCCAAGGCTTTGTTCAGCTTGATTTTATTCGGTTTTACTTGCCACGACGTGCTCTTGGTATCGCGCGGATTGGCGATGCCTCGGTAGTAATCGTTGGCCCATTTCATGTAGGTACCCGTGAGGGCGACGTCAATCTGCTGCTCGAGCGCATTGCGCCGCGCGGTATCGGAACGGGCTTGATTGAGCTCGCCGAATAACTTCTTAAAATCTTTGACCTGGTAGTCTTTAGGGTTAAGCCCCTCTTCTTCAGCTTTAGCAATAATGGCTTGCAAATCTTGGGCCCGCTCCACCGGTTGGTGGTCCTTGAACCACCCCATCCGGAACCCCCGCTCCCGGTAGAAGCGACGGGCGGGAAGCAGCTGCGCTTTGAAAGCAGGCTCGGCCTGGAAAGTTTTGATGACGTACGTGCTATCGATGAGGGGCTGATGGCCGGCCGCCACCTCCGACGAATCGGAGCGTTGGGCGGTGCCATCAGCAGACTGGGAAGAATTGTCGGAACCGCACGACTGCAGCGCAATGCTGCTGAAGGCCGCAACCCACAGAACCCAGACCAAGGAAGTGAAACGAAACAAGAAGGACATTGAAAAAGGAAAAGTGAACGGGATAAGCCAGGCGAGCCCGACCGTTGGGGCAGTGTACTGCCAACGCGGAGGTGGGGTTGCCGGGCCGCCCGTCGGCAGTCCGGCCACAAAGTACGCCATTGGCGGGCAGTGACCAAGCACGGCTATGACCGGAATCGTGCCAACCTTCGTAACTCTGCCCCAAAAATTCGCTTTTAAAGTCACCACCTCGGTAAGGTGCCCTCTTGCCAAGCTCACCGTTCTTTTCGCTTTAGTGCGTCCGTATTATTACCACCTATGAGTACATATCCTCCTTCCTCCATTGCCCTGCCCACCGACCCACATAGCTTCGCCAGCCGCAGCCCGGTGCGGGCAAAGCACCTGGCCCTCGCCCTCGCCGTCGACTTCGATTCTCACACGCTCAGCGGCAGTGCCACCTGGCAGCTGGCCGAGCCTGGTGCGGCCACTGAAGTCGTCTTTGACACCCGCGACCTGACCATTGAATCGGTCGAGGCGCTGGACGCTTACGGCGCAGCAACGGCGGCTAACTTCACCCTCGACAGCGTGGCCGACCCAGTGCTGGGCCAGGCCCTGAGCGTGGCGCTGACGCCGGCCATGACGGCCGTTCGCATCCACTACCGCACGTCCCCGACGGCGGCCGCGCTGCAGTGGCTGGCTCCGGAACAAACGGCCGGCACCCAGCCCTTCCTCTTCACGCAGTCGCAGGCCATTTTGGCGCGCACCTGGCTGCCGTGCCAAGACTCTCCCGGCATCCGCTTCACCTACGAGGCCACGGTGCGCGTACCGGCGCATTTGCTGGCTTTGATGAGCGCCGAGAACCCGCAACAGCTCCGCGCCAGCGGCGAGTACCGCTTTCGCATGACAGAGCCAATCCCAGCCTACCTCATGGCGCTGGCGGTGGGCGACCTCGCCTTCGAGCCGCTCAGCCACCGCACCGGCATCTACGCCGAGCCGGCCACCCTGCCGACGGCTACTCACGAGTTTGCCGACCTTGAAAAAATGGTGGCAGCGGCCGAGGAACTTTACGGGCCCTACCGCTGGGAGCGTTACGATTTGCTGGTGCTGCCTCCCTCCTTCCCCTTCGGCGGCATGGAAAACCCTCGATTAACATTTGTTACACCTACCATTCTAGCTGGCGACCGCAGCCTGACCAGTCTGGTAGCGCACGAGCTGGCTCACTCGTGGTCGGGCAACCTGGTTACAAATGCAACGTGGAATGATTTCTGGCTGAATGAAGGCTTTACAGTGTACTTCGAGCGGCGTATCATGGAACATTTGTATGGCGCCGAATATGCCGATATGCTGCAGGTACTGGGCCGGGCAGCGCTGCACCACACCATTGAGGAAATCGGCGTGGCCAGTCCTGACACCCACCTGCACCTTGCCCTGGCCGGCCGCGACCCCGACGAGGGCCTCACCGAAATAGCCTATGAGAAAGGCTGCGCCCTGCTGCTGACGCTAGAGTCGTTGGTGGGCCGTCCCCGGCTCGATGTCTTTATTAAGGAGTACTTCGCCCGCTTCAGTTTTCAGGCGATGGATACTGCCACCTTCCTGCACTACCTCCGCGCCGAGCTCCTGGACCATGAGCCCGGGCTCGAAGGCAATCTCAACCTGGCTGCTTGGGTCGATGGGCCCGGCCTGCCCTCCAACGCACCACCCGTAAGCTCGCGCCGCTTCGACGCCGTAGACCAATCGCTAATTCAGCTGCAAGGCGGCGCTGCTCCTGCTGCCCTCCTACCCAGCACCGCCGACTGGAGCAGCCATGAATGGGTGCACTTCCTCCACGGCCTCCCGGCCACGCTTTCGGCCGAGCAGCTGGCGGCGCTTGATGCGGCGTTTCATTTCACTGCCTCCGGCAACTCCGAAATTCTGGCAGCCTGGTTTCCGCACACGCTGCGGGCAGGCTACGCGGCGGCCGGGCCCGCGCTGGAAAAATTCCTGCTGCACGTGGGCCGTCGCAAATTTCTGGTGCCGCTCTACCGGGCGCTGCTGGCCACGCCCGATGGCCGCAGCCGGGCCCGTGCCATTTATGCGAAAGCCCGGCCCAATTACCACTCCGTCGCAACCGGCACGATTGATGCCTTGTTAAGCGAACAGGCGTAGCCTTATTATATGGTTGCCCGGCCCGACCTTTGCCCCGGGCCGGCGCGCTTACCCGGCCGCTTCGGCGGCTCATCATTCACGCATTTCTCAGTTATCCCCGCATCCGTTGAAAAGCATCATCCCTCTCGGCAAGCTCATCGCCGTTGGCGGCAACGAGGACAAGGGTACCTACCCCAATCCCAAAACCCGCCGCAAGTACTACCTCAATTTCTTTGAGCTGGGTATTCTCAAGCGCATCGTACTCGAAACCGGCAAGGCCGACCCGCGCATCGAAGTCGTCACCACGGCCTCGATGATTCCGGAAGAAGTAGGCCCCATCTACACCGGCTCCTTCGCTATGCTCAACTGCCTGAACGTGGGCATCATGGACATTCGTACTCCCGAGGACGCCCGCCAACCCGAGTACCTGGAGCGCATGCTCGCAGCCGATGTCATCATGTTTTCGGGCGGCAACCAGTCGCGGCTGCGCGAGATGTTCGGCGAAACCGATTTCCTCGACCGCATGATGCAGCGCTACTACGCCGAGCCAAATTTTGTGATTGCCGGTACCAGCGCCGGGGCCATGGCCATGTCGCAGCACATGATTCGCGGCGGCTCGGTGCCGGATGCGCTGCTGAAAGGCGCCGTGAAGATGGGCGTCGGGCTGGGCTTGCTGCCCGCCGCCATCGTCGATTCGCACTTCGTGAAGCGCGGGCGGTTTGGTCGCCTCATCGAGTCGGTAGCCTTGCACCCCAAGCTCATCGGCATTGGCCTGGGCGAAGATACCGGCGTGCTCATCACCGAGGGCAATTGGGTGGAAACCATTGGCTCCAACCTGGTTATCATTCTCGACGGCCACAACATTCAGCACAACAACGCCGCTGCCGCCAAGAAGGGCACGGTGCTTTCCATCGAAAATGTGACCATGCACGTGCTGGCCAAAGGCAACGTGTACGACATCCGCGAACGGAAATTCTACGCCAGCAAGGACGCATTGCCCCTGCATACTGCCACACCCATGGCGGAGAAGGTAGCCTCGGAGGCCGAAGCTGCGACCTCGACAGCAGAGTAAGTTTCGGCTTTTAAAACAAGAAGAAGCCCGCTCGTTTCACCAACGGGCGGGCTTTTTATCATCAGGAAGCAGACCAGCTGCGTACGCTTAATTTGCCGGCGCCCCCGCTCAGCGGAAGCACGCGGCTTTGGCCAAGTGCCGCACAACACTCCTTATTATATAGCGTCTAAAAAAATGAACTACCGCAAACTCGGCAAAACCGGATTTTCCATCTCTGAAATCAGCCTCGGCACCTGGCAGGTGGGCGGCAAATGGGGTGACCCGTTCAGCCACGAAAACGCCGACCACATCCTGAACGCCGCCGTGGATGCCGGCATCAACTTCATCGACACGGCCGATGTGTACGGTGACGGCGAAAGCGAGAAAGCCGTGGGACGTCTCGTGCGTTCCCGCTCGGAGCGCCTCTACGTGGCCACCAAGTGCGGCCGCCGCTTTCAGCCCCACACGGCCGACGCCTACCAGCCCGCAGCGCTACGCCAGTTTGTGGAAGACAGCCTGCGCAACATGCAGCTGGAAACCATTGACTTGGTTCAACTGCATTGCCCGCCTACCGACGTGTACTACCGGCCCGAAATATTCGAGCTGTTTGACCGGCTGCGCGAGGAAGGCAAAATTCAGCACCTCGGCGTGAGCATCGAGAAAGTGGAGGAAGGCTTGAAAGCCATTGAATTCCCGAACGTGACCACCGTGCAGATTATCTTCAACATGTTCCGCCAGCGCCCGCCGGAGCTGTTTTTCAAAGAAGCCGCCCGCCGCGACATCGGCCTGATTGTGCGGGTGCCCCTGGCCAGCGGCCTGCTCACCGGCAAGTTTTCGCCCGACACGCACTTCGCGCCCGACGACCACCGCACCTTCAACCGCCACGGCGAAGCCTTCGACCGGGGCGAAACCTTCTCCGGCGTCGACTACGAAACCGGCCTCGCCGCCGTGGAGGAGTTGAAAAAGGCCCTCGGCGAACAAGCGCCGCTGGCCGCCCAAGCCCTGCGCTGGATTCTGATGTTCGACGAAGTAAGCTGCGTCATCCCCGGTGCCTCCCGCCCCGAGCAGATTCTCTCGAACCTGCAGGCGGCAGAGCTACCCGCACTCACAGCCGAGCAGATGCAGGCCGTGCGGGAAATCTACGACCGGCGGATTCGGCCGCTGGTGCACTACAGCTGGTAGGATGTAGCGCGAACTTTGTAGTTCGCGTGCCCTAACGACGCCCAAATGGCGCGGGGCACGCTAACTACAAAGTTCGCGCTACGACTACTCCTTATATATAGCCACCAGCGCCTCCCCGCCTTCAACCCGGCTGGCGCGGTACATGCCGTCCGAATTAAAAGGTAGCGTCACATTCCCCGCCGCGTCTACGGCAATCAGACCGCCTTCGCCCCCTACGGGCGCCAGCTTGTCTTGCACCACAATGCGGCAGGCTTCTGCCAACGACAAGCCCTTGTATTCCATCAAGCAAGCCACGTCGTAAGCCGCCACGGCCCGAATGAAATACTCGCCGTTGCCGGTGCAGCTGATGGCGCAACGCTCGTCGGCCCAGGTGCCGGCCCCGATGAGGGGCGTGTCGCCGATGCGGGAGTAGCGCTTGTTGGTCATGCCGCCCGTGCTGGTGGCGGCGGCCAGGTGGCCGTGCTGGTCGCGGGCCACGGCACCCACGGTGCCTTTTTTCCAGTTGGGGTCGGGTTCGACGGGTTCCGTAAATTTCTCGGGCTCTTCGAGTGGCGCCGTGGTCGCCGCCGGACGGGCCTGGCTGTGGTCGAGGCGCATACGGCCTTCGCGCAGGGCTTCCTGCAGTTGGTTGTAGCGGTGCTGGGTGAAAAAGTACTCCACCGGCTGCAAAGGCAGCCCGTATTCGCGGGCCAGCTCGTCGGCGCCGGGGTAGCCTAATAGTACGTGTTCGGTTTTTTCCATCACCAGCCGGGCCGCCCGGATGGGGTTTTGCACCTGGCGCACGCCGGTCACGGCACCGGCCAGTCGGTTGTGGCCGCTCATGAGGGCGGCGTCCATCTCGTGGTGGCCTTCGTGGGTGAACACGGCCCCGCGGCCGGCGTTGAAGAGCGGGCAGTCTTCGAGGCTGCGCACGGCGGCTTCCACGGCGTCGAGGGCGGCGGCGCCGTCGCGCAACAGGTTGTAGCCGGTATTGAGGGCCGTTTCGAGGGCCGCGCGGTAGTCGCGCTCAGCGTCGGGAGATAGGGAGGCGCGGGCAATGGTGCCGGCCCCGCCGTGGATGGCGAGTGCAAACATTTTGGGAGAAATAAGCGGCTTAAATGGGCTGTAAAGGTAGGTTGAGGGAACGGCTAGCGGCTCGGTAGTGTTTTTTTTCGTAGGTTTGATGTTCAAGTTTTTTACTACCAAAACACCCCCAGTTTTATGGCATACGACGTAACCGGCCGGCTGCACGAAATCTTTGACGAACAGCAGGTAAGCGAAAAGTTTCGCAAGCGCGAGTTCGTGCTGGAAGTCCAGGACGGCCAGTATCCCGAGCATATTAAGTTTCAAATGGTTCAGGACAAAACCAGCCTCATCGACCCCTTCAAAATGGGCGACGAAGTGAAGGTGACGTTCAACCTCCGCGGCCGCGGCTTCAACAAAAACGGCCAGATGCTGTACTTCACCAACCTCGAAGCCTGGAAAATTGAGGCTGCTGGTGGTGCTAGCTACGGCGGAGGTGGCGGTGGCCAGCAAGCCGCTCCCCGCCCCGCCGCGCAAAATCAGAACCCCACGCTGCGCGCCCAGCCCTCGGCTGCCCCCATCGCCAGCGACGACGACAACGACCTGCCTTTCTAAGGCAACCAGTTGTAGAACAAAAAATGCCGCTCCGGTTTCCCGGAGCGGCATTTTTTATGCCCAATTCACGTATAATAAGGCATGGATTTACACCGATTAATTGCGCGCGGCGAGGGCGAGGAGTTGGAATTCAAGCAGAAGACGACGCACCCCAGCCGCATTTCGCGCACGCTGGTGTCGCTGGCCAACACCCGCGGCGGCCAGGTGCTGGTGGGGGTCGACGACGCCGGCCGCATCCTAGGCGTGCGCGACCCAGAAGAGGAATTATTCGTGCTCCGCGAGGCAGCCCAGCATTACGTAGAGCCGCCGCTTACCACGCTGCGCTTTCAGGAAGTGGAGGAGGACGGGCGCTCCGTCATCATCGTGACCGTACCCGAAAGCCTCAACAAGCCCCACCGCGCCCAGGTGGCCCCCGACGACTGGCGCGGCTACGTGCGCGTGCGCGATGCCAGCGTGCAAACCAGCGGCCTCACCGAGAAGCTGTTGGAGCGTCAGCAACCCGAGGCCCGCTTCGAGAAAATCCCGCTAAACAAGCAGGAGCTAGCCGTTATCGATTACCTGAAAACTCACCCGCGCATCACCCTGGCCCAGTACATGAAGCTGGTGAATATCGGCAAGCGCCGGGCATATCAGACGCTGATAAAGCTGACTTTGCACGGCTACATCCGGCATCATGACAAAGAGAAAGAAGTGTACTACACCCTTTAACCTTATTCACTTAAATGCTGCTGAAAAGCCGCTCCTACCATTGCTCTCACCGCATCATACAGTTTTTGGTCGCTAATAAATAGTAGGTCAAATCCTTCGCCCTTCCAAACTGCATTGGTGAATTTTTCCACTGACCTAGGCGGGTTCTTGATAAGGCGTCGTTGCAAAGGTGGCGGCAAGCAAAAGCCAAGCCTGACGCACAGGCAATGGAGAAGCTCCGCAACTTCGCTTTCAGATAAAACGGTCATTCTATACCATTAAAAAGCAAAACGGACACAATCGGCTTGATAGCCGGTTGTGTCCGTTTCCGTCAAATACCTAATTCGCTACTCCTGCTTGCGGGCACGAGCTACTTTCTTCTCATCTTTTTCCGCTTTTTTCTCTTTCATCGTTTTCGCGGGTTCTTTCTTTTTCTCTTTGCGAGCGTCTTGTGCCTTTGCCATGGTTGAAAAGAAATTTGGGTGAAGGGATTTGCTGCAGTCTTAACGTGAGCTAGGGCCAACGTGTTGTTTGCTGCGAAGGTAGAAAATTTACCGAAAAACCGCCACTGCTCTACAGAATAGACAGGTACCGTTCGCGAATAATATTCAGATGGTGCCGCTCGTGGCCGGGCACAATGTAGAGCAGCGCCCGCACCGTGGCCGGGCCGCCGTTGGCGGTGCCGCGCCGGTTCAACTGCTCCTCGGTGAAGCTTTCGAAGAGGGCCAGCGTGGCGACGCGGGTAGCGTCATACTCGGCCAGCAGGCTGGCAATGGAGCGGGCGTTGGCGCCGCTGTTGGCCACGTAGTCGTCCTGCTCGAAACCGGGCAAGTCCTGGCTGTCGGCGCGGGCGAAACGCAGGGCACGGTAGGCAAACACCCGCTCGCTATCAATCTGATGCAGCAGCATTTCCTTGAGCGTCCACTTACCTTCGGCGTATGCTTTTTCGGCCTGCGCCTCGCTCAGATTGGCAAATACGGCATGGATTTCGGCCGGCTGGTTGCGCAATGCGTCCAGCGGGCTCATGTCTGCGGGAATCTGATTGATGTAACCGGCAGCATAAGGCAGGAAGTCGCCTTCGGCGGGACGGGTAAAAGGCATAGAAAAAGTAGGTTCGGGAACGGAAAGGCTGACCAAGGCGGCCGCAGGTTGCTCCGGAGTAGCCTCTGCGGGCAGCACCAGCGGCAGAATGTCTACGGGCCCAGGTGCTGAAGAAGGCACAATGGACGGAACCAGGCTCGGGTCGAAGCACAGCCGCACAACGGGCAGTGGCGCGGGCAGTTCGTGCGCGCTTTGCTCCTTTCCGAAGGCCCAAGTCAGGAAATCGGGCATTACGCGGCCCCAGGTATCGGGGTGGTGGTGACCGCCCTCCACTTGTACGTAGCGTAGCGACTGCGACAAGTCGAGGCCGGTTTTGCGCAACTCTTCGATGAGGTCGAGGCAGTCTTCGATGGAGTCGATAACGCCGTTTTCGTTGCGGTCGCCACGCTCATCGAGGGTGCCGGTCTGCAGCCAGAAGCGGTGGTGCGGGTGCAGTTGTCCGCCGCGCACCAGGCTGTGCATGATGCGGTCGGCGGGCGTGTAGCCGGCCCCCAGCGCCCGCTGCCGCCACCAAAACGAGCCCGAGAACACGCCTGCCCGCGTGAAATGGCTGGGGTGGTGCCACACCAAATCGAACGCTGACAAGCCGCCGAGCGAAAAGCCGGCCATGACGGCCTCAGTGGGTTCGGCGGAAGCGTGGTAATTGGCTTGCGCAAAAGGCAATAGCTCTTGCAGCACAAAATCAGTATAAGCGCCGGCCAGGCTGCCGCGGCCGTTGAAATCGGCGTGCCCGGCGGTGCCGTACTCCTGCGTGCGCAGTTCGTTGGCGTGGGGCGCCACCAGCACAAAGGGGAGCAGGGCGCCGCTATTATATAAGGTATCGAGCGTGGCTTGCAGGCCCAGTCGCTCCAGGTCCTGGCCGTCGTTGAGGTAAAGGACGGGGTAAGGCCCGGCGGCTTCGGCGCTGGCTGGCGGCAGCAGAATGCTCACCTCCACGTCGCGCTCCAGAAAGCGGGACGCCAGCACTTCCCGGCACAGCCGGGCGCCGAGGGAGGAAAATTCGGAGGGAACGAGGTTGGGAAGCATCAGACAAAGTAACGGCAACCCCAGGAATTAAGCCCAGCGCGCAAATTTAAACCGGTTAAATGCAGCGGGTCCATCATTTCTTGACTAGTTTGCCGCGCCGCACCACTCAGGCGGCTTCACCCCATCAGCCCCCGCCCGTGCAAGAACAACACCGCCGCTTCTATTCTCACCACCTCGGCCAGGACATCGACATGCTGGTTTTTGGCACCTGGGGCTACCCGGTGGTGATTTTCCCCACCTCCGGGGGCCACGACAACGAAGCCCGCGATTTCAAGCTCATCGAGGCAGCCCGCCCGCTGGTGGAAGCCGGCAAGGTGAAGCTGTTTTGCATCGACAGCATCGACGCGCATTCGTGGTATGCCAAGCACCTGCCCCCCGATGTGCGGGTGAAAAATCACGTATTCTACGACCAATTTCTGAGCGACGAGCTGGTGCCCATGCTGCAGCACGAGTGCCACGTCGATAAGATTGGCGTGGCGGGCTGCAGCTTTGGCGGCTTTCACGCGCTGAACTTCGCCTTCCGTCACCCCAACCAGGTGGCCCACCTCTTCACAATGGGCGCTGCCTTCGACATTCGCCAGTTTCTGAACGGCTACCACGACGACAACGTGTACTACAACAACCCGCCCGAGTTCATTCCCGGCGCGCACAGCGAGCATTTTCAGTGGATGAACATCATCTTGGGCACCGCCGAGCACGACTTCTGCAAGGATGCCAACTTCCAGATGTCGCACCTGCTCAGCCAGAAAGGCATCCACCACACGCTCGACGTGAAGCCCTTTGGCAACCACGACTGGCCGGTGTGGCGCGAAATGTTCCCGCAGTACCTGAGCACCATTGCCTAAGCCCCCTTTTTCAACCCCTATTTCTTCACCAACCCCGCTAGCCTAACCGCTGCCAAAACCCTTTCGCCATGAAAAAAATCGGTATCCTCTTTGGTCAGGAAAAAGGATAGCGAGGCAAAAACGCATTTTTCAGCCAATAGAGGCACTTTCTGACAAATAATGGGTACACGATTGGGTACATTAACAAGTACACGCTTACCTTTGAGGCACAGGCCACAAGGGACAAAACGCCTGTCCTCAAAATGTACAAAATCACGTTCAAGCTCCGTAAGGCTGCCACCAACAAGAAAACAGGCGAGGCCCCGGTGTCCCTGGTCTACCGCTACGGCCCCAGCGAATTCGTGACCGCCACGGGCGTAAGCTGCAAGCCCCAGGACTTCAACACGGGCGCGGGCAAGGTCAAAGCATCGGATTCTTTGGCCGCTGAGAGAAACGCCCGCATTGCCCAAGTGACAAAAGAGGTAGAACTTGTAGCGCGGCGGGCCTACCGTAAAAATGGCTCCTACGATGCGAAGACGGTTAAGTACCACCTCGACACATCCCGCGCCGTAGATGTCGCCGTAGACGCTGCCCTACCTGAAATCCGGGAAGAAATTACCGTGGACATTGAAGGCGTCCGTAAACGGATAGCTCAGCTTGAGGCCGAGCTTGCAGCAGAACGGGAGTTGCTTGATACCCTGCTTTGGCTCAACAACGAAGAGGAGCAATCCGCCCCAGTCGATTCCTTCACGGCCCGCATAGACGAGTTCCTGAGCCGCAAGGGCGCAACGGTCACGCCTACGACTGCCAGAAATTACAGAGGCTTGCAAAAACTCATTACAGCGTTTCGCCCCCGCTTGGACATTACGCAAGTGAGCCTCGCAACCCTGAACGAATTTCAGAACTGGTTGATAGAGGTTAAGCGGTGCAAGAACCAATCGATAAATGCCTATACTACCCAGTTCAAGGCCGTGCTGAAAGAATTCGCCGATGAGTTGAACATTAACCTGTCCTTTCTGCTCAAGTTCAAGCCCGTAGCGGACAAAGCCAATGAAAACATTGTCATTCTGAGCGCCCCGGAATTGGCGGACATGAAGGCATTGGACTTGAGCAAATGGGAAGTAATGCGAGAGGTCCGCGAACAATTCCTATTCTGCCACGAAACCGGGTTACGCCATTCCGACCTGCCCAGGGTTCGCCAATCAAGCATCGAAGAAATGCCCGCAGGCGACGGGCGGTTGGTAGGTCACAAGCTCCTACGCTTGGCGACGCAGAAAAAGGGAAAGCAAATCATTGTGCCGCTCACCAGCGAAGCGTTGGAAATCCTGGCCCGTAACAATCACCAATTCCCAGCCATCAAGCTCAGGAACTACAATCAAGCCCTGGAATCCATTGCCCGACGCTGCCCCAGCTTACAGGCGGAATTTGTGCGGACCCATTACAGCGGCAACCGTAGTTCCGAAGAAATCAAACCCAAATGCGAATTTGTACAGAGCCACGCCGCCCGCCGTACTTTCATCAATAACGCGCTACTCCGAGGCGTAAGCGAAAGCACGGTAGCGCGGTGGGTAGGCCACGCAGACGTAAAAATGATTCAGAACTATTACAGCCAGCGCGACATGCAGGCGCTTAACGAAGCTCACAAGATTCTGTAGCTCCCGCAGCGTAACAAATGCGTCCCCCAAGCCTTACCTATTTATCACCAGCATCACAAATCAATGTACACACCACAAGCAGCAGACCTCAGTTATCCACTCAAAGGCGGGGGCACCTATTGCCCGGCCGAAAACGGGTTCACAGACCCTACAGGGCTATTTGAGGGAGTATTACCTTCACGTGAAGGAGACATAAACACCCAGAACCTGTTTTTCACAAACCCTGAGACAAAGCAGGTTATCAAATTGAAAGGAGACGACGAAACCGGACAAATGATGTACACCTTGATAGAGGGTGACGAATAGCACAACCAGTAGCCCCGCGCCAATACAGGCCGGGGCTTTTTCGTGCGCCTGTTATAAAATATAATTAAAAAATTATTAAATATAAATATTACAGGTGACAAAACGTTTCACCTGTTGCAGGTCAATAAGTTACAAATTATCATTTTCCTCATAGTGGAAAACGGTGGATGTTTGTGACCACAAGTCCTTATTTAATACTATGACACATACCAACAAAGACGCGATTACCAGATTTCGCCTGCCCCAGCAGTTGCTCACAGCAGCCCAGGAAACAGCCCGTGAGCGCCGCGAAACCCTTTCCACCGTGCTACGCCATTACCTCGAAGCTTACGCTTCCTCACAGCCCGTCAAACAGACTGAATAACAACCCAATGCATTCCCAAAACCATGACCCTCGAAATCAAAGTTACTCCTGAGCAACACCAGCAGCTACAGCAGCTTGCCGCAATCCACTCCCTGACGCTACATGAATACATGCAAGCCGTAGCAGCCCGCGAAATCCGCATTCTACAGCATTTCCTTGAAGCCCCAGCTTCCGAACAGCCCCAGGCTGCATAACCCCTTCCGTCCACCTTAAACCCAGATGCTCCCCCGATTCGACACGCTTAAAATAGCATTTCCCAACCTCTCCCTGACTACCGTAGATTATACCGCCTTTACTGCGTTTCCCAGTAACAAGCACGTAGACCGCAATAATTACTATCTATCCGCCCCCGCCCCCGGCATCATTAATATTCGCATCGGCGACACAGAAACAGCCGTGGAATTCAGCGCGAAGATTCTCAAGGGGCGGTACCCTGGGTTACTGAGTAACGCAACCATTCAGCAGGCTCTCAGAAACATTATAGAGGCCGCTCCACTGAGCTTTGACGTTCCCGAGGTGCTACGTGAAGCCCACGTACTGAAAGCCCACCAAACGCACGATTTCACGCTATCCCAACCCTTTGCCGTTTACGCCGCGCCGCTGGCTCAACTACACGTCACCCGTGGCTATCTCCTTGTAGAATACAAAGACGAAAGCGTGACCTACATACAGAAAACTACGGGCAAGGGACGGGAGTACCTGAAAATCTACGATAAGGGCCGTGAGTACGCCCGCCCCGCCAACACTGCATACCGCAACGCCCTGACTGCAACTGAACGCAAGACCGTAGCTGCCTACTACGCGGGCAAAACCCGCATAGAAACAGAAATCAATGGCAAGCGGAAACTACGGCAATACTTCCCTGACATTGCCCCCGCTATTATGCTCACGGACCTACTCCAATCCACAAGTAACCCCCTGGCTACGCAGTTCGCAGAAATCACAAAAGAGGCTTACGCAGCTATTGAAGCCCCAGCAGCAGCGAAGTCCCTGGCCTTTGCCGATACCTTGAGCTACAAAGACGCTCCTGAGTTTTCTTTCCTGGAAAAACACGGCTACGACCTGGAAAAGATTGATGCCCGTCTGAAAGCGTTGAACGTGCCCTCGCGCACCGTAACCCGTGAGCGCAAGAAATACGCGGCGCTACTGGCAAGCTACCTTGCCCACGAAACCCCCAGCCCCAGCGTTGCCAACCTGCGCGAACTCAAAGGTGCTATAACTATAGGTGAAGACGCGCCAAATATGGCCGATGCTACAGCGCCTCCGGCAACCACGGAAACAGCAGCGCCAACAATAGCCGATGCCACAGCCGTAGCACAAGTTACCCCAGGCTCTACTACTCCCGCTATAACTATAGCTACACTCGCGCCAAATATGGCCGATGCCATTGCCGTCACAGCTCGCGCTATAACTATAGCTGCACACACGCCAAATATGGCTACCTCTCCCTTTCCAGCATCAACCCCTGAGCAAGACGCCGAATTCTTCGCGCTACTGGATTCCCTCGACATCAGTACCGCACAATTGGTAGAAGAAAATCCCTGGTAGCCCGCAGGCAGAGTATTTAACAGTACCGGCGTCGAATCCCGGTAGCATCACAGTAAAAGCCGATTCCGCTGGGGTCGGCCTTTCTTTTTTCTTCTGGAAGGTTCCAAAAACGGGGTAACCGGTTTCGCTTTACGCAACAGTAGAAAATCCCTGAAAAACCCCTGCAATTGCGCCCAGAAACCGGAAAAGCACTACATTTACACAGTAGCCTGAAAAGTACAAAGTCATAACGCCAAAAGTACAAAACACCCTCTACGCTTCATATTCGCATGTTTCTTTCCACGGGCACCAGCGAAAACGCCCATCTTTTGAACGCCCTTTCAAAAATCACCCGAAACCATTCATTTCCGCGCCTCCGGCCACACGTTTACGGCTCTACCCTGTCTACCTGCTGCTGCCCCGTGAACGTGCGTAGCGAAGAAATTTCGAGGAGCACAAGAAACCGTAGCGGCAAAAGTTTCTCAGGTTTCAGCTATACCCAGTAAAGTACCATTGGCTCAGCTTCCTATATTTGCCCAAGCCATGTACCCGGAAACAACGACCATGTACCCAGAAAGACACAAATTTGGGTACAGGGTTATCAAAACACTATATTGATTAAACATAACACACTCATTACCAACACCAAACACCGAATGAAGAAGATAGGAATACTCTTTGGTCAGGAAAACACCTTTCCGCAGGCCTTTGTCGACCGCGTGAACCAGAAAGCCGTGGACGGCATCACGGCCGAGTTCGTGAACATCGAGCAGGTGGAGCAGGCCGTGCCCTGCGGCTACGACGTCATCATCGACCGCATTTCGCAGGACGTGCCCTTCTACCGCGCCTACCTCAAAAACGCCGCCCTCACTGGAACGGCCATCATCAACAACTCCTTCTGGTGGAGCGCCGACGAGAAGTTTTTCAACAACGCGCTGGCTGTGCAGCTTGGCGTGCCGGTGCCTAAGACCTTGCTGCTCCCCAGCAAGCACCGCCCCGACGACACCACCGAAAACTCCTTCCGCAACCTGGCCCTGTTCGACTGGCAAAAAGCTTTCGACCACATTGGTTTTCCGGCTTTTATGAAGCCCCACGCCGGCGGCGGCTGGAAGAGCGTCTATAAGGTAGACAACCCCGAGCAAGCCTGGCGCGCCTACGACGAAACCGGCCAGCTGGTGATGCTCTACCAGGAAGCCATCGAGTTTGAAGACTATTTCCGCTGCTACTGCCTGGGTGGCAAGCACGTGCTCATCATGCCCTACGAGCCCCGCAACGCCCCCCACGAGCGGTACCAGACCACGATGAAAACCGAGGGCGAAGCTGGCCAGAAACTGCTCGATACCATCAAAGACTACACCCTGCGCCTGTGCCAGGGCCTGGGCTACGACTTCAACACGGTAGAATTTGCCGTGCGCGACGGGGTGCCCATCGCCATTGACTTCGGCAACCCGGCCCCCGATGCCGACATCAATTCCGTTGGTGCTGAGAACTTTGAGTGGGTGGTGGAGCACGCTGCCCAGTTGGCCATCGAGCGGGCCAAAGCCAGCCGCCCCGGCCGCACCAACCTCACCTGGGGCACTTTCGTGCAGGATTCGGTGCGCGCTGCCCCCAAGGGCTCGCCCACCATCGGCTCGAACGTGCAAATGGGCCAGTCGGTACGCGAAACCAACGACCTCGGCGCCACCGGTGCCCCCCAGCCCACCGCCAAAAAAGCCGCGCCGAAGAAAGCCGCCGGCGCCCCCACGCCCGAACCGCCCACCGGCGAAGTATCGGCCAGCGAGCAGTCGGCCGCGAAGAAAGCGCCCGCGCCCAAGGCGGCCAGTACCGCGGCTGCCGCGAAGAAACCGGCGGCTCCGAAGGCCCCCGCAGCTAAGAAAGCCGCACCTAAAAAGAAGGAATAGCCGCGCTGGCGCCCTGCCTCCGGGTGTGTTTCTTTCCCACACTGGGTGGCAGGGCGCTAGTCTTTGTCTTTATCGTATTCGTCCTGCCCCATGGCCATGCCCACGTTTACCCTCGGCATCGAGGAAGAATTCCAGACCATTGACCCCGAAACCCGGGAGCTCCGCTCCCACCTGTCGCAGATTGTAGAGGGCGGCCGCGTCACGCTGCAGGAGCAAGTGAAAGCCGAAATGCACCAGGCCGTGGTGGAAGTGGGCACCAACATCTGCCACAACATCAGCGAAGCCCGCACCGAGGTGCTGCACCTGCGCCGCCAGGTGATTGAGCTGGCCGACCGGCAGGGGCTGAAAATTGGCGCGGCCGGCACGCACCCGTTTTCGCGCTGGCAGGAGCAGCCCATCACGCCCGATGCCCGCTACGACAAAATCGTGGAAGAGCTGCAGGAAGCTGCCCGCTCCAACTTGGTTTTCGGCATGCACGTGCACGTGGGTATCGAAAACCGCGAAATGGGCGTGTACATGATGAACACGCTGCGGTATTTTTTGCCGCACTTGTTCGCGCTCAGCACTAATTCTCCGTTTTGGGAAGGGCGCGAAACGGGTTACAAGTCGTTTCGGACCAAGGTGTTCGAGCGGTTTCCGCGCACGGGCATCCCGGGCTTCTTCCACAGCGCCAGCGACTACGACGAGTTTGTGCAGTTGCTCATTAAAACCGGCTGCATCGACAACGGCAAGAAAATCTGGTGGGACGTGCGCCTGCACCCCTTCTTCGACACCATCGAGTACCGCATCTGCGACATGATGATGCGCGCCGACGAAACCATTGCGGTAGCGGCCGTGATGCAGGCGCTGGTGGCCAAAATCTACAAGCTGAAGGCCCAAAACCTCAACTTCCGTATCTACCGCAGCGCTCTCATCAAGGAAAATAAATGGCGCGCCGCCCGCTACGGCCTCGACGGCAACATGATTGACTTTGGCATTCAGCAGGAGGTGCCCACCAAGAAGCTCATCCTGGAGCTGCTGGACTTTATCGACGATGTGGTGGACGACCTCGGCAGCCGCCACGAAGTGGAGTACGTGCTGAAAATGATGGAAATGGGCACCGGCGCCGACCGCCAGCTCCAGGTCTTCCGCGAAACCAATGACCTCAGCAAAGTGGTTGACTACATCCTGGCCGAGACGACGCACGGGCTCTAGCCTTCTTATCTTTGCCTTAGCAACGCCAGCCGCCCGGTTGGCGTTGTTTCTTTTTCAGCCTGGCGTCAGCTTGGCCTATTTCTATTTTTTGGTCGAAACGACCTGTTTATTCAACAAATTATGGAAGCTATTCGCGTTGCCATTCTGGACATGTACGATAACGCCCGCAATGAAGGAATGCGCTGCATTCGGCAGCTGCTGGCCCGCAGCGCGGCTGAAAACGGCCTTACTTTTGATGTTGATACTTATAATGTTCGGGCCGAAAACGTAGTGCCCGGCCTGGAATACGATATTTATATTTCCAGCGGTGGCCCCGGCAGCCCGCTGCCATCGGAAGAGCCCTGGGAGCGTCCGTATTTCGCGTTCATTGATGCGCTGCTGGCCCACAACCAAACCCAGGAAAACAAGAAGCACCTGTTGCTTATCTGCCACTCCTTCCAGCTCGTGAGCCGGCACTTGGGCCTGGGCACGGTGAGCCGCCGCAAGTCCACCTCCTTCGGGGTATTGCCGGTGCACCTCACCCCCGCCGGCCAGGCCGAACCCGTGCTGCAGGGCCTGCCCGAGCCCTTTTACATTGTCGACTCGCGCGACTTCCAGCTCACCAACCTTGACATGGACCGCCTGAATGCCTTCGGCGCCCGGGTGCTGTGTTTAGAAAAAGAGCGGCCCCATGTGCCGCTGGAACGCGCTGTGATGGCCATTCGCTTTACGCCCGAAGTTATTGGCACCCAGTTTCATCCCGAGGCCGACGGCGAAGGCATGCTGCGCTACATGCTCACCGATGAGCGCAAGCAGCAGGTCATCACCGCCTACGGCGAGGCCAAGTACCACGAAATGGTGCGCCTGCTGGCCGACCCCACCACCATCGAGCACACCGAATCGGTGGTGGTGCCCACCTTCCTGCGCCGCGCCCTCGCCGAGCTCGGCCAACCCACCGCTGCGTAATCACCGCTCCCGTCACACGCCATGATTCCGGAACCTCGCCACACCTATAACGCCGCCTTCACCCCTGCCCGCTACCAAGAAATGCTGGCCGACATAGACCAGCAGCTGCCTGGCCAACTGGATTTCCGGGTGGCCGAAACTCCGGTTTTTATTCCGGCAAGTCTGCGGGATAAATTAATTGCCGCGGGCGAAAGCATTGTACAGGTAATCGGGCAGCCCAATTTTAAAGAACTAACCGAGGCTTCCATCCCATCGCATCAGCGCGTGCCGAACGAAGACGCTCGCCCGGAGTTCCTGACGTTCGATTTCGCGGTGTGCCGCAATGCCAACGGCGAGTTGGAGCCGCAGCTGATTGAGATGCAAGGGTTTCCATCGCTCTACGCGTTTCAATCGTGGCTGCCGGGCGTATTTGCGCGCCACTTTCCCATTCCGGATTCGGTAACGCCTTTTATTGAGGTTTCGGATTTTGACACCTACCAGGCGCGCATGCGTGACTTTATTTTAGGTGACCAGCCGGCCGAAAACGTCATTTTGCTGGAGTTGTTTCCAGAAAAGCAAAAGACGCGCATCGATTTCGCGCTAACCAACAAGCTCTGGGAAATTGAAGCCGTTTGCATCACCAAAATCAGAAAGCGTGGCAAACAATTATTGTACGAGAAAGACGGGCGCGAAATAGAAATAAAGCGCATTTATAATCGAATTATATTCGATGAGTTAGCACGCTATCCGGAATTAAATACCGAATTCAAACTAACCGATGAGGTTGATGTTAAATGGGTTGGACATCCCAACTGGTTTTTCCGCATCAGCAAATACACGCTTCCATTCCTGCAGGGCCTGTTCGTGCCGCCCAGCTATTTTCTGCATGAATTAGAAGAATATCCGGCCGATTTAGAGAATTACGTTTTGAAGCCGCTATTTTCTTTTGCCGGGGCCGGCGTACGGCTGCACTTCACCGCTGCAGACCTGGATGCACTGACTGACAAGCAGCATTATTTGTTGCAGCGTAAAGTCAATTACGAGCCCGTGGTGCAGTCGCCCGATGGCTTGGTGAAATGCGAAATTCGCCTGCTCTACATCTGGCCCGAAGGTGAAACCCATCCGCAATTATTAACGGGACTGAGCCGGTTGAGCCGGGGCGAAATGATTGGTGTAGACTTCAACAAAGACAAGGATTGGGTGGGCGGCACCACGCCGCTGTTCGAGCGGTAGCAAGGCCGGGCACGGTGTTTGAAAGCCTCCCAACAACGCCCGGGAAGGCTTGCGCGTAAAGGCAGCCTCACTCACTTGTTTCCCTCTATGTCATCTCTCTCCGAAAAAGGCCTCAAACTATCCAAAAACGTACTGTTCAACGTCTTCATTGGTCGTGCCACCAAGCTACTGGGCCGTCCTTTCAAGGTCGTAACCGTGCTCAACGAAGTGGCCGACAAATTGGCCGTCAAGGACAGCAAAGACAATAAATTTCGTCAGCTGTTCGACGTCGCCCTCACCCTGGTGCGGCTGGTGCGCAGCTACATCAGCGGCGACTACCGCGACATTTCCACGAGCACCATTGTTTCGGGGCTGGCAGTGTTGCTCTACGTTCTCTCTCCCATCGACCTTGTGCCCGATTTCATTCCAGTAGTGGGCTTTCTCGATGACCTGAGCTTGGTGAGCTGGTTTGTCGTCAAGTTCCAGACCGAAATCACCAAATTCCGCGACTGGGAACAAACGGCCCGCGGCCAGGACACCGCAGTAGCTACTGCAACTGGCCCCGACAATGCTACCCGCCCCGCTGAGGGCGATTTGGCTCAGCCCAGCGTGGCTGAATTGGGCCACTCGTAATTGCTTTTACTATTTCGTTTTCTATGCCCACGTTTGTCGTTTCCATTCGCTTGCCGGAAACTTTCGATGAAGAATTCATCTCCCTGATACCAGAACACCGGGCATTTATCAACCAGCTGCTCAACGAAAAAATCGTGGAGGTATACGCCATCAGCAGCGACCGCAGCCGCGGCTGGGTGACGATAAACGGCGACGATGCTGCTGCTGTGCAGGCCGTGGTCGAGCAGTTTCCGCTCTACCCGCATTTGCAAGGTGTGGAAATAGATGAGTTGTTTATATTCGACAGCACGGCGTCCCGCTTTCCGCACATTAGCTTAAACTAATTTTTCTGCAATTATCACCTCTGGCTGTTTTCAAAATGAAAGGTATTTCATTATTCAATTGGCGCTTTGCCTGTGTAATTACTGGTGCTGCGGGGACGCTTTTTACCTTGGCCGCAGCAACAACCCCGCCCCCTCCTTCCATCACCACAGAGCAATTGACGGCCCGTATGAGCGCCGCCATTGAGGGCCTGAAAACTCTGCGCTGCGTGGTGAAGGCACAGGAACGTATCGGCGGCAACATTAACCAAGCCCGCAGCGTCATGAAGCTGACTTACAAGCCGCTGCGCATTTACATCAAAAACCAGAAAGGCGTGGAGGTGCTCTGGCTGCAAGGCCAAAACGGCGGCGATGCCTGGGTATACCCGGCCAGCTTCCCCTACGTCACGCTCAGCCTCGACCCCAACGGCAAGCTCATGCGCGCCAACCAACACCACACGGCGCTGGAAGCCGGTTTCGGTACCATTTCCGACTTGCTGCGCACCACCGGCTTGCGGCAGGACAATTCCTACAGCAAGTCGTTTCGCTACGTGGGCGACACCACCCTGCAAGGCCGCACCAATTATGTGCTGCGCTCCGACTTCCCCCAGTTTCGCTACGTGAGCTACAAGGCCGGCAAAAACGAAACCATCGAGTCGGTGGCCGAACGGTTTGGCTGCGGCGAATACCGCATCATTACCCGCAACGACCTGACCATTGGCGAGAGAATTCCCGAAGGCAAGGTGCTGCAAGTCCCCAACGCCTACGGCCGCCGCACCGTGCTCTGCGTCGACCCTAAAACCTATCTGCCCACCTTGGTGCAGGTAAACGACGACAAAGGCCTTTTTGAAAAGTTTGAATTCCTCGAGGTAGTTCCTAACCAGAATATTCCCCTCGAAGAGTTTTCCAAAGACTATAAGGATTATAAGCTCTAGCTCTCATCTGTCTTCCTAAACAAAGCGAAGGACCTTATCGCGTCGGAATTTTCCCGCGTGATAAGGTCCTTCGCTTTGCTTAGGAAGACAAGGGTGCCTATCTTCTCATTGTTTTTTCAATCTGGTCCCACATATCGGGCGTCAGCATTTCCAGCTTGTTAAACTCACCCGCGCCGTTCAGCCATTCGCCGCCGTCGATGGTCACCACTTCGCCGTTCACATAAGCCGAGAAATCCGACACCAGGTAAGCCGCCAGGTTGGCAAGTTCCTGATACTGGCCCACGCGCTTGAGCGGCACGCTGGCGGCCGGGTCGAGCTTGCTGGCCAGCGGCTCGGGGAAGAGGCGGCTCCAGGCGCCTTCGGTTGGAAACGGGCCGGGCGCGATGGCGTTGGAGCGGATGCCGTACTTGGCCCATTCGACGGCCAGGGAGCGGGTCATGGCCAGCACGCCTGCTTTGGCCGTGGCCGAGGGCACCACAAAAGCCGAGCCCACGGAGGCGTAGGTCGTAACGATGTTCAAGATGGTGCCGGGCTTTTTGTCGGCAATCCAGCGCTTGCCCACGGCCAGGGTGCAATTGTAGGAGCCGCGCAACACGATGTCCACAATCACATCAAATGCCTTGTGGCTCAGACGCTCGGTAGGGCTGATGAAGTTGCCGGCCGCGTTGTTGAGCAACACGTCGACACCGCCGAATTCCTGGATGGTCCGTTCCAGCATGGCTTCCACCTCGTCGTATTTGCGCACGTCGCAGGCCACGGCCAGCACCTTGCCGCCGGTTTGCTGGCGCAGTTCTTCGGCGGTTTTTTCCAACACCTCGAGCTTGCGGCTGCTGATGGTGACGTTGGCGCCGAGTTGCAAAAAGTAGGTGGTCATGGCCCGGCCCAGGCCGGTGCCGCCGCCGGTCACGATGATGGTTTTGCCGGCCAGCGCGTTGTCGCGCAACATGGGCTGCGTGTAGGGAGTGTTCATGCGGAAGCAGAATGAGGGTGGGAAGTGCGGCACAGTCCGCCGCCCGAAGGTACTAGAAGCCGGCCAGCCCCAACTGTAGGGCTCAGTAGATTATTTTGGTTGCCGAATATAGTATTCCCTATTTTTTTCGCACCTTCGTGCCATTAAGGCGATTTATTTGTTGGGTTGACATGACAAGTTCCATTTCCGGAGGCTCCGCGAGCACGACATCGGGAGCGGAATTTCCCACCGTATTAGTATTAGGCTGTGGCTGGCTCGGGCTGGCGCTGGCACGCTCCTTGGCTGCAGCGGGCCATGTTGTGCTGGGCACCACCACCACTCCCGAAAACATCGCCGGCATGGAAGCCGACGGTATTCAGCCCCATTTGCTTCAATTGGGAGCCGATTTTAATGCTTCGTCCGAAGCCCTACTCATGCGCCTGCTCAAAGCGGCCGACGTGCTGGTACTGAACGTGCCGCCCCGTGCCGCCGCCGCGGGCGCCTATCCCACCCTGCTGCGGCCGGTGCATCGGGCGGTAGCCAAGGCGGGCACGCCCCACGTGCTGTTCGTGAGTTCAACCAGCGTGTACCCCAACGAGTCGCGCGTGATGCGCGAAGCCGATGCCATCAGCACCCGCGACGCCGCCTCCGACGTGCTGCGCGCCGAAGGCCACTTTGTGCCCCGCTACGGCCAGTGGAAAAGCACCGTGGTGCGACTGGGCGGCCTCATCGGGCCCGACCGCGCCCCCGGCCGCTTCCTGGCCGGCCGCCGCGACCTGGCCCAGGGCAATGCCCCCGTCAACCTGGTGCACCTGACCGATGTGGTGGGCGTGCTATCGGCGATTATCCAGCATAAGGCCTGGGGCCACACCTTGAATGTATGTGCCGACCAGCACCCGCTGCGGCGCGATTTTTATTCGGCTGCAGCGCGACACCTCAAGCTGGAGCCGCCCACTTTCAAGGACGAAGAAGGCTGCACGGGTAAAACCATCGACAGCAGCTTGGTGCGCTCACTCCTGCCCTACCAGTTTCAGCACGACGATGTGCTGGGGGCGTTGGCGCACTGCTAGGCAAGCCGGCGGCCGTACCTTTGCGGGGTGAACATGGATGCGTCTCGACCTCTTGTTGCCGTGCTGGGTGGCGGCGCGGCCGGCTTTTTCGGTGCCATTGCCTGCGCTGAGGCCAATCCCGATTTACAGGTACTTCTGCTCGAGAAAACGGGCAAGCTGCTGAGCAAAGTGCGCATTTCGGGTGGCGGGCGCTGCAACGTGACGCACGCCTGCGAAACCGCCGCGCAGCTCGTGGCCCATTATCCGCGCGGCAGCAAGCAGCTGAAATCCGCCTTCCAGCAATTCGGCGTAGCCGATACTATTGCCTGGTTTGCCCGGCGCGGCGTGACGCTGAAGACCGAGGCCGACGGCCGCATGTTCCCCACCACCGATTCGAGTGAAACCATTGCCCGCGCTCTTGAAGAGGCAGCGCGCCGGGCCGGCGTGCGCATCGTCACCAACGTCGGCGCCGATGAGATTCAACCATTGCCGGATGGTGGTTTCCAACTGAATATAAGCGGCAGCGGCGC
Organism: Hymenobacter monticola; assembly: GCF_022811645.1. Classification (NCBI taxonomy): domain Bacteria; kingdom Pseudomonadati; phylum Bacteroidota; class Cytophagia; order Cytophagales; family Hymenobacteraceae; genus Hymenobacter; species Hymenobacter monticola. The sequence goes on along the minus strand of NZ_CP094534.1, from coordinate 4,085,901 downwards.
ATCCCAGCTTGGCCCTACGGTGCACGCCTCACGCCTGCTCATTGCTACCGGCGGCAACCCGAAAAGCGCCAACTACGACTGGCTCCGCGCCCTCAGCCACACCATTGCCGAGCCGGTCCCGTCGCTCTTCACCTTCAATGTGCCCGATTCGCCCCTAAGCGAACTGATGGGCGTGAGCGTGCCCCAGGCCCGCGTGGTGCTGGCCGGCGAAAAGCTGCAGTATGAAGGCCCGCTGCTCGTCACGCACTGGGGTGTGAGCGGCCCGGCTGTGCTGAAGCTTTCGGCCTGGGGCGCCCGGCGGCTGAGCGAATTGGGCTACGTCGGAACCGCGCTGGTTAACTGGATTCCTACTTTTACCGAAGAAACATTGCGCCCTTGGCTGCAACAGTTTCGGCAGGAAAATGGCAAGAAAACCGTGGCTGCCAACCCGCAATGCGGTCTGCCCCAACGCCTCTGGCGCAACCTGACCGAGCAAGCCGGCATCGGCCCGGAACTGCGCTGGAGCGACGTGCCAGCCAAGGCGCAAAACCGTTTGCTGGAGTTACTGCTCCGCTCGCCACTCGCCGTGCGTGGCAAAACCACTTATAAAGAAGAGTTTGTGACTTGCGGGGGCGTTTCGCTCGATGAAGTCGACCTCAAAACCATGCAGAGCCGCCGCGTACCGGGCCTCTACTTTGCCGGCGAAGTGCTGGACATTGATGGCATTACCGGGGGCTTCAACTTTCAGGCCGCTTGGACCACTGGTTTCTTAGCCGGTCGCGCCATGGCCGTGTCGCCAACCGTAGCCGTGTAACCTTCCACACGGACAGGGAGTAAATGAAAGCACAAACTTTCACCTTAATTTTCCCTTTCCAATGGAAGCCAAAGCCACCCAAGCCCTGCTCAACGAACTGGTAGAAACCCTCAAAGACGGCCAGAAAGGCTACGCCGAGGCGATGACCGACGTGCAGGACGCCGACCTGAAAGACACCTTTAAGCATTTCGCTGCCCAGCGTTCGAGCTACCTCACCGAGCTGGAAGACCAGATGTTCAAGCTCGACCTCAAGCCCGATACCAACGAAGGCGCACAGGGCTCCATCACCGGGGCCATCCACCGCACCTGGATTGACCTGAAATCGGCCGTGACCGGCAAAGACCGCCACAGCATCCTCGCCGAGTGCGAGCGCGGCGAGGACTACGCCAAGAAAGCCTACCAAACTGCCCTGAAAGCTGAAGGCCTGCCTTCCGCACTGAAATCGGTCATCGAAAAGCAGTACCAAGGCGTGATGGAAGGCCACGATAAAATCAAAGCCCTGCGCGACTCGTCGAAATAACTTCCGACGAAAACCTTACTGGAATACAAACAAAAAAGCCGCTCAATGAGCGGCTTTTTTGCCTTCTAACCTTCTTCTTTTATAAACACATAAATCGTCACAACTGGTTAACCCAGATAATCTAGCAAAAGACTATTCGTCGAAGCTTTCGTTGCGGGGAGCACGCGGGGCACGGGTTGTATCGTACTCGCGGGGCGTGCCGTAGCTCGGCTTGTTGCCGTAGCTGGGACGGTCGCCGTAGCTCGGGCGGTTGCCGTAGCCCGACTTGCCAGTGCCGCCTTCACGACGGTCGCCGTAGCTGGGGCGGTTGCCGTAGCCGCTGCCACCGTCGCGGTTGCCTTTGTAGCCGCCGCCGTAGCCACCTTCGCGGCGCTCACCGCCGCCGAAGCTGCCACCGCCGCGGTTGCCGCCTTTGTAGCCGCCGCCGTAGCCGCCCTCACGGCGCTCGCCGCCGTTGAAGGGACGACGCTCACGGTCGCCGCCGAAGCCGCCCGGGCCACCGCCGCGGTTGAAGCCTTCCTGCTTGGCCTCGCCCTCCTGCACCGGAGTAGCAATGCTGAAGCTCACCGGCGAACCCTGGATGCTGGTACGGCCCAGCTTGCTCACAATCTCATCGGCAAATTCCGACGGTACTTCCACGAAGCTGAACTTGTCGTAGAGGGCGATATCGCCCACTTTGGCGCCGGTCAGGTTGGTCGATTCCGAAATCAAATCCACGATGTCGCGGGGGTGAATCCGGTCCTTCTTGCCCATGGTCACGAAGAGGCGGGTGTAGCCGGGGCGGGCCGTGCCGGCCGCCTTGCTGGCGTCGAGGCTCTGCTGAGCGCTCTTGTCCTCCTTCATCGTCATCTTCAGCAGGGCTGCGGCGATGTCGAGCGAGGTAATTTCGTCGCCCTGGTCGAGCAGGCGCTGCACGCGGCCCACATATTTCTCCAGGTTGCCTTTCTCGATGATTTCCTTAATCTGGTTCAGGAACAGCGTGGTTTTCACCTCCGACACATCAGCAAACGACGGCACCTGCGCCAATTTGATGTCGGCCTTGGTGAAGCGCATGATGTCGCGCAGCTTGTAGATGTCGCGGCCGCTCACAAACGTGAAGGCTTTGCCCGACTTGCCGGCGCGGCCCGTGCGGCCGATGCGGTGAACGTAGTATTCTTCGTCGGCGGGCAGGTCGTAGTTCACTACCGCTTCCACGTTGTCAACGTCGATGCCGCGGGCGGCCACGTCGGTAGCCACCAGCACTTCCAGCGTCGACTTGCGGAATTTGTCCAGCGTGTTCTGGCGCTGCTGCTGGCCCATGTCGCCGTGCAGGCCTTCGGCGAAGTAGCCTTTGGCTTGCAGGTCAGCAACAATTTCGTCCACCATGCGCTTGGTATTGGCGAAAACGATGGTCGACTTCAGGTTGTACATGTCGAGCAAACGGGTCAGCACGTCCTTTTTCTGGGGGCCGCGCACCTCGTAGTAGCTCTGCTCGATGTTGGTAACCGTCATCGTCTTATGGTTCACCTTCACAATCTGCGGGTCGCGCTGATATTTTTTGGTGAGCTCCATGATGGGCTTGCTCATCGTGGCCGAGAAGAACACCGTCTGGCGGTCTTCGGGCATCTTGCTGAGCACGTACTCGATGTCCTCGCGGAAGCCCATGTCGAGCATTTCGTCGGCTTCGTCGAGGATGATTTTCGTGGTTTTATCGAGGCGCAGGGTGCCGCGCTCGATGTGGTCCATCACCCGGCCGGGCGTGCCAATCACAATCTGCACGCCACGCTCCAGGGCGCGGAGCTGACGGTCGTAGGGGCTGCCACCGTAGATGGGCACCACCATCAGGCCGCGCTTATACTTGCCCAATTTCTGGATTTCGCCCGACACCTGTACCGCGAGTTCGCGGGTGGGGCAGAGCACCAATACCTGCACGTCTTTGCTCTCGGTATCGATGTTGTCGATGGCGGGGATGGAGAAGGCAGCGGTTTTGCCGGTACCCGTCTGGGCCTGGCCGATAACGTCTTTGCCGGACAGCAGCACGGGAATGGCGGCGGCCTGAATGGCCGAAGCTTCCTCGTAGCCCATCTCGGTGATGGCGCGTTGTACTTCCTCGGAGAGGTTCAGTTCGTCAAAGCGAACCACAATTTTTTCAGCTTCCATGATTGGAGTTGATAAGGGAAAAAGAGACTTAGCTCTGAAAACAGCCGTACTCAGCGACGTTTCCCCTCCTTCTACCTTGTCACAATCAGGCGGGAAAAAACAACCAAAAAACTACGCGACCAATGCGTTAGCGCCACTCTCGGGCTTGCGCGGACTTAGGCCGTCCTCAAATGCGGGTGCAAAGGTAAGGTTTTTATTCGAGAAAAGCTAATACTCCGAGAATAAGTAATGGAAAGAACGTCATGCAGAGCGCAGCGAAGCATCTCGCTCGCAGGCACTGATTAGTTGAAGCACGCGAGATGCTTCGCTGCGCTCTGCATGACGTTCTTCTTTAAACCTTGCCCCACCGGCACAAAAAAAAGCCCGCCAAAGGCGGGCTTTCTTAGGATTGCAAAGCTACAGCTGAATTAAATCAGCGATACTTTCACTGCGTTCGGGCCTTTTTTGCCCTGAGCTACTTCGTATTGCACGTGGTCGTTTTCACGAATCGAGCTAACCTGCAGGTCGCTGATGTGAACGAAGATGTCTTCGCCAGTTTCGTCGTTTTTAATGAAACCGAAGCCTTTGGTGTCATTAAAGAATTTTACCTTTCCGGTGGGCATGGTGGTTGGTTGTGGAATTTCCCTAAGCTTTTGGGCCACCGTGGCTTGGTTTCTTAGGTTGCGTCAAAGATAGGCAGAATTTCCAAATGACCAAGTCGATAGATATTTTTTTCGATGCGGGCTAGAATGGCTGCTGCAATGCTTCCTACCTCATAGTCGGTCATGCCGAGCGCAGCCCAGGCATCTCGCTTGCTTCGTTGAACCGAAGGTCAGCCTAGCGAACGATTGAGCTACTACCGCACGCAGGATGCCTCGGCTGCGCTCGGCATGACGTTCTTTTGTGGCCTGCTTCTTCACACTGCATACCGCCGCCCCCATGCCCGACGCGCCCGCCCACGCTTTCTCCCACGAATTCCAGGTGCCGGCCAGTGCCATTGACGCGCTGGGCCACGCCAACAACGTGGAATACGTGCGCTGGGTGCAGGACGTGGCCGGCGCGCACTGGTTGAGCATTTGCCCGGCCGAACTGCGTGAGCAGATTATCTGGGTGGTGCGCGAGCACCGGATTCGCTACCTGCAATCGGCCTTCGCGGGCGAGACGCTGCGGGCCAGCACCTGGGTGGGCGAAACCAGCGGGGCTACGTCGCTGCGCTACACCCGCCTCACCCGCGCCGCCGATGGCGTGCTGCTGTGCGAGGCGGAAACGACCTGGGTGCTGCTCGACCCCAAGAGCGGCCGGCCGGTGCGCGTGACGGCGGAGATGGTGGGGTGGCTGACTGTTTCTATTGGTCGACTGTGAATAGTACGCTTCGATTTTCTTGCGCAGCTTTCTGCCAAAAACTTATGCTGTCTTCAAAATATGCCCAAGTATATTCGAAGTCTTCTTCATCAACTGAACTATCGTAATTATCAGGGTCCAATAAGAAATACTTCTTTGCAAATTCTTCTTTTGACACTTTTGAAACGCCAGCCGCTATTTCTAAAACCTGTTCCTTGTCCTTGAGAACAATAATGTAGTTATCGTTCTCGCACAATATTTCGCCACCAAGAATTACGTGGCTAAGGGGATAATCGTCATTATCGAATTCTAATTCCCCATCTGTAAGGGTCCGATGCATTCCATCCCAAGCTTTGTCCAGCTCATAAACCCACTGCGGATTATTCTCAAAGTAGTCCACTTCTAATACCTCTCTAATATAATCGACTCGTTCATCATCAGAAAGCAATTCCTTGATTAAATCGACTGTTTTTTGGTCAACTGAAAATAAGACTCCGAGACAGGACATTTGCGTTTTTTTGTTTATAAGCTGTAAAGTTATGCCTCCCTCCTTCCGCATCTACTCCTCCTCCGCTGGCTCGGGGAAGACGTACCAATTAACGAAAGAATACCTGCTGCTGGCGCTGGGGGCCGACGACCCGGCGTATTTCAAGCGGGTGCTGGCTATTACGTTTACCAACGACGCGGCGGGGGAAATGAAGGAGCGCATTGTGGGGGCGCTGCGGCGGTTTGCCTACCCGGAAAGTGGGAAAACCGATGGTCTGCTGGCCGACATTGCGGCCGAGCTGAAGCTGCCGGAAACGGAGGTGCGGCGGCGGGCGGCCGAGACGTTCCGGCTGGTGCTGTACCACTACGCCGATTTTGGGGTGAGCACGATTGACTCGTTTGTGCAGCGGATTGTGACGGCTTTTACCCGGGAGTTGGGCTTGCCGGCCACGTTTGAGGTGGAACTGGATACCGATGCGGTGCTGCAAAGCGCCGTGGCGGCGCTTCTCGACAAGGTGAACCGCGACCCGAACAGCAAGTTGCTGTCGCAGACGCTGGCGGAGTATGCGCTGGGGCAGGCCGACGAGGGCAAAAGCTGGAGCCGGCTGCCGGAGGAATTGGCGGGCTTCGGGCGGGTGCTGTTTAATGAGACGGTGCAGGAGGCGGTGGCGCAGCTTGACAAGCTGAGTCTGGCCGATTTCCGACGGCTGGACAAGGAAATCCGGGCGCGACGGACAGAGATTGAGGCGGCGTTTGGGCAGACGCGCGAGGTAGCGCTGGCGGTGCTGGACGCGGCGGGCGCTACGGAAGCCGATTTTTTCCAGGGTAAGCGCGGCATTTTTGGCTACGTGCAGAAGGGCGTGGATTTGCTGGCGCCGGAGGCCGGGCCGAACAGCTATGTGCGCGCCACGCTAGCCGACGACAAATGGTATAGCGGCAAAATAAAAAACGCCGCCGACCGCGAACGGGTGGATGCAGTGAAGGAGCCGCTGAGCCAATTAGTAGCTACGTTGGATAAATTGCGGGCGGACTTTTTGCCGAATTATGTGCTGCTGGCGGCCATGCAGCCGTATTTATTTCATGCTTCGCTGCTGAGTGAATTAAATAAAATTGTCGAGCAAATCAGCCGTGAGCGCAACGTTGTTTTAATATCGGAATTTAACCGGCGTATTGCCAGCATTGTGCTCACCGAGCCGGTGCCATTTTTGTACGAGCGGCTGGGCGAGAAATACGAGCATATTCTGATTGACGAGTTTCAGGACACGTCCGTTTTGCAGTGGAACAATCTGCTGCCGCTGGTGGAAAACACGCTGGCCAATGGGCACAGCAGCCTGGCGGTGGGCGACGCCAAGCAGGCCATTTACCGCTGGCGCGGGGGCGAGATGGAGCAGATTCTGCGCCTGCACCAGGGCAACACCGAGGCCCTGGCGGCGCGGGCCCGCGAGCCGGAGATGCGCGAGCTGCTGCGGGGTCGCTACGAGGCGTTTCGCGGCAAGCTAGAGCCCAAAGCCTTGCAGGTGAACTACCGCTCGGCGCGGGAAATTATTGATTTCAACAACGCTTTCTTTAAGGCGGTGAGTGAGCGGCACGAGGCGCTGGGGCTGGTGACCGGGATTTTCGACGCGCATTTTGGGCAGCAGGTGCCCGAGTCGCAGCGGGCCGACCAGCAGGGGCACGTTGAATTGTTGTTCACCCAAAAGGATGCTCCGGCCCTGCGCTACGACCCCGCGGCCGGCAGCTACACCGCCGAGCCCCTGCCCGGCCACGCGCCCGAGGCGCTGCTGGGCTACGACGAAAGCACCTGCTACCTCACCCTGCAACTAGTGGAGCAGGCCCTGCGCGAGGGCTACGCGCTGGCCGATATTTCGGTGCTGTGCCGCACGCGCTACGCCAGTAAAATCATTGCCAAGTTCCTGAAAGAACGGGGCTACGCCATTATTTCGGCCGACTCGTTGGCGCTGGAATTTGCGGAGGTGGTGAATTTGCTGGTGAGCATCCTGCGGGTGCTGCACCAGCCGGCCGATACGCTGGCCCGAGCCGAGGCCCTGCTGCTCGTGGACAAGGTGGTGCGCGGGCTGGCCCCCACGCCGGCCCGCGCCCGGCACATTGCCGAAGTGGCCAACGCGGCGGGCGGCACCTCGTTTTTCGACGAGCTGCGCGACCTGGGCTACGACGTGCGGGAGCAGGAAACCGGCAACCTGGGTCTCTACGAGCTGGCCGAGCGGCTGCTGAATCTGTTCGGGCTGCTGGGGCGCAACGGGGAGAGCGACTACCTGTTCCGCTTCCTCGATTTGACGCTGGAATACAGCCTGCGCTTCGGCAACAACCTGGGCAACTTCCTCACCTACTGGGAGGAGCGCAAGGGGCGCATCAGCATCAACGCGCCGGGCGGACGCGAGGCCATCACCATCACCACGGTACACAAGGCCAAGGGCCTGGCATACGGGGTGGTCATCGTGCCCTTCGCCGACTGGAGCCTGGAGCCCCACCGCGGCACCCTGCTCTGGGGCCACCTGGAGGCCGGCCAGAAGCCCATCGAGCAGATGCCCGACGTGGCGGTGGTGAGTTTGAGCAAGGGCATTCAGCAGACGGCCCTGGGGGCGCAGTACGACGAGGAGCGCGAGAAAACCTTCCTCGAAGGGCTGAACACGCTCTACGTGGCCTTCACCCGGCCGCGCCACCGCCTCTACGTCATCAGCAAGCGGCCCGACGACAAGAAAACCACCAAAACCGACGAGCTGGAAGCCGCCGCGCCTACGGCCGCCGCCCGCACCGTGGCCGACTTGCTGCACGGCTACCTGCTCAGCCGCGGCCAGTGGCAGGACGACCAAGTGTCCTTCGTCCTCTCCCAAGGCACCCCCGCCGCCGAAAAACCAAGCACCAAGCACCCGGCACCAAGCACCAACTACAACCTCACCAACTTGGCCGCCGCGCCCTGGGAAGACCGGCTGAAGCTGCGCCGGCACGCCACCACGCTCTTCGATTTTGACGAGCAAAAGGCCCTGAATGAGTGGAACCGCAAGCTGCATTTCGCCCTGCGCCGCCTGCTCACGGCCGCCGACGTGGGCCGCGTGGCCAGCCAGCTCGTGGCCGAGGGCATCCTGAGCGCCCGCGAGCGGCCGGCCCTGGTCGAGAGCCTCGAAACGCTGGTGAGCGACCCGCGCCTGGCCCCCTACTTTGCCCCGCACCTGAGCGTGGAAACGGAGCGCGAAATCCTGGTGGGCGGCGTGAAGCTGCGCGACTACAAGCCCGACCGCGTGGTGCTCGAACCCTCCCTCGAAGAGCACCACCGCCTCGGCGGGCGCGTCACGCTGCTGGATTTCCGCCTGCCCCCGCCGCAGGAGCAACACAAGCGCCTGCTGCGCAACTACGCCACGCTATTTGAGCAATTGGGGTACGCGGAGGTGCGCGGGGTTATTTATTATTTCGGGACGGGGGAAGTGGTGGAGGTGTGAGGAATGCCCTCAACTACTACGCTTTGTCTTTTATAAAAACCAGTAGAACAATGAAAGCCAAATTGACACGCATGTTTATGATTACGGCACTGCTCATTGGGCTATTCGCCGGCACATCACATGGTCAAGCGTTTACCATTGAATCGTTAGATGGAAGCAAACAACTGATTGAGGTGATGCCTCTTAATTACGGAGCCTCATTAACCATAAAATGCGCAAATACTGCCATTCATATTGAAAACATCAATCACCTTGATACTGTACATCTTCTTAATAAAAATTTTCTACTAGTTGCTTATTCTTTCCGTGCTGGCTCTGGAATGCATGCTGCTAAAACGTTGGTTCTATCTGTTCGCAATCAAACCCTCTATGAGTCAATGCACATCAATTCAACATTCAATGAAGAATTCATGGACTGGAGCAAACCAACACCTGCTTTAATAAAGGCAAGCGCAAAAAAAACTATTCACGAAGCGGCATTGAACTTGACGGGAAATAGCATTGGCACCTATAAGTTAGCTATAAAGTTTCACGATGAAAGGAAGTTGGTTAATAAACCAAAACCCGATTATCAACACGACATAACTACTGTTTTAACATTTGACCAAAACAGAAATGTCTTTCGCAGCTCAGAGAAAAATATTTCTCAAGACTTTATAATCGTTGGCGCTAAAATCAAGAATGAGACCAAGAAAAAAATAAATGGAGCGTTTCCGATAATCAACTTAGGAGAGGAAAAATACTGCTACGCTGGTGGTGAGTGGTACGAATGGAACAGCAGCTATTTGATTCAGCAGTCCTATAGATAAGTTTAATTTAATTGAAGTCGAGGGTTTTCCTAGAACGCCGCTTCAGAACCCTCGGTGTCTTCTACACGCCGGGGGTTCGCCTTTTTAGGGGCAACCGCTGGCCGGGGACTACCTACGCGTGGGGCGAAGATAGGCGGGCGCACCAGCCGGACGGAAAAATCCGCAACGGCCCTTGTCACCGGGAGTTGGGAGCAGTTGCGGGGCGCAGGGGCCTTCGGCGCGGAGTACCGAGGGCCGTTGCGGGCCGCAAGGCAGGGTGGCACCATCGGTTGGGGGCCGGTGCGGGGCGCACCGGGTTCGAGCACCGGCGGCCGACGCCCGTTGCGGCCCGCACCCGCAACGGGCGCGCCGAACCCGGAGCCCGGGCGGGAAATTTTGCTTCGTCAAAATTCCTGCGCACCTTAGCCCGGCCGTAGTGCTACGGCACATTTCAACCCTCATTCTTACTTATTTACCACATGGCAGACCAGTCTTCCACGCCCGCTGCGGCCGGCGCTTCTACCCCCACTCCCGCCCCCGCCGACGCGGTGGTGAACCCCAAGCTCCTCATCCCCAAAAAAGATGGACCGCTGGCCGAGGTGGGCCGGCTCGTGGCCGAGGCCTGGGGCAAGGAAACCTGGTTCTTGCTGCGCTGGAAAACCCAGGCCGCCTTCGCCCAGTTGGCCACCGATTTCGGCGCGGCCATCACCGACAAGCGCAGCGCTGCCGCAGCCCGCACCCCGCAAAGCCAGCGCCTGCAGGAACTCGACGACCAGTTTGACGAGGGCCTGCGCATTCTCAAAAAGTACATCAACGAAGACAGCGACTACAGCAAAGAAAAAACCGATGCCCGCCTGCCCGGTTTCGGCCTGGTGGCCCGCAAGCGCGGCGGCTTTGCCCTGAGCAACGACCGCGACGAGCGCCTCAAGGCCTTGCGCGAGATGCTGCTGCCCGCCGTGGCCGCCGCGCCCTTCGCCGGCCGCGACTACGGCAGCAAGTTCTGGCAAACCCGCTTTGATGAGTACAAAGACCTGCTGGGCAAAACCGGCGGCCTGGCCGGCCAGGTGAGCAAGTCGGTGAGCCAGAAAGACACCGCGAAGCTGGAGCTGCGCAAGGTGCTGCAAGCCGTGGTGTACGCGCTGAAGGCCAATTTCCCGGACACGTTTGAGGCGGAGCTGCGGGCCTGGGGCTTCCGGAAGGAGAGCTACTAGGGGCTAGCGCAGAATTCCATTGAAAGCACGTCATGCAGCGCGCAGCGAAGCATCTCTACCGCAGCAGTAATCCAATCACCAGGGTTTACTAACGCGGTAGAGATGCTTCGACCTTGCTCAGCATGACGTTCTTTTTTTCGTTCAGTAGGGCGTGCTACTGCGACCTTTGCCCCCATGCACACCCTTGCCCAACTGCGCGCCGGGCAGCTCCACGGCCTCACCCGCCTGGATTTGTCGGCCAAGCTCACCGAGTTTCCCCGCGAAATTTTCGCCCTCGCCGACACGCTGGAAATCCTCAATCTGTCCGGTAATCAACTCTCCGCTTTGCCCGACGACTTGCCGCGCCTGCACCGGTTGCAAGTGTTGTTTTGCTCCGACAATCTTTTTGCCGAGGTGCCCGCCGTACTGGGCCAGTGCCCCAACCTGCGCATGGTGGGCTTCAAAGCGAACCAAATCCGCACGCTGCCCGGGGCGGCCCTCCCTCCTGCCCTGCGCTGGCTCATCCTCACCGACAACCAGCTCGAAGCGCTACCGGAGGAAATTGGGCAGTGCCGGGAGCTGCAAAAGCTGATGCTGGCCGGCAACCAGTTGCGCGAGTTACCCCAAACGCTGGCCCGCTGCACCAAACTAGAACTGCTGCGCATCGCCGCCAATCAGCTCACCGAACTGCCCGCGTGGCTGCTGGCCCTGCCGCGCCTCTCATGGCTGGCTTACGCCGGCAACCCGTTTTCAAGCCCTCGCGAAGCCGCTGCCGAGTCGCTGCATACCATCGGCGATATTGCCTGGACCCAGCTGACCATCGAGCAACAGTTGGGCGAAGGCGCATCGGGCGTCATCTCCCGCGCCCTTTGGGAGCAGCCCAACGCGGAGGACACCGAAGTGGCCGTGAAGCTTTTCAAAGGGGCCGTGACCAGCGACGGCCTGCCCCACTGCGAAATGCTGGCCACCATCAAAGCCGGCGCCCACCCCAACCTCATTGCTGTGCTGGGCCGCGTGGCCGGCCACCCCACCGGCGCCGAGGGCCTGGTACTGGAGCTGATTGACGAAGCCTTCGGCAACTTGGCCGGCCCTCCCAGCCTGGCCAGCTGCACCCGCGACGTGTATAAATCGGGCACCGTTTTCAGCTTCGAAACGGCTCTCAGTATTGCGCAGGGCATTGCCGCTGCGGCCAAGCACCTGCACGCGCAAGGCATTCTGCACGGCGATTTGTATGCTCATAACATTCTCACCACGACCGAGGGCAATGCCCTGCTGGGTGACTTTGGCGCTGCCTGCTTCTTCGATGCTCAGGAGGTGGAAACAGCCGCGGCCCTGCAGCGGCTGGAGGTACGGGCCTTCGGGTGCCTGCTGGAGGAATTGCTGGACCATTGCCCCGAAGCCGCCGAGGTTCCTCCAGTTGCAGCGCTTCGGGAGCTGCAGCGGCGCTGTATGCAGCCCGAAGCAGCCAGCCGGCCCCTGTTTGGTGAGATTGAGCAGGCGTTGGCAGTGGCGAGTTCGGAGCCATTTTGTAAGTAGAACGACGCAGGGGCAGGGCTTGCCCCCGCCCGGACGTTGAACGGAATCGTTGTTTTGGCGCAGACGTCCGGGCGGGGACAAGCCCCGCCCCTACTTCGTGAGCCAGCCGTTGGCATCCATCCAGTTGCGCAGGCGGTCGGTCCAGAGGTCCTTGGTGGTTTTGTTGTTCAGGCCGAAGCCGTGCCCGCCTTTGGGGTAGAGGTGCATCTCGGCCGGCACGCCGTGGCGCAGGCAGGCCTGGTAAAACACGATGCTGTTGTTGACGGGTACGGTTTTGTCGTCCTGTGCGTGGACCAGGAAGGTGGGCGGCGTCTGGGCCGTTACCTGCAGCTCGTTGGAATACTGCCGCACTTGCGCGGGCGTCGGGGTTTTGCCCAGCAGGTTGTCGCGCGAGCCGCCGTGCTTGAGCGTGTCGCTGAAGCTGATGACGGGGTAAAGCAGCACCAGAAACGCGGGCCGCACCGATTCTGCCCCCGGGTTGGCGCCCACCGGCCGGGCAAACTGCGTGCCCGCCCACGCCGCCAGGTGCCCGCCGGCCGAAAAGCCCATCAGGCCGATGCGCTCGGGGTTGAGGCTGTATTTAGGGGCTTGCTGGCGCACGAGGCGCAGCGCCTGCTGGGCATCGAGCAGCGGGGCAATGGACTTGTCGGGCTGGCTTTGGTCGTTGGGCAGGCGGTATTTCAGCACGAAGGCGGTGATGCCCATCTCGTTCAGGCGCTTGGCCACGTCGTAGCCCTCGTGGTCGATGGAGAGGCGGGCATAGCCGCCGCCGGGGCAAATAATGACCGCCGTGCCGTTGGCCGTGCCCGTCGGCGGCAGAAACACCGTGAGGTTGGGCTGCACCACGTTGGAGATGCGCACGCCGCCATTGGCTAGCGTCACGCTCGTTTCCTGCACCGCGCTGGGCTTCGAATCGGGAATGGTTTCGTTATAGAGCGATAGGGTTTGCTGGGCGAAAACCGGATGCGAAGCCAGCACTCCGAGCGCCAGAAGGGTGGGTAAAAAGGGCTTTTTCATCATCAGCGCAATTGTACGAAGTAATTTATTATTGGCAAATACTGGCATAATGCGCCATTATTTTAGAACTATTCAGTGAAAATTACTCGATTTGCAACCAAAAGTGAACCATGCCGTAGCCGAACGGGTCTGGTTAGCATGCGAAAGACCACTCTGCTGGCCGCCGCCGCTCTGCTGAGCGTCCCCGGCCTCACCCTGGCCCAAAACACCGCCGAGGAAAACAACCCCAATGTGGACGCTCCCTTCGTGCGGAATATTCGCGCCGACCGTCCCGGCCAAACCGTGACCGCCCAAGTGCTACAGCCTGGTCGCGTGCAGCTCGAAACGGGCTTCCAACGCCAGTTTGGCGGCACCAGCCTGGCCCAAAGCCAAAGTGCAGGCACGCTGCGCATCGGTTTCTTCAACAGCATGGAGCTGCGCGTGACGCAGGGCTACCTGCACAACGGTCCCACCGTTCTTACGGAAGCGGGCAATGTAGTAGCCAAGGGCTACGCGCCGGTGGTGGTGGGCACCAAGCTCATGCTCTCGCCCAACTACGACACCCGCACCCAGGTGGCCATCCTGGTAGAGGCAGCCGTGCCCAACACCGGCAGCGCCGGCCTGCGCAGCAGCACCTGGGCTCCCGGCGGCCGCTTGCTGGTGAGCGAGCAAATCGGCGAGCGGTTTGGCCTCGAAGCCAACTTCGGCTTCAGCCAGCGCGGCCTCACCGCCAAAGACGTTTCGAACGGTCAGTTTCTGGGCACACTGGCCCTCAACGGCCCGCTCACCGACAAAACCGGCTTCTTTGTGGAAGCCTACGGCGGCGGCCGCTCCAGCCTGAGCACCGGCACCACCACGGGCCTCTACTGGCGCCCCATCCCGCAGATGCGCGTCGACGTAACCGCCGGGCAGGGTATCAGCGGCTTGGCCGCCGGCACCTCCACGGTAGGCGCGGGCCTTACGTTTAAAGTAGGCCGGTAGCATCCGTTTGGGTAACGACTTAAAGAAAGCCTGCGTAGTAACGCAGGCTTTTTTGCGTAAAATGAGCCGCTTACCTACCTTTTCATGCGCTTTTCCTTCTTGATTTTGGCCGCACTGGCCGCTGGTTGTCAGACCCATCCTGCCCAGGAAACCACCGCTACCCCTGCACCGCCCGCCCGCCAAGCCCCGGCCGCTGCCCTGCGCGAAACCCATTGGGTGCCGCGCGAGCTGGCGGGCCAGCCCGTGCGCCTGCCGGCCGATACCCGCGAGCCCTACCTCACGCTCCGCACCGACGGCACCGCCGAGGGCAACGGCAGCTGCAACCGCTTCCGCGGCAGCTTCTTCAGCGAGAAGGCCGACGAACTAACTTTCAGCCCGCTGATAAGCACGCGCATGAGTTGTGCCGCCATTGAAACCGAAAATGCTTTCACCCGCGCCCTGGCGCAGTCGCGCACCTACCGCATTAGCGGCGACACCCTCCGGCTTTTTGACGCCGCCAACGCGCCTGTGGCGCGGCTGGAAGCGGTGTATCTGCATTAAGCGGGTTGGTGGATTGGCGGATTGATGAATTGTCATTGCGAGGCGCAGCCGGAGCAATTCGTCCTGTTCTCAGCAAGTAGCTTAGAACCGTGCCAAGCCCAATAAAAAGCCCCGGTGCCGTATGGTACCGGGGCTTTATCGCTTCAGAAAGTGTCTGGTGCTTACAGGACGGATTGCTTCGGCTGCGCTTCGCAATGACAGGACGCTAGCTCACTACTTATCATCCGTCAGCGGCGGGATGCGCGTGGGCGTTTGCTTTCCCGACACGATGCCGCTGGCGCTTTGCGCGATGGCCTGGATGACGGCCGTCATGTTGGCCAGGTTCAGCGTTTCCACTTCGTCGTCGACGCTGTGGTAGAGGCCGTCGGTCGGAATCTGGTCGGTGCTGATGGTGTGGGCCGGCACGCCGAGGCGGGCCAGGGTAGCGTTGTCGGAGCGGTAGAACAGGTTTTGCTCGGGGTATGGGTCGGGCTCGAAGCGGAACTTGCTGCCGGCCAGGCTGGCTTGCAGCAGCTTGCCGAAATCGGACCGCTCGTAGCCGGTGATGAAGGCGGTATTGGGGCCAAACTTGGCTTCCTTGCCTATCATCTCGATGTTGAACATCGCCGCCACCTGCTGCGGGTCGAGCTGCTTCGAGAAATACTGGGAGCCGAAACCGCCCACCTCCTCGGCCGCGAAGGCCACGAAAATGAGCGGGCGGGCGTTGTCATTACGCTTTTTGAAGTACTCAGCCAAGGCCACCACGGCGGTGGTGCCGCTGGCATCGTCGTCGGCCCCGTTGGCGATGGAGTCGCCGGACACGGGTTTTAGGTAACCCAGGTGGTCGTAATGCCCCGCAAAAACCACGTTTTCTTTCCCGCGTTTGGGGTCTTTGGCGGGCAGCATGCCCACCACGTTGCGCAGCTCCACCGGCTGCGACACGCTGCTGGCGCTGATTCGATAAGTAAGCGTGGCCGGCTTGGGGCCCAGCACAAATACCGTCGAAAAGGGCTTTGGCTGCTCGGGGCTGGTAGAGCCTTTGGCAATATACTCGGTCAGTTGACGGAAGATTTTGGTGTGAACCGTATCAACGAACACAAGCGTGTTGGCCGTGGGATGAATGTAGGAGAACATTTTGCCGCGCTCACTCGGCTCGGGCCCAATGCTGACGATGGCCGGCGGCTGGGCATCCTGGCTGGTCCAGCGCAACGTGGGTTCGCCCGAAATGGCTACGGCCTGCGCGGAGGCCATGGTCTGGTCATTGATGATAGCCGAAACCGGGCTGGTGAGGCCTTGGTACACAGTGAAGGTTTGCTCGAAACCGGTTTTGCCGGGCAATGGCTTCAGGCCAATGCGCTTGAACTCGGCGGCCAGAAACTGCGCGGCCTTCAGGCCGCCGGGCTGGCCGGTGCCACGACCCTGCATGTCGTCAGAGGCCAGGGCGTTGACTACTCGGGTGACGGTGGCGGCGGATACGGTGGTGGTTTTGGAGGCGGGCTTGGCGGCTTTTTTCTGGGCGGCAGCGGGCAGGGCCGCCAGCAGGGCGCCGAGGAAAAGGAGATTTTTCATAGGAGGTTAGAGTCTTTTAGCAATGCAGGGCGGGAGTTGCCCCACCCTACATTGCACAAAATCGTTGTGGTGGCGGGCAAGGGCAAGCCCCGCCCCTACGTCAACCAATTTTAGCTCAGGGTCAGCACCAGGTCGTCGGCGCTCACGCGGGTGCCTTCGGGCAGGTTGATGTCGGCCACGGTCAGGTCCTGCGGGGCGGTGATGGTGGTTTCCATCTTCATGGCCTCGATGACGAAGAGCGGGGTGTTTTTGGGCGCGGCCTGGCCGGGCTTCACCAGCACCTTACTCAGCATGCCTTGCAGCGGCGCGCCCACTTGGCGCGGGTTGTTTTTGTCAACTTTGGGGTTGCTGACTTTCGTAACGGCCACCGACTGGTCGCGCACCTGCACGTTGCGGGTCTGGCCGTTGAGGGTGAAGAAGATGGTGCGGCAGCCTTCCTCGTTGATGTCGCCAATGGACTCCAAGCGCACGATAACCGACTTGCCCCGGGCAATTTCGATGATGGTTTCCTCGCCCGATTTCAGGCCGTAGAAGAAGGTAGAAGTGGGCAGCTTACTCACGTTGCCGTACTTCTGCCGGAAGGCCCAGTATTCCTCGAACACCTTGGGGTAGAGCAGCCACGACAGCAAATCGGTAAACTTCGCGCCAGAAAATTTCTCCTGGAACGCCGTCCATTCTTTGTCGAAATCGATGGGCGCGAGGTGCTCGTTGGGCCGGTCAGTGAAGGGCGTTTCGTTCTTGAGGATGAGCTTTTGCAGCTCAGCGGGCCAGCCTCCCTCGGGCTGGCCGATGTCGCCGCGGAACAGCTCGCGCACCGACTCGGGGAAGTTCAGGCCTTCGCCTTTGTCCATTACGTCCTGCGGGGTGAGGTTGTTCGAAACCATGAACAAGGCCATGTCGCCCACCACTTTCGAGCTGGGCGTCACCTTCACGATGTCGCCGAACATCTGGTTCACGTCGGCGAAGCGCTGCTTCACTTCCTCAAACTTATCGAGCAAGCCCAGCGAGTCCGCCTGCGGGCGAAGGTTGGAGTATTGCCCACCCGGTATCTCGTGCTGGAACACCTCCGACGTGCCCGCTTTCAGGCCCGACTCGAAGGGGTAGTACATCTCGCGCACGGCCTCCCAATAGTCGCTGAACTCGTTGAGTGAATGCTGGTTGAATTCGCGGTGACGCGGCGTGCCCCGGAACATTTCTACCACCGAGTTGAAGTTGGGCTGCGACGTAAGGCCCGAGAGCGAGCCAATGGCCACGTCGATGACGTTGACGCCCGCTTCCACGGCCTTGGCGTAGGTGGCGGGCTGCAGCGACGACGTGTCGTGGGTGTGCAGGTGGATGGGCAGCTTCACCGTATCGCGCAGGCCTTGTATCAGCTCTGTCGCGGCGTAGGGCTTTAGCAGGCCCGCCATGTCCTTGATGCAGAGGATGTGCGCGCCAGCATCTTCGAGCTGCTTGGCCAGCTTGAGGTAATACTCCAGCGTGTACTTGGTCCGGCTGGGGTCCATGATGTCGCCGGTGTAGCAGATGCTGGCCTCGGCCAGCCGGTCGGTTTTGTTGCGCACGAAGCCGATGCAGGCTTCCATGCCTTTCATCCAGTTCAGCGAGTCGAAAATGCGGAACACGTCGACCCCGGTTTCGGCCGCCTGTTGCACGAACCGCTCGGTCAGGTTATCCGGGTAGGCCTTGTAGCCCACGCCGTTGGCCCCGCGAATGAGCATTTGCAGGAGGATGTTCGGGATGGCCTCGCGCAACTTGGCCAGGCGCTCCCAGGGGTCTTCGTGCAGGAAACGCAGGGCCACATCGAAGGTGGCGCCGCCCCAAACCTCCATGCTGAACGTTTGCGGGTGCTGCTGGGCGTAGGCACGGGCTACTTTGAGCATGTCCCAGGTGCGCATGCGGGTGGCCAGCAGGCTCTGGTGGGCGTCGCGCAGGGTGGTGTCGGTGTAGTGCACGAGCGGGTCGTTGCGCAGCCACTCGGCGAATTTCTCGGGGCCCAGCTCATCGAGCTTCTGCTTGGTGCCGGGGGCGGGCGCGGCGTGGTCGAAGTGCGGCAGGTGCGGGCGGCGCGGGTTGGCGCGTGAGTCGAGCAGGTTGCGCACGTCGGGGTTGTCGTTCACCACCGTCTCGCCGATGTAGCTGAGCAGGCGCGTGGCCCGGTCCTTGCGGGTTTCAAATTGGAACAGCTCGGGCCGGTCCTTGATGAAATCAACGTTGGCGTGGCCGGTCTGGAATTCCTCGCTGCCCACGATGTTCTTTAGGAACGGGATGTTGGTTTTCACCCCGCGAATGCGGAATTCATCGAGCGCGCGCAGCATTTTCTGAGCCGCGCCGTGCAGCGTGGGCGCGTGAGCCGAAATCTTGACCAGCATCGAGTCGAAAAACGGCGACACCACCGCGCCTTGGTACACCGAGCCTTCGTCGAGCCGGATGCCGAAGCCGCCGGCCGAGCGGTAGGCCACGATGGTGCCGTAGTCGGGCTTGAAGTCGTTTTCGGGGTTTTCGGTGGTCACGCGGCACTGCACGGCGAAGCCGGCGCGCAGCGGCACCACGTCGGGGCCGAGGCCAATTTCGGAGTCGCTGAGCTTGTAGTCGGACGCGATGTAAATCTGGGTTTTAATCAGGTCGATACCCGTAATCATCTCGGTCACCGTGTGTTCCACCTGAATGCGGGGGTTCACCTCGATGAAATAGATGCGGTCCTGCTCGGGGTTCACCAGGAATTCCACAGTGCCCACGTTGTCGTAGCCCACGGCCCGGCCAATGCGCAGGGCGTACTCGTACAAGAGGTGGCGCTGGTGGTCGGGCAGGTTCATGGCCGGGGCCACTTCCACCACTTTCTGAAAGCGGCGCTGCACCGAGCAGTCGCGCTCGTAGAGGTGCACGAGGTTGCCGTGGTGGTCGCCCACCAGCTGAATCTCAATGTGCTTGGGCCGCTCCACAAATTTCTCCAGGAACACGGTGTCGTCGCCGAAGGCGTTCTTGGCCTCGTTGCGCGCCTCAAAAAAGCCTTTCTCCAGTTGCTCGTCGTCGCGGATGATGCGCATGCCACGCCCGCCGCCGCCGGCTGCGGCCTTCAGCATCACGGGGTAGCCGATGCGCTGGGCCTCGGCTTTGGCGGTTTCGAAGTCGACCAGGTCGGCTTCGCTGCTCTCAATTTGGGGCACCTGGCACTGCTGGGCCACTTCCTTGGCGCGCACCTTATCGCCGAGGGCTTCCATAACCTCGGGGCGCGGGCCCACGAAGATGATGCCCTCCTCGGCGCAACGGCGCGAGAGGGTGGCGTTTTCGCTCAGGAAGCCGTAGCCGGGGTGAATGGCGTTGGCGCCGTTTTCCTTGGCGATGCGGATGACGCCCTCAATGTCCAAATACGGCTTCAGCGGCTCGTCGTCGCGGCCAATCTGATAGGCCTCGTCGGCCTTGTAGCGGTGCTGCGAGTACCGGTCCTCGTAGGTGTAGAGGGCCACGGTGGGAATATTGAGTTCGTTTGCCGCGCGCATCACGCGAATGGCAATTTCGCCGCGGTTGGCGACCAGGAGTTTAGTTATGTTCATAGAAGCTGGTGGGGTAATAGGCGCGCTTACGGCGAAACTACGTCAAAGGCTGGCTGAATTTTCACAACAAACGTTTGTGGTAATTATAAAAAGCCATCGGCCAAGCTGGAAGAACAGGTGTTATCAAATTATTACCCAACGAGCGGTGGAGGTTTCCTCAGCGAAAAGCCGAACAATTTGGCTGGTATTCGGTATGCCAAGAGCCCGGTTTGTCGCACTTCGATAGATAACCTGCGCGGCACAGGGGACTGCGCCATCACCTTTTGCTCATTCCATGCAATTTTCCGACAAGAACATTCTCCTCATCGGCGCTTCATCGGGCATCGGCCTAGCTACTGCCACGCTGCTCAGCGGCCTGGGGGCCAATCTATTTACGGCCTCAAGGCACCGTTCGCCCGAGCTCGCCGCACTGGGCACCACCCACTTCGATTACGACGCCACGCAGGACGGTGGCGCGGCCTTCGACGCCTTGCCGGAGGTGTTGCACGGCGTGGTGTACTGCCCCGGCAGCATCAAGCTGCGGCCCTTCGAGCGCATCCCGGTGGCCGACTTCGCGGCTGATTTCAACCTCAATGTGCTGGGCGCGGTGCGCGTCATTCAAGCCACCATCAAGCGCCTGAAAAAGGCCGAGGGCGGAGCTTCGGTCGTGCTTTTCAGCACCGTGGCGGCCGATACAGGCATGAGCTTTCACACCAGCATTGCCACCGCCAAGGCCGCCGTGGAAGGCCTCACCCGCGCCCTGGCCGCCGAGTACGCCGCCAGCGGTGTGCGCGTGAACTGCATCGCGCCCTCGCTCACCGACACCCCCCTGGCCGCTGCCCTGCTCAACTCGCCCGAGAAGCTAGAAGCCGGCGCCAAGCGCCACCCCCTGCAGCGCATCGGCCAGCCGCAGGACTTGGCTTACACCGCATCGTTCCTGCTGTCAGACCACAGCTCATTTGTGACCGGGCAGGTGCTGGCCGTGGATGGCGGGATGGGCAAATTGAAGTAGGAAACAATGAAAATTTGCATCTTCTGGCACCGGCGCGATTTGCGCATTCACGATAACGCGGGCCTGGCCGCCGCCCTGGCCAGCGGTGTGCCGGTGGTGCCGCTGTTTATCTACGATTCTGATATTCTTGACCACCTGCCGGACAAGGCCGATGCTCGGCTCACCTTCATCTACGACGAAGTGGAGCGCCTGGCGCAGCAGACTGAAACGGCGGGTGGCACCTTTCTGGCGCGTCACGGCAAGCCAGTGGAAGTGCTGGAGCAACTCGTGAAGGAGTTTGAGGTGGCCGCCGTGCACACCAATGAAGACTACGAGCCCTACGCTACCCAGCGCGACGGCGAGGTGGGCGACATACTGGGCCGGCACGGCGTGGATTTTTTGCTGTATAAAGACCAGGTCATCTTCGCCAAGAATGAAATCATGACCAAGTCGGGCACGGTGCCCAAGGTGTTCGGGGCCTACCACAAAGCCTACCTCTCGCGCTTGACCGACGAAATGCTGCTGCCCTACGGCTCAGCTGATGCCTTTACCAAAGCCAACCTGGCGGCGCGGGCGGCCGAAAAAGCCGGTCCGCGCCCCACGCTTGCAGGCATGGGGTTTGAGCGGAAAGAGCAGTACGTGCCCACCGCCGACCTGCCCGCCGAAGACGTGGTGCGCAATTACCACAAAACCCGCAACACCCCCGCCCTGCAAAACGGCAGCACGCGCATCTCGGTGCAGCTGCGCTTCGGCACGCTGAGCGTGCGCCAGGTGGTGCGCCAGGCCCGGGCCCTGAACCCGAAGCTGCTGGCCGAAATCAGCTGGCGCGACTTCTTCATGATGCTGCTCTGGCACTTCCCCAACACCGCCACCGAGGCCTACGACCCCAAAATGCGGCACATCCCCTACCGCAACAACGAGGAGGAATTTCAGGCCTGGTGCGAGGGGCGCACCGGTTACCCGCTGGTCGACGCCGGAATGCGTGAGCTCAACGCCACGGGCTACCTGCCCAACCGCGTGCGCATTGCCACGGCGGGCTTTTTGGTGAAGCACCTGTTCATTGATTGGCGCTGGGGCGAAAAATATTTTGCCGACAAGCTGCTGGATTATGAGTTGGCCAACAACGTGGGCAACTGGCAATGGATGGCTGGCACCGGCGCCGTGGCCGCGCCCTGGTTTCGGGTGTACAGCCCCGAAAGCCAGCTCGAAAAAGTCGACCCAGAATTAAAATACGTGAAGCGCTGGGTGCCCGAGCTGGGCACGGCCGCGTACCCCGCCCCCATCGTCGACCACAAGTTTGCCCGCGAGCGGGCGGTGGAGGCCATTCGCGCGGCGCGTATTGCGGCGTCGTAGCGTGGACTCTGCGATTCCGCGCCTGGGCGAATGGCCTGCAAATGCGCGGACTCGCAGAGTCCACGCTACAGCCCGAACCGTAGGGCCATCCAACGGGTTATACCAGCATGGAAAAGGACCGCATCAAACAAGCCTACCTCGACTTCGTGCTCAACGAAGGTCACTCGCCGCAATCGGTGTTCAAGCTCACCCAGCAATTGGGCCTAGCGGAGGCCGAGTTTTATCAGCATTACCCGAATTTCGACGCCATCGACCGCGAAATCTGGGCTGATTTTGGCCGTCAGGCCCGCGAAACGGCCGCGGCCGAGCCTGTGTGGGAAAGCTACGGCAGCCGCGAAAAGCTGCTGGCCTTCTACTACACGCTGCTCGAAATCCTGAAAAGCAACCGCTCCTACGCCCTGATGAGCTTGCGGCGCTCGCTGCACCGCATGCCGGCCCTTACACCCCGCGTGCTCGACGACTTCCGCCAAGACTTTGAAAACTTTGTGAGCGACCTGCTCAGCAGCGGCCGCGTGAGCGGCGAAATTGCCAGCCGCCCGCTGGTGCAGGACGGCTACCCGCGCTTCTTCTGGCAGCAGGCGCTGTTTGTGCTGGGCTACTTCGCCAAAGACGACACCGTGAATTTTGAGCGCACCGATGCCGCCGTGGAGAAAGCCGTGACGCTGAGCTTTGACCTCGTGGGCCGCAACTCGCTGGATTCGGCCGTGGATTTCGTGCGGTTTCTGGTGCGGCGGTAAGCCCTTGTGCCCCGAAGCTCCTGCTTCTGCTCGCGTTAGAGTAAGCAACTTTTAATCGTTCAACCCACCGAAGCAGGAGCTTCGGGGTACACGTTCTACATGTCCGACGAACCCCAAACCTCCCTGCCGACCACTAAAGTGGCCCGCGCCGCCCGCTTCGCCAAAACCGGCTTCAATGTGGGCACCAACTACATCAAGCACTACGCTAAGAAGGCCGTGGGCGCCGAATCGACCACCGAAGACCTGCACGCCGCCAATGCCGCGGAGCTGTATGGGACGCTGAGCGAAATGAAAGGCTCCGTGCTGAAGGTGGCCCAGATGCTGGCCATGGAGAAAAACATGCTGCCCACGGCCTACGCCGAGCAGTTTGCCCAGGCCCAGTACCAAACGCCGCCGCTTTCCGGCCCGCTGGTGGTGAAGGCGTTTCGGGACGCGTTTGGGAAGTCGCCATACCAGTTGTTCGACGAGTTTGAGCCCGAGGCGCGGCAGGCGGCCAGCATCGGGCAGGTGCATTTTGCGCGTAAGGATGGCAAAGCGCTGGCGGTGAAGGTGCAATATCCCGGTGTGGCCGATAGTATTAAGTCGGATATCCGGTTGGTGAAGCCCATTGCCCTGCGCGTGATGGGCCTGAATGAAGCCCAGGTGCGGCCCTATTTAGAGGAAGTGGAAACGCGCCTGCTCGAAGAAACTGATTACAAGCTGGAGTTACGCCGCGGCCAGGAAATAGCGGCCCAATGCCATGGGCTTAAGCACCTGCAGTTCCCCAGCTACTACCCGGAGTACTCCACGGCCCGCATCCTGACGATGGATTGGCTTTCGGGCCAACACCTGAAGGAATTTCTGGCCACCAACCCTAGCCAGGAGGTGCGCAACCAGATTGGCCAGGCGCTGTGGGACTTCTACCAGTTCCAGTTCAACGAGCTGCACCGCCTGCACGCCGACCCGCACCCCGGCAACTTCCTGATGCAGGCCAAGGACGGAGGCACGCTCGGCGTGCTTGATTTTGGTTGCGTGAAGGAAGTGCCGGCCGACGTCTACCAGTTGTTCACCGCCCTGTTGGCCCCCGAAACCATTGCTGATGAAGGCCGCCTGACGGCTCTGCTTACCCAAGCCGGCGTGCTGCGTGCCTCCGATGCACCGGCCCTGCAGGCGCTCTACCTGCGTACCCTGCAGGTGTCGCTGGAATTGGTGGGCCGCCCCTTCCGCCAGCCCACCTTCAACTTCGGCGACCCCGCCTACATGGCCGCCCTCTACGCCCTCAGCGACGACCTGATGGCCGACCCCGAGTTGCGCAAGCAGCGCGAGCCGCGCGGCTCCGAGCACTTCATTTATTTGAATCGAACCTACGTGGGGCTATTTGCTTTGCTCACGGAGCTGGGCGCCGCCGTCGAAACCGGAGTAGCGCGAACTTTATAATTCGCGTACCACAACGATAGCCAAATGGTGCGGGGACGCGAACGATATGTTTGCACTACTTTCTGCGCTATTTGTATGATGAACCTCCGCGAGGAATTACTGCGTGAACACTCGGCCCGCCAGACGCGGCGGCTGACGGACTACGCTTGCGCCCACCCCAAACACTTCGCCGAGCTGTTGCACCTGTTTTGGTACGGGGCGCCGCGCGAGCAGCAGCTGGCCGCCGATGTGCTGGGCTGGGTGGGCGAACGGCGGCCCAAGTGGCTGGTGCCGCATCTGCCGGGGCTGCTGGCGTCGGCCCAGCCGGGCACGGGCACCCACCCGGCCGTGCGACGGAGCGTGGCGCGGGTGCTGCAATTTGTGGCCGTGCCGGAAGAGTGGCAGGCCTTGGCTTTTGATATCTGCCTGAGCATGGTCAGCCGCCCAGCCGAGCCGGTTGCCATTCGTGCTTATGCGCTGAGTGCGGCCACCCGCTTGGCCTTGCCCTACCCGGAGCTGGCAGCGGAGGTGCTGGCAACTGCTGAGCAGGCCTTGAGCACGAGTAAATCAGCGGCCCTGCACGGCCGGGCGGCACGAGAGCTGCCCAAACTTCGCAATGTAATGCGGGAGGTTTTGCCGGATTAGCTGTTGCGCTTGCTCATTCGTTTCCAACTTCACTAAAAACATGAAAAAACTGCTTACTCTAGGAGCCACTCTGCTGAGTTTTACTTTCCCGGCTTCGGCCCAAAAAATGGCCAGCTGTTGCGCCCGGCCGGCCGCCAACCTGTCGGCCTCGGCCACCGAAGCCTTCGCCATGCTGGCCGCTGATAAGGATTTTTCGGGCGGGCACGACTCGCCCCTGCCCTACGTGTACGAGGGCGCGGGCCAGGAAATCACCTTTAAAACCCCGGATGGCAGCACTGGCAAAGGCTTCGAAATCAAGAGCGCTAAGTCGAGCAACAAGTACCTATTCGTAATTCACGAGTGGTGGGGCCTGAACGACTACATCAAGAAAGAAGCCGCTGCTTTTGCCAACGAGCTGCCCGGCGTCAACGTCATTGCCGTGGACCTCTACGACGGCAAAGTGGCCACCACGCCCGCAGACGCCGGCAAGTACATGGGCGAGGTGAAAACCGAGCGCGCCGTAGCCATCCTGAAAGGCGCCCAGATGTACGCCGGCCCGAAGGCCCAACTGGCCAGCATCGGCTGGTGCTTCGGCGGCGGCTGGAGCTTACAGGAGGCCCTGCTCGGCGGCAAGCAAACGGTGGGCTGCGTGATGTATTACGGCATGCCGGAAAAGGACATGGCCAAGCTCAAAACCCTGAATTCAGACGTGCTGGGCATTTTCGCCAGCCAGGACCAATGGATTAACCCCGAAGTGGTGGCCCAGTTCAAAAAGGACATGTCGGCGGCCGGCAAAAGCCTCACCGTGGAAAGCTACGACGCCGACCACGCCTTTGCCAACCCCTCGAACCCCAAGTACAAGAAGGACGATGCCCGCAAGGCGCACGAACACGCGCTGGCTTACCTGCGCGGCCGCTTCAAAGTGAAAGTATAGTCTTCAAGCTGCCAAAAGCTAAAAAAGCCTTCCCGTTTGGGAAGGCTTTTTTATTGCTAATTTGTTGTCCGCTACGCCGCTGCCTGCTTCCAAAACCCACCTCATGGCCCCACTATCCTCCCTCCTCGCCGAATACGGCGAAAGCCACCAAAACCCCACCAACAAACTGGTGCACTGGGTGTGCGTGCCGCTGATTATGTTCTCGCTTATCGGACTGCTGTGGTCCATACCCGTGCCAATACTTGTGCGCGGCATCGACCCGCTTTTCAATTGGGGCACGTTGGTGATGCTGCTGGCCCTGGGGTACTACGTCTGCTTAAGTCCGCGCCTGGCCGTGGGCATGTTGCTGGTATGGGCCGCGATGGCAGGGGCCCTGAGCATGGTCGTCAGCTACTCGGCGCTTCCCCTATGGGCCGTTTGCCTTATCATTTTCGCGCTGGCCTGGGTGGGCCAGTTCTGGGGCCACAAAGTGGAGGGCAAGAAACCCAGCTTCCTCAAAGACCTGCAATTTCTACTCATCGGGCCGCTGTGGCTGCTGCACTTCGTGTACCGCCGCCTTGGTTGGGGGTATTAATGCCTCGTTTGATGAGAATTGAAGGGTAAGGAATCTAAGAACGCCTGTCATCCTGAGCGCAGCGAAGGACCTTTTCACGCTAGAAAACCTGACGTGAAAAGGTCCCTCGCTGCGCTCAGGATGACAGGCGTTTTCTAGTTACCGCCCCGCCAATAGGCCGGCCAGCTCTTCCACGCACTCGGTGAGCTGCTCCCAGGCGGGCAGCACGAAGTATTGGTTTTGGTAGCGGGCGCCGGTCACGGGCGTACGCAGCACCGTGGCCAGGTCGAACACCGGGCGGGGGGTGTTCTCGTTCACGCAGTGGTGAATTTCGCCGGCCGACGACAGCAGGCCCGCGCCGTAGAGCAACGGCTTATCCTCGTGCTGCACCAGGCCAAACTCGGCCGTGAAAAAGTAGAGCGCCCACAATTGTTCCCGGGCCGGCGAGCCTTTGGGCTGCGCCTGATAGGCTTGGCCCAGCTCGTGCAGGAAGTTGGCCAGGCCTTCATCGAGCAGCATGGGCACGTGGCCGAACAGGTCGTGGAACAGGTCCGGCTCCGGGCTGAAATCGAAGTTGTGCATGGACCGGATGCGTGTCACAATCGGAAACTTACGCTTGGCCAACAGGGCGAAAAAGGCGGCGGGCTCGAACGGCCGGCCCACCGGGGCCAGCTGCCAGCCGGTTTCCTCCTGCACCACGGCGCTCAGCTCCGCGATGTCGGGGATAAACTCGCGCCGATAACCCAGCCGGGCCAGGCCCTGGTTGAACGCCGGGGCCGCCCGGCGGTGCAGCAGGGCAGTCTGGCGGTCGAACAGCACTTTCCAGGTGCGCTGGTCCTCGTTGGCGGTGGGAGTGAGTTTGGTGAACATAGCTAGTAATACAAGGTAGTTGGGTGTGAGAAAGGACGAGGCGGGCCAAAAAAAAGCCCGACTTCCTTTCGGATTCGGGCTTTTGAAGGTTACAAGAGAAAGTCGGTTTTCATGCCTTTCCTTCTGGTAGCGCCAATCGCAGCCCGCGTCCGCCCTGTTTGCAGGGGGTCATCAGGTAATTAAAGCAATTGACGAACTGGTGGCGCATGTGTGGGACGAATGTAGAAAATGATTTCGGAAATGCAAGCATTCCGTTTCATTAATTTTTCGCTACTCCAGTTCGCCGCGCAGCTGGTACACGCGCCGCAGGTTGCGAATCAGCCGGGCCGATTCGTCAAAGTCCAGCGTCTGGGCACCGTCTGAGGCAGCCGTTTCGGGGGTTTCGTGGGTTTCGTACACAATGCCGTCGGCCCCGGCCAGCACGCCGGCCAGCGCCATCTGGGGCACAAACTCCCGAATGCCAATGCCGTGCGAAGGGTCGACGATGACCGGCAGGTGGCTTTTGGCTTTAAGGATGGGCACCGCGTTCAAATCCAAGGTATTGCGGCTGGCTGTTTCGAAGGTGCGAATGCCACGCTCGCAGAGAATCAACTTCTCGTTGCCGCCCGAAAACACGTATTCGGCCGACGACAGCAGCTCTTCGATGGTGCCCGAGATGCCGCGCTTCAGCAGCACCGGCTTGTCGACGCCGCCCAGGGCGTCGAGCAGGTTGAAGTTTTGCGTGTTGCGGGCGCCCACCTGGAACACGTCCACGTAGTCGTGCATTTCCTCCACCTGCGACACTTGCATCACCTCGGTCACGATTTTGATGCCCCGCTCACGCGCCATGCGGTGGAACTCCTTCAGCCCATCCATGCCCAGGCCGCGGAAAGCGTAGGGCGATGAGCGGGGCTTGAACACGCCGCCGCGCATCAGCCGCACGTCGTTTTCGAGCAGGTGGGCCATCACCTTTTCCATCTGGGCCTCGCTCTCAATGCTGCACGGGCCGGCGCACAATGCCAGCGAGCCCTCGCCTATCGTCACGCCGTCGCCGAGGTCGAGCACGGAGGGCTGCACGCGCCACTTGCGGCTCACCAGCTTGTAGTCGTCGCTCACGCGGTGCACGTCGCGCACGCCGGGCAGCTGGCCGATGGTGCGGATGTCAAATTCCTGCTTGCCAATGGCCACCAGGTAGTGCGCGTGCTGGGTGGTGACTTCGGTGGCCTTGTAGCCCTGCTGCTTCAGGTGCTCGGTGATGGCGGGCACCGAAGCGTTTTTTTCGAGTTGAATTATCATGGATTGTTCTGGCGTTGACCTCACCCCCTGACCCCCTCTCCAAAAAAGAGGGGGCACCGGTCCGTGAAGACGATTTATCTTTTCTGGTTTTTAGGGTTAGCGCGGGGCCGGTGTCCTATCCTTATTTGGAAAGAGGGTCAGAGGGTGAGGTGATGCCCTGCACAAACCGGGCCGCCGCCGCGGGTGCATCCTCTGCCCCGTCTAGGGCCCGAATGAGGGCGGAGCCAATAATGGCGCCATCGGCATATTGGCAGGCGCGGTCGAAGCCGGCTTTGTCGGCAATACCGAAGCCAATGAGGCGCGGAGAATTGAGGTTCATGCCGGCGAGGCGCTCGAAGTACTGTTGCTGGGCTTCGGCATCGGGCAAGGTGGTTCCGCCCGTGGTGCCGGGGCCGGATACGAGGTATAGAAAAGCGTCCGACAGCGCATCGAGCCGACGAATGCGGGCCTCCGAGGTTTGCGGGGTGATGAGAAAAACGGCTTTCAGCCCGTATTGCTGGAAAAGCGCGTGGTACTGCTCCTCGTATTCATCGAGCGGCAAATCGGGCAGAATGAGGCCATCGATGCCGGCTTCGGCGGCGCGTTGGAGGAAGTTTTCAATGCCGAACTGCATCACCGGGTTGAGGTAGCCCATCAGCAGCACGGGCGTGGTGGGCACGGCGATGCGCAGTTCCTTCAGTTGCTCAAACAGCACCGGCAGGTTCATGCCATTGGCCAGCGCCACGGAGTTGCTGCCCTGAATGACCGGGCCATCGGCCAACGGGTCGGAGAACGGCATGCCGATTTCCAGAATATCTGCCCCGGCTTCGACCAAGGATTTCGCCAAGGGAATGGTGTCGTGCAGACTGGGATAGCCAGCAGTGAAGTAGGTATTCAGCAGGTTTTTCTTGCTGGCAAAGGCTTGGGCTATTCTATTCATTGCTTTGACGGAAATTACCGCAGAGGGCGCAGAAGAGAACGCAGAGGTTCGCGGAGGACGTTCTTCTGCGAACCTCTGCGTTCTCTTCTGCGCCCTCTGCGGTAACTTTTAGATGAGTTTTTCCAGGTTCTTGAGGTAGGTTTCCAGGTCCTTGTCGCCGCGGCCGGACAGATTCACTACCACTACTTCCTCTGGCCCGGCACCGAGCTGCCCGAGAGCAGCCAGCGCGTGCGCCGTTTCCAAAGCGGGGATGATGCCTTCCAAACGGCTTAGCTCCGAAACCGCGGCCAGGGCTTCGTCGTCGGTAATGGCAATGAACTCGGCCCGGCCCGAGGTGCCCAGGTGCGCGTGCAGCGGCCCGATGCCGGGGTAGTCCAGGCCCGCGCTCAGCGAGTAGGGCTCGGTAATCTGGCCGTGCTCGTCCTGCATGAGCAGCGTGCGGCTGCCGTGGATGATGCCCGGCTTCCCGAGCACCGATGTAGCCGCCGAGTGCCCGGTGTCGACGCCGTGCCCGGCGGCTTCCACCGCCACGAGTCGTACCGAAGGCTCGTCCAGAAAATGGTAGAACGCGCCCGCCGCATTGGAGCCCCCACCCACGCAGGCCACCACGTAGTTGGGCAGCTCGGTGCCGGTTTGTTCCAGCAGCTGCTTGCGCATTTCCTCGCTAATGACGGCCTGCAGGCGGGCCACCAAGTCGGGGTATGGGTGCGGGCCGACGACGGAGCCGATGATGTAGTGGGTGTCGACGGGGTTGGCAATCCAGTCGCGGATGGCCTCGTTGGTGGCGTCTTTCAGGGTTTGGCTGCCGCTTTCGGCGCGGCGCACCTCGGCCCCGAGCAGGCGCATGCGGGCCACGTTGGGCGCCTGCCGCTCCATGTCGACGGCGCCCATGTACACCACGCAGGGCAGGCCCATGAGGGCGCACACCGTGGCCGTGGCCACGCCGTGTTGCCCGGCCCCGGTTTCGGCAATGATGCGCTGCTTGCCCAGGCGCTTGGCCAGCAGAATCTGGCCCACGGTGTTGTTGATTTTGTGGGCGCCGGTGTGGCACAGGTCTTCGCGCTTGAGGAAAACGCGGGTACCGTACTTGGCCGACAGCCGTTTGGCCTCAAAAAGCGGCGTGGGCCGGCCCACGTAGTCGCGCAGCAGCTGGTGCAGCTCGGCCTGGAAGGCGGGGTCGGCCAGGATGTCGAAGTAGCGGGTGCGCAGCTCTTCCACGTTGGGGTAGAGCATTTCGGGCACGAAGGCGCCGCCGAACTCGCCGTAATAGCCCCGGGCGGTGGGTTGCTGATAGGATGTCATGCGTTGGGGAGGGTGTGCAAAGGTGAGTTAAACGGCCTGCGGGCGGGGCGCTGCTCCGCGCCGCAGCTGGGCCAGCGCCGGAGCCAGCCGGGCGGCGTCCTTGCGGCCGGGCGCGGTTTCGAAGCGACTGTTGAGGTCGACGCCGACCAGGCCAGGCAAGTGCAGGGCCGTGAGTGTCGCAATGTTTTCGGGCCCAATGCCGCCGGCTAGTAGATAAGGCGTCCTGAAGTTGTAATCGCGCAGCAGCTTCCAGTCGAAGGCGATGCCGTTGCCGCCGGGCGCCAGCCCTTTGGTATCGAATAAGTAATAATCGCAAGTGCCTTCATAAGGCCGCAAAGCTTCTAAATCGAGCGAGTCGCCTACGCTAAACGTTTTGATAACCAGCACCCCGGCATTGCGCAGCTCGGCGCACTGGGCGGGCGTTTCCTGCCCGTGAAGCTGTGCGCCATCGAGCCCAAAAGCCGCGAGGGTGGTCAAGATGGGCACCGTGCCGGCGTCCACGAACACCCCAATCTTGCGCACACTCTCGGGCAGCGCCCGCAGCAATTCGGGCTGCAAGGCCGTGCCCGCGTAGCGCGCCGAGCCCGGGTGAAAGATGAACCCAAGAAAGTCGGGGCGCAGGTCGGCCACGGCTTCAATGTTGGCCGATTCGCGCATGCCGCACACTTTCACGAGCAGGGGTTTAGGGGAAGGGTTCATACTTGAGGCCGTTGGGGTTCAGCCTCCAACGGAAACCTTTGGCGCTAAGATTCCCAGCTCCTGCACCAGCGCGGCGCAGGCCCGCTCGGGCCGGGCCTCTCGCATGAAGACTTCGCCCAGCAGAAAGCCCCGGTAGCCCGCTTCGCGTAGCTGGCCAATAGCTTGGGCGCTGGAAATTCCGCTTTCCGAAACTTTCACAAATTCTTCGGGAATGGCGGCGGCCAGCTCAAGCGAGGTATTCAGGCTCAGGCTGAAGTCGTGCAGGTTGCGGTTGTTGACGCCAATCAAGCTCACGGCGTCGGCGTTGGCCGAGCGGGCCAATTCTTCGGCGTTGTGCACTTCGAGCAGCACTTCTAGGCCCAGCGAGCGGGCCAGCCGCCCCAGCGAGTCGATTTCCGACGGCGTGAGCACGGCCGCAATCAGCAGCACGGCATCGGCCCCGATGCTTTTGGCCTCCAGAATCTGGTACTCATCCACCACAAAATCTTTGCGCAGAATGGGGCAGAAGTTGAAGCGCCGGGCCGTGGTCAGGTCCTCGTTCTTCCCGCCAAAAAACTCGGCATCGGTTAGAATGGATAGCGCGGCGGCTCCGGCCTGCATGTAGCCCAGCGTGGTGCGCTCCACCGGCGCGTAGCGGTTTATCCAGCCTTTGGAGGGCGACCTGCGCTTGAACTCGGCGATGAGGCCGCTGCTGTTCGAGCGCGTCAGGTAGTGGCGCAGCGACAAAGGCTGCGAGTTGAAAAACAGGCTGCTTTCCAGCAGCTTCACGGGCACCAGCTCGCGGCGAGCAGCTACTTCTTTCCGCTTGTGGGCTACGATGGTATCGAGGATGGTGGACATTACTTTAATGGAATTGAGGAATGGACAAGCAACTTGTCATCCTGCTTTTTACTTGATGGAAAGCATCGTCTCAAATGCCTTTTTTGCGGCGCCCGAGTCCAGCGACTCGCGGCTTCGGCCCAGCGCATCTTCCCAGGTGAGGCCGGGGCTGGCGCATTGCAGCGCCAGCCCCGCATTGGCCGTGACGACGTTGCGCTGGGCCGCCGTGCTTTGGCCCGACAGTACGTCAAAAAACAGCTCGGCGGCTGCCTCCACGGTGCTGCCACCGGCCAGGTCGGTAGCCGAGCAAAGGGTCAGGCCCAGGGTTTCGGGCGTCAGCAGGCGCTCGCCCTCGAAGGAAGAAACTACCTTGGCCGGGCCGGTGAGGGCCAGCTCGTCGTAGCCATCGAGGGCGTGCACCACGGCGTAGCGGGTGCCGGTGGGCTGCATGAGGTAGTGGTAGAGGCGCTGCAGCTCCAGGCTGAACACGCCCAGCAATTGCGCCGCCGGCCGGGCCGGGTTCACCAACGGGCCGAGGATGTTGAAAAAGGTGCGCAGCCCCAGCTCGCGCCGCACCGGCCCGGCGTGCCGCATGGCTGGGTGAAAGGCCGGCGCGTGCAAAAAGCAGATGCCTGCCCGGTCAAGCTGCCGCCGCAGCTGGTCGGAGCCGGCCTCAAAGTCGTAGCCGAAATGCGCCAGCACGTTCGACGCGCCCGACACCGACGACACGCCGAAGTTGCCGTGTTTGGCCACCTTCACCCCCGCCCCGGCCACCACAAAACAGGCCAGCGTGGAGATGTTGAGCGTGTTTTTACCGTCGCCGCCCGTGCCCACAATGTCGAGCACTTCGTGGGTGCCCAGCTGCGGGTCGCGGCTGAGGTCGAGCAGCGCCTGCCGGAAGCCCGCCAGTTCGGCCACCGTAATGGGCCGCATGCGGTACACGGCCAGGAAAGCGGCGGTTTCAGCCGGGTTGGCGCCGCCCTCGCCCAGCTGGCGCATGGCGGCGTGGGCCTCGGCGTGGGTGAGCGGCTGGTGGTCGAAAAGTTTGGTGAGAATTTCTTTCATGATTGGAGCTGCAAGCTTCGGGCTACAGGCTGCAAGCGCTTATTTCGGAACTGATTCAGATGGCAGATAACTTGTG
The DNA here is from genome assembly GCF_022811645.1 of Hymenobacter monticola. Taxonomy (NCBI): domain Bacteria; kingdom Pseudomonadati; phylum Bacteroidota; class Cytophagia; order Cytophagales; family Hymenobacteraceae; genus Hymenobacter; species Hymenobacter monticola. Next base: position 4,052,467 of record NZ_CP094534.1, on the reverse strand, counting down.
GCTTGAAGCCTAAGACAGCCAGTTCTCCAGCATCTGGGCGCCGTGCTCGGTCAGGATGCTTTCGGGGTGAAACTGCACGCCGCGCACGTCAAACTCGCGGTGGCGGAAGGCCAGCACCTCGCCGTTGGTGTCGCGGGCCGTCACTTCCAGCGTGGACGGCATCGACTCGGGCCGCACCGCCCAGGAGTGGTAGCGCCCCACCTGAAACTTTTCGGGCAAGCCGGCGAAGAGCCGCTCATCCGCTACGGTTACCTCGGCTTCATTAGCCACCCCGTGCAGCACAGCGGGAATGTTATACAACTCGGCCCCAAAGCTCTCGGCCAGGCCCTGGTGGCCCAGGCACACGCCCAGAATCCGCTTGGTGGGCGCGTATTGCCGGATGATGGCCGGCATCAGCCCCGCTTCGGCCGGCACGCCCGGGCCGGGCGACAGCAAGATGGCATCGTAGGCCGCCACCGCATCGAGCGTCAGCTGGTCGTTGCGTACCACGGTCAGGTTCGGACCATGGCCCAACTCGCGCTGCAGGTGCACGAGGTTGTAGGTGAAGGAATCGTAGTTATCGAGAACGAGGATTTTCATGGCCATGAGCTATTTAACTTCTTCGGCAGCGCGCAAAGCAGCGCGCAGGGCCCCCAGCTTGTGGTGTACCTCTTCCAGCTCCGACTGCACATTGGACGCCGCCACTACGCCCGCGCCGGCCTGGAAATACAGCTGGTTGCCGGTGCTCAGAAACGAGCGTATCATGATGGCGTGGTTGAAGCTGCCGTCGAAGCCCAGGTGGCCCAGGCAGCCGCCGTAATAGCCCCGGGCGGTGGGTTCGAGCCCGTCGATTAGCTGGATGGCGCGGTGCTTGGGCGCGCCCGACAGCGTGCCGGCCGGGAAAGTGTCGGCCACCACCTGCAGGGTGTCAGAGCCGTGGTCGAGGTCGGCCGTGACTTTGCTGACCAGGTGAATGACGTGCGAGTAAAACTGGATTTCGCGCAGCGTGCGCACCTGCACGTTGGTGCCGTGGCGGGCCAGGTCATTGCGGGCCAGGTCTACCAGCATCACGTGCTCGGCGTTTTCCTTGGGGTCGGCGGCGAGGCGCTGGGCCGCGGCGGCATCGGCCGCGTCGTCGCCGGTGCGGCGGTAGGTGCCGGCTATCGGGAACAGGCTGGCTTCGCGCCCCTGCACCAGTACCTGCGCCTCGGGCGAAGAGCCGAAGATTTTGTAGTCGCCGTAGTCGAAATAGAACAGGTAGGGCGAGGGGTTGATGGAGCGCAGGGCGCGGTACACGTTGAATTCATCGCCCGAAAAACCCTGCTGGAATCGACGCGACAGCACAATCTGAAACACATCGCCGCGGCGGCAGTGGGCCTGCCCCTGCGCCAGCCGCGCCAGAAACTCGGCATCGGTTTGGTTGGTTTGCTCCTCCCCCGCCGTGGCAAAGCCAAAACTGGGCACACTGGGATTGCGCACCAGGTTCTCCAGCCGGTCGAGGCCGTCGTCCTGCACTTTTTCCTCGCCCGCTACGCCGTGCGAAAACAGGTGCAGCTCCTGCCGAAAGTGGTTGAAAGCGATGACGTAGCGGTACACACCGTAGCGAATGAGCGGAATGTCACCCGCCGGCACCTTGCCGACTGCCAACTGCACATCCTCAAAGCTTTGCACCGCCTCGTAGCCGATGTAGCCAAACAGCCCGGTGCTGATGAAAGGCAGGCGGGCAGCCGTTTCATCGGGCGCGAAAGCTGCGGCGAACGCACGCAGCTTACCCAGCGCCTCGCGGGGGTTGGCCAGGTGCTCACTGGTTGCGGGGCCGCCGGGCAGTTGCTGCCGCAGCTCGCCGCCCCGGCGCAGCTCAAACGTGGCCAGCGGCTCGCACACAAGGTAACTGAAGGCATTTTGCTGCCCGTGGTAATCGGCGCTTTCCAGCAGCAGGCAGTTGGAATATTGGTCGCGCAGGCGCAGGTACAGGCCCACCGGGGTCACGGTGTCGGCCAGCAGGCGGCGGTGGTGGGTGGTGAGTTGGGGCATAAGCTTTAGCTCGTGCGGGTAAGGGTTAAAATGCAAAAAGCCCGGCGTGGGGCCGGGCTTTTTGTGATGGAAGGCAAAATCAAACGTGACTTCACCAAGCGCACAGGCAGGCCGGTCCGAGGTTTCGGAACTGCCACCACCAAGCCTGGGAAGTATGTTGAAAATTCATCTCAGTAAATGCGCTTTTGCTTCCAGCGCCGCACAAAGGTAGTGCGGCAATTTTAAAGAACCGGCAATGACAATGAAATTTCCCTACGAACCTGGCAAACTTTGGTTGCATTTGCCAACACAATTGCAATAAGCCAACCCTACTGACGGCGGCTTGCTTCAGCGTTTAGAAGCTGAACTATTGGCTTTTGCAGCGGGCCGGAACAAAAACCGATAAGCCGCCGGAAATTCGCGCCGCCAAAACCACTCGCGGTGTTGCCCATCGGCTGGCGCGCGAAAGGAAATATTGGCGGCGGGCACCCCTTCGGCCCGCAGCTCGTCGCGCCATTGGGCCATCAGCGGCAGCATGGTTTCCGACTCCTTGGGCCCACATACAAAATAGAAGCGGGCCGTGGGCGCTGCCCGGTGCGTTTTGGCGTAGGCCTTTAAGGAGTCGTTGCACACCCAAAACGCCGGCGAAAACACGCCCACCTGGCCAAATACCTTGGGGTATTTCAGGGCCGCGTACACGGAGATGAGCCCGCCTAGGCTTGAGCCGGCGATGCCGGTGTGCGCCACGTCGGGCCGGGTGCGGTAGTGGGCGTCCACATAAGGCTTCAGCGTTTGGGCCAGGAAATCGACGTAGGCGCCTCCCTGCCCGCCCCGATGCGGCTGGTCTTTGATTTCGTCCGCGGTGCTGACCCACGGGATGTATTCATCGGAGCGAAACTCATTACCGTTGTCGATGGCCACCACTATGCTGCCCGTGGCGTCCTGCCCGGTTTGGCGCAGTTGGTCCAGGGTCTCGTCCACGCCCCACTCGCCGCCGTAGCTGGTGGCCTCGTCGAACACGTTCTGGCCGTCGTGCAGATATAGCACGGGGTAGCGCCGGGCGGGCTGCTTCGCATAATCGGCCGGCAGGTAGACCAGCACCCGGCGCTGGTGGCCCAGCTGCGGCATGGTGAAGGCCGTGGCCAGTGTGTGCACCTGCGGCGTGGCCGTGTGCGGACGCGGCTTGGACGCCGCGCCCCTTTGGTCGGCCCAGGCCAGCACGCGGTGGTGCACTTCCCTGGCGCTTGCCAAATCGGCTTTGCGGTTGGCGATGCCCTGGTTTTTATCGTGTATTTCAACGGTAGCCCAACTGCCGCGGGTAAACTTGTACTCCACCGCCCCGAGCCCGGCCGGCAAGGTCACCTGGTAGGTGCCATCGGTGCTTTTGCGCAGCGCATACTTCGGCGAGTGCGGGTTCCAATCATTAAAGGAGCCCGCGACAAACAGCGTGTCCGTCGCTGGGGTGATGGCGGGCACCTGGTCGATTTTTAAAATACTCTGGGCAGCCACCGGGCCACTGAGCATCGCCAGCAGCAGGCCACCGGCCATGCGCTGCCCCACCCATGGGTTTGGCTGGCTCACCGGATGGTTTCGCCGCTGCCGGCGCCGCGCTCGGAGGCGTCCATCTTGCGCAGCGTATACACGGCCCGTACCGAGTCGATGCCCGGCAAGCCATTGGCCTGAAAGTCGAGCAGCGAGCCCTTCTTCTGCGGCCCCTTGATGAAGTGGCGGTATTCCTCGGCCGACTCGCGCACCACGTATAGGAAGGCCGAGGCCGGCACTTTCAGGCGGGAGTAGAAGCTGCGGCCATCGCCGGCGGGGCGGCGGGTATCTTCCGCCACGGCGCTGGTGCCCAGCAGGCGGAACTTGTTCACGTCGCTGCCGGGCAGGGCTAGGTTGCCGAGGCCGTCCACAAACACCTCGCGGCGGCTCATGAGGTGCTCCAGGTCGAGGGTTTTGAGCAGGCCCAGGTGCTCTTCGGCCATGATGAGCTGCTGCACCGACTTGCCGGGCGCGGGCTCCTCGTAGTACACCAGCACGGGCTTTTTGATTTTAACCTTGAGCACCACCATGGGCGGGGGGGCGTCCTCGTCGGCGCGGCCCGCCTGGATGGGCGAGTACACGGGCGGAGGCTTGGGAGCGCCTTTGGTGCCGGGTACAGTTTTGCTTTTGCCCTTGGGAACGGGTTTGCGGGTGCCCGGGCGCGACTGGGCCGCCGCATCCAGTCCGGCAGTTGCCACGAGCAAGGCAATGAGCAGTAAGTGCTTTTTCATTTTCTAGGGAAAAGCCAAAAGTAACTAGCAGCAATTCGTTCTGCAATGCATTTGGCGAACAGTTTGCGCCATGCAAGTCCTATACCAATCAGAAATATTCAGCATGGGCAGCCTTGCCAGGGCCGGCACAGGAGCGCCAGGCGAAACCTAAGGCCGGTGGCACTCGTCATTAGCGCTGGCCACCGCTCTGTACTGTTGAGGTGCTGCCACCCACATCGGCCCTGGAACCAACGGGCTGTCCGGAGGTGTACTCGAAAAACGAGCCGCCGGAATTCCGAAGTCTGCTTTATCCGAGCGAGAAGAAGGCCGGGAAGCCTGCAAAAAAAAAGTTGGAAAAGAAGAAAAAAATCGTCCTGAAAAATTATCGTTTCAAACCTTTGTGCAATCGTTTGCAGATGACTACTTTAGCGCAATAATTGGGCGAAAGCCGACTTTGCGGCAAGACAACCATCATTCATCTGACAATCAATAAATTACACTAATAAATCAGCTAATTCCGGGGTTTTTGAAATAGTAGTCATGCCTACCTTTTTGAGGGCTTGGTTTAGCTCCGAAAGTCGTCATTCATAGGCGCTAATGCCGTTTCAACGGTAACTTTGCAGCCCTCAAAAGTTCTTCTTTATCTACCGCCGGAATCTCCCACACTCCACCACTCCATTTTCCCACCAACAACCGTTTCCCATGAAACACCACTATCTAGCGAAACTATTGTTTCTGCTACTGTTCGCCGCCTTTGGCTTGCCGCTGGCGGCCCAGGCCCAAACCGGCTCGGTCAGCGGCCGCGTCACCGATGGCAAGAACGAAGGCATCCCCGGTGCCACCGTGCTCATCGACGGCACCACGCTGGGCGGCTCGTCCAACGTTGACGGCACCTACAGCATCCAAAACGTGCCGGTGGGTCCCCAAACTTTGGTCATCTCGTTTGTGGGCTACAACTCGGTTCGCCGCCCCATCACGGTCGTAGCCGGCCAGAACACGGAAGTGTCGGCGGGCCTCACCGAAAACACCACGCAGCTCTCCGAAGCCGTGGTGGTGGGCTACGGCACGCAGCGCCGCCAAGACGTGACCGGGTCCGTGGCCACGGTTGACTCCCGGCAGTTTGTGCAGGGCCAGGTCACCAACTCCGACCAGCTCATTCAGGGCAAAGTAGCCGGGGTGAGCATCACCACCAGCGGTGGGGCGCCGGGCGCGCCTTCGACCGTTCGCATCCGCGGCAATTCCTCGCTGAACGCCAACAGCGACCCGCTCTACGTTATCGACGGCGTGCCCGTGGACAAGGGCGATATCAAGGGCGCCTCGAACCCGCTCACACTCATCAACCCCAGCGACATTGAAACCTTCACCGTGCTGAAGGACGCCTCGGCCACGGCCATCTACGGCAACCGCGCTTCGGGCGGCGTTATTCTCATCACCACCAAGCGGGGCCTCAAAGGCGAAAAGCTGCGCGTGGAGTTGAACTCGCAGCTCGGCGTTTCGACGGTTGCCCGTCGCTACGAGTCGTTGTCGGCCGATGAATTCCGCGGCCTGGTAACGGCCAACGGCGCCCCTGCGCAGATTGCGACGCTGGGCACGGCCAACACCAACTGGCAGAACGAGGTTTTCCGCACTGCCGCCACCTACGACAACACCGTGAGCCTGATTGGCAGCGTGGCCAAGGTTCCGTTCCGCGTATCGTACGGCAACCTCTACCAGGAGGGCATCGTCATCACCAACAAGCTGAAGCGCAACACGGGCTCCATCAGCCTGAGCCCCACCCTGCTTGATGAGCACCTGCGCATCGACGTGAACGCCAAGGGCAGCGTGCTCGACAACCGCTTCGCGAACTACGACCAGATTGGCATCGCGGCCTTCTTCGACCCCACGCAGCCGATTCGCTCCAACGAGGCCCAGTACGGCCGCTACGGCGGCTATTACCAGTACCTGGGGCCCACGGGCGCACCGCTGGGCAACGCCCCGGGCAACCCGATTGCGGCGCTGAATAACACGAACGACATCAGCACGGTGAAACGCCTCATCGGTAACGTGCAGTTCGACTACAAGGTGCACGGCGTAGAAGGCCTGCGCGCCAACCTCAACCTGGGCCTGGACATTTCCCGCAGCAAGGGCAGCAAAGACATTTCGCCGGCCGACTTTGGCAACTACAACGCCAACGCGCCCAGCACTCCTGGCCTCAACGGCAACTACACCCAGTCGGCTCAGGACAAGGACATGAAGTTGCTCGAAGCTTACCTGGCCTACAGCAAGCAGTTTGGCGGCACCAAGTTTGACATTCAAGGCGGCTACGCTTACCAGAACTTCAGCGACCAGGGCCCGAACTTCTTGGCTTATCGCTCGGACCGCACGACCCTCGTGAATCCGGATGCCCGCTTGGTGGTGCCCGGCTTCTACAACAACTACGTCCTGATTTCCTACTTCAGCCGCGCTACCCTGAACGTGCAGGACAAGTACCTGGTGACGGCGACCGTGCGGAATGACCGCACTTCGCGCTTCCGCGATGGCTACAACAGCGGCTGGTTTCCGGCCCTGGGCCTGGCCTGGCGCGTGAAGGGCGAAGAATTCCTGAAGGACAACAACACCTTCTCGGAACTGAAGCTGCGCGCTGGCTACGGCCGCACGGGCCAGCAGGACATCGGCGGTGCCTACGACACGCAGGCGCGCTATGCGCTGGGCAACTCGGAATCGCAGTACCTGTTCGGCAACGCCGCGACGGGCCCCATCATCGGCCCGCTGGGCTACAACGCCGTGCTGACCTGGGAAACCACCAACACCTACAACGCCGGCCTGGACCTGGGCTTCCTCGACAACCGCCTCACCGCGACCATCGACGTGTACCAGCGTACGGCCAGCGACCTGCTGCAGGAAGTGAACGTGCCGGCCGGCTCCAACCTCGTGAACCGCCTCAACGCCAACCAGGGTGCGCTGCGCAACCGCGGCATCGAACTGGGCCTGAACTACGGCGTGCTGCGCTCGGAAAACCTGAACTGGGACGTGAACCTGAACGGCGCCTACAATGTTAACAAAATCACCAGCTTGGGCCTGCAGGACGCCGGTTTCCCCGGCGTGCAGGTGGGCGACATTGGCGGTGGTACCGGCAACCAGATTCAGATTCGCAGCGTGGGCTACCCGACCGATGCTTTCTATGTATTCCAGCAGGTGTACGGCCCCGACGGCCGGCCCGTGCAAGGCGTGTACGTGGACCGCAACAACAACGGCTCGACCACAGACGACCTGTATCGCTACAAGCAGCCGGCGCCCCTCGTAACGCTGGGCTTCAGCTCGAACCTGACCTATAAGAAGCTGGTGTTCGCCTTCACGCTGCGCAGCAACCTGGGCAACTACGTGTACAACGCCAACGCCGCCGACCGCGGCACCTACGCCAACGCGCAAGGCTCGACGCTGTTTGTAAACAACATCTCGCCGGACGTGCGCAACACGGGCTTCACCCGCCAGCAGCTGTTTTCGGACTACTACGTGCAGAACGCCTCGTTCCTGCGCTGCCAGAACATTTCGCTGGGCTACAACGTGGGCAAAGTACTCGGTGCTTCGTCGCTGCGCATCACCGGCAACGTGCAAAACGCCTTCCTTATCACCAAGTACAAAGGCGTAGAGCCTGAAATCAACGGTGGCATTGACCGCAACTTCTACCCTGTCGCCCGCACCTACACCCTGGGCATTGCTCTCGGCATTTAATTCCCACCAATCATGAAGAATAACTCTTTTTCCCGTGGGTTAATTACCCTCGCATTGGGCACGGCCCTGACCGGGCTTGCTACGTCCTGCCAAAAAGACCTTGACCAGACCCCCAAGTATGAGCCCACGCCCGACAGGGTGTACGTGAACCTGGCCGCTTACAAAAGCGTGTTGGGCAAGCTCTACGGCGGTTTTGCCCTCACCAGCCTGGGCGGGGCCGATGGCGACAGCGACATCAAGGGCATCGACGGCGGCACTGGCAACTACCTGCGCCAGCTGTGGAGCGCCCAGGAGCTGACCACCGACGAAGCCGTGATAGCTTGGAACGACCCCGGCATTCAGGACTGGCACAACATGAGCTGGGACGCCAACAACCCGCTGTTGCGCGGCCTCTACAACCGGGCTTACTACGAAATCAGCATCTGCAACGAGCTCATCCGCGAATCATCGGATGACAAGCTGGCCAGCCGCCTGCCGGCCAGCGACGTGGCGGAAGCCAAGCGCTTCCGGGCCGAGGCCCGCTTCCTGCGCGCCGTGGCCTACATGCACGTCATCGACCTGTTCGGCGGGGGTCCGTTCGTGACCGAAGCCAACGAAGTAGGCGTGGCAGCGCCGCCCTACAACACCCGGCAGCAGCTTTACACTTTCGTCGAAAATGAGTTGCTGGCGCTTAAGTCGGACCTGGCGCCGACCCGCACCAACGAGTTCGGCCGTGTAGACCAAGCCGCCGCCAGCGGCATGCTGGCCCGCCTGTACCTGAACGCCGAGGTGTACACCGGCACGCCGCAGTACGCCAAGGCCGCCACCGAAGCCCAAAACGTCATCAACGGCGGTTATTCGCTGGTGACGCAAGCCAGTTCGGCCTCTTCGGCCTATGGCCGCAACTTTTTGGCCGACAACAACCTGGCTCCGGCGGCCAACGAAATCGTGTGGTCGATTCTGCTGGATGCCACCCGCACCACCACCTACGGCGGCACCACCTTCCTGGTGAATGGTGCAACCAACGGCGCCTCGGCCGGCTGGCAGCGCTACGTGGGCCAAACCACGGGCTGGGGCGGCATGCGCGCCACCCGCGCGCTGTTCGACAAGTTTTTCCTGTTGGGTGCCGACACCACGGTTGACCGGCGCGGTCGCTTCTGGACGCGCGGCCAGACGCTGGACATCCTCGACCAGAGCCAGTTTACTCAAGGTGTGGGCGTCACCAAGTACCGGAACATCAACTCGGACGGTTCGGTCATCCCGGGCTCGCGGAATTTCTCCAGCGTCGACTTCCCGATGCTGCGCCTCTCCGACATGATGCTCATCTACGCCGAAGCAGCTGCCCGCGGCGCGGCCACCCGGGCCACCGGCCGCGAATACGTGAACAAGATTCGCCGTCGGGCTTTCGGTCTCGACATCAACACCCCCAGCGCGGCCGCCGACATCACCGATGCGCAGATGACCACGGACCTCATCCTGGACGAGCGCGCCCGGGAGCTGCACTGGGAAGCCCTGCGCCGCACCGACCTCGTGCGGAACGGCAAGTTCACCACTACCGCCTACATCTGGCCCTGGAAAGGCGGCGTGGCAGCCGGCCGGGCAGTGCCCGATTTCCGGAACCTGTTTCCGTTGCCCACCTCGGACCTGACCGCCAACCCCAACCTGAAGCAAAACCCCGGCTACAACTAAGGCAAACAGCCCGAGGCGGTGCCCCCTGCACCGCCTCGGCTAAGCTGAACCTCGGCCGATTAGAATTCTTTCTGCTGCCGACACTTTTGCTAAATTTTGCCTGTTAGGCGGCTAGTTTTTGCTTTAATCCTTAACTGAAATCTCCTTATGAAAAATTTGCTTACTCAGGCCTTCGCCGTCGCTTTTGCCCTGACGAGCCTGGCTTCGTGCAACAAGGATGAGAACAAGGCGACCGTGGCCCCTTCGGCCCCGCTGTCGCTCACGGCCTCGACCAACACGGTGGTGCTGACGCAGCTCAACGACGCCAACAACGCCATTACCTACAACTGGAACGCGGTGAGCTTCGCGATGAGCGGCACCGATGCCACCAAAGCCCCGGCTGCAACCTATCAGGTGCAGATTGCCAAAACGGCTGATGGGTTCGGCTACCCGGCGGTGTTTGACGCGGGTACCAACCTGACGAAAACCATCACGGTTAGTGATTTGAACAAGGGCCTTAACGCCATCGGCATAGCCACCCAGACGGCCGTGCCGGTGTACGCCCGGGTAGTGGCCGTGGTGGGCACCGATACCTACACGTTTGCCTCGGCCCCGGTGACCCTCACGGCCACGGCTTACCCGGCTTGCTTGCCTCCCAACGCCGATACCTGGGCGCTGGTGGGCCCCGCCGGCCTGGGCTGGCCCAGCGGCGGTGCTTCCGAAGACGGCGTTCCGCTGACCTGGAACTGCGCCCTGCAAGCTTACACGGCCCGTACCACCCTCAACGCCGGTGAGTTTAAGTTCCGTAAAGACAAGGCCTGGACTGTCAACCTCGGCGGGGCTGGCAACCTGACCCAGGGCGTGGCCTTGGCTCATAACGGCCCCAACTTGAGCATCGCTACCACTGGTGTTTACACAGTGAAGCTGACGGTTTCCGGCTCGGGCACGAGCACCACAGGCAACGTGACGGTGACGCCCTAATCCAGTCGTTTTATGACTGCGCCGAAACGCTAGTCTGTTTCAGCCGTAGTTCAGTGTAGAAGGGGCCGCTAGGATGCTAGCGGCCCCTTTTTGCTTAAAGAAGGCTAAGGTTCGCGCCGGCCCTTCCCTAACTCCTGAGTACTTTCGCAGCTACTCCCAACCCAACCTGTTTTCTATGATTCTAATTGCCGATGGCGGCTCCACCAAGTGCAGCTGGTGCCAGCTCGACGACGCCAACAACCGCGTTTACTTCAACACCGAAGGCTACAACCCCGATTTCATTGACACGGCCGGCATCGTGGCCTCGCTGGAGAAAAACCTGCCCGACACGCTGCCGCGTGAACAGGTGACTGACGTGTATTTCTACGGCGCCGGGGTGTCGTCGGCCCAGAAGGCGGAGGTGATTGCCGCCGCCCTGCGCAAGCTGTTTCCGAATACCAAAGCCCACGTGACCGAGGACCTGCTGGCCGCGGCGCGCGCCCTGCTGGGCCGAAAGCCGGGCTTTGCCGCCATTCTGGGCACGGGCACCAACTCCTGCCTCTACGACGGCGACAAAATCACCTACAACGTCGATTCGCTGGGGTATTTCCTGGGCGATGAGGGCTCGGGCTCGTTCTTTGGCAAGCGCCTGCTGCGCGACTACCTGCGCGGCCTGCTGCCCGACGGCCTGCAGGAGGCGTTGAAGGAGGAATACAAGCTGGGCACGCGCAACGAGATTCTTGACCGGCTTTACAATCAGCCGCTGCCCAACCGCTTTTTGGCCAGCTTCGCCAAGTTTGCCTACGACCACAACAACGTGCCCTACTGCCGCGAAATCGTGCATGAGGGCTTCGAGGCTTTCTTCCAGAACCTGGTGCTGCACTACCCGCGCTACCAGGAATACACCTTCAACTGCATCGGCTCGGTAGGCTACAATTTCCGCGACGTGCTGACGCAGGTAGCCAAAGGCCACGGCATGGAAGTAGGCAAAATCATCCGCTCCCCCATCGACGACCTGGTGAGCTACCACGAGGAAAACCGCTAGCGGGCGAATATTCGTTGGCTAAATGCCGTTGAAGCGTACCCCGAAGCTGTGCTTCGGCCCGCGCAAGGTTTTTCCACTCTTCGTTCGGGTATCGTCCGGCCGAAGCACAGCTTCGGGGTACGTTTTAATGACTCGCCCAGACGACACCAGTCATAAAAAAAGGCCACTCCCGCGCGGGAGTGGCCTTTTCATTTAATCATCTCTCAGCCTAACGCTGCACCACCAAGCGGATGGTTTGGGTGAACTGCGGCGTTTGCAGGCGCACGAGGTACACCCCGGCGGCCAGGCCCTCGACGGGCAGGCTCAGGCTGTGCGGGCCGGCCGACTGCGACACGCCAGTAGCCAGGGTGCGCACGGTGGCGCCCAGCACGTTTTGCACGGTGAGGGTGACAGCGGCCGGCGTGGGCAGCTCGTAGTTCACCAGCGTGGTGCCGGTGGCCGGGTTGGGCGCGGCCGAGAGACGCAGGGCCGTGGTGGCCTGCACGCGGGTGGGTAGCAGCGTGGCCCGGCGGATGCGGCGCGAGGTGTACACGGCGTAGGCACCGGGCTGCAGGGTGAGCAGGGCATTCACATTGCTCACGTTGATGCTGTCGCCGGTGAGGTAGTTGTACCACTTGCCGGTGTTCTGGAAGGCAGGGTCCACGGTGGTCGATACCACGTCGAAGTTGCCCACGATGGTCACTTTGGTGTTGGCGTCGCTCAGGTGGATGGTTTTGCCGGCCCCGGCCAACGACTGCGTGTAAGTGGTGGGGTTCTCAAACACGGGCTCTTTCTTCTTGAGGTTGATGAGGGCGCGCTGTACCTCATAGAGCTGGCGGCGGTTGGCATTCTGGTAGTATGGCCACACGTCGGGCTTGGCGCTGAGCTTGCATTGGTCATTGGGGTACGGCGTGGGCACGGTACCGTTCGAGCACATGAAGATGGATTTGTCGTAGCCCAGCTCGCCGAACTGCCACACCATTTTGGGGCCGGGCACGGTGAAGAAGAAGGCCGAGGCCAGCTCGATGCGCGCCAGGGCGGTGTTGAGGTCGCGGGTGGTGTAAGAGCCCGAAGAGTTGCCGAAGGTGAGGTTCTTGTACATCAGGCGCTCCTCGTCGTGGCTTTCCATGTAGGTAATCAGGTTGGGGCTGTTCCAGCCGCGGCCGCCCTGGGCGGTGCTGCCGTAGTAGCCGTAGCTGAAATTGGAGCCGGGCAGGTAGCCCATGGTGGCCTCGTTGTAGTTGTAGGTGGCATTGCCCCAAATCATGAAGCCGGCATTGGACAGGGCCAGGGCCTCGCTGTTTTCGGGGAAGTGCTCCAGGATGGGGTACATCGTGGGGTCCACGCCCATCATGTGCTGGTAGTAGTCGAGCCAGATGTTGATGCGGGACTGGTCGTAGTTGCCGTAGGTGCTGGTGGTGCTGGGGCGCTGCGTGAAGCCGCCGGCCAGGTCGAAGCGGTAGCCGTCGACGTGGTACTCCTGCAGCCAGAAGGTCATCACCTGCTTCGAGAAGTACTTGGTGAGGGCGCTTTCGTGGTTGAAGTCGTTGTAGACGCTGTAGGGGTGCGGCGCGGTCACGTTGAACCAAGGGTTGTTGGCGGACGGGCCGGCCGTGCTGCCGTAGAGCTGCACCATGGGGCTCTGGCCGGTGGCGTGGTTCAGCACCACGTCCAGAATCACGGCAATGCCGCGGCGGTGGCACTCGTCGATGAGCTGCTTGAGCGCCGTCTTGGTGCCGTAATACTTATCGGGGGCGAAGAAGAAATCGGGGCTGTAGCCCCAGTTGTCGTTGCCGTCGAACTCGTTGATGGGCATCAGCTCAATGGCGTTGATGCCGAGGCGCGAGATGTAGTTCAGCGTGTCGCGCAGGCGCTGGAAGTCGTGGCTAGTGGAGAGGAAGTCGCGCAGGTGCAGCTCGTAAATCACCAAGTCGGCGCGGCTGGGGCGCTGGAAGTTGGTTACTTGCCAGGTGTAGGGAGTCTGGTTGGTTTGCAGCACCGACACGATGCCCGTGGTAGCGCCCGTGGGATAGGGCTTCAGGTTGGGGTAAGTGGCAATTGGGATGTACTGGTCGTCGTTCGGGTCGAGGATTTTCTCGGAATAGGGGTCGGCTACGCGCAGCGTGCCGTCCACCAGGAACTGGTAAGCGTACTCGCGGCCGGGCGTGAGGCCGTTGATTTGCACCCACCAGTTGTTGCCGTCGGGCGTGCGGTTCATGAAGGCCGAGTTGAGCGTCTGCCAGTTGTTGAACTCGCCAATGACGTAGGCAAACTGCTTGCCCGGCGCCGTCAGATTCAGAATCACCGACGTGCCGCCATTCAGGTACGTCACACCGTCCTTAGCGCCGGCCGGCAGGGCCGCCACCGTCACGGTGGGCCGCACCACGAAAACGATGGAATCGACGGCCGTGGTAGTGCCGCTAGTGGCCGTGAAGCGCACCACGCTGCGGCCCGTCTGGGCGATGGTCACGTTGCTGGTGAGGGTGGTGGCGTTGGCCTGCGCGGCCACCTGCGTGCCGTTGAGGGTGAAGGCCAGGCTGGCGGCAGCCGAGGCCGTGCCCGTCACGCTCACCTGCGCGTTCTGGCTCACAAACAGCGGGTTGCCGTTGGCGCCCGATGCTGGGCTGGTGATGCGTGCCGTCAGGCCCGCCTGGGTGGCATCCACGAAGATGTCGCCGCCGCCCGAAGCCCGGCCCACGAGGGTGCCGTCGGCATTCTTGAAAATCATGCCCAGGCGCAGCAGCGTTTCGTTGGCCGGAATCGGATAATACGTCCGGGGCGTGATGGTGATGCGGTAGAGGTTGGGGTTGCTGGCGTCGCGGGTCATCAGGGCCGTGGGGTCGGCCGCGCCGAAGCTGGGACTGTGCACGTTGCGCCAGTTGGTGTTGCTGGTGCTGAGGTTGGTCACGGTGCCCGTCCAGATGTAGACGTTGCCCGTGAAGTTGTTCAGCGCGCCGTTGCCCTGAGAGGCGTCATAGGTGATGGTGACGGGCGTGGTATCGGTGAAGAATACCGGCGAGGTGGTGACCACCTGGGCCTGAGCTGCCCAAGCCAGCAGGCTCAGCAGCAGGGTTGTGAATCGGGTAAATGTTTGCATTGGGGGAATTTTTGGTGGGAAAAATGAAGGACCGGCGCATGCGTGTGCAAACGATAGCGCAAGATACGAAACGGCCGCATAGTGAGCGCCGATACCGGCCTACCTTTGCCGGTGATGGGTGTTGCTATGAAGTTTGTGGTCCGCTTTTTTGTTCCCTCGCGGCGCGGCTGCCGGGCGGTATTGCTGGCGGGCCTTGCCCTGGGCCTGGCGGCCCCCGCCGAAGCACAGGTTGCCCAGCAGCCCGACAACCTGACTGGCGCGGCAACGGCGGCGCCGGTTTCGTCGGCCCTTATCGATTCGGCTGCGCAGCGCCGGCGCCGCTTGCGGCTGGTGGTGGGCGGCTCGGCCCTGAGCTACGGCGTGCTCTACACCGGCCTCACCACCTCCTGGTACACCGGCGAGCGGGTGCCGCTGCACTGGTTCAACGACCTGCCCGAGTGGCAGCAGCTCGACAAGTGCGGGCACTTCTGGGGCGCTTTCCAGGAAAGCCGCGGCGCCGTGGACATGCTGCGTTGGGCCGGCCTGAGCGAGAAAAAGGCCATCTGGTACGGCTCCTTCGTGGGCTTCGTGGTGCAGAGCCCCATCGAGCTGCTCGACGGCCGCGACCCGGCCTACGGCGCCTCGGCCACCGATTTGGCGGCCAACTTTCTGGGCTCGGCCGGGCTGCTGGCCCAGCAGTTGGCCTGGCACGACGTGCGCATCATGCCCAAGTGGTCGTTTCACCTCACCAGCTATGCTCGGCAGCGCCCCAACGTGCTGGGCAAAACCGTGGTAGAGCGCTGGCTGAAGGACTACAACGGCCAGACCTACTGGCTTTGCACCGACGTGGGCGCTTTTCTAAAACCCGGCAACCGCTGGCCGCGCTGGCTGCAGCCGGCCCTGGGCTACGGCGGCCAGGACATGGTGTACAACGACGACGGCACCAACGCCGCCCAGGGCCTGCGCCCCTACCGGCAGTTCTACCTATCGGTCGATGTGGACTTGCGCCGCATCCCCACCCGCAGCCCGGTGCTGAAAAAGGTATTTTATGCGCTCAGCATCTTCCACCTCCCCGCCCCTGCTTTGGAATACAACCCGCGCGACGGGTTCGGCTTTCACGGGCTTTACATGTAGCGCGAACTTTATAGTTCGCGTAGCCCGCGCCGCTTGCATCATTCGGGCGTCGTTTCGGCACGCGAACTACAAAGTTCGCGCTACGGCGCGTTGCCTTACTTTTGACGAATCCGTCCGGGCGCGGCCCCAGTTCCGTATTTTCCTGAGAACCGCGCCGCCCGGCGCAAACCTTTAGCATTATGAACGTAGGAGACAGAGTCCGGCTATTGACCGGCACCGAAGAAGGCATCGTCACCCGCTTGCTCGACAGCGAGCTGGTGGAAGTGGCCATCGACAACGATTTTACCATTCCCGTGCTGCGGCGCGAGGTGGTGGTGGTGGCCCAGGAAGAAGGCAAGAATTTCGACCGCGCCGCCCCCGACTACGGCCCCGGCCAGGTGCCCGGCCGCAACGCCAACGCCAGCAAGAAAGACAACTCCAAGCGCCCCTCGGCCGCGCCCGCCGCGCCCAAGCCGGCGCAGCCCTCGCTGCAGGAAGCCCTGGCAGCCGTGGCCTCCAGCGGGAAAGGTGTGGCCAAGCCGGCCGGCAGCAGCGGGCCGGGCGCCGCCGGAGCCAAGCAGCCGGCCGCGGCCAAAGGCCTGTTTCTGGCCCTGGTGCACCAGTCGCCCGAGCTGCTGGCCGTCACGCTCATCAACAACACCGAGTCCGACGTGCTGTTTACCTACGGCGAGGAAACCAGCACCCGTCCCTACCGCGCCCTGGCGGCCGACAAGCTCGGCCCCAAGGCCAGCAGCAAGCCCCTCTCCTTCCTGCACCTCAAGGATTTTGAAACCTGGCCGGCGGCCGTGTTCCAGCTGCTGCCCGCCAAGCTCAATGGCGACGCTGCCTACGAGCTGATTACTAAACGCCAGGCCTTCAAAGCCAGCACGTTCTACGGCAGCCAGAAGCCCGCACCGGTGATAGGCAAGGACGCTTATCTGTTCCAACTGGATGAGAAGGCCGCCGCGGCCATTGCGCCCGAGAAAATGGCCGAAGAAGCGCCGGCCTCAGCTGCCCCGGCCAAACCGGCCGGTGTGGATGCCGCTGCCCTCAAGGCCCAGCTCAGCGGCGACGCCCCCGCCAAGGCCGCTGCGGTGGTAGCGGCCGCCGCCCCGCCCAAGCCGGCCGCGCCCGTGGTGGCCCCGCCCCACGAGTTCGACCTACACCTCGAAGCCCTGCGGCCTGATAATAAAGAGGAGCTCAGCAACACGGCCATCCTGCGCCTGCAGCTCGATGCGTTTGAGGATGCGCTGAGCCGTGCTCTTGCCACCAACATGCACGAAATCGTGTTCATTCACGGCCTGGGCAATGGCACGCTCCGCAAGGAAATCCACCGCCAGCTGAGCCGCAACAAGGACATCAAGTTCTTCGAGGATGCGCAAAAGGGCAAGTTCGGCTTCGGCGCCACGCTGGTGCGGCTGAAGTAGGAGGCCAGGTTATGCGGTGGGCCTGGCTGCTCGGATTATTGCTGCTGACGCACCTGCACGCCCCGCTTACGGCGTGGGCGTGCAGGTGCGTTTCTGGGTACGCTTCTTTTGCCGCGGAAGCGGCCGACGCTCGCCTAATTTTCAGCGGGCGCGTGGTGAGCCGGCAGCTGGTGCATGGCCAGCCGTATGGCCCCCTGCGGTTTGAGGTGGAGCCGGGCACGGTTTGGAAAGGCGCCGCGGCAGCCCGGGTTGTCATTTATTCCGACCAGAGCAGCTGCGGCACCGACTTCGAGCCGGGCGAAGAGTACCTGTTCATCTTGTCCGGCTACCCTGGTTTCCGCTCCGATTCGCTGGTGCTGGGCCGGTGCAGCGGTTACCACGTGCCTATGCATCGGGCCGATGTGCTCGGGCTGGTGAAGGCATTGTACGTCCCCGCGCTGCGCGCCAACCTGGGGGCCGCCGGCCCGCGTCTGAATGCCAGTGAGGCCGAATACTTTGCTGGTATACTGCCGGACACGGATTTCGATTTTACGAATCAGCAGCTTGGTTTTTTTCTGGACCGCCAGCCCATGACCAAGCAGCAGTACCTGGACCGGTTCCTGACCGTGCGGGTTCTCCACGAGTTGGTCGTGTTCACCCCGCAGGAGCGGGCGGCGGCGGGCGGCTACGCGGCGGCGCTGGTGTCGTGGAGTAAGATGGCGGGGCGGCGCAAGCCGATTTCGCCGAAGTTCCGCCGCCGGCTGGTGCGGCGGCTGGCCAAGGCGCAGCCGGGCCAGCACCTGCGCTAGCAGGAAGGCAGAGCCGGATAAAAAGGCCACTGAGAGACAGCCAAGGGCCTTTGCTACCGTTCTGCTCGTGGCAAAATGGCAATCCTGAGGCGGGGGTGGCCCGTATGTAGAAGTGCTGGGCGGGCACATTGGCGGGTCCGGCCGGGTAGACGAGGGTACGCGCTTTTCCATCCTTTTGCCCTGACTTCTGCCTATGAAAACCCTGCTCATCGACGACGACCCCACTGTTGTCTTCTTCATCGAACTCCTTTTTCAGCGGGCCGGCCTGGCCGATGCCCTGACGGTTTTGCAGTCGCCGGCCCAAGCCGTGGCTTATTTGCAGCAGCAGGTGCAGGCCGGCACGCCGCCCGAGGTGGTGCTGCTGGATTTGAACATGCCTCTGATGAGCGGCTGGGATGTACTGGATGCCATTAAGCCCTTGGAAGCAAGCTTGCTGGGGCGCTGCGTGGTGTACGTCTGCACGTCGTCCCTTGCCCCCTACGATGCGGCGCGCGCCCAACAGTACCCGCTGGTGGAGCGCCTGCTGCAAAAGCCCCTCAACCAAGCCGGACTGCAGGCCATTCAGGAGCGAGCTGCGCAGCACGCGCAAAAACGGGCCGCCAGCGCTGGCTAAGCCGACGGCAAGCCCTCAGCTAGCGCCGGGCCGAAAAACAACATCTTTATGTCATACCGCCGCGTGGTTTTGGGCCGGACCTTTACGCCATGACCTTCCCCCTCGCCTTGGCCATTATCGAAGACCAGGCCGCCATCCGCGAAACCCTGCACGAGTACCTCTGCGCCCAGCCCGAGTTCCGCTGCGTGGTCATTGCCGAATCGGTGGAAGAATTTCTGGCCCTGCTGCCCGCGGCCGCCATGCCCCCCCAGCTCATCCTCTCCGATATCGGCCTGCCCGGCCTGACCGGCATCGAGGGCATCCCCTACATTCTGGCGCAGCTGCCAGAAGCCCAGGTGCTCATGCTCAGCGTGTACGCCGACGCCGAGCGAGTGTTTGAGGCCCTGCGGGCCGGGGCCGTGGGCTACCTGCTCAAGAATACGCCCCTGGCCCAGCTCAAGGAGCACCTGCTGCAGGTCGCAGCCGGCGGCTCGCCCATGAGCCCGGGCGTGGCCCGCTTCGTGGTGCAGGCATTTCGGCAGCAACCGGCGGACGCTCCAGTCGACATCTCCCTCGACCAGCTCCTGCCCGAGCCGCTTACTTCGCGCGAGCTGGAGGTGGTGCGCGGCATCGAGGACGGGCTGAGCTACAAGCTCATCGCCGAGCGCCACCACATCAGCCTCGACACCGTGCGCAACCACATCCGCAGCGTGTACCGCAAGCTGCAGGTCAACTCCAAGGGCGAGCTGATGGCTCACGCCCTCCGGCGCCGGCGCAGCTAGCCCGCCGGTGCGGAGGATGAGTGTGCGTCAGCACCGCGCCATCAAGCGCGTGGTCGGATAGCCACCGTTGCACAGGGGCGGCAGTTTTGGCTTCCGGCGCGGCGCGGAGCCTTTTGGTATTGGGCTGGAGAGAAGCGGCTACCGGCGCGTCCACGCTCCTATCTTTGTCGGATTGCCTGCGGCCAACCCTCTATCAGTTAGCCGTTCCGCAGAGCGCGAAGGCAATGTTGCTTTGGTTCCTTTCCTACCTGCTTATGTCCTTTTTTACGCTACCGGATTCCCAAATTGCACGAATACCCGCCGTTGGCCGCCTGGCCCTGGCGAGCGCCGGGCTGGCGCTGGCCACGCTGCTGCCCGACGCAGTCCGTGCTCAGGCCCCTACCTGGCAGGATGCGTTTAGCGGCAACAGCAACCAGCCCACCAGCGGCACATCGGATGCGAACGC
The DNA here is from genome assembly GCF_022811645.1 of Hymenobacter monticola. Lineage (NCBI taxonomy): Bacteria > Pseudomonadati > Bacteroidota > Cytophagia > Cytophagales > Hymenobacteraceae > Hymenobacter > Hymenobacter monticola. The sequence goes on along the minus strand of NZ_CP094534.1, from coordinate 4,032,658 downwards.
CACGGCCGTAGACGCGGCGGGCAACGTGTACGTGGCCGGCAGTTTCTCCGGCCAGGTAACATTCGGCAATATCCGACTAGTGAGCGCCGGCGGACAGGATACGTTCGTAGCCAAGTGGGACGCTACGGCCAAGACCTGGACCAGCGTGGTGCGGGGCGGTGGCACCGGCATCGATGCCTGCACGGCCATTGCCGTAAGCAGTGTGGGGGGGTACCACCAGCGTGTACGTCACGGGCACTTTCGCCAGCGGCACCGGGGCCAGCATTGCCGGTGCTGCCCTGGCCGGGGCGGGGGGCACTGATGCGTTTGTGGCCAAATACACCGATACCGGCTCCGGTCTCACCGGCGGCGGGGCGCTGAGCGGCGGCGGCACCGACGAGGACGCGGCCACGGGCATTGCCGTGAGCCGCGTGGCCGGCGTCAGCCGGGTTTACACCGTGGGCTCCTTCAAGAGCGGCACCAGCGCGAACGTGGCCGGCACCGCCCTAACCGGGGCCGGCGACGACGATGTGTACGTGGCCAGGTACACCGACAGTGGCACCGGCTTGTCTAACAGCGGCGCTGTGCGCGCGGGCGGCGCCGGCAGCGACCTTGGGTTTGCCGTGGCCGCGGCCAGTGGCGGCAACACCACCAGCGTGTACGTGACGGGCCGCTACGACAGCAGCACCGCAACACCATTGCGGGCACCAACATGGTTGGAGAAGGCACGTACGACGTCTTCGTAGCCAAATACACCGATACCGGTGCCGGCCTGAGCGGCGGCGGAGCCGTGGGCGGCGGCAGCAGCAGCTTTGACCAAGGCAGCGGCATTGCTGTCGCTCAAAGCGGGAACACCAACAGTGTGTACGTCACGGGCTACTTCAACACGAACTCCGGCGCCCGCATCGCAGGCAGCACCCTAGTTGGCGCCGGTAGCCTTGACATCTTCGTAGCGAAGTACACCGACAGCGGCACGGGCCTGGTCGGGGCCGGGGCCCGCACTGGTGGCGGCCCGCGCACCGACGGCGGCAATGCCATTGCTGTGGCCAGCGCCGGGAGCACTACCAGCGTGTATGTGACGGGCTACATTGAAAGCGGCGCCCCTGCCGGTGTGGCCGGGACGACCCTGACCGCGGTCGGGCCAGTCAATACACTCGACATTTTCGTGGCCAAGTACACCGACAGCGGCACGGGCCTTACCAGCGGCGGGGCCGTGCGCGCCGGCGGTACTGGCATTGAGCAAGGGGCGGCCCTGGCCGCCACGGCGAGCACCGTGTACCTGGCAACGAGCACCTTCAGCAACATGGCCTACTTTGGCAGCAGCCCGGCCATGGCCACCCCGCCGACTTCCGGCATCCTGGCCCCGCTTGACGCGGGCACCCTGGCCTGGCAACCCATTGCCTTCCCGCTGCACGGCGGCACCTCCATCGTGCGGGACCTGGCCGTGGAAGCCGGCACCGGCAACGTGTACCTGACCGGCTACTTTGACGGACAGGTGGCCTTCGGCGACATCCAGCTGCTGAGTGCGGGCTTGTCCGACCTGTTTGTGGCCAAGTGGGACGCCACCGCCGGCGCCTGGACCAGCGCCGTGCAGGGCGGTGGCGTCAACGATGAACAAGCCATTCGCATCGCCTTGAGCAGCGCCGGGGGCACCACCACCGTGTACGTCGCGGGCTCGGTCAGCAGCGCCAGCGCCGGCATTGCCGGCAGCACCCTCACCGGCACCGGCACAAATGCTGACCTCTTCGTGGCCAAGTACACCGATACGGGCACCGGCCTTACCGGCGGCGGGGCCCTGAGGGGCGGCGGCTCCGGTGCGGATGACTGCTACGGCCTGGCCCTGAGCCGCACCGGCAGCACCACCAGCGTATACATCGCCGGGTCCTTCGGCACCTCCGCGAACCCCATCAGCATTGCCGGCACCACCCTCACTGGGGCGGGAAGCCGCGACATGTACGTGGCCAAGTACACCGACAACGGCGCGGGATTGGTCGGGGCAGGCGCCGTGAGCGGCGGCGGCACCGGCACCGACCAGGCGGAGGGCCTGGCCGTGAGCAGCGCCGCGGGCATCACCAGCGTGTACGTGACCGGCCTCTTCGCCAGCAACACGGGGGCCAGCATCGCCGGCACCGCCCTGGCAGGGGCCGGTGGTTCGGACATGTACGTGGCCAAATACACCGATAATGGCACCGGCCTGGTGGGCAACGGGGCGGTTTCGGGCGGCGGCACCGGCTCCGACTCGGGCAGCATCGGCCTGGCCCTGGCCAGCGTGGGCACCACTACGAACGTATACGTCACGGGCTATTTTGGGAGCAACACCGGCGCCACCATTGCCGGCACTGCGCTGGCCGGCAAAGGCAATGCGGATATGTACGTGGCCAAGTACATCGATAATGGCACCAGCCTAGCTAACGGGGGCGCCGTGGAAGGCGGCAGCGCCGAAGGCGTCGACCAGGGGCTGGGCCTGGCCGTGAGCAGCGCCGCGGGCATCACCAGCGTGTACGTGACCGGGCTCTTCACCAGCGGCGCGGGCGCGACCATCGCGGGTACCACCCTGCCCGGCGCCGGGGCCCGGGATATCTTCGTGGCCCGCTACGCCGACAGGGGCCGGGGCCTGGTCAACCGCGGGGCGGTGGCCGGGGGCGGTCCTGCGGTCGACCAGGCGTTCGCCATTGCCACGGGCGGCGTCGGCCTCTACATAGGTGGCTCCATTACGCCCACGGCCACGTTTGGCAGCACCACCCTCACTACCCCCGCCGCCACGGTCATCAACGTGCTGGGCCGCTTGGCGCTGCCGGCCCTTGCGCCCCTGCCCGTGGAGCTGACGCAGTTCACCGCCGCCCTCGCCGGCCCGGCCGCCGTGCGCTTGGCCTGGGCCACGGCTTCGGAGCAAAACAGCCAGGCGTTTGAAGTGGAGCGCAGCACCGACGGCGCAAGCTTTGCCGGCATTGGCACGGTGGCCGCGGCCGGCAACAGCAGCAGCGCCCGCGCCTACGCCCTGCTGGACGCCAACCCGCCAACCCACCCATCTACCCTCTACTACCGCCTGCGGCAAGTGGACGCCGACGGCACGTTCAGCTACTCGCCCGTGCGCACCGTTGCCCGTACCGGCGCAGCCGCCGGGCTAAGCCTGTTTCCCAACCCTGCCCAGGGCGGCGCGGCCATCCTCACGGGGGCGGCCCCCGGCGCAGCGGTGACGGTGTATAACGCACTGGGTCGCCCCGTAGCCGCGGCCACGGCCGACGCCACCGGCACGGCCGCGCTGGCGCTGCCGGCCGGGCTGCCGGTGGGTGTGTACCTGGCGCGGACCGGCGTCGGCGCCTTGCGCCTCACGGTGGAGTAGCGCGGCCTGATTGAGGTTCCTGTTTGTTCAGGATGTTAGGGTGGGCCCTGCACAAAAAGCCCCTGGCCATTGGCCAGGGGCTTTTTGTGCGCTGCATTTTGGCACGCTTCAAACGTTCCAAAAGGGTGTAACGGATGGAAGCGGCCGCACGAAACCTGTTTGTGCCGTTGATTATAACATTGCCGGGCTTTCCGGAAACAGGGGCAAGCCCCTTTCATCCATTGGGGAGCGCATTGCCGGCAACGGGGCCCTCCCCGTAGTGAGTGCGGAGGGCCCCGTTGCCGGCGGGTAACGCGCTGCCGGGCACGGGGAGTCCAGCTTGCCCAACGAGAAGTTCACCGCCGCAGCCGGGGAGCATGCTGCTGCCGGTGGGGGCCCCACGGCCGCCGCCAAAAACCGCCCCGCCGGACTAGGGGCCTACCCTGCCAGTGGCGGGAACGGCCCCGCCGCCAGCGGAGCAGGCGCGCCGGGTGGGCTACCCGGCACGGGGGTGGCGGGGCCCGCAGGCCGGCTACCCTACACCGAAGGCAGCGCATCCGGTCCCGGCCCACCGGTTGCGGACCGAGCCAACGAAAATCAGGTAAAACTACTCCTATTAATCAGGTAGATATACGCGCATGGTTGGGCTTGGCACGGGTATAGCTTTGAGTCATCCTTCGGGACCGTTATTTTTTTCTTCACTTTTTACCCCTGTCACATGCCCATTGATTGGTACCCCCGCCGCGAGGCCGAGCGTCGGCTGTTTCTTCAAAACTTCGTCGACACCATTGCCGACGCCACCACCCTGCTCAAGCAGCCCGCCGGCACCTATAAGGAAGCCGCCGAGGCGGCCCAGGCCGAGCTGGATTTGGTAGGCCTGCGCGACGCCGCGCAAAAGGCCCTCGACACAGCCCAGCGCAACCTGAGCGCGCAGGAAACGCTGACCTCGACGGCCGTGCGGGCCGGCGTGAAGCAAATTAAAAACACGATGAACGTGCCGGCCGAGGTTCTCGACTTGCTGGAGCTGACCACCACCCCAGCCAAGCCTGCCGAGCGCGTGGCCGCCGAGGCCCCCGTGCTCAAGGTGAAGATGGACGGCATCCACCCCAGCATTCAGTGCGTCAAGCGCGGCTTCGATGCCGTGCAAATCTGGTGCTGCCGCACTGGCGAGAAGGATTTTTCTTTGCTGGCCACCGTCACGCACCTGCCCTATTTCGACAACCGCCCCAACGGGGAGCCCGCCGTGGCCGAGCAGCGCGACTACTTCGCCTATTACCTGAAGCGCAACGAGGTGGCCAGCGCCCAGGGCCCCACCTACACCCTGCTGGTGCCCGGTGGCAGCCACGCCTAAGCCGAGGTGCAGGCTCCGTTGAGCGGGTAAAACCAGCCGCTCGCCCGTAATTTTGGCTTCGAACAGGTCCGTGCAGTAGCTGCGCGGGCCTGCATTTCGTTAGTGGAAGTTCGGCCGTCGGGGCAGCGCGCGCCGGTCTGCCGTTGCCCGGCCAGTTGGCCCCGCCGCGCACTGGGCGGCCCCGGCTGCTCCGGTTTTATGACAAAAATTACGTTGCCTTCTTTGCCTGCACTACCCACTCCCCTGGCCCCGGGGCCTCGGCTATTCTACTTCGGCTTGCTGCTGGGCCTGCTGCTGGCCGCCGGCCAGGGCCGGGCACAGGGGCCACCGCTACCCCTTAAGCGCCTGGCCGTGGTGCGCGACAGCCTGAACCGCCTGCTGGCCCGCGACACCCGCCCCGACACCCAACGCGTGGGCCGCCTCAACACCCTGGCCTTTGCCCTGCGCGTGAACGCGGCCGACACCTCACTCCTGCTCACGCGGCAGGCGCTGCGGCTGGCCCGGCAGCTGCGCTTCGAGCGCGGGCTACTGGAGGCACTGTTCAACCTGAGCTACTACCAGCGCGCGCACAGCCAGTACGACTCGGCCATTGCCTCGGCCCGGCTGGCGCTGCCCCTGGCCGAGCGCACCGGCAACCGCTACACCCAGACGCGAGTGTACTACAACCTGGCCCGCATTTACCTGGAGCAGGGCAACTACGCCGCCGCCCTCGGGCCCAGTCTCGACGGGCTGGCGCTGGCCCGCGCCCTGGGCAGCCCCCGGGTGCTGCTGTTTCAGCTGGTGACGGCGGCGCGCATCGAGCTGGCCCTGGGCGAGTACGCCACCGCCCGCGCCTACGTGGCCGAGGCCCGCCCCCTGGCCCCCGCCGCCCACGACCTGCTTTCGACCGGCTACCTGCACCAGGTGGCCGGCGACCTGAGCCGCCAGCAGCAGCAGTGGCGCACCGCCCGCGACCAGTACCGCCAGGCCCTGACCAGCTACGCGGTGGTGTTCAACAAGCCGGGCCTAATTGACATGCAGCTCAGCATGGCCGAGATGACCGAGCGCCTGGGCGACTACGCGGCCGCGCGCTCGGCCGGCCGGGGGCTGCTGCGCCAGGCCCACGCCGCCAGACGCCCCGAAATGGAGGCGCGGGCGGCCCTGCTGCTGGCCCGCGCCTGGCTGCCGGCCCGGGCCGACAGCACCCGCCGCTACGCCGCCCTCGCGCTGGCCATTGCCGGGCCGGGCCAGCTGCGCCCGCAGGCCCGCGACGCGGCCCAGGTGCTGGCCCAGGCCCACGACCGCCTGGGGCAGGGCCACGCCGCCTACCGCGCGCAACTGCTGGCCAGCGCCTACGCCGACAGCATCGGGGGCGAAGACACCCGCCGCCGCCTGGCCGCCGTGCAGGCCCGCGCGACCCGCTCGCGCACCCAGGTAGAGCTGAACGTGGCCCGCCAGCGCGAGCGCCTGCTCCGCCAGCAGCAGGAATTGGAGCAGCTGCAGACGCAACGCCAGCTGGTGGGCATCGGCGCGCTGGTGCTGGGCACGCTGCTGGCAGCCGGCTGGCTGTTTTGGCGCTACCGGCGGCGGCAGTTGCTACAGCAGCAAACGCAGGATGCGGCCCTGCGCGCCCGCCTGGCCGCCGACCTGCACGACGACGTGGGCTCGCTGCTCACCCAAATCAGCCTGCAAAGCGACCTGCTGCGCGAAACCCCCGCCGCCCCCGCCCAAACCCTGGCCCGCCTCGAACGCCTGAGCGACACCAGCCGCCGCGCCGCCCGCCAGATGGCCGATGTGGTGTGGGGCCTGCACGCCAGCGCCGCCGAGCTGCCGGAAGTGCTGGCCCACATGCGCGACCACGCCCAGGAAGTTCTCACCACCCAAGGCCTGGCCGTGGACTTTGCCGTGAGCGACGCGGCCGCGGCTCGCCGCCCTTCGCTGGTTACCTGCCAAACGCTGTACCTCATCTTTAAGGAAGCCTTGCACAACGTGGTGAAGCATGCCCACGGCGCCACCCAGGTAACGGTGCAGGTGAGCGCAAGCGGCGGCCAGCTCTGCCTGCGCGTGCGCGACGACGCCCCCGGCCCCGCTCCCACCGCCCGCCCCGGCGGCCACGGCCTGGCCAACATGCGCCGCCGCGCCGAGGACGCCGGCGGGGCGTTGCATTTCGTGGCCGAAGCCAAGGGGTTTGGCTTGGTGGCCTGCCTGCCGGGGTAGGAAGGTGGGGATGGGGCGACTGTTGTTTTGGCTGTCATCCTGAGCGCAGCGAAGGGCCTTCTCACGCCGGCGCTGTTTGAATTAGTGCTAGTCGTTCAAACAGGAGAAGGTCCTTCGCTGCGTTCAGGATGACAGCTAAACCCGTGAGAGGCCGTTCTTTTGTTACCTGTTCCCTATTTCCTCTTCCTTATTCCCCTGCCCCCATGTACGACCTCATCGGCGACATTCACGGCCACGCCGCGGAGCTACGCCAGCTGCTCACAAAGCTCGACTACGCCCCCGACGCCGCCGGCGTATACCGCCACGCCGGCGGCCGGCAGGTGATTTTTCTGGGCGATTTCATTGACCGCGGCCCGGCCATCCGGGAGACGCTGCAAATTGTGCGCGGCATGGTGGACGGCGGCGCGGCCCTGGCCGTGATGGGCAACCACGAGTTCAATGCCCTCAACTTCTGGACCTTCGACCCCAGCGGCGGGCACCTGCGGCCCCACCTGCCGCACCACATTCTGCAACACCTCGAAACCATTCGCGCCTTTAATGGCAAGGAGCTGTTTGCCGAGTGGCTCGACTACCTGGCCTGGTTCATGCAGCTGCCGCTGTACCTGGAGTTGCCGGGACTGCGCGTGGTGCACGCCTGCTGGGACGCCCGCTACATTGCCCAGCTGCGCCAGTGGCTGCCCACCGACCGCCTGACGCCTGAGTTTCTGCTGCGCGCCAGCCGCAAGGGCTCGGCCGAGCTGGACGCCGTTGAAATCACCCTCAAAGGCCACGAGACCGACCTGCCCGGCGACCACCACTTCTTCGACAAAGACGGCCACCGCCGCACCAAGATGCGCACCGCCTGGTGGCGCGACCCGGCAGCTGCCACCTACGACGACTATTACCTCGAACCCATCGCGGCCTTGGCCGGCCAGCCCGTGGACGTGGCCGCCCTGCCCAGTCCGGCCTACTACCAGGACGAGACGCCCGTCTTCTTCGGCCACTACTGGCTGCGCGGTGAGCCGCGTATTCTCACCCCGCACTCCGTGTGCCTCGACTACAGCGTGGCCAAGGGCGGCGAGCTGGTGGCCTACCGCTGGCAGGGCGAGCGGGAGCTCACGCCCGCGGGCCTGGTGCGCGTATAGCACAATGTAGGGGCGGGGCTCACCCCCGCCCGGTAGCCGGCCCCGCTACGGCGGAATCGTGCAGCGCCCGGGCGGGGGCAAGCCCCGCCCCTACATCGTTCGGCCATGCGACCTTTCGCGCCGTTCCCCGTTCTTTGGGCTTTGGCGGCGCTGCTGCCGCTTCCTTCGCTTTTCCTGCTTCATGCGTTTCCTGCCCGCAGCCTTGCTGCTCCTGCCCCTGGCCACCCTGGCCCAGCCCACGCTGCCCCTGCCCCGCAACTACGAGCCTCTTTATGCCAAAGGTACCCGCAGCGCCAGCGGCCTGCCTGGCCCCAACTACTGGCAAAACGCGGCCGACTACGACCTGGCCGTGAACTTCGACCCGGCCGGCCGCCGCGTGTCTGGCACCGTGGATATTAAGTATTTCAACAACAGTCCCGACTCGTTGCGGCAGCTCTGGTTTAAGCTCTACCCCAACCTATACCAAAAGGGCGCGCCCCGCAGCAAAGCCTTCGCGCCGGAGGACATTGGCGAGGGCGTCAAAATCCTCAACCTGACCATCAATGGGGAGAATTTCGACGTCAATAAGCTGCCCATCAACGGCACCAATATGCCTGTGGCGCTGCGGCGGGCGCTGGGGCCGCGCCAGGTGGCCACGGTGCGCGCCACGTATTCCTACATCCTGAATAAAGGCTCGCACCAGCGCACCGGCGAGATTGAGCCGGGCGCCGCTTTTGTGGCCTACTTCTTCCCGCGCATCGCCGTGTACGACGACCTCGACGGCTGGAACCGCGTGCCCTACACCGGCGACCAGGAATTCTACAACGACTTCTGCAATTTCAAAGCCGCTGTTACCGTGCCCAAAAACTTCGTGGTGTGGGCCACCGGCGACCTCACCAACCCCACGCAGGTGCTCACCCCCAAGTACGCCCAGCGCCTGCGCGAAGCCGAGCAGAAGGACGCCGTGGTGAGCATCATCAGCGAAGACGATGCCAAGCGGCGCGACATCACCCCGCCGGCCGACCAGAACACCTGGCGGTTCGAGGCGAAAAACGTAACGGACTTCGTGTTTGCCACCGCCGACCACTACGTGTGGCAGAGCACCAGCCTGGTGGTGGACCCCGCCACCAAGCGCCGCACCCGCGTCGACGCCGTGTATAACCCCAAACATCAGGACTATAAGGAAGTCATTGACTTCAGCCGTAAAACGGTGGAGGCCATGAGCTACCAGTTTCCGAAGTGGCCCTTTCCCTACGCCCACGAAACGGTGTTCGACGGCCTCGACCAGATGGAGTACCCCATGATGGTGAACGACAACCCCACCGACACCCGCGAGGACGCCATCACCCTTACCGACCACGAAATCTTCCACACGATGTTCCCCTTCTACATGGGCATCAACGAAACGAAGTACGGCTGGATGGATGAGGGCTGGGCCACCATCGGCGAGTGGCTGATTTCGAGCATGATTGACCCGAAGGTGGACGACAACTACGGCATCAAGCCCTACGCCGACCAAGCCGGCGCCGAGGGCGACCTGCCCATCGTGACGCCCAGCACCCAGCAAAACGGCAGCGCCTTCTTCCTCAACTCCTACCCCAAGCCCGCCCTGGGCTACCTCTACGTGAAGGACTTGCTGGGAGACGAGCTGTTCACCAAGGCCCTGCACACCTACATCCGCACCTGGAACGGCAAGCACCCCCTGCCCTACGACTTCTTCAACAGCATGAACACCGGCGCCGGCCGCAACCTGAACTGGTTCTGGCAGCGCTGGTTCTTCGACGGCGGCTACCCCGACCTCGCCATCTCGGCCGTCAATAAAACCGCTACCGGCTACGACCTCCTGGTGACGGCCAAAGGCCGTAAGCCCGTGCCCGTAGACGTCACCCTCACCTTCGCCGACAACTCGACCCAGAAAATCCACCGCAGCATCGGCGTCTGGGAAACCGGCGCCACCACCGTCACGGTGCCTGTCGCGGCCAAGCAGCAACTGAAGCGCGTGACGCTGGGCAGCACCCTCGTGCCCGACAGTTTTCCTAAGGATAACGTGTGGGAGGGGAAATAATAGAATCTCAAATGCCTAAGCAGTTAGCCGCGCCGCTTTTCCAGATTTTGCAAGAAGAATTACTTTACGGCAATGAAGTAAGGGAAGAATCCGCCTGGCCGCCAAATTGTGTGCTGCTAATCATTCTGGAGCGAAAGTTTCACAAACCATACGTTCTAGCCCCAGGAGTTGAATTTCGCAGCGTCGACGACCCTCATTATTGGTATGCTGAGTATAGTTACCAAACGGTGGAGGGCTGGCACACCTTAGCTTGTCGGTTTACTTCGCCCGCTTTTCCTGAATAAATCAACGGATAATGATGCGCCGTCCCCGCCCGGCCGGCAGTTTTAATGCGTCCAAGCCCTACCTTTGCCCGCAGTGATGGGTCGCCCCACCGCGGCGCTTTTGGGCGACGAGGAAAGTCCGGGCAACGCAGAGCACCCTGCTTCCTAACGGGAAGGACTGGCGCGTATAATGCAAACCAGGACAGCCAGTGCCACAGAAAATACCGCCTACGTCGCCCTCGGGTGGCCGGTAAGGGTGAAAAGGTGCGGTAAGAGCGCACCAGCGGGCGGGTGACCGTCCCGGCTGGGTAAACCTCAGGGGTTGAAAGACCAAATAAGCTGGTACGCCGGCGCTTCTTCGGAAGCCTCGGCACCGGGCGGCTCGTCCGGCGCCAGCGGGTAGGTTGATGGAGCCTTTCGGCAACGACTGGCCTAGATAAATGGTGGGGACGCGGCTTCGGCTGCGCACAGAACCCGGCTTACAGACCCATCACCTCGCATCAAAAAAGCCTTCCCGGCACCGGGAAGGCTTTTTTTGTAGCTTACGGGCTGGGGGCCGCCCCACTGGTCAGTCGGGCGCCCGACTGACCAGTGGGGCGGCCCCAAACGCTTCCCGGCTGCCCGAATGCCCGTTGGGGCGGCCCCAAACGGCTGCCGGACGCCCGAATGGACATTGGGGCCGCCCCAACGGTTTCTCGGGCGTCCGACCGCCCATTGGGGCGGCCCCGGCGCCCGGCGCTATTTCTTGGCGGCGCGCACGGCCTTCACCTCGGCCACGGCCACGGCGCTGGCTTTGTTGCCGAAGCTGTTGCGCACGTAGGTGAGCACGTCGGCCATCTGCTGGTCGCTGAGGTGGGTTTGGGCGGGCATCACGCTGCGGTATTCCTCGCCGTTGATTTCCACGCCTTTCAGGCCGTTCACCAGCACGCCAATCAGGCGGGGCTTGTCGCCGAGCACGTAGTCGGTCTTGATGAGGGGTGGGTTCATGCCCTCCACGCCGCCGCCATCGGCCTGGTGGCAGCTGAGGCAGTTCTGGACGTACACAGATTTGCCCGACGCCAGCAGCGCGGCCGAAACCCCGGCCGTGGGTTTCTTGGCCGGGGTCTTAGCAGCTGGTTTCTTCTGGGCGAAAGCGGCCCCGCTGCTCAGCAGCAACGGGAACAGCAGCACAAATAGCTTCTTCACGAACAGGGTTTATTTCTGATTATAGACAATGCGGTAGATGGTGCCGGCCTTGTCGTCGCTCACGTAGAGCGAGCCGTCGGGTCCCTGGGCCAGGCCGCAGGGCTTATGGTCGGCACGGCCGCTGGCCACTTTTTCAGCCGAGCCGGCGAAGTTGTCAGCAAACACTTCCCACGGGCCGCTGGGCTTGCCGTTTTTGAAGGGCTGAAACACTACGTAATAGCCTTTCTGGGGCTCGGGCGCCCGGTTCCAGGAGCCGTGGAAGGCGATGAAGGCGCCGTTGCGGTACTTCTCCGGAAACATGGTGCCGGTATAGAACAGCAGGCCGTTGGGCGCGGTGTGGGCCGGGTAGGCCGCAGCGGGGTCCAGGTACTTGGCATCAGCCAGCTTCTGGCCGTCGCCGCCGTACTCGGGGGCCAGGATTTTCTGTTTCTTCACGGGGTCGTAGTACAGGAAGGGCCAGCCGGCGTTGGCGCCCTTGGTGAGGGCGTAGAGGCACTCGGCAGGCAGCTCGGCCGACTGCTTGGTGGTGTACATCGTGGGGAAGATGTCGTGCAGCTGGTCGCGGCCGTGCTGCATCACAAAAAGCTGGTTGGCCTGCGCGTTCCAGTCGAGGCCCACCACGTTGCGCAGGCCGGTGGCGTAGCGCGTGCCGTTGCCGTACTGCTGGTTCAGCTTGTCGGCCCGAAACTGCCAGATGCCGCCCGCCGAATCCAGAATCGGGCAGTTCTGCTGGCCCATCGAGCCCTTTTCCCGGTCTTTCACCTGGCAGGAGTTGGAGTAGGCGCCCACGTTCACGTAGAGGTTGCCGGCGTTGTCGAGCACGATAGATTTGCTTTCGTGCTCGCCGCGGCTCAGCAGGCCGCGCACAATCTTTTCGGGCTGCGCGGGGTTGGTCACCTCGCCTTTCGCGTCCAGCTTGTAGCGGTACACGTCCTCGTCCGACGAAGCGTAGAGGTAGCCGTCCTTGGCGTAAATGCCCGTGCCGCCGTAGCTGCCGAAGCCGCTTGTCACGGTGGCTTTGCCGCCGGTCGTGGGCTTCAGCGCCAGGATGCCTTTGCCGTCCTTGGCCCGGTTCAGCTTCACGTAGATGGTGCCCTGGGGCGTGACGGTGAGGTGCCGGGCGCGGCCGCCGGTTTCGGCCACCACCAGCGCGCCGAAGCCGGCAGGCAGCTTCAGGCCGGCGTTATTGGGGTCGGCCACCACAGCCGTGGGCCGGCTGGTGAGGGAATAGAGGCCGAAGCTGCCGGCCAGGGCCGCCGCGAGCAGCGCCGGGCGGGTCAGGTTGTTTTTCATGCGGGAAATGTAGGGTTAGAAAGAATGAGTAGAGCCGCGTAGTTGCGTCTCGTCGTTGAATGGTCAGCACCTGACTGCCGAAGTCGGTAAACGAATTGCGCAGGCGAGGAGACGCAAATATGCGTCTCTACTCCAGTCATTGCCAGCTTTAAACTCCTAGCGCCGCTTTTCGTTACCTTCGCGCCGCTCCCATCGCACCAAACGCAGTTCCCGCCCCATGCCCCGCATCCTCATCATCGACGACGAAAAAGCCATCCGCAACACGCTGAAGGAGATTCTTGAGTTTGAAGACTACAAAGTAGACCAGGCCGAAGACGGCCCCTCCGGCCTCGACCTGCTCATCCAGCAGAAGTACGACGTGGTGCTCTGCGACATCCGCATGCCCAAGATGGACGGCCTCGAAGTGCTGGAGCGCGCCCAGAAAATGGGCACCGACGCCGCCTTCATCATGGTGTCGGCCCACGGCAACATCGACACCGCCGTGGAAGCCACCAAAAAAGGCGCCTACGACTTCCTGCCCAAGCCCCCCGACCTCAACCGTCTGCTTGTGACGGTGCGCAACGCCCTGGACCGCACCAAGCTGGCCACCGAGACCAAGACGCTAAAAAAGAAGCTCTCCGTCACTTCCAAAGGCTCCGAGATGATAGGCTCCTCGGCCGCCCTCGGCACCGTGCGCAAGGCCATCGAGAAAGTGGCCCCCACCGATGCCCGCGTGCTCATCACCGGCCCCAACGGCGCCGGTAAGGAGATGGTGGCCCGCCAGCTGCACGAGCTCAGCAACCGCGCCCAGGGCCCCATGGTGGAAGTAAACTGTGCCGCCATCCCGTCGGAGCTCATCGAGAGCGAGCTGTTCGGCCACGAAAAAGGCTCCTTCACCTCGGCCGTGAAGCAGCGCATCGGCAAGTTTGAGCAGGCCGACGGCGGCACGTTGTTCCTCGACGAAATCGGTGACATGAGCCTCTCGGCCCAAGCCAAGGTGTTGCGCGCCCTGCAAGAAAGCAAAATCACCCGCGTGGGCGGCGAAAAGGAGATTTCGGTGAACGTGCGCGTGCTTGCCGCCACCAACAAGGACCTGCTGCAGGAAATTGCTGATAAGAATTTCCGCGAAGACCTCTACCACCGCCTCTCGGTCATCGTCGTGAAAGTGCCGGCCCTCAACGACCGTCGCGAAGACATTCCCGAGTTGGTGCAGAAATTTCTCAACGACATCGCCGCCGATTACGGCAACAAGCCCAAAAAAATCGACCCCGCCGCGCTCGAATACCTGCAGGCCCTCGATTGGCGCGGCAACATCCGCGAGCTGCGCAACGTGGTGGAGCGGCTGGTGATTATGAGCGACGACACTATTTCGGCAGATGACGCGAAGGCGTTTGCTGGGAAGTAGATTGAATTAATTACAGCAAAAAATGATGCCCCAGAATCACATGGTTCTGGGGCATCATTTTTTGCTGCTTTACGGGGGCTTACTTGTCGTAAACGGAACCAGGTTTAATTTGATAGTTAAATTGATTCTCTATAACCAACCCGTTTATGAATTTCCGCATTGACTTGCTCATGCCACTGAGAAAGAAATATGTATTCGCTCCTTGACCTAGCTTACCCTGCTTTTGTGCGGGAATATCAAGACTAGAATGTAGTCCATTACAACCGAGGCAAATAGTGATTTGCGCTACTGGTATCTCTTTCAAGAAGTAATCAAATCCGCAGTGTGGGTCAAAGCAGGCGGCGGTGCCCTGACCATAGGATTTTTTGTCACCTAGCTTGCTATTTAATGCTTTTATCATTACTCCGCTAAGCTCAACCTGCTTTGTGATGCGCTGAATCGGTTTACCGTCCTTCGTGAGGATAGAGCCTTTGTAAATTTTATCAGCAGCCTCTTCAAAATCGTAAAATAATACTTTGTCAAATTTGAGGGTCGAAAAGGGATTCCTCAACTGAGCTTCAGAAGAGAGCGAAAGAATTGATAAAAGGAATGAAAATAAAAGTCGCATAATTCGCTTTAGGAATGTCAGGCTTCTCTAGTTCGTACGAAGCAGCATGGTAAGGTAGGCAGACAACGGCATTCTATACCAGCTGATTGCACCCGCGCACGTCCGAATTATCCATCCGGCCCAGCACCTCAAAACCGCCATCGACGTGCATCCGCGCCAAATCCTTGGTTTCGATGAAAGCGCAGGAATCAATGTTGGCCAAATCAATCACATTGATAGCGCCATCCCCCCTACCACCGATGGAAAACGGGTCCGACGGGTCGCGCAGGAGCACACGCAGCGGCGCGGGGCAGTGGAAACGGCCGTCGCCGAGTGAATAAGCCTGGCTCAGCAGTTCCGTCATGCCGTACTCGGAATGAATACCGGCCGGGCCGAATGCCTGCTGCAGTTCGGCGTGCAGTTCCTCGCGAATCATTTCTCGGCGACGGCCTTTCATGCCACCGGTTTCGAGCACGGTGAGGCCTTGTAGCTCCGGCGCGGGGCCGGCTTCGGCGGCAAAATCCAACAGCGCGTAGCTCACGCCGATGAGCATGACGCGACGACCCGGCAGTTGCTTGGCTTCGGCCAAAGCGGCGCGCAGGGCGGCGTGGTCGTGCAGGAAAAAGGTGGGTTGTGTTTGGCCTGACTGCTGGGCAAAGTAGTCGACCATGGCCACCAGCGAGGAATTGCCCTGCTCCAGGTACGAGGGCAGCAGGGCCAGAAACGTCCAACCCGTGAGCGGGCCGTAGCTCTGCTCGAAGATGCGGGCGGCGTTTTCGCGGTACAGCGCGGGGGCGCGCACGAGGTGGCGGCTGCGCTGCTGCAAGGTGGTGCCGCTGCTCAGAAACAGCTCCTGCGCCTGCCATCCAGCCGGCTCAGTGCGCACCTCGTGGGTTTTAAAAAATTCGATGGGTAGAAACGGAATATCCGTTAGCCGGGCCACGGCGGTGGGGTTTCGGCCCAGCTGCGCCAGATATTCGGCATAGGGGGGGCAGTGCGCCGCCTGGTGCCGAAACAGCGCCAAGGCCGCCGTTTCAAAATCGTCCTCATTTAACGTCGGCAGGCGACGCAGAAACTCTTCGCGGAAACTCATGAGTAAACTTAGTGGTTAGCAACGCAGGCCGAACCAAGCTGCGCGGCTATTCGTTGAGAAAAACGTACTTTGGCGCCCTGTTCGGCGTTGTTCGACTGTCTCGTCACTATCTGCTTTTATGAACCTGTTTCGTACCACCACCGTCCTGGGCTTTGGCCTGGCTGGCCTGGGCCTCAGCAGCTGCCTCAGCGCCCCCGATTATCCGGTGGAGCCAGCAATTGATTTTAAATCGGTGGAAATGGTGGTTGTGCCCACCGGGCCTCGCACCGCCATCGATACGCTCAAGTTTTCGGTTGATTTCCACGACGGCGACGGCGACCTGGGCCTTTCCAACGATGACATAAAGGTAGCCCCCTATAATGCCACGACGGGCGGTTTCAAGGGCCGCTCCCCCCAGTATAATTACATCATCCAACCGTTCAAAAGAAGCGGCACGAACGGCAATTATACTTACACGAAGTTCGTGCTCAGCACGGAAGGCGAGTACGACGGAACCTACCCCCGCCTTGAGAAAGATGACACGCGCCCGGCCCCGCTAAAAGGCACCTTGACGTATGCTTTGCCGGTTAGCGTCGATGGAAGTGTGTTTAATCCGGGCGACACGTTCCGGTTTGAGATTACCATTATGGACCGGGCGCTGCACGCCAGCAACACCGTAACTACCAGCGACGTGACGCTGAAAGGCCCCAACTAGCCCGTGCCTTTTTGGCTTTAGAAGCCGTTTGCGTGCGCCGCATATTTCCCCCGAAGCTGGGCTGGGAGGAAATGTGCGGCGCACACAAACGGCTTTTTAGTAAATGTCGGGGAATTTCTCCGGCGCCACCTCGCTCATCAGCTCGTACACGGTGTCGAACACATCTTCGGCGTTGGGCTTACTGAAATAGTCGCCGTCGGAGCTGTAGGCCGGGCGGTGGGGCTGCGCGGCCAGGCAGCGGGGCTGCGAATCGAGGAAGCGGTAGGCACCCTGCTCGTCGAGCACCTGCTGCATCATGAAAGCCGTGGCGCCGCCGGGAACGTCCTCGTCGGCAAATACCACGCGGCTGGTTTTCTGCAGGCTGTCGGCAATGAGTTGGTCGGTGTCGAAAGGCAAGAGCGTCTGCACGTCGATGACTTCGACGGAAATGCCCACCTCGGCCAACTGCTTGGCGGCGTCCAGCACAATGCGGCACATCGAGCCGTAGGTCACCACCGTCACGTCGGTGCCTTGTTTCAGCACCTCCGGCCGGCCCAGCGGCAGCGTGAACTCGCCCACGTTGCTCGGCGTAGTTTCCTTGAGGCGGTATCCGTTCAGGGGCTCAATCACCAGGGCGGGCTCGTCGCTGCGTAGCAGCGTGTTGTAGAAGCCAGCGGCCTGCGTCATGTTGCGCGGCACGCACACGTGCATGCCCCGGATGCTGCCCAGAATCATTTGCATGGGCGAGCCCGAGTGCCAGATGCCTTCCAGCCGGTGCCCGCGGGTGCGCACGATGAGCGGCGCCTTCTGGCCGCCTTTGGTGCGGTACTGCAGGCAAGCGAGGTCGTCGCTCAAAATCTGGATGGCGTAGAGCAGGTAGTCCAGGTACTGAATTTCGGTGATGGGGCGCAGGCCGCGCAGCGCGGCCCCTATCCCCTGCCCCACAATGGTGCACTCCCGAATGCCGGTGTCGGTGATGCGCAGCTCACCGAACTTCTCCTGCAGGCCCGCAAAAGCCTGGTTCACGTCGCCAATCTTGCCTACGTCTTCGCCAATGGCGAAAATGGTCGGGTCACGCTGAAAGTTGGCGTCGAAGCAGGCCTGTAGTACCTCGCGGCCGTCTACTTGCGGGGCATCCGTGGCGAAGGCGGGCGCCACTTCCTCGATATTGCCCACAGCATATTCGCTCTGGCTGAACAGGTTGGAGTTGTAGCGGTCGGCGTTTTCGGCCAGCAGCTGCTCCAGGTGGCGCTGCAACACGCGGCGGCCGAAGCTGCGCTTCTCGTGGCGCACGGCGCGCAGCACGCGGCGGATGGTTCGCACAATGTCGGCCCGGATGGGCGTGGGGTTGGCTTTGAGTTGCTCCACCATTTCGTGCAGCGTGTTTTCGGTGCCCGTGTCGGCCACCAGCTTTTCGAGCAGGCCCACAGCCTCGTCGCGCTCGGCCTTGATGGGGTCAAAGAAGGCTATCCAGGCCGCGGTGCGGGCGGTTTTGATGGTGGTGGCGGCCGTTTTCTCAATCTCGTCAAGCTCCAGTTCGGTGGCGTGGCCTTCGGCCAGCAGCCATTCGCGCAGCTTGTGCAGGCAGTCGTGCGCCTCTTCCCAGCTCAGGCGGTCCTTGCTCTTGTAGCGTTCGTGCGAGCCGCTCGTACTGTGGCCCTGCGGCTGTGTCAGTTCCGTGACGTGGATGAGCACGGGCACGTGCTGCTCGCGGCACACGGCGGCGGCGCGCTGGTAGGTGTCGAGCAGGCCGGCGTAGTCCCAGCCGCGCACCACGAAGATTTCAAAGCCCTGCTCGCCTTCGCCCTCGCGCTGCAGGCCGGCCATGATGGCCGAAATACTCTGCTTGGTGGTCTGGTACTCGGCGGGTACCGAGATGCCGTAGTGGTCGTCCCACACGCTCATCAGCATGGGCACCTGCAGCACCCCGGCCGCGTTCAGGGCCTCGAAAAACATGCCCTCCGAGGTGCTGGCGTTGCCGATGGTGCCGAAGGCCACCTCGTTGCCGTTGGTAGACAAGTCGGTTAAGGGGTGTAGCTCAGGGTTTTGGCGGAACAGCTTGGAGGCGTAGGCCAGGCCCAGCAGACGCGGCATCTGGCCGCCGGTGGGCGAGATATCGGCCGAGGAGTTTTTGCTGTGGGCGAGCGGCTTGAGGTTGCCGTCATCGTCGAGCATGCGGGTGGCAAAGTGGCCGTTCATGGCGCGGCCGGCAGTGGCGGGCTCGGCCTCCACGTCGGGGTTGGCGTAGAGCTGGGCGAAGTATTGCTGCCAGGTGAGCTCGCCGATGGCCACCATGAAGGTCTGGTCGCGGTAGTAGCCGGCGCGGAAGTCGCCGTTCTGGAAGGCGCGGGCCATGGCCAGCTGCGGCACTTCCTTGCCATCGCCGAAGATGCCAAACTTGGCCTTGCCCATGAACACTTCCTTGCGGCCCGCCAGCGAGGCGTGCCGGCTTTCCCAGGCCAGGCGGTAATCGGTGAGAAAATCGGCCTTGGTGAGGGGCGCGCCTAGCGCGGGTTGGGCAGTTTCAGCAGCTGACATAGAATACGGGAACGGGGAAGTGGGAATTCTGGGGGAGAAAGGACGAAGGGCCGGAGCCACGCCGCAAAAATACGGAATCGGGGCCGGCTAGGTGGTGCGGGGGGTTTGGCCGTATATTTGGGCTGGAAAGGTCACCGCAAGCGGATTAAGAATTGACGCTCGCCGTTTGTTCATTGTTGCGCCGGCCGCCTGAAACCATTTTGCCGCCTTTGGTGCTTGCCTTTTTGATTTCCAACGACTTTCAATTTTTCTCATGAAACGTCTTTTTACCCTCTGCCTGCTGGCTTTCGCCATCTCGGCCCACGCCCAGGGCGTGATGAAGTTTGAAACCGACAACCACGACTTCGGCAACGTGCCCGAGGGCACGATGGCTACCTACGAGTTCAAGTTCAAGAACACCGGCAACCAACCCGTGGTGATTGCCAACGTGCAGGCCAGCTGCGGCTGCACCACCCCCGACTGGACCAAAACGCCCGTGCTGCCCGGCAAAATGGGCGTCATCAAGGCCATGTACAGCAGCGCCGGTCGCCCCGGCGTGTTCAACAAAACGGTGACCGTGACCAGCAACGCCGCCGAGCCCAGCAAGGTCCTCACCATCAAAGGCTCCGTGCTCACCAAGGAACAGCTGAAGCCCACGCTCACGCCCGCCCAGCTGGCCGCCTCGCCCCACTTGGTGGTAGACCGCACCAGCCACGACTTCGGCAAGCTAGAAGCCGGCCAGCAGCCCGCCGCCCGCTTCACCATCAAAAACACGGGCAAAACGGAGCTCGTGCTCGGTGCCCTCACCTCGGGCTGCTACTGCGTGGGCTACAAGGCCACGCCCAAGCCCATTGCCCCCGGCCAAAGCGAAGTGGTGGAGCTGATTTACAGCCAGCGCCAGCTCGGCCAGGTGAGCGACGTGGTGACCATTGCCTCCAACGACGTGAGCGGCGACGCCAAGATTACGCTGAAAGCCAACATCGTGCGCGACCTCAGCGGCAACAGCATGGTGAAGGAAAGCGGCACGGCCGTGCCGTTCAAGTAAGGACCACGGATTCGCTCGGATTTTTCGGATTTCACGGATTTTGTGGACGTTTATACCAAGAAGCCCTGCCATTGAGGTGGGGCTTTCTTTTTTGCCGTAATCAAAATAGATGTACATACATTAAATGTATGTATCTTTGTTGCATGGATAATTCAATTTCAAGCAGCAACCCGGCCACAGGCAATGCCTATGTGGTGCCTGCCCAGACTCGCATCGGCCACGTGCACTTGCAAGTCACGGACATCGAGAAAGCGCTGGGCTTTTACCGCGACATTCTGGGTTTTCAGGTAGTGCAGCGGTTTGGCAATCAGGCAGCGTTTATTTCGGCCGGCGGCTACCACCATCATATCGGCCTGAATACCTGGAACAGCCTGGGCGGCCCGCCCGCCCGGAAGCACGGCGCGGGGCTGTACCATACGGCCATTCTTTACGCCACGCGGGCCGAGCTGGCAGGTGCCCTGCGGCAGCTGGCGCTGGCCAAATACCCCATCACCGGCTCGGCCGACCACGGCGTGTCGGAAGCCATTTACCTCGACGACCCCGACGGCAACGGCGTGGAGCTGTACTGGGACCGGCCGCGCGAGCAGTGGCCCCTGACGGCCGCGGGCGAGGTGCAGATGTACACCCGCGCGCTTGATTTGAATGCCTTGCTGGCCGAAGCCTCGGAATAAGGCCAGAATCCTGCGCTGCGGGAGGGAACCGGGGGCCTTATCTTTGCGTCTCGAAAACCTATTCCCAGCTCTCACTCCACTTTCCCACCACTCATGATAATCGGCGTTCCCAAGGAGATTAAAAACAACGAAAACCGCGTCGGCCTTACCCCCGCTGGCGTAGCCGAGCTGCGCAAGCACGGCCACACCCTGCTGGTGCAGCACACCGCCGGCGAAGGCTCGGGCTTTGCCGACGAGGAATATCAGACGGCCGGCGCCACCATTCTCGGCACCATTGCCGAGGTGTACGAACAGGCCGAGATGATTATCAAGGTGAAGGAGCCCATTGCGGAGGAGTACCCCCTCATCAAGGAGAACCAACTGCTGTTTACTTACTTCCACTTCGCCAGCGGCGAGGAGCTGACCCACGCCATGATAGCGCGCAAGGCCGTGTGCCTGGCCTACGAAACGGTGGAGCTCAGCAACCGCGCCCTGCCCCTGCTCATTCCGATGAGCGAGGTGGCCGGCCGCATGGCCCCGCAGGAAGGCGCCAAGTACCTGGAGAAGCCCCTGAAAGGCCGCGGCATTCTACTGGGCGGCGTGCCCGGCGTGAAGCCCGCCAACGTGCTGGTGCTGGGCGGCGGCATTGTGGGCACGCAGGCCGCGAAAGTGGCCGCCGGCCTTGGCGCGCAGGTAACCATCATGGACATCAGCCTGAACCGCCTGCGCGAGCTCGACGACTTCATGCCCAAGAACGTCATCACGCAGTACTCGAACGAATACAACATCCGCGAAGCCATCAAGACGGCCGACCTGATTGTGGGCGCGGTGCTCATTCCCGGCGCTAAGGCCCCGCACCTCATCACCCGCGACATGCTGAAGACGATGCGTCCCGGCACCGTGGTGGTGGACGTGGCCGTGGACCAGGGCGGCTGCATCGAAACCTGCCACCCCACCACGCACGAAAACCCTACCTTCATCATTGATGACGTGGTGCACTACTGCGTGGCCAACATGCCGGGTGCGGTGCCCTACACCAGCACCCTGGCCCTGACCAACGCCACCCTGCCCTACGCCGTGAAACTGGCCAACCAGGGCTGGCAGGAAGCCTGCCGCCGCGACGAGGCCCTGCGCCTCGGCCTGAACGTGGTGCACGGCGAAGTGGTGTACAAAGGCGTGGCCGAAGCCTGGGGCCTGCCCCTGGTGAGCGTGGACTCGGTGCTGGAAGGCGCTGCGGTTTAACTTATTAGAAGCAGTGAACCGTTTTTGTTCATTGCCTACCAGAAACCTCCCGCAACTGCGGGAGGTTTTTTGTTGCCTTTACGGCAGCGAATGCGCCCGGAACACCTGGCGCAATCTTTCACCGAGTTTGCTTGTAAAGAATTGATTCCCTCGCCTGCCGTCCGCCTGCTGCTGCGCCGCTTTGCCTTGCTGATGAGCGTGTACACGCTGCTGCGGCTGGGCTTTTATGCGTTTAATTTCGCCACGTTTCGGGGCATTGATGCGGGCGCTGTGCTGCTGGCCTTTGTGCACGGGCTGCGCTTTGATGTGGCCGCTTTGCTTTGGCTGAACCTGCCCCTGGTGCTGTTTTCGCTGCTAATGCCCGTGCCCAACCGCAAGGGACAGCAATGGCTGCGCGGACTCTTCGTGGTGGTGAATTTGCTGGGCTTCCTGCTCAATATTATTGATTGGCAGTATTTTAAATTTATTGGTCGGCGGTTGAGCAACGAGTGGCACACCATCGGGCACGACCTGGCCCGGCAGGCGGGACAGATTGGGCTGCACTACTGGTACCTGGCCATTCCGCTGCTGGGGCTGGGCTACCTGCTGTGGCGGCTGTGTCCCATGCCCACCCGGGCCGAGCTGGCGGTGCCCCCGCCGCGCGGCCAGCAGTGGCTGGGCCGGGCGCTGGAGTTTGCGCTGGTGGCGGGGCTGGTGGTGCTGGGCCTGCGCGGCGGCTGGCAGCTGAAACCCCTGCGCACCGGGGCGGCTTTCGAGCAGCAGCCCGCGGTGCTGGGCCACCTGGCGCTGAACAGCACGTTCACGGTGCTGAAATCGTTTGACGAAGTGCCCATTGAGCGGGTGAACTACTTTGCTTCGGAGGCGGCGCTGCGGCCGGCGCTGGCGGATGCGCCGGTGCCTCAACGCAGCACGCCCTCGGCGCCCGACAACGTGGTCATCCTGCTGCTTGAAAGCTTCGGCTCGGAATACACCGGCGTGGAAAACGGCGGGAAGGGCGGCTTCACGCCCTTTTTCGATTCGCTGGCGACGGCGCCCGGCGCGCTGTTCATGCACGACAACTACGCCAACGGCCGCCGCTCCATTGAGGCGCTGCCCGCGGTGCTGTCGGGTCTGCCCTCGCTCATGGACGAGCCCTTCATCACCTCCAGCTTCCAGACGGCCGAGATGCACGGGCTGGGCGAAATACTGGGCCGCCACGGCTATGCCACGGCCATGTACCACGCCGGCACCAACGGCACCATGGGCTTCGACATGTTCAGCGGCATTGCGGGCATGCAGCGCTACTACGGCCTGAACGAGTACCCCGGCGGCGAGAAGAGCCCCGACTACGACGGGCACTGGGGCATCTTTGACGAGCCTTACCTGCAGTATTTCAACCGGCAGCTCACGGCCACCAAGCAGCCGTTTTTCGCTACACTGTTCACGCTCAGCGCGCACGACCCGTTCACCATTCCCAAGCAGTACAAGGGCCGGTTTCCGATGGGCACGCAGCCCATTCACCCCACCATTGCCTACACCGATTTGGCGCTGAGACGCTTTTTTGCGGCGGCCAGCCGCGAGCCGTGGTTTGCACGCACACTGTTTGTACTCACAGCCGACCACACGTCCCAAACCGACCAGCCGGGCTACCAAAACCTGCTGGGCAACCACAAAACACCGCTGCTTTTCTACCGCGCCGGCCAGCCCCTGCCCCCCGCCAACCCGCGCCGCATCAGCCAGCAGGCCGACGTGCCGGCCTCGGTGCTTGACGTGCTGGGGCTGCCGCAGGAGCAGAAGCAGCTGCTGCCCTTCGGCTCATCGGTGTTTGATACCAACAGCCCCGGCCGGGCCCTGTTCCGCGACGGCGACTCGTACTTTCTGGTGCATTCCGATTTCGTGACCGAGCTGACCAACAAGAACGAAATTCGGCTTTATCCTTATCAAACCCACTTCATGCCTGATAAACCAGTGGCCCACCCCGACCCCACATTGGTAAAAAAGTACGGAGATGAATTGCGCGCATGCGTGCAGTTCTACGTGAATGGGCTGGTGGATAACCGGCTGTATAGGTAAATCACCGTTTTCCTGAACACAAGGCCACTTCCATCATGTTCGCCACCCACTACTTTCTGCCCGTACTCTCCTGCGTCCTTCTGAGCGGTTGCGAGGCCCCGCCCGCTGCCCGGGCGGAGTTGGCGCTGGCCAATACCGTCTGGGTGCCGCACACCATTACGTGGGTGCGTCCCCACCCCAACGACGCGGAGTTGAGCAGCATCCAGTACGCCCATTTCACCCTGCTCTCCTTTCGGCCCCAAGGCCGGTGCCTACTCATTTCCGACTACCACTCCCTGGGCGATGCCGATACGATTATCGTGTCGACCGAGTCGCCGAGCGTTGATTCCGGCCACTACCGCCTCGAGCCCTACCGGGTGGTGGTCCGGTCCAAAAACCTGTCCCATTACTTCACCCCCCCAGGCGAGAGGTACGAGGCGTGCACGGATACCCTTTCCATTACCGGCCGCACCCTGGTGTTCCGAGGCGTCGAATACCGCCCATACACAAAGTTGGCAGGGCAAAGCATCGACTCGTTTTGGACGTTATGGTAGTTCTATTCCCTCTAATATTTAAACTGCTCACCTGTCACGATACGCACGCTGCAGGGCATGGCCATCTTCCCAACGGCAGTTTAAAAAACTTGTTCAGCAATCAAAGTTCGAAAAAATCAGCCAAGTCACGAGTTTGCTAAACTCCTAACTACACCTTCACGGCATCAGTATAAGCCGGGATTTCCGCTAGCCTTTCGTTTGTGCGATTCGCGAAATCGACGCGCCAGCAGTAGTGCACCAGCCCGTTGGTGAGCAGCAGCAGCGGCGCGCCGATGGTTTGGTTGTAGGTGGCCGCTTGCTGGGCCACGGCCGCGTCGATGGCCACGCTGGGTGATTTGCACTCCACCAGCAGCAGGGGCTGGCCTTCGGAATTGAGGGCCAGCAGGTCGGTGCGTTTTTGGCGCTGGTTGTAGCGCAGGCCGCGCTCCAGGGCCAGCAGGCCGCGCGGGTAGCCCAAGTCGTTGATTAAATAGTGCACCACGTGCTGGCGCACCCACTCCTCGGGCGTGAGCACGACGTGCTTGCGCCGGAGGATATCCCAGATGAGGGGTTGATTTGTGGCCGATTGCGTAAGTTTGGCCTCGAAAGGCGGCAGGTCCAGGGCTTGCATCACCTCCAAAAATAGTGCTTGGTGCTTTGTGCCTGGTGCTTGGTGTTCTTCGCCTTGTGCCATTTAGACCACAAAAGCGGGTTTTTACCGACCAGGCACCGGCAGACGGGAGGCCTGCTGTATCGTCACAGCCAAGCACTAAGCACCAACAACCAAGCACCAATCCATGAAGACCAAAGAAGAAATTGTTAATAACTGGCTGCCGCGCTACACGGGCGTGCCCCTGAACGAGTTTGGGCAGTACATCCTGCTCACCAATTTTAGCAACTACGTGTACATGTTTGCCGAGCAGTTTGGCTGCGATGTGCGCGGCACCGACAAGCCCATGCAAACGGCCACGGCCAACGGCATCACCATCATCAACTTCGGCATGGGCTCGCCCATGGCCGCCACGGTAATGGATTTGCTTTCGGCCATTAAGCCCAAGGCGGCACTCTTCCTGGGCAAGTGCGGTGGCCTGAAAAAAACCAAGCTCGGCGACCTGGTGCTCCCCATCGCCGCCATTCGCGGCGACGGTACTTCCGACGACTACCTGCCCAAGGAAATTCCGGCCCTGCCCTCCTTCCGCCTGCAGCGCGCCGTGTCGTCGATGATTAAGAAGCACGAGCTGGACTACTACACCGGCACGGTGTACACCACCAACCGCCGCGTGTGGGAGCACGACCAAGAGTTCAAGGAATACCTGCGTCGCGTGCGTGCTCTGGCCGTCGACATGGAAACGGCCACCATTTTTGTGTGCGGCTTCATGAACGACATCCCCCACGGCGCCCTGCTGCTGGTGAGCGACAACCCGATGACGCCCGAAGGCGTGAAAACGTCGGAATCGGATTCAAAGGTGACGGCCAACTTCGTGAAGCAGCACCTGCAAATCGGCATCGAGTCGCTGCAGGAGCTGCAGTTCTCGGGCGAGTCGGTGAAGCACATGCGCTTCGAATAAGGACCGCAGATTCTGCAGATTTAACGGAGTTCGCAGGTTCTGACGGTGCATCCTCCCCGCACGTCATGCTGAGTGCAGCCGAAGCATCTTGCTTGTGGTAGTAATCCAATCATCGGGTTTACTATTGCACGCAAGATGCTTCGGCTGCACTCAGCATGACGTTCTATTTTACGCTTTCCTGGTTCTAATTTTCATTTCCCACCTCTCCCGCATGGCCCACATCTCCCCTGAGCTATTTCCAAAACTCACCGCTTCGCTCCTGTCTTTGGCGCTGCTGAGCAGTTGCGGCGCTAAACGAGAGGCCGTGGATTTGCTCGTCACGAATGCTACTATTTACACCGTCGATTCAACCTTTTCCAAGACTGAGGCTTTTGCGGTAAAGGACGGCAAATTTGTGGCCGTGGGGCCGGCAGCTGACCTAAAGGCGAAATACCAGGCGGCGCAGGAGGTGGATGCGGGAGGCAAGTTCATTTATCCCGGTTTCTACGACGCGCACTGCCACTTCTATCGCTACTCCCTCGGCCTGAGCTATGCTGATTTGGTGGGCACCACGTCCTGGGAAGAGGTGCTGGAAAAGCTGCAGCACCATCGCCAGCAGCATCCGCAAGCGGCCTGGCTGCTGGGCCGCGGCTGGGACCAGAACGACTGGCCCGACAAGCAGTTTCCGACCAAGGAGAAACTGGACCAGTTGTTTCCGAACGTGCCGGTGGCTTTGATTCGGGTGGACGGGCACGCGGCCATTGTCAACCAAAAAGCCCTGGACCTGGGTGGGGTGACGGCCCGCACACCCATCAGCGGGGGGACCATTACCCGCGATGCCCAGGGCCGCCTCACGGGCCTGCTGGTAGACAACGCCACTCGCCTGGTGGGCAATAAAATTGCGGAGCCCACGGAAGCGGAAGCCACAGAACTGCTGCTGCAAGGCCAGCAAAACTGCCTGGCCGTGGGCCTCACCAGCCTCGCCGACGCTGGCCTCGACAAGGCCGACATCGACCAACTGGCCGCTCTGCAGCAGAAAAAGAAGCTTAAGCTGCGGCTTTATGCCATGCTCACGCCCACGCCCGAAAACCGCGCCTACTACCTCAAAAAAGGCCCGTTGCTCACCGACCAGCTTACCGTCAGCTCTTTCAAGGTGTATGCCGACGGTGCCCTGGGCTCACGTGGGGCCTGCCTGGTGAAACCTTACGCGGATAAACCCAAGGAAACGGGTTTCCTGCTGTCCACTGAAAAGCAATTCCGCGATTTGGCCAAAGAACTGGCCGCGTCGAAGTTCCAGATGAACACCCACGCCATCGGCGACTCTGCCAACCGCATTATCCTTAACATATACGGCGAAGCCCTGAAGGGCCAGAAGGACCGCCGCTGGCGCATTGAGCACGCCCAGGTCATTACCCCAGCCGACATGCCCAAGTTCGGGCAGTTCGGCATCGTGCCTTCGGTGCAGCCCACCCACGCTACTTCTGATATGTACTGGGCCGGCGAGCGGCTGGGCGCCGAACGCCTGAAAACTGCTTACGCCTATAAGGAGCTGCTGAAGCAATACGGCCAGCTGGCCCTGGGTTCCGACTTCCCGGTGGAACACATCAACCCGCTGTTTGGCTTTCACTCGGCCGTGGCGCGGCAGGATGCCAAGAACTACCCCGCGGCCGGCTTCCAGATGGAAAACGCTATTTCGCGCTCCGACGCCCTGCGCGGCATGACCACCTGGGCGGCCCACGCCGCCTTCGAGGAAAAGCGCAAAGGCCAGATTAAGACCGGCATGCTGGCCGATTTCGTAGTGTTGGACACCGACTTGCTGACCGCGCCGAAGGAGCAACTGCGCGGCGCCAAGGTGCTGCAAACGTGGATTGGAGGGGAAAAGGTATTCGGGGGGAAATAGCTCAGTCTGCGGTTGCGAGCGAGGCGCGGCAAACCTTCCTCTCAATGCGACCAACCCTGCCCTGAGATGTGAAAACCCCAATAAAAAGCCCCGGCACTACACAGTGCCGGGGCTTTGTCACATTGGAAGTGTAGTCGCGTTGAGAGGAAGGATTGCCGCGATTCGCTCGCAACCGCAGACGCGTTGCTCTTATTTCTCGTCTGCACTCGGGCCATACAGGCCGGGCACCGGGATGTCGAGCATCCGCAGGTACACCGTGAGCTGGCCGCGGTGGTGAATGCTGTGATTCAGGCCCATGATGCGGATGGCAGTGGCTTTTGGGTAGTCAAATACCACGTGTTCGCCGCGGTGGAGCTTGAAGTTGTGGCTCAGCTTCTCATCGTCGCTTTGCTGCAGTTCCTGCTTCAGGGTGGCGCTGTACTCATCGAAGCGGGCCAGGAGTTCCCCCATGCTAGTGGGCGTGGGGCCGGGCTTGGGCGCGTTCGGGTCGAGGAAGTCGCGCGAATCGTGCGTTACGAACAGGGTCTTGAAGGCCAGCAGGTTTACCACGTGGGTGGCAAGTTGCCACAGGCTCATGCTCTTGGGGTGCGGCTTGTAATCGGCCTGCTCGAAGGGTACGCGTTCGAGGATGCGGCGGGTTTGGGTCAGCTCGTGGTTGAGCTCGGCCAGGATATTTTTTTGGATGGAAGAGGTGTACATGAAGAATAGGATGAGATGGAGCGCGACCTTTTAGTCTGCGAGCCAAAGCTATTCCTTTTAATTCAACTCGCGCGGACTGGAAGCCCGCCCTACCGCGTCACCGGGGCTCCCATTTCGGCCCCGGCCGAGGCGGGCGGCGGGCCGGGCACGGCTACCGGGCCCAGCGAATCTTCGCGCAGCTTCTTGCCCCGCAACTGGAGCAGGAATATCAGTCCTAGGATGAAAAACACAATCAGCGCCAGCAGGCTATTGCGCATCGAGCCGGTGACTTGGTTAATGATGCCGAACGTGGCCGTGCCAATAACAATGCTCAGCTTCTCGGTCACATCGAAAAAGCTAAAGAAGGCGGCTGAGTTGGGCGTATTCTCGGGAATAATCTTGGAGTAGGTGCTGCGGCTCAGGCTTTGAATGGCCCCCATGGTGAGGCCAATGACTGAGGCCAGGGCGTAGAAACTCCAGCCGGCTTGCACGTAGTAGCCGGCGATGCAAATCAGCATCCAGATGAACACCGACCAGCTCAGGGCCCGCGTGTTGCCGATGCGCTCGGAGAGCTTGGCGAACAGGTAAGCGCCCGCGATGGCCACCACCTGCAGCAGCAGAATGGTGAGGATGAGCGCGCCCGATTCGAGGTGCAGCTCGTCGGTGCCAAAGAGCGTGGCCACGTACATCACCGTTTGCACACCCATGTTGTAGGTGAAGTAGGCGAGCAGAAATTTCTTCACGTTGGGCAGCTGCTTGAGCTGGTCCCATACCTTGCCCAGCTCGCGGAAGCCGTTGAGCAGCCAGCCGCCTTCGGCTTCGGGCGCTCCGGCGGGACGGCCCCGGTCGGGCGGCAGGGTGGCGAAGGGAATCTGAGCGAAGCCGGCCCACCACAGGCCGGTGAGCAGGAATGAAATCTGGGCCGCCGTCTCGTGCGCTTTTTCCCCCGTGATGCCCAATTTTTCGGGGAATTGGTTTATCACCAAGCAAATGATGAGCAATATCACCGAGCCGATGTAGCCCATCGAAAAGCCTTTGGCCGAGAGCGAATCGAATTTTTCTTCCGAGCTGATTTCGGGCAGGTAAGAATTGTAGAACACAATGCTGCCCGAGAAGCCCACCGTGGCCGCCACGAAAATGAAGGTAGAAAGGGTGAGCGTGGCCGGCGAGAAGAAGAACAGCCCCGCGCACGAGACGGCCCCGATGTAGCAGAAGATTTGCAGAAACAGCTTCTTGCGCCCCGAAAAGTCGGCCAGCGACGTGAGGAAGGGGCTCACGATGGCAATGAGCAAAAACGACACCGAAATGGCGTAGTTGAGCAGCGAGGAACCCGGCACCTGCATACCCAGGAAACTCACGGGGCTCTGGCCGCTGTCGGTGTGCGTAATCTGCTTGATGACGCTAGACCAGTAAATCGGGAAGATGGAGCTGGTAATCACCAGCGGGTACACCGAATTGGCCCAGTCGTAGAAGGTCCAGCCGGTGGTGATACGCTTGTTGTCTTTCTCGATGCCGGGGGCAGCGGGTGCGGGAGTCGCGGTTGGGGTCATAGGGGGCGGCGGGGGTTGGGAGGTTGCGCCGGGGAAGGTAACGGGTTTTTAGGGTTGAGGTTGGGCAGGTGCCTGCGCGGTGGCGGCTGTCAGGCGCTCAGGCGCCGGGCGTGTCCGGCTTGGCTCAGAGCGGAAGCGCACTAGGCGGTCGTAGCAACCATTCGGCGCGGCTTAGGACACTGGCCAGCCTGGAAGAAATTGAAGCTTTGGGGGAAACCCTCATGCCTTATCAGTTGGCACTTGTCCGGCTTAAAATCCTTCGTTATCAAATCGCGAAGTCGGGAAATATATCCGACAATTAGCCGGACCTTTGCGGCCGGATAGCTAGGCCCTGCCCCCAGCAGGGCCTTTTTATGCCGATTTATAGTTCTTTCTTCCCACCTTCCTTCCTTTTCATGCGTCGTATTCTTACGCGTTGGCTCGGCCTCGGCAGTGCTTTATTATCCATTTCTTCGGCCGCGCTGGCTTCGGCTCCCGGGCCGGTGGCCACGCCCAGCGCGCCGGCCACTTTGCGCTTCGTGCCCAACCAGCGGCAGTGGGCCCAGCCGGTGCTGTTTGCGGCCGATGTGCCCGCGGGCCAACTCTTTCTGGAAAAAACCCGCCTGCTGGTGGCCCGCTACGACGCCCGCCAGGCTGACCACCTGCACCACGACCGCGCCGCCGCCCGCACCGCCCGCGTGAAAGCACACGCTTATGCCGTGAACTTTGTGGGCGCCAACCCCGACGCCGCCGTGAGCGGCGCCAACCCCACCGGCGCGCCTTCCAACTTCTTCCTGGGCAGCAACTCGGCCCGCTGGGCTACCAATGTACCCGGCTACGCCGACGTGCGCTACCGCCAGCTCTACCCCGGCACCGACCTGCACCTGTACGCCCACGGCGCCTCGATGGAATACGATTTCGAGTTGGCGGCCGGGGCCGATGCCTCGCGCATCAAGCTCCACTACGAAGGCCAGGAATCGCTGCGCGTGGTGGAAGGCGCCCTGCAAATCGGCACCAGCGTGGGCCACGTCACCGAACAGAAGCCCTACGCCTACCAAACCATTGACGGCCGCCGCGTGACTGTGCCGTGCGAGTACGTGCTGGGGCCGCAGCACACGGTGAGCTTTGGCCTGCACAAGGGCTACGACCACAGCAAGCCGCTCACCATCGACCCGGTGCTGGTGTACGCTACCTATTCGGGCTCGACGGGCCAGAACTGGGGCTACACCGCCACGCACGACACGCTGGGCAACCTCTACACCGGCGGCATCATTTTCCGCACCGGCTACCCCGTCACGACCGGCGCGTATGACGTGAGCTACAACGCGGCCATCGACATGGTGATTAGCAAGTACAACCCGGCCGCCACCACCGGCGCAGGCAGCCTGCTGTATGCCACCTACCTCGGCGGCAACGACGACGACTACGCTCACAGCCTCGTGGTGAACCGGGCCAATGAGCTGGTGATTCTGGGTTCGACGGCCAGCACCAACTTCCCGATGTCGACCTTCGCCACGCCCTACGACCGCACCTTCAACGGCGGCACCGCCGACCTGGTATTGGCCAAGCTCAACGCCAACGGCAGCCAACTGATGGGCGCCACCTACGTGGGCGGCAGCGCGGCCGACGGGCAAATGGCCACCAGCAGCAACCTCTACGCCAACTTCGGCGACGACTTCCGCGGCGACGTGATAACCGACCGTCAGGACAACATCTACTTCACGTCGGTGACGCGCTCCAACAACTTCCCCACTTCCGGCGGCTTCACCTACCGGGGTGGGCACGAGGCCGTGGTGATGAAGCTCAGCGCCAACCTGAGCACCCTGGGCTGGAGCACTTACTTGGGCGGCACCGGCGACGACGCCGGCTACAGCATTCAGCTCGACAGCGTGGCCACCGTGTACGTGGCCGGCGGCACCACCAGCACCAACTTTCCCAACTCCGCCAACGGCCTCAACGCCAGCTACCGCGGCGGCATTGCCGACGGCTTCGTGGCCCGGCTCGCGCCCAGCCTGATTACGCCCGGCGTCGCCTTGCAACAGACCACCTACCTGGGCACCAGCAGCTACGACCAGGCCTACTTCGTGCAGCTCGACCGCCGGGGCGCGGTGTACGTGCTGGGCCAGACCAACGGCCCCTACCCCGTGACGGCCGGCACCTATCGCAACGCCAACAGCCGGCAGTTCATACACAAAATGAACGCGGCGCTGACGACCACCAGCTACTCCACCGTGTTCGGCAACGGCGCGGGCAACCCCACCAGCGCTAACCCCTACCCCACCAACCTGGCCCCCACGGCCTTTCTGGTTGACAACTGCGGCAATGTGCTGCTTTCGGGCTACGGCGCCAGCAGCATCGCGGGCATGCCCACCACCACCGATGCGTTGCTGCGCACCGTAAGCAACAGCAGCAGCGGCAGCGCTTCGGAGGCCAACCTCAACACCTACGGCTACCTCTACCTGATGCAGCTTTCGCCCAACGCCCGGCGGCTGGTGTACGGCAGCTACTACGGCACTGGCACTACGCACGTCGACGGCGGCACCTCGCGCTTCGACAAGCGCGGCATTATTTACCAGGCCATATGCGTGCGGGCCCAGCAGTCGGGGGGCGCGCCGCCCACCATTCAGCTCACGCCCAACGCCTATGCCCGCGCCATCGGCAACGGAGCCGGGACGAATGCGGCCGCGTTTAAGATGGACATTGTCCGGCTCGACGCCAATTTCACGCCGGCCGCCAACAATGTGCCTAATACCCGCAGCGGCTGCGCGCCGCTCACCGTCACCTTCACCCGCGCCAACCCCACCATCAACGGCACCGGCTGGACCTTCGGCAACGGCCAGAGCTCAACCCAGCTCAACAACGTGACCGTGACCTATACCGCGCCCGGCCGCTACCCCGTCACGCTCACCGCCTACGACTCGACCAGCTGCCAACCCGCCGTTTTCGGCCGCGACACCGTGACGGTGTTTGGCCTGCCCAGTGCTTCCCTCGGCCCCGACCAGACGGTGTGCCCCGGCTCCTCGGCCACGCTCACCGTGGCAGGGGCCACGCCTGCGCAATCGGCTACTTACCAGTGGAGCCCCGCCACCGGCCTCAACACCACTAGTGGCCCTTCGGTGGTGGCCACGCCGACGGTCACAACCACCTACATTATGACGGCCAGCACTCCCGGTGGCTGCATTACCCGCGACACCATCGTGGTGAATGTTCGTAGCGTCCTCAATGTGACTGTCCCGACCGCTGCGGCCCTCTGCCCCGGCACCACGGCCACCCTCACGGCCAGCGACGCCGGCACCGGTGCCACCTACACCTGGAGCCCGGCTACCGGCCTCAGCAGCACCACCGGCCGCACCGTGACGGCCAACCCCACGGCCACCACCACCTACACCGTGCGCGTGACCACGGCCACCGGCTGCTCCGGCACCACTACCACCACCGTGACGCGCCTGGGCGTGCCACAGATTATGCTGCGCGCCACCCCGCGCCTGCCGGTAGATGGCCAGCCCGTTGCCTTCGCCGATACCCTGCAGAGCGTGCTGCCCCTCAGCAACCGCCGCTGGGACTTCGGCGACGGGCAAACCGCCACCGGCCTTACGCCCACGCACACCTACGCCGCCCCCGGCACCTACACCGTGCGCCTCAGCGCCGACGTGACAGCCACCGGTTGCCCCATCACCGCCACGCTCACGTTGGTGGTGGGCCCGGCCCGCGAGTTCAAGCTGCCCAACGTCATCACGCCCAACGGCGACAACGTGAATGACGACTTCCGCCCCTACGTGACCCGGGAGCCGGTTTCGGTGCAGATTTTCACCCGCTGGGGCCGCAAGGTGTTCGAGCAGGAAAACTACACACAGGGTTGGGGCAGCGCCCCCGAGGTGGCCCCCGGCGTGTATTATTTCCAACTGCGCAGCGCCTCGGGCCAAACCTGGAAAGGCTGGCTGGAAGTGGTGAAGTAACATATCCACCGGACAAACAAAAAGCCCGTTTCCAAACCGGAAACGGGCTTTTTGTTTGCTTGAGCTGAGAGGATGGGATTCGAACCCACGATGAGCTTTTGACCCATACACACTTTCCAGGCGTGCTCCTTCGACCACTCGGACACCTCTCAAGGTTGTGGTTCGTGGGGCAAAGATAGAAGCTAGTTGTCAGTTGTTGGTTGTCGGTTGTGTGTTTTATGCATCTTCATTTTTCTATTAACTGACAACCAACAACTGACAACTAAAATCACAGCGTTATCTCACCCCGCAAATCCTGCATCAACAGTTGGCGGGTGCGCTCCTCCCCCAGCCCGAGGCCCAGCACGAACATGAGCTTGGTGATGGCGGCCTCGGTGGTGATGTCTTCGCCGCCCACGATGCCCAACTCCGTGAAGCGGGCGCTGGTTTCGTATTTGCCCTGCACCACGCGGCCTTCTTCGCACTGGCTCACGTTGAGCAGCCACACGCCGCGCTGCCGGGCCTCGGCCAGGCACCGGAGGAACCACTCGGCGGTGGGCGCATTGCCCGAGCCGTAGGTTTCGAGCACGCAGCCGCGCAGGCCCGGCACGTGCAGCACCGCCGACACCACCGCCTCGGTGATGCCCGGAAACAGGGGCAGCACGGCCACGCCGGTTTCCAGTTTTTCGTGCACCTTGAGCGGGGCGGCGGGCAGCAGCCGAATGCTTTTGTCGTCGAACTCCAGGCCGATGCCGGCGCGGGCCAGCGGCGGGTGGTTTTCGCTTTTAAAGGCAGCAAACTGCTGGCTTTCCACCTTTTTGGCCCGCGTGCCGCGAATGAGTACGTCGTTGAAAAACACGCAGACCTCGGGCACGCGCACGGTCCCGGCCTGGCGGTGGCGGGTGGCGGCAATTTCCAGGGCCGTGATAAGGTTGCGCTGGGCGTCGGAGCGGTTGGCGCCCACGGGCACCTGCGCCCCGGTAAACACCACCGGCTTGCCCAGGTGCTCCAGGATGTAGCTCAGCGCCGCCGCCGAGTAAGCCATGGTATCGGTGCCGTGCAGCACCACGAAGCCGTCGAAATCGGCGTAGTGCCGGCCGATGAGCTGGGCCAGATACAGCCAGTCCTGCGGCGTCACGTTGCTGCTGTCGATGGGCGCGGGCAAACTCAGCAGCTCCAGCCGGAAGGGCAGGCGCGTAAGCTCGGGCATCTTGCGGTCGAGGCGGCCAAATTTCATGGGCACCAGCCCGCCGCTGCGGTTCACGGCCATGCCCACCGTGCCGCCGGTGTAAATGATGAGCAGGCGCGGGGCGGTGGCGTCGGCCGCGTCGGCGCGGGTGGGCAGGGGCAGCAAGGGTAGGTCGAGGTTTTCGGGCATGGGCGGGGGTTGGGATGGAGCCGCAAGAACGCAACTCCCCTCCTTTTTTAAGGAGGGGACGCGGCCGCGAAGCGAACGCTGGGGTGGTAAAGTCGTTGAACGATACCCGAACGACTTGCCTTGGATTCGTACCGGCCATTGTGCTGGCATCGTGCCGACATCGTTCAACAAACTCAACCACCCCCGTTTTCGCTGGCGCGAAAACATCCCCTCCTCATCTGAGGAGGGGAGTTGTTCGTTCTGGCTGGCAAGGGTAGCGCCATTTTTCGTGCGCGGGCAGCCCGACGGAGGCATCTGCCGTATGGCGAAAGGTCCTTCCTCATCCGTTTGCTATGACCCCAACTTCTCCGAACCCCGACAAACCAGTTACCGACGTCATCGTCATCGGCGCGGGCATCATGAGCGCCACGCTGTGCGTGCTGCTCAAGGCCCTCGACCCACACATCACCATTGCCGGCTACGAGCGCCTCGACGCCGTGGCCGCCGAAAGCTCCGACGCCTGGAACAACGCCGGCACCGGCCACTCGGCCTTCTGCGAGCTCAACTACACCCCCGAGCGCCCCGATGGCTCCATCGACATCAGCAAGGCTGACAAGATTGCCGAGCAGTTTGAGCTGAGCAAGCAATTCTGGGCCTCGCTGGCCCAGGAAGGCATCTTGCCCGACCCCAAATCCTTCATTCGCACCATTCCGCACATGAGTTTCGTGTGGGGCGCGGCCAACGTGGAATACCTGCGCAAACGCCACGCCGCGCTGCTGCACTCGCCCCTGTTCCAGGGCATGGAATTCAGCGAAGACCCCGAGCAAATTGCCCAGTGGATTCCGCTGGTGATGGAAGGCCGCGACCCCGGCACCCCGGTGGCCGCCACGCGCATGCCCATTGGCACCGACGTCAATTTTGGCGCCCTCACCCGGGCCCTGTCGAACTACGTGAAGGCCCTGCCGGGCGTCGATTTCAACCTCAACCACGAGGTGGAAGATTTCCGGCATAAGCCCGACGGCATCTGGCGGGTGAAAGTGCGCAACCTCGCTACCGGCGAAAGCCGCAAGGTGCGGGCGCGCTTCGTGTTCATCGGGGCCGGCGGGGGCTCACTGCCGCTGCTCGAAAAGTCGGGCATTCCCGAGGCCAACGGCTTCGGCGGCTTCCCCGTGAGCGGGCAGTGGCTGAAGTGCCGCAACCCCGACGTCATTGCCCGCCACGAAGCCAAGGTGTACGGCAAGCCGGCCGTAGGCTCGCCCCCCATGTCGATGCCCCACCTCGACTCGCGTCAGATAAACGGGCAGAAAGAGCTGCTGTTTGGGCCGTACGCGGGCTTCAGCACCAAGTTTTTGAAGCGGGGCTCCTACACCGATTTGTTCCGCTCCATTGAGTTGGGCAACATCCGGCCGCTGCTCTACGCCGGCGCCCGCAACCTGGGCCTCACCAAATACCTCATCGGCCAGGTGCTGCAGTCGCCGGAGGAACGCACCGCGGCCCTGCGCGAGTACTACCCCGGCGCCAACCCCGCCGACTGGCAGTTGGAAGTGGCCGGCCAGCGCGTGCAGGTCATCAAGAAAGACAAGAAGCAGGGCGGCGTGCTGGAATTCGGCACCGAGATGGTGACTTCGGCCGACGGCTCCATTGCGGCCTTGCTGGGCGCCTCGCCGGGTGCCAGCACGGCCGTGGCCATCATGCTCGACTTGGTGCAGAAATGCTTCCCCGAGCAGGCAAAGTCGGCCGAGTGGCAGGCCCGCTTCCGGCAGTTGGTGCCCTCCTTTGGCCAGCACCTGGCCGACGACCCGGCCCTGACGTCCGCCGTGCGCGAGCGCAGCCGCGAGGCGCTGAAGCTGGATGCCTGAGACGGCTAGCGCCGGGTTACTAACGCCCATTCGTCTGTCATGCTGAGCGCAGCGAAGCACCTTATCACCCCTGAACGAAATGTTTAATCGTGAGAAGTTGCTTCGCTGCGCTCAGCATGACAGATTTTTTGTTATTGAAAATCAGAGCCAAGCAATCAGATAAAAATTTTAATTGCGCACAATCTAAACTTAAACAACTAATTTTGTCTTGTTGTCTCGAAAGCCATGAAAAAGCTCCCCGACTCGGCCTTTAACCCTTTGCTCAAGCTGGACAACCAGCTGTGCTTTTCCGTGTATGCGTTGTCGCGGCTCATTACTAAAGCCTACCAACCGCTGCTCGAAAGCCTCGACGTGACCTACCCGCAGTACCTCGTGCTGCTCCTGCTCTGGGAACACGAAGAACTGAGCGTGAAGCAGCTGGGCGAAAACCTGCTGCTCGACTCGGGCACGCTCACGCCGCTGCTCAAGCGCATGGAGCAGCGGCAGTGGCTCAGCCGCCGCCGCGACGCCCGCGACGAACGCTCGGTGCGGGTGGCCCTGACGCCCGCCGGCCGCGCGCTGCAAGCCCAGGCCGCCCAAATCCCGGTGCAGCTTGCCGAGAAGATGCAGCTGACTGAACCCGAAA
This sequence comes from Hymenobacter monticola, assembly GCF_022811645.1. Lineage (NCBI taxonomy): Bacteria > Pseudomonadati > Bacteroidota > Cytophagia > Cytophagales > Hymenobacteraceae > Hymenobacter > Hymenobacter monticola. The sequence goes on along the minus strand of NZ_CP094534.1, from coordinate 3,994,717 downwards.
TGGCGGGGCTGCGCACGCAGCTGCGCCAGATTATGACCTTGTTATCCTAACGCCGTTCCGGCACTTTTTACCTCCAACCCCTTTTACCAAGTTTCTCAAAATGAGCATTCAACGCTTGTATACCGCCAAAGCCAAAACCACCGGGGGCCGCGACGGCCGCGCCATCTCGTCCGACAACGTAATTGACCTGCCCCTGAGCACGCCCAAGGAGATGGGCGGCCCCGGCAAACCCAACACCACCAACCCCGAGCAGCTGTTCGCCGCCGGCTATTCGGCCTGCTTCGACGGCGCTCTGAACCTGGTGGCCCGCCTGGCCAAAACCCCCATCACCGGCAGCACCGTGGAGGCCGACGTGAGCTTCGGCAAAGACGGCGAGAGCTTCGGCCTGGCCGTGGACCTGATTGTGAACATTCCCAACATGGACCAGCAGCAAGCCGAAGAGCTGGTAGCCCAAGCCCACCAGGTGTGCCCCTACTCCCGCGCCACCCGCGGCAACATCGAGGTGACCCTGACCACGACGACTAACGCTTAATAATTAGTATTTAACGATTAGTGATGAATGGTTGACAGTTAGCCGTTCACCGTTTCTGCTAATCAGCATTTCAAACAAAAAAGCCCGCCTGTACAGGCGGGCTTTTTTGCTGTTCCGAACCACTAATCATTAATCATTGAGCTACCGGTTATTCATCAGCCGGAACCGCTCGTCCAGTTCGGCGCGCGAGGCCAGGCGGGCCTCTTCGGAGGTGCCAAAGCCCACTTCCTCCTCCCCGGCGGCCAGGCGGGCCATCACCGAGTCGGCAAACTCATCTACGTTGACGCCAAAGGTGTGCAGGCCAGGGCCGCCGAGGTCGGTATTCACGGCCGGCGGCACGATTTCGAGCACGGAAATGCCGGTGGACCTGAGCTGGTGGCGCAACGAGAGCGTGAAGGAATGTAGCGCCGCTTTGGTAGCGCTGTAGATGGGCACAAAGGCGGCCGGCGCGAACGACAAGCCCGAGGTGACGTTGACGATGGCCGCCTTGGCCCGCTGCCGCAGGTGCGGAATGAGCAGCGTGGCCAGGTGCATGGGCGCTTCCACGTTGATGACAATTTCCTGACGGCGGGCTTCCCAGTCGGCGTTTTCGTCGGTGAGCTGCACGCGGTTCTGGATGCCGGCGTTATTCACCAGCACATTCAGATGGGGATGGGTGGCGGTGGCCCAGCGGACCAGTTCCGCGCGCTCGGCGGCATCGGCCACGTCGGCCACGCGGGTGATGAGGGCGGGGTGCAGTTGTTGGGCCTCGGCCAGCTTGTCGGCCCGGCGGCCCACCACGATGACGGTGCTGCCGGCCTGCAGGAAGCGCACGGCCAGCGCCAGGCCAATGCCGGACGCGCCGCCGGTGAGCAAAACGGTGTTTTGAGCTAAGTTCATGGAAAGGATGTTGAGGAAAAACAGGCCGCTAACGAGCCCCTGGGCCCGTTTGTTGGCGGCCGGGCCCGCCGCGGCGCCTACCTTGCAGCCTTATTCTTCTGCTTACTTATTTGGCCATGATTGAATTGCAGCCCTTCACTTCCGACGATTTCACCCAGCTCATGGAATGGGTCGACGACGAGCGCCTGATGAAGGAATGGAGCGGCTCCCTGTTTTCCTTCCCGCTTACGGAGGCCGGCCTGAGCTGGTACATCGAGGGCGCCAACGACGTGAACGACCCGGACGTGTTCATTTACAAAGCGGTGGAAACCAAAACCGGCCTCACCGTGGGCCACATTTCGCTGGGCGGCATCAGCCAGCGCGACCGGGCCGGGCGCATCACCCGCGTGCTGGTGGGCAAGAGCACCGAGCGCCGCCGCGGCATCTGCCAAGGCATGGTGCGGGCCCTGCTGCGTATCGGGTTCGAGGACTTGCAGCTGCACCGCATCAGCCTGGGCGTGTACGATTTTAACCACGCCGCCATCAAGTGCTACACCAAGTGCGGCTTCCGGCAGGAGGGCGTGCTGCGCGACGTGGTGCGCCACGGCGATGACTACTGGAGCCTGGTGGAAATGGGTATTCTGGAAGACGAGTGGCGGGCCCTGCAAGCCGATGGTGCTGCCAAGAGCTAGTGCGTGGCACGGCGCTTCGGGCGCCTTCGGAGGTGGGTGAAATCAGGGACCCGGCCATATTTATAAAAAACCAATAAATTGGACCTGCGATTTCAAGCCCTTGCCGGGCGCCGCCCTCAAAACCGCTGCTGACGCGCAAAAGCCCTAAACCGACGCCGACAGGGCCGCCGTGCTCGGCGCAGCCGACCCGGCCGCGCCCAAGCAATAAGGGCGCTGCCGCTCGTACGCAGCTCAGCAGGCGAATAAACCGCAACCACATCTGTTTTCAGTCCCACTCCATGAAAATCAAACTACTCCTTATCTGCGGGCTGGCTGCCGCGAGCCTGCGCGCGCAGGCCCAATCGCAGGACCCGCCCGGGATTCAGAACAACCCGGTGATGCAGCGCGACTACAGCAAGGTCGGCACCAACGAGTACGGCAGCCTGAACGACATCACCAACGGCGCCCCGGGCCTGCTCACCCGCAGCACCAAGCCCGGCACGCTGGGCTCGCCCTACGCCGATGGCCGCTGGCTGACGGCGGATGTCACGCTGGCCAACAAGCTGCCGCTGAAGCCCATCATGATGAAATACGATGTGCTGGCGCACCGCCTCGTTATGTACCGGCCGGCGCCGGCCAACGATTCCATCGAGCTCGACGACCACCAGGTGGCGTCGTTTGTGCTCAACGAGCCGGCCTCTAATGCCGGGCCGGCGCGGAAGCGGTTGTTTCGGCGCTTCGCGGAAGCAACGACGGGCAGCCAGCACCTCGATTACGTGGAAGTGCTGCACGCCGGCCGCTACACCCTGCTGAAGCACTACGTCAAAACCATCAAGCGGCCCAGCTTTCAGGGCATGTACAGCGACGGGGCCCCGGTAGACGAAATCGAGGATGCGCCGGAATATTTCCTCAAGGCCGCCGACGGGCCGCTCACGCCCGTTAAGCTCACTTCCAAATCGCTGCAGGCTGCGGCTCCGCCCCTGGCGGCCGCCCTCAAAACGGCTATTTCGGCCCAAAGGCCAAACTCCGAAACCGGCTGGGCAAGCGTGCTCGACGCCACCGACCCCCCGGTGGCAGCCAAGTAGCGTAGAAGCGCCTTGGTTGTTTTTTGCCGTGTTTAAACGGCGACGAGATGCGTGTGTGCGCCTCGTCGCCGTTTGCATTTCCATGCTTAGCTTAAAAACGACACGCCCGTGAGCTGCTCGCTGAGCTGCCAGAGCTGGCGGGCGTGTTCCGGCGTATTGAATCCGGATTTCACCGGCACGGCCTTTTTCTTGTCGAAGAAGCCGCCGCTCACCGCGGCTACCTCGGGCGCCGAGGCCAGGAAAATGCTGGTTTCGGCACCTTTTTCGACCGATATCATGAACGGACGGGCCAGGGCCGTGAGCTTGCCCAGCCAGCCGCCGGCGCTATCGCCAAAGCTGGTGGCCACCACGCCGGGGTGCACGGCGTTGGTCGTGATGTGGGCGATGCCGTGGGCGCGCAGGCGGCGGGCCAGCTCCTGCGTGAACATGATGTTGTAGAGCTTGGTGTTGCCGTACACGCGCATGGCGCCGTAGCTTTTTTCCGATTCTATATCCGTCAAATCGGGCTTGGCCACGCGGTAGGCCATCGAGGCCAGGTTGACCACGCGGGCGGCCGGGCTGGCGCGCAGCTTGTCGAAGAGTAAGGCCGTGAGCAGGAAGGGACCGAGGTGGTTGGTGGCCAGGCCCAGCTCGTGGCCGTCGGGCGAGAGCTGGCGCTGGGCCCCAAAGATGAGGCCGGCGTTGTTCACCAGCACGTCGAGGCGGGGGTAGCGGGCGTTGAATTCGGCGGCGGCCCGGCGCACCTGGCCCTGGTCGGCGAGGTCGGCCAGCAGCACGTCCACCCGGTCGTGGCCCGCGGCGGCCCGGATTTGCTGCTGCGTGGCGCGGGCCTTGGCTTCGTTGCGGGCCAGAATGACGACGTGGGCCCCCATCCGGGCCAGCTCGGTGGCCGTGACCTGGCCTATGCCGGACGTGGCGCCGGTAACGAGAATGATGTGCTGCTGAAGGTCGGGCATGTGGGAGCGAGGAAAAATAAGTTTATGCACGTACTGACGTAACACCCGGCGAAATGCTTGGTTTATTTATCAGCTCATCTGATTTTCGACCCTATGAAAGCGCTGTTGCTTATCGACATTCAAAACGACTTTTTGCCCGGCGGCCGGCTGGCCGTGCCCGAGGGCGATGCCATCATCCCCTTGGTCAATGACTTGCAGGAGCGGTTCGAGCTGGTGGTGGCCACGCAAGACTGGCACCCCACGGGCCACGAGAGCTTTGCCAGCAGCCACGCCGGCCGCCAGCCGTTCGACCAGATTGATTTGCACGGCCTGCCCCAGGTGCTCTGGCCCGACCACTGCACCCAGGCCGGCGCCGGCGCCGAGCTGGCCCCTGCCCTGCGCACCGAGCGCATCGAGGCCATTTTCCGCAAAGGCACGTCGGTGGACATCGACAGCTACAGCGCCTTCTTCGACAACGGTCACCGCAAAAGCACCGGCTTGGCCGACTACCTGCGCGGCCGGGGCGTGCGCGAGGTTTTTGTGGCCGGCCTGGCCGCCGACTACTGCGTGTACTACTCGGCGCTGGACGCGCTGGGCGCCGGTTTTGCCACCACCGTCATCACCGATGCCACCCGTGCCATCTCGGCCGAGGGCTGGGCCGCCGCGCAGGAAGACTTGCAGGCGCGGGGCGGGCAGCTGCAAACCGGCGCTGAGCTGTTTGCCGCTTCCGCTTAGCTTAGGCCTTTGAATTTCTACTGCCCTGCCATGTCGTTCCGAGCGTTTGCGTCCATGCTGTTTTTCCTCGCCATCGGGGCGCTGGTGGTATTTTTTGGCTTGCACTGGCTGCAGGTGGCGGTTGGCAGTCTGGTCGACTGGCTGATTGGGATCGGCATTGTGTGGTGGCTGGCCACCGTAACAACGCTGCCCTGGAACGCACACTTTGCGGCCCTCGGCGTGGTTCAGGAGGCTGAAGCATCCCGCGAAAGGGGCGTTGCCGTGAACGAGGAGCACGTGTCCTATGCCCGCCGCATTGCCGCGCGGTTTCGCACGCTAGCGGTGGCGTTGCACGTGCTCACGGCGGTGGTACTGGCGGTGCTGGCCTATTTCCACGTCACGGCCCTGGGCTACCCGGCGGCCGTGGCGGCGCTGGTGCTCACCTTTGCCCGCCCCGCCGCCCGGGCCTACGAGCACCTGGCCGACCGCCTGCGCCTGATGCAGCACCAGGTGCATTACCCGCGCGAAGACGTGCTGGAGCTCCGCACCCGCGTGCACGAGCTGGAATCGCAGCTCCAGTCCGTCCTCACCTCGCTCGACGCCACCGAAAACGACACCTGGGCTTATGGCTTGGCCCAGCAGCAAGCCGCCGATAAACGCCACCTCGACCGCCTCGATTCGCTGCTGGAGGAGCTGACCCGCCAAAACGCCCGCGACCACGAAGCCCTGGCCCGCCAAACCACCCAGGAAATTGCTAAGCTCTCGGAAGACGCCCGTTTTCTGAACCAGGTTCGGGAGCTGATTCGCTTCGTGAAAACGGCCTGATAGCCCACTTTATTTACAGGCTGAAAGCCCATCCAAGCACTCTTTTCGCCATAAGAAAAGCCCGCCCTGCTGAGCAGGACGGGCTTTCTTCTTTTCGGAAAGGTGCTAAGGTTTCACCAGTTTCACCGAGGTGGTTTGGCCGGGCGTGCTGGCCCGCAGCACGTAAAGACCTGCTGCCGCCGGAACGTCGACGCTGGTGCGGGTGGCGCTCACGCGCTGCTGCCACACCACGGCCCCCAGCAGGTTGTTGAGCGTGAGCGTCACGGGTTGCCCTTGGGCGCCGCTGATTTCTATTTCGGCCTGGCGGCCCGATACGGGGTTGCCGAGCACTTGCACCTGCAGGCCCGTGGGCAGGCCCGCGCCGGGCGTGGTAGCGGTGGGACGGGCGCACAGGGCGGGCGTGCTGGTCGTCCAGTCGGTGGCCGTCATGCCGGTGAGGGTGCCGGTGTGGCCGTGGCCGGAAGCGTCGGCAGCGGTGAGGCCAGTGCCTTCGTCGAGGCGCCAGTAGGCCTCCAGGCCCGTGGCCGTGGGACTCACCAGGCAGCTATTGGCCACAATTTCGGCGGCCGTGAGGGCCCGATTCCACACGCGTAGCTCATCCAGGGAGCCGTTTAAGGTGCGGAGGGCTTCGTAGTTGCGGCCCAGGTAGAACACGCCGGTAGCGGCGGCCGCGCCCGTCACGTTGGTGGTATTATCCAGCACGCCGTTGATGTACATCCGCATGGCCGTGCCGTCGAAGGTGCCCGCCACGTGGTACCAGGTGTTGGTGGTGAACGTAGCCGAGGAGGTCACCTTGTATTGCGTGGTGCCCACGGTGAGGATGAACTGTAGCTTGTTAGCCGGCACGGTGGCGTCGCCGAAGCGCAGCATGGCGGCCGCGTTGCCGTCCTCAATGCCCATCACGCTGGAAATGTAGGGAAAGGCGGTCTTGAACGCCGTGACCTTCACCCAGCCTTCCAGGCTTAGTGCGCTGGCGTTCATGGTGATGCTGTTGGCCTGCACGTACTTGGTGGTGCCATTGAACAGCAAGGCGTTGTTGGCTTGAGCGTGCGCGCTGAGGGAACCGCCCAGCGCCAGCACCAGGCCCAACGCCGAGCGGCGGGCCGAACGAGAAAAAGAGTACAATTGCTTCATACTATTGAAATGGATGGTGTGAACGAAAAGTGGTGAGGGGTTCAACAGGTGGATAGCGGGAGAATGCTAGCCGCAGGCAGGAATCTGTCATTTAAACGCCGGAGGAATCGGATAAACCCGATAGAAGGACCATTCAGATTCTTCCGGCGCATGAATGACAATTTTCGGTTTCAATGCTTCCCGATGCCGCCTGGCAAAAGGAACCGGCCTATTGTGGCTGGCCCCTTTTGCCAGGACACGGACTTTATTGGCGCATCAGTTTCACCGAAGCTTCCTGGGTGGCGGTGCGGGCGCGCAACACGTAGACGCCCGCCGCGCGCGGCACCGCGATGCTGGTGCGGCTGGTGGCCGGGGCCAGTTGCTGCTGCCACACCACGGCGCCGAGCAGGTTGCACAAGCTCAGCACCACGGGCTGGCCCTGGGCGCCGCTGATTTCGATTTCGGCCTGGCTGCCGGGCACGGGGTTGCCGAGCACCTGCACCTGCAGGCCCGTGGCGGACCGGCCGGGCGTGAGGGCCGTGATGGTGGGGCATTGGCTGGGCACGTCGGTCGACCAGTCGCTGGGGCCCATGTTGGTGAGGTTGCCGGTGTGGTTGTTGCCGGAAGCGTCGGTCGTGGTCAGGCTGGGCGAGTTGTTCAGCTTCCAGTAGCCGGCCAGGCCAGCGGCGGGCGCCGCTACCCCGCAGGCATTGGCCTGAATTTCAGCGGCCGTGAGGGCACGAGTCCAGGCGCGGGCTTCGTCGAGGCGGCCGTCGAGGCCGCGCGGGGCGGCGTAGTTGCGGGCCAGCGTAAAGGCCGCGTTGGCCACCACGCTGCCGCTGGCGGCCAGCGAGTTGTCGAGCACACCGTTTACGTAGAGGCGCATGGTGCTGCCGTCGTAGGTGCCGGCCAGGTGCGTCCATTGCCCGGCCGTGAGGCGTGCCACGGAAGTCACCTTGCGGGCGCTGCTGCCAATCTGCACCACAAACTGCACCTGGCTGGGGTCGATGCCGGCGTCGCCGATGCGCAGCATGGCCGTGTTGGCGCCGCCGTCTTCCATGCCCAGCAGGCTGGAAATGAAGGGCGAGGTGGCTTTGAACGTGGTGGGCTTCACCCAGCATTCCAGGCTGAGGGCAGCGCCGCTGAGGTTGATGACGCCGGCATCGACGTACTTGCTCACGCCGTCGAAGTTGAGCGACGTGTTGGCGCCCGCCGGCGGGGCCGTGAGCACGGTGATGTAAGCCGTGCGGGTGAGCACGTTCTGGGCGGTGCCGTTGCTGGCCGTGAGCGTCACGGTGTAGGTGCCGGCGGTGGCGTAGGTGGCGGTGGCATGCACGGCGGTGCTGCTGGTGGCGGCAGCGCCGGGCAGGCTCCAGGTGTAGCTGGTGGCGTTGGTAGAGGAGTTGGCGAAGGTGACCGACTGGCCCGTGAGCACCGTGGTAGCAGTGGCCGAGAAGTTGGCCACCGGCGCTACCACCGGCGCCGTGCCGTTGTAGAGCTTGAGCTTGCCCAGGTTGAAGCGGTAAGCGGCCACGGCCGCGGCCGAATTGGCCTGCACGCCGATGATGGCCAGCTCGCGGTTGGCGTAGGCGGCCAGCGACAGCGTGCTGCTGGCCCACAGCGTGTCGGCCAGGGCGGGCACGTCGAGGTATTCGGGCGTGGCCAGGTTGTCGCTGAAATACAGGGCCAGGCGCGTGCTGCTGGCCCCGGCGGCGCGGCCTTTGTACACGAGGTCGAGGCTGGTGCTGGCCGTGATGGGCAGCTTGGTTTGGTAGAGCTTGACGGTGGTGCTGGCACCGGCGGCCAGGCTGCCGCTCAGCTGCACGCTGGTGCCGCCGTACCAGGCCCGGCTGAAATCGAAGCGCGCGGCCACGGTGCTGGCGCCGGAGCGCGCCCACTGCCAAGACGGCAGCACGGCCTGCTTGGCCATGTCGGTCCAGCCCTTCACGGCCACCACGCCGTTGTTGGCGAATACTTTGCCCTGGCCCACGCTGAAGTTGGTTTCGAAGGGCAGCGCCGTGATGGCGCAGCGCACCGGCTGGTAGTGGCCGAAGCCCTTCCAGGCGCCGGGGGCGTCGGGGGTGGTGATGTCGAGGTCATCGCCCGAAAACAGCTTCACTTCGCCGTTATAGAAGCGGACGTAGTCGGCTGGATTGCTGTTGAAGCTGCTCAGGCCGCCGTTGTAGGTGATGTTGGGCGCAAACACGGCCAGCGAGGTGAGCGGCGCGGCCAGGTTGCCGCCGCTGTAGTAGTTGTCCATCCAGCCGCTGTTGGGAGCACCCTGGTAGGTGAAGAAGGGGAAGAGCTGCTGCGGGTTGCGGCCGGGCCAGACGTCGGCGCCCGTGTACACGTCGAACTGGCTGCGGCCTAAGGCATTGGCGCGGGCCACGGCGGTCGTGAACGTGCCCCCGTTAATCCAGAAATAGTTGGTGAAGATGGCGTCGCTCACCCGGTCGGCGCCGTCCTGCACGAAGGGCGCGTTGGCGGCATTGAGCGTGTTCTGGTAGCTCACGTTGCCGGCGGTCGTCAGCGCGTCGTACCAATGAATTTCCATGCCGGCCGGCTTGAGCACCTGCAGCTGTTTGAGCAGGTTGCGCAGCTCGACCACCTCAGCCACGGTCATTGGCGACTCGGCGTTGAAAAACCAGCCATCGAAGCCGTAATAGTTGGCCACGGCGATGAGCTTCTGGGCGCCGATGTAGTTGCCGCTGGCGTCTTTTTGCAGCAGCGTCTGGAAGCCGGCCCGGTCGGTGAATACCGTCCCAATCATCTTCACGCCGTTGCGGTGGGCCGCCTCCACCCAGGGGCGGCACGGAACGCCCACCGGGCTGGCAAACCACGTGAATACGTCGATGTACTGCCAGTGGGTGAAGTTGTAGAGGTTGAACTGGGGCTGCTCGTTGAGGTAGCCCACAAAGTTGTTCATGCCGTCGGGGCACCAGTTCACCTTGGAGCTGAAGCTCTGGTTGGGGTTGAGCTGGGGCGCCAGGGAGTTTTGGCGCGGGGCCAGGGGCACGGTGCTCACATTGGCCGGCAGGGCCGTGGGGCCGGTGCTGGTCCAGGCCATGAGCTGGGCCGGCGTGAGGGTGGTGTACTGCGCGGCGGGCTCAATCTGGGCCTGCGCGGCCCGCATAAAGCCGAGCAAGGTGAGCAAGAGCAGCCAGGGGCGTGCGTAAAAAGGCCTCATAAAGAAAAGGGGGTGAAGGGTGAAAAAGGACGTGGAAACAGGGCGAAAACCGGGTGGTTAATTCTGGGTCAATTTACGCCCTAAACCGTTTCAGCAAAGCTCCCCGCTTTAAAATTTCCATCGAGCTGCGGCATTAGTTTTGCCCCATGTCTACACTCCTCCCCTATCTCACTTTCGGCGCGGCCCTGGTCCTGGCCAGCTGCCAGCCGAGCCCCAAAGCCGATACCGCCGCCCAAAACCCCAGTGAGGCGGCGCCCGCGCCCAAAACCGCCGCCGAGGCCCAAGCCCTCACGGCGGCCTACATCCAGACCCTGCCCAACGCGGCGCTCCACGTGGTCGATTCGGCCCGCGTGAACGACAACGGCGCCACCTGGCAGGTGCTGGTGCCCCGCCGCGACTGGGCCCGCCGCATGCCCAACAGCGCCCGCTTTGAGGTAAACAAAACCACGGGCGAGGTGAATTTGGGAATGGTGAAATAGGCCTGCTGTTCCTTTCAGCTCACCTGTAAGCAAGCACAGCTCCAGCAGGACTGTTCAGGCAAGGCATTCATTGCCTGCTAATTGCAAAAGCCCCGGTGAAGCAACAGGCTCCCAAAGGAGTGTTGCTTCGCCGGGGCTTGCTGGTAGTACTGCCGGTTTTACTGCCGGCCGATATGCCTCTGTTGGGCATCAACGGGTAACTCCGCTCGCTGCCTTTTACAGTTGCTTCGACAGCACGAAGCCACTGTAGGCGTAGCCATTCACGTTCAGGCCCTGCATGGGCACCAACGACACGCCGGCCCGCCCGGCTTCCTTGTGCAACTGCGGCACCACGATGCCCATGGTAGCGCCCACGGCATAGCCCACGATATTATCGGAGAGAAAGTGCTTGCCTGCCTTGATGCGGCTGTAGGCCACGGCGGCCGGCACCACGGCGGCTGCGCCCCACACCAGACCTTCGCCTTCATAGCCGGGGTTGAAATCGTGCAACACCTTGGCGGCGAAGAAGGTGGCCGTGGCCGTGTGGGCCGTGTGGCCGGCAAAGAAGGAGTTGGTGGCGATTTTGCCCGAGCGGCCGCCCCCGCCCTCGGTACCGTAGAGGTAGGGCCGGTAGCGGTAGATGTTGCCCACCGAGGTGGTGAACAGGGCGTCGGAAGCCAGCATGGTTTGCAGGTAGAGGCCCAGCACCTGGCCGTAGCGGCCGCGCACGTCATCGTTCAGGGCCAGCAGGCCGGGCGCAATCACCAGCGTGGGGTAGCACAGCAGGTCACTGGTCAACTGCCAGTTGTCGCTGTACCAGCCGGCCGAAAACCGGTCGAAGGCCGGCACGTCTTCCTTGCGCAAGGCGGCCAGCTGGGCGTCGCTCAGGCCGCTTTTCTGCTGCACGCGGTAGAGGCCAAAGGCGCTCACGGCGCCCAGGCCCAGCACAATGGGGCCGTCGACGGCAAAGCGCGTGTGATAGGGCGAAGTGACTTTGGGCTGCGCATGGGCCGCCGGGGCGGCAGCAGTGAGCAGGGAGGCCGCGAGGGCCAGTGAGGCAAGCAATTTCATCGGCTTTAACGTCAAGCTTAAAAGCGGTTGAAACGGAGCAATCCCGGCGAAGGTTGGGCAAATCCTGGCTCACCGGACTGGAATGGCCATGGTCGTTTATCCGACGAGCGGAGATGCCCAACAAACCTTGGCGCAAACCCTTCGTAAACAGGTTGCTCTTAGTCCTTGCCTTTCCCCTTTCAAATTCAACCCCATGATAAAGCCCCTGCTGTCCACATTCCTGGTTGCTGGCCTGCTCGGCCCGGCAGCCCAGGCGCAGACCACCCCCGCCGGTGCGCCGACCACCGGCAACCACACGGCCGGCACCACCACCAACCCCGTTGACCCAACCAGCAAAGTTGGCCAGAAAGTGAGCGGCACAATGGGCCGAAACAGCTCTTCTCACAACGCTCCCGACCGGCCCACCACTTCGGGCAACCACACGGCCGGCACCACCGCCAACCCGGTGGACCCGACCAGCAATTCCGCGGACGCCACGCGTTCGAACGGCATGAACAACCGCCAAACCCGGAAAACCAAGTCCCGCACTTCCAACTAACAGCCTGCTGCTGTTGCCATTGCAAAGCCCTCGCGAATAAGTATTCGCGAGGGCTTTCTTGTTATTGAAGATGGGTTAACCTACAAGTACGACAGCCACCAGTGGCTGTGCCGCTGCTTGTAGCCCCGGTACCAGCGGCAGGGCCAGTACAGGGTAAATATCACGCCCGCCCACACCGCGTAGGCGCGGGCCAGGCTGGGCTGGTAGCCGGCGGGCCAGTCTTTGGGCTCGGCAAAGGAGAAGTTGAACGGGTGGCCAAACGCGAGGTAGCTCCACACCCAGGCGGCCCCACTGATGAGCAGCAGGTGCAGCAGGTAGTAGAAAAACGGCACCTGCCCGAAGGTGCGCAGCCAGCGGCTCAGCCGGCCCGAAGCGGTTTCGGCCCCGCTCAGCAGCCACAGCGCCACTCCCTGCGTGAGGCACACAAACAGCAGCGACGGCGGGTATTTGGTGATGTTGATGAAGGACAGCACGGTGTAAATCGACCCGCGCGGCTGCCCGCTCCAGGGCTGGGGGTCGCCGTACCAATTGGTGGCCCGTAGCACCACAAACAGCACCAACAGCGCCGTGCCGGCCAGGCGCAGGCGCCGGTTGCGCGCCGCCAGCGGCAGCCCAAACCAGGGCCCCACCACGTAGCCGGCCAGCATCAGGCCCAGCCACGGCCCCAGGGAATAGGGCACCAGCAGCGGCGGCAGCCCCGGCAGCGGCAGCAAAAAAGGGCTGTTGTGCAGCAGCGCCCAGATGGCGTTATCGGCCGTGACGGACTGCATATTGGGCAGTAGGTTGTGCCCCGCGATGATGGCCAAGGCAAGCGCCGCCAGCACCCCGCGCGGCAGCCACACCAGCCCCGCCAGCAGCACCATGCCCCAGCCAATGGCCCAGATAACCTGCAGCAGAATAAGGTTGTAAGCGCCCCATTGCAGAATGAAGTTGATAACAATGACCTCCATCAGCACCAGCCACAGGCCCCGCGTGAGCAGAAACCTGCTCAGGCGCAGGCGGCTGCCCAGCTTCTGTTCCAGCAGGTAGATGCTGCAGCCCGACAAAAACACGAACGTGGGCGCGCAGAAGTGCGTGACCCAGCGCGTGAAAAACAGCAGCACCGAGGCCTGCGACACGTCCTCGGGCCGCACCCGGGTGGGGCTCTAGAACTCGCGGATGTGGTCGAGGGCCATGACGACCATCACCAGCCCGCGCACCACGTCGATGGCCTGAACCCGGGTGACGGCCGCGCGGCTGGGAATGGAAACGGACGTAAGCGTAGCAGCTTGTGGCATAGGCAGCTCAGTGAAGAAAGGACGCCGCCAAGTTAGAAAAAGAACAATCATGTTGCGCGCAGCGAAACACCTTGCAGGCAAGCGTATTCAGTCGAAAGCATTGCGCTGCGCACGCGAAAGGCCACGCTACGCGCGGCCTGACGTTCCTTTCCTCGTCCTACTCCTTCACCGTGGCGCCGTGCACGGCCAGTGCTTCGCCCAGCAGCCAGCGCCGCACAAATACGTCGTCGTCCGACACCTTGCCCAGCACGCGGTATTTCGAGCCGATGGCCGCGCTGCTTTCGGCGGCCTCGCGCACCACCGTGCCGGGGCCGACATAGGACGAATGCACCATTTGCACGGCCCCACCTGCGCGCACCCGCAGGAAAGCCACGTGGAAATCGAGCCCCAGCACGTAGAGGCCCGGGCCTAGCGCGCGCACCTGCCGCACAAAATCGGCGGGCTCCACGCCCCGGTAGCGGGTGATGTGGGCTTCCGAGGTCAGGTTTTTGATGATGCACTCCGAGGTCTGCTTGGCCAGCACGGTGCGCTGCAAGCGCAGCCCGGCGTCGTGCAGCGAAGTCGTGACGAAGTAGCCGCAGGCAATGCGCCCGCGCCGCGGCTCCCAGGTGGTGCCGTAAAAGGCCCACGGCGTGCCTTCCCAAGCCGGAAAGATGGTGCTGTCGAGGGCCGTGAGCAGCAGCTCCCGTGCCTCAACCAGACGGGCCGCCCGGGCGACGCGGGTGGGCGCCTGCCGATAGCGGGCCGCCAGCCGCAGGCGCCGCGCGGTGAAGCGGCGCAGGGTGGCCCGGTAGGCGGGCGCCGAGAATTTCTCGGCCGCGGCTTTTTCCGATGAACCGGCGGTGCTGTCGGAGGCAGCATTTTGGGCAAAGCAGCCCCGCAAGCCGGCCAGCAAGAGCAGGGCCAGAACACTGGTTTTCATACGCGAAGGGGCGCCGGCTGTTCCTGGTTCCGGCCTGGGCGCACAACGGCGAAACGCCGGTCAATTATTGTGGCCAGCGCAGAATGATACCGGCCAGCCCCTCCCTTTCGCATCCCCGACAACGCCCCCGCCGGTTTCCACGTTGCCGAGGTTAATTTTTCTGTAGCGCCCGCTTTTCATGCTGTTTCGCCTTTTCCTGTTTTTGCTGCTGGCCGCGCCCGCCGCGCCGGCCGCGGCCTACTCGGTGCTCACCCACCAGGCCATCATCGACACCACCTGGGCCAACTGCATTGCGCCCCAGTTGGAGCGCCACTACCCCGGCGGCACTGCCAAGGAAATGAACCGGGCCAAAAGCTACGCCTACGGCGGCGCCATTCTGCAAGACATGGGCTACTACCCGCTGGGCTCCAGCCTGTTCACCAACCTGACGCACTACGTGCGCTCCGGCGACTTCGTGCGCAACCTGCTGCGCGAGGCCCGCAACCGCAACGAATACGCCTTTGCGCTGGGCGCGCTGGCCCACTACGCAGCCGACAACGTGGGCCACCCCGAAGGCACCAACCTGATTATCCCGACGGTGTACCCCGACCTGAAGGCCAAGTTCGGGCCCGTGGTGACCTACGAGCAGTCGCGCGTGCGGCACACCGAGATGGAATTTTCCTTCGACGTGGTGCAGGTGGCCGCCGGGCGCTACCAAAGCCAGAAATACCACAAGGCCATTGGCTTTCGGGTGAGCAAGCCGGTGATGGAGCGCGCCTTCCGGCAAACCTACGGCATTGAGATGAAGCAGATTTTTCTGAGCGTGGACGCCAGCATCGTCATGTTTCGCTTTGCCGTGAACCAGCTGCTGCCGGCCGCCGCCCGTGCCGCCTGGCACCACAAGCACGACGAAATCCGGGAGCTGAGCCCACGCGCCCGGCGCGGCGACTCGCTCTACCACGCCAACCGCCGGCTGTACCGCCGCGAGTTTGGGAGCGACTACGAGCGGCCGGGTTTCGGGGCCAAGCTGATGGCCAACGTGCTGCGCGTGCTGCCCAAAATCGGCCCGCTCAAGCCCTACGCCTTCACCCTGCCCGACGTGCCGGGGGCCCTGCAGTTTCATCGCAGCTACCAGGACTCGGAGGCCCGGTTTCGCGCCCTGGTGCGGGAACAGCCCGCCGACACGTCCCGCACCCGGCCCCTGGCCGACACCAACCTCGATACCGGCGCGCCCACCCAGCCCACTGCCTACGTGCTGGCCGACCGCACCTACGGCGAGCTGCTGCGCCGGCTGCACCAGCACAAGTTCCGCCACCTCACCCCCGCCCTGCGCCAAACCCTGCTTAGCTATTTCGCCAGCGGCATCCCCACGCCCACCCGCGAAACCGACCGCGACGACGACAACGCCCGCGAAGCCCGCAAATACCGCCGCAAAACCCAGGAGGCCCTGGCGGCCCTGCGGGCGCTGCCGGGCTAAGCCCAGGGCCCGGCATGGGTGGCCTGCTTTGGCTGGCGGCCGAGCAATGGACTTGCGATTTCACCGTTGGTTCCCTGATTTCTATCCAACTTGTCCCGCATGATGCGACCCTACCTGTGGGCGGCCCTGCTGCTCGCCACGCTGCCCGCCGCCGCCCAGCGCGCCAAAGTCACCAAAGCCACGGTGTTTAAAGACGTTGACGGCCAGGTCATTCTTAAGGACGAGTTCAAGGCCAAGCTGCGCACCGGCAAGTTTGCCGTCTACGACTACCAGTCCCAGGGCCGCGCCTTCATGTCTATTTCGCTGCGCCCAGCTGACTCGCCCGACGCCGTGCGCTCGCAGGCCCTGTCGCCGGCGCGCACCTTCGGCAAGCCCGCCCCCACTTTCAGCGGCGTGGACGTGCGCACGGGCCAGCCCGTGGCGCTGGCCGATTTGCGCGGCAAGGTCGTGGTGGTGAATTTCTGGTTCATCCGCTGCCCCTACTGCATCGAGGAAATGCCGAACCTGAAGGCGCTCACGGCCGCCTACCGAGACAACCCGGACGTGGTGTTTGTGTCGTTGGCACGCGACAAGGCTGAGGCGCTCCGCAAGTTTCTGGCCACGCGCGGCGACTTCGGCTTCGCGGTGCTGCCCGAGGCGAGCGACGTGGCCCGGCAGTTCGGCGTGCTGGGCTACCCCACCACGGCCGTCATCGACCGCCAGGGGCGCTTCACTTACGACCAGGAATACACCGACAACCTAACGCGACTGCGCGAGGCCATTGGGCGGGCCTTATGAGGCGGCGGGCCCTTAGCGGACTTCCGGCGCCGGCGCCCAGCGCATCTGGCTGGCCCAGCACTCGGCGGCCTGGTAGATGAGGTGAAAGACGGGTTCTTTCAAATACAGATAGCCTTCGATGCTATCGGGGAAAACCGTGGCGGCGCGGGTTTTCAGCAGCTCATACTCCTGGCGGGCCGGCGCGTGGGCCCGCAGGTAGTCGCGGAACAGCAGCGCAAACCGCGCGTTGAAGCGCCCCGCCTCCCGCACGTGGATGTGGGTGCGGCGCCCGCCCAGCGGCTCGCGCAGGTAGAGCTTGCGCAGCTCTGCCGATTGCTCAGGCAGGGCGTGGTACACGTCATACTCAAAAGCGCCCTGCCGGAAACCGGCCTGCCAGAGCGGGCGCGTTAGCTCCGTGACGTCGTCGAGGGTAGGTACGGTCACCTGAATGTCGATGACGTCCTTCGCGCTCAGGCCCGGCACGGCCGTGGAGCCGATGTGGTCGATACGCAAAATGGCCGGGCCGGCCGCGGCGCGGATGCGACGGGCAATTTCGGTGAACTCATCAGCCCACGATTCGCGGTAGGGTAACAGCACCACTGGCCTTGATTTCCGAAATACCTGCTGCGCTAACATTGGCTTGAATTAGGACACCAAATTTATATAGAAACCTGAATGGATTGTCCCATGCCGGGCTCTGCTATTCGCTGACGTAGCCAAATGCCTCGGCTAATACTTCCTGCCTCCCGTCCGCGCCAAGCCCGCAGCGTTGGATTCTACTGCTCATTCTCCGCCTGCGCGACGCATTTCAACGTTCCGTACGCGGCAGTTTTCTTGTTCAATTCTCCAGAAAGTGCGATACTGCTGCGTTCATTTCCGCTTTCTGCGCCGCCGTAGCCCCGTCCCACATATCGTTGTGAATGGTGTTTTTGAGCGGCACCAGGGTCGTCCCAAACCGTGCTTGCTCGGCGGGCGTGGGCAGCACGCCGGGGTCGGCCACCTGGTCGGACGAACGGAGCGTGAGCACCCGGGGCCGCGCGGCGCGCGGGAAGGGCACGCGCCGGTTATCGAGCGAAACCACCCGTGCTACCAGGGCCGGGTGCTCCGCGGCAAAAAGCATGGCCGTGTCGCCGCCGTTGGAATGGCCCACTAGCAGCAATTCGCTGAAATCGACCCGGGGATATTTCCGCTGCAGTGCCTGCCGCACAAACAGGATGTTCTGCACGCCGCGCTCCCAGAAGGGCCGGCGCACTTCGCGCACGTTGCCCGTGGTGGGCATGGGGGCATCGGTGGGCAGTTCGTGCTGGATGCTGGCCACCAGGTAGCCGTGCGCCAGCAGCGTCTGGGCCAGGAAGGTGTAGTCGGTGTTGTGCCCGCCGTAGCCGTGGCTGAGAATGGCGGGCTTCAGCGGGCTCCTTGCGTTGCTATGCGCCGGCCGGTACAGAACCACGGGAATGGCTCGCTGGCGGGCTGAATCAAATAGGGTCCACTGCTCCAGCCGCATTTCGAACGGGGCGGTGGTCACTGGCTGAGCTGGCCGAGAGGTTGTAACGCAGTTGCCTAGCAGTAAGGTCGAGTCGAGGATTAGGAGGGATTTCACTCGGCAAATATTACCCGTTACAAACGCCTCAAGCAGCCGTTGCACTAACCTTTCAGGCCCGGGTGGGGTACACCTTGCTCACCCTAGAAGGCTCGGGCCACCCGGTCTGCTGGTTGTTATGAGCGAACAAATAACCCACCTGTTTTCCCATTTTCCTGATATCGTAACCGTCTTGGCCGTGCTGCTGGGCGGGTTGGCGGCTGGGCTGCTGGTGCGCTTTGTCATCTTCGGGCTGCTGCGGGCCTACGACCGGCGCGAAGATTCGGCCTTGGCCCGCTCCGTGGCGCGGCACCTGCGCGCGGCCAGCGCGTGGTTTCTGCCGGTGCTGGCCCTTTCGCTGCTGCTGCCGCTGGTGCCGTTGCCGCCCAAGCCGTTTGAGGTGTTGCGCCGCTTCGTGGAGTTTACGCTGATTCTGACGTTTGCCTGGGGGCTGATAAAGGCGCTGGACGTGGCCCAGGATATGGTGCAGCTGCGCTACCAGCTCGGCTCGCCCGACAACCTGCGGGTGCGCAAGCTGTTCACGCAGCTGCAGTTTCTCAAAAAGCTGGCGGCTTCGCTGGTGGCATTTGTGGCCGTGGGGCTGGTACTCATGAGTTTCGAAACGGTGAGGCGTCTGGGCACGGGCCTGCTCACCTCGGCCGGCATTGCCAGCGTGATTGTGGGCTTCGCGGCGCAGCGCTCCATCAGCAACCTGCTGGCGGGGTTCCAGATTGCCTTCACCCAGCCCATCCGCATTGATGACGTGCTGGTGGTGGAGGGCGAATGGGGCCGCGTGGAGGAAATCACCTTCACCTACGTGGTGCTCAGCATCTGGGACGAGCGCCGGCTGGTGCTGCCGCTCAACTACTTCATCGAAAAGCCTTTCCAGAACTGGACGCGCAACAGCGCCCGCCTCACCGGCGCGGTGTTCCTCCAAACCGACTACACCGTGCCCATCGATGCCCTGCGCGCCGAGCTGCGCCGCCTGCTGGAAGCCAGCCCGCTTTGGGACCAGCGCGTGTGCGCGCTGCAAGTAACGGACTCCAAAGAGCGCACCTTGGAACTACGCGCCCTGTTGAGCGCCGCCAACGCCAGCGCCCTCTGGGACCTGCGCTGCCTGGTGCGCGAGGGGCTGGTGGCGTTTTTGCAGCGCGAGTTTCCGCAGAGCCTGCCACGCACGCGGGCCGAGGTGGCGGGGCCGTTCTAGCGGGCGCCTCCCCCCCCGGCCCCCTCTCCCAAAGGAGAGGGGGAGCCTGACGATTTTAGAAGGAGCAAAACCGGTGCCCCCTCTCCTTTTCGGAGAGGGGGTCAGGGGGTGAGGCCCCACCCTAGAGCGATGCGTTAGATGGGGTAAGGCCCCACGCCGGAAGGAAACGCTACACCGCCTTCTCCAGCAGCCGCACCACTAAGCCCGTCCAGCCGGTTTGGTGGCTGGCGCCGAGGCCGTGGCCGTCGTCGCCGTGGAAGTACTCGTGGAAGAGCAGGTAGTCGCGGAAATGCGGGTCGGTTTGCTCGATTTCAGACTGGCCGAGGGCGGGGCGGCGGCCGTTTTCGTCCTTGAGAAACAGGCGGGCCAGGCGGGCCGAGAGGGCATCGGCCACTTGCGCCAGGGTGTGTTGCTGGCCCGAACCGGTGGGGTATTCCACGGTGAAGCCGTCGCCGTAGTAGCTGTGGAAGCGCTGCAGCGACTCAATGATGAGGTAATTGACCGGGAACCAGACGGGGCCGCGCCAGTTGCTGTTGCCGCCGAACATGTCGGAATCGGCCTCGCCAGCCACATAGTGTACCGAAACGCTGTCGGCTTCGCCCATGTGGTATTGGTAGGGATTATCTAAATGGTAGCGCGAGAGCGAGCGGATGCCGTAGTCGGAGAGGAATTCGGTTTCGTCGAGCATGCGGGTGAGCACGTTGCGCAGGCGGCTGCGGCGCATCAGGCCCATGAGGTGGCGGGCGCCGTGGCCGGGCTCCTGCCAGCGGCTCACCAGCTCGGCCAGGCGCGGGCGGCGCTGGAGCAGCGCCAGGGCACGGGCGTGGAATTCGGGCACGGTGGCCAGCAGTTCGTCATCAATGACTTCGACGGCGAAGAGCGGGATGAGGCCCACCATGCTGCGGATGCGCAAGCGGGTGCGGCTGTCGTCGGGAGCGTGCAGGACGTCGTAGTAGAACTGGTCCTCGTCGTCCCAGAGGTTGAATTTGCCGCCGGCGCCGCGCGTCATGGCTTCGGCGATGTGCAGGAAGTGCTCGAAGAACTTGGTGGCCATTTCCTGGTACACGGGCGTGGTGCGGGCCAGCTCCAGGGCCATGCGCATGAGGTTGAGCGAGAACATGGCCATCCAGGAGGTGCCGTCGCTTTGCTCGATTTTGCCGCCGGTGGGCAGCGGGGCCGAGCGGTCGAACACACCGATGTTGTCCATGCCCAGGAAGCCGCCTTCGAAGATGTTGCGCTCGTCGCGGTCCTTGCGGTTCACCCACCAGGTGAAGGTCATGACCAGCTTCTGGAACACGGCTTCGAGGAATTCGGTGTCGGGCTGGCCGTGCAGCTTGCGGTCCATCTGGTACACGCGCCAAGTGGCCCAGGCGTGCACCGGCGCGTTCACGTCGCTGAAATGCCACTCGTAGGCCGGCATCTGGCCGTTGGGGTGCAGGTAGCCATCCTGGCAGAGCAGGCGCAGCTGGTGCTTGGCGAAGGTGCTGTCCACCATCGCCAGCGGCAGGCAGTGGAAGGCCAAATCCCAGGCCGCGTACCAAGGGTACTCCCACTTATCCGGCATCGAAATGATGTCGGCGTTGTGCAGGTGGCGCCAGGTGTGGTTGCGGCCGGTGAGGCGCTCCTTGGGCGGCGCGGGCCGGGCGGGGTCGCCGTCTAGCCACTGGCTCACATCGTAGTAATAAAACTGCTTGCTCCAGAGCATGCCGGCGAAGGCTTGACGCTGCACGTTGCGGGCATCGGCGCTGGGCAGGTTCTCCTGAATACAGTTGTAGAACTCGTCGGCCTCGTGCTTGCGCTGAGCGAAGAGCTGGTCGAAATCAGCAAACGGAGCCTCGTGGGCGGGCTGGCTGAGACGTAGGCGCACAGTGCGGGACTGGCCGGGCTCGATGGTGAGCTGGTAGTGTGCGGCGACCTTGGTGCCGCGCCCGGCGGGGTTCACGGCGGTGGCCTGGCTGTTCACCACGTACTCGTTGATGCCGTCTTTGTAGTAGCGGTGGGCCTTGTTTTTCTTCTTGCGCTTCTTGCCGAAAAGCGTGGGGCTGGTTTCGTTTTCGCAGAAGAGCAGCTCGGCGGGCTGGTCGCAGTAGAGCTGGTAGCGGCCCAGGTCGCGGTGCTCAGCTTCGAGGGCATCGGGGGCGGCGCGGCGGATTTCGGGGCGGTGGTCGTCGTAGCCCAGCGTCCAGGTGTTGCGGAACCAGAGCTGCGGCAGCACCGTGAGCGGCGCGGCTTCGGGGCCGCGGTTTTGGGCCGTGATTTGGATGAGCAGGTCCTGCGGGCCGGCTTTGGCGTATTCGATGAAGACGTCGAAGTACCGGTTTTCGGCAAAGATGCCGGTGTCGAGCAGCTCGTACTCGGGCTCCTGGCGGGTGCGGCGGGCGTTTTCGTCGCGCACGTCGATGTAGGGGAACGCCTGCTGCGGGTACTTGTACAGCATCCGCATGTAGGAGTGCGTGGGGGTGCTGTCGAGGTAGTAATACTGCTCCTTTACGTCTTCGCCGTGGTTGCCCTCGGGGTTGGTGAGGCCGAAGAGGCGTTCTTTGAGAATGGTATCCTGGCCGTTCCAGAGGCCCAGGGCAAAACAGAGCAGCTGCTTGTCGTCGGAGATTCCGCCGAGGCCTTCCTCGCCCCAGCGGTAGGCGTAGGCGCGGGCCATGTCGTGGCTGATGTAGTTCCAGGCGTCGCCGTGGGCGCTGTAGTCTTCGCGCACGGTGCCCCATTGGCGCTCAGTAAGGTAAGGGCCGAATTGCTTCCAGGCAACGGTGTTGGAGCGGGCTTCGGCGAGGCGGGTTTGTTCTTGCATTGGGGGTATTGAGGCGGGCCTAAGCGCACGCTTACGCAAGCAGAGGGCGCGATGGTTGGTGTAGCACGAACTTTTCGTTCACACGCCAGATGTCCGCCCAAAGCCGTTACGCGCAATCGTTGCCGGCAACGATTGCGCGAATAAACTGGGCCAAACACTGGCAAGCCCGACCTTATTGGCCGACCTTTCTGCAATCAATTGGGGATTGGTGCTTCGCTAATTCTCTTTAGAAACAACTGCTTTACCTCAGTTCCCACATGCTTCTTTTCCTCCGCGCGTCCTCCCGTCCCACCCTCTTGTTTGGCTGCCTCGCCGTGGGTCTCACCCTGGCCGGTTGCGGCAAAAAATCAGACGACGCGGGCGGCGGCTCCACGTCGGTGCCCACGTCCAACCCCGTTAATGAAACGGCGTTTGCCTTTCCGGGAGCCGAAGGCGCGGGCAAGGCCACCACAGGCGGGCGCGGCGGGCGCGTCATCAAGGTCACGAACCTGAACGACTCGGGCCCGGGCAGTCTGCGGGCGGCCCTCGATGCCAGCGGCGCGCGCACGGTGGTGTTTGAGGTAGCGGGCAACATTGTGCTGCAAAGCCCGCTGCGCCTGCGCAACGGCGACATCACCATTGCCGGGCAGTCGGCGCCGGGCGACGGCATCTGCATTCAGAACTACGAGCTGAACGTGGACGCCAACAACGTCATCATACGCTTTATGCGCTTCCGGATGGGCGACCTTACCCGCAACGAGCAGGACGCGCTGTGGGGCCGCTACCACCAGAACATCGTAGTGGACCATTGCTCGATGAGCTGGTCGATTGACGAGTGCAGCTCGTTTTACGCCAATAAGGACTTCACCATGCAGTACTGCATTCTGGCGGAGAGCCTCAACAAGTCGTTTCACAACAAGGACGACCACGGCTACGGCGCCATCTGGGGCGGCTCGAACGTCACCTTCCACCACAACCTGCTGGCCCACCACAACAGCCGCAACGCCCGCTTCGACGGCGGCAAGCGCAGCGGCACCGGCAACAGCCCCTACGGCATCGACCTGGTGGACTACCGCAACAACGTGATTTACAACTGGGGCTCTAACAGCGCCTACGGCGGCGAAAACGGGCAGTACAACCTCGTAAACAATTACTACAAAGCCGGCCCGGCCACGCCTACCAGCGTGCGGCGGCGCATCATGCAGGTGTCGCTGGAAGCCGACGTGGCCACGTATGGCCCTGGCTACGGCAAGTTCTTCATCGACGGCAACTTCGTAAACGGTTTCACGGCCATCTCGGCCGACAACTGGAACGGCGGCGTGGACCTGACCACCGGCGTGACCCAAGCCAACGCCAAGGTGACGACGCAGTACGCCGCCGCGCCCATCACGCAGCACTCGGCCGTGGCCGCCTACGACTACGTGCTGAACTACGCCGGCGCCAGCCTGCGCCGCGACGCCGTGGACACCCGCGTGGTGAGCGAGGTGCGCAATGGCACCTACACCTTCAGCGGCTCGAAAACCGGCAAGCTGGGCATCATCGACTCGCAAACCGACGTGGGCAGCTGGCCCGCCCTGGCCACCGCCCCTGCCCCGGCCGACACCGACGGCGACGGCATGCCCGACGCCTGGGAAACCGCCAAGGGCCTCGACCCCAAAGTAGCCAACGGCAACCGCCGCGACCTGAGCACCGGCTACGACAACCTGGAAGTGTACCTCAACAGCCTGGTGCAACCCATCACGGAGGCGCAGCTGAAGTAGCGCGCCCCGGGCCTCAGCCCCGTTTGCGAAACTCCTCAACCGCCCCGCTGGTACTCCGGCGGGGCGGTTGGCGCTTTGGGGGCGATGGCAATGCGGGTTTAATGGACGCGGGGCACCTTTTTGCGTAGGAAAGCCGGCCGGGGCCGTTGTTCTGGTTCGGCCCTACCTGCCTATGCCTCCTTCGCCCCGCGCCCACGCCGCTCCCTGGCAGCGCGCCGTTTACAGCGTCATCTTCGAATCGGACACACCGGCCGGGCGGGCGTTCGACATTGGCTTGCTGGTGGCCATTGTGCTGAGCGTGTTGGCCGTGATGCTGGAAAGCGTGCGCGGCATTGCGCTGCGCTATGGCTCGTTTCTGCACGCAGTGGAGTGGGTTTTCACGGTGCTGTTTATTGGGGAATACCTGCTGCGGCTGGCGGTGGTGCGCCGCCCGCTCACCTACGCGCTGAGCCCGTTGGGCATCATCGATTTTCTAGCCATCGTGCCCACGCTGGCCGCGCTGGTGCTAGCCGGCAGCCGCTACCTGCTCGTGATTCGGACGCTGCGGCTACTGCGGGTGTTTCGCATTTTCAAGCTGGGGCGCTTCGTGGGAGAGAGCAACTTCATCGTGAACGCGCTCAAGGCCAGCCGCTTCAAAATTCTGGTGTTTCTGGCGGCGGTGCTAACGCTGGTCATCGTGGTGGGCACGCTGATGTACGTGGTGGAAGGCGGGCAACACGGCTTCACCAGCATCCCGAAGTGCATCTACTGGGCCATCGTAACGGTGACGACGGTGGGCTACGGCGACATTTCACCCGTCTCGGTGCTGGGCCAGACGCTGGCTTCGCTGCTCATGATAATGGGCTACGCCATCATTGCCGTGCCCACGGGCATCGTGTCGGCCCAGATGGCGGGCGGGGGCGCGGCGCCCGTCCTGCCTCCGGCCTACAAGCAGGTGGTGTGCCACGTGTGCCAGGCCCCCGACCACCGGCCCGATGCCGAGTTCTGCTGGCGTTGCGGCGAGAAGCTGTAGGGGCAAACGGCTGGTGGTTTTAGCTTAAAGCGTAAGCGCCCTTCACTATTCGCGCCTGAAATACAAGCCGAAAAGAAAGCACTCACGGCCGCTGTGGATAACTTCGGACTTGGCTAAGTGCGCAGCTAAAACTTAACAAAGGACAAGAAAGGTCTCGACGGAACCTTGAACCACCGTTACTGGCAACGACTGATGCTGTACTATGGACACAAAAAAAGCCCTACCATACGGCAGGGCTTTTTTGTATACCGAAGCCGTTTACTTCAACTTAATGCCCTGGTCGGCCATGGCCTGCTCGGTTTTGGCGTGGTTAGCCTTATACTCGGCGTGCTGGGCCTCGGTGCGCTTGGTGCCGAGGCTGGCAAAGTGCTCGCGCAGCTTGTCGGCGGGCAGGTCGGCGCCGTAGGACGGGGTGCCGGGCTGCTGGCGCCACGACTCGTGCAGGGTGCCGTCGTCCACGGCGTCGAAGCCCAGCTCATCCACCAGGGCCATTACTTTTTGCTTGGCGGCGGCATCGTCGGAGGCCACGGGCAGGGCAATGCGGCCGGCCGTGCCGGCGGGCACGCCCTTGTTTTGGAGGTGGTCGGCGTAGATGTTGTTGAACACCTTCACCACCGGGCGGCCCAGGTGCTGCTGCACCCACTCGCTCTCGGTCAGGTCGCCGGTTTCGAGCTCCGCAATCTGGCCGTCGCGCAGCATGGGGTAGTAGTTGCTGGTGTCGATGATGGGCACCTCGGCCGGCACGCCCGCGAACAGGTCTTTGGGCAGGTCGGGGATGTTTTTCAGCGGGATGGTGACAACGATGAGGTCGGCGCCCTTGGCGGCTTCTTCGGCCGTGACGGGGGTAGCGCCGGTTTTCTGGGCTACGTCGCCCAGGGTTTCGGGGCCGCGGGAGTTGGCGATTTTAACCGAGTGGCCGAGGCTAGTGAGCCGCACGGCGAGGGCGCTGCCGATGTGGCCGGCGCCGATAATTCCAATGTTCATGGTGTGAAAGATTGAGCAGTTTGCGCGGCCACGACTTGCGGCCGCAGGGAGTTAAACAGCGGCGCGGGCGTTTTGCTTTTTTCAACCCGAAAATGCGGGAGCACCCAATAAAACCCTGCAGCCAATCAGCGGCTTGCGGCGCGGCAGTTTTTAGGCTTGGCCCTAGCAGGGGTTGAAGAATTCCACCACTTGCAGGCGGCCTTTTTCGAATATCAGTTCCAAAGCCCCTTCTACCGGTACACCCTTTTCATAGAAGGGCAAGCTCATCATTTCATTCGGCAGGCCGTGGCCGGCGGGCTTGTCGGCCTCCTTGGCCGATTCGGGGTAGAAGCGGCGCACGTCTTCCAGGGTGGTTTTTTTATCGAGCACCAGCTTTCCAAGCTTGCCCTTGAACTTGCCCGACCTGACATCGAAACCGAGCATAATGGCGCGCGAGCCGTTCACTTCATACCTCGTTTTGCCATAATGCCAGACGTCGCCGTCGGGGGCATCCATGGGCAGGTTGAGGCTGCCGCCGCACTCCACGGCGCCTTTGGCAATGCTGTCGGGCCGGCCCAACTGGCTGGTGAGCTGCGTGGTGGATATTTCCTTGGTCGGCAGCCCGGTGATGGTCAGCGTATCAGCCTCGATGTGCTCAGTATTAGCAGGCTCCGCTATGGGCGGCGCGGGCTTGGCAGTGGCCGCGGTATCGGGGTGGCTTTCGCAGGCGCCCAAGCAGAGCAGCAGGGGGACTAGTTGGAGCAGTTGTTTCATAGAGATTTAGAGAGTTAAGTGTCGTGCGAACGGTTAAACTGCAAAAGACAAAGAATTTCTGAGCCTTAGGTTACTTGTCTGTCGTATTTGCCACGGTATCTATCCTAACTGAGCGAAGGATTTTATTGGCATTTTCAACAAAGTCGCGGCAGTTTCTTTGCTTGCATTCAAAGTTAAAAACCACTTCCCACGGCTTTCCTCCTTGTCGGAATTTCACTTTAGCAGAGAGCTGTTCATAAGGCTTGTCTATCAATTTTCCAGGGCCAAATGATTCCAGTATCCCGAACGTGCGCCCGTTGATAACCTGGAGTCTTTTTGCTTTCCAGATAGGGGGATTTCCTCCGATTACTTTGGTGTGCTCTTCCCAGTAGTGTATTGTTCCATCCAGATTTGCCAAAGTCATTTCGTCGTCGAATCCGAGGGAAGTTTCAATCGTTAGCCGGTCGAGCGTATCCTTGCAGTATTCGCCTTCCCGTTTAAAAAAGCCGCTTTCTTGTAACAGGCACCCTTTTGAGTTGGTGAAGCGGTACTTGGGTCTGTCTGACATTTAATTATCAGACGCATCAAGCCATACCAGAAGCGTGTCATATTTCGCGGGCACATTTAGAACGATAGAGCCGGCCGGCGATGGCACATACGGCCTCTTGACCAACGTCACCGTGCGTTTTACAAAACCCGCCGGGACATTCTGGTTTTCAGATGAGCACCCTATCAGGCTCACTGTCAAAAGCAACAGTATTACGAAGCGCATATTTATTCAATTAAAAAGCCGATGGAAACAACTCGCTTCCACCGGCTTTTTATTGGTATTCTTTACTCGCTACTTCATCGACGGAATCTTAGCCCCGCGCTCGCGGGCCACGTCCTGGGCCAGCTCGTAGCCGGCGTCGGCGTGCCGGAAGATGCCCATGCCGGGGTCGGTGGTGAGGACGCGGCGCAGGCGTTCGGCTTTTTCGGGGGTGCCGGTGGCTACGATGACCATGCCGGAGTGGGTGCTGTTGCCGATGCCCACGCCGCCGCCGTTGTGCAGGCTCACCCAGTCGGCGCCACTGGCGCAGTTGGCCAGCGCGTTGAGCAGGGGCCAGTCGGCCACAGCGTCGGAGCCGTCTTTCATGCCTTCGGTTTCGCGGTTGGGCGAGGCCACCGAGCCGCAGTCGAGGTGGTCGCGGCCGATGACGATGGGTGCCGACACTTCGCCCCGCGCCACGAGGTCGTTGATGACGAGGCCGAACTTCTCGCGCTCGCCGTAGCCCAGCCAGCACACGCGGGCCGGCAGGCCGATAAAGGGCACCTTGGCCTGGGCTTTCTCAATCCAGCGGGCCAGGAGCTTGTTGTCGGGGAAGGTTTCGAGCAGGGCACGGTCGATGCGCAGGATGTCCTGCGGGTCGCCGGAAAGGGCGGCCCAGCGGAACGGGCCCTTGCCCTCGCAAAACAGCGGGCGGATGTAGCCGGGCACGAAGCCGGGGTACAGGAACTGGCCGGCTTCATCGCGCACGTTGAGGCCTCCTTTTTCGGCCTGGCCGCGCAGGTTGTTGCCATAGTCCACGGCGATGGTGCCGCGGCGCTGCATCTCCAGAATGGCTTCCACGTGCTTCACGATGGAAGCCAGCGCCTGGCGTTTGAACTCCTCGGGGTTGCTGGCGCGCAGGGCCAGCACCTCCCCTATCTCGCCTTCGGGAATGTAGTCCATCAGGTCGTGGGCCGAGGTCTGGTCGGTTACGATGTCGGCCTGGAAACCTAGCTCCAGAAGGCGCGGCAGCACGGTAGCGGCGTTGCCGGTGAGGCCCACCGACCAGCCTTTGCCGTCGGCTTTGGCTTGCTCGCACAGCTCCAGGGCGTGGGTAAGGTCGTTGGCCTGCTCGTCTACATAGCCTTCGCGCACTTTCTGCTTCACCCGTTCGTCGATGGGCTCGATGACCAGGCACACACCATCGTTCATGGTCACGGCCAGGGGCTGGGCGCCGCTCATGCCGCCCAGGCCGGCCGTCACGGTGATGGTGCCGCGCAGGCTGCCGCCGAAGTGCTTGTCGGCCATGGCGGCGAAGGTCTCATAAGTGCCTTGCAAGATGCCTTGGGTGGCAATGTAAATCCAGGAGCCGGCCGTCATTTGGCCGTACATCATCAGGCCCATTTTGTCGAGCTCGTCGAAGTATTCCTGGGTGCTCCAGGCCGGCACGATGTTGCTGTTGGCGATAAGCACGCGGGGAGCGTGGGGCCAGGTTTTGAGTACGCCCACGGCCTTGCCGCTCTGCACCAACATGGTTTCGTCGGCCTCTAACTCCTTGAGCGTTTTAACGATAGTCTGGTACTCCTTCCAGTTGCGGGCGGCGCGGCCGGCACCGCCGTACACAATCAGCTCGTCGTACACCAGGCTCACGGCCGGGTCGATGTTGTTTTCCAACATGCGCAGGGCGGCTTCAGCCTCCCAGGTTTTGCAGCGCAACTCCGTGCCGTGCTTGGCCCTAATGGTTTCCGAGGGCTTGAACTCGTAGAACATCGGGCGCTTGCCGTCGGGTTGGGGCGCGGAGGCGGCGGAGAGGGAATTGGCTTCGAGATTGAGCTCAGCGGTTTGGTCGGTGGTTGGCATCATGGGCGGGTGGTTTGGGTGGTGCGGCGAAGATAGGAAAATGTAGCGTGGACTCTGCGAGTCCGCGTATGCCCGCCTTATGCGGGCTTTCCGTATAACTCCGCCCACGCGCGGACTCGCAGAGTCCACGCTACATTTCGCCCACACGCTACATTTCGCTCATGAGCGCCGACTACACCCCCATCGACTGCAACTACTACGACCACCTCGAAGCCGCCGCCACCCAGCGCCGCCGCGTCGACCTGCAGTATTTCAACGACCTGCGCCAGCTTTGCCTGGGCTCCGGTGTGATTGAAACCCTGTTCATCCGCGACAAGGTGGAATACATGCGCTTGAAATCGGGCGAGGAAATCCGCCTCGACCACCTCATCCGCCTCGACGACAAGCAAGCCCCGCTCTACTCCGACTACCCCGATTTCAGCTGCGGCTGCTGAGGCGAGGTTCAATGATGTCCTAAAAAGGTCATGCAGAGCACAGCGAAGCATCTCGCCTGCCACCACTATTTCTTTCTGTTGAATTAGTGACTGCGGTAAAAATGCTTTGCTGTGCTCTGCATGACAGGCTTTTAGGCAGAACTAATTCCGTGCTACCTGCTCCAAGGTCACACCACCGTTGGTGGTTACGGCCTTCACCGGCGCACCGCCTTTGCCCAGCGTGGTGGCCAGCTCGCGCCGCAGGAAACCCGACTTGGTAACGGGCATGTTGGCCCGGATACTGCCCATGTTGGTGCTGGTGAACAGCTGCGCGGAATAATCTGAGGGCAGGGTCCAGTGAATGCCGCCATTGGTGGTCTCTACATCGAGGCCCTTGCCTTCCCATTGTTTGCCGCTGAGCTTGATATTGAGGCCGCCGTTCACGGTTTGGCCCGTTACCTGGCCGCCCAGGCTCTGGAGCATCACGCCGCCATTGGTGGCGTGGAATCTCACCTCGCCCCGCAGGTGGTCGAGGCTAATATCCCCGTTCAGGGTGTTGAGGGCCAGGGCCGTTTCGCGGGGCACAAATACCTCGTAGCTCACGGCGTAGCGCTCGTCTTGCTCCGTGGAAGTGGCCCGCAGCTGGTTATTGCTGGTGGCAATGCTCACGCGTTGAACGCGGGCCTGGGCCTCGGCTTCGGTGCCGGCCCAGCTCGTCACTTTTGCGCGAATTCGTACGTTGGGCCCGTCCCAGCCGTGCACCGTGATGCCGCCGTTGGCCCCGCCCTCAATGCGAAGGGGCTGGCCGGCGGGCGCAGCCATGGTCAGGTCGCGGGTTTCGCAGAATTGCTGGTTCTCGCCATTGTTGCGCCAGCCGCGGCCTTCCTGGCAGGTGCTGGTGAACTGGGGCTCGGCGGTGGTTTGGGCGGTGGCCGCCAGGGCCAGGCAATTGAGGGCGAGCGCAGAAAAAAGGGTTTTCATGGAAAAACGTGAAGTAAAACGGTTGAACTAAAAGGCTTTGGTCGCAAGGCCCGGGAGCGGGCTGCCCGCTGTTGCGTTGGTTGGCAAAGGGAGTACCGGAGCCTTCTCGATTCGTTACAACGCCTCCTACTTTTTTTCGCCTGTTGAGCTTAACGCCTCCTTTTCGCCGGTTTTTCCGTATGCGGAAGCACATCTTTCCATTCACGCCTCTCCCCTGCCCACCTTATGGATACTCTAGCCGCTGGCGTCACCCAGCTCCGCATTCAGCGCTTTGTCAATGTGTACTTCGTCGAAACCGGCACCCCCGGCGAGTGGGTGCTTATCGACACGGGCCTGCCCGGCAGCGCCAAAACCATCATTGCCGCCGCCGACAAGCTCTTCTACCCTGGCACCCACCCTGAGGCCATCCTCCTCACCCACGGCCACCTCGACCACCTGGGCTCGGCCAAGGAGCTGGCCGACCATTGGAACGTCCCCGTCATCGTGCACCCGCTGGAGCTGCCCTACGTGACCGGCAAAGCCCTCTACCCGCCGCGCGACCCCACCGTGGGCGGCTCGCTGGCCTTCATGAGCCGCTTTTTCCCCACCCAGCTGCCCAACCTCGAAGAGCGGGTGCAGGCCCTCAATTCTGACGACCCCAGCACGCCTTACCTCATGAACTGGCGCTGGATGCACGTGCCCGGCCACGCGCCCGGCCAGCTGGCCTTCTTCCGCGACGCCGACCGGGTGCTGATTGGGGCCGACGCTTTCGCTACCTGCCACCACGACTCGGTGCCCGCCGTGCTGCTGGGCCAGCCCAAAATCAGCCGCGCCGGCACGCCGTTCAACTACGACTGGGAAGCCGCCCGCAAATCGGTGCAAATCCTGGCCGACCTCGAACCCCGGGCCATTGGCTGCGGCCATGGCCCGGTTATCACCGGCCCCGAAGCGGCGGCGGGCCTGCGCGCCCTGGCCGACAATTACCCCGTGCCCAGCCACGGCCGCTACGTGCACGAGCCCGCCCGCACCGATGCCAGCGGCGTGGAGCACCTGCCGCCCGCGCCCAAAGACACATTGCCCATAAAAGCGGCTATCATCGGCGGCAGCCTCCTGGTGGCCGGTGCGGCCTGGCTGCTGACCGGCGGCCGGCGCCAACACCGCAAGGCCGCCAAAACCTACCGCAAAGCCTACAATGCGTCGCTGAAAAAGCCCGGAGGCTACCAATCGCCCACCCCGCCGCCGCTGTACCGGGGCGGCGTGGGCGACTAATCAAGCCCGAATAGGCATCAGCCGCAAAGCGGCGACCCACCGGCAGCCATTTCCAGCGGCTAGATACCAGAGCCGCCAAGCGGCGGCATTTCTTATTGAAAGTGCCGCCGCTTTGCGGCTCCATTGTTTTATATTAACCACCAGCCACCAGCGTGTTGCCGCTATGCATTATTAGCCGCCGCACGGCACCGCCCAGGTGCTTTTCTTACAGCCGTTTATAGGCCACGCCATCAAAATAAAACCGCATTACCTGGCCGGTTTTATCGTTTCTTTCTACCGGGAAAGCCACGCCGCGGGAGGTGCGCCCCTGCGCATCGGTCAGCGTCAGCAGCCAGCCGCTCAGGCTCCAGCGGCCGCTGTTGCTGCTGGTGCTGCCCGCGCTGTAGGTTTTGGCCCCGGCGGCGTCGCGCCCCCCAAAGCTGGACGCCCCGCCGCCGCTGTAGGTGCCGTCGGACCGAAACGTGAGGCTGCTCACCGCCGAGGCGCTGCCGCTGCCGGTGCTGATGGAGTTGCCCCCCTCAAAAGAGCCCGCGAGCTGGCCCGGGCTTTGGAAAGGCTTCCCGGCCAGGAAAATGCCCATGTCCCAGGAAAACGTGTTGGCCTGCGGTTCCACCTCGCTGCTCGAGGTTTGACCGCTGGCCCAGCGCACGGCGAGCGTTTTGCCGGTCACGCTATAGCTGCCGCGCGAGCTGGCCGGCAGGGCCGCCAGCTCCGACGCCGAGAAGCCTTTGGGGTCCACGTACACCTGGCCGTTGGGCGCAAAGTAATAGGTCGATTTTTCCAGCGAGCGAGTAGCCATCCAGTAGCGGGTCATAAAAAACAGGCCCACTGGCCGGCCGCCATTCACGGCGCCAGCCACGGGCTGCACCGAGGCAGTGCCGCCTGCTACGGGCCGGGGTACGGCTAGCACTCGGGCTGCCGACGCAGGCCGGGGCGAGGGCGCCGCAGGGGCCGCGGCGCCGGCCAGGGCGTTCTTTTTGGCCAGGGCCTTAATCATACCGTCCGAATCATCGACGCTCATATAGGCCTGGTAGGCTTGCTGGTAGGCAGCGGCGGCAGCTGACTTATTGCCGGCCGCTTCCAGCTGCTGGGCCTTCTTGAATACCTCGGCGCCGGGCGCACCGCTATAAGCCGGCTGCGCCAAAGCCGCCGATGCCAGCAGCAACGCCGGCAGGATGATGAACCCAAAAGAAACGCGCGTCGCCATGCTATTCATTCGTTATAAGTACTTTGAAAGCCCCAATAAAACGTCTTTTCCTTTAATTTCAAATATAAATTTATATATAAACAAAGTATAGCACAAACTACTGCGTTCATTTTAGCCATTGCTATGCGAGGGTGGAATCATTCAGGCAAACGCATCCAAGAGCTGGCTGCCCAACGGCTTAATGCTCATCAGTTGGTTAGGAAGAGCCTGATTTATTTGCGCAGACAAAAGTTATCGGCGTTGTTTTTGCCAAAACAGCAGCGGGAAGCGCACCTGCAAGTCGGCTTTACCTTCGCATCGCAATGCTGCAGGCTTTGAAAAGCTGCCGCCAATTATTTCGACACTACCTCTTCCTATGCGCCTATTTCTCTTGATTAATCTACTGGCCATCATCTTGTGGCCCACATTATTGCCGGCGCAAACCATCCCGGTGCCGCCTACCTTCTATACCACCTACACTTACACGGCCTACACCGTGTACGATAGCACAACCGCGGGCCCTCCCACGCGGGTGAGTGGCGTGGGCGGCACACTCACCCTGCGCGCCGACGGCAGTTACGAGAAGCACCTCAGCATCGTGGCGTCGGGCAAGCCTTATTACTTCAACCAAACCGGCACCTACACGCTGGCCGGCGACAGCATTCGCTTTGCCTTCAGCGACTTGAAAGGCGCCGACGTGCAGCGCGGCACCTTCCGCTTCCAGCCGGCCACGCGGCGGCTCGGCATCACTATTTTTGGCTATCCGGCCGGTAATCGGGGCGAGTACGAACTGGTGCCCACGCCGCCCCAACCGCCCGTGAAAAAACCAAAGCCTCGCACAAAACCATCGGCCAAGCGCA
Organism: Hymenobacter monticola; assembly: GCF_022811645.1. Lineage (NCBI taxonomy): Bacteria > Pseudomonadati > Bacteroidota > Cytophagia > Cytophagales > Hymenobacteraceae > Hymenobacter > Hymenobacter monticola. The sequence goes on along the minus strand of NZ_CP094534.1, from coordinate 3,960,967 downwards.
AATAGCCCTTAGTTGACCTCGTATTTGGCGGCCCTCGCTGGTTCTGGCTAACTTGCGGCCCGTTTCGGCCCGCCAGTTCGCGCGGCAGCCGCAATGGCATCGTTAATAGCTCCTTGTTACTTGTTAATTGACCCCCTATGGGACGCGCGTTTGAATTTCGCAAAGGCCGCAAAATGAAGCGGTGGGACCGGATGTCGAAAGACTTCACCCGCATTGGCAAAGAAATCGTGATGGCCGTGAAAGAATCCGGCCCCAACCCCGACACCAACGCCCGCCTGCGCACGGCCATGCAAAACGCCAAGGGCGTGAACATGCCCAAGGACCGGGTGGAAGCCGCCATCAAGCGCGCCACCGGCAAGGACGAAAAAGACTACCAGGAAGTGGTGTACGAAGGCTACGGCCCGCACGGCGTAGCCATTGTGGTGGAAACCGCCACCGACAACCCCACCCGCACCGTGAGCAACGTGCGCATGTACTTCAACCGCGGCAACGGCGCCCTGGGCACCGCCGGCTCGTCGGACTACACCTTCACCCGCAAGGGCGTGTTCAAGCTCGACGCCGCCGGCCTCGACCGCGACGAGCTGGAGTTGGAACTGATTGACTTCGGAGCCGAAGACGTGTACGAAGCCACCGAGGAAGACGAGCACGGCGCCGAGCACCAGTACATCGTAGTCGAGTCGGCCTTCACCGACTTCGGCCAGCTGCAAAAGGCCCTCGACGGCAAGGGCCTCAACGTGGTGAGCGCCACCCTGCAGCGCGTGCCCAACACCACCGTGAGCCTCACCGACGAGCAAGCCGAGGAGGTCGAAAAGCTCATCGAAAAGTTTGAGGAAGACGACGACGTACAGGCCGTTTACCACACCATGGGCTAACGGTCTGCCCGATGCTTAATATAGAAGAACGTCATGCTGAGCGTAGTCGAAGCATCTCGCGTGCAGCAGTAAATCATTACGTTGCGCGGTAGAGATGCTTCGGCCGCGCTCAGCATGACGTTTTATTTTGACTCCTTCCAGTACCGCGCCGCCTGCTTCGCCCCTGCTCTACCGCCCCACGCTCAATGGCCTGCGCGCCCTTGCGGTGTGGCTGGTGATACTGGGCCATTGGACGCACCTGCCGTTTCCGGTGGGCGAGATGGGGCGCATCACCTTTTTCGTGCTCAGCGGCTACCTGATTTCGGGCATTATCTGGAAGCAGCAGGTGCACCCGGGGGCGCCCGTGGGCTGGGGCCGGCGCCTGCGCACGTTCTACGCGCGGCGGGTGCTGCGCATTCTGCCACCTTACTACCTAGCGCTGGCGCTGGGCGCCGCGTTGCCGCTGGCCACGCTGCATGAGTACCCAGGCTGGTTTGTGCTGCCCTTTTCCAACCTGCTGTTCTACCGCCTGCAGCACTGGGGCGAAGGCGTGGGCCACTACTGGACCATGGCCGTCGATGAGCAGTTTTACCTGGTGTGGCCCTTGCTGCTGGGGTTCCTGGGGCGCCGGGTGGGGCCTTTCCTAGCATTAGCGGCGGCGGGGCTGCTATTTCGGGCGGTCTGGACGGCTTGGTTCACGTCGGGCTTTGTGCTGGTATTGCTGCCCGCCTGCCTCGATATGTTTGCCACGGGCGCTGTGCTGCGCATCGTGGAGCACCGGCCGCGGATGCAGGCCCTGGCGCGTGGCCAATGGGTGCTACTGGCCTGGGCGGTCTGGGTGAGCCTTTGGGGGACCACGCACCTGTTAGGCCCCGAAAATCAGGAACTGTGGCTGCTGGTTTACACCAGCCTGGGCAGCGTGGCCGGCTTCCTCACGCTGGCCTGGGTGCTGCGTACGCCGGATGCCACTTACCAGCCGCGCAATGGCTTTCTGCTGCACCCGGTGCTGCAATGGGTGGGGCGCCGCAGCTACGGCTGCTACCTCTACCACCTGCTACTGCCGGTGTTTTACCAGCGGGCCGTCTTCCGTCTTTTTCCCGCCTCACAGCCCGACGGGCCAGCCCTGCGGGAGTTCTGGCTCAGTCCCTTGCCCACGGTACTGGTGCTGACGCCCTTGCTGCTGGCAATGGCAGCGGCCTCCTGGGCTTGGTTGGAAGCGCCGTTGGAGCGCTGGAAGAATCGTTTCAGCTATGCCAAAGCATAGGGCGCTTCCTTAGCTTCGTTACTATTTTTTCGAGTGGGACTGAACTTCAGTCGGCCAAGCCATGGCGGGGCGGGCACGCAGTTGCTGGGCATTGTGCCCGGCCCTCACCGCCGAATAAGCCAGCCAGCCACCGAGCAAAACGCCGCCCACCCAGCGCACAAGTTTTTTCTTATCGGCTGGTATCGTCCCTTTATCGGGCCAGCGCGCCAGTACCAGCAGCACCACGGGCCCTACCAGCGCCGCGCAGTATCGCTCGGCATTGTGCGGCCCCGTAGCAGCGCGCAACGCCCCTGTGGCCAGCAGCAGGGCCACAATGTTCACCAGCACTGCCCACCACAACAGCCGCAACTCACGCAGAACTACTGTATCAGCCGATTCAGTAGTTTTTGAAGCAACCGCTAAGGATGTGCTTTTCCTAAGTGGAAACAAGGCCGCGAGCAAGCCCGGCAAGGCCACAACCCAGAGCGCCGGTACCGCATCGCGCCAGGAAGCGCCCAGCGGCAACAGCCACCGCACCAGCACAAAGCCATAATCGGCCACTGAGGCCCAGGCGTCCCAAGGTCGCGTGCTTTGGTAAAGCTTGGGTCCCGCCAACACCTCGGCGTAGTAGTTCCAGGCCAGGCCGCCCACCACACAGGCTGCCCCGTGCAACAAGAGCACCCGCCACTTCTCCCGCCCCAGCCCCGCGAGCAACAGCCCGGCCCACGCCCCAGCCAACAGAAACAAACCTGCCGTTCGTTGCAGCGGCAGCAGGAAGCCTGCCATTGTTGCTACCCATAGCCAGCCCGTTTGCTTTTGGCGCGTCCAAGCCAGCAACGAATAGCAATAAATGGCCGCCAAGGCCCCAAAAACGGTTTCCGACCATATGTATTTGGCCGGTACCAACACGGCTGCACTCAACGCCACCAGCCACGGCAGCCACTGGCGCCGGGCCGTTGGCAGCAGCCGATTTCCTATCAGGGCCCACAGCACCAGGTAAATAGCCAGTGCTGCGCCGTGCAACACCCGTACCCCCGTTGGGCCGTATAACCACGCCAGCAGCAGCGGGTACAGAGGCCCCCAATAGCGGTAAGGCCGTCCGTCGGGCGCCAATAGCTGGCCACTCTCACGCCAGGTATGGGCCGCCCATTGGTAATAAATTGAATCTGAAGTGCCCCCCAGTCCCGTGGCCGTCATGTAGGCAAAAAGCCCCAGCAGGACAATCAAAGGCAACAACCAGGGCCAGCGTCGAAAATAGAGAACCATACAGCGTTGAATATCCAGCCATCAATCACTTGAGTGCTGGCCCAAAGCAAGTTGTAGGGATTGCGAGGCCAGATGCTCCTGTCAATGCCGCCGTGTCCCTATGTCCCCGCCGAAAAAAAGAGTGCCGCCTCTGATTGTATCAAAGGCGGCACTATCGATAATCAAATTCAAATGCTACTTAATCCACGTTGTCATGCAGGAAGCGGTTGTCGCCTAGCAGTTCGTTGTCGTCCGACAGGTTGAAGCGCGAAATGTTTTGGGCCGAGCTGGGCTCCACGTTCTCCAGCTTCACCTGCCGACGCAGGTAGGCCGGGGTGTCGTACTGGCTAACCGCTTCGGGCGGCAGGCCGTTGCTGAGCTCCTGCAGGCGCCGACGACGCTCCAGCGCCTGGGCATCCATGGCCGGGCGCGGGCGACCCGAGGCCGAAGCGGCCGGCTCGGGCGCCGGGGCCGGCGCGCTGGATGTCAGCACGGGCTCGCCGGGCGCCGTGGCGGGAATGCCAGCCAGGGGCGGCGCCGTATGAGCCGAAGGACCGTTCAAATCAAACGTCACGCGGGCGGGTTCCGGCGCGCCGAAGCTGGGCACAAACGGTGCCGTGCTCGCAGCAGCCGGAGCACTGGGAGCCTGGGCTTCCGGCCGCGGCGCCTCTGCTACCGGCGCGGGAGCCACTGGCTCGGCCGCAGCCGCGCCGCCCATGGCGGGTGTGGTAATGGAATGGGCATCACGGGCAAAACCCGTGGCAATCACCGTCACGCGGATGCTTTGGCCCAGCGACTCGTCAATGCCGTGGCCGAAAATCATTTCGGCGTCCTGCCCCGCCTTCTCCTGGATGTACTCGGTGATTTCCGTCAGCTCGTCCATCTCCAGCTCGTGCTCGGCGCCCGACATAATGGAAAGCAGGATGCGTTGCGCGCCATGGATGTCGGTGTTGTTGAGCAGCGGCGAGTTCAGGGCTTCCTCGGCGGCGCGGCGGGCGCGGTTTTCGCCTTCGGTCACGCTGCTCCCCATCACGGCGGCCCCGCTGTCCTTCATCACCGTTTTCACGTCTTCAAAGTCGACGTTCACATCCGCCGTCACCGTGATGATTTCGGCAATGGACTTGGCGGCCGTGGTCAGCACGGTGTCAGCCTTGGCGAAGGCGGCGCCCATCGTCAGGTTGCCGTAAATCTGCGGCAGCTTGTCGTTGAGAATCACCAGCACCGTGTCGCAGTGCTCGCTCAGGGCCTTGATGCCCTCTTCGGCCTGCTGGCGCTTCTTCTTGCCCTCGAACATGAACGGCGCCGTCACGATGCCCACCGTCAGGATGCCCAGCTCCTGCGCAACCTGCGCAATAACCGGGGCCGCGCCCGTGCCCGTGCCCCCGCCCATGCCGGCCGTGATGAACAGCATTTTGGTGCCCTGGTTGAGCAAGTCGCGAATCTGCTCCTTGCTCTCGATGGCCGCCTGGCGGCCGCGCTCGGGCTTGGCACCCGCGCCGAGGCCCTCGGTCAGGTCCACGCCAATTTGCAGCTTGTTGGGCACCGTGGAGCTTTGCAGCGCCTGGTGGTCGGTATTGCAGATGATGAACTCCACGTCCTTGATGCCCTGCTTGTGCATGTGCTTCACGGCATTGGAGCCCCCGCCCCCCACGCCAATCACCTTGATGATGGACTTATTCTGGGCTGGAATATCGAATTTGTAATTCATGAGATTCATTTAACATTTATCATTTAACATTTAACATTTTCAGCAAAGACGCACGCATCTAAAACCAAGAACGTCAACTGTTAAATGATAAATGATAATTGTTAAATGATTTAGTACTGTTTATCGTCGTAATCGTCAATCAGCAGCCCTTTGGTGCGGCTGATAATGTCGCGGAAAAAGCGGCTGGCCGCACCGGGCTCTTTTTGCTTGGCGGGCTGCGGCGCAGGAGCCGGTGCGGGCGTGGCAGCGGCAGGTGCCACGGCGCGCGTTTCTGCCGGCGCAGGCTGAGGCGCGGGGGCCGGGGCCGGCTGCGGGGCGTAGTATGCCGGCGCGGCGTGTAGCTGCTCTTCGTAGTCGTAGGGCGTGCGCGAGAGGTTACGCTCGTCGAGGGAGTGGTAGCCCGACAGCACGAGGCCTACGGTGGTGGCATACATCGGCGATTTCACTGCCTCAATGCGGCTTTTGCCGAGGTGCTGGTTGGGGTAGCCGATGCGCGTGTCGAGACCGGTGATGTACTCGGTGAGCTGCTCCAGGTTCTGGAGCTGCGAGCCGCCGCCGGTGAGCACGATGCCAGCCGACAGCTTGTCGTGCAGGCCCATGCGGTAGATTTCGGCGTACACCAGCTCCATGATTTCCGACATGCGGGCCTCGATGATGTAAGCGAGGTTTTTCAGCGAAACTTCTTTGGGCGGGCGGTTAGGCAGGCCCGGGATGCTCACGATTTCGTAGTCGCTGGCTTCCTGGGCAATGGCTTTGCCGAACTTCACCTTCAGCTGCTCGGCCTGGCCGGGGGCCACGTTGCAGCCAGCTTTGATGTCCTGCGTGATGATGTTGCCGCCAAACGGCAGCACCGCTGCGTGGCGGATGATGCCATCCTTAAACACGGCCAGGTCGGTGGTGCCGCCACCGATGTCAATCAGAGCCACGCCGGCTTCTTTTTCCTCCTCCGAGAGGATGGACATGGAACTGGCCAGCGGTTCCAGAATCAGGTCGGCGATTTCGAGGCCGGCCTTGGTCACGCACTTGTTGATGTTGTTGATAGCCGTGCTCTGGGCCGTGATGATGTGGAAGTTGCCTTCCAGGCGCACGCCTTCGTAGCCCACGGGGTCGGCGATGCCTTCCTCGTAGTCCACTTTGTAGTCCTGCGGCATCACGTGGATGATTTGCGAGCCGGGCTGGGTCACCAGCCGGTACATGTCCTGCGTGAGACGATTGACGTCGTCCGGGCCGATGGTATCGTGCGAGTTGCGGGTGATGCTGCCGTTGTGCTGGAGGCTCTTGATGTGCTGGCCGGCGATGCCGACGTTTACCACTCCAATGCTAATTCCGGATTGCTCTTCGGCCTGCCGAATGGCCCGTTTGATGGCGTCTACGGTCTTGTCGATGTTGAGCACGATGCCGCGCGAAACCCCCTCAGACACGGCTTTGCCCATGCCCAGGATTTCGAGTTTGCCGAACTCGTTTTTGCGGCCCACCAGGGCACAAATTTTTGTGGTACCAATGTCGAGCCCGACGACGATTTTATCTTGTTGCATGGGAACAGTGCTGGCGAGCAGTGAAGAAGCGGTGAGTTGGAAACAGGGAAACAGCAGCCTTACAGCCTATGTTTCAGCGAATTACTATTCGCAAATAATTTGATTTTGGTATTCTACGTTTACGCGGTGGTAGGTGTCCCACCCCAAAACTGAGGGAATTTGACGGTAAAATACCATCAGCTTCGCAAATTTTTCAGAAATATTTTCGGGCAGCCCGAATTCTATTCGTTGGTCGCCTACCTGCTGCGTGAACGACAGCTTGCCACTCGGCTCAATGAATACCTCCGAAACCTGGGCTTTCCAGAATTCATGCTCGTCTACGTAGCGCAAAAATTCCAGGTAACGCCGCCCGGTGCTATCCTGGAAAAATCCATTTGGCAGGTTAGCGCCGTTCGCCCTCGCTACGGTCGCTACGCGGGCTGTAAATAAGGGCGAAAGCGGGAGCGTATGGCCCTCGACGTCCACGTAGGTATCGAGGCGGGTGTCGGGGTGCGTGAGACGGGCAATGGGGCGGTTTTGGCGCACGTCGGCGTGCAGGTTGCCGCCCAGGTCGCGGTATACCTGGGCCTCGCGTACGAAGGGATGGGCCTTGAGGCGGGCCTCCAGCTCACGCAGGCGAGGCCCCTCGGGCTTGGTGCCCAGTACGGGCTCTTTGCCGCCCTTGGTGAGCAGGGCCGTGACGCCGCGCTCGGAGATGAAGTAGTTATCGAATTCGTTGGCAACGTTGACGCGCACTTCGCTCACGGGCCGGGTGGCTTGGCGCACCACGGCAAATACGCCCAGCCCGCCCAGCACCAGGAGGCAAGCAGCGGCAACAAGTAGGTTTCTAACGGTGCGGTCCAAAATCCAGGGTATGGGGGTGTAAGGGTATGTGGGTGTGAGAGTTGTACGTTAAGCGTATCCGCTATTTCCAGCGCTCGGTGAGAATGGTTCTCAATTGCGGTACCAACGTGTCGATATCGCCGGCACCTACGGTGGCCAGAACGTCAAAGCTGGTGTCAGATTGCGCGGCCGCCAGCACTTCTTCCTTGGTGCGAATGGCTTTAACGGGAGCGGTGATGTCGGCCAAAAGGATTTCGGAGGTTATACCCGGCAGCGGCTTCTCGCGGGCAGGGTAAATATCTAACAAAAATACCTCATCTGCAATGCTTAAGCTCCGGGAAAAGCCCTCGGCGAAGTCGCGGGTGCGGGTGAACAGGTGCGGCTGGAAAATGACGCGCAGGCGCCGGCCCGGGTACAGGGCGCGCACCGAGCGCAAAAAGGCTTCAATCTCGCGTGGATGGTGGGCGTAGTCATCCAGATAAACGTTTTTCGGGGTCGTCACCACGAATTCGAACCGGCGCTTCACGCCCCGATAGGCCGCCACGGCAGCGTGCAGCTTTTCGGGTGCCACGCCTTGCAGTTGGGCCACGCTAGCGGCGGCCAGCATGTTTTCCACGTTGTGGTAGCCGGGCACGGCCAGCTCCAGGTCGGCCACGGGGCCTTGGGGGCCGTGCAGGTCGAAGTGAAACTGGTGGCCTTCGGCGGAAATGTTGGCCGCGAACAGCTCGGGGCCCTGCTCGACGCTGAGGCCGTAGCGGATGACGCGGGTGCCGACTGGTGCGGCGGCAGCCACGCTGGAGTCGGCGGTGTGGTTGATGAGCAGGGTGCCCCCGGGCTTGATTTGGGCCACAAACCGGCGAAAGGACTCAATGAGGTGCGACTGGTCGCCGTAGATGTCGAGGTGGTCGGCATCGGTGCTCGTGACGATGGCTACATCGGGAAACAGGGTCAGGAAGCTGCGGTCGTACTCGTCGGCCTCCACCACAATGGGTGCCTCGGGCGTGGCAGGCAGCAGCAGGTTGCTGCCTAGGTTCACGGCAATGCCGCCGAGGAAGGCGCCCGCGTCGAGGCCGGCGTGGTGCAGCAGGTGGGCCACCATGCTACTGGTGGTGGTTTTGCCGTGGGTGCCGGCCACCGCAATGGTGTAGCGGCCTTGCGTGAGCACACCCAGCACCTGGCTGCGCTTGCGAATATCGTAGCCCTGCTCCCGCAGCCAGGCCCATTCCACGCTGTCGGCCGGAATGGCGGGCGTGAGCACCACCAGGGTTTGGTCGCGGTTTTCGCGCACCGCCGCGGGGATGTTCTCGACTTCGTCGGTGTAGTGCACGGCGATGCCTTCGGCGGCCAGCGCTCGGGTCAGGGGCGTTTCGGTTTTGTCGTAGCCACTCACCTGGTGGCCGTTGGCCCGGAACCAGCGTGCCAGGGCCGACATGCCGATGCCGCCGATGCCGAGAAAGAAAACGTAGGGGAACTGCTTCAAAATTGAGGAATGCTTAAGCTTCTCGGACCGTCAGCACGCGCGACGTTCTTCTTCATCGTTTATTTCCGCACCAGCTTCAGCAACTCGTCCACAATGGTCGCCGTGGCGTTCGGCCGGGCCAGCTCGCGCACACGGCTGCTGAGCTGCTGCTGGCGCTCGGGGTCGGCAAGGAGGCGCAGGGCTTCGTCGTAGAGGCGCGTGGGAGCGTGCTCATCGGTGATGAGGACGGCGGCGCCTTTGCTCACCAGGGCGAGGGCGTTTTTGGTTTGGTGGTCTTCGGCCACGTTGGGCGAGGGCACCAGGATGCTGGCCTTGCCGGTGAGGCAAAGCTCCGAAACGGATAGGGCACCCGCGCGGCTGATGACGACATCGGCGGCGGCGTAGGCCAAGTCCATGCGCTGAATGAACTCCAGAGCGTGCAGGTTGTGGGGCTGGTCGGCCTGCTGGCGGGCTTCCGGGAAGTAGAGCTTGCCGGTTTGCCAGAGGAGTTGAATGCCGGCCTCGCGCAGACGCGAAATGGCGGCGGCGGTGGCCAGGTTGAGGGTGCGAGCGCCCAGGCTCCCGCCTATCACCAACAGCGTTTTCTTGCCGGGGTCGAGGTCGAAGAACTTGATGGCCTCGGCGCGGCTGCCGTTGGCAATTTCGGCGCGCACGGGGTTGCCGGTGAGGATGAGCTTGTCCTTCGGGAAAAACTTCTCCATGCCGTCGTAGGCCACGCAAATCTTATTCACGCGCTTGGCCAGCAGCTTGTTTACGAGGCCCGCGTAAGAATTTTGCTCCTGAATGAGCGAGGGAATGGCGCGCGAAGTGGCGGCCAGCAGCACCGGCGCCGAGGCATAGCCCCCCACCCCTACTACCGCATCGGGTCGAAATTCTTCAATCAGTTTGCCCGCCTTGCGCACCGAGCGGAACACGCGCACCGGAAACAACAGGTTTTTGGGCGTGAGGCGGCGTTGCAGGCCGGTGATGTCCAAGCCCACAATGCGGTAGCCGGCCTCGGGCACGCGGGTCATCTCCATGCGGCCGTTGGCGCCCACAAACAGAATTTCCGCATCAGGCATACGCTGGCGTAGTTCATTGGCAATGGCCACGGCCGGGAAAATGTGCCCGCCCGTGCCGCCGCCGGAGATGATGAAACGAAGGGGTTTGTTGGTCATTTATAATAGTACGTCGAAAAATGAACGTCATGCCCAACGCAGCCGAAGCATGACGTTATAAATACGACCACTGGCAAAACGCTACGCATACGCCGTGCGCTGGCTGGGGATGCGGGCCGCGTCGGGGTCTTCACCGGTCATGGGGCGCACTTCCGGCTCGCCGCGGCTCACGGCCAGGATGATGCCAATGCTGATGCCGGTGAAAATGAGCGAGGTGCCGCCCATGCTCAGCAGCGGCAGCGGCAGGCCGGTGATGGGGCCCAAGCCCACAGCCACGCCCATATTTACCAGCGCCTGCATGACCAGACTAAAACTAAGCCCCGCCGAAAGTAGCCCGCCGAAAGCTCCGTAACTATTCATCACCGTTTTTAGCCCTCGATAAAGAAAGGCCATGTAGAGCAGCAGCACCACGGCGCCGCCTATCAGGCCGTATTCTTCGATGATGATGGCATAGATGAAGTCAGAATAAGGGTGCGGCAGGATGTTGCGCTCGGTGCTTTTGCCGGGGCCTTTGCCCGCAATGCCGCCCGTGGCAATGGCGATGTAGCTGTGTTCGAGCTGGAACGGGGTTTTCTTGGTGGGGTCGGAGAAGTTGGTGAGGCGCGATTGCACGGTTTTCCAGCGTTGCCCGCTGGCCAGGGCCGTGCCACCTACCGTCACCCCAATCACCACCATCACCAGCATCTGCCGCAGCGGCACGCGGCCGATGAACATGAGCAGCAGGCAGGTAGCAAACAGCAGCGAGGCGGTGGAAGCGTTGGTGAGGGCGATGAGGCCGCAGATGATGCCCACCCACAGCATCACCGGAAACAGCGTGCTCCAGAAGTCGTCGAGGTGCTGCTGGCGGCGGCTGAGCATGCTGGCCAGGTGCGAAATCAGGGCCAGCTTGGCCAAGTCAGACGGCTGAAAGGTTTGGTTGATAACCGGGATGGTCATCCAGCGCGAGGCGCCGTTGGTTTCGCCGCCCAGCAGGTAGGTGAACAGCAGCAGCGGCACCGAAATCAGCAGCGCGTACAGCGCCAGGCGCGAGTAATAGCGGTAGTCGACGCGGTGCGCCAGCCACATCAGCCCCAGGCCCGCCACAATCAGGGCCGTGTGCTTGAGCGCAATCATCTCCACGGCCGAGCCCGAGCGGCCGTGCATCTCGTTGCGATAGGCCAGCGTGCCGGTGGCGGAATACACCACCGCAATGCTGATAAAGGAAAACAGCAGCACAATGGCCCACAAGATGGGGTCGCCTTTGAGGTTGCGCTGCAGCCAGATTTTTACGGGTTCCATGGCGTTAGGGTATGAGGGTAGGAAGGTATGGGGGCAGGAAGTATGAGCGAGGTCGAAGGAATAAACTCTTACCCTCCTACCCCCCTACCCTCATTACCTAATTCTGTCACGGCGGCGGCGAATTGCCGGCCGCGGTCTTCGTAATTCTTGAAAAGGTCGAAGCTGGCGCAGCAGGGCGAAAGCAGCACCACGTCGCCGGGAGCGGCCAGGGCTACGGCGCGGGCCACGGCGTCGGTCATGCTTTGGGTTTCCTCCACGTGCGGCACGATGGGGTCGAAAGTGGTGCGGAGTTTGGCGTTGTCTATGCCGAGGCAGATGAGGGCTTTCACGCGGCGCTCGGCTAGGCCCAGCAGGCTGCTGTAGTCGTTGCCCTTGTCGGTGCCGCCCGCAATCCAAACTATCGGCTGATGAATGCCATCGAGGGCGTACCAGGCGGCTTCCACGTTGGTGGCCTTGCTGTCGTTGATGTAGCGGGCGCCGTTGATTTCGCCCACCAGCTGCAGGCGGTGGTCGGCGTTGTGGAAGGTGGCCAGGGCGGCTTCAATCTGCTCGGTTTCGAGGCCGGCGAAGCGGGCGGCCAGTACGGCGGCCAGCGTGTTTTGGCGGTTGTGCTGGCCGATGAGGGGCGAATTGGTGGTGCTCAGCTCTACGCCTTCGTCATCGAGGCCGGGCGCCAGGTTGGTGCACAGCAGGTCTTCGGCTATATAGTAGCCCGCCAGTTGAATGTCGCGCCGACGGTGCATGCTGAAGGGCAATAGGCGCGTCTGCAGGAAGGCCGATTGGAAATACTTGCCCGTCACCTCGTCATCGGCGTTGTAAATGAAAGCGCCGCTGCTGTCCAGGTTGCGGGTGATGCGCAGCTTGGCCTGGGCGTACTGTTCAAGCGAGTAGCCGTAGCGGTCGAGGTGGTCGGGGGTGATGTTGAGCAGGATGGCCACCCAGGGCTGGAAGTCGTGGGTATCATCGAGCTGGAAGCTGCTCAGCTCCACCACGTAATAGTCGAATTTATCCTCGATGACCTGCTCGGCCAGTGAATAGCCCACGTTGCCGGCCAGGCCCACGCTCAGGCCTGCCTCCTTTAGCAGGTGGTAGGTGAGCAGTGTGGTGGTCGTCTTACCATTGGTGCCCGTGATGCAGATGCACTTGGCGCGGGTATAGCGCCCAGCCAGCTCAATCTCGGAAATGATGGGAATCTGCTTCTCGCGCAGCGCCTGAATCACCGGCGCCTTCTCGGGGATGCCGGGACTTTTCACCACTTCATCGGCCGCCAGAATGCGCGCCAGCGTGTGCTGGTTTTCTTCAAACTCGATGCCGGCTTGGGCGAGCTGTTGCTTATAGTCGGCCTGGATGGCGCCGCGGTCCGACACGAACACGGAATGCCCCTTGGCTTGCGCTAGCAGCGCAGCTCCTACTCCGCTTTCGGCGGCTCCTAGAATGACAATGTTCTTCCGGTCGGTCATGCTGAGCAAAGCGTAGCATCTTATCACGGTTACTTAAACTTACCGAGGCGGCGCGACCGTGATAAGGTCCTTCGCTCCGCTCAGGATGACAGGCTTTTTTAGCGCAATTTCAGCGTTACCAAAGTAATGACAGCCAGCATGATGCCCACAATCCAGAAGCGCGACACGATTTTGGACTCGTGGTAACCCAGCTTCTGGTAGTGGTGGTGCAGGGGCGACATCCGCAGCAGGCGGCGGCCCTCCCCGTACTTCTTGCGCGTGTATTTGAAGTAGCTCACCTGCACGATAACCGACAGGTTTTCAATCAGAAACACGCCACAAAGCACCGGAATGAGCAATTCCTTCCGCACAATAAGCGCCAGCACCGCAATAATGCCGCCCAAAGCCAGCGAGCCCGTGTCGCCCATGAAAACCTGCGCCGGGTAGCTGTTGTACCACAAAAACCCAATGCAGGCGCCCACAAAGGCGGTGCAGAAAATAACCAGCTCTCCCGAGTCAGGGATGAACATAACATCCAGGTAATCAGCCAGCAGCGCGTTGCCGCTCACGAAGGCAAAGATGGCCAGCGTGATGCCGATGATGGCCGAGGTGCCCGCCGCCAGCCCGTCGAGGCCGTCGGTGATGTTGGCGCCGTTGCTCACGGCCGTAATCAGGAAGATGACGATGGGGATGTAAAGCAGGCCGTAGAGGCCGTTGAACAATGTGCCGGCCGAGGCGAATAAGTCGCCGTAGTTCAGCTCGTTGTTTTTCATAAACGGCACCGTGGTAATCATCAAGTGCACGTCCTTGAACACCTTACTTGCCTCAATGGCCGAGAAGGTACCGTTGGGCAGCAGATACTCGCGCACGGTGATTTCGTTGCTGTAAAACAGCACCCAGCCCACCGTGATGCCCAGCCCCACCTGCCCCAGCACTTTGAAACGGCCGCTCAGGCCTTCTTTATTCTTACGAAATACCTTGATGTAGTCGTCCAGAAAGCCAATCAAGCCCAGCCATACTGTGCTCAGTATCATGAGAATGATGTAGATGTTGCGCAAACGAGCCAGCAAAATCACTGGCACCAGAATAGCCAGGATAATGATGAGGCCGCCCATAGTGGGAGTGCCTTTTTTCTCGTTCTGCCCCTGCAGGCCAAGGTCGCGGATGCTTTCGCCCACCTGCTTGCGTTGGAGCAGCTTAATAAGGCGATGGCCGAACGTTTGGGCGATGAGCAGGGAAATGACCACCGCCAGCCCGGCCCGGAACGTGGTGTACTGAAACACCCCGGTGCCGGGCAGGTGGAAATGTTCGTGCAGGTAACGGAAGAGGTAATAAAGCATTCGGGTAGGCTTTTAAAAGCCAGAACGTCATGCTGAGCGCAGCCGAAGCATCTCGCGTACAGCAGTAATCAAGATTGATGGCAACGAAGCGGGCGAGATGCTTCGGCTGCGCTCAGCATGACGAACTATTTATTCAGTTGAGAAAAGACTTCGGTTAGCACCTCCTTATCATCGAAATGCGACTTGACGCCGCGAATGTCCTGATAATTTTCGTGGCCTTTGCCGGCCACCAGCACAATGTCGTGCGGGCCGGCCAGCGCCACGGCGGTTTCAATGGCGGCGCGGCGGTCGGCCACGGTCTGCACTTTGGCCGAGTCCGGCGCGGTTACGCCGGCCTGCATCTGGGCCAGAATGGCCAGCGGGTCTTCGAAGCGCGGGTTGTCGGAAGTCAGGACGACCTTGTTGGACAAGCGGGCCGCTAGGTTGGCCATGATGGGGCGCTTAGCCGCGTCGCGGTTGCCGCCGCAGCCCACTACCGTGATGATTTGCTGGCTGGGCTGGCGGATTTCGTGCAGGGTTTGCAGCACGTTTTCCAGCGCGTCGGGCGTGTGGGCGTAGTCGATGATGCCCGTGATGGCCTGCTGGCCCGAAAGCACCGGCTCGAAGCGGCCCGGCGCCGTGGTCAGGCCCGAGAGGATGGTCAGGACTTCGGTGGGGTCCTCGCCCAGCAATACGGCCGCGCCATACACGGCCAGCAGGTTATAGGCATTGAACACGCCGATGAGGCGGAAGAGGATTTCGCGGCCGTCGATTTCGAGGTGCAGGCCGTGCACTTCATTGGCCACCAGCTTGGCGCGGAAGGTGGCCGCGCCGCGCAGGGAGTAAGTTTCGCGGCGGGCGGCGGTGTTTTGCAGCATCACCGGGCCGCGCTTGTCGTCGGCGTTGGTGAGGGCGAAAGCGGTTTTGGGCAGGCCGTCGAAGAAGGCTTTTTTGGCCTTCAGGTAGTTGTCGAACGTGCCGTGGTAGTCGAGGTGGTCGTGGGTGAGGTTGGTGAACATGCCGCCCGCGAAGCGCAGGCCCGTGATGCGGTGCTGGGCCACGGCGTGGCTGCTCACCTCCATGCAGGCGTGGGTGCAGCCGGCGGCCACCATGCGGGCCAGCAGCGCATTCAGGCGGATGGCGTCGGGCGTGGTGTGGGTGCTCGGAATGACTTCCTCGTCAATCTGGTTCTGCACCGTGCTGAGCAGGCCGGCGTGGTAGCCCAGCTCGCGCAAGAGCTTGTGCAGCAGCGTGGCGCAGGTGGTTTTGCCGTTGGTGCCCGTCACACCCACTAGCTTCAACTGTCGCGAGGGGTGGCCGTGAAACGCGGCTGCCATATGGCCTAGGGCTTCGGCCGAGTCCTTCACCAGCACGTAGGCCGTGGCCGGGTTCAGCACAGCCGGCAGCTCTTCACAAACCACGGCCGCCAGCCCCTTTTCCACCGCGCCCTCAATGAACTTGTGCCCATCGGTGGCCGTGCCGCGCAGGGCGAAAAAGGCCACGCCCGGCGCCGCCTCGCGCGAATCGAGGGTGAGGCCGGTAATGGGCACATCGGTGGGGCCGTGCTGGGTGAGCACAGTTACATCGGTAAGCAGAGAAAAGAGCGGCAGCGAAATCATGGGGTGAGTTAGGAGTTAAGAGTTAGGAGTTAAGAGTTGGAACATGGCGTTTTTAACTCTTAACTCCTAACTCTTAACTTAATATCAGGCGCGGCGCACGACCGGGGCGGGCTTGGCCGGCTTGGCCTTTTTGGGGTTCTGGCCGGCGGCCGGTTGGCGGGTTTCTTTGGGTTTAGCAGGCGCTTTCGCGGCCGATGCGGGTTTGCTTGCCGAAGCAGCGGGCTTCCTGGCTTTGGCGTTCGGCTTTACGCCGGCCGAGCGTTCGGCTACGGCAGCCTGCACATGGGCTTTTTCGCCGTTGGCAAAGGACTTGCGTTCCTTGGCTGTAGTTTCCATCTCCACGGGCACCAGCATCTTGTTCTCTTCCAGGTCGGTGTGCTCGGGCTCAGGCAGGGCTTGCGGCGCCGCCAGACGCGGGCCCGATTCGGCCAGGTTCAGCGTGATAATGTCGCCGCGCTTGATGGGCGCGCCCACTTGCAGCGACTGCTCGCGCACGCGGCCGGTGCCCACGGCCCGCACGTGCAGGCCCCGGTTTTCCAGCAGAAACAGCGCATCGCGCAAGCTCAACCCGCGCACCTGCGGCACGCGGCCGGCGCGCACAGGGTTCACCACCAGCGCCACGGTCCGGGCGTGGAAGGCCGTGTCGGAAGCCGCGCGCACCCACTCTTCGCCGCCGGTGGCCTGGGTGTTGCCGGCCAAGCCTAGCTTCTGGCACACCAGCGCCAGCTCGTCCTGCATGCCAGCGCGCACCAAGGGCACGTGGCTCTTGTTTAGGCGGGCCTTGGCCAGCAGGGGGCGCTGGCTGAGCAGGTCGCGGGCCATGCATTTGTCGGCCACTTCGCGGAACACCGGCGCGGCCACGTCGGCGCCGTAGATGCGGCCGTTGCGGGGCGAGTCGACCACCACAATGCAGCTGTACTTGGGCTTGTCGGCCGGGAAGTAGCCGCAGAAGCTGGTCGAGTACGTCTTGGTGTACTGGCCGTTCTTGAACTTCCAGGCCGTGCCGGTTTTGCCGGCAATGCTGTAGTCCTTGGGCCGGATGCTGCGGGCGGTGCCGGCCAGCACCACCCCTTCCATCATGGCCTTCACTTTGGCCAGCGTGGCATCGGAGCAGATTTTTTGGTTCAGCACCTTGGGCTCGTTGCGCTGCAGCACTTGGTCGGCCTGCTTGATTTCGCGCACTATCATGGGCTGCACCTTCACACCGCCATTGGCCACGGCGTTGTAGAAGGCCAGGGTTTGCAGCGGAGCTAGCTTGAGCTCGTAGCCAATGCTCATGGTGGTGAGCGAGGTGCGGCTCCAGCTGCGGTCCTTGGGGTCTTTCACGTAGGGCAGGGCTTCGCCGGCCATCTGGAAGCCCAGGGGTTTGTCGAGCCCGAACTTCTTCAGGTAGTCGGTGTACTCGTTCGGATTGCCCGAAAAGTATTTATCGACCAGCTTCGCCACGCCGATGTTGCTCGACTTCTCAAACACCTGCTGCACCGTGATGCGGCCGTAACCGTGCGAGTCCGATTTCACGGCCCCGCCCACGTACATGCGGCCGTTGCCGGTGTCCACCACGTCGTCGAGCGTCACTTCAGGCCGGGCCTCGAACAAGGCCATCATCGAGGCCAGCTTGAACGTGGAGCCCGGCTCGGTGCGGCCCTGGTCGGCAAAGGCGTAGTTGTAGTCCTCTTTATAGGTGTCGTCCGAGGCCTTGCCCAGGTTGGCTACGGCCTTGATTTCGCCGGTGGCCACTTCCATCAGAATCACGCAGCCATACTGGGCATTGTTGTCCACTAGCGACTTGTAGAGGGCATTTTCGGCCACGTCCTGCAGGTTGATGTCGAGCGTGGTTTTCACGTCGTAGCCCGGCAGGGGCTTGATTTCGGTGCCGTCAAACACCGGCTTCACGCCGCCCGGCACCCGTTCAAACAGGGCCTCGCCTGGCTTGCCGGCCAGGCTTTGCTCGAAGGTGTACTCGAGACCAGCGCCGTGCTTGTCCTCGTTCACGAAGCCAATGGTGCGCTGCGCCAGCCCCCCAAACGGCCGGAAGCGCTTGTCCACCTTCTCAAAAATGGCCCCGCCGCGGTTGCGCTTGGCCCGGAAAATGGGCCAGTTAGCCAGCTGCTTCTTCTCCTGAAAGTTGATTTGCCGGGAGTTGAGACGGATGTAGCGCATTTTGGCGGTGCGCGCGTTTATCAGGCGCCGCTTGTACTCCTGCACGCTGCGGTCGCCGAAGAAATGCGACAGCCGGTAAGCCAGCGAGTCCACGTTAGCCTTAAATACCTCGTCATCGACCACGCCCGGGTCCCAGGCCACCCGGTAAAAGGGCAGCGAAGTGGCCATAATACTCTCGTTGTCAGAGTAAATGTTACCCCGCGTAGCCGGCACCGACTGGTAGCTGATGCGCCGCTCCTGCTCCAGCGCCCGCCACTTGGCGCCCTCCTGGAACTGGATTTTGGTGGCTTTCCAGAATATCGCCGACGAAAACACGGCGACCCCCAAAAAGGCCAGCCGCACCCGCGTGACGATGGATTTTTTTACGCTGCCTTTCATCGGGAATGGCTTCTAACGGCTTGCTTATCGGAGGGTTTGGCTTTGCGCGCCGCCGCTTTGGGAGCGGCAGCTTTGGCTTTGCTGCCAGCGGTATTTTTCTTGGCGGCCGCGGCCGGCTTAGCGGGTTTGCTCTTGGCTTTGGGCGTTGTAGCCCGGGGGGCCACCGCTGGCCGCACCACCGGCGCACTGGCGGCGGCCGAGTCGCCGTCCAGGGCTTGAGGCGGAGCAATGATTTCGGGTCCGCTGTCCACGCCGGTTTCGAAGGCTTCGCGGCGACGACGGCCCGCCTGCACATCGGCCTGCTCGGCGGCGGCCGAGTCGCGGGCGGCGCGGGCGGCCAGCGTGTCGGCCGTGAGCACGGGCATCAGCTCCAGCTCCGCCGCGTCGAGGTGGCCCTTGGGCACCGTGATGCGGAAGGGTGGCGAGGAGCTTTCCACCAGCCCGAAGGCGGCCACTCGGCGGGCCACCTCGCTCTGCTTGCTGGCCTCCATGTAGTCCGATTTCAGGGTAGTGTAGTCGGCGCGCAGGTCTTCAGTTTCCTGCTTGAGACGCAGGATGTTGCGGTTCATGCGGTTACCGTAGTGCGTGTTGCCGATATAAACCAGCACCAACAGCATCACAAACAGCAGCTTAGGCAGGTAGCGCACCGGCAGGCCATCCCGAAACAGGCTGTCGACGCTGGTTAGCCGGTCGAGCAGCGAGAACAAACTCCACGAGCTACGGGGCCGGGCGGGCTCGGGCGAGGGTTTGCGGGGGCGTTTCTCGCGCACCGGGGCCGGCTCGGGCGCGGGTTCGGGGGCCGGCGCCTCCACCACGGCCGCCTCGGGCAGCACTTCGGGGGCCGGCGGGGCGACCTCGCGGGGCACGTTGGACCGGCGCGGGCTGTCGGTGGGTCTGAGCGTATTGGCGGCCATGGCTACCTCCTAATTTTTGATTGCAACCCGCAATTTAGCACTCCGGGCCCGGCTGTTCAGCGCAATTTCGTCGGCGTCGGCCTCCTCCGGCTTGCGGTTGAGGGCCTCAAAGGGCTTGCTTTCATTGCCAAAGAAGTCTTTTTCGACGGCGCCAAAAAACTTGCCCTTGGCAATGAAATTTTTCACCAGCCGGTCTTCCAGCGAGTGGTAGCTCATCACTACCAGCCGGCCGCCGGGGCGCAGCACTTCGGCGGTTTGCAGCAGCATTTCCTGCAGGGCTTCCATTTCCTGGTTCACCTCGATGCGCAAGGCCTGGAAGACCTGCGCGAGGTACTTGTTCTCCTTGCCGCGCGGCGTGCAGGGCTGAATGGCCTGCTTCAACTCGCCGATGGTTTCGAGGCGCCGCCCGCGCCGCCCCGCCGCCACGGCCTGGGCCAGGGTGCGGGCGTTGGTCACCTCACCGTACATGCCGAAGATGCGGTGCAGGTCGGCTTCTTTGTAATCGTTCAGCACGTCGGCTGCGGTGAGCGGGCCGTCGGGGTCCATGCGCATATCCAGCGGGCCATCGAAACGGGTCGAAAAGCCCCGCTCGGGCGTATCGAACTGGTGCGAGCTCACGCCCAGGTCGGCCAGCAGGCCATCAACCGGCAACGCATTATGTGCCTGTAGTTCAGCAGTTAAATCCCGAAAGTTAGCCTTAACAAATGTAAATTGAGGGCGAATTAACTTTTGTGCTTCGGCTTCGGCGTCGGCGTCCTGGTCGAAGCTGTAGAGGTGGCCCGTGGTGAGTTTTTCCAGGATGCGGGCCGAATGCCCTCCCCCACCGAAGGTGACGTCGACGTAGCGGCCGTCGGGGCGCAGGTCGAGCCCGGCCAGGCACTGGGCCAGCATCACGGGGCGGTGGTAGGCGGTATCGTTGGCGTAGTCGCTCATGCTGCAGGGCCGCTGGTGGCGGGCGTTTCAACCGACAAAAACTTCTGGGCCAACTTACTAAAGCTTTGTTGGTCTTTAATCAGGAACTCGTCGTAGCGGGCGGGGTCCCAGATTTCACAGCGGTTGCCGAGGCCCACAATAATGGCTTCTTTCTCGATGCCGGCGTAGCGCAGCATGGTACGGGGCAGCATAAACCGGCTGATGGAATCCAGCTCTACTTCGGTCATGCCCCGGAAAAAGTTGCGCTGAAATTGTCGGTATTCCTCGTTGAACTCGTCCAGCGCCATCACCTTTTCGTGAATTACCTGCCACGCGGCCCGGGGGTAGAGCACCAGGCAGGGCTCGAAGCCGCGCACAAGCACGAGTTGATTGCCGGACTGCTCGGGCAGGTTGCCTTTCACTTTGGCCGGCAACACAAGCCGCCCCTTGGGGTCGAGCTTGCATTCGTATTCGCCGGACAACAGATTCATGGGCAGCCATCGCCGGAAAAGAAGACGATATAGGCAAATGTACGGGACTGCATCCGAAATTCAACCACAATTTACCATTTCCTACCACAAAAGAAAAAGTGCTTTCTTGGGTATTTCAGCCGCGTTTTTAATGCTATTCTCTTCCTTTCAGTAATAGAGTACTCAAGCCCCATACAGCTTTTTGACATTATGTCAGGTTGATTCTATAGGCATTTCTCTCTGCCCAAAATTCAAACTGGCTGCGAAACAGCGCCCCGCAGGCAGAGTATTGTATTCGCTCAAGACTGAAGCCGCCAAGCGGCGAGACTAACTCTCACTGAATATGCTGCCACTAGGCGGTTACAGCGTTTCATAGTGCCAATAGCTACCAAAGTGGCGCCGCTTCACGGCTGGCGGGGTCGAGACTCCGGCATGTATGAATGACAGCTGGTTTCAGAAACGTTTCCCAGGATGTTGCACTCCGGCCGCCCGATTTTCGCACGATTAACCTTGAAAGTGCTGTTTATCTTTGCAGAAGTTATGTCGCGCCCTTCGTTGCTCCGTCGCCTCGTCAGCCTGTTGCTGGCCGTGTTGGTGCTCACCGCCTCGGTGGGCCTCACGGTGCAGCGCCTGACCTGCCGCATGAGCGGCCGTAGCACGGTGGCGCTTTCGGTGGCGGGGCGGGCGGCCGAGCTGCAAGGGTGCACGGCGGGCATGGCGCCCGACGCGCCCATAGCCAAGGACAACTGCTGCGATTTTAGCAAGCAGCTGCACAAGCTCACGACCCCGGCCCACGAGCTGGCGGCTAAGGTATTGGTGCCCTTGCCGGGGCCGGCCCTGCTGCTGGCGCCGCCGGCTTGGGCGCAGCCTGATTTGGCTGCCCTGCCCGTAGGCAGCGCCCCACGCTGGTTTGCGGCCGACTCGTCGCCGCCCCCGTGGGGTGGACGCGGCTTGCTGGCTTTTGCCTGCACACTGGTGGTTTAGGGCTTTCTGATAATGCGCCCGGTGGCTTCATTGCCGACGGGGCTGGATGGCAGCTGATGCTGCCGATGCTTCAGAAAGCCTTAAATTACAGACCTTATGAAACCTATTCGCGGGATTGTCCCGCCTTTTGTACTTGCGGCAACCATAGCTGCCGGGCTGGTGCCGGGTGCGGCGCAGGCCCAAACGATTGCCCCGGTGCGGGGCGAAGTCACGGAAGCCGGCAAGGGCACGCCCCTGCCCGGCGCGGTGCTGCGCTGGCTCTTTGATGCTGACGACGCTAATGCAACCGTCATCACCACTACTTCGGATGAAGCCGGGCGGTTCACGCTGACCCGGCCGGCGCGCGCGGCCTCGCGGCTGGTGGTGCAAGCGTTGGGGTACCGGGCCGATACACTGGCCGTGCCGGCCACCGGCGCCCCCTACCTGCGGGCGGCGCTGCGCCCCGGCCAGGAGCTGGGCGAGGTAACGGTGACCGACCGCGCGCCCGCTTACTCGTCGCTGACGCCGGCCAACGTGCAGGTCATTTCCAGCCGCGACCTCACCAAATCGGCCTGCTGCAACCTGGCCGAGAGCTTCGAAACCAACGCCTCGGTGGAGGTCACGACCTCGGATGCTGTGTCCGGGGCCAAGCAGATTCAGCTGCTTGGGCTCGACGGCAGCTACTCGCTGCTGACCGTGGACAACCAGCCGGCCCTGCGCGGGCTGGCTGCCCCCTACCGGCTGGGCTATTTGGCCGGGCCCTGGATTGACAACATTGAAATCATTAAGGGCACGGGCTCGGTGGTGAACGGCTACGAGGCCATTTCGGGCCAGATAAACGTGAAGCTGAAAGAGCCGGAGAAAACCGACCAGCTGCTGTTCAACGCCTACGCCAACGACCTCGGCAAATTTGACGTCAACCTCAACACCTCGGCCCGCCTGAATGCGAAATGGAGCACGGTGCTGCTGCTGCACACCGACCACCTCGGCAACCGCGTCGACCGCAACAAAGACGGCTTCCTGGACTTGCCGCTGGCTACGCAGTTCAACGCATTCAACAAGTGGAAGTACCTCTCGGGCAACGGCTGGGTGAGTGAAGTGGGCCTGGGCGCGCTGCGCGAAACCCGGCAAGGCGGGCAGGTCGGTTTCCGCGATACGGGCGCGGAGGCCTTCACGCAGAGCTACGGCACCACGCAGGCCACCACCCGCTACACGGGCTACGCGAAGACTTCTTATACCTGGCCGTCGCGTCCCTTTCAGAGCCTGGGCCTGCTGCTGACGGGCACCGACCACGACTTCACCTCGCGGTATTCCTACGGCTACCAGAACCTGCACACCGACCACGACCCAAGCGAGCCGTTTTACTACGTGACCACCCCGTCGTCGCGCAGCTACGACGGACGGCAGCGCACCGGGCAGGCCACGCTGCTCTTCCAGAGCGCGCTGGGCAATACGGCGCACGTGTACCGCACGGGGCTGAGCTTTTTGTACGACAACTACAACGAGCGCCTGACCGCCGGCCGCCGCTACATTATCGAAACGCCAGCCGACGTGGAGGCCCGCGAGCACCGCACCCGCCGCGAGCTGGTGCCGGGCGCCTTTGCCGAATACACCTACCAGAACAGCCGCAACCTGACCGTGGTGGCCGGCCTGCGCGCCGACCACCACAACCTCTACGGCTGGCAGGTGACGCCCCGCCTGAACCTGAAGTACGACGTGCTGAAGAACACCGTGCTGCGCGCCGCCGCTGGCCGCGGCTTCCGCGTGGCCAACCCCATTGCCGACAACGCCGCCGTGCTGGCCAGCGCCCGCGAGTTCGTCATCGCCCCCAACCTGCAGCCCGAAAAGGCCTGGAACCTGGGCGGCAGCGCCACGCAGTACTTCACCGCACTGGGCCACCCGGCCACCTTCGTGCTCGACTACTACCACACCGAATTCCAGAACCAGGTGGTGGCCGACATGTACACCGCGCCCAGCCTCATCACCCTCGACAACCTGGCGCCGGGCGCCCGCTCCTTCGCCCGTAGCCTGCAGGCCGAGCTGCAGCTGGAACCGCTGAAAGGCTTGCAGGTGAAAGGCGCCTACAAGTACTTGGACGTGCGCACCACCTACGACAACGTGCTGCTGCCCAAGCCCCTCACCCCTGCCCACCGCGCCTTCCTGAACCTGGGCTACGCCAGCGCCTTCGACAAGTGGCGCGGCGACTTCACGGTGCAGTGGTTCGGGCAGCGGCCGGTGGCACACATCACGGCCACGCACGCCCACGGCGCGGCTCAGGAGTACCGCCCCGAAACCACGCCGCGCTACGCCCTGCTCAACGCCCAGCTCACCCGCGGCTTCAAGCGCCTGGACCTCTATGTTGGGGTAGAAAATCTAACGAACTATCGTCAGCCCAATCCCATTGAAGGAGCCGCCACCCCCTTTGGTCCGACGTTCGACGCGGCCATGGTGTGGGGCCCGGTGTACGGCCGCCTGACTTACGCGGGCCTGCGCTACCGCATAGAATAAGACCGCAAGCCAGAGCTTCCTCCAAATTTTTCCGGCAGCAATTTTGTTAGGCTGCCGTCACCCGCTTTTAATCTTCGATTATGAAATTCTTCCTCCCGCTGTCGCTTTCGTTTTTGTCGCTGCTCAGCATCTCGGCCCAGGCCCAGGCCCCCGCCACAACAGCGCCGGCAGTTGCCCAGGCTTCGGCCAACGGCCTGGCCACGGCTAAGTTTAAAACCTCGGCTGTGTGTGACATGTGCAAAGCCCGCATTGAGAAAAGCCTGGCCTACGAGAAAGGCGTGCAAAGCGCCGTGCTTGATGTGCCGTCGCAGGTCGTGACCGTCACCTATAAGGCTGACAAAACCACGCCCGCCGCCCTGCGCACGGCCGTGCAGAAAACCGGCTACGACGCCGACGACCTCACCGCCGACGCCCGCGCCTACAACCGCCTGCCCGACTGCTGCAAGAAAACCAACGCCGTGCACTAAGGACCACGGATTCGCTCGGATTTTACGGATTCCACGGATTTTGTGGACGCATCCGGAACGACGTAGGGGCGGGGCTTGCCCCCGCCCATCGTTGAACAAAATCGTTGAGCCGGCGCGAACAGCCGGGCGGGGGCAAGCCCCGCCCCTACGTCGTTCCGGAATCTCCAACGGCCTCGTCAACCAATCAAAAAGCCCCGCCGGAATCGTCTGGCGGGGCTTTTTGCTTTTGTCAGGTTTCGCGGCCGAAGCCGGACGCAACTTATTGCTTCACGGCTACTTCCGCCTTGGCGGGAGCCGGGGCGGCGGCCGTTTTGCCACCTTTCATGCAGCAGGAATGGCCGCCGGCCATGCTGCCCTTCATGTCTTTGGAGCAAGAGGCTTTCGCTTCGGTGGAGCAAACGGCTTTCTTGCCTTTTTTACCGTCTTTGTCGTGGCCGTCGTGGGCGAAGGCGGTGGTGCCGGCAACGGCAAACAGGGCGAGGGCAAGCAGGGACTTTTTCATGGTTGGATGGTTGTTGAGTTCGTAGCTGAAAGATACAACGGCTCGTTCAAATTCCGGCA
Source organism: Hymenobacter monticola (assembly GCF_022811645.1). Classification (NCBI taxonomy): domain Bacteria; kingdom Pseudomonadati; phylum Bacteroidota; class Cytophagia; order Cytophagales; family Hymenobacteraceae; genus Hymenobacter; species Hymenobacter monticola. The sequence goes on along the minus strand of NZ_CP094534.1, from coordinate 3,935,938 downwards.
CGCTGCGTACCTCCGCCGGAAGTCCTCACGCCCGCCGCCTGCTTCGTTTCCCTAATGCCCCTTCGTCGTACTGCTTATCTGGCCCTGCTTGTGCTCGGGCTGTTGTCCGCCCTCAGCGCCTATTACGTGGCGCAATTGCGCTTCAATTACAATTTCAACGACTTCTACCCCGCGGGCGACCCCGACCTGGACTACTACCAGGGCTACACCCGCCGCTTCGGCAACGACAACGACTACCTGCTGCTGGGCCTGGAAGCGCCCGCCGGCCAGACGGTGTTTGCACCCGATTTCATTCAACGCGTCGACTCGCTTACGCAGCTGGCCCGGCGCGAGCGGCACGTGGTGGCCGTCACCTCCCCCACCACCATCTCAAACCCGGTCGTCGAAGGCCTGGGCTTTTTCAACCTGCCCTACCTGCACCCCGACGAACCCGCCCGCCGCGCCCAGGATTCCGCGCTGATATACCGCACACCCGGCCTCGTCGGCAACGTTTTCAGCCCCGATGCCCGGGCCGTGGCGCTGGTCATCCAAACCACGCCCGACCTCAAAAAGCCGCCCGGCGACTCACTGCTGGCTTCACTTCGGGCCAGCCTGGCCCAGCTGAAATTCGCCGAAAAAGACTATCACTTCGCCGGCCGCGCCGTGGCGCAGTCGGTGTTTGTGGATAGGCTGCAATGGGAGCTGGCCGTGTTCATGAGCCTCTCGGTGCTGCTGGTCACGGGCCTGCTTTGGTTCACATTTCGAACCTGGTGGGGCGTAGTGCTGCCGCTGGTGGTGGTATTGGGGGCCATTTTGTGGGGCCTGGGCGTGATGGGTGCCTGCGACGTGAGCATCGACCTGATGACGGCCCTGCTGCCGGTGATGATGTTCGTAGTGGGCACTTCCGATACCGTGCACATCATCACGCGCTACGTGAGCGAGCTGGGCTACGGTGCCAGCAAAAAAGACGCCCTACGGGTTACGCTCAAGGAATCGGGGTTCGGCTCGGGGTTGTCGGCACTGACCACCAGCCTGGGCTTTTTCACGCTGATGACCAGCACTATCCGGCCGATTTACAACTTCGGGCTCTTCACCGGCATTGCGGTGCTGCTGGCCTTCGTGCTCAGCTTCACGCTGCTGCCGGCGCTGCTGTTGCTGCTGCGCAAGCCCCAGTTGCGGGTGCCGCGCCAGCAGGGCCACAGCTGGGACGGCGTGCTGGGCCGCCTGTTTCGCACGGTACTGGTGCGGCGGCGGCTGATTTTTGCGGTGAGCGGCCTGGTCATTGCCGCGTCTTTCGGCCTGGCTACGCGGGTCCGCATCAATTCCTCGCTGCTCGATGACCTTTCCAAAAACGACCCCGTGCGGCTCGATTTCGCCTTTTTTGAGCAGAAGTTTGCCGGCGTGCGTCCCTTTGAACTGGAGCTGAAGCCAGCCGGCGGGCGCGACATCTACGACCTGGACGTGCTGCGCCAGACCGAGCAGATTGAAGGTTACCTGCAGCGCACCTACGGCCTGCGCTTCGCTGCCTCGCCCGTCACGCTGGTGAAATCGGTGCGCAAGGCCCTGAACGGCGGCGGCCTGGCCGAGTACCGCCTCCCGGCCGACTCCGTGGAACTGGCCCGTCTGCGCGGCAAGCTCAAGCTCTTCCGCAAAAAGCCCGAGTTCAGCGCCCTGGCCCTGCCCGACGGCACGGCTGGCCGCCTCACCGGCCGCATGGCCGACGTGGGCAGCATCCGCGCCGATGCCCTCAACGACAACCTGCGCCGCTACCTGCGCACCCGCATCGACAGCACGGTACTGCGCACCCGCCTCACCGGCTCCAGCAACCTGATTGACAAGAACAACGAGAACCTCACGTTGAACATGATAACCGGCATGAGCATCGACATTGTGATGGTCACGCTCATCGTGCTGGCGCTGTTCCGGTCGTTGCGCATGACGGTGGTGGTGCTCATTCCCAACCTCGTGCCCATCCTCATCGTGGCCGGCGTGATGGGCCTGTCCGGCGTGAGCATGAAGGTGAGCACCAGCATCATCTTCACCATCGCCTTCGGCATTGCCGTCGATGATACCATTCACTTCATCAGCAAGTTGCGCCTCACCCTCGCCCACGAGTCTAATTTATTTAAAGCCGTGAAGCATACTTACCTGCTGGCCGGCAAGGCGGTCATCGTCACCTCACTCATCCTGGTGGGTGGCTTTTCCACCCTACTGTTTTCGTCTTTCGACGGCACATTCTACGTGGGCCTGCTCATCGGTCTCACGCTGCTCTTCGGCGTAGTGGCCGAGCTGACGCTGCTGCCACTGCTGATACTGTTTTTCTACCGGCACAAGCCTAAGACACTTCTTGCTTCACCTCATCCAATTCCGCAATCAAGCTAGCCCGATGCGTTGGCCATTTACCACCGCTCCACTTATCAGGAGGCATCAACTCATAATCTTTACGCAATTGCTGATAGAGCCCATCCCTTCCCTCTTTATCTAGCAGGTTGTGCTCATTTACAATCTTAAATGCATAAGTACCAGTCCCTACATTGTCAGGATTATCAATAAGATATAACAGGTCTGGTTTGAGGCTGGCGACAACTTCGGTTTTCCAAAAACCCACCACATTCAGAATTAGCCAGTAATTCCACCAGGAATCGTCTTCTTCCCTGAATATTCGCCTAACCTCGGGCACTGCCATCTCACCAGCCGCGCGAAGCATTCTTGCTGCCCCACCCGCACTAGACCAATTAATATCCTGAAGGAATTGAAGGAATTGCGGCAGATATTTTTGGAGTTTTACAGGTCCTAGGTACTCAAGCAAGTACCCTACTTCGAACGACTTATGCTCATCAAACAACTGTTCAATTTCTGCATCCGTGATACTGTCAAACTGAGCCATAGTGGCCAACTGCTCATTTAATGGCAATTGCCATTGGATGGCTTTGTGAAGTCTTTCAATAATTGTCATTTGACGTTTCACTAATAATTAATAAAATAACTAGATAACAGCTTCCTCCGTCCGGTACATCACGTCCGAGCGCAGCACGTATTTCACGCCCTGCGTCACCTCGCTGCCTTCGTGGAAAAGGCTATGCAAAAAAATGAGCGCCATGCCCTGTCGGGGCTGAATGCGCAGCCCCCGAAACGTGGTGTCGCCGCCCTGGAAATTGTCGTTCAGGTACACCATGAAGGTGAAGTAGCTGGCCTCGCGCTCGTTGCGGATGTAGCTTTCGTCGAAATGGCCCTTGAATTGGTGCCCGCGCTGGTAGCGGTAAAACCGAAACAGCTCGTTGAGGCCGATGGGGTGGCTGTGCCCCAGCTGCTGCGGCACAAAAGGTTGGAGCTTCTCCCACAGCGTTTGGGCCAGCTCCTCGCTCTTGTAAAACGCGCGGTTGTTGTTGCGGATGTCCGTCCGCACCCTGGCCCCGCCGGCCGTGTTCACTTTGGCCAGCTCATACCCAATTTTTTCGCTGAGCACGAGGTTTTCCAGGCACTCCTGCCGGGTCAGAAAATCCTCAACCGTGAATATAGAATCCGTTATCTGGGTGAATTTCATGCCGCAAGGTAACAAGCGTCCGGGCTCGAAATGGCCGCGGCAACGGCTTGCCGCGGCCACTTTTTACGCCTGCGCCGTGGGTCGCACCACCACCTCACCCACGTCTACATCGGCGGGCTGTTCGATGGCGAAAGCAATGGCACGGGCAATGGCCCCGGGCGAAATGGCTATTTTATCCCGGTTTGCGATAATGTGGGCCTTCACCTCCGGGTTAGTCATGGAATCGGCAAAGTCGGTGTGCACGAAGCCGGGCGACACAACGGTCACGCGCAGGTGCTCGCCGGCCTCCTGCCGCAAGCCTTCTGATATGGCCCGCACGGCAAACTTGGTGCCCGCATACACCGCCATGGTGGGCACAACGGTGAGCCCGGCCGTGGAGGCAATGTTGACGAAATGCCCGAAGCCCTGCTGCCGAAACACTGGCAGCGCCGCCCCAATGCCGTGCAACAACCCCTTGATGTTGACGTCCACCATTTCCTCCCAATCGTCCATTCGCAGCTCGTCGAGCAACGAAATGGGCCCGATGCCGGCATTGCTGATGAGTACGTCGAGCTGGCCAAACCGCTCCCGGGCCAGCATCACCAGGGCAGTTAAGTCGGCGCGGCTTTTCACGTCGGTTTGCGCAAAGGCTGCTTCCCCGCCAGCAGCTATGATGCGGGCAGCCAGGGCCTCCAGCCTATCCAGCCGCCGGGCGCCCAACACCACTTTGGCGCCGCGGCTGGCAAGCAGCCGCGCCGTGGCCTCGCCAATGCCACTGCTGGCGCCCGTGATGGCAATGACTTTATCAATGCTGTTTTCCATGTCTTTTGGGTTTGATTGAACACCACAAAGGTCAGGGCCACCCGACTGGCTGGTTTATGCAATTCAATCCAAAACTTATGAATGCACAACCACCTGGCGGCGGTACTGGCTCGGCGGGCAGCCGGCGTGCTTGCGAAAGAAGCTATTGAAATTCGACGCGTGCTCGAAGCCCAAACAATAGCTGATTTCGGCCATGCTCCAGTTGCTATGGCGCAGCAGGGCCTTGGCTTCGGCCAGCAGCTTTTCGGCGATGTGCTCGGTGGTGGTTTTGCCTGTGGTTTCCTTGAGCGCCTTGTTCAGGTGGTTGGTGTGAACGGCCAGCTGCCGCGCAAACTCGTTGGCGTTACGCAAGGGCAGCGTGTGCTGCGGCGTGGCAATGGGAAAGCTTCCATCCAGCAACGCCAGAAACGCCGCGCTGAGCCGGGCCGCCGAATTGGCCGGCGGATGGTGCGGCGCTGCCGGGGCCAGCTTCTGGGCTTCGTGCAGAATGATTTGAACGTAGCTGCGCAGCAAATCATACTTATTGGCGTAATCTGACTGCATTTCGGCCAGCATGTCCTCAAAAACGCCCGCAATTTTTTCTACCGTTTCGGGTGGCGGGAAAAGCACCGGCGCTGCGCCCACCCGAAACAACGGCGAACCGGCCACGCTAGCTGTTTTCAGCTGCTGCGTGACAAATTCCTCGGTGAACAAGCAGGCATAACCAGTCGGGCTGCCCCCATGCCGCTCCCAGGAATGCGGAATCAGCGGGTTGACCATCACCAGGGTACTGTCCTGCACCGACACGCGTTGGTCAGCATACGAGAGGACGCCCTGCACCTGGCGCATGAGCTTAATCTTGTAAAAGTCGCGGCGTACATGCGGGTAGGTTTCGGTGCCGGCAAACTCCTTCAGCCGATACACCGCAACCTGGCCCGCCGGGGGTTTGCTTTCGCTATAGCGCTGGTAGTATTCCGGTATATTCTCTTTTGCGGCCATGACGCGAAGTTATGCCATTCAAATAGTTGATATCATATTTAACTGGCTGCTTCAACGTTGGGAATGAAGAATCAACTTTAATTCATTAACTTTGTATTTCAAAGTTCTTTTTCAAACATGAGCTATTTTGTTGCCCCCGATTCCATTGTCCGCCGCATCTGGGGCTCGGCCGATACGGTGCTGTTCATCTTCGCTGGCGCGGCGGCCGAGTTTGCTTTGAACAGGGCCGTGGACTGGCTCTACTTCACCGGGCGCCTGCCCGCCGACCCGCTCGACCGCCTGTTCTCCACCGTCGACTACGCCCGCCGCATCGTGTTTGCCGACCGCGCCGGGGCCGAAAAAGCCATCGACACCATTGCCGCCATTCATGGCGCGGTGGAAGCCAAGCGCGGCCGGGCCATCCCCGACTGGGCCTACCGCGACGTGCTGTTCATGCTCATCGGCTATTCCATCCGGGCGTATGAGGTGTTGGAGCGCCCGCTAACGAAAGCCGAATGTGCCGAAATCATGGCCGTGTTCACGCGGGTAGGCCAGCGCATGGGCATTCCGGATTTGCCCACCACCTACGCCACCTGGCAGACGGCGCGGCAGCAGCACCTGGCCCAGAACCTCGCGCTCAGTTCCTACACCGCCGACCTGTACGTGCAGTACCGCAAGCACTTGGGCGGCCCGCGCTACCACTTGCTGCGGGCCGTGCAAGGCCTCGTGGTGCCGTCCGGTGTGCGCGAGATGCTTGACTTACCACCTGGCGGCCTGATAAGCCCAGCCGTGACGGCCTACCGGCTTACCAAACAATGGCCCGTGAGCCAATGGGCCAAAAATGCCATGCTGCCGGCCGAATATAAGGACCGCATCCTGGCGCTGAATGCGCCGCCGCTGCATGCGCCCGCCGCCGCAGCGCAGCCGTTGCCCAAGCGCTGCCCCATGCATTTTCTTCATGGTTAGCCCGCCCATGCCGCTTCGCTTCGAGAAACGGTACTTCTTGCTGGCCAGCGGCTTGCTGGCGCTCGAAATACTCATTGCCCTTTGTGTACACGACAAAATTGTTCGGCCCTATGGGGGAGACGTGTTGGCGCCCATTTTCCTCTACTGCCTAGTTCGCAGTTTCTTTTGTGTTCCGGTAAAACGAGCAGCATTTTCGGTTTTGCTGGTATCGTACCTGATTGAGTGCCTGCAGTATTTCCATGTCCTGAACTTGCTCGGCTGGCAGCGCTACCGCTTGGTGGCCGTGCTGCTAGGCAACCACTTTGAGTGGGCCGACCTGCTGGCGTACACCGGTGGCGTGGGGTTAGCCTTGCTGGCGGAGCAACTCACGAAAACGCCGCGTGCAACCCCGAACGAATTGCGCGGCTCTGGGGGTTAAGCCCAGGCCAGCAAGGCCGCATCATTTCTTAGATGACCATTGGCCGGACTGGGCTATTTTTACCAAAAAATCACGATGAAACTACTTTTTGCGCCCGGTCTGTTCCGGTTCTTTTTTCTCCTGCTCATCGCTTCCACCGGCCTCCTGGCTACTTCTTGCAACAAGGACGAGCCCGAGATTCCGGACTACAGCGCCCGCGACAAAGGCCTGATTACGGACTACCTGGCCAGCAAAAACATCACCACGGCCCAGGAACAAGCGTCCGGGCTGTATTTCCTGCCGGTGCAAACGAACACGAATGCCGCGCGGGTCACCGCGGGCTCCTATGCGTCGGTGCTCTACACCGCGCACCTGCTCGATGCGGCCGGCACGGTGTTCGACGCCTCGTCGCAGCACAACGACGTGCCCATAACCTTTGTGGTGGGGGGGGGCCAGCTGATTCCCGGTTTTGAGGAAGGCATTTCTCTGATGCACATCGGCGATAAAGCCGAGCTGCTGATTCCCTCGGCCCTGGGCTACGGCGCCTCGACGTCCAATCCCCTCGTTCCGGCCAATTCGGTGCTGCGCATTGAGGTGGAAGTGGTCGACTACAAAGCCGTCGACGACCGCCTGATTACCAACTACCTGACCAGCAAAAACATTACCACCGCGCAAAAGCAAACCTCGGGGCTGTACTTCCTGCCCGTCGTGACCAACGCGGCGGCCGTGCGGCCGGCCATTGGCTCCACGGTGGTGGTGCAATACACCGGGCACTTGCTCGATGCCGCCGGTACGGTGTTCGACGCTTCTACCCCAACCGCCCCGTTCACGTTTACCCTGGGCCGGGGCCAGCTCATTGCCGGCTTCGAGGAAGGCATTGCCCTGATGCACAAAGGCGACAAGGCGGAGCTGCTGATTCCGTCGGGCCTGGCTTATGGCCCACAGGGCGCCGGCAAAAGCATTGCCCCCAACACCGTGCTGCGCTTTGAAGTGGAAGTGACGGACGTGCGCTAATTCCGGGCCATTGCGTCGATTCACAAGCCGGCGGCCCGCGTTTCGCGAGGCCGCCGGTTTTTTAAAGGGCACCAACGCGCGGCCCAAACAGGCCAAAGCCAACACTATTTTCACCTAAAAAATCCGCATGAAATTCTCTTTTTCAACCGGCCTTCTCCGGCTTCTATTTCCGGTGCTGTTGGGCACGGCCGCCATTGCCACTACCGCCTGCAAGAAAGAAGAGGACGTCGACTACGCCACCGTCGATGAGGGCCTCATCAAGAATTACCTCGTCGATAACAACATTGCCAACGCCCAGCGCCAAGGCTCGGGCCTCTACTATGTGCCCGTGGCGCCCGTGCCCGCAGCCCAGCAGGCCGTGGCCGGAAAAACGGTATCGGTGCTTTACACCGGCACGTTGCTCAACGGCAAAGTATTCGACGCCAACAATAACCGATTTGCGCCCTTCCGATTTTCGCTGGGCACAGGCGAGGTCATCAAAGGTTGGGACGAAGGCATTGCGCTCATGCGCAAAGGCGAGAAAAGCGTGTTGCTGATTCCGTCGGCGCTCGGCTATAAGAACCGGCAGGCCGGCTCCATCCCGCCTAATTCGGTGCTGCGCTTCGAGGTGGAGCTGTTGGATATTCAATAGCCGGCCGGCCGGCGGCCCTACGGTTTTGCAACGCGCGCCAGCAGCGCAGCATGGTGCGGCGCGCGTTGCAAAACCTCCTCATTTCCAAGCAGCACCAGCTGCTGCCGCGCACGCGTGAGTGCCACATTGAGCTTGCGGTCGACGGTGCCGTCTTCGTTGGGCGACACCATCAGCTCTAACTGGTGCTCGTGGTGGCAGCAGAAACTCACCACGATGACGTCGCGCTGCGAGCCCTGGTAGCGCTCCACGGTATCGACGCTGACCTGGGCCAGCGCGGGCAGCGCCAGTTCCGCCGCCAGCGCCGCCAGCCGCGCCCGAATGAGCGCCGCCTGGTTGCGGTAGCTGGCGATGATGCCCAGGGTGGTTTCAGGATTGAAATCGGGGCCGTAGCCCTGCACCACGTAGGCCGCGGTGCGGGCCGCCAGGTCGGCCTCCTGGGCCGACTCTTTCATCGACAAGTCCTCGGGCTGGCGGCGGGTGGGCACGAACACCAAGCGCCGGGCGTGCAGTTGCTCGGTAAAGGCGTCGGTGGGTGCGGGCCAGGCGGCGCGGTTCAGGGGCTCGTGCTGCCAGGGCATGGGGCAGCGCAGCAGGCCGTTGTAGAAGTCGTCGTTCACCAGCGCCACCAGTTCGGTGTGCATGCGGTAGTGGTCGGCGAGGGTACCGTGGGCGTGGGGCCAGTGCGCTTCCGCTTTCTTGAACAGGCGCTCGAAATAGGAGTTGCGCATGTTGCTGAGGCCCAGCTCCTGCTGCAGCAAGTCGGCCACTTCCTCGGCCACGGCGCTGGCCTCGGGCTCTTGCGTGACAACGGCAGGTAACTGGCGGTGGTCGCCGATGAGAATGAACTTGTTGACTTTGGAGAGCAAGCTCAGCATGGGCGCTTCCAGCACCTGGCTGGCCTCGTCCACCACGGCCAGGTCGAACTGCTTGAGGGTGAACAGCTCGGGCTTTCCGAGCAGGCTGGCCACGGTGCCCACGTAGAACGGGCAGTGCTTGAGCCGGTCGCGCACGGCCTGGCGCGTGGGGCAGTCGCGCAACATGTTATCGAGCAAATAGGGTCGGTAGTGCGGCGCCGTGCCCAGCCGCGAGCCCACCCGAATAAACGGCAGCCCGGCCGCCACCAGCTGCTCGCAGATTTCGTCTACAGCGCGGTTGGTGTAGGCGGCCAGTAGCGTGTGCTTGTCCTGCTGATAGAGCCGTTCGGCCAGCTCACGCAGCACGGCGCGGGTTTTGCCGGTGCCGGGCGGGCCGCAGAGCACAAACCAGTCGGGCGCAGCCAGAGCGCGGGCCACCACCTCGGGCGCCGTGGTGGCGGGCTCGGAGGCGGGCGTCCAGAACTCTGGCTCGGGACGGCGCGGCGCGGTGCGGGCCAGCAGGCGCTGCCGCCGCTCCGGCGCCAGGCTGAGGAAGGCCGAGATGCTGGCCCACTCGCGGCGGAAGGTGTCGTAAGTGTCGGGCTCCAGGGCCCAATGCGAGTGGCCGTGCAGGTAGCGGGGCGCCAGCCGCCGGTTGCGAATGGACAGCACCACGCGGCCGTCGGTGCCGAGGTCTTCGGCCAGCACCACCTTCACTACCTGGGCATCGAGCACGCCGAGCGGCGCGGTGGCCTGGTCGGCCGCAGCCCCGGCTTTGCGGCGCGGGTACAGAATCAGCGTGTCGCCGGCCCGGAAATTGACTTCCCGCCCACCCGCGGGCCGCTGGAACACCAGGTGCGGTCCCAGGCCGTCGCGGGCATCATCGTCGGCGTTGCTGTGGTCTTCAATCAATTCCAGCTCGTCGAGCAGGCTGAAGTTCTGGTGCTTGCGGGCCTGGGGCAGCAGCCACAGGCCGGCCTGGCCGCCGGCATCGCCTGGGCGAGCCTCGTCGCCGAGCAGGGTCAGACGCATTTCGCGGGCCGAGAAGCGAATCAGCTCCAGGCAGTAGGCGCGCTCCACGCGGTCGGCGGCGGCCCAGGCGTTGGCCACGTGCTGGGCTTTGTCGCGCCCGAAGCTGGGCAGGCCGGCCAGGTTGGGATGGATGACGGGCGCTAGCAGCTGGCGCGTCTGGCGCGGGCCGGTGGCGCGGGCCAGCTGCAGTTCCACGCCGACCAACTGGTTGCGGGCGTTGAGCAGGCGGTCAATCAGGGCCTGGTCTTGGTCGACGCGGCGCACGGCGCTTTGGCCATCCACGGCATTAGAATATAGGATGCTGGTGCGGCCACGGCCCGCGGTTTCGCCATCGGCCCCAAACACCGATTCGAGCAGCAGGCGGTAGAGTTGGGCCTGAGCGGTGTGATTGGTCCAGGGCGGGCCGCCGGGAACCGATTTCGAACTTTTCAGCTCGATGAGGTCGTAGCCGGTCGGGCTTTCGTGCAGCAGGTCGAGGCGGCCCTGCAGGCCGTAGGTGGCCGAAAGGAAAGTGGGTTCGAGGAAGCAGTCGGCCACGCGCAGGCGCTGCTGCTGGTAGCCGGTGCGGCTGTCGGCCACGAAGCCGCGCAGCTGGGTGTCGCGCAGGGTGCGGTGGTGGCGGCGCAGGTCGTTGAACAGCTCCGGCACGCCGTTGCGGGTCTGAAACTCGGGCAAAGTACTCAGCGACAGCGGTGCCAGGCGGAACAGGCGCTTGTGCAGGAAGTGTTCGAGGTCGAAGTCGGTGGTGCCTGGTACCTGGTGCTTGGTGCTTGGCTCATCGGCCACACTCGTGCTAGTGGCAGAGTCGAACGTGTTTTCAATTCCGTTAAAAGTGTTTTTGGCGAACCCCTGGCCGGGCCGTCCTTTTTCGAGCAAGCTCGCCAGCGCGGCCATGCGCTCCTGCATGTCGGCGTCCTTGCGCTGACTTTTCAGCTCCTCGTTGCGGGCGGCGTGGCTCACTTCCTCGTCCAACAACATGTTCACGAGGTTACCGAGCACCAACGAGCGCGAGGTTTCATCGGGCAAAAAGGCGTTGATGAGGGCCCACTCGGGAATGGTGCCGTCCTTTTGGGCGCACTCGGCCACGGTGGTGACGCTGATGAGGTAGTCGGGCTCGAGCACTACGCGGCGCGGCTGCACGCGGCCATCGGGGAGCAGCACCGGGCCGATGAGGTGCAGCGTGGGGTGCAGTACGGCCGCTGTGGGCAGCAGGCTGGCGTAGGCTTCGGGCAGCACCACGTCGAAGGGACCGGCGGGGCGGCCGTCGGCGGGCTTGTCCATTTCCACGGTCAGCTCGCCGGTGGCTAGGTTGGTGGCCAGCACGTGCACGCGCCAGGCCACTTGCGGTGTGGCGGGCGGCAGCGGGGTGGCGGCCTGGGCAGCCAGCGCGGCTTCGAAGGCAGCCTGCTCGTTTTCCTCCAGGCCGGCATCGGGTGGCAGCTGCAGGGCGGGGCCGTCGTAGAGCACGCCGGTGAGCTGCTCAATCAGCTCCACCACCGCGTGGAAGCCGGAGGCCACTTCGGCCACGGTGCCGGGGTAGCTTTCGTGCAGCACCAGGTTGGCACTCAGGCGCAGGGCTTGCAACTGGTGGCGCAGGCGGCCCGTGAACTCGTGCTCATAGGCCACAAAGCCGATGGCCTGGCTGAGGTTGCCGAAGCTCACGCCGCGGCGCTTGTACTCGTCGCGCAGCACGGCTTCGAGCAGCTTGCGCAGGCGCGGAAGCTGGTCGGCGGGCGTGGCGGTGGCGTCGGTGGCAAGGGCCGCGAGACGTGGGAAATAGCGGGCAGGCATAAGCTTCAGCGGTAGAACAAAACTAAAATTACCGCTAAAGGAGGGATTTTGCATGGCACGAGTACCCCGAAGCTCCGCTTCGGCCCTATTGAACGATGACCAACAAGGGTTTTGGCGTTCGTCCGGGCCGAAGCGGAGCTTCGGGGTACTCGTGCCATTCGCTGGATGCAACCTTATTCCCCCACTCGCTCAAACACTTCGCCGTCGGCCAGCTCGTAGCGAATCAGGTCGGCCTGCTTGTCCCAGTGGAAGGAGCGCAGGCGGCCGGCGCCGTAATTTTTGGCGTTCTGGCCGTCGCGGAAAACGTAGGCGGCCGGGTAGGTTTTGCCGGTGCTCAGTTTGCAGGGCTCCTGCACCAGCACGTCGGTGGGGCCTATTTTCTGGCCGGACGGCAGTGGGTACTCCAGCCCTGAGATGCTAAACTGCAACCGGGCCGGCACGTCGGGCCTGATTTTATCGGCCACGATGCTGAAGTGGGGCCGCTTGGCGTCGTACTGCGTGGCCGATTCCATCCCAAACTGCACGTGGATGGGCTGGTAAGACCCCGATTCCAGCTTGTTGCAGTCGGTGTTGCTGAACCATTCGCGCTGCTCCAACAGACTCATGGTGTTGGAGTTGCCGCGGTTGCTGCGAAAGGCAATAGCGGTGCCCTTGGGGTGCGCCGGAAACCAGGCCCGCTCCTCAGGCGTGAGGCATACCTGCTCGCAAGTACCGCAGCCCGTCGTCAACAGCGCAAGCACGGACAGAAGCTTCTTCATGTGCCCTTTTACGCGGGGCAACCTCAGAAAGCTGCTCAGCCTCGGCGGCGCCGGGCCCGAGGGGCCGTTCCCGCGTCGCCCTCAACGAGCCGCCGTCAGGCCTACCGGCGCGGCCAGCTGGCCTTCTTCGTACATGTTGAGGTACAATTTTACCGGTTCTTTTTGGCCCTTCCAGGTGATGGTGTACACGTCAAGCTGACCTTCGTTGAGCACACCTCCCTGCTCGATTTTAAAAGCGCAGCAGCTGGCTTCGCGCTGGTATTCAATGGTCTGACCTTTGGGGCCGAGCAGGGCGTTGAGGTAACGCTGCTGGTTGCGGGCGCCCGCTTCCAGCCCGCCGCCAACTCGCACGGGGTTGGTTTCCGTAAAGCCGTACGTGGCGTCGGTGCTGATTTCCTGAACGAGGAAGGGCAGCACCCCGCTGGCGCCTTTTTCGTGCAGCCCTTCGGATACGGTGCCGCCATACGTCGGCGGCGTTTTCAGCCGGCTGGTTTCGCAGCTCCACATGCTCAGCGCCCCCAGCACCAGGACGGTGGCTTTTTTCATTATCTGCATTTTCTTCATGCCAATGCCGTTTTCTCACATGCCTTTCTACTTGCAAAGAACTACACAGGAGCTAATGTTTCGCTTTTTCTTCTTGCCCCTGGTTTGGTTGCTTCCGGTTCTCGCCGCCGCCCAGGCCCCGGCCGTGACGCCCGATTCGCCGTTGCCGCGCCTGCTGGCCGAACGAAAAATCCTCACCGACCACTACCGCGAAGCCAGCGCCCAGCGCCACAGCCTGTTCGGCAACAAGCCGTCTAAAAAAGACCTGCAGGAAGTGGTGGACGCCCTGCAGGGCATCGTGGACAAGGACCAGCAAATTGTGAATGTGCTTAACGAAACGGCCCAAAAAGCCACCAGCACCTCGGCGCGGCTGACGGCCACCACCACCAAGCTGGAAAGCACCAGCCGCGACGACCGCAACCTCACCGCCCAGCGCCTGCTGGAATTGGAAAACGAAGCCCAAAACCTGCGCCAGCGCGAAAAGCAGCAGCTCGCCAAGCAGCGCGACCTCGAAGCCGAAGTAGCGGAAGCCAAGCAAGGCCGTTTCGTGCGCGATGCCCTGATTGCGGCCCTGGCCGTGGCCTGCGTGGGCCTATTGCTGGTGCGGCGACGGCGGAACTAGCGCGTATTTTCACCGCCATGTCTGCCACTTTCCCCTTCCAGGTCACGGACGCGCCGCCCGCCGTGATGCCCGAATACCAGCTGCTCATCTTTGCCGATGTGGGCGGACTGGAAGCCTATTACCAACTGTTTCAGCATTATGGCTTCGGTGGCACGGCCGATTCCTGGGCCGAGCACATCGAAACCATCATTGAGGAAAAGCAGCCCCGGCTGCTGGAGGAACTAGAGTTTGCCGAGGGCGGGCACACGTTTGTGGCCTACGCCAGCGGCCCGGTGGCCGTAGCCGATTTTATGGCCTGCGTGCTGCCGCATTTCGATACATTGCCGCACCTGCAGCAATACCTGAGCCAGGCCGACCCGGCCGATTTTTTTAAGTGAGGCTGACAGGTGTAATTGGCCATTCCCAGCCAACGAATTCCCTTCTACATTTGGCGCCTACCCCGCTCCCATGATTTCCTTCACCGAAGCGCAAGCCCAAGCCCTCATCACCGACCCCGGCACCCTAAAAAGGGGCCAGGAGCTGCTAAAGCCCACCAAATGGGCCAACCTGGGCCGCACCGATACAGCAGCCTGGGGCGAGTGCGCCGGCAGCGGCAGCAAGCCCTACCTTACCGGCATCGACCTCACGGAGCCGGCCTTTAAATGCAGCTGCCCGAGCCGGGTGTTTCCTTGCAAGCACGGCGCCGGCCTGCTCCTGCTCATGTCCCGCCAGCCCGAACTGCTGACGGGCACCACCCCGCCCGCCTGGCTGGAAGAGTGGCTCAGCAAGCGCCAGCAAACTCAGGAGAAAAAGACCGAGAAAGCCGCTGCGCCCCCGGCCGCCAAAACGCCCAAGGCCACGGCCGCAACCGAGTTGTCTGCCGAAAGCAACCCAGTCGACGCTTCAGCCCCGGACAACGATGCCGCTGCTGATGCTCTTGAAGCAGCCCCGACCGGCGGCCTCAGCGTCGACCCCAAGCGCCTGGCCCGCATGGCCGCCGGCGCCGACGACCTCGCCGCCTGGCTCGAAGACCTGATGCGTGCCGGCCTGGCAACCCTCGACCAGCAGCCCGCGAAGTTCTGGGAAAGCCAAGCCGCCCGGCTGGTCGACAACCAGCTGCCCGGCCTGGCCGCTGCCCTGCGCGAGCTGGCCACCCTGCGCCACGCCCACACCGACTGGCCCGCCCGCCTGCTGGGCCGCCTGGGCGAGCTTTTCCTGCTGGTGCGGGCCTTCCAGAACCTGCCCCAGCTCAGTGCCGATGCCCGCCCGGAAATCCTCCAGCAAGTCGGCGTCAACCTCAAAAAAGAAGACCTCCTGGCCACCGCCCCGCCCGTGTCCGACGCCTGGCGCGTGCTGGGCCAGTTCCGCTGGGAGGAAGACCGTCTCACCGCCCGCCGCACCTGGCTGCACGGGCGTCGCACCGGCCGCACCGCGCTGGTGCTGGAGTTTTCTTTTGGCGGGCAGCCCTTTGGTACGCCGTTCATTCCGCACGGCAGTTACCTGGGCGAACTGGCTTTTTACCCCGGCTTGCTGCCGCTGCGGGCCGCTCCGGTGCAGGTAAAATTCGATGGCACGGTGCCGCCCGGGGCAGTGCCGACGGGTCAGTCCATCAGTCAGCTGCTCCACGATTACGCCGACGCGCTGGCCCGCCAGCCCTGGCTGCGCGAGTGGCCCGCTACGCTGGCGCAGGTGCTGCCCATGCCACTGCCCGATGGCCGCTGGCAACTGCACCACCGCACGGAGGCCGGCACGCTGCCGTTGCGCTTTATTGATGAGGATTTTGGCTGGCAGCTGCTGGCCGAAAGCGGCGGGCAGCCGGTCACGCTGTTTGGCGAATGGGATGGGCAGGCGTTTCGGCCGCTGGGTAGCTGGGCGACGGACCACGCGTGGACCTCACCCCCTGCCCCCCTCTCCAAAAAAGAGGGGGCACCGGACTTGCTCCCAGATATTACGGTTATGGAATCGTCCTCACGAGCCAGTGCCCCCTCTTTCTTGGAGAGGGGGGCAGGAGGTGAGGTTTTCCCAGCCGCGCCGTCAGCCGCCCAGCTCCTGCGCATTGCCCTGCTCGGCACGCGCCAGAGCGGCGAAGCCATTCCTGCCTTCCCCACGCCCGCCGACACACCCGAGCAGCAGCTCTTGCTCGCCGCTGGTACCCTGGCCCTGATGCGCAAGGCGGGCCTCCGGCCGGCCCCCGCTGCCGGCCCGTCCCTCGCGCCCGCGCCCGCCGAGCTGCTGCCCGTAGTAGGCCCCAAGGGCACCGCCCACCTGCACCAGATGCTCGTCAACAGCCTGCACCTGGAGCTGCTGCCCGACTACCTCACCCGTCTGGCGGGCCGCGATTTGCGCGTGCCCCCGGCCCTGCTGGTGCCGCTGCTGCAGCACGCCACCCGTTCGGCCGAAACACGGGCGGCGCTGGGGCTGGTGCTGGGGCAGCGCGGCCACTGGCTGATTCGACAAAACCCCGATTGGGCCAAAATGGCTGAAGGCCTTGCTCCTGCCGAATCGGACCCGGGCGCCGACCCCGAAACCTGGGAAACCGGCACGCTGCCTCAGCGCCGCGCCTGGCTCGCCGAACGCTTCGCCCAGGCGCCCGACGAGGCCCGCGCCCTGCTCCTGGCCGCCCTGCCCACCGAGCCGGCTAAGGTGCAGGAGGCCTTGCTCGAAATCCTGGCCCAGCACCTGCACCCCGACGCCGAGCCCGCGCTGGAAACGCTGCTGAAAGCGCGCGGCCAGGAGGTGCGCCGTCTTGCCACCGAGCTGCTGGTTCAGCTGCCCGGCGCCGCCCTCACCGAGCGGCTGTGGGCACGGGCCGCCCCGCTGCTATCCGCCAGTCGCAAGCTGCTGGGCCTGGGCAAAGCCCAGCTCGATGTTGTCCTTCCCGAGGCCTGGGACAAATCCTGGCTGGCCGATGGCATCGAGGAGAAGAATGCCCGGTTTCTATCGGCCTACGGGCCCACGTTTCACACGCCGGTGGGCCCCGCCACTGCCCGCCTCGCTAACCTGCTGGCCCTGCTGCCGCCCCAGCGCTGGCTAACCCACCTTGGCCTCACGCCGCCTGAGTTACTGGCTGCTGCCCTGGCTTCGGAATGGGCTTTGCCGCTGCTCACGGCTTGGTCGCGCAGCACCTTGCTGCACCACGATGCCGCCTTCGCTGGTGCTTTCCTCACGATTTGGCTCAACGAGCGACCGGCGTTGGAAAAAGCCCACTGCGACCGGGGTATCGACTGGGTTTCGATGGCGGCGCTTCTCTCCGACGACGCCCGTCAGGAGCAGCTGCTGGAGCCCATTCTGGAGCGGGTGCGCCGCCAGGTGCCAAATTGGACGCAGGACCTCGGCTTTGTGCCTGCGCCGTGGCCGCGCACATTTAGCCTGACGGTGGTGCGGGCCATTGCCAGCCAACTGGCGAACACGGCCACGCTGTACCAGGTCAACGCCCCGCCCTACCACCTGCGCCAGCTGGCGTGGCTGCTGTCCCAGACCGTGGCCCCCAACGTGGCCCCGGCCGATGCGGTGGCCGTCATCCAGCAAGCCGAAGCCATTGCCGACATGCACCAAACCTTTCAACCCCAACTTCACGAATTCATCGACACCCTGCGCTTCCAAGCCGATTTGGAGGGGTCGCTAAGAGAATAAGAAACGCCTGTAAACAGACGAAAAGCACGTTATACCTTCCACCTCCTGCCCCCACACCCTCTTACCCTCACACCCTAAACCGATGACGCCAACCGCCCTGCTCCGCCCCCACGCCGAAGACCTCTACGCCGAAGAGCTTGCTGCCCTCAAAGCCGTCGACCAGGCCCGCCCCAAGCCGCCGGGCTGGCAGCTCTCGCCCTGGGCTGTGGTGACCTACCTGCTCGGCGGCAAGCTTGATAATGGTTTCGAGATTGAGCCCAAGTACATCGGCCAGCGGCGGCTGATGGAAATTGCCGTGGCCACCCTGGCCACCGACCGCGCCCTGCTGCTGCTCGGCGTGCCCGGCACGGCCAAAAGCTGGGTGAGCGAGCACCTCACCGCCGCCATCAGCGGGCACACCAACCTGCTGGTGCAAGGCACCGCCGGCACCGCCGAAGACAGCCTGCGCTACTCCTGGAACTACGCCCGCCTGCTGGCCGAAGGCCCCTCCCTGGGTGCCCTCGTACCCAGCCCGCTCTACAAAGGCATGGAAACCGGCCAGCTCGTGCGCATCGAAGAGCTTACGCGCATCCCCTCCGACGTGCAGGACACCCTGCTCACCATGCTCTCCGAGAAAGTGCTGCCCATTTCCGAGCTGAGCACCGAAATTCAAGCCCGGCAGGGCTTCAACGTCATTGCCACGGCCAACGACCGGGACCGGGGCGTGAACGAGCTGAGCAGCGCCCTGCGCCGCCGCTTCAACGCCGTGGTGCTGCCCCTGCCCGCCACCCTGGCCGAGGAAGTGCACATCGTGCAAACCCGCGTGGCCAAGCAGGGCCAGGCCCTGCAGCTGCCCGTGGAGGCCCCCGCCCTGGCCGAAATCAGCCGCCTCGTCACGGTGTTTCGGGAGCTGCGCCAGGGCGTGACCGACAACGGCAAAATCAAGCTCAAGAGCCCCAGCGGTACCCTCAGCACCGGCGAGGCCATCTCGGTGATGAACGCCGGCCTGGCCCTGGCCGCCTACTTCGGCGACGGCACCCTGCGCGCCCCCGACCTGGCCGCCGGCCTCACCGGCGCCGTCATCAAAGACCCCACCCCCGACCGCGTGGTGTGGCTCGAATACCTCGAAACCGTGGTGAAGGAGCGCGACGGCTGGAAGGATTTATACCGCGCGTGCCGGGAGGTGGTGGAGTAATGAAGCCCATTCAAAAATGCAAGTCATTTAATCAGCCCTTATCAAATGGAAACCATTGAGAATTATACCAACCTAATCAAGGGGGGTGAAAGCCAGAATGTAGAATTTAAAGCAGGCTTTTTTAATGAACAAAACATCGCTACCTCATTAATTGCACTAGCAAATTCCGAAGGAGGTTATTTATTCATAGGAATTACGAATGAAGGACGTATTATCGGAATAACGGCAGATGCTTTACCAAAACAGATAAAAAAATCACAAGCTTTATGCGATTCAATCTTTCCTTATCCTATTGAAATATCAGACTTTGAAATTAATGGCAGACATGTCATCTGCATTCATGTAACAAAGGCACCTTCTCACTTTGGGCCTATTACAGCTAGTACTGGGGACGTTTTCGTGCGATATGGTGATAAAAACGTGAGGGTCAGCAATGACTATATTACGATTTCAGCACCAGAAGTTCAAAAAACATCCTCAGCAAAGAAGTTAATTGGGTTTGTAGCAATGTCTTTCCGGGAAGAGGAGGAGCCGGCATTGGTTGATTATTATCGTGCTATGCTTCGTGCAGTCGCCCAAACTAATTTGCCAATGCAATTAATTAGAATGGACTTGAGAGAAGGTGATTATGAGATATCTCAGCAAATAATTGAATAAATCAAAAAATCTGATTTTGTTATTGCTGATTTCACGCTTAACTCTCACAATGTGTATTTTGAGGCTGGGCTAGCTCGGGCATTTGAAAAACCTCTTATTCAACTTGTAAGAAAAGGAACAGCACTGCAATTTGATATTAGAAATTGGAGGACAACGGTATACCGCAATGCAACAGAACTGGAGGAAAAACTAATATCCGGATTGCAACACATTCATACAGAGGCACTCAAAGGTCAAAGCTGACATTTATGTTCATTAAACACCATTGCATTCGTCATTAATCTCAATCCAGAGCGCTTTAGGAGAGCGTAAATCGTGACATAACCCTATGGGAAGGCAAACATCACCTAGCTGCCATACCGGCAAAAAGGTTAGCTAATCTAGCTAACGGCGTTGTTCCCTGCGAGGCTCAGCTTGTCCCCCACGATGGACACGCGTCAAGGTGTACTAGACTAATTAGCTACTATCCCAAGAACATTTCCCTCACATACTTCCAACATTTGCCTGTTCGACATTAGCCACCACACCACAGCCCAGCAGCGCCTCTAACTTCGTAGCAACTGTAGAAACTGTAAGGAGAGCCAGCTGCCCGCGTCCGCCCAGCTGGCACGCAGGTAGCGCGGCTGCTTTCAACCCTTCTTTTCATGCAAGAATTTGACGTTCTGATTATCGGCGGGAGCTACGCCGGTCTTTCCGCCGCCATGGCCCTGGGCCGCGCCCGCCGCCGGGTGCTCCTCCTCGACACCGGCCGGCCCTGCAACCGCCAGACGCCCCACTCGCACAACTTCCTCACCCAGGACGGCGCCACGCCGGCTGCCCTGCGCGCCCAGGCCATCGAACAGGTGCTGCAGTATCCCACTATAGAGCTGCGGGCTGATGAGGCGCTGACGGCCGCAAACGTTGAGGGCGGATTCCTCATCGAAACAGCTGCTGGCACCCGTATCACGGCGCGCAAGCTGGTGCTGGCCACCGGCATCACCGACCTGCTGCCGGCCCTGCCCGGCTTTGCCGAGTGCTGGGGCATCTCGGTGCTGCACTGCCCCTACTGCCACGGCTACGAAGTGGCCGACCAGCGCCTGGGCGTGCTGGGCAACGGCGACGTGGGCTTCGAGTTTGCCCGCCTGATTCGGCAGTGGACGCGGCAACTCACCTTGTTCACCGACGGCCCGGCCACCCTCACCGAGGCCCAGCGGGCGGCCCTGGCCCGCCATCAGGTAGCGGTAGTTGAAACGCCCATCAGCGGCCTCGCGCACGAGCAGGGCTACCTGCGCGCGGTGCAGCTGGCCGATGGCCCGGACTATCCGCTCGACGCAGTGTTTGCCCGCGTGCCGTTTCAACTGCCCGGCACCCTGGCCCAGCAGCTGGGCTGCGCCATCACCGAGATGGGCTATGTGCAGGTTGATGATTTTCAACGCACCAGCATGAAAGGCGTGTACGCGGCCGGCGACAACACCACGCCAATGCGGGCGCTGGCTGCGGCCGTAGCGGCAGGCTCCAAGGCCGGGGCTGTCCTCAATAAGGAGCTGATAGACGAGGATTTTACCTAAAACGCGGGCCGGGTTGGGCGGGGCGTTGTTCATTTGCACCCCTTGCCCTCCCCATTCCGCCCCATGTCCACCAACCTCCGCCTGTTCGGCATTCGCCACCACGGCCCCGGCAGCGCCGCCAGCCTCGTGGCCGCCCTCGAAGAATTCTGGCCCGATATCATTCTGCTCGAATGCCCCGCCGATGCCGAGGCCGCCCTGGCCACCGCCACCAACCCCGAATTGGTGCCGCCCGTAGCGCTGCTGGTGTACAACCCCAAGCAGCAGGGGCAGGCCTCGTTTCTGCCCTTCGCCGAGTTTTCGCCGGAGTGGCAGGCGGTGCATTGGGCGGCACGAAATGCGGCGCACGTGCGGTGCATGGATTTGCCGATGAGCCTGCGGTTTGGCATGCGAGAGGCCATTTTGGCTCCCCTCGCGCAAACCTCACCCCCTGACCCCCTCTCCAAAAGAGAGGGGGCAGCGGACTTGCTCCCAGATATTACGGTTATGGAATCGTCCTCACGAGCCGGTGCCCCCTCTCTTTTGGAGAGGGGGTCAGGGGGTGAGGTTCCGGCGGCCGGTGAGGCACCGGAAGTCGCCCCCAACACCGACCCCGTGGCCTACATTGCCCGCCTGGCCGGCTACACCGATTCGGAGCAGTGGTGGGAAACACACCTCGAACACGCGCCCGGCAACGCTGACACCTTCGCCGTGGTGCTGGAGCTGATGACAGCACTGCGCGAGGAGCTAAAGCGCCCCGAAACCGAAGAAACCCTGCTGCGCGAGGCCTTTATGCGCGAAACCCTGCGCGCCACCCTGGCCCAGGGCTACCCGCGTGTGGCGGTGGTGTGCGGGGCCTGGCACGCGCCGGTGCTGCAAGCTGATTTGCTGAAAAAGGAAGATAAAGCGCGGCTGAAAGGGCTGAAGAAAGTGCCGACCGAAACCACCTGGATTCCGTGGACCTACGAGCGGCTGTCGTTCAGCTCGGGCTATGGGGCAGGCGTGCTCTCGCCGGCCTGGTACGAGCTGCTGTTCAGCCAGCCGCGGGCCGAAGTGCTGACGCACTGGATGGTGCGCGCCACCCGCCTGCTGCGCGGGCAGGACGTGGACGCCTCCTCGGCTCACGCCATTGAGGGTGTGCGGCTGGCGGCGGCGCTGGCTGCCGTGCGCGGGCTGGCTTTGCCGGGCATCGATGAGCTGCAGGAAGCGGCCGTGGCCATTTTGGGAGGAGGCTACGCCGAGCCGCTGGCCCTGGTGCAGAAGGAACTGGTAATCGGCCACAAGCTGGGCGAGGTGCCCGCCGGCTTGCCCGCCACGCCCTTGCAGCAGGACCTGGCTCAGCAGCAAAAGTCGCTGCGCCTCAAGCCCGAAGCCATGGCCAAAGACCTCGACCTCGACCTGCGGCAGCCCGCCCAGCTCGACCGCAGCCACCTGCTGCACCGCCTGCGCCTGCTCGACATCAACTGGGGCGAGCCCGAAGAAGCGACGGGCGCCCGCGGCACCTTCCACGAGCTGTGGACCTTGGAATGGGAGCCCGAAATGGCCCTGGCCGTCATTGAAGCCGGCCGCTGGGGCAATACCGTGCTGGCCGCCGCCGCCGCCCGCGCCGCCGCCCGCGCCGCCGAGGCCACCAGCCTCGAAGCGGTGAGCACGCTGCTGGAACACGCCCTGCGCGCCGACCTGGGCCCGGCCATTCCGGCGCTGGTGGCCCGGCTTGAAACCATCGGGGCCGACACCCGCGACGTGACACACCTGCTGGCCGCCCTGCCGCCGCTGGCCCAGGTGCTGCGCTACGGCAACGTGCGCCGCACCGACACCGCGCAGGTGGCCCAGGTAGTGCAGCAACTGGTGCCGCGCCTGTGCATCGGGCTGCCCGCCGCCTGCGCCGGCCTCGACTACGACGCGGCCAAGGCCCTGCTCACGCGCCTGGAAGCCACCCACCAGGCCATCCGCCTGCTACAAAACGACGAGCACGAAGCCGACTGGTACGCCGCGTTGGGAGCGGTGCAGCGCAATGCAGCCAGCGCTGGCCTGCTAGCCGGCGCGGCCACCCGCCTGCTCTTCGACGCCCAGCAAAACGATTCCGACGCCACCGCCACAGCCCTCGGCCTGGCCCTGGCGCCCGCCCAGCCCACCGACTACGCCACGGCCTGGGTGGAGGGCTTCCTGCGCGGCTCGGGCTTGTTGCTCATCCACCACCGCGAATTGTTCGACCTGCTCGACCGCTGGCTGGGCGAGCTCAATGAGGACACCTTTCGCGAAATCGTGCCCCTGCTTCGCCGCGCCTTCACCGACTTCTCGCTGCCCGAGCGGCGGCAGATTCTGGAAATCGCCAACTCCGATGCTGCGGTTTCGGGCACGTCGGAATCGGAGGATTTCGACTGGGAGCGCGGGGCGCGGGTGCTGCCGGGGCTGCGGGTGCTGTTGGGGGCGTAGCCTCCGGGTTTACTTGGTTATTACTTTGATTGTGAACCTCATTATCCCCCTGAACAATGTAGGGGCGGGGCTTGCCCCCGCCCGCCGTTGAACGAAACCCACGTTGGCCGTTCAACGACGGGCGGGGGCAAGCCCCGCCCCTACGCCTTTCTATCTGGGCCTGACGCCTCAGGACCGGCAGCTGCGGTGCTGCGGAGCAGCGCATAGCCCAGCGCCCCAGCGGTAAGGGACGCCGTCAGGATGGCCAGCTTGGCGGCATCGGTGCCGGCGGAGTGTTCGCCCAGCGCCAGCAGGGTGACGAAAATGGACATCGTGAAGCCAATGCCGGCCAGCACCCCGGCGCCCCACAGCTGCGGCCACGCCACCCCGGGCGGCAGCGCGGCCCAGCCCAGGCGCACCGTGAGCCACGACAACAGCCCGACGCCCAGCGGCTTGCCCACCACCAAGCCCACGATGATGCCCAGGCCCAGCGGCGAAAGCAGACCTTGCAGCGCCGCCGGCTCGATGACGAGGCTGGTGTTGGCAAACGCAAACAGGGGCACGATGCCGAAGCTCACCACCGAATGCAGCTGCGTTTCGAGCCGCTGCGCCGGCGAGCTGCTTTGCTGGTGCAAGTCCTCCAGCTCCTCGCTGATGATGCGCGGGTCGGCCGCAGGCTCGTGCGTTTCCATGCGCAGCAGAGCCAGTCGCTCATCCACCCGGCGCAGCAGCTCCTGGCGCGAGTACGGCACCCGAAACGGAATGGCCACCGCCAGCAGCACCCCGGCCAGGGTGGCGTGAATGCCCGATTCGAGCATGAAATACCACAGCACCACGCCCAGAGGCAGATACGCCCACAGGCTGCGAACCCGCAACCAGTTGAAGCTCAGCGTGAGGCCCCAGGTGCCCAGCGCTAAACCGAGATAAATCAGGTGCAGCTCGCGGGTATAGAACAGGGCGATGACTACCACGGCCCCCAAATCGTCGACAATGGCCAGAGCCGTCAAAAACACCTTCAGCCCTAGCGGGATGCGTGACCCCAGCAGCTGCAGCGCGGCCAGGGCAAAGGCAATGTCGGTGGCCATGGGAATGCCCCAACCGCCGGCCGTGGGCGTGCCGTGGTTGAAGCAGGCAAACAGCAGCGCCGGCATGAGCATGCCGCCCAGCGCGCCGGCAATGGGCAGCGCCGCCTGCCGGGGCGAGGACAGCTCGCCGTCGAGCACTTCGCGCTTGATTTCCAGGCCCACGATGAGGAAAAAAATCGTCATCAGGCCGTCGTTTATCCATTGCAGCAGCGTGTGGTCAAACAACAGGCCCGGCAGTTCCACGCGCAGGTGCTCGTCCCACACGGCCGGAAAGTGGCGCGCCGGGCCCCAATTGGTATTGGCCAGCACCAGGGCCAGCACGGCGCTGGCCATCAGCACGATGCTGCCGGCGGCCTCGCGCCGGAAAAACTCTCCAAAAGGTCTCGTCAGGGGGCGGATAATTTCTTCAACAAGCATTGGCTAATGGTGATGGCCTCGTCATACTACGCGCCGGGGCGGCGGGGCGGCGGCAATCTGGCGCATTTTTGCCAATTAAGCGCCGGGTGCCCGGGCTAAGCGCGCGGGGCGGCTGCGGGCGCCCGCTTCTTGCCCACGATGGTTTCGTGGTGCATCTCGCCCCAGCGGCGCAGGGCCTGCAGCACCTCACCCAAGGTTCGGCTGTATTCGGTCGCCTCGTACTCCACGGTTTGGGGCGTGGTGTTGAGCACGGTGCGCGTCACCAGCCGGTCCATTTCCATCTCCTGCAATTCTTTGGACAGGATGCTGGGCGAGATGTTGAGCGTCCGGCTCAGCTCCTTGAAACGGTACTTGCGCTCGCCCAGCGCCGCCAGAATCACCAGCTTCCACTTGCCGCCCACCACGTCGAGGGTGTCGCGCACGGCTTGATGGGCACTGCGGCAGTTGGCAGGAGTATGTTCGACAGATTCAGGACTCATAACGGCGGGGATTGGTGCGCATGTACTACCAATGTATTGGGCTGGAGGTTTACCAAGCGAATGAAGCCTGTTTCCCAATGCCTTAATTTCCAAATAGCTACTCTTTTCAGTACCGGTACTGTTTTGAGAATCAGCTAGGAATCGGGTTGGGGCGCCCGATAGGTTTGCCGGGCCAGTCAGCCCACACCATTGCGGCTGGCCCCACTTAGCCATGCACATTCTGCATATCATCTCCAGCCCCCGCGCCAACTCTTACAGCGCCCGGCTGGGCCGCCAAATCGTGGAGAAACTCCTGGCCGCCCACCCCGGCAGCTCGGTGCACGAGCGCGACCTTTCCCACCACCCGCTGCCCCACCTGGAAGAGGTGTTCGTGCAAGGCATTTTCACGCCGGCCGAAGCCCGCACGCCCAGCCAACAAGCCGCCGTGCAGCACTCCGATGAGGTGATTGACGAGGTGCTGGCGGCCGACGTGCTGGTCATCGGCTCGCCCATGTACAACTTCAGCATTTCCTCATCCCTCAAGGCCTGGCTCGACCACGTGGTGCGGGCCGGGGTCACGTTTAAGTACGGCCCGAATGGTCCGCAGGGCCTGCTCACGGGCAAAAAAGTGTACCTGGCGCTGGCCAGCGGCGGCGTGTATTCCGGGGGCTCCCCCATGGCCGCCTACGATTTCATGGCGCCCTACCTGAAACCGGTGCTGGGCTTCATCGGCCTCACCGACGTGGAGGTGGTGCGGGTGGAAGGCACCAGCATCCCCGATTTGGAGCCTATGGCGCTGAGCAAGGCCGTAGACAGCGTGGCGGTGTAGCTGTTTTGAAATGTAGGGGCGGGGCTTGCTCCCGCCCATCGTCAGACGGATATCGTTCGGCGATGGGCGGGGGCAGGCCCCGCCCCTACTATCGGTCTGCACAATGGCCGTCCGCCGCCATATTTACGGTCGCCAACCTTATGACCGCGCCCATGTCCTCCTCCACCCCTACCCGCTGGAAACTCGTTCTCGGCAGCGCCGCCGACGCTGAAAACGCCGTGCAAATGCCGCCCGACTACGGCAAAATGGACGACGTGCTCACCGCCCTTTACGACGGCGACAAATCCGAACGCAAAGCTGGTCTGGGTGGCTCGGCCCCGCGCGTGAGCCGCTGGCTGGGCGACATCCGCGAGTATTTCCCCACCGAAGTGGTGGCCGTGATGCAGCAGGACGCCATGACGCGTCTGGGCCTCAACCAGCTGCTGCTGGAACCCGAAATCCTGCGCACGGTGCAGGCCGATGTGCATTTGGTGGGCACGCTCATGTCCTTGAGCCGGGTGATGCCCCAGAAGGCCAAGGCCACGGCCCGCGAGGTCATTACCAAAGTAGTGCGCGAGCTGGAAAAGAAACTCAGCAACCCGCTGCGCCAGGCCGTGCAGGGCGCCCTGAGCCGGGCCGTGCGCAACCCGCGGCCCCGTTACCACGAAATCGACTGGGGCGCCACCATCCGGGCCAACCTCAAGCACTACCAGGCCGCCCACAAAACCGTGATTCCGGAGCGACTGGTGGGCTTTGGCCGGCGTGGGCAGGCCCTAAAGGAAATCGTGCTCTGCGTAGACCAAAGCGGCTCAATGGCCTCTTCGGTGGTGTACGCGGGTGTGTTCGGGGCCGTGCTGGCCTCACTGAAAGCGGTAAAAACGCACATGGTGGTGTTCGACACGGCCGTGGTGAACCTGAGCGAAAACCTGCACGACCCGGTGGACCTGCTTTTCGGCGTGCAGCTGGGCGGCGGCACCGATATTAACCTGGCCCTCACTTACTGCCAGCAGCTCATTTCGCGCCCCACCGACACCATCCTCGTCCTCATCACCGACCTCTACGAAGGCGGCAACGAGAAAGAAATGATAAAGCGCGCCGCCGCCCTCAAATCGGCAGGTGTCAACATTGTGGTACTGCTGGCCCTGAGCGACGACGGCGCCCCGAGCTTCGACCGCCGCGTGGCCGAGCAGCTGGCGGCCCTGGACATTCCCAGCTTTGCCTGCACGCCGGCCCGGTTTCCGGAGCTGATGGCCAATGCCATTCAAGGGCAGAAACTGGAATAGTATCCGTAGTGCAGTAGGGTGCGGGGCTTGCCCCCGCCCGTCGTTGAACGAATACCGCGCAACTCCTTCAACGACGGGCGGGGGCAAGCCCCGCACCCTACAACGAAGCTGTTCAGGAAATCGGCCGCGTGATGTAGAGACGCATACTTGCGTCTCGTCGTTGAACGAAAAGTACCCTCACTGTTCAACGAGGAGACGCAAGTATGCGTCTCTACATCGGCCAATAGACTTGCTAAACAGCTGCAACGTTTCTCAATCCACTTTGCAAAAAATATAGCTTAAGGCCCAGCTAAACAGTCACTCGCGCCGAGCCATTCAGTGCTTGGGCATGAGCTCGGCGGCACTCAGGGAATACACGTCGTGGCGGCGGTTGCGCAGGTTTTGCACGCTGCCGCTGTGGCGCAGCTTGTCGAGAATGCTCAGGTCCACGTCCGTCACTAATATCATTTCGGTATTCGGGGTGGCTTCGCTTTTCACGCCGGTGTTGGGGAAGGCGAAGTCGCAGGGCGTGAGTACGGCCGACTGCGCGTACTGAATGTCCATGTTTTTGACGCGGGGCAGGTTGCCCACCGAGCCGACCATGGCCACGTAGCACTCATTTTAGATGGCGCGGGCCTGGGCGCAGTGACGCACCCGCGAATAGGCCGTCTGGGTGTCGGTGAGGAAGGGAATGAACAGGATGTTCATGCCCTGGTTGGCCAGCAGGCGCGCCAGCTCCGGAAATTCGGCGTCGTAGCAAATCAGCACGCCGATGGGGCCGCAGTCGGTGTCGAAGGTCTGGAGGCGGGTGCCGCCGCGCAGAGCCCAGTATTTGGCCTCGTTGGGCGTGACGTGGATTTTCTCGTAGCGCTCCGTCGAGCCGTTGCGGCGGCAGAGGTAGCCCACGTTTTGCAGGGTGCCGTCGGCTTCCAGCACGGGCATCGAGCCGGTGATAATGTTGATGTGGTACTTCACGGCCAGCTGCGTGAAGCGGGCCAGGATTTCATCCGAAAACTGGCTCAGCTTGCGAATGGCGTCGATTTCGGACAGCTCATTGGCTTCGGCCATGAGAGGGCCGTGGAAGAGCTCGGGAAACAGGGCAAAGTCGGCGCGGTAGGCCGCCAGCGCGTCCACGAAGTACTCCACCTGCCGGAACATGTCGTCGAAGCCCTCGTAGAGGCGCATCTGCCACTGCACCAGGCCCAGGCGCACCTGGGTTTTCTGGGCCACGGCCGGCACGGGGCTGGTGTCGTAGAGCATGTTGTCCCACTCCATCAGCAGGGCGTAGTCGCCCGAGGCCGCGTCGCCGGGCAGATAGCCTTTCAGCACCCGCACCGGGTGGAAGTCGTTGGCCAGCTGAAAGTTCAGCGAAGCGTCCACAATTTCGCGGTCCTTCACTTTCTGCACGTACTGCTTCGGGGTGAGGGTGTCCATGTAGGCGTGGTAGCCCGGAATGCGCGCCCCGAAGGCTATTGCGCGCAGGTTGAGCCGCTCGCAAAGCTCCTTGCGGGCATCGTACAGGCGGCGGGCCAGCCGCCGGCCCCGCATGGCCGGCACCACGAATACTTCGATGCCATAAAGGGTGTCGCCGGTGGCGCTGTGGGTGCGAAAGGTGTAGTTGCCCGTCACATCCTGGTACGTGTGCGCGGCATCGAACTGGTCGTGCTTTACAATCAGGGCCAGCGCGGCGGCCACAATCTCATCGTTCACCGTGAGCACAAACTGGCCTTCCGGAAACAAGTCGACGAGCAGCTCGACCTGTTTGCGCGGCCAGTAGCTCTGCATGCGCGGGTAGGCCAGCAGCATGGCGGCTTTCAGAGCTTCGTAATCGGTTTTAAGGAGGTGACGTATTTCAATTATCTCATTCATAAACAGCAGCAAAAGACAGGTTCGACGCCAGCTTGCGCAACCCTGCGCCGGTCGTTGGCTCCCGATGTAAGTTGAAGTGTGTTGGATATTCCTACGCAGGAAAGGGAACGTTAGCCGATTTACGCGCGGGTAGCCGCGGCCGGGGCTGTTGTCGGAGAGATAGTAGCGCGAACTTTGTAGTTCGCGCAACCCGCGCCGTTTCAGGAATAGAAGTTCTGGCACGCGAACTACAAAGTTCGCGCTACTGAAAGCGCACGTCAGCCACTCAGATTCCGTAGCTGCTGCCGACTTTTACCCAACACCTCTGACCATGCAATCCATCGGACCGATTCGCACCGAAGCTGACTATCGCCAAGCCCTGACCCGGGTCGAAGCTATTTTTGAAGCCACACCTGGCACGCCCGATTTTGACGAGTTGGATATTCTGGGCACGCTTGTGGGCGCCTATGAAGCAAAACACTTCCCCATACCAGCACCCGTCCCCGGCGAATCAGGCTTAGCCTTGTCGGAAGTTTGGGTTTTTCATGGGTCAGGCGGCCGGCTTGCCAGTGGGATATTTACCTCTCAAACACAGGCCGAACAATTCATCACTCAATACCGCCTGACCGGGGTACTCACCAAATATCCCGTCGGGATAAGTGTTTACGACTGGACCATTCAGGAGCGTCTGTTTGAGCCAAAAAAACCCGAGCAATTCCAGGCTGGCTTTATTCAACGTTTCACCACCGCAAGTCAGGAGCACTACCATTACGACCCTGATGAAATTGGCTGACCTTAAATGAATCCAGAGCCCACCCAAGAATTCTTCTGTACTGCTATCGGCAACATTGTTGCCGAGCGCCCATATGGGCCCGGTGGTGAAGAAATACGCACTGGAACCAAGCATTTTCGGCCTGGGGCCAAGGTGTATATCATCGATTGGTTCCCGGGAACGTGTTCTGATGTAGTTGTAATTGGTCATCATCGAAAGTCAAACCGACCTATCAAAGCCATTATCAAGGCTAAATACATCGAAAACCTTCGCGTGAAGAATTGTTACAGTTTGGCTGCTGTTCGTTTGATTAAGGAGCATCAAGCCATTCAGCCCGCACCTGAACTCACGCAGGAATTCGCTGAAACCCTCTGCCAGGTATTACCACACTGGCGATAGTAAATCCGAATAGTCACTTGTTTTAGTTGTTCGTATTCACGTGCGAACCCAATCCGCTTTCTTTTGTCCGATACCACCCCCACTTTCGCCCCCGTCGACCCCTACGCCATTGAAAAAGAGCTGCGCCAGGTGCAGGCTCTCATGAAGCTGGAGCAGCAGGAAGACCTGGAGCAATTCAAGCTCAAAAACGCCAAGGCCAGCATCCAGGAGCGGCAGCAGCGCGGCCTCACCTGGTACCCCGTCACCATCTCGCAGGAAGAAATTGGCTTCGGCGGCAAGGTGGTGCTGGAGCTGGAGCGGCCCGCCGGCCAGCAGGGCCTGCACTTGTTTCAGGTGGGCAAAAACGCCTCCCTGTTTGGCAACGTGCCCGGCCGCTCGGCCACCGACCGCCCCACCCTCAGCGGGGTAATTACCAGCGTGCGGCGCAACAAGCTGCTGCTTGCCACCACCAAGGAAGACCTGCCCGACTGGGTGACCGAAGGCCACAAAATGGGCATCGACCTCACCTTCGACGAGGTGAGCTACCGCGAGATGGACTACGCGCTGGGCAAGGTGATGGGCGCTTACGGCGACCGCCTGGCCGAGCTGCGCGACATCCTGCTGGGTACCAAGGAAGCCCGCTTCCGCGAGGAGAAACCAGCCGACCTCTTCTACCCCAGCCCGCTCAACGAGTCTCAGCTGGCAGCCGTGCGCCACGTGATGGCCGCCAAGGACGTAGCCATCATCCACGGTCCGCCCGGCACCGGCAAAACCACCACGCTGGTGCAGGCCATCCTGGAGACCATCCGGCGCGAGCGGCGGGTGCTGGTGTGCGCGCCCAGCAACACGGCCGTCGATTTGCTCACTGAAAAGCTGGCCGAGCGCGGCGTCAACGTCATCCGCATGGGCAACCCCTCACGGGTGTCGGACCTGCTGCTGGAGCACACCCTCGACGCCCAGGTGATGAACCACAAGAGCTACAACGAGATGCGCTCGATGCGCCAGACGGCCGACCAGTACCGCGAAACAGCCAGCAAGTACGTGCGCAACTTCGGCTACGAGGAGCAGCAGCACCGCCGGCAGCTCAAGGAAGAGGCGCGCATGCTGTTCCAGCAAGCCGACGATTTGGAGCGCTACATCACCGAGGACTTGCTGGAATCGGTGCAGGTGATAACGTGCACGCTGGTGGGCGCCAGCAACCGCAACATCCGCCACCTCACCTACGAAACGGTGTTCATCGACGAGGCCGCCCAGGCTCTGGAGCCGGGCTGCTGGATTCCGATTTCCAAGGGCAACCGCGTGATTCTGGCCGGCGACCACCACCAGCTGCCGCCCACCGTGAAGAGCGAAAAAGCCGGCGCCCTGCGCGAAACGCTGTTCGAGAAAGCCATTAAGCGCCAGCCCACCACGGCCCGCATGCTCACGGTGCAGTACCGCATGCACGAGCAAATCATGCAGTTCAGCTCCGACCAGTTCTACGACGGCCGCCTCGAAGCCTACGAAACCGTGGCCCACGCCGGCCTCGACGCCTACGACCTGCGCTTTGCCCCCGACCTGCCCGTGGAATTCCTCGACACGGCCGGCTTTGGCTTCCAGGAAATCACCATTCCCGAAAGCCGCTCCACCGCCAACCCCGAAGAAGCCGACCTGCTCCTCAAGCGCCTCGCCCAACTCCTGGAACCCTACGACCCTGCCGACCACGAAGACGACCCGCTCAGCATCGGCGTTATTGCCCCCTACCGCGCCCAAATCAACTACCTGAAGGACGCCATCGAGGAAAACGACGAGCTCAGCGGCTTCATGCTGCACCGCCAGCTCAGCGTGGGCACCGTGGACTCCTTCCAGGGCCAGGAGCGCGACATTATTGCCATCACCCTCACCCGCAGCAACAACCACGGCGAAATCGGCTTCCTGAGCGACATCCGCCGCATGAACGTGGGCATGACCCGGGCCCGCAAGAAGCTGCTGCTCGTCGGCGACTCTTCGACACTGAGCGCCCACCCGTTCTTCAAAGCGCTGATTGAGTACGTGGAGCAAGTCGGCGGGTACCGCACGGCTTGGGAGCTGCAGGATTAGCTGATGCAGAACGATGTAGACACGCGACACTTCGCGTCGCTCCGTTGAACAAAATCGTGCGACAATTTTAGCGCAAGTCGTCCACTGAGGAGACGCGAAGTGTCGCGTCTCTACATCGCACTTACGGTGTATTGGAACAAAAGAGAGGCATGGAAATTTCCATGCCTCTCTTTTGCATTGTGCCGGTTTACCGCGCGCCGGGCGGGCAATTCTCCTTCAAAAACTTGGTAAAAGTAGCCGCCAAATGCTTGCTCGTACCCTCGCCTTCCGAGATGCCGTGGGTGCGGTTGGGGTAGGCCATCAGCTGGAAGGTTTTGCCGTGCTTCACCAACTCGTTTATCATCTGCTCGGCGTTGTTGTAGTGCACGTTGTCGTCGCCGGTGCCGTGGATGAGGAGCAGGTTGCCGCGCAGGTTTTTGGCGTGGGCCAGGGCCGAGTTGTCCACGAAGTAGTGCTTGTCTTCGGGCAGCAGGCCCATGTAGCGCTCCTGGTAGATGTTGTCGTAGTTCAACTGGTTATCCACCGCCGCGATGCTGATGCCGGTTTTGTAAATCTGCGGGTATTGGAACAGCAGGCCGAGCGTGGAGGAGCCCCCGCCGCTCCAGCCCCACACGGCCACGCGGCTGGTATCAACCCAGCTGTTTTTCAGCACCTCCTTCGCCCCCATCGCCTGGTCGCGGATGTTGAGCGCGCCGATGTTGTGGTAGATGGCCTTGCGGAACTCGCGGCCGCGCGGGGCCGGGGCGCCGCGGTTGTCGAGGGAGGCGTAGATGTAGCCGTCGTCGGCCATGCTGCCCTGGTAGAGGCGGTTGAAGCCCGTGCCGAAGTTGTCGGTCACCGTCTGGCTGGCCGGCTCGCCGTACACATAGAACACGATGGGGTACTTCTTGGCGGGGTCGAAGTTGCTGGGCTTCACCATCCAGCCGTCCAGGGTCACGCCGTCGGCGGTTTTCACCTGGAAAAACTCGGTTTTGGGCAGCTTCATGGCTTTGGCCTGGGCTGGCACTTCGCCGCCGCTCAGGCGCTTGTGCGCCGGCAGGTCTACTACGTCCGACACCGGGAAGCTGCTGGCGCTGGCGTAGCGGTGCAGGGCCACCCGGCCGTTGGGCGACACCTCGTAGGTGTTGGTGCCGCTGAGGGCGGCGGGCGTCACGCGCTCGGCCTTGCCGCCCTTCAGCGGCACTTTGTATAGGTAGCGCTGGGTGGCGTTGGTGGGCGAGGCCAGGAAATAGATGGTGCCGGTGGCCTCGCTGATGCCTTCCACGCTCACCACGTCGTAGTTGCCGGGCGTGAGCAGCTTTGCCTTGCCGCTGCGGTCAATCTGGTAGAGGTGGCGCCAGCCGTCTTTTTCGCTGGCCCACACAAAACTTTTGCCGCCCTGCAGCCAGTCCCAGCCCACGGGCTGGTCCTTGGCTTCCACCCAGGCCTTGTCGGTATCGGTGAAGATGGTTTTGGTGGCGCCGGTGGCAGCGGTGCACAGCATGAGCTTGCTCTCATTCTGGCGGCGGTTCAGCTGCTGGATAATCAGCTCGTTGGCGCCGGCCCATTCCATGCGCGGGATGTAATGCTGCACGGCGTCGCCGGGCACATCCATCCACTTCGTCTCGCCGCCACCCACGGCTACCACGCCGATGCGGCAGCGGCTGGGGTCCTCGCCCACCACGGGGTATTCTACCGGCACGGTGAACGGATACAGCGCGTCCGTCGTGTTCAGCATGAGGTAGTTGGGCGTCTTGCGGGCATCGAGCTGCCAGTAGGCCAGGTGCTGCCCGTCGGGGCTCCAGCGGAAGCCGTCGCGGCAGTCCAGCTCCTCCTCATACACCCAGTCGAAGGTGCCGTTGATGAGCTTGTCGGTGCCGTCGGTGGTGAGCTGGGTGATGGCGTGGTCAGCCAGGTTTTCCACGAACAGGTTATGGCCGCTCACGTAGGCCACCTTACGCCCGTCGGGCGAAAACTTGGCAAACATCAGCGACGACTCCGGCCGGCCCTTGCCCAGCTGCGTGAGCTGCTTACTGCCGGTGTCGTACACCCAATAGTCGCCGCGTGTATCGTAGCGCCACACCTTCTTCGTATTGGTATTAAGTAGGATAAGCCGGCCGTCATCGGACAGCGCCACGCGGCGCACCCCGAGCGGCTTGGTCTGGCCCGCTGGCGTGAGCTGGCGTTTGCTGAGCAGCGTGCGCGTCTGGCCGGGCTGGCGAATGTCGAGCTGCACCACGGAGTCGGGGCGCACCTGCAGGTAGCTGTAGCCGTCTTTGGTCCATTGGGTGCCGGCGTTTTGGGCCGAAGCAGACGCCGCTGTCAGCAGCGAAAAAGCTCCAACCAGGGCGGCCCGGTAGGCAAGGAATTGTTTCATCTGAAAAGAAGAACTGAAAACACAGATTTGGAATCCCAAAGCTAGCCCCGTTTGAAAATAAAAATCCCCGCCGGCATGGGCCAGTGGGGATTCATACATACGGTTGGGGAAGTTGCCTTTGGTCGGTCCGACGCCGTAGGCGTCCGACCGCCTGGTCGTCTGGACCAGTTTAGCTTTGGGTATCGTTCCCGCTTCAACCGGTCGGACGCCTACGGCGTCGGACCGGCAGCCGGAGTTTTCCAAAACAGCCACTATTTTACCGTTTGCTGCCGACACTACGGCAAATCAATCACCGACATGGTGTGCGGGGCGTCCGATTTGGTGTTGGCGAAGTGCTTCACCGGGTGGTCGAAGTCGGAGATGTAGAGGCGCTTGCCCTTGAGCAGCACCTCGGCGGGCTGGTCGAGCTTGCCGCCAGCGCCGTCGGTGTCGGGGTTTTGGGCCAGGGTGGTCACCTTGTTGCCGTTGCGCAGGTCCACCACTTCGATGGCGTTTTCGCGCGAGTTGCAGAGGTAGATTTTGTCGGTGGCCCGGTCGATGATGAGGCCGTCGACGCAGGGAATCTGCTTGCCACTCAGCGTCAGCGTTTCCTGCTTGGCCAGGCTGCCGTCGGGTTTCAACGACACGCGGTAGAGCTTGCCGTCGCCGAAGGAGCCGGTGTAGAGGTTGCCTTGGCTGTCGTAATCCAGGCCGTCGGCGCCGTTGTCCACGCCGGTTTCATTCACGGTAGTCGAGAACATGGCCAGCACGTGCGGGTCTTTGGTTTTGGGCTTCAGGTGCACGGTGCCCTTGCCGAGCTCGGCCAGCGAGAACTTCAGAATGGCGCTGCCTTTGTCGTTGTCGGGCAGGTCCCACTGGCTGTCGGTCACGTACAAGGTGTTCCCTTTCCAGAGCACCGCATTAGCCAGCGCGAAGCCATCTGCCACCGTGGTGATGGCGCCGGGCTTGCCGTTTTTCACTTCCACCCGCATCAGGCGCGATTTGAAATCTTTGCTGTTTTCATACTGGTTTTCGGCGTAATACAAGTTGCCATCGGGCCCGAACGCCAGGTCCATGGGCGCGGCCTTTTGGGTGGTGGGCTCCACGGGCAGGTTGGTGGCGTAGGGCTTGAGGGTGTTGCCGTCAATCTCCATCAGCGAGGCGGGCTGGCTGTTATCGGCCAGGTTGGGTACCGAGAGGATGAGGTGGCCGTTAGGCGCCAGCGCCAGGCCGTCGGGCGTGTTGTGGGCGTCGTCGAGGGTGAATAGCAGCTTGGGGCTGCCGATGGTGGGCACGGAGCCAGCCGGCAAACCCATGGTATCGGCCGGTTCGGCCGCCGTCTTAGCCGTGTCCGCGTCGGTTTTCACCACAGCCTCTTTGTTCACGGCTTCGCGTTCGGTGGTGGGCGGGTCGGACTGGCAGGCGGCCAGCAGCGTGCCGCCCATGAGCAGCGGCAGAAGCTGGCGGAAGGGTTTCGGGGAAAATAGCATCAGGAGAAAGTAGATTGAAAGGGCCAAAACGGCTGATTCCTAACGGCTGCCCGAACCCAGGGTTGCGCTGATGGCCCGGCGCGGCAGGATTTGGCCGGCACGGCGGCCAGCCTTTTCTGCTAAGCTTGCGTACCTATCTTGCCGAAAATTTTTCTTACCACCCTCCAAATTCCGCGGCCGTTCCAACCGGCCCAACCTTCCTGCTCATGGCTGCAATCAGCGAAAACAAAGTCGTTACCATTACCTACGACCTCAGCGTGACCGACGAAAACCAGGACAAAGTATTGGTGGAATCGGCCGAAGCCGACTCGCCGATGGTGTTCCTATTCGGCCACAGCGGCCTGCCCGAGGAGTTTGAAGCCCAACTCAATGGCAAAAACCCCGGCGACGAATTCCAGTTCAGCCTCACCCCCGACCAAGCCTACGGCGACTACGACGAGCAGGCCTTGGTGGAAATCCCTAAAGAAGTATTCCTCATCGACGGCAAGCTCGACGACGAAATGCTGCAGCCCGGCAACTTCCTGCCCATGGCCGACAACGAAGGCAACCACATGCAAGCCAAGGTGGTGAGCATCGGCGACACGGCCGTGCAAATGGACTTCAACCACCCGCTGGCCGGCATGGTGATGCACTTCCACGGCAAAATTCAGGACGTGCGCGACGCCTCCGCCGAGGAGCTGGCCCACGGCCACGTGCACGGCGAAGGCGGCCACCACCACTAAGCCCTTGAATTGGTAGCGTAACGGTGTTCCTGCAAAGCCTTCTGGATATTTGCAGGAACACTTTTTTATGAATGGTTGGGGACTATGCTTACGCCTAGGCTTCTTATTCTGCTCATGGCCTGCGTGATGAGCAGTTGCAACCATGCCGCGAGGCAAGAGGAAACAGCTGGCAAATCCGGTTCTGCTTCGTCAACCCCTCCTGCTCCTCACCCGCTTAAGGCCCAGCCGGAAAGGCCCTCCGTAAAGGACGAGGAGTTTTCGTTTTATCGGGATACCACGCTGCTGTTTGGGAAGTACATTATCGCGCACGATGACGAGGGCTACGCATCCGTCTTTTACAAACCTTCGCCCGACAGTGCGTGGGCAGAAATTCCGCAGGTGTACGGCCGCTCCGTGGAGCTGGACACGGCCAACGTGGACCGGCAGGGTGAGCCGGAATTGCTGCTCACCATAGAATACAAGCGCTCCGGCAGTGCAGCTTACGGGACCGTTCAAACGCTATACGTTTTGCGCCCCGGGCCAACGCTCGATTCGCTGCTGGCGGTTCGCACCGAATGTTCCGACTGGTATCACGCCTGGGAAGACGGCGAATTGTACAGCTTCGGCCAGACGCAACAAGTGACGGCTGGCTACGGGTTCATCTGCTTTGGCCCGGTGCGGGCTACGTGCGAGCGTAGCCACTCCACCGCGCCGTGCGAGTGTGATGCGCAAGACCTGGCCGAAGCCGGCGGGGTGCCCTTTGCCCGGCCCGGGCGGTACCGCTGGCAACGCGGCCGTTTGGCGTGGGTTGGCTCACGCTAAAAAACCGGCTACCATTGCCTGTAGCTCCGGGAAAAACGCCCAAAAATCGGTTTCATACGCCGCGTAGTTCGCTTCCAGCTCACCCACCGCCGTCTCCATGCCCGAACCGGCCGAGGCCCGGCGACTCAAGCCACTGAGGGCGCGGGAGATGCCAGCAGTTTCGGCGTAGCCCAATAGCCAGTTGTGCTGCACCAAGTGAGGAAAGAATTGCTGCACGCGGGCCGGCATTTCTGCCTCCTGGGCCTGCAGGGCCGCATACACGCGCCGGGTGAAATTGACTAAACTTTCAGAGGAGAACCCGGCGAAGTTGCGGGCCAGGAAATGGTCCAGAAACATGTCGGAAATCACGCCGGCGTACTTGCCGTAGCCGGCTTCGCGCAGGCGCTGGGTACTGCGCCGCACCACGGGGTGCTGGTCGGTGAAGGTGTCGATGGCGCGGTGCAGGCGGATGCCGGCTTGCACCGAAGGCGGGTAGTTTTCGAGCTGGCGGCCGGGCACCGAATCGGCTATGAACTGGCCGAGCAGCACGGCGGGATAGGTCGGCGCATCGGCCGGGCCGGAGAGGAAGAGGTGAGCCAGGAAGTTCATGGGTGTAGCAACCGGAAAGTCGACCGTAAGTCTAGCCAATTGGAAACAACTGCCGCCCGGGGCCGTAAACCAAACACTTACTTTCCCAATTCTCCCCTTTAAAATCTATTCCCATGGCCGACCAAGTTGCCGTAAGCCACGACGTAACCAAGCTCGTCGAAAAAATCAAGGACATCAAAATTGCGATGATGACCACCATCGAGAATGGCAATGAGCTGCACTCGCGCCCCATGTACACCTCCCAGCCCGAGGAAGACGGCACATTGTGGTTTTTCACCGAAAAGGATTCGCAAAAAGTAGACGAGGTGCACCAGGACCGCCACATCAACCTGGGCTATTCCAAGCCCGATGATAACCTGTACGTGGCCATCACCGGCACCGCCCAGGTGGTGACGGACCGCGCCAAAATCAAGGAGCTGTGGAGCGAAGGCCTGCGCGGCTGGTTCCCCAACGGCTCCGACGACCCGAACATCGCCCTGCTGAAAGTGACCATCACGAAAGGCGAGTTCTGGGATTCGCCCAATTCCACCCTGCTGCGGGCCTACACCTACGCCAAAGCCGTCATCACCGGCGAGCGGGACCAGCCCAGCGCCGACCGCCAATCGGTGGTCATCCCGAAGTAAAACCGCCCCACCGCGGTTTGCGAAAAGGCCGGAAGCAATTCCGGCCTTTTTTTGTTATTCGAAACCCGACCTATGCCGCTCACCACGCTCACCGTTTTCACTTTCCGCCCCGGCCATGCGCGCTGGGCCCTGGCCCAGATGGGCACCGCCCCGCCCCAACTCAAGCGGGTACCGGGCCTGCAATTTTTCAAGCTGATGGGCAGCGGGGCCAACAATGGCTTTGGCTTCTGGCCCAACCTGCGGCGCTACGGGCTGATGGCCGTGTGGGACGATGTGGCGGCAGCCGAGGCTTTTTTTGCTGAGCACCCGCTTTGGGCGGCCTACCAGCAACGCAGCGCCGAAACCTGGACGGTGCATTTGGTGCCCTTTAAGGCCCACGGCCTGTGGGACGGCCAGGCGCCCTTTGACTACACGCCCACTGTTTCAGCTGATGCAGCCGGCCCGGTGGCGGTGCTCACGCGCGCCAGCATCCGTTGGCTCAAAGCGCCTCGGTTCTGGCAATTTGTGGAGCCTACCAGCGCGGCGCTGGCGCAGGCCGTCGGCGTGCGGGCGGCCATTGGGCTGGGCGAATTGCCGCTGGTGCGGCAGGCCACGTTCAGCGTCTGGGATTCGGCCCGGGCCATGCAGGAATACGCCTATAAGGACGCAAAGCACCGCGAGGTGATTCAGCTTACGCGGCGCGAGAAGTGGTACGGCGAAGAGTTGTTTGCCCGCTTCCAGGTGCTTGGCAGCACGGGCACGCTCGATGGGCAGGACCCGCTGGCGGGGCTGTTCCTGCCAGCTCAATCGTCCAATCGGTAGTGCTTCACCCAGCCCAGGGCGTTGTTTGTTAGCTCGGGGTGCGGGTCGGGTTGGGTGGCGATGCCGGGAGATGCTGTAACGGGGGCTCCCGTCGTGTACAAAGTGAAGTCGGGCAAGGTCTTGGCGATGCTTTCAGCTTTTGACGAGGGCCCACTTACCGTCAGCTGGTTCTCGCCCTGGCCGCCGTAAATCCCTACCCTCAACCCCACATTCGCATCGGGCGAAATGCGGAATTCGTCATTGCCATCCAGCCCGTATAGGTTTAGCTGCCGGGTGGTTTGCGGGTCGTACACGCGTTCCGATATGAGGCTATCAGCCCGATGTTTCCGGATGGCCAGCAGCTGCACGCGCAGGCGGCCCGGCCCGGCCCCGCTCACCACAAACCGCTCGGCGTGGTCGGTGCCCACCACCCAGGCTTCGGTGTTCAGAATCTCAAAGTAGCGCTGCGCCACCGCCGCCAGCTGGGCCCGACGGGCACGCAGCAACGGCGCCAGTTCCACAGCAATGACGGCCCGGGTTTCGGCGGGGCCGGCTTTCAGGGCCTCATCAATCACGGCGTCGCTCAGGCGTTTCTGCAACGAATCGGCTTCGGCCTTGAAATCAGCGGCGCTCAGCGGGCCCAGCAGGGTGCGGTCGAGGTTACGGGCGGTGGTGGTGAGGGCGTCCACGTTGCTCAGCCGCATGGTGGCGTGGAAGCTTTGGAACTTCGTCAGAAACCAGGAAATTACCCGCGTAAACACCCCGTCGTCGAACCGAAAGAAAGCCTGGTCCCGGTCGCGCGGGATGGGGCGGAAGCGGGTGCCGCCGGGCCCGGGGAAGCTGGCCCAGCGCCACTGGTCCTCGCGCCGGCTCCAGTCGCCGAGCCACATGTCCAGCAAGCGGGCCCGCAAAAACGTGTGCGGGTCGACGCCCGCATTGGGCCGTTTGCGCAGCACCGTGAGCAGGTGCCTGCTGTTGTAGATGGCCGGCGAGTAGCCGAAGCTGCGGGCGTGCCGCTGGTCGCCTTCCGGACGCTCCTCCAGTAAGTAGAGGGCATTGGCGTAGTCGGCTCGAAATTTCCCTAAAAAAGGGTCGTCGGACAGGTATACCAAGCGCGGGTTGGCGTGGTACACGCCGGCGGCCGTCGCCAGCCGGGCGGCCACGTAGGCGCCGTAGGGCAGCGTGGCGCTGGTTTGGTCCTTCATCAGGCCGCGCAGCAGGTTGCGCTTCCAGCCCACGGGCAGGGCGGCACTCATGTCCTTGTCGACGGAGCGCAGCACAAACTGGTAGCCCTTGGTCGTGCGCAGGCGCAGGGTGCGGCTCTGGTAGCTGCCGCCGGCGCGCAGGGGCAGCAGGCTGTCGCGCTCGGCCGAGGCCAGGCGCAGCACCGGCGCCGTCACGGGCGTGTTCCAGATAGCGCGGTAGTGCTGGCCCCAGAAAAACCGCCACACGGCCCCGCGGGCGTACTGCGGCCCGGCCGCCACCCGCACCGTGGTCGAATCGGCGTCCCATTGCACGGCGGCCCGATGGGCCGGTGCCGAAGAGTTGCCGCACGCCGCCAGCTGCTGCGCCAGCAAGCACCAGGCCCCGCGGAAAAACCAGGTGCGCAAATTTAAAAACCCGGGCATAGAGAATGGTAGACAGCAGCACTGCCGCAAACGCGTGGGTGCCGGGCAGCAGCACCCGCTTCGGGTATAGCGCAAAACCAGCCGCTACGGTTGTGGCCGTGACCACCTTTTGTAGGGGCGGGGCTTGCCCCCGCCCGCCGTTGAACAGAGCCGTTGTGGCTGGCGCGGACGACGAGCGGGGGCTAGCCCCGCCCCTGCCACTGCCGACGGCCGACCTTTCGCGCCGGCTTCCGTTAAAGGCCAGTGTCCGTCTATCCTGTTGCCTGAATGCCGCACTTGCTTTTTTGTTTGCCTCCGCCCAGCCGGCGCCTGCTGGCCGTAGTGGGGTTGGGGCTCGTGGCCACTACCGGCTGCGCGCGCCGCAATTTTTTCCAGCCCGACGCCCGCATCGGGCTCGGCAGCACGGCGGTCCTGCCCGCCTCGGCCGACTCGGTGCAAGCCACGGCCGGCCGCCAGTACAACCGCCACTCGCGTTTCTATTGCTTCTTCTGGGGCCGCCACTACCGGCGGGTATGGGCCGCGCCGGCCACGGTGCCGGTGCTGCGCCTGGCCTCGGCCGCGCCGGGCGGGCTGAAGTTTGGCAAGGCTGGCGGCGGCTTTCAAACCACCAGCGCCACGCTGGTGGGCCGCCAAGAGCGCGAGTATGCCTTGCGCTCGCTCGACAAAGACCCGCAAAAAACCTTGCCTAAGGTGCTGCGCCCCACCTTTGTGCTGAGCGTGGTGCGCGACGCCACCTCCGCCGCCATGCCCTACGGTGCCCTCACGGTGCCGCCGCTGGCCCAGGCGGCGGGCGTGCCCCACACCCGCCCCCGGCTGGTGTACGTGCGGCCCGACGAAACCGGACTGGGCTCGATGTCGGAGCGGTTTCGGGGCAAGCTGGCGCTGCTGGAAGAGAAGTACGAGGAACTGGCCTCGGCCACACCCGACTTGGCGGGCACCACCAACTTCGTGGGCGGTGAGAACGTGCTCAAAAAGCTCTACTTCAACCCCGCCCACTACATCGACCAGCCTGCCTTCCTGCGCGCACGCCTGCTCGACATCTGGCTGGGCGACTGGGACCGGCACGAGCGGCAGTGGGACTGGGCCGAATTCCGGGAAGCCGGCGGCCGCGTGCGCTACCGCAGCATCCCCAAGGACCGCGACCAGGTGTATTTCCGCTTCGATGACGGCCTGGTGCCCTGGCTGGCCTCGCGCCGCTTCATTGCCCCGCAGTTCCACACCTTTCACGAGCACTACGGCTACATTCCGGGCCTGGTGTATCAGGCCGAGTTCATCGACCAGCACGGGCTGGCGCAGCTTCGGCGGGCCGATTTTCAGCGCATGGCCGCCGACTTGCAAAAGCGCCTGCCCGATTCGGTGATTGAACGCGCCATGCACCGCCTGCCGCCCGCCGTGTTTGCCCTCGAAGGCCAGCGCCTGGGCAACCACCTCAAGGCCCGCCGCCAGACCCTGCCCCAAGCCGCCGACGCATTCTACCTGAAGCTGGCCCGCGAACCCAACCTGGGCGGCACCGCCCAGGCCGACCGCTACGTGGTGCACCGCTACCCCGATTCGACCACGGTGCAAATTTTCACCGCCGCGCACCACCTGCCCACCACGGCCGATACCCTACATTTCCAGCGCACTTATTTTCCCAACGAAACGCACCAGCTGACTCTGGACGGCCTGGGGGGCGACGACGTGTTTGAGGTGCATACCAGCAGCGCGGGCCGGCCCCTGCCGCTGCGTCTCTACGGCGGCGAGGGCCGCAACCAGCTGCTGCCCGAAGGCGGCGCTGGGCGCCTGCGGTTCTACCCGCAGGAATCATCCAACTTTTCGGCCGCCGAGCGCGGACAGCCTTACCTCTCACGCCGGCGTCACACGCCCACTGAGCGGGGCATCGGCAAAAGCGCCGACAGCACCGACGATAAAAATTAACCAAACCGCGCCGGCGTCGTGGCTTTTTTCGGCCCGGCGCCGTTCAATGCCCAGCTAACTTTCTATTTCGCTTTTGCCCCCGCTTCGCTTGC
Organism: Hymenobacter monticola; assembly: GCF_022811645.1. Taxonomy (NCBI): domain Bacteria; kingdom Pseudomonadati; phylum Bacteroidota; class Cytophagia; order Cytophagales; family Hymenobacteraceae; genus Hymenobacter; species Hymenobacter monticola. The sequence continues at coordinate 3,892,588 of NZ_CP094534.1, read as the reverse complement.
GCACTTCTTTTTCCCTGGCGGGCGTTTTGGCCGCGTTTCTTCTGAGCACGGGCTGCGTGCGTCGGCAGTTTTTTCAGCCCGATGCCCGGCCCGATGCCTCCCAACCATTACCCCTCGCGGCCGACAGCGTGCGCGGGGCCACGGCCGGCCGCCAATACGCCCGGCACGGCGGCCTGTACAACGCGCTGGTGGGCCGGCACCACCGCCCCACGTGGGCAGCGCCGGTTTCGGCGCCGGTACTCCGCCTGGGCACCGTGTTGCCCGGCGGCCTCAGCCCCGGCAAGGTGGGCGGCGGCTTCAACAGCACCAGCCTGAACATGGCCGCCACCGACGGCCGCAGCTACGTGGTGCGCACCGTCGACAAAGACCCCATTCGGGCGACGCCGCAGGTATTGCGGGGTACGTTTTTGGTGAATGTGCTGCGCGACAACATTTCCTCGACCAACCCCTACGCCGGCCTGACGGTGCCGGTGCTGGCCGACGCCGTGGGCGTGCCCCACGCCAACCCGCGCCTGTTCTACGTGCGGGCCGACGACCCAGCTTTCCAAACCGATTCGCTAGTGCACTTCCGCGGCCAGCTGGCTTACCTGGAAGAAAAAGCGGCCCCGCTCCTGCCCTCGCCGGCGGCCGTCATCAACAGCACCAAGGCCTTTGCGGCGGTTTTTGCCAACCCTGCGCAGCGCATCGACCAGCCGGCCCTGCTGCGCGCCCGCCTGCTCGACGGCTGGATGGGCGACTGGGACCGGCACCCCGGCCAGTGGAGCTGGGCCCTGAGCCGCCCCGGCCGCGACGGCCACATCGCCCTCACCGCCCTGCCCAAGGACCGCGACATGGTGTTCTACCGCCTCGACGATGGGGTGCTGGGCTGGCTGATTGGCCACCTGTTTCTGAGGCACTGGGTCACGTTTGCGCCGCGCTACAAGAACCCGTCGGGCCTCATGAGTTCGGGCCATTATGTAGACCAACGCGGCCTCAATGCACTCAACCGGGCCCAGTTTCAGGCCACGGCGCGGGCCATGCAGCAGCAGCTACCCGATTCGCTCATTGACCGGGCCCTGCACCGGCTCCCGCCCGCGGCCTTTGCCCTTGAAGGCCCACGCCTCAGCGCCGCCCTACAGACGCGGCGGGATAAGCTGCCCGCGTTGACCGATGACTTTTACCGACTGCTGGCCAAGCGCCCACGCATCGCCGGCACGGCCCAGTCTGAGCGATTCTTCATCCAGCGCTACGCTGATTCGACGGTAGTAACGATGCAGCCCGTTTCGGCCGCAGCCACGGCGGCGCCCCTGTACCGCCGCGCCTTCTTACCCGCCGAAACGCGCCGTATTGACCTGGAGGCCTTGGCTGGGGATGACGTGGTTATCATTGAGAATCATGCGCCTCGTGGCGGCAAGCCTAAACTTCGCATCTACGGGGGTGCGGGTCAGGATGAGCTGCGGGCCCCTGGCGGGCACAGCGGCATCCGCTTTATTCAGGAAAGCGCCTCGGCCAAACGGGCATACGACAAGCCGCCGGAGGAGTAAGGAGAGCAGATAGCCCGGCGATTTGTAGCGTGGACGCTGCGTGTCCGCGCCGGGACGAGCAGCCCGGCGATGCGCGGACGCGCAGAGTCCACGCTACAATCCCGCTACGCCTGTTCCAGCATCTTCAGCACCAGCCGCTCTACCGGCGACAGCAGGTCGCCGGTTTTTGCCTCGGCGTCGTGTTTGCGCAGGTACTCGATGAGCTGGCCGGACTTGAACAGCTCCACTACTTGCGGGTGGATGTAGTATTTCGAGCACACCGTGGGCGTGTTGCCGAGGCCAGTGGCCACCTCTTTCACGGCTTTCTTCACCACTTTTTCGGGCGCCAAGTCGGGCTCTTCGTTCAACACGGCTTCCAGGCAGCCCACCATTTTCACGGTGCCACCCCAGGTGCGGAAGTCCTTGGCCGAGAGCTGCAAGCCGGTGTGGCGGTGCAGGTATTCGTTCACGTCGCCCGATTCGAGGGCGTGGCGCTGGCCGTCGGCCGTGTAGTACTGAAACAGGTGCTGCCCGGGAATCTCCTTGCACTTGCGCACCAGCCGCGCCAGGCGGGCGTCGTGCAGGGTCACGTCGTGCGCCACGCCTTTTTTGCCCACGAAGTTGAACCGTACGTCGTCGCCCTCAATAGCCACGTGCTTGTCCTGCAGGGTGCTCAGGCCGTAGCTGGGCTTGGTTTTGCCGTTCTTCTTGGCGTATTCCTTGCTGCCGACGCGGATGAACGACTGGTCCATGAGCGTGAGCACGAGGGCCACCACTTTCTCGCGGTCGAGGGCCGGGCGCTTCAGGTCTTTGCGGAGCTGCTCGCGCAGCGGGGCCAGCTTTTCGCCAAAGGTGCGCAGGCGCGAAAACTTGGTGAGGCTGCGCATCTCGTCCCAGGCCGGGTGGTAGCGGTATTGCTTGCGGCCGAGGGTGTCGTGGCCCGTCACCTGCAGGTGGGTGTTGGGCGAAGGCGAAATCCACACGTCCGTCCAGGCCGGCGGAATCACGAAGCCGTTGATGCGGGTCAGGATTTTCTCGTCGGTTATTTTCTCGCCCTTGGCGTCGTGGTAGGTAAAATTCCCGGCCCGCGTAGGCTTGCGGCTGATGCCCTTGCCTTGGTCGGTGGCGTAGCGCAGGCCGGCCATCTCGGCCTGTCGGGCCGGGTCTTTGTACACAATGTGCGCCTCGTCTTGCGGCAGCAGCGTTTTTTTGCGGGACTTGGGATGGGCAGCGGTGGCGGTGGACATGGGGCTAAGAGGAAAACCGGGAATTCATGGTTCAGCTTCTACGCAAATGGATGCCGCGCGGCTGCCCGATACGACCGCGACACCCCCCATAGCACGCTTGCATTTTGGGCACAACTGAACAATGTAGGGGCGGGGCTTGCCCCCGCCCGGCCGTATGCGCCGCCCCAACGACTCCGTTCAACGACGGGCGGGGGCAAGCCCCGCCCCTACATCAAAATGACCATTCCCCTTCGCCGGCCGTAGGTTTGCCTCATGAAGCTGCCCAATGCCCTGTCCAACCTCTCGGAGTGGACCGACCACCTGTTCACCCGTCTTTCGGCCCGGCGAGGCTGGCTGCGCCCCCTGCAAATCGACGCTTACCGCAGCTACGGCACCGCCGCCAAGTTCTACATCAAGGGCCGCCTGCTGGCCGACCCCGGCCTGACCGCGGCCACTGCCGCCGATACCCGCTGGCAAAACTTCCGCAGCATGGTGCGCCGCTTCAACAGCCGCGAAGTAGCCGGCGCCGACCTCATGGCCGAGCTGCCCGACGGCAGCCAGCACCTCGTCAGCACCGACGACGAGGGCTACTTCACCCTCATTATCGAACCGCAGGCCCTGCCCGCGCCCGTCAACTACCTCTGGTACCCCGTGCCGGTGCGGGTGGCCCGGCTTCCCTCCTTTCTCCCGCTGCCCGCCAAGGCCATTGCCACGGCCGCCCACGTGCTGGTGCCGCCCCCCGACGCCGAGTTTGGCGTGATTTCCGACCTCGACGACACGGTATTTGAAACCAAGGCCACCAACATCTTCAAGATGCTGGGCCGCGTGCTATTCAGCAACGCGCAGTCGAAACAGCCCTTCGCCGGCGTGGCCGAGTTTTACCGCCGGCTGCAGCAGGGCCGCACCGGCCGCCCCAACAACCCTTTCTTCTATGTGAGCAGCAGCCCCTGGAACCTCTACGACCTGCTGGCTGAGTTTCTGAAGCTGCACGAAATCCCCACCGGCCCGCTCCTGCTGCGCGACCTCAGCATTGCCCGGCCCAAGGCTCCTGTGCCGGCCGGCGTCACGGGCTCTGCCGCCATCCACTTTGCCCACAAGCTGCACGAAATCGACGACGTGCTCAACACCTACCCCGCCCTTCCTTTCGTGCTGCTCGGCGACAGCGGCCAGGAAGACGCCCGCATCTACCGCGAGGTGGTGCGCCGTCACCCCGGCCGCATCAAGGCCATCTACATTCGCGACGTGCAAGTGCCCGAGCGCGCCGCCTTGGTTGGCCCTATTATCGAGGAATTGGGCCACGAAGACGTGCCCATGCTGCTGTCGGCCGACTATGCCGACGCGGCAACGCACGCGGCGGGCCTGGGGCTGGTGGAGCAAGGCCAGCCTAAGATTAGTGCTTCGTAACAACCACTGAACCAAAGCGCAAAAGGTCCGGCACATGGCTGGACCCTGGTTCTGTTTCCCGTTATGGAGCCTATTTTACCACCGTGGCTTCCAGCTCCACGGTCAGGTTGGCAAACAGGCCCTGCACCTCCAGCAGCGTGGTGGCCTGTTTCACGCCGTGCCGGGCAATCCAGTCCTGATACACATCGGTGCAGGTGGTGAAAAACTCCGCCACGGAGGTGGTGTACACGTTCAGTCGCGCAATGCCCCGGCACTCATACCCGGCTTCGCCGATGAGCTGCTCCAGGTTCTGGAACGTGTGTAGCAGCTGGCTGCGCATGTCGGCGGTGCTGGGCCGGCCTTCCGCATCGATGGCCACCAGCCCGGAGCAGTACAGGGTGCCGGCGGGCTGCTTGATTTCGACGGCTTGCACCGAATTGGTGCGTTCGCCCCATTTCCAGGGGTCAATGGTTCGCTTTTCCATTTTTGTTTGGGGGGTAAAAGGGTGTTGGTCGTTTGACCCCACAAAACTTGCCACCGCCCCTGACAGCCCTATGTCAGCATCTTTTCGGGCGCGCAAAAAAAGTCGTGCGCCCGCTGGGCCAGCGCGCGCAGGTGTTCGCGCAGCGCGGGCGGCTCCACCACCGTGATGCCGCCCGCGAAGGGCAGCAGCCACGCGGCCAGGTAATCGAAAGAGCCGATGAGCAGGGTCATTTCCAGGCGGCCATCGGGCAGCGGCTGCTCGTGCGTCCAGCCGTACTGGCGCTTGGTGTCGAGTAGCTGCTGGGCCAGGGCCGGCAGCACGGCCCCGGCCTCGAAGCGGATGACCACCTTTTCCTTGCCGCGCCGGGCGGCCTCGGTGGCCCAGTAGTGGGCCAGGGTTTCGGGGCGGGCGGCGAAGGTTTCGGCCCGCAGCTCCAGGTGCTCGATGCGGTCGAGGCGGAACTCCCGGAAGGCCTGCCGCAGCCGGCAATAGGCCACCACGTGCCAGTGCCGGCTGCGGTACAGGCCAATGGGCTCCACGTCGCGGGTGGTGGGCGCGCGGCTGTCGGCGGCCTGGTAGCGCAGGTGCACCACGCGCTGCGTGGCCACGGCCGCCACCAGCGGCTGGTAGGCCTCGGGGTGGTCGGCCGGGGCGCGGGGCCCGAACACCTGGATGTGGGGGCCGAGGGTTTCGAGGTGGTCGCGGTCGGGGCGGCGCAGCACGGCGCGCAGCTTGTCCATGGCCGCGCCGCTGAGCCGGGCCGTGGGCGCGTCGGTGAGGCGGGCGGCCAGCTTTTCGGCCGTGAGCAGGGCCGTGGCTTCCTCGCGGGTGAACATGACGGGCGGTAGCCGGTAGCCCTCGGCCAGCGAGTACCCCACGCCCGGCTCGCCAAACAGCGGCACGCCCGCCAGCTCCAGCGTGCGCAGGTCGCGGTAGATGGTGCGCAAGCTCACGCCAAACCGCTCGGCCAGCGCGGGCCCGCTCACCACGCGCTTGCTCTGCAGCTGGATAAAAATGGCGGTGATGCGGTCGAAGCGGTTCATGTGTGGAGGCGAGGGAGCGCGGCCAAGCTACGCAACAGGTGCCCTTTGGCAGCATCTGGCACGGCGAAGCAAGTGCTTATAAGACCCTTCAGATTTGTGGTGGTTACTTGCAGAATTGTTCGCTGTATAAGGCTGCTACGTTGGCTGCGCAAGAGTACCCCATCCACTGGGCTAAGACTGAGTAAATAATTTACGAAATGAGTCACCTAACTGTCACTTGGCATTGCTATGACAGCTTCTCCGAAAACCATCCTGGCTTCAACTTGGACAACCTAGGCGGCAGCTATTCATTTAAAGAGGGCATGCGTTGGCCAGATTACATCGCCGGATATGCATCCGAATGGTACCCGTACTTAGAGGCCATCCGACAGTCTATTATCGAGCGCGGTGTGTGGGCCGGGGGCGACTGGCACCAGTACAGCGACAACGGGGCACCTGTTGTTGCAGGTGGACATTTCATGGTCTGCTCCTTTCGGTCATGGGGCGATTTAATGGCGGCGGTATGGAGCAGCGAGCTAAACCGTGACTTTAGCTACATAGATTTTTACATGGACGGCCGCTTACCTACCAAGGCAAATATCTAGCAGTAAAATAGTTATCCATCTTCTCAAGCGCAAGGGTTTTTTGTAGCTTTCCTGCCGCATTCCAGCTTATCTCCCATCCTTCGCATGAAGAAAACTATACTATTACTCGTCTTTCTAGTTTATTCAGTTGTTACCCGCGCTCAACCAGGTGACGCTCGCTACACTGGCGTGTACTATAAGCTGGTTGAAAGTACGCGCCTTTACTCTTCTCTGGCAGATACGGCTTTAGCAGATTCTGCCCCCCCCGCTTTTTCCGCCGCTAATCTTAAAAGCGAAGGAACAACTCCTTGTAATCAGTTACCCAAACGTCAACTGGGCACAAGTGGTAAAAAATGGAAAATGGTACTACGTGCGCTCCAATGCACTTGCGCCCTTTGAAAAGCCACGGCCAGATGCCGAACCTGCTGCTGTTGGTATTACCAGCACCAAGGCGAACCAAAACGAATCGCCGTCTAGTACTGGCAGCAGCCACAACGTACATACCGGCCCGCGCGGTGGTCACTATTACATTAATAGTAATGGCAATAAAACCTACATTAAGCGCAAGTAACTAAACCTACCGGCCAATTCCTTGCATCTGCTCACGTTCAAAGTGAACGTATAAGCCTGAGTTCTGCTAGACAAAATTATTACATTGATACACCTCGCCGCTTAGACTGTACCCCAGCTCAACCGCTACCAGACCCGCGCCAACAACCTCACCAGGAAAGTGGAGAGCTACGGCGTCCCCGCCCTGCTCGAAAAAGAGCTGGACCGCGACACCCTCTCCAACGACATTGCCACCCTCGATACGTTTGTTACAGCCGTCACCACTCGCCGCGCCGCGTTGTAGCGTCAGGGAATTTCATAAAACGACAAAAGCCCGTTCTTAGTCAGAGCGGGCTTTTGTCGTTTGGTAGTGCCGCCTCACTCCTACGGCTTCAAGTTCCAGTAGCTCTTGCCGCCCACCGTCACCTTGGTCAGCGACGGGCGTTGGTCAGGTCGCTTCCGGCCCACTATCAGCCCTGCCAGGTCCGTGAGCACCAGCGGCACGTCGGCGATGTACGAATGACCCAGCCCAAAATCCAGCCCCAGCGCCTCCGCGTCTGCCTCCGAGGCCACAATGGTTTCCAGGCCCCGCGTCGTGTAGGGCACCCGCTCCTGCACTAGGCCCAGCCGGTCATACCGCCCGTGGGCCAGCCGCGAAGCCATGAGTGCCTTGTCTCCGCTCGACGCGTACAGCGTGGTATGAATGCCGCTTTTCTCCAGCACCGGGGCAATGTTTCGGTCAAACACGTCGGCGTCGATGTCGGGTGCGGCCAGTATCAGTTCCTGCACCTTCCCCGCCAGATTTGGGCTTTCCTTTATCACATCGCGCATGGCGCGCGCCACCAGCCGGTTGCCCATGCTATGGGCGATGATGTATACCTGCTTGGCGTTGGTACGCGTCAGGAAATCGACCAGAAACTTCTTGAAGTCGTCTTGCGCCCATTCGGCGTTCTGCTCATCCACCACGTAGGGCGCCACCGCCGCCTGCGAGGGCCAGCTGAAAAACACCGGCACCCCCGGAAACTTAAGGTCGAAGTGCATCTGGGCCGTGCGCCGCGCCGCATCGACAAACGACACGTTGTAGCCGTGCACGAACACAAACGCCGCCGGTTGGGCACTGCTGGCCACCTGCGCGCTTAGCTTCGCAAAAAACGCCGCGTCGGCCAGCACCTGGTTGCTTTGCAGCACCACGTCGCGGTACTGGTCTTCTTCCCTGAGCATGCCCGGCCGCTCCATCGCCCCTTTCTTATGAATGCCCGGAATGGTGACCAGCGCCGTCCCGTAGCTCACCTTCCGGCCCCGGATGGGGCCGAAGTCGGTGATTGCTCCCTTCCGCGTCTCCGCCTCGCGGTCGGTGGCAAAGTACACCTGCACCTTCGTCAGGGCATTGGTCTTCGCCGGCGGCCCGGCGCTTCTTACAATCACTTCGGCAATGCCCCGCTTTCTCCCCCCCGATAACAGGTAAAACAGAGGCAGTTGGGCGTAGGTCACGTTGTAGCCAAGGTCTTTTTTGCTGATTGGATACGTTCGCGTCGCGAAGCCCAGGGAGCTGATGGCCAACTCGTAGGTACCCATCGGCAGCAATAGGCTGAATCTGCCGCTGGAATCAGTTGCCACGCCGATGTTCTTCCCTTGCACCACCACCGTGGCCCCGGCTATCGGGCGTCCTTTCGCCGAATCCATCACCATGCCCTGCAACGACGCCAGCGAATCGAGCGGCTGGGCGGCCATTGGCGTCAGGGCCTGGGCCCGGGCCTGTTGGCTCATGGCCAGCAGGCCCGCCAGCACCAGCCACCGCCACCGCGTATTTGCTAGGCAGGCGCCCTGGCTGCGCAGTTTAGTATACATTGTTCGCAAAAGAAAAAAACCGTGAGCAAAAGCTATTAAAGCCCAAAGTAAGGGGCAATTACATAAAATTCAGCCTTTGTGCAATTTCTTCGTTCAGTTCGATTCCTTTTGCACACGCGGCGCTAGTTGGTGTGGTCGGCCACCACCTTCCACTCCCCGTCCACCTGACGCAATACCAGCAGGAAATACCCGCCCACGTCGCCTGCCGTTGGCCGCGCTAGGTGCCAGCGGCCTACCACCTGCGCCGCCGTGGGCGCCAGCAGCGTCACCTGCAGCCCGCTGAAATCGAGCTGGCCCATGGCGGCCGCATCGGGGTAGCCCTTGCGGTAGTTTTCCAGCGTCGGCTGCCAGCCATAAGTAGGCCCCTTGCGCCCGATGAACACCAGCGAGTCCGACTTCCAGTAGCCCTCCATGAAGCCCGGAATGTCGCCCCGGTTCCAGGCCGCCGTCTGCGTGGTGAGCAACTGTACAATGGCCCGGCGGGCGGCGGCCGGGGCGTCGGCAGTAGCTCCCGGACGCGCCGTGGTGCACCCACTTAGGGCCACGCTGGCCGCTATGCAGCGCGCAGCGAAGTATCCTGCCCGCTTCGTCCACCCAATCGATTTACTGCGGAGGTAAAGATGCTTTGCTATGCTCTGCATGAGGTTCTGATTTCTAAAAAGATGTTGTATCAACCTAAGTTGTCAGGCTCCCCCTCTCCTTTGGAGAGGGGGACGGCCCCAGAGGGGTCCCGTGAGGCCCTATGCCTGAACGACCCGCAAGAGCGCCCGAACGTCCATTACTTCAATATCTCCGCCACGAAGCGCGTGCCGCCCAACCGCTTCATGTTGCGCAGCACCCGCAGCTGCTTGGCCCGCGCCACCGGCCCGGGATTGGAGGCGCGGAAGCGCAGCGGGTTGGGCAGCACCCCGGCCAGGAGGGCCGCCTCGGCCGGGCTCACCTCGCTGGCGTGTTTGCCGAAGTAGCGCAGGCTGGCCGCTTCCACCCCAAAGGTGCAGTCGCCCATCTCGGCCACGCTCAGATACATCTCCATGATGCGGCGCTTGTTCCACAAAAACTCAATGAGCACCGTGAAATAAGCCTCGGCCGCCTTGCGCACGTAGCTCCGCCCCTGCCACAAAAACACGTTTTTGGCCACCTGCTGCGAAATGGTGCTGCCCCCCACCACCGGCTTGCCCTCGGCGCGGTTCCAGTTGCGCTTGGCGGCTTTGGTGAGGGCGTCGAAATCGAAGCCGTGGTGAATGAGGAAGCGCTGGTCTTCGGCCGCCACCAGGGCCAGCGGCACCGAGGGTGCCACCTCGTCCAGGGTCCGGAACTGGTAGTTGATGTGGCGCGGGTCGGGCTGGATGCCGTAGTAGCCCAGCCCCACCGGCGCGTGGGCGCGGCGGTCCAGCATCAGCCAGGTGGCGGGCGGCGCCACCCAGCGGTACATCAGCACCCAGGCCACCGAGGTCAGAAACAGGGCCGCCACCACTTGCAGCAGCAGGCGCCCCGCTTGCTTGAGCAACAGCGAAAAATCAGGAATCAGGGGAGTAGGTTTGGCCGAGGACATTGGGGCAAAAGTAGCGTGGCGCGCGGGGTTTCGGCTTTCCCGCCTACCTTCGGCCCGCTCGGCCAGGGCAGCCACCCAAACCCTAAGGCCGGGCTTTGCTGTTACCCATCTGCACTCCGGTTCCCGCTTCCGGCTCCTCACTTCCCACTTCCCAGCACCAATGGCCCGCCTGCTGCCCCTTTTCCCGCTCAATCTGGTGGTTTTTCCGGGCGAAAAGCTGAACCTGCACATTTTCGAGCCCCGCTACCGTCAGCTCGTGCGCGAGTGCATTGAGCAAAACACTACCTTCGGCATCCCGCCCTACCTCGACAATTCCCTCAGCGAGCTGGGCACCGAAATGCGCCTCATCAGCGTGGAGCAAACCTATGCCAGCGGTGAGCTCGACATCCGCACCCGGGCCGTGGGCGTGTTCCGCATCAACAAGTTCTACCGCCAGGCCCCCGGCAAGCTCTACGCCGGCGGGCTCATCGAAGACGTGGTGCAGGACGACGTGGCCGACCCCGTGCTGCGCGACATCATCACCCGCCAGGTGCGCCAGCTCTACGAAGCGCTGGGCCTGCGCAAGCTGCTGCTCGAGCTGGCCCCCGACTACTGCATCTTCGATGTGGCCCACCACATCGGCTTCAGCACCGACCAGGAATACCAGCTCCTGGCCACCACCAGCGAGCAGGAACGCCAGGAAATGGTGCGCGAGCACCTCGACACCATCCTCCCCGTCGTCCTCGAAACCGAGCGCCTCAAGGACCGGGTGCGGCTCAATGGCCACTTCAAGAACCTGACGCCGCCGAACTTCTGAACCGCAGATTTTCGCAGATTAAACGGATAAGAACGGATTCGAATGGACGCATTATAAATTGTTCGCCCACAGTTTTACGTTTCTTCGTTGACCATTCAAACACAAAAGCCGCGGCTAATCAGCTGCGGCTTTTGTGTTTAGATAAGAATAAGAGCAAGGCAATTTGAAGTGCTCCTCTGAATCCGTTCTTATCCGTTTAATCTGCGAAAATCTGCGGTTCAGACTACTGCTTCAACCCCGCAGGCACGCCCTGCGGAAACTCTGCGGCAATTTCCTTTTGCAGCTCCCCGATGCGGTTGCCCGGGTCGGGGTGGGTGCTGAGGAACTCCGGCGTAGAACTGCGGCCGCCCTGCTGCTGCAGCATCTGCATCACCTGAATCATGGCGCGGGGGTCGTAGCCGGCCTGGGGCGTGAAATCGACGGCCAGGCGGTCGGCCTCCAGCTCGTCTTCGCGGCCGAAGCGCAGGTTCACCACCTTGGCAATGGCCGCCGCTATGGCCGCTTTGGCCACCGAGCTGCCGGGGTTGTTGGGGTCGTAGGAGGCGATGCCGGCAGCACCGGCCAAGCCCTGCGTCAGGTTCGACTTGGCCACCTGCTCGGCCGAGTGCCGGGCCACCACGTGGCCAATCTCGTGGGCCAGCACCCCCGCCAGCTGGCCCTCCGAAGTCAGCTTGTTCAGAATACCTTTCGTGATGAATATCTGCCCGCCGGGCAGCGCAAAGGCGTTGATGGTCTGGTCGTCGGCCAGCAGGTGGAACTGGAAGCGGTAGGGCGTCTGCCCGGCTTTGGTGCTGGCAATGATTTTTTGTCCCACGGCCTGCACGGCGGCTGTGGCCCGGGCATCGGGGCTTTCGCCACCGTACTGGGCGGCCATTTCCGGGGCCGCCTGCACGCCCAGGGCAATTTCCTGGTCGGTGCTCATGTTTACGTGCTGGGTTTCGCCGGTCACTTCGTTTTTCGAAGTGTTGAAAAAGTAACCGAATAAGGATACCGCCGCCACGATAAGGGCAATGATGAAGCGGAGATTGAGGCGCATAGCTAGGAAAGAAAAGGGTGAAGAAAAAAGCGCGAACCGGCCTCTTCGTAGGCCAGCCCGCGCTTTTAACGCACCCGTTCCGTTCTGGTTATTCCGCTCAGTTGGCGCGGGCCGCACCGCCGCCCTGCTGCAGGCCGGCGTAAGTCGTCGCGGCCGTGTCGAGGTTGAGCCACTGCGAGCGGTAACCCGCCGTGGCCGGCCCGTGCAGGTACACCACGCTCCCGCCCTTGATGGCCTTCACAATGGCCGCCGTTTCGGCCACCGGTAGGGCCGGACAGCCCTGGCTGCGCCCGAGCCGGCCGTGGGTTTTCACAAAATCCTCGCACACGTACTCGGCGCCGTGCACCACCACGGCCCGGCTTTCAGCATTGGTGTTGAAACCGGGGTCGAGGCCCCGGATTTTCAGCGACAAGCCGTGCTTGCCGGTGTAGGTGGTGGGCGCCGTGCGGTAGAAGCCCAGGCTGCTCATCTCGGAGCCGTCGCGGTTCGAAAAAGCCAGGGGCACGTCGCCCCCACTGGCCTTGCCGTGCGCCACCAGCGTATGAAACAACACCTTGGCCCGCGCCACGTCCAGCACCCACAGGCGCTTCTGCTGGCTCGAGCGGCTGAAATCAATCAGCGTGAGCACCGGTGAGCCACTGCCTTTTCGCAGGTTGTAGTACCCCACCAGCCCCTCCCGAAACACCGGCAGCGACAGGCCCGTGGCCCCCAGCTTCATTTTGGCATATAGCAGCGCCGCCTGCTGCTCAAAAGCGGCTTGGTAATAGGCCTGGCGTGCCGGCCCGGGCAGCGCAGCCACGGCCGCGGGCACCGACTGGGCCGCCACTGTGCCCGCCCCCAACCAAGCGCCCGCCAGCAGCGTGGCCATGATGGTTTTAATTTTCATTGCATGCAGCCTAATTATATTTTCTAATTCCCCGGTAGGGACTTTATACAGCATCGTGCCAAATTTAGTGCTTAGTTTCGTCAATTTTTAAGCCCTGCCCGGCGCGCTTTCTGCTCAATTGCCCATGCCCAAGTCTTTCGTTTCTGCCAAATACTTGTTCGGTGCCGCCGTTTGGGCCTTGGGCGAACTTAGCTTGAGCGGCTGCGGCCACGCGCTGCCCAAAGTCGAAGGCTTCGACGCCGCCACCTGGCGGGCCGACCCTTTCGCCTGCCGCGACCAGCGCCGCGCCGCCGTGCCCATTTTGGTGCGCGCCAAAGAGCAGCTCTACGAGGCCCGGGCTAACGACGTGACGGCCCTGCTCGGCCCGCCCGACGAGGAAGAACTCCGCGCCAATACCGAGAAGGTGTATTACTACTACTTGGAGCCCGGCAGCCAGTGCGAAGCCCGCCACCCGCGCTCCGGCGCGGCCTGCCTGAGCCTGCGCTTCGGACCGCTCGGCACCGTCACGGAGGTACTGGCCGACCCGCTCAAGCCAACTGCGCAACCATAAAAAAAGCCCCGCCAATTAAATACTGGCGGGGCTTTTCAGCTTAAAAGGGGCATTTATCCCAATCCGTTGCCCGTGCTGGCGGGCGCGGCGGCTGGCTGGCCGTTGGCCTGCTGCAGCTGGCTCAGCTGCGAGGGGGTGAGAATGCGGCTGCACTCCTGCTCGTATTGGGCTTCGAGTTCGGCGGTTTTGGCCGCGCGGGCGGCTTCGTCGTTCTTATAGTCGCGGTTGATGCTGTTGAGGCCTGCCAGCTTGGTGCGGTTCAGGGGCAACAGCTTTAGGTACTGGCCTTCGTTGAGGTGCAGGCGGGCCACCATCTCACGGGTGGTCGCCTGGGCATCGGCATTCACGGCTTTGCCGAACGTGGGGTGTTCGCTCAGCCGGTCTGCCATTTGGGCTTGTGCGCCGAAGGAGACGCCGGCCAACAGCAGCGTCAGCAAAAAGGCGTTGGACTTGCACATAAAAAACAAATAGTTAACAGGGAAGATGTTTGAGATTTGTTCTTAACGACCGCAAGTTAGTGTTTAGTTTCCGAATTAGTCTACTTCATCTTATTATCTCAATAAATCCCAACTAAACGTGCACAAAAAAGACCGGCTCTGAGGGCCGGCCTTTTCTTCAAGCTGGTGGGGTGGTTAGCCTTAGTCATTGCTCTGTTCAGCAAGTGTTTGCTCTTCATCGGGGGCACGGAAGTGCTGCATGGCCACAAGGGCGGTGATAACCCCGGTCATCGTACCCATCAGGATGATGCCCAAACCGCTGATGAGCACACCCAGGTCGGAGCCAAACAGGTCGCGGGTGCGAATTTGCGAGATGGCCTGGGGGCTGATGCCCCCCATTACCCAGAAAGCAATGCCCAGCATCACCGAAGCCACCATGGCCGTTACGATGCCCGTGCCGTAGCCTTCGAGGTAGCCCATGCGCGCGCCTTTTACATTGCGCAGGTGGCGAATAGACAGCACCACGCCCAGAACGATGATGGCCCCGTTGAGCGAGCTGGCTTCCAGGCTGCCCATGAAGCCGGTAACGGCGGCTATTACCATGTAAACTACCAGGCCGATACCCGTGTAGATGCCGTAGCGCACGCCGTTGTTTTCGGCGGTGGCGCGCAAGCGGGCCAAGCGGCTGGCCGAACGCGAGGTGGAACCTTTCAATGCGGAAGAGGATGCAGTTGCCATTGAGAATGCTGATTTAGGTAGGAGTGGAAGGAAAGTGGTGTGAAGCCACGGTGCTTTCTCTTTATACTCCCCCGCCCGGCGCGGGGTTGTGTAGGAATGCCCCTGACAGGCACTTATTTGCATCGGCGGCCGTTTGATAAAATGCTTCGGCAGCGGCATCGTGCGTAATTTTACCGCCGGCGGCGTTGCGTGCGCCTTTTTACCTACTCTTTCTAGTTAGTTGAATGATTTCCACCTCCAATGTGAGCCTGCGCTACGGGAAGCGCGTGCTGTTTGAAGACGTCACCGTTAAATTTCTGCCCGGCAACGTGTACGGCCTCATCGGGGCCAACGGCGCGGGCAAGTCCACGTTCCTGAAAATCCTTTCGGGCGAGATTGAGCCCAACACCGGCTCGGTGGAAATGCCCGCCGGGCAGCGTCTGGCCGTGCTCAAGCAGAACCAGTTTGCTTACGACGACCAGGCCGTGCTGCAAACCGTCATCAAAGGCCACCAGCGCCTGGCCGAGGTGATGACCGAGAAGGATGCCCTCTACGCCAAGTACGACGCCGGCACGGCCACCGATGCCGACGGCGAGCGCCTGGGCGTGCTCGAAAGCGAGTTTGCCGACATGGAAGGCTGGGACGCCGAATACAAGGCCGCCGAGCTGCTTTCCGGCCTCGGCATCACCGAAGACAAGCACTACTCGCTCATGGCCGACCTCGGCGCCAGCGAGAAGGTGCGCGTGCTGCTGGCCCAGGCACTGTTTGGCAACCCTGACGTGCTGCTGCTCGACGAACCGACCAACAACCTCGACGCCGAGAGCGTGCTCTGGCTCGAAAACTTCCTGGATAACTTCGAGAACACCGTGATTGTGGTGAGCCACGACCGCCACTTCCTCGACGCCGTGTGCAACTACATGGCCGACCTGGACTTCTCGAAAATCACGATGTATCCCGGCAACTACTCGTTTTGGTACGAGAGCAGCCAGTTGGCCCTGCGCCAGCGCCAGGACGTGAACAAGAAAACCGAGGACAAGCGCAAAGAGCTCGAAGAGTTTGTGCGCCGCTTCTCGGCCAACGCCTCGAAAAGCAAACAGGCCACCAGCCGCCAGAAGCTGCTGCAAAAGCTGACGCTGGAGGAAATTAAGCCGTCATCGCGCCGCTACCCATACATTGCCTTCAAGCCCGAGCGTGAAGCCGGCAACCAGCTGCTGAGCGTAGATGGCGTAAGCAAGACCGTAGACGGCCAGTCGGTGCTGAAAAACGTGTCGTTTACGCTCGACAAAGGCGACAAAGTGGCCATTGTGGGCCGCGACGACCGCGCTGCTTCCCTCCTGTTCGACATTATTTTCGGCGAAGCCAAGGCCGATAAGGGCACCTACAACTGGGGCACCACCATTACCCCGAGCTACTTCCCGAAGGAAAACAGCGCCTTCTTCCAAGCCGACAACATGAACCTGGTGGACTGGCTGCGCCAGTACTCGGTAGAGAAAGACGAGAGCTTTGTGCGCGGCTGGCTGGGCCGGATGCTGTTTTCGGGCGAGGAAAGCCAAAAGAAACCCAACGTGCTGAGCGGGGGCGAGAAAGTGCGCTGCATGCTCTCGAAAATGATGCTGGAAAGCGGCAACGTGCTGGTGCTTGATGACCCCACGAACCACCTGGACCTGGAAAGCATTCAGGCCCTGAACAACGGCCTGAAGGACTTCACGGGCTCGCTGCTGTTTGCCTCGCACGACTTGCAGTTCATCGACACGGTGGCCAACCGCATTATCGAATTGACCCCGGACGGCATCATCGACCGCCGCATGAACTACGAAGAATACCTGGCCGACGAAACGCTGAAAGCCCAGCGCCAGAAAATGTACCAGTTGGCTTAAGTATTCGGCGGATGGCCGAACGATGGATGGGTTAACTTTCGTTCTTTCATCGACTGTTAACTCATCCATCGCCATCTTTCCTTCTCATTCCGCTTTGCTCCCCATGAAACGTCATTTGCTCCCGCTGGTGTTGCTGCTGGGCGTGGCTTACCTGCCGGCCCACAAGGCCCAGGCCCAGGACAAGCCCGTGCTGAATTCGGCCCCTCCCGGCCCGCCGCCTGCCCCGCCCCGCCCCGTGGAGCCCACGCCTGCGCCGGCCCCAGTGCCGGCCACGCAACCCGTGCCCGAGCCGGCTACCACGGCCCCCATGCCCCAACCTTCGGCAGATAGCCCGTCGGGGCTGGAGCTGCCAGACCGCGAGAAAGAGCGGAAAGCCGCCCAGGAAAAAGCGGAAATGAACACGCGCTTGTTTGTTTATTCGGGCTTCGGCCTGGGCTACAGTTCCTACGGGGGCCAAAGCCAGTTTGATTTCAGCATCTCGCCGGCGTTGGGCTACCGCCTCAACGACCGCATTGCGGTGGGCCCGGGCCTAAGCTATGCCTATAGCAACTACGGCTTCAGCAACAGTGCCGGGCAGAACGTGGCCAACATCAGCACCAAGAGCATTGGGGTCAAGGTGTTCGGACAAATTAAGGTCATCAACCAGTTTCTGGTGCACGCCGAATTTGAGAATACTCGGGCCCAACTGCTTGAAGTGGACCAGCAGGGCTACGTCACGGGCCGCGTGGTGACCCGCACGGTGCAGACGCCCCTAGCCGGCCTCGGCTACCGGCAGCAGTTCAGCACGCGCGCTGCCGCCGATATTTTGCTGCTGTACAACTTCCAGGACGATTACAACCGGATTTACTCCAACCCGGTTATTCGGTTCAATTTTCTGTTCAACATCGGGCGCTGATTCCGATTGCAACAAACACAAAAAAGCCGTGCTGATTAGTCAGCACGGCTTTTTTGTGTTTTTAAGTTAACCCAGGGGGCGCTTTAGACAGCGCTTCGGCCGCTAATAACGCGCAGCAGGATAGCGATGATGGCAATCACCAACAGGGTGTGAACGATGCCGCCCGTGTAGTAGCCACCGAAGTAGCTAACGGCCCAGATGATGACGAGGATGACGGCGATGATATACAGGAGGTTGCCCATGGCTAGTGTGTGTGAAGGAGGTGAAAGAAACAGACTATGCGGCTTTGTACGCGGGTGTTTTCAAAAGGATATATTTATTGAAAAAAAAGTTGGCGGCCCGCAAACAAAAAGGGCAGTTGCCAACGCCGCCGTAGCTTTGCCGGGCCTGGCTACCGGCCTGCCTTCGTATTCCCACCCACATTTTAAGTTCTTCTTTATGAACGTCGCCGTAATTGGCTCCGGCACCATGGGCAATGGCATTGCCCATGTATTTGCGCAGCACGGCTTTTCCGTGGCCCTCATCGACATCAGCCAGCCGGCCCTGGACCGCGCCCTCGGCACCATCACCAAAAACCTCGACCGCCAGGTGGCCAAAGCCTCCTTGAGCGAAGACGACAAAACCGCCACCCTGGGCCGCCTGCGCACGTTCACCTCGCTGGCCGAAGGCGTAGCCGGCGCCGAACTGGTGGTAGAAGCCGCCACCGAAAACGTGGACCTCAAGCTGCAAATCTTCCGCGACCTCGACCAGCACGCCCCCACCGAAGCCATCTTGGCTTCTAACACTTCGTCGATTTCCATTACCAAGATTGCAGCCGTCACCAAGCGGCCCGCGCAGGTTATCGGCATGCACTTCATGAACCCCGTGCCGGTGATGAAGCTGGTGGAAGTGATTCGCGGCTACGCCACCTCCGACGCCGTGACGCAAAAGGTGATGGACCTGTCGCGCCAGCTGGGCAAAACGCCGACGGAAGTGAACGACTACCCCGGCTTCGTGGCCAACCGCATTTTGATGCCGATGATAAACGAGGCCATCATCACGCTGTTTGAGGGCGTGGCGGGCGTAGAGGAAATCGACACGGTGATGAAGCTGGGCATGGCCCACCCCATGGGCCCCCTGCAATTGGCCGACTTTATCGGGTTGGACGTGTGCCTGGCCATCCTGCGGGTGCTCCACGAGGGCCTGGGCAACCCCAAATACGCCCCCTGTCCCCTGCTGGTGAACATGGTGATGGCCGGCCGCCTGGGCGTGAAGTCGGGCGAAGGCTTCTACCAGTATACGGCCGGCTCGAAGGAGCTGGTGGTGGCCGAACGGTTCCGGAAGTAAGGGTTGTTACAGCCGATAAAAGCCCGCTGCGAGTATTCGCAGCGGGCTTTTCGCTTTACCGGAAAAGAGAAGCGAGTACTCGCTGGTAATTTGAAGTTGAGCTATTGCAGAAACTCCCGCACGGCGGCCAGTACCCGTTCGGGCTTTTCTTCGAACATATAGTGCCCGCTGTCGGGGAGGCCGACAAGTTGGGCCTGGGGCGCGAGGGCGGGCAGGCTCATCTTCATGTTTTCGAACGAAACGTAGCTGCCGATGCCCAGCACGGGCAGAGTGAGCGGGGCGTAGGTGCGGGCGTCGGCCATGTCCTGCTCGAAGGCCTGGTACCAGGCGTTGGCCGCCCGAATGCTGGCCGCGTCGTTGTAGGCGGCGGCGTACACGGCCCGGTCGAAGGCGGACATGCGGCTCTCGTCCAGCATCACGTAGGCAAAAAGGTAGTCGAGCAGGTGCTGGAAGCGACCCTCGAGGAGCTTTTCGGGCAAGCCCTTCACCTGGTTGAAGGCCATCCACCACACGTAGGGCTGCCGGCCGTCCATCTTGCCGGCGAAAGCGCCCGGCGCGGGCAGCAGCGACATGTAGCGCATGCCGTCGCTGGGGTGGCCGCCGTCGGCCAGGATGAGCTTGTCGGTAGCTTCGGGGTAATTGCAGGCAAAACTGGCCGCCACCATGCCGCCGATGTCATGGCCCAGCAATGCTACTTTGGCCAAGCCCAGGTGCTGCAGCAGGGCGTGAATATCCTGCGCCATGGTCTTCTTATCGTAACCCGACGCGGGCTTGTCGGAGGTGCCCATGCCCCGGATATCCACGATGATGACGCGGTAGTGCTGGGCCAGCTGCGCGGCGATGGGGTGGTAGGAAAACCAGGTTTGGGGCCAGCCGGGCAGGCAGATGAGCGGCTGCCCGCTGCCACCTTCCACGTAGTGCAGGCGCACGCCTTTCACAGTGGCGTAGTGGTTCGTAAAGCCTGGAAAGTGCTTGATAAGCTCCTCATCAGCGTAAGCGTCCAACGGCTTGGAGTTGCCAAGGTCGGCCTGCTGGCCGGTCAGCACTTCGGGCAGGCTGGTCCAGCGCAGGTCCGGATAGCGCGCATTGTCGAGCGGCGTGCTCTGGACGCTGAACATGCTGAGCAGGTACTGCATCTGCTGCCAGTTAGCATACAGTTGCTGCTCGCCGGCCGGATTGGCAGCGCGGGCGTGCCCAATGGCAGCGGCCAGGTCAGCCCGTGCCCCCAGGCGCACCAGCTCAAACGGGCCTTTGCCGGCCGCCTTAGCCGCGGCGGCCAGCTCGGTGGGGCTGGGCTGGAAGCTGGCAATGCGCAGGAAGCGCGGCGCGGCGGGGTCCAGGGCAGCGGCAGCGGTGAAGGCGGCCGTGTCGTCCATGGTGGTGAAGTCGATGCGCCAGTCAGTATCTTCCCAATACCCCACCTGGTGCTGCTTCATATCAAGCAGCGGTATGTTGTAGGTCAGCAACTCGGCAAAGGCGCCGTTGAGAATAGACGTGGCCTGAATGGGGGCCTGGTCGAGCCGCTCGCGGAACTCGCGCCGCAGGTCGAAATTGCGGTTTTCGCCCGCGGGCTGCTGGGTGTAGTCGCTGGAAAAATCGGACGGAATAAAGCGGGGCACGCCCGCCGCCACGGCTGCGGCCAGCAGCGCGGACTGCCCTTCCACTATCACGTCGCGCAGGCCCGCCACGGCCGATACCACGCAGCTCATGCCCGCGCAAGTCGCGGTGAGGGCCGCCACGTCGGCCATGTCCACGCGCCGCACGTCTACGCCCTGATGGATTAGGGCTTCTACTTTGGCCGGGTCGGTTTCGGCTCGCACGATGGCGCGAACCGCGGCTCCACGCTTGAGTAAGGCCGCAATGATGCGTCCGCCGAGGTTGCCGGTGCCACCGGATACTAAAATTTGAGGGTTCATAAGAGAAAAGATGGGGCAGCTTTCGTGCTGCTGTTGAGTGAGGCAAAGGTCCCCGCCCGCTCTTCCGCACCTTGGTCAATTCCTGCGCTCTTCTTATGAATTCTTGCTCTTCGCTTTCTTGCCCTTCGCTCGCCTGGCCCCGGGCGGCGGCGTCTTCTACCCTCGCTGAAATTCCCGCGGGCTCTGCCCCACCGCGCGCCTGAAGGCGGCCGAAAAGTGCGCGGGCGAGGCAAAGCCCAGCGCGTCGCTAATGTGGGCCAAGGGCAGGTTGCCGGCGCGCAGCAACTGCCGGGCCCGCCGGATTTTCCATCCCAGCACGTATTGGTAGGGCGACTGGCCGGTGGTGAGTTTGAAGCGCCGGGCGAAATGAAACACGCTCAGATGCGCCAGGCCGGCCAGTACTTCCAACGTTACGGTCTGCTCGGCGTGGGCTTCCAGGTAGGCGTCGATGCGCCCGAGCACCGCCGCGGGCAGCTGCGGGCCGGGGCCGGCCGCGCGCCGCTCGTGGGTGGTGTGGTGCTCGATGAGGTGGTAGCAAAGGGCATTGGTCAACGACTCGACGTAGAGTTGGCCGAGCGCGTGTTCGGCCCCGGCGGCGGCCAGCAACTGCCGGCCCAGCTGGGTAAGCAGCCCGTCGGCGAAGCAAAACCGCTCGCGCAGCGCAAAGTGGCTCAGGTGTCGGCTTTGGCCAACCCGGTTTTCCAGCTGCTCCGCGTCCAGATGCACGTGAATGACATCGGCGGGGCCGTCGAGGGCAATAGGGCCGTATTCGCCGGCCGGGTACAGGCCCGCGTCGCCGAACTGAAACTGGTCTTGCTCCACGCGGTTCCCGCTTTGCCGTTTGGACACAACCGGCTGGCGGCCCTGATGAATGATGAGCAGGTGTTGGGCGTGGTAATGCGCCGGCAGCGCCATAGCCTCCAGCTGAAAGCGCTCTACCCGCAGGCCGGGCCAGGCCTGCCCGGCACTGGTTTCCAGCGCCGGCCGGCCATAGGTTTCGGAGTGGTAGGTGTAGCTCATGGGTGCAAAGTATTCGGTGGCAACCGGCGGCCGTGGCAAAAGGTTGGCCCCGGAACTGCCAGCGAGTCCGGGTTCATTGCCCCGTCGTGCTCCGCAGTGCCGTGTAAGGAAATAACCTGGGCCGCGTCTACCGCGTTGTTACCAACACCAACGAATTAATTTCCTACCCATGCAACATGCAACATTTGGCGCCGGCTGCTTCTGGTGCGTCGAGGCCGTTTTTCAGAACCTGAAGGGGGTGGAGAAAGTGGTATCCGGCTACACCGGCGGCCGCATTGCCAACCCTACCTATAAAGAAGTGTGCAGCGGCCTCACGGGCCACAACGAAGTCATCGACATCACCTTCGACCCGGCCGTTATCAGCTACAAAGAGCTGCTCGAAATCTTCTGGAAAACCCACGACCCCACCACCCTCAACCGCCAGGGCAACGACGTGGGCACGCAGTACCGCTCAGGCATCTACTACCACAACGACGAGCAAAAGCAACTTGCCGAGGAGTATAAGAAGAAGCTCAACGACAACCAGGCCTTCCCCAACCCCGTGGTAACGGAGATTCTGCCCGCCCCGGCCTTCTACCCCGCCGAGGATTACCACCAAAACTATTTCAACCTGCACGGCCACGAGCCCTACTGCCAGTTTGTGGCCCGCCCTAAGGTGGAGAAAGTGAAAGCGCTGTTCGGCGAGAAGCTGAAGGCGGGGGTGTAATTCATTTTTCCATGAACATAAAAAGCCCGCTGGTTAGCGGGCTTTTTTATTGTAAATCTTTGAAATTCATGCTTTGCAACGAACGTGCTCGGCCTTTCCAGTCAATCTGCTTCACGGTATCGTCGGGAAAACGATGGGGCGGGGTAAACCAGTTGTTCACGACGCTGATATAAACCGGGGCCACGTAGCCCCCTTCGCTGGAGCGCCGAAACTCGGCTTCGGCCAGTTGGTCCTCACGGTCGCCCGTATTCATTTTGGCTAGTAATATCCGGTGGGTGCGACCAAACCAGCCGCCCAGCTGGGTATAATAGATATTGGTGGTCCAATAAGAAGGTTCGCCTTGCCGGTCCCAGCCCCCCCAATCGATGTGCTGCTCCGTTTCCACCTCTACGTAGGTCCGCTCGTCGGCATGCACCAGATAGCTATGGTCGGGCGGACTGGCTGGCGCTACCCAGGCATACAAACCGTATGCGATGCACAGCAGCAGAGTCAATTTTATAACTCCACCAACACACCCCAAGCAGCCACTGCTTTCCATTTTAGCCTAGTTAAACACTCACCCCAAAGTCCCGCAGCGCGTCATTCAAACTCGTCTTCAAATCCGTGCTGGGTTTGCGCTGGCCGATGATGAGGGCGCAGGGCACCTGGTACTCGCCAGCCGGAAATTGCTTGGCAATGGAGCCGGGGATGACCACCGAACGGGGCGGCACATAACCTTTATATTCCTTGGGCTCAGAGCCGGTCACGTCGATAATTTTGGTGCTGCCGGTGATGGTAACGCCTGCGCCAATGACGGCCTCGGTGCCAATGCGGCAGCCTTCCACGAGGATGCTGCGCGAGCCGATGAAGGCGCCGTCCTCGATGATGACGGGGGCGGCTTGCACGGGCTCCAGCACGCCGCCGATGCCCACGCCGCCGCTCAGGTGCACGCCTTTGCCAATCTGGGCGCAGGAGCCCACGGTGGCCCAGGTGTCCACCATCGTGCCCTCGCCCACGTAGGCGCCGATGTTGGTGTAGCTGGGC
Organism: Hymenobacter monticola; assembly: GCF_022811645.1. Classification (NCBI taxonomy): domain Bacteria; kingdom Pseudomonadati; phylum Bacteroidota; class Cytophagia; order Cytophagales; family Hymenobacteraceae; genus Hymenobacter; species Hymenobacter monticola. Next base: position 3,869,253 of record NZ_CP094534.1, on the reverse strand, counting down.
ATGAGGATGACGCCGGGGGCCAGGTAGGCGCCGTAGCGGGCCACGGCGGGCGGCACCACGCGCACCTGCTGGCCGGCGTAGTCGGTTTTGAGGGCCATTTTGTCGTGGTACTCGAAGGGGCCCACTTCCTGGGTGCTCATCTGGCGAATGGGGAAGTAGAGAATCACGGCTTTCTTCACCCAGTCGTTCACCTGCCATTCGTTGGTGCGGTCCTGGGGCGGCTCGGCCACGCGCAGGCGGCCCTTGTCGAGTTCCTCGATGACGTGCTCGATGGCGGCTTTGGTTTCGGGGGTTTGAAGCAGGGCGCGGTCGGCCCAAGCAGCTTCGATGAGGGTTTGCAAGTCGGACATTTGACGAAACGGAATTAGGTAAAGAACCAGCAGCCGGACGATGCGTTCGCCGCTGGACGCTGCAAAACTAGCATTGCGGCGGGTGCCCGACGGGTATCAAAGCTGCTTGGGGCTCATCGAACAACCAAAAAGACGTAGGGGCAGGGCGTGCCCCCGCCCGGGCAGCCGTGCCATTTCAACGAATCCGTTCAACGCCCGGGCGAGGGCAAGCCCCGCCCCTACGTCGTTCAAACGAGCACCACTGCCCCTTGTCTAACATTCAGGCCGGTTGCGCGTTTACCAACATGAAGAACGCATGAAGACGCGGGCTGTCGCAGGCGCGGGCGGCAAAATGGGGCACGGGGGTCCGCCACTCGTCGGAATCAATAATTAGCAGAAGGATAAGCAAATGCCAATAAATACTCGCACCAGCTACCGGGCCGCCACTGTATTAGCTATCGGGCTACTGGCGCCGCAACTGGGTTGGGCGCAGGCGCGGCACGTGCTCAGCGGGCAGGTGCGCGGCACCGACGGCGCGGCCCTCCCGGGCGCCACCGTGGCCGTGCCGGCCCTGGGCCTGGGCACGGCCACCGATGAAAACGGCCGCTACCGCCTCGACGTGCCGGCCGGGCCGCAGGAGGTGCTGGTGTCCTTCGTGGGCTACCTGCCCCAGACCTTCCGGGTGAACCTGGCCCGCAACCAGCAGCGCGACCTCACGCTGGCCCCCAATGCCAACGAGCTGACCGAAGTGGTGGTACAGGGGCAGCAAACGCTGGAGGAGAAGCTTGTGACCACCCAAATGGGTGTGGAGCACCTCAGCATCCGCGAGGCCAAGCTGCTGCCGGCGCTGTTTGGCGAGGTTGATATTCTGAAGACGCTGCAGCTCAAGCCCGGCGTGCAGAGCGGCGGCGAGGGCAGCAGCGGCCTGTTTGTGCGCGGCGGCTCGGCCGACCAGAACCTGGTGCTGCTCGACAACGCGCTTATTTACAACCCCAACCACCTGTTCGGGCTGTTTTCGGTGTTCAACTCTGATGCGGTGCAGAGCGTGGACTTGTACAAGTCGGGCTTTCCGGCGCAGTTTGGCGGGCGGCTCTCGTCGGTGATTGACGTGCGGCTGCGCGAGGGCAGCCGCGAGAAGTTCACCGTGACCGGCGGCATCGGCCTCATTGCCTCGCGCCTGAGCCTGGAAGGGCCGCTGGGCAAGCGCGCAGAAGGTCAGCCGGCCAAGGGCTCGTTCATCGTGAGTGCGCGGCGCACGTACTTCGACGTGTTCACGCGCGCCATCAACCGGGCCAATACCAATACGGAGGGCTACCGGCCCATTCCCGATTATTATTTCCAGGACTTCAACGCCAAGGCCAACTACACGCTGGGTGAGAAAGACCAGGTGTTTGCCACCGGCTACCTGGGGCGCGACGTGTTTGGCTTCAACTCGTTTGGCAACCTGCAGGCCAACTTTTCGTGGGGCAACACGCTGGGCACGCTGCGCTGGCAGCACACGTTCTCGCCCCGCCTCACGGCCAACACGCAGGTGGGTATGACGAGCTACCGCTACTCGCTGGGCAGCCAGGTTGACGTGGCTTCGTTTGGGCTGACGTCGACCATTCGCGACCTCAACGCCCGCGCCGATTTCGACTACGACCTGAACCCCGCGCACAAGCTGCGCTTCGGGGGCAGCTTCACGCACCACACCTTTGGCGTGGGCCGGCTGCAGGTCGAAACGGCCGACAACTCGCTGAACGTGGACGACAACATCAGCTACCCCGCGCTGGAAGGCGGCCTCTACGCCAGCGACAACTGGAAGGTGAGCGACAAGCTGCAGGCCGAAGTGGGGCTGCGCCTGAGCGGCTTCAGCAGCGACGCGGGGCAGGTATACGGCGGGCTGGAGCCGCGCCTGGCCGCGCGCTATGCCTTCAGCGACAAGCTTTCGCTGAAAGCCAACTACGCCCTGATGTACCAGTACGCCCACCTGGCCAGCAACACGGGCGCCTCGCTGCCCACCGACATCTGGTACCCCTCGCGGCTGAGCGTGAAGCCGCAGCGTTCCCAACAGGTGAGCACGGGCTTCAGCTGGCTGCTGTTTGGCGGCAAGTTTCTGCTGACGGATGAGGTGTATTACAAGTGGGCGCAAAACCAGGTGGATTTTCGCGACGGCGCCCAGATTTTTGCCAACCCCAACCTCGACCAGGAATTCCTGTTCGGCGAGGGCTGGAGCTACGGCAACGAGTTGTACCTGGAAAAGCAGAAGGGCAAAACCACCGGCTGGATAGGCTACACGCTGGCTTGGAGCTGGCGCCGGTTTGGCCCCCAGCGCGGCACCCCGGGCATCAACGACGGCCGCAACTACTACCCCAGCTACGACCGCCGCCACAATCTGAACGTGGTGGTACTGCACCAGCTCAACACCCGGCTGAGCCTGACGGCCAGCTTCGTGTACACGAGCAGCGCGCCCACCACCCTGCCGGCCGGCCGCTTCCCGCTGCAAAACGTGCCGGGCGGCGACATCCTGGCCGTACCCGTGTACCCCGACCGCAACACCTACCGCCTCATCCCCTACCACCGCCTCGACCTGGGCGTGGTGTGGAAGCTGCGCCCCGTGCGCTTCGGCACCGAGCGCGACCTCACCTTCAGCGTCTACAACGCCTACGACCGGCGCAACGCCTACTTCGTGTACTTCGAGATTTCGCGCAACCCCAACACCGACCTCATCGACGGCTTCACGGCGCAGCAGGTGTCGCTGTTTCCCATCATCCCGTCAGTCACTTACAATTTCAAATTCTAAGCCGTGGCAATATCTGCAAAGCAATTATTCAGCCGGCTAAGCCTGGGCGGCGCACTGCTGCTGGCAGCGGGCTGCAACCTCGAAAACGAGGTGGACGTGGTGCTGCCCGCCTACACGCCCGAGCTGGTGGTGGAGTGCTACCTGCGGGCCGGCGAAGTGCCGCGCCTCACGGTGGTGGAGTCGGGCACCTACCTGCCCTCGAAGGCCGACGGCACGGGGCAGCCCGTCATCACGTTGCCCACCGCCGCTGTGCCCACGCTGGGGCTCGGCATCAACGGCATCACCATCCAGGTGCCGGTTGATGTGACGGTGCGCCTCACGCTGCCGGGCGGGCAGACGGTGCCGCTGCAGTTCGCGCCGGGCATCGACCCGCTGACGCGCAAGGTGTTCACGCACATCGGCACGGCGCCGCTGGCCATGCAGCCGGGCCAGCGCTTCGGGCTTGATGTGCGCGACAGACGCGGCCGTCACGTGACGGGCAGCACCGGCGTGCCCACGTTCGTGCCCATCGACACGGTGCGCTACGCCTCCAACGGCGTGAACGGCCCTGAGCAGCGCTTCAACTTCGTCACCCGCTTCACTGACCCGGGCGGCACCGCCGACTACTACCGCCTGCTGCTCACCAACCAGCGCGACCTCAACGACTCGGAAGGCGACTACCTGGTGAGCGGCGAGTTGTTCGACGGCCAGGCGTACACCTTCCCCACCACCTACCGCTTCATGCCCGGCGACACCATGACGGCCACGCTCTTCCACATGGAGCCCGACTACTACAACTTCCAGTTGAGTGTGCGCGGGGCCATTTCGGCCAACGGCAACCCCTTCGCGCAGCCGGCCCGCATCCGCAGCACCGTGCAGGGCGGCCTGGGCGTGTTCACGGTGCTCGTAGCCGACCAGCGCACGGTGGTGCTGCGGTAGCGGCAGGCAACTGCCTGCCGCGCTAAGCAGCGCGAACTTTAGCTTCGCTGACCTTCGGTTGTAGTTGGCGTGGCAACCCCCAAACTTGCGTGCGCCTGCCAAAACCAGCATCTTTGAGCTGTGCCCGTTCCAAAAGATTCCAAACTTGTCGTTCTGCTGGCCTCGGTGCTGAAACCCGTCGACGACACGCGCATGCGGGGTAAGTTTGCCGAAACCCTGCTGGAGCGGCCCTTCACGCAAGTGCACGTGGCCGGCCGCGCCCCCCTGGCCAGCGCTTCCGATGAGCGCGCGCGAGTGCACCAGCACGGCATCTTTGAGGGCTCCCGTTTGGGCCTGGGCCGACTGGCGGCGCAGTGGCGCTACGGGCAGCTCCTGCGCCGGTTGAAACCAGACGTGGTTTTCGTGCACGCCCCGGAGCTGCTGCCGCTCACGCTGCTCTGGCAGCGGCTGGCCCGGGGACGCCGGTTCATCTATGACATCCGCGAGAACTACGCCCTGAACGTTTCGACGCAGCAGGTGTACCAGGGTGTCGTGCGGCGCCTGCTGGCGGCCGGCCTGCGTTGGGTCGAAGGCTTGGCCGCGCGCCGGGCGGCAGCCGTGGTGCTAGCCGAAGCCAGCTACGCCGACGAGCTGACTTTTCTGAACCTTGTGCCAGGGGGCCGGGTGCTGGTGCTCGAAAACAAATACCAGCCCGCGCCGGGAGAAATTCAGCCCATTCGGCCACACGCCCTGCCGCCGCCCGGCCAGCCATTGCGCCTGCTTTATTCGGGCACCATCTCGGAGCTAAATGGCGTGTGGGAAGCCATCACCTTGGCTGAGCAGCTGCATGCAGCGTGGCCCGGCGGGGTGCAGCTCACCATCATCGGTTTCTGCCAGCAGCCGGAATTGCTGCGGCGGCTGCAAGATGCCTTGGCTCAAAAATCGGCTTGGCTGAAACTGATTGGCGGCGCTGCGATGGTTCCCCACGCACAAATCGTGGCCGATATAAGTCGTAGCCATATCGGCCTGCTGCCCTACCGGCCCCACATCAGCACCGAGCGGTGCCGGCCCACCAAGCTGTTCGAATACCTAGGCCACGGCCTGCCCGTGCTGGCCTCGCCCAATCCGCTCTGGGGCGCGCTACTCCGCCAGCACGGCGCCGGGCTGGAAATTGATTTCGCGCAGCCGATTGACGGGCCGGCGCTGGCAGCCCAGTTGCGCGGCTCCCATTTCTACCCCAGCGGCATTCCAAGGGATGCGCTTTGGACTTCCGAAGGCAAAAAATTGTGGCTTTTGCTGGATTCTCTGTTTTAAACCGCCACCTTTGCGCCCATTTTGCGTCATCCATTCTGCTTGAATACTCGCCCGATGGGCGCTAATCATCCCAGAATTCCCACTTCACTTCCCTCAGCCCATGGCTACGCTACGTCATTCTTACATCGCCGGAGTCGGCCACTACGTTCCCAGCCGGGTTGTCAAAAACGCCGAGCTCGAACCCCTCATGAACACCTCCGACGCCTGGATTCAGGAGCGGACCGGCATTCAGGAGCGCCGCTGGTTTGAGGAAGGCAAGGACACCACCGCCAACATGGGTGCCAACGCCGCCCGTAAGGCCCTGGAAATGGCCGGCGTCGAAGCCAACGACGTGCAGATGATAGTATTTGCCACGCTCTCGCCCGACTACTTCTTCCCCGGTTCCGGCGTCATCATGCAGCGCGAGCTGGGCATGACCAACAACTGCCCCGCCCTCGACGTGCGTAACCAGTGCTCGGGCTTCATCTACGCCCTGTCGGTGGCCGACCAGTTTGTGCGCACCGGCATGTACGACACGGTGCTGGTGGTGGGCTCCGAAATTCACTCCTCCGGCCTCGATAAGTCGCCCGAGGGCCGTGGCGTCTCCGTCATCTTCGGCGATGGCGCGGGCGCCGTCGTGTTGCGCCCCAGCACCGCCGAGGGGCAGGGCATCCTCAGCACCCACCTGCACGCGCAGGGCGAGCACGCCGAGGAGCTCATCGTGAAAGAGCCCGGCTCCAACCGTGATAACCGCGCTGAATACGTGGTAGCTAACAAGCAGGAGCTCTACCCCTACATGAACGGCCAGAACGTGTTCAAGCACGCCGTGGTGCGCTTTCCGCAGGTCATCAAAGAGGCGCTGGACCAGAACGGCTACCAGTCCAGCGACGTCGACATGCTCATTCCGCACCAGGCCAACTTGCGCATCACCCAGTACGTGCAGCAGAAAATGGGCCTGACCGACGACAAGGTGTTCAGCAACATCCAGCGCTACGGCAACACCACCGCCGCCTCCGTGCCCATCGCCCTGAGCGAAGCCGTGCAGGAAGGCAAAATCAAGCGCGGCGACCTGGTGTGCCTGGCCGCCTTTGGCTCCGGCTTTACCTGGGCCTCGGCATTGATTAAATGGTAATCTTTTTCATTTAAACATTTATCAATTAACATTTAACAAGCTTTCATTTGACTTTCCACAAATCGGCTTTGTGCCTACTGCGGAGTGTTACATGATAAATGTTAATTGTTAAATGACCTTCATGCCCAGCCACACCGAGGAAAATTACTTAAAAGCCATTTTTAAGCTGGCCGAAGAGGAGCCTGAAAGCACAGGGGTGAGCACCAACCGCATTGCAGCGGCGCTGGCCACCCGGGCTCCTTCGGTGACGGACATGCTGCGGCGGCTGGCCGAGAAAAACCTGCTGAACTATGAGCGGTACCGCGGCGTGCAGCTCACGGCCGAGGGCCAACGGCTGGCTCTGCTCACCATCCGCAAGCACCGGCTGTGGGAAGTGTTTCTGGTGCAGCAGCTGGGCTTTAGCTGGGACGAGGTGCACGAAGTGGCCGAGGAGCTGGAACACGTGCAGTCGCCGCTGCTCATGCGCCGGCTCGACGCCTTCCTGGGCCACCCCGCCTTCGACCCCCACGGCGACCCCATTCCGGCCGAGGACGGCGCCATTCGCCGCCCCGCCCACCGCCTGCTGGCCGACCTTTGCCTTGGGGACCGCGGCACTTTGTGCGCCGTGAAAAATACCTCTGCTCCCTTCCTGCAATACCTTGACAAAGTGGGCTTGCAGCTAGGCGCCGCATTTGAAGTACTGGACAAGGTGATGTTTGATAACTCATTTGAGCTTAGGATAAACCAAGAGCGCACAGCTTTAATTTCAGCTGAAGTGAGCCGCAATTTGTTTGTAACGGAGTAAGCCTGTTTAGCAGGCGTCGAATACAAAATACGACCCATCCGAAAAATCCGACGAATCCGTGGTTCAGACAATTTTCTCCGATACCATTGTCGCGCTGTCGACCCCGCCCGGCGCGGGTGCCCTGGCAGTGGTACGCCTGTCGGGCCCGGCGGCGGTGGCCATCATGGCAGCGGTTTTCTCCAAGAAAAGCCTGGCCCAGGCCGCCGGTCACACCCTGCACTACGGCAACCTGCGCGACCCGGCCAGCGGCGAAATCATCGACGAAGTGGTGGTGGCGCTGTACCGGGGGCCCCGCTCCTTCACGCGCGAAGACGTGGTGGAAATCAGCTGCCACGGCTCCGACTACGTGGTGCGCCAAGTGCTGGCCCTGCTGCTGCGCCACGGCGCCCGCCTGGCCGAAGCCGGCGAATTCACCAAGCGCGCCTTCCTCAACGGGGCCATGGACCTGGCCCAGGCCGAAGCCGTGGCCGACCTCATTGCCGCCGACTCGGCCCTGAGCCATAAGGTGGCTTTGAACCAGCTGCGCGGCGGCTTCTCGCAGGAGTTGCGCGACCTGCGCGCCCGGCTCGTGCAATTTGCCGCGCTGCTGGAGCTGGAGCTGGACTTTGGCGAAGAAGACGTGGAATTTGCCGACCGCACCGGCCTGGCCCGGCTGCTGGCCGAAGTGCGCGGCGTGGTGCTGGGCCTGCTCCGCTCCTTCGAACTGGGCAACGTCATCAAAAATGGCATCACGGCCGTCATCGCCGGCCGGCCCAACGCGGGCAAATCCACTTTGCTCAACGCCCTGCTGCGCGAGGAGCGCGCCATCGTGTCGGCCATTCCGGGCACCACCCGCGACTTCATCGAGGACGAGGTAAGCATCGACGGCCTGCGGTTCCGCTTCGTCGATACCGCCGGCCTGCGCGACAACCCCGCCGATGAAGTCGAGGCGATTGGGGTACAGCGCACCCGCCAGCGCGTGCGCCAGGCCGCTATGCTGCTGTACTTGTTCGACTTATCTGAAATAGCTCCAGCAGAGGTTCAAGCTGAAATGCAGGAGCTAACTTCTGGCTTGGACCTGCCAGTGTTGGCGGTGGGCAACAAAACAGACCTGGCATCGGCCAAAACTATCCAAGCATTTGAGCAGGCATTTAGCGCCGGCCAGGTGCCGCTGCTGCTGCTGGCTGCCGGCCAAAACCAGGGCTTAGAGGCGCTGCAAATGGCCTTGGTTGCCCAGGTACGCGGCTCGGCCCTGGAAAACACGGCTTCGGCTACCATTGTCACGAACGTGCGCCACGCCCGGGCCCTGGAAACGGCGGCGGCCCACCTGGCGGCCGTGCAAACCGGCCTCGACACCGGGCGCGGCACTGAGCTGCTGGCCGCCGACCTGCGCCACGCCCTGGCTGCGCTGGGTGAGATTACGGGCGAAATTTCGTCGGAGGACTTGCTCACGAGCATTTTCACCCAGTTCTGCATTGGCAAGTGAGTGGGCTTTAATGTCGATTTAACTGCCCGCCCCCTGAAATCTTCGCAATCGTTGCCATGGGCTCCCAAAGCTTGATTTAAGCGCATTTTCGAAACCCCAGGCGGCATTCAATTGTAGTGTAAGCGTAGCCCTGACCGCGGAAATTTCCCGGCTTACGGCTTATGCGTTAGTTTCGCACCGTATATTTTTCCTCACCCCTCCCGCCCATGGCAGAAACCGCTGAACTCATTCTCGACGGCAAGTCTATTACCTTGCCCGTCATTGAAGGCACCGAACACGAAAAAGCTTTCGACATCGGCAAGCTGCGCGACCAAACCGGCTACGTGACCCTCGATTCGGGCTACAAAAACACCGGCGCCACCAAAAGCGCCATCACTTTCCTCGACGGCGAAGAAGGCATTCTGCGCTACCGCGGCTACCCCATCGAGCAGCTGGCTGAGAAGTCGAGCTTCCTTGAAGTGGCTTACCTGTTGATTTACGGTGCCCTGCCCACCAAGGCCGAGCTCGACAACTTCAGCGGCCAAATCACCAAGCACACGCTGGTGCACGAGGACATGCGCAAGATTTTCGACGGTTTCCCGTCGGCTACGCACCCCATGGCCATCCTGTCGTCGCTCATCTGCGCCCTCACCGGCTTCTACCCGCAGAGCGTATCGCCCGACCTGAGCCCCGAGGAGATGGAGCTCAACGTCATCCGCCTGATGGCGAAGATGCCAACCATCGCGGCCTGGACCTATAAAAACAACATGGGTCACCCGCTGAACTACCCGCGCAACGACATGGATTATTGCGCGAATTTCCTCTACATGATGTTCAGCTTCCCCACCGAGAAGTACGAAATCAACCCGGTAGTGGTAAGCGCGCTCAACAAGCTCCTCATCCTGCACGCCGACCACGAGCAAAACTGCTCCACCAGCACGGTGCGCCTCGTGGGCTCGGCCAACGCCAGCCTCTACGGTTCGGTATCGGCCGGCATCAACGCCCTGTGGGGCCCCCTGCACGGCGGTGCCAACCAAGAGGTTATCGAAATGCTGGAAGCCATTGAGGCCGACGGCGGCGACACCAGCAAGTTCATCGCCAAGGCCAAGGACAAGAACGACTCGTTCCGCCTCATGGGCTTCGGCCACCGCGTGTACAAGAACTTCGACCCCCGCGCCACCATCATCAAAAAGGCCGCCGACGAGGTGCTGCAAGCCCTGGGCCTGCAAGACAGCCCCTTGCTGAAAATAGCGCAGGAGCTGGAGCAAGCTGCCCTCACCGACGAGTACTTCATCTCGCGCAAGCTTTACCCGAACGTGGACTTCTACTCAGGCATTATCTACAAAGCCCTGGGCATCCCCACCGAGATGTTCACGGTAATGTTCGCCCTGGGCCGCCTCCCCGGCTGGATTGCCCAGTGGAAAGAGATGCGCGAGAACAAAGAGCCCATCGGCCGTCCCCGCCAGATTTACACCGGCGAGCTCGAGCGCGACTACGTAGCCATCGACGCCCGCGCCTAACGGCTTTCGGCTACGCAAAAAAGGGAGGCCCTGAGACGAAATCGTCTCAGGGCCTCCCTTTTTTGCGTGATATGGCCTGTGAAGATTACTCTAAGCTAGTATTCGCGCTTGAGGGTAATAAGCAGGCCGCGGGTTTGATGCGACGTGAAAATGGTGTCCACGACGGAAACGACCTCCCACCCTTCCCGCCCCAGGGCGTTCAGGTGATTGGTCAGCTCCTGGTAGTCAATGCCGCTGAAAAACCCACTCACGGTGTCCAGCAATCGATATTCAAAGCGTTTCATGGGCGCGCGGTACCGCGGCCCCACCACCGTATGTGCCGGGGCCGCAGCAAAAAGCTTATTTCAGGCGGTGCGCGGTAAAGTTGTTGCGCAGCGACTGGTACGCCACCAGCTGCTGGGGCTGCAGCAGGTTGGCTAGCTCGAACTCGTAGCGCTGCTGGGCTTCGGCCAGGCGGGTGTCGCGCTCCTCGGCGCTGGCGCCGTTAAGCAGGATTTCCAGGTCGCGGCGCTCGGTGAGCATGTTCAGGTGCAGCTGCTTCACGGCGAGGTACTGCGCCTCGTTGAAGTGGATGTGGCGCGCCAGGGCCCGTGTGAGCGTGGTAGCCCGCGTCATCATGGCCGGCGAGTATGAGCCGTCGCCAGGGCCGGCGGCCATAGCCGGGCTCGCGCAAACGCTTGTGGCAAGGCAAGTGGCCAGGAACAAGTTTTTCATGGTATGAAAAGGGTTAATGGTGAAACGTGTTGTGGGCGGTCATTTCTTGGGCTGTTGACCTGTCCAAACGTACACATATTTTCATTTTGCACAAAAAACAACTTTTATAGTACTTTTTTATTTAATTGATTTTCCTAAAATTGCATAACCAACTGAATATTAATTGATTTTTAAAATCAAAAAAACAGCTTCCTGAAATCAAAAAAATTCGCTCTAATGGTAAAATCATATTTATTTTGACCGCGAATGCTATAATATTTCCACTTACCTAAAGCCTTGCTTTAAGTAAAATGGCCCCCAGCGGAAGTTTCCACTGGAGGCCATTGAAGTAGTTTGATTGCAGGTGAGCCTACAGAATGTGTAGCTCAATTCGCCGGTTTAGCTGGCGGTGGGCCTCGGTGTCATTGGCGACGAGGGGGTGGCCTTCGCCGTAGCCCTTCGAACGGAGGCGATTGCTGGAGACGCCGTGGCTGGACAGGTACTCGACCACGGACTGGGCCCGGCGCTGCGACAGCTGGATGTTGGCTTCGGGCGAACCCACGTTGTCGGTGTAGCCCGACACCTCAATCTGTACGTCGCGGTATTGGCGCATGAACTCAATCAGTCGGTTGAGCTCGGTGCGCGACTGGGGCTTGAGGTCGTATTTGTTGGTGTCGAAAAACAGGTTGTTCAGCACCACGCTCCGGCCCGAGCGCACAGGCTCCAGATAGATGTCCAGCGCGAGTGGGTCGAAGGTGTGCTGGTTGGAATAGTCGAAGCTGAGGCTCTTGAGCAGATACTTATCCGCCGAGGCGTACATGGCGTAGTGGTGGCCTTCGTTGAGCACCACGGTGTAGTCGCCGTACTCGGGGTCAGAAGTCACGAACTGGGTCAGCACGTCGGTGTCGAGGTCGTAGAGCTTCACCTCGGCCTTGAGCGGCTTTTTGGTGTTGGCGTCGAACACGCGGCCCTGGGTGTAGGTGCTGGTTTCGCGGGCTTTCACAGGGGCGGGCACTGCAAAGCTGAACAGCTCCACCGGCCGCTCGCGGGCCAGGCGGTAGCCCCCCGGCGGCTCGTCCGAGGCCTTGGTGCGGGAGCAAAAGCCCTTCTGGTTGTCGGAAGTGATGAACAGCGAGGCTTCGTTCTCGAAGGTATTAAGCGGGTAGCCCAGGTTGCGGGGTTCGCTCCAGCTGCCGTTGGCATTCTTCTCGCACCGAAACACGTCGAGGCCGCCCATGCCCACCAGCCCGTCCGTCACATAATAGAGTGTGGTGCCGCTGGCGTGGATGAACGGGGCCATGTCTTTGCCGGCCGTGTTCACGGGCGTGCCCACGTTTTGGGCCATGCTCCAGGTGCCATCGGGCTGCAGGGTGCTCACGTAAATGTCTTCCTGGCCCTGCCCGCCGCGGCGCGTCGAGGTGAAGTACAGCGTCCGGCCGTCGGCCGAGAGCGAGGGCTGCGAATCCCATTCCGTGGAGTTCACGTTGGTGCCCAGGTTCACGGGGGTGCTCCAGTTGTTGCCGGTGCGGCGCGAGATGTAGAGGTCGCAGTTGCCAATGGCCTTGGGCCGGTCGCAGGAAGCGAACACCAGCGTTTTACCGTCGCCCGAGATAGAGCCCGCGCCTTCGTTGTAACTGCTGTTGATGGCCGGCGAGATGGGCACCGGGGCGCCCAGGCTGCCATCTTTGCTCTGCCGGCTCACGTACAGGTCCTCGCCGCTGCTGGCCGCCGGGCGCCCCGTGAAGAGCAGAAAGCGGTTGTCGGCCGTGAGCGCCGGAAAGTATTGAAACTTGAACGCATTCATCGGCGAAGGCAGGGCCACCGGCGCCTCGCCCACGGGGTGTTTCATTGCGTTCAGCGCAAACTCGCAGGTGAGCAGCTGGCGCTGCGACTTGGCCAGGTTCTTCTGCGTCTTGGGCGCCACTTTCAGCAGGTTCTTGTAGGCGTCAAGGGCCGTTTGGTAGTCGCCGTAGCTCAGGGCCAGGTCGCCCAACAACTGGTATTCCGAGGCGTGCACGGCTTCGAGGGACACCTTGCCCAAGCCGTCGCGGTAGGCGGCCATGGCATTGCGGTTGTCGCCCATGGCTTTCAGCAGTGAACCCTTCAACAGATACGCATCCCCAAAGGATGGGAACTTCTCGTTGAGCTGGTTCAACGTTTCCACGGCTTTCACGAAGTCGCGCTCCCGGGTTTGCTGCTGGGCCTTTTCCAGCAACGACCGCGCCTTGGTGTTGGTGGGTACGGGCACCTTGGGCGTTAGCTGGGCCCAGGCCGTTTCGGCCGCCGTCAGGCACAGCAAGCTCATCACTCCGAGGCGCAACGCCCCCCACATTGAATTGCGACGCATAGGGTACGCTAAGGAATGTCCAGATACTTATGGGTTTGCAGCGAAACCTGCCATTGCGGGTGCTGCTTCACGTAGTCAACCAGCTCAGGCGTCATAGCGGCGGCCCGGCTCCATTCGGGTTGCAAGTATAAGCGGGTGGTGGGCGGCACCAAGGCCGCGTGCTCCTCGGCCCAGGCGAAATCGTGCTTGTTGAACACGATGACTTTCAGCTCATGCGCCGCGTCCAGCACTTCCGGCAACGGGGCTTTGAATTTCTTGGGCGACACGCACACCCAATCCCAAGTACCGGAGAGCGGGTGCGCCCCCGAAGTTTCAATCCAGGTGCGGCAGCCGGCGGCTTGCAGCGCCGCCGTGAGCGGCCCCAGGTCGTGCATCAGCGGCTCGCCACCGGTGATGACCACGTTGCGCCCCGGAAAGGCCAGCACGTTTTCAACCAGCTGCTCAATCGACTGCCGCGGGTGCGCATCGGCGTCCCACGATTCTTTTACGTCGCACCAGTGGCAGCCCACATCGCAGCCGCCCAACCGAATAAAATACGCCGCCCGTCCGGTGTTGTACCCTTCCCCTTGGATGGTGTAGAACTGCTCCATCACGGGCAGCAGCGTGCCGGGGGCGCCAGCCTGAGCTTCACCGGATGGTACAATTATTTCAGGAGAAATTAAATTCACTTCTATCATATGCTAAAATAGCGCTCAAGGCCAAGCAGCCCAAACGCAGGCAATAGGACGCACCGTTCCAAGGCTGGACTTTAAAAGTACAGCCTTGGAATCCGACAACCAAATATTCCTAAAAAATCAATTCGCCGACTTAGGGTATATTTCGCCCTTCGCGGCCCGCAAAGTGTTCAGCAAAAGCATGGCAATGGTCATCGGGCCCACCCCGCCAGGCACCGGCGTGATGGCCGATGCCAAGGGGGCCACCTCGGCAAAATTCACATCGCCTTTCAGCGCGTAACCGTTCTTCTTGCTGGCATCGGCCACGCGGGTGGTGCCCACATCAATCACCACGGCGCCGGGCCGCACCATGTCGGCCGTCACGAACTCGGGCCGGCCAATGGCGGCCACCACGATGTCGGCCGTCCGGCAGATTTCGGCTAGGTTCTCGGTACGCGAATGGCATAAAGTGACCGTGCAGTTGGCCGTATCCAAATTCTTAGCCAGCAAGATGCTAACCGGCGTGCCCACAATATTGGAGCGGCCAATTACCACGGCGTGCTTGCCACTGGTTTTGATGCCCTGCCGCGCCAGCAGCTCCACGATGCCCGACGGGGTGGCGGGCAGCAGCGCCGGCAACCCCGCCACCATGCGGCCGGTGTTCATGGGGTGAAAGCCGTCCACGTCCTTTTCAGGCCGAATGGCTTCGATGACCTTCTCGGGGTCGATGTGCTTGGGCAGGGGCAGCTGCACGATGAAGCCGTCGATTTCGGGGTCATGGTTCAGCTCGTTCACTTTGGCCAACAGTTCGGCTTCGGTGATGTCGTCTTCGTAGCGCAACAGCGTGGAAGCGAAGCCCACCCGCTCGCAGGCCAGCACCTTGTTGCGCACGTAGGTTTCGGAGCCGCCGTCGTGGCCCACAAGAATGGCGGCGAGGTGCGGCACTTTTTGGCCGGCAGCTTTCAGGGCCGCTACTTCGGCGGCGATTTCGACTTTGATGTCTTCGGCGGTTTGCTTACCGTCGATGAGATTGGAAGTGGTTGTTACCGAAAAATCATTATTCATACAAAGCGTCATTTAAGTGTTTGGTTTTGGCAAATAGTCAATACATTGGCGGCGTCAATCATCTTTTCCACCTTCACCTTCATCCACCCATCTTTCATGGAAAACCAACCTTCAGTAGCTGGCATTCTCTTTTTTCTACTCATTGAGCTAGGCATTTTTGTTCTTGTTTTCGCAGGACTTTGGAAGCTTTTTGTAAAAGCTGGCAAGCCGGGGTGGGCAGCCATCATTCCCATCTACAACATCATCGTGATGCAGGAGATTGTAGGCCGGGAGGCCTGGAAAATCATTCTGCTTTTCATTCCGCTCGTCAACATTTACTTCGGCATCACGCTCTATGTCAGTTTCGCCAAAGCTTATGGCAAGTATGGCATTGGTAATTACCTGGCAATTATCTTCCTGGGCATCATTTTCATTCCGCTGTGGGGCTTCTCCAATGAGGTGCAATACGTTGGTCCAGTAGAAGGGCCCAATCAAAACCTTGCCCCGGCAACTACCTTCTAAGTCAACAACCAGCAATAAAAAAGGCGGCCCCGAATGGAGCCGCCTTTTTTCATTAATCAATCTTAAGCACTGCCAAAAACGCCTCTTGCGGGATTTCGACGGAGCCCACGGAACGCATCCGTTTCTTGCCCTCCTTCTGCTTTTCGAGCAGCTTGCGCTTGCGGCTGATGTCGCCGCCGTAGCACTTGGCAATTACGTTTTTGCGCAGGGCCTTCACGGTTTCGCGGGCGATGATTTTCTGGCCGATAGACGCCTGAATGGCGATGTCGAACATCTGGCGGGGCAGCAGCTCGCGCAGCTTCTCGCAGAGGCGCTTGCCCCACTCGTAGCTCTTGGAGCGGTGCACAATGGCCGACAGGGCGTCCACTTTTTCGCCGTTCAGCATCACGTCGAGCTTCACCATGTCGGACTCGCGGAAACCAATCAGCTCGTAGTCGAGCGAGGCGTAGCCGCGGCTGATGGACTTGAGCTTGTCGAAAAAGTCGAACACGATTTCCGACAGCGGTAGCTCAAAGCTCATTTCCACCCGCTCAGAAGTCAGGTAGCTCTGGCCTTTGATGATGCCGCGCTTGTCCATGCACAGCGTGATGATGGCGCCCACGTACTCCGAGGCCGTGATAATCTGGGCCTTGATGTAGGGCTCCTCGATGTGCTTAATCAGGTTCGGCTCGGGCATTTCGCTCGGCGCGTTGATGGTCAGCATCTGGTCTTTGGTGCCGGTGGCGTGGAACTGCACGCTCGGCACGGTGGTGATGACCGTCATGTTGAACTCGCGCTCCAGGCGCTCCTGTACGATTTCCATGTGCAGCATACCCAGGAAGCCGCAGCGGAAGCCGAAGCCCAGGGCCACCGAAGTTTCGGGCTCCCACACCAGCGAGGCGTCGTTGAGCTGCAGCTTCTCCATGCTGGAGCGCAGCTCTTCGTACTCGGTGGTATCGACGGGGTAGATGCCGGCGAAAACCATCGGCTTCACGTCGGCGAAGCCTTGGATGGCTTCGGGCGTGGGCCGGTGCACGTGCGTGATGGTGTCGCCCACCTTCACCTCGCGGGCTTCCTTGATGCCGGAAATGAGGTAGCCCACGTTGCCGGCGCTGATTTCCTGGCGCGGCTCCTGGTTGAGGCCCAGGATGCCGATTTCGTCGGCGCCGTACTCTTTGCCCGTGGCCATGAAGCGGAGCTTGTCGCCCTTCTTCATGGTGCCGTTCTTGATACGGAACAGGACCTCGATGCCGCGGTAGGAATTGAAAACGGAGTCGAAAATCAGAGCCTGCAGGGGGCCTTCCGGGTCGCCTTTGGGAGCGGGCACCCGCTCGCAGATGGCGTTCAGGATGGCTTCGATGCCGATACCGGCCTTGCCCGAGGCGTGGATGATGTCGTCGGGCTTGCAGCCAATGAGGTCTACGATTTCGTCGGTCACTTCCTCCGGCATGGCGTGCGGGAGGTCGATTTTGTTGAGCACCGGAATGATTTCCAGGTCGGCCCCGATGGCGAGGTACAGGTTGGAAATGGTCTGGGCCTCAATACCCTGCGACGCGTCCACAATCAGCAGGGCGCCTTCGCAGGCGGCGATGCTGCGGCTCACCTCGTAGCTGAAGTCGACGTGGCCGGGCGTATCAATCAGGTTCAGCGTGTACAGCTCCCCCTTATAAGGGTACTGCATCTGGATGGCGTGGCTCTTGATGGTGATGCCCCGCTCGCGCTCCAGGTCCATGTTGTCGAGCAGCTGGGCCTGCATGTCGCGCTTGGCCACGGTGCTGGTAAACTCAAGCAGGCGGTCGGCCAGGGTGCTTTTGCCGTGGTCGATGTGGGCAATGATGCAAAAATTGCGGATATTCTTCACAGAGGGCGGTTTTTCAGAGCCCAAAGGTACGACGGCCGGGGCGCAAAAGCCAGCCGTCGCCCGCGCACCCAATCACGGCTCAGCTTGTCAGAATCGGGGAGCCCGGGTTAGTTTTGCCGATTGTATCCTGATTGCGCTATTTTCTTATCTCTTCATGCAACCGACTGCCTCTGCCATTGAGTCGGGCCCGCTCAGCTTCGCCGACCGCCAAAAGTTTCGGATGGCGGCCCTCAACAGCACCGCCATCTATGTGCTGGCTTACTACCTCGTGTGGGGCGTGCACCAGGCAGCCAAATTTGGCTTGTCGAGGCGCTTGCACCTGCGGGGCAACTGGGACCCGAGCCGCATACTATACACCGTGGCCGATAACGAATGGACGCAGCACAGCATCATTGCCGTGTACGGCATTGGGCCCCTGCTGTGCCTGGGGTTTGGCTTTGTGGCCTTTGTATGGTACTGGAAGCGCGAACGGGCCCGGCCGGGTATTTTCAAGCTGCTGCTGCTTTGGATTGCCTTTCACGCCTGCAACGCCATCCTCGGGGCCTTGCTGGCCGACTCGTTGCGCCAAGAGGGCTTTTGGTACGTGCCCGATTGGGTGATGCGCCTTGGCTACATGGCCAACACGGCCGTGGCCCTGCTGGCGGGGGCCGTTCAACTTACCATCGGCCGACTGGCCACGGTGCCCTTTCTGCAAGCGCACGACTCGCACACGCTGATGCAGTTCCAGAACCGTCGGCGCATGGTGTTCAGCACCCTCATGACGCCCTGGCTGCTGGGGGGCATCTTTATTGCCCTCACCAAGCTGCCTTATTTTTCCATGCACGAATTCCTGCACCTCCTGATGATGGGGCTGTTGCTTTTTTCGCTCATCCTGGGCTGCGTGAGCGACCCTTTTGACCTGACCGTGCAGGGGGCGCAGCCCACGCACGTGGCCTGGGGCTTTGTGGTGCTGGCCGTGCTGGTGGCCCTGGGCTGGCGGCTGGCGCTGAGTCCGCCGCACCCTTTTGGGTAAAATACGGCGGGCCGGTAAACGAAACCAGACCTCAGCCGTTAGGGATACGTCATTGCTCACCCGTTTCCACTTTATCTCTATGGGTATTACCCTCGAACAAGCCCAGGCCGCCCTCAAGGCCGCGCACCAGAAAGCCCTCGACCTGGGCGTCAAAATGAACATCGCCGTGGTCGATGCCGGCGCCAACCTCACAGCCTTCGCCCGCATGGACGACGCCTGGCTGGGCTCGCTCGACATCTCGATTAAGAAGGCCAAAACGGCGCGCTTCTTCGATATGCCCACCGGCGAAATCGGCAAGCTGGCCCAGCCCGGCGGCCCGCTCTACAACATCGAGCACTCCAACGGCGGCCTCATCAGCTTCCCCGGCGGCATCCCCATCATGGACTCGGGCAACCGGGTCATTGGCGCCATCGGCGTGTCGGGTAGCACCGTGGAGGACGACCACGCCGTGGCCCAGGCCGGCGTGGATGCCATTCAGGGGCAGTAGGTTTTCGTGCTTTGCTTTTGAAGCGCCCCGGCCGAAACGCCGGGGCGTTTTTCGTACGCAGCTTTTTGCTAGTTTACTTTCATTATGATTCCACAGCACCAACAAGATTTTTTAGATACGCTGGACTTCACGCCCCCAGAAGAATATCTCTCCTATTTATTCGCTGCCGAAAGCACATATGAGTTTGGCGGGGCTTATTTAATTGAAGCGGATGAACTGGTTCAATTAAATAAGGATTACCATGCAGATGATTTTTGTCCCGGCTATTTTCTAATCGGTTCTGATGGTGGCGGCGAGGCATTTGCTATTGAAAAAGCTACTGGCAATTTCATCATAACCTCTTTCATCGGGCACGATGAGGAAACACCAATTGTAGTAGGCAGAACGTGGCCTGAGTTTCTGGAATATTTGGAAACAGAATACGTCTGACTTGTTTCCAACACAGCCCCGGCCACCCCGCCGGGGCGTTTTTCGTACCTTCGCCTGCGTTTTCTATCCTCACGGTCGCGGACTGAAAGTCCGCGCTACTCCTTACTATATGCACCCCGCTCCCACCGCGCCCTATAAGCCTCAGAACCACGTTCGCATTGTTACGGCCGCCGCTTTGTTTGATGGCCACGATGCGGCCATCAACATCATGCGCCGCATTATTCAGAGCAGCGGCGCGGAGGTGATTCACCTCGGGCACAACCGCTCGGTGCAGGAAATCGTGGACTGCGCCATTCAGGAAGATGCGCAGGCCATTGCCATTACCAGCTACCAGGGCGGGCACAACGAGTACTTCAAGTACATGCACGACCTGCTGAAGGAGCGCGGCGCGGGCCACATCAAAATCTTCGGCGGCGGCGGCGGCGTGATTCTGCCCAGCGAGATTGAGGAGCTGATGGGCTACGGCATCACTCGCATCTACTCGCCCGATGATGGCCGCGCCATGGGCTTGCAGGGCATGATTAACGACTTGTTGGAGAGTGCGGACTTCCCGACCGGGCAGAACCTGAACGGCGAGGCCGGCCACGTAAAGGAGAAGGACGCCCGCAGCATCGGCCGTCTGATTTCAGCGGCGGAGAACTTCCCGGAGGAGTTTGAGCGGGTGAAAGGCCAGCTGGTGCAGGAGTTTCAACTGAGCGAAAACAGCCAGAACCAATCCCTAAACGCGGGCCACTCCGCTCCCATTCTGGGCATTACGGGCACGGGTGGCGCGGGCAAGTCCTCGCTGGTGGATGAGTTGGTGCGGCGGTTTTTGATGGACTTCCCGGACAAGACCATTGCCATTATTTCCGTGGACCCCAGCAAGCGCAAGACGGGCGGCGCGCTGCTCGGCGACCGGATTCGGATGAACGCCATTAACTCGCCGCGGGTGTACATGCGCAGCCTGGCCACGCGCCAGAGCAATTTGGCGCTGTCGCGTTACGTGCAGGATGCCGTGGACGTGGTGCGCGCTGCTAATTACGATTTGATTATCCTGGAGACTTCGGGTATTGGGCAGTCCGATACGGAGATTATTGAGCACTCCGACGCCAGCCTGTACGTGATGACGCCCGAGTATGGCGCGGCCACGCAGTTGGAGAAAATCGACATGCTCGATTTCGCCGACGTCATTGCGCTGAACAAGTTTGACAAGCGCGGGGCGCTGGACGCGTTGCGCGACGTGCGCAAGCAGTACCAGCGCAACCACGGCCTCTGGGACACGCCCACGGACCTGATGCCAGTGTTCGGTACCATTGCCTCGCAGTTTAACGACCCGGGCATGAACCGGCTGTACCGGGCGGTGCTGAAGATGCTGGAAACCAAGACCGGTGCCACCTTCGCCTCGAAGCTGGAAACGACGGTGGAGGATTCGGAGAAGATTTACATCATCCCGCCGCACCGCACGCGCTACCTCTCCGAAATTGCGGAGACGAACCGCGCCTACGACCAGCGCGTGCGCGAGCAGGCCCAGATTGCGGAAGTAGCTGGGGCGTTTGCGAAGCTGGAGGAGCACTACCGCGACGAGAAGAAAAGCTCCGACAGCATGGTGGAGGAGTTCAGCAAGAACAAGCAGACGCAGCTGCGCCGGCTCGATGCCGACAGCCAGGCCATTCTGGAAAACTGGGAAAATACGCTGCAGAACTACCGGAATCCGGAGTACGTGTACTCGGTGCGGGGCAAGGAAATCCGGGTGCAGACGCACACCAAGTCGCTGTCGGGCAACATGATTCCGAAGGTGGCCACGCCGCGCTACACGGGCTGGGGCGACCGCCTGCGCTGGGCCATGCAGGAGAATTTCCCCGGCGAATTTCCCTACACGGCCGGCGTATTTCCCTTCAAGCGTGAGGGCGAAGACCCCACGCGCATGTTTGCCGGCGAGGGCGGGCCGGAGCGCACCAACCGCCGCTTCCACTACGTGAGCATGGGCCTGCCCGCCAAGCGCCTGAGCACGGCCTTCGACTCGGTGACGCTGTACGGCGAGGACCCCGATTTGCGGCCCGACATCTATGGCAAAATCGGCAACGCGGGCGTGAGTATTGCCTGCCTCGATGATGCTAAGAAGCTGTATTCGGGCTTTAATTTAGCCAACCCGACGACGTCGGTTTCGATGACGATTAATGGTCCGGCGGCGACGCTGGCGGCGTTTTTCATGAACGCGGCCATCGACCAGCAGTGCGAGCTGTATATTAAGGAGCAGGGACTGGAAGCGGAGGTGGACGCCAAAATCGACCAGCTTTACGCCGCTCAACACCTCACCCGCCCCCGCTACCAGGGCGACTTGCCGGCCGGCAACGACGGGCTCGGCCTGATGCTGCTCGGCGTGACCGGCGACCAGGTGCTGCCGGCCGACGTTTACGCGACCATCAAGGCGCGGACGCTGACGCAGGTGCGCGGCACCGTGCAGGCCGACATCCTGAAGGAAGACCAGGCGCAGAACACCTGCATTTTCAGCACCGAGTTTGCGCTGCGCCTGATGGGCGACGTGCAGGAATACTTCATCCAGCAGAAGGTGCGGAATTTCTATTCGGTGTCGATTTCGGGCTACCACATTGCCGAGGCGGGCGCCAACCCGATTACGCAGCTGGCCCTGACGCTGAGCAACGGCTTCACGTTTGTGGAGTACTACGTGAGCCGCGGCATGAGCGTGAACGACTTCGCGCCGAACCTGAGCTTCTTCTTCTCCAACGGCATCGACCCCGAGTACGCCGTGATTGGGCGGGTGGCGCGCCGCATCTGGGCCAAGGCCATGAAACTGAAGTACGGCGCCGACGCCCGCAGCCAGATGCTGAAGTACCACATCCAGACCTCGGGCCGCAGCCTGCACGCGCAGGAAATAGACTTCAACGACATCCGCACCACGTTGCAGGCGCTGTATGCCATCTACGACAACTGCAACTCCCTGCACACCAACGCCTACGACGAGGCCATCACCACGCCCACCGAGGAATCGGTGCGCCGGGCCATGGCCATTCAGCTCATCATCAACCGCGAGCTGGGGCTGGCCAAAAACGAGAATCCGCTGCAAGGCTCCTTCATCATTGAGGAGCTGACCGACCTGGTGGAAGAGGCGGTGCTGCTCGA
This sequence comes from Hymenobacter monticola, assembly GCF_022811645.1. Lineage (NCBI taxonomy): Bacteria > Pseudomonadati > Bacteroidota > Cytophagia > Cytophagales > Hymenobacteraceae > Hymenobacter > Hymenobacter monticola. The sequence goes on along the minus strand of NZ_CP094534.1, from coordinate 3,846,925 downwards.
ATTCGACCGCATCACGGAGCGCGGCGGCGTGCTCGGGGCCATGGAAACCATGTACCAGCGCGGCAAAATCCAGGAGGAAAGCATGCACTACGAGATGCTGAAGCACACGGGCGAGTACCCCATCATCGGGGTGAATACCTTCCTCTCGTCGAAGGGCTCGCCCACGGTGGTGCCGGCCGAAGTCATCCGGGCCACGGAGGAGGAAAAGCAGTACCAAATCGACATGCTCCAGCTGCTGCACCAGCGCAACGCCGACCAGACCCCGGCGCGCCTCAAGCAGCTCCAGCAAGTGGCCGTGGCCAACGGCAACCTCTTCGCCGAACTGATGGAAACGGTGAAATACTGCTCGCTCGGCCAGATTACCAACGCGCTGTTTGAGGTCGGCGGCCAGTACCGGCGCAATATGTAGGGGTATATATGTGGTAATTTTAACAAACGTGCTACCTTGTTAGGTAGCACGTTTTTTTGTTTTTTTTGTAATTACTCTACAAACCATGAACATTGTTTTCATCCTCAAGAATAATTATCATACAGATGCTGTGAGGAATCATCTCTCAACATTAAGTGAGAAAGACAGCTTACTATTCTTTTACGCTTATGACAAAGCAGAAGAATTCTTAACTAACAACATCATAAGAAATAATCTGCCATTAGACTTAATAATAACAGAAGATAATATAAACAATGAGAAAGCAACGGAATTTCTCCAACGCATCAAAAAGGACACTTCAAGAGTTTACTCTAATCTAGATTTTACTTTCTATAATATACCCGTCATTCTAATCATTGATAAAGGTGACCATACTGATGCTTATTCGAAATACGATTTTTCGAATGTGTTAGAAACAGTTGCTATCGAGGATTTTGATACTCATCTCAACAACTTTGTCAGTTCTGCGAAACTGTGGCGCAGGCATGTCCTAGACGAGCTAGATAATCTTGGTGTTAAATTCAACTCCGGAAAGATTGATTATACCTACTACTTTTCCTCTGACCGCAAGCTTAGAGTAGAAACCAATATTTTGTCAAGAAATTTCAAATCCTTTCCTCGCAAGCTGAATTACGACTGGCTTAATTTAAATGAAAAGCAAATTGAACTTGGTATCGACAAGTACATTAAGGAACTAAAAAGGGCGACAAGACTTGACAAGAAAGATAAAGAAGAAAAAGAATTTCATAAGATTTTCAACGAAAATCTTTTTTTAATTAAAAGAGACAACTACAACAACCACTGGTACGAAGCCAAACTTCACTACAATAAAAAGAATTTTTACGAACCAGACTATTCGTTAAGCCCAAATTTTAGTCAACTCACAGATTTAAGTATATTGGAAGTAAAACTACCTAATGAAAGATTCATCAAGAAGACTAAATTTCATCCAGGCCCATATGGCTCATTGATGAGTCATATTTTTCAAGTTAATGACTACAAGGATTATATCGAAAGCGAAGAGTACCACAAAAAGCTCAAAGCAGTTTTTGGGTTTATTCCATCAAATGTTGAGTACAACCTTCTCATTGGAAGGTCTGCTGATAAAGACAGCAACCTGTACAATCTAACTAAAAGGATGCGGCAAATGGGAGCTTTGCACATCAACCTATTAACATATGACGAGCTACTTGAATACCAAGTCAAATACTTGGACAGAATGAGACTATTGAAAGTAATGTAGTACATGCGCCCCCGCAGCGCCCAACTCCAAAGACACACCCAGCTTCCCCTGCGGCTCTAAGAGGTGCCAAGGGCACGGGGGCGGGCGCAAGGGGCCGGGCGGGGGCGGGCAAAGCTTCGGCAGCGGCGGCAGTTTTCCCGGAATCTTTGCATCTTTGCGCAACTTCCGGCGGCTGGGCGTAGTTACAGCCCAAGGCAGGAAGGACTTGCGTCCCTCCTGCTGGCTACGGTTAGTGTTGCAGCACCACGTAAGTGGCAGCGGCTAACACCAGCCACCGGCCGAACTGCGCAAGCAGCTTCACCGGGAGCCTGACGACGATTACCACGTAATCACCGTCGCTGTTTGGTTTGTTCTCCATCGTCTTCAAAATAATGGGGGGGACAAATCACCCACTTCTCGAAGCCCGTGGTGCCAGCCACGGGCTTCGCTCGTTTTAGCCGAAGCCAAATGGAGCACCGTGGTTGGCGGGAGACTACCGCACAGTGCGGCAAAGCTACTTCGATTGGCTGAAACGTCAATCTCTCGCCCCTACCCAGCGCAGTTCCCGGAGACACTCCAAGCTTCCCCAGCGGCTTCGAGAGGCGCCAAGGGCACGGGGGTGGGCGGGCGCGGCACTGAGAGACACAAAGCTCCGGTAGCGGTAGGGGGCGCGGAGCCGCTATCGTATCGGTACTAGCTCCTATCGTATCGTACCGTATCTGAGTCGGCGGGCGGCGCGTACTTTTGCGGCATGGAAACGCAGGTGCACACGGTGGCGGTCACGCTGGACTGGGGGTTGTTGGCGGCGGTGAGCAAGCTGGACCGTTTTGATGCCAGCTGGTCGGCCATAGAGCGGCGCGAAGGGCAGACGCTGAAGCAGCTCAAAGCCATTGCCACGGTGCGGAGCGTGGGCGCTTCGACGCGCATTGAGGGCTCGCGGATGAGCGACGCGGAGGTGGACGTGCTGCTGCGCAACACCGACATTACCAAGCTCGAAGACCGGGACTCGCAGGAGGTGGTAGGCTATTTTCAGGCGCTGGATTTGATTGCCGAGTCTTACGCCGACATCGATATCACCGAAAACAGCCTGAAAGGGCTGCACAGCCAGTTGCTGCGCTTCAGCCGCAAAGACGAATGGCACCGGGGCAACTACAAGCAGCACCCCAACTCCGTGGAGGCCAACCTGCCCGACGGCACCAAGCGACTGGTGTTTGCGACCACCGCGCCGGGCATTGCCACCGAGGATGCCATGCGGGCGCTCCTGGCCTGGTATGCGCAGGACACGGCCACGCACCCACTGGTAAAATGCGCCTTGTTCTGCTACGAGTTTCTGAGCATCCACCCGTTTCAGGATGGCAACGGGCGGCTCAGTCGGCTACTGGCGACGTTGCTCCTGCTGCGGCAGGGCTACGTCTGGATTCAGTACGTGAGCCTGGAGCACGAGATAGAAAGCCGCAAAACGGAGTATTACCGCGAGTTGCAGCGGTGCCAGTCGCAGCGACCGGACGAGAATATTTCCTCTTGGTTGACCTTCTTCTTTAGTGCCCTGGGCAATGTGCAGCAACAGTTGCTGCAAAAACTGACGACTAATGGGCCCGAAGGCGGGCTGCAGCCTCGCGAAAAGTCCATTTTACTTTTTATCGAAAACAACCCCGGCTGCCGGTCGGGAATTATTGCCAGCCGACTGGGCATTCCCGCTCCTACCGTTAAAAAGATACTGGCAATCTTAGTCGAACGGGGCTTGATAGCGCGGCACGGCAGCGGCCCTGGGCTTAATTACACCTTGAGCTAAGCGCTGGCCCTGCAAGCCTGTAGGGCGCAGCCCCCAGATACTCCCAACTTCCTCAGCGGCGTTGAGAGGCGCTAAGGGCGCTAGGGCGGGCGCGCGTAGAGTACCTGCAACAGCTTCGCTCGCCTCTCTCAGCCACTTCAAGAGGCGGCGGGGGCGCGGGGCGGCGGGCGCATGAAACTATCCGCCTAGGCTTTATCTTTGAATACCATGAAGAATGCCCAGCCCGCCACCGACCAAGCCCAACTGCACGAGGCCCGGCGCCAAAATGCGCTGGCGCAGTTGCGCCGCCGCTATGAGGCCCTCGACAAGTTGACGGGCAAAACGGCGGCCGAACGGGTGGAAGAATTGCGCGAGCGCCGCCCAGCCCGTTGATGCTGGACGAAGCGCGCGTTCGGTTTTGCGATTGGAATGAGAGCGGGGGCAGTCTCGAATACGACATCAGCCACCTGCACGACGACTGGGACGTGGTCATTCAGACCTATGAGGTGCGTGGCATTAGCTATGAGGAGCAACTGATTTATACCAGCGACTTCACGCTGTTCCGGCAAGGCTCGGCGGTGCCGGAGGACTTTGCCAGGTATCCGGCGGCGCACAAGCGGCAACTTTGGGAAATCATTTTCGCTATCAAGCAGCGCTTTCTGGACGAAGTGCGGCCGGCCATTGTGGAGCATTTTATCAAAGCGCCCTATGGCGTGACGCAACGGCTGGCGCTTTATCGAAAGCACCTCGACTTGCGCGAATATGACGTGGAGCAGACCAGCCACACCTTTACGTTCATTAGGCGGACTTTATAGTTGGCCTTCTGAGGCAGCTTCGCTCGCCTCTCCCAGCCACTTCAAGAGGCGGCGGGGGCGCGGGGCATAATTGCAACCATTCGCCGGCCGGGCTAGTATGCCGCAGCTACTCCGATTCTGCATCATTGCCCCTATGATTGACCGCCTTACCGAACTGGACCGCGCCAAACTGCTGCTGCTGTACCACCTCAATCCGGTGGAACCCAAGGCGCCGCCGGTACCCAAAGGCCCCCTGTTGCGGATTGTGATTATCCGGCACGGCGAAAAGCCGACCGAGGGCGACAACCTTTCGGCCATAGGCCTGGCCCGGGCGCTGGCCTTGCCCGAAGTGCTCAACCGGCTGCTGCCCCGGCCGCCGCACTTCACCTACGTGCCGTGCATCGGCACCGACAAGGAGGAAACCACCCGCGTGCGCATGATGCAAACGGTGCTGCCCTACGCTGTGCAGCACAACCTGACCATCAACAGCGACTACGCCCCGGATGAGGTGCAGGGCCTGGTGCGCGAGCTGCGGCGCCACCGTGGCACCGTGCTGCTGGTGTGGGAGCACCACAACATTGTGCGCATTGCCGCAGCCTTGGGCATAGCCGAGCCACCGGCTTGGCCCGATGACGACTACGACAGCATCTGGACCATTACCTTCAAAAAAGGGCGGGCCAAGGGCAAAGCCAAGCAACCGGTGCTCCGAAAAAGCCGGCAGGGAATTGAGCCAACGCCATTTTACTCCGGCGAATAAGCCCAAGCTTCAGGTGCGCTGGGGCCGGATAGGATGTTCAGGGGAGGAAATAAGTTTGCGTGGTGCGCCCGCTGTTCCCTTCTTTGCATCAATGCACGTTTTGAAAACCCTGCTTCTGCTGTGCCTGCTGCCCGCCTTTCTTGCTTGTAGCGGCCAGGGCCCAGCGGTGCAAATTGTAGGCAAAACCACGGCCGGGGGCAACCAGTATTCACTTTTTTATCCGCAAGGCACGGCCATCCAAATCACCACTACCCGGCCGGATGCAGCCAATAGCCGCTACCAGCTGAGCGTGGCCGCCGCCTACACCGACCTGGACACCGACCAGCCGCTGGACCTGCTGGTGAGCAACGGCCGCGAGTTGCAGCCCCGGCCCAAAGTAGGTTTTCTGGACGGGATGCTGATGTTGGTAAACGACAGCCTTGCGATTACCCGGATTCCCGAACAGTCACAGTTCCGCGCGGCAGCTGCCCGCATGCAACGGCAGAGCGGGACGCTCCTGCTCCAGGAGCTGCTGGTGCAGGAGGGCCGGAGCGTGCACGCGGCGGGCGGCAGCGCTTTCCAGCGGCGGGCGCTGGTGGAGCTGGCCGACCACCGGTTTGTGGTGGCGGAAAGTGTGGGCGACGACCTCACCCTGAAACAATTCGGCGACGACCTGCGGGAGCTGGGCGCCCGCAACGCCCTCTACCTGGACATGGGCGACTGGGACGAAGGCTGGTACAAGACCGGGGGCCGCGTGGTGAAGCTGGGACACCGCCGCACCGAAACGGCCCGGCAGTCGAACTGGCTGGTGATGGGGCAGCTCGACTGATGGCGCCGCTTTGCAAAGCACAGAAAAAGCGTGCAGCCCCACAAGGGGCCGCACGCTTTTGGTTTTAAAAAACGCAGCCCGCCGCTGGCCCTTGAGCCAAAGCGGCGGGCTGCGTTTGCCCTACATGCCTTTGATGAAATAAGTGGCCGTGAGGTGAGCCACGCGCTGGTAATAGGCGGGCAGGTCGTCGCGGAAGGTGGGCGCCTTGCCCGTTTGCTGGTTGACGAGGCCCAGGCCATAGCCCAACTGCACCTGCAGGGCGCTGAACCGGTAGCCTATCCCGGCGTTGAGGCCCGCATCGAAGCGCCGGGCCACTACGGCTCCGCTAGTAGCCTCGAAAGAAGCATTGACGGTGGTAGACTGCCCGCCGGTACCGGTGCTGCTGTTGGTGGTGGGGGCACCCGGGTAGTTATCCCGGTAAATGAAAAACGTGTTGCCGTAGGAGTAATAGTTGTTGGTGCTGGTAAAGCTGCCGTTGGTGCTCACAACGCTGCCTTCGTTTTCAATTTCGGTGCGGCCTCCCACGCCAAAGGCAACGTACGGACCGGCAAAAAGCTGGAAGCCGTGGTCGGTACCCGAAGTGTAGACCACGTTGATGGGTATTTCCAGGTAGTTGGCGCGGCTCGTGCTGTGAAAACTGTCGTTGTACACAAACTTGCTGCCGGGAAATCCATTGAAGGAAGAGGTCTGGGTGGCCGTTGACTTGAGCGTCTGGTCGACCCCTTTTTGGGAGAACAAGACGGCCGGCTGCAAGGCCAGTTTGCCAAAGCGCACGTCGAGCACCGCCCCAAACTGCGGGGCGAAGATGGCCTTGCGATTGTAGTCCTGCTGCGAAGTGACCGCCACGGTGGCCGTGCCGCTATTGGTGCCCGTAACAGGCGAGTACTTGGGGTCGTCGCCGGAGCGGGAGGCGTAGTTGGCCCCGAGCCGCAGGCCGAAGCTGATGGTCGTTTGGGCGTGGGCGGCTGGCGCCGCGCCGACAGCCACGAAGGTGGCAAGAGCAAGTAAGCCGTGTTTCACTACGAGGGTTGGTTGAGTGGTAGGTTGCTATTTGCGACGAAGGTAGAGCGGCGCTTACTATTTCCTCGAAATGCGGGAGCAGGCGTCCCCGCCAAGGGGCGTGGCCGGGTTCGGCTGCAAGCGGCTCTAGGGTTGTGACATACGGCGCGCAGTAAGCACGCGCTAGCCAAACATCCGGGCTTAAATGGGGCTCGAAACCCTTACTAAACAGACTTCCTATACCAGCGCCGGCTTGTTGTCGCCCGCTACCGCGTAGGCTGCCGGTGGGTGCGCCGCCGTGCCTGTTTCGCGGAGTAGCAGGCTGGCTAGCAGCGCCAGGCAGGTGCAGGCTATCCAGAAAAGTCCCCCTTTTTCGAAGTGAGCAGCGGGGTCGGCAAGGCCCAGGGTTTGGCCGTAGAGGCGGGCAAACAAGGGCCCGAGCACGGCCGACACGCCGAAGGTGAGGAAGTTCATGGCCCCGGTGGCGCTGCCTTTCACGTGGTCGGGGTTGGCTTCCTTGATGATGGAATAGGGAATCATGGCCGCGCCCGAGGCCACGCCGAACAGCAACAGACTCAGGGCCAGCGGCATGAGCGCAGGCAGATACAGTTGCTGCAAACCCAGCAGCACCATGCACCCCGCCCCCAGCCAGATGACGGGCTTGCGCCGGCCCAGGCGGTCGGCCAGCCAGCCCAGGGCGGGGCAGCCCACCACCCAGCCCAGCGGCACCATGGAGCAGGCCCAGATGGCGGCGGTGTAGCTCAGGTGCTGGTCGCGCTGCAGGGCGGCCACGCCCCAGTTCATGGCAAAAATGGTGGTCGGCGCAAACAGCAGGCCCGCCACCAGCCCGCACAGGTACGATTGCGGGTTGCCGAACACAATTTTATAAGGAGCTAGCAACCCCGCCTTTGCGGTGGGCTGCGCGGCCTGTGCCTGAGCATCGTTGGGGGTGATGAAGTAAAGCGCCACGCCGGTGGCCAGGTTGGCCAGCCCCATCAGCACCCAGAACACGCGCACATCGAACCCGCCGTGAATGAGCGGGCCCACCAGCGACTGCCCCAGCGCCCCGCCCAGCATGCCCAGGCACTGCGTGGCCCCAATGGCCGTGGCCAGCGACCGCGCCTGAAACCCGCGCGAGGCCAGATACACCGAGCCCGTGAAGGCAAACGCCGAGCCCGCGCCTTGCAGCAACCGGCCGCTGTTGCCGGCCGCCGCGCCGGGCAGGGCAAACAGCAGGCAGCCCAGCGCCACAATGGCAATGCCCGTGGGCAGCGCATACTTGGCGCCGGTGCGGTCGAGGGCCACACCGGCCACCAGCCCCGCCACGGAGTAGGTATAGTAATAGGTACCGAGAATGGCCCCCACTCCCACTGCATCGACGCCGAAGGTGCGCGCCAGCTCGGGTATCATCACCGCTGGCCCGGAGCGCACCGCGTACTCCAGAAAGTAGAAAATCAGCGAAAACACCCACGCAACAACGTAGGGCTTGGTGCGCGGCGGCTGGACAGTATCTTCCATTGTTAGCGGCGGTTTTGGAGTAGGTAGATGTAGGGGCGGGGCTAGCCCCCGCCCGCCGTTGAACGGAATCGTTGCAAATGCGCAAATGGTAGGCGGGGGCTAGCCCCGCCCCTACGTCGTTCAACTATACACCACCTGCAAAGCCACACTATGCGGCAGGTTTAGTGGATTGAACTGCCCGCGCCATGGAAAGGTTAGCCCGAGCTTACTTCGTCGGACCGGATGGCTAACGGCTACCAAGCAGCTACGGCACCTGCGCGAAATCCAGTCAGGACTTGCTTTTGGCCCATTTGCGGCCGCTCCGTGCCTACTTTTGAAGGAAAACCTCTTCATTACGGCCCACACTGCCGCTTCTATTCTTCTCCATGCCGGGCTACCGCAACCTCGACGACATTTTAACCATTGAGCAAACGCCGCTGGCCGCCCAGCCCGTGCCGGCCCACACCCTGGCCCTGCTGGAGCGCGGCCGCGACCGCAACCCGGCGGCCCTGGCGCTGCGCTTCGTGTTCAGCGGGGAGCGGCCCACCGAGTCGGTCGATTTCAGCTACGCGCAGCTAGTGCAGCGCTGCTACCAGACGGCCAACATGCTGCACGAGTTGGGCGTGGGGCCGACGGACGTGGTGTCATACCTGCTGCCCAACCTGCCCGAAACGCACTTCACGCTCTGGGGCGGGCAGGCGGCCGGCATCGTCAACCCCCTGAACCCGCTGCTGGAGCCCGCCCAGATTGCCGACATCCTGAACGCGGCCGGCACCAAGGTGCTCGTCACGCTGCGAGCTTTCCCGAAAACCGATATCTGGCAAAAAGTGCAAGCCGTGGCTCCTTTGGTGCCCACCCTGCAAACGGTGGTGGCGGTGGACTTGCTTGGCTACCTGCCCACGGTGCAAAAGCTGGTGGTGGGCGCGCTCCGGCTCACGCAGCCCAAGCTGACCCTGCCGGGCATTAAAGTGGTAAATTTTGCCGAAGCCAGCGCCCGCCAGCCCGCCGACCGGCTGGTATCGGGCCGGCAGCTGGCGCCGACGGATGTGGCCTGCTACTTCCACACCGGCGGCACCACGGGCACGCCCAAAATCGCGCCGCTGACGCATTACAACATCACGAGCACCACCTTTGCGTCGTCGCAGCTGCTGGGCGGCGAGGCCGCGCCGGAGCGGCTAGTTTTCTTCTGCGGGCTGCCGCTGTTCCATGTGAACGGCGTGGTGGTGACGGGCAGCGTGCCGTGGTTGCTGGGCCACACGGTGGTGCTGGGCAGCCCGGCGGGCTACCGCGGGCCGGGTATCCTCGACAATTTCTGGCAATTGGTGGCGCACTACCGCATTTCGCTCTTTAGCGGCGTGCCCACCATCTTCAGCAAGCTGCTCACGCTGCCGGTGGAGGGCCACGACTTGAGCTCGTTGCGCTACGCCATCTGCGGGGCGGCCCCGCTGCCGGTGGAGCTGCTGCGAGCTTTTGAGGAGCGCACCAAGCTGCGGCTGGTGGAAGGCTACGGCTTCACCGAGGGCAGCTGCATCAGCGTGGTGGGGCCGCTGGCGGGGGCGCCCATGCCGGGCAGCATCGGCCTGCGCGTGCCCTACCAGGACGTCCGCATTGTGGTGCTGGACGAGCAAACCGGCCAGTTTGAGCGCTTCGCGGAGTCCGAGGAAAGTGGCGTGATGGTGGTGCGGGGCAGCAACATCTTCCACGGCTACCTGCAGCCCGAGCACAACAAAGGCATCTGGGTGGATACGGGCGATGGCCAGGGCCCATACTACAACACCGGCGACCTGGGCCGACAGGATGCGCAGGGCGGTTTCTACATCACGGGCCGCAAAAAGGAGCTCATCATCCGCGGCGGCCACAACATCGACCCGAAAGTCATCGAAGACGCGCTGATGGCCCACCCCGCCGTGGCCCTGGCGGCGGCCATCGGCAGCCCCGACGCCCACGCCGGCGAACTGCCCGTGGCCTACGTGACGCTGCACCCGGGCCAAAACGCATCGGAAGCCGAGCTGCGCACTTTCGCCGAAACGCACATTCCCGAGCGCGCCGCCTGGCCCAAGCAAGTGTACACGGCCGCCGAGCTACCGCTCACGGCCATCGGCAAAATTTTCAAGCCGGCGCTGGCCAAGCAGGAAATCAGCCGCGTGTATGCCAAGCAGCTGGCAACGGTACCGGACCTGAAAGTAGATTCCATAACCGTGCGCGACGACCGGCAGCGCGGGCTGGTGGCCGACATCAAGGTGTCGGGTGCCGCTTCCGATGCAGCCATTGCGCAGGCGCTGCTGGGCATGCACGTGCCGTATGACGTGCGGCGGGCGTAGAGACGCAATATTTTGCGTCTCTACATTGAACGACAACTTTTGAACGACACACGAACGGCGCGGCTGACAGATGCAGAATATTGCGTCTCTAAGTCGTTAAACTACGCCAGCAGGCGGGCCTGGTGGGCGACGTTAATGAGCGCTGGGGCGTTCTGCAGCGTGGCCAGCACTACTTCCTTGGCGGCCTGCTTGAGCTCGTCTTTGCTGATGTCACGGGTTTCTTCCTGCACCAACTCGGCCAGCGCCTGGAAGGCGTGGAGCAGGGCTTCGCGGCGGGGCCGCTCGGCATGCAGCTCGGCGTATACCTCGGTGAAGTGCTGCTTAATTTTCTTGCGTCGAATGCGGAACACCGACTCTTTCGTAACCGAGGGCTGGATGGAATCGAGCAGGGCCATCAGCGGCAGCAGCTTGGTGGCCGTGGTGGCTACCGCACCGGTGAGGCTGGGCCGGTGCGGCTTTTCAGCGGCCCTGCTCCCGCCGGCCGACGCCGCCTCGGGCTCCGCAAAATCATCGAAATAGGTAGACATAAAAGTCTGTTTGAAGGAATTGGCGCTCACTGGCGCTAACCACGAAAATAACAAATAATCAACTGCCGATTATTTACACGACTTCAGCCGAGTACAGCGCCACCGTGCCCGCCTTGCCCCTCAGCGGAAACGCGCCCCGGGCCTGAAACTGAAATTCGGGCGGGTGCGGAAGGGCGTCGTAGAGCGACGCTGACAAGAGCAGGCGGCTGTGCAGGGCGTTGCACTGGGCCTCGATGCGGGCGGTGGTGTTGAGCACATCGCCGTGGAACACCAGCTCGGTTTTGATAGCGCCCACCTGGGTAGCCATCACCGGGCCGCCGTGCAGGCCGGCTTTGAAGGCGGGCACGGTGCCGTAGGTGCGCAGGTAGTAGTCGCGACGCAGGTCGATGGCCTGCTGCATGGCGAAGAAGCAGCGCACGCAGCGCGCCTGCGCAATGCCAGTGGGCCACTCCCAACTCACCACCACCTCATCGCCCACGTACTGGTAAATCTCGCCCCGGTGCGCCACAATGGGCGCGCCCATGTCGAAGAAAAAGTCGCGGATGAGCTGGCTGTATCGCTCGTTGCCCAGCTGCTCGGCCAGGGTAGTTGAGCCCTTCACATCCACAAACAGGAAGATGCGCTGCTCGGCCACCGGGTGGTGGTAACGGCCCAGAAACAGCCGCAGCAGCGCCGGCCGGCCTATTTTGTTGCTGAGCTGGTAAAACAGCGAGGTGAACAGACTGAGGATGCCGTAGCCGGTGAGCAGCCGCACAAAGGCCCGGCCTTCGGGACGCACGACCAGGCTGCGCCAGCCCCGAAAGCCTTCGGCGTCGAGGGCGGCCAGCAGGCTGTTGTCGACGGCCGGGGCGAAGATGCGGCGGATGAGAAACAACAGCAGCCAGAAGCCGGCCAAGTAGAGCAACATGCCGAGTAGCAGCCGCGCCCCCAGCCGCACCCGGGCAAAAAGCTGCGGAAACACGTACACTTCCAGGCCGGCCACCAGCAGGCCCACCGGGCCGCCCACCTCCAGCGCCAGCCGTACGTCGACCACCGACAAGGTGCCGCGCACCAGCAGCACGAGCAGCAGCGTGCCCACCACAAAAAAGACCGTGAGGGCCAGCACCGAGTGCCAGTAGAACCGCTGCAACGGCCGGTGCCAGGGCGAGTAATAAGACTTCATAGAGGGCGAAGTTCGCACGCGGGGGCGATGCGGGGCAGGCGCGGCGCCAAGCAGAGGCCCTGGTCTGCTGCGAACCGGCGTGAATCAGGTGACCGAGGCACGTAGCGCGCCAGCTGCTTCGCCCACGCTCAACACCAACGTTGGAGTAGTTCGCCAAATCCTTCGGCAGCCACCGCCTCACGGTTCGGCTTTGTTCGGGACCTTTCCGGGGCAACTCTTGGTTTCGGCGGTGCGTCTATTGGCGCATCTCTCCATCTACTGAGCTTATTGATTGCCGCTATGAAAAGCAGCTTTTGGTACGGTATCGGGGCCCTGCTGCTCGCGGCCCCGGCCCAGGCCCAAACCTCCGCCTCATCCCTGACGGGCATCTGGCAGGGCGTAGAGAATGATTCTTCCAAACCCGGCCAATACTGGCCGTCGCTGCTGCGCCTGCAGCAAGGCAAGGGCGCCGACGCCTTCGGCATTCTCTACGAAGAAGTGGGCGACAAACCGTACGTCACGGTCACCTTCCAGATGAAGGGCACCCGCACCGCCACCGGCCTGCGCCTGGAGCACGTGGCCAAGCTGAACGAAACCGGCTGGACGCGAGACAGCTACTGGTGCGACGGTTCCATCACCTTCACCTATGACCCGGCCCTGGAAAAGCTCACGGGACACGCCACCTACCGCCCGCAGGGCGACTGCAACGTGGGCACGCTCACGCTCTACCGCGTCCGGCTGAAATCGGCCGGCACGGTGCCGGCGGGCGTCGAAAGCAGCCTGCGCGTGTCGGGCCGCAACGTGCTGTGGTACGCCGATGCCGAGCTGAAGCAACCCGTGAACACCGGCAATACTTTCCGCACCAAGCTCAACAAAACCACCACCTTCTACATCACGCAGGGCTACTATCCCACCAAGGAAAGCTCGGCCGTGCCCATTACCATCAAAGTAACGGGCAACCCGCCGAAAACGGCGACGCCGGCCCCTGCCCCGCCCACGCCGCCCGTGGCCCCGCCCGATACGGTTCGCCCGGCCCCGGCGGCGCCCCTGATTTCGACCACGCCCGTGGTGCTGCCCACGGTGCTGTTCAAGGTGGGCAAGCCGGAATTGCTGCCCGAATCGAGCCCGGCGCTCGACCAGCTGGCGGCCGAGCTGAAAAGCCGACCCACGCTGCAAATCCGCGTGTCGGGCCACGCCGACAAGGTGGGCGAACCCGACAAAAACCAGGTGCTGAGCGAGCAGCGCGCCGAAGCAGTAAAAACGTATCTGGTGAAGGCCGGCATTGCGGCCGAGCGCATCCGCACCATCGGCTACGGCGACACGCGCCCGCTCCACCCCTCGCCCGACGTGCGCAACCGGCGCGTGGAGGTGGAAGAAGTGAAATAGAATCTACGGGGGCATCTTTGCGCTTTCCCTTGTTTTCGCGCCGATGAAATTTCCAACCCTGTCGCTAGCGGCCAGCCTGCTGATTTCCAGCGCGGCCCTGGCCCAAACCACGCCCGCTGCCACCCCATGGAATAACAAGCAGTGCGCCGTGGTGCTTACCTACGACGACGCCATCGACGTGGACCTCGACAACGTGGTGCCGGCGCTGGATTCGGTGAAGCTTCGGGGCACGTTCTACCTCATCGGCTCCTCGCCGGTGGTCACGAAGCGCCTGCCCGAGTGGCGGGCCGCCGCCAAGCGCGGGCACGAGCTGGGCAACCACGCCCTCTTTCACCCCTGCGACGGCAGCCGGCCCGGCCGCGAATTCGTGCAGCCCGACCACGACCTGCACACCTACACCGTGGGCCGGGCCGTGGACGAAATCCGGGCGAATAACACGCTGCTTTCGGCCATCGACGGCAAAACCGCCCGCACCTTTGCCTACCCCTGCGGCGACCTGCAGATTGGCGGCGTGAAATTTTACGACCAGCTGAAAAACGACTTCGTGGCCGCCCGGGGCATTACATCGGGCATGCAGACCGCCGCCCAGGTCGACTTGAGCAATGTGGACGCCTACTTCATCAACGGCCAGGACGGGCAGTACCTGATTGACTTGGTGAAGCAGGCGCAGCAGTCGCACACGCTGCTGGTGTTTCTGTTTCACGGCGTGGGCGGTGGCCATTCGCTGAACGTGGCGCTGCCCGCGCACCGGCAGCTGCTGCGCTACCTCAAGGCGCACGAAAAGGAAATTTGGGTGGCGCCAATGGTAGAAGTAGCCCAGCGAATTAAGGACGAAAAGGCAGACGTAGTGGGCAAAAAGTAGCCGCAGAGCTGGCGCGGCGCAGTACTTGGGTCTGCGGCGTGCTCCTGGCAAATAATAAGGCGGCCGTAAGTTTGTAGAATTCTCCGACCGGCTTTTTCCGCGCTGCTGCATGCAGGACATTTACAACGACCGCACCTACCTGGCCAACAACCCAACCTGGCACGAGGAGGACGCCCCGTTCAAGGCCGAGCGCATCCTGCGGCTGCTGCGCCGCCACCCCGTGCCACGGGCCACGGTCTGCGAAGTGGGCTGCGGCAGCGGCGAGGTGCTGGTGCAGCTGGCCGCGCAATTGCCCGGCAGCACGTTCACCGGGTTCGACATTTCGGAGGACGCGCTAGCGCTGGCCGCGCCCAAACAAACCGCTCGCCTTCGCTTCGAGCAACACGACCTCGCGGCACAGCCCGTAACCGAGCCGTATGATTTGCTGCTCGTCATCGACGTCATCGAGCACCTGCCCAACTACTTTCAATTTCTGGAAGGCATTGCCAGCGCCAGCCGCTACACCGTGTTTCACATTCCGCTAGACCTCAGCCTGTGGTCACTGCTGCGCGAGCAGATGCTCATCGAATCGAAGGCCCGCGTGGGCCACATCCACAACTTCACCGAAGATTTCATTCTCAGCGTGTTGGCCGATTACGGGTTCCGGGTGATGGACAAAATGTACACCGAGCCGCGCTATAAGCATTGGTCCCTGAAAGAGCGCCTCACGCACGCGCTGCGCCGGGCACTCTACAGCATCAGCCCCCGGCTTTGCAGCAAAATTCTGGGCGGCTACTCCCTCATGGTACTCACCGAAAACCCGGCCCGCTAGCTGCGGCTCCTACCATGCCGCACCGCCATTTCCTCATTCACAAGCCTTACGGCTACCTCAGCCAGTTTGTGGGCGAGGCCAATAAGAAAAAGCTGGGCGAATTCCACGACTTTCCCGAAGGCATCATGGCCATCGGCCGGCTCGACGAAGACAGCGAAGGCTTGCTCCTGCTCACCACCGACGGGCAGATGAGCGAGCTGGTGCGCAGCCGCAAAGTAGAAAAGGAATACTACGCCCAGGTCGATGGCCTGATAGCCGACGCGGCCCTGGCGCAGCTGCAAACCGGCGTCGAAATCGGCATCCACGGCACGAAGTACCTTACCACGCCCTGCCAGGCCCGCCGCCTCGACCCCGCCCCGGCTTTCCCTGCGCGCACCCGCAAAATCCGCGACGACCGGCACGGGCCCACGTCCTGGGTGAGCATCATCGTGACGGAAGGCAAATTCCGGCAGGTACGCAAGATGACGGCGGCCGTGGGCTTTCCCACCCTGCGCCTGCTGCGGGTGCGGGTAGCCGATATCCGGCTGGGCGACCTGGCAGCAGGCGAAGTGCGTGAGGTGACGGACTTTGGGCTGTAGCGTGGACTCTGCGAGTCCGCGCTTACCGGAACTATGAGGCCGTTCGCCCAAGCGCGGACTCCCAGAGTCCACGCTACAGCTCATTTCACCGCCACGGTCTTCGAGCCCGCTTTCTTCTCTTCCAGCGGCTTCACGTTGTCGTAGTAAAACCGGTCAATCAGCTTCTGGTAGGGGTCGACGCCGGCTTTGGCGGGCTTTTCGCTCACCACGAAGCGCAGGGTGGTTTCGGGCTTGGTCAGTTTCACTTTCTTCAGCAGCAGCGCCTTGCCACGCACGTCCCAGCTTTCGCCGGGAGCCTGGTCAGGGCCGAATACGCCTACTTCGAAATAGTCAGCCAGTGCAGCAGGACTTTCGTTGCCAAGGCTGTCGGCGTGCACCTTTTCGGCTTTGATGGTGAGGGCGACGTCGTAGCGGCCGTCGGACCGCAGGGTGTAGGTGGCGTCCTTCAGCTCGTTCTTGTAGAGCGTTATCTTCTCGAATTGGTCGCGCAGCAGGTACTGCAGCGAATCCGGCGTGGCCCGCCGCAGGTAGGCCAGCAGGTCGGTTGAAGTGGGATAAGGGGGCTTGCTCTGATGGTTGGCGGCCAGGAATTCGCGCAGTGCCCCGTTCAGCTTTTCCTCGCCGATGTAGTCCTGCAGGGCGTAGAAGACCATGCCGCCCTTGTAGTAGTGGATGTAGGGTTGGTTTTCGCAGAGCACAAGCGGCAGCTCCTTCTTCCGCTCGGACCGGCGGCCGGTGAGGTAATTCATCAGCTCGCGGCGCATGAACTGCTGCATCTGGTTGGGCGTGAAGGCGTGCTTGGCATTCATGATGGCCGAATACTCGGCCAGCGACTCCACCAGCATGCTGCTGCCCTGCACGTTGGCCCCCACCGTTTGGTGGCCCCACCATTGGTGCCCCAGCTCGTGGCTGGTGATGAAGTAGGTCACGTCCGGGGTGTTCTTGTCGCGCAAATCATCAATAAAGCCCGCGCTTTCCGAGGTCTGAATTGTGTTGGCGTAGCTCTGGGCAAAGGACTTGTAGCGCGGAAACTCCAGCAGCCGGATTTGGCGGTACTGGTAAGGCCCGAAGGCTTTGGTGTAGTACGCCAGGCCGTCGCTCAGCGCCTGCGCCATGCGACGCACGTTGGCGGGGTGGTGCGGGTCGTAATATATTTCGATGGCCACCGGCGGGCCGCCGGCCGGGCTCTGCCACTCCGTTTTATACTCCTTGAACCGGGCCGAGAGCACGCTGATGAGCGGCTGAATGGGCTGGTCCATGCGGTAGTGGAAGTAGCGGCGGCCGCCCTGCGTCCACTCCCGGTCGAGGTAGCCGGCCGTCACGGCGCGCTGGTCGGGGTCGGTGCTGAGGGTGGCCTCGAAGCGTACCCGGTCGGCATCGCGGGCAAACTGGGCTTGCATGCGCCCACGCGGGTCGTTGAGGCGGGGCGTGCGCTCCTTGGGGCCCAGGCCCTGGCGGCGGCGGGCGTCATCCTCTTCTATTTCCTCTCCCGGCTGGTAGCCAATGCGCAGGCTGCTCAAGTCCAGGAAGGTACCGTTTTCGGTGAGCCGGTCTTCGGGTGAGATGGTAGACCAGTCGAACACGCCCGTCCCAGTCAGGCGCGAGCTAAAGCCCCGGGCGCGGTAGTCCTCTTCATACGCCAGCGTGAGCGAGTCGCCGGGCGCCAGCGGCTGCGCCAGCCGAAACATGCGCAGCCCGGTCACGGGGTCGTCGAAGAGCACGCGGGCCGGGCGGCCGGGCGTGGCCAGCACGCGCCGGATGCTGCGGCTCGGGTCGTAGTTCACCAGCAGCGAGTCGAGCGGGCGGGCGGTCTGGTTGTGCAGGGTGTAATTCAGGTGCAGGCGGTAGCCGCGCGGGCTGGCCGTCGGAAACAGGTCCACCTTCGCCACCACAGCCGTGATTTTGGGTTGGGCCAGGTTTTCCAGCTTCTTGTACTGCCGTTCCTTGCGGGCCTGCCGGGCCTCCAGGCCGCGGGGCGTCACAAACTCATTGATTACGTTGGCGTTGTAGAACACCCAGGCGCCAGCCGTAAGCACCGCCAGTCCGGCCAACAGTAGGGCGGGCCGCATCCCGGGCGTGCGCAGGCGCTGCCCCGCCAGCCGCAGGCGGGTGCGGGCGCCGGTATCGTTGCCGCGCACCCACAGCAGGCTGGCCAGCAGCCCCAGCAGGGCCGCCCCGGCCAGGTAGTAGAGGTTGATGAACAAAAGCGGGGCCGCCAGGTGCCCGTAGCCGTTCATGTCGGAATACGTGTAAGGCACGGCCGCCCCGAATTTGAGCAGGGCATGGTGCAGCCCCAGCGCATCGGCCAGCAAAAACACCACCGCGTAGTATACCAGCATCAGGGCGTGGCCCACGTACTTGTTGTTGGCCACCGTTTGCACCACCAGCGCCAGCGTGCACAGCACCGTGAGGGAGGCCAGCTGAATCAGGAAATTCTTCAGGTACAGCAGCGGCTCAATCAGACTTGCGTCGAGAAAAGCCTGCACGGCCATGCCCACCAGCAGCTGCACCGCCGTGAGCACGGCGCTCACCACCGCCAGCGCCAGCAGCTTGCTCGCAAACGGCAGCCAGCTGGCAAACGGCAAGGCGTCAAACACCCCTTGCAGGCGAGTTTCCCGTTCCCGCCACACCAGCTCGCCGGCATAGATGGTGATAATGATGAACAGGTAGATGGTGAAGTTGGAGTTAACGACGTTCAGAATCTGGTAGGTCACGGGCAGCTGCACGCCGCGCATATCGTGGTAGGTCCAGTAAAAGTTGAACAGCACGTACACCGTACCCAGCAGCGCCAGCACCCGAAACGGCCAGGCCTGCATCACATTAGCCACCTGCACCCGTACCAATTGGCCCAGCTGCCAACGGCTCAGCCCCGAACCAAACGCGGGGGCCGTGCGCCGTAGCCCCGCCCCGGCCAACAATGCCGGCGGTGCCTCGGCTGGCGCGGCCTTAGCGGCGCGGGTGCGCGGCAGTGCCAGCCGGAACGTGGCGCAGGCCACCCCCAGCACCACCAGCCCGATGCCCATGTACAGCAGCCGGTTAGGCAAAATCAAGCCGCCCAGGTAGTTGGCTATTTGTGTGTTTCGCTCGGCAATGGTCCAGTACTTCACGTCCAGGTTTTTAGCCACGATACCGAAGGGGTCGAGCATGGCGAAAAGGAAGTCGCTGGTCACCCGCTCGCTGAACTGCAACGACACCTGGTAGCCCACAAACAGCACGATGCCCCCCAGGTACACCACCAAAGGCGAGCGAAAAACCAAGTAGGCCGCAAAAAACAGGCAGCCCGCAAACAACGCGTTGGTCCAGCCCACGGCCACCAAGGGCACCAGCAGCGCCACCGGCTGCACCGGCCCCAGCTTGGTGGCCTCCACCCAAGGCATCAACATGCCCAGCAGCGCCCCCACCGCCGTGCCCGCCTGCACAAACCACATGGCCAGCACCGAGCCCACGAAGCGCCCACCCAGGTAGCCCCACTTGGGCAGCGGCGTGGTGTAAAGCAGCCCGGTCATCTGGTCCTTGTCGTCGCGGTAGATGGGCGTGCCCAGCATCGCCGCGGTGATGAACATGCCGAAAATGGAGGACACCAGAAACAGCTGGGCCAGCGCGTCGGGCGAGTTCACGTGCACCTTGGGGCTGGAATTGAACCCGAAGTCGTCCACGGTCTGCGACAGAAACGCAAACAGGGCGAAGACCCCAAAGTAGAGGTAGGTCGTGGGCTGCGTGAAACGGTAGCGCAGCTCAAAGCGAAGCGTTTGCAAAAACATAGCGGCGCTGGCTTAAAGAGTGACTGCCTGTTGCTCCCGCCGCGCCAGCCGATGGAAATACACGTCTTCCAACGTGGCCTCGGCCGGCTGAAACTGCCCGTTGATGGGCACCTCGCTGAACACCCGCACGATGGGCTGCCCCGCCACCAGCTTCGAGGAAATCACCTCATACTCGGATTTGAGCTGCGCCAGCGCCGCCTTTTCCGTTTTGGTGCGGTACACCTTGCCCCGGATTTCGCCAATCACGTCGTTGGGCGAGCCTGTGGCCACCACCTCGCCCCCGGCAATAATGGCCATGTTGGGGCACAGCTCCGTCACGTCCTCCACAATGTGCGTGCTCAGAATCACCACCACATTCTCCCCAATCTCGCTCAGCAAATCCAGGAAGCGGTTGCGCTCGGTGGGGTCGAGGCCGGCAGTGGGCTCATCCACGATGATGAGCTGCGGGGCGCCCAGCAGCGCCACCGCAATGCCGAAGCGCTGCCGCATGCCGCCCGAGTAGCCGCCCACGGCCTTCTTCCGCGCGGCCCACAGGTTGGTTTGCTGCAGCAGACTTTCCACCGCCAGCTTGCGCTCGGCCGCGTCGCGGATGCCCTTGAGGCCGGCAAAGTAGTCGAGCAGCACCTCGGCCGAAATGCCGGGGTACAGCCCGAACTCCTGCGGCAGGTAGCCCAGCACCTTCCGCACTTCATCTTTCTGGGTCAGCACGTCGATGTCGCCGAGCATGATGCTGCCCGTGTCGGGCTCCTGCAGGGTGGCGATGGTGCGCATGAGGCTGCTCTTGCCCGCGCCGTTGGGGCCCAACAGGCCAAACATGCCGTTCGGGATGGTGAGCGTGACGCCGCGCAGGGCCCGCGTGCCGTTGGGGTAGGTTTTGGAGAGGTTGGTAATACGTAGCTCCATGTTGACGAGGGGTTAAATGACTGATTCAAAGGTTGTCTCTTTCAATAGAAAATCTATTTCAAATTGTCTCTTTTTCATTACCATTTGTGCCATTCATGTTAATTTTATGCTGCATGCATAACATTTTGCCACTTCCCGGCGTATCTTTGCATCCAAATCAACCACTAACGCTATTCGCGCTATCCGATGAAAAAGTCCACCACTGCCCTCTCCTTCTCTTCGTTGCTGCTGCTGGGCGGCGTGAGCTACCTGGCTGCCAAACTGGCCGACCTGGACCTGACGTTCTTCTTCGACGGCGACGACGACCACTCGCACTACTGCTAAGCCGATATGTAGCCCTACGGCTACGATTCCGCGTCTTTTGCGAAAAAGCCCCGCCCTCTGGCCGGGCTTTTTTGTTGCCGCCTGGTTCCCGAATCCGGCCAATGCGGCGGGCCCCGTGGGTTCGGCCCGGCTTTTGGAACTTTCGACTTGCAACGGCGTAACCCGTTGAGCTATTTTTTCACCGGCTGCGGCCTCGCCCGCTAGCCCCAACGCCCCCGGTTTCTTATGAACCTCGATTCCCATCAGGCTCAGGTGAGCTACATCATTGGCCGCGACCTGGCCCGCAACTTCGCCCAGCAGGGCCTCGACCTGGACATCGACACCCTGGCCGGCGCCCTCAAAGAAGGCCTGCAGGGCCTCCCCAGCCGCCTCACCCAGGAACAAATGCAAGCCGCCATGCAGCAGCTTCAGGAGCAGATGGGCGGCGCCGAAGACGACCAAGATGATAACCAAGACCCCAATGCCATGAACAACAACAAAGCCGAAGGCGAAGCCTTCCTCGCCGAAAACGCCCAGAAGTCGGGCGTCACCACCCTGCCCAGCGGCCTGCAGTATGAGGTTATCAAGGAAGGCAGCGGCCCCAAGCCCGGCCCCAGCTCCAAGGTAACCACCCACTACCACGGCACCTTGATTAACGGCAAGGTGTTCGACAGCAGCTACCAGCGCGGCCAACCCGCCACCTTCGGCGTGAACCAGGTGATTGCCGGTTGGACTGAAGCCCTGCAGCTCATGCCCGAAGGCTCGAAGTGGCGCCTCTACATCCCCTCCGACCTGGCCTACGGCAAGCGTGGCGCCGGCCGCGACATCCCCGGCGACACCGCCCTGATTTTCGACGTGGAGCTGCTGAAAGTGAACAACTGAGGGACCGCCGTGGCGGCCGCGCCCACCCGGGCGTCGGCCACCACGCGCACCGCGCCGCCCACCTGGACGCGCACCTCCACCCTTTCGGCGGCAGCCATGCCCATGAACAACGTTGAAAATCAGCCCCCGGCTGAATCAGCCCCCGTGGCCCCGGAAGCAACTTCCGGGGCCGCTTTGCTGACGGACGCCACCGAGCCTGCTACGAGCGGCCCGGTGTACCAGCCAGCGCCTGCGCCGGTAGAAGTAGCCGAGCTGCCGCCGCTGCCCACGGTGCAAAGCAAAGACGGCCGCGTCACGCTCACAGGCACCTCGCTCACGGTGCGCGGGCAGGAGTTTGCGCTACGCGAGCTGGAGCGCGCAGAAATCACGCCGGTGAAGTGGATACTGTGGTACCTGTTGGGTGCCCTGGGCCTGGCAGGCGTCATGATTGCCTTTCTGCAAAACTGGCTGCGCACCGGGCCGGCCATGACGGGCATGGCCCTCACGGCGCTGCTGCTGGCCTACGGGCACCGCGGCACCAACCGCCTGCGCCTGCACCGCTTGGGCCGCGAGGCCCTCAATTTTGCCCTGCCCGGCGAGCCCGCGCCTTGGCAAAGCCTCAGCGCCGAGGTGAACCGCCGCATCTTCCGGGTGCACGACCACGCCGCCCGCGAGGCCGCCGCCCTGCTCGCCGCCGCCGATGCCGCCATGCAGCAAGCCGCCCGCGAGGCCCAGGCCGCAGCCGAAAGCGAAGCTTCTGCAAATAATAATACATTAACCAACAATTAGTTCGCCTTTTTAAGGTCAGCTTCGTAAGCGCACAGCAGCGGGTTGGCTGCTACCTTCGCGCCCCGTAATTCAGTTGGTCAGTAGCCGCTGCAGACAATCGTTTTTCCATTATGGATTCCAAACATTCGCACACCGCTATATCCGGCGCTGGGCTTCTTATTGCGCTTGGCATTATCTACGGCGACATTGGCACCTCGCCGCTCTACGTGATGTCGTCCATCCTCAAAAGCGGGCGCGTGCCCGATTTGATTGACGCCCACCTGGTGCTCGGCGGCATTTCCTGCGTTATCTGGACGCTGACGCTGCAAACCACCGTCAAGTACGTGCTGCTCACCCTAAACGCGGACAACAACGGCGAAGGCGGCATTTTCTCGCTCTACGCCCTGGTGCGGCGGCGCGGAGCCTGGCTGTCGGCCGTGGCCATTATTGGCGGCTCGGCCCTATTGGCCGATGGCGTGATTACGCCACCCATCTCGGTATCATCGGCGGTAGAGGGGCTCAAGAACGTGTTTCCAACGCTCACGCAGGACATGGTGGTGTATATCGTCATCGGCATCATCGCGGGCCTGTTTCTGCTGCAGAGCTTTGGCACTCAAATAGTAGGCAAAGCCTTCGGGCCCATCATGTTTCTGTGGTTCACCATGCTGGGCGTGCTGGGCACTGTCTGGATAGTGCAGAACCCGGTCATTCTCAAGGCCATCAACCCTTACTACGCCTACGACTTGCTGGCGCACTACCCCGGCGGGTTCTGGCTGCTGGGCTCGGTGTTTCTGTGCACCACGGGGGCCGAGGCGCTGTATTCGGACCTGGGCCACTGCGGCAAAGGCAACATCCGTATTAGCTGGACTTTTGTGAAGACCACGCTGCTGCTGAATTACCTGGGCCAGGGTGCCTGGCTCCTGCAACACCAGGGGCAGATGCTAAACGGTAAAAACCCCTTCTATGCACTGATGCCGCAATGGTTCCTGCTCATTGGCATCAGCATAGCTACCATTGCAGCCGTTATTGCCTCGCAGGCGCTCATCACGGGCTCGTTCACGCTGGTGGCCGAGGCCATCCGCCTGAATATGTGGCCGAAGGTAAAGCTCAACTATCCCACCGACGTGAAGGGCCAGCTCTTCGTGCCCAGCATGAACCGGCTGCTGCTGCTGGGCTGCATCGGGGTGGTACTCTACTTCCGCGAATCAACCAACATGGAAGCGGCCTACGGCCTGGCCATCACGCTCACCATGCTCATGACCACCATCTTGCTGTGCATGTGGCTGCGCATGAAGAGGGTGGCCCTGCCGCTGATTGTGCTTTTTGCCGTGGTGTATGGCCTCATCGAGGGCTCGTTCCTGCTGGCCAACATGATTAAGTTTCCGCACGGCGGCTGGGTGTCGCTGGCCATTGGCGGCACGCTGATGGGCGTGATGTATGTGTGGCTCAAGTCGTACTACATCAAGCGCCGCCTCACCGAGTTCGTGCGGCTGGAGCCCTACGTCGATGCCCTCAAGCAGCTCAGCGACGACGATTCCATCCCGAAATACTCCACCCACCTCGTGTTCCTCACCTCGGCCGAGCGCAGCACCGAGATTGAGCAGAAAATCATCTACTCCATCTTCCAGAAGCGCCCCAAACGGGCTGACATCTACTGGTTTATTCACGTCGACACCACCGACGAACCGTACACCATGGAGTACAAGGTGACCGAAGTGGCCAAGGACGATGTGTTCCGCATCAACTTCCGCCTGGGCTTCCGGGTGCAGCAGCGCATCAACCTGTATTTCAGGAAGGTGATTGAAGACCTGGTGCGCAACAAGGAAGTAGACATCACTTCGCGCTACGAGTCGCTGAACAAGCAGCACGTGACCGGCGACTTCCGCTTTGTGGTGCTGGAGAAATTCCTCAGCGTCGAAAACGACTTCCCGACGCTGGAGAAGCTCGTGATGCAGGCTTACTTCTACATCCGCCAGTTCATCGCCTCCGAAGACCAGTATTTCGGCCTCGACACCTCGTCGGTGAAAGTAGAAAAGGTGCCGCTTGTAATTGCCCCCGTGCGCGAGGTGGCCCTGAAGCGCATCAAATAAATGCCTACTGCTTGCCAATAAAAAAAGCCCCGTGCTAGCTGCACGGGGCTTTTTGCTTTACTGATTTAAAAGCTGCTTAGGCTTTGCCCAGCCACTTGGCTAGCACCTTCTGCTGAGCGGCCGTGGGGTTGGCCACCGGCTGAATGGTGTATTTCACGTCCGGGTTGGCGGCCATCTTGATTTTCAGCTCGCGGGGCAGGCCGTCGCGGCGCACCTGTAGGGCCACTTCGTTGCCCACCGAGCCGCTGAGCAGCGACTTCACCGACTCCTCGCTGGGCGCCACGCCGTTGATGAGCAGGATTTCGTCGTTCACGTTCAGGCCGGTGTTCCAGGCGGCGCCGTCGCGCACCACGCTGGTGACCAGTAGCTTGCCGGTGCGGTTCGAGAACGTGGCACCCAGCGTGCCCGAGGTGGTGAGCGGAGCGCTGGTCAGGCTGAGGCCGGCGTAACCGAGGGCCGTAGCGTAGTCGATGGTTTTGGTGCCGTACACGCTGTTCTGGAAGAACTCGTCGAAGCGGCGACCGGCCACCGTGGCCACGGCATCCTCGTACTCTTTGTCGGTGAAGCCGCGGCCGGCCTTCTTATAGTAGGTGTCATAAAGCAGGCGGAACACGTCGTCGAGGTGCTTCTGGCCCTGGGTAGCCTGGGCGATGTTCAAATCCAGCCAGGTGCCAATCAGGTCGCCCTTGGAGTAGTAGCTAATTTGGGTGTTCACGGAGTTTTCGTTGGGCCGGTAATACTTAATCCAGGCGTCGAAGCTGGATTCGGCAGCCGACTGCACCTTGTTGCCGGGCGTGTTTTCCACCTCGCCAATGGCGTTGGCCAGCTTGCCCAAGTACTCGGCTTGCGATAGCACGCCGGCCCGCTCCAGAATCTGTTTGGAGTAATACTCCGTCATGCCTTCGCTCACCCACAGCATGTGCGTGTAGTTTTCCTGGTCGTAGTTGAAGGGCCCCAGCGCCATCGGGCGGATGCGCTTCACGTTCCACAAGTGGAAGTACTCGTGCGCCACCAGGCCCAGGAAGGACTTCATGCCGGCGTCGGTGCTATAGGTAGTGCGGCCCACTTCCAGCGTGGTCGAGTACAGGTGCTCCAGGCCGCCGCCGCCACGCTCCAAATTGTGCACGATGAATAGGTAATGGTCCAGCGGGTTCTGTCCTATCACGCGGTGCGCTTCTTCGCACACCCGCTTCATGTCGGCTACGATTTTGGCGTCGTCGGCCTGGTAGGTGCCGAACATGGCCACCTGGTGCGGTGTGCCGTTGACCGTGAATTCCAATACTTTGTGGTTACCGATTTCCATCGGCGAGTCGGCCAGTTCATCGTAGCTCATGGCTTTGTAGGTGAATTTGCCGGTGCCGGGGCGCAGCGCGGTGCTCACCTGCGACCAGCCGGCGGCGGGCTGCACCACCACGGTACTGCCCAGCATCTTATTGTCGGCCGGGTACATGAACACGCTGCTGCCGTTGAGGTAGCCGTGGTCGGCATCCACGAACGAGGTCCGCACGCTTAGCTCGAAGGCATACACGCGGTAGCTCACCGTAAAATTGGCCTGCTTGGGGTGCTTCACCCGCCAGGTGTTTTTGTTGATTTTCTCAAAGGCCAGGGCCTGGCCGCTGGCCGTGCGGGCCTGAAAGCCTTCCACGTTTTTGGAATACTCGCGCACCAAGTAGGAGCCGGGCGCCCATACGGGCATTTTCACGTCGGTAAACTCGGCCGGAAAGCCGCCGAGCTCCATTTTTACTTCAAAATAATGTGTTTGCGGAGCCGGCATGGACAACGAATAGCGCAGGCTAGGCACGGCCGCCGCGGGGCGGGCCTGGGCCGGAATGGAACCGGCCAACTGCGTGGCCAGCAGGGCAGCGGAAAGGAAGGCGGGAGTTTTTTTGAGCATTGACAACGTTGTGAAATAATTCGAGCCTGCAAAATACGCCCCCGCCGCCGGCTCCAACCCAACGCACGGCCGCACCGTTAGGAGCCAAGGTGGTTCTAAACTGAGCCGCCCCAACCGATACTTACTTGTTTATGCGCTTTATATGGATGGCTTTTGCCGGGCTGGTGGCCCTGATGGTGCTGGTGCTCCCGCGCCTCGGCCACCGCGCGGCCCAACCAAAGGCCGTACAAGCTCCGCCAGCCACCACTTCGACCTTCGCCAGCCTGCGCGAGGGGCCGCGCCCGGGCTTGGCCGCCCGCGCCGATAGCGTGGTGGCCTTCGGACTGGCGCAGCGCGGTACGCCCTACGTGTATGCCGGCACCTCGCCCCTCACCGGTTTCGACTGCTCGGGGTTCATTATGTACACGTTTGCGCGTTTTGGGGTGGCCGTGCCACACTCCACGGCCCTGCTCATCGACGTGGGCCGACCCGTGCCGCGCGCCGAGGCCCAGCCCGGCGACATTGTGGTGTTTACCGGCACGGCTAGCACCAGCAGCACGCCAGGGCACGCGGGCATCGTCATTTCCCGGCGGGGCGAGGTGCCCTTGCGCTTCGTGCACGCCTCCTCGTCGCGCCGCGAGCCCTTCGTAAAAGTGAACCAAGTAGAAAATTCCGACTACGAGCGGCGCTTCATGCAGGTGCGGCGCGTGCTGGGTACTAATGAGGTAGCTACCGCCCGCCCCCGGCCCGAACCCACCACCCCACGCAAAGCCGCCGTGGCCGCGCTGCCAGTACCGGCCGTGCCCGTGGAGGCGCCAGAAACCGTGGTGGCCCCCGCCCTGCCGCAGAAACTGCCAACCAAAAAGTCCGCCAGACCAACGGCATCAACTACTTCGCGCAAGCGCACCGCTGCTAGAAAGCCAGCGGCACGCAAAGCGACGGTAGCAGCCAAGGCACCCACCAAAAAGAAGGCATCGGTAAAGAAGGCAGCAGTGAAAACGAAGACCGTTGCTAAGAAAGCGCCTGTGAAAAAAGCCATGACAAAGAAGGTGAGTAAGCCGGTCCCCAGGCCCAAAGCCGCTACTCACAAGCGCACGGCACGCTAAGCGGGTTTGGCGTCAAACTTCAATGGCGCAAACGCAGCGATGCCCGGCCTGCCTCTGCCGTCCCACTAAAGGGCGGCTGGGCAAACCGGGCATCTAATCCTTCAAATCTTACCAAGCGGCGAAACTGGGGTACAGTTCCGGCGTCTTTAAGATAAGACCTGGCCGAATGTGGGCAGCCTTAGGAGCTACCCCACGAAGCTGTTGTTAGGCGCGTACTGCGGTGAAGCGTACGACATTCGACAGGCTTGGCAGGATTTGTTTGGGACTACTAGACATTTTGTACCTCCTTTCTTTACGTTCGACATAACCTTCGCTCGCGCGGCCCAGCACCTTAGGGCTGCTTGAGCGAGGCCGTAGCACTCACTACTGAGCGGTAAAGTTAATAGCGGGGGGTAAGGTTCAAAATTTACAGGCCTATTTTTAGGCCTATTGGCCCCCAGCGCGGCTTGAAGCCTGATTTACAGTGCTATTAATTTTAGCTGACCGGCCAAGAAATTTGCCTTTTTGCTGCACCTCCAAACTTGGCCGTAAACTTGCCTATGGCTTGTTGAAGCCGGTAGTTGAGCTTCCGGATTTTTTTCCCTTACCTTTTCTTCCCAAACCTCACCCAATCTTCATTTTGAAATGAAAAAAACCCTGCTCCTGTTTGTTCTCCTTGTGCTGGGCGCGGCCCGCATGGCTTCGGCCCAATCCATGTCTCCGCTGGGGGTGTGGACGAATGCGGAGAAGAAAGCCACGTTCGAAATCTATAAGTGCGGCGACAAGCTGTGCGGCAAAATCGTGAGCCTGACCA
Source organism: Hymenobacter monticola (assembly GCF_022811645.1). NCBI lineage: Bacteria > Pseudomonadati > Bacteroidota > Cytophagia > Cytophagales > Hymenobacteraceae > Hymenobacter > Hymenobacter monticola. The sequence goes on along the minus strand of NZ_CP094534.1, from coordinate 3,818,563 downwards.
CGCCCAACGACGCCAGCGGCAAGCCCAAAACCGACTCGCAAAACCCCGACCCCAAGCTGCGCAGCCGCCCCCGCCTGGGCCTGGTGTTCATGCAGGGCTTCAAGTACGACAGCGACAACAAATGGGACGATGGCAAAATCTACGACCCCGAAAGCGGCAAAACGTACTCCTGCTACATGAAGATGGAAAACGCCAACACCATGGAAGTGAAAGGCTACATCGGCTTTTCGCTCATCGGCAAGTCGCAAACCTGGACGCGGGTGAAATAAGCTCGGCACTACTTCAGGCCGTTTTTACCGGGCCGGCTCCCTTGCGGGGGCCGGCCTTTTTCGTGGCACGGCATCGGCAAGGCGGCCTGGGCAGCGGCCAAACCGGGGCTTTGTTCGCGGCAGAGGCCGAAACTATTTCCCCCAGGCCGTGTTTCGACCTCACTAACCGTTCCACCCTTGCTCAATTTCCTCCAGACACTTTTTCGTCCCCAGCGGGCGAAAGCGCAGGCGCCCTGGCGCGCCGTGAAGCTCACCGCGGGCCAGGCCAAACGCCACGCCCGCTGGGTAGAGCAGCGGGTGTTTCTGAACTGGCTGGGGCCTTATTACAAAGCCTACCACCTGCGCAAAGGCGGTGCGGGCGGCAGCCGCGGCCTGCGCGTGGAGCTGCTGGCCGAACAGGGCCGCCGCGGGGCTTTGCTGTTCTACGACCCCAGCATCGGGCCCGGCAACTTCCGCCACTTCTTTGAGCACCTCGGCGAGCGGCTGCTGGCCCAGGGCTACCGCCGCGCCTGCGCCGACCGTGGCACCCGGCGCAACGCCGGCCACACCGAAATCACGCTCAAGCAGCTCTTCAAGCCCAACCCCACCGATTGCCCCAAAACGGGCCATTGCAACCAGCGCTTCGGCCTCATCACCGTCGATTTGGTGGCCGTGGACGGCACCCCGTTCTTCATTCGCATCGCCAGCAACGCCGTGCTCGACCCCTGCTTTACGCCAGCCTGGCCCTTCGAAGACCTGCTGCAATGCCTGCTGGATGCGCCGCTGCCCGATGCCGCTACCCAGGCGCGCATCCCTGAATACCACGATACTTTCTGAGCCTGAAAACCATAAAAAGGGCCGCCAGCAGTTGTGCTGGCGGCCCTTTTTTACTACCTCACAATCAGAACCGTTACTCCTTGGCAAAGCGCGTCTGGCCCATCGGTTCGCCCTGCGCTCCCACCAGCCGCAACTGGTACAACCCGGGCGCCAAGGCGTGGGTAACGAGTTGCGGCTGGGCGCCGGCCAGGGCCTGGCGCAGCACCAGGCGCCCGGTAGCATCGCGCACTTCGGCCGCGGCGGCCGGGGTGGCGGGCAGCTGCAGCTGGTCGTGGCAGGGGTTGGGATGCACCGGCAGTAGCGCCGAAGCGGCCGCGCGGGTAGCCAGCACGCTGTTGTCGCGCACGGGGGCTGGGCCGGGGGCGTCGAGCACCCACTGGTCGGGGTCGACGGTGATGGCCGTGACGGTGCCGTTCACCGTCAGGGCGAAAGTTTGGGTGGCCGTGGTTTGCCGGCGGCGCACGGTTTGGGCAGTGCCGTTGGCGAAAGTGAGGCGATAGTCCACATCGGTATCAAAGAAGGGCGTGGTGGCGGGCTGCGTCACGGTTTCGTTCACGCGCAGCACCAGGTTGCTGCCGCTCTGGTTCCAGGTCACGTTGAAGATAGGGTAGCCGCGCCCCGTGAACCATTGCTGGAAGAAGTACCCCAGCGGCCGGCCCGCTTCGGCCTCGAAGATGCGCTGCAAGTCGGCGGTGCGGGCCGTGGAGCCGCGATACTGCGTTTGGTAGGTGCGCAGGGCCCGGAAAAACTTGGTGTCGTCGTTCAGCAGGTAGCGTAGCATGTGTACCACCCCGGCGCCTTTTTTGTAGGACAGGTTATAATCGAAAATGCGGCCCACGTTGGTGGTATCGGCCACGTAGATGCTGCCCTGGTTTTGCAGGGCGTACAAGTGGGCGTCGTCCATCCAAGACCTGGCGTCGTTGGGTCGGAATGTTTGCAGCGACAGGTATTCGCCGTAAGAAGCAAAGCCCTCATTCAGCCAGATGTCCTCCCAGCTGGCGCAGGTCACGTTATCGCCAAACCACTGGTGGAACAGTTCGTGGGCATCCAGGGTGTAATTGAAGCCATCCTGCGTGGTCATAGTCTGGTGCTCCATGCCACCGAAGATGGGGGCCATGGTGTGACCGTATTTCTCATTGGCAAAAGGATACATGCCCACCAGAGCCGAATAATTTTCGAGAAAGTCGGCCGTGTTCGATATGTACGGCATCCAGTAATTCAGATAGTTCTGATTGTAGACATAGCTCACGATGGGCACCGCGGACCCTCCCGCCGGGCGGGCCGTGGTCATGTACTCCACGTAGGGCGCCACCGACACCGAAATCAGGTAATAATCAATCGGATGGCGCGATTTCCACTCGTAGCGCATCTTGTTGCCGGCCAGCGGCACGCTGCGCACCAGCACGCCGTTTGAGCCGACTTTGTTGGGCAAGGTGGTGGTCACCCACACGTCCGACGAGTCGGCTTTGTCGGTGAGCACTTGCTTGCAGGGGAACCACTCGTGGGCCGAAAACGGCTCCGACAACGACCAGGTCAGGTTATATGCAAACTCGGGCGCGCCCTGGTAGGTATCGAGATGCACGGTGTTGCGGGTGCTCAGGCCGTTGCCGATGGCGGCCGAGTTGCCGCTGGGGGCGGTGCCGTGGTAGTAGATGCGGGCGTCGGCAAGCGAGTTGGCCGCGGCGGGCTGGGCCAGGGCCGCCGTGGCGTCGGGCCCGGCGCGGCGGATGCCGGGCGAGCGGCGCCCGTTCACCACCACCGAGTCGATGAGCAGGGTGGCCGTGCCGGCGGGCGAGCCCGCCGGGGCCTGGTAGAGCTCAAAGGCCAGCGAATCGAGGGCCTGCGCCCCCACCCGCACGCGCATCCACACCGAGCCGGCCACGTTCAGCGAATTGTTTTCCATCGCCAAATCCAGCTTGTAGTACTTCACGTCGTAGCGGTCCATCTTGCGCCGGTGCGATACCGACGAGGTGGCCGTGCGCTGGGCCGTGTGCACGTGCGCCGCCGCGCACAGCCGGCCGGCATCCAGGTCGACGGGGGTAGCCGGGCGCGTGGCGGGCAAGGGCTGCGGTGCCTGGGCCGCCAGCCTACCCGGCGTGCTGAACAGGCAACTTAGCACGAAAGCGTAAAAATGAAAGCGCATAAAAGGGCAGTAACAAATTGAAGGAAAGACGGGTTAAGCTACCAGCCAGCCGGCCTTCGAAGGTACGGCAGCGGTAGTTGTCGGCAAACGACAAGTTTCAGCTCGAAGTTGGCCAAGTCAAGAGTATCTTTCGGTTTTAAATCAGGATTTTAAGACGCTTACCCCGGTACCCATGCCTTTACGCCTTCATCCGCCTGGCGCGTTGCGGTCGGTTTTGTTGCTGGCACTATGGTTGCTGCTGGCCGGGCCGGCGTGGGCCACGCACATCGTGGGCGGCGAAATGGAGTTGGTGCACAACACCGGCGAGTCGTACACGCTTAAGCTTAACTTGTATTTCGACGCGGTGTACGGCAGTGCCAGCGCCCTCGACGCTGACCTGACGGCCAGCATTTTTGAAAAAGGGGCCAACTCACGCATGGCCAACGTGGTGCTGCCCCTCACCAGCAACACCTTTGTCAACTATACCAATCCGGCCTGCGCCAAGCCCACCCTAAGCACCCGCAAGCTGGTGTATAGCAAGAATATTACGCTCTCGGCCAGTACGTACAACAGCCCCCAGGGCTACTACGTGGCCGTGGAGCGGTGCTGCCGCAACAACAGCATCAGCAACATTGCGGCGCCCGGCAATGCCGCCCAAGCGTTTTACCTGGAGTTTCCGGCCGTGGTGCGGCGCGGCAGCTCGTTCTACGATTCCACGCCCCGCATCTTCCCGCCGCTGGCTGACTACGCGTGCATCAATGAGCTGTTTTACTACGACTTTGGCGGCCAGGATGCCGACGGCGACTCGCTGGTGTACGACCTGGTGACGCCCCTCAACGGGCACGCCGACACCAATACGCCCAAGCCAGCCACGGCCCAGGCCGCCCCCTATTCCGACATCAGCTGGAATTTTGGCCTGGGCACGACCAATCAGATTCCGGGCGCCCCCACCCTGCGCATCGACCGGCACACCGGGCGCCTCACGGTGCGGCCCACCAGCCAAGGCTTGTTTGTGTTTGGGGTGCGCTGCGCGGAATACCGGCGCGGCGAGAAAATCGGGGAGTGCCGCCGCGATTTCCAGCTGATGGTGCTGGTGTGCCCCACCAATACCAAGCCTCAGATTGTGCTGCAGCCTACGCCCACGGGCGCGGGCGTGTACCGGCCGGGGCGCGATACGCTGCGCTTTGTGCCCGGTGGCAACCGATGCGTGCGCCTGCGCTTCACCGACCCCGACCCCAACTCACGCCTCACCCTGAGCCTGAGCCCGGTGAATTTCACCGGGCTGCTGCCCAACTTCACCACCGCCATTACTGGCGCCGTGCGCAGCCCGGGTGCCCCCGATACGCTCACCGCCACGCTGTGTTTTCCCGAATGCCTCAACTCGCGCGGGCGGGTGTTTTTGCTGGATGTGGTGGTGGGCGACGACGGCTGCAGCCTGCCCAAGCGCGACACGGTGCGGGTAGCCTTCACGGCCGTGCCGCCGCCCAACTCGCCGCCGCAGCTCATCACCACGGCGGGCCCCGTCCTGCCCCTGCGCGCCCACGTGGGCGACCTGATAAGCTTCGACGTGACGGGCACCGACCCCGACAACGACCCCATACAACTGGAAATGACCGGGCAGGGCTTCAACCCCACCAGTTTGGGCGCCACGCTGTCGCAGGGCACGCAGGCCAACCAGCAGCGCGGGCGCTTCACTTGGCGCGTCGATTGCCGGGCCGTGGGCGCCGATTCGGTGTTCAATTTCCAGTTTGCGGCGGCCACATCGCCGTGCAGCGAGCGCCAGGCGGCCACGGTGAGCGTGCCCATCGTCGTGCGCTACGCCAACCGCGCCCCCACCCTCACTTCTACCTTGCCTGTCACTAAATCAGGCAACGACATGCCCGAGGTTAAGCTGCCGTTGGGCCAGATTTACACGGCCACGTTCAACGGCGTCGACCCTGACCGCGACGGGCTTACCCTTGTGGCCACCGGCCTTGCGTCGGATGGCAAGGAGGGCTTCGACCTGAGCAGTGCCGGCATGCGCTTCGAGGCCCAAAACGGCAGCGGGGTGGCCACGGGCGTCTTCCGCTGGGACGTGAGCTGCGCGGCCGCCAACCTGCACCGCGACCTGGTGGTAGCTTTTCAGCTGGTTGACGCCACCTGCCGGCCGCTGCCGCAGGTGCAGCGCGTGCGCCTGCTGGTGAAAAGCCCCGACACCCTGGCCGTGAAGCTCTACAACGTCATCACGCCCAACCGCGACGGGCAAAACGACGAATTCCGCCTGCCCGAACTGCCGCCCAATTTCTGCGACTCGCAGTTCACCAACATCCGCATCTTCTCGCGCTGGGGCCAGCAGGTTTTTGAATCGAACGACCGGGATTTCCGCTGGCCAGGCAATGGCAGCGGCGGCATGTTCTACTACTACATCACCTACACCGATGGGCGCCGCTTCCGTGGCTGGCTGGAGGTGGTGCTGTAGCCAATAAGAGAAGCTAGACAATGGGAGGTGAGACCTGAGCAAGCACATGGCAAGACCACACTTTTTTCTGCTTGCCCAGGTCTCACCTCCCATTGTCTAGCTTCTCATTAATACATGAACAGAAAGACGGCGAACAGCACTACCCAGAGCACGTCGACGAAGTGCCAGTAGGTGCTCAGCAAGCGTAATTGGCGCCGATAGTAAGGGTTGCGGATGAAGACGAGCGTCCGAACGGCGTCGCGCTCGTTGTGAATGACGCGCAGCAGGAAGGCCAGCAGAAAGAGCATGCCCCCCAGCAAGTGCGCCACGTGCAGGGCTGAAATCAGGTAGATAAATTGACCGCTGCTTTGGCTGCCAGGGCCGCTGAAAGGCGTGCCATACATCATCAGCTCACGCCAGCCCAGCACCTGCAGGCCGGCAAAAATGCAGCCCAGCAGCAGCGTGGCGCCCAAGCCGCGGGCCAGGCTCGCCAAATCGTCTTGGGCATAGAGGCGCGGCGCCTGCGCCATGGTGTAGCTACTGACAATCAGCACAATGGTACTGAGCGAGAAATAGCGCGGCAGCGGGTGTAGCCCCGTGGGCACGCCGCTCCGCAGCCGGGCCGCCACGTAGGCCACAATCAACACGAAAAACATGACCGTGATAGCCAGCAGCGCCAAGTACAGCGCCACCGCCAGCGGCGGCAGGCGCTCGATGCGGGCAAAAGGCGACGGACGCTGCCGCGCGCCGACGTGGTTATCGGGATTGTTTTCGGGGTTCATTTGGGGGGCACCAAGGGGTATAGTACCGAAACTAATTGGGTAAAAATTAGTTGCAAATAGCCCGAATTTGACCCTCTACCCACTGCCTTATTTGAAGAACGAGCCAATCTTGCCCAGCACGGCGTTGAGCGTGATTTTGGGCGTGCGCTGCACCCCGAACGTGACGTAGGTCTTGCCGCCCACGCGCAGGTCGAGCACCCAGCCCAGTTGTCGGGCCAGGTCGTTGATTTGCTGCAGCGGGTCGGGCCCCGGCGGCTTGGGGGCTTTGGGCGTGCCGGGCGGCTTGGGCGGGCCGGCGGTGAGCTGGTCGAGGACCTCCTGGCTGGGAATGTTCAGGATGAGGTAGGTGCCAGCCGCCGCCAACTGCAACGGGTGGCCATTCCAGGTGATGACCAGCTGGGCATCTATTTCGAGGACGCTAGGCACCGGGCTCGGAGGGGCTGGCCGGTAGTTGGGGGGCGCTGGGCTGCTCGCCGCGCGTGCGGATGCGCACCGAGCCGTTGAGCTTCCAAGTGGCGGCGGGGGCGTTGGGGTTCTGGGCGTTGGGCACTTGCAGCTCGACCTGGTCGAAGGCGCAGCTCAGCTCGACGCCGCCCGAAAGTTTGTTAAGCAGGGAGGCCGCGATGTCGGCGAAATTGGAGGAATTATCAGCCATGATGCTGGAATGGGTGAAAGGTGGCGCCGACGCTGGCGCAAGGCCCACACGCCGGACGGCCGCAAAGTACGGCCTGCTTCCCTAACGAAACCAGCCCAGCGGAGTTGCCTAGAGCACGGCCCAGCCGGTTTCGCCCTTGGGCCCGCGCACCAGACTGTAGGTTTCGGCCTGGCCCAGCACGGCTACCGCGGTACCCGCCGCCAGCGCGCCAATAGCCGGCGCCGTAGCACTCGGCCCCACGTGCAACTCGGTAGGCCCACTGAGGCTGAGGCGGCGCAGCGGCGTGGCCGCCGCGGCCACCACGCCTTGCGCCGCCACGTAGCCCAGCTCACCCGAAGGCAGCTGCACGCGTAAAGCCGCGCCCTGCTGCCCCACCACCAGCAGCGGCACGCGAACCGGAATGGCTGCCAGCTCCGGCTTGCGGTTTTTCTTCAAAGCAGCCGTGGCTTGCAAAGCGGCTTCTTTTCGCAACCGCACAAACTCGCCCCGGCGGTCAGGGCCAGCCTGCGCGGGGGCCGGGGCGGCCGGGCGCTGCACAAACGGAAAAGGGTCGAGGGCGCCGCGGCCGCCGCGGTAGATGCCGAAATGCAGGTGCGGCACGGTGGTGCGGGCGTTGCCGGTGTTGCCCACCAGGCCCAGGGTGTCGCCGGGCTGCACGTGCTGGCCGGGTGTCACAAGCTGCCGGTCGAGGTGGGCGTAGTAGAGGTGGTCGGGGCGGCCGTCGGCGGCCAGCCACACCACGCGGCCGCCCAGTGGGGTTTCGCCGGTGCGGGTGATGTAGCCGGCCACGGCCGCCACGGCCGGCGTGCCGCGCGGGGCAAAAATGTCGATGCCCTCGTGCTGGCGGGCCCCGGCATCGCGCGCCGCGCCCCAGAAGCTGCCCACGGCCGCATCGGTTCGGCCCTGCACCGGGAACACGCTCAGGCTGGGCTCGCGGGTTAGGCGCAGGGTGTAGCGGCCGGCGGCCAGCAGCTCGGGCTGCAGGCGCAGCAGGTGCTGCCCGTCGTTTTCGGCCCGGTAGCGGAAATCGAGCACCAAGGTATCGGCACTGGCTAGAGGCAGCAGGCGGCGGCCCGGCCCTACTTCAAAGGCATCGACGAACACGCGCGCATTCACGCCCGGCGCCAGGGCCAGGCTCACGTGTACCTGCTCGCCGGCGCGCACGGCGTAGCGGTAGCTGGCGGCAGCGGGCCGCTCGGGGCGGAAATAGCCGGTTTCGGCAAAGGGTAGGGCGACCACCAGCGAGTCGCGCAGGGCCTGGGCGGCGGCCCCCAGCCAGGCGCGGCCGGCGGGGCGCTGGTCGAAGCCGGCCTGGTGCAGCTGGCGGGCGTAGGCCTCGTGCGGGGTTGATTTTTGAAACAGGGCCTGCAAGGTTTGCTGCTTGCTGCAGCCGCCCAGAGCCAGCAAAGCCACAGCTAACAAGGTCCACCAAACTCGGGCGCGCGGCTGGGTAGTCGGCCGCGCGGCGTTCACATTCCTTTTAAAAAGCATTCCTCCCAACAATGGCGGCCGGTGGCTAGTTCGGGAACGGGCTTCCCCACGCCTCCCTTCGGCTGCTACCTTTACGGCCCCTCCCACCCCCTATTTTGCTCCCATGAAGCTCATCGAATGCCCCCGCGACGCCATGCAGGGCCTGCACGACTTTATCCCGACGGCCACCAAAACCGCCTACCTCAACGCCCTGATGCAAGTCGGTTTCGACACGCTCGACTTTGGCTCGTTTGTGTCGCCCAAAGCCATTCCGCAGCTGCGCGACACGGCCGAGGTGCTGGCCGGGCTCGATTTGGCGAACACGAAAACCAAGCTGCTGGCTATTGTGGCCAACCTGCGCGGGGCCGAAACCGCCGCCCAGCACCCCGAAATCAGCTATTTGGGTTTCCCGCTGTCGGTGTCGGAAACTTTCCAGCGGCGCAACACCAACCAAAGCACCGCCGAGGCCCTGGCCGACGTGGCCGCCATGCACGCGCTGTGCGAGCGCACCGGCAAAACGCTGGTAGTGTACCTCTCGATGGGCTTCGGCAACCCCTACGGCGACGCCTGGAGCCCGGAAATCGTGACGGATTTCACCCAGCAGCTGGCGGCACTGGGCGTGCGCATTGTGGCCTTATCCGACACGGTGGGCACTTCATCTGCGGCTACTATTGCGCCGCTGTTCTCGGCCTTGATTCCGGCCTATCCGCAGATTGAGTTCGGTGCGCACCTGCACACCACGCCCGGCACCTGGCGCGAGAAAGTGGCCGCCGCCTACGAGGCCGGCTGCCGCCGTTTTGACGGGGCCCTCGGCGGCTTCGGCGGCTGCCCCATGGCGGCCGATGAACTGACGGGCAACATGGCGACCGAGAATCTGGTGGCGTTTTTGGCGGAGCAGAGCGTGCCAACCGGACTGAATATGGAAGCCTTTCGGGAAGCCCAACTGCTCAGCCAGCCCGTGTTTGCCGGGCACTAATTCGCCTGCTTTTTAAATTCTTCTGCCTAATGCCCATCGTCGATATTTTCATTCCCTGCTTCGTCGACCAGCTTTATCCCACCACGGCCCTGAACATGGTGAAGGTGCTGGAAAAAGTGGGCGTCGCGGTCAACTACAACCCGGCCCAAACCTGTTGCGGCCAGCCCGCCTACAATGCCGGCTACCACGACCAGAGCCGCGCCGTGGCCGAAAAATTTCTGGCTGATTTTGCCGCGCCGCCCGCCGCAGCCGGGCCGCGCTACGTGGTGAGCCCATCGGCCTCCTGCGTGGGCATGGTGCGCAACAGCTACTCCGAACTGTTTGCGGGCACGCCGAAGCTGGCCGCCTGCAAGGGCGTGCAGGGCCGCGTGTATGAGCTGACCGAATTCCTGGTGGATGTGCTGGGTGTGGCCGCTGTGCCGGGTGCCCGGCTGGCAGGCAAATACACCTACCACGACTCCTGCTCGGCCCTGCGCGAGTGCGGCATCCGGCCGCAGCCCCGGCAGCTGCTCGACGGCGTGGCGGGCCTGGAACGCATCGAAATGGCCGAAACCACCACCTGCTGCGGCTTCGGCGGCACGTTTGCGGTGAAGTTTGAAGCCATTTCGGTGGCCATGGCCCAGCAGAAAGTAGAACATGCCCTCGATACCGGCGCCGACTACCTCGTGAGCACCGACGTGAGTTGCCTCATGCACCTGGACGCCTACATCAAGCGCGAAAAGCTGCCCCTCAAGTGCCTGCACGTGGCCGATGTGCTGGCCAGCGGCTGGTAAAATCGGGCGGCCGCATACCGAATGGCGGCGCCGTTCCGTTCTTGCGCCCGCCAACGTTTTTTCTTTATTCTCCTTTTGCTACAGCACTACCGTTCCGGCTGCCTTTCGCAATACCTATTGCTGCTGGCCTGCGTGACGGGCGTTGCGGGGCTGCTGGCTTCGCGGGCCCTCATTGCCATTGCGCCCATTGTGGGCGTGGTGGCGGCCCTGGCCAATCCTGACTTCGTGCGGGCCCTGCCCCGGTATTTTCGCAACGGTGCCGCCATGCGCGCGGCCGCCATTCCGGCCTTCCTCCTGCTAACGGGCCTGTATACCAGCAACTGGGCCACCTGGCGCCACGAGCTGTACCGCGACCTGGTGTGGCTGGGCGTGCCGCTGGCCTTTGCCGTGGCCGTGCCGCTGGCAGGCTGGCAGCGGCTGGCGGTGGGCAGCACGTTTGTGCTGGGCACGGCCGCCGTCGGCCTGGCCACGCTGGCGCGCTACCTGCTCGACCCTGCGGCTGCAGCCGAAGCCATTCGGGTGGGTCAGAACGTGCCGGCCATCACGCACATCTTCCACATTGCCTTTGGGATAATGCTGGCCTTGACTTTCTTCGCCGGGCTGCTGCTACGGGGCCATCAGCGGGCCGGGCGGGCTTTGCGGGCGGCGCTGCTGGCCGCGGCGGCGGTAGCGGCCATTGCGCTGCATGTGCTGGCCTACCGCACCGGCCTGCTGGTGTTTTACGCCGGCCTGCTGGCCGTGGCCCTGCGCGTACTGGTCCGTCGGCACCTGGTGCTGGGACTGGCGCTGCTGGCGGGACTGGCGCTGGGGCCGTGGCTGGCCTACCAACTGCTGCCCACGGTGCAGGTGCGAGTGAACAGCACACTCTTTGACTTGGAGCAATACACCAACGGAAGCGATATCAACGAATATTCGGTGGCCCGCCGCCTGGCCGCACTCCAAACGGCCAGCAACATCGCGGGCGACCACTGGTTCCGGGGCGTGGGGCCGGCCGACGTGCGCGACGCCATGATGGCGCAGTATGATTGGCAGAGCCTGGGCCTGCGGGAAGAAAACCGCGTCGAGGTGCACAACCAATACGTGCAGTCGCTGCTGGGCGGCGGCGTGCTGGGCGTGGCCCTGCTGCTGGGGCTGCTATTCTGGCCGCTCACGCAAGGCTGGGCCCGCCGCGACGCCGCCGTGTGCCTATTCCTGGTCATCGAAGCCACCGCCATGCTGGTCGACTCCGTGCTGGACCTGCAGATTGGCTTGAATTTCTTCGTGTTTCTCTACGGCTTCCTGATGGTGGCCGGCGAGCGGAAAAACCGGGAGCAACCGCCAGCGGCGCTGCTCCCGGCTAATGGCTGAAACCAGGCACCATTTGGCCCCTCGGCTACTGCTTACAGCGCCTTCCGAATCCGCTCCTTCAGGCCCTCGGTGGCTTCGAGCAGCGGCAGGCGGGCCGCGGCGCCGCACACGCCCAGGGCTTCGAGGGCAGCTTTCACGCCTACGGGGTTGCTTTCCTCATACATGAGGGGGTTGAGGGGCAGCAGGCGGAAGAGACCAGCGCGCGCGGCGGCAAAGTCGCCGGCCAGGGCGGCGCGGGTCATGTCGGAAAAACGCTTGGGGAAGGCGTTGGCCAGCACCGAGATAACGCCCTCGCCGCCGCAGGCTATGAGGGCGGGCGTGAGCATGTCGTCGCCCGAGAGCAGCAGGAAATCCTTGGGCTTGTGAGCGGCAATGGCCAAGCATTGTTCCATGAGGCCGCTGGCTTCCTTGATGCCGATGATGTTGGGGTGGTGGGCCAGGCGCAGCGTGGTTTCGGCGGTGAGATTGGAAGCTGTGCGGCCGGGCACGTTGTAGAGGATGACGGGCACGGGGCTGGCGTCGGCCAGGCGCTGGTAGTGGGCCACCAGGCCGGCCTGGCTGGGCTTGTTGTAGGCCGGGCTGGCCGAGAGCACGGCGGCCACGCCGTGCAGGTCGGTACTGCGAAACAGCTCCACGGCGTCGGCCGTGTTGTTGCTGCCGATGCCGTACACCAGCGGCACGCGGCCGGCCACGTGCTCCTTGGCCACGCGCAGCAGCTCGGCTTTTTCGGCCACCGTGGTGGTGGGCGACTCGCCGGTGGTGCCGTTCACCACGAGGTATTCTACCCCGCCGTCAATGCAGAAATCGAGCAAGCGGCGCCAGCCGGAGTAGTCTACCGCAAAATTGGCGGTGAAGGGCGTAATCAGGGCCACGCCGGTGCCGTGAAAGCGCGAAAGCGAGGTGCCGGAGTTGTTCATGCCAGGGGTTTAAGAGTTAGTTTTGTGGGCTGCAAAAGTAGCAGGTTGGCCCGTTTGGTGCCGCTGCGGAGCTTAGGCTGCTTTCTCACCCCATTTTTTCTTCGTTGCGACGCCTGGGCTTCGCGCATTTCATGAAAGTTCTTTCCGCTTCCCTCTTGCTGGCCGGCCTGACGCTGACCGCCTGCGACACCAAAACCGCTACCACCGGCGAAGCCGGCACCAGCACCGCCACCGTCGAAAAAGCCGACACCGCCGCCACCGACGCGGCCGCTGCCGAAACCTCCGGCACCAAAGCCATTGCGGCCGACGAGGCCAACGCCACCCCGGCCCCCGACCCCAGCACCATTCCGGCCGGCAGCGCCGGCAATGCCGCCGCCATTCTGGCCCGCCCGCAGGTGCCCATCCTTTGCTACCACCAGATTCGGGACTGGACGGCCCGCGACTCCAAAGGCGCCAAAGACTACATCATTCCTGTGGCCCAGTTCAAGGCCCAGATTAAGATGCTGGCCGACAGCGGCTACCATACCATCTCGCCCGACCAGCTCTACGCCTACATGACCACCGGTGCCAAGCTGCCGAGCAAGCCCATCATGCTCACGTTTGATGACACCGACCTCGACCAGTTCACGGTGGCGCGCCCCACGCTGGCGCAGTACAACTACAAGGCCATGTACTTTGTGATGACCGTGAGCCTGGGCCGCCCCAACTACATGACCAAGGCCATGGTGAAGCAATTGTCCGACGAGGGCAACGTCATCGGCTCGCACACCTGGGACCACCACAACGTGAAGAAATACCAGGGCAAGGACTGGGAAACCCAAATCGACAAGCCCACCAAGACGCTGGAGGAAATCACGGGCAAGAAAATCGTGTACTTCGCTTACCCCTTCGGCCTCTGGAACCCGCAGGCCTTCCCCGAGCTGAAAAAGCGCGGCTTCGTCGCCGCCTTCTCGCTGGCCGAAAAGCGCGACCAGCAGGACCCCATGTTCACTATCCGCCGCATCATCGCCAGCGGCTACTGGTCGCCCAAGACGTTGCGCAACAACATCGTGCAGAGCTTCTAAGCAGGTTTCAGCTAAGGTCGATTAAAAAGCGCCACCTGTGCAGGCTGGTCCTTACCTAAATCTTCTTTCGACTTTCCCAAACGTCAAATGCCCTTCCGGCTATGTAGCCGGAAGGGCATTTGACGTTTGGGAAAAGGCCGTGGCCACCACGCGGCAGCTGCGGCAGGTCTTTACTCCACCACCAGCTTGCGGCTTACGTAGCCGGCGGCCGTGCTCAGGCGCAACACGTACACGCCGGCGGCCACGTCCGTCAGCGGCAGGGAATGGGCGGCCCGGCCAACGGGCAGCGCGTAGGCGCGCACCACGCGGCCCAGCGCGTTGACCAGCTCAGCGCTCGCCGGCTGGTGGCCGAGGGTGGCGGGCAACGCCACAAATACGGCCTTGGCCGCTGGGTTGGGGTATACCGCCACCTGAGCGCCCAGGCTGGCCGGGGCCGTGCCCGTCGGGACCACGTTGTTGTAGATGCCGAAGTAGGCTGTCACCTTCGAGCCGTCGCCGACCCGTGTGAAGTCTCCCCCAGCATACAGCCGGCTGGTACCCGGCGCAGACAGCGCGTACACCGTACGGTTCAGGCCAGTGCCCAGCGCGCTCCAGGCCGTGCCATTCCAGCGGGCCACGCAGCCTGGGGCGGTTCCGCCGGCCGTGCTGAACAGCCCCCCGACGTATACGTTGCCGGTGCCGTCCACGGCCAGCGCATTCACGGTGCCATTCACCCCCGCGCCCCGCACGAGTGTGCTCCAAGCCGTGCCATTCCAGCGCGCCACGTTGTAGGCCGCAACACCCCCAGCCGTCATGAAGCTGCCCCCGGCGTACACGTTGCTGCCGTCCACGGCCAACGCCCGCACGGTTGCATCCATTCCCGTGCCCAGCGTACTCCAGCCCGTACCGTTCCAGCGGGCCACGCGGTTGGCCGTAACGCCCCCGGCCGTGGTGAAGTCTCCTCCCGCGTACACCTGCCCGCTGCCATCCACGGCCAGCGCCCGCACGGTTGCATCCATTCCCGTGCCCAGCGCATTCCAGGCCGTGCCGTTCCAACGGGCCACGTAATTGGCCGGCACAACCCCGGCCGTGGTGAAGTTGCCCCCGGCGTATACTTGCCCACTGCCGTCTGTGGCCAGCGCATTCACACTATTGTCCATGCCCGCGCCTAGCGCGCTCCAAGCCGTGCCGTTCCAGCGGGCCACGTAGTTGGCCGCCACGCCCCCGGCTACGGTGAAGTCTCCCCCCGCGTACACATTGCCGCTGCCGTCCACGGCCAGCGCACTCACGGGACCATTCGTGCCTACGCCCAAGGTGTTCCAGGCCGTGCCGTTCCAGCGGGCCACGTAGTTGGCCGTCACGCCCCCAGCCCAGGTGAAGTTGCCCCCGGCGTACACCTGCCCACTGCCATCCACGGCCAGCGCATACAGGGGACCATTCAGGCCCGTGCCCAACGCGCGCCAGGCCGTGCCGTTCCAACGGGCCAAGTTGTTGGCCCCTTCGGTGAAGAAGCCCCCGGCACACACTTGCCCGCTGCCGTCCACGGCCAGCGCAATTAAGTTGCTGCCCGTACCCACTCCCAGCGCACTCCAGGCCGTACCGTTCCAGCGCGCTACGTGGTTGGCCGCCACGCCTCCAGCCGTCGTGAAGCTCCCCCCCGCGTACAGGTTGCCGCTGCCATCCACGGCCAACGCACTCACGGGACCATTCGTGCCCGCGCCCAGGGCGTTCCAACTCGTACCGTTCCAGCGGGCCACGCGGTTAGCCGCCACGCTCCCGGCTCCGGTGAAGAAGCCCCCCGCGTACACGTTGCCGCTGCCATCCACGGCCAGCGCGTATACGCTGCTGCCCAGACCCGTGCCCAGCGCGCTCCAACTCGTGCCGTTCCAGCGGGCCACATTGGTGGCCGCCACGCTCCCGGCCCCGGCAAAGCCGCCCCCCGCGTACACGTTACCGCTGCCGTCCACGGCCAGCGCCGATACCCCGCTGCTCAGGCCCTGGCCCAGCGCGCTCCAACTCGTGCCATTCCAGCGGGCCACGTAATTGACCGCCACGCCCCCGGCTGAGGTGAAGCCGCCCCCCGCGTACACGTTGCCGCTACCGTCCACGGCCAGCGCACTCACGCCAGGATTCACTCCCACCGCACTCATGCCCGTGCCCAGCGCGCTCCAACTCGTGCCGTTCCAGCGGGCTATGCGGTTAGCGGCCACGCCCCCGGCCGTGATGAAGCCGCCCCCCGCATACACGTTGCCGCTGCCATCCACGGCCAGCGCATATACACTGCCGCCCAGGCCCGTGCCCAGCGCGCTCCAGGCCGTGCCGTTCCAGCGGGCCAAGTAGTTGGCGGCTATGCCCCCAACGGTGGTGAAATTGCCCCCGATGTACAAATCGCCGTTGGCGGCCCGAGCCATCGCATAGACATCACCATTTGTGCCCGCTAAGTCGAAGCCGTCCTGCCAGTTTTCGTCGCCCGCGCCCCGAATGCCGCGGGTGCTAGCGGGCCGGAAGGTGGGCCGGCCGGAGGCCGCGTCGGTGCCCATCGTGTAGCCGTGGGCGTCGAAGGTGCCGCACAGGCCCGCTTGCAGGGTGCTATCGGGGTTGAGGGCCCCGGCTAGGGGCCGGCCCGTCGGCAGGGCAGCGAGCGGTGGGGCGGCCCCGGCCGGGCCAGCCAGTAGCAGCAGGGCCAGCGTCAGGGTATTTAGCAGGCTGCAAAGGCTCCGCCAAGAACTGGTAAGGGTAGTAGTATGCATAGAAAAAGGAAGAATTTAGTCAGGAAAAACCCTGTCAAATATAGGCCTGCCCCGCCTGGGAAATACCCAGAATCAGGCATTCCTTTTTCACAACATCAATCATTTTCCGGCCATAAGGAACTGCGAAAGCCCCTGGCCAGCGGGGCTGACCTGGCTACCGATGCGATGGTACCGCAGTCACTGGATTGCTCACTATCAATAGCGGGTCAAGCGTTGTCCTTCCAGCGGCTTGGAAAAAACGCATGATGTTGCCGCCTGCCAGCCGTTTCAACACGTCCTAAAAGAGACTGCGCTGTACGCCCGGCGCCGACGTTTCCGGCGCATCTATCGCAGCATCATCGGCAGGCGCTTCATCTGGGTTGGGCAGCAGGGCCATTAGCTCGCTTTCCGAAATGATGGGCACTTTGAAGCCCAGCGCCTTTTCGCGCTTGGCCGGGCCCATGTTGTCGCCGGCCACCAAGTAGCTCAGCTTCTTGCTGATGGAGCCCGTGATTTTGCCGCCGTTGGAGATGATGAGCTGCTGCAGCTCGTCGCGGCTGTGGTTTTCGAACACGCCCGAAATCACGAAGGTGAGGCCCGCCAGGCGGTCGGAAGCCGGCACGGGCGCCTCGCCGGTCACGGCCAGCTGCACGCCGGCCGTGCGCAGGCGCTCAATCAGCTCGCGGTTTTCGGGCTGCTGAAACCAGTGCGCCGCCTGCGCGGCAATGACGCCGCCTACTTCGGGCACCGCGGCCATTTCTTCGGCCGAGGCGGCCATCATGGCATCGATGCTGCGGTAGTGCGCCGCCAGCTTCTGGGCCACGGTTTCGCCCACGTAGCGGATGCCGAGGCCGAATAGCACGCGCGGAAACGGCACCTGCTTGCTGGCTTCGATGCCGGCAATGAGGTTGTCGATGCTCTTCTCGCCCAGGCGCTCCAACGTCACCAGCTCGGCCCGGCGGGCGGGCAGGTCGTAGATGTCGGCCACCGTTTTCACCATGCCCAAATCGAAGAACCGACCCACCGTTTCGGCACCCAGGCCGTCGATGTTCAGCGCCTTGCGCGACACGTAATGTTCCAATCGGGCCTTGAGCTGGGGCGGGCAGCCGCGCTCATTGGGGCAGCGGAAGTGGGCCTCGCCCTCGGGTCGCACCAGCGGCGTGCCGCAGGCCGGGCAGGCCGTGGGGTACTGAATGGGCACCGCTTCGGCGGGGCGGGCGCTCAGGTCCACGCCGGTGATTTTGGGGATGATTTCGCCGCCCTTCTCCACGTACACCGTGTCGCCGAGGCGCAGGTCGAGCAGCTCTATCTGGTTGGCGTTGTGCAGAGTGGCGCGCTTCACCACGGTGCCGGCCAGCGGCACGGGCGTGAGCATGGCCACCGGCGTCACGGCCCCGGTGCGGCCTACGTTGTAAATCACTTCGTTGAGGCGGGTGCGGGCGGCTTCGGCGGGGTACTTGTAGGCAATGGCCCAGCGCGGGCTTTTCGCGGTGTAGCCCAGTTGGTCCTGCTGGCGCAGGTTGTCAACCTTAATGACAATGCCATCCGTTGCCACCGGCAAGTCGAAGCGCTTTTTGGCCCAGTGGTGCACAAAATCCAGCACCTCGTTGATGTTGGCCGCCCGGCGCCAGGTGTCCGACACCGGCAGGCCGTAGCGACTCAGGGCTTCGAGGGCGGCGCTGTGGGTGGGAAAGTGGCGGCCGGGCGTGAGCAGCGAGTAAGCGTAGAAGCGCAGCTTGCGCGCCGCCACCTGGCTCGAATCCTGCAGCTTGAGGGTGCCGCTGGCGGCGTTGCGCGGGTTGGCCAGCAGGGCCTCGCCGTTTTGCTCGCGCTCGGCGTTCAACTCGTCAAACACCGGCAACGGCATGAATACCTCGCCGCGCACCTCAAAATCCTGGGGCTGGTCGGGGCCGGGGCGCAGGGCCAGCGGCAGCGTTTTGATGGTGCGCACGTTGGGCGTCACCACGTCGCCGCGGGTGCCGTCGCCGCGGGTCACGCCCTGCGTGAGCTGGCCGTGCTCGTAGCTTAGGCTCATGGCCACGCCGTCGAACTTTAGCTCGCACACGTAGCTGTAGGGTGCGCCTTCGAGGCCGCGCTGCACCCGCTCGTCAAACTCGCGCAGGTCGTCTTCGGAGTAGGTGTTGCCCAGGCTGAGCATGGGGTAGCGGTGCACCGCCGTCGGAAACTGCTTGGTGATGGTGCCGCCCACGCGCCGGGTGGGCGAGTTGGGCTGGGCCAGGTCGGGGTGTTCGGTTTCCAGTTGCTGCAGCTCGCGTAACAGGGCATCAAACTCCTGGTCCGATACCTCGGACACGTCGTTTTGATAATACTGGTGGTTGAGGTGGTGCAGCCGCTCGGTGAGGGCCAGGATGCGTTGCTGGATGGCAGGCGTATCGGGCATGGGGTGGGCGCCGGAAGGCAAAAGGGTCGGGTGAACTTCTGCTGCAAGCTACGGCAGCATCTCAAAACGGTTAGGCAAAGAAAAAGGCCGCCTCAACGGGCGGCCTTTCTACAACTTTCAACCTCAACTGCTAACCTTAGTTCACGACGCGCACGCCGTCGGCCATAAAAGTCAGCTGCTGCTCATCCTGGGTGATGGCGGCCACTTCCTGGTCCGACTTGCCGGCGTCCTTGGCGTAGTGCTGCAGCTCCGACTTCGGTACCGTGCTGCGGTAGGCCCAGCCGCTCACCACCACCTCGTGGCCGCTCAGGTCCTTGGGCACAAAAAACGCGTAGTCCTTGAAGCGGACGCGCATCTGCTTGCCGTCGGCGGTGGGCAGCGTCATCCAGCAGCCCTTGGCCTGGCACACGGCCGAGGCCTTACCGGTCAGCTTCACCTGGGCCGAGTCGCGGGTGCCGAGGGCGGTGGGCAGGGCCGTCATGGGCAGGGCGCCATCGGGCGTGACGGCGGCGCCGTAGGTTTGGCCGGGCGTGGCCGGGGTGATACTGCTGCTGGAGTGGTTTTCGCCCTCCTCGCCGGCTTCCTCGTCCTCGGTGGCGCCTTTGGGCACGTCGGCATTGTGGCCGTTCACTTCCTGCTGGCCCTGGGGCACGGGCAGCACCGGGTTGATGGGAGCCGAAGGAAACAGGCGGAAATACGCCAGAATCAGCACAAGGACAACGGCGAAGGAAATCAGGAATTTCATGGGATAAACGAGAAAGGTTTTTGAAGTATACAGCCTGCACCATCAGCCCGACGAAGGGCCGGCGCCGGGCCCACTATTGATTGATGACGACGGCCTTGCGCAGCTTGCGGGCGTAGGTGATGCGGCGCTCGGCGCCACCGGCGCCCGTGTAGTCGAAGCCCACGGCGGTGGGGTCTTCGCGCAGGGCAGCCCAGGTGTTGGTGTCCATTTCGGCGGGCTGCTCGGCGCTGGCCGGCACGGCGGGCTGCATGAAGTGGGCGTCGGCAAAAAAGGCGTTCATGCCCTGCAGAATGGCGATTTCCTGGTCGCGCACGCTCGACGCCTGGGGGTCGAGAAGGGCTTTTTCGCTGAGCAGGGCGCGGGCGGGTATCACTTCGTGGCGCAAGGTATCGCCCTTGCTGCTCGTCACGATGAGGTGGGCCTGGGCCGTGAGCACGCGCGGGCCGCGCAGCTGAAGAATGAAATTGTCCTTGGTATTGGGGTCGGAAAAGGCGTGCGTGGTGCTCACGGTATTGAGCACGGTCTTATTGCCCACCCGCACGCGGGAGCCGGCGGCCGGCGGGGTGTAGGTGGTGCGCGGGTCTACGGTCGAGCTGCTCACTTCGCGCTCGGTGCTCACGCACGAAGCCAATTGCAAGGTCAGCCCCGCGGCCAGCACCCACCCCGCGGTTCGTTTAAAGGGAAATGTTTTCATGGAGAATGCCCGGCACGGGATGTGGCCGGGCGCACGAAGGTAAGGTATGAAAAGGAGGCAGTAGCCATCTGCCGCGCCGGTCGGGACCTTGCGGCAGCATGATTTTTACGAAAAACGCAAACCGTTGGGTTTTCGCGCAAGCGGCGACATATCAGAATAAGCCGATTTCGAAGCCCAGCGCCCAGCGGGGCAGTTCCGGCCAGGCCGCGTAGGCCGGCCCAAAAGCCGGCGTGAGGCGGTAGCGCGCCACCAGCGCGTAGCGGTCGAAACCCAGGCGGGCGCCCGCGCTGCCACTCCAGCGCCGCAGGTACGGCAGGCCCCGCTCCGTGGTTTCGACCGAGCCGATGCCCGGGGCGGGCTCGTCTTCGGTGCTGTGGGAGGTGGCGGCCGCCCATCCGCCATCGGCTATTAAATCCAGGTAGCTGCCCACGGAATTGCCGCGCCGGCCGGCGTTCAGCCGCAGACTGATTTCCGAGTACAACTGATGCAGGTTCAGCCCCTCTTCGCGGTGCCGCGTGGCCGAGGGCACCACTTTGTGGTCAGTCTGCGCTAACTCGAAATGCTGAAAGGCATAACCCAAATCCAGGTTCAGCGCCACGGCTTGGCTGAAGCGCACCTTAAAGCGCCCCCCGCCCCGCAGCTCGGCCGATGACAAGCCTCCGCGCAGCTCGGCGCCGCGCCCGGCCGGGCCGGCCAGCAAGGCATAGCCGAAATACGCGTGGCCGAAGTAGCGGCGGTTGGGTCCGAAGGTTGTTTTTACGGTATCGTTGGCCACATTGGCCTGCACCAGCACTTGCTGGGCGTATACTGCCGGCGCCCCGGCCAGCACCAGGGCCGTTAGGGCTGCCCCTTGGAGAACCCAGTTCCTGACGTGGTTTGCAAGCTGCGGCACATGCTGAACGATGTAGGGGCGCGGCTTTCCTCCACCCGTCGTAGAAGGGAATCGATGGAAAGACGCGAATAGCCGGGCGGGGGCAAGCCCCGGCCCTACCTCCGAAAGCGCATTACTCAATTGCCAAGCGTTTTTCTTCATTCCGAGTACGTGCCGGTATAGCCTTTAAAATGCACCCGCAGCACGTCGCCGCCGCGCAGCAGCTGACGCGGCACCTGCACCACCAGCCGCTGCGTCACGGCTCGGGCCTCGTAGCGGTGCAGCACGCCCCGGCGGTCGGCCAGGTTCCAGTAGAGGTAGGCGGGATAGTTAGGCTCGGGCAAGGGGTTGAGCGGGGCGCTGCCGGGCGCCACGGGCTGCTCGCGGCCCACACGCGGCACCGAGTTGTCGGTGGCGGGCTTGGCATCTTCCGGCGGCGTGAGGCTGGGCAAAACGGCGTCGCTTTGCTCGGCCACCAGAGGCAGCATCTCGGCCGGCCGCAGGGCTGCTTCGGGCCGAATTACCACGGCTACCAGGCTGTCGTGCGGCACAAAGTCGAACGTGGGTGCCGCGGCCCCCAACGGCGCCACGGGTGCAAAACCGGCCAGCCGCGGCCGGCCAAAACCGTGGGCGTAATCAAAATAAGGATACAGCTCGCCCGACTTTTCCAGGGCTCGAAACAGCTGCATGGCCGTGAGCTGCCGGTTTTTCTGCCACAAGCAAGCGGCAAAACCTGCCACCAAGGGCGATGAGAACGAGGTGCCTTCCAGCCGCTCGTAGTCGTCGGTGGTGGTGGTGAGCACAATGCCGAAGGCGGCCAGGTTGGGCTTGGGCCGGCGGTCGGCCGTGGGGCCGTAGGAGCTGAAATCGACGTGCAGGCCAGTTTCGGGGTCGAGGCCGCCGATGGCGAGCACCGAGTCGGCGTCGGCGGGCGTGCCGATGCGCACCCAGTCGTCGTCGCCGTCGTTGCCGGCGGCGCTCACCACCAGCAAACCCTTGCGCGCGGCTAGGTTAGCGGCGCGCGCTATCAGGCTGCGCCGCCCGTCCATCTGCTCCGGAAAGTAGCGCTGCTCGGTGTAGGCCAACGAAGAATTGATAATGTCGGCCCCAAGGCGGTCGGCCCACTCCACAGCAGCCAGCCAGGCCTCCTCCTCGGCGTACCGCTCGCGGTGGAGCTGCTCGGTGCGGGCCAGCAGGTATTCAGCTGCTGGGGCTAACCCTAAAGCAGGCCCCAGCATGCCAGCCTGCGTGCCAGGCAGGCGGCCTGCCAGGCAGCCCAGCACCTCGGTGCCGTGACTGCCGCCCAGAAACACATTGTCGGTGTTGCGCAGAAAGTCGTGTGTGGCCACAATGCGCCTGCTGGCCACCAACTCCTGAAAGGCCGGGTGGACGGGTACGCCCCGAAAGCCCACGTCGAAAATGGCAATGCGCATCCCCTGCCCTTCCAGCCCGGCGGCGCGCAGCGCGGGCCCGTCGAGGTGGGCCGTCTGGCGGCGCGCCAACAGAAAATCATTGGAAGAAAGCGGCTTGCGCGGCGATAACTGGCGTACTATCCCCGCCTCCCGGGTAGGTGCATGTGCAGCCACCTGCGCCTCCCTGTAGGGCCACGCCACCACGGAGCGCACGCCGGGCAGGTGCCGCAGGGCCGCCGCCTGCACCGCCGTGGCCCGGCACGCCACCGCATTAAACCAACGGCTGACCAGCGTCACGGTATCGACCCGCGCCCGAATGGCGGCCACGTAGTCGGCGCGCACGGGCAGGTCAGAGGCCTCGTAGGCGGGCAGGTGCTGGCGTTGCCGGCGGGCCCGGGCTTCGGGCGAGAAGTACTGCTGCGGGTCGAACCTGGCGCCGTTCTTATCGCGAAAAGTAATCCAGTAGCGCTCTGGCAACTCCGAACGAGGTGGCTGCGCCGCCGCTGGGCTCAGCAACGCCAGCCACAGCAGGCCACCGAGCGTCCAGCTCCTCCTCGCCTCACTTATCCATTTGTGCACAACCACTTACAGCCCGTACTTGCTCAATAGGTAAATCAGCGCGGCCATGCTGGCGCCGCCCAGCTCCAGCTCGCGGCGGTTCACCTTGTCGAAGGTATCGGCGGCGGTGTGGTGGATGTCGAAGTAGCGCTGCGAGTCGCACTTGTAGCCAATCAGGGCTTTGGGGTGCACGCCTTCTTTCAGGGGGCCGATGTCGGTGCCCCCGTGGCCGGCGGTGATGTCGTCGGCGTTGTATGGCTTGAACAGCGGTGCCCATTTCACGACTTTGGCCAGGGTGGCTGCGTCGGCTTCGAGCCCAAAGCCGCGGGGCGTGAAGCCTCCGCCGTCCGACTCGATGGCGGCCACGTGGGTTTCCTTGTTCTCGGCCGCTAGGCGGGCGTATTCGGTGCCGCCGCGGTTGCCGTTTTCCTCGTTCATGAACAATACAGCGCGAAGGGTACGCTCGGGCTTAAAGCCCGCGGCCCGCAGCAGGCGTAGGGCCTCGATGCTTTGCACGCAGCCGGTGCCGTCGTCGTGGGCGCCCTGGGCCAGGTCCCAGGAGTCGAGGTGGCCGCCTACGGTGATGATTTCGTTGGGGTATTTACTGCCCCGGATTTCGCCCACCACGTTGTAGCTTTTTTCGTCGGGCAGCGTGATGCATTCCAGTTCCAGCTCGAATTGCAGCTCCGGACTGGCCTTCAGGAGCAGGCTGAGCCGGTCGGCGGCGTTGGTACTCAGGGCCGCGCCGGGAATGGCCGCGGGCCGCATAGTACCGGTGTGCGGGTTGTCGTCGCGGGCGCTGGTCATGGAGCGCACCAGGGCGCCCACGGCACCGCGCTTGGCCGCCTCGACTGCCCCCAGGGCGCGCTGTTCCACGGCCCCGCCGTAGGCCGCGCCGGGCTCGATGAGGGCGTCGTCGAAGGGGCGGTTGAAGAACACGAATTTGCCTTTCACGGCGGCATCCGGCAGGTTCTTCAGCTCGTCGAAGCTGTGCACTTCCACCACGCCGGCCTTGAGCTTGCCGCCGGTGCCCACCGAGCCGCCCAGCGCGCACACCGGCACTTTCACGCCTTTGTCCTTATTGCCCACTATTTCGCCGCGCTCCTTGCTGCCCCGCACCCAGTGCGGCACCATCACCTCCTGCAGATACACACGGTCAAACTTGGCTTTTTCCATCGTGGCCTTGCCCCATTCCACGGCCAGCTGAGCCTGCGGCGAGCCCGAAAGCCGGGCCCCGATGTTGCCGGTGAGGTAGCGCAGGTTGTCGTAGCTCTCGCCGCGCAGCAGGGCCTCGTTGAAGATTTTGCGCAGCGCCACGGAGTCGGACACGGGCGCCGACGCCACCTCGGGCGTTGGCGTGGCGGGCCGGGCGGCCGCTGGTTTGGCTTTGGCTTTTTTGCGGACTTGGGCGTGGCCGGCGGGGGCCGCCAGTAGCAGGCCCGCCGCCAGCAGAATGGATAGGGAGGTGCGCATGAACGCGAAGAACGCAACTTTTACTTGAACCCGCCGCGCCCGGCCTCAATTGGCGGCCCGCCACAGGCCCCGCTCGCGCAGCATCCGGGCCACCACCGAATCGGGGCTGAGCAGGGGCAGCAGCTCGGCCCACGGAATGGTCATGGGGTTGATGGCGTCGGCGTAGCCCCCAATTTCGTAGTCGCCGTATTGAAACACCAAGCCCTTCTCTTCCAACCCAAATCCGCTTGCGGGCAGGGGCGCAAAAGTCACGCCGGGGTAGTCGGCGGTTTGGCGCAGGGCGTCGGCCGGGAAGCTCTGCTCCGTGGCCAGGTGCCGCGTGAGCAGGTGGCACAGCACCCGCTCGGCCCCCGGCCGCAGCAGGTCGGAAATGGACAGAAATTCGCCGGTATTCAGGTCGTACACCTGATGCTCGATGCGATGGCCGCCGTGCGCGCCGCCGCTGTAGTAGTAGCTGAAGGAGCCCCAGCTCAGCAGGCCGTGGCCGTTGAAGCTGACGCCTATCGATTCGGAATCTTCCAGCGGGGTCGACGAGGTGGATTCCCGGTCGGCGGCGGGCTCGCCCACCATTTCGCGCATAGCGGCCATGGTTTGGGCCCGTCGCTCGGCCGGAGGCGGGCACTGCAGCGCCGCCAGGGCCGGGCGCAGGCTGTCCGGGCCAATGAAATGCAGGAAGTGGCGGCCCAGGGTAGCCCGCGGGTCGCAATGGGCTTTCGGGTTGGCTTTGGGGCCCACGCAGCGGGCCTTCCACTCCGGAAACCACAGGAATAAGCTGTCGATTTTTATTACTTCCTCCCCCACTACTTCATAAGGCACGGCAGCCAGGAAGCCGTCTGCGGCGCGGTAGTCTTCGCGCAGCTCAAATGGCCGGGTCTCGCCCGTGAGGCCCGCCCAGGTGCCGCGCAGCACCGGGCCGGGCGGCCCCTCGGCCCGCCAGTGCCCCAGCCGGGTAGCCGAAGCGGTGCTGTCGGCTTCCAGCAGCTGCAAGGGCCGCGAGGCGCTCACCACCTGCCAGCTGCGCAGGCGGTGCAGCTGCGTCGGGTTGTCCTCGAAGCGGCAGGTGCCGGTGGCGCTTACCGGGGCATCGGGGTCGTACCCCTCCTGGCCAATGGATAGCTCGACGGTGACGCGCTGTCCGCCCAGGGTGCCGCGGTAGCGGTGGTTGCCCTCAAAAAGCTGCGGCCCGGCACCGAAGGCACCGGGCCGTTGGGCCGTAATGGAATGAAGGGGAGCCGAAGCCAAGCCGGCCAGCAGCAGCAGCCGCCACACGGCCCGTTCGCCGAAGGCTGTCACGGGGCTTAATTCTGCGGCGCGGCCGGCGCCGGCGCGACCGGTGCCATAGCCGTTTTGGTTTTGGTTTTCACCTTGCGCTCAGCGCCGTAGCCGCGGGTTTCCACGATGGGCTGCATGCCTTCGGCCGTGCGCACCGTGAAGAGGTACTCGTATTCGTTTTCGCCGATTTCCTCGACGGGCGGAATGGCGCCAAAGTCGTCAATCAGTGACAAAATGGTGTTGGAATGGCCCACCACGACCACCGATTTGCCGGCGTATTCTTTGAGCACGCGGTCGGCCAGGTCGCGGCCGCGGCGGGCGTCATACACCTGCGGCTCCAGCTTGAGGGCACCGGCCAGGGGCTCCAGCGTGGCGCGGGTGCGCTTGGTGTCGGTGGTGAAGAGGGCGGCGGGGTGGCGCTTCTCCAGGGTTTGGCGCAGGGCTTGGGCGCGGGCCTGCCCCAGGGTCGAAAGCGTGGGGTCGGCGGCGTCGGAGGTAGAGTCTTTTTCAGCGTGACGCACGATGTATACCGTGGTCACGATGGGCTTGACTTTGTCTTTGGAAACCGTTTTGGTTTGAGCCTGAGCCGAGCCCGCGGTCAATCCGGCAAAAGCAGCCAGCAACGCGAAAAATCGGAAGGGGAAACGTGCAGTCATAACTGAAATATAGGAAAGTAGGGGGGTTGCCCGAGCAAATTACACCACAAACGTGGAACCGGCACCCGGGTTGCCTTCATGCAGCCTTCAGCCGCGCGTGCCGTATGTTGCAACACCAACCTTTATTACCGCTTACCAACCCCGCCCCATGCACGTTCTGCTCATCGAAGACGAAAAAAGCCTGCACCAGGAAATGCGGCAATTCCTGCTGCAAGCGCAGTACTTAGTCGATTCGGCCTATACCTACGCCGAGGCCTCGGAAAAACTTTACGTGAGCAGCTACGACTTCGTGCTGCTGGACCTGGGCCTGCCGGGCGGCGACGGTCTGGACTTGCTGAAAGAAGCCCGCCTCAACGAAAACCAGGAAGCTTCCTTCATTATCCTCACCGCCCGCGGCGCCCTCGACGACCGCATTCGCGGCCTCGACCTGGGGGCCGACGACTACCTGCCCAAGCCTTTCTCGCTGCTGGAGCTCACCAGCCGCATGCAGGCCATCACGCGCCGCAAATTCAACCTGAAGCGGCCCGAAATCAGCTTCGGCCAAGGCTTTAGCATGGACCCCAACGCCCGCATTGTGCGCCACGGCAGCCAGGAAGTGCCCCTCACCAAGAAAGAATTTGACCTGCTGCACTACTTGCTGCTGCACCGCGGCCGCGTGCTCACGCGCCTGCAACTGGGCGAGCACCTGTGGGGCAACGTGCTCGAAGACGATTCCGACTCGAACTACATCGATGTGCACATCAAGAACGTGCGCAAAAAGCTGGCCCAGTTCGGCGCGGCCGACTTCCTGGAGACGGTGCGCGGCATTGGGTACCGGGCGGCGGAGTAATAGCGGGGCATAAAGCGAAACCAGGGGTCGTCTGTCATCCTGAGCGCAGCGAAGGACCTTTTCACGTTTGAATAACTTGCAGCGCGAGCTGCAGCCGTGAGAAGGTCCTTCGCTGCGCTCAGGACGACAGACGCCTTTTGCATTTACTTAAACTCCACCCCACCCAGCATGCGCCTCGAAGCCAAACTCGCCATTTCCAACGCTGTGTCGAAGCTGCTGCTGGTGCTGCTGGGGGCCTTGGTCATTCCGCCCATTGTGCAGCAGGTGGCCGTGGCCCACACCGATGCGCACCTGCGCGAGAAGAAGCGGCTGGTGCAGGGCCTCATTGCCCGCGACGGCCTGCAGGCTTTCGAGCGCGGCGAGCGGGCCGAAACCTACGCCGACTACAACATTTTCAAGCAGGAATACATCACGCTGACCCCGCTGCCGGAAGGGACGCCGCTGCCGGCAGAGCGCATATTTGAGGAGCCCCGGCAGGTAGACCAGCAGGTGGAGGACTTCCGGATTTTGAGCTTTGCGCTGCTGGCAGGCGGGCTGCACCAACGCGCGTTTCGGCTCGAAATCGGGTCGTCGCTCGAAACGGTGGAACTGCTCACGGCCACGCTGCGGCAGCTGGCGCTGTGGGTGCTGGTGGCGGCCTCGCTGCTCACGGTGGTGAGCGACGCGGCGGTGGCCCACTACCTGCTGGGGCCGCTGCGCGAGCTGACGGTGCGCAAGCTGCGCGGCATCCGTCAGCCGTCGGACTTCAATTTCGACGTCATTGACACGCAAACCACCGACTTCCGGCGGCTTGATGACCGGCTGAATGCGCTGATGCGGCAGGTGCAGTCGGCCTTTGCCAAGGAGCGGGAGTTCATGAGCAACGTGAGCCACGAGCTGCTTACGCCGGTCAGCATCCTGCAGTCGCGCTTCGAAAACATGCTGCAGGACCCCACCCTGCCCGAGCAGAACGCCCAGCAGATTGTGGAATCGCAGCGCACGCTGCACCGCCTGCGCAACACCGTGCGCACCCTGCTGCTCATCGCCAACATTGAAAACGAGCAGTACCTGCGCGAAGAATCGGTGCGCCTCTCCGATGTAGTGGCCGACGTGGCCGAGGAGCTGGACGACCGCCGCCAACAGCGCGACATCGCCCTGGAAGTGGACATTGCCGGCAACGACGTGCGCCCCCATGCCAACGCCAGCCTGATGCACACGCTGCTGCGCAACCTGCTCAGCAACGCCATCAAGTACAACCACGAGGGCGGCCGCATCCGGGTGCTGGGCCGGCCCGCGCCGGGCGGTTGCTACACCCTGCGGGTGGAGGACAGCGGCCCCGGCATCGCGGCCGAAAACATTCCCTATCTGTTCGACCGGTTCCGGCGCTTCAACTCCAACGCGCCGGGCTCGCCCGAGGGCTACGGCCTGGGCCTGCCCATTGCCCAAACCATTGCCGGCTTCCACGGCGCCGAACTAAAGGCCGAATCGACGGTGGGCCAGGGCACGGCTTTCGTGCTGGATTTTGGGCCCAACGTGAGCCCGGCCTCAGGTTTCATGCCCCCTTCATTGGCCCAGAAATAACTTTCGGGAGTAATTCAAACTCCCGTGCGTATTCTGTTGAAAATCCTCGTTCCGGGCTTGCTGCTGGTGCTGGCAGCCGCGGTGGGCGCCGAAGTGGTGGCGCTGCACCGTGCCGCCCTCCCCGCAGCCGGCCCGCTGGCGGCGCCCGTGGTCGTGCGCAAGGCCCCCGACCTTTTGCCGCCGCCCAAACTAGTGCGAACCTTGCCCCGGCCGACTGCCCGGCACCGGATGGCCAAGGTACGGTGACCCTCTAAATTTCTCCACGAAAAAGCCCCCGCATTGTGCATGCGAGGGCTTTTTTGTAAATGACCGGGCCGACGCGAAGTACGGTTTGTAGCGTGGACGCTGCGAGTCCGCGCCTGGGCGAACATCCTAGCAAAGCGCGGACTCGCAGAGTCCACACTACAGTCGCGCTACTTAACCTTTAATGTTGATTAGCAACGCCGTAGTCTTCCGGCGCTATCGGCTGCGGCGGCGTCACGGCGTCGCTGGCGTCGGGCAGGGGCAACTGCCATTGCTGGCTGAGGTGGGCCAGGCCGTGGGCGGCGGTGAGGTCGAACTGGCAGGGCACCACCGACACGTAGTTGTGGGCCAAGGCCCACTCGTCGGTGTCGGTGCCGGTGTCAAAGTTCACGAATTCGCCGCGCAGCCAGAAATAGGGGCGCTGGTAAGGGTCGAGGCGGCGGTCGAACTCCTCCTGCCACTTGGCGCGGGCTTGGCGGGCCAGGCGCAGGCCGGCAATGGGGGTGTCGGACTTCTTGGGAATGTTGACGTTCAGCGCCGTACCGGTGGGAATGCCGTGGGCCAAAGCGTGCTGGCACACCTGGCGCACCCATTCGGTGACGTGCGAGAAATCCGCTTTCGGACCATAGTCGCACAGCGAGAAGCCTACGGCGGGCAGCCCTTCAATAGCGGCCTCGATGGCCGCCGACATGGTGCCGGAGTAAAGCACGTTCACCGACGAGTTGGAGCCGTGGTTAATGCCGGACACCACCAAGTCGGGGGTGCGGTCTTTGAGCACGTAGTGCTTGGCGATTTTTACGCAGTCGGCGGGCGTGCCGGAGCACTCGTAAGCTTGCACGTCGGGGCCGAAAATGGGGTTTTCGGTGAGGCGCATGGGGTGGCCGATGGTGATGGCGTGGCCCATGCCCGACTGCGGCGAATCGGGCGCTACCACCACCACTTCGGCCCCGAGTGCGTGCACAATTTCGACGAGGCAGCGGATGCCGGGGGCGGTGATGCCGTCGTCGTTGGAAACCAGAATAAGGGGGCGGGATGCTGCCATGAGAAGAGTTGAGGGTTGGAAAATGACCGGCTGCGAAGGTAACGGGCGGCCGGGGCGGGTGGTTTTAGTTTACGGCTGAGCTTCGTTATTTGCGGCCTTGCTTCACTTATCCCTCGGCCTCATGTTCCTTTCCAACCGCTACCCCGCCCACGACCTCGGCCTGCTGATTATTCGCGTGGGCATCGGCCTCATGTTTATGGCGCACGGCTACCCCAAGCTGGCGGGCGGCCCCGAGGCCTGGGCCGGGGTGGGCGGCGTGATGGCCAAAGTAGGGCTGAACTTCGCGCCCGCGTTCTGGGGCTTTTTGGCGGCGCTGGCCGAATTTGGGGGCGGGGCGCTGCTGGCGCTGGGGCTGCTGTGGCGCCTGGCCGTGCCGGCCCTGCTCTTCACCATGATAATGGCCACGGTGATGCACCTGAGCAGCGGCGACGGCTTCAACGGCTACGCCCACGCGCTGGAATCGGCGCTGCTCTTTGCCGGGCTGCTGCTAGTGGGGCCGGGGCGCTACAGCCTCGACGAGAAGCTGTTTGGCGGACGCCGCTGGTAGCGAGGCCACAGTAGCGCGAACTTTGTAGTTCGCGTGGCAGAACGATAATCGTTGCAACGGCGCGGGGCACGCGAACTACAAAGTTCGCGCTACTATGCAGCGGCTCCGAAACGGCTCTGGGCAGGCCGAAAGCGGGTGCGTCGTTCCTTTGCAATCATGTTCACCCTGCTGCTTGCTTCGCTGATGTCCCTCGCCTCCACTCCTGCCCCGGCCCCCGCCTGGCGCACGCCTTTCGAAAACGACCCGGCCGGCAACACCACGGCCACCTACGCCGAGTGCGTGGCCTACTACCGGAAACTGGCCGCGGCCTACCCGGCGCACCTGCACCTGGCCGAGGCCGGCCCCACCGATGCCGGCCAGCCCCTGCACGAAGTGGTACTGAGCGCCGACGGCGACGCCGACCCAGCCAGCACTCGCCGCAAAAACCGGCGCATCCTGTTCATTCAGAACGGCATCCACCCCGGCGAACCCGAGGGCATCGACGCCAGCATGATGCTGACCCGCGACCTTCTGCAACATAAGGTCCTGCTCAAGCTGCTCGACAAAGTCACCATTGTGCTGGTGCCGGTGTATAACATCGACGGGATGCTAAACCGCAACTCGACCACGCGCGTGAACCAGAACGGGCCAGCCGCCTACGGCTTCCGGGGCAACGCGCGCCACCTCGATTTAAACCGCGACTACATTAAGCAGGAGTCGCGCAATGCCCGCTCGTTTGCCCAGCTATTTCAGAAGTGGCAGCCCGATGTATTCGTGGAAACGCATACTTCCAACGGTGCTGATTACCAGTACACCATGACGCTCATTGCCACCCAGCACAGCAAGCTGGCGCCCGCGCTGGGCAGCTACCTGCAAGGGCAAATGCTGCCGGCGCTCTACAAGAGCATGGAGCAGAAAAAGTGGCCGATGACGCCCTACGTGGACTTTGAGGGCCAGACGCCCGAGAGCGGCCTGCAGGCGTTTCTGGAGTCTCCGCGCTACTCCACGGGCTACGCGGCGCTGTTCAACACCATCGGCTTCATGCCCGAAACGCACATGCTGAAGGCCTATGCGCCCCGCGTGCACTCGACCTATGACTTTCTGAAGACCGTGCTCGAAACCGTGGACGCGCAGGCGCCCGCCCTGGCCGCCGCCCGGGCCCAGGCCGCCGCCGACATGGTGGCCCAAACCACTTTCCCCCTCACTTGGACGCTGGATGAGAGCCAGCACGAAACCGTGCAGTTTCGCGGCTACGAGGGCCGCATGAAGCCCAGTGACGTGAGCGGCCAGCCGCGCCTGTACTACGACCGCGCCGCGCCCTTCACCCGGCCCGTGAAGTACTTCAACACCTTCAAGGCCACTACCACGGCCACGCGGCCCACGGCCTACATCATCCCCAAAGCCTGGGTGGAAGTGGCCGACCTCCTGCGCCGCAACGGCGCCACCCTGGAACCGCTGACGCGCGAGGTGACCGCGCCCGTAGAAAGCTATTATTTCGAAGATTACAAAACCACACCCAAGCCCTTCGAAGGTCACTACGTGCACAGCCAGGTGAGTTTGCGCACGGTGCGGGAAACCGCCGCCTACCACGCCGGCGACTTGGTGGTGTACCTGAAAGAAGGCGCCCCCCTACGCTACCTGATGGAAGCGCTGGAGCCGCAGGCCACCGATTCCTTTTTCGCCTGGGGCTTCTTCGACAGCGTGTTGCAGCAAAAAGAACATTTCTCCGACTACGTGTTCGAAGACCTGGCCGCCGACCTGCTGCGCCGCGAACCCGCCCTGCGCGAACGGCTGGAAAAGCTCAAGCACGACAACCCCGCTTTCGCTGCCAACGGCCGCGCCCAGCTCGAATGGGTGTACTTGAACTCGCCCTACCACGAGCCCGGCCACAACCGCTACCCGGTGGCGCGCTGGCTGGGACAGGGCAAACTATAGGAAATTCAACTAATCGTTAAGAATGTGGGTGCCTGTCATCCTGAGCGCCGCGAAGGACCTTCTGACGTTTGAACGTCCATTGTTCAGCCATGAAAAGGTCTTTCGCGGCGCTCAGGATGACAGGAGCTTTGGCGTTCTACTCAATTGAACTGCTGCCAGCCCCAACGCAGCAGCACGTAGCTGCCCCAGCCCACCAGCGCCAGCAGCCCGGCCGTGAACAGCAGCAACAGCCCCTTGCCGCTGCCCGTGTGCCGGCCTTCGGCGTAGTGGCGGCGCAGCAGGGCCACGTTGCGCTCGTTGCTTTTGTAGGCGAAGTCGAACACGTTGCCGATAATGGGGATACCGCCCACCACGGTATCGAGCAGGATGTTGAGGGCCATACGCACCACCACGGCCCCGCTGGCGCCGTGCCGGAACATGGTGAGCAGCAGCGCCGCCGACACGGCGGTGGTGCCCAAGTCGCCCACGATGGGCAGCAAACCCAGCACCGGGTCGAGGCCGAAGCGGAAGCGGGTGCCGGGCAGCCGGAACTGGCTGTCCATGAGCCGGGCCACGCGCTCGACCCAGCGCAGGCGCTCGTCGGCATCGAAGGAGGCGGGGGCAGCCGAAGTGGAAGCGGTGGGAGGAAAGGCCATGGCGCGGAGTTTGGGGTGGTACGTGCGCGGGCCGTGGGTGGATGCCCTCTCCCCCGCCCCACTCCCCTTTGCGAAAGGGGCACTGGTCTCGCCTCTGATGGCACCGGGGTCTGCTCTCCGGGGAAAATGCGCTTCAAGCGTTTCTTCGGGGCCTGGGTGAGGCGCCGGGCGAACAGGGCGCGTGGCGCGCCCTGTTCGCCCGCGCTGCTGTGCCCCGCCCGTTTCTTGGCTTCGCGCCTATGCTCCTGTACGTTTCTGAAATCTGCCACTGGGCTCTGAGCTTTGCCCGCGAGTAGGCAACTACCGTCGCTCCTGCTACCCGGGAGCCGGGGGGGTATAGGCATGGCCCCCGCTGCCAACCGGGGCATGCTCCGGCGGGCTGCCCGGCCCCACAGCCGCGCCCCGAATGTATGCAAACGACGGCCCCGCCGTAGTGAACGTCATTTTCTGGCTAGTCAACGCCGCGTGGCGGTATGTGGGCCAGCCCCCAAAACAGCCCGGAATGGCCCGTCAGGGCCCTTCTGGGTCGGGAAGGCCCGCCTCCCTGCATCTATCTTTAACACGCTGCCTGGTACGGTGCCGGGCCGCGTGTTGTGTTAGAAGCTCATGCGAACTGTTTACTTATGCCAGTGGGCCCGGGCGGCCGGAGTAGCCGCCCTGATGCTCATAATTTCTCCGGTGGCCCGCGCCCAGACCGGCAGTGTGGGCATTGGCACCACCGCCCCTGACGCGTCCGCGGCCCTCGACGTGGTGAGCAGCGACAAGGGCGCCCTGCTGCCCCGCCTTACGGCCGCCCAGCGCCTGGACATGGGCCAGGGCACAGTGCCGTCGCCCGCGCCCGGCCTGCTGGTGTACCAAATCGATGCGCCCGTTACGGGGGCCGCGGCCGGCAGCCAGCCCGGCTTCTACTACAACGCCGGCACCGGCGCCGCCCCCAAGTGGCTGCGCCTGGCCGACAGCGGCTCCGCGCTGACCTATGCGCCCGGCACGGGCCCGCAGGTGGGAACCGGCCCGGTGGGCACCGCCGTGGGCGTCACCCTGCTAGGCGACCGGCTCCTTTCCACCACCTTTACAACGCCCTACAACAGCACGGCAACTGGTATCAACCGGCGCAGCCAGTATATCCTGTTGGCCAGCCGGATGCAGGCCAGCGGGCTGGTGGCCGGCCCCATCAGCTCACTGGGCTTCACAGTCACGGCCAAAAACAGCACCGGGGCCTTCGCGGGCTTCACCATTCGTCTGGGCAACACACCCCTCTCCGACGTACCCTACCAGGGCGCGAGCCCCGGTCCGGTGGTGTTCGCCGGCGACGTTACCACCCAGCTCGGGCTGAATACCTACCCGTTCACGACGCCCTTTGTGTGGGACGGCACCAGCAACCTGCTGGTGGACGTGTGCATGAGCAACGCCGCCGCCGTGGGCGTCGACCTGGTGGTTAGCACCGGCTACACCCCCGGCGGACCGTTCGTGACCGGGTTCGGGCAGGGCGCCAGTCCCTGTGGCGCAAACATCACCTCCGCCACCAACGGCGTGCCCGTGCTGTTTCTGGGGCAGCGCGCGGCCGGCGCCTACGGGCTGCCCGCCACGGCCGGCAACCCGGGGCAGGTGCTCACGCAGCAGGCCGACGGCCAGGTCACCTTCGTCACACCGCCTTGGACGCAAACCGGCGCCAACGTGCTGCTCACCGGTGGCTCGGGCATTCGCGTGGGCATTGGCACGGCCGCGGCGCGCGGCGCCCTCGATGTGGCCGGCCCCGGTGACAGCTACCTGGTGGGCAACCCCGCCAACGGCAATTCCCAGAACCTGTACCTGCCCGGCAGCCTGCTGCTGGCCCCCTACAGCGCCACCGACGCCACTGCCTACGTGCAGGCCACCGTGCCTGCGCCCTCCACCGCCAGCCTAGCCCTGCAGTTTCGCACCACCAACAACGGCACCCTGGTGGACGCCCTGCGCCTTAACGCCAATGGTTCGGCCACGGTGCGCGGCACCGTGACGGCCAACGGCGTAACCCTGACCTCGGACGCCCGCTTCAAGCAGCAGGTGCGCCCATTGGCCGGCTCGCTGGCCGCCGTGCAACAACTGCGCGGCGTGCGCTACCGCTGGAACGCGCTGGGCGTGCAGCACGGCGGCGCGGCCGGGCAGGAGCAGATTGGCTTCCTAGCCCAGGAGCTGGAGAAGTTGTACCCCGAGTTGGTGTATACCGACGAAGCCGGCTACAAAAGCGTTAACTACGCCCAACTCACTCCCGTCCTGCTCGAAGCATTGAAAGAGTTGGCTGCCAAAAACGCCACGCTCGAAACCCAGGTGCAGCAGCAGCAGGCCAGTCTCGGCAGCTTTGAGCAGCGCCTGCGGGCGCTGGAAGCGGGCGGCGCACGTGCCCAGGTCAGCCATTAGCCGCCTGCATAAGGCCGTCCGCTAACTAATAGGCGTCGACAGTGATGAAGACGGCGAGTTGGGAGTGGGGAAGCGTAGGCGCAGGTTCAAGGACTTGGTGCGCAACGCAGGCGCAAACGGCTGGCCGATGGTGGGCTGCGACGATGAAGCCGGGCCGGTAGTACCTTTCGCCATGCCGTACCAGCCCTTCGACGTTCCCGAACCGTTACGCTTTGCTATCAAAGGCTTTTGGCACAACCACATCGAATTTGCCGAGCTGCCGATGGGCTTTGAGGTGCTGCCGGACGGCTACGCCGAAATCATTTTCCATTTTGGCAGTGCCTGCAGCGTCGCTACCCTCGACGGCCTGCAGCCCCTGCCCTCCCCTTTTCTGATGGGCCTGCTGGGACAGCCGGTGACGCTGCACGCGGCCGGCCGGGTGGAAATTATTGGCATCAAATGCTTTCCCTGGGCTGTGTTTGAGCTGTTGGGACTGCCGGCGGCGGGGCCGGGCGTCGTGCGCCACCTCGAACATGCCATTGCGCAGCTGCACGCCCCGCTGGCCGCCTGTTTGCAAGCCGGCCGGGTGACCGAGGCCCTGGCTTTAGCAGCCGAATATTTCGAGCAACTGCCTTTGCCGGTGGCTGGGGCCAACACCGTGCTAACCAAAGCGGGCAAAGCCCTGCGCGCGGCCAAAGGCACTTTGCCCGTCAGTGAGGTAGCGGCAGCGGCGCACGCCACGGTGCGCACCCTGGAGCGAAAATTTAAGGAGTCGTCGGGCCACACCGTGAAAGACGTGTCGGGGCTGATACGCTTCGAGCAGGTGCGCAACCAGCTGTGGCTGCAGCCCGATGCCTCTTTGGCCGGCTTGGCGCACGATTTGGGCTACGCCGACCAGGCCCACCTGAGCCGGGAATTCAGACGCTACAGCGGCACCACACCCGCCGCTTTTGCCCGCCACGCCAAGCAACTGCGCTTGGCGGCCGGCCCCGATTTTGTCGCGTTTCTACAAGCCTGAGGCAGGGGGCTGCCGGAATTTTGTGTTGCAATCATTCTCTAAAAAAGCGACGCAAAAACACCATGCAACCTGCAATAAATCAACCTATTTACGATGTTATCATCGCCGGCGCCGGGCCGGTGGGCCTTTTTCTGGCCTGCGAGCTGGCGCTGGCACGCTGCTCGGTGCTAGTGCTGGAAAAGGCACCCAGCCCGCACTCGCCCCTGAAAAGGCTGCCATTTGGGCTGCGCGGGCTGAATGCGCTGTCAGTGGAAGCGCTGGACCGCCGGGGCCTGCTGGCCGAGCTGGCAGTTCCCAAAAGCCTGACAACGCCCCACTTCACCACAAAGCCCGGCCCCAGCCCCAGCCCGAAGCCGCAAGCGGGCGGCCACTTTGCCGGCATCCAGCTGCCAGCCGACAAAATCGACTTCGCGCAGTGGCCGTACCGCCTGCCCAGCTCAACCAGTACCCAACTGTTTTCGGAGCTGGAAGAGCTGGAAACGGTGTTGGCGCGCCGCGCCGAAGCCCTCGGCGTCAGCATCCGGCGCGGGCGCGGCATCACGGCCCTGCGGCCGACGCCGGAGGGCGTGACGGTGCAAGCCGGTGAACAGAGCTTCCTGGGCCGGTGGCTGGTGGGCTGCGACGGCGGGCGCAGCGTGGTGCGCAAGCTGGGCGGGTTCGACTTTGTGGGCACCGAGCCCGAGTTCACTGGCTACACGGCTCAGGTCGACATCCTCGACCCGGAGAAGCTGCGGCCGGGCCGCAACGTGACGCCCACCGGCATGTACATGCAGTCGCAGCCCGGCTACCTGATACTGCAGGACTTTGACGGCGGCGCCTTCCACCAAGCCGGCCAGCCCGTTACCCTCGAACACATGCAGGAGCTGACGCGCCGCATCTCGGGTACCGACGTCACCCTCACCGCCCTGCACCTGGCCACCACCTGGACCGACCGCGCCCGGCAAACCACCGCCTACCGCCGCGGCCGCGTGCTGCTGGCCGGCGACGCCGCGCACATTCACTCGCCGCTGGGTGGCCAGGGCATTAACCTGGGGCTGGGCGATGCCCTGAACCTGGGTTGGAAGCTGGCCGCCACCATCCACGGGCACGCCCCCGCCGGCCTGCTCGACAGCTACCAGACCGAGCGGCACCCCGTGGGCGCCCAGGTGCTCGACTGGTCGCGTGCCCAGGTGGCCATCATGCGCCCCAACCCGGCGGCCCAGGCGCTGCACGCCATCGTGCGCGACCTGATGGACACGCCCGACGGGGCCACCTACTTCGCCGGGCGCATCTGGGGCCTGCGCACGCGCTACGACCTGGGCGCTGGCCACCCACTGGTGGGCCACAGCGCGCCCCACTTCGCGCTGGAGGATGGCACCACCTTGAATGAACACCTGCGCGACGGCCGCGGCCTGCTGCTCGATTTTGAAGCAGATGAAACGCTCAAAGCCTGGGCAGGTAGGTTTGGCGGCCAAATCAAGTATGTTTCAGGCCGGGCGAAAGAACAGCTGGGCATGCGTGCTGTGCTCGTGCGGCCGGATGGGTTTGTGGCCTGGGCTTCAGAGCGTCAAGGCATCGGCAGCGAACTGCCACAGGCGACGAGGCACTAGTTTTCAGCCGCTGAGTTTGCCCGCCCTACGGCTTGACTACGAAAACGCCCCGCGCACCAATCGGCACGCGGGGCGTTTCTGTTCTTATTCTGAACGCCGACTACCGCCGGCGGCGCGGCTTCTCCTCTTCTTCGTCCTCGTCGTCATCATCGCCGAAGCTCGGCATGGTGAACATCGACGACAGCAGGTCCTTGAACTGCGCGCCGCTGGTGAGGCGGTTGCGCGAGATGAGCGAGTGCTCGGCCAGGCCGTGGAGCAGGAATTCCATGAGGAAGTAGGTGTGCTCGGGCGTTTCGTTGGGGTGCAGTTCCTGCACGATGTCGCGCAGGCCGGGCACGTTGTCGAGGGCTTTTTTATACTCCTCGGTGCTGGCATCGTGTAGCAAATCCAGCGTGTTGCCGTTGCCGAACCACTCCTGCACCGTTTTGTAGGGCGAGGGACGGTTTTTGAGCTTCTTGCTCTTGTCGGGGTCGGGGAAGTAGTTCAGGAACAGCGTGCGGATGGCCTTGCCCATGAGCTTTTCGGCCACGATGCCGGCGCCCTCCTGCTCGCCCTCGTACACCAATTCCACCTTGCCCGTCACGGCGGGCACGGCCGAAATGAAGTCGCCCAGGCGCACGTAGGTGTTGGTTTCGCCGTTCACCAGCGCGCGGCGCTCGGCGCCCGCAATCACCTGCTCGTAGGCCGAGATGGTGAGGCGGGCCGACACGCCCGACTTGGCGTCCACGAACTCAGAGCCGCGGGCTTCCACGGCCACCTGCTCCACCAGGTCGTGGATGATTTCGTTGCTGGTCACCAAGCCGCGCTGCTCGTCTTTGATGCGGGCTTCCTGCTTGGTGATGCGCTTGCCGATTTCGATGCTCTTGGGGTAGTGCGTGATAATCTGGGCGTCAATCCGGTCCTTAAGCGGCGTCACGATGCTGCCGCGGTTGGTATAGTC
Source organism: Hymenobacter monticola (assembly GCF_022811645.1). NCBI lineage: Bacteria > Pseudomonadati > Bacteroidota > Cytophagia > Cytophagales > Hymenobacteraceae > Hymenobacter > Hymenobacter monticola. The sequence continues at coordinate 3,779,455 of NZ_CP094534.1, read as the reverse complement.
CTCGGGGTTGGCCGTGAACACGAATTGGATGTCCAGCGGCAGCCGCACCTTGAAGCCGCGAATCTGGATGTCGCCTTCCTGCAGGATGTTGAACAGCGACACCTGAATGCGGGCCTGCAAGTCGGGCAATTCGTTAATTACGAAAATGCCCCGGTGGGCACGCGGAATCAGGCCGAAGTGAATCACCCGCTCGTCGCTGTAGGGCAGCTTGAGGGTGGCGGCTTTGATGGGGTCGGCGTCGCCGATGAGGTCGGCCACGCTCACGTCGGGCGTGGCCAGCTTCTCGGTGTAGCGCTCGTTGCGGTGCAGCCAGGTCACGGGCGTGTCGTCGCCTTTTTCCTCAATGAGGTTTTTGGCGAATACCGACAGCGGCTGCAATGGGTCGTCGTTCAGCTCGGAGCCGGCGACTACGGGCATATACTCATCAAGCAAATTGATGAGCAGGCGGGCGATGCGGGTTTTGGCCTGGCCGCGCAAGCCCAGCAGGTTGATGTGGTGCCCGGCCAGGATGGCGCGCTGCAGTTCCGGAATCACGGTTTCGTCGTAGCCGAAGATGCCGGGGAATACTTCTTCTTTGTTTTTGAGCTTCTGAATCAGGTTTTCCCGGAGCTCTTGCTTCACGCTGCGGGGCTTATAACCACTGGCGCGAAGCTGGCCCAGGGTCTGGATGTTTTCGTGCTTCATAAAGGGCGTTGGCGGGAAACTGGCTTCCCAAGGTCTTTAACCGTGAAAGGGGGCCTGAGGTTCAGGCCGTGGCAGAGGGGCGTTGAACGTCGTAGGGGCGGGGCTTGCCCCCGCCCGTCATCGGACCGAGTTCTACTAAAAACCAGGCGTCCGGGCGGGGGCAAGCCCCGCCCCTACGACGTTTTAACCGCAAAGGCGGCCGAATGGCATAAATCAATAATTAATTGCAACACCGGCGAAAGGATAACCGCTACCGGCCAGCGTGTTTTGCATTCACTAAAATTCATCCTTCTGCAATGCCTCACCCCCGCCTGCTCCTGCCCGCCCTTTGCCTGCTTGGCCTCACCACCTACGCCCAGGCGCCCCTGCCCCAGTGGCACCACCTCGACCCCGCCGACAAGGCCATGGGCATCAGCACCGACCGGGCCTACGAGCTGCTGCGCACGCTGCCGAACAAGCCTAAGGCCCGCCCCATCATCGTGGCCGTCATTGATGGCGGCATCGACACGGCCCACGTCGACCTGCGCCACGTGCTGTGGCACAACCCCAAGGAAATTCCCGCCAACGGCCGCGACGACGACCACAACGGCTACGTCGATGACGTGTTCGGCTGGAATTTCACCGGCGGGGCAGACGGCCGCAATGTCTTTGAAAATCAGAAGGAAGACACCCGCCTCTACGCCCGGCTAAAACCTCTGTACGAGCACAAAACCGCAGCCACGGTGCCGCCCGCCAAGCAGGCCGAGTTCCGCCTCTACGAGCAGGCGAAGAAATCCTACACCACCAACCGCGCCAAGGCAGAAGCGGCCTACCAGCAAGACAGCCAGGAGCTAGCCGGAGACCTGGGCCGGGTTGCAGCGCTCAAAAAAGCCTACGGCGTGGCCGTGCTCGACTCGGGCCTGCTGCATCACCCGCCCACCCTCGCCGATACCGCGCTGACCAAGTTGACCGCTCAGTACTACCGCTGGGTGCGCGGCAAATTCCCCAACCTCGATACGCTGGCCAATCAGTACATCCGCTACAATGCGGGCCTGAAGCGCCGCCTCGATTACGACTACAACCTGGCCTACAACCCGCAGCCGCTGGTGGGCGACCATCCCAACGACCTCACCGAGCGCCACTACGGCAACAACAACCTGCGCACCGACCCACGCGACCACGGCACCGAGCACGGCACGCACTGCACGGGCATCATCGCGGCCGACCGCACCAACAACCTCGGCGTGCGCGGCGTGGCCGAGCAGGTGCGCATCCTGGGGGTGCGGGCCATCCCCAACGGCGACGAGCGCGACAAGGACGTGGCCAACGCCATCCGCTACGCCGTCGACAACGGCGCCAGCATCATCAGCATGAGCTTCGCCAAATACTTCTCGCCCGAGAAAAACATCGTCGACGAGGCCATGCGCTACGCCAACGCCAAAGGCGTGCTGCTGGTGCACGGCGCCGGAAACGACCACCTCAACTACGATTCCATTCCGGCGTTTCCCTCCACCCGCTTCCTCAACGGCCAGACCATTCCGAACCTGATTACGGTGGGCGCCAGCGCCCGCACCAACGACGAGCGCCTGGTGGCCACGTTCTCCAACTACGGCCCCAAAACCGTGGACGTCTTCGCGCCCGGCGTCGATATTATATCGACTTACCCCAACAACCAGTACCATTCGGGCAGTGGCACCAGCATGGCCGCGCCCGTGGTGGCCGGCATCGCGGCCGTGCTCAAGGTCAATTTTCCCCACCTCACCCACGCCGACCTCAAGCGCATCATCCTGGCCTCGGCTGCGCCCGTCCACACCCAAGTGCGCAAGCCCGGCACCAAGCAGCTAGTCGATTTTGCCACGCTTTCGCGCACCGGCGGCATTGTTAATCTGTATGAGGCCGTGCGACTGGCCAGCCTCACTCCCGTTCCCGCGGTTACTGTCAGCGCTAAGGACCGAAGCGGCAAATAATAGCACTGCTTTGGCCCGCTTAAACGCAAACGCGCCGCCGTAGCAACAGGGCTACAGCGGCGCGTTTGCGTTTGGGAAACCGTTACGACTACAGCGTCTTGCGACGGTTTTTCTTGTAGTCCTCGAACACCAGGTGGCCGAGGCCTTTCAGGCCGGAATAGTAGGCCTTGCCTTGGTTCACCTCCGTGAATTCCTCTACGAACTTCTGCAAATACGGGTCGGAGGTAATCATGAAGGTGGTGATGGGAATCTTGACGCGGCGGGCGGCAGCGGCCAGGTTCAGCGTCTTGTTCACCACTTTGCGGTCGAGGCCGAAGGCGTTTTTGTAGTAGCCGTTGCCTTCTTTCAGGCAGGTGGGCTTGCCGTCGGTAATCATGAATATCTGCTTGTTGGGCGTTTTGCGCTTGCGCAGCAGGTCCATGGCTAGTTCCAGGCCGGCCACGGTGTTGGTGTGGTAGGGGCCAACTTGCAGGTAAGGCAAGTCTTTCACCTCAATCTGCCAGGCGTCGTTGCCGAACACGATGACGTCGAGGAAATCCTTGGGGTATTTCTGCTTCACCAGCTCGGCCAGGGCCATGGCCACTTTTTTGGCCGGGGTGATGCGGTCCTCGCCGTAGAGTATCATCGAGTGCGAGATGTCAATCATCAGCACGGTGCTGGTCTGCGACTTGTGCTCGTTTTCGCGCACTTCGAGGTCGCCCTCGGTCAGCATGAAGTTGTCGCCGTCCATGCCGTGGTTGAGCTGGGCGTTGCGGATGGATTCCGACATCTGAATCTGCTCCAGCGAGTCGCCAAAGCGGAATTCGCGCAGGTCGGTGCTTTGCTCGTCGCCCTGCCCGGTGTGGGGCGTGCGGTGGTTGCCGGTGCTGCTTTTCTTCAGCTTGCCGAAAATCTCCTCCAAGGCACTCTTGCGAATGCCTTGCTCGGTTTTGGGCGTAATCTTGAATTCGCCCTTTTCCTGCTCGTTCTCGTCGATGTAGCCCTTCTTTTTGAGGTCATCGATGAAATTGCCCATGCCGTACTGGTCGTCGGTGAGGCCGTACTGCTTGTCAAGCTCATTGAGCCAGGACAGCGCCTCGCCCACGTCGCCGGAGGTGATGGTAACAAGCTGCATAAACAGCTTAAACAACGACTCAAAGCCCTTTTCGGGCTGGTCTTCGGGCACAAAATCGCGGAAGCGGAAGCCAACGGCCATATAATTCTTGTTTCAGGGTAGGACTGCGAAAACAAGCACGGCGCGGGCAATGTTCAATTGAGCACTATGCGGTAAGCTTCTGCTTGTCGAATAGCCCGTTCAAACTGTTCACCTCAACCTACGGCCGGCGCACGCCGGCCATTCATCCCACCCATGAAAGCCGTCTGGAACAACACCGTCATTGCCGAAAGCGACGACACCATCGTGGTCGAAAACAACCACTACTTCCCCGCTGACGCCATCAAAAAAGAGTTTTTTGAGGACAGCATTGCGCACACCACCTGCCCCTGGAAAGGCCGTGCCAGCTACTACTCGCTACGCGTGAACGGCGAGCTGAACAAGGACGCCGCCTGGTACTATCCGGAAGCCAAAGACGCGGCGAAGAATATCGAAGGCCGCGTGGCATTCTGGAAGGGCGTACGGGTGGAGAAGTAGGGCTGCTGAACCCCTAAAGCAGAGCGTTTTGTAATCTACTGTCATCCTGAGCGCAGCGAAGGACCTTCTCACGCTGGAAAGTTTTGACGTGAGAAGGTCCTTCGCTGCGCTCAGGATGACATGTGGTTAAGAAATTGCCACTTAATCCTCCCCCGCAATCACGTCCTCCACGCCTTCTTCGATTTTCTCTTCGGCTTCTTCGCGGTCGTCGGCGTCGGCGGCTTCGAGTTGATTTTCCTGCTCGCGCCAGCCCTCGGGCTCGTAGCTGAGGCGGATGTAAATGGGGTAATGGTCGGAGCCGATGTGGGTGAGGCGCTTGATTTCCTGCAGGCGGAAGTGCGCCGAATGGAACACGTGGTCGAGGGGCCAGCGCAGCAGCTTGTGGTCGGCGTGGAAGGTGGGCAGCAGGCCGCGGCCCACGCGCGGGTCGAGCAGGCGCGAGAGGCGCCGAAACAGCTCGGACGTGTGCGACCAAGCCACGTCGTTGAGGTCGCCGGCCACGATGGTGGGCCCGTCGTGGTGCTGAATGACTTTGCCCACTACCAGCAGTTCGGCGTCGCGGCGCGCGCTGGACTTGGACTCCTGCGGCGCCGGCGGCTTGGGATGCAGGAAGTGCAGGTTGGCCGTGACGCCGCTAGGCAGCTGCACGCAGCCGTGAAACGACGGAATGTCGGGGTCGAGGATGTAGCGAATCTGCGGCTCGATGAGCGGCAGGCGCGAAAACACCAGCATGCCGTAGGTGTTGGGCAGCGGGGCGTGGCAGGTGTAGGGGTAGTCTTTGGTGATGCCCTCCATCTGGCTCAGCCACCAGTCGTCGGTTTCGACGGCCAGCACGATGTCGGGCTGCAAATGGCGCACGTGGCCCAGGCAGCGCGAAGCGTCGCGGTTGTACATCAGCACGTTGGCCACCATCAGGCTGAGGTGGTAGTCGTGGTCGTCGTCGGGGCGGCTGGCGTCGGCCACCTGCTTGCGGTGCAGGGGCGTGTAGGGCCAGATGCGGGCCATCTGGTAAACCACGGCCAGCCCCAGGCTCACCAGAAACCAGGTGTGGCCCGTGCCGCCCATCCCGGGCAGCGTCAGCCCCAAAACGATGCTGAGCAGCAGCCCGGCCACAATCTGCAGGCGCGGAAAGTCGCAGACCCGAATCCACCAGGCCGTTTGGCGCAGGATGGGCAGCAGCGTCGCAATTAGCCCCACGCCTCCAAGTATCCAAACCGCCCAGTGGGCAATGGTTAATAGTATAGAAAGAAAATCGGGCATGAAAAGCAGTTGGGTGGGATTGGGAAAGGAGTTGTTTTTAAGGGCCGACCTACCGGGCGCAGCCGAGGCATCTCACCGCGAAAACCCAATTACTTGTGCACGCGAGATGCCTCGGCTCTGCTCGGCATGACGTGCTTTTTTATGTTTGGTTGGCCTTTCCGCCTATACATCGTCCTGAAACCCGCCCTTGCGCAACTCTTCGATGGTGCGCATCACCCGGTCTTTCATCGTGGTGCGGTACTTCTCCAGCGCATCGTTCAGGCGGGCGTTGTTCAGGGCCAGCATCTGAATGGCCAGGATGGCGGCGTTCGCGGCGTTGTCGAGGCCCACGGTGGCCACGGGCGTGCCGGCCGGCATCTGAATCATGCTCAGAATGGAATCGAGCCCCTGAATGGACAGCGAGCTGTTGATGGGCACCCCGATGACGGGCAGCGTGGTGAAGGCCGCCACCATCCCGGGCAGGTGGGCTGCCCCTCCCCCGCCACAGATGAGCACGCGCAGGCCGCGCTTGCGGGCGCTTTCGGCGTATTCGACCATGCGGTGGGGCGTGCGGTGGGGCGAGACGAGGGTGATGTCGTAGGGCACGTTGAACTGCCGGAGCAGGTCGGCGGCGGCCGACATGATTTTCAGGTCCGACTTCGAACCCATGATGATGCCCACAATGGGGTTTTCAGTAAGCGGACGGTCGGTGTCATTGCCGCCCGCGGCGGCAGCAGAGTCGGGATTCATATAATCGGGAAGCGGAAAAATGCAGCATTGTACGGCCCTGGCCGCTTTGCGGCGCCGTTGAAGCGGCAAAATAGGGCATTTCCGGCCGGTTCGGCCCATTCCCTACCTTTGCGCGCATGGAAATTCTGCTCGCCACATTCACCACCCTGTTTTCCATCGTCAATCCGTTCAGTGCGATGCCGGTTTTCCTCACCCTCACGGCTGATGACCGCGCCTCGGAGCGGGCGCGCACGGCGCTGCGGGCCTGCATCTACATGGTGGCCGTGCTGAGCGTGGCGTTTTTCGGCGGGCAGTACATCCTTAACTTCTTCGGCATCAATATCCAGCATCTGCGCATTGCAGGCGGCATTCTGCTCATGCGCTCGGCCTTCGAGCTGCTCACCCCCGGCGCCAACCGCGACCGGGTGGGCCCCGACGCCCTCGAAGAAAGCAAGCACAAAGACGACATCAGCTTCACGCCGCTGGCCATGCCCATGCTCTCCGGGCCGGGCTCCATGGCCATTTGCATCGGCCTCATCCGCCCCACCTACGTCGATAAGGCCCTGACCGTGTTAGGCTTTGCGCTGGTAGCCTTTGCGGCCTTTCTCATCCTGCTTTTTTCGTTGCGCCTCACGCGGGTACTGGGCAAGCCCGGCATGGCGGCCATGGCGCGCATCATGGGCTTTATCACGCTGGCCATCGGGGTCAATTTCCTCGCTTCGGCCGTGGCGGCGCTGTTTCCAGGGCTTACGCGGTAGTACGTCAACCTCACCCCCGGCCCCTCTCCTCAGGGAGAGGAGAGCCAGCCGATTTTCACCAGGGGCAAGACCGGTGACCTCTCTTTTTTGGAGAGGGGGTCAGGGGTGAAGTCCGCGGGGAGGGCGAAGCGCCTACACAATCAGCTTATACCCAATGCCCCGAATGTTCACAATCTGCACTTGCGGGTCGTCTTTAAGGCAGCGGCGGAGGCGGGTGATGAACACGTCGAGGCTGCGGCCGTTGAAAAATGAGTCGTCGCCCCACAGCTCTTTCAGTACCGTGTTGCGCTCCAATACCTGGTTGCGCTGGTCGTAGAGGCGCTTGAGCAGCTCGGCTTCGCGGTTGGTGAGAGTTTCTTCGTGGGCATCGAGGCGGAGCCTTTGCTTGGGGTAGTCGAACTGGTAGCGGCCGAGGGCCAGCGGGCCGGCAGGTGCGGGCGCCGCCACGGGCTGCCGCGCCAGCTGCGCCCGAATGCGCACAATCAGCTCATCCATACTGAAGGGCTTTTTCAGGTAGTCGTTGCCGCCCAATTCGAAGCCGCGCACCACGTCGGCCGTTTGGGAGCGGGCGGTGAGGAAGAGGATGGGCACCGTGGCGTTTTCGTGCCGAATCTGTTCGGCCAGCGAGAAGCCGTCGAGCTTGGGCATCATCACGTCGGCCACCACCATGTCGGGGCACTGCTGCCGGAACTCGCGCAGACCAGCCTCGCCATCGGCGGCCAGCCGCACACTAAAGCCGCGGCTTTCGAGGCTGTCTTTGACGATGAGGCCTAAGGAAGGCTCGTCTTCGATGAGGAGGATATTGGGCATAAAGCTAACGCGGGAAACCTCACCCCCGGCCCCTCTCCCGCGGAGAGGGGAGCCACGGCGGCGCAGAAAAAATCATGTTTGAAACTTTAAAACTCGTCTGGCACCCCTCTCCGCGGGAGAGGGGCCGGGGGTGAGGTCCCACACTAGGCCTCACCCCTGCGGAATCCAAACCTCAAACCGGCTCCCCCGCCCCGGCTCGCTCTGTACCGAGATACGGCCCCCGTGGCGTTCCACCACCTGCCGCACGTAGTACAAGCCCAGGCCGAAGCCCTTCACGTTGTGCAGGTTGCCAGTGGGCACGCGGAAGAACTGGTCGAAAATAGCCGCCTGGTAGCCGGGGGCAATGCCGGGGCCGTCGTCGGCCACGCTCAGGTGCCAGCCGGGAGCGTCCTGCCGGCTGCGGATGGTGATGGCCACGGCCGCGCCGGAGTACTTGATGGCGTTGTCGATGAGGTTGTTGACGACGTTGCCCATGTGCAGCGGGTCTACCTGCACCGGGCCGGCGGGGGCCACCTGCACGTCGAAGGTGACCGGCTTGGTGGCTTGCAACTGGTGTCGGGCCACAATTTCAGCCACCAGCTCGCCGGGCAGCACGGGTTCAGGACGCAGCGCCAGCGGCTGGCGCTCATCGGCGGCGATGTTGAGCACTTTCTCCACCAAGTCGGACAGGCGCTGCAGCTCGGTGCGCGAGATGCTGAGGTAGGTTTGGGTTTTGGCGGGGTCATTCAAGGCGCCGAAGTTTTGCAGGGCTTCCACGGCCGCCGACACCGTGGCCAGGGGCGTTTTCAGTTCGTGCGTCATGTTGTTGATGAAATCGTTTTTGACGTCGGAGAGCTTCTTCTGCCGCAAAATCGTGCTCAGCATCAGCCAAAAGCAGCCGGTGGTGAGGGCCAGCAGCAACATCGACCCGGTCAGCAGCCCGCCCATTGCCCGCAGGATGTAGGAGGTGGGCGGCTGGAACGAGGCGCGCACGTACAACTCCTGAAATGGATTAAGGGAAACGGGTGGGGTCTTGACTGTGTAGCCGGCCCGCGCAGGCATGCGGTCGAGGGCCGCGGCCGGGCTTGCACCGGTCCGGCGCAGCGGCAGGCTCAGCGTATCGAGCACGAGCGTGGCATCGGCGCCGCGAAGGCGCAGTTCGCGGTGGTAGTCGGCGGTCAGCTGGCGCAGGTTCACGGGTTTGCTACCGGCCCAGTTGTTGATAATCAACCGGGAAAGCTTCCGCACCAGGGTGTCGGAAGTGCCCGGCCGGGCTGCCCCAGGCACGCCGAGGCGCTGCACCCGAATTTCCTTTATGTTGCTCAAATCCATATCGGAAGGCATGTCAGTAGTGCCTACTGCGCGCTGCACCAGCACGTCGGGACGAGAATTTCGCGCGGTGTCATCGCCTTTGCCCTGCCGCACCACCATGCGGTTGAAATGCCCCTCGTCGTCGGTATTTTGAAACACCATGATGCGGCTTTTGGAGCCTCCCTCGCGGTCGACAAATTGCCGGGCCATGCCCAACTGATGGCTTTGCACCACGGTAGTCAGGGCTTCGCGCGCGGTGCGGGCAAACTGGCTGGCCGTGAGTTGGTAGGTGTTGTAGAGCCAGTAGCCCTGAAAGCCGTTGATGCCCAGCATGCACGCCACCATGAGACCGAAAATGGAGCGAATGCGGCGTTTCATAAAGCAGGATTGACCGGAAGATTTCGACCCGACAAAAGTACATGCTTCAACCGCTGTCCTGGCCCCGTTAACACTATTTAACACAGAATAACAGTAGTTTACAAAAGAATACCGGTGCTTTGTAGCGTTCAATCAACCCTGCCTAACACCCATGAAAAACCCTGCAAAAAACCTGACCCTCGCCCTCACGCTCGGCCTGCTGGCCACCGGCGCCGCTCTGGCCCAGACCAGCGGCCGCATCAGCTACGAAGCCACCCAGCGCGTCGACCTCAGCAAGGTGCACATCATGGTGAACGGCCAGCAGCTCAAGCCCGGCAGCCCCGACTTTCCCACCGACATTCCCGAAACCCGCTCCTTCGGCTTGAACCTGAGCTTCGCGGGCGACGCGGCCAAGGAGGAACGCGAGGGCGGCGGCATGACCATGCGCACCGTGACGATGAACAGCATCGGCGGCGACGGCCCGGCCAGCGCGCCCCAGGTCACCAACTACGCCCGGCCCTTCGGGGAAGTCACCTACCTCGACCTGGCCCACCGCGCCACCACCACGGTGCTCACCGTGAAGAAGGACAACGCCCCCACCGCCTACCGCGCCGATGCCCCCGTGGCGGCACCCACCGGCTGGAACATCAGCAGCCAAACCAAGAAAATAGCCGGCTACACCTGCCGCAAGGCCACGGTGCCCTACAAAAAAGAAACCTATACCGTGTGGTTCACCACCGACCTGCCCTTTACCTACTCGCCAGTGCGCGACCTGACGCCCGATAAAGGCGTGGTGCTGGCCCTGGAAAGCGAGCAGGAGCAATACCGCGCCGCCAAAGTGGACCTAAAGCCCGTGCCCGCCGCCGAAGTGCAGCCCGTGGCCACGGCCCAGAAAGTGACACCCGCCGAGCTGAAAGACCTGCGTGAAAAAGCCCTGGCCGATTTCCGTCAGAAGATGATGGAAGGCGGCGGAATGCGTTTCAACCGCAATTAGGCCGGCCATGCGTTTGCTTTTCTTACTGAGTTTGCTGCTCGGGCTGGCCGCCGCCAGCCGGGGCCAAACAACTGCGCCCGCCCCGCCCCGCCCGGGCCAGGGGAGCATCAGCGGCACGCTGGCCGACTCGGCCACCGGCAAGCCACTGCGCGAAGCGTCGGTGTCGCTGACGCTGGCGCGGGATTCGAGCTACGTCACGTTCGGCATTACCGATGGCGACGGGCATTTTGTGCTCCGCGATGTGGCACTGGGGCGCTACGTGGTGCAGGTATCGGCGCTGGGCTACCGCATGCGGCGCGTGCCGGTAGCCGTCACGGCTGCGGCCCCTGCTCCCACTGTGGGCACCCTGCGCCTGGGCGCCCTCAGCCAGAAGCTGGGCGAGGTGGTGGTAACCCAGGAGCGCGCCCCGGTGAGCGTGAGCGGCGACACCATTGCTTTCAATGCCAACTCCTTCAAAACCCAGCCCAACGCGGCGGTGGAATCATTGCTGAAAAAGCTGCCGGGCGTGGAAGTGGACCGCGACGGCAGCATCCGCGCGCAGGGCCAGGCGGTGAACCGCGTGCTCGTGGATGGCAAGCCCTTCTTCGGCGACGACCCCAAAATGGCCACCAAAAACCTGCCCGCCGACATCATCGACAAGGTGCAGCTCTACGACCAGCAGAGCGACCAGTCCTCGTTTTCGGGCATCGACGACGGCAACCGCCAGCGCACCCTCAACCTTGTGACGAAGCGAGATAAGCGCAAGGGCTACTTCGGCACCAACGGCGCCGGCGCCGGCACCGATGGCCGCTACCAGGCCCGCCTCGGCCTGAACCGCTTCAACAACGGCCGCCAGATTTCGGCCCTGGCCCAGGCCAACAACCTCAATCAGCAAGGCTTTGCCGACGAAGGCGGCCCGGCCGCCGCCAGCTTTGGGCCTGCGGGCGGCGGGCCCAGCGGCGGGGGCGCTGTTATGCGGATGGGCGGTGGGGGCCGTCAAAATGCCCTTGGCAGCAACAGCTCCCAGCCCACCAGCATCACCGAAAGCGGCGCCGTGGGCCTCAACTACCGCGACGCCTGGGGCAAGCGCGCCGAAGTAGCCACCAGCTACCTCGCCAGCCGCGCCACCGTGACGACGGACCAGCAGTTGCGCCGCGAGAACGTGGCCGGCCTGACCGGAACCGAAGCCGGCCCGCCCCTCGTCACCAACCAAAACCTATTCAACCGCAGCACCACCCGCAGCCACCGCTTCAACATGCGGCTTGATTACGTGCTCGATTCGCTCACCTCGCTGCGCCTCACGCCCTACGCCTGGTGGCAGGGTAACGACCTGGCCCGCCAAAACAGCCAGCAGTCCAGCCTCGGCGGGCGCTTGCTCAACCAGGGCCTGAACGGCTACACGTCGGCCTTCACCAACCCCAACGCCGGCGGCAATTTCCTGCTGATGCGCCGCTTCGGCAAGCCTGGTCGCTCAGCATCGGCCAACCTCACCTCGACGCTGAGCGACCAGGACGCCACGGCATTCAACCAAGCCACCAACACGTTTTTCGATGCCGGCGGGCTGCCCACCGTGCAGCGGCTCAACCAGCGGATTGAGCAGGCCACACCCACGCGCAGCAACGTGCTGAGCTTGTCGTACGTGGAGCCGCTGAGCTTGCGCACCCGGCTCGAAACACATTACGCCTTCACCGACTCGCGCAACGATGGGCGCCGCCTTACCACCGATTTTAATGAAGCCAGCCAGCAGTACGACTTGCTGAACCCCGGGCTGAGCAACGAGTTCACCAGCCGCTTTCAGGCCAACCGGGCGGGGCTCACGCTGCAGAAAAAGCGCCTGCGCTACACGGTGGGCCTGGGCCTCGACGCCCAACAGGCCGATTTGCGGGTGCGCAACCTCTCGGCAGACACTACCGTGGACCGTCGCTTCACCACGCTGTTGCCCAATGCCTTGTTTACCTACAACGGCAGCCGCAGCCGCTCGCTGCGCCTCAACTACCGCACCCGCCTCAACGCGCCCACCGCCGCCCAGCTCCAGCCTGTGCGCGACAACTCCAACCCGCTCAGCATCCAGGCCGGCAACCCCAACCTGCGGCCCGAATACGTGCAGGCCCTGTCGGCCAATTTCTCGCAGTTTAACGCCACCACCAACCGCAGCGTGTTTGCCGTGCTTAGCGCCAGCCGCGTCGACGACCGTATCGTGTCGGCCACCAGCTTCAGCCCCCGCGGCGTGCAAACCACCCGCCCCGTAAACGCCGACGGCTTCTACAGTGTGAACGGGTTTTTCTCGCTCGGCCAGCGCTTGCCCACCCACAAAATCAACCTCAACCTGACCACCAATACCAGCTTCACCAAGTCGCCCAGCTTCGTAAATGGCACGCTGAACACTAGCCGCACCTGGAGCCTGGGCCAGGGTGCCAGCGCCAATTCGGCCTTCAACGAGCAACTCGAATTCGGCCTCAGCGCCAACGTCACCTACCAAAACGCCCGCTACTCCCGCCTCACTGAGCAAAACACCGACTACCTCACCCAGACGCTCACGGCCGATATTTTCTACCAGCTCCCCGCCCGCTTTGTGCTCACCTCCGACCTATGGCTGAGCAACAACACCGGCCGCGCCGCCGGCTACAACCAGCGCGTGGTGCTCTGGAACGTCGGCCTGGCCCGCCAGTTTTTGGCCAACAAGCAAGGCGAGCTCAAGCTGCAAGCCTACGACGTGCTCAACCAAAACCGCAGCGTGGTCCGCAACACCACCGAAACCTACGTGGAGGACGTGCGCAGCCGCATTTTGCAGCGGTATTTCCTGCTGAGCTTCACCTATAATCTGCGGCAGTTTGGAAAGTAGGATTTGGCAAAAAAGCCTTAATCAGCGCGCAACAAAGTCATATTACGTGCTTCGTTTACCTCTCCTCTCCTTTGAAAGAGGGGGCCGGGGGGTGAAGCCCTACGCCCGAACAAAACCCTTCACGTGAGAAAGCAATGTTTATGATATATCATAAATACTGCTTTACCTTTGCGCTCCATGCTGAGCTCTATCATCTTTTACTCGCTCGATAAGGCCATTCGCAGCTACCGGCGCATGGCCCAGGCCAATATCGACCGGGCCGGTCTCGGCATCACCGTGGACCAGTGGCTGGTGCTGCGGGTGCTGCTGGAGCACAACGACCTCACCCAACAGGACATCGCCGAGCGGGTGTTCAAGGACCAGGCTTCGGTGGCGCGCATGCTGGCCCTGCTCGTCAAGCGCGGGTTGCTGTCAGCCATTCCGCTGCCCCACGACGGCCGCCGCACCCAACTCCGGGTGAGCGAGCAGGGCCACCGCATGCTCGACGCTGTGCAGCCCATCGTGCTCGACAACCGGGCCGTGGCCCTGGCCGGCGTCAGCGAAGAGGAACTCGCGGTGCTGCGACAACTGCTGGAGCGCATCGCCCTGAATTGCGCTCCGGCCACCAACTGATACAGCTGATTCGCAGTTGGTCGTTTGCCGGTCCGACGCCCTAGGCGTCCGACCGGTCGGATGTCAGAAATCATCGACCGAAGTTGAGCGAGCGGCGACCGGTCGGACGCCCAGGGCGTCGGACCGGCAAACGACTGCTTACCCAATAGCTACAATCTTTTAACCCGACCGCCAACACTGGAATGCGGCAGAATTTTTCGTTTCGAAGCAACCTTAATGATATGTCATAATCTTTTGCTCGATTGAGCAAAGCTGCTTTCCAACCTCACCTTTTTTCTGCAAACCTTTTTCTGCTTTTCTATATGAAAAACTCACTTTTTTCAGCTTCTCTCCTGCTGCTGGCGACGAGTTTGCTTGCCAACACCAATCAGGCGCAAGCCCAAGCGCCCACCGACGTGCGCGGCGCCGTTCAAAGTGCCGGCAACAGCCCCATCGAATTTGCGACGGTGACTCTGCACCGGGCCAAGGATTCGACGGTGGTGAAAACCGAGTTTAGCGACGCCAAGGGGCTTTTTCAGTTTGAGCGGGCCGCGGCGGGGCGCTACCTCGTATCGGCGGCGCAGGTGGGCTTTGAGCGGCGGTGGTCGCAGCCGTTTGAGGCTAATGGGCAACCCGTGGAGTTACCGGCCCTGACGCTGGCCACCAGCGCCGCCACGCAACTCAAGGAGGTGAAAGTGGTGGGCCAGAAGCCGCTGTATGAGCGCGAAGCCGACCGCACCATCGTGAACGTGGAGGGCTCGACGCTGGCGGCCGGCAACACTTCGCTGGATGTGCTGCGCCGGTCGCCGGGCGTGACCGTGGACGGCAACGACAACCTGGCCCTACGCGGCCGTCAGGGCGTGCTAGTGCTCATCGACGGCAAGCGCCAGCCCATGACGGGCACCGAGCTGGCCGAGTACCTGCGCGCCCTGCCCGCCGAGCAGCTCAAAAGCATCGAGCTGATTACCAACCCGCCGGCCAAATATGACGCCCAGGGCGGCGCCGGCATCATCGCCATCAATCTCAAAAAAGACCAACGCCTGGGCTCCAACGGTACCCTGAACCTGACCTACGGCCGGGGCGAATACAACCGCTACACCGGCGGCCTGAGCCTCAACCACCGCGAGAAAAACCTGAACCTATTCGGCTCTTACAACTACGCCAACCGCTCTTTTCTGAACCTGCTGACGATTCACCGAGACTTCTACGGCCCCTCGACCGCGGGCAGCCGCCAGCTCATCAGCACCTCGGACCAGGACAATAGCCAGCCCGTGACGGCGCGCTCGCACAGCTGGCGCGGCGGGCTCGATTACAACCTCTCCGAGAAAACCACGGTGGGGGCTGTGGTGAGTGGCCTCAGCAACCGCAATACCCCCAAGGGCACCAACCAATCGGTGGTGTACGACCTGCTGCGCAACCAGGTACAGCGGTATAATTCCACCAACACTGGCGAGAATCATCTCGAAAACTTCGCCGGCAACCTCAACTTCCGGCACACCTTCGCCAACGCTGCCGGGCCGCAGGAGCTCACGGCCGATGCCGACTACGCCCGCTACCGCAGCACCCGCGACCAGTTGCTGCAAACCTATTTTGTGGGCGAGCCGGCGCTGGCCAACCGCTTGGACCAGGACGGGCGGCTGGCCATTCAATCGGTGAAGGCCGACTATACGCAGGCGCTCAGCAAGGAGCTGCGGCTCGACGTGGGCGCCAAAGCCAGCCTGGTGACGGCCGACAATGACCTTCAGAATTTCACCAACGGGCAGCTGGATTTGAACCGCTCAAACCGCTTTCGCTACGACGAGAACATCAACGCAGGCTATCTGAACCTGAACTACAGCCAGCCCAAGCTGACGCTGCAAGTGGGCCTGCGCGGTGAGCAAACCCGCGCCACGGGCCGGCAGGACCGCGAGGTGGAATACCAGAACTTCGAGCGCAACTACTTCCAGCTGTTTCCGAGCGCCGCCATCAAGCGCCAGCTCACGGAAAACCACGAACTGGCCATGTCGCTGAGCCGGCGCATCGACCGGCCGGGCTACCAGCAGCTCAACCCCTTCCGCCAGCTCATCGACCGCACCACCTCGGGCAGCGGCAACCCCAACCTGCTGCCCCAAACCAGCTACAACGT
Source organism: Hymenobacter monticola (assembly GCF_022811645.1). NCBI lineage: Bacteria > Pseudomonadati > Bacteroidota > Cytophagia > Cytophagales > Hymenobacteraceae > Hymenobacter > Hymenobacter monticola. The sequence continues at coordinate 3,763,481 of NZ_CP094534.1, read as the reverse complement.
GGAGCTGACCCACACCTTCAAGCAGAAGTACAGCCTGGGCCTGAGCTACAGCCGCACCAGCGACCCCATCATCAACACGGTAGAGCCCGAGTCGCAAAGCACGGTGGTTTCGACCTTCCGCAACCTCGACCTGCAGCACTACTACGCCCTCACCCTGACGGCCCCGGTGGACATTACCAAATGGTGGAAGACTTATAACAACGCCGTGCTGTATTACAACCGCTTCGAGGGCGCCGTGGCGGGCACCAACCTTGACCGCGGCGGCGCGACCCTGAACCTGACCTCGAACCACACCTTCACCTTCGGCAAAGGCTGGGGCGCCGAGCTGAACGGCAGCTACGATTCGCGGCAAGTGGAAGGCTTCTTTGTGCAGCGGCCTAACGGCGAACTGAGCGCCGGGGTGCAAAAGAGCCTGTGGGACCGCAAAGGCACCCTGAAACTGGCCGTGAACGACATCTTCTTCACGCGAATTGGCCGCGTAACGTCCACTTATGACAACTACGTGGAGCGCTTCGTGATGCAGCGCGACACGCGCTTCGTCAACCTGACCTTCGGCTACCGTTTCGGTAACGAGAAGCTGGCGCCCACGAAGCGCCGTAGCGGCGGGGCCGAGGACGAGAAGCGCCGCGCGGGTTAGCAGGGTTAAATAGCTGATTTGACCGTCAAGCCGAGCGTAGCCGAGGTATCTCGCGTGTAGTAATGAAGTTGGAGCATGAAAATGCACTAACTTCATTATTGCATATGAACGTCAAATCAGTTTTTCTGCCCTTCCTGCTTTTACTCGTCGGGTGTGGTTCCGAATCGACCGCTACCTCAAAGGATAAGATGTACCGGACCGTCTTCTATTTTCAAAACGGGAGCGACAGTGAGTCAGAAGTTACCTTAAAAATCAGGAGTTCTGACAGCACTGTCTTTGAAGGGCCAGTCACGTTCAATAACCTTCCTGACTCATGGGACGAAAGGGATATAAAACGAACCTTAGATAGTCAACACATTAGCATTGTCAACAAAGGCAATGGGGTCCGGCTCGACACGGTAGTCACCAGCACTGACACCCTGACCCATGTGTTTCTTTCGTACCACTGCCACATATTGACTCATCAGGATTCCGTTCGATTGCGGGGCAGTGCTCACAGTCCGGAAGAGCTGCAGGAGCTTTATAAGATGTTTTCCGAACCTAGCCGTTTCTCTGTCTTAGTCATGTCTGGCAAAATTTCGATTCCATAGCGGCGCATCTCCGGGCAGTCGTGGTACCGGAAGTACCTTTGCGCCTTCTATGCTGAAAAACGACCTTTTCCTCCGTGCTGCCCGTGGCGAAGCCACCGAGCGCACGCCTGTTTGGCTGATGCGCCAGGCCGGCCGCATCCTACCCGAATACCGCGCCCTGCGCGCCCGCCTCTCCGGCTTTAAAGAGCTGGTGGAAACGCCCGAGCTGGCCGCCGAAGTCACCATCCAGCCCATCGACGCGCTGGACGTGGACGCCGCCATCATCTTCTCCGACATCCTGGTGGTGCCCGACGCCATGGGCCTGCGCTACGAAATGGTGGAAGCCCGCGGCCCCCTGTTCCCGGAAACCATCAAGTCTGCCGCCGACATCGACAAGCTCCGCATCCCCGACCCGGAGGAAGGCCTCGGCTACGTGCTCGAAGCCCTGCGCATCACCAAAAAAGCCCTTAATGGCCGCGTGCCCCTCATCGGCTTCGCCGGCGCCCCCTGGACGCTGCTGGCCTACATGGTGGAAGGCCACGGCTCCAAAACCTTCAGCAAAGCCCGCGGCATGCTCTACCGCGAGCCCGCCCTGGCCCACCAGCTGCTGGCCAAAATAACCGCCACCACCATTGCCTACCTGAAAGCCCAGGTAGCGGCCGGGGCCCAGGTGGTGCAGATTTTTGATTCCTGGGCCGGCACCCTGCCGCCCGCGCACTACACGGAGTTTTCGGCCCGCTACATCGCCGAAATCACCGAAGCCCTGGCCCCGCTCGTGCCCGTCACGGTGTTTGCCAAAGGCGCCTGGTGGGCCGTGCCGGAGTTTGCCGCCACCGCCTGCCGCACCATCGGCCTCGACTGGAACCAGGACCCGGCCCAGGTGCGCCAGCAGGCCGGCAACAAAACCCTGCAAGGCAACCTCGACCCCTGCGCCCTCTACGGCACCCGCGAGCAGGTGAAAGCGGCTACCGAAACCATGCTGCGCCAGTTTGCCGGCGGCCCCCACATCGCCAACCTCGGCCACGGCGTGTATCCGGATACCGACCCCGACAATGTCCGCGTGTTCGTGGACACGGTGAAGGGCTGGCGGGGGTAATGAAAGACCTTGTTGCTAGCAACTCTCTTCTAATCAAATACTGGTTAGAGTTCACTGCGCCTGCAAATCATGGACTTGGCATAGGTGTGACTGCTTATAGTATTGAAGATGCTGAAAGCCTTGTTTCAAAGATGCTGTTCGCGAACGGTCAAATCCCAGCGTTTCGATACCGTATAATTCAAAATCTTGATGAGCTTGAGCAGAACCATGTGCTGCCCAACATTGGGCTTATAAGCTTTCGAGGTATTTGGTTTCCCAAGCATCCTCCCGAAAATTACTAACATTATGGCCACCACCTTCAGCCCCGTCTTTTACCTCACGCTAGCCCTGCTGCTGGCGCTGTTGGTGTTCATGTGGCGCTGGTACCTGCGCCGGTCCGAGCGCTCGACCGTCGAAACCGTGATGGTGGTGCTCGTGACGCTGGGTAGTCTTTCGCCCCTGTTTTTTCTGGCTTATCTGATGCTGTTCCGGCACTAAAACTTAGCCCCCGCAGAACGATGTAGAGACGCATATTTGCGTCTCGTCGTTGAACAATGATAGCAGCACAAAACCAAATGGCGCGACCGACGAGACGCAAATATGCGTCTCTACATCGTTCAACTATATTCCTTTCCACTCCATGGACGTAAAAGACAGCAACGGCACCCTGCTCGCCGAAGGCGACGCCGTTACCCTCATCAAAGACCTCAAGGTAAAAGGCTCCTCGCTTACCCTCAAGCGTGGCACACTGGTCAAGAATATACGCCTCACCAACAGCCCCGCCGAGATTGAAGGCCGCGCCGGCGGCAGCACCATGGTGCTCAAAACCGAGTTTCTGAAGAAAGCCTAGTGCCGAGGCTTCCCCTAGTTTTCCTGCTCGGCCTGCTGGGCCTAGCCCCGATGGCGTGGGCTCAGCCCCGCGCGCAGATTCTCCTTAAGGTGGAGCCCGGCAGCAAGCATTTCTGGTGCCGCTACACCCTGCGGCTGCCCGCCGGAGCGGCCCCCGCCCCCGTGCTGCTGAATTTGAACCGAAGCTTTCGGGTACTGTCGGTACGCAGCCCGCGAGCGCGGCAGGTGGTCACGAAGCCCTACTGGTACGCGGGTTTTCAGGATACGCTGCAGGGCATCACGCTACATTACCCGCCCGGCAACCAGCAGCCCCACCGCATCACCGTCACCTACGAAGGCACCCTGACGGCCCGGTATGCCACCGAGCACGTGCTGGAATTCAGCCGAAACACCGTTTGGGTGCCCTTCTTGCCCTACAAAGAAGACGAACTGACGAAATACGAGCTGGAGGTGCAGGCGCCCGCCGGCTACGACGTGGTGAGCACCCGGCCGCCGGCCGCCCACCGCAGCGGGCGCTTCACGTTTCGGGGCGCCACCTCCGCCATCGAGCCCACCGCGCTGATATCCCGCGATTTCCAGCGCCTGGCATCCTCAGCGCCCGGGCCACCCGTCGCGGTAGTGAAAGCCGGCCCCCTACTCCCGGCCGATACCGTGCTGCTGACCAAAGCCACGGACATTGTGGCTTTCTACAACCAGAGCATTGGCCGGCGCGATGCCATTCCGCGCTTCACGGTGCTGCTGCCCGGCACCAACCGCAACGCCGCCGGCCTGCTCGACAACGCCGTGGACATCACCTACTCGGACTTCGATGTGCGCAAACGCGACGAGCTGCTGATTCTGGCGCATGAAATCAGCCACAAGTGGTGGGCCTACGGCTCCGTCAGCAGCTACGAGGAGTGGCTTAACGAGGCTTTTGCCACTTATTCCAGCCTGCTCTACCTGCAAGCCAGCGGCGATACCACCGGCTTTCGGTTGGAACTAGACACCCGGCTCAAAGCGGCCGTTGGCGCCCCCGGGATTATCGGTTTCGACCGTAGCAAATTCGACTACCCCACTACCCGCCGCGTGGTGTATGCCAAGGGCACGGCCGTGCTGCACGCCCTGCACACCCGCGTGGGCAACGATAAGTTCACCAGCATCCTGGCCGCCACCGCCGCACAAAAAACCGCCACCACCGAAGCCTTCCTCACTACAGTAGGCCAGGAAGCCGGACCCGAAACCCAGCGCTGGCTCCGCGACCTGCTCACCCGCTAACGCCCCAAGCCGCGCTTCGGCTGACCTCTTCAACGCCCCATCATCATGCCCACGGAGCAGGAAAAAATGCTGGCCGGCGAGTTCTACGCCGCCTTCGACCCCGAGCTACTGGCGGCGCGCACCCGCGCCAAGCGCCTCCTGCACCGCCTCAACGTCACGGAATACCTCGTCACGGATGCGTCCCGCAAAATTCTGGCCGAGCTCATTCCCCACACCGGCCGCAACCTGTGGGTGGAGCCACCCTTCCACTGCGACTACGGCAGCCACATCTACTGCGGCGACAACGTGTATTTCAACGTGAATTGTGTGGTGCTCGACGCTGCGCGCGTCACTATTGGCTCCAACGTGCTGTTCGGCCCCGGCGTGCAGCTTTACGCCGCCACCCACCCGCTCGACGCCGCCGTGCGCCGCAGCCTGGAGCTGGCCCTTCCCATCAGCATCGGCGACGACTGCTGGCTTGGCGGCGGCACCATTGTGTGCCCCGGCGTGAGTATCGGCGCGGGCTGCGTCATCGGGGCGGGCTCGGTGGTCACGAAGGACATTCCGCCCTACTCGCTGGCCGTGGGCAACCCGGCGCGGGTGGTGAGGAGCATCGCCAACTACAATTAACTTTGGCTAGGCACAGCCCTAGCAGCCTCACATACACAAAAAATCCAAATCCTCTAAAGATGAAGCTCAACCGTTTTTTTAATTCGGTTTTGTCGGTTGCTAAAGGGCTGTTTGTAGTAGTATTGCTGTTGGCGGAGCTGATGAGTGGAGGTTTTTTGGGTGAGCCAGCAAAAAAACATTCACCCTGGAATAGAGTCTGGCAAATCCTTTTTTGCTGCTCTTTAGCAGCCTTTTTAATCTGGCGGTTTAACGTACAATCAAATTAGCTCCGCTTCCCGGGCTTCTGCCAGCCGCCGCTGTTTCTGCACGGGCATCACGCCCACCTGCTTGCACACCAGCCCGCTGCCCAGGTTGGCCAGCGCCGCCGTGAAGGCCGCCGCCCCGCACCGAGCACGATGGTGCTTTGCAGACGCGCTTACCCGCACGATAGCAGCAGCGGCAACGACGTTGGGCCGGCATTGATTTTCTACGACCTACTTTAGCCAACCAAGGTCCCCTTCCACTTTTCAGCCCGTTCTTAATGTTCGCTCAAGTACCCGTTCAAATGGTCCGCACCTGCGTCGCACTGGCTTTAAGCGCGGCCCTTGTCGGATGTGGCAAACACGAAGAAGCCGCCGCACCGACGACCACGTTCACCGGAAAAGTAGTGCTCCACGACGAAGCCGGCGCCTTGCTGCCCGACCACAGCGGCACCGTTATCAGCCTCTACGATGCCCCCGCTACCAGTACCACAACCGACGCCGACGGCAGCTTTTCCCTTGCAAATGTTGCGGCCGGTGCCCACCGTTTGCAGATTTATAAGTCGGTCGGAACCGTTAGCTACGGCACCTACTACACCGACGAAATCGCGACCACAGCGGCTACCTACCTCCTGCCCCAAACCGTTCACCTCGGCCGCAGGCTGCTGGGCCCCCAAAACTATTACGACATCACCTACCGCAGCGACAACGCAAACAAGCGCTTAATTGTGAGCGGAGTGCGCAAAACAACCATTACCACCGATACCCGAGCCCTTTACCACCGGGTTTTTCTCGACCTGCCGGTTGGCTACGACGGCGGGCTGGACCTATCCAGCTTCAAATTCTCCAGGCTTTACCGCAACAACTTGACGACCGGCTTTTCCGACACCATCCCTTTTTCCGTCCTTACGGCCCAAAACGTCCGCCCGTACGTCACCATGGTTGTGCTGAATGACAACCCCAGGACGGATTCCTGCATCGCACCCTTCATCAGCACCTTCCCGAACGGGAAGACCGTCCGATTTGCCCGCTCGTACCCATCGGCAGGCGGCTTTACGGGTTATACCAACGTGACTTGGGGCCGATAGCCGGCCCGGCCCGCGCCATCTCGCGCAATCTTATCAAGTAAAAGGCCCCTGGCAGAGTTCTGCCGGGGGCCTTTGCTGTAATTCAACCAGCCGCTGTCACAGTAGCCCTGCTTCCCGGGCTTCTTCCAGCAGCCGCTGTTTCTGCACGGGCACCACGCCCACTTGCTCGCACACCAGCCCACCGCCCAGGTTGGCCAGCGCCGCCGTGAAGGCCGCCGGCCGCCCCAGCGCCACGCACAGCGCCGCGATGCTGATGACGGTATCACCCGCGCCCGACACATCAGAAATAGTGCGTAGGTGGGCCGGCAGGTAGGTTTTCTGCCCTTGCTGCTGCGCAAATACGCCGTATTCCGACAGTGTCACCAGCACGATTTCCGGCGTGAGTACCTCCTGCAACCGCGCTACCGCGGCCTCGAAGCCGGGGCGGTCGGCCACCGGGTCGCCAAATTCCAGCTTCAGGCCCTCGCGCAGCTCTTTCAGGTTGGGCTTGAACAGGGTGCAGTGACGGTAGGCCAGGAAGTTATTCTTTTTGGGGTCGACCACCGTTGGGATGCCGCGCTGCCGGGCCCGGGCAATGCACTCGGTAATAATGGATTCGCTGAGCACGCCCTTGTCGTAATCTTCAAACACCACCACGTCGGCGCGGGCCAGCAGGTCGTCGTAGGCCGAGAGCAGCTGGGCGCTTTCGTCGGTGTTCAGGTCGGTTTCCACTTCCGAGTCGATGCGCAGCAGCTGCTGGCCCTGGGCCAGGATGCGCTGCTTCACCGTGGTGGGCCGCTGGGCGCTGCGCAGGATGCCATCGGCGGGCAGGCCGCTCTCGTGCAGCAGCTGCAGCAATTGGTCGCCGCCCGCGTCGGTACCAATTACGGCGCACAGCAGCGGCGTGGCGCCGAGGGCCTGCACGTTGAGGGCCACGTTGGCGGCCCCGCCGAGGCGGTTTTCGGTTCGGGCCACGTGCACCACCGGCACCGGCGCCTCGGGCGAGAGGCGCGTGGCGCGGCCCCACACGTAAGCATCCACCATCACGTCGCCGATGATGAGGACGCGCAGCTTGTTGAAGTCGTTGAACAGCGTTTGCAGGGAGGAATCAGATGTAGGCAAGCTCAAAGCAAAAGGCTGTCATCCTGAGCGCAGCGAAGGACCTTATCCCGTTTGAAGCAATAATTACTGCAAACTGTTCTTGGGTGATAAGGTCCTTCGCTGCGCTCAGGATGACAGAAGTGATAAAAATTACGCCAGCTTCGCCAGGCTGGCCTTCACCCGCCGGAAAGCCTCCGCCAGCTTTTCATCGGAAGCGGCGGTGCTGAAACGCATGCAGTTAGGCGCCCCAAATGCCTCGCCCGACACGGCCGATACTAGCGCCTCGTTCAGCAGGTACAGGGCCAAATCCATGGCATTGCCAATGGTGCGGCCATCGGGCGCAGTGCGGCCGAAATAGGCCGATACTTCCGGAAAAATGTAGAAAGCGCCGCTAGGAGTGGGCGTTTTGAAACCGGGAATGTCCTTCACGATGTCGAGCACCAAATCGCGGCGGCGACGGTAAGCGGCCACCATCTCATCGGCCGAGGCACGGCCACCGCGCAAGGCGGCCAGCCCGGCGCGCTGCATGATAGAAGAAGTGCCCGAAGTAATCTGGCTCTGCATTTTTTCGCAGGCGTAGGCAATGTCGGGGCGGGCGGCCAGGTAGCCCAGGCGCCAGCCGGTCATGGCGTAGCCTTTCGAGAAGCCGTTCACGGTAATCACCCGGTTGCGCACCTCCGGGAATTGGGCCAGGCTCACGTGCTCGCCCACGAAATTGATGTACTCGTAAATCTCGTCGGCCAGGGCGTACACCTGCGGGTGACGGGCCAGCACTTCGGCAATGGCGCCCAGTTCCTCGCGGCTGAAAACGGCACCTGTGGGGTTGCAGGGCGACGAATACATGATGAGCTTGGTGCGCTCCGTGATAGCCGCTTCGAGTTGCGCGGCGGTCACCTTGTACTCGTTTTCGAGCGAGCCCACCAGCGGCACGGCCACGCCATCGGCCAGCTTCACCATTTCCTCGTAGCTCACCCAGTAGGGCGAAAACACGATGACTTCCTCGCCTGGATTCACCAGGCTCATCACCGCATTGGCCAGGGCCTGCTTAGCGCCGGTGCTCACCACAATCTGGTTGGGCTGAAAGTCCAACTGGTTGTCGCGCTTGAACTTGTCGCAGATGGCCTGCCGCAAATCCGGGATGCCGGCCACGGGCGTGTAAAACGTGAAGCCGTCATCCAGCGCTTGCTTGGCTGCATCCTTGATGTACTGCGGCGTCTGAAAATCCGGCTCGCCAAAGCTGAGGTTGATGACGTCGAGGCCCTGGGCAATCAGTTCCCGGCACTTCTTAGCCATGGCAATGGTGGCCGATTCCTGCATGACCGTTACCCGGTCGGACAGCGGAGAGGTGGTGGGAGCAACGGTTTCGGGCATAAGCGGCAGCGGTGAATGAAGCGGCAAAGGTAAGGCCGAAGCAGAACGTGTACCCCGAAGCTCCGCTTCGGCTCGCGTTGGAATCGTTCAACGAGCCGAAGCGGAGCTTCGGGGTACACGTTCTTATTGTCCCATGCGGCGCCAGCAGCGCCAGAGCACGCGCAAGTCAGTGGCGGGTTCGTAGTCTTTGGCGTAAAGCAGCTCCAGCCGGCGCTTCGTGGTGTCGTTGAGTGGTGCGGCTGACACGGCCGCGTCGGCCGGCGACAACACGGCGGGCACGGCGCTGGCCGGGCCGGGCGTGTAGCGCAGGCCCACCCAGGTGCGGCGGCCCAACAGCACGGCCGCACAGTTGCGCAGGAACCCTGCTTTGCGCGGCTGAAACCACAGCAGCAACGGGGCCAGCAGCAGCAGCCCGGTGCTCAGCAGCACGTCGAGCAGGCGCTTGGCGCGGGCCTGCCGGGGCTGGTAAAGGTTCAGGGCAATGTCGAGGGTGTAGTAGTCGCCGGGCGCGTCTTTGCTGCTGCTGCCGATGATGTACTGGCTGTCTTCGGGCAGGATTTTGTAGGCCACAGGCGGGTCGGCCGGCAGGCTGAGCATGAGGGCGATGATGCGGCTGGCGGGCAGGTCTTTGCCGCAGAAAATCAGCTCGTCCAGCGCGTAGAGGCGAATGATGTCGGCCAGCTGGCGCAGCTCGCCCAGGGGCTCTTCGGGCGACTCAGGGGCGTCGTAGCGGTGCGAGTAGGTGGCTTCCACGGTGGCAGCCACCAGGGTTTCGACGGGCACCGTGGAAACATAGCCGATAACGCGGGCCTGCACGCCGGCGGCTTCGAGCAGGCGGCGCACGCGGCGGCTTTCGGGCCCCGAGCCCACGATGGCAATGTTTTTCTGGCGGCGCTCGGCCAAGCGTAGGTCGCGGTAACGCAGGAAGTGAGCCAGCAGCTGGCGGCCCACCAGCGCAGCCACCGTCCACACGCCGCCCAGAATTATCAGGGCTTTCGAGAAGCGCCAGGCATCGAGGTAGTTCGAGGCCGCCGAAATAACCAGCGTGCCCACGAAGGCCCCGCGCGCCACCCGCGAAGTGCGAATTGGCGGGTCGTAGCCCCCGCTCAGGTACACCGACACCAGCCAAATCAGGATGTAGACCGGCACGGCTACTTCCATGTACTGCGGCGGATAAGCGCCGGGTACAAACTTGTGGTTGCGCTCCCAGTACGTTTTCAGGAAATACATGCCGCTCCAAATCAGCCCGGCATCGAGCAGCAGCGGGGCAATGCGCACCACCAGGCGCTCCAGCACGGCCGCGCCCGCCCGCAGCCAGATGGCAGCGTTGATGAGCAGCGAAAACAGGCCCGCCCGGCCCGGCGCGAAGTGCTTTTGCGCAAAAATCACCATGGCGCGGTAGAACACAAACACGTAGTTTACGCTCGTGCGCTTGGTGCTTTCGCCCTTGTAGTGAATGATGCGGGTGCCGGGGAAATAATAGTTTTTCCAGCCCCCTTGGGTGAGGCGATACGAGAGGTCGATGTCCTCGCCGTACATGAAATAGTCCTCGTCGAGCAAGCCCACCTGGTCCAGGGCCTCCTTCCGGAGCAGCATAAAGGCCCCGCTGAGCACTTCAATTTCGTGGGTTTCTTCCTTATCGAGAAAGCCCAAGTGGTAGCGTCCGAAAGTGCGCGACTTCGGAAAAACGCTCGCCAGCCCGAACATCTTGTAGAACGCCACCGACGGCGTGGGCAGGGCGCGCTTGCTTTCGGGCAGGAAATGGCCCTGGCCGTCTAGCATTTTCACGCCCAGGCCGCCGCAGTTGGGGTGCTCGTCCATGAAGGCGCAGCAGGCCCGGAAGGTGTCTTCCTCCACCACGGTGTCGGGGTTGAGCAGCAGCTGGTACTGGCCCGTGGCCTGGCGCAGGGCCTGGTTGTTGCCCTTCGAGAAGCCGGGGTTGTCGCGGTTGGCAATGAGGATGACCTCCGGAAACCGCTCGCGCACCATGCCCACCGAGCCATCGGCCGAGTTGTTGTCCACTACAAATACCTCCACCGGCTGCCCGAGCTTCTCCACCGCTCGCCGCACGGAAAGCAGCGCCTGCTCCAGAAAGTAGCAGACGTTGTAGTTAACAATAATGACGGAGAGCTTCACCACAGCAGACGAAATTACGCAGTGCCAGCCATTGCAAATAATCCGCAAGCCAGTACGCCCCAATCTATGACTACCCGAACCCGCCGTGCTGCAGGCCAAAAGAGCAAGTTATGGCGCTGGTTCCTCTTCCTAAAACAGCTAAAACGCAGCCGCCGGCTTACCGGCAGCTGCGTTCTGTTGCTTGCTCGGCTTACGAAAACAGCGCATTTATTAGCCTTATAGCATCACTCCACCCGTGGCCTCCAGGCGCTGGCCGTTGAGCCAGCGGGCGGCGTCGGTGCAGAGGAAGGCCACGATGCCGCCGATGTCGTCGGGTTCGGCGATGCGGCCGAGGGCCGTCAGCTGGGCCACGTAGGCGCGGATTTCGGGCGTATCCGTCATGGCGCCCCCGCCAAACACCGCGCCCGGCGCCACCACGTTGGCCGCAATGCCCCGGCTGCCCAGTTCCAGGGCCAGGTACCGCGTGAAAACTTCGACGGCGCCTTTCATGCTGGCATACGCCGAGGCGCCGGCGAAGGAGGTGCGCGTAGTGGCCGAGGAAATATTGATGACGCGGCCGCCGTCGCGCAGCACCGGCAGCGCCCGCTGCGTGAGGAAGTACACGCCCTTGAAATGGATGTTCAGCATCTCGTCAAACTGCGCCTCGGTGGTGTCGGCAATGGGGGCGGTGAGGCTGGTGCCGGCGTTGTTGATGAGAAAGTCGAACCGGTCGGTGCCGAAAGTGGTGGCCAGCGTCTCGGTTAGCTGGGCGGAGAAGGCTTCGAAGGTGCCGGGCGCAGCGGCATCAAGGGGCAGCGCCGCGGCGCGCTGGCCCAGGGCTTCGATGTCGGCCACCACAGCCGCGGCTTCGGCCTGCTGGGTGCGGTAGGTCAGCACCACGTCGATGCCTTGCTGGGCCAGTTTCAGGGCCATGTCTTTGCCCAGGCCGCGGCTGCCGCCGGTGACGAGGGCGATTTTGGAAGTACTCATGAGGAGTGGGTTTTGAGGTGTTGATTGAACACGACAAAGGTCCCCTGCCCCACGGCCGGCGGTGTTGTAACCGCCAATCCGCTTCTTGTAGAAATCAAACCAGCACGGCGCTCTGCGTGCGAAAGGCACCCGGGCTCACGGCGGCGTAGCGGCGGAAGAAGTGAGAAAAATGCGCCACGTCCACAAAGCCCAGGCTGTCGGCAATTTCCCAGAGCGTCCACTCCGACTCGCGCAGCAGCACCTTGGCTTCCTGCGCCAGCCGCCCGCCAATGAGGTCGGTGGTGGTGCGGCCGGTGCTGTCCTTCAGCACTTTGTTAAGGTGGTTGACGTGCACGGCCAGGCGGTCGGCAAAATCCTTGGCCGTGCGCAGCCCCACGCGCTGTTGGGGCGTGGTGAGCGGAAACTGCCGCTCCAGCAGCTCCACGAAGCGCGACACCAGCCGGGCTGCGGCCGAGTGCGCCGGGTGCAGCTCAGTGGCGGGCTGGAGCTTCTGCCCCAGGTGCAGCAGCTCCAGCACGTAGGCCCGCAGCAGGTCGTACTTGTGCGCGTAGTCGGAAGCCAATTCCTCGTGCATGCGGGCAAAAATGGCCGTAGCCCGCGTGGTTTCGGCCGGCGTCAGCTGAAACACGAGGTTGCCATCGGCCCGGAACAGCGGCAGTTCCTCGATGGTGAGCCCGCCCAGCACCGGCAGCAGAAACTCGGGCGTGAAAAGACAGAAGTGCCCCCGCTGCAACTCGGTCGGCAGCCACTGAAACACTTCCTTCGGGCTCGAAAATACCAGGGCATCGGGCTCGATTTCGACGGTTCGGCCGGCGTACTCGGCCGCGCTGCGGCTGTGCAGCAGGCTGATTTTGTAAAAGGAGCGGCACGGGTACGACGTATCAGGCCGCAACTGGCTCGACGCCAGAAAATCGGCGATGTTAAACACGTTGAAGTGACCCACTTCGCGCTGAATGCCGCCCGGCAGCAGCGTGTTCAGGTCCAGACTGGTGCAGGGCGCCAATTCCTGGTAAAGGGTAGTGAGGGCAGAGGTGGTCATGGGCACAAGCCGCTTGTAAGATTCAAAGCCACAGCAACCCGCCACAGCATGGAAGGTTTATCAAAGCATGGGAACTGGTCTGGATGCAGAAAGCCCCAACGCCTTTGGGGCATCGGGGCTTTCTGAGGGAAGGGCGTGTCTGGTTTTTACAGGACGGATTGCTTCGGCTGCGCCTCGCAATGACAATTATTGCTACCGGGCTTGGCGCAGGCGCTCTACGATGCTGCGGCCGAGGGTGATTTCGTCGGCGTACTCCAGCTCGCCGCCCATCGGAATGCCGCGGGCAATGGTGCTGATGTGCACGTTGGGCAGGTCGCGCAGGCGGCGCGAGAGGTAGAAGGCCGTGGTGTCGCCCTCCATGGTGGGCGAGATGGCCAGAATAACTTCGCGCACTTCCGACTCTTCACCCGAGGCCCGGGCCACCAGCGAATCGATGTGCAAATCCGAAGGGCCGATGCCTTCGATGGGCGAAATCACGCCGCCCAGCACGTGGTACACGCCCTTGTACTGGCCGGTGTTCTCGATGGCGATGACGTCGCGCACGTCCGACACCACGCACACCAGGCTGTGGTCGCGCAGCTTATTAGCGCAAATAGCGCATTCCTCGGTGTCGGAAATGCTGTGGCAGGTGTTGCAGTAGGTGATTTCAAAGCGCATCTTGGCCAGCGCCTCCGCCAGCGAGGCAGTGGTGTCCATCTCGGCTTTGAGCAGGTGCAGGGCCAGGCGCAGGGCCGTTTTGCGGCCGATGCCGGGCAGGCGGGCCAGCTCGCCCACGGCGTTCTCAATCAGTTTGGAGGGAAATTCCATTCAGGCTGTTGGGTGCTTGGTTGTTGGTGCCTGGTGCTTGGTTAAACTAGCGCGGCTCCGAAAAAAGCCAAGCACCAGGCACCAACAACCAAGCACCAGAAATTAAACGACGTCGGCCGAAATGCCGCGGTCGTGGATGGCGCTGCACATGGGCTCCAACTCCTCGTAAGTGCCCACCTTCACGGCGCACTTGCCCTTGTAGTGGATGAGCAGAGTGCACTGCTCGGCCTGCTCGGGCTGGTGGCCGCACACGTCCATCAGGGTTTTGATGACGTGGTCGAAGGTGTTGATGTCGTCGTTGTACACCACGAGGTTGCGCAGTTCCTGTTCTTCTTCGAGCAACAGGACGTCCTCATCGTGCTCAATTTGCGGGCGAGTATTCATAAGGCAAATTTACGCAGGAAAGCCCGCGTGGGGCAGCCGTTCATAACTGCAAACCGCCCAATTTCGTTTCCTCAAATCGGCCCGATTTTGCCCGCGTTGCCGCGGCCGGGCCCTCACCCTGCTCCCCTCCCATGCCCGTTCCGTCCGCCGACTTCAAAAAAGCCCTCAAGCGCCTCTCCGAGCCCGAAAAAGAATCCCTGCTCCTACGCGCCGTGCGCCGCGACGCCGAGCTCTACGAAACCTTCCGCTTCGAGCTGCTGGCCGACGTGACGCTGGGCCAGGTGCAGGAAGAAACCGCCGACCGCATCCACGAGCTGTTCAACGTGGCAGTGTCGGGCCGCCTGCTCAACCGGAGCTTGGTGAAGGCCGTGCGCGCCAGCGTGCAGGAAGCTGCCCGCGCCCGCCGCATCACCAAAAGCAAACAGCTCGAAGTCGACCTGCTGGTGTACATTCTGCGCCAGTGCATTGATAACTATTCCGGGCAGTTCGACAGCGTGTACGACGGCTTTTACCGCGCCGTGGCCCGGCTGGCGGCCAAGCTGCCCGCCCTCGTGCTCAAAAGCCTGCACGAAGACTTGTGGGTGGAATACCAGGGCGAAATCGACGAGATACTTCGCGAGCTGCACAGCCGCAGCAAAAGCCACCACCTCAGCTTCGAGCTGCCCCGCAGGTTTGAAATACCGGAGTGAACGGGCTATGATTTGGCAATCAGGTTGAATGTCAACGCAATATCGTCGCTAATTGCCCGGTTGGCTAAGGGCGGGTACATCTGGTTGATTTCTTCCACTGTGCTGCCGAAACCCAGTTGCAGGCGGTGTGAAAGACTTTGGGGGTCGCGCACATCATTGCGCCGATAGGTCTGGTACGATTCGGAACCGTAGTTAATTCCAAATTTGGTTCGGTCGAACACCACTTTACCCGCAATGGCAGCCAAATCACCCTTCACGCCCACTTTGGCCGGGAAGCTGATGCGCTGCGTCTTGTCTTTGATGGTCAGGTCGCCGGTGATGGTGGCGTTGTCGGCGTCGGCAGCGGCGCCCTTGATGGGAACTACGCTTACCAGCTTGAACGCGGCAGTGGGGTATTTTTTGGAATCAAAAAAGTCTTCTGAAGCCATATGGTTCACGAACTTTTTCTGCATATCGGCGTCCTCCACGCTGGCGACTTTGATGAACTCATATCCACGGTCACGGCCCCGCCCACCAGGGCACTAGCTTCTGTCAGCAGTTCGCCATCGGCCAGCCCGATGGCACCTTTTTGGCTATACGTCAAGGTTTTTCCTTCCCAACCAATCGTGCTCAACTGCGGCTGCACTTTGAAAAACGCTGCGGAAGGAAATAGCCCCGGGTGCGCCCGGCGAGGAACTCTGAACGGCGGGGGTTGCCCCGAGGGCAACGGCGGCCATCAGGAGCAGCACTGTTCTTTTCATTTTAATGGTAAAGGCTATAGAATAGATGACGTCAAATATATAGGCGCAACGCTAAAGCTCAATTCCTGTTTAATGCCCGCGAGTCACAAAAAAGCCCCGTCGATTCCTCGACGGGGCTTTTTGAATTTTATGCTAATCCGCCATTACGACTTCTTGGCGATGACGTTGAAGGCCAACTGAATGTCGTCGTAGATGACCTTGTCGGCCATCGACTCAGCCAAGGTTGCCTTCGAGTTTTCGGTGATGCCGAATTTGGTGCGGTCGATGGTCACTTTGCCGGTGGCAGAGGCCAGGCCGTCTTTCACGCCCACTTTTGCCGGGAAGCTGATGCGCTGCGTCTGGTCCTTAATTTTCATGTCGCCGGTGATGGTGGCGTTGTTGGCGTCTTTGGCAGCGCCTTTGATGGGCGTCACGCTCACGATGGTGAAAGTGGCCGTGGGGTACTTGTCCACGGTGAAGTAGCGGGCGTCGCTCATGTGGCTAACGAACGTGGCGTGCTTGCCAGCATCGGTGATGTCGGTGGCTTTCATGCTCTTCATGTCCACGGTCACGGTGCCGCCCACAATGGCGTTGCCTTTCACAAGCAGCTCACCCGAGCTGAAATTCATGGTGCCGTTGTGGCCGTGGGTCACGGCTTTGGCTTCCCAGCCCAGGGTGCTCAGCTGCGGCTGCACGGCGTAGGCGGGGGCGTTGGTGGCCATTTTGGCGCTGTTATTTTTTTGGGCCGAAGCGGCGGGGGCGGCGCCCAATACAGCAACGGCGAACAAAGCGGGCAACAGGTATTTTTTCATCTTGAAGAAAAAAGTAAAAAAGGGTAACTATTTAAAATGAAAGCGTGGCTGGGCGGCCACTTGATAAAAAGCGTGCCAAGGCTACTCGCAGGAAGGCATCTCAGGGGTTGCCCCTCCCTCACCCTCATCGGTCCGAATTTTATCGAGCAAAAGGTTGAGCTGGCGGGCTTCGTCGGGGGTGAGGTGTTGGGTGCCGTTCTTTTCCATCACCTGCGAGTCTTCGATGCTTTTCAGCAGGTCGAGCCCGGCCGGGGTAATGCGGATGTCCACGGCGCGGCGGTTGCCGGGGCACACGGTACGGGTCACGAGCTTCTTCTCTTCGAGGCGGTCCACGATGCGCGAAGCGTTGCTGGTTTTGTCCAGCATCCGGTCGATGAGCAGGGCCACCGTAGCCGGGCGCGGGTGCTGCCCCCGCAAAATGCGCAGGATGTTGAATTGCGGCAGCGTGAGGCCAAACCCTTTGAAAGCCGTGGCCTGGCGCAGTTGCAGCCAGCCGGTCGTGTACACCAGATTGATGACGGCCTTCTGGTATTCGTCGCGGAAAGTGGGCTGCTTGATTTCGTCTTCGATGCGCATGTGAGGCAGTGGAATCGGGTGCAAATTTATGTACATACATTTAATGTCGCAACATCGTTTCAAAAAATATTTTGAAAAGAATGCTTTGACCCGCTGCTTAACCATCGCAGCGGCAATACTCGTAAGCTAGGCCATTTCACCTTATTCCTCCTAGCTATGTTTCGTTTCCTGCTTCTTGCTTCCCTGGCCGTCTGCCTGGCCACCGCGCCCCGCCTGGCCGCTGCCCAAGACGGTGGCTTTCCCGTGCAAACCACCGCCAACACTCGCTTCCTGATGCAAAACGGTGAAGTGGTGCGGTACGAAAACGGCCAAACCACGCCGCTCACGCAAAACGTTAAGCTGAGCACCGGTGTCAAAATCAACTACAAAAATGGCATCGTGGAAATGCCGGCCGACAAAATAAACCCCAAAGGCAAGAAAATTACCCTGCGTGAAGGCGACTACGTGCGCGCCGATGGCGGCGTGGTATTTGCCACGCCCGGCAGCGCCGCCGCGGCCCAGGGCAAGGCCGCGGCCGGCACGCCCGGCGCCAACAGCGCCCGCTACGACACCTACGTGCAGCGCGGCCCCGGCTTCTCAGACCCTTCCATCCAAATGGGTCTGCTCCAGAAAAAAGTAGAGCTGCTGACCCAAAAAGTGCAGGTGCTCAGCCAAGGCCGCACCGACATGCCGGACACTAAATCCATCGACGACCAAATGGCGCAAATCAATTCGCAGTTGAACTCGCCGAAGTAACAGTCCTTTTGTGTCTTACTCGGCATCAAAAGGCAAGGCCAGGCTGCGTGCAGCCTGGCCTTGCCTTTTGAGTAACGGAGCTTTTCAGTCCCGCAGCCGCAGTTGCCCAGCAGCCTCGGTTACCAATCCGAAGGGCTCATCCTTCACAATAAGAAAGCCGTCGAGGTCGTGCACATCGGCCAGAGCGCTGATTTGCAGGGCCGCCGCAATGCCCACCGAGGTTTCGACCATGCAGCCCAGCATGGGGATGAGGCCGTGCTCGCGGGTCTGGCGCAGCAGCTCGATGCCGCGCCGGTAGCCGCCGGCTTTCATCAGCTTCACGTTCACGCCGTGGAACTGCTGCGCGATGTCGGCGAAATTGGCGGTGTCCGTCACCGATTCATCGGCCAGCAGCGGCACGGCGCTGCGGGGCCGCAGGTAGCGGTAGTGCTCGGCAAAAGCGGCGGGCATGGGCTGCTCCAGAAAGCGCAGGTTCAGGCCGGGCAACGCAGTGGCTTGCTCCAGAAACTGCAGCACGGCGTCGGCATCGGGCCATGCCTCGTTGCCGTCCACCAGCAGGGCGTGGCCGGGCAGGGCGCGGGCCACTTCACGCAACAGGTCGAGCCCTCCGGCCTGATTCACTTTGATTTTGATGAGCTGGAAGCGCGCCATGTCCAGCTCGCGCAGAAAGCCGGCCACCTCGCCCGGCTCCATAATGGGCAGCGAAAAAGCGGTGGGCACGGCCGGTGCGGGCGCGGGCACGCCCAGCCACTGCCACACCGGCTGCCCGGCCCGCGCGGCCAGCCACTGCACCAGCGCCGACTCGAGCGCAAAGCTCAGGGCATGCGCCACCGGCTGGGCGGCCAGGAGGGCATCCAAATCGGCCAGGTTGTCTACGTTGCCCAAGCCCCTGGCCTGCAACGCGGCAAACTGCTGGCTCAGCAGCTCCGGGGTTTCGTCGTAGCGCACGTTGGGCGCGGCCTCGCCCTGGGCGCGGTGCCCGTGGCCGTCGATTTGCACCAGCAGGTTGGTTTTGGTGGCCGAAGCGTTGCGCGAAATTTTCCACACGAAGCGCAGGGGCAGTTCGTGGGCAGTAAGGGTCCAGGTGGGCATGGAGGAAAGGAGCGGGCGGCGGGATGTGGCGGCGAAATTGCGGCCGAAAACACCACAGCTACGCACCGCCCGGGAAAAAGGCCAACCGCACGGGCTTTGTTTACGAGCCAGCGCTTAGCATTGGACCTAATGCCGAGCCTGCTGTTAAACTCGCCGAAATGCTTAGGCCCAGCCGGTTCCAGCATTTTGAGGCAGGGCACTGGTGGCCGCAGCCGCTTTGCTGGCTGGATAATGCCGTTCTTTAGGGCTTCATTCCCCCACCCTGCCCTTTTTCAAAAGCATGGCGAAATCCCGTTTACTCCCTATTGCCTTGGTTTTCCTGCTGCTGGCAGGCATTCTTACCGCCCTTAGCGCCTACCACGTGCTGGCCATGCCTGAGGTCGCCCTGATGGCCATCCGCTGGCTGGCGCTGCTGGTGCTCGCCGTGGCCGTGGCGCCGCGCCGCTCCCTCACCCTCTGGATTGTGGTGGCCATGCTGGCCGGCGCCGAAGCCGGCGCCGACTTCCCGGAGCAAGCCCAGAACCTGAAAGTGCTCAGCGACGTGTTTCTGCGCCTGGTGAAAACCATCATTGCGCCGCTGGTATTTGCCACGCTGGTGGTGGGCATCGCCGGCCACGCCGACTTGAAAAAGGTGGGCCGGATGGGCGTCAAGGCCCTGGTGTACTTCGAAGTCGTGACCACCTTCGCGCTCTTTATCGGTCTGGCCGCCATCAACCTCACCAAAGCCGGCCGCCTCGACCCGGCCGTGCTGGCCGCCGCCCAGCGCACCAGCAACGTGAACGAAACCATTGCGGCCGCGCCCAAGCAGACGGCGGCCGACATCATCACGCACATCTTTCCGGAAAACATCGCCAAATCGATAGCCGAAGGCCAGGTGCTGCAGGTGGTGGTGTTTGCCATCATCTTCGCCATTGGCCTGGCCATGGTGTCGGAAAAGCACCGCCGGCCCATGGTGGAGTGGTCGGAAAGCCTTTCGGAGGTGATGTTTAAGTTCACCAATGTGGTGATGTTTTTTGCGCCGCTGGGCGTGGGCGGCGCCATTGCCTACACGGTGGGCAAGATGGGCTTTGGCCCGCTCGTCAACGCCGTGCAGTTGCTGCTGACGTTGTACGCGGCCTTGATTGCCTTCGTCCTGCTGGTGTTGCTGCCGGTAGCTCTGATTGCTCGCATTCCGCTGAAGCGCTTCATTCAGGCCGTGGCTGAGCCGGTGAGCATCGCCTTCGCTACCACCAGTTCGGAAGCTGCCCTGCCCCGCGCCATGGAAGCCATGGAAAGCATCGGGGTGCCCCGGCGTGTGGTGGCCTTCGTGATGCCCACCGGCTACTCGTTTAACCTGGACGGCACCACTCTCTATCTGTCACTGGCCGCCATCTTTGTGGCCCAGGCCGCCGGGGTCGACCTCACCTTTGGCCAGCAGCTGGTCATGGTATTCACCCTGATGCTGACCAGCAAAGGCGTGGCCGGGGTGCCCCGCGCCTCGCTCGTGATTTTGCTGGCCACCGTGGCGTCGTTCAACCTGCCGCCGTGGCCGGTGTTCATCATCCTCGGCATTGATGCGCTGATGGACATGGCGCGCACGGCCGTGAACGTGCTGGGCAACTGCCTGGCCTCGGCTGTGGTGGCCCGTTGGGAAGGCGAATTTGTGGACGATTACGTGGGACCCGACCCGACGGCCATGCCCGAGCAAGCCGAATTGACCCACTAATCAGCGCGTGCCTGACCGGATTTTTTTCCGGCGGTCATTGGCTTTTTTGCGCCATTCGCCGAATTTTGAACACCTTGCCACCTGAATCCGTTAACTTAGCTACCACATATAGCGAGGAGTGCTTCATCCACCCAGCTTTTTTGCACTTTTCAGCTTTTGCCTTTCCATTTTTTCTCTTCTTGATTAAATTAATCCTCGTGCTATGAAATTGACTCGTCAACTCGCGCTGCTGGCTTTGGCGCCGGCCTTTTTGGCGGCTCCGGCTTGCGTTTCGGTAAAAAACCAGATGCGCAGCACGCCCACGGCCTCGATTGCCAAGCGCCTGCCGCCGCTGGAAGTGCTGGCCGACCAAGGCCCGCTCGCGATGAATGACGGGGCATTGCCCGAAGACCCGCTGAAGCTGTTCCAACAGGAGTGCCACATCAACTTGACGGAGCCCACCGACTCGGCCACCTACGGCTACGCCAAGCTGGTGGTGAAGAAGGTAAAAACCCTGCGCACGGGCCGGGCCGTGCAGGGCCTGCAGGTGCTCACCTTCATGGTGCCGGCCGTGCTGGGCATTCCGCTCGAATGGTACAAGACCACGCTGCAGGCCGAAGTGCAGGTGAGCGACGCCGCCGGCAACCTGCTGGGCTCCTACTCGGGCACCGGCACCTCGGAGGTGAAGGTGGCCATGTACCACGGCTATTCGCAAACCACCGCCCCGCGCCTGGCCGACATCATTGCCCTGCGCGGCGCCATGGCCCAGATTCGGCCCCAGCTCGATACGGCCACGGCCCGCCTACGCCCCCTGCTGATGGCCGGCGGCACGGTGGAAAACCCCACCCTGCCGTCGTCGTCGGGCCTCACCGGCAGCCGCTAGTATCTGGCTTGCCTGCTTAGGCTTTTTTAATCTGACCGAATTTGACTTGGCCCGAGGCGCGCTCTTACAGGAGCGCACCTCGGGCCTTACCTTTGGCGAGCTATGGCTCTTTTGCGCTTTCTCCGTTCTTCCGCCTTTGTCCTGCTGGGCCCCGTGCTCTGGGGCGGCTGCTGTGCCAACAACGTGTGCGAGCCCGACGACCCGCTGGCCGACGCCGTGAAGCTGCGATTTTCGCCCCGATTTGCCCCCGACGACCTGGACACGCTGATTGTGCTGCGGTATCCCAAAAAAGTAACGACCACCACCCGCCCCGAAACGGTGACTTTGGTGCGCATAAGGGTGCCCCTGCGCGGCGACTCCATTCTCATCAACAACAACACGCCCTTCACGCGCACCGGCAATACCACCCTGGGCAACTACCGCTACGACGTGCAGTACCTGGCCCACCCCAACGGCGTGCGAAAAGGAGTGCCAACCACGGCCTTCGTCATCGACAGCGTCCGCATTCAGGGCAGCTTTGAGGGCGACGGGTGCTGCACCCAATACACCAACACGACGAAGACAGTGTACTACGATAGCAGCGGAGTGAAAAAGACGCTCGACCTGAAGGAAAAGCCCTTCCTGCTGATTCCCTAATGGCCGAGCGCGCGGCGCGGCACGTATAGCAAAGACCGGGCTGCAACGATTGGGCAGACGCCGGCGTTTCCCGTTCCTATGGCTGCTGATACATCTTTGCCCCTCACCCTGGGGGTGCCCGACTCGCGCACCAACGCCGCCCCCACGTCGTTTCCGTTTCGCTCCACGCTCAGCCTTGAGCCGCTGATAGCCTATTGGCACAAGCGCGAGCAGTCGACCAACGCGGGCGTGCGGCTGCTGGCTGAAGCCATTGGCCAGCAGGTGGCCGACGCGCCCTGGAGCCGCGGCCCGCTGCCGGATGCGTCGGCGCTGGAATGCAACTGCGACTTTGTGGAAACGCTGATGCTGGCCGTGTTTCCGCCGGCCTCGTTTTCGACCGATATCAGCGGGGTAGTGGGTCCGTTTCAGCGGCATTGCTTCTACTCCACCCAGCTGTTTGAGGAGGTGATGCTCAACAAGGACCTCAGCATCAAGCAACCCCTGAACATCGACATGGCCACCATGGAGCGGCACATGGGCCTGATGGCTTACCACTTGGTGCTCAACCGGGTGTACGGGGCTGAAATTCCGCCGCTGGGCACCATCGTCTTCACAGTGCCCGACTACAAGATTGGGCTCTACCGGCACTACGGGGTTGATTTCAACTCCGACTTTGTGACGGTGAAGGTGGTGGGTGAGCTGCCGCACCTTAGTCCCGAGCAGCTCGAAATGCTGGTGCACAACCGCCACCGGCCTGAGCTGTGGCGCGAGCTGCTGCCGCCCGAGCACTTCGAGCTGGAAGGCTTCAACCTGCTGCAGCTGGTGGACGTGACCGACCAGGAAATCCTGTCGGAGCTAAAGTACGACCTGCTGGAGCGCGATGTGCTGCAAACCCCAGCCCGCTTCGAGCAGATTCAGGAGAAGCTGCGGGTGCTATTTGCCCAGCCGGCGCTGCAGCTTGGCATCGCGGCTTATGATGAGAAAAAACGGGCTTTCGTGGATTTTGGGCACAAAATCAACCACAGCTTCCTCACCAAGCAGGTACAGACCCAGTCGTCGGACAGCAGCTTCCGGCAGATATACGAGCGGCTGCTGCGCGAGAAGGAGCCGCTCGTCCTTAAGGACGTAGCTTCCTCGGACCTGCCTGACGACCTGCGGGAGCAGATTATGAGCCTGGGTATCAACTCCGCTATTCTAGCCTTGCTGCCCTACGGCAACGACACGGTGGGCCTGCTGGAGCTGGGCACGCCGCAGGCCGACGCGCTCGATGAGTTCGACATGGACAAGGTGGCGCAGTTTGTGCCGCTGTTTGCGGTGGCAGTGAAGCGCAACGCCGAGGACTTGCAGGCACGCGTGCAATCGGTTATCCGCGAGAAGTTTACGGCCATTCACCCCACCATGGAGTGGCGCTTCATGGACGCGGCCCGCAACCTGCTGGCCAAGCTCGACGCCGGCAACCGCACGGCCGAGATGGAGCCCATCGTGTTCGAAGACGTATACCCGCTGCACGGCTCCTGCGACATTCGCAGCAGCAGCACCGTGCGCAACGAGGCCATTCAGGGCGACCTCATCGAGCACCTTACGCTGGCCAATAAAGTGCTGAAAAAGGCTTCGGAGTTTCAGGAGCTGCCCATCCTGGACGAGCTGAAATTTTATGTTACCAAAAACCTGAAGCGCCTGCACGAGGGGATGCTCACCGGCGACGAGGCCAACATCTACGACTCGCTGAAGCGCGAGGTGGAGCCCCTGTTTGAATACCTGGCAGCGCACACACCGGAACTGCGGCCCGTCATTACCAAGTATTGGAGCAACATCGACCCCAAGCTGGGCATCCTCTACAAGCGGCGGCAGGACTTTGAAACGAGTGTGACCACGCTCAACGACGCTGTGAGCGACTACCTCGACGAAGAGGAGGAAAAGGCCCAGCAGATGTTTCCGCACTACTTCCAGCGCTACAAGACCGATGGCGTGGAGTTCAACATCTACGTGGGAAGTACCTTGGTCGAGAATAAGCCCTTCGACCTGGTTTTCCTGAAAAACCTGCGCCTGTGGCAGCTGCTGACCATGGTGGAAATCACGCGCCGCACCGCCGCGCTGAAGGCCACGCTGCCCGTGCCGCTCGACACCACGCAGCTCATTCTCATTCATGGCCAGCCGCTGAGCATCCGCTTCCGGCAGGACGAACGGCAGTTCGACGTGGACGGCGCCTACAACATCCGCTACGAAATCATCAAGAAACGCATAGACAAAGCCACCGTGCTGGGCACCGGCGAACGCCTCACCCAGCCCGGCACCATTGCCCTCGTTTACGCCCAAACCCGCGAGGCCGTGGAATACTACGAGTACATCGACTACCTGCAGGACCGCGGCCTGCTGGAGCCCGGCGTGGAGGAGTTGGAGCTGGAAGAGCTGCAGGGCGTGAAAGGCCTGCTGGCGCTGCGGGTGAAAGTGCGGATTTTGGGTTAGGTGTTAGGTGTTAGGTGTTGGGTATTGGGTTTTAGGTGTTTGGAATCTACAGTCCTGACACCTAATGCTTAATACCTAAAACCCAACACCGAACACCTTTCACTGCAACGTTGCCTTTTCTTCTTTCCAAAAAAGCTTGATGCCGGCCTGGAAGGCCACCAGCCAGGCCGCGCCGCCGGCAAAGCCCGCCAGCACATCGGTGGCGTAGTGCGCGTGCAGGCACACCCGCGTGACCCCGATGAGCCCCGCCCACAGCAGCAACGGCACTGCCCAGCGGCGCTGCCCCAAGTGCCGGGCCAGCAGCCAAGCCAGGCAGCCGTAGAACGTGAGCCCCAGCATGGCGTGCCCGCTGGGAAAGCTCAGGCCATAGGTATGCAGCAGGGTATTGGCGGGCCGGGGCCGGTTGAAATATAGCTTCAGCAGCTGGTTGAGCAGCACGCTACCGGCCATGGCCAGCATCCATTCCCAGGCCTCACGGGGGTGGCCGGCGCGGCGCATCAGCCACGGGCCGATGATGCTGGCGGGCAGCAAAAAATAGAGCGAGGCGAAAAATGTGACAAAATTGACGGGCCCTTCCACTACGGGGTTGGCCTTTTGCCAGGCATCGACCGTGGCGAAGGCCCACGTGTCGAGGGCCTGGGAGTGGTGCACGAACACCACCCGCGCGAGGTAGAAAAACCCGGCAAACGCCGCCACAAACAACGCCAGCCCCAGAGCCATTTCGACCGTGAGCAGGCCGGCCAGCGCAAGCAAGCGGGAAGTCAGGCGGTTCATGGGGGCCTACGCGTTGGGTGAGGGTGAAAAACGGTGATACGTAAAACGAAAAAAGCCAGCCCGTGGGGGCTGGCTTTTTAAACGTGCGCTCGGAGAGACTCGAACTCTCACACCTTGCGGAACTGCCGCCTGAAGACAGCGCGTCTACCAATTTCGCCACAAGCGCAGTTGGGGCTAAAAAGCCGCGCCACCGTGGGGTGAAGCGCCTTTTGATGCTGCAAAGATATAGCTTCAATTTACCCCGGCGCAACTTTTGCGCGTATTTTTTCTGTTGCCCGGCGTTTGGCAGCGCACCGGCGATTGTTTCTCAGTTACTTGCTGCATGATATTTTTTTCACATTCCGGTAATCTTCGGCATGTCTGAGCCGCGAAAGCCTGCCCCGCAACCCGCCGAGGCCGAGAAACTGACCGGCTTCGACCGCGTGGCGTGGTGCTACGACGCGCTGGCAGGCCTGGTATTTGGGCCGGCGCAGCGGCGGGCCCAGCAGGCGGCGCTGGCGGGCCTGCCGGACGGGGTGGCCCGGCACTTGCTCATCCTGGGCGGCGGCACGGGCTGGGTGCTGCTGGAAGTGCTGCGCCGCCGGCCACCGGCCACGGTGCTTTACCTGGAAGCCTCGCCCAAGATGCTGGCCCGGGCCCGCGCCCGCCTGCTGCGGGAGTGCCCGCAAGCCGCCGGGCAGGTAGAGTTTCGGCACGGCACGCAGGCAGCGCTGGGACCCCAAGAGCAGTTCGACGCCATTATTACCTTCTTCGTGCTCGACTGCATTGCCGCGCCGGAGTTGCCGGAGGCGTTGGCCACGCTCCGGCGGGCGCAGCGGGCAGGCGCGCCTTGGCTGCTGGCCGATTTCCGGCCGGCGCGGCGCGGCTGGCGGCACTGGCTGCTGGCGGCCATGTATTGGTTTTTTCGGCTTACCACCGGGCTGCGCGCCCGTGCGCTGCCCGATTTGCGGGCGGAGTTGGGCCGGCTGGGCTTGCGGCCGCAGCACTCGGCCACATTTTTTGACCGGGCGATGGAAGGCGTCATCTTTGTAGAATCTACAGCTGCTTTGGCCTCTGTTATTTAATAATTTGGCTAAATAGCCTTAAAACATAATTTTATCATTATAAATCAGGGCCTGCTACGCGCATCCTTGAATTCTATTGTAAATTTTCCGCAACTTTGTAACCAGATGGCCGTTGTGCTGCCGGGCTTATACCTTGCTTCCCTATCATTTCTACTATGAGAAACCTCGTCCCTATTCTATTCGCGCTGATTTCTTTAGAGGCTTTTGATGCCCAGGCTCAACCCGCGGCCAACCCGGGACCGGCGGTGCGCTACACCATGGCATTTCCCAATGCGGTGCACCACGAGGCCAAGGTGACGGCCACGTTCTCGGGGCTGCCCGCCGGGCCGCTGCACGTGCGCATGGCCCGCAGCTCGCCCGGCCGCTATTCGGTGCACGACTTCTCGAAAAACGTGTACTACGTGGTGGCCACCGACGGCGCCAACCACCCCCTGCCGCTCAACCGGCCCGACCCCTACGGCTGGGACGTGACGCCGGGCGCCGATGGCACCGTCATTTTTAGCTATACGCTGTACGGCGACCAGACCGACGGCACCTACGTGGGCATCGACCAGCAGCACGCCCACCTCAACATGCCCGCCGCGCTGTGCTACGCCACCGGCCTGGAAGCACGGGCGGCCGAAATCAAGTTTGACCTGCCGGCCAACTGGAAGGTAGCCACGCAGTTGCGCTCCGGCGCTGACAAATCGGTGTACACGGCCCCGAACTTTCAGTATTTGATGGACAGCCCGGTGTCGTTGGGCGCGCAGCAGCTGCGCAGCTGGCAGGAGGGCGACCAAACCATTGAGCTGTCGATGCTTTACCAGGGCTCAAACAGTGAGATTGACGCCTATGCCAAGAAGGTGCAGAAGGTGGTGAAGGAGGAAAAAGCTATTTTTGGCGAGCTGCCAAAGTTCGATTTTGGGCGCTACACCTTCGTGGCCGACTACCTGAGCCAAGCCACTGGCGACGGCATGGAGCACCGGAACTCTACCTCTGTCACGAGTTCGCGCACGCTCAAGGACGAGGACGGCACCCGCAACCTGGGCACGGTGGCGCACGAGTTTTTCCACGCCTGGAACGTGGAACGCCTGCGCCCCCGCGACCTGGAGCCGTTTGATTTCCAGCGGGCAAACATGAGTGACGCACTGTGGTTTGCCGAAGGCTTCACGCAATATTATGGCCGGCTGGCCCTGCGCCGGGCCAAGCTGATTGAGGACGAAGAATTCTTCAACGACATCAGCGGCTGGGTGAACCAGCGCCAGAACAGCCCCGGCGCCCGCTACGCCTCGGCCATCGACATGAGCCGGCAGGCGGCCTTCATCGACGGCGCCGCCACGAGCGCGCCCACCAACGCGGTGAACACCACCCTCTCCTACTACACGCAGGGCGCGGGCCTGGCCCTGGTGCTCGACATGCAGCTGCGGCAGTTCCACCGCACCTCGCTCGACAAGTTTATGCAGGCCATGTGGCAGCAGTATGGTTCGAAGCAGGACAACTACGCGCCCACCGCGCCCTACACGGTGAAGGACCTGCAGCGCGTGCTGGGCGAGGTGAGCAAGGACACGGTGTTTGCCGGGCGCTTTTTCCGCCAGTACGTGTACGGCCGCGAGACGCCCCGCTTCAGCGAGAACCTGCTGGTGGCCGGCCTGGCCGTGATACCGACCCGGGTGCTGGGCGCAGCCCTGCCCAACCAGGTAGAATTTGACGAAGAAGGCCGCTGCATTGTGGCCTATAATACCACCATCGGCTCGGGCCTCTACAAGGCCGGCATCGACCGGGGCGACCAGCTGCTGGTACTCGACGGCAAGGAGCTCAAAAGCCGCAACGACCTCGACGCCGTGCTGCACAAGCACTCGCCCAGCGACGTGGTGTTTGTGAAGGTGAAAACCCGCGGCGGCGTGGAGCGCACTACCCAACTCATCTTGGCCGAAGACCCCAACGTGGGCGTGAAGCCGGTGGAATCGGTGGAGAAGATGGTGTACTCGCCCGCCCAAAAGGCATTGCGCGAGGCTTGGCTGGCCAGCCAGGCCAGCAACTAAATGCCGCCTAGCCGGTTCTGGTTTTATAGGTTGAATTGCCCGACTGCCTGGTGTGGTCGGGCAATTTTTATAGCTCGCTTTATGGCTTCCCGCATTTCTTTCCTCCGCAACCCGGCCCTGCCCACCGTGCGGCCCGGCTACCCCGGCAACAAGCTGTTCGGCCGCGAATTTGCCAACGGCGAGGAGTTGTTTGAGCCCAGTTTCGGCACGGTGCTGAAGTGGCAGCTTGAAACCAACCCGCAGAAAGCCGAGAAAAAAGCTGATACCTGGGCTCCGGCGGTAGTGGACTGCACGGCCGCCTTCGCAGCCACTGAGGACCTGCTGGTGTGGCTGGGGCACGCCAGCTTTCTGTTGCGGGTGAACGGCGTGACGCTGCTCTTTGACCCCGTGCTGTTCAGCTCGCTGGGCCTGCGCCACCGCCACGCCCTCCCCTGCCCGCCCGAGGCCATCCGCAGCATCGATTACCTGCTGCTCTCGCACGGCCACCGCGACCATCTGGACGAGAAATCCATCAAGCTGCTGGCCCGGCAAAACCCGCAGATGCAGGTGCTGACCTCGCTGCGCATGACGCCGCTGCTGCGCGGCATGGCTTCGGCCCTGCCCGTGCAGGAAGCCGGCTGGTGGCAGCAATACGACCTGGGTCCGGACGCACCCATCGAAATCACTTATCTGCCCGCCTCGCACTGGCACCGCCGTGGCCTGGCCGACCTGAACCAGGTGCTCTGGGGCAGCTTTCTGATTCGGGATAAACGCACCGACAAGCTCATCTACTTCGCCGGCGATACCTCCTACGCCGACCATTTCGAGGCCATCGAAGCGCGCTTCGGCCCCCTCGACATCGCCCTCATGCCCATCGGGGCCTACAAGCCCGCCTACATGATGGCCAAAAGCCACGTCAACCCCCACGAGGCCGCCAAGGCCGCCAACGTGCTGCGCGCCGGCCACGTGGTGCCCATGCATTACGGCACCTTTTCGCTGAGCGACGAGCCCGCTTCTGAGCCGCTGCGGCAGCTGCAGGAAGTGGCGGCCGGCGGCATGCTGCGCGGCGAGCTGCACGCCCCAGCCGTGGGCGAGGTGCTGCCCTGGCCGGAGTGGGAATAGATTTTAGGGCAGGAGGGTGTGAGGGTAGGTGGGTAGGAGTTATTGTAACGACCTTTGTCGCTAATTCCCTTTCCAAACTCTTACCCTCCTACCCCCATACCCTCCTGCCCAATTCCCACATGTCGCCAACGTTAGTACTGAGCCTGGTTGCGGGCTACTTCGCCGTTCTCATCATCATTGCGGTGCTCACCTCGCGCGGGGCCACCAGCGAAAGCTTCTTTGTTGCCAACCGCAACGCGCCTTGGTACATGGTAGCGTTTGCCATGATTGGCACCTCGCTATCGGGCGTCACGTTCATCTCGGTGCCGGGCAACGTGTACGGCAAAAGCTGGAGCTACTTGGCCGTGGCCATGGGCTTTGTGGCCGGCTACGTGGTGATTGGCACCGTGCTCATGCCGCTCTACTACCGGCTGCGGCTGGTGAGCATCTATTCGTATCTGGACCAGCGCTTTGGCTACTGGAGCTACAAAACCGGGGCGCTGTATTTCCTAATTTCGCGCTCACTGGGTTCGGCTCTGCGGCTGTACCTGGTGGCGGGCGTGTTGCAGCTGGCCGTGTTTGATGCCATGGGCGTGCCCTTTGCCGTCACGGTGGTGGTGAGCATCTTCTTCATCTACCTCTACACCTTCAAGGGCGGGCTGAAAACCATCCTCTGGACCGATACCTTCCAGACCTTGGCCATGCTGAGCTGCGTGGCCCTGAGCATCTACTTCATGGCCGATGCCCTGAATTATTCCTTCGCCAAGCTGGTGCAGTCGGTGCGCGAAAGCCCCATGTCGCAAATCTATTTTTCTGATGTGCGCGACGACAAGTTCTTCTGGAAGCAGTTCGCCTCGGGCATGTTCATCACCATCGTGATGACCGGCCTCGACCAGGACCTGATGCAGAAAAACCTGAGCTGCCGCAGCCTCGGCGAGGCCCAGAAAAACCTGTTTTGGTTTACGCCGGTGATTGTGAGCGTGAACGTGCTGTTCCTCACGCTGGGCGTGCTCATGTACCAATACGCCGCCGCCCGCGGCCTCCAGCTCACCGAGCTGCCCCAGCTGCTCAACCTCAAAGGCACCCTCGATACCGACAAGGTGTTTCCCTTCCTGGCCACCACGCAATTCTCGCTGGCGGCGGGCATCATCTTCATTCTGGGCATCATAGCTGTCACCTACGCCTCGGCCGACTCGGCGCTGACCTCGCTCACTACTTCGTTTTGCGTCGATTTTCTCGACATTCAGAAATACCCCGAGGCCCAGCAGACGCGCCTGCGCCAGCTCACGCACCTGGGCTGGTCGGTGGTGCTCATCGTCATCATCATGATTTTCCGCGCCCTCAACGAGCAAAGCCTGATTGATGCCGTGTACAAGGCCGCAGGCTTCACCTACGGACCTCTTTTGGGCTTGTTTGCCTTTGGCATCTTCACCCGGCGGCAGCTGCGCGACCGGCTGGTGCTGCCCACCTGCACGGCCGCCGTGGGCCTCACCCTGCTCATCGTAACGCACTCGGTGGAGTGGCTCGGCGGCTACAAGTTTGGCTTCGAAATCCTGCTGCTCAACGGCGCGCTGGTGTACCTGGGCCTGCTCCTCATTTCCCGCCCCGCCGCGGTGAACCCCCTTCCGCAAACCGCGGTTTAACGAATCATGAATAAGACTATCCTCTCTGGCTTCTTGGTGCTGGCCTCGTCCTCGGCCACGCTGGCCCAAACCACGCCGGCCCCGGCCCCTACCACCACCCAGCAAACCATCATCCTCAAGCCCGGCAACATGCAGGTGCAGGCCCACTCGGCCGCCAACCGCCCCGACCGCGCCCCGGTGTACCCGGGCGGGGAACAGGCCTTGGGCTTGTTTTTTCTGAATAATCTAAAATATCCCGACGCCGCGCGCGTCAAACAGCTCAGCGGCATCGTCCTCGTCAACGCCACCGTGAACGAGGACGGCACCGTGAGCAACCCGGTGGTGGCCAAGTCACTTTCGCCGGAGTGCGACGCCGAAGCCCTGCGCGTGGTGCCGATGCTCACGGGTTGGCAGCCGGCCATGCGCAAGGGCCGGCCGCTGCCCGTGCTCATTCAATTACCCGTGCCCTTCGGTGGCGCGGGCGATATGAAAATTGAAATGAACAACCGGCCCTCTCCCGCCGGGCGGCGGGGGGTGAAGTAAGGCACTGCCGGAACGAGTACCCCGAAGCTCCGCTTCGGCCCGTTGAACAGATTGATGTTCGCCCGTGCCGAAGCGGAGCTTCGGGGTACTCGTGCCAGCGCATTCTTGGGCATGGGGCCTTGAGCGGCTTCACCCGCACCTCATGCCCGGCGGCGCTATTTGCCGTGTTCGATTAGCTAATATTACCCCCGCCTGATGGCTAGAAGTGGATTAAATACCAGTGGCAACGGCGTTTCGGCCGATTTGCCCAAACCGAAAGTTAACAAAGAGTCGCTCCGGCGCGGCCTGCGGATATTTCGCTACGTGCTGCCCTACCGCACCAAGTTCATCACCGGCATGGTATTGCTGGTGCTCAGCAGCCTGAGCACCATGTCGTTTCCCTGGATTGCGGGCAAGCTGGTGAACGTGGCCACCGGCCAGCCGCTGATGCTGCCCGGCGGCATTGCGCTCGACATCAACCGCGTGGCCCTGGGCTTGTTTCTGGTGACGGTGCTGCAGGGGTTTTTCTCGTTCGGGCGCATCTGGTTTTTCACGCAGGTGAGCGAGTTCACGGTGCGCGACATCCGGCAGGCGCTCTACGCCAAGTTTGTGCAGCTGCCCATCCCGTTCTTTGAGAAAAACCGCGTGGGTGCCATCACCTCGCGCATTACCTCCGACGTGGGCCAGATTCAGGACTCATTTTCGCTGACGCTGGCCGAACTATTCCGGCAGGTGTTCACGCTGGTGGGCGGCATCGCATTCATCATGGTGGTATCGTGGAAACTGTCGTTGTTCATGCTGCTCACGTTTCCGCCCATTGTGCTGGCGGCCGGTCTGTTCGGGCGCAAAATCCGCACGCTGTCCAAGACTGTGCAACAGGAGTTGGCCCACACCAACACCATCGTGGAAGAAACGCTGCAAGCCATCAATTCGGTGAAGGCGTTCACGAACGAGAAGTTTGAAACAGGCCGCTACAATGCCTCGCTGGGCAAGGTGGTGCGGGCCGCGCTGCAAAGCAACCTCTACCGCGGCGGTTTCGTGTCGTTCGTGATTATTGGTCTGTTTGGCGGCATCATTCTGGTGCTGTGGCGCGGGGCCACGCTGGTCCACACCCCCGTCACGGACCCCAACCACCTGCAAATCGGCGACCTTACGGCCTTCATCATCTACACGGCCTTTATCGGGGCTTCGGTGGCGGGCCTGGGTGAGATTTATGGCAAGGTGCAAAGCACGTTGGGCGCCTCCGAGCGCATCCTCGAAATTCTGGACGAAGCGCCTGAGCCCACGCACATTACCCCGCCCGTCGGCCTGGTACCGACCCGCCTGCACGGCGACATTCGTTACGAGCACGTGGCCTTCCGCTACCCCACCCGGCCCGACGTGCCGGTGCTGTCCGACATCGACTTTCATATTGCGGCGGGCGAGAAAATTGCCCTTGTGGGCCCCAGCGGCGCGGGCAAAAGCACCATTGCGGGCCTGCTGATGCAGTTTTACCCGCTCAGCGGCGGCCGCATCATCGTGGACGGGCACGACGTGCAGGATTACGACCTCACGGCCCTGCGCCGCCACATCGGCATTGTGCCGCAGGAAACGCTGCTCTTCGGCGGCACCATCCGCGAGAACATCGCCTACGGCAAGCCCGACGCCACCGACGGCGAAATCATCGAAGCCGCCCAGCGGGCCAACGCCTGGCAGTTCATCCAGGCTTTCCCCGAAGCACTCGACACGGTGGTGGGAGACCGGGGCATCAAGCTCTCGGGAGGGCAGCGGCAGCGCGTGGCCATTGCCCGCGCCATTCTGAAGAACCCGGCCATCCTGATTCTGGACGAAGCCACCTCCTCGCTCGACAGCGAAAGCGAAAAGCTGGTGCAAGGCGCGCTGGACGAATTGATGGAGCACCGCACGAGCCTCATCATTGCGCACCGCCTTTCTACAATTCGCAAGGTTGATAAAATCCTGGTGATTGACGGCGGCCGCATTGTGGAAGCGGGGTCGCATGAGGAACTGAGCGAGCGGGAAGGCGGGCTGTACGCGAACCTGCTACGGCTGCAGTTTGAGTTGACGTAAGCTATTGTTTCCGTTCGTTACTTATGCAGCAAATTGTTATTGCCGCGTCTCCGCTGACCTATTCTGAATATAAGAAGTTGATGTTTGCTGATTTACAAGCAAGGCATCTTCCACGACTCATCAGCTTTGCTTTTTTATCTTTTGTCATGTTGCTGATTGTCGGGGTAGCGCTTTACGATGAAGAGCTAACTGCAAAAAATCTGCAAGCCCTAGCAATCCCAATAATATTTCCGGCCGGGCTGGTATTTATCTGGATTGCCACGTGGCAGAGTTGGCGAAAACAGTATTATCAATCTGATGCTTTGCAAAATGGTGCTGCGTATTATCTGAACGACCGAGAGATTGTACTTGAGGGTCTTTCGCAGGAACCCATACTCTGGTCCAATGTCGAAAGAACAGCCAAACAGGTGGGCCAATGGATACTGCTAAGGCAAGCAACGACTTCCTTGAATGGAATATGTTTCTTGAATACCGCGGCCGTACTTCCTCCCTCAACTCGTGAAGAACTGTTGGCATTGCTAAAGCGAAAGCGTATCAAGCCCATTTAAATACACACACCCCAAAACCCGCGCCCCAAGCGCGGGTTTCGTACTTTTAACCCCACAACAACCCTCTTTACCCTTCCTCAATCCAATGAGCAAGCACTTCGCATCTTTCTCCGTCGCCGTTGTAGCAGCTGCTACCCTGCTGGCCGCCCCTGCCGCCCACGCCCAAATCCGCACGCCCGCCGCCAGCCCCCAAAGCACCATTACGCAGCGCATCGGCCTCACCGATGTCACCATTGTGTACTCGCGCCCCAGCGCCAAGGGGCGCAGCATTTTTGGCTCCGACAACTCACTGGTGCCCAATGGCAAACGCTGGCGCACCGGCGCCAACGGCACTACTAGCATTAAGTTCTCCGATGACGTGACCATCGAGGGGAAGAAGATTCCGGCCGGCGAGTACGGCATCTACACCGTACCGCGCCCCAACGAGTGGACCGTGGTACTGAACAAAAGCCTCAAGCAGGGCGCCGACGTGGACGGCTTCAAGGACGACCAAGATGTGGCCCGCTTCACCATCAAGCCTTACAAAGTGAGCGGCAGCAAGGTGGAAACCTTCACCATCGCCTTCACCGACCTGACGCCCGCCACCGCCAACGTGGACATGCAGTGGGAAAACACCGGCGCCAAGTTCAAAATCACGGCCGACGTGGAAAGCAAGGTGATGGCCCAGATTGACGAGAAAGTCATTAAAGCCGCCACCCCCGCCCCGGCCGACCTGGCCGCTGCCGCCGTGTACTACTACGACAATAACAAGGACCTGAAACAGGCCGTGACCTGGATGGAAAAGGCCAACGCCGCCGAGCCCACCAAGTACTGGAATCTGAACACGGAAGCCAAAATCCGCCTGAAAATGAAGGACTACGCCGGCGCCACCAAAGCCGCCGAAGCCTCGAAGAAAGCCGCGCTGGCAGCCACGCCGCCGAATGGCGAGTACGTGAAAATGAACGAGGACCTGATGGCGCAGGCCAAGAAAATGGGCAAATAGCTTTAGTCAAAAGCTCAGCGTTATAAGAAAAAAGCCCGCTCGGTCATCCGAGCGGGCTTTTTTCTTATAGTCCTTTCTACGGCAACACTTTCAGCACCAGTTGCGAGGCGTGGCTGGGAGCGTGGTACAGCCGGTGCGTGGCGGCTTGAAAATCGGCCTCGTCCGCCTTATAAATGTTGTCAACGTACTTCTGCGGATTGCGGTCGACGAGCGGGAACCAGGTGCTTTGCACCTGCACCATGAGGCGGTGGCCGGGCTGGAAGGTGTGCATGAGGTCCTGCACGGTGAAGGGCACGGCCGTGACCTGGCCGGGTGTGAAGGGCTCGGGCTTGGAGAAGCTGTTACGGAAACGGCCGCGCATCACCTCGGAGCGCACCATCTGCTGGTAGCCGCCGAGGCGCACGCTGGGGTTAAGGCGCGGGTTATCGGGGGTGTTGTCGGGGTACACGTCGATGATTTTCACCACCCAGTCGGCGTCGGTGCCGGTGGTGGCCACTTGAAGTAACGCCTCAATGGGGCCGGCCAGGGTGAGCGGGGCGGTGAGGACGTCGGTTTGGTAGGTGAGCACGTCGGGGCGGCGGCTGGCGAAGCGCTGGTCGTCGGTCATGTACTCGCGGGTCATGCCCGTGGCGGTGGCCTCGGTGAAGGGCACGGGGTGGGCCGGGTCGCTCAGAAACTGGTCAAACTCGAAGTTGACATCGGCCCGGCGACGCTCGTTGGTGCCGTCGGTGGGCGGGCTGAAGCTGAGGCCGCCGGCCTGGCGGAAGTAGAGCGTGCGGCTCTGCGCGGCTTTGGGCGGCCAGGCGTCAAAGGTGCGCCACTTATTGGTGCCCCCCTCGAAGACGGTGGCTTCGGGCAGGTCGGCGGGCTTGCCGTCTTTCAGGTAGGATTTAAAGAATTTGGACTCGATTTCCTTTTGGTAATAAAAC
Source organism: Hymenobacter monticola (assembly GCF_022811645.1). Lineage (NCBI taxonomy): Bacteria > Pseudomonadati > Bacteroidota > Cytophagia > Cytophagales > Hymenobacteraceae > Hymenobacter > Hymenobacter monticola. Next base: position 3,727,495 of record NZ_CP094534.1, on the reverse strand, counting down.
GAGGGCGCGTCGCCGTAGGCCACGTTGCCCACGATTTCGCCCGAGCCGCGGGCCCAGCCGCCGTGCACCCAGGGGCCCATCACCAGCTTGTTATTCAGGCCGGGGTTCTGTTTTTCGATAGCGCTGTAGATGTGCAAGGCGCCGAACAAGTCCTCGGCGTCGTTGAAGCCGCCCACGGTGAGCACGGCGGTACCGGGCTGCAGGTTTTTGAGGTGGGGGCGCAGGTCGCGGGCCTGCCAGAAGCTGTCGTAGTTAGGGTGCTCCACCAGGTCGTTCCAGAATCCCACCTGGCCCTTGTAGTAGCGGGCGTCAGCGTTTTTCAATGGGCCCATCTTCATAAAAAAGTCGTAGCCGTCGGGCGTGCCGTGCTTGAAGGCGGGGTTGCCGGTGGGCGTGGGCTGCGGGCGGGGCCGGCCAAAGCTGGCCAGGAAATTGAAGGCGTGGGGCAGGAAAAACGCGCCGTTGTGGTGGAAGTCGTCCCAGAACCAGTCGGCGATGGGTGCCTGGGGCGAGGCGGCTTTCAGGGCCGGGTGGCGGGCGAGCAGGCCCGTGGCAGTGTAGTAGCCGGGGTAGCTGATGCCCCACTGGCCCACGCGGCCGTTGTTTTTGGGGGCACCCTTGCCTTTCAGCAGCCACTCAATGGTGTCGAAGGTGTCGGTGCCTTCGTCCACGTCGGTTTTGCCCTTGTGCGTTTCCTTCTCCGGGCGCACGTCCACAAACGTGCCTTCGCTCATGTAGCGCCCGCGCACGTCCTGATACACAAAGATGTAGCCTTCGTGCATCATCTCGCTGCTCGGCCCCAGGTTCAGCTTCATCTTGGCCGACTTGTAGGGCCCGATGGCGTAGGGCGTGCGGTTGAGCATGACGGGGTAGCGCACTTTGTCGGCATCATTCGGCGCGTACACGATGGTGTAGAGCTTCACGCCGTCGCGCATGGCCACCTGGTGCTCGGTCTTTTTGTAGTGCTCCTTGATGTAGCTCGTATCAGCGATGATGGTGGCGTAGCGGGCCTTTTCGCCCTCGGACCATAGGGGGTAAGGCGGGCCGGGCTGTTGGGCAAAAGCAGGCCAGCCAGCGGCCGTGGCAAGCAGGGCAGCTAATAGCAGAGAGTGTTTCATGCAGGGCAAAGTTGGGGATGGGAGTGCGGTGGTAAAGGTAGAAACCTGCCGTAAACCGCTTATGCTTCGCGACGCGCTGCATGACACACTATTTGGCTCTTTGCAAAGCCTTTCCATTTAGTGTCTCCTCCTACTTCGGTCCCCGCCCCTGCATGATGAGCAGGCGCTTCACGTTGTCGACTTCAATCTCATCGGGCTGGGTGGCGAGCACGCGGCGCAGGTCTTTGGGCGAGCGGCCGCCGAACACCACCACCGTAAAGCCGGCCGCGTGGGCCTGAGCGCTTTGCTCGGGCGTCACGCGGTCGGCGTCGAGCACCACGGTGGGCACTTTCTCGGCCCGGGCCAATTGCAGGCCGGCCGCAAACTCATCGGAGGCAATTTCGAGGCCGACGCGCACGCCGGGCATGGCGGCACGGGCCAGCCGGATGGTGGGGCCTTCCTGCGTGATAAACAGAACTTTGGCGGGTGGCACGTGGTAGCGGGCCAGGCTGCGGGCTATCTGGCGCACGAGCAGCGGCGTGCGGTCTTGCTGGTGGCCGGCGGGCAGGCACCGGTCGTCCTCGTGCAGGTCGAGGTGGATGCTGGGGAAGCTGGGTCGGCGGTTGAGCCGAGCCAAAAGGGTGTCGAAGGTGATGGGGCGCTCCTTCTGGATGAGGTCGTAGGGGAAGCCGCCGCGGTAGCGGGCCTGGGTAATTTCGGCCGCCGTGCGCTGGCTGATGCAGCCGGTGCCGGTGCTGCCGTCCTCCATTTTCTGGTCGTGATAAAGCATCACCACGCTGTCGCGGCTCAACTGCAGGTCCACCTCCACGCCGTCGGCCCCGCGCAGCAGGGCCCGCCGGATGCCGCGCCAGCTGCTCGGCGGCCGGAAATTGAAGGGGCTGATGGGCGTGTAGAAGCCCGAGCCGGCGTGGCCCAGCACCACCAGCTTGGGATTGACGGCCGGTTTGGTGGCGGTGCAGGCGGCCAGGGCCAGCAATAGTATTAGCGCCAGCGAAGTGGCGAAGCGTAAGCGGTAATTTTTCATGCAGAAGCAAAAACCGGCACGCGCCGGTGGTGGGGCTGAACGGCAACGGCGCTCTCTGGTTGTAGAGACGCAATAGTTTGCGTCTCGGCGCCCGCTCCGTTGGGATGTCGTTCGAAAGTTGCGGTTCAATGCCGAGACGCGAAGTGTCGCGTTTCTACAGCGCAGACGGGCGCTGCTTTTCTAGCAAGCCAAAGAGGAACGTGAGGGCCACCACCAGCCACAGCGAAAACCACACGTCGCTTAGGTAGTGCGCGCCCAGCACCAGCCGGCCCAGCCCAATGAGCGACGGCAGCACCAGCAGCGGCACCCGAAACCGGGGAAATGCCAGCGCCAGCGGCCAAAACAGGCTGAAATAAACCGCTGTGTGGTAGGAGGGAAACGAGTCGTTGTGCGGCCCCGTGGCCCACAGGCCCGTGCCCGCATACCCGCTTCCAAACTGTACCTCGGGCCGCAGGCGGTGCACAGCACCTTTCAGCACCCGGGCCAGCACCATGCTGAACTCGTGGGTGAGCAGCAACACGAGAAACAGCGTGGCGCCGCGCCGTTTCAGCCCGTAGCGCCCCACGGCGAAGGCCAGCCCCAGCACCAGAAAGATGACGGGCAGGCCGAGCAGGTGCGTCATCAGCGCGTCGTGGGTGCGGTCGGCGGCGGCGGTGAGGGCGCCGAAGAACGGGGCCGACCACGTGAAATGGCCGTGAATGAACCCGGCCAGCGGCTGGTCGAGAAACAAAATGAGCAGCACGCAAGCCGGCAGCGAGATGGCCGTGAAGAGGAGGAACTGGCGGAGCGTCATAGTTGAGGGCATGGGGGTAAGAGGGTATGAGGGTAAGAGTTGTGGCAGCGTATTTTGAACCTCCTGCCCTCCTGCCCCCATACCCTCCCACCCTTGCATAATGTTACCCCAGCGCCTGGTTCAGCGCGATGATGGCCGTTTGGTAGTCCTCGCGGCCCACGATGAACTGGATGTTGACCTTGCGCAGGGCAAAGCCGGCGCTGCGGATGTTGATGCCGGCATCGGCCAGGGCGCGGGCGGCGCGGGCCAGCAGGCCGGGCTCGTCGATGTTGGAGCCAATGAGGCAGACCAGGGCGGCCGGCTCCACGGTGATGCTTTCGTACTTGGCCTCAAGGGCGGCCATGAGCTGGGGCTTGAGGTCTTTCTCCCAGATAACGAGCGAGATGCTGTTGGCGCTGGTGGCCTTGAAGATGTAGCTCACGCCGAGGTCGAAAAACACCTGCATCAGGTGCAGGTCGAAGCCGGCGGCGCCCACCATCAGCGGCTCGTGGATGTCGATGATGACGACTTTCTCGGTGCCGGTGATGACTTCGATGTGCTTGTCTTTCGACACAAAATCGCGGGTGATGAGCGTGCCGGGGTGGTCGGGCTCGAAGGTGTTTTTGATGCGCAGGTTGATGGCGTTTATTTCCAGCGGCTTCGACGCCTTGGGGTGAATGGCCTCCATGCCCACGTCGGCCAGCTGGTCGGCCACGTCGTAGTTGGTGAAGCCGATGGGCCGCACCTGGTCCACGCCCACCAGCCCGGGGTCGGCCGAGCTGAGGTGGTATTCCTTGTGAATAATGGCCTCCTGCGGATGCACGGCCACGGCTATCTTGCTGAAAGTAACTTCGGAATAGCCCCGGTCGAACTCGCGCATGATGCCCTCTGTGCCCTTGGTGTAGCCGGTGGCAATGCAAATGGTTTTCAGAAAATCGATGTCGCCAAATGCCTGGCGGATGCGCTCATCAATGGTCAGGGCCTGGGCGTCGTCGAAGCCGCTGAGGTCGACCAACGTGGCGTGCACCCCTTTGTTGAGCAAAATATTCACCGAGTTGAAGGCCGAGTGCGCCTCCCCTATCGAGGCCAGGATTTCGCGGGCCGCCTGCAGGATGTTCGCGCTGTTCACGTAGCCCGAGGCCAGCACGTTCACCAGGCTATCCAGGTACACCTGGGCCTGGTCGACGCGCTGCTGAATGAAGGCGTCGGCCACGGCCAGGTTCAGGCCCAGCGGCTCGTAATTTTTGTTCAGCTCCTTCAGCTGCTCGGCCACCTGCTGCAGCGCCGAGCGAAACTCCTGCCCTTGGGTGATGCGGTGGTACACGCCGGGCTCGCCGGTTTTCTTGTTTTCGAGCAGCCAGTTGGTGACGTTGGCGTAGGCCGACACCACGAACACGCGGTTGTAGAGGGCCGCGCCTTCGCGCTTGTGGAAGATGATGTTGTCGAGGACGTGGGCGAAGGCGGTCATCGAGGTGCCGCCGATTTTTTCAACTGTGAGCATAAGGAGAACCCCACCCCCCGGCCCCCTCCCCTCCGGGAGAGGGGGAGCCACGGCGGCGCAGATTGGGAGAAAAGCTTGATAAGAAAGCGGGTCGTTCGGGCAAGTAAATGCCCAAACGACCCGCAAAGTAAAATTGGGAGGCAGGAAAACCGCGCTAAACCGGATTTTCGGCGAATACATCGGCCCAATCCAGGTTCAGGCCGGGCAGCACTTGGCATGGGATGAGGCCGGGGCTGGCGTACTCGCCCACCAAGCGGTAGCGGGCGGTGACATCGTCGAGGACGAACACGGAAACGTCGTTGTCCTGCGGCAGCACAATCCAGTACTCGCGCACGCCGGCTTCTTCGTAGAGGTCGAACTTGTCTTTCCAGTCGCGGGCGGCCGTGCGGGGCGAGGCTACTTCAATAATCAGGTCGGGTGCGCCCAGGCAGCCGCGCGGCTCAATTTTGCTCGGGTCGCAGATGACGCACAAATCCGGCTGCACCACGGTATAAATGGCCTCATCAGCAGTTGTGCCGCGTTTGGGCAAACGTACATCATAGGGGGCCATCCGCACCTGGCAACGCTGCCGCCGCAAGTGGTTACCGAACGCTAGATACAACTCCCCCAGCAAGGCTTGGTGCCGGTCAGTAGGTGCACTCATGCGGCGCATGATTTTGCCGCGCAGCAATTCTACCAACTCGGTGAACTGCCAAGTGAGGTAGTCGGCATAGGTGTAGATGCCGTTCGGGTCGAGTTGGTCGATGGATGTGATGGGTGCGGACATGGGGCAAAAATACGTTTGGTGCTGGTCGTTCTAAGTTGTCGTTCAACCGAAGGTCAGCGGAGCTAACGACGAGACGCAACATATTGCATCTCTACTGCGCCACTTCCTTCCCGTAGGAAATCATGTTCGTAATCAGCCGGTACGCGCCCGGCACGCCGGCCGGCAACTCCCGAAACAGCGACAGCCCGGTGTAGATGTAGTGCCCCTTGCCGTAGTCCGTCACCAGAATGGCGCTTTCCTTGGGGGCCTCACCGGGGTCGCTGCTGGAGATGACGGTCTGGTATTTCGGGTCCCATTTTGAGGGATAGTAAAGGCCCTGCTCCTGCACCCAACCGCGGAAATCCTGCTCGGTGATTTTGTTGGGGGCGGCCAGCAGTTGGTGCTTCTTCAGGGTCACGGGGGCATCTTCCACGGTCACGCGGTCGGTGCTGAGGCTCATCGGGTAGGGGCCGATTTCGGGCATCACGGTGCCGCGGTTCACCACGTATTGCACCACCACGTTGCCGCCCTGCTCGATGTATTTGAGGATTTCGGGCTGCTGGGTTTTGAGCCGGTCCACGGTGTTGTAGGCGCGGACGCCCAGCACCAGGGCATCATATTTTTTCAGGTTGGCGGCGTTCAGCTCCTCAGGTTTCAGTAGCGTCACGTTGTAGCCAATTTGGCGCAGGGCATCGGGCACTTCGTCGCCGGCGCCCATGAGGTAGGCCACGTTCTGGCCGCGCCGCTTCAGGTCGAGCTTCACCAGCGGGGCCACGGCCTCGGGGAAGAGGAACTGCGTGGGGATGTGCGGGTACTCAATCTTCTGGATGCCGCGGGCGTAGGCCTGGCCGGCCACGGTGGCGGTGGCGCGCAGCTCGGCGCGGCCGGGCGCGGCGCCGGCCAGGGGCTGCACCTGGAAGTTCACGGTCAACTCCTCGTCTTTGGCGGCGAGGGCGAAGTCGGCGGTGGCGGGCTCGCACTTCCAGCCGGCGGGCAGGGCCAGGGCCAGGCGGCCGCTCACCCCGGCGCGCCCGGCCCGCAGCGTGACGGGCACGGTCTTGGGCTGGGCATCGGCGAAGACGTAGGAACGGGCGGGCGGCAGGTTCACCAGCACGGGCGGCACCACGGCCAGCGGCTGGTATAATTCGCCCAGCACCGGGTCGGTGTGTTTGTATTGAATAGCAGAACCCAGAATTGATGCATTACCTGCTGATGTAAATACTGCGATACTGGCAATTGGTCCATTCTCTGCGTTTCCAATCAAGTGTTGACCTGGTGTAACAACGTTTTGCATTCCACCGGAACCAGATGATGAAATTGCGCTCAACGGCGGGTACAAGGTTGTGCGACCAACAACATACTGGTTGGGGATGGCATACATTCCAACTGAGCCTTTTTCTAACAACCAATACGGCTGGGAAAAAGCAGGATATTGTTTCTCTTTGATGTCACGTTTCTTCGCTCCCTTCGCGAAACCGTCGCTTGACAAGAATGTGCTTACAGTACCATGCAATGGCATCCGTAAAGCTTTGCCGGCATCAACGACAATTGGTTTTTCAAAGGCTGTGTCAATAGATACCAAACCGAAACTACTGATGGAATTGATTTTTAGTGGTGCTGTTGCTCTGTTTGCGACTTCCAGATTAATAATCAGCTTCTGCCCTGCCACTGCAGTGGGAACATCTGCAACAGCATCAACATAAATACCCGAGGCTGCCTGAATTAGTGTTTGCACTTCTGCTTCTTTTTCCAAGGCCCAGAATGTCGCATTTGAATCACGAGTTGCTTGGCTGTTGTAAGAAGAAGAAACCATCTTTTCTACCGCTTCCCGCACCTTCAGCAGCCCCGCCACGCTGGCGCTGGGGTTGCTTGGGTCGTACTTGCGAATCACCTCCTCGATGAGCTTGCCCACGGCCGCGCCGCCGGGCACGCGGTTCCAGGTCTGGTCCACGCCTTCGAACAGGTCTTTGGTGGCCTTGTCGCCTTTCACGGGCTGGAAATACTCCAGCGCCTCGCCCCGCTGGGCGGCCGAGCCGAAGCCCTGGCTGCGGTGGTTGCTGCGGCTGCGGGCCGCGATTTCGCCGTAGCTCTGGCCCAGCAGGGGGTTGTAGCCGCCGGCGTCGAGCTTGAGGTAGCCGTCCATGTTTTCGCCGGGCTTCACGAAGAAGCTGCCGGTGTTCCAGAGCAGGCGCTTGGGCTGCCAGGCTTGCACGTACTGGAGCTGTTCGGGGAAGCGCTTGGGGTCGCCGGCGGCGTCGAAGGCTTCGGCGGCGAGGATGGCGCTGGCTTGGTGGTGGCCGTGGCCGGCGCGGGCATCGGGCGGGAAGCGGGTGATGAGCACGTCGGGCCGGCGCTGGCGGATGACCCACACCATGTCGGCGAGCACCTGCTCCTTGTCCCAGATGCGGAAGGTTTCGTCGGAGGTTTTCGAGAAGCCGAAGTCGTTGGCGCGGGTGAAGAACTGCCGGCCGCCATCGAGCCGCCGCGCCGCCAGCAGCTCCTGCGTGCGAATCACGCCGAGGCCTTCGCGCAGCTCGGGGCCGATGAGGTTCTGGCCGCCGTCGCCGCGGGTGCAGCTCAGGTAGCTGGTTTCGAGCAGGCGCTCGTTGGCCAGGTAGGCGATGAGGCGGGTGTTTTCGTCGTCGGGGTGGGCGGCCAGGTACATCACCGAGCCCAGCACGTTGAGCTTCTTGAGGCCCAGCAGGATTTCGGAGGAGGTGTAGGTTTTGGGCGTTTGGGCCAGGGCCGTGAGGGGCAGCAGCAGGGCCGCGAGCAGCGGGCGTAAGGAACGAATCATGCGCGGGAAACCAGAATTGAGGCGTGAAGTTACCGTTCAACGGCGCGCCTCACCCCCGGTCCCTCTCCGAAAAGGAGAAGGGTGCCAGACGTCTGCTTTGCCAGAACGCACCCCCTCTCCTTTTCGGAGAGGGGGCCGGGGGGGTGAGGCGCCCGGTCGCGCCACACCACGCAAGAGGCAAGTTAGCCAGCCCTTCCGCTTAATTAGCCAGATATTGCGACTAGTTAGCCGGGTATTGAAATTAGTTAGTCAGCGTTTCCGGTTAATTAGTCAGACGTTGCTATCAATCAGCCAGATTTTTCGGTTAATTAGCCAGGATTTGCAGTTAATTAGCCAGATAATTAGATAAATTAGCCTGATGATACATTAAATTAGCCAGCTATTTTACCGGCTTACTCATCCCCGGCCCTACCACATGCCCGACAACCTCCCCACCGCCTTTGCTCGCCGCGTGGCCGAGCGCGACAACCCGCCGCCCCCTCCCCCGCTCAGCATGGAGCCCGCCGCCGTGCAGGCCCGCATCGAGGACTGGCTGTTGAAGACCTATAAGGTGCGTGACAAGCGCGGGCGCCTGCGCTTGCGGCTCATGCTGCTGGCTCTGATGCAGTATCCCGAGCGCACCACCGCCGAACTAGCCGAGGCGGCCAGCCTGCCCGCCCGGGCCGCCGCCCGCGTGGCCGTGCGCCTCGGCGAACTTGACCTGACAACCTGGGAATACCGCAGCCTGTACCGTTACTGGCGCCTCACCCCCGCCGCCGAAGACGCCCTGCTGCTGGTGGTGGCCGGGCCGCAAGGGGCCGTTGGTTGAGCTGCTGGGCGCAACATTGGACCCGTGGGCACGTCTTTAGCCCGATTACGTGTTCAGTCCCTTATATCTTCGTTCTTCAACTCCCGGCCGCCCGGTTGCGTGGCCTTTTTCCTTTCGTATGACGCCAAGCTTGAATTTCCCCCGCGTATCGGTGCCGCTGCTGCTGGCCGCCACGCTGTTTTCTTCGTGCGCCCGCCGGCCCCAGGCCAGCACCGCTGCTTCGGCTGCCGTGAGCGTGCCCACCGCGGCGCCGGCCGCCCCCGTGGCCCCCGAAACGCCGGCCCCGGCCAAGCCCGCCCCCATCGGCGACCAAAGCGCCGCCCAATGGTACCTCAAAGACCCCGAGCTGGACAAAGTGCCCGGCGTGGGCGCCACCCGCACCTATGCCGAACTGCTGAAAACGCTGACGCCCACGCCCATCGTGGTGGCCGTCATCGACTCGGGCATTGACACGGCCCACGTTGATTTGAAGCCGGTTTTGTGGACCAATACCAAGGAAATCCCGGGCAATGGCATCGACGACGACAAGAACGGCTACATCGACGACGTGCACGGCTGGAACTTCCTCGGCGGCCCCGACGGCCGCAATGTGAACGCCGAAACCCTGGAAATGACGCGCATTGTGGCCGCCGGCCGGGTGCGCTTCAAGGGCAAAACCGCTGCCACGGTGAAGCCCACCGAAAAGGCCGACTACGCCCTGTATCAGAAAGCCGAAAAGGCCTACAAAAACCGCCTGGCCGAGGAAACCGAGCGCAACAAGGAGGTGGAAAGCATGGCCGGCCCCCTCACCCAGATGGTGGCGGCCATGAAGCAGGCCCTCGGCACCGAGAAACTCGACACCGTGGCCCTGAAAAACGCCAACCCCGACGACCCCAACCTGAAGCGCGCCATCGGGGGCATGCTGGAAATGATGCGCCAGACCGGCGCCGCCGACGCCGACGCGTTGCTCGCTCAGCTCAACGAGGGCGTGAAGCAGGAACGCAACATGCTCGACAACTCGCTGAATCTGAAATTCAACCCACGGGCCGACATCGTGAAGGACAACCCCGAGGACGTGACCGAGCGCTACTACGGCAACAACGACCTGCACGGCCCCGACCCCATGCACGGCACCCACGTGTCGGGCATCATCGCGGCTGTGCGCGACAACAACCTCGGCGTGCAGGGCCTGGCCCCCGCCCCGGTGCGCATCATGACGGTACGCGCCGTGCCCGACGGCGACGAGCGCGACAAGGACATTGCCAACGCCATTCGCTACGCCGTCGACAACGGCGCCAGCATCATCAACATGAGCTTCGGCAAGGAGTTCTCGCCCCAGCGCGCCGCCGTGGAGGCCGCCTTCAAGTACGCCGCCGCCAAAAACGTGCTGCTGGTGCACGCCGCCGGCAACGAGAACCAGAACCTCGATGTGAGCGACAACTACCCAGCCTCCTTCTATATGAACAAGGCCACGGTGCCCAACCTGCTCACCGTGGGCGCCTCGGGCCCGAAAGACAACGCCGCCCTGCCCGCCGATTTCTCCAACTACAGCAAGAAGGCGGTCGACGTGTTTGCGCCCGGCGTGGGCATTTTCAGCACCCTGCCCGGCAGCACCTTCGGCAACGAAAGCGGCACCAGCATGGCCTCACCCGTCACGGCCGGCGTGGCGGCGGTGCTCAAGTCGTACTTCCCCAAGCTCACGGCTGCTGACTTGAAGCGCATCATCATGCAGTCGGCTCAGGTGCACCACACCCAGGTGCGCGTGCCCGGCACCGACAAGCAAACCGATTTCAGCACGCTGTCAGTGACCGGCGGCGTGGTGGACATGTACGAAGCCGTGAAGCTGGCCCAGAAGGCCGCGATGTAGTCGTTCGGGCGGGGGTCCTCACCCCCGGCCCCTTCTCCCAAAAGAGAGGGGGGTGCCAAACGACTGCTTGCGGCTATTTAATCGTAAAATATTCCCAGCAAAAAGCCTCTGCAATTGCAGAGGCTTTTTTATTAGGCAAACCCGAACAATTAGCAAGACGTCGCGTGTCTCCCCCTCTCCTTTAGGAGAAGGAGCCGGGGGGTGAGGCGCCCCGCCCGAACGAGCCCTTAACCCACGTCCACGCCCTTTTCCTCCTTACGGAAGTGGTTTAGCACCAGCTTGTCGCTCAGGCCCGGCAACCATTTATTGAGAAACACCACCAGCTTGCCCTGACCGGTGAGTACCAGCGTACGCTTGCGCTGCTGCACGGCGCGCAGGATTTCATCGGCCACGGCTTCGCTGCTCATCATGGCGCCTTCGTCGCGCGGGCTCTCGCCTTGGGCCGAGCCGTCGGCGGCGAGGGCGGTGTTGCGGATGTTGGAGGCCGTGAAACCGGGCGCGGCCGTGAGCACGTTCACGCCTTGGTCGAGCAATTCGGTGCGCAGGGCTTCCAGAAAGCCATTCATGGCAAACTTAGAAGCCGAGTAGCCGGTGCGGCCGGGAAGGCCCCGGTAGCCCGCAATGCTGCTGATGCCCACCACCGTGCCCTTGCTCCTGAGCAGGTGTGGCAGGGCGAACTTGGTGCTGAAAACGGTGCCGAAGAAATTGGTTTGCATGAGCTGCTTGATGACGTCGAGGTCGGCGTCCTGAAAGCGGGCGCGCATGCTGATGCCGGCGTTGTTGAGCAGCACGTCGAGGCCGCCGAAGCGGGCCACGGTTTCCTGCACGGCGCGCTCGGCGGCGGCCTCATCGCCCACGTCGGCGCGCACGGTGAGGTGGGCCACGCCGGCCGCGGCCAGGACCTGGGCGGTTTCAGCGAGTTTTTTTTCGTCGCGGCCCGTGATGGCCACCTGGTAGCCGGCCCGGCCAAAGGCCAGCGCGCAGGCCCGGCCGATGCCCGAAGTGCCGCCGGTGATGAGAACAATAGGAGAAGGCATGGGGATGAAGATGGATGGCGCGAAAGGCCGAGAAGAACGAAAGAACAGGGTTGCGGCCAAATTTACGCCCGCATGGTGCGATTTTTGCCAGCTGCACTTTAAACCCTGTGCAGGGGCGGCGGTCAGGCAATGAACCGGCGCTTGCCAGGGGGATAAAAAGGGACTTTGGGCGGCCTCGCCGGAGGCACGGGCGAATAAAACCCGGGAACAACCGATTGGGGATTTCCCGTCCGCATTTTGTCCTTACATTTATCCATTGAATTCTATTGTTTTCTCTCAACATACCGTATGCTTCCACTCCTACGCTCTTGGTCCCGCGTTGCTTCCGGCGTAGCTGCCGTCCTGCTGACGCTGGGAATATCCTCAACCGCTGAGGCCCAGTGCCCCATCGCCGCGGCCTGTACGCCGGGTTCGGCAAGCGTCACCAATCCCTCGCTCTACGGCATGGCGATTCTGAACGTGACGGTGGGCAGCAACGTGCTGGCCAACCGCACGGCTTACCTGGCCGGCTACCACGACTACAGCTGCACGCAGAACGCGGCGCTGGTGGTGGGCCAGCCCTACTCCATCAGCGTGCGCACCACCGCCACGGCGGCCCAAAACGTGCGCGCGTGGATAGACTACAACAACGACGGGGCCTTCACCGGCAACAACGAGCTGGTGTTCAGCTCCGACAACGCCACCACGCACTCGGGCAGCTTCACGGTGCCGGCCACGGCCACGCTGGGCACCCGTCTGCGCATGCGCGTGGCCACCGACTACGCCAACAGTCCGATTCCCACCTCCTGCTCGACGCCGGTGTACTCGCAGGACGAGGACTACAGCGTGACGCTCTCGGCCAACGCCAGCCCGCCCGTGGCCGCCTTCACCACCAGCGCCACCACCACCTGCACCGGCTGCGTGCAGTTCACCGACGCCAGCCAGAACGTGCCCACCTCCTGGCTGTGGACGTTTGGCGACGGCACCACCAGCACCGTGCAAAACCCCAACAAGTGCTACACCGCGGCCGGCACCTACGCCGTGACGCTGCGCGCCACCAACGCCGCCGGCAACAGCACCACGGCCGCCACCAGCATCACCTACAATACGCAGGTGCCCGTGGCCGCCGCCTGCACGCCCACCACCGTCAACTACTTCGGCAACTACGGCATCACCCGCTTCCGGCTGGGCACCATCGACAATACCTCGGCCAACGGCAGCGCGGGCTACGAGAACTTCACCTGCACGCAGCGCGCCGAGCTGATGGTGGGCCTCAGCACCCAAATGATTATCACCACGGGCGGCACCAATGCGCACGACATCCGGGTGTACCTCGACGCCAACAACGACGGCACGCTCACCAGCGCCGAGCAGATTTACCAGAGCCTGAACACCCTGAGCCCTGGCGCCACCACCAACATCACCCTGCCCGGCACCGTGACGCTGAACCGGCCCCTGCGCCTGCGCGTGGTGGCCGATGCCGTGGGCAACAGCACCTCGCCCTGCTCCAACCAGGTGAGCGGCCAGGCCGAAGACTACACCATCATTGCCCGCCCCAACACCTCGCCGCCCACCAACGTGGGCTTCTTCACGAGCAACTACGTGGCGGGCGGCTGCGTGAACCCGGTGCAATTCATCGACGCCAGCCAGAACGCGCCCACCTCCTGGCTCTGGAACTTTGGCGACGGCACCACCAGCACCCTGCAAAACCCCACGCACCAGTACACCACGGCCGGCACTTTCACCGTGAGCCTGACGGCCACCAACGCCAACGGCGCGGCCACCGGCACACGCCTCAACTACATCACCATTCAGATTCCGTGCTTCACCTACTGCGCCGCCAATGGCACCGGCGGCGCCGGCCCGAACGGCACGGTGCTGGGCAGCCCGTTCTACATTACGTCGGTGGCGGTGGCCAATGCCCAGCCCGGCTACAACAACACCACCGGCAACTCGACGGGCGGCTACGGCAACTTTACCAGCAACCCCATCACCATGGGCGCCGGCCGCACCGTGAACCTGTCGGTGGGCGTGAACCTGACCACGGCCCACCGCGTGGCCGTGTGGGTCGACCAGAACCAAAATGGGGTATTCGACAACAACGAGCTGCTGTCCAGCGCGGTACCTTCTACGCTAAACTACACCACCACCTTCACGGTGAACAGCCCGGCGGCCGGTTCGAATATGCGCATGCGGGTGATGACGGTAGCTAATGCCAACACGCCCTTTGCGTGCACCGTCAACCTGCTCAACGCGGAGTATGAAGACTATCAGCTGTTGTTCGGTCCTTTGGCAAGCCGCCAGGAGCAGGCTCTGCCCAGCCTCAGCCTCTACCCCACCCCCACGCCCGACGGCCGGGTGCACCTGCGCCTGCCTGACGCGAGTGCGGCCGGCACCTACACCGCCGCGGTGCAAAACCTGCTGGGCGCCACGCTGCTGAGCACGACCCTGCGCCTAGGCCCTGACGCCGATGCCGAGTTGGACCTGAGCCGCCTGGCACCCGGTGTGTACCTGCTCCAGCTGCGCGATGCCCAGGGCCAAACCGCCGTGCGCCGCGTGGTACGCGAGTAGCCCCACTCTCCCAATTTATGATTTTCCGGCATTAACCAATCTGACGGCCCAAGGGCCGTCGGATTGGTGGTCTGCATTCCCTCCCTTTACTTTTTTATATGTTTAAAACCTTACCACGGCGTTTTTTCGGGTCGATACTGCTGCTGGCGCTTCTGGTGCTGGGCGTGGGCCCGGCGCGGGCTACCCACTTGCTGGGCGGTGAAATGAGCTACCGTTACCTGGACGCCAACGGCCCCACGACCGCTCCGTTTCGCTACGAAATCACGGTCACCGTTTACAGCAACGGCCTCTACAGCACCAACCCCGGCAGTATAGCGCCGCCGCCGCCCAACGCCACCGTTACCATTTACAACCGGACCACCGGCGCTAGTCTCCCCCCGTTTAATATTAACAGGACGACGCCGTCGACATCAGGCGCCCTGCCGCCGCCCATCTCGCCGGCGGTGCCGGCGGGCTGCACTGTGCAGGGCCCCAGCCAGCCCTTCTACCTGTGCAAGTACATCCAGGTGGTGAACCTGCCGGTGTCGTTTGATGGCTACTACGCCACCTTCACGTTGGGGGCGCGCAACGCCGGCATCGCCAACCTGTCCAATTCGGGCAACCAGAACATGACGCTGTACGTGAGCATGGCCCCGCCGCTCATCTCGAACCGCTCGCCGGTTTTTTCCGACACGGCCGTGGCCATTGTTTGCCAGAACGACACCACCATTTCGCTCAACAACGCGGTGGATGCCGACGGCGACCGGCTGGCGTACTCTTTCGGCACCCCGTACAGCAACGTAACCAACATCACGACCACGCCGCCTACGTTTGCTACCACCCCCTATTTTAATTCCAGCTACAGTTCGGCCACGCCTTTCGGCACAGGCCCGGGCAACTTTGCGTTGCTCAACGCCAGCACCGGGGTAGCCAAGTACGGCGCCACCACCAACGGCCTCTACGTGGTGGCCGTGGACGTGCAGGAATACCGCAACATCAACGGCCGTGAGGTACTGATTGGCACCACCCGACGCGACCTGCAACTCGTGGTGTCGACCTGCCCGACCACGCCGCCGCCCGTATTGCCCTCTACCATCAGCACCCCCCGCAGCTACACCATTGAAGAAGGGCAGTCGCTGAGCATCCCCATCACGGCCACCCAGGCCAGCACCCCGGGCCACCCCCTGGTGCTCACGGCCAACAGCGTGCTGCTGGACGGGAGCGGGCCCTTTAACACCACTTTCAACAACAACACGGGCACGGTACAGGCCGGCACCGGAACCGGCACGGCCACGGCCTCCGGCACCGGCACGGTAACGGGCACGTTCGTGTTCAACTCGGCCTGCGGCAACGCCCGCGCCACGCCCTACGACATTGCCGTGACGGTGAAGGACAACGGCTGCGGCGGCAAGATTGCCGCCGATGTGTTCCGCATTACGGTGACGCGCGCGGCGGGCCCCAACGCCATCAACGGTCCGGCCACGGTGTGTGACCCCGCCACGGTGCGCACCTACACCGCCGCCGGCCCGGTGCCCACCTCCTACAACTGGACCGTGCGGAACGGCACCATCAGCAGCGGCCAGGGCACCAACGCGGTGAACGTGACCTGGAACAGTGCCAACACCACCGGCACGCTGGTGCTGAGGGGCATTTCCTCGCGCGGCTGCCCCACCGACTCGGTGGTGAAAACGGTAGACATCCGCCCGCTGCCCGCCCTCACGGTGACGGCCGCCGCGCCCACCATCTGCCTGGGCGGCAGCACCACCCTCACCGTGGCGGGCCAGGCCGGCCTCACCTACGTGTGGACCGGCGGGGGCTTGAACTCGACCAGCACCACCGTGACCGTGACCCCCACGGCCACGACGACCTACACCGTGACGGGTACCGACGGCACCTGCAACATCTCGAACACCGTGACCGTGACCGTGACGCCTCCGCCCACGGCCAACGCCGGCGCCGACCGTACCATCTGCCCCGGTGTGGCCTCGACGCCGCTCGGCGGCACGCCCATTGCGGGCGCTACCTATGCCTGGAGCCCGGCCACTGGCCTGAGCAGCACCACCGTGGCCAACCCCACCGTGACCCTGCCCAACACCACCAACGCCCCCATCGTCCAGATTTATACCCTGACCGTAACGGTGGGCAGCAACTGCTCCAGCGTGGGCACGGTGCGCGTGACGGTGAACCCCGCCGCCACCGCCAACGCCGGCCCGGCCCTGAGCACCTGCTCGGGTGTGGCTTCGGCCTCCATTGGCACGACGGCCCTCACTGGCTACACCTATAGCTGGAGCCCGGCCACCGGCCTGAGCAGCGCGACCGCTGCGCAACCGACGGTAACGCTGCCCAACACGACGGGCGCCCCCATCACCCAGACTTATACCGTGACGGCCACCGATGCGACGGGCTGCTCGGCCACGTCTTCGGTGGTGGTGACGGTGAACCCGGCTGCCGTGGCCACGCCCGGCCCGGCCATCAGCTTCTGCTCGGGCACGACCTCGGCACCCCTCGGTGGCTCGGCCACCCCAGTAGCGGGCACTACTTATAGCTGGAGCCCGACTACGGGCCTCAGCAACCCCAACATCCTGAACCCGACCGCAACCGGCACCAACACCACCGGCGCGCCCATCACCACCACCTACACGCTGACGGCCACCACGGCCAACGGCTGCGTGGCCACGGGCACGGTGGTAGTGACCATCAACCCCGCCGCTGTGGCCGACGCTGGCTTGGCTAAGTCGACCTGTCCGAATGTGCCCGTGACAATCGGCAGCGGCACGGCTGTGGCCGGCACCACCTACGCTTGGAGCCCCACCACGGGCTTGAGTAGCGCCTCGGTGTTGACCCCAACCGTGACCCTACCCAACCTGACTGGCGGCGATATCACCCAGACCTACACCCTGACGGCTACCACAGCCCAGGGATGCACCGCTACCAGCACCGTGGTTGTGACTATAGTCCCCGCTGCCGTAGCCAATGCGGGGGGACCAGCGTTAGCTTTCTGCTCGGGCGAAAGCCGGATACTGGGCGGCGGCGTAGCCCTAACCGGTAATACTTACACCTGGAGTCCCTCTACGGGTTTGAATAATACTTCGGGCCCGCATCCAACCGTTACCCTGACCAACACCACCGGCGCGCCCATCACCACCACCTACACCCTGACAGTTACGACGCCTAACGGCTGCATCGCCACCAGCACCATAGCCGTGACCGTCAACCCAGCCGCCGTGGCCCAAGCCGGCGTAGCGAAATCGACTTGCTCAAACGTGCCCGTCGCCATCGGCACCGGCACGGCTGTGGCCGGCACCACCTATGCTTGGACGCCCACTACGGGCCTAAGCAGCGCTTCGGTACTGAACCCCACCGTGACGTTGCCCAACCTGACCGGCGCCAACATCACCCAGACTTATACCCTGACGGCCACCACGGCCAACGGCTGCACGGCCACTAGCACGGTAGTAGTGACGGTGAACCCCGCCGCTGTGGCCCAGGCTGGCCCAGACAAGGCAACCTGCTCGAACGTGGCCACGACCATTGGTGCCGGCACCGCTGTGACGGGCACGACTTACACCTGGAGCCCCGCCACGGGCCTGAGCAGTGCCTCGGTGCTGAACCCGACGGTGACCCTGCCCAACACGACGGGCGCCAACATCACCCAGCAATACATTCTGCTGGCGACGACGAGCAACGGCTGCTTCCAGCGCGATACGGTGATTGTAACTGTTAACCCCGCCGCAGTGGCCGTGACCGGCGCCAACCAGACGACCTGCTCGAACAACGCCGTTACGCTGGGCGCCGCCCCGGTGGCTGGCTACACCTATAGCTGGAGCCCGGCCACCGGCCTGAGCAGCGCATCGGTTGCCAACCCTACCTTCACGCTGGCCAACACGACCAACACGCCCATCGTCACGACCTTCACCCTGACGGCCACCACCGCCAATGGCTGCGTGGCCACCGGCACCGTGACCGTGACCGTGAACCCGGCCTCGACCGCCAACGCCGGCCCGGCCGTGGCCGTGTGCGACGGCAAGCGGGTAACCCTGGGTACGGTCCCGGTAGCTGGCTACACCTACAGCTGGAGCCCGGCCACCAACCTGAGCAGTGCCACCGTGGCCCAGCCCGTGCTGCTGGGCGTGAACACCGGAACCACCCCCATCACCCGCACCTACACCCTGACGGCCACCACCGCCAGCGGCTGCGTAAGCACCAGCACGGTGGTCGTGACCATCAACCCGCGCCCGGCACCGGAGTCCATCGTGGGCCCGGCTTCGGTATGCCCCACCGTGACGGGCATTGCCTACTCGGTGCCCACGCCGGCCGGCACTGCTTATACCTGGCTGGTTAACGGCGGCACCATTGCCACCGGTCAGGGCACAGCGGCCATCACCGTGAACTGGGGCCCGGCCCAAACGGGCGGCTACGTGAAGGTGTTCCGCCTGAACGCCCAGGGCTGCTCTTCGGACACGACCACGCTGCCCATCGTCATTAACCCGCGCCTGCAAACGGTGCGCCCCACCGGCCCCGGCGACGTGGTGGCCGTGGCGCCGCTGCCCCGCTCGGTGTGCCAGGCCGATGGCCCCTACACCTACACCAGTGGCTCGTTTGCCAACGGCTCGACGTATGGCTGGACCATCATCGGCGGCACGCAGGTGAGCACTTTCCAGAACACGGTGACGGTGAACTGGGCCCCGGTGACGACGCCCACCATCGGCAAGATTGTGGTGACGGAAACCAGCAACCCCGCAAGCGGCGTGCGCTGCCTGGGCACGTCCGATACGCTGCGCGTGCTCATCAACCCCTCGCCGCGCACCAACCTGACCATCACCGCTCCGGCACGGGTGTGCCAGGGCAGCGGCCCCGTCACGTTTGCCCTGCCGGGCGGCTTCACGGGCTCGACCTATAGCTTCATCCTGAGCGGCACCACGCTGGTCGGTACCGGCAGCACCCGCACCCTGAACACGCTGCCCGCCCCCGGCAACTACACCCTCACGGTGCAGGAAACCACTTCGGCCGGCTGCGCAGGCCCGCTCTACACGGCTCCCTTCACCGTGAACCCCACGCCGGCCACGCCCGTCATCTCGGGCTCGGGCTTTGTGTGCAACGTGGCCCAGACCCAGCAGTACGCCGTGGCTAACCCCACCCCGGGCGCCAGCTATCAGTGGACCATCGTGGGCGGCACCATCACCTCCACGCCGCTCACGGCCAGCACCGTCACGGTGCGCTTCAATGCCACGGGCCCGTACTCGGTGAGCGTGCAGGAAGTGAGTGCCAGCCCGGCCTCCTGCCCCAGCGCTGCCGCCACCCGCACGGTGCTGTTCGACAGCCCCGGCATTGCGCTCACGCTGGGCTCGGTCGACATTGCCAGCAACAACCGCATTGTGCTGACGCTGCGCACTACGGGCGCCACCAACACCCCCAACCAGGTGCAAATCATGCGCCGCGTGGCGGGCAGCGGGGCATTCGTGGCCGTGGGCCAAACGCCGGTATCGTCGATTACTTACACCGATGCCACCAACGTGGATGCCAACGCCAACACCTACGAGTACCGCCTCGACCTGACCAACGGCTGCGGCAACCTCATTTCGAGCTCGGTGGTGCAGACGGTGCGCCTGGTGGCCGTGGCCTCGCCCGGCACGGGCGGCCGCAACCAAGGCAGCGTGGCCCTGAGCTGGAATGCTTATGCAGGAGCCACGGTTAGCGAATACATCATCGTTCGCCGCTTGGATGCCAACGCCGGGACCGAAGTGCTCCGCGTGCCGGGCAATGTTCTGCAAGCCACCATCTCAAATACCGATGGCAATGCCACGGCTTCGGGCTTCGGGTTTGAGCAGAAATTCCGGGTCATTGCCTTCATCAACGGCACCCCGCTGAACTTCACCTCCAACTCGAACGAAACCACTGTGCAGTTCTCCGGCGACACCAAGGTGTACAACATCATCACGCCGAACCGCGACGGGCAGAACGACGTGCTGGTGATTGACAACATCGCCCTCTACCCCGGCAACACCTTCACTGTGTTCAACCGCTGGGGCCGCGAGGTGTACAGCACCACCAACTACCAGAACAACTGGGGCGACGACCCAAGCATTGCCGCCGGCCAGTACTTCTACCTACTGAAACTGCCCAACGGCACCAGCATCAAAAACTGGTTCGAGGTAGTGAAATAAACCACGGATTCGCTCGGATTTTTCGGATGCCACGGATTTCGTAGACGTCTTCTGAGCAATTAAGTAGCAAAAAGGCCACCCGCTTGGGTGGCCTTTTTTGTTGGGAATCTGCGTAGCAAGTTGAGTTTGCCCGATGGCAACTCTGGCACCTGCAATTGCCCACAAAATCCGTGGCATCCGAAAAATCCGAGCGAATCCGTGGTTCAGAGAGTAGTTTTGCACCCTTATGAGCCGAATGAAAAACATTCCCGCGGAGCTGCTCCGCAACGTCACCATCCAGGACATGGTGGCCGAAGGCAAGTGCCTGGTGCGCATCGAAAATCTGGTCATCTTCGTGTCGCAGGTCGCCCCCGGCGACGTGGTCGATTTGCGCGTCACCAAAGCCAAGAAGAATTTCCTGGAAGCCGTGCCCACGCACTTCCACGCCTACTCCGAGCTGCGCACCACGCCGTTTTGCCAGCACTTCGGCACCTGCGGGGGCTGCAAGTGGCAGCACCTGGGCTACGACTCGCAGCTGCGCTTCAAGCAGCAGCAGGTGGAAGACACCTTGCAGCGCATCGGCAAAGTGGCGCTGCCCGAAATCCAGCAGATTCTGCCCTCGCCCCAGCGCACCTACTACCGCAACAAGCTGGAGTACACCTTCAGCTTCATGGGCTGGCTGACGAACGAGCAAATCAACGACGATACCCAGCACTACGACCGCCGGGTGCTGGGCTTCCACACCCCGGCCCGCTTCGACAAGATAATCGACGTGCAGCACTGCCACCTGCAGCCCGAGCCGAGCAACGAAATCCGCCTCTTCATCCGCGACTACGCGCGGGAGCGGGACCTGCGTTTCGGCAACATCGTGCGCCAGACCGGCAACCTGCGCAACCTCATCATCCGCACGGCCCAGACCACCGGCGAAATCATGGTGATTTTGCAGTGCTACCTGCCCCACCACAGCATCGAGCCGCTGCTGGATGCCGTGTACGAGAAATTCCCGCAGATTACCTCGCTCAACTACGTCCTCAACAACAAGGGCAACGAAACCTTCCACGACCTGGAGGTGGTGAACTACAAGGGCAAGCCCTACATCGAGGAGGAAATGGAAGGCCTGCGCTTCCGCATCGGCCCCAAGTCCTTCTACCAAACCAACTCCGAAGGCGCCCACCAGCTCTACAAAGTGGCCCGCGAGTTTGCCGACCTCAAGGGCGACGAGCTGGTGTACGACCTCTACACCGGCGCCGGCACCATCGCCAGCTTCGTGGCCCGGCAGGCCCGCAAGGTCATCGGCGTCGAGTACGTGGAGCAGGCCGTGGCCGACGCCCACGTGAACGCCGAAATCAACAACATCACCAACATGGAGTTCTTTGCGGGCGACATGAAGGACGTGCTCACGGCCGAGTTCACCGCCCACCACGGCCGCCCCGACGTCCTCATTACCGACCCGCCACGCGCCGGCATGCACGAAGACGTGGTGAAGCGCCTGCTGGAGCTGCGCGCCCCCCGCATCGTGTACATCAGCTGCAACCCCGCCACCCAAGCCCGCGACCTGGAGCTGCTGGATGCCGCCTACAAAGTGACCCGCGTGCAGCCGGTGGACATGTTCCCGCACACCCACCACGTGGAGAATGTGGTGGCGCTGGAGTTGAAGTAGATGGTCTGGCTAACGCCCGCAGAAGCCCGCACCGCCATGCGCGTGGGGAAAATGCCCAAAAATGTTGACTGGTACGGCGGTTTTGTCGGACTTTTTCCCTGTATTGCCATATGGGCTGTCAGCGCTGTGTTTGTTTTTATCGAGACAAGTGACAGCAACCGACTGCAAGCCATTCCAGCGTTTATCATATTCGGCCTACTCTGTGGCTATGGCATCTATTGCCTGCTTAAGGAACGGGAGGTAACTCCACTTGAAACCGGTTTGAATCTTGCCAGCAATAGAAAATTAGCCGAGTCCGCTTTCAATCATCTGGGTTGGAGCATTCAGCAGAATAATAAGCACGTAATTCAAGCTATGATTCCAAGCCAATGGCTAGGAACTGGTCAGGTTGTCGTTGTGCTGATAAAAGATGGTGAGTTACATATAAACACCATGAATCAAAGCACTGGGAAAGGACGGCTACCTTTCTTTTTGAGCGACAGTAGAGAGAAAACGGCCCTATTCATCCGTACCGTCGAAAGATTAAACCTAGCTTGACACTATAATAAAATGGACTACTTCAACGACCCCGAACTCAACGGCAAATACCTCGGCACCATCACCAAGGATTTCGCCACGGTGTCCGACACGCTGGGCGAAGCCTCGGCCCAGATTCGCAAGCGCGACATCAGCCAATACCCCATTTTCGTGTTTGCCAAGCAGGAAGTGCCCCTCGGCGGCCTGCTTGTGAACGCCGACGAGATGCAGCTGGAGTGGCACGTTTTCGCCAGCTACCTGGAGTTGTTCGTGCAGCAAGGCATCGTCAGTGCCGAGGGCGTCGAGGCGTTTCAGGCTACCTACAAAGACCCCAATGAGTTCTGCTGCCTCTTTGTGCTGGATGAGGAGTTCACCAACTTTGTGTTCGTGCCCTACCCAGAGGATTAAGAAAGTCCACGTAGGAGCCTAATAAAAAAGAACGTCATGCTGAGCGAAGCCGAAGCATCTCTACCGCGCAAGTAATTATTTACTATCCGCAGTAGAGATGCTTCGGCTTCGCTCAGCATGACGTTTGCTTTGGCGCTTGGCGCCATCACTCCATCTAATTCCGGCGCTGCACCGGCAGGTCTTCCAGTTGTGCGTAGCTCAGCTTCCAGGTATTGTCGGCGGCTTTTTTCCAGAGGAAAATGTAGTTGCCTTCGCCAAAGCCGGCGGGCTCGCCGGGTGCGGCGGGGGCCACGTCTACCGAGAAGGTGCCGGCCTCGTAGGCTGTGTTGGCGTCGGTGCCGCTGCTGCTCACGCTGGTTTTCAGGTTGCTGATGGTGGCAATGGTGGCGCTCACCCACTTCTGGCTCACTTCGTCTTTGCCCTTCCAGTGGGCGTTGCCCTGCACAAAGGCCACGTCGTCGGCCATCATGCCGGTGATTTTGCCGGAGTCGCGGCTGTTCCAGGCGCTGATAAAGTCCTGGTCGAGGGTTTGCACATTCACGGCGTCGCCGGCTTTCGAACAAGAGCTCAGCGCGACGGCCACAAACAAGCTGCAAAGGAGGGATTTCATAAGTCCAAGGTGTTGGTGAAGAAAAGGTAGTGGGCCTCATCACCCACGGGCTAAAAGTAACAAACCCCAGGCGCAGGCGCCCGGGGTTTGTTTTTTATAAGATTCCGGGGTTACCAGCTTTTCCGACGAATTTCTTCGGTTGAGTACGGCTTCGAAGCGTCGCCGTAGTGCGGGTTGGGCAGATAGGTGTTCGATACCGCTGCCGGAGCCACAGCGCCCGGCATGGGAGCTGCCGAAGCCGTGAGGCTGTTCACCGGCACGGCCGAAGGCTGGGTGCTGGTCGTGGTCACGGTCGTTTTGCGGTTGCGGGCCAGGGCCAGCTCGCGACGATACTCAGCTTCGCGGGCCGCTACGGCACGTTGCTGGGCAGCGGCAGCAGCGCGCTGCTTCTTTTTATTGTCGATGTGCTTGCCCACACCGTAGCCAATGGCACCGCCGGCCACGCCGCCCACCACGCCGCCCACGGCCCGGTTGCGCTTGTTGATGATGGCACCGGCAGCGGCACCGCCCAGGCCGCCAATCACGGCGCCCTTGGCTTGCGGGCTCCACTGGGCTTTAGCGGGCGCTGAGCCGAATACGGTGCTCAGCAGGATAATCAGAGCGAGGAAATAAGGGAGCTTTTTCATGGCTGAAGAAGGTAAAATGGAAGCAAAAATTTCCAGGTATGAAAGCTGGAAGACAATTAGCGTGCCAGCCGGCTGAATATTTTTGATTGCCCTCCTAACGGCAGCGCTTTAAGAAGGTTAATCCCAAACCCCAAAAACCGCCTGGAAGCAGCCTAGAAGCTGGTCCAGCCCTGTGCTTTCAGCGGAATGGGCTGGCCGGTTTTAGTTATCAGATTGGCTCCGTCGGCCTTGTCGGTGAGGTGGCCGAGAATGGTGATATCGGGGTGGTTTTTGATTTTCTCGTGGTCCGTAACGGGCACCGTGAACAGCAGCTCGTAGTCCTCGCCGCCGTTGAGGGCGCAGGTGATGGGGTCGAGGTTGAACTCGGCGGCGGCCTCCAGCGTGGGGTTGGCCAGGGGCACAAACTCGCTGAACACCCGGGCGCCCGTGCCGCTGGCCGCGCACAAGTGCAACACCTCCGAGGCCAGCCCGTCGGAAACGTCTATCATGCTGGTGGGTTGGATGCCCAGCTCGCGCAGCTCGTGCACGATGTCGAGCCGGGCCTCGGGGCGGAGCTGGCGCTGCACCACGTACTCGTAGTTGGCCAGCTCGGGCTGGGTTTCGGGGTCGGCCAGGAAGGCTTGCTTTTCGCGCTCCAGCACCTGCAGGCCCAGGAAGGCGCCGCCCAGGTCGCCGCTCACGCACAGCAGGTCGGTGGGCTGGCCGCCGCTGCGGCGCGCCGCCTGGCCGGCGGGCACTTCGCCCAGCACCGTCACGGCCAGGGTGAGGCCGCCGCGGCTGGCGGTGGTGTCGCCGCCCACCAGGTCCACGTGGTAGGCCTCGCAGGCCAGGCGCATGCCGGCATACAGCTCTTCCACGGCTTCCACGGTGAAGCGCGGGCCCACCGAAAGGGCCACCACCAGCTGCGTGGGCAGGGCGTTCATGGCCGCCACGTCCGACACGTTCACGGCCACGGCCTTGTAGCCCAGGTGCCGCAAGGGACAGAACGAGAGGTCGAAATGAATGCCCTCCACCAGCAAGTCGGTGGTCATCACCTGCTCCATGCCGGCGGTGGGCCGGATGATGGCCGCGTCGTCGCCGATGCCCAGCACCGAGCCGGGCTGGCGCAGCGTGAGGCCGGCTTGCAGACGGTTAATCAAAGCGAATTCGCCGATGGCGTTGAGGGGCGTGAGGTTGTCGGGCATGTGTTAAAGCAAGTATTAAGTATTGAGTAGCCAGAACTCAGAAAAGAGGACGTGATGACCCTGGCAGCCGGGCCGCAAAAATACGCCCATAAAAAAAGGAGGGAATTGCTTCCCTCCTTTTCCAGCTTAAAACCGGGGCGCTTATTGCACCACCAGCTCTTTGTAGATTTTGGTTTGGCCGTCGACGCTCCAAACCTGCACGAAGTACAGGCCGGGCTTCAGGGCCGACACGTCGAGCGTGAGCTTTTCCTGGCCGGTGCCTTTGGCCTGAGCGCCAATGCGCTGGCCCAGGTTGTTCATCACCGTCACGCTACCCACTTTGGCGTCCTTGATTTCGACCGTGGCGGTGCCGTGAGCCGGGTTGGGGTACACACTGATGTTGGCGTCGAACTTGCTCAGCTTGTTCGACAGCGTGGTTTGGTAGGCGCCGTAAGGACCGGCGTAGTCGTTGTGCTGGCCCAGCTGGTCGTAGAGCTGGCCACCGGGGTTAGAAGTGCCGCCCGCGCCGTTGAAGGCGGTGGAGTACATCATCCACTCGTTGGCAATGTTATAAGTCGCCTGGGTGGGGTTGTTGCGGACGCCCGTGCTCACGCTGGCGCGGCGCACAATCGACTGGTTGGCCGAAGATACGTACACGGCCGGGGTGCCGTCGAGCGGGTTGGTGCCGCTCCAGTTGCCGGTGCCGCCGCTGCCGCTGGCGGGGGGCTGCGAACCAATTACGCCAATGATGTCGATGATAACGCCCGTGCCCGAACCGGCCGTGCCGCTGGGGTAGCGCACCAGTGCCACGGCATCGTCGCCGTTGAAGTAGGTGATGCCGCCCCCCGTGATTACCGTGGATGCGGAAGCCTGCTGGTAGCCGGCGCTGAACTGGTTGGCCCGGCTGCGAAGTACCGGCAGCGAGGCCTCACCGTTGACGAGCACAAACGTGCTGCGCGTGGCCATGGTGTTGGGTAGGCCCGTGGTGGGTTGGCCCGCGCTGACATTTTTCACCAGGCGCTCTTCCTCGGTGGGGGTGGCGCTGCCGTTGGAATAGCGGCGCACCGAGTAGGGGTTCAGGCTGACGGTGCTGGTGGTGGGGTTGTAAATCTCAATGGCCCGCTCGTTGCCCGTCGAGGTGGTGGCACCGCCGTAGCTAACACCCGACTGGTGCGCTCCCTCGTCGTATTCAGAGAAAAAGAGTTCGGTACCCTGGGCGTGGGCAGCGCCCGATAGCAGCAAGCCCGCTGACAGCAGTAAGTAATGCTTGTTCATAATAAATGAGAGTTAAAAAGGTCAGTGCAACGGCAAAGATACGTCCCGGCGCCAGGATAGTTGACGGAAGCGTCCCGATTTAACTTTCTCTTAATTCCTGTCGATGCCTTAGCAGCGCCCCTGGCAGCAGGCGCGTCTCATCAACCGTTTGCTAACGGGCGTTCGTAGGCCCTATCTTTACCTTTCCCGCCTATGTCTGCCACCGCCCCCCTTCGCCCCCGCAAAGCCCAGATTGACCGCACCGCCACGGCCTTGTTCCGGGCCCGGGGCTTTGCCGCCACCAGCATGCGCGAGCTGGCCACGGCGCTGGGCCTGGAAGCCGGCAGCCTGTATTCGCACATCAAGTCGAAGGAAGAAATTCTGCACCGGGTGTGCTTCGGGCTGGCCGACAGCTTCTTTGCCGGCTTTGCGGCCGCTACCCAGGAGGCGGCACCCGTGGCCGAGCAGCTGCGCCAGGCCATTGTGGCCCACGTGCGGGTGCTGACGGATGACAGCGCCGCCTCGGCCGTGTTTCTGCACGAGTGGCGGCACTTGAGCGAGCCGGCCCGCAGCGAGTTTCTGGCTTTGCGCGACCGGTACGAAGGCGCTTTCCGGGAACTGATTGCGCGGGGCGTGGCCGCTGGCGAGCTGCACACCCCCGACCCAGCCTTTGCCGCCCTCACCCTGCTGGCCAGCCTCAACTGGCTGCCCAGCTGGTACCGCCCCGAGGGTAAGCTCACACCCGACGAAATAGCCCACCGCCTGGCCGAGCAACTGCTCAGCGGCCTCTGGCCCCAGCGCGGCAGTGGCGAGCCGGCCCGGTAGCCTCCTTTACAATAGGAAGCGGAACTTGCCGTTGACGCCGTGTCGTTTTCTTCCCAATCTTTTCTGAGCACCGGCAGGCGGCACCATGTAGTTTTGTTCGTTGTCGCGCTTTGCTCACCCCTTTTTCGCTCATGGCAAAAATTCTCGTTTCTCCCGTCAAATCCTTGGCTATAGCCCTCCTGCTGCTCGCAGCCTGTGCGGCATCCTGCAAGCGCGACGGCTCCAAAAGTGCCTCCCTCAACCCCGCGGCGGTGGCCGAGGTGAAGGCCCAGTTCAACATTCTGCAGGATTCGGTGAATGCAAAATGGCGCAACATGACCGAAAGCGACGACCAGAAAATTGGGGTGACACGCCTGCTGCTGCGCGAGCTGAAAGCCCAGCCCGGCGCCAACACCGCCCAGCTGCAGGCCCTCGACCAGGCCAATACCCGCCTGAAGGCCCGCCGCTACACCCAGGAAACCATGGCCAGCTCCGACCTGATTGACCGATACGACGCGGCCCAGGATTCGCTGCTAAAAGCGGTGTACCCCGTGGCTGCCCCCAACGGCGCGGCCCCCACCGAAAACGCCCGCAACTTCGTGGAAGGCATTCAGCAGCTCGACGCCAACGTGGTGGGCCTGCGCGTGCAGTACGACCACGCCGTGCACCAATACAACGACTACCTCAAGCTGCACCAGGCCGAGCTGCAGTCGCTGGGCGGCAAATACGCCACGCTCAAGCCGCTGTCTTTTTTCACCATCGGCGCGCAGTAAGCCGGCGTAAAAGCCAATTGGTTTAAAGTAGCCAGACGACGCAACTATTGCGTATATTTCAGCCACTTAACACCACTAACGCTTTCGCCATGCACACCACCGCTACGCTTTTCCGGCGCTTTCTGCCGGCCCTGCTGCTCACCGGCCTCGCCTTGTCTTCCTGCGGCCGCAAAGACTGCGACCCGCGTCCCAAGCACAAGAAAGAGTGCGACAAAGACACCAATACTACAACGTCGACCACCAAGCCCGGCGGCGCTTCCTAAACGAAACCGAAAGCCAATAAAAAGGCGGCTGGCAAATTTGCCAGCCGCCTTTTTATTGGGTGCCAATGAACTGCTAAAGCGCCTCCATCTCTTCGCGCACGAAGTCGGCCAGGGTGCGCAGGTACTCGGTGCTGAAGTCGAAGCGGATGCCGGCGGCGGCGTAAATCTGGCCGATGGGCGCGGTGTAGCCCAGGGCCAGGGCACGCTTGTAAGCGGCCAGGCCCTCCGTGGGGTTCTGGCGGAAGTTGCGCCATACGGCAATGGCGCCGAGCTGGGCCATGGCGTACTCGATGTAGTAGAAGGGCACTTCGTAGAGGTGCAGCTGCTTCTGCCAGAGGTAGGGCTTAAAGGTTTCGAGGCCCGTCCAGTCCACCGTGCGTTGGTTGAACTCGTCGAACAGCTGAACCCAGCGGGCGTGGCGTTCGGCCTCGGTGTGGGTGGGGTGCTCGTACACCCAGTGCTGAAACTTATCGATGGTGGCCACCCAGGGGAAGGTTTCGAGCACGCTTTCGAGGTGGGTTTTCTTGGCGCGGCGCAGGTCGTCGGCGTCGGGAAAGAAGACGTGCCATTGGTCCATGCTCATCAACTCCATGCTCATCGAGGCCAGCTCGGCCACTTCGGACGGCGGGTGCTTGTCGGCGCCCAGCGGCAGGCCGCGGGTGAGGAAGCTGTGCACGGCGTGGCCGCCTTCGTGCAGCATGGTCACCACGTCGCGCAGGCTGCTGGTGGCGTTCATGAAGATGAAGGGTACGCCTGTTTCGTCCAGCGGGTAGTTGTAGCCGCCGGGGGCTTTGCCTTTCCGGCTTTCCAGGTCGAGGTGGCCCATCTGGCGCATGGTGCGCAGGCAGTCGCCCAGGTAAGAATCAAGGTTCTGGAAAACAGTGATGGTTTTTTCCAGCAATTCCTCGCCGGTGCCGAAGGGGCGCAAAGGCGGCTGGCCGCTGGGGTCCACGTCGAGGTCCCAGGGGCGCAGGGCGGGCAGGTTCAGGTCCTGGCGGCGCTCCAGGTCGAAGTTGTCAATCAGCGGCACCACCGTTTCGCGGATGGCGGCGTGGAAGTCGAAGCAGTCCTGCGGCGTGTAGTCGAACCGGCCCAGGGCGGCAAACATGTAATCGCGGAAATTGGCAAAACCAGCGTTCAAGGCCACCTCGTGGCGCAGGCCGATGAGTTCGGTGAACAGCGCGTCGAGCGGCTTGGCGTCCTGCAGGCGGCGGGCCTGAATGGCGCGCCAGGCCGTTTCGCGCACTGCGCGGTCAGGGTTTTTGAGGCGGTCGGCGGCCTGGGGCAGGGTCAGCTCCTGGCCGTCGAGGGTCACGTTCATGGCGCCCACCGTGGCGGCATACTGCTGCTGCTTGGTGCTGATGTCGGTTTTGAGCGGGATGTTTTCGGCCCGGTAAATTTCCGAGGCCCGGCGCACCGAGCGCAGAAACACGCCGTAGCGGCGCTCGTCGAGGCCGGCCAGGTATTCCGAGGCCAGCATCTTTTCGTTCAGGGCGTGGTCGTAGGGGGCCACCAGCGGCTCCACCTCGTTCACGAAGTACTGAAACGCCTCGGCCCGGGCCGGGTCCTGCGTGTCGCAGGTCATGTGGATGTAGCGCCAGGCGAGGTCCTCGCTCAGCACGGCTTCCAGCTCGGAGCGGTCGAGGAGCCAGCGTTCCAGCTCGGCGGACGTATGCACCGGCCGGCTTTGCAGCTCCTGAAAAAAAGGCTCAATGGTGGCCCAATCGGTCACCAGAAAGTCTTCGGGCAAATAGTGCCGCGGCGGCCGGCTGGTGTCGGTGGCCGACTCGGCGGTAGGTTCAACTAGTAGCATCTGGGATATTTTTTAATAGGGCGAGCGGCGTCAACGGCTCGGACTCGCAACCTACGATTTACGGAACAAACTCCCGGCAGGTCGAATGTTTTTCCCGGTTTTCGTAAGATAAAGCCGGCAACCTCCGCAGCGCTGGCTGCGGCCAGTCTGGCAGCCAGCCTTTTCTAGCCAATCTCAATCACCACGCCGTCGGTCATGGGGTGGCCCACGCAGGTCAGGATGTAGCCTTGCTTCAATTCCGAGTCCGACAAGCCTTCGCGCTCATCCAGATGCACCTTGCCGCTCAGGCACTTGCCGCGGCAGGCGGTGCACACGCCCGCCTGGCAGGAATACGGCAGGTCGATGTCTTCGTCGAGGGCGGTATCGAGAATGGTTTTGCCGGCCGGCACTTCAATAACGTACTCGCTGCCTTCGTATTGCAGCGTCACGGTACGGGTAGACTTGGTGTCGTCGCCCGGGTTGGTCGACACATCTCCGTGGCCACTGGGCTGGGCGGCCATTAGTTCGGCGTTGTCGGCGCTGGCGGCGAAGCTTTCGCGGCGCACGCGGGCCTCGGGCACGCCCAGCAAAGCCAGGGCGGCCTGGGCTTCGGTCATCAGGCCCTCGGGCCCGCACAGGAAGTACTCGGCCTGCTCGGCCGGAAACTGGTGGCGCTGCTCCAGAATGCGCAGCAGCATGGTGCGATTCAGGCGGCCGGTGTGGCGGTGCGGGCCGCCGGGCTGCAGGGGCTGGCTGTACACGTGCTCCACCTGCAGGTGGCCGTTCGAGCGGGCTTCCAGCTCGGCCAGCTGCTTCTGGAATATCACCGATTCCTCGTTGCGGTTGCCGTAAATCAGTAGCACGTGGCTCTGAGGCTCGGCTTGCACTACGGCTTTGAGCATGGACATGAGCGGTGTGATGCCCGAGCCCGCCCCAATGAGCACCAACGACCGCGCGGCCTTGGGGCTGGGGCTGAGGGTGAAGTTGCCCAGCGGCTCCATCACCTCCATCTGCTGGCCCACACGCACGGTATCAAGCAGGTAATTGCTGACCAGCCCGCCCGGCACGCGCTTCACCGTCACGGACAAGCGCGGCGCTTCCTGCGGCGTGCTGCTGAGCGAGTAGGCGCGGCGCTCTTTTTTGCCGCCGGGGCCGCAGGGTAAAATGAGGGTGAGGAACTGGCCGGGGCGGCTGGCAATGGGCTGGCGGTCGGGCCGCTCCAGGTGAATGGTGACGGAATCAGCGGTTTCCTGGGTGAGGGCAACAACGGTGAGGGTTTGGTACATGCGGGGCGCAACTGATATAAAAAACGAGGCCGCCGGAAACAGGGTGTTCCCTCTTCCCGGCATGGTCTCGGATGGTACGAAAAAACGGCCGTCGGGTAACAAGCCGGCCGTAGCTTGTGCCGCAAAGGTAACTTGCGGCTTTGGCTGCTACTTCACCTCTTCTTCTCGCTTTTCCGGTGCTTTCCTCCCTCCTGCTGCGTCATCAGGCCACCTTCGGTCCCGTCCTGCCCGTCGACCTCAACGGCCCCCACGTGGCCCGCCTCGACTTCACCGCCCACAACCCGCGCCTGGCTTCCGCCGACCTGCGCGACACCGCCGCTTTCGAGCAGTTGGTCGAAGCCGAGCTGGCCCTGCAAAACGCCAGCATTGGCATTGGCGGCTACCTCGAAAACCGCGTCATCTACCGCCGCAGCCCCCATTTCGGCCTCATCGCCGCCGACGAGCCCCGCTCCCTGCACCTGGGCGTGGACGTGTGGCTGCCCGCCGGCACGCCCGTGCTGGCGCCCCTGCCCGCCACCGTGCACAGCCTGGCCGATAACGACAACTTCGGCGACTACGGCCCCACCGTCATCCTGCAGCACGAACTGGAAGGAACCGTTTTCTACAGCCTCTACGGTCACCTGAGCCGCGCCGAGTGGCGGGTGTTGCGCACGGGTCAGGCCATCGCCCAAGGCGAAGCCTTCGCCACCGTGGGCCCCTTCCCCGAAAACGGCGACTGGCCACCTCACCTTCACTTTCAGCTCATGGCCGACCTGCGGGGCCACGTGGGTGACTTCCCCGGCGTGGCCCGCCCCAGCGAGCGGGAAACGTGGGCAGCCCTGTGCCCCGACCCAAATCTGGTGCTGCAGTGCCGGTATGTCTAAACCTGACCACGGATTCGCTCGGATTTTTCGGATTCCACGGATTTTGTGGACGATTATCTGCCGCTATTCTTAACAGAAAAGGCCGCTCGATGAGCGGCCTTTTTGCGTTCGATTAATTACCATCTCTGTGCGGTTCACGCCGTCCACAAAATCCGTGGAATCTGAAAAATCCGAGCGAATCCGTGGTCAGTCGAATTTAATGGCCACCACCGGCTTAATCCGCGAAATCAGATACGTGGGAATGAGCACGGCGAGCAGCGAGGCGACGAAGGTGGCCACGTTGAGAATAATCAACATCCGGGGGTCCCAGGAAATGGGCACCCGGTCCATGTAGTAGTTTTCGGGGTCGAGCGGGATGACGTGGAAGAAATACTGGATGGCGCAAAAACCTACGGCAATGATGTTGCCGATGAGCATGCCCCGCACCGTGAGCGAAAGACCCCGGAAGAAAAACATGCGCCGAATCTGGGTGTCGGTTGCTCCCAGGGCTTTGAGGACGCCAATCATGTTGGTTCGCTCCAGAATCATGATAAATATCGTGGCCACCATGTTGAACGTGGCCACGAAGATGATGAGCAGCAGAAAGATGATGACGTTGCGGTTGAGCAGCTGCAACCAGTCGAACAGCTGGGCGTACTGGTCGGTGATTTTGTCGATTTTCAGGTCGTAGGGCAGGCTCTCCAGAAACTTTTCCTCGGTCTTATCCAGGGTGTTGAAGTCCTTGAGCACTACCTCCATGCCGCCCACCAGCGAGTCGGGCCAGGCCGGCGAGTTCAGCGCGCGAATCTGGCGAATGTCGCCGATGACGTACACTTCGTCAAACTCATCCAGGCCCGTGGAATAGATGCCGCTGACGCGAAACTGACGGATGCGAGGCGGATTCTGAATGAAGTAGAACAGGGCTTTGTCGCCCACGGCTAGGCGCAGCTTGTCCGCCACCTTGCGCGAAATCAGCACGTCTTCGCTGGCCGTCGTGTCGGGGAAGCTGAGGAACTTACCGGCCACCAGGTTTTGGCGCATGGGCGAGAGGCCGTCGGTTTCGGCAATGCCTTTGAGCACCACGCCCAGCACCTCTTCCTTGGTTTTGATGATGGCCGTTTTCACGGCGTAGGGCTGCGTCGATTTCACCTCCGGAAACTGGTGCAGCTCCTGCACCAGCCGCGGCCCGGCAATGGGTGCCACTTCGAGCGAGTTGTTGGTGTCGTAGCGCGAAATCTGCATGTGCGCGCCAAACGAGAATATTTTATTTTGAATCTCGTTGCGGAAGCCCTGCAGAATGGCAAACGACACTACCATCACCGCCAAGCCCATGGCAATGCTGATGATGGCTATTTTTGTGACCGACGAAGTGAAGGAGCCGGAATCGGCTCCCCCGTCAATCTTGTGCGAAATGTAGCGGGCGACATTCATTATTCGACCGTAAAGCTACGTTTTGAACGGGTACCGGCCACGTTTCTCGTTCGCATTACGGAGCCTGGTCGTTTTACGCTTCTTTTTCCCAGTCTTTTTCGCTGACTTTATGGTAGGCTTACCCGCAAAATTTGTTCTCTCGTGCCTGCTGGCCCTGCCGGCCTGCGCCACCACGCCCCCGGCCACGAGTGGTACGCCGCCAGCCGCCGCGCCCCCAGCCGCTACCGCCCCCACGGGCACCGTCGTCGGGGCCGAGCAGCTGGAAAAATACCTGCCGCAGCTCAAAGGCAAGCGCGTGGGCCTGGTGGTGAACCAAACGTCCCGCGTGGGCGCCACCTACCTGGTTGATACCCTGAAAGCGCGCGGGGTAAACATCACGGCCATTTTCGCGCCCGAGCACGGCTTCCGGGGCGAGGAGGCCGACGGGGCTACCATCAAGGACGGGCGCGACGCCCGCAGCGGCGCCCCGGTGCGCTCGGTGTACGGCAAAACCAAAAAGCCCACGCCCGAGATGCTGGCCGATGTCGATGTGCTGGTGTTTGATATTCAGGACGTGGGCGCACGCTTCTACACGTTCATCAGCACCCTACACTACGTGATGGAGGCCGCCGCCGAGCTGAAAAAGCCCGTCGTCGTGCTCGACCGCCCCAACCCCAACGGCGACCTCGTGGACGGCCCCATGCTGGAGCCCGCGCACAAATCCTTCGTCGGCCTCGACCCGCTGCCCATTGCCCACGGCCTCACCGTAGGCGAGCTGGCCCAGATGATAAACGGCGAAAAATGGCTGACCGGCGGCCTGCGCTGCCAGCTCACGGTGGTGCCCGTGGCCCGTGGCTACACCCACGCCACGGCCTACCACCTGCCCGTGCGCCCCTCCCCCAACCTGCCCACCGACCACGCCGTGGCGCTGTACCCCAGCATCTGCCTGTTTGAAGGCACCAACGTGAGCGTAGGCCGCGGTACGGCCACGCCCTTTGAGGTGATTGGCAGCCCCGCGCAGCCCGCCACGCGGCCCTACTCCTTCACGCCCGCGCCCAATGCGGGTTCGCCCACGCCGCCCATGAAGGGGCAGCTCTGCTACGGCCTGAACTTAGCCGACGCACCCACCCGCGAAGGCGGCGGCCTGGTGCTAAAATACCTGCTCGACTTCTACCAGCAGAGCACCGACAAGGCGCACTTCTTCGGCAAGTACTTCGAAGAGCTGTCTGGTACCAAGACCTTGCGCGAGCAGGTTATGGCAGGGAAGTCGGAGGCCGAAATTCGCGCCTCCTGGCAGCCCGGTCTCCTGAAGTTCAAGGCGCTGCGCAAGAAGTATTTGCTGTATCCGGAGCGGTAATTTTTTGGTGCTTGGTTGTTGGTGCATGGTGCCTGGCACTAAGCGCATATAATACTACCAAGCACCATGCACCAACAACCAAGCACTATTTCATGCTGAACATCATCTTCATGGGCACGCCCGATTTTGCCGTGCCCACCCTCGAAAGCCTGCTGGCCTGGCCCGGCGGCCAAGTGGTAGCCGTCGTCACGGCGCCCGACCGGCCCGCCGGGCGCGGCCGCCAGCTGCAGGCTTCGGCCGTGAAGCAGGCCGCCGAAGCCCACGGCCTGCCCGTGCTCCAGCCCACCAACCTGAAATCGCCCGAGTTTCAGGCCGAGCTTCAACGCTACGGGGCCGATTTGCAGGTAGTGGTGGCCTTCCGCATGTTGCCCGAGGCCGTTTGGAACATGCCGCGCCTGGGCTCCATCAACATCCACGCCTCGCTGCTGCCGCAGTACCGCGGCGCGGCCCCCATCAACTGGGCTCTGATGCACGGCGACCAGGAAACGGGTGTTACCTCGTTTTTCCTGCGCCACGAAATCGACACCGGCGACCTGATTTTGCAGCAGCGTGTGCCCATCGCGCCCGACGACGATTTCGGCAGCCTCTACGACAAGCTCAAAACCGTGGGCGCCGGCTTGGCCCGCCGCTCCGTCGAAGCCATTGCGGCCGGCACCGCGCCCAGCACCCCGCAGGAGCAGCGCCCCGACCTCCGCCCGGCCCCCAAGCTGCAAAAGGAAACCGGCCGGCTCGATTTCAGCAAGCCCGCCGCTGAGTTGGTGAACTGGGTGCGGGGCCTCTCCCCCATTCCCACGGCCTTCGCTGCGCTGCCCGACGGCCGCCTGTTGAAAATTTTCCGTGCCCAGGCCCTTACTGCCGACGCGGCCGGGCAGCCACTTGGTGCGCCGGGCACCTGGGCTTCAGACGGCCGCCACTACCTGCGCGTGGCCGCCGCCGACGCGTGGCTGGACTTGCTGGACGTGCAGTTGGAAGGCAAAAAGCGGATGCCGGTGGCCGAGTTGCTGCGCGGCTTCAAGCTACCGGCGTAAGTAGCATAATCATATAAGAACGGTCATGCTGAGCGCAGCCGAAGGTCTCTCTACCGCAATAGCAATTGACTTACTCATGCAGAGTAGAGAGACCTTCGGCTGCGCTCAGCATGACCGTTCTTTTTAACAGTGTACTTCTCAATTTTTACGTAGAAAACCCAATGGTTTCATTCGTTGTCGCCGTGGCTGAAAACGGCGTGATTGGCGCGAAGGGCGAACTGCCCTGGGGCCGCTTGCCTGCCGATTTGCAGCATTTCAAACGCCTTACTCTGGGCCACCCGGTGGTGATGGGCCGGCGCACCTTCGATAGCCTGGGTAAGGCCCTGCCCAAGCGGCCCAACATCGTGATAACGCGCCAGGCCGGCTGGTCGGCCCCCGGCTGCGAAACCGCGGCCTCGGTACTGGCCGCCCTAGACCGGGCCCGCGAGCTGGACGAGGAAGTGTGCGTCATTGGCGGCGGCGAAATCTACAAAGAGGCCATGCCCGCCGCCGACGTCATCTACCTCACCGAAGTGCACCATAGCTTTGAGGGAGACGCCTTTTTTCCCACGCTCAGCCCCACCGAGTGGCGCGAAGAGACCCGCGAGCGCCACGAACCCGACGAGCAACACGCCTACGCCTTCAGCTTCGTAACGCTGCGGCGGCGGTAAAATGGTAAATGAATAAATGAGTAAGGGGGACGTTCAATGGCTGCTTGCCGTCGAACGTCCCCCTTACTCATTTATTCATTTACCATTTTACCGCATGAGCACCAGCTTGCCCCAGTCGTTTTTAAAGGCTTTATCGCCGGTGGTGGCGCGGTGCTTGAACTGGCCATTCGGGTCGTCGAGGGCCACGCGATAGAGATAGGTACCGTTGGCGAGGCGGTCGCCGTAGGTATCGGTGCCGTCCCAGGCGTACTCCGAGATGTTGTTGCCGATGTGCAGCGGGCCCAGCTCGCTCATGAAAATCTCGCGCACCACCCGGCCGGTGAGGCTCATAATCTGGATTTTCATGTTGTTGGGCAACTGGTCGCCGGTCAGCGTGAAGATAAAGCGCGCCTTGCCCACCACAGGGTTCGGATACGGGTACACGTTGGAAATCTGCGAAGTACTCACCACCTCGAACTTCACTTGGAAATCCTGCGAGCCCGCGGCGGAGTTGCTGGGGTCGCGGCCCTGCACGCGCAGCGTGTACATGCCATCGGTGAGCGGGGCGGCCTTGCCGGGCTCGAAGGTGAGCTTGGCCACGCTGCCCTTGGTTGCATCTACCGAAAAATCCACATTGCTGCCGTTCAGGTCAACGGGGGTGGGCAGGCCCACCTGCCCGGGGCGCAGCAACGAGACCGTGAAGGCCGAGCGGTCGGTGATGTGGCGCAGCTTGTCTTCGTCGTTCAGTTGAATCTGGATGACCGGCCGCGACGACACCAACTCGCCGTTGAGGATGTGGCGGCCGTCGATGGCCACGTCCAGCGTGGGCGGCACGTTGTTGTCAATCACCCCAAAGGCCGCCAGGTTCAGTTCGTTGTTGAACAGGTTGACCTCGGGCAGGGGGCGCGGCGTGGGGTTCACGGTCACCTTGGTAACGAAGTTGCCAAACC
This sequence comes from Hymenobacter monticola, assembly GCF_022811645.1. Taxonomy (NCBI): domain Bacteria; kingdom Pseudomonadati; phylum Bacteroidota; class Cytophagia; order Cytophagales; family Hymenobacteraceae; genus Hymenobacter; species Hymenobacter monticola. The sequence goes on along the minus strand of NZ_CP094534.1, from coordinate 3,689,804 downwards.
GGCCCGTCATGGGAAAAGTCACCGGAATGCGAATGGTCGAGTCGCCCTTGAGTTGGCGCGGCGCCGTCACGTACACGGGCGGCAGTGAGACGCCGGTATCCTGGTTTCGCAGCTCTACTTTGGCCCGCAGCGGCGTGCCAAAATCGAAGGGGCTCACGTTCTCAAACACCACCGGGAAGGTCAGCGCGCCATTGCCGCCGGCCTGCGCGGTGAGCGTGGCAGGGTCATATGCATTGCTGGGCGTCGCCAAATCGCGGCGCACCACGCCTTCCGGGACGCCCTGGTACGTAATGAACCACTCCTTAAGCTGCGGCGCATTGCGGTTCACGCTGTCCTGCATGGTCAGCTCCAGCTGCATGTAGGGATACTGGGCGGCTGAGTACCGGCTTAGCGAAAGACCACCCCGGCTGGGCGAACCGGCCGGCACGTTGCTTTCCAGCACAGTGCTGCGGTTGAGCGTGTCGATGCCAATCACTTTGAGCGTGTAGCTGCTCGTGGCATTCGGCCCGCGCTGAATCCAATGGTAGAGGTTTTGCCAGCTTTGGGCCGGGCCGATGCGCACCGACGTGATGGTGCCCCGCGTGGTGGGCGTGCGCAGCGTATCGGTGAGGCTGATGGCCTGGCTGTAGCGCGGCGCGGCGCCGGTGGCGGTGCTGGGGCCCGTTTCACGGATGAGGCGGCCGCCGTTGGTGCGCTTCTGCGCCAGCAGGGCAAAGGGGTCGCCGTTCTGCAGCTGGTTCACTAGCTGCGAGCCCAGCAGGGTGCTGAACGCCGTGCGCACGGTGGTCAGGCTGGGCCAGCGCAGGCGGTTCATGCTCACCACGGCCACATAGGCCCCATCGGGCACAGCGGCCAGGAAGGTGGCCAGCTGTGCCTGGCGGGCAGTGCTGCTGTTCAAGGTGTTGAGCGTGTCGGCCGCGCTGGTCACCGGGTTGGCCCCGAACGTGTAGAACCCTTGCGGCGACTGGCCGCAGGTGGCCGGTGCCGGCAGTCCGCTCACGGGCTGCAGCGTGCGCTGGTCGTACACGGCAATGAGCAGGTTGGGGGCGGCAATGCCGCAGTTGGACACCAGCGGCGGGGTGAGCACGTTGGTCAGAATGCCGAAGCCGGTGTTCGAGAAAGTGGGCGCCGCGCCTGGCAGGCCGCCGCCACGCGTGCGCAGCACCAACGGCTGGTTTTGCGTGCTGAAATCCCAACGGCCGGAGGGGGCCACTTCCACTCCCTGGCGCTGGTCGCGCCGGAACTGGGCAAAGTGACTTTGCGACCATCCGCCCGCCGTGCGGCCCTGAATGATGCGGAAGGAGCTTACCACCCAGTTAGCGTCTTCGTCGCCGGCCGGCGTCTGGAAACGCACGCGCCAGTACCACACCACGCTGTCGCGCCCGGCTACGTTGGGCAGCGTGGGGCGCCAGCTGGGCGTGAGCGTGGCCGTCACCGTACCCGATACTTGCTTGGTGCCGGGGCCGCTGTTGAAGGAAGCACTGGTGTCGGCTTCGAACTCGTAGCCGCGGGAGGCGCCCAGCGGGTCGTTGGTTTGGGCCACCAGGCGGGGCCGGTTGTTGCCCACAATAGCGAATTCCACCGGGTTGAGGGTGGTGACGCCGCCGCGCAGGAACGTGTAGCTGATTTGGGCGGTGTTGTTGGTCTCGCTCGTCTCCGTCACGCGGTTGCGGTAGTCGATTTCTACCTCGAAAGTATTCACACCGAATACGTTGGTCGCCGTGGGGTTGGTCAGGCGGAAGTCGTAAGTAGCACTGCCCTGCGGCGCTTGCGGGAAGGTGCGGGTGGTGGTGCTGATGGTATTACCGCTTATCTTCCGCGTCACCCGGATTTCGACCGAGTCCGTCGTGACTTTGAGCGGGTTGCTCACCCCAATCATCAATGAAAAAGCGGGGGACGCCGCCGTGACGGTGAGGGCCGGCGCCACCGGCCGGATGGACAGCGTGGCGTTGCTCACCTGCAAGTCCGGCAACGGCGGCGCGTACAGCGACACGGCCGGGTCGCCGTGCCACATGGTGCTCAGCATCTGCTCCACCGCTATAGGGTCGCTGGCTAAGAATGTTCCGCCGGGGCCTTGCAGGCGGCGCACAGTTTCGTTGTACACAGCCGGAACGGCTTTCCCGTACCAAGCAGGGTCGTTGAAAAGCAGACGGGTGAGCTGGTCTTTGGAAATGTCGAGGTAGCCATCGTACCCTTCACCCGTAGTGCCCATGCACCCGATTGCGCCTTTGCGGGCCGAAAAAAGCCAGCTTTCGAAATACGTGGGGAAATTTCCCTGAAACAAATTAGCCGAGGCGCAGCCATCAATCATGATGACCGGGTACTTGCCCGGGTTGTTGTAGTTGGGGTTCGAATCGGGCGTGCCGAACTCCAGGCTGAACGCGGTGGGCGAGCCGTGCCCAAAGTAGCTAATCAGTCCCAGCCCCGTGGTGAGATAGGAGGAAATGTCAGCCGGCACCAGCAGCGAAGGGCTGCCCACAACGTTCACAGTGGTCCGCTCAATTAGGTCTACCACTCTGCCGCCAAACAAAGGCTGCTCCACGTACGTCTTGTATTTGTTCAAGTAGTCACGGAAATCCGTAAACTCTCGCGGCTGAGTTCCGCCTGCCAGGTGCAACACGTTTTTGCGCCAGGGTTGGTCGCCGGCCCGCTCGTAATCCCCCAGCTTTTCCAGATAGTTCATGACCTGGGTCGGGGTGGTGGCCGTGAGGCGGCCCGTGATGAGCTGGGCCGTGAAATTGTTGTTGGCGTAGTCGGCCGTCAGCATGTTGTCCGACACCGACCGGGAAGAAGTGGGCACCAAATCCAGCCCTTGCTCGCCCAGCACCCGCGGCAGCAGCGCCGGGTTGTGGATGGTACCCGACGTTCCGCCCGCGGAGGGCTGCAGGCCTTTGCCCAGCAACAACAGGTAACGGGAGCGGCCTGGGGTGTTGGCCGCCGAAATCCAGCGCGCGAAGTGGCGCAGGGCCAGCCACGACCGGTCGCCGTAGGTGAACTGGTCGTAGAGCTGGTGCGAGGTCACCATGAGCGTGTCGTAGCGCGTCAGGCCGGCCGTGCGGGGGTTGGCGCGGTAAGAGGCGTAGGACAGGGCCGCGTTCTGCGTGCCCGGGCCCGGCCGCATCAATTGCCGGTGGGTGATGATGATGAAGTTGGGCTGGGCCGCGTCGATGACGCGGAAGTTTATCCGCTGGGGCGGCAGCGGGGGCCGCGCAGCCGCGCTTTCCTCGGCCAGCAGCAGGGTATGCGTGGCGCTGGTGTTGGCGTTGGGAAACACGAAGCGCCGCCGGGTGCCAGTGGTGGTGCTCACCACCCGCTGCACGTTGTAGAGGTCGTGCACGTCGAAGCCCACCGCCGTGGCCGGAATCGAATCCGTTTCAAACTCATAAGTGGCCGGTCCGGCCAGGGTCGAATCGTTTTGGAAGGTCACGCTGTGCCGGTTGCGAAACCACCGGTTGGCCTGGGGCACCACGTAGCGGATATAGCCCATGTAATAGTTGTCGCCGGCCACGGCCGACGCATCCAAGTGGTGGTATATCCCCACAATTCCGTTGACGACATCGGAGCGTTGCAGGGTGAAGGTCTGCCGGTACCGGCGGCGCCCGGACCAGCGCATCACGCCCAAGGTCCGTTCGGCACCTCCCCCCACCTTCACCAAGATTTCAACCGCATGGGGGAAGGGGATTCCACCATTGGTCACATCGCCCGGGGCGAATAAGCACACCTCTACCGTCGGATTGGGCCCGGTGGTAGCCACCGCCCGCACCAGCGAATCGGCGTTGGGCCTCTGAGTTCCGGTCCCGAAAAAGCCTTCGCCTGACTCTATCCAGGGCAAATAATCCCCCGGATTCTTAGGCGTTTCAATGTAGCGCTCCGTTTTAACATTCAGCTGGGTGTGCAAGCGGTGCGGGTGCACCGTGCCGCCGGCAGCCACGGGCTGCGCCATGTGCCGGGCCGTGGTGCCGGGCGTCCAAGTAAGGAAGTAGCTGGCCGTGTCGGTGTAGAAGCTGTAGTAAGGGTGGGTTTGGTCCGCGGCCTGCTTATACAGCTCGGTGTCGAGGCGGCCGTCGTTGCGCAGGGCGTAGAACTCAATGAACGAGGTGGGGTCCAGGGTGGTCGGGTTGCCGCCCACGTAGGTGGCCACCTCTTTGCCGCGCCGCCAGATTTGCAGCTGGTTGGGGGCCACACCCGAAATGCCGGCCTGCGTCAGGTACTGGTAATCGAGCTTGTAGAGGCCGTCCTTGACAATTTTGATTTTGTAGTAGGTCTGGCCCCGCACAATCCATTCATTGCCCACCGGCCCCGACTGGGCCCGCGCCGGGCCCCAGCCCAGCCCCAGGCACAGCACCAGCAGCGCCAAAGCTAGCTGCTGCAACGACTGCAAGTAATTTTTACTCATAATAATATTCAATTGACAGAGAATTTATAGTTACGGCGCGTGTACGCGAAACCCGTGCGTTGGTAGCCCCGGGCCGGCTTATTTGAAGCCGTAGCCCAGCGATACAATCAGCGAGTTGGTTTGCGACGTGCTGCCCAGCTTCTCCACGGCGAGGCGCGAGAGCGCCAAATCGACGCGCAGGCCGCTGATGGCCGCCCCCGCCCCAAGGCTGTACTGGCCTTTCCAGTCGCTGTCGTAGCCGCCGCCCGCGTTTTTGGTGAAGCTTTGGATTTTCTGGTAGTTGCCCACGCCGCCGCGCAAATACACCAGGTTTTTGTAACCCAGCTCCAGGCCCGCGCGCGGGTCCACGCTCACGGTGCTACTCGAAATCAGGGTGCCGCGGTTGCCGTCGGTGGTGGTTTCCAAATCAGCGGCCAGCAGGGCCGAAAACTGCTTGGGCAGTTCTACGCGGCGGCCCACGCCCAGCACGAAGCGCGGCAGCGTGATTTCGGCGCTATTGGTCGGAATGGCATCCACGCCGTTGGCCGTTGTGTTGTTGATGCCCTTCTGGTACTCGGCGGCGTTGATGCTCCACTGCGTGAAGGTAGTGGTGATGTCGCGCGCCATCAAACCCAGGTTCCAGCCCTTGTGGTTGTACTGCACGCCGGCATCGATGCCGAAGCCGTAGCCGTTGGCAAAGCTGCCGATGTTGCGGTAAATGACTTTAGCATTGGCTCCCACGCTCAAACCCTCCACCTTCTCAATCTTGCGGGCGTAGGAAAGCAGCAGGGCGTAGTCGGCCACCGAGAAATAGGTGATTCTGTCGTAGTTGATGCCGCCGTACTCGTCAAGCAGGGCGCGGGTATCGGCAATGTTGTCGACGCCCAGGCGCATCACGCTCACGCCGATGGCGCTTTTGCTGTCGAGCGGCATGGAGAAGGCCGCGTAATCGTTCTTCACGATGCCCGAAAACAGCTCGGAGTGCATCAGCACGCCGTCGTACTTGTGGGTTTGGTTGGTGAGGCCGGCGGGGTTCCAGTAGCCGGCAGTGGCGTCGTTGGCCAGGCTCACCTGCACTTTGCCCATGCCCAGGGCGCGGGCCCCCACGCCCAGGTTGAGAAATTCGTTGCTGTACTTGGGCGTTTTGGTTTGGGCGGCGGCGGGCAGCGCCAGCGCCACCGAAGCTCCGAGTGCCAGCAGCCCGCGGGCGGCAGAGGAAAGTTGGGACATATAAGAAGGTAAGTGAAGGTTTGGCGCCGTGGCAACGCAAGTTACTCCATTATAGTGCGTCAGGGCCCGCGAATTTCGGGCCAATACGCCGTTCGCGCCGGCCGGGCCGCTATAAGGCGCGCCGCAGGCCATGGCTGGCCCCCGCGCAGCGCCGGTGCCCGGCTTCTCCCCTGCTGGTTTTGCCCAAGACTTTGGCTTATTGGCAGCGCCGCAAACATGGCGACATCAAAATTTAACAAAAATTTTATTGCTGACAATCAGTCACTAATAAAATATTATTCGGGCAAGTAGTGAATTATTCATCCAGTACCTTGCGTTACAAAGTACCTACCATACATTTGTACTGTTTCTCACCCACTAGTAATTCGCAACGCCCATGAAACTCGAGAACACCCAGGTTCAGATGCGCAAGGGCATCCTTGAGTTCTGCATCCTGGAAATCATCGCCCGCGGCGAAGCCTACGCCTCCGACATGCTGGAGGAGCTGACTTCGGCCCGCATGATAGTGGTGGAGGGCACGCTCTACCCGCTGCTCACCCGCCTCAAAAACGCCGCCCTTCTGGACTATGTGTGGAAGGAAAGCACCAGCGGCCCGCCCCGCAAATACTACACCCTAACCGACACCGGCCGCCAGTTCCTCGACGAGCTGCGCGACACCTGGGAGGAAATGGCCACCTCGGTCGGCATCATCCGGCACAGCGCCCCCTCCAAGCCCGCCGCCTGATTTCAACCTTCTTTTTCCTTCCCCACTCACCGCATTAAACGGCCGTTTTTCAGCCATTTATCATGAAAAAGAACATCAGCATCAACCTGCAAGGCATCATCTTCCACATCGAGGAAGACGGTTTTGAGGTGCTCAGCCGCTACCTGGCCGAGGTGAAGGCGCACTTCGCCAACTACCGCGGCCACGAAGACATCGTGACCGACATCGAGGGCCGCATTGCCGAGCTGTTTTCGGTGCGCCTCTCGCCCATGCAGCAGGTCATCACCCTCGACGACGTGAACGCCATGGTGGCCAAGATGGGCCGCGTGAGCGACTTCGCCACCGACGACCTCGACGCCGAGGACGTGGAAGAAACCGCCACCGCCAGCAGCGCCAGCGCGTTTGGTCCCGAGGGTGCGTTTGGCACCAAAGGGCCCTTCGGCCCCGAGGGTACGTTTGGCCGCAAGGGTCCTTTTGGCCCCGAAGGTGCTTTCGGCCCCGGCGCCACGTCTGCCGACGCCGCCCCTGCCGAGCCCAAGCGCCTGTACCGCGACATGGCCCACCGCAAAATAGCCGGCGTGGCCGCGGGCATGGCCCAGTACTTCGCCGTGAACCCGGTGTGGGTGCGCCTGGGCTGGCTGGCCCTGGTGTTCATCTTGCCCGGCTTGTTTGGGGCCCTCAATTTCCACGACGGCGACTTCCACTTCCAGTTCGGCGGCTGGGCGTTCCTGGCCTACGTCATCCTCTGGATTTTGCTGCCCAAGCGCTACGACGCCCCCGCCCCCACCGATGCCATGCTGAACCAAGGCCCGCTGGCCGGCCGCAAGCTCTTCCGCGACACCGGCACGGCTAAAATCGCCGGCGTGGCCGCAGGCCTGGGCGCCTACTTCAACATCGACGTGACGCTGGTGCGGGTGCTACTGCTGGCCGGCTTGTTTGCCGGGGGCTTCACGCTCATGCTCTACATCATTCTCTGGATAGTCTTGCCCGAGGCCAAAACGGTCTCGGACAAGCTGCGCATGCGCGGCGACGACATCACGCTGGAAAGCTTCGACAGCAGCGCCCGCAACAACGCGTTTGCCGAGGGACCCGTGACGACAAACCGGCCCGTGGGCGCCTTCGTGGAAGATGCGGCCCGCAACCTGCGCCCGGCCGTGAACTTCGTGGGCTCGGCCATTCGAATTTTTGCCGGCATTGTTTTGACTATTACCGGATTTAGCCTGCTGGTGGGCTTGGCCATCGCACTGGGCGTGGGCATTGGCCTACTGCCCCATTCGCAAAACATTGTGTTGGGCGATGCACCGGCGCACGTGATGCTGAATGGCGTGCCCTCCTGGGGAATTCTGGCCGGATTCCTGGCCCTTGGCATTCCCTCGTTGTCGCTGCTGCTGGGCGGGCTGAACCTGCTGTTCCGCCGCTCCCTCATGCCGCGCACGGTGAGCCTGTCGCTGCTGGGCCTGTGGCTGCTGAGCATTGTGGGCCTGGTGGCCGCCATTGCCCAGCAAAGCCGTGAATTTCAGTACGAAACCACGGTGGAGCAGTCGGAGCGCTACCCCAAGCTCACGACGCCGGTAATCATGCTGGACCGCCGCCACGTCGACCGCCAGTGGGAGCAGCACGTGGAACTGCGCATTGTGGGCGTGGATAGCGGCAAGACGGTGGAAGTGCTGCGTACCATGGGCGCCCACGGCGCCAGCGAAGAAGCAGCCCGCCGCAACGCCCTCACCACCATCGACTACACCATCCGGACCAGCGGCGACTCTTCGCTGGTGCTCGACGACCATTTCTCCTTCCTGCCCGACGCCAAGTACCGCCGTCAGGAGCTGACCGTGACCCTGCGCCTGCCCCGCGACCGCACCTTCCGCCTGGGCCGCGACTTCGCCTACGACCTGCTCCGCGATGAAGACTTCGCCAACAACCACCGCCCCGAAGACCCCGAAACGCACCGCTACCGCCTGCGCGGCAACAAGCTGGAGTGCATTGGCTGCACCGACGAAGACATGGGCGTGGAGCTGCAAACGGAGGATTCTGACTCCGACGTGAATGTCGACATCAACACCGACGACAGCAGCTCCGACGAGGGCGATAGCAACGACGAAGACGGCGACAACAAGGAAGGCATCTCGCTCAACTACGGCGGTGCCCCTTCCTTCGACACCGACCTGAACAGCTATGGCAGCAGCCGCCGCAGCTTCGAGGAGAGCGGCTTCAACCGCGTGAGCGTGGTGGGCGGCTACCGCGTGGTGGTGCGCCGCGGCGACAACTACAAGGTGGAGGCCGCTGGCAGCAGCGAGGGCGTGCTCAGCGACATCCGCATGGAGCGCGACGGCGACGAGCTGCAAATCAAGTCGCGCAATAACACGTCGCTGTTTGGCGGCAAGTGGAACAACAGCGACAAGAAGGTACTCATCGTCATCGAGCTGCCCAGCATTGAGCGCATTGAGCTGGCCGGCTCGGTGCAGGCCGACCTCGGCGGCTTCGAGCGCCAGGAGGAGCTGCGTGTGGAGCAGGCCGGCGCCAGCCACCTGCGCCTCAACGGCGACTATGGTACCCTGAAAGTGCAGCAAGCCGGTGCTTGCCGCACCACCGCCACCGGCCGCGCCGATGTGCTCGACCTCGACGCCGCCGGCGCCTGCGAGCTGGCCGCCGCCAACCTCGCCACCCGCACCGCCACCGTGGACGTGGCCGGCGTGTGCAAGGCCCGCCTCAACGTGTCGGACCGCATCAAGGGTGAAGCCGTGGGCGCCAGCGAAATTGCCTACAGCGGCAAGCCTAAGAACGTGGACCTCGACTCGACTGGCCCTTCCAGCGTGAAGCGGCTGTAAAAAGCTGCCTGGGCTGACAGAACGTGTACCCCGAAGCTCCGCTTCGGCCCGCGTCGGAATCGTTCGGCTGAACCGAAGCGGAGCTTCGGGGTACACGTTCTGTCAGCGCAAAGGCTTTAAGCCAAAATTTTCTAGATTAATATATTAATCGCAGGCAACGCTCTTTTCGTAAACTGCATCTATGTCCCCGAAACCAAGAAGTCAGGCTTAGTTTGGTGAGTGAACGACGCCTCCTTCCGGAGCCAGCCCTTTGGCCGCCCCCTGCTGCAACAGGAAGGCCAAGGCTGGCTCCATTTCGTTTTTAATGGTGCCTTCGAGAATGGCTTCCATCACGGCTTCCTTCAGCTCGCCCACCTGGCGCGAGGGCTTCAGCCCAAAGGTTTGCATGATGATTTCGCCGGTGATGACGGGCTTGAAGTTGCGCAGGTGGTCTTTTTCTTCCACCTCCTTCAGCTTTTCTTCCACCTGCGTGAAGTTGCGCAGGTACCGCTCCTTCTTTGTGTGGTCCTTGCTGGTGATGTCGGCCCGGCACAGCAGCATCAGCCGGTCGATGTCGTCGCCGGCCTCAAACAATAGGCGGCGCACGGCCGAGTCGGTCACGGTTTCCTTCACCAGCGCGATGGGGCGCAGGTGCAGGCGCACCAGCTTCTGCACCATGCGCATCTCCTCGCCCAGCGGCAGTTTCAAATCGGTGAAGATGCCGGGCACCCAGCGCGCGCCCTTGTCTTCGTGGCCGTGGAAGGTCCAGCCCACTTTGGGGAAGTAGCGCTTGGTGGCGGGCTTGGCAATGTCGTGCAGCACGGCGGCCCAGCGCAGCCACAGGTCGCCGCCGGCGTTGGCCACGTTGTCGAGCACCTGCAGGGTATGGTAGAAATTGTCTTTATGGGCGTGGTTGCCCACTTTTTCCACGCCGTGCAGCAGCGCCATCTTCGGGAAGATGAGCTGCAAGAGCCCCGTCTGAAACAGCAGCTTGAACCCGTAGCTCGGCGTGGGCGATTCAATTATCTTGTTCAGCTCCACGGTGATGCGCTCCTGCGACACAATCTTGATTCGGTCCTTGTTCCGAATGATGGCGTCGAAGGTATCGGGCTCGATGTCGAAGTTGAGCTGCGAGGCGAAGCGCACGGCGCGCATCATGCGCAAGGGGTCGTCGGAGAAGGTCACGTCGGGCCCCAGCGGCGTGCGAATGGTTTTGCTGGCCAGGTCCTTCATGCCCTCGTAGCGGTCCACCAGCTCACCGAAGTTTTCGGGGTTGAGGCTGAGGCCGAGGGCGTTGATGGTGAAGTCGCGGCGGGCTAGGTCTTCTTCCAGCGTGCCGGCTTCCACCTCGGGCTTGCGGCTTTCGGCGCGGTAGCTTTCCTTGCGGGCACCCACAAACTCGATGTCGCCGGCCTCCTGGGTGGGCAGCATGGCGGTGCCGAAGTTCTTGAACACCTGCACCCGGCCGCGGCCTTTTAGCTTGGCGCCCACGGCCTGGGCCAAGGCAATGCCGTCGCCCACGGTCACCACGTCAATGTCCTTGCTGTCGCGCCCCAGCGCCAAATCACGCACGTAGCCGCCGATGACGTAAGCGGGCTGCTTCAACTCAGCCGCAGCTTCGGCGATGGTTCGGAAAATAGGCAATTCGGGCAGTTGGGGCGTGTTCATGGGCGCAAAGGTCGCAAAAGAACGTGTACCCCGAAGCTCCGCTTCGGCCCGCGCCTGAATCGTTCGCCCGGGCCGAAGCGGAGCTTCGGGGTACACGTTCTACTCCCGCACCACTTCCAGCTTGCCGCCTTCGCCCAGGCGCACCACCCGCGAGGGCGCCACCCGCGTGTCGTCGTCCTGCCGCCAGGTCACCACGTGGTCGACCCCGCGCACGATGGCCGGGTCTACTTCCGAATACACGGCCGGCGTGGGTTCACCGGCTTTATTGGCGGAGGTGGACACCAGCCCGTGGGCCAGCCGCCGCACCAATTTGTGGCAAAACTCGTCTTTCGGCAGCCGCAGGCCTACGGTGCCGTCGGGCCCTACCAGGTCGGGCGCAAGGGCGCGGCTGGCGGGCAGGATGTAAGTGGTGGGCCGGGTGTCGGCCGCCAGCATGGCTTCCAACTCATCGGGCACGTCGGTGGTGTAGCGCTGCAGCATGGCCCAGTCGGCCACCAGCACGATGCTGGGCTTGCCGGCCTCGCGGCCCTTGAGCTGGTAGAGCTGCTTCACGGCCTTTGGCGCTTCGGCGTCGCAGCCCAGGCCCCACACGGTATCGGTGGGGTAAAGAATGACCTGCTGCAGCAGCAGGGCATCGACGGTGGCCTCTACTTCTTGTTGGAAACGATTCATGGGGCGAAATGTAGCGTGGACTCTGCGAGTCCGCGCATGTTAAATACCAATATCAAACTAGTGCCCGGACGAGGCGCGGACTCGCAGAGTCCACGCTACCTGATGGTCTGGCACAGCTCCACCAATACGCCGGCAGCGCTTTTCGGGTGCACGAAACACACCAGCTTATTATCGGCCCCGCGCTTGGGCTCCTCATTCAGCAGTACGAAGCCCTCCGCGCGCAGCCGTGCCATCTCGGCCCGGATGTCATCCACCTCAAAGGCTACGTGGTGAATGCCCTCGGGCTTTTTGGCCAGAAACTTCGTGATGGCGCTATCGGGCGAGGTGCCGGCCAGCAGCTCAATCTTGGAGCCGCCCACCTGGAAGAAAACGGTATCGACGGCTTCGCTGGCCACGTGCTCCTTCTTATAGGGTGCGGCGCCCAGCAACGAGGTGTAGAGGGCAGTGGCGGCTTCGAGGTCGTGCACGGCCAGGCCGAGGTGTTCGAGGTTGGTGAGCATGCAGGGAGTTGAAAAAGGGATGCGCTGATGCCGCTGACGCCGAAAAAACCCGGTTTCGCCGAGTAATTCGGGCCCGCGCCGAAAGTCAGCGCATTTCCTTATTTAGATTGTATCTACTTTTGTGGGACCAAAGAAAACTGATTGCCCCCGAACCATGTTCTAGAGGGGCATCAGCTATTCGCTGGTTTCCTATTTGTCACTACTGCTGCGCTCCATGCTCAAGCTCCCCATTTACCTCGACAACAACGCCACCACGCCCCTCGACCCGCGGGTGCTGGAGGCCATGATGCCTTACCTGACCGAAGTATTCGGCAACGCGGCTTCGCGCAACCACCCCTTTGGCTGGGCCGCGGAAGAGGCCGTGGACTACTCCCGCGACCAAATTGCCAAGCTCATCAACTGCGACTCGAAGGAAATCATCTTCACCTCGGGCGCTACCGAGTCCGACAACCTCGGCATCAAGGGCGTGTTTGAGATGTACAGCCAGAAGGGCAACCACATCATCACCGCCACCACCGAGCACAAAGCCGTGCTCGACACCTGTAAGCACATCGAGAAGCTGGGCGGCCGCGTGACCTACCTGCCCGTGAACGAGCAGGGCCTCATCAGCCTCGAAGAGCTGGAAGCCGCCATGACGCCCCAGACCATTCTGGTGACCATCATGTACGGCAACAACGAGACGGGCACCATCCAGCCCATCCGCGAAATCGCCCGGATTGCCCACGCCCACGGCGCCCTGTTCATGACGGACGCCACCCAGGCCGTAGGCAAAATTCCAGTTGATGTGATTGCCGATGGCATCGACATCATGGCCTTCACGGCCCACAAAATGTACGGTCCGAAAGGCGTAGGCGCCCTCTACGTGCGCCGCAAGAACCCGCGCGTGAAAGTGACCGCCCAGATGGACGGCGGCGGCCACGAGCGCGGCATGCGCTCGGGTACCCTCAACGTGCCCGGCATCGTGGGTCTGGGCAAGGCTTGCGAGCTGGCCCGCCTCGAAATGGAAGCCGACACCGCCCGCCTCTCGGCCATGCGCGACCGCCTGGAGCGCGAGCTGCTGACCCTGGAAGAAAGCTACGTGAACGGCTCGCGCGAGCACCGCCTGCCCCATGTCACGAACATCAGCTTCAAGTACGTGGAAGGCGAAGGCCTGATGATGGGCGTGAAAGACCTGGCCGTATCCTCCGGCTCGGCCTGCACCAGCGCCAGCCTGGAGCCCAGCTACGTGCTCAAGGCCCTGGGCCTGAGCGACGACCTGGCTCACAGCAGCCTGCGCTTCGGCCTGAGCCGCTTCACCACCGACGAGCAAATCGACTACGCCATCAACCACGTAAAAGAAGCTGTGACCAAACTCCGCGAAATGTCGCCCCTGTGGGAGATGTTCAAGGAAGGCGTTGACCTCAGCAAGATTGAGTGGGCGGAACACTAGAAATTTTGAATGTTGAGGGTTGAGTTTTGAGTGATGTGCCTCACCTCATTCGTTCTCTAAACTCAGCGTTCCGATACATTCAAAACTCAACATTTAAAACTCAACACTACAATAATGGCTTACTCCGATAAGGTAATCGACCACTACAGCAACCCTCGCAACGTGGGCACGCTGGATAAAAGCAAAAAGAACGTAGGCACCGGCTTGGTGGGTGCCCCTGAGTGCGGCGACGTGATGCGCCTGCAAATTGAGGTGGACGAAGCCACCAACACCATCACCGACGCCAAATTCAAAACCTTTGGCTGCGGCTCGGCCATCGCCTCGTCGTCGCTGGCGACGGAGTGGCTGAAGGGCAAGACGGTTGACGAGGCCCTGGCCATCGACAACATGGAGATTGTGGAAGAGCTGGCTTTGCCGCCCGTGAAAATCCACTGCTCGGTGCTGGCCGAAGATGCCATCAAGTCGGCCATCTCGGATTACCGCGTGAAAAACGGCCTGCCCGCCCTGGAGCTGTCGCACCACTAATCTGGTTTTATCCCTGTCATCCTGAGCGTAGCGAAGGACCTTATCACCGACGAACGAAAACCGTTCTAACTTGATAAGGTCCTTCGCTGCGCTCAGGATGACTTTTTTATTCTGTCACCCGATGGACGAATTTGAAATTGACCGGCTGCAGCGCGAGATTCAGCAGTACCTGGGCCTGACGGCTGAGCAGGTGCGGTTTGAGTTTCGGCAGCTGGATGGCCTGACGCGGCTGGACTTGATTACGGTGAATCCGCGGCACCAGCAAAGTTTCCTGTTTCGCTACGAAACGGGGCGCGACCAGGTGGAATGCCTGCAAAAAATGCTGGACTACGTGAAGCGCTTCCGCGACACCGAAAGCTCCTACACCGTGCAATGGCGCAGCCCCGGCGACCGGGAGCTCCACACATCTTACTTCCGGGCCCACAACGCCTACGAGGCGCTGGATAAGCTCTACTTCGGCCGCGACCTGAACGCCATCACGGTTTTCAGCGTGGTGCTGAACCCTAGCTCGTAATGAGTGGCAAGCAATAAGAGTCAGCCAGCAAGAGAAATAAATACTTCTTGCTGGCTGACTCTTATTGCTTGCTAATTAATAGCTTAGACAGATTTCAGCGCGCTAGTGAACAAAGGCTTTCGCTGGCTTGTTTATAATCTATCTAAATTGCACCCGCATTTAACCACTAGCTGAGTGGACCCGCTCCGCTCCTATTGCCATGATTACCGTTTCGGATAAAGCCAAAGAGAAAGTTTCGCGCCTGATGCACGACGCGCATTTGGATGATACTTACCGCCTGCGCGCCTCGGTGGCCGGCGGCGGCTGCTCGGGCCTGAGCTACAAGCTGGACTTCGACAACGAGGTGCGGCCCATGGACCAGGAGTTCGAGGACAAGGGCGTGCGCGTGGTGGTTGATATGAAGAGCTTCCTGTACCTGGCCGGCACCGAGCTGGACTTCTCGGACGGCCTCAACGGCAAGGGCTTCCAGTTCAACAACCCCAACGCCTCGCGCGAGTGCGGCTGCGGCGAGAGCTTCTCCGTCTGAACCGCAGATTATGCAGATTTAACGGATTTCACAGATTTTCTTCGATGGCCGTCGGCCAGACAACAAAAGAGGGCCGCCCAAGTGGGCGGCCCTCTTTTGTTGTCTGGCCGACGGCTGGCGCTGGCTTGTCCTGCTTAATGCACAGCGTTGGTTACACTCACACCGGTAGCACATCAGGGCGCAATAGCGTTAATCCTTTAGCAGCTATTTAGCCTGAGTAGCTCAAACCATTCCAAACAAAAAAGCCACCCAATCAGGTGGCCTTTTTGCTACATTACAGGTTGCAGAATCTGTGAAATCCGCTAAATCTGCATAATCTGCGGTTCTGGCTACTGCTTCTCGAACTTCTGGACGTTGCGGCCGTTCGGCGTTTGCAGCTCCAGGAAGTAGAGGCCGGCGGGCAGCGTGCCCATTTCTACCGTGGCGGTGCCGATTTCGGTGGTGCCTTGCAGCACGGCTTGGCCCAACTGGTTGAGCACGCGGTAGGGCGTGGCAGTCTCGGCGATGAAGTGCAGGGCACTGCTGGTCGGGTTGGGGTACAGGAGCACCTTGGCCGCTTCGCCGGAGCCGGCCACGGCTACCACGGGCGAGAAGGCCACCGTGCCGTCGGCGTCGACTTGACGCAGGCGGTAGTAGAGGGCGGCTGCGGGGGCCGCTTTATCGAGCACGGCGTAGGCGGTGGCGCGGCTGCTGGTGCCCTGGGCCTGGGCGGTGGCCACCGTCACGAAGTCGCGGGTGTTGAGGCTGCGTTGCACTTCGAAGTAAGCGGCGTTTTTCTCGGTGGCGGTGGTCCACTTCACGGCCACGCCCTGGGCGGCCTGGCGCTGGGCGCCGAAGCTGCTCAGCTGCACCGGTAGCGGGTTAATAGTGCGGTCTGCGTCGGTGCTAGCTAGGGCGAAGTCGGAAAAGCTAGTGAAGTTGCCCGAGGTGAGTGTACCGGCTTGGAAAGAACCACTGGCAGGGGTAGCAGTACCGGTCGTGAAGCGGCCGATGGAAACCCATGGCTGTGCGCTGTCACTACGCTTGGCTACCACTATGCTGGCCGCAGTCGAGTCGGTCACTTGGTCGTCGGTTCCGAAGCGCAACGTGATAGTGCCACTAAAACCGCCGGGCTGCATTACTGCTGCACCCGTCGCATCGTAGGACGTCAGAGTTACGTAGCGGAAATTGCTGACGCGCTGCACTGGAGCCGTCACATTAATACCGCCGCTCTGGTTGATTAGCTCGGCTTGGTAAATAGCGTTGCCTGATTGGGTGGCAATATTGAGCTTAGCAGGGCGATAGGCTCCGTCCTTACCAATGGGGAATAGCACCGAACGGCTGCTGTTAACCGCAGCAATGGCCCGCCGCAACGGCCCGTTGACGTAGCCGGTTTCGCTAGCCGTTACGGCCACGGAATTACCCAATAGTGGCAGGTTGGTGGCCGCGGTTTGCAGCACGCCGTTGGTCAGCGTCAGAGCCGTGCTCAAGGTGAGCGGGCTACCCAGCGTAACCGAGCCATTTCCAGTACGGTTGAGGATGAAGCTTTGTAGCATCTGGGCGCCCGAGGCAAAAGCTACGGTGCCCAGTGCACCTGTACCGCCAATGCTGAGGCTGCTGTTAGAAGACCCGCGCAGGGCACCCGGGCCCGCAATGGTGCCGTTGAGTACCAGCGTATGGCTGGCCCCCAGGCCGAACTGGCTGGTGTTGCTGCCCAGCGTAAGCGTGCCATTGACGGTAAGCGTGGTGGCCGCCCCCGTCGGCGAGACAAAGAGCAGGTAGCTGCTGCCATTCATCAGGCGCAGGTCGTTGAGGGTGCTGGCGCCGTTGGTCAATTGCAGGTAGCCCGGGTCGCCGGTAGTTTCCAGGTTCAGCGACGAGGCCGGCGTCAGGGTTAGCGTACCATCAGACCCCAAGAGGTTATTCATAATAGCCGCGCCGCCGGGCATAAAGCTGAGTGTGTTACTGTTCAGGGCCAGCGTGCTGCCCGCCGTCAGTTCTACCCCGCCGTTGTCGCTCAGGCCGGCCGTGCCGGTTTCCACCGGTGTGCCGCCATTGGCATCGGCCAGCACAGCGTTAGTGCCGCTGCTAATGGTGCGTAATTGACGCAGGCGTAGCGTGTTTCCGTTGCCGCTAATGGTTTGCGTAGTGCCGCCCGATAGCGACAGGTTGATGCGAGTGGCTGAAGTGAGGTCGAACGTAACGGTATTCAGCAGCGTCACGTTGCCATCTACTACTACCAGCGAGCCGTCTATGTTGTTGTCGGCCCCGGCCACGTTGGATATGTTGTCCAGCGTTAGGGTACCAAACACGTCGGTTTCGCCGGCCGCAAACAACTTTGTGCCGCCAGTAAGCTTTAGGTTCTGGTAGGCGAGTGAAGCAGGCACAGTGTAAGTGCCGCTAGCTTGGGCAAACTCGATGGTGCTGGTAACATCCTGCACGATGGTTTGCGTGATGTTGGTGTAAGCCGCCGCCGCGGGGTTGGCGATGATGAGTGTGCTATTAGCTGCCTGGTCGAGTCTGCCAGTGTAAGTGAAGCCCGCTGGCACGATGAACGAAGCGCCGGCCGTCAGAACTGCCTTCGAGTTCGTGCCCGACACCACCCAGTTGGTGGCAATGGTGCGGTTAGTGCCCGTGATATTGTAGGTGCTGTTAGCAGCCGTGAAGCTGGTAGGCGCGGTGCCAGTGCCATCAGTATTGGTACCGAAAGTGGCTAGTGTGTTTAGGTTACCAGTGGCCTTAGAGTAGAATACGAGAGCGGGGATGGGCGCCACATTTCCATCAAGTTTAACATCGTCTACCGTATAGACTGCAGAACCGTTTGTACCTCCGTAGGGGAAAATGCGGAAATAGACGGTTCCGGTCACATTTTGCAAAGCAGTGACGTTGCTAAAAGAAAAGCTTCGGGGGGTGAGCGTAGTGCTGGTGCTATAAGTGCCAACGACTTGAGGATTACTAAAACTGCTCGATGAACTGTATAGCACGTCCACCGAGGTAGGAGGCAAACCGCCACCAGACGTCAAAGCAGACTGGTCTTTGAAGCTTAGCTCGCTCAATGACATTTGGTAATTAGCGTTGGGTGTCACGCTGAAGCTCACATAATTAGTTGATATTCGAGTGGATGAGCCATTGTTATTGTAATTGCTTGTGGCGTAGACGTTAGTGGCAGTGGTTCTCCCATTGGTGCCGCTGAAATTACTTCCCGAGACGTTCGCGCTGCTAGCGGGCGGTGCATCGGCGGCAACTGTACGGTTGGGAAAAGAATACAGCAACAGGGTGCTATTGGCTGGAGCGGACGTTACAGTGAACGTCGAAGTGGTGGTGCCGCCGCCGGGTGCGGGGTTGGTAATGGCAAGGTTGTAGCTGCCGGCTGTGGCAATATCGCCGGCCAGCACGGCCACCGTCAGTTGCGTGGGCGAATTGTAGGTGACGGCGCGGGTGGTGCCGTTGAAGGTAGCCGTCGAGCCCGTCACGAAGTTGTTCCCCGTTACGACGAGGGAGAAACCGGCGCTACCGGCTACGGCAGTGCTTGGGGCTAAGCCGCTGATGGTGGGAACGGGGTTGGGCGCTACCGTGAACGTGGCCGTGCCCGAGGTGCCCCCACCCGGTGCCGGGTTGGTTACCGTCACGTCGTAGGTGCCTACGGTGGCTTGGTCGGCAGCCGTCAAGGTAATGGTAAGCTGGGAGGGCGAAACGTAGGCGGTGGTCCGGGTGATGCCGTTGAGGCTTACCACCGAGCTGCTGAGAAAATTAGTGCCCGCTACCGTCAGGGTTTGCGAAGCCGTGCCGACAAATACCGAGCTGGGCGTTAGGCTGCTGATGGTGGGAACGGGGTTGGGAGCCGGGGCATTTACCGTGAACGTGGTAGCAGCGCTAGTGCCTCCACCGGGCGCGGGGTTCGTAACGGTCACGTCGTAGGTGCCGGCAGTGGCCTGGTCGGCTGCCGTCAGCAAAATGGTCAGCCGGGAGGCTGAAACGAAAGCAGTCGTGCGGGGGGTGCCGTTGAAGTTCACCACCGAGCTGCTGAGGAAGTCGCTGCCGTTTACCGTGAGGGTTTGCGAAGCCGCGCCAGCCGTTACCGAACTGGGCGAGATGCTGCTGATGGCCGGGGCAGGGTTGGGGGCGGTAGTAAACGTTTCTTGGGAGCCGTAGCCGGTACCTGCGCTGTTAGTAGCATAGGCCCGCACGTAGTACGTAGTGGCAGGGGCCAAGCCAGTGAGGGAAACAGTGAAGGCCCCCGTGCTGGTACCAGTAGCCACTGCAGTAGAGTTGGACGTAGTTGGCGTGGCGGTGGTGGCATACGCTACGCCACGAGCCGAGAGTGTTGCGCCGCCATCAGAGGTTACGTTGCCGCCAGCTGTTGCCGTGGAAGGGGTGATGGCCGTTACAGCATCGGTGTTTAGGGTGGGAACTACTGCTGGGGTAGCTGTGCCGGCAGTACTGCTAACTGTAACATCATCCAAGCTAATGCGTGTCCGACCGCCTGAACCACCAACCTCATAATAAATCCAACGCACTTGCAGATTTGCAACGTTTTCAGCGGCTACCGGCAATATTACATTACTAAAAGATTGGCTTGTTGCACCGGTGGGAGTAGTAAAAGCAGTGGATGGAACAGTAGTAAAATTGCCCGAAGTTCCCACGCGGTATTGCAGTTGCAAACCGTTATTGCGTCCAACTGAGCCAACAACCAGAGCTGTCCAACTCAATGTAATATTGGTACGGTTTGAAGTATTCAAACCAACTGTTATATCTCCAGCGTTTAGGCTACCTGAGTAGAGCATGCTTAGTCCAGAGGCAACTTCGTTGCGGAAGCTTCCCGATGTAACAGTAGACGTACTGACGGTAATGACAGCATCAGCCGTTGGTGGAGCAACCGTAGTAGCTGTTGCAAGTGCACTTAACAGGTGACCTTGCATGCTTGCCTGATAGGTAGTAACTGTACCAGTAGGAAATCCAGTAAACGAATAATTCGCTGTACTCAAATCAAAAGGTGTCGGATTAGTCTGCCCCCACCCTACCAGTGGTAACATGAGCATCATCAGCAGCGCCACGGCGCGGCTCAATGAAGAGGGTAAAACTGTACGGGTTGGGTGCATAAGTAACGAGTGTTAAGCGGGTTAATAAAATGCCTGTGGTAAGGCGCACGGATTGTAAAATTAGTACGACCTTATAGGACTTACTTCATGTCTGGAGTTACTAAAACGTTATAAAAGCCCCCAGTACAAACCCACCTGCGTGCTGGCCGTTGGCAGCAAACTATCATAAGGGCATAATCCAGTTTAAAGTGAAGGAAAAATGAAGCGCACAAAAAAGCCCCCGCGTTGGCGGGGGCTTTTTTGGTGGCTAGAGGCGGCTATTGCCACGCCTAGTCGTTCTTCACGAAGCGGCGCGTTTGCGGGCCGCTGGCGCCGCGCAGTTCCAGGAAATAGGTGCCGGCCGGCAGCTGGCGCACTTCCACGGTGGGGTCGGCCGTAGCAGCGTTGCCCTGGCCCACCACTTGGCCCAGCGTGTTCAGGATGCGGTAGGTGCGGCCCTCAGCCGGGGCCAGCGAGGCCGTGAGGCGGTCGGTGGTCGGGTTGGGGTACACGGTCCACTCCGGGGCGGTGCCCTCGGGGCCGGCCACGGTCACCACTTTCGAGTAGGCCACGGTGCCGTCCTGGTCTACCTGGCGCAGGCGGTAGTAGAGGCGGCCGGCGGGGGCCTTGGCGTCGAGGGCGGCGTACTCGTGCGCCTGCGTGCTGTTGCCCTGGGCGGGCTGGCTCAGCACCGCGGCAAAGGTGTTGCCGTCGAGGCTGCGCTCCACCTCAAAGCGGGCACTGTTGCGCTCAGTGGCCGTGGCCCAGGCCAGCGCCACCCCGGCCGTTTGGCGCGTGGCCTCAAAGCGGGTCAGCTCCACGGGCAGCGGGTTGGTGTTGGGAGGCGTCGTGATGTCGGTGGCCAGCGTGAAATCGCCCAGCGGGCCGGGCGCAAACGAGGCCGAGGTGATGTCGTTGCCCGTGCCCGCGCCGCCGATGTCCTTCCATTTGGTGTCATCGGCAGGGTCGGTCATGGCCACGCGCAGGAAGCTCACGTTGGCGGGCGTCACCAGGTCGTTGGTGGGCGCGTAGTTCAGGCGGATGGTGGCGCTGCCCAGCGTGCTGGTGCCGCCGGCTTCCTGCACCACGTTGTAGTAGCGAATTTGCGACACGCGGGCCAGGGTGGCCGGCAGGGTGCGAGTCGGCGAGGGGGCTTCGTACTGGTGGGCCGTGTAGCTGGTGGTGCCAATGGCCTGGTCGGTCACGGTGAAGGCGAGGGGCCGGTATTGGCCGTTCACGCCCAGCGGGAAGGAGAGCGACACGGTGGGCGTGGTGCTGTTGGTGACGGCCCCCAGCGTGAGCGTGTTGGTGTAGCTGGTGGCGCTGCCGCCCACCAGGCTGCCGCCGGGCAGCACCTGCAGCTTGGCCGTGCCCTGCACAAAGATGCGCCCGCCCGACAGCGCCAGGGTGTTCACCGTGAGGTTGCTGAGCAGCTGCACCGTGGGAATGGTGCCCGTAGGGCGCACCAGGCTCAGGGTCCGCAGCTGGTCCTGGCCGGGCACGAAGGCCAGCGAGCCAATGGCGCCGCTGCCCGTGAAGTTGAGCACCGAAGTAGGCGTGCCCGCAAACAGGGCCACGGTGGGGTCGGCCACCGCGAGCGCGCCCGTGATGGTGAGGGCCGCGCCCGCGCCCAGGCCCAGGATGCCGCTGGTCAGGGTCGGCTTCGCGATTTGCAGGGGGTTGCCGGTGATGGTGAGCGTGCCCCCGGGCCGATTGAGATTGAAGTTATTGAGCACGCCGCCCGTCGAGGTGAAGCTCACATTGCCCAAAGCGCCGCTCCCGCCAATGGTGAGGCTGGAATTGGGCGAGTTGGCAGGGCTCACCGTCCCGTTGAGCAAGCCCGTAGCCGACGACGTGACGGCACCGTTCAGCGTCAGTACGTTAGCACCAATGCTCAGCACGCCGTCCGTCAGAGTGAGGGCACTGTTTACGGTCAGGTCCTCCAGTAGCAGGGCCGTCGCGCCGGCTCGGTTGAGGGTGAAATTGCCGAGCCCGGTACTAATCTCGAGCGGGTCGAGGGCGCCCGCGCCGCCAATCACCAGGTCGGCATCGGCCGCGCCGCGCAGGATACCGGCGATGCTCACGGGCCCGTTCAGCGTGAGCACGTGGGCCGCGCCAATGCTGAGCGTGCTGGTGCTGCTCACGGCCAGCGTGCCGTTCACCGTCAGGTTGTTTCCCAGCGCGAGGGTATTGCTGTTGCCCACTGCGTCGAGGGTGAAGTTGTTGAGCTGGGTGCTGCCGGCCAGCAGGCGCAACGTGCCCAGCGACGTCGTGCTGTTTTTGCTAAATATCAGGTTGGAACCGGGGCTCAGGGCCAGCACGCCGACACTGCCGCCAATGACGGCTTTGCCCCCGCTCGCGAAGCTCAGGGTGTTGTTGCCCACGGCCAGGACGGTGCCCGAGGCCAGGTTGTAGCCGCCACCGGCCGTTACATCGTTGCCTAGCTCCAAGTTGCTGGTGCCGTCGGCCAGGCGCGAGCCGGCCTGGTTGGCCGCCGTGCTCAGCTTAAACAGCTTGATGAGGCTGCCGCCGCCGTCGAGCACCTGGGCCGTAGTGGTGTTGGTGAGGCTCAGTTGGATGAGGTTGTCGGCGGCTGGGCCGAAAGCCACCGTGCCCGCCAGCGTGAGGTTGCCGCCCAGGTTCAGCACGGAGGCCGAAGCCGCCGCCCCGCCGAAGGCCGTGCTCACGTTGTCGACCAACAGGTTGCCGCGCACCACGGTGGTGCCCGTGCTCAGCGACTTGCTGGCATTGCGCAGGGTCAGGTTGCCGTAGCCCGCACCGCCCAGAATGGGCACTGTGAAACCCGACGCCTGGGCGTAGGTCACGGTGCTGGCCACGTCCACGGTGCCGAACGTCACGGCCGGGGCCGCGTTCTGCTGCACCAGGGTGGCGTCGCTGCTCAGGTCGAGCGGGCCGCTGTAGTTGAAGGAAGCCGGCACCACGAAGGTGGCGTTGGACTGCACCAGCACCTTGGCGTTGGTGCCGCTCACCGTCCAGTCGCCATCAATGGTGCGGTTGGCGCCCACCACCACGAAGGTCAAGAAGTTGCTGCTGAAGCTGGTCGGGGCCGGGCCCGTGCCGTCCAGCGTCGAGCTGAACGTGTTCGGGTCGTTGAGGAAGCCACCGGGGACTTTGGTGCTGTAATACACGATGGGCGTGAGCACCTCCGTCGGCGAAGCAGAATTCTGCGGGCCCGGGGCGCTGCGCGTCACGAAATCCAGGTTGTTGTTGTCGCTGTCGTAGCCGTTGCCCTGGTCGGCGTCCACGTTGCCGGCCGCCATGTCGGTGCTGGTTGAGCTGGCGCGGGCTTTGCGCTCGATGCTGGTGGTGTTGCTGGGCGCAGTGGCCCGGCTCGCGCCCTCGAAGGTGGCAACGCCGGAGCCATAGCCCACAAAGTCAACAACCCCTGGAGCGTTGGCGGCCGCAGTGGCGACCAGTGCCGTGGTGTTGCTCACCAAAGCCAGCCGGCCCGCCGTGGCGGAAATATTCTGCGAGTTCGTGACATCGGGCGCGGTCAGAGTGGCGCCGGCCCCCGGCGAAGTCGTCGAGCCTAATTGAATAAGAAAGTAACCGTGCGCCGGAATGCTCAGGTTGCCCAGCGGGATGACGGAATAAGGCGAAGTTCCGGCTGCAGCAGCGTATTGCAGCGAGTAGCTGCCCAGGTTGATATCGACATTGCCGGGGTTGTACAGCTCAACAAAATCGTTGAGATAGGGTGCGCCAGTGGCTCCCCCACCACCGTAAATTTCACTGATGACGGGCGTAGGGGCTTGCGCGTAAGCCAGAGCAGGCGCCAGCAATGTTAGTAGGGGCAGAACGCAGTTCCGAAAATTGTGGCCAAAGCCAGCGGGTGCAGTAAAAAGGTGTTTCATAGCATGTTAATGAGGTAGATTTATGATTTCTGAAACGTTTTCAATAAAATTAATGACAAAAGTACTACATCAAGCCATGGCAACGACGTAACCTCAGCTTTATTATAGATTATTAAATATAAAAAAAGTTCTCTTTCGCAAAAACTATACCAGCATGTGTCCACAACTCCCCCGTTGTGGTTGCCGTATTCTGACGTTTTGTGTTCCAACCAGGGGTTCTTCCTGCTTTGGCAGGCCGCGCCTACGCGGCCAGACCGGGCTTTGCGCCGATAGGTTGCTACCCAGCGAAACTTTTATTTCCCAGTCCACAAAAAGGCCCGCTTGTTGAGCAAGCGGGCCTCTCGGGCGAATGGTGCCTGCCATTCCGGGCCGGGAAGCGGGGCTGGGCGCTGCTGCCAGCAGCGGCAAACTACTGGGTGGGTGGCCACGCGCAGGCCGCTTCTCCGGGTAAGAATGACAGGACTTAAAATCGTGGCTCAGCCGAAGGCGCGCGGTTGCTGTAGCAGCCCGCTTTTTTATAAGCTGAGCGATACGCAAAGGTATTGGTCTTACCGCTACCGCCTCGCTCCCATCGACCGATACCCCAACTGTATCGATAAAGTGCCGGCATTCCCCTTCAATTGGCCAGGGGCATCATCCCAGCTGCAAACGCCGAATTGATGGCCAGCACCCGCCCGGGGCGCATGGCCAGGGCCTGGGCGGCCGGTGCGGAGCACAGGCCCCAAATCACGTCTTCGGTGAGGGCGCACTGGCGGTGGTGCGAGTAATGCCAGCGTTCCAGCTGGGCCCGCTCCACGCGCAGCTGGGTGGCGGCGGGGTCGTCGAGGGTGCGGCGGATGGAGCGGGCGCAGGCGGCCACGTCGCGGTGCAGGTAGAGCAGGCCGGTGCGGCTGTGCTGCACCAGCTCCACGGTGCCACCGGTGGCGGCAGCCACTACGGGCACGCCGGCCGCCATGGCTTCGAGGGTCACCATGCCGTAGGTTTCGTTTTCGGAAGCCAGCACAAACACGTCGATGGCCTGGTAGAACACGGCCGGGTTGGCCCGGAAGCCCCGGAAATGCACCTGCTGCTCTAGCCCCAGCTCCTGCACCAGCGCCTGCAGCTGGCGCAGGTAGGCGTCGCCTTCGTTGCGGGTGGGCTCGCCCATGATGACCAGCCCGGCGTCGCGGCCGAACTCCCGGCGCAGGTGGTGCAGGGCCTGAATGACGAAGTCCTGCCCTTTGCCCGCATCAAACCGGCCCAGGATGCCCAGCAAGGTGCCTTCGCGCGGCAGGTCCAGCTCCTGGCGGGCCTGGGTGCGGGTGCGGGTGGGCGGGGCAAACTGCTCCAGCGGCAGGCCGAGCGGCACCACGTGCAGCTTCTGGGTATTGAAATGGGTGTGGCGGGCCACCTCGCGGGCCAGGCCGGGCAGGGGCGTCAGCCAGGCATCCACCAGCCCAAAGCGCAGGGTGTGCACCGGGCTGCGCTTGGGCCGCCCCAGCTGCATGTGCTGCTGGTAGATGATTCGCAAGTGCCCGCCCATGAGGGTTTTGGCCAGGGTGGCGAGGGCCAGGTCCTTATTTTGCGTCACCACCAGCACCTCCACCCGCAGGCGCTCGAGCTGCTGCTTCAGCTCCCAGGCGGCCAGCGGCATGGCCAGGCCGCGGCGCACGGCCAGGGTTTCGAGGGGCACAAACCACTCTTCAGCCCAGTGCGCCAGCGGCGTGGCCGGCGGGGCAAAAAACGTGACCCGCCAGCCCCGCTCCTGCATCCAGCCCGCAAATTTCAGGCTGTTCAGCTCCAGGCCGCCCAGGCTGCCCGAGAGGCACAACACCGCAAGCTGCGGCTGCACCTCCCGGGCACGGGAGTCCCGTTCGGGAACGGGGCTCCCGGTGGTGTAACGAGGTTTCATTGCTCAGAAAGACAGGGAGGGTGTGGGTGGTAGAAAGCGGAAGGGCGGCGGAGTGTTCAAGCGTGGCGCCTCACCCCCCGGCCCCCTCTCCCTGAGAGGGGGTGCCGAGTATGCTCTTGTTAGAAGACGGCTGGCTCCCCGAAGAATGCTTTGTCGCATTCCCCTTTGGAGAGGGGCCGGGGGTGAGGCGCCACGTAATGCGGATGAAATGAGTGAGGTTTAAGTCCAGCGGCTGAGGAACTGCAGGAAGGCGTCTTTGTACTGGTCGCCCACCGGGATGGTGATGGCGCCAATCTGAACGGTGAGGCGGCGCACGGCCTCAATCTTGTCGAGCGCCACGATGAATGAGCGGTGGATGCGCATGAAGCGGCGGGTGGGCAGCTTTTCCTCCATCGCCTTGAGGCTCATGAGGCTCAACAGGGCGCGGGGCGTGCTTTTGAGGTGCACTTTCACGTAGTCCTTCAGGCCTTCCACGTAGAGGATGTCGTTCAGGGCCACGCGCACCAGCTGGTACTCGGCTTTCAGAAAAAGGTATTCTTCCTCTTCAGGGCCCGTGGCGGCGGGGGCGGTGGCGTGCTGGGAGGTGAGCTCGGCGTAGGCGCGGGCCTTGCCGGCGGCGCGCAGAAACTCTTCGTAGTTGAAGGGCTTCACGAGGTAGTCGAGGGCATCGACGCGGTAGCCTTCCAACGCGTATTGGCTGAAAGCGGTGGTGAAGATGACGCGCGGGCCGGTGGGCCCCAGCACCCGGGCCAGCTCCAGGCCGTTGAGCTCCTGCATCTGGATGTCGAGGAAGGCCAAATCGACGGCGCCGGGGTGCTCATGGAGGTACTTAAGGGCCTCCACGGCACTGCCGAACTTGCCCACCAGCTCCAGAAAAGGCGTTTTCTGAATAAAAGACGCCACCAGGCCCAGGGCCAGGGGCTCGTCGTCGACGGCAATGGTGCGCAGGGTCATCGGTTTAGGGTGTGGGGGTGTGGGGGCAGGAGGGCATGGGTTATTAAGGGATTCAGGCCAATTGAGGCGAAGCGGCATGATTTAACTCCTGCCCTCCTACCCTCAGACCCTCCTCCCCTACCTGCAGGGTGAGATGAACCAGGAACTCGTTGGCCGGCGTGTGGTCGTCGACCACCAACTGGAAGCGGCCGGGGTAAAGCAAATCGAGGCGGCGCCGGGTGTTGGCCAGGCCAATGCCGTTGCTGCCGGCCAGGTCGGTGGAAGGAAGGGCGAGGCGGCTGTTGCGCACTTCCAGCTCCACCACGTCGGGCTGCGGCTGGCGGATGGCCACGTAGATGCGGCTGGCCTCGGTGGCGGCTACGCCGTGCTTGAAGGCGTTTTCGAGGAAGGGCAGCAGCAGCATGGGCGCCACGGGCACGTCGCGCACCGGCTCGGGCCGCTCAAATGTCACCGTCACCCGGTCGTCGAGCCGCAGCTGCATGAGGGTGATGTAGTCCTGCACGAAGGCGATTTCCTGGCTCAGCAGGGTCATGCCGCCGGCCGTGTCATACAGCACGTAGCGCATCATGCGCGAGAGGCGGTGAATGGCCGTGCGGGCCTGCTCGCCGTCGAGCAGGGTGAGGGCGTAGATGTTGTTGAGGGTGTTGAAGAAGAAGTGCGGGTTAATCTGGGCCTTGAGCATGGAGAGCTCCGAACTCACGCGCTGCTGCTCCAGCGTCTGGCGCAGCTGGGCGTCTTTCTGCCACTTCTGCACCACCGTAATGCAGGTGCTGATGCCCAGCACAAACATGGTGGTGAGCAGGCCCATGGAGTCGAAACGCAGGCCGCGCGGGGTGAGGCGCGGCCGGCCCGCCACGGCAATGAAGGCTTTATCCATGAGCGCGGGCAGGTTCAGGGCCGATTCGAGGAACTTGCTGAAGCCCAGAATAGCCACCGTGAGGCCAAAAAGCGCCAGAATAAACCAGCCCGTGCGCCCCGGAAACAGCAGCCGCGGCACCAGCACCTTGCCCGTGAAGTAGAAGGTGCTCACCCACACGCAAAACATCAGCCCCTGTTTCAGCCAGAACTGCGGCGGCATGGTGAGCCGGCCGGTGAGCGGCTGAAACAACAGGAAGGTGAGCCCGAACAAACCCCACACCAGCACATGAATCAGCGGGGTGAGGTAGCGCCGGGGGGTGAGAACGGCCATAGCACAGGAGGAAAGCGAAACAAACATACCCGGCCCGATTTCCAAAACCCGGCCAAACCGACCGTAACCGGAATTGTATCGACGGCGGGGGGCGTTTCATCGGCCGGGAAGGAGGCCGTTGCGACGGAAAGGTATGCTTTGTCATTGCGAGGGCGCAGCCCGTGGCAATCCGTCCTCTCAGAACCAGACCCGTTCTTTTATCAAAAAAGCCCTGCTACTTCATAGGACCGCAGCTTTCCAATTGTAAAGAAGCTTTTTCACAACTCAGGGTTGGTCGCATCGAGAGGACGGATTGCCACGGGCTTCGCCCTCGCAATGACAACCACGCTGTGCCGCGTAATGACGGCCATACTTCCGACCTTTGCGCCCATGATTCGCCCGCTGCTCCTATCCCTCGTGCTGCTTTCTACCTTCAACGCCCCCGCAGCCCCGCCCCTGCCCGATTTCGGCAGCTACCCCGTATACCACGGCCCCGACCTGGGCCTGACCTGGCGTGGTACGCAGGCCACCCTGCGCGTGTGGGCCCCCACCGCCGAGGCCCTGCACCTGCGGCTTTATAAGGAAGGCACCGGCGGGCAGCCCACCGCCGACTACGCCATGACCAAGGCCGAAAACGGCACCTGGACCTACGCCCTGCCCGCCGGCACCGCCGGCTTCTACACCGTGCAGGCCACCATTGACGGCACGAAAATGGCCGAAGTGGCCGACCCCTACGCCCACGCCGTGGGTATCAACGGCCAGCGCGGGGCCGTGCTCAACCCCGCCGCCGTGAGCCCGCCCGGCTGGGCCGACGACCTGCGCCCGGCCCTGAAGCAAACCACCGACGCCGTTATCGGCGAAGTACACGTACGCGACCTCAGCATGCACCCGCAGTCGGGCATCACCCGCAAGGGCAAGTACCTCGGAATGGCCCAGCTCGGCACCCGCGGGCCTGAAAACGTGACCACCGGTCTGGAGCATTTGGTAGAACTGGGCCTGACCCATGTGCACCTGCTGCCCACCAACGACTTCGCCAGCATCGACGAAGCTGCACCCGCCCGCGCCAACCGCTACAACTGGGGCTACGACCCGCTGCACTACTCCGTGCCCGAAGGCTCGTACTCGACCAACGCCGCCAACCCCAGCACGCGTATCAGCGAATTTAAGCAGATGGTGGAAAACCTGCACGGCCAGGGCCTGCGCGTGGTGCTCGACGTAGTGTACAACCACACCGCCGACGCCAAGCGCAGCAACTTCGAGCAGCTGGTGCCCGGCTACTACTACCGCCACAACCCCGACGGCACCCTGAGCAACGCCACCGCCTGCGGCAACGAAGTGGCCTCGGAGCGGCCCATGGTGCGCAAGCTCATCGTGGAATCGGTGGCCTACTGGGCCCGCGAATACCACGCCGACGGCTTCCGCTTCGACCTCATGGGCGTGCTCGATATTGAGACGATGCGCGCCGTACGGGTGGCCCTCGACCAGCAGGACCACAGCATCCTGCTATACGGCGAGGGCTGGACCGCCGGCCCCTCGCCCCTGCCCGAAGCCCGCCGCGCCGTGAAAGCCAACATGCCCAAGCTCGACCGCATTGCGGCCTTCGGCGACGAGCTGCGCGACGGCGTGAAAGGCCACTACGCCCGCCAGACCGAGCCCGGCTTTGCCAGCGGCCAGCCCGGCCTGGATGAGAGCGTGAAATTTGGCATCGTGGGCGCCACCCAGCACCCGCAGCTCGATTACAACAGGGTCAACTACTCGAAAGCGCCCTGGGCCAATTCGCCCGCGCAAGCCATCAACTACGTGGCCTGCCACGACGATATGGTGCTATGGGACAAGCTGGCCGTGTCGAACCCCAACGCCCCGGAAGCCCAGCGCCTGAAGATGGATTTGCTCAGCAACACCATCGTGTTCACCTCGCAGGGCATTCCATTTTTGCCGGTGGGCGATGAGTTTCTGCGCACCAAGGGCCGCGCCCACAACTCCTACAACCTGCCCGACAGCGTGAACCAGCTCGACTGGGCCCGCAAGGCCAAGTACCGGCCGGTGTACGAGTTCTACCGCCAGCTCATTGCCCTGCGCCGCGGCCACCCCGCCTTCCGCCTGCCCACCGCCGAGCTGGTGCAGCGGCACCTGGAATTCATCCCCAACACGCACCCCAACGTCATCGCCTACCAGCTGAAAGACCACGCTGGTGGCGATGCCTGGGGTAATATCGTCGTCATTTTCAACGGCAACACCTCGGCCGACAGCGTAGCCCTGCCCCGCGGCACTTACACGGTGGTGCTACGCGGCGACCAAATCAACCAGGAAGGATTCGACGTGCTCGAAGTGATGAGCGGCGTGCAAGTACCGGGTAGTTCGGCTATGATTCTGATTCGGCAGTAGCCCGCAGAGCCTGGCGGCGCCAACCGGGGTAGAGACGCATACTTGCGTCTCGTCGTCCGCGCCGTTCGACAATCATTTTAACCATCGTTCAACGATGAGACGCAAATATGCGTCTCTACCCCGGTCAATTAATCACCACCTGCGCGCCAGTCAGGGCCAGGTTGGCTTTCTGCACGCGGCCGGCGGCCACGGCGGGCGCCAGGGGCTGGCCGCCCCCCACGAATACCTGTACCGTACCGGGCATTTCTACCCGCTTGGCCTGGGCATTGAGGCGCGAAAGCTGGCGCGGCGTGAGCGTGAAAGCCACCGTTTGCTTGGCGCCCGGCGCCAGGTTGATGCGGCGGAAGCCTTCGAGCGCGTGGCGTGCCACGCGGCCGGTGTTGCCCCCGGCATGCCGCACGTAGAGCTGCACCACTTCGTCGCCGGCGCGGGCACCGGTGTTCTGCACGTCCACGCTCAGCCGGATGGCTTGGCCGGTCACGGGCTTGCTCAGCACTTTCAGGTTGCTGTATTTGAAGGTTGTGTAACTCAGGCCGTGGCCGAAGGGGAACAGCGGCTCGCCGGTGAAGTAGCGGTAGGTGCGGCCTTTCATGTCGTAGTTTTCGAAGGCCGGTAGCTGGGTTTCCGACTTGTAGAACGTCACGGGCAGGCGGCCGGCGGGGTTGTAGTCGCCAAATAGCACGTCGGCCAAGGCGGTGCCAGCGGCCTGGCCGCCGTACCAGAGGTTGAGGATGGCCGGCAGGTTCTGGGCTTCCCAGGGCGTGGCCAGGGCGCTGCCCGTCATCAGGGCCAACACTACCGGTTTGCCGGAGCCATGCAGCACCTTCAGCAGGTCGGTTTGCACCTGGGGCAGGCCGATGGTGGTGCGGTCGCCGCCGCTGAAGCCGGGCACCTTCACGTTCATCTCCTCCCCTTCCAGCTTGGGCGAGATGCCGCCCACAAATACGATGGCGTCGGCATCGCCCACTTTAGCGAGGATGTTGGCCGCATTCATGGGCACCACCTTGGCCCCCGTGAACTTGAGGATGGTGCGGCGGTCAACCTGGTAGTACTCCAGGCGCAGGTTCAGCTTCTGGCCGGCGGTCACGTTGATGATGTGCTGGTTGGTGGAGAAGCCGCGGCCCTTCCAGGCGTCAATCACCAGCTTGTCGTCGACAAACAGGCGGTAGGCGTCGTCGCCGCTGATTTGCAGGGCCAACTCCTCGGTGGCGGCCGGGGTTAAGGTGGCCTGGTAGCGGGCCGAGAAGTTCTCGGCGGGCAGGCCCGGTGCCACTTCCATCTTCACGTTGGCCAGGTAGCGGTCGAGGCCGGCTTCCTGGCGCGTGACCACGGCCGCGCCCTCCAGGTTGGTACCCTTGAAGTATTCGGCTTTGAAGCCCGGCTGCCCGTTGTAGGTCAGGTTTTTGTTGAGGTCGAGCGGCTCGTACACCGTGTTGCTGGCGTAGTCCACGCCTTGCACATACACCACTTCGGTGCCCTTACCCGCCTTGGCCCGAATGCCTTCCAGCGGCGTCACAATGTTGGTGGCGAAGCCGTTGTAGTTGCCGAGCTGCACGTCCTCGCGGTCGGCGTTGGGGCCGAGCACGGCAATCTTCTTCAGGTTTTTGCGCAGCGGCAGGGTGTTTTTCTCATTCTTGAGCAACACCACCGATTCGCGGGCCATGCGCAGGGCGTGGGCCTGGTGCGGGGCACTTTCCACCACGCTCATCGGAATCTGGGCGTACTTCACGCGCTCCACCGGGTCGAACATGCCCAGCTGGAAACGGATTTTGTAGAGGCGCTTCACCGAGGTGTTGAGCTGCTGCTCGGTGATGAGGTTTTTCTGCACCGATTCCAGCAGTGAGTTGTAGGTGAACAGCTTGCCGGTGGCGCACTCCAGGTCGGTGCCGTGCAGCACGGCGTTGGCGGCGGCGGTGGCGGCATCGGGGTCGGTTTTGTGGTGCTGCCAGAAGTCGTTCAGGCCGTCGCAGTCCGACGTTACGTAGCCCTTGAACTTCCACTGGCCGTAAAGAATGTCGTTCATCAGCTTGTCGGAGCCGCAGCAGGGCTGGCCGGCGTAGGCGTTGTAGGCGCACATCACGCCGGCCACCTTGGCGTCCACTATCAGGTCGCGGAAGGCCGGCAGGTAGGTGTCCCAGAGGTCATAGTCGCTGATTTGGGCATTGAACTCGTGGCGCGAGGGCTCGGGGCCGCTGTGCACCGCGAAGTGCTTGGCACAGGCCGTGATTTTCAGATATTTCGGGTCGTCGCCCTGGAAGCCCTTCACCAGCGCCGAGCCCAGTTGGCCGGTCAGGTAGGGGTCTTCGCCGTAGGTTTCCTGGCCGCGGCCCCAGCGCGGGTCGCGGAAGATGTTGATGTTGGGCGTCCAGAACGTGAGGCCCTGGTAGATGCCGCGCTCGCCGCGCCGCACGTACTCCTGGTGCACGGCCCGGGCCTCGTCGGAGGTCATGGTGGCCATGGTGAGCATGGCGTCCTTGTCGAACGTGGCCGCCATGCCGATGGCCTGCGGAAAAACCGTGGTTTTCATGCTGGTACGGGCCACGCCGTGCAGGGCCTCGTTCCACCAGTTGTAGGCCGGGATGCCCAGCCGGTCGATGGCCGGCGAGGCGTTCAGCATCTGCGACACCTTTTCGGGCAAAGTCAGGCGGCCCACTAGGTCGTCCACCCGCTGGTCAATGGGCAGGTCAGGGTTCTGAAAAGGGAATTCGGCGGCCGGCTTATGGGTGGGATTAGTAGCCGGCTGGGCCCCGCTGGTGAGCAGGACCAGGCCGAGTAAGGCAGTGGCGAGTTTCATATATAAGGAGGAAGGGAATTTAAGATTCAGTCGGCTTTTGCTGCGGTTTTGTGACAGTATGAACGATGTAGGGGCGGGGCTTGCCCCCGCCCGTCGTTGAACGAAATCGTCGTGGCGGTGCGAGCGTCCGGGCGGGGGCAAGCCCCGCCCCTACTCGAAGCGTACCCAGTCCACTTCCACAGCCGCTCCGGACTTGGGCGCCACGAATAGCGTGTGCGGGCCGGGCCGGATAGCGCCGACCGGCGCTTTCACTTCCTGCCAGGCGCTGCCTTTGGGCACGGACACTTCGGCCACCACGGGCCCTGCCGCGTTGTCCAACCGGATTTGCAGGGTGGCGCCGGCGGCCGATGCGCCCCGGAGCGTCACGGCTTTCACCTTTTGCGAGCCAAACGCGACGCCATTGTACTGCACCCAGCCCTTGGCATCGGTGAAGACGGTTTTCCAGCCCTGGAAGGTGTTGGCCGTGTCGAGAAAGGCGATGGCGGCACCCTGCTGGCTCAGGCGGCTGTAGCGGTCGAGCTGGATTTTCTGGCGGGCATCGGTCAGGCCCACGCCGCGCAGGGTGGGCGTCACCTTCCGAATGGAGCCATCGGCGGCGAAGGACAGGCTATCGATGCGAACCGAACGGTTCTTGTCGAATTTCGGCGACAGGTCGTTGTGGTGGTAGAACAAGTACCACTGGTTTTTGAGCTGCAGCAGGGAGTGGTGGTTGGTCCAACAGCCCGTTGGCGACTCGTCCATAATGACGCCCTTCACCGTGAACGGCCCCAGCGGGCTGGTGCTGGTGGCATATTCGAGGCGCTCGGTCTTGTTTGCGACGTGCGGATACGTGAGGTAGTAAATCCCCTTGCGCTCAAACAAATACGGCCCCTCCTTTAGACCTTTGGTGGGCAACTCGCCCAGGGTTTTGGGCTCTTCGGCCAGCTCAAGCATGTTCTCCTTCAGCTTGGCCCCGTAGATGTTGCCTTGCGACCAGTAGAGGTAGGCCTGGCCGTTCTTGTCGATGAAGACGTTGGGGTCGATGCCGCGCACGCCCTTGATAGGCAGCGGCTGCGGCACGAATGGGCCCGTGGGTTTGTCGGCCACGGCCACGCCAATGGTGAAGCCCTTGCTGATGGCCGTATCGCGGGGCGCGGAGGGGAAGTAGAAGTAGTACTTGCCGTTGCGCTGGATGCAATCGGGCGCCCACATGCTGTAGCTGTCGGGCTTCACCCAGGGCACCTTGTTTTGGGTTACAATCACGCCGTGGTCGGTCCAGTCGGTGAGGTTGGCCGAGGAAAACACGTGGTAGTCCTCCATCACAAACCAGCCGGCCCGCCCATGACCGGGCGTGGCCCGGATATCGTGCGAGGGGTACACGTATATCCGGTCGCCGAACACGCGGGCCGTGGGGTCGGCGGTGAACTGGTTGGTGATGAAGGGGTTTTGGGCGTGTGCCTGGTGAAGACTAGCGAGGATAAGTGCTGCTAGTAGCCAAGGTTTAAGGTTCTTTATCATAGGTTGGGCACATATATTCGTTCTGGCATGGGGCCTCACCCCCCGGCCCCCTCTCCCAAAGGAGAGGGGGAGACGAGTAGCTTTAGGGGCAATTTGTCAACTGGCACCCCTCTCCTTTGGGGAGAACGGCCGGCCCCAAAGGAGTTCCGTGAAGCGCCCCGCCTCAACGGTTACTTGGTCAGCTTATCAGTGATGCGGAAGTAGTCGAAATCGGCGTAGCCGCCCGCCGCCTGGGTGGCATAGTTGAAGAGGGCAAACCGATAGCCCATGAAGTGCGGCAGCGTGTAGGCCATTTTGAGCGGTTTGCCCACGGGCTGCCAGGCTTTGCCATCGAGGCTGTAGAAGAAGGTGGCCACGTCCTTACGGTCCCGGAAATCGCACTCGATTTTGAAATACACCTTGTCCTGCGTTAGCGGCAGGCGCTGCAGCTCCACTGGCTTCTCCGACTCGGCGCTGACCATCACAATGGCTTTGCCGCCTTTGCTGGCCTGCACGCCCACTAGGCCGTAACGCCGCTGCAACACCCCCAGTCCAGCAAAATCGCCGGCTTGCAGGTGTGCCACGTCTAGGGCCGTGGTGCCGGCGCACACCGGCCCGATGGTGCGCTGCGTGAGGGTGTTGCGGGCCATTACGAAGGACGTATCGACCCGGCCGGTGGTGAGGCGCAAATAGCCGGGGCGCTTGGTCACGGACCACCGCTGATTGTCGGGGTTGTGGTTCCACTGCCACACCAGCGGCAGGGCCGGCTCGCCCTTGCGGCGCGTGAATTCGTCGGAAGCCACGACGCCCGGAATCAGGCTTTTGTTGGCGGGCAGCGGCAGCATTTCGGGGACTTTGCCGGCGGGGCTGCCCAGCACCGGCCAGCCCCCCTCCCACTGCACCGGCACCAGGTACGGGATGCGGCCCACGGCGCCGTAATCGCGGAATAAGTAGGAATACCACCGGCCGTCGGGCGTGTCGATGAGGCCGCCCTGGGCCACACCCAGGTCCTGCAGGGCCACGCGGCCTTCGTAGGGGCCGGTAATCTTATCGGCCCGGTGCACCACCACGGTGCGCATGCCGCCCTTTGGCCACGTGATGTTGAAGAGGTAGTACTTGCCGTTGACTTTGAACAGCTGCGAGCCTTCCGCCGGCAGGCCGAGGTTGGGGCCGGCGGGGGCGCTGGCATTCTCGATGATAACCTGCGAACTGGTGCCCGGCTTCAGCGCCGATACATCGGCCGTGAGCTCGGCCAGTTGGATTTTGCCCGCGCCGAAAAGCATGTATACGCGGCCATCATCGTCGAAAAACAGCGAGTGGTCGTGCATGCTGGGCCGGAAGGAAACGGCTTTCCAGGGGCCTTTTTCGATGTTTTTGGTGGAATAGACGTGCGTACGGCCCGAGGTTTGGGCGAATGTGCTCACGTAGTAGGTGCCCTGGTGGTAGCGCAGGCTGCTGGCCCAGGAGCCCCGCCCGTAGGTGCTCTTGCCGTTGGCCAGCGTCATGGCGTCGACGTTGGTCAAGGTGTCGTAGGCGTAGCTCACCAGCTTCCAGTTCACCAAATCAGTCGATTTCATGATGGGCACGCCGGGGCTCATATGCATGGTGGTGCTGCTCATGTAGTAGGTTTTGCCCACCCGAATGATGGACAAATCCGGCACGTCGGCATACACCACGGGGTTGTGGGCAAGCGGGGCCTGGGCGTGTGCCGCTGGCCCCCACAGCGTGAGCCCGACTAGCAGCAATAAGTAGTTTTTCATTAAAGGTCTGCGCGTTTAATGCGTTTGGGGCTTAATCACCTGGTACTTGCCGCTCAGGTGCATGAGGCTGAAGAGGTAGAGCAGCCCATCGTAGTAGGGGTCGAAGTAGCCGTCGTCGTAGGGCGTCAGCTTGGCATTCCAGAGGGCGTGCACGAAATCCAGCTGCGGCGGGGTGGGCTGCATGAGGGTAGCCGTGGCCGACGTGGCCACCAAACCCAGCGAGTGGCGCAGCTTCTTCACTTTGCCGGCCGGCAGGATGAAATCGGGCCGCGAGCCGTCCACGTTGAACTGGTCTTCAAACGTGTTGACGCCCTTGCTGCGCAGAAAGCCCTGGAAGCGTTGCGCGTACTGCTGCTGCCAGCGCCGGTCTTTGCCAAACCACACGTAATCCATGGCAAGGTTCATGGGCACGCGCCAGGAGTCGTAGCGAAAGGCCGGCGGGGCCCACTTGGTGGCCCGGGGCTGCCCGCTGAATTCGGTGTAGTCGTAGTTGAGGCCGGTGGGCGCCGCGCAGGCGCGGTGCAAAAATGCGCGTGCCGTGTCGGCGCAGGCCCGGTAAAACGGTTCGTGGCCGTCGCGGGCGTATTCGGCCCACACCTCCAGAAAAGCCGGCACGTGGTACGAGGGGTCGGTCCAGTTGTACATGTCGCCCACCGGCACGAAGCTTATCTGCTTGGCCTTGGTGTTGAGGAGGTTGTACACGCCTCCCGTGCCGTTCTTTTTCCAGGAAGCATCCAGGATGCGGCGGGCTTCTTGGTAGTAGTTAATGCCCGTGGCGTTGCCCCAGCGGTTGGCGGCAAACAGCAGGCTGGTCACGAAGTATAGCTCGCCGTCCGAGGCTGGCCCTTCCGCGTTGCGCTTCATGGTGGCCGGGTTGAAGCTCCAGGCAAAGTAGCCCTCCAGGGGGCCACTCTGGTGCTGCAGGTACCTCTTCGACCAGCGCCACAGCCGGTCAAACACCTCCTTTTTGTTGAGTTGCACGGCCACCATCATGCCGTAGGAAAGACCTTCGGTGCGGGCATCCTCGTTCTTCACGTCCGACACGTAGGCCAGGGAGTCGCCCACCGCGAAGTACACCTTGTTCGGCCCCTCAAACACGTCGTGGTAGGCCTGGGCGACTTTACGGTCGATGTCGGCCTGGCCGTAGCCCGCCTCCCGCAGCAGGTTCGGGTAGGCATTGGTGTAAAAGGCCGCTTTAGGTGCAGGCTTCTGGGGCGCGGCCCGGCGCTGCCCGAAGCAGGGACCCAGCCCCAAGCAGAGCAGGCCAACGGCCAACAGGCCAGCCCGTTTGCTGCGGCGCACAAAAGCAGAACGGTTGTTCATAAAACTGTTTTCGTTGCAGGAATGGGCTTATTTCTTGAGCGGTGCCCCGTACACGGCCAGGGCAAAGTCGTAGCCACGCTTGTCGTTCAGCAGCACGGGCTGGCGGTTTTGGTAGGCGCTGCCGCCGGCGTAGGTGTCCTGCCGGCTCACCCGCCAAAACAGCGGCGCCGACTTCGCCACGCCCTGCAGCTCCAGCGCGTAGCGGTGCCCGGCCTTCAGCACTACTTGGTTGGCAGTGGCAAAGTCAAACTGCAGAATCCCGGCCGCCTGGGGTGTGTAGCTGATGTTCAATCCATTGGCCGAACCTAGCAAGTTGTTGCTGGTCGAATAGGTAGGCGCATCGGCGGCAAGGCCAGCGGCCGGGCCCAGGTCGTAGAGGGCCAGGGCTACGGGCTGCCTGGCATCAGTACCGAAACCGTCGCCGCCGAACAAGTCGAGGCGCGTCAGGCGGCAATCGGTTGGCACTTCAAACGTCTGGCCAAGGCTGGAAACTCCCTGCTTGTGGTTGAAGCTCAGATTATCCAGCGCCAGCGTGGCCGGGTTGGGCATAGTGCTGAAAACGGGGCTACCGGGCCACTGCCCGGGCCGGGGCTGGGTGTTTTCGGTGAGGGTGACGCCCAGGCTGGCCGGCAACAACGGGGCCGGTTTCGGGGCGCTTGGCGGGCGTTTGGGCGGAGCCGGCTGGGCGCCCTGGCGGGGCGGCACACTCAGGCCGGCCACCGTGTGGGCAATGGGTTGAATGGTGCCGTCCGGGTTGTAGTAGAGGTACTCGGCGCACACGCTACGCCGGCCCAGCGCGCCGCTTTCGCCGGTGGGCAGCGTGAGCGTGGCGTTGTGGTAGAACAGGTACCACTGCTTCCGGAACTCGACGATGCCGGGGTGAATGGTGTAGCTGTTTTTAGCCTGCTCGGTGAGAATGCCCTGATAAGTCCAGGGGCCCGTCACGCGCGGAGCGGTGGCGTAGCAGAGCTTCTCCCACATGCCCTGATGCGCAAAGGCCGCGTAGGTGAGGTAGTAGGTGTTGCCGCGCTTGTGCAGCCACGGGCCTTCGGTGTAGTTGGGCACCTCGATGCGCTGGACGGGGCCGTCCAGCTCAGTCATGTTGGGCTTGAGCTTGGCCAGGTAGCAGTTGGGGTTGCCCCAGGCCAGCCAAGCCGTGCCGTCATCATCCACGAAGACTGTCGGGTCGATGTCGTCCCAGCCGTTGGGGCCGGGCGTGGTTTTATCCGAAACCAGGGCCGAGCCGCGGGCATCCACGAACGGGCCGGTAGGGCTGTCGGATACGGCTACCCCGATGGCCTTGGCATTGGCCGGCGCGCCCTCCTGCACCGCTGCGTAGAAATAGAATTTGCCGTTGCGAGCCACCACCTGCGAGGCCCAGGCATCCTTCGTGGCCCACTTGAAGTCGCGCACGTTCATGATGGAGCCGTGCGCGGTCCAGGTCTTCATATCGGAAGACGAATAGCAGCGCCAGTCATTCATGTTGAACATCTGCCCTTCCTTGGCCTCGTCGTGGCCCACGTACAAGTACACCCTATCCTTGTACACCAGCGGGGCCGGGTCGGCCGTGAAAACGTCGCGCAGGATGGGGTTTTCGCCCGGCTTGGGGTTGGTCTGGCCGTAGCTACGCAGGGCCGGAGCGGCTAGCGCAACTGCCGCAAGCAGGGCTGCACCGAAAAGAAATTTAGGCATAAGTCCGAAGAGGAGAAAGGGGAAACAGGCGACCTGCCAGTGTGGCCATTGAAGCAAGCGAAGCGGCTAGGGCTGACGGGCTGGGCGCGGCGGCCGGGGCGGCGTGTCGTAGGTAATGAGGGCCTCCAGGGTGTGCATGGGCGGCTCCACGGCGGCCGGAATGGGCAGGCGGCTGAACTGCTGGAAGTATAGCAGGCAGGCGTCCTTCCACATCACGGCGTTGCCGCTCTGGGCGCGCAGCTTGTTTTGCACCACGGCAAACCGCTCGGCATCCACGTAGGGCCGGGCCTGGTCCCAGGTGCGCTGAAACTGCTGCACTTGCTGCACGCCGTGGTCGTAGTGCAGGGCCAGCTCATCCCACAGGGTGCGGCCGCTTTTCATCTTAAAATCCCAGGGCAGGTGGTGGAACCACAGCAGGTACTCGTCGGGGCAGGTGGTGGGGTCGTTGAGCTGCGAAGCCAGTGGCTCGTGGTACTGGCTCACGGCGTCGCTGCCGGTTTTAGTGCGGTCGAAGCCCACGCCGTTGGCAGCAGCTTGGTGGTAATAGGGCGGCGTCCAGTCGGCGCGCATGCCGGGCGGTGCCCACCACGGGCCAGGGCCGTAGTGCCCGTGGGTAGCCGACATAATGTGGTGCAAGCCCAGCGGCATCGAGTAGTTCACGATGGCCTCGCGGCTGGCCAGCATCAGCTGCGCCACGGGAGCCAAAAATCCGGTATTCCAGTCGGCAGCGGCCGGCTGGGTAGCCGTGCCAGCCGCGTCATGGAAAGTGAGCTTCAGCCACTCTTCGGCTATTTGGGCGCTTTTGGCGCTGCTGTTCCAGGCCAGGCGGCCAAAGGCGTACCAATTGGCCTGGGCGAAGTCGTGGCCGGTCCAGTTGGTGTCGAGGCCCACGTTGGACACGCCGGCCATGGCCGAGTGCGCCTGGCGGTACACGCTGCCGTTGGTGCAACGGGCCACCGTGCTGCCGGGCCCGGTCTGGTAGGTGTCGCTTTGCAAACACTCCTCCCACATGGGCGCTAGGTAGGCCAGGTCAATTTCGTGGCCGAGGTATTCCTGCGTGATTTGAAACTCGGGCATCACAGCCGTCTTTTTCAAAGCCCCGAACAGCGGGCTGAACGGCTCGCGCGGCTGAAAATCCACCGGCCCGTTCTTCACTTGAATAATAACGTTGTCGTGGAATTTGCCGTCCAGCGGCACGAACTCGTTGTAGGCCTGCTTGGCGCGGTCCTTGTCGTTGGGACTGTACACGAAGGCGCGCCACATCACCAGCCCACCGTATGGCTTGAGGATGTCGGCCAGCAGGTTGGCACCATCGGCGTGGGTGCGGCCGTAGTCCTGGGGGCCGGGCTGTCCTTCGCTGCTGGCCTTCACCAGAAAGCCGCCAAAATCGGGCACCTGCTGGTAGATTTCCTTCACCTTGCCGCGCCACCACTTTGCCACGGCCGGGTCGAGCGGGTCAGCGGTTTTGAGGCCGCCCAGCAGCACCGGCGAGGAAAACTTGATGGAGAGATACGTCTTTACGCCGTACGGCCGCAGCACATCGGCAATGGCTTTCACGCGGCCCAAATACTCGGGCGAGAGTATCATGGGCGAGGCATTCACGTTGTTGAGCACGCTGCTATTAATGCCAATAGAAGCGTTGGCGCGAGCGTATTCCTGCCACAGTTTCTGGTCACGCTTCGTCACTACCAGGGCACTGTCTTTGCGCCAGAAGATGGAATTGCCGGCGTAGCCGCGCTCCACCGACCCGTCGGGGTTGTCCCAGTGGTTGAGCAGGCGCAGCTCATACGAAGGGTTGGAAACCTCATCGGCTACCGGCTGGCCGGTTTGCTGCCGCCGTAGCAGCTCAAACGCCCCGTACAGCAGGCCCCGCTCGGTACTGGCCTGCACGCCCTGCGCACTCAGCCGAAACCCATCGTACTTAATGGCTTTATCCTTTTTGAGCGTCAGCGTCACGGTGGCCCCGGCCTTGCCTTGCCAATTTTGCTGTAGCTCGCGCTTGGCCGTGGCGAGCACGGCAGAGGGGGTAATGGGCGCCACCACCGTCACGGGCGTCGTGGCGTGCGGACGCAGCCAGAGCTGGTGGCCATCTTCGGCGCGCAGCCTCGCCACGGTGCCGAGCAAGCAGATGCTAAGAAGTAATTTTTTCATCGGGTGGGATTGTATAGGCAGGCGTGTATTAGGACTTGCTGATAGGCTCAGCATGACCTCGATTTTAGATACTACCCTACTTTGCTGACGTAGTAACTAGCTTATCTATTGAGTAAACTGCCACCAGTCGAATCGGAGCGTGTTGTTACCGGCCCCTTTGAAGACAAAGTACACGTCGTGGATACCACTCTTCCGGCTGACTTTGCACGACTGCACCATCCAGCTTCCCAGCGTACCGGTGTTCTTCACTTTCAAGGTCCCCAGCAAATCTCCCGTGGGGCTGTCCAGGTGTATTTCAATGGCTGAATTGGCAGAAGCACTGGCTACCGAAGCCGTGAACTCCTTGGTTCCCTTCTCAAAATCAACGCCTTTGACTTTGATGTAATCGCCGTTGTCTATGCTCGTTACGTACACGCCGTTAGGGCCTTTGCTGGTTTTCAGGCCCTGGCTCAAGGCAATGGTTTCCGCCTCAGTGCGCTTATAGGGGTTCAAGGTTGCCACGCGCTCTACGCCCTCTTCCGACCAAAACGGCAGCTGCTGAATGGTACCATCAGGATTGTAGGTCAGCTTGGCCACGCACACGGAGCGCCGCTCGGTGTGCGTCGGCGACAGGGCTTTGGAAATGGCGTAGTTGAAGCCAAACAGGTAGGAATTGCCCTTGTAGTCGATGATGCCCGGGTGATTGCCGTTGGACTTAGGATTGTGGTCCATGAGCGTGCCGGTGTAGTTCCAGGGGCCCGTGGGGCTGCTGCTCATGCTGTAGCCGATGCCCTCGGGGCAGCAGGTCGAGGCATACGCCACGTAGTACTTGTCTTTGCGCTTGTAAAACCACGGGCCCTCCTGGTAATCCTTCGGCTTGGTAGGCGATTTGACAATGTTGCCTGAATAGGAAATCATATCCTCGTTCAGCTTGACGTAGTACAGGTTCGGATTGCCCCAATACAGGTAAGCCTGGCCATCGTCGTCGATGTAGACGGTCGGGTCAATATCGTCCATACTATTCTGAATCAGTGGCTTCCCTAGCGGGTCGGTAAAAGGGCCGTAGGGGCTATCCGATACCAGCACGCCGATGCCCTTGACGTGGATGGGGCAATACAGGTAAAACTTGCCGTTGCGCGCGATGCACTGCGGCGCCCACGCACCATTCTGCGGCGACCAGCTAAAGCTTTTGGTGGAGGCGACCTGGCCGTGGTCGGTCCAATTCACCATATCGGTGGAGGTATACAGCAGCCAGTTGTACATCTTAAAACCAGTGGCATCGTCCTCGTCGTGGCTGGTGTACAGAAACACAGTGTCCCGGTACACCATCGGCGCCGGGTCGGCCGTGAACTTGGTTTGGATGATGGGATTCTGGGCCTGGCCGACCAAGGCGGCCGAGACCAGGAAGGAGAGAAGTAAGAAATAGAAGGCTGTTTTCATATTGTCCGATGTAGCAAAGAGGGAGTCATGCGCTTTTCTACTTAGTCTATTACTACTTATCTGCTGGCCTAATTCTTTTCAATGCACAGGTTGTCAAGAGTTTGACTGCTGTTCATAAGACGAAAAAGGCCGCGCCTTATTCCTTGCGGAAGCTCTCTGGCGGGCCCAGGTAGCTGTCCTTGAGTCCGCCCGTA
The DNA here is from genome assembly GCF_022811645.1 of Hymenobacter monticola. Lineage (NCBI taxonomy): Bacteria > Pseudomonadati > Bacteroidota > Cytophagia > Cytophagales > Hymenobacteraceae > Hymenobacter > Hymenobacter monticola. Next base: position 3,646,722 of record NZ_CP094534.1, on the reverse strand, counting down.
TCCAGCACCAATTTTTGCAGCACGATGCCGGGCGTGATAACCCAAAACTTCAGGGTGTGCACGCCGGGCGCCGCCAACTGATGGGCAGATTCGCCGGTGCGGATATTATCCATCATGGCCTTTTCGGCGTTGTCGTTGACCCAGGCCTCGCCGGGCCGATGCTCGCTGATGTTGACCAGCTGCGGAGCTTCATCATCAAAAGCCACGGCGTACACCAACCCACCGGCGTTGTTGAAGTCGATGGTGGGCGTGAGGTAAGCGCGCAGCTTCACCGGGCCCGCCTGGTGCAGTTGCACCTGGTATTCGAGATGGGGCGCGCTGGCCGTGGCTTCCTGCCGGGGCGCGGTGCCCGGTACCAAGGTGATGCCCGTGGAGGTGCGTCCGTAATTCTCCAGCACCTGCCACGACGTGGCGCCCGCCTGCACGGCCCGGCTGTAGTGCGGGCCGCTGATGGACACGTAGCCATTACCTTCCACATGGCCCTTGCCCGGCAGCGCCGCCTGCGGCTGGCGGTTGTCGATGGGCACCTGCACCACCACGCGCTGGCCGCCGGGCCCGCTGAGCGTGACGGGCACCCGGCGCTGGCCGGCCGGCGCGACGGCCCAGTCTACGCTCAGCCACAGGCGCTCCTGCTCCGCGACGGTGCCGCTCGGCTGGTCGATTTTCAGCCACGGCACCGTGCTGGTGGCGGTGTAGGCGAAGGAGCCCTGGCCGCGGTTAAACACCTCCAGGTAGTGCGGCTGGCGCTGCCAGGCGTTCAGCTCCGGCAGCACGGCGGCTTCCTTGGCTTGGGGCCACCAGACGGTGCTGCCTTCCACTGACACGGCCATTTCGGGGGCGGGGGCCGGGGTCACGCCTAGGGTAGCTGGCATCATCTCGCGGTCGGGGCCGCGCCAACCGCGGTAAAACACGTGGGGCTGGTCCATCATATGCTCCCATTTGCCGCCAGCCAGCGTGTGGTTATAGTAGTACGAGAGCAGCGAATCCTGCACGTAAAACCGTCTTACCTCGGCGGCCTGGCTGTTGGCGGCGGCACGGCCCTGGGCGGCGTACCATTTGTTTTTGGCCAGGGCCAGATGCAGGTCGAGCAGGTTGGTGAGGGCCTGAATGGGGTGCTGCACTACCTCAAAGTAGGCATCCTGGCTGGGCGCGGGCACCTGAGCTTGCACTTGCAGCGCCCGGTCGCGCAGGGCGTGGTAGCGGGCGGTCAGCTGCTCAAACTCCTGGTAATTGATGAGGCTGAAAGTGTTGGTCGACAGCAGGTCGGGCTTGCGGATGCCGCTGTAGTTGCTGTAGGTGGTGAGTAGGTCGCCAATCGGCTGGGCGAGCGCCGGGCCAAACTGCTGGCCAGCCCATTGCCGGGTATACGCGGGCAGCTGCTCGGCAGGCAACCGGCTAGGGTCCCAGGCATACTCGAAGTAGAAGCTGATGGGTACTTCCAGCGGCTTGAGGTCGCCCACGTTCATAATCCAGATGCGGTCTACGCCGTGCGCGTAGGCCTGGTGCAGCTGCTCCCACACCTTAGTTAATTGACTGGAATTAATCCACTTGTAGCTCCAAGGGCCGCCGTTGAAATCGAAGTGGTAGTAGAGACCGTAGCCGCCGCTGCGCTTGGGGGCGGTGGGCTTGGGCAGGCGCCGGATGTTGCCGTAGTTGTCATCGCAGAGTAGCAGGGTCACATCATCGGGCACGCGCATACCCTGGTCGTAGTACTGCTGCACCTCGGTGTAGAGGGCCCAGAGCTGCGGAATGGTCTCGACGGGCCGCTTGGTTACGTCAGCCAGGATGGTGCGCTGGTCGCGCACGATACTCTCCAGCAGCTTGATGTTGGTACCGGCCGACATAGGCACGTCACCGTCGCCGCGCATGCCCATGGTTATAATGCTTTCCTTGGCGCCCATGTTTTCGATGCCCTGCCGCCAGAATTTCTGCAGTTCGACCGGGTTGGTTTCGTAGTTCCAGGGGCCTTTGCCGTACCGCTCCCACTCTTTTTGCGAGCGGACCATGGGCTCGTGGTGCGAGGTGCCCATCACCACACCGTACTCATCGGCCTTCACGGGGTTGAGCTTGTCGTCGTCGTTGAAGGCGTTGCCCCACATGGCCGGCCACAGGTAATTGCCGCGCAGGCGCAAAATCAGCTCGAACATGTGCTCGTAGGTCTGGTGGTTGGCCCCGCCAAACTTGGCCTTGGCCCAGCCCGAAAAAGCGGGCGCCTCGTCGTTGATGAAGATGCCGCGATACTTCACCGCCGGCTCGTGGATGAGATAGGTGCCCGGCCGCACGGCCACCGTGGCGTGGCGTACCACCGGCACGTCGGCCCACCAGTACCAGGGCGACACGCCCAACTGCTTCGACAGCTCATAAATGCCGTAGATGGTGCCGCGCTTGTCGCTGCCGGCAATCACCAGCGCCCGCGCCACGCCCGGAAACGGCTTGTCGATGGTCTGCGTCACCGAGGCCTCCCATTTGCCCTGCACCTGGCTCACGTCCAGCTTCTTGCGGCGCGCCAACTGGTCGATGAGTTGACTCTTGCCGATGGTGCCGATGATGAGTATTTCCTTAGCCTTCAGTTGCTTGCGCTGCTGCAGTAGCTTCGGCTGGGTGCCCGTGGCCAGCTGGAAATCATGCTGCAAGTCGGTAGCGGCCCGCAGCACGCCTTTATGGTCTTCCGGGCTCACCAGCAGCGGAATGGCGTTGCCATCGGCGGCCAGCACCAGCCCGGCGGGCTTGTCGTCAAACGCGAGGTAGGACTGCGCCCACGCCGTTCCGCTCCACAGCACAAGCAGCAAAAGGCTTGGTAGCAATTTTCTGAAACGCAGCATAACGGGGTTGGAGGGTGTTAAAGGAGTAAGCGCCGGCTAGGCCAGGCCGGCGGACATGCTGACCTGCCTTAGTGGCGCACGGTTTGTTCGGTCGAGGTGGGGCCGTCGATTGCGAAAATGCCGTTGCGGAAGTGCAGGGGCTCGATGCCCAACTGGGGTACTTTCTGCCAGTCGGCCAGCGACGGAAGGCGCTGGTCGAAGAAGTAGTGGCAGGAGCTCCACAATTGCCCGTCGGGCCCTTCGAAAATGGCGTTGTGGCCGGTTTCCTGGTAGGGGTCGGGAGTATCGGTGAACTGCAGGTGGCTGTAGCCCCCCGTTGCGGGCCATTTCGGCGCGGTACTCCCGCTTGCGGGTGCCGAAGATGGGCTCGGGGGCAGCCAATTCCCAGGGGCCTAGGGGGCTTTTCGAGCGCAGCAGCCCCACCTCGTAGCCCCGCGTCCAGGTTGAGAAGAACATGAAGTAGGTACCGTCGCGCTTCAACACGAAAGGCCCTTCGATGCCGCCCACCATCCAGCCGGGGTTGTTGGCGTCCTTGGCGCCGCGAAATTGCTTTATCTCGCCCACCAGCTTGCCCGTGGGCAGGTCGATTTTGGCTTGCCACAGCCCGTTGCCGCTGCAATACAGGTAGGTCTGGCCATCCTCGTCTTCAAACAGGGTCGCGTCGTTGTTGTAGTGCGGCGTCAGCGGCCCGTTCACCAGCTTGTAGGGACCGGTGACCTTGTCGCTGGAAAACAGCCAGACGCTGTGGGTCTTCATGCCCTTGGGGTCCTCGGCCGTTACCTGGCCGCTGTTGACGGTGAGCCAGTACTTCTTCTGGATGTAGTGAATTTCCGGGGCCCAGAACCGGCCGTTGTAAGGGCAGCTGGCGGGCAGCTTCTTGCCGTCAATCAGCCACGAATGCTGCCGCCAGTGAATCAGGTCATCCGACACCAGCAGGCGCACCCCGGGGTTGGGTCCCGACCACACCGGCATCGAAGTGCCCGTGGCAAACCACTGCCGCCCCACCTTGATGATGAAATGGTCGCGCATGGAAATGGCCGTATCGCGCGTGATGGGGTTGGTATAGCGGAACGTGTGCCTCCCCCCCGCCGCATCGACCGAAGCGGCCGTTTTTTTGGCTTGCGAGCAAGCCGCTAGGCTCACCCAAAGGGCCGCCAGCGCCACGTATGGCTTGAGAAGCAGGAAACGCAACAACAGCATGAGGATGGATGAGCTTGCTAGTATTCCTATAAAGGATTAGCGCTGGAGATGATGGGCTTACTTCACCGGCGCGACGCCCTGCGTCGTTTGCACGATGGGCTTGATGGTGCCGTCCGGGTTGTAGTACATGTAGTCCACGCACACGGAGCGGCGGAAATTGCCGCCGTTAGGCAAGCTGCCGTTGTGGTAGAAGAAGTAGCTTTTGCCCTTGTAGTCGACGATGCCGGGGTGCGTGGTGCCGCTGTTGGGCACGTTGCCCTGGATGATGCCCTGGTAGGTCCACGGCCCGGTGGCGGTGGGGGCCGTGCAGTACTCAATCATTTCGGGCTTGGTGCCGGCGCTGGCGTACACCAGGTAGTAGAGCTTCTTGCGCTTGTACACCCAAGGACCTTCGATGTAGTTTTTGGGTTTGAAGACGGTGATGGGGCTGGCCAGCTCGGTCATGTTGTCCTTGAGCTTCACCCAGCGGCAGCTGCCGTTGCCCCAGTACAGGTAGGCCTGCTTGTCGTCGTCGATGAACACCGTCGGGTCGATGTCGTCCCAGCCGTGCTTCTGGTCCAGGGTCATGTCATTTGAAATCAGCGGCTTGCCGATGGCATCCTTGAAGGGCCCGGTGGGCCGGTCCGACACCGCCACGCCAATGGCCGCGCCCCGGTTGCCGACCTTGTTATTCGGGTCAGCGTTGCGCTGAAACGTGGCCACAAACCAGTAAAACTTGCCATTGCGGTACACGCACTGCGCCGCGTAGGCATCGCCGGTAGCCCAGGCGAAGCTTTTCACCGAAAGGCGCGTGCCGTAGTCCTTCCAGTGCTTCATATCGGTGGTGGAGTACACGCGCCAGTCGGGCATCTTGTAGTTGGTTTCGCTCACCGAGGCCGTGTCGTGGCCGGTGTACAGAAACAGCGTGTCGTGGTACACCAGCGGCGCCGGGTCGGCCGTAAATACGTCGCGGATGATGGGGTTTTGCGCTTGCGCAGGCAGCAAGGAACCCAGGGCCAGCAGGGCGACGAGTAAGATGTTTTTCATCAGGTGGGATAGGGTTAGGAAGAGTCAGTGCGGGCGACCTAAAACAGCCTCTGGGCAAACAGGTACAAATCGTGCCGCCACACGGGCCAGGTGTGGCCGCCGGGGTATTCGCTGTACACGTATTTGATGCCCAGCTCGTCCATTTTGGCCCGCATCGTCTTGTTGTTGGCGTAGGCAATGTCTTCGGGCCCGCCCATCGAGAGCCACAGCTGCTTGAGGTTGGTGTTGATGGTGCCGGCGTTGGCTTTCATAAAGGCATACTGCGGGTCCGACAAGGCCGTGTTATTGGCAAAAAAGCCGGAGCTGAACACCCCCAGGTACTGGAACATATCGGTGTTCTTCATGCCCGCATAGAGCGTTTGCAGGCCGCCCATCGAGAGGCCCGCCAAGGCCCGGTTCGAGGCGCCGGGGGCTACGCGGTAGTTGGTTTCCACCATCGGCAGCACGGTTTGCTTCAACTCGTCTTCGAAGCGTTTCAGCGTCGGCTCGCCGAAGCCGGCCAGGCCGCCGGGCCCGCCCATGTTGCCGTCGAGCATCACCACGAGCATGGGCTTGGCCTTTTTGTCGGCAAGGAGGTTGTCCAGAATCAGGTCGGTTTTGCCCTGCTTGGCCCAGCCGGTTTCGTCTTCGCCGCCGCCGTGCAGCAGGTACAGCACCGGGTACTTGGCGGCGGGGTCGGCGTCGTAGCCCGGCGGGGTGTACACAAAAAACCGCCGCCACGAATTCGTGACTTTGGAGTAGAACCGCCGCTCGCGCACCTCGCCGTGGGGCACGTCGCGCAGGGCGTAGAAGCTGGTGCCACGGCCGGGAATCTCGATGCCGCTGGCCATGCGCCCCATGCCGTAGAAGGTGTCGCTCGCGGGGTCGGCGATGGGCAGGCCATCGAGAATGAGCGAGTAGTAGTGCAGGCCGCGGCTCAGGGTGTCGGTGGTCACGGTCCAGGTGCCGGCGCTGTCCTTCACCATATCGTATTTCCGGCCCAGGTCCAGCTGGGCCTTCTGCAGACCGGGCGCCTTCAGGCGAAACACGGCCCGGTTGTCGGGCAAAATCTGCGGGTACTTGGCGTTACGCACGTTGGTGGCGGCCGGCGCGCCCAGCACGGTGTAGGTGGGCAGTGCTGCCACGTCCACGGGCTTAAATAGCTGCTGCGAAAACATGTACAGGCCGTTTTTCCAGACCTTGAAGTCGTGCCCGCCCGGCTCCAGGTAGTACACGTGCGGCACGTTGTTTTGGTAGAGGTAGTCGTGGGTGCGCTGGCTGACGGGCAGCAGGCCGTCCTGGTCGCCGCACGAAATCCAGAGCAGCTTCAGCAGCTTTTTGGCTTTGGCCGGGTCGGGCACCAGTTGCTCGGGCTGCCTGGTGTTCGGGGCCGAAGAGAAGCCACCCACCCAGGCAAACTTGTCCAGGTTGCCCAGCCCAAAGTTCAGCGACTGCCCCCCGCCCATCGACAGCCCGGCCAGGGCCCGATTCTCACGGGTGGTGAGGGCCGGGTAGTGCTTTTCGATGTAAGGAATGAGGTCGGTAAGCAGGTCTTTTTCGAAGTTAGCAAACGCGGCCACTTTGTCCGGGCCGTAGATATTGCCTACGGCGCGTTCGTCTGTCATAGCCCGGCCGTTGGGCATCACCACCAGCATGGGCTTCAGCTTGCCGGCGGCATACAGATTATCCAGAATCACCTGCGGCCGACCACCTTTCAGCCACTCCTTTTCATCGCCGCCGATGCCGTGCAGCAGGTAGAGCACCGGGTACTTTTTCTTTTTGGAGTAGCCCGGCGGCGTGTACACCAGCGCCTTGCGCACCGTGCCCACCGTTTTTGAGGTGTAGCTGATGCTGTCAATCCGGCCGGCCGCGATGCCCGCAACGGGCTGGTCGAAGCCCTTCGGCGCTTCCATCATCGGTTTTTGGGCGAAGGCGCTGCTTGCCAAGGCGAAGGTCAGCAAAAGCGTGGATGCGTTTCGAATGGTGACGGGTATGTTCATCGGCTGATTAGCAGAATGTGACTGCCGGCCTCATGCGCGGCGGCGAATGATGAAGTGTTGGGTAGTGAAGGCGTCCGGCACTAGGGCTGCACCACGAAGCCGCCGCGGGCCGGCAGCTTCAGGCTCAGTGTTTTGCCGCCCGCCGCCCGGGTGCTGAAGCTGCGGTTGGTGGCGCCGTCGGTGATGAGAGTACCGCCGGCCAGATTGAGCTTGCTGAGGTCGAGCTGTAGGGTTTTGGGTGCGTCGGTAGCGTTGATGCCGGCCAGATACCACTTGCCGCTGGGCGCCTGTCGGGCCAGCACCGCGTAATCGCCCGGAAAGCCCGCCACAAACCGGACATCGGCCCAGCGCGGCGGCAGCTTTTTCACGAAGTCCTGCACGTAGGCGGGCTGCGCAGCCATGCCCTCAGGCACTTCGGCGTAGTGCTGAATGCCCGACTGAAACAGCACCGCCAGCGCCAACTCAAAAGCGTTGGACGTGCGGCGTTCCTTGCCGCGAATCTCCGAAAACGCCATGGGGGTGAAGTCCATGGGGCCCACGGCGTTGCGGGTGAAGGGCAGCGTGGCGCAGTGGGTGGCTTCCTGGTCGGTGTTGCGCTGGTCGAAGGTCAGGAACTCGAAGCCCTTCACCGCTTCCATGGTCATCAGGTTGGGGTAGGTGCGGTTCCAGCCGCGCGGCAGGGTGGCGCCGTGGAAATTCACCAGCAGGCCGGCCTGGGCGGCGTCGGTCATGAGGTCCTGGTAGTAGTTCATGAACGACTGCCCGTCGCCGCCGAAAAAGTCGATTTTCACGCCGGCCACGCCCATCTGCTTGATGCGGGCAAATTCCTTGCGCCGGCTGTCGGCGTCGAACAGCACCTTGGTGGGCGTCTGGGGGGCCTGGTTCCAGCTGCCGTTGGAGTTGTACCACACCAGCAGGCCCACGTTTTTGGTGCGGGCGTACTGCGCCAGCTCGGCCGTCTTCTCGTAGCCGATTTGTGTGTCCCAGAGCGCATCCACCAGGCAGTAGCGCCAGCCCATGGCGGCCGAGTAGTCGATGAAGCGGCGCTGCACGTCATAAGTCGTGTTCTTGTCGCCCATCAGCACCCACGACCACGACGACTTGCCAGGCGCGTCCAGGTTCACGGGCGTGGTGGCGGGCGCGCTCAAGTCAGTAGTCAGCGTCGATTCCACGATGGGGGCCAGCGAGTTGCCCACCACCACCACGCGCCAGGGCGAGCGCCAGGGCAGGCGGCTTTCGGGCAGCAGGGGCGCGTCCGGCATGGTCCGCTCCGGCGCCTGCGGAAAGGCCACCGTGTAGTTGGCATCGGGCGACTCGTGGGCCAGGTGGCTGCCGCAGTAGCTGCGGCCCATGCCCGCCTCCGTCAGCAGCACCCAACGGCCCCCAGCCTCAAACAAGGCTGGAAACGACCACCCCTGCCCGATGGTGGACGGCGTGCCCGCCGCGATGCCGCGCTGGTAATTTTCCTCGTACGAAGGCTGGGTGTTGGCAAAGCCAGTCTGGGCTTTGGCGTGCGGGTGCAGCCAGCCCTTGGCGTCGGCCGGCAGGTGGAAACTGGTTTGCTCCGCCGTGATGCGCTGCACCTCGGCACTTTTGCCTTCGATGAGGTACTGAAACGCCACCCCGTCGTTCGACACCTGAAACACCACGCTCAGTGTGGGGGCCCCTGCCCTACCCGCAAAGTGCACCACGCGGCGGTTGGCTCGGTAGTGGCAGTTCGCACGCTTGTCGGTGGCCAGCTGGTAGTCGTCGGCCACGGTGGTCACCTTATCGGCGCTGGCCAGCTTGAGGCCCTGCGAGAGGTCGGCGCTGGCCAGCTGCAGGCCCAGGCGCGAGGGGCGCAGCAGCTCGGCGGCGCGGTAGCGCACGGCGTAGGTGGGCCGGCCCTGGCCGTCCACGTCCACGCTCACCTGCACGGCCCCGTCGGGGCTGCCGACCACAACGGGCCCGGCGGCGTGAGAAAAGGTAGCGGCCAGCATCAGCGAGCAAAAAAGGAAAGAGAAGCGCATGGGAATTATAGGTTTTTGCTTGATTGTCATCCTGAGCGGAGCGAAGGACCTTTTCACGGCTGCGTAGCCATTGTTCAACCGTGATAAGGTCCTTCGCTCCGCTCAGGATGACAGACTTTTCCACTTCTCAAACAGCTTGGAAGTGCCGGCTGCAACACGCGCTGCCGCTATCAACTCGGGCATTATTTCTTGTACATGGGGTCGTTGCCCTCGTATTTGAGCCACTTGAAGGAGGCCGTGTTGGTGGTGGGCTGGCCAGAGGACGTGGCATACATCCCAAACGTGCAGCCGATGAAGCCGCCCGCCACCTGCGTGCTCAGGAACTTGCCATCCACCTGGTCCTTGAGCGTGGTCCACGCCTTGCCATTTTCCGAGAACTGGAAGCTGTACTTATCGGCCTGGGCCTGAATGCGCAACTGCACGCTGCCCGTGGCTGACTTCAGCGGCGCCTGGGCCAGCAGCTCCGGCTGCTTCGCATCGGCGGTGCTTTTGAAGAGTTGCAGCATGGGCTTGCCGCCGTCCCCCGACTTGCAGAGGTAGTAGAAGTGCTTTTCGTCCTGGAAGATGGCCAGGCCAGCCTTTTCGTTGGCCGCTTTCGGCGCGAACGTCAGCTCGGTTTCGGCAGTGCAGTACAGGTGCTGCTGCCGCTTGCCAATGAAGGCCGGGTTACCGGTTTCGGCCACAGTTTCGGGCTTCAGTTTCAGGGTGAGGCCCTTGGCTTTGCTTAGCGAAAAGCTGGTGCTGTCCACGGTGCGCAGGAACAGCAACGCCGGGTCCAGTTGCTTTTCAAAGGTGAGGGTGTAGCCGAAGTTGCCGCTCTGCGGCCGGGCGCCGGGCTGTTTCACCTCCGGGAAATTGGCCTTGTAGCTGTACTGCACGCCATTGGGGCCTGGGTTCATCACCGGCCACTCGTCTTTCCACTCCACGGGCACGATGAAGGTTTCGCGCCCGGTGTTGTAGAAATTGCCCTCGTAGGGCCGCACGGCCAAGAAAATGGCGTAAGTTTTGCCATCCGGCCCCTCCACAAATTGCGCGTGCCCGGCCGAGGTGATGGGGTCTTTGCGGTCCTTCGGCAGCTCGCGCTGCGAGAGGATGGGATTCTTCTCGTAGGGCACAAACGGGCCCAGCGGCTCCTTGCTGCGGAACACCACCTCCGTGTGGTTCACCGAGGTGCCGCCCTCGGCCGCGTAGAGGTAGTACCAGCCATTGCGCTTCATCAGATGCGGGCCCTCTATCCAGACCGGCTTTTTGCTCAGGTCCACGCCGCCGTTCACCACGATTTTCGCCTCGCCCACAGTTTGCAGCGTCTGCGGGTTCATCTCGATGATTTTGATGGAGCGGTGCCCGTCGTAGAGCGGCTTGTTGTCGGGCGGGTCGCTGTTGTAAATGACATAGGCCTTGTCGCCCTCGAAATACAACGACGGGTCGATGCCGCGCACCTGGGGCAGGAAGGTGGGGTCGCTCCACGGCCCGGCGGGGTTCTTGGCCGTCACCACGAAGTTGCCCTTGTGGTCGATGAGCGTGCACGTGACGTAGTACGTGCCATTGTGGTACTCAATGGCGGGCGCAAACAGGCCCCGTGTCATGCGGTCGCCCAGGAAGTTCATCTGCGACGGCCGGCTGATGACGTTGCCCACCTGCTTCCAGTTTTTGAGGTCGCGGCTGTGCATCACCGGAATGCCCGGGTAGTAGGAAAACGTGGAATTGACCAGGTAATAATCGGCCCCCACCTTCACAATGCTGGGGTCGGGATAAAAGCCACTGAGGATGGGATTCACCAACTCAATCGATTGTGCAAACGCGCCCGAAAAAGGCAGCAACGCAAGTGCAGTAGGCAGAATTGCTTGAAGTAGTTTGGATTTCATGCTGATGCGAAAAATGCTTTTCGTAAGTGTTTTTTAGGTTTTTAAATCAGTGCGAACTCGCCCAAGCCAACAAGGACAGCGCTATTTCAGCAGCCGCACGTCGTAAACGCCGCCGGCCGTAGACTCTGCGGCCGCCTGAAACTTCACGGTGAGCGCCGTTGGGGCGTTGGGCTGCCGAAGGGCTTCGGGCAGGGCGTATTCCACGTCGTAAAAATCGCCAGTCTGATTGCCTTCCATCTGCACTTTTGCCAACAGCTGCCCATTCACCAGAATAGTAAACTGGCGGTTCTTGTCGCCGCCCGCGTAGGTCACGCGGAGGGTGCGGGCGTTGCGCTGCGGGTTGCGCAGGCTGTAGCTGAACCAGCCTTTGGCGTGGCGCCAGTGCCGGTCGCGGTGGGTGCCGGTTTCGGTTTGCTCGCCCTGGAAGCCGTGGTCGGACTCGGGCTGTTGCTCGCCGGGGGTCACCTGGTCCACGGTGCGGGCTTCGAGGGCCCGCTTTTCTTCGTCTTTGCGCCGCAACTCCTCCTTCCGGGCCAGCAGGCCGGCGGGCGTCGTCACTGGCCAGTACACCATGTAGCGGGCGTCGTGAATCTGGTAAAACGGCACCAGTTGCACGTTGCGGTATTTCTCCGAATCAATCAGCCCGGCGGCGGTGAAGGTGAGCGGCTGGCCCGCCACGGGCTTGATGCCCTCGGCCACGTTGAGGCCGGCCGAAACCAGCACCGGCGCTTCCTCAATGGGGTAAAGCTTGCCGCTGGGCACGTGCGACATGCGCGCGCCGTCGGCCCGCAAGCCCTTTAAATCGGTGGTATCCGTGACGGCGGCCAGTACCACCGGGCCGTGCACAAACGACACCCAAGAGGACTTGTCCGGCATGTATTCAGCCGTGGTAGTCATGGGCAGGGCCACGCTCACCACGTCGCCCGAGCGCCACTTGCGGCTCAGCTTCACGTAGCCGGGCGCGCCCGCGCTGGTGGCCACCGGCCGGCCATTCACCTGTACTTGCAGTTGGCCCGCCGGTACCCATTTCGGCTGCCGGATGCTGAGCGCGAAGGTGCGCGGCTTTTTCAGGCTGAGCTTCAACTGCGTGCGTTCCTCGTTGGGAAAAGTCGTTTCCTGCGTCAGGGTCAGCCCCTGCTCGGCCCAGTTGAGGCGAGATGGGATGAACAGGTTGACCAGCAGCTCCTGCGGCCCGCGGTGCGCGTACACCAGCTCGCCGTATTTGCCGTGGTTTTCCAGGCCCGAGCCCACGCAGCACCAGAAGCCATCCTGCGGCTGCGAATACACCCGGTAGTGGCGGGGCCGCATGGGCGTGAAGTACACAAAGCCCCCCTGCCCCGGGTGCTGCGACGACAGAATGTGGTTGTAAGTTGACCGCTCGTAGTAGTCCAGGTACTTGGTATCGCCGCCGGCCAGGTACAGCTCCTTACTAAGCTTGAGCATGTTGTAGGTGTTGCACGTCTCCGGTCCCTCGGTGCTTTCCAGCATAGAGGTGAAGTTGGTGGCCGGGTTGAAGTGCTCGCTCACGCTGTTGCCGCCAATGGAAACCGTCCGGTTTTCCACCACCGTTTTCCAGAAAAAGGCCGCGGCCCCGCCCCAGGCCGGGTCGCCGCCTACTTCCGCCACCCGCTCGAAACCAATGACTTTCGGAATCTGCGTGTTAGCGTGCATGCCGTTGAGCACATCTTTGCCAGCCAGCAGGGGCTGTAGCACGGCCTGGTGCGAAAAGCGCTGGGCCAGCGCCAGGTACTTGCGGTCGTGCGTCAGGTCGGCCACGTCGGCGAAAATCTCGTTCAGGCCGCCGTGTTCGCTGCGCATCATCTCCTGCAACTGTGCGTCGCTGAGGTTGGCTGTCAGGTCCAGAAACCAGTCCGTCAGCTTAATGAGCATGCCGCGGGCTTTAGCATTGCCGGCTACAGCGTAGGCGTCGCGCAGGCCGGCGTAGGTTTTGTGCAGGTTGTAGAGCGGCACCCATTTCTGGTTCAGCCCGAAGCTGTTGGCTTTGATGTTACCGGCCTTCACCTCTGCCCACATGGCCGGGCCGCCGGGCACACCGCCCAGGTAGCCGTTGCCGCTTTTCAGCTGGCAGGCGTCCAGCTGGTCAACGAAGTAGTTGAGGTGCTGCTGCACCTGCGCGTCGCCGGTGGCGGCGTACATGTAGGCCAGCGCCGAGAGGTAGTGGCCGCCCATGTGCCCATCGAGGCCCGTGTTTTCCCAGTTGCCGTAGCACTCGGCCTTGGGCGGCAGGCCCGCCGAGGCCAGGTAGGGCGCCAGCAGCCGGTCGGGGTTGAGTGCCAGCAGGTAGGCCATATCTGTCTGCTGAGCCTGCTGGAACGGGCTGTCCAGCAGGCGCACATCCGCCACGGGGAAGCTTTGCAGCTTCACTGCCTGCCCTGAAGCCAATGCAGGCAGCATTGATACCGTCAAAAGCAGGAATTTCCCTTTGTTCGTCAACATCTTTTGCATGAAATGCTTACCCAAAACCTAGCGCTGGCCCAGGCTGCCTTTCCCGTTTTTAGGCTCAGCGGCAGCGCTTGTGGCATTGGCCGGCGGGCCCAGGTAGGTGGCGGGCAGCTCGCCTGCACTCACCACCAGCTTTTCGAGCACCACGCCGGGGTCCACACGCCAGAACTTGAGGGTGTGCCAACCGGCCGCGGCCACGTTGTGCTGCGAGGTTTTCAGATTAATACTTTTGGCCACAATGCGCTCCCAGGGCAGGTTGCTTTCGCCGGGCTTGATGCCCGTATGCAGATTAATGATTTGCGGCGCCTCATCATCGAGCGACACGGCGTAGCGCAGGCCGGTGGTGTTGGTGAAGTCGAGGGTCGGGGCCAGATAGGCGCTCACCGTCACGGGGCCGGCCTGGGTTAGGTTGATGCGGTACTCCAGGTGCGGGCTGTTGCCGCCCGGAGCCTCGGTGGGCGCCACCGTGGTGGGGTAGGTGCTCACGGCTCCCAGCGTGCGGCCCAGGTCGGGCAGGCGCTGCCAGCTCACGGGGCCGGCGTTCACGGCCTTGGTGTACTGCTCCGCCTCCAGCGACACGTAAGCGCCGGTAGCGGGCTCCGCCGGAGTGGCAGCAGGCGTGGGCGTGGCGCCGGCGGGCAGCGTCACCACCTGCGGCATGATGTCGGCCTTTTCATCGTGCCAGGAGGTGTAGCCGATGTGCATCTGGTCCATCATGTGGTTCCATTTACCACTGGCCACGGCGTGGTAGCGGTTTTTGATTTCGGCATCTTTAGCAAACAGCGCCTTCGCTTTCTCCGCCAGCGCGTTGGTGTTCGGCTGGTTTGTTTTGGCGGCCTCGCGGTTCAGCGCCACAGTGTAGTACATTTCATTAAGGTTGGCGCAGGCCTGCACCGGGTGCAGCACCAACTCGTAGAAGGCGTCGCGGTCGGCGGCGGGCAGCTGCTGGTTGATGGCCTCGGCGCGGGTCAGCAGCTGGTTGTAGTCGGCTACTACTTTGGCCCACTCACCGGTAGCCAGGCTGTAGGTGTTGGCATCAATTAGCTCAGGCTTGCGGCGGCCGTTGTACTTGGCATACTTGGCCAGGATGTCGGCAATGTCGGCCGCGTACTTCGGACCGAACTGCTGGCTGGCCCAGCGCTGCGTGTAAGCCGCCACCTGGTCGGCCTTGATTTTATCGGGGTTCCAGGCGTAGTCGAGGAAGAACGAAATGGGCAGTTCCATGGGCTTGAGGTCGCCCACGTTCACAATCCAAATCTGCTTCACGCCGTGTTCGTAGGCCAGATGCATTTGCTCCCGCACGCGCGGCAATGGGTTGGTATTCAGCCAGCGGTAGCTGCGCGGGCCGCCCACGTAGTCGAAGTGGTAGTAGATGCCGTAGCCGCCCTTGCGGGGCGCGTCCCCGGGCTTGGGCAGCTTGCGCAGGTTGCCCCAGTTGTCGTCGCAGAGCAGCAGGGTCATATCGTCGGGCACGCGCATGCCCTTGTCGTAGTAGTCCTGCACCTCCTTGTAGAGGGCCCAGAGCTGGGGGGTTTGGTTGGCGGGCTTGTGGGTTTCTTCGGCCAGAATTTTCCGCTGGTCGGCCACAATTTTTTCGAGCAGGGCAATATTGCTGTCTTCGCTCATGGGCTCGTCGCCGTCGCCGCGCATGGCCATGGTCACGATGCTCTCCTTGGTGCCCATGTTGCGGATGCCCTGCCGCCAGAAGCGGCGCAGGGTGGTGTCGTTGGTTTGGTAGTTCCAGGGGCCGTGGCCGTAGCGCTTCCACTCCTGCTGGGCGCGCTGCATGGGCTCGTGGTGCGAGGTGCCCATCACGATGCCGTACTCGTCGGCCAGCACCGGGCTCAGCTTGTCGTCGTCGTTGAAGGCGTTGCCCCACATGGCGGGCCACAGGTAGTTGCCCTTCAGCCGCAGAATCAGCTCAAACACGTGCACGTACATCTTGGAGTTGATGCCGCCGAATTTCTCCTTGGACCAGCCCGTGAGCGCGGGCGCCTCATCGTTCAGAAAGATGCCGCGGTACTTCACCGCTGGCTCGCCCAGCGTGTGCCGCGCGGCCGGGATGCGCAGCGTCGTTTGCGGCTTCACCGGCACGTCGGCCCACCAGTACCAGGGCGACACTCCAATCTGCTGCGAAAGGTCGTAGATGCCGTAAATCGTGCCGCGCTTGTCGCTGCCGGCAATCACCAGCGCTTGCTTCACGCCGGGCAGCGGGTCCATCACCACCTGCCGCACAAAGGTTTCCCACTTGCCCGCCACGCCGGCCGTGCTGAGCTTGCCGGCCTTCACCAGCCCGTCAATCAGCGGGCTTTTGCCGATGGTGCCAATGAGGACGACTTCCGCCCCGGCCGGCTTTTCGGTGCTGAAGCGTGGCTCCGTTTTGGTTACGCGCTGCACGTCGGCCTGCAGGTCTTTGGCAGCCCGGAGCACGCCCGGCCACTCGGCCGCACTGGCATAGATGGGCGCCGTTTTGCCAGCCGCGGCCAGCGTGAAATCGCCCTTGCTTTTGATGGCCGGTGCGGTGGCCTTACCTATAGTTTGGGCCTGCGCACTAACGGTGGCGAACAGTACTACTATAGGCAGAAGGAACAGGCGGAAGGATGTGGTTTTCATAGAGAATGCCGTAATGATGTAGCGTGGACTCTGCGAGTCCGCGCAGGCCGGGACGTTCGACTAGGCGCGGACTCGCAGAGTCCACGCTACTTCTCCCCCTATTTTGCGGCTTGCAACACAGCCTGCAGCGCCGGTTTCGGCTGGAAATTGCGGTCAAACAGCAAGGGGTAGCTCGTGCGGCCCCGGATAGGCCAGTCGTTCAGCCAGGAATCCGCGTCGGTCACGCCCCAGAGGGTAATGCGGTCGATGACGTCGCGGTGCTTGTGGAACAGGGCAAACAGGTCGGCGTAGCGCTTGGTCAGCTTTTGCTGCACCGAATCGGGCAGGCCGGTGGTGTACACGTTGTATTTAGGGTCGGCCCCGAAGGTCTCGGCGATGTCGGCGCCCTGGCGGCGGCTCGGGTTCGGCAGCACGTCGATGTCGAGCTCCGTGAAGTTGACGTGCACGCCCAGCTTCGAGAAAGCCACGATGCTGGCCTCCACCTGCTCCAGGCTGGGCTTGGTGAGGCCGTAGTGGCCCTGCATCCCGATGGCGGTTACCTTGATGCCCTTGGCCTGCAGGCTCTTCACCAACTTGATGACGCCCTCCCGCTTTTCGGGGCGGTATAGGCTGTAGTCGTTGTAGTAGAGTTCGGCTTTCGGGTCGGCTTTGTGGGCGTACTCAAAGGCTTTGGCGGCGAAGTCCTCGCCGAGAATTTCCAGCCATTTGGTTTTGCGCAGGTCGCCCTGCTGGTCGTCGATGGCTTCATTCACCACGTCCCAGCCGGCAATTTTGCCCTTGTAGCGGCCCACCACGGTATTGATGTGCTCTTCCAGGCGCTTGAGCAGCAGCTCGCGGCTGGCGGGCTTGCCGGCGCCGTCCTCAAACACCCATTTCGGGGTTTGCTGGTGCCACATCAGCGTGTGGCCGATGGTGAACATCTTGTTTGCCTGCCCGAAGGCCACGTAGTCGTCGGCGGGCTTGAAGTTGTACTGGTCGGGCTGCGGGTGCACGGCTTCCCACTTCAGCAGGTTTTCGGGGCTGATGGTGTTGAACTGCTCCTTGACCAGGGCCGCAGTCTTGGTATCTCGCCCGCTCGTCACGCGGTAGCTGAGGGCGGCCCCCACGTAGAAGTCTTTCTTGAAGGCGTCCTTCAAGGGCACTTCTGACTTTTGCACAAAGCCAAGGCCAATGCCCGCCAGCGCGCTGTAAATAAAAAACTTATGAGCTTTCATAGTAGGATGTATCGCAAAAGGGTCGAGCGTCCGGCGCTGCCCCGCTTTTTCTAAATTGATTGCCAGCCCAACTACCGACTTGCGTAGTTTCCAACGCCAGCATTGGCGCCAGGTAGCGGCATATTTTTCCGCTGCAGCCCACGGTCCTTTGCTCCGAAAAAGAAGCATCGGGCCATGCCAGCGGCCATTAAATGTGTTTGTGCGACGGGCGCACTGCGCCCGATGCGGGCTGATAGCAACTCTATCGAGCCCGCAAGAATTTGTGGGAATGAACCCCACCAAAATTTCAACGTGAGAACCCAAAGGCGACCTATGAAAAGCCACCCAAGCAAACGGAGAGGCGTTTCGGCAGCCGGATAACTTATCCATTTCGCACTGGCGGCCCGCTCACCTCAGGCCGACATGCTTACCAAAACGCCTCTTAAACTTGCGTGCCTGTTGCAGCAGGCTGCAAGCCTCCGCTTACTCAAAACCAAAAACTTCCCCGGCCAGCCGCCTCACTGTTCCCACCATTTCAGCGGCTGGCCGGTTCCGTTTTTTGTTCTAATGGGCGCCTCACCCCCCGGCCCCCTCTCCCGCGGAGAGGGGGAGCCGAACGATTTTCGCATGAGGCATGACCGGTGCCCCCTCTCCGCGGGAGAGGGGGTCAATCGACTAGATGTACTGGTTGATAATGGCTTCCAGCCACTCCTGCTTGCCGCTGCGGGGCGTGGGCTCGCCCAGTTTGTGGGCAATGGTGCGCAGGTCTTCCAGCGTCAGTTGGCCGGCGGCGAAAGCTTTGCCTTCGCCCGAATCGAACGAGGCGTAACGGTCCTTCCGGAACTTGCGGTAGGGCGACTTCTCCAAGATGTCGTTGGCGATGACGAGCGAGCGGGCGAAGGCATCCATGCCCGCGATGTGGGCGATGAAGATATCTTCGAGGTCGGTTGAGTTGCGGCGGGTTTTGGCGTCGAAGTTGATGCCGCCCTGGGTGATGCCACCGGCTTCCAGAATAATGAGCATGCTCTCGGTCAGCTCGTTGAGGTTGTTCGGAAACTGGTCGGTGTCCCAGCCGTTCTGGTAGTCGCCGCGGTTGGCGTCCATGCTGCCGAGCATCCCGGCGTCGGCGGCCACCTGCAGCTCGTGCTGGAAGGTGTGGCCGGCCAGCGTGGCGTGGTTCACCTCCAGGTTCAGCTGGAAGTCGTCCTGCAGGCCGTGCTCGCGCAGGAAGCCGATGACGGTGGCGGCATCAAAGTCGTACTGGTGCTTGGTGGGCTCGGCCGGCTTGGGCTCGATGAAAAACTTGCCGGTGAAGCCCTGCTGGCGGGCGTAGTCGCGGGCCATGGTGAGGAAGCGGGCCATGTGGGCCTGTTCGCGCTTCATGTCGGTGTTCAGCAGGGTCATGTAGCCCTCGCGGCCGCCCCAGAACACGTAGTTCTCGCCGCCCAGCGCGATGGTCGCGTCAATGGCGTTTTTCACTTGCGTGCCGGCGTGGGCCACCACCTGGAAGTCGGGGTTGGTGCTGGCGCCGTTCATGTAACGCGGGTTCGAAAACACGTTGGCCGTACCCCACAGCAGCTTCACGCCGCTTTCCTGCTGGTGCTGCTTCACGTAGTCCACGATGGTGGCGAGGTTGCGCTCGTACTCGGCCAGCGAGTTGCCTTCGTCCACCAGGTCGATGTCGTGGAAGCAGTAGTAGGGCGTGCCGAGCTTGGTGAAGAACTCAAACGCGGCATCAGCCTTGTCCTTGGCGCGGCCGATGATTTCGTGGTGCGAGTCCCAGGCAAAGTTCTTGGTGCCAGGGCCGAACGGGTCGCCGCCCGTGCCGGTGAAGGTGTGCCAGTAGGCCGTGGCGAAGCGCAGGTGCTCCTTCATGGTCTTGCCGGCCACCACGCGGTTTTCGTCGTACCACTTAAAGGACAGCGGGTTGTCCGACTCGCGGCCTTCGAACCGGATGGTGTCGATGCCCGTGAAAAATTCCGTTTTCGAGAGGGTGATGCTAGACATGAGCTAGGGAAGAAATTGGTTGGGGAATGATAGTGGATAAAGCGTCTTGCCAGCGGCCGTACGCCGCCTGGTACTGGTCGCGAAGCCCGTCGGTGGGCTCCACGGTGAGGATGCGTTCGAGGCCGCCAAAAGCTTCGGCCGCGCTGGCGTACACGCCGGCGCCGATGCCCGCGCCGCGCGCCGCGCCCTGGGCCGCGTCGGTGTTATAGAGCTCCAGCGTCACGTCGCCGGCGTTCACGAAGGCCTCGCGGAACACCGGGCTCAGGAACATGTTGGCGTTGCCAGCGCGCACGGTGCGCACCTGCACCCCCATCTGGCGCATGATGTTCATGCCGTAAATCAGGGCGAACACGATGCCCTCCTGGGCGGCGCGCAGCAGGTGGTTTTGGCTGTGCACGTTGAAGTTGAGGCCGCGCAGCTCGGCGTCGGTGGGGCGGTTTTCGAGGATGCGCTCGGCGCCGTTGCCGAAGGGCAGGAACACCAGGCCCTCCGCTCCTACCGGCGCCTGGGCGGCGCGGCGGTTCATCTCGTCGTAGGGCAGCTCGCCCACCATTTTGCGCAGCCAGCTGTTCAGGATGCCCGTGCCGTTCATGCACATCAGCACGCCGTTGCGGGGCTGCTCGGCCGTGTGGTTGACGTGCACGAAGGCATTCACGCGCGAGGCCGGGTCGGAGGCCGGGGCATCGGTGATGCCGTACACCACGCCCGAGGTACCAGCCGTGGCCGCGATTTCGCCGGGGTTCAGCACGTTGAGGGAGAAGGCGTTGTTGGGCTGGTCGCCGGCCCGGTAGCAAATACCTGTGCCGGCCGTGAGGCCCAGCTCCTGCGCGGCCCCGGCGCTCAGCTGGCCCTGCACCGAGAAGGTGTCCACCACCTCAGGCAGCAGGTCGGCGCTGATGCCGTAGTAGTCGAGCAGCTCCTGCGCAATGGCTTGCTGCTTGAAATTCCAGAACACACCCTCCGACAAGCCCGATACGGTGGTTTGCAGCTGGCCGCTCATCTTGAAGGCGATGTAGTCGCCGGGCAGCTGAATCTTATGGATTTGGGCGTACACCTCCGGCTCGTTTTCGCGCACCCATTTCAGCTTGGAGGCGGTGAAGTTGCCGGGCGAGTTCAGAAAGTTTTCCAAGCAATACTCCTCGCCCATTTCGGCGAAAGCCTGGTTGCCGAGGTCCACGGCGCGGCTGTCACACCAGATGATGGCCGGGCGCAGCACCTTGCCGGCCTGGTCCACCAGCACGAGGCCGTGCATCTGGTAGGTGATGCCGATGCCGGCCACCAGCGAGGTATCGAAGCCATATTTCGCTTTGAGCTCGGTGGTGGCGTTCACGCATTCCTGCCACCAGCGCTCGGGGCGCTGCTCGGCCCAGTCGGCCTGGGGCACGCTGATTTCCATCTCCTGTTTGGGCGAGGTGACGGCCGCCACGGCTTGCCCGGTGGCAATGTCGAGCAATGAAACTTTGATAGAAGAGCTACCGATGTCGTAGCCGAGGAGGTATTTCATGGGGATAATTAAGTAATACTTGTTGCGGGGCTCAAACCAGCGCTAGAGCCGGCTGGTGGCGCCCGGCACCTCCGGCTCAGTAGTGAAGGTGGAAGCTGGCAGGCCCTCTTTGTTGTACAGGTTTACGCCTTCGGGGTTGTCGGCCCAGGCGTAGCGCACCGCGGCGGGGTTGGGCACCTGGTCGCTCCACACCACTACCTTGCTGCCTTCAATTTTGGCCTGAGCCCACACGAATTTCTTGTCCGGGCCGGCAATGGCGAAACCTTTCAGCTCGCCCCCGCCCTTCGCCACCAGGCCGCTACCGGTGCTGCTGAAGCTCAGCGTCACCTTGTTGCCGTTGGTTTGCATGGACTGGTAGAGGGGGCCCGAAGAAACCACCTTGCTTTCGCCGTAGGCCACTTTCTGGGCGGCCAGGGCCAGACGGTGGCCGGGCGTCTGCTTGTCCAGGGGGTGAATGTCGTTCCACTCGCCGGCGTCCAGAATCACGGCCATGCCGGTGTGGGGCAGGGCCAAGCCGCGGCGCTGCACGTCGCGCACCTGGGCCCAGCCGCTTTCCGACGGCTCTTTCTTCGCGGCCATGAAGTTGGGCAGCTGCGCGTAGAGGAACGGCAGGTTGGGCTGCTTGAACTGCCGGCGCCAGTCGGCAATCATGCCGTTGAACAGGGCCTGGTAGTCGCCGGTGCGGCCGGCGTTGCTCTCACCTTGGTACCACAGCACGCCCTTGATGGCGTAGGGAAGCACGGGCGCAATCATGCCGTTAAACAAGCCGCCCGGTGTGTACTGAAACGTGGTGGTGCCGGGCGTGGGCGGCATGGTGGCGCCCAGCTTGTACTGCCAGGGCCCGCGCAGGTCGATGGTCTGGCCGCCGGCGGTCAGCTCGTACTTCTTATCCATCGTGAAGCCGCCGCGCCCGCCGTTGCTGATGAGGCGCACGACCACCACGTTTTTGCCGGCTTTCAGCACGCCGGGCTTCACGTCGTATTTACGGGGCGGGTACTGGTAGCCGGTGCCGCCCACCAGCTGGCCGTTGATGTAGGTGGAGTCGGCGTCGACAAGCGTGCCGAGCTCCAGGCGGGCAGGCTGGCCCACCATGGCGGCCGGCACGTCCACGTCCTTGCGGAACCACACCACGCCGTTCACGGGGCCCAGCGGGGTTTGGTTGGCCCAGAAGCCGGGCACCGGCATGGTGGGCCAGCTGCTGGCGTCGTAGTCGGGTGCCGACCATTTTTGCTGGCCGCGGGCCTCGCCCTGGTCGGTTTTGTAGAGGGTTTGGTACCAGTTGGCCACCGCGGCGCCTTCGCGCTGCCGGATGCCGAGCACCACGGTGCTGTCCTTATACTTGGCCAGCTGCTGCTCGTAGGTCGGGAACTGCTTCAGGCCCTCGGCGCTCAGCCAGGCCTCGGCCGGCGAGCCGCCCACGGCGTCTTTGATGATGCCAACCGGCACTTGGTACTTGGCGTTGATTTCCTTGGCGAAGAAGTAGGCCACGGCCGAAAACTTGAGCACCGTTTGCGGGTCGGCCGCAATCCATTTGCCCCCGGTCACATCCTGTTGGGGGCGCTGGAAGTTGTAGGTCAGGGGCACTTCGTACTGGCGAATCTTGGGGTTGGCGGCCTGGGCCACCACGTCGGGGTACTTGTCGCGCAGGCGGCTCATGGGCGTTTCCATGTTCGACTGGCCCGAGCACAGCCACACGTCGCCCACCAGAATGTCCTTCACCGCCACCTGGTTGCTGGCCTTGATATTCATCTCGTACGGCCCACCCGCTTTCAGGCGCGGCAGCTGCACGGTCCACTTGCCATCGGCGCCGGTAGTGGCCTTATGGGTTTTGCCTAGGAAGCTTACCGCCACGGCCTCGCCGGGCTTGGCCCAGCCCCAGATGCGCACGTCGGCCTCGCGCTGCAGCACCATGCCGTCGCTCACGAGGCGCGGCAGGCGCACCTGGCCGGCGGCTTTGTGGACGAGGGGCACGCTCAGCAGCAGTGCGACAGCAAACGTATTGAATTTCATTGACATAGCAACAGAAGGGTAGCCAAAAGGGCCAAAACCAGTACCCTCTCATAAATAAGCCCCGGTTTCAGGACGAAACCGGGGCTTATTTATGAGAGGGCAAAAAGGTTGAAAAGACTGGCTAATCGTACGGCGCTAGCCAGTCTTTTCATTCCTTCCCGGCTAGTTATAGCTGGGGTTTTGGTAGGTCGCTTTCACGTCCGGCGACACATCCATCCGGTCGAGCTGAACCTGCGGAATGGGGCGCAGGTAGTGGAAGGGCTGGATGGTACGCGTCACGGTAGCAGGCGTGTGGTCGCCGTAGGCCGTGCCCGCAATGCGGTAGGTCGAGGCCAGTTCGTTCCACTTCTGCGTGCGCACCAGGTCGAACCAGCGGTAGCCTTCGGCGTAGTACTCGCGCGAACGCTCGGCCAGGATGTAGTTGACGGTGATGGTGGCCGGGGTGGCCGCCATCATGGCCGCGCTGTTGTCCTGCACTTTGGCCACGTTGCCGTTGTTGTCGAAACGCCACTTGCCGGCGCGGGCGCGAATCACGTTAATCAACTCGCGGGCGCTTTGGTTGGGTCTGGTCGTGGCGCCTTTCACGGCGGCCTCGGCCGCTACGAAGTAGAGCTCCGAGAACTTGGCGATGTTGAACGGACGGGTGCTGCCCGCGTTGGGCTGGCCGAGGCCCGTGCCGTTGTCGGTGCGGTAGGGGCCGAGCTTCCACAGGCCGGGGTACACGATGCGGCTGATGCCGCGCGGCGAAATCACGTAATCGGGGCGGCCGGGCAGTACGCCGGCGCCTACGTTGTTCGCGCCGGTGCCGCTGGGGTAGGTAATGGGAGTAGCGGGCTCCGAGTCCAGGAAGGTCAGGATGGCACTACCGGGGGTAACGGCCTGGTTGTTGGCATTGTACAGCGTCGCGTTTGCTACGCCGGCCTTGGGCCAGTTGCCGCGGTACGTCGTCGTGAAGGTGCCGTCGTAGCGCGAGTCGTTCGTCTTGTCGGCAAAGGTGTTCTCCAGCACGTCGATGGTGGGCGCCATGCGGTTCCAGGGGCGGCCCAGCGCCTGGGCAGCTTCCCGCTGCACGGACGATACCGGGCCCGTGCCGTCGGGGTTCGCGGCGCTGCGCAGGTTGGTGTAGTTCCAGGTCATCATCCAGCCGGCGAAGTTGTCGGGCGACCCGCCGCTGCCGAAGGTCAGGCTACCGCCGTTGTAGAGCTCGCTGCTTTCGGTGTGGTCCGCAAACAGCAGCATTTCCGTGTTGCGGTCGTTGGTGGCCACGTTCACGTCGTAGTAGGTGGGCTGCAAGCGGAACGGGCCCGGGTCGTTGATGGCGGCCGTGGCCACGTCGTAGGCCTGCTGGTAGTAGTACTGAGCGGTTTTACCGGCCGGGTCGGTGCGCGGCGCCGCCGGGTAAGTGGGGATGTTGTTGGGGTTTTCGAGCCACCAGGCGTAGGTCAGGTAGGCCTTGGCCAGGTAGAGGCGGGCCGCCGTTTTGGTGGCGCCGCCGATAACCCGCGGCGTTGCCGGCAGGTCATTCACGGCCTGCAGCAAATCCGGGAAAACGCCCTTGGTGTACACCTCGGGCACCGTGTTGCGCGTCGAGGTGCGAATGGGGTTGGTGTTGAATTGCAGGTCGCCCGCCCCCAGGTCCAGGGGCACACCGCCAAAGGTCTGCACCAGCATGAAGTAGTCGAAGGCGCGGAAGAACCGGGCCTCGGCCACCAGGGCCGGCGAAATGCCCACGGCGGTGGCGTTCTTGATGATGCCGCTGGCCGTGTTGATGTTGGGGAAAGCATTCACCCACAGCACATCCGCCCGGCTGTTGTTGGCGTTCAGCGCGGCACGGCCCGAGAGGTCCATGGCCAGGAAGTTCTCGTCGGCGTCGCGGCCCCAGGTGGCTTCGTCGGTGCCGGTCAGGGTGGCGTTGTAGTAGTAGGCGTTGCCGTAGATGTAGCGCAAGTGCGCGTACATCGAGGTCAGGCCGCCGTTCACGCCCCGTTCGGTGGAGAAGAAGCCGGGCTCGTAAATGCTGCGGGGCTCTTCATCCAGCAGTTTCGAGCAGCTGGTGGAAGCCATGGCGAGGACGGCAGCACCCGCTAAGAATTTTATATTCAGGGATTTCATCGGTTGAGTTGCTTAGAAAGTGAGGTTGAGGCCCACGATGTAGGTGCGGGTGGCCGGGGCGTTGGTGCCCAGCGTCAGGATGCGGCGCAGGTTCTGGGCCAGGGGCACGGCCGCGTTTTCGTCGCCGAAGGAATTGGTTTCGGGGTCCATGCCCGACTCTTTCTTGTAGGGCGAGAAGAACACGAAGGGGTTCTGGGCCGTGGCGTAGAGGCGCAGGCGGCTCACGCCGGCATTCTTCAGCCACGTCATGTTGTCGAAGTTATAGCCCAGCGAAATGGTGCGCACTTTCAGGTAGGAAGCATCGAAGTAGCCGAGCGTCGAGCCGTATTTGGGGTTGTCGCCGCTGGTGATGCCGCCCGGCTTGGGGTACTTGGCGCCGGTGTTGGTGGGCGTCCAGTAGTCCACTTGCACGTTGCCGCGACGGCCGTTCAGCAGGTTCAGGTAGCCCGACGAGCCGTAGAGGGTGCTGTTGAGCAGGCCGCCGTTTTGGAAGGCACCCACTACCGACAAGTCGAAGCCTTTGTAGGCCACGCGGGTGTTGAAGCCACCCAGGAAGTTGGGGTTCACGTCCAGAATCTGGCGGTCGAGCACGCCAATGGGACGCTCAGGAGTACCGTCGGGCTTGTAGCCGCCGGTGTATTTCACCTTAATCATGCCCACGTTTCCGCCGGGCTCCAGCACGTTCAGGTAGGGGTCTTCCTGCTGCCACAGGCCCACTTTCTCGTAGTCGTACACCACGTTGATGGGCTTGCCCACAAACCACCAGTTGCCTTCGTCGCGCTGCTGCTCACCGGCCAGCGAGGTAATCTTGTTGCGGTTGGCGTACAGGTTGACGCCCGCTTCCCAGGTCCAGCCGTTCAGGTTTTCCAGAATCACGCCGTTCAGCGACAGCTCGATGCCTTTGTTCTGGGTGGCACCGATGTTGGCCGTGTAGCTGTTCACGCCCGAAGTGGCCGGCAGCGGCAAGCCAAGCAGCAGGTTTTCGGTGTTGGTGATGTAGTACTCCACCGTACCCGACAGACGGTTTTTCAGCAAGGCGAAGTCCAGGGCGTAGTTCCAGGTCTTCGAGTACTCCCAGCCCAGCGTAGGGTTAGGCAGTTCGGTCACGAACAGGCCCGTCTGATAGCCGGTGGGGCCAAAGTTGTAGGGGCGGGTGGAGAGGCGGCCCAGGGTGGAGTAAGGGTTCACCGCCTGGTTCGACGTGACGCCGTAGCCGGCGCGCAGCTTCAGCATGTTCACGGCCGTCACGTCCTGCATGAAGCCTTCTTTGGCCACGTTCCAGCCAACCGACACGGCCGGGTAGGTGTTCCACTTGTGGCCGGGGGCCAGGCGCGAGGAGCCGTCCGAACGCAGCGTGGCCGACAGCAGGTACCGGTCGTCGTAGGAATACATCACACGGCCCATGTAGGACAGCAACCCGAATTTCGAGTAAATCTGTTCCCCGGGGTTCACCACAATGTCGGTGGCCGCCAGCCCGATGTTGTAGAACTGGAACGCGTCGGAAGGAATGTCCCGGCCCGTAATCCGCGTCTGGTTGAAGACGTTGCTCGAGGCCGAATACAAGGCCAACGCGTTGATGTTGTGCTTCCCGGCGAAGGTGCGGTCGTAAGACAGGATGTTCTCAACGGTGTAGTCGGTGGTCAGGCCGTAGCTCACCGAGGCCGAGGAAGGCGTGGTCGCCACCGCGCTGTTGATGCCCGCCCCCGTAAAGCCGCCGCCCTGGCTCTGGCGGTAGTTCACGCCCAGGTTCACGCGGTACTTCAGGCCTTCCACGCCCGGCATCTTGAATTCGCCGAAGAGGGCGTTGTAGCTGGCAAAGGCCCGCGTCTGGCTCAGCCACTTGTCTTTGTTGGCCTCGATGACGTCCTTGGTGGTCACCCACTGGTCGTCCAGCGGCATTTTGATGACCCGCTTCAGCGACCCGTCCGCGTTGTACGGATTGGCGATGGGCGACGAAGTCAGGGAGCTGTACACGCCCACGTTGGAGCCCTCCGTCAGGCTGTAGGTGTTGTTGGTGGTGAAGCCCAACCGAACGTATTTGCCCACGCCCTGGTCGAGCGTGCCCCGCACCGAGTAGCGGGTGTACTGCTGGGTCGGGATAACGCCTTGCTCCTGGTAGTAGCCCGCGTTGAAGTTGTAGCGGCCGTTTTCGGTGCCGCCGTTCAGGCCCACGTTCTGGTTGGTTTGGAAGCCGGTGCGGTACAGCAGCTTCTGCCAATCGGTGTTGACGTCGTCGGACTCGTCGAGGGTGTTTTTGTAGATGCCGGCGTCCTTGCGCAGCTGCGCAAATTGCT
The DNA here is from genome assembly GCF_022811645.1 of Hymenobacter monticola. Taxonomy (NCBI): domain Bacteria; kingdom Pseudomonadati; phylum Bacteroidota; class Cytophagia; order Cytophagales; family Hymenobacteraceae; genus Hymenobacter; species Hymenobacter monticola. Next base: position 3,619,625 of record NZ_CP094534.1, on the reverse strand, counting down.
GCCCGTTCATCATGGGGAAGCGCGAGAACAGCGTCTTGGCGCCCACAAAGCCGTCGTAGGTCACCTGGGCTTTCTGCCCTTTTTTGCCGCCTTTGGTGGTCACGAGCACCACGCCGTTGGCGCCGCGCGAGCCGTAGATGGCCGTGGCCGAGGCATCCTTCAGAATGTCAACCGAGGCAATGTCGTTGGGGTTGATGTCGCCGATAGAACCCGGAAACGGAATGCCGTCCAGCACAATCAGCGGGTCGTTGCTGGCCGTGAGGGAGCGGGTGCCGCGGATGCGGATTTGCGTGGCCGCGCCGGGCTGGGAGGAGGTTTGCGACAGCTGCACGCCGGGCAGTCGGCCCTGCAGGGCCTGCGTGATGTTGGCCGCGGGCACTTCGCGCAGCGCTTCGCCGCTGATGGACGCCACCGAACCCGTCACGGCTTCGGCCCGCTGGGTGCCGTAGCCCACCACCACCACTTCATCCAGGGCTTTGGTGTCGGTGGTCAGCGTCACTGTATTGATGGTGGCATCGCGCCCCACCGGCACTTCCTGCGCCGTGAAGCCCACGAAGGAGAACACCAGCGTGGTGCCCTGCGCGGCCGGCAGCGAGTACTTGCCTTCCACGTCGGTCACGGTGCCCACGTTGGTGCCTTTCACCACCACGTTGACGCCGGGAATGCCCGTGCCGTCGGTGCCCAGCACGCGGCCCGACACGGTTTGGGTGGCCTGGGCCTGGGCCACCACCGGCGTTAGCAAGCTGCTTGCCACCGGGAACCCCGTAGCAAGCAGAAAGGGCCAGCTCAGTCGCAAGGCCGATTTTTGTATGGGTGATTTCATGTTGGTGGGAATTTTGTTTATGATTGGTTTAAAGGTTTTTGTGAGTGAAAGATTCAGGCGGGATTAAAAACCAATGGAGTTGCCGCCGTCCACGGGCAGCGAGGCGCCGGTGATGTAGCGGGCCGCATCAGAGGACAGGAACACCGCGGCATGGCCGATGTCGTTGGGCTGGCCAAACTTGCCCATGGGCGTGCGGCGCATGGCGCGGTCGCGGCGGTCGGGGTCCGAGTTCATGGCCGTGCGGCTCATGGCCGTTTCGATGAAGCCCGGCGCAATGGCATTCACCCGCACGCCCTGGCCCGAAAACTCCGAGGCCAGCACCTTCACCATGCCCTCCACCGCCGACTTGGAGGCCGCGTAGGCCACCACCCGGTCGATGCCGTAGTAGGCGGCCATCGAGGAAATCATGAGAATCACGCCCTGCTGGCGGGCCATCATGCGGCTGGCGCAGGCCCGCGTGAGGGCGAACACCGAGTGCAGGTTCGTGTGCAGAATGCGGCTAAAATCCTCGTCTGTCACTTCCAGCGCGGGCTTCTTCAGGTTGATGCCGGCATTGTTCACCAGGATGTCGAGCGGACCATAGGAGGCCTCCACCTCAGCCACTAGGGCGTCGATGGCCGACAAATCGGTCACGTCGTTCACCACGTACTCAGCCGATTCGCCGATGGTCGCCACCGCCTCCTGCAGCACCGCCTCGCGCCGCCCCGTGATGACCACCGTGGCCCCGGCTTCGGCCATGCACTGGGCTATGGCCAGCCCGATGCCCGTGCCGCCGCCCGTAATCAGGGCCAGCTTGCCCTCCAGCGAAAACACGTCGGCGTGCCGCTGCTGCGCCTCGGTGACGACTGCTTCGGAGTGGCCATGCTGACCGGTGGAGGAAAGTATATTTTTCATATCGAAGGAAAGGTTGTTAGCGCTTGCTTACTTCAGCTGGTAGAGGTCGACCAGCGTTTTGATGTCGGCCAGGGTGCGCGTGGGCGGCGTGAAGGGTGCGGGAATGGGTTGCTTAGAGAAGCTTTGGAAGTAGAGCACGCAGGCATCGCGCCACCATAGCGCCTCGCGCCGCTGAATTTCGAGCCGGGCCGTCACGTCGGCGTGCAGAGCGGGGTCCACCTGGGGCTTCACGCTGGCCCAGCGCTGCTGCATCCACGTCACCGAGTCGGCGCCGGTGTAGTAGCGGGTGGCCAGCTCGTTCCAGAGGGTGCGGCCGGTGGGCAGCGGCTGCATCCAGCTCACATGGTGGAACCAGAGCAGGTAGTTGAGCGGGCAGGTCTTGGCGTCGCCCCATTGCTTTTGCACACCAGGCGAGTACAAGCTCAGGGCATTGGAGCCCGCCGCTGTGCGGTCGAAACCCAGGCCCGCGGCGTCGGCTTTGTGGTAGTACACGGCGGTCCAGTCGGGGCGGCCGGCGTCGGCCAGCCAGGGCTCGGGGCCGTAGTGAATGTTCTGGCCCATGATGTGGTGCAGGCCCAGCGGCGTGGTGTAGCGCACGTAAATGTCGCGCGACTTGTTCATCACGTCCACGATGGTGGCCACGGCCTGGGGCTCGCGGGTCAGGCTCATCTTGGTCCACTCCGTGGCAATAGCCTTAGAAGTCAGATTATAATCCCAGGCCAAGCGGCCGAAGGCATACCAGTTGGCCTGGCCCATGGGGTGGCCGGTCCAGTTGCGGTCGGAGCCGATGTTGGCCACACCCGCGATGCCGCTGATGCGGTGCTGGTCGAGGCTGCCGTCCACTACCTTGGCCACCGTCGAGCCGGGGCCTTTGGTTTGCGTATCAGCGTCGAGGCACTCCTTGAACATCGGTGCCAGGTATACCAGGTGCGAGGCAAATCCGAGGTACTCCTGGGTAATCTGCACTTCGAGCACCAGCGGCGTTTTGGGCATGGCCCCGAACAGCGGGTGGAAGGGCTCGCGGGCCTGAAAGTCAATCGGACCGTTTTTCACCTGCACCAGCACCTTGGGGGCAAACGTGCCGTCGAGCGGCTTGAAGTCCTCGTAGGCCTGCTTGAACCGGTCGCCGCTGCCGGCCTTGTACACGAAAGCGCGCCACATCACAATGCCGTCGTGCTGGCCCAGCGCGGCGGCCAGCATGTTGGCGCCGTCGGCGTGGGTGCGGCCGTAGTCCTGCGGACCGGGCTCGCCCTCCGAGTTGGCCTTCACCAGGAAGCCGCCGAAATCGGGAATCTCCTTGTACACTTCCTCGGCCTTGGCCGTCCACCACTGCTTCACCTGCGCGTCGAGCGGGTCGGAGGTTTTCAGGCCGCCAATTACCTTGGGCGCCGCCCAGAATACCGACAAGTACACCCGGATGCCGTAGGGACGCATCACGCCCGCCAGCGCTTTTACCTTCTGAATGTATTCGGCTGTGAGGTAGCGGGCGCTGGCGTTCACGTTGTTGATGGCCACGCCGTTGATGCCGATGGAGGCGTTGGCGCGGGCGTAGTCGGTGTAGCGCGGGTCGAGCAGCTGGGGCAGCTCATACCATTTCCAGATGCTGCTGCCCGCGTAGCCGCGCTCCACGGTGCCGTTGGGGTTGTCCCAATGGTTGAGCAGGCGGTACTGAATGCGCGGGCTGCTGCTCACGTTCAGGTTGGACAGCGACTGCCCGGTTTGCACCTGCCGCAGCAGGGCATATACGCCGTACAGCACGCCCGCCCCGCTCCCACCCGTCACCACGAGGTTGCGCCCCTGCGTCGAAATGCGGTAGCCTTCCTTGCTGGCAGGATTTCCTAAAACGTTTGCGGAGGGGTCAATTGCCAGCAAAATACCGCGCTTGGTGCTCTCCCCTTTTGCCACCAGCGGCACCGGCTGGCCCAAAAGGCCCTGCAAACCACGCTGCAGCTCTGAGGCCGCTGTCTTCAGCACTGCATCCGCGCCATTGCTGCTGATGAACTGCGCGGCGGCGCGGTACTGCGCCCGCTGCCCGGCATCGGCCACCAGGTCGTACTTCAGCCACAGCCGGTAGCCGTCGTCGGCCCGGCAGAGGGGCGCGGCGCCAACGAGTACCAACAGAAGCAATAGTGACCGGAGCAGCATGGGTGGGATTGGGAGGGAGGGTTAAGCGTAGGCAGCGGTTTCGGTGAGGTGCGCCGCGGATGGAGCTTCGGCTTCAAGGCCGCGCCGGATGCCGTATTCCAGGCCCCTCAGTTCGGCCAGCCCGCGCAGGCGGCCAATGGCGGAATAGCCGGGGTAGGTTTTTTTGTTGAGGTCGTCGAGCATCTGGTGGCCGTGGTCGGGGCGCATGGGAATAGCCCTCACGCCTTCGCCGCTAGCGGCCCGGCGTTGCTCTTCCAGTACCAGCTCGCGCACCACGGCGTACATGTCCACGTCGCCTTCGAGGTGGTCGGCCTCGTGGAAGTTGCGCGGGTTGTCCTCGCGCTTGGTGGCCCGCAGATGGATGAAATGAATGCGGGAAGCAAACTGCCGGGCAATGGCCGGCAGGTCGTTATCAGCCCGCACGCCCAGCGAGCCCGTGCAGAACGTGAGGCCGTTGGCCGGCACGTCGCAGGCGGCAAACAGCGCCGCTAGGTCGTTGGCCGTGCTCACCACGCGGGGCAGGCCCAGCAGCGGGTAGGGCGGGTCGTCGGGGTGAATGCAGAGCCCAATGCCCAGTTCCTGGGCCACCGGCGCCACTTGCTGAATGAAGTAGTGCAGGTTGGCGCGCAGCGTGGCCGCATCGATTTCGGCGTACTCGTTCAGCAGGCTTTGGAAATTGGCCAGCTCAAAGGCCTCTTCCGAGCCGGGCAAGCCCAACAGCACGGTATTAGTAAGAGCAGCTACCTCCTCGGCGCTCATGGCCGCGAACTGCTGCCGGGCGGCCGCGGCCACTGCCACTTCGTAGTCGGCTGCGGCGCCGGGGCGCTTCAGAATGCAGAGGTCGAACACGGCGAAGTCCTGCCACACGAAGCGAAGCGCCCGCGAGCCGTCGGGCATCTCGTAGCTCAGGTTGGTGCGCGACCAGTCCAGCACCGGCATGAAGTTGTAGCACACCGTGCGGATGCCGCAGGCCGCCAGGTTGCGCAGCGACACCTTGTAGTTGGCTATGTATTGCTCGCGCGCGGGCAAGCCTTTCTTAATGGCCTCGTGCACCGGCAGGCTTTCCACCACGGCCCAGTGCAGGGGCGCATGGGTGGCATTGTTGGCGGCGATGAGCTGCTGGCGGGCTTGAATTTCGGCTACCGGCCACACCGCCCCCACGGGCAGCTGGTGCAGGGCCGTGACCACGCCCGCACACCCGGCCTGGCGGATGTCGAAGAGCGAAACCGGGTCGTGGGGCCCAAACCAGCGCATTGTGTGAAGCATGGCAGCAGTTAGGAAAAATTCAATTTGTGTTATATCCTGACCTTTTTGACCAGAAGAGCACCGTAATAGCGGCAGATAGGTAGCTCGGCTGATTATTTACCGAATGTATGGATACACTCACCATTTTGATTCCCGCAAAAACGCCCAAATTTAAAAGAAATCGAATCAAAACTATCGGCATCGTTTCCGGAAACGATGCCGATAGTTAACTTCGTGGCACGGTGCTGAAAAAATATTTTTGTGGGGTATATTTGAGTGAGTACTCACATGACGAGCCCACGATTCAGCTTGCAACGGCATAATTCTAAAATCAGTCCAATTAGCAATGATAACCTGCGTAAAATGTAAGCTTTCGGATTCGGTGTTGAAGGCAGGCTTCGTTCGGGGGCGGCAGCGTTACCTCTGCAAGATTTGCGACTACCATTTCACCGAAGAGAAGAAGGGGGCCGTGCCCGACCGGCGGCGCACCCAAACCACCATCGGCGACGTGGCCAAAGCCGTGGGGGTGGCGTCTTCCACGGTGTCGAGGGCGCTGAACGGACACACCGACATCAGCCCCGTCACGCGCCAAGCCATCCTCGACGCCGCCCGCCAGCTCGACTACCAGCCCAACCTGCTGGCCCAGAGCCTCAAAAGCCGCGAAACCCACACCTTGGGCGTGCTGATTCCGGACCTTGAGCGGCCGTTTTTTGCCACCGCCGTGAGCGGCATTCAGGAGGTGGCCACGGAGGCGGGCTACCGGGTAATGATTTGTCAGTCAAAGGAATCTTACCGCACCGAGGTGAGCAACGTGCAGGCCCTGGTGGCCAGCCAGGTCGACGGCCTGCTCATCTGCCACTCGCGCGAAACCGAGAACTTCGACCACGTAAAGCCCAGTGCCTGCCGGGGCATTCCGGTGGTGCACTTCGACCGCGTGAGCAACGAGGTGGACAGCGCCAAGGTCATTCTCGACGACTGGAACGGGGCTTATAATGTGACCGAGCACCTTATTCAGCAGGGCGCGCGGCGCATTGCCATCCTGGCCGGGCCCGAGTCGCTGCTCATCAGCCGCAACCGCTTGGCCGGCTACCAGCACGCCCTCAAGCGCAACCACCTGCCCCTGCGTCCGGAGTACGAAGTGCACATCGATTTTCGAACGGAAGAGGCCGAAGCGACCCTTGATGCCTGGCTGGCCCTGCCCGAGCCGCCCGATGCCATTTTCGCCATCAACTACGTTAATGCCTTCGACCTGCTGGTGGCCCTGAAAAAGCGCGGCGTGCGCGTGCCCCAGCAAATGGCCGTGGTGGGTTTCGGCGATGAATTCATGGCCGCCATGATTGAGCCCGGCCTCACCACCGTCGACCTCCACCCCTACCGCATCGGGCAGCAGGCCGCCCGGCTGTTTCTGGAGCAGGTGCAGCAGAAGGAGCATTTTCAGCCGCGCACGTTCGTGATTTCCGGCGATTTAAGAATCCGGCAGTCGTCGCTGAAGGGAGAGGGGGAATTATTCAGATTGAGTATATAATGAATGCGTGAAGCGCACAAGATGGGCAGCGCAACGAACAAAAAGGCTATCGTGCCACGCGCAGCCGAGGCATCTCGCTCGGACGACCCAGAACGGTCATGCTGAGCAAAGTCGAAGCATCTCTGCCGCTTTGTTACAATGCCATTAATTGCTGTCCCGAGTGAGATGCCTCGGCTGGGCGCGGTATGACGGTCTGCATTTCAAGAAACCACTGCTTTTTCATTATTGAATTGAAAAAACAGTCTTTCCATTTTGAAAAAATATTGCCCCGTCGAGCCTCGTGTTCGGTGGGGCATTTTTATTTAAAACATTGATTATTAACACTTAATCGGTAATAGCAAAAATTATTTCCGGATTCGGCACTGGTCTTGGCATTAGGTGGAGGTCACCAACCACACCTGCCGCCATGGCCATTCTTAATAACCTCACCAAAGCCGCCAAGGACTTCTTCATCGAAGACGATGGCGCGGCCCGCGAAGCCTCCGCTCCGGCCCCAATCGCCGCGCAGCCTAGCCAGACGGCTCCACTGCCGGTCGGCCCGGCGCCCGCTGTTACTCAGGCGGAGCAGCGCCACCTCGACCACATTGCCAGCTTGCTGGCCGGCGACGGCAAGGACTTTGGGGCATACACCAAGATGGTGAAAAGCATGGCCGGCAGCGGCCTCACCGGCCCGCTGCTCTACCAAACGGCTTTCAACGCCTTCGCCGCCCTCACCGGCACCAACCAGACGGCGCTGCTGGCCTCGGCCGAGCAGTTGGTCACCAAGCTGGCCGACGACCGCGCCCGGGTGCTGCAACGCCACCGCGAAAAGATGGGTGAAACCGCCGACGCCAAAGCTCCGCCCGGCCCGCTAGCGCTACTGCACCAACGCGAAACCCAGCTGCAAACCGAGGTGGCGTCCCTCACCGAGCAGCTGGCCCAAAAGAGCCAGCAACTGCGCGAAATCCAGCAGCAGGCGCAGGCTGAAAAGCAGAAAACGCAGGCTGCCCTTGCGTCCTACGAGCTGGCCCACGCGGCTGCCGCGGCCGACTTACAGGCCCATCGCCAGGCCGCCCAGAATTTCCTCAACTCCTCCCCTTCCACCCCTTCTTCAACCAACTAACGCCATGAACACTTTGCTCAACACTACTACTGACACCGACACGGGCCTGCCCAAGTGGCAAAAGCCGGAGAAAATGGCCGGGCGCGTGGTGCTCCTGGGCCTGACCGGGACGGCCGTGTACTACTGGGGCGTAATTCTGCCCTTCCTCGTGGATATGGTGTTTGACACCGTGAAGCTGGGCATCGGGCTTGGTTCGCTGTTCGTGCTGTTTTTGCTGGTGACGAACAAGCGCATTCAGGCCGGGCTGTGGTACGCCGGGCAGCGAATTCTGCGCACTGCCGCCGGAATTTTTGTGAACACCGACCCCATCGGCGTGATGGAAGATTACATCCGCAACACTGAGAAGGAGGCCCGCAAGATGGACGCCGAGGTGACCAACATCGAGGGCGCCCACGAGCTGGTGAAGCGTAAGCTGGCCGCCAACGATGCCCAGATGAAGGAGTACCTGGCCCTGGCCAACTCCGCTTCGCGCCAAGGCGAAAAGGACATGGCTGAGAGCTACGCCAGCCGCGCAGCCCAGATTCAGGACTACAATCAGCGCCTGCAGCCGATGGCCACCACCACGGCCAACGTGAGCGTGGTGATGCGCCAGATACTCAAAGCCGCCCTGCGCCAGATTGACGGCAGCAAGTTCAAAGTCAACCTCTTGAAAGACGAATATGCGCTGGTGAAACGCACCAGTTCCGGCATGCGCGCGGCCATGAACATCCTGCGCGGCGACCCCGACAAGAAGTACTTCTTCGACCTGGCCACCGACCGCGTGGCCCAGGACATGGCCCAGCAGCTCGGCCAGATTAAGCAGGCCATGCGCTACTCGCAGGAGTTCGTCAAGGAGATGGATATCCAGAACGGCGTGATGAGCGAGAAGGGCCAGGCCCTGCTCACCAAGTACCAGAAGGGCGATTTCAACGCTGTGCTCAACGAAAAGCCGCAAGCCCCCCAATCTTTTTCCGCCACCAAAAAAGCCTCCGATGATGCCTACGCTAGCCTGCTTGATTAGCTTTTTGCTGGCCTGCGGCCTGGTGAGCCTGCTGGGCCACGTTGCCCCGACTGAACATGTGGCGGCGCATAGCCCAAGCATTTCGGCCACCCGCGTGATGCAGTCGGCCCAACGCAAAGGAAGCGCGGCCGCCGCCACGCTCCGCATCACGGCCAAAGTAGCCGACAGCATTACGGCCAGCCGCTAATCACCCCCTTTCAAATAACTCAATATCAGTGCGCCCCACACGGGCGCCCCACCCCTCTTTTGCCTTTACTAAAATGACAACACGTGGTAAATTCGTAATTGGTCTGCTCATCGTAGCGGCCCTTTACTTCGGCATCAACAAGCTGATAGCCAGCGGTGCCGTCTTCAAGAAAGCGGATACCGAATCGGTGCTGCTCAACTCCATCGAGCTGCCCGCGGCCACGGGCGGCAACCGGGCTACCATTGTGGTGCCGCTGGCCCCGCTGCCCGGCACCACGCCCGCCGACAAGGGCACGCCCGTGGTGTGGGAGGTGATGGCCTGGAACAGCCAGATGGCCGGCATGCTGGCCAACGGCGGCCCCCGCACCACCACGGGCTCGGCCGCGGCGGCCAACGGGCTCGACATGCAGATTGTGCGCCAGGACGACGTGAGCAAGATGCAGGCGGACCTGGTGAAAAACGCCCTCGACCTGCAAAGCAAGCCCGAAACGCCGGGCCTGATTGTTAGCATTATGGGTGACGGCCTGCCGGGCTTCTCGGCTGTGCAGGGTGAGCTGCAGAAGGCCGGCACCCAGTTGCAAATCATCCCTTACTCGGTGGGCAAAAGTTTTGGCGAAGACAAGCTGATGGGCCCGAAAGAATGGCTCGATAACCCCAAAACGGCCCTGGGCAAAACCATTGCCTGCTACCTGCGCGACGGCGACCAGAACATTGCCCTGAAGTGGTGCGCCGACAACGGCCTGAAAGTGAACCCCGACGAAACCACCTACGACCCCGAAGCCGTGAACTTCATGGCTGCCAGCGACTTCCTAGTGGCTGCCGAGAAATACATCCTCGGCAAGCCCGAAAGCCGCACCAAAGTGGTGAACGGCAAGAACACCGGCGTGAAGGTGGACGTGGTGGCCGACGCCGTGGCCACCTGGACGCCCGGCGACGTGAACATCGCCAAGCAGCGCGGCGGCCTCGTCAACATTGTGAGCACCAAAGACTACTCTAACCAGATGCCCAACATCATGGTGACGACCAAGCGCTGGTACGACGCCCACCCCAAGGAGGTGCTGGGCCTGATGAAGGCCTTCGCCGTGGCCGGCGACCAGGTGAAAGCCCACCCCGAAGCCCTGACCCGCGCCGCCGACATTTCGGCCACCGTGTACGGCGACCAGGACAAGCCCGGCGCCTACTGGCTGAAATACTACAAGGGCGTGAGCGAAACCGACCGCAACGGCGACGTGGTGGAGCTGGGCGGTAGCAAAGCCTTCAATTTCAGCGACAACCTGACCTTGTTCGGCCTCGACGAAGGCGGCACTAACATTTACGCCTCGGTGTATAAAACCTTCGGGGACGTGCAGAAAAAGCTCTACCCCAAGGAACTGCCCAACTACGTGCCCCTCGACCAGATGCTGGACCTGAAGCCTCTGCAACAGCTGCAGGCGCAGTACAAAGGCAAAGCCGTGGCCCCGGCAGAAACCCAGCAGTTTGCCGCCGGCGACGAAATCCGCCAGAGCGTGAGCAAGCGCGCCTGGAACATCGAGTTCAACAGCGGCCAGAGCAGCTTCACGCCTCAGGCCACCCGCGAGCTGAACCAGCTCTTCGACGACCTGGTGGTGGCCGGCCGCCTGAAAGTGGCCGTGCACGGCCACACCGACAACTCCGGCGACCCCGGCCGCAACCAGCAGCTCAGCGAAGACCGCGCCATGGCCGTGGAGCACTGGCTCGAAGCCAAGAGCCACAGCGCCTTCCCCGACGGCCGCGTGCAGGTGTACGCCCACGGTGCCACCGAGCCGGTAGCCAGCAACAGCACCCCCGACGGCAAAGCCAAAAACCGCCGCGTGGAAGTGGTACTGGGCAATTAGAAATGTAGCGTGGACTCTGCGAGTCCGCGCCACGAGCGCCAGCGAGTATCGTCGCCTGAATATCCACAAACTTTCCCAACCACGAGCGCAGCCGACGATACTCGCTGCGCTCGTGACGCGGACTCGCAGAGTCCACGCTACAAGTTATGAAATCCCTTTTCGCCCCCAACGCCCAGCCGGCCCGCCTTGTGTTCACCACGATGGTCATCGGCCAGGCCGCCGTTCTGCTGCTGCTGTGGCTATTTTATCCCATGCAGCTTTTCCCCAGCCTGGGCGAGGTCGTTCGTGCGCTCGGCGACCTTGTTATCTCGCAGGGCCTCATCCAGGAGCTGTGGGCCAGCATGACCACGGCCCTGCAAGCCCTGGCCGTAGCCACGGTGCTGGCGCTGGCCATTTCCTACCTCACGGCGCTGCCCTTCTTCCGGCCCATTGCCTTCGCAGCCAGCAAGATGCGCTACCTCACCCTCACCGGCCTCACCTTCTTCATGGCCCTGATGGTGAGCTCCGGCCACCAGGTGAAGCTTTCGGTACTCATTTTCGGCGCCACGGTGTACCTGGTGACGGGCATGACGAGCTTGATTCTAACCACCACGCAGGAAGAAATGGACCACGCCCGAACCCTGGGCATGAGCGAGTGGCGCAGCTTCTACGAAGTGGTGGTGCTGGGCAAATTGGACGACATGCTGGAAGTGGTGCGCCAAAACTTCGCCATTATCTGGACCATGATTACGCTGGTGGAAACGCTCTACCAGTCCGAGGGCGGCATCGGCCTGCTGCTCTACAAGCAGAACCGCTACCTGCACCTCGATGGCGTGCTGGCCATTCAACTGGTGATTCTGGCCACCGGGGCGGCGCAGGACTACGTGTTTGTGCTGCTGCGACGGGTGTTCTTTCCTTACTCGCAGTTGGGCAGTAGCGCAGTGTAGCGTGGACTCTGCGAGTCCGCGCCTGGGCGAACATACTACGAATGCGCGGACTCGCAGAGTCCACGCTACAGCGCCCAGTACGTGTAAGGACACAGTTCCCAATCATCTACCAACCCCGCTTTCACCGGATTCTCCAACACATACGTTATTACTCGTTCCAACTCTCCTTTGCGCACCACATGGTCGTAGCTCTCGGCTTGCCAAAAAGCGCCCGTTCGACCTAAAAGCTTATTGGCTTGCGTGGCGGTGTAGCTTTTCAATCGCTGCAAGGTTTTCACCAGCGGCGGAGCTTCTTCCAATATCCGCACGACCATGTGCACGTGGTTTGGCATGATGCAATAGCGCCGCAGGTCATAGTTCGCGCCGTCAAAGTATCGCAACGATTCCGCCACCAAAGTCGCAATGGCTGGCTCGCGCAAATACATCGGACCATGCCCGCCTTTATTTAGCTGGTCATCGAAGCGTCCAAAATAACGCTTTTGCGCTGCGTAAAGCTGCGCCGGCTCTGACTCAAAGCGTTGCCAAGCCAGGTCAAGCTCCGCCTGAAGCTGTTCCACGACCATGCGCGGCAACGAGCCCGCAAGCCGAAACGTCACAAACACCACCCCGCCCGGCGGCAGCCGGTGCGGCAGATTGCGCTCATAATTTATCAATTCCAACACGGCCGCAATGTAGCGTGGACTCTGAGAGTCCGCGCCCCGTCCGGACAAGCTATTCCATTTAACCCCCACACGCGCGGACTCGCAGAGTCCACGCTACAACCCGCCATGACTGCCCACACCTTCGCCTACAAAGACCCCATCCTCACCCTGGAAAACGTCTCCATCGCCTTCCGCGGCGAACCCATTCTGCGCGACATCAACGCCCAGGTGCTCGACGTGACGCGGCCCAACATGAAGCAGGGCCAGGTCGTAGGCTTCTACGGCCGCTCAGGCATCGGCAAGTCGGTGCTGTGCCGCATCATGGCGGGGCTCATCCGGCCCGGCAGCGGCACTGTGGAGGTAGGCCAGGCCCAGCAGCCCGTGCAGCCCGGCATGGTGGGCTTCGTGCAGCAGCGCTACCCGCTGTTCGACCACCGCACCCTGCACGACAACCTGCTGGTGGCCGCCCAGCGCAAGCACGCCCCCGAGGCCGCCCGCCAGCACGTGGCCGCCTATCTGGAGCGGTTTTGCCTGGCGCCGCACGCCCGCAAGTACCCGGCCCATCTCTCGGGCGGGCAGCGGCAGCGGGCGGCCATTGCCCAGCAGCTGCTCTGCTCCGACCACCTCATCCTGCTCGATGAGCCCTTCTCCGGCCTCGACGTGGCCATGATTGACGAGCTGAAAAGCATCATCGTGGAAGTGACCACCATGGACGAGCTGAACACCGTCATCATCGTCTCGCACGACATCGTGACCACCACCGCCCTGGCCGACCGCCTCTGGCTGCTCGGCTACGAGCACGACGCGGCCGGGGCCCTCGTGCCGGGCGCCACCATCAGCCCCCAGCACCAATACAACCTGGCCGAAATGGGCCTCGCCTGGCACGAAAACGTGGAAGCCGAACCCGAGTTCGCCCAGTTCGTGGAGCACATCAAGCAGGAGATTCGGGGTAGTTAGAGAGCAAAATATTTTAGTTTGTACACGAAGGTATTACATTGCACGAAAAAGATTGATTATGAGTCATAGAGGAAGGTTTCAAGCCCAAGGAAAGAAACTTGAAGAATCTGAGCCTTGGGAACAAGGAACACCATTAATCTTAAAAGATGGACAAACACTATTAAAAACACTAGAGAGCAAGCTTAAGCCTAAAGACAGAAGAATTAGAAAAGAGTCATTTATCGACTGTATGAAAACTATTGTGCGAATACAGAAAAATGGCGGTTACAACGTAACTCATGCAGGAAAACCACTTTTAAAGTCTTTTCCAGTAGATGATACAGAACATGAGCGCGTAGACCTAGAAATTCATGCCGGCATAGCCCTTATATAAGATGAACTCCAGAGAATACCAAGATTTTCTAACTAATCCACAGACTTATATCGAGGTCCAAGAATTATGGGCTAACGAATTTAAAAGTATTGTGGAAGGCAAATCAGAAACATGGGTTTCAAATATCTTCGCCAATGGCGATGATATGATGGATGGAAACCCTATTTTTTCAGTTTTCCTTCCAGACACTAAGCAAGCAATTCGGATTATACAGCTATCTAGCACGCGCAGACGTTCATCCTTCGTAGCATGGACTAATACCTTTGAGGACAAAGGCATTGAATCTAATAGTAGAGATACTAAAATTTCTGAACTTGTTATTGCACTTAAGCTGTCCACAGCTACTTTACGTGACACAATAATACTTTCTAAAAGTTTTGTTGAAAATTCGGGTTTCGCACTCCTACTCAGAAACTTCAACAATACTTACAACTTAGCTTTTAAAAAAGCTCAAGTCACCAGACTTATTCGCAATAAAAGCCTAGCTGTTCTTGCTGAAAAAATTTCAAATATAAGCTTACATGTATTAGATGAAAAGACCCCTTTGTACATAGAGGAGCTTTATAATGAACGTAATAAATTCACGAGAGAAATTGAGAGAATTTCATATAATGAGGCTCACAAAGTTGCTAGCCTTATCGGAAAGTCAATAGACAAGATTATTGTGAATCTTGACCCATCCATCAAGATAGTTGACAATCGTTTCGTTTTAGAGAATAAAAACAAAACTGCCTCTGTTTCAAATACTAGAAAACGAAGCAAAACGCGCATTGTTAAATCGTTTAATGAGCAGCGAAATAGCCTGAAGTCTCAAATTAACATCCTAACCCAATTATCCGATGAGATAACTTTGAAATACACTAACAAGCGCTCGACAGGAAGAAATAAAACAATTAAGCGCGCAATTGGTAGAGGACGCAATCCAAAGAAATAAGTAAAACGAGCTTCACACACCAAATGGGTATTAGTCTCACTTGCTTTTTTTACAGCATTTGATTTTAATCTCGAAATTTATGCCCACCGGTACCCTCCTCATCATCGACGACGAAGCGCGCTTGCGCCAGCTGCTGGCCCAGGTGCTGGAGCTGGAAGGCTACACCGTGTTGCAAGCCCCCGACGCCCGCCGCGGCCTGGAGCTGCTCCAGCAACACGCCGACGAGGTGCTGCTGGTGCTCTCCGACGTGAAGCTACCCGACGGCCACGGCGTGGACCTGCTGCCCCGCTACAAAGCCGCCGCCCCCGATGCCGAAGTAGTGCTGCTCACCGCCTACGGCACCATCCCCGACGGCGTGAAGGCCATGAAGCTCGGCGCCTTCGACTACCTCACCAAGGGCGATTTTGAGCAGCAGCTGGTGGTCGTCGTCGACCGCGCCGCCGAAAAAGCCCGCCTCCGCCAGCGCGTCACGGAGCTGGAGCGCCGCATGGGCCAGCGCCACACCTTCGAGGCCATGATAGGCGCCTCGCCCGAGCTGCAGCGCGTGCAGCAGCTGGCCCGCCAGGTAGCCCCCACCGACAGCACCGTGCTGCTCGAAGGCCCCACGGGCAGCGGCAAGGAGCTGTTTGCCCAGGCTATTCACCAGGCCAGCCCCCGCAAGGCTAAGAATTTCGTGGCCGTGAACTGCAGCGCCTTCCCCAAAGACTTGCTCGAATCGGAGCTGTTTGGCTACCGGAAAGGCGCCTTCACCGGCGCCCTCACCGACAAGAAGGGCCTGCTGGAAGAAGCCAACGGCGGCACCCTGTTCCTGGACGAAATCGGCGAGCTGGAGCTCAACGTGCAGGCCAAGTTTCTACGGGTGCTCGAGCTGCAGCAATTCGTGAAGCTCGGCGACACCAAGCCCACCAACGTGAACCTGCGCATGGTGGCTGCCACCAACCGCAACCTCAAGCAGGAAGCCGCCGAAGGCCGTTTCCGGCCCGATTTGTACTACCGCCTCTCGGTGTTCACCATCCAGGTGCCACCCCTCAAAGACCGGCCCGCCGACGTGGCCCCGCTGGCCCAGCACTTCCTGCGCGATTTCGCTGCCAAGCTCAGCAAGCGCCTGCCCGGCCTCACGCCCGAGGCCCTGGCCCTGCTGCAGCGATACCCCTGGCCCGGCAATGTGCGCGAACTGAAAAACGTGCTGGAGCGCGCCGCCATCCTCGCCCCCACCGGCGAGCTGCTGTCGGCCGATTTTCTGCCCGATGAGTTTCACGCCCTGGGCCGGCCCAGGGCCGTGGCGGGCGACGAGAGCCTGCGGGCGCTGGAAGCCCAGCACATTGCCAGGCTGATGCGCGAGCTGGACGGCAACAAGCCGGAAGTCGCGAAGAGGCTGGGCATTGGGCTGACAACGCTGTACCGCAAGCTGGAAGAATACGGGTTGGTTCACACTTCATAAAAGACCGTCATGCAGAGCGTAGTGAAGCATAACGGTCAGTAAAGCCCACTTGTCCATCTACTTGGCCGCCGTCAGCTCCAGCAGGAGCTGGCTGAGGGCGGCTTCCTCGTAGGGCTTGGTGAGGCAGGCGTTCATGCCGGCGGCCAGGTAGGCGGCGCGGTCGGCGGCAAAGGCGTTGGCGGTGAGGGCCACAATGGGCAACTGGGCGCAGGCCGCGTCGGGATGGCGGCGAATGGCCTCCGTCACCTGCACCCCGGTCAGGCCAGGCATGCGGATGTCGAGCAAGGCCACGTCGAACCGCTGCTTGAGCAATTCGGCCAGCGCATCGAGGCCATTGCCTACGGCCGTCACCTGCACGCCCCAGTGTTCGAGGACAGCCACGGCAATGCGCTGGTTCACAAGATTGTCTTCGGCCAGCAGCACGCGCAGGCCGCGCAGGCGCTCGGTGGGCACCACGGGCGGCGCAGGCGCCTGAGCCGTCATGCCTTCCACGGCGCGCGGCAGCGTGAGCAGAAACATGAACAGCGTGCCGTGGCCGGGCCGGCTGCGCAGGCGCAGGGTGCCGCCCATTTGCTCCACCAGTTGCTGGCTGATGGCCAGCCCCAGGCCGGTGCCGCCGTAGCGGCCGCTGGTTTCGGCCGTGGCCTGGGCAAAGGCCTCGAAGATGTGGGCCTGCTCTTTGAGCGGGATGCCAATGCCGGTGTCGTCGACGCGGAAATGCACCGTCAGCGCCTCGGCGGTTTCGTCTATCACGTCGGCCCCGAGCCGGACGTGGCCCTTTTCCGTGAACTTGATGGCGTTCGAGAGTAGGTTGAGCAGCACTTGGTGCAGGCGGTAGGCGTCGCCCACCACGCGGGGCACGGCGGCGGCCAGCGGCTCCACTACCAGCGACAGGCCTTTCTCGGCGGCCAGGGCCGACACGGTCTGGCCGGCGCCTTGCAGGGCCACGCGCAGGTCGAAGGGCGCGTGGCTGAGCTGCAGGTGCTGGGTGGTGATTTTGGTCATGTCAAGCACGTCGTTGAGCAGGGCCAGCAGGTGCTGGCCGGCGTGCTGCATGGTGGCCAGGTAGTCGCGCTGGTCGGCCGTGAGGGGCGTTTTTTGCAGCAGCGTGGCCATGCCCAGCACGCCGTTGAGGGGCGTGCGGATTTCGTGGCTCATGCGGGCTAGGAAGTCTACTTTGGCTTGCGCGTTTTCATCGGCCTCCCATTTGGCTTGTTGCAGGGCTTTCTGAGCCAGGATGCCCTCCGTCACGTCGTAGCCCGAGGCCACCACGTAGGTGGAGTAGCCTTCCTCGCGCACCTCGTAGGAATAGTACTGCAGGTAGCGCCGCTCGCCGCCTCCGGCCCGCACCTGCACCACGCCGGCCTGGGCCTGCTGGGTGCCGTCCAGGTAGGCTTGCACGGCGGCGTGGTGCTCAGACGGAATGGCCTGCTGCAGCCGCTTGCCCACCAGCTGCGCGGCGGGCAGGCCCATGAGGCGCTCAATGGCGGGGTTTACCGACAGGATGTTGCCGGCTTCGTCGTGGGTGCAGATGAGGGCCTGCGAGTAGTACACCAGGTCGTGGTACTGCTTTTCGCGGCGCTCCAGGGCCAGGCGGGCCTGCTTCACGGCCGTCACGTCGGTGCTGATTGTCAGGATGTCAAACTGCCCGTCGAGGCGCCGCAGCGGCCGCTTGTGCACCTCAAAATAGCGCACCTCGCCCGATTTCAGCGTGAAAGGCATTTCCTGCACCTGCGGCTGCCGGGTGGTGCGCACCAGCTGGTTGAGGGCCTGCATCTGCCGCATTTCCTCGCGCACCGGCTCCGGGGCGCCCTCCAGGTGCCAGTGGCTGCCGTGGCCAATCATGGCCTCGTAGGCGGGGTTAGCAAACGAAACGGCGCCGCTGGGGTCCACCAAGTAGAGCACGTTGGGCAGAGCGTCGAGAATCTGGCGCACAAAGTTTTGCTGCACCTGCAGCATCTGCTGCACTTCGTGCTGCAGCTTTTCGGCCGTGTAGCGCGCCGTGATGTCGAGGCCGGCACCCACCACCATGCGCAGTGTGTCGTCGGCGTCGAACACGGGCCGCAGGTGCCGCATGATGAGTTGGGGGCGCTGCTTATGGTCGGTGCGCATTTCTTCCCAGGTCACGTCGGCGCGGGTGCGCACGGCCAGGTCGAAGTACTGCTCCCGCTGCGCGGCCATGTCGGCCGGCTGCCGGCCCTGGCGCAGGGCGAAGTACTCCGCACTGGTCAGCCCAATGATTTGTTGCCGGATTTCCGGGTCGGAAATCGAGGACGGGTTCACAAACAAAAACCGGTGCTCGGCATCGAACACGGCCACGTCGACGGGCAGCAGGTTGAGGATGGACTCGTAGAACTCGCGCTGCCGGGCGAGCTTTTCTTCGGCCCGCTTGCGCGCCGTGATGTCGATGCCCGAGCTGATGACCCGCAGGGCGCCGTCGGCATCGCGCGCCGAGCGGTACCGCAGCAAATGGTAGATGGGCCCATCGGGACTAGGGCGCATTTCTTCCCACACCACCTCTTCCTCGGTTTGCACCGCCTCGGCAAAGGCGGCGCTACGCGTCTGCATAATGGCTTCGGGCCTCTGCCGGAGAGGGCCGGTTTCGGCGCTGGTTTTGCCCAGCATCCAGGCGCGCACGGCGGGGTCGGGCTCCACGGCCGGGTTGAGAAACAGGTAGCGGTGCTCGGCGTCGAACACGGCCACCGCCGAGGGCACCTGCTCCAGCACGCCCTCATAAAACGCCCGCTGCTCGGCCAGGCGCTGTTCGGCCAGGTGGCGCTCGGTCACGTTGGTGAGGTAGAGCGACACGTAGGGCTGGCCGGGCACGGCCACCGCCGAAAACTGGTAGTGCTGCCCCGCCACGGCCAGCGCCTGCTGGGGCACCTGGGGCGCGAGCAGTGCCTCCTGCACCAGCGCCAGCAGGCGTTGCGGCACGGTGCCGGGCGCTTCGGCGGCCAGCGCATCGAGCAGCGGCCGGGCCGCCGGGTTGGCGTAATCCACCTCCCCGGTGGCTGTGAGGCGCAGGATGGGGTTGGGGCTTTGGGCCGGGATGTACGACAGGGTGCGCAGCTCTTCGTCGCGGCGGTGGCGCTCGGTCACGTCGCGGTAGCAAATCAGGCGCCCCGCCCCCGCCGTGTCCAGCACCAGGTAGTCCAGCTCTACCACGCGGCCGTCGGCCAGGGCAAATGCTTCCTGCAGCACGGTTTGCCCGGCCATGTTCAGGGCGCGGGCGCGGGCCGTGAAAGCGGCGGGGTCGGCAAAGGCCTCGTCGATGCGCACGGCGGCGTACGGGATGGGCGGGCCGCCCTCGGCCGGCCCCGCCACGGGCGGCAGCCCAAACAGCTCCCAGAAGCCCTGGCTCACGAACTGAATCTGCCCGGCCTGGTCGACCAGCACCAGGCCGGCCTGCAGGTTCTGGACCAAGGCCGTGAGCTGGGTGTGCTGGTGCTGGGCGGTGCTGGCGGTGCTGGCCAGCTGGTTTTCGAGGGCCGCCAGGCGGGCCTGCGCCTCGGCCAGTGCCGCTTCGGCTTGCGCGCGGCGGGCCTGCTCCACGCGCAGCTGCGCGGCCCAGTCGGCATCAGAGAAGGCAGAGACGGTTTTCATAGCCGGTAGATAGCAGAAAGTGCCTACTTGGTCAGCCGCAAACAGTAATGGTATTTATCCGCTGGCGAATAATGCAAAGCTTAACCGCCATACAAAGTACGGCACAAGGGCTGTTTCTTATGCCAGAAATCGTTTAGTCAGCGACTTCTCAACCCATTACTTCTTAGGAATTAGCCTAGCCGTTCTCCCTCGCAATCTGCTACTACTTAAGCCATCTATGCGTGCCCGCAGGGCAGCGTTTCGGCGGCGCGGGATTCAGCGCTGCCAGGTGGGTTGCTTTGTATTTTCATGTTTGCCTGCCGCGCCCGCCGGGTCGCAGGCCGCCGCGCGCGGTTGCTTTTACTTCGCATTATGTCCCTCAAACTTAAAATCCGCCTGAGTGTGTTCCTGCTGCTTTTGCTGCTGCTGGGGCTGGGCGGCTACGCCTTCTTCACCATCCGCTACCTCGAAAACGGCGCCCACGGCATCGAGCAGCACGATTTCAACCTGGCCCGTTCCACGGTGCTGCTGTTTCTGGTGGCGGGCACGGCCGTGGGCGTCACCATGATGGTGCGGCTGCCGCGCGTGGTGGTGCGCCCGCTGCGCCGCCTCACCGTGGACGTGGAAAAGGTGGCCGGCCCCGGCCCCGCCACCCGCGTGGGCGTGGGCCGGCGCGACGAAGTGGGCTCGGTGGCCACCGCCGTGAACCGCGTGCTCAGCCAGGCCCAAACCGAGCTGCGCACCACCCTGGCCGAGCTATTCACCGAGCGCAACCGCATGGACAGCCTGGTGAGAAGTCTGGACGAGGGCCTGCTGCTGCTTGATGAGCACAACACCATCGTGCTGGCCAATCCCGTGGCCTGCGACCTGCTGGGCCTGCGTCAGCACGAGCTGGAAGGCAAGCCCGCCGCCGCCGTGGCCGAAACCAACGAGCTGCTGCGCGACTTGCTGGCCCCGCTGGCCGCCCACAACCTGGCCGGCGACGACGTGCCCGACCCCGTGTTCACCTTCCCGCACAAGGGCGATGCGCCACACTACCAGCTCAGCATCAGCCCCATCGAAATGAACAGCGGCGGCCCGGCCGGCAAAACCACGTCCGGTGGCCACATCTTTTGCCTGCGCAACGTGTCCGATTTCAAAAAGCTGGACGAGGTAAAATCGACCTTTCTGGCCACCATCTCGCACGAGCTGAAGACGCCGCTGGCCAGCATCAAGCTCAGCCTCATGCTGCTGCAAAACGACCGCACCGACGCCGCCGAGCGCCAGCGCCTGGCCGCCGGCATTGGCGAGGAAACCCAGCGCCTGCTCAGCATGGTGGGCCAGCTCATCGACGTGGCCCGCCTCGACGCGGGCGCCGGCATCAAGCTCGACGTGCAGCGCATGCGCCTGGCCGAGGTCATCGGCTACGCCACCCGAACCGTGCATCCCCAGCTAGCCGACAAGCAGCTGCAGCTCGATATTCAGTTGCCCGAGACGCTGCCCGAGGTACAAGGCGACGTGGAAAAAACCACCTGGGTGCTCATCAACCTCTTGTCCAATGCCATCCGGTATTCACCCGCGGGAGCCCCGCTGGTGGTGCGCGTGCTGCCCTGGGGCGAAATGGTGCGCGTGAGCGTGGAAGACTGCGGCCCCGGCATTCCGGCCGAGTACCACAAGCGCATCTTTCAGCGCTTTGCCGGGGTGCCGGGCCATACGGCCAAAGGCAACAGTTCGGGTTTAGGACTCAGCATCTCGCGGGAATTCATCCACGCGCAGGGTGGGCAGCTATGGGTTGAGAGTCAGCCCGAAAAGGGCAGCCGCTTCCTTTTCACGCTCCCAATACCGGCTTAAATCCGCACAAAAAAAGTTTAACCGCACACCAACAAGCACAAAAACGCACTGGCTTTTGCAGCAGCTTTCACTCTTGGCAAGTGCCCGGGTTTGGGTGCACTTAGCGACGGGCAATTAGGGGCCGAAAGCTAGGCGTTTTCTGGCTTGAAACCTAGCGTTCGGCATGGCGGGCTTTGGGTCTTGGGGCCTATTTCCGGAAGCCAGGTGGCTGATGGAAAGCCGGCGGTGCCTCTGCCCTTCGGGCGCAGCAGTTGTGCGGCTGCTCCCCGCCCAGTATTAATTCTGAGGCGGCCAGGCGGTGCGCAACCAGACACAAGGCCTTTTTTCACGTATTTGGGCTACTTTGGCTGAACTGTGCGCGGCAAGCCGCCGCTCAACCGGTAATGACGGCTCCTATGAAATCATTCTCCTTCCGGCGCATACTAGCGGCAGTGCTTCTGCTGGTGGTGTTGGGGGGCGTGGCGGTGGTGTGGCTGGTGGGCAGCGAGTACGGGCGGCACCTGGTGGCGCAGAAGGTGCGCCGCGCCCTCACCCACGACTCGGAGCTGGTGCTGGAGCCGTTTGAGGTGGAGTTTTCGCCGTGGAGTGATTTTCCGCACCTCACGGCGTCCATCCAGCACATTGCCCTCACCGATACCTCGTTTCGGCGGCGCATGCCGGTGCTCAGCCTGCGCCGCGCCGACCTGCGCCTGGAAATGCTGCCGCTGCTGCGCGGCCAGGTGCTGGTGAAACGGCTGGCCCTGACCGACGTGGACTTTCGGGAGCGGGTCGACTCGCTGGGCCGCTCCTGGGGGCTGCGGGGCAAGCGCAAGCGCGGCACCGGCCGCGCCCCCGTCCTCAACCTCAAGCTGGATGAGCTGCTGGTGAGCAATTTCAATTTCAGCTCGCACAACGGCTACCTGCGCACGGCTTTCGGCGCCCACGCCGACGCGGCCCGCCTGTCGGTGCGCCTGAAAGGCGGCGTGATGCAGGTGGCCGGCACCCTCAACGGGCAGCTGAGCTACCTGCGCACCCGCGCTGGCACTTTGTTCGAGCACGAGCCGGTGCAGGCCTGGGTGCATTACCAATACACCTTCCGCAACCGCCAGGGGCTGCTCTACCGCACCCGCGCCACCCTCAACGGCGACACCATCCGGGTGAGCGGCACCCACACCGTGGCCCCTGACCAGCCCGCCGGCACGCTGCTGAACCTGCGCTTCGTGGGCAACCAGCCCCTCACCGACGTGCTGCACGCCGCCCTGCCCCCGCGCCTGGAGCCCTACTTGGAAGGGGCCACCAGCCCCAGCAAGGCCCACATTCACTACGCCATCACGGGGCTAAGCGGGCCCAAGGTGACGCCGCACAACGTGCTGAGCTTTAGCCTGCGCGCGGCCAGCCTGAAATGGCCCGGCCAGGGCCGCCACATCACCCGCTGGGACCTGGCCGGCACCTACGACAACGGCCCCCGCCACAACATCCGCTCCACCGTGCTCACCCTGAAGCGCTGCCGCATCTACTCGGCCGCGGGCCGGCTCGACGCGGCCCTCACGCTGCGCGACTTCAAGCGGCCCTTCGTGGACGGCCGGCTGCGGGGCCGTGCCGAGCTGGCGGAACTGGCGGCCGTGGTGTCGCCGGGCCGGTGGCGGGCCCGCGGCGGCGTGGCCGACCTCGACGTGCGGGTGCGGGGCCTGCTGCCGCCCCCGCCCAACCGACCTGACCTGGGCCCGCGCAAAAACCTGGCGCTCAATGGCACCGTGAACCTGCACCAGGCCTCTTTTCTGCTCCCCCTACGCGGAGCCGACCTCTCGGAACTCGATGTGAAAGTGGGCCTGCAGGACAGCCTGTGGCGGCTTTCCAACGCCGCGGGCGTGCTCAATGGCATGCACTTCCGGGCCTCGGCCACCACGGTGCACCTGCTCGATTACCTGACGGGCCAGCACCCTACCGCACGCATCAGCGGCAACTTTGCGGTGGACGAGCTGCGGGTGGCCAGCCTGCGCCACCTGCTGCGGCCCCTGCCCCGCGAGGCCGGGCCTGGCTTCTCGCCCACCAGCCTGCCCAAGCGCGCGCGCAACGCCCGCGACAAGGCCCAGTTGGCCACCACGCTGGGCAGCGAGCTGATTCCGCCCGGCCTGCTGCTGAACACCAGCCTGCGCTGCCAGCGCCTGCTGCTGGCCCACGACACGCTCGAAAACCTGGCCGTGACCGTGCGCCACGACGGGCGGCAGGTGCAGCTGCTGAACCTGGCCGGCCGCGTGTGGGGCGGCGACGTGCGCGGCAGCGTGCACTGGCCCACCGACCCCGACAACCGCGTGGCACCCGTGGCCTACGACCTGGGCGTGCACTTTGCCAGCCTCAACTACCGGCAGTTTGTGGAGCGCTTCACCCGGCCCACGCCCGGGGCCGCGCGCCCAGCAAAACCCGGGGCGAAGGAACGCCCCGCCGGCGAGCCCGCGCCCGCCCTGCGCGACCTGCTGCTGGCCGCCAACGGCCGCCTCACGCTCAGCATCGACCGCGCGCAGCTGCCCGAAGACGAGAGCATGGGCCAGGTGAAGTTGCAGCTGCTAAAAACCGGCTCGCTGTTGCGCCTGCCCTACCTGCGCTTCCGCACGCCCGAGGGCGGCTTTGGCGAGGCCCAGGCCACGGCCGAGGTAGAAAATTTCCGCCTGACGGCGGCCGACGCCGACCTGACCCTCCGCTACGCCACGCTGGACGTGACGCGCCTACTGGGCCTCATTTCGAGCCTCACCACCCCCACCGACACCGTGCCCACGGCCCGCAGCCTGGCCCGCATCGAGCGCAAGGCCACGCGCCGCGTCCAGCGCCAGCAAGCCGGCGGCAACCACTCACTGCTCTCGAACGGCCTGCTGAGCGCCGTGCTGCGCGTGGAGGCCGACGAGGTGCACTACGGACCCTTGCGGGGCAGCCGCTTCCGGCTGGTGTCGCACCTGCTGGAGGGCGAGGCCAAGCTCGACAACTGCTCAGTGGACGTGCTGCAGGGCAGCGTCCGCCTGAGCGGCTCCATGCACAGCACGGCCAACCGCGCCCACCACCCCACCCAGCTGCAAATGCGCCTGCAGGACGTGGAGCTGCCCGCCCTCTTCGCCGGGGCCAGCGGCATGGGCCTGAACGTGCTCGGCAGCGACAACATCCGGGGCAGCCTGCGCGGCGTGGCCGACATCCGCACCGACCTGGGCCCGAAGTATCTGCCCAATTTCATGAAAACGGACGGCTACCTGAAGGTAGACTTCCGCAACCTGGAGCTCATCAACGTGGATGCCCTGATGGAGGCGCTGAAGTTCATGAAAGCCGAGCGCACCGGCCACCTTTACTTCGAGCCCGTGACGGGCGAATTTCTGCTCACCCAGGGCCAGCTCATCATCCCCGGCCTGCGCCTGGACAGCAACCTGAGCAACCTTGAAATCAGCGGGCACTACGGGTTGGAGGGCGCCACCAATCTCTTTATCGGCCTCAAGCCCTTCCAGGCGCTTTTTGGCAACAACGAAAAGCGCATCGAGCGCATTCAGCGCGGCGAGCAGGTGAGCCACTCCGACAACGGCAAGCTCACCTACGTGAACCTGCGCCGCACTGCGCCGAAGGAGAAGTATAAAGTCCGCCTTTTCCAGCGCGACGAGCAGCGCGAAGCCATGGCCCGCCTGCGCCAGCAGTACCGCGACTACCTCACCACGCAGCGGCTCGATACCACGGTGCGTCTGCTGCGCTGAGGGCTGTCGCGTGGACGCTGCGAGTCCGCGCCTGGGCGAACACCCTCGCATGCGCGGACTCGCAGCGTCCACGCGACAACCGTCGGGCTCCCCACTCGCTCCGTCTGCCGTTCCTTTGGCTATTGTTTACACCAATCCTTCACATGACGCGCCCCTACCTCACCGCCGCCCTCCTGTTCGCCACCGGCGCTGCCCAGGCCCAAACCCGCGCCCAGGATTCCACCTTCGTGCGGCAGAATTACACCAAGCTCGACCGCCAGATAACCATGCGCGACGGGGTAAAGCTCTACACCACCATCTACGTACCCAAAGATGCCTCGGCGGCCACGCCCTACCCTTTCTTTATGATGCGCACGCCCTACTCGGCCGGGCCGTATGGGGAGGACAAATACCCGACGCGCGGGCCCGGGCCCAGCCGGGAGCTGTCGCGGGAGAAGTACATTTTTGTGCACCAAGACGTGCGCGGGCGCTACATGAGCGAGGGCCAGTTCGAGGAAATGACGCCGTCATTGCCCGCCGGCAAGGCCACGGCAACCGCCCACGACGAGAGCACCGACACCTACGACACCATTGAGTGGCTGCTGAAAAACGTGCCTGGCAACAACGGCCGCGTGGGGATGTCGGGCATCAGCTACCCGGGTTTCTACGCCTCGGCGGCGCTGCCCAATGCTCACCCGGCCCTAAAAGCAGTGTCGCCCCAGGCGCCGGTGACGGATGAGTTCATGGGCGACGACGCGCGGCACAAGGGCGCATTTTTCCTGCTCGACAACTTTGGCTTCACCAATTATTTCGACGTGCCTCGCACCGGGCCGGTGGCCAACTACCAGTCGCTTTTTAAGTTCGAAACCAAGGACGCCTATAAGTTTTTCCTGGACCTGGGCCCGATTAAAAACGCCAACAAGCCGCAGTATTTCAACAACCGCGCCCGTATCTGGAACGAGTACCTGCAGCACGAAACCTACGACGCTTACTGGCAGCAGCGCAACATCCGCCCCGCGCTCACGGGCGTGAAGCCGGCCGTGCTGGTGGTGGGCGGCTGGTACGATGCCGAAGACTTGTACGGGGCCCTGAACACCTACAAGGCCATCGAAAAGCAAAACCCCGGCGCCACCAACCGCCTCGTGATGGGCCCCTGGACCCACGGCGCCTGGAGCCGCCCCGACTGGAGCAAGTTTGGCCCCCTCAATTTCGGCTCGAATACCGCCGAAACCTTCCGCCAGACGCTGGAAACACCGTTTTTCAACTTCTACCTAAAAGACAAAGGCAGCTTCAACCCGGCCGAAGCGACGGTGTTCAACACCGGCACGAACGAGTGGAAGACGTATGCCGCTTGGCCACCGAAGGAGATGGATACGCGCACTATAGTTATTCAGGAAAACGGCCACTTGGCCGTGGTTGGTCCAGCAGTTGAAACCAAAGTATCTAAGGCCCTCAAGGAATCAAATAATCCACACATCACCCGGTTGCCAACCGTCAATAAACTGATTCCTCCAAGCCAATACCTCAGCGACCCGGCCAACCCCGTGCCCTACACCGATGGCGTGCACGGCGGGCGCAACAACGAGTACATGACAGAGGACCAGCGCTTCGCCGCCAAGCGGCCCGACGTGCTCAGCTTCCGCACCGAGACGCTGGCCAACGACCTCACCGTGGCCGGCCCCATCAACGCCGATTTGTGGGTGAGCACCTCCGGCACCGACGCCGATTTTATCGTGAAAGTCATCGACGAGCTGCCCGACGGCACCCAGCGCCTGGTGCGCGCCGAGGTGATGCGCGGCCGCTTCCGCAACAGCTTTTCCAAGCCTGAAGCCTTCAAGCCCAACCAGCCCGCCGAGGTGAAATACGAGCTGCCCGACGTGCTGCACACCTTCCGGAAAGGCCACCGCCTCATGGTGCAGGTGCAAAGCACCTGGTTTCCGCTCGTAGACCGCAACCCGCAGACGTTCGTGCCCATTGCCACGGCTGATGCCAAGGACTTCCAGAAGGCCACCATCCGCCTCTACCACGACGCCGCGCACCCCTCGGCGCTGCGGGTGCCGGTGCTGCCGTAGCAGGCCGGCCGCGCAACCCCAGCCCGACCGTAGCACGTAGGAAGGGCATCATCCACCCCCTTTCCACCGTTTTATGAAACTCCTTCCCCTGATGCTTGCGCTGGGCCTGAGCACCGCCGCCTTCGCCCAAACCACGCCCGCCAGCAACGCCCCGGCCGACAACAACACCAACCCCACCGCGCCCTCCAACAACCAGCCCCGCGTGGGCACGGCCATGGACGGCTCCAACATCGCCAACAACCGCGACAAGCTCTCGCCCGGCACCGGCACCCCGGTCATGGGCCGTTCCGATGCCGAAAAGCGCGCCCACCGCGAGGCCAAGCGCGCCGCCAAAGGCAAGTCGAAATCGAAGATGTAAGGTGACCTTCCGTGAACAACGGACCTGCCTTATAACGTCATGCAGAGCGCCAGCGAAGCATCTTTACCGCGCAAGTAATTGATTTTACTACTGCGGTAAAGATGCTTCGCTGGCGCTCTGCATGACGTTCTGTTTTATTCCTGGCTATCCTTCCAGCCCCTACGCCTCCGCCAGCCCGCGCACAAACGCATCGGTGTAGTCCGGCGCGAAGTGCAGCACGTTGGGCAGGTGGGCAAACTCCACTGCTTCGTGCGTGGTGGTGAGCACCACGGCCTTCATGCCGGCATTCAGAGCGGCTTCGGCGCCCTTGGGCACGTCCTCGAACACGAGGCAGTCGGCCGGGGCCGCGCCGAGCTGGGCGGCGGCTTTGAGGAAGGTTTCGGGGTGGGGCTTGCTCAGCGTCACGTCGTCGGCGCTCACGATGGCGCGGAAATAGTGCCGGATGTGCAGGTTATCGAGCACGAAATCGATGTTGAACGGAATGGCCGCCGAGCCGATGGCCATGGGAATGCCCGCCCGGTGGGCGGCTTCCAAAAACGCGGGCAGCCCGGGCAGCAGCGCCAGGCTGGGCCGGTATTCCTGCTGGTAGCGCCGCTCTTTTTCCAGCGAGAGGCGGTCCATTTCCTCACTCGTAAACCGGTCGGGGCCGAACATGCTCACCAGCACCTCCTGGTTTTTGCCGTACATCTGCGGCTTCACTTCTTCGTGGGTAAAGCTGCCGCCCAGGTCGTGGTTGAACAGGTGGCGCCAGGCGCGGGTGTGGAAGTCCATGTCGTGAATCATGGTCCCGTTCAGGTCGAAAATAAAGGCTTTCATGTAGCGCGAAGGTTGTGGTTCGCGTGCCTGCACGACAGCCGAACGATGCGAACGGCGCGGGGCACGCGAACCACAAAGTTCGCGCTACGGCCCTAATAGCTCTCTTTCAGAAAGCCGAAGCCGCGCCATTCGGCCCGGTAGGTGTCGGGAAAGTTGGTTTTGATGTGCTGGCGCAGGGCGCGCAGCATGGGGCGCAGCTTGTCTTCCTGGGCGTTTTTGGTGCCGGCGGCCCGGGCGCTGTCGCCGCGGGTGGTGCTGGAGGTGGCGGCCAGCGGGGCGTATTCCTGCTCGACTTTCCGCCAGAAGGCGGTGCCGTACTTGCTCTGGTCGTAGTCCGATTCCTTGAGGGCGCTGGCCAGCTTGTCGAGGGCTTTGGCGCGGGCGGGGCGGGCGCGGGGCAGGCCCCAGTCGCCGCCTTCGCGCACCAGCCCGAAGGTTTCGTAGTAGGCCTCGCCCTTTTTGCGGGAGCCGTGCTGCTCGGTGAGGTAGTTTTTCACGAATTTGAGGCTGGTGTCGGCCTGCTTGTCCAGTTCGGCCAGGCGCTGGGCGGCGGGGCTCAGGTCGTCGTCGGCCGCGTCGGCGGTGCCCACACCGGCCCGGAAGGCCACGGCGGCGGCCCGCAGTTGGGTTTTGCTGCACCAGAGCAGCGCCGGCAGCGGGGAGGCGTCCCAGGCGTCGGCGGCTTTCAGGCCCAGGGTGGCCAGCTCGAACTCGCCGGCGGGCAGCACGTCCTTGGTTTGGCCCTTTTTGGGCTTTTCGGGTTGGGTAGAGCCCGTGGCTCCGGTAGCAGATGGGGGCATGCGCGGTGGGGTTTGGGAAGCTGAATGGATGAGTACCCCGGCAAGGTATTGCTTTTTCCTCAGCTTCTTAGCGCTGCTACGGTGGCTTGGGCAGCAGGGCTCCCTGCCGGGCTCCGCCGGCTTGCCTTTGGGCAGCAGGGAGCCCTGCCGGGGCGGTGGGAGTCGGACGGAGGCGGCAGGGCTCCCTGCCGGGCTGGTCGGAGTCGGACGGGGGCAGCAGGGGTCCCTGCTGGGCTGGTCGGAGTCGGACGGGGGCGGCGGGAAGCCCTGCTGGGGGCGGAACTTTGACTTTGAAAAAAGCACGAGGTGACTGGGCAGAAAAACAGGGCGGTGAACATACCTTGCATAAGCGCAGCACCCCTCCTGCCGTGCTTTCCGTCGTTGCACCAGTCTTAATTCTTTAGCGCGTATGCTCCCGGCCTATCCCCTATGTAGAAGATGCGTTTTAAGAGACCCTTCTTTTTTTGCAACGCTGGTCTTTGTCGTCGCGAAAGACTTATCCATATTCGTTTTCTATTTCATTCTGTTGAAATACAACCTGACGAACGAAACCTATACCAGTGACATGATGAGCAGCTTTCCCGCAGCGCCCAGAATGACAGTTATGGACATGCTAGGGGCGTCGCTGTACATTACTTTTTTTCCACTATTGATAGACTTCTGCCTTGTTTCATGGATTCAAAAAACCCTCACAAAAAATAGCAAGAGCAATGTCCCAGCGTTTTTATTGCTCGGCATAGTTTTACATCTGCCAATAATATTGTTTTGGATTTTTATGAATTCCCAAGGCGCTATCATTTTAAATACCGCCAGTAAGATTGGCTTACTAGCAAGCATGCCGTTTGCGGGGTTCTTTTGGATGATAGTAAATCTTAAACCAATCCCTAAAGCGGTATAATCAAGAGCACTTGGCCCGCTGCCTGCTGTAGCGCGAACTGTGTAGTTCGCGTGCCTCGCGCCGTTCGGGCATCGTTCTGCCACGCGAACTACAAAGTTCGCGCTACTGAAAACGCCCCCGCTGCGCAAGCAACGGGGGCGTTTCCAATTATAAACAACCCAAACTCTACTTCGCCTCGTCGCCGAGCACGGCCACGGCTTCGGCCAGGGCGGCGTCTTTACGCAGGGGCTTCAGGAAACGGGCCACGCGCTTGGCGGCGGTCGAGTCGCTGGCCGGGCGGGCGTCGGCGGCCAGGGTGGCCACGTCGAGCGAGGGCAGCGCGTTCTGAGCGGTGGTTTGCTGCTTGTTCACGTCGCGGGCCTGCTGTTGCTGGGCGCGGTAGGCGGCCAGGTTCAGCGAGAGGTTGGTCTTCTTGCGCTGCTCGGTGGCGCGCTGGGCGGCGTCGGTGATGAGGCGGAAGCCGGGGCTGGCGGCCACGCGGGCAGCACTGGCCGCGCGCAGCTGCTGCAGCGCCGGCACCGAATTGGTGGGCTGGTAGGTAGCGGGCGCAATTTCATCCCACTGCAGCGGGTAGTCGGCGTCCTTTTCACCCTTGGCGTAGGAGGTCAGCGCGTCGGGCAGCGTTATGTCGGGCGTTACGCCTTTGAACTGCGTCGAGCCGCCGTTCACGCGGTAAAACTTCTGGATGGTGAGCTTCACCGAGCCCAGCGGCTTGAGCGCCGCCACTTCCGGCGACACGGCGTTGTCTAGGTCAAATACCTGCTGCACCGTGCCCTTGCCGTAGGTGGTGCTGCCCATCACCACGGCGCGGCCGTAGTCCTGCATGGCGGCGGCCAGAATCTCGGAGGCCGAGGCGCTGTAGCGGTTCACCAGCACCACCAGCGGGCCGCCGTACTGCACCTTGGGGTCCTCATCGGCCACGGGCTGGGGCTTGCCGCGGTTGGTTTTCACCTGCACCATGGGGCCGCTGGGCACAAACAAGCCGCCCATGTCCACGGCGTCGCGCAGGGAGCCGCCGCCGTTGTAGCGCAGGTCGAGCACTACGCCAGCCACGTTTTCCTTGGCTAGCTTGGCCAGCTCGGCTTTCACGTCGGCGCCGCTGTTGCGGCCGCCCTTGCCGCTGAAGTCGGCGTAGAAGCTGGGCAGGTGGATGTAGCCGTAGTTCTTGCCGTTTTGCTTGATGACGGCCGACTGGGCGTAGGTTTCCTCAATTACCACCACGTCGCGGATGATGGGAATCACCAGCGTGGCGCCGTCGGGCTTGCGCACGGTCAGGCGCACCTCCGTGCCCTTGGGGCCGCGAATGAGCTTCACCGCCTTGTCGAACTTCATGCCTTCCACGCTCACGGGCTCGCCGGCGCCCTGGGCCACGCGCAGGATGACGTCGCCCACTTTCAGCTCGCCCTGCCGGGCGGAAGCCGAGCCGGGCACGATGTCGGTCACTTTCAGCTTGCCTTCGTCCTCAACCAACTGCGCGCCCGTGCCCTCCAGCCGGCCCGACATGGTGATGTCGAAATTCTCGCGCACGATGGGCGCGAAATAGTCGGTGTGCGGGTCGTAGCTGTTGGCAATGGCGTTGGCGAAGTCGGCCAGCCGGTCGTTGTCGTCGATTTTCAGACGGTCAGCAAAAGCCTCGTCGTAGTACTTGAGCACGCGCTTGCGGGCCTCGGCCTCAATCTGAGCGGGCGTGCGCAACGCGTCCGACGTGGTGGCGGGCGAGGCGCCCACTTTGGTCGCGGCCAGCGGCTTGTCTTTCTTCTTGGCCTCGTCGTCCATCATTTCCGACATGCGGGCCAGCGTCTGGTACTTCAACATCTTGCGCCACTGCTCGCGCTGCTCGGCCGGCGTAGCGGCGTAGGTGGCCTTGGTGGGGTCGGTTTCCCAGCTTTCCTGCACCGAGAAGTCGAAGGGCTGGGCCAGAATCTGGCGGTAGAGGGTCTGGATTTCGAGCATGCGCTTGCTCAGCAGCTGGTTCGTCGCGTCCAGAAACTCGTGGGTGCCGCCGCGCAGCTCGTCGTCAATCTTGGTACGGAACGGCTGCAGGGCAGCCACTTCGGGCGCCAGCAGCAGCTGCTTGTTCACGTCGATGCGTTTGAGGTACAGGTCGTACACACGCTGCGAAAACTGGTCGTCGATTTTCTCGGGCTGGTAGTGCAGCTGCGACAAGCCTTGCAGCATCACGCCCAGCACCACTTGGTCGCGCGGGGGCGTGCCCTGGTACACCGAAAACGACGCCAGCCCCAGCAGGGCCAGCACGGAGGCAGACGTCACCCCCAGCTTTAAGCGGGAAAATTTCATGCGAAGAAGATGATTAGGAGTCAGGAAAGGTTGCCCGGACCGGCATTTATACCGGCCCCGGGTGGGAAGGTTGGCCAGAACCTTGCCAAAAAGTAAGTTAAAGTCGGCAAGGTAACGGGTTGGGTTGCGGAAATCCGCAGGGCCAGCGGTGGGATATTCAATACTACAATTTTGCGGAGGTTTTAGGTCCGGGGCCGGGGGGTTCTGGCAGGCGCCTCACCCCCCGGCCCCCTCTCCCAAAGGAGAGGGGGAGCCTGACGATTCCAGCAGAAGCAAAACCGGTACCCCCGAAGAATGCTTGGTCGCATTCCCTTTGGGAGAGGGGGCCAGGGGGTGAGGCGCCCCGCCAGAACAAAAGCAACTCAAAAGCTCAGCGTCAGCTGTCGTCCCGCCGCGGGCTGCTCGTTGTTTAAGCTGGAAAGCGAAACGCCCAGCAGGCGCACGCCCTTGGGCAGCGGAAATAGCCCCTCCACCAGTTCCCGGCAAAGGCGCTCCAGCACTGCTTGGCTCGGGATGGGCCCCACGCTGCTGCGGCTGCGCGTGATTTGCTGGAAGTCGGCATACTTCACCTTCACCGTCACGGTGCGGCCCAGGATGCCGGAGCGCTGGCAATACTCCCACACCTCCTCAATGGACGGCCGCAAGCCGTCGAGCAAGTCGGTAAAGGCCGTTAAGTCCTGCGCAAAGGTGGTTTCCGAGC
Source organism: Hymenobacter monticola (assembly GCF_022811645.1). NCBI lineage: Bacteria > Pseudomonadati > Bacteroidota > Cytophagia > Cytophagales > Hymenobacteraceae > Hymenobacter > Hymenobacter monticola. The sequence goes on along the minus strand of NZ_CP094534.1, from coordinate 3,586,543 downwards.
CCACCGACTTGCGCAGGCGGTCGGCCTCCACGGGCCGGTGGTCCTCGGCCCGGGCAATGGCGTGGTAGTAGCGCCCGGCCTTGCCGAAATGCTGGTGCAGCAGCTCCACCGGCTGGGCCCGCAAGTCGGCCCCGGTGAAGATGCCCAGCTGGTTCATGCGTGCCGCCGTCACGGGCCCGATGCCGTGAAACTGCCCCACCGCCAGCCCTTCCACAAAGGCCAGCCCCTGCTCGGGGCGCACCACAAACTGCCCGTTGGGCTTGCGGTAGTCGGAGGCCAGCTTGGCCAGAAACTTATTGTAGGAAATGCCCGCCGAGGCCGTGAGACCAGTTTCAGCCAGGATTTTGGCCCGGATTTCCCGCGCTATCTGGGTGGCCGAAACGATGTCCTTCAGGTTGTGCGTCACGTCGAGGTAGGCCTCGTCGAGCGACAGCGGCTCAATGAGCGGCGTATACTCAGCAAAAATGGCCCGAATCTGCCGCGATATTTCCTTGTACACGGCAAAGCGCGGCGGTACGAACACCAGTTCCGGGCACTTGCGCAGGGCCGTGACCGACGGCATAGCCGACCGCACCCCAAACTGGCGGGCCTCGTAGCTGGCCGCCGCCACCACGCCCCGCTCGCGGGCGCCGCCTACCGCCACGGGCCGGCCGCGCAGCTCGGGGTTGTCGCGCTGCTCGACGGATGCATAAAATGCATCCATGTCCAAATGGATGATTTTGCGGATAGAATCGGGCACCACCAAGCTTGCTTAATTATTACAACAAAGATAAATCGGGGCTCCCCAGGCGTGTTAAATCTTAGTTAATAGTGCCCAAAGTAGGCAAGGCATTGCCGGCAGATTAATTCTGACGGCCAGCTTATACCGATTTTGAAAAAACATCAAAAATTAAATTTCAAAATTTCTCTTTTTATTCATAGTTCTTTTACATATATTTGACTCATCAAACGATGTGGGGTGGCGGAACTGGCAGACGCGCTAGCCTATCTCGCTAGTAAAATTAGAGGTTCGAGTCCTCTCTCTACAGCATGAATCCCGGCCGCGCGTGCGGCCGGGATTTTTTGCTTTTGGCCCTGCTAAGGCGCGGGCGTTCTCGCGATTTACCACCTGACTGATAAAGAGGTCTGGCCACATCCCGGACATTAGGCACGGGTTTGACAATAGTTTTTTCTGGAATCGTTTGTGGCTTTTTAAAACACTTTTCACAGCCTTTAAGGCCTCGTACGGCACTAGCTCGGATTCAAAACAGCGCTCAATATTTAATATACTATGACAAATATATTTTATTTGAAATAACAAGGAATAATTACAAAAGTATACCTCTGCTGTAAAGCCAACTTAATGCGTGGCCCTATGCTGTTCCAGTCACTGAAGCGAAAAGGCAAAAACCAAGCATTTTCGCGGATTGCAGCGCCTGAGGGCACATTTCGGGATTTTATCAGTTGAAGCAATAAGGGTGTTGCTGGGCTTTGGTGTATTACCCCAAACGTTTGCAAGAAACTTCCGCAAACGTTTGAGAAAACCCACCCAAACTGACCATTTTCTAAGAATCCCTTATGCCCAAACTCTACGCTACGATGCGCCACGCCGGCCCTCCCACTCGGCAGCGCGGCCTTCTTCTCACCGCGTTGCTCTTGCTGGCTGGCGCGGCGAGTGCCCAGCAACTCAGCGGCACCTATTACGTGGGCAGCGGCGCCTCGCCCGACCCCACCCGCACCTACCCCACCCTGCCCGCCGCCATGACGGCCCTGGGCGCCGGGGTGAGCACGGGTGCCAGCGTAACCTTCACGCTGCTAGACGCTTCTTATTCGCTGGGCACCAACGCACTGGTAGTGCCTGCGGTAGTAATTGGCGCCGGGCAGGGCGTGAGCATCGTGCCCGCCGCCGGCGTCAGCCCGGTGATATCCGGCAGCAGCACCACGGCTTTGATTGACCTGAACGGGACGGATTTTCTGACCATCAGCGGGTACGATGGCAGCACCAGCGCCCGCACCCTCACGCTGCGCAACACGGCCAGCGCCCCGGCCGTGCTGCTGCGCAACGATGCTACCAACAACACCCTGCGCAACTTGGTGCTGGAAAGCGCCAACACCGGCACCAGCAGCGGCACCGTGTTTTTTAGCACCAGCACCGGCACCACCGGCAACGACTTCAACCTGCTGGCCAGCTGCGACCTGCGGCCGGCCAACAACAGCACCACCGTGCTGCCGGCCAACGGCATCTACTCGCAGGGCACGGCCGGGGCCACCAACAGCGACAACACCGTGCGCGGCTGCACCATCTACAACTTCACGGCCGCGGGACTGAACGTGACCACCAACAGCGGCGACAACTGGACGGTGGGTGGCGCCACGGCCGCCGAAGGCAACGCCGTGTACGAAACCGTGAGCCGCAGCGGCGACCTGCGCTTCCTGCGGTTGAGCAGCGGCAACAACCACGTGGTCAGCAACAACCAGCTGTACTACGCCAGCGGCACGCTCAGCGCGGCCTTTTACGGCGTGGTGATGGTGGGCGGCACCGGGCATGCAGTGAGCAGCAACAGCATCGGCGGCTCGCAGGCGGGCGCGGGCGGCGCGGCCTTTGCCATCGGGTCGACGACGGGCTACGAATACCCCATTTACCTGGATTTGAGCACGACGGCCGGCGCCGTCGCTACCACGGTGCAGGGCAACGTGATACGCAACTTCGCCTCGGCCTCGACGGGCATTATGTACGGGGTGCACGCCCGCAACGGCACGGCCGGCATCGTAACAATACAGGGCAACAGCATCGGGGGCACGGGCAGCGGGCAGGGCATCACGCACGCGGGCAATTTCTACGGCATCGACTTGGGCAACGCGGTGGGCGCCACGGTGCAGAACAACACCGTGGCAGGCATTACCACCACCGTAGCCAACGGCGTGGCCTCGCAGACCGGCACGCTGGCGGGCGTGAACATGAGCAGCAGCTCGGCCAGCACCATCAGCGGCAACACCTTCAGCAACTTGAGCGGCACCATCACCAACGCCGTAGCCAGCAGTACCGTGAACGCCACCAATGCCTCGCCGGTGGCCGGGGTGTACGTGAGCGGCAGCGGCGCCGCCACCATCACGGGCAACACCGTGAGCGGGCTGAGCAGCACCTCCACCTTTGCCGGCGGCGGCACGGCCCTCAACATCACGCTGGCGGGCGTGTGGCTGAGCGGCAGCGGCGCCGTGGCGGTGACGAGCAACACGATTTCTGGCTTGTCGGCCCCGGCGGGCGGGGCGCCGGTGTTCGGCATCTACAGCAGCGGGAGCGGCAGTGGCAGCATTAGCGGCAACCAGCTGAGCGGGCTGAGCAGCAACCTGGCCACGCCGGCGCAGCTGGCCGGCATCAACTCGACCGGCAGCGGCGTGGTGGTCATTGGCAACAATACCATTGCCAACCTCAGCCAGAGCGGCGCCACGGCCAACCTCAACGGCATCCAGTGCACCAGCGCGGCGGGCTCGAACGTGACCGGCAACACCATTACCAACGTTACCTACAGCGGCACTTCGGCGGGCCTGACGGTGTACGGCATCTTCGCCACGGGCTCGCACAGCATCAGTTCCAACACCATTATCACGGTGCAGGCCACGGCGGCAGTTAATGCCAACGCGCGGGGCATCTACGTGGGCGGCAGCGGCGCGGCGGCCACGGTGAGCGGCAACACGGTGACGAACGTGCTGAATGCCACCAGCGGCGCGGGCACCAACACGGCGGGCATTTTTGTGGGGCCGACCTCGGGCGTGATGGGGGCCGTGACAGTGAGCGACAACCGCATCAGCAACGTGGGCACCTCGGCCACCACGCCGCCCACCCGCAGCAATGCTTTTGTGGTAACGGGCCTGCTGTGCGGCGCCTCGGCCGCGGGCTCGGTGGTGGAGCGCAACCGCGTATGGAACGTGTACGGCAGCAGCACCGGCACCGGGCCCAATGCCGACCAGGTACGTGGCCTGGCCGTGCAGGGTGTCTACTCGGGCACTTTTGCCAACAACCAGATTAGCCTGGCGGCCGGGTCCATTGCACAACAGACCTACGGCATCCAGGACTTGTCGAGCGGCGGCGCCAACAGCTTCTACTACAACTCGGTGTACCTGGCCCCGGCCAGCGGCGCGGCCACGGGCATTAGCTACGGTTTCTGGCGCAGCGCCACCAGCGCGCCGCCCTCCGTGGAGTTGCGCAACAACCTGCTCTACAATGGCCGCACGCCCGCACCCGGCACCCCGGCCCTTGCCATTGGCACGGCCAGCACCACCGGCTGGGCCGCCACGGCTTCCAACTACAACCTATTTGTCAGCCCCAACGCTGCCGCGGTGGGTAACTGGGGCGGCGTGGTGCTAAATTTTGACGGCTGGAAGGCCGCCCAGCCCGGCGGCTCGGGCGGCGACGCCAGCAGCCTGCGCGTGGGCCCCGCCGATGCGCCGGCCGCCAGCCTGTTTGTGGACCTCGCCACCGGCAACCTCGACATCAACGCCGCCAACCCGGAGGCCTGGTACGTGAACGGCAACGGCGTGCAGCTGCCCGGTCAGGCCGGCGACTTCGGCGGCGCCGCCCGCGCTACCACGGTGGCGGCCGGCGGCACCGACATTGGCGCCGACGAGGTGACGCCCACCGCTACCCCGCCGGCCCTGACGGCTTCGGGCGCGCCGGTGCTGGGCGGCACGCAGGTGTTTTCGCTGGGTGGCCGCGCGCTGGCTTCTCTCACCTATGGCAGCACCGGCACAGTGCCCAGCCTGGTGGTGGCCCGCTACTACTCGGGCACCAACCCGCCCCCGCCGTTTGCGGCTGGCGCGCGCTATGCCAACGCGTATTTCACCTTCGCCGACGCCAACAATGACGGCAGCGGCTACGCTTACCAGCCCACGCTCACCTACGACCCGGCCCTGCTGGGCACCGTGGCCAGCGAAGCAGCGCAGCGCCTCAGCCAGCGCCTGGCCGACAACAGCGCCTACCAAACCTACGCGGCCACGACGGTGGACGCGGCCGCCCGCACCCTCACGGGGCCGGCCTCGCTCACGCGCCTGGGCCTGCTGGCCATCAGCGACCAGGCTGCACCGCTGCCCGTGATGCTGAGCCGCTTCGCCGCTGTGCGCCGCGAGGCCAACGTGGTGGTGGACTGGACCACGGCTACTGAGAAAAACTGCGCCGGCTACGAGATTCAGGTAGCCACCGATGGCCACAATTTCCGCAAGCTGGGCTTTGTGCGGGCCAGCCTGCCAAACAGCAGCACGCCGCAGTTCTACCAGTTTACAGACGCGGAGCCGGGCAAAACCGGCCTGCGCTACTACCGCCTGCGCCAGCTCGATTTGGATGGCGCCGCCAGCTATTCACCGATGCAAGCGGTGAGCTTTGGTGATGCCACTACCGCTGGCCTGCTGGCGTACCCCAACCCCTTTGGTGCGGTGCTGAGTGTGGCAGTAAGTGCCCCGCTCGACGGCCCCGTGCCGGTGACGCTGACCGATGCCATGGGCCGCACGGTGCTAACGCGACTGGTGGCACCCACGGCCGACACCAACCGCCTCGACCTGGGCGAGCTGGCGGCGCTGCCGGCGGGCGTGTACCTGCTGCGCGTGGCGCTGCCCGGCCAGACTCAGCAACTGAGAATCATGAAAAACTAGTTGTCAGCTGCTGGTTAGCAGGCCATTTTAATTGACTACTGACTAACAACGAGTAGCTAACAGCTAAAACAGAATCAATAACCCACCCTATACCATGAAAAAACCACTAATCCTTCTGGCCCTTTGCGGGCTGGCGCTGGGCTCGGCGCGGGCGCAGACGGTGCGCTCGGTGCTGGCCGATTTCGGGACCAACGACGGTACCAACGGCAACATCACGCCCAGCCCCGACGTGAACGGCAACTACTGGAACAACATCCTGAACAACACCGGCGTGACCGATACCTTCCGGCTGGTGGACAAGGTGAACCAGCCCACCGGCATCAAGCTGAAGGTGGGGGCCAACTTCCTCACCAACGGCATCGTGACCGGCGGGCTGCTGGCCCCCAGCGCGGCGCTGCTGGGCGAATACGCCATTGCCACGGCCACCCAGGACTACTTCTTTGTGCAGGGCACGGGCAGCACCAGCCTCGGCACCCTCCGCCTGAGCGGCCTCGACCCCAGCAAGCGCTACGTGTTCCACCTGTTCGGCAGCCGTAGCTCCACGGCCGAAACGCGGGTGAGCCAGTACCGCCTCACCGGCGCCAACCAAAGCACGGTGACCCTGACCACCACCGGCGCCAACGTGGGTGCCATCAATTACGCCGGCAACAACAACACCCTGGCCCATTCCGACACGCTCTCGGCCGATGCCAGCGGGGCCATCACGCTGGAATTGAGCAAGACCGTGGGCATGTACGCCTACCTCAATTTGATGCGGATGGACATTGTGCCCGGCCGCGCCGTACCCGCGCCGAACTACACGTTCCAGAACCCCGGCTTCGAGCTGGGCAACCTGAACTTCTGGACCACCGTGGCGCGCGGCGCCGGCGCCACTGCTACCGTGGCCACCGCCCAGAAGCACGGCGGCACCTACGCCGCCAGGCTGGCCGGCGGCAGCCTGGGCCTGGAGCAGCAAATCAGCTACCGCGCCCAGGCGGGCGTGAGCACCTACCGCCTCAACGGCTTCTTCTACCACGCGGCGGCCGACGCGCTGCGCGGCGCGCAATCGGCGCACATACAATTGCTTTATTATGACCAGAACCAGGCGCTGCTGGGCCGCTTCAAATCCGATTCGGTGACGGTAAATTCCACTTCCGGCACCTGGATTCGGCTGTCGGCCGTGGGGGCAGTGCCGACGGGCACGGCCTTCGTGAAGGCGGCGGCCGTGTGGCGCAATGCCGCGGGCACCGCCGCCGGCAGCGTGTATTTTGATGATTTGGCGCTGGAGCCTTACGTGGCCATCAATCCCTTTAAGCTCACGTTTATTGGCTCGTCGGTGCCGTTTGGGGTGGGCGCTACCAACAACCGGGGCTACACCACGCTGTACTCGGAGCTGCTGACGCAGCGCAGCACCGCCGGCCTGGGCGGGCCCTGGGCCACGGCCAACGTGAGCGTGCCCGGCAACAACACCATCGACGTGACCAACCGCTTCGACAACGACGTGCTGCCCCAGAACGGCAAGTACGTGATGATTGGCCTGGCCCTGGGCAACGAAGGCATCCTCACCGGCGGGCAGCCCATCTTCGACCAGTTCCGCACCAACCTGGTCCAACTCATCCGCCACGCCCGGGCCAACGGGCTGGTGCCCATCGTCAACAACGGCTACACCCGCAACGACTACACGGCCACGCAATACACCTTCACCCGCCAGATGAACGCCCTGATTCACGGCTGGAACGTGCCCAGCGTAAACCTGCTGGGCGCCGTGGACGACGGCAACGGCCGCTGGGCCACCGGCTACTGGTTTGATGCGCTGCACCCCAACGACCTCGGCCACGCCGAAATGGCCCGCACCATCGTGCCTTCGCTGCTCGATGCCCTGAACGCCAACAAGGCCCTGCCCACCCGCCGCGCCAGCAACGGCGTCACCTTCGTGCGCCCCACCACCGGCACCACCGCCAACGTCATCCGCTTCGTGCCCGAAGCCGTGGTGCATCCCTTCACCACGGCCATCCGGTTCAAAACCACCGGCGCCGGCCGCCTCGTGGAAATCCGCGACAGCGCGGGCATTGCCGCGGGCAACATCCGCGTCGACGCCAATGGCGTAGTGACCTACCAATCGGCCAAGGGCCAGACCATTACGGGCTCGGTGCCCGTGAATAACAACCGCTGGCACAAGCTGGTGCTCACGCACTACTACGCCCGCGGCGCCACCATGCTTTATGTAGACAGCGTGCGCGAAGGCACGGTGCAGGAGCGCCTGCGCCCCACCCGCCTCGACATCGGCGGGGCGGCCGCGCCCGGCCGCGTGCAGTTCCGCGACTGGCTGTTCTACCGCTCGGGCATGAACCAGGACGAAGTGTGGGCCCTGGCCGCCGACTCGCTGCTGAAATCGAGCCTGGAAATCTACGCTCCGCTCGACGGCCGCCGCGTGGCGACTACAGACTCCCTCGCCAACCTGGCCCAGAGCCTGAACACCCTGGCCCGCGTGGCCACACCCCTGGCCGCGCGCGAAAGTGCCACGGCCGCCCAAATCAGCCTCTACCCCAACCCCACGGCCGGCCTCATCACCATTGCCGGCCCCGCGGCGCTGGAGGGCCGCCCGGCCGTGGTGTACGACGTGCTGGGCAAGGCCGTCCTCACCGCCCGGCTCCGGGGCGGACAGCTCAACCTGGCGGCGCTGGCGCCCGGCGTATATTCGCTGGTGCTTGACACCCGCGAAGGACTGGTCCACAAGCGCATTGTACGTGCACAGGAATAGCACAGTACCTTTCTGACCACGTCAAAAAGCAGCGGCTGCCCTCCCCGGGCAGCCGCTGCTTTTTGTTATTGCCACGGCAAGCTGAACGGGTAAGAAGACGGGCATCCGCTTTCTTCTTGCCTTCCGCTGCTTAATTTTAATGCCCGCTTAATTTAACTCTTGGGTGAAAATAGCACGCGACTTTTCCGAGCTGGACTGCCTGCATCGACTCAAACAAGACGATGAGCGGGCGTTTGATGCCCTGTTCGGCCACTACAGCGCGTTGGTGTACCGCTTCGCCTACGGCTACCTCAAGGCCCGCCCCGATGCCGAAGAGATTGTGCAGGAGTGCTTCCTGAAAATCTGGGAGCGCCGCCAGCAGCTGCGCGACGACATGCCCCTGAAGGCCTACTTGTTCACCACGGCGCACCACGCCATCCTCAACCTGCTGCGCCGCCGCCAGCAGCACCTGCGCTTCCAGACCTACACGGCGGGCCTGGAGCCCGGCCAGGTGGGCAACGAGGCCGACTACGCGGCCCTCGAAACCCTCTACCAGGCGGCCCTGGAGCAGCTGCCGCCCAAGCGGCGCGAGATTTTCGTGCTCAGCCGGCAGCAGGGCCTCTCCTACCCCGAGATTGCCGCCCAGCTCAACCTCTCGGTGAAAACCGTGGAAGCGCAGATGGGTCACGCCCTGAAATTCCTACGCGGCTACTTTCAGTCGCACGGCGAGAGCATTTTCGTCGTGGCGCTGTGGCTGGCCTTGGCCAGCGCTTAGCACGATTGCTAAATCGTTTAATAGCCGGATGGGGCTACACCTTGTCCTTCTCCTAGTTTACGTCTAAAATTTTTTTCTAAAGCCAGTAGGGGTGTTGCGCGCTAGCGGTGTATTACTGCAAACGATTGGGGCATTGCGACCCTCTCCGTTTGGCAAAAAGCACCGGGTGAGTGACCTATCACCCTGAAAATACTGGCTTTACCCCATCCCAGTATTTCCACCACCGTTCCCCGCAGCCGCGCATGCTCTCCCCGATAAACGAAGAACTTTTTCAACGCCACGTGTCCGGGCTCACCACGCCGGCCGAAACGGCCGCCGTGCAAGCCTGGCTGGCCGACCCCGCCAACCAGGCCCAGGCACAGGCCTGGATGCGCCGGCACTGGGACCGCCTGGCCGCCACCCCCGAGGCCCAGCAGCCCGCCGTGGAAGAGCCCGACTACGACGCCCTGCTGAACACCCTGCACCTGAAGCTGGGCCTAGGCGAGCCGGCGCGCTACGTGGCCCCGGCCGCGCCGCGCTGGCGGCAGTGGGCGGCCGCGGCGGCCCTGGCCGGCACCGTGGCCGGGGGCGGCTGGCTGCTGTATTCGCAGCGCCCGGTGGCCCCACGGGAGGTGGCCACGGCCTACGGGCAGGTCAATACCATTAAACTGCCCGACGGCTCGGAGGCCACCCTGAACGGCCACTCCACGCTGCGCTACGCCAACGCCTGGGCCGCCAACCAGCCGCGCGAGGTGTGGCTGGATGGGGAAGGCTACTTCTCGGTGAAGCACCAGCCCAACAACCAGCGCTTTGTGGTACACACCCGCGCCGGCTTCGCGGTGGAGGTGCTGGGCACCAAGTTCACCGTGTATCGCCGCCGCGACCAGGCCCGCGTGGTGCTGCTCTCGGGCAAGGTGCGGGTGGATTTCGACGACCAGCAGCGGCCCGACGTGATTTTGAAGCCCGGCGAGCTGCTCGAAACCCGCGACGCCCAGCCGCTGGCCGCCGTGCACAAGGCCGTGCGCACCGCCCCCTACGCCGCCTGGAAGGACGCCCAGCTGGTGCTCGACGAAACCTCCATGGCCGAGCTGGCCACCCGCTTGCAAGACACCTATGGCGTGGAAGTGGTGGTGAGCAACCCGGAACTGGCCCAGCGCCGCATGACCGGCACCGTGCCCGTGGGCGACCTCGACGTGCTGCTGCAAGCCCTGCAGGAAACCTTCCACCTCCGCGCCACGCGCGAGGCGGGCCGCATCGTGCTGGCAGACAATACTGTGCCCACCAAATAACCGGATTCTTCAAACCGGGCCAACGGCCTGGCAACCTTCTGATTTCCCCACCAATCGATTGCAAAATTCCCCCAATCCTATGAATTCACCTCGTACGTACTTGCGCCGGCACTACGCGCTGCCGGCTTGCCTCACGGCCGGCATGCTGGTGTTTCAAGCCAATGCCATGCCGGCGGCGGCCCAACTGCTGGCGTTTCACCAAGAGCCCCAGGCCACGGCCCCCACGCCCACGGGCGAAACCGTGGCCCTGAAAACCCTGCTCAGCCAGTGGGAAAAAGACCACCACGTCACCATTTTCTATGAAAGCAACCTGGTGGGCAGCAAGCGGGTGGTGCCCCAGCCGGGCGTGGCCACGCTGGAAAGCAAGCTGGCCGCCGTGCTGCCCCAGGCCGACCTGCGCTTCAAAAAGCTGCGCGAGGACTACTACCTGATTGTGAGCAAGCCGGCCCCGGCCGGCAGCTCCACCAATTTGACGACCGCCACGGATGCCAACGGCACCAACGTGCAGGACGTGCCCGTATCGGGCCGCGTGACGCAGGCCAACGGCGAAGGCCTGCCCGGCGTGACGGTGCTCGTGAAGGGCACCAGCATTGGCACCAGCACCGGCCCCGACGGCAGCTTCTCGCTGAACGTGCCCGAGGGCAGCGTGCTGGTGTTCAGCTCGGTGGGCTTCGGGCGGCAGGAAGTGGCCGTGACGGGCGCGGCCAGCAACCTGGCCATTGTGCTCAAAGACGACCAGCAGGCCCTGAACGAAGTGGTGGTGGTGGGCTACGGCACCCAGAGCCGCCAGACGGTGACCACGGCCATTACGTCGGTGAACGCGGCGGCCATCGAGCGCCAGCCGGTGGCGGGCTTCGACCAGGCCCTGCAGGGCCAGGCGCCCGGCGTGCAGGTAACGGCCCCGAGCGGGGCGCCCGGCGCGGGCATCAACGTGCGCATTCGCGGCAACGCCACCATTGGCCTGAACGCCTCGCCGCTGTACGTGATTGACGGCATTCCGGTGCTGCCGACGTACGACCAGGAGCTGTCGGTGGGCGGCCAGCGGCCCAACCCACTCAACGCCATCAACCCCAACGACATCGAAAGCATCGACGTGCTGAAGGACGGCGCGGCGGCGGCCATCTACGGCCTGCGCGCTTCCAACGGCGTGGTGGTGATAACGACCAAGCGCGGCAAGGTGGGCAAAGCCACGGTGGGCTTTAACACCTACTTCGGCCGCCAGATTATTCGCAAAAAGCTGAATTTGCTGAACGGCAAGCAATTTGCCGCCCTCTACAACGACCAGCAGGTGAACAGGGGCCTGTCGCCGGCCTTCAACCCGGACACGGTGCGCACCAACACCGACTGGCAGGACGAGGTGTACCGCCCGGCCAACATTCAGAACTACCAGCTGAACGTGAGCGGCGGCACCGACAAAACCCGCTACTACCTGGCCGGCGGCTACTTCAAGCAGGACGGCATCAGCCTGAACTCGGGCTTCGACCGCTACACCTTCAAGCTCAACCTCGACCAGCAGCTGAGCAGCCGCTTCCGGGCCGGCACCAGCCTCAACCTGAGCCGCACCAACAACAACAACAGCACGCGCAGCGAAAACGGCGCGGGCAGCTCGGGCACGGTGTTGGGCGCGCTGGCCTCGATTCCGACCATGCCGGTGCGCGCCGCCGACGGCTCTTATTCGGTGAACCCCTTCGGGCGCAACTTCGACAACCCCATTGGCAACCTACTGGAAAGCAGCAACAAGGCCGTTATCTACCAGGTCATCGGCAACGTGTACGGCGAGCTGGACGTGCTGAAAAACCTGACTTTGCGCTCGACGGCCGGCATCGACTTCCGCACGCAGCTGGAGAACGAGTTCATCAGCCGCGACTACCCCGGCACGTCGGCCCCCACCACGGCCGAGGCCGACAAAGGCTCGGCCCGCACCGGCACCAACCAGCAGGTAATCTGGCTGCAGGAAAACACCCTCACCTACCGCCCCAGCCTGGGCGAGCAGCACAACCTGACGCTGCTGGCCGGCGAGTCGATGCAGGTATCGGACCGGTTCACGTCGAGCGCCGGCGGCAAGGGCTACGCCTCCAACGCCGTGCCTTATCTGAACGCTGCCTCGGTGTTCTTCAAGCCCAGCAGCTACCAGGACCAATGGGGCCTGCTCAGCTTCTTCGGCCGCGCCACCTACGACTACGACCAGCGCTACCTGCTCTCGCTGAGCTTGCGGGCCGACGGGTCGAGCCGCTTCCGCGACGGCCGCAAGTTCGGCTACTTCCCGGCCGCCAGCGCGGGCTGGCGCGTGTCGCGGGAGTCGTTCTTCCCGCAGAACAAGGTGGTGTCGGACCTGAAGCTGCGCGGCAGCTTCGGGGCCAACGGCAACCAGGAGTTCTACACCTATGAGCGGTTTTCGCGCTACGGCGTGGGCTACACCTACCCCGGCACGAGCGTGGTGGCCGCGGGCACCACGCAGAGCGACATCGGCAACAACGACCTGAAGTGGGAAACCACCTACCAGTACAACGCGGGCCTAGACCTGGGCCTGCTGGACAACCGCCTCACCTTCACGGCCGATGTGTACCGCAAGCACACCAAGGACCTGCTGCTGAAAGTGGACATTCCGCTGAGCACCGGGGCCGAAAACCGGCAGATTCTGCAGAACGTGGGCAGCATCCAGAACCAGGGCATCGAGCTGGGCCTGACCACCAATAATGTGCAGCCGCTAAATGGTTTTGGCTGGACCACGAACTTCAACTTCACCATGAACCGCAACAAGGTGCTGGACCTGGGCCAGACCGTGGACGACAAGGGCAAGGTCGCTGACCGCCGCATCGAGTCCGGCAACGGCTTCGTGCTCACGGGCCAGCCGCTGGGCGTGTTCTACGGCTACCAGGTGCAGGGCATCTTCCAGAGCCAGGCCGAAGTGGACGCCGCCGCCAAGCAGAGCCCCGGCAACACCGCCCCCGGCGACATCCGCTTCCGCGACCTCAACGGCGACGGCATCATCAACCCCGACGACCGCACCATCATCGGCAACCCCAACCCGAAATCGATTGCCGGCGTGACCAACACGTTCACCTTCAAAGGCCTGGAGCTGAGCGTGTTCTTTCAGGGCAGCTTCGGCAACGACATCTACAACCAGAACCGCGAAACGCTGGAAAGCATGTCGAGCCCGCTGAACCAGACCACCCGCGTGCTCAACCGCTGGACGCCCACCAACCGCAACACCGACGTGCCGCGCGCCATTGCCGGCGACCCCAACGGCAACGCCCGCTACTCGGACCGTTTCATCGAGGACGGCTCCTACGTGCGCCTCAAAAACCTGACGCTGGCCTACAACCTGCCCACCGGCCTCATCAAGCACGCCGCCCTGAGCAGCCTGCGCCTGTACGTGACCGGCCAGAACCTGGTGACCTGGACCCGCTACTCGGGCTACGACCCGGAGGTGAGCTCCGACCCCTTCTCCACCACCGGCCAGGGCCGCGACTTTGGCGTGTACCCGCAGTCGCGCACCTACACCGTGGGCTTGAATGCCTCTTTCTAAGCCGCTTGTTTGCCTCGCCTAGCCTAAAAATTCCCATGAAAAAGTATTTCCTCCCGGTGGCTTCGGCCATGCTGCTGCTGGCCGGCTGCAACGTGCTGGACAAAGAGCCGCTGACCTCCATTGCCCCTTCCAACTTCTTTAAATCGGCCGTCGATGCCGAGGCCGCCCTCACGGCCGTGTACGACGGCCTGCAAAGCAAGGGCTGCTACGCCGAGGTGCTGAACCTGGTGGGCAACATGCCCTCCGACGACTGCACCAGCAGCAACAACGACGTGCGCGTGCTCGACGACATCAACTGGAACTCGGCCTCGGGCCAGGTGTACGACGTGTACCACGACAACTACCGCGCCATCAACCGGGCCAATGCGGTGATTAAGTACGTGCCCGGCGTGGCCGGCATGAGCGCCAACCGGCGCGACCAGATTGTGGGCGAGGCGCGCTTCGTTCGGGCGCTGTGCTACTTCAACCTGGTGCGCCTCTACGGGGCCGTGCCCCTGCGCCTGGAGCCCACCGAAAGCGGCGACCCGGCCCAGCTGAACCTGCCCCGCACGCCGGCCGACCAAGTGTATGCCCGCATTGTGGACGACCTGAACTTGGCCGCTGCGGCGCTGCCCGAGGTGCAGGTGGCCCGCGCCACCAAGGGTGCGGCCAATGCCCTGCTGGGCCGCGTGCAGCTCACCCAGCGCAACTGGGCCGCCGCCAAAGACGCCGCCAACCGGGTGCTGACCGGCGCCGGCGGCTACTCGCTGCAGGGTTTCAACAGCCTCTACCCGGCCAACAACAACCGGGGCGAGTCGGTGTTCGAAGTACAGTTTTCGGGCAGCACCGACGGGGGCACGTTCTTCACCCTGCCCGACATCGTGATGCCCACGCCGCCGGCCACGTACTCGTTTCCCAAGTTCAACATCCCGACGCTGTTTGTGACCGGCAGCGCCGCCCGCGCCACCGACCTGACCTCGGTGGTGGACACCCTCAACGACCAGCGCTGGAGCTACCAGGGCACCGTGAACGCCGGCCGCAACCACGCCAGCTACGTGGACGGCCGCGGCGGCGCCAACGACCGGGGCCCCTTTGTGTGGAAGTGGCGCAGCGACGGCGGCAATTTCAACTCGCCCGACAACTACTACGTGCTGCGCTTCGGCGAGGTGTACCTGACCGCCGCCGAAGCCAGCAACGAAGTGGGCGACCCCGCCGCTACCGTCATTGGCTTCCTGAACCCCATCCGGCAGCGCGCCGGCCTGGCACCGCTCACGCCCGGCAGCCCCGAGGCCGCCAGCAAGGCCACGCTGCGCGCCGAAATCGACAAGCAGCGCCGCCTGGAGCTGGCCTTCGAGGGCGAGCGGTGGTTCGACCTGCTGCGCTACACCCGCCACGAGCAGGCCGATGGCACCGCGCGCCACGCCGTCACGGCCCTCGACCTGATTCAGCAGAAGCGCGGCTCGCGCGACGTGAACTACCTGCTGTTCCCCATTCCGCTGAGCGAGCTGAACACCAACCCACAGGCCCAACAAAATCCTGGCTACTAGCTAGTCAGCGTCGCTTCCGGGGCAGGGAAAAGTGGTGGGACAAAGAGTACCTGCCCTGGGGCGACATTTTGATTTTTTGAAGCTAAAAAGCCCGTCACGCCGAGCGTAGTCGAAGCGTTTCTGCCGCCGGAGTCATCCAATCGCTGCAACGAAGCGGTGAAGATGCTTGGCTATGCTCGGCATGACAGGCTACGGCTTCTCCTGCCTTCTCCCATCCGCCTCTTTCCTGCTATCCGCAAACAATGGCTGTTCCTGTTTCCGTTATTGCCCCACCAGTGGCCCCGCCTGCAACGGGCGCGGGTGCAGCCCCGCGCTACACCCCGGCCCTTTCGGCCCTCACGGTGCTGTTCTTCTCGTTCGGCTTCATCACCTGCCTGAACGACATTCTGATTCCCTATCTCAAGGCTATTTTCCAGCTCAGCTACGCCCAGGCCAACCTCATCAACCTGTGCTTTTTTGGGGCCTACTTCGTGATGGGCATTCCGGCGGGCAAGGTGGTGGGCCGCCTGGGCTACAAGGGCGGCATGCTGCTGGGCTTTTTGGTGGCGGCGGCCGGCTGCTTTCTCTTTTACCCGGCGGCCGATAGCCATTCGTACGGCCTGTTTCTGGGGGCGCTGTTTGTGCTGGCCACGGGCGTGGTGCTGCTGCAAGTGGCCGGCAACCCCTACGTGGCGGTGCTGGGCCCGGCGAAGTCAGCCCCGGCCCGGCTCACGCTCACGCAGGCGTTTAACTCGCTGGGCACCACGGTGGCCCCGCTGCTGGGCGCCGCCCTCATCCTCTCGCACCTGCCCGACCTCGACGCCGCCCGCGCCGCCGATGCCATCGACGTGCGCGCCGTGCAGGTGCCCTACCTCTGCATCGGGGCCGTGCTCATCGGCATCAGCGGGCTGCTGAGCTTCTTCAAGCTGCCCGTCATCACCCACGCGCCCGACCCGGCCGACGACGCCAACCGCCGCGCCTGGCACTACCGCCACCTGGTGCTGGGCATGGTGGGCATCTTCGCCTACGTGGGCGCCGAAGTAGCCATTGGCTCGCACATCGTGAGCTACCTGGGCCAGCCCGATGTGCTGAACCTGGCCCCCAAAGTGGCCGGCGACAAAGTGGCCTTTTACTGGGGCGGCGCCATGGTGGGCCGGTTTCTGGGGGCTTACCTGCTCAACAAGTTCCGGCCCGGCCAGCTGCTGGCCTTCAACGCTGTTGGGGCCATCGCGCTGGTACTGGTTTCGGCCAGCACCTCGGGCGAGGTGGCCATGTGGAGCCTGCTGGCGGTGGGCTTGATGAACTCCATCATGTTCGCCACCATTTTCACGCTGGCCGTGGCCGGCCTGGGCCGCCACACCGAGGAAGCTTCGGGGCTGCTGAACGTGGCCATTGTGGGAGGCGCGGTGGTGCCGCCGCTGTTCGGCCTGGTGGCCGATGCCAGCTCGCTGCGCCTGGCCCTGCTGCTGCCGGTGCTGTGCTACGCCTACATCGTGTGGTACGGGCTGCGCGGCCACCTGCGCCGCGCCAGCTAGGCGTCTGGCCTTCACTCTTCCTTTCTTCCAATTATGCTTCCAAAATCCCGCCGCTTTTCCGTTGCTTCCGGCGCTTTGCTGGCGTTGCTGCTTGCCGCCGCGCCGCACGGTGTTCAGGCGCAATCCAAAGCCCAAATTGCTACCAAGAACACCGGCGTAGCGGCCTGGCTGACGACACCGGACAAGTCTGTGCTTTTTCAGGCGCAGCAAGGCCGGCTGGCATTTAGCACCGGCACCAATGCCAACCCAACCATTGAAATTGACGAGTCCAAGACTTTTCAGACCATCGACGGCTTTGGCTATTGCCTGACGGGCGGCAGCGCCCAACTGCTACACCAAATGAGCCCGGCCGGGCGCGCCAAGCTGCTCCGCGAGCTGTTTGCCACCGATGGCAACAACATTGGCGTGAGCTACCTGCGGCTGAGCATCGGCGCGTCAGACCTCGACAACCGGGTGTTCAGCTACGACGACCTGCCCGCCGGGCAGACCGACCCGGAGCTGAGCAAGTTCAGCCTCGCGGCCGACCAGCCGCACCTGATACCGGTGCTGAAAGAGATTCTGGCTATTAATCCCGGCATCAAAATCCTGGGCTCGCCCTGGAGCCCGCCGCCGTGGATGAAAACCAACGACGCCTCCAAGGGCGGCAGCCTCAAGCCGGAGTTCTACGACGCCTACGCCCGCTACTTCGTGAAGTACATCCAGGGCATGAAGGCGGCCGGCATCCGCATCGACGCCGTCACGGTGCAGAACGAGCCGCTGCACCCCGGCAACAACCCCAGTCTGCTGATGCTGGCCGGGCAGCAGGCCGAATTCATCGGCAAGCACCTCGGCCCGGCTTTTCGCACGGCCCGGCTGGACACGAAAATCATTTGCTACGACCACAACGCCGACCGCCCCGACTACCCGCTCACGGTGCTGGCCGACAAAGACGCCGCGCAATATGTGGACGGCTCCGCCTTCCACCTCTACGCCGGCCCCATTGAGGCGCTGAGCCAGGTGCACGATGCTTACCCGGCCAAGAACGTGTACTTCACCGAGCAGTGGGTGGGCTCGAAAAGCAAATTCGAAGACAACCTGCGCTGGCACGTCAAAACCCTGATAATCGGGGCCACGCGCAACTGGGCCCGCACCGTGCTGGAGTGGAACCTGGCCGCCGACCCGCAGCAGAACCCGCACACGCCCGGCGGCTGCACCGAGTGCCTGGGCGCCCTCACGCTGGCCGGCAACGCCGTGACGCGCAACGAGGCTTATTACATCATTGCCCACGCCAGCAAGTTTGCCCGCCCCGGCTCGGTGCGCATCGCCTCCACCCTGCCCCAGGGGCTGCCCAACGTGGCCTTCCGCACGCCCACCGGCCAGCGCGTGCTGGTGGTGCTGAACGACGGCCAGGCAACCCAAACCTTCAACATCCGCCAGGGGGGGCGCCAGGTTGCGGCCACCCTGCCCGTGGGCGCCGTGGGCACCTACGCGTGGTAGCCCACTGAAAAAAACCAGTCTCAACTTTTACGCATCTGTCACATTCCCATCACTTAAGTTAAAAATTCCCATGAAAAAGCACTCTACGCTTCTCGTTTTCGCCGCGCTTGCCCTCCGGGCCCTCAGCGCGCAGGCTCAGTTCACCGTCGACGGCACCCTGGGGGCGGCCGAAGTGGGCACCGGCACGGGCAAATACCAGCTGCTGGGCAGCTACGCCGGCACCCACTCCGTGAATGACCGAGGTTTGAAAGCCATTTACCTGGGCACCACGGCCACCACCCTGAACGTGATGGTGGTGGCCACGCCCGAGCAAACGGCCTACAGCGCGATGGTGCTCTACCTCGACGCGCCCAACCGCACGGGCATTGCGGCCGGCACCCGCCTGCCGGGCAGCAGCAATACTTCTTCGCAGCTGCGCCACCGGCCCACGCTCGACATGCAGGCCGACTTTGGCTTCCGCATCACGGTGTCGCCCCTGAACAACTCCAACAACGCCATGTACCTGAGCCGCGTGAACTACACCGTGGCCGGGACCACCTACCCCGAGGTGGGCATGGGCACCGGCCCCAAAAACGGCGTGGCCGTGACCGATGCGGCCGACCCGGCCATGGCCCGGACGGCGTTTGCCACCTCCGCCAGCGTAGCGGCCAACAACGCCACGGGCTGGGAGTTTGAGATTCCGCTGAGCGCCCTGGGAGGGGCCGCCAACGGCGACCTTTTCCGCGTGATGGCTGCCTACGTGGCCGACAACGGCGACTTCTACTCCGACGTGCTGCCGCAGGTGGCCGGCCAAACCACCGACCTAGGCACCGACCCCAACTTCACGCTCATCCCGCGCTCGCAGTTTTACACCTACCAGGTGGGCAGCGGGCCGCTGGCCAGCCGCACCGAAGTGGCCAACGCCCTCGGCGTTACCGCCTACCCCAACCCCCTCAGCCACGACAGCCAGCTGCGCTACACCGTGGCCGGCAGCACTCAGCCGGTGAGCGTGGACGTGTACAACGCCCTGGGTCAGCGCGTGCTGAGCCTGCTGAATGCCGAGCAAAAAGCCGGCACCTACCAAACCGCTCTGGCCCCCGTGAAGGCCCTGGCCCCCGGCCACTACCTGGTGAAGCTGCAGGTGGGCAGCCAGCTCACCAGCCGCCACGTGGTGGTGGAGTAAGACGGTTCGAACAGGTATTGACGTAGGGGCGGGGCTTGCCCCCGCCCGCCGTTCGCGCTGCCTCAACGATTTTGTTCAACGCCCGGGCGGGGGCAAGCCCCGCCCCTACTATTACCGTAAATTATTATGCTGAATCGCAAGTTCTTGATGGCCGTGAGCTTATCGGCAATGACGCTGGCGGCGGCCAGCTGCTCCAAAAAGAAGGAAGACACGCCCGACCCCCAGCCGCCCGTGGTGAATCCGCAACCCACCAGCCCCTCGCAGGTGGCTTTCTGGCTGACGAATACCGACCGCACGGCGCTGTTTCGCAAGCAAACCAACGTGCTGAACTTCGGCACCGCCACCAATTCCTACCCGACCATCAACGTCGATACCACGCGTACCTACCAAACCATGGACGGCTTCGGCTACACCCTGACGGGGGGCAGCGCCACGGTCATCAGCCGGATGAGCGCCACGAGCCGGGCCGATTTGCTGCGCGAGCTCTTTGCCACCGACAGCACCTGGCTGGGCGTGAGCTACCTGCGCGTGAGCATTGGCGCCTCCGACCTCGACGACCGGGTGTTCAGCTACGACGACGCGGCCGGCGATGTGGGCCTGGCGCAGTTCAGCCTGGCCCCCGACCGCACGGCCCTGATTCCGGTGCTGAAGCAGATTCTGGCCATCAACCCCAGCATCAAAATCATGGGCTCGCCGTGGTCGGCCCCGCTGTGGATGAAAACGAATAACAACGCCAAGGGCGGCAGCCTGCAAACGCAATACTACGACGCCTACGCCCGCTACTTCGTGAAATACGTGCAGCAAATGGCCGCCGAGGGCATCACCATCGACGCCGTGACGCTGCAGAACGAGCCGCTGAACCCCTACAACGAGCCCAGCATGCTGATGAGCGCCGCCGAGCAGGCCAACTTCATCAAGAACAACATCGGGCCGGCCTTCGCGGCGGCGGGCATCAGCACCAAAATCATTGCCTACGACCACAACCCCGACCAGCCCGGCTACCCGCTGGCCGTGCTGGGCGACGCGGCGGCCCGGCCCTACGTGGAAGGCTCGGCTTTTCACAACTACGGCGGCTCGCTGGCCAACGCCCTCGCGCAGGTGCACAACGCCTACCCTAACAAGGGCGTGTACTTCACCGAGTTCTGGACGCAGGCGCCGGGCAACCTGCTCACCGACTTCCCGAACCACGTGCGGGAGCTGGAAATCGGAGCGCCGCGCAACTGGGCCAAGAACGTGCTGGAGTGGAACCTGGCCAGCGACCAGAACTACGGCCCGCACACCGCTGGCGGCTGCACCGACTGCCTGGGCGCCGTCACCATCTCGGGCAACAGCGTGACCCGCAACCCGGCCTACTACACGGTGGCCCACAGCAGCAAGTTCGTGCGCCCCGGCTCGGTGCGCATCGACACCGACGCCCCCAACAACCTGCCCAACGTGGCCTACCGCACCCCCAGCGGCAAAAAGGTGCTCGTGGTGCTGAACACCAGCACGTCGCCGCAGCAGTTCAACATCCAGTTCAAGGGCAAAACCGTGGCCTCGGCGCTGGCCGCTGGCTCGGTCGGTACCTACGTGTGGTAATCGGGCTTTTCGCCGCCGTTTGGTGGCGGGCTGAAAGTTCTTTTTTGCGTGTTTTTTAAACGAGCGGACGCCGGGCAAACCGGGCGGGGAGCGGGCGGCGCCCGGCCGGTTTTTGCCCGGCGTTGCTTGTGCTGTAGGCGTACCAGATTCCGCTAGAGAAGCCCTGGCGGGGCATTCCGCACTGTTTTTTCATGAGACCAGCGGCTACTTTTGACCGCCTCCGGCTTCTCTCCTTCCCACCCATTTTGCTCATGCGTCTTCCATTTTCCTTCCAGTTGCCCACGGCCGTTTCCCAAAACCGCACCCGCCTGCTGCTCCTCGCCGGCTTGGGGCTACACCTGGTGGCGGCCGGGCCGGCAGCGGCTCAGTCGGCCCCGAAAGGCGCGCCGTATTCGGCCGCCGGCAAAACCGCGCGCGTCTTCACCACGGCGGCCAACACCAGCTTGCGCCTGGCGGCCGGTGAGGCCCTGAAGTTTGAGCCGGCCCCGCAGCCACTCGAAACCCAGGTTTGCGTGTTTGTGGACCCCGGCCATTCGTTCCAGACCCTGCTGGGCATCGGCGGGGCGCTGACCGATGCCTCGGCCGAAACCTTTGCCAAGCTGCCCAAGCCGCAGCAGCAGGAGTTTTTGAAGGCTTACTACAGCCCCACAGCGGGCATTGGCTACACGCTGGGCCGCACCAGCATTCACAGTTCCGACTTTTCGAGCGGCAGCTATACTTACGTGTCCGATAAGGATGAAACGTTGAAAACCTTCAGCGTGAAGCACGACGAGCAGTTCCGCGTTCCGTTCATCAAGCAGGTGATGGCGGCGGCCGGCGGCAAGCTCACGCTGTACGTGGCTCCCTGGAGCCCGCCGGCCTGGATGAAGGACAACAACGACCTGCTGCACGGCGGCAAGCTGCTGCCCAAGTACCGCCAAACCTGGGCCGATTACTACGTGAAGTTCATCAAGGCCTACGAGCAGATGGGCGTTCCCATCTGGGGCCTCTCGGTGCAGAACGAGCCGATGGCCACGCAGAAATGGGAGTCGTGCATCTATACCGGCGAGGAAGAGCGGGACTTCATCAAGGGCTTCCTCGGGCCCACGCTGGCCAAGGGCGGCCTGGGCACCAAAAAGCTCATTGCCTGGGACCACAACCGCGACCTGGTGTACCAGCGCGCCAGCACCGTGCTCGACGACCCCGCCGCCGCTAAGTACGTGTGGGGCATCGGCTACCACTGGTACGAGACGTGGACCGGCAGCGGCATGCTCACCGACAACGTGCGCCGCGTGCACGAGGCTTACCCCAACACCAACCTGATTTTCACCGAGGGCTGCAAGGAGAAATTCGACCTGGCCAAGGTGGACGACTGGGCCCTGGGCGAGAAATACGGCATGTCGATGATAGGCGACTTCAACGCCGGCACCGTGGGCTGGACCGACTGGAACGTGCTGCTCGACGAAACCGGCGGCCCCAACCACGTGGGCAACTTCTGCTTCGCCCCCGTCATTGCCGACACCAAGGCCGGCAAGCTGATTTACACCAACGCCTACTACTACATCGGCCACTTCTCGAAGTTCATCCGCCCCGGTGCCAAGCGCGTGGCCACCGCCTCGACCCGCGACTGGCTGCAAACCACCGCCTTCCGCAACCCCGACGGCAGCCTGGCCGTGGTGGTGCTCAACAGCGGCGACAAGCCCCAGGATTTCCAACTCTGGCTGGCCGGCCAGGGCGCCAAAACCACGGCGGCCCCGCACTCCATCATGACGCTGGTGATGAACTGAGATTGAATCCTGTGTAAAAACGGAACGTCATGCTGAGCGAAGCCGAAGCATCTCCGCCGCAAGTAGTAAATCAAATTACTTACGCCGTAGAGATGCTTCGGCCGCGCTCAGCATGACGTTCTTTTATTCCTCTTTGTTGATGCGGTTTTTCCTCTCTTTTCTATTGCTTATCGGCCTGTTCTGCCGTTTCCCAACCGCGGCACAGGCGCCAACTGCTAAAGGCCGCGTCGTGGTTACCTACCTCGATTCCAAGCTGCTGCGCGGCAACCCCGGCGGCGAAAGCCCGCGCCGCCGCGTGAGCGTGTACCTGCCCGCCGGCTACGAGGCCAACCCCGCCCGGCGCTACCCGGTGCTGTACTACCTGCACGGCTTCACCTGGAGCGACAGCCTGCTCTTCCACGCCGACGGCCTGGGCGAGCTGCTGGACCAGGCCATTGCCGATGGCCAGATTCGGCCGCTCATCGTGGTGGCACCCAACGAGCAAACGCTCTACCAGGGCAGCTTCTACACCAACTCCGCCACCAACGGCCCCTGGGCCGATTTTACGGCCCGCGAGCTGGTCAGCTTCATCGACAAAAACTACCGCACCCTGGCCCGGCCCGCCAGCCGGGGCCTGGCCGGGCACTCCATGGGCGGCAACGGCACCTTGCGCCTGGCCATGCTCTACCCCGGAAACTATGCCGCTGCCTACGCTCTGAGCCCCGGCTTCGTGGCGCCGCACCCCGAGTGGATGGCCGCCCGCCCCGGCCAGGCCGTAGCCAGCCGGGCCAAATCACGCGCTGAACTCAGGCAAAACTTCGACGCGGTGCGCCTGGTGGCGTGCGCGCGGGCTTTCTCGCCCGTTCCGGGTCGGGGCGCCTTCGGGGCCGACTTGCCGCAGTCCTTCGGCCCCGACAGCCTGGCCCACCGCGATGCCGTGCTGGCGCAGTGGGCCGCGGCTTCGCCGCTGGCGCTGCTGCCGGGCCACCTGGCCAGCCTTCGCCGGCTGCGCGGCCTGGCCTTCGATTGGGGCGAGCAGGACCAGTTCCGGCACATTCCGCCTTCGTGCCGCACCTTCAGCACCGAACTGGCGGCGTACCGTATTCCGCATTCGGCCGAAGGCTACGAGGGCAACCACGGCAACGGCATCATGGGCCGCACGGGCCGGATGTACCAGAAGCTGCTACCTTTCTTCAACCAGCACCTCCAATTTGAATAGCCCGCTTTTTTGAATAGCCCGCTTTGCCATGCTTTTCTCTGCCTCCACCCATTTCCGACGTGCTGCCCTGCTGGCAGTGGCTCTGCTGCTGCTAGCCCCGGCGGCCCATGCCCAGCAGCCCACGCCCGCCGAAGCCGCTAAAAAAGCCGCCGATGCCGCCGCTGATAAGCAACGCGAGTACCTGCTGCACAACGACTGGGCCTACTTGGAGCGCTACACCGCCGCCAACCAGCGCCTGCCCGCGCCCCAGCCTGGCCGGCCCCGCGTGGTCATCATCGGCAATTCCATCACCGAGGGCTGGGTGAAGGCCGACTCGGCCTTTTTCCGGGGCAAGACCTACGAGTACGTGGGCCGCGGCATCAGCGGGCAAACCACGGGCAAGACGCTGGTGCGCTTCCGCGCCGATGTGCTGGACCTGCACCCGGCCGTAGTGGTCATCCTGGCCGGCACCAACGACATCGCCGAAAACAGCGGGCCATACAACCCGCAAACCACTTTGAACAACATCATGAGCATGTGCGAGCTGGCGCAGGCGCACGGCGTGCGCGTGGTGCTGGGCTCGGTGGCCCCATCCGTCGATTTCTGGTGGCGCAAGGGCCTGAATCCAGCCCCCAAAATTCTGGCCCTCAACCAGCAGCTGCGCGCCTACGCCAACCGGCAGCACTTCGCCTATTACGACATGCACTCGGCCCTGAAAGACGAGCAAAACGGCCTGCGCAAAGCTTACGGCGAAGACGGCGTGCACCCCAACCTCGCCGGCTACCGCGTGATGGAGCCCCTGCTGAACCAGGCCGTGGCCGCCGCGCTCAAGCAGAAATAATCAACCTCGTTCAACCCCGCAAAAAGCCCGCGCCGCTACACGGCACGGGCTTTTTTGCGGGGTTCCGGCTTTTTCTTTTTGGCTTTGGGCCGGGCCTTTTTGCGGCGCGGGGGCAGGCGCTCGCGCTCGGCCTTGCGCTCGGCGCGCAGGAGCAGGCGCTCGGGCAGGCGGGCCATGAGGCGCTCGCGCACGTACTGGGCCAGCGCCGACAGCGGCACCACGTTGGTGGTGCGCAGGAAGCGGCCGATTTCGGCGCTGCGCAGCGTGCTGGCCCCTGCCAAGCCCCGCGCCAGCAGAAACTGCTTCACTTCTTCCAGCAAAATCAGCCTGGACAGCGGCGCCAGGGCCACGGTGGCGTTGTAAGCCGCGGCCCGGTGCAGGCGCAGGCCCTCGGCCGAAGCCACTTGCACGCCCACCCACTCGGGCAGCAGCGGCAGCAGTTTGGCCAGGTGCTTTTCCGTCACGATGAAAGTGACGAAGTCGTACACCTCGCCGTAGCAGCGCAGCTGGTTGGCCACGCGCTGCAGGGTGTCGCCGTCGCCCTTCACCTCGTAGCCGTGCATGAAGTGCTCGGTGATGTGCACCACGTCGGCCCGGGTGGTGCCGGTGGGCAGCTCATTGATGTGCACCCCGCCTGCGAGGAGCGGGTAAAGCAGGGCGCGGATTTCCGGGTCGTTCATGGCAACCCCAAATGTAGGGCCGGCGGCTGGGTTATTCTACCCCCGCCTCCACCAGCTGGCAGTGCCGCAGCCAGGCTTCGGCATCGGCCACCTGCTGAAAGATTTGCAGCTCCAACCCGCCCACTTTCGGCCCCTGAAAGTGCGTGGTGATGGTGTCGGACAGAGAATCGGCCTGCACCACGTGGGCCACGTAGTGCAGCCCCATGCCCACGGCCTGCGGCACCCAAATGCGCTCCAGCCACTCAATAGAATCGAACCAGGGCCCGCGCAGTTCCACGTTGTCGTTCAGCAGGTAGGGGCAACGCAAATCGGCTAGTGTTTTCAGGTAGTTATCGGCACCGCGCAGGGCTTTGGCCATGTCGACAAAGCCGCGCCAGGTGGCGCGCAGCCAGCCTTCAGACTCGTAGGTGAGGGTGCAGCGGCTGCCGTCGACGTCGGGTAGAGAGCTGAGTAACATAACAATACCGTAGGTTATAGCAGGAAATAATGTTCTCCGCTTCGTTGCCTTTTCAGAGACAAAACAAAAGTAGAAATACCTCACTTTGTGAGTTAATCGTGAGCTCCTGCTTTATACTGAATTTTGGCTCACCGCTACTACGTAGTTGCCCCGGCAGTTGCCTATTTGGGCAGCAAATATGGGGCAAGTCGGGGCCTATGGCATCCGGCTTGATTCATTTTCAAGTGCGCTTACAGACGCTTTCCCGGGTTTTTCTCAGGTGCGCTAAATCCCGTAAAACCTTTGCAATTGCTTAATGGCCGCATCTCCGGCACGTCATCGCAGCCGCCTTACTTTGCCCGATGTGCTGTACCTTGCCCCGTTCCCATCCCGGCCCGCCAACGGTGGGCAACGCCTCAAAACCAGTAGCGCCTCGGCGCGGTTGTGGGGCACCGGTGGGCACGCGCCCCGGTTCAGTTGCTTCCATTTTTGCTTTTGCATGTCCCGAAAAAAGGCCTTGTTTCTCATCGGCTCGCCCAACCAAACCACGCAGATGCACCAGATTGCGCAGCTGCTGGAAGACGAGTTCGAGCCGTATTTCAGCCAGCTGTACTACGACGGCTGGCAGCGCAAATTTTACGAGTTTCTGGTCTGGACCGGCGGGCTCGACAAAACCATCGTCACCGGCAAAATCAAGGCAAAAGCGGATAAGTACCTGGCCGAGCACAACCTGAAAAACGACTTCGAGGCCCGCGTGTACGGCAACACCTACGACCTCATCGTGTGCTGTTCCGACGTGATTGTGCCCTGGCCGCTGGTGCGCCGCACCAAAACCGTGTTTGTGCAGGAGGGCATGACCGACCCGCTCAACTTCTGGGCCCGGCTGGTGAAGCGCTTCACCCGCTACCCCATCCTGGCCATCGGCACGGCGCTCAATGGTATGAACAACTGCTGCGACATCTACTGCGTGGCCTCCCAGGGCTACGCCGGGCACTTCGCCCGCGTGGGCGTGGATGCCGACAAGCTGCTGGTGACGGGCATTCCCAACTTCGACAACATCGAGCAGGTGCGGCACAACGACTTCCCGCACCGCGGCTATGTATTGGTGGCCACCTCCGACCTGCGCGAAACCTTCACGCCCGAAAACCGGCCCAAGTTCATTCGGGAATGTGTGCGCATCGCCAACGGCCGCCCGCTGGCTTTCAAGCTGCACCCCAACGAAACCCTGCCCCGGGCCGTCGATGAAATCAAGGCCAACGCCCCGGCCGACACCCTGATTTTCACCGAAGGCAACACCGACCACATGATTGCCAACTGCGTGGAGCTCATCACCCAGTACTCCACGGTGGTGTACGTGGGCCTGGCGCTGGGCAAGCCGGTGCACTCCTATTTCGACGTAGATGACCTCAAGCGCAAGCTGCCCTGGCAAAACGGCGGCACCTCGGCCCGGCGCATTGCGGCGGTGTGCCGCGGCTTCAGCCGGTTTGCGAGCAGCAGCGGGCCGGCGTTCCTGAAGCAGTACGACCCGGAATCTTTTGCCGAAACCGAGCCGGCAGGCAGTTCGATGGCCGTCCACTAGCGCATTTTTTGTTGTTCGCTATAAAGGAGATACCGCTTATCCCAGGGCATTTTCTTAATATTTAAGAGTATTCCGCATCGTTTAGCGACTACCGGATATTGCCAACCGCAACCTATGGCCGTTCCCAAGATATTGACCGTTGTGCAGGCCCGCATGGGGTCGTCGCGCCTGCCGGGCAAGGTGCTCATGCCGCTGGCCGGCCAGCCGCTGCTGGTGCGCATGGTGGAGCGGGTGCAGCGCGCGCCGCTGGCCGGCACCGTGGTAGTGGCCACCACCACCGACCCGGCCGACGACGCCATTGCTGAATTGTGCACCGCCCACGGCCTCAACTGCTTCCGCGGGGACGCATTAGACCTGCTGGACCGCCACTACCAGGCCGCCCGCCATTACGGCGCCGACGTGGTGCTGAAAATCCCGTCCGACTGCCCGCTCATCGACCCGGCTATAATTGATGAAGTGGTACGGTTTTACCTCGATTTTGCCGAGCGCTACGACTTTGTGAGCAACCTGCACCCCGCCACCTTCCCCGATGGTAATGACGTGGAGGTGATGCCTTTCACCATGTTGGAAAAGGCCTGGCGCGAAGCAAAACGGCCGCTGGAGCGCGAGCACACCACGCCTTTCTTTTGGGAAAACCCCGACCGGTTTGCCATCGGCAACGTGGCCTGGGACGCCGGTCAGGATTTTTCGATGAGCCACCGCTGGACTATTGACTACCGGGAAGACTACGATTTCATCAGCGCCGTTTATGACGCGCTGTACCACCAAAACCCCGCTTTCGGCATCAACGACATACTCCGCCTGACCACCGAGCGGCCCGACATTGCCCGGCTCAATGCCCACCTGGCCGGCGTGAACTGGTACCGCAACCACCTCGACGAACTCAAAACCGTGGATTCGGCGCAAACCCGAAACTTGTAGGGGCGGGGCCTGCTCCCGCCCGCTTCACCGCACAACATTCTTATTAAATATCGTTCCACGACGGGCGGGGACCAGCCCCGCACCCTACTTATGACCGACCCTAAACGCCAGAAACTAGAGAAAATGGCCCTCAAGGTGCGCGAGCACATCGTGCGCCTCAGCACCGACGGCGGCTGCTTCACCGGTGCTTCGCTGAGCTGCGCCGATTTGCTGGTGTACCTATACAGCGAGCTGCTGAACGTGCGGCCCGACAACCTGCAGGACCCCAACCGCGACTACCTGTTCCTGAGCAAAGGCCACGACGTGCCCGCCCTCTACGGCACCTTCGTGGAGCTCGGCTTCATCGACAAAGCCCGCCTCGACCAGCACCTCACCACCGACGACCACATTTACTGGCACCCCAACCGCAACGTGCCGGGCGTGGAATTCCACTCGGGCTCGCTGGGCCACCTGCCCAGCGTGGCCTTGGGCGTGGCGATGGATTGCAAAATGCGCGGCCAGGACAACAAGGTCATCGTCATCACCGGCGACGGCGAGCTGAACGAGGGCACGGTGTGGGAAAGCCTGCTGGTGGCCAGCGCCCACAAGGTCAACAACCTCACGCTGGTGGTCGACCGCAACCACTTCCAGGCCAACGTGGCCACCGAAGACCTGATTCCGCTGGAGCCCATGGCGCCCAAGTTCGAAGCCTTTGGCTGTGAAGTGCGCCGCATCGACGGCCACGATTTCGCGCAACTGGAAGACGCCTTCTCGGCCCTCCCCTTCTCCGACACCAAGCCTTCGGTCATCATCTGCGACACGGTGCGCGGCCGCGGCCTGCCCAGCATCGAGGCCCGCGCCGACCGTTGGTTCTGCAACTTCTCTTCGGAGGAGGTGGAGGAACTGTTGCGCGAGCTGCACAGCCAAGTAGCCACGAATTTGACCAGTGAAACGCTGACGGTACGGTAATAAACTGTAGCGTGGACTCTGCGAGTCCGCGCCCCCGCACCGGTCAACTAATCCGCCAATCAATACGCGGACTCGCAGAGTCCGCGCTACATTATGAACTACGAAGAACTTATCAAGGAAACCGCCCTCGCCGATGAGCGCATCGTGGTGATGACGGCCGAAAACCGCGCCCTCATCCGCAACCTGCCCGCCGTGCTCGGCCCGCGCTTCATCGACACCGGCATTACCGAGCAAACGCTCATCGGGGCCGCTGCTGGCCTGGCCCTGCGCGGCCGGGTGCCGGTGGTGCACGCGCTGGCCACCTTCCTCACGCTGCGGGCGTTCGAGTTTATCCGCACCGACGTGGGCATCGGCCAGCTGCCGGTGAAGCTCAGCGGCTTCGTGCCCGGCTTCCTTTCCGATGGCAACGGGCCTACGCACCAGGCCATCGAGGACGTGAGCCTCATGCGCGGCATCCCCGGCATGACAGTTTTCGCACCCGCCGACGAGGCCGATATGGTGGCCATGCTGCCCGCCATCTGGGCCTCGCCCCAGCCGGCTTACCTGCGCGTAAACACCCGACCGGGCACCTACGAGCACGCCCCGTTCGAAATTGGCAAAGCTGAAATCGTGGCCGAGGGCACTGACGTTACCATCCTCACCTACGGCATGCTCTTCGAGCAAACGTTGGTGGCCCGCGAGCTGCTGCAGGCCCAGGGCAAGTCGGTGGGCCTCATCAACCTGCGCAGCCTCAAGCCAATAGACGAAGCGGCCCTGCTGGACGTGGTGCGCCGTGGCTCCCTCATCGTGACGGTGGAAGACCATTTTATCACCGGCGGCCTCTATTCCATTCTGGCCGAGATTCTGCTGCGCAACCAACTCACGGCCCGCGTGTTGCCGCTGGCGCTGGAGGAGCGGTGGTATCGCCCCGGCCGCCTGAGCGCGGTGCTGGAGTACGAGGGCTTCACTGGCCACCACATTGCCCGCCGCATTACGGAGCATTTGGGCGAGTCGGGCGCGGCCATTGCCGAAGGCCCGACCGTGCTTGAAAACGAGTTTGCCGAATAGCACGAGTACCCCGAAGCTCCTGCTTCGGCTCGCGTTGAACGACTTCTCACGCAAGCCGAAGCAGGAGCTTCGGGGTACTCGTGCTGCCATCACCTTTTCACATTCCCCGACATATGCCCAACACCGTTTCCTTTAACGAGAATTACCCCGACATCACGAAGTCGGACGAGCTGTACGCCCGCGCCCAGCGCATCATGACGCCCGTGACGCAGACCCTGGCCAAGGGCCCGGGCCAGTACACCAAAGGCGTGAGCCCGAAATATGTGAAGCGCGCCAAAGGCTCCCACATCTGGGACGTGGACGGCAACGAGTACATTGATTTCCAGATGGGTATTGGCCCCATCTCCCTTGGCTACGCTTACCCGAAAGTGGACGATGCTATTCGCGCCCAGCTCGAAGACGGCATCACCTTCTCGATGATGCACGAGCTGGAAGTGGAGCTGTCGGAGCTGATTCACGAGATTATTCCCAATGCCGAAAGCATCCGCATCAGCAAGACGGGCGCCGACGTGTGCTCGGCGGCCGTGCGCGTGTCGCGGGCTTTCACGGGGCGCAACAAGGTGCTATGCTGCGGCTACCACGGCTGGCACGACTGGTACATCGGCACCACCAGCCGCGACAAAGGCATCCCGCAGGAAAGCAAGGATTTGGTGGCCGCTTTCGAATACAACAACATCGACTCGCTCAAAGCGCTGCTTGATGACGATGTAGCCTGCGTGATTCTGGAGCCCTTTATCTTCGACGCGCCCAAGGACAACTTCCTGCACGAAGTAGCCCGCCTATGTCAGGAAAATGGCACGCTGCTCATCTTCGACGAGATGTGGACCGGCTTCCGCGTGGCCGTGGGCGGCGCGCAGGAGTACTTCGGCATCACCCCCGATTTGGCGGTGTATTCCAAGGCGTTTGCCAACGGTATGCCCATCGCCCTGCTCACCGGCCGCCGCGACGTGATGCAGCTGTTTGAGCAGGACGTATTCTTCTTCACCACCTTCGGGGGCGAAGCGCTGAGCCTGGCTGCGGCCGTAGCCACCATCACGGAGATGCGTGAGAAAAACGTACCCGCTCGCCTGGCCGAGCAGGGCAAAAAGCTGAAGGATGGCTACAACGGAATCGCCGCCGAACTGGGCATCAGCCAATACACCAAGTGCTACGGCTACGACTGCCGCACCATCGTGACCTTCGACCCTTTGGCCGGCAACGGCATGGAGATTAAGGCTTTCATGCAGCAGGAACTGTTCAAGCGCGGCATCATGTGGGGCGGCTTCCACAACATGTGCTTCTCGCACACCGATGCCGACGTTGCCCACACCCTGGCCGCCTACCGTGAAGTGCTGCCGCTGCTCAAGGAAACCATTGAGGCCGGCGACGTGGCCTCGCGCCTGCTGGGCGAGCCGGTGGAAGCCGTGTTCCGCAAGGTGACCAACGCTGCGCCGGTTAAAGCCAAGTAGATTACATGAGCTTATTTGACTTAACCGGTAAGACGGCCATCGTCACTGGCGCGTGCGGGCTCATCGGCCGCAAGCACTGCGAGGCGCTGGCCAACGCGGGCGCCAACGTGGTGGTGGCCGACCTCAACGCCGAAGCCTGCGCGGCGGTAGCGGCGGAGCTGCCCGGCGGTATTCACCTGCCGCTGGCGGTGAACGTGACCGACCCCGCCTCGCTGGCCGCCGCACGCGACCAGATTCTGGCCCAGTTTGGCCACATCGACGTGCTGGTGAACAACGCCGCTATCAACGACATGTTTGAGAACCCGGCCCTGGCGGCCGACCTCAGCAAGTTTGAGAATTTCCCGCTGGCCACTTTTCAGCAGGTGCTGGAAGTGAACGTGACGGGTGTGTTTCTGGCGGCGCAGGTATTCGGCACGCCCATGGCGCGGCAGGGCCACGGCTCCATCATCAACGTGGCCAGCACCTACGGCCTTGTCGGGCCCGACCAAAGCATCTACCGCAACGAGGCCGGCGAGCAAACCTTCTACAAATCCCCCTCCTACCCCATGACCAAGGGCGCGGTGGTAAACTTCACGCGCTACCTGGCCGCCTATTGGGGCAAGGACGGCGTGCGCGTGAACACGCTCTCACCCGGCGGTGTGGAAAACAGCCAGGACGAGTTTTTCATCAAGCAATACAGCGCCAAAACGCCGCTGGGCCGCATGGCTACGCCCACCGATTATCAGGGCGCGGTGGTGTTCCTGGCTTCTGATGCATCAGCCTACATGACCGGGGCCAACCTGGTGGTGGACGGCGGTTGGACGGCTATCTAATCCAACACTTTTCAGCTGTCAATCAGTCAGCTGCTTGTGTTTTCTTTCACTGATTATCCCTTAACGCTTCATCCTATGCAAGCTGTTGAAATTCGCAAAAACCGATTCATTGGCGCGGGCCACCCGGCCTACATCATTGCCGAAATCGGCATCAACCACAACGGCTCGCTCGACCTGGCCAAGCAGCTCATTTCGGAAGCCGCCAAGGCCGGCTGCGACGCCGTGAAGTTCCAGAAACGCACGCCGGAGTTGTGCGTGCCCAAGGACCAGTGGGAAAAGCAGCGCGACACCCCCTGGGGCCGCATGAGCTACATCGACTACAAGCGCAAAACCGAATTCGGCCAGGCCGAATACACAGCCATCGACGACTACTGCCGCGCCCTGGGCATCGACTGGTTTGCCTCCTGCTGGGACGAGCCGTCGGTTGATTTTATGGAGCAGTTTGCGCCCGTGCTCTACAAGATGGCCTCCGCCTCCCTCACCGACAAGCCCCTGCTCGACCGCGTGCGCGCCACCGGCCGCCCGCTGATGCTGAGCACCGGCATGAGCACGCTCGATGAGATTCATCAGGCCGTGAAATGGGTGGGTTTGGATAAGCTCATGATTGCGCACTCCACCTCCTCCTATCCCTGCCCGCCGGCCGAGCTGAACCTGCGCATGGTGCCCGTGCTGCAAGGCATGTTCCCGAACACGCCCATCGGCTACTCAGGCCACGAAACGGGCCTGGCCACCACCGTGGCCGCCGTGACGCTGGGCGCCTCCTTCGTGGAGCGCCACTTCACGCTGGACCGCGCCATGTGGGGCTCCGACCACGCCGCCTCCGTTGAGCCCGGTGGCATGGCCAAGCTCGTGCGCGATATCCGCGACGTGGAAGAGGGCCTTGGCGACGGCGTGAAGCGCGTGTACGACTCCGAGCTGGAGCCCCGCGCCCGCCTGCGCCGCGAGCTGACGCCGAACAACGCGTAAGCGGTTCGGGTTGAACTGCTGCTGTTGAATCGTTGGTCATCCTGAGCGCAGCAAAGGACCTTATCACGGCTGAACAATTGCTGTTCGAACGTGATAAGGTCCTTTGCTGCGCTCAGGATGACCAACAAAACCCATTCACCCCATGCACAAAGTCGAACTCATCACCACGGCCATTCTGCTCGCTTGGGTGGCCATTGTGATTACGCTGGAGCGCATCATCCCCTACCGCAAGGGGCTGCCGTTTTTCCGCGAGGGCTTCTGGACGGATTTGGTGCTATACACCTTCGTGCAGAGCTTCGCGCTGAAAATCATCATCTTCGATTACATCATTCAGCCACTCGACCAGCATTTTGGGTTCTCGAAGCTGCATTTTGTGACGGGCTGGCCCATCTGGGTGCAGGTGCTGTTTTTTGTGGTGACGCACGACTTTTACATCTACTGGTTTCACCGGTTTCAGCACAGCAGCCCGTTTTTCTGGCGCACCCATGAGGCGCACCATTCGGGCAAGCAGGTGGACTGGCTGGCGGGCTCCCGCTCCCACGCCGTCGAGATTCTGATTAATCAAACCATCGAGTTTGCGCCCATCATCCTGCTCGGGGCCGACCCCATGGTGGTGCCCATCAAGGCCTGCATTGATGCCGTGTGGGGCATCTGGAT
This sequence comes from Hymenobacter monticola, assembly GCF_022811645.1. NCBI lineage: Bacteria > Pseudomonadati > Bacteroidota > Cytophagia > Cytophagales > Hymenobacteraceae > Hymenobacter > Hymenobacter monticola. The sequence continues at coordinate 3,552,096 of NZ_CP094534.1, read as the reverse complement.
TCACTGCAACATCGACGTGCGCTCGGGCCGCCTGCAATACTTCATCAACGGCCCCGAGATGCACCTCTGGCACCACGCCGACCACGAAGAAGTATTCTACGCCAACTTCTCCACCAAATTCGCCTTTTGGGACTGGATGTTCGGCACGGCCTACCTGCCCAACGGCCGCAAGCCGCAGAAATGGGGCCTGCCCTACGTTTTCCCGAAGGACTATTTCAGCCAGCACGTATTCTCCGTGGCCCGGTTCAGCGAAGAAGAGCTGGCCCAACGCTCGCGCCTGTTCCGCGCCTACCACGGCATCCGCGGGCGCCTTCTCACCCAGCTAACGGACCGGCTGCCGGCCCTGAAACCGCTGCACGGCTGGCCCGTGCCCGAACCTTACGCCGAAACCATTCCGGCGCAGCGCCCGGGCGGTAATTTTGGCCACAGCCCGGCCCCGGCCGCTTCATCTCAAACGCCCACTGCCGTTCCGTCCCGTTGATTAATCCCTGGTTTTCGCTGTTTTTGGCCTCCTTCATGGAGGTTTGCTGGACGTATAGCCTCAAGGCGCTGAGCATGCAGCGCATCAAGGAAATAGCCTGGGCGCACAGCCTGGGCCAGCCGGCGCTGCTGCTGCCGGTGCTGCCGCTGCTGGCCTACGTGGGCTTCGGGCTGGCCAACGTGTACTTTCTGTCGCTGGCGATGAAGGACATTCCCACCGCCACCGCCTACTCGGCCTGGATGGCGCTGGCCGTGGTGGGCATCAAACTGGTCGATACGGTATACCTCAAGCAGCCCCTGTCCTGGCAAAGCGTGTTCTTCACCAGCTTGATTATCATTGGGGTACTGGGCTTGCGGCGGACAGAATAAGTGTAGCGTGGACTCTGCGAGTCCGCGCGTTGCCGGAACGTTCGCCCGGGCGCGGACTCGCAGAGTCCACGCTACAACCTGATGCTCCGCCAGTTCTTAGGCCAGCACCAGGTGGTACACGGGCACGATGACGAACTCCCGGCACCGAATCATGATTTCCGGGTTTTCGGCCACCCATTCGTGGGCCTGGGCTTCGGAGTCGAACTCGTGGCTTTCCTCGCCGGCCAGGGACTTGAACGTCCAGGTGGTGCTGTGGCCCGGCGCCGGGGCTTCGTGTTGCAGCTTGAAGATGCGGTATTTGGTCAGTAGTTGCGTGTTCATACCGCCAAACTACGCAAAGGCGCATGTTTGGTCGATGAAAAAAGTTGATTTTAATGCCCGGTACTGGCTGCCAGCAGGCTTGCAACGCGGCGTTTCAGTATCCACTTTTCCGGCTCAGCAGTTGAATTAGCACTGAGTATTAATGCTAATACCATTCTGCTGCGCCCACTGCTTTCCGGCCCAACGGCTCTAAAACTGGAAATAAATGAATGGCTGAATTTCGGCCGATTTAATTTGAATTACCAGCCAAATAACCACCGTGAGGAGCAAAGCCTGCTCCACCACCGAGCGGCGGGCCAGCGCCGTTTCGAGGCGCAGGGTGAGGCCGTCGGGGATAAAATGGAGCAGGTAGCCCAGCGCCACCAGCGCAAATACCGGCCGGAAGGCGCCCAGCACCTGGCCCAGCAAGTCGGGCCGCAGGCTGTGCGTAATCTGGTGGATAACCTGCAGGGCCACCTCGAAGCTGCCGGCCCGGAAAAATATCCAGCAGAAGCACGCGAAATGGAAGGTAATGAACCAGCCCAACAACTTGGTAAGCCAATTATCGCCCGGCCGAAACACCTTTTGAAACAGCTTGTCGGCGGCCAGCGCGGCGCCGTGCAGCGCCCCCCAGGCCACAAACGTGAGCGAGGCGCCGTGCCAGAGGCCGCCGAGCAGCATGGTGAGAAACAGGTTCACGTATTGCCGCACCATGCCTTTGCGGTTGCCGCCCAGCGGGATGTAGAGGTAGTCGCGCAGCCACGACGAGAGCGAGATGTGCCAGCGCCGCCAGAATTCGGTGATGCTCGTGCTTTGGTAGGGCGAGAGGAAGTTGGGCGGCAGCCGGTAGCCCAGCAGCAGCGCGATGCCGATGGCAATGTCGGAATAGCCCGAAAAGTCGCAGTAAATCTGCAGCGCGTAGCCATACACGCCCAGCAGGTTTTCGATGCCGCTGAACAGCGTGGGGTTGCCGAAAATGCGCTCCACGTAGTTGAGGCTGATGTAGTCGGAAATGACGGCTTTCTTGAACAGGCCCGCCGCGATGAGCAGCACGGCCCGGCCCATGTCTTCGCGCGAGATGAAGGGCTTTTTGGCAATTTGCGGAATAAAATCGGAGGCCCGCACGATGGGCCCGGCCACCAGTTGCGGGAAAAACGTGACGAAAAACGCGAAGTCCCAGATGTTGCGCAGGGCCTTGATTTGCCCGCGGTACACGTCGATGGTGTAGCTCAGGGTCTGGAAGGTGTAGAACGAGATGCCCACCGGCAGCAGCACGTGCAGCACCGGCACCGGCTGCCCGGTGAGCGCCTGGTAGCCGCTCAGAAAAAAGTTGGTGTACTTGAAGTAGAACAGCATGCCCAGATTTACCAACAGGCTGAGCGTGAGCAGCAGCTTGCGCCGGCCGGGGCTGCCGGAGTCGGCAATCCAGCGGGCGAAGTTGTATTCCACTATCGTCGAAAAGACGAGCAGCAGGAAGTAAATCCCGCTCGACTTGTAGTAGAAGAACAGCGAGAAGGCCGTGACGTAGAGCAGCCGCGCCCGGTGCCGGTCGCGCAGTAGCTGATAGCCGCCCAGAAACGCCAGAAACAGCAGCAGAAAGAAGCCCGTGTTGAAAATCAGCGGGCTTTTGGGATGGTACCGGAACTGGTCGACCAGCCGGTTAACATCAAGGCCGAGGTTATCGGGGCGGAGGTTGCGAAAATCCATCCTGGAGCGCGAGGTAAAGCAAAAGGCCCTGCAGTTCGTAGCCTTTGGTGGTGAAGTGAACAAGGTCGGGCTGGGCCAGGCCGTGGGCCAGCCAGGTGCGCATGGAGCCGTAGCCGCCCTGCACGGCGGCCAAGTCCCAGTAGGCCAAATCGTGCGCCGCGCAGTAGGCCCGCAGCGCCTCGCGCAGGCGGGTCAGGTCGGGGTTGCGGTAGCGGCGGGCGCGGTAGGAGTCGGCCGGGGCGGTGAGCAGCACGTCGGCCTGCGGGCAGCGGCGGCGCAGGCGGCTCACCAACGTGTCGAGCTGCTGGGCGAAGCGCCTGGGGTCGAAGCCGGCATCGTAGGCATCGTTGGTGCCGAGCGAGACAATAAGCAAATCGGGCTGCAGCACGGGCAGCTGCGCAAAAAAATGCGGGGCGCGGTTGTAGTGTCGCACGGCCGCCCCGTTTACCCCAATGACGTGGTACACCACCCCGGCCCGGCCATTATCCAGCAGCAGGCCGTAGAGCCGAGCCCCGGTTTGGTCCGGTTGGCGGCGCACGGTGCGCAGCTCCACGAAATCGCGCAGCGAATCAAAAACAACCGTGGCCGCCAGGCCCCCACCGCTGGCCACCGTAGCCAGCACGCGGCCCTGCGCATTACGCACCTGCCAATCAAACGCCGTGGGGTCTGGCTCGCGCAGGAGTGTGAGCTTGCTGAAACGGTAGTCGGGCCGGCCTCGTGCGGGGATGCGCAGCGTGAAGGCGGCGCCAGTGTCGGAAGTGGCCAGGCTGATGCCGCTCAGGCCGATGGGCAGGGTGCTATCGGGCGCAGCCAGCACGCGGCGGGCGCGCCAGCGCCCGGCCGTGGCCCTTGAACGGAACGTGGGCGAGCCGTCCATCTTCGCCACCCCAAACGGAAAAGCCAAGCCGCGCCCCGCGTTGCCGTAGGTGCGCTGCAGTTCGCGCCGCACCCGCCCCGAAAACTCGTCGGCCTGCAGGTGCGAGTCGCCGAGGTGCACCACGCTCACCCGCGCGCCCGGCAGTTCCTGCGGGTAAACCGGCAGCCGGGCCAGCTGTTGGTAGAAATGCTGCAAGCCTAATTGAGCATTCTCAATACGGTTGGCCGCTGTGTTTAGAAAGGGATAAGCCGCCTGCAGGCTGTCGAGCCGCCCCAACGCCTGTGCGCGCGCCAGCCCCCCGCATCCCAGCGTCAAGCAAACCACGAGCAGGCAAAGGCGAATAAGCACGTTAATTAGTAGCTAGAATTTAGTAGCGAGTAGTAAGACTTTCGAGTTTGGCAGACACATTTTTCGCTGGTTATCAGCATTTTTTACCAATTACTTAGTAATAAGCAAATCACCACGCTAGCGCGCCTCGGCACGGAAAGTGCTGTCGGCGCGCGGGGCGGGGTTTGAAGCGGCCGGGGCGGCACTCGGGTGGGCGTATTCACCCATCAGGTAGGTGTAGAGCAGGCGGGCCATGCGCTGCCCGCCCAGCGAGTTGATGTGGGTGTAGTCGTTGCGGGCCAGCGGCGGGCTTTGCTCCACCCAGCTCGTCATCGAGTTTTGGCCGCCCATGGCCGCAAACAGATTCCAGAAGGCCACGTGGTTGCGGCGGGCCAAGCGCTGCTGCGCGGCCAGCAGCACCGGCACAGTGGGGTCGGTCACGAACTCGCCGTCGATGCGCGCGCTTTTGTCGCTCATGCCTACGATGAGGATGCTGGCCCGCGGAAACGCCCGTTGCATGCGGTCGACCACGCGGGTCATGGCCTGCTCATAGAAGCGGTAGTCGGTGAGGCCGGTTTCGGCCACGTTCACGCCGTAGTGCAGGATGATGAGCCGGTAATCGAGCGCCTTGCCGAAGGCTGCCAGCTGCTCGAACGGAATGCGGTTGAGCGACATGCCGCCGTTGCCGCGAAAGGAAAAGTTGTCCAGCGTCACACCCTGCGGGCTTTCGAAGCTGACACCGTACACCGGACGCGGGCCGCGCGGGGCAAAGGCCAGCCGCATTTGCCGGGCTGGCCGGGCCGGCGTGAGCACCAGTTCGTTGAGGGCCGCCGTGCCAGGCAAGGCGTGGAGCACGCGGCGCCCGTCGGTGGTCACCAGCACTTGGTCGCGCGCCGAGCCGGGGCCGTAGAACAGCCGGGCCTGGGCAAACCGGCGCAGCGGCGCGAAGCGCTGCCCGGCCCGAAACTCGACCCAGCTGGTATCGGACACGATGTGCGTGCTGTCGTAGTTCGATACGATGCGGGGCAGAAACACCTGGCCTGCAATGCCCAGCGGGCTGGTGCCCGGCCGGCGGTCCGACACCATGTTCGACTCATACCAGTCGGGCGAAAACGTCTGGTGAATGGTTTCGCGGAAGTCGGCCGACACCGAGTTGATGGGCACAAAACCGACGCCGGAGCCCCCAAACTGCGTTTGCAGCAGGTTGCGCAGGTCGCCGGTGAGCAAGTCGCCCTCAATCATGGAATCGCCAAAGTAGGCAATGCGGGTTTTGCGGCCGGTGGCTTTGGTTTGGCGCAGGGCGGCCACAAATTGGTCGAGGCCCGGCAGGTTGGCCAGGGCCGGCGGCTGAGGCGCGGCGGGCGCACCCGGGGCGGGGGCCGTAGGGGCCGCAGCTCCCGGGGCAGCCAGCGGAGCTGGGCCGGGTGCTGCGGCCCCGGTGGTAGCGGGAGCAACCGGGCCGTTGGGCGGCGGGGGCGCCAGGGCGGCCACCGCGCCGGGGTTGGGGCGCAGCACGTCGGCCAGCAAGCGCACCGGGCGCAGCTTCACGCCCCCCACTTCCAGGCCCGGTTTTAAGAAGGAAAGCAAGCCCAGGAAGCCCACCGTGAGCAAAACCAGCCAAAACGGATTTTGCGAGCGCAAAGAATTCATACCATACCGCAAGTCGCTGCAAAGCTAACGCGGCTGGCTGTGGCCCCGGCTCCTGGGGCATCCAATAAACGCCACCGCTGCCCGGCCCGCAGCGCCGCCGGGAGCCACCACCGCGGCGGCCCGCTACGGCAGCTGCGCCAGCCACGCGGCAGCTTCGGGCTCTTCGGCAAAGAGGCGGTAGGTCAGAGCATTGGCGGTGGCTTCTTCCAAGGCCCGCTCGACCGGAATGCGGGCTAGCACCTCGGCGGGCAGCAGCACCGCGCCGTAGAAGTCGCGCATGCGGGTGCGGGGCATGCTCAGCCAGCAGTCGGTGACCCAGGCCGATTCAGCGGGGGCGAAAGGCGTCATGCGCCGGTGGTCGCCCACGACTTTGTGCCACTGGCGCAGCGCCAAGAGTTGCTTGCTGTGTCCGAGCAGCGTTTGCAGGTCGGCAAAGCGGCGCGGGCCGCTGCTGTAGCGGATGATGATGTAGCGGCCGGTGGGCTGTTCCAGCACCTGCCCGGCGGCATTTCGAAAGTGTACGCGAAGTTTACCAAGCGTCATAGCGGCCGCAAAGGTAGCCCGGCGAGGGCCGGTCGGTTAGGGTTTTTCCCAGCGCTGGCTGAATTCCTGCTTGCTGCAGTAGGTGTGCAGGCGGGAAACCGGGTTAATAATCACGATTTCACTCGGTTGCTCGTCGGTGGCTTCGGTGGCCCGAATTTCCAGTTCGTATTCCTGCCCGTTGCGAAAGCCGGCGAAGCCGTCCATGCCCCGAAACACGTATTTTCTCTTCTGAAATTCCATGGGGCAAAATTACGGCAATAAAGGCGCCCCACACCAGCAAAGGGCGCCTACCGGTGGGTAAGCGCCCTTTGAGCGTGGTGCAAAAAGCAATGCCGTTAGGCGTTCTTCTTGGGGCGGCCGGGCTTTTTGGCCGGGGCACCGCCTTCGTTTTCGGCGCGGGGCGTGCGGGGCTTGCGTGTGCGGGGGGCCGATACGTAGTCCTCGGCCAGCACGGCTTCCATCTCGCCCAGAGCCGCTTGCAGGGCGCCCAGGGTGGTGGTCACCTTGCGCAGGGCGCGTTTCAAATCGGCTTTCACCGCGTCAGCTTGTTGTGCCGTTTCTACGACTTTCTGGAATTCATCAAAGTTTAAGGCCATGGGCAGCAAATTATGAAGTACGGCCAAAGATAGGCTAACGCGCATGTATTGATGCGCCCAGCCAGGCAATTGCGGCTTTTTCAAGCTGCTGCCCCCTAATAGCCCAGCGCGCAAACGCACAGGGCTCCAGGCTTGCCAACGGCCGCAACAATTTGGTAATGCCACGACTACAACTTCTTAGGGTTCATCGGAGTACTCCCATTACGCCCCCTCCTGCTATGCGATTCTCCACCATCCGCCCCCGCATCGAATACTTCCGCTCCCGGCAGGCGCGGGTGGTGTACGTGCTGATGGGATTGGCCGCCGCCGCGGGCTTGGTGTGGGCGCTGTGGCAGCACCACCTGCTGGGCAGGTAAGGCCGCCGCTACCCTATCGTTTCGCTACGCGGCCCGCAGCTCGTCTTCGCGGTAGCAGTCCCAGAAGCCGTCGTTCAGCCGGTACACGTTGGTGCGGTGGATGAGGCCGGTTTCGGGCCGGCGCTCGCGTAGCTGGCCGCGCCAAATGACTTCGCGCGCCGGGGCCTCGGGCGTGGGCTGCACCCGGTGCCCCACGGCGTAGGCAAACGTGCTGGCTGGGGCAGCCACCAAAATGACGGGGGCCGTTTCTTCGTCCTGGCTGAATACCTCGCCGTATTCCGGCTGCGATTCTTCGGGCTCGGGCAGGGCTTCGGGGGTGAAATCAGTGGCCGGCTCTTCGGCTTCGTAATAGACCTTGGGGGCGGTGGGCATGGCGGCAGCGCTGTAAAATTTTTAGCTAAATTAATCGTCGGCTAACCAGAATAGCAACTCAGCCTGCACCTTGCCGGCCCCAGCGGTTGGTGGGGCACCCCCAGCAAGTCCCCTTTTAACGGGTACTATTCGTGCTTGCCGACCATACGTTTGCGGCTGATAGATAAGCCACTACGCCGGGCCATTGCAGCCTGGGCTCATTTCCGCCCCCGCATGCTCAGCATGATGGGGGTATAGTTGAAGTACACAGGCTTTTGCTGGCCCGAGGTTTCGGCGCTCTTGTCTACCACCAGCAGCTTATCGGTGAAAAAACCCGCACAGCTCGTCTGGGAAACGTTGCGGGTGGGCTGCAACCCCAGGTACTGCACAAACACGTACTCTTCCTGCGGGCTGATGCTGAGGTAAGGCTGCTCGCAGCTGCCATCGCCACCGTAGAGCACCCCTTCAAAAATGCTTCTCAGCCGCTGCTCCACCCGGGCAACCTGGAGATTATTGCCTTGCTTTCGATACCCGTAAAGCAGTTCCTGCAGTGCCAGCACGTTCACCGGCTCCTGCGCCAGCAGCGCTTCGCCTTGCCGAATCAACTCCTCCGTTTTGCCGTCGGCCGCTAGCTGCTGCAGGGCCTGCTCGGCGTCGTAGTTGTAGGGCTTGTAGTCGGGCCGGGCGGTGGCGCCGAGCAAGAGCAACATTTCGTGCGGCGTAGGCGCCGCGGGGTCTTGCCGGAATTTCGCCGCCAGGGCCGGGTAGGCGTAGGCCCCCTCTGCCTGCTGGGTAAGGGGCAGCAGCTTGGCAAAATCGGTCAGTTCGGCAAAGTTGCTCACCTTCGCTGCGGCACCGGCCCGCACCGGCAGCCGGTGCAACGCCGCGTACTCTTCCTGCTGGCGAATCAATTGCTGTACCCGCGCTTGCCCGGCCAGCAGGTCCGGTTGCGTGGGCGCTAAGGCAAGGCCTTTGTCGTATTGAGCCAAGGCCTGTTTGTAGGCCTGATTGGCTGCTAAGTAAGCTGCGTAATCCTGGTAAATATTCGCGTTTAGGCTGTCTTTGCGCAGGGCCAGCTCGTAGTATTGCCACGCCGTTTGTGAAGCCCGAAAGGTCACTTTGGCCAAGGCATTGGCGTGGTGCCAATGCGGGGCGGCACCGTTGGGGTCAGCCTTAAGCGCCTGTTGGTACTGGGCTTCCAGCGCATCCAGCACCTTGCCGTTCTTCGCCCGGTTATCAACTTGCGCAAAAAGAGCGCCCGGAGCCAGAACAAGCATTTGCAAAACGAGCGCCAGCGAACGCAGCGTGGTCGAAACGTTGAAAAGGGAAAGCATAAGATGGCGTAAAAAGGCAATGTAGGCAAGAAGGGGGAAGATGAGCGCAGGGCCCGCTCAGGAAGGGCCTGGCGGCAACAACGCGTGGCCTTGTTCGCGCTTTCGCCGTACAAGTCCAAGCACTTATGCTCTTATCTGCTCCTTGTATGCGCCCCCTTCTGCTGCTCGCTTCCCTCTTTGCCCTGGCCGCCACTCCCGCCGGGGCCCAGGTGCCCCGCCGGACCACCCCGCCGCCCGTGCCGCAAACCACCGGCCTGCCGGCCCAATCCGGCGCCGCGCCCGCGGCGGCCGTGCCCGCCTACCCCAGGGGTTACACCGACAAGCACCTGGGCGGCACCACCAGCCCCACTTTCCCCAACGGCCTGCCCGAGCGCAGCCTCGACCACGGCACCAGCCGCGCCGACCAGCCCCGCGCCAATCAGGCCCAGCCCGGGACCCGGCCCACCCGCAGCATTTTGGGGGGCCGCAAGCGGCGCTAGCGCAGCCCGCCGGCCGCGGCCCCCGGTTGGGCGCATTGGCTAGCGGGAAGCCCGCGCCGGGGCGCAGCCCCACCGGGTGAGGCTGTCGCCGCGCTGCACCGTGAGTTCGACGGCCCGGCCTGGTTTGCGGATAAGGTCGCCTTTGCGCAGGTACCGGCTGAGCGAGCCGTCTTCCGGCGTAGGGTTGGCCCGGTGGAGCCCGGCGGCAGGCCCGAAAGCGTCGAAGTCGTAGCGGCGGGCGCGCTGCCCGTTTAAGAAAAAAGTACGTTGCCCTTTTATTTCAACGACCCCGGTTATGCGGCCCGTGAGGGCCACGTTGTACCCAACTTCGGTGCAGGGAAAGGCGGCCCGCAGCCCGTAGGCGAAGCCCAGGTAAAGCAGCAGGGCCACGGCGCCGAAGGCAAGAATGCGATTGGTGGACATGGCCGCAAGATAGCGCCGCCGGGTGGCCAGCGCCTGCGTCGGGGGCGCGGCGGCGCGAGGCAGCCACCTGCCCGCGGGTGCGGTCGCTGCGGAAGTGCGAGGGATGAGACGGACAGCCGACGGCGGCAGAAAGGAATACTCCCTGCTAATGCAAAAAAGCCCCGACCAATGGGCCGGGGCTTTCTGCGGATTACCAAACAACCGCTATTTAGGAAACGCGGCTGGAGCGGGCAATCGTTTTACAGCTTCACGTTGAACTTGCCGTTCGTTATCGTTTTGGTGGAAGCGGCACTCGAGCCCGTGCCCGTAAAGGTGAAGGTACCGGTGATGTTGGTGGCCGACACCGCACTGACCACAATGGTGCCCGTCGTGCCGTCGTAGAACTGGCTGCCGCCCGAGGCCGGCGTTACCACGTAGCTGGCGGAAGCGTCGCTCGTGCTGGTGATGGTGTAGGAGCCCACCGTTTTGGGCACGTCCAGGAAAACCCCACCCGTGCTGCCGGTCGCACCAGCCAAGGTGACCAAGTTGCCCGAGGAGGCTTGCGAAACGGCGGAAGAGGCCGTTACGTTGCTGCCGTCCACCGTCCAGCTCATCCCCATGGGGTTGGGGTCAGGAGTTGGGGTAGCGTCGCTTTTTTTCGAGCAAGCCGCCAGGGAAACCAGCGCCATGGCCGCCGTGGCGGTCCGCAGGGAACGTAGAGAAAACATCATAAAAAAGGGAAAGGAAATAAATACGGCCGGCACTCACCGGGCCAAGTTCTACAAAGATAAGCCGCCCGGCAACACTTGTGCAACGAGGGCCAACGTTCTGCAGGATTTCCGGTTCGCGCCTCTGTGCCAACGCGTAATACCAGGGCCATGACAGGGCTCGCTGCCGCGGGCTTGAAGCGCGGGTAGTCTGGCTCGCGCCGCGAGCAGAAAACCATCATCGCACCCTCGTTGAGCCCGTGGCTGACACGCGCACGCAGCCGCTGGAAGAATTCGCTCCCGTCGAAGCGGCAGGCCGCGCACCGGGCATACCGGAGCCGTTGGTGGTTCCGCTGTCAAAGGCGGCTGTGGAGAAGGCACCGAAGAATGTATACGTTAGCGCTTCGCCCGGCGCAGCAGGTAGCGCGTTTCGCCGCCAAGCATGATGCCATTGAAGGCGAAGAATCCACCTGTTAGAGGCGTCCCAATGCAACTGCTTTTTCTTCTATTCCAACAAGGCCATTGCCCGATTGAAAGCTTCGCCCGCCCAGCACTCGGCGCAGGCGACAGCTCCACTAGCACCGTTCCGTTGCCTGCTCACGCCTTCAGTCGCCCCCGCAGCAAAGCCGCGGCCGCTTCGAGCAAGGGCAGGTCGGTGGTGCGCTCCTGGCAGCGCTGCAAGCGGCGGAGCTGAATTAGCTCTGCTGACGCGCCTTACTTGGCGGAGGAGCATTCTGTACGAATGGAAAAGAGCCCGCTTACTCAGCCGGTGCCGGCTCGGCGGCCAGCATCTGCGGCGGCGCTGGTAGCGATGGTGCGTGCCTTCTTTCCAGCCGAAACCGGTACTGCTGGAGCAGCACTAAATGAACCATCTAGGGCGTTGCCTCTGCTTAGTTTAGCACCTATTGCTGAGTAGTCTGGCCAGGTTTATTGAGGCACGCCACAAGTTTATAATCTAGTCAGCCTAAGACCCTGACCGTTAAAGTGAACCGCCTGTTACTTTAGCAGGCGATGCTTTAAAAACTACGTAGGCGAATAGCCGAACGCCGCCAACAGGTTCTCGTTCAACGAAACCTTTTTAACGGCTACTCAGAGGTGCTCGCCTGGCCAGCTCAGCTAAAACGAATTTCTGAAAAAGCCAGGTAAGCGCCTTAAAAGGCCAACTCCCGGCTTGGTTGCTTAACTCCGTGGGCGCATTTGCTACCTTTGGCGCTATGCACACCCCACATCCCACTGCAACTTCGATGCCCCGGCGGCCACTGGTTCCGGGGCCGGTTATTGCGCTGGCCTGGCTGCTGTTCAGCGGGTTTATGGTGCTGCTGGTTTTTGCCCAGAACCTCTCGGCGGGCACGCCTACGCACTGGGGCGAAACCCTGGGTGGACGGCTGTTGCACGGAATGCTCTGGGGGCTGCTCACGCCGGTGGTGTTTGCCTTGGCCACGCGCTTCGACCTCACGGAGCACCGCCGTCGGCTAGCCAACCTGCTGGTGCACGCGGCCGCTAGCTACGGCCTCACGCTCGTTTACCGCTTGGCCTACGCCGGGCTGATGGCGCTGTTCGGGGCGTTGCCCGGCGGTTTTTCGCTGGGTACGGTCATTGTAAACGCCAATACCTGGGTACCTATTTACTGGATGCTGCTGTGCATGGCCTACGCCGTGCAATACCGCGAGCGGTTTCGCCAGGGCCAGGTGCAGGCGGCGCAGTTGGAAACGCAACTCGTACAGGCGCAGCTACAAGCCCTGAAAATGCAGTTGCAGCCGCACTTCTTGTTTAATTCGCTGAATGCCGCGTCGGCCCTAATGGGCACCGATGTGAAGGCCGCCCGGCGCATGCTGGCCCAGCTCAGCCAGTTTTTGCGCCTCGTGCTCGAGGGCAGCGACACCCAGGAGGTCACGCTGGCCCAGGAGCTGCACCTAACCCGCCTCTACCTCGAAATTGAGCAAACGCGCTTTCCCGACCGCCTGGCCGTGGCCTATCACATCGCCCCCGGCACGGAGGCCGCCATCTTGCCCGGCTTGCTCTTGCAGCCGGTGGTAGAAAACGCCGTGCGCCACGGCTTGGCCCCGCAGGCAGGGGTAGGCCAGCTGGCCATCAGTGCCCGGCAGCAGGCCGACCGCCTCATTGTGCAGGTGCAAGACAACGGCCGCGGCACCACCGACACCGCCGTGCGGGGCATCGGGCTGCGCAACCTCGAAAGCCGCCTGGCCACCCGCTACGGCACCGACTACGCTGTGCACGTCGAAACCGCGCCCGGCCAAGGCTACTGCTTGCAGGTGTCGCTGCCCTTCCAGGCCGCTGGCTCAGCCCCCTTAGCCGCATGAACCCCAACCTGCGCACCCTACTCGTAGACGATGAGCCGCTGGCCCGCAGCCTGGTGCGGGAGTTGCTCGCCGACTTCCCCGACCTGGCCATCGCGGGCGAGTGCCCGAACGGCACCGAGGCCCTCGCCGCCCTGCAAACGGGCGCCTACGACGTGGTGTTCTTGGATGTGCAAATGCCCGACCTCGACGGCGTGCAGGTGCTGCAACGCCTGCAAGCTGCCGGCCAGCCGCTGCCGCTAGTGGTGTTCGTGACGGCCTACGACCAGTACGCGGTAGCTGCCTTCGCCCTGCACGCAGTGGATTATTTACTAAAGCCGCTCGACCCCGACCGGTTTGCGGAGTGCGTGCGCCGGGTGCAGCAGCAGGCGTCTCAGCACCAGAGCCAAGCCCTCGGCGCCGACCTGGCCGCCTTACTCCGCGCCTGGCCCGCCGCGGCCGGCCTAGCCCCGACTCTCCCAGCCGAGTACCAAGACCGGTTTGTGGTGAAGCAGCCCGAGCGGCAGTTTTTTGTGCCGGCCGCCGAGGTGTGTTACCTCGAAGCCACGGGCAGCGGTGTGCGGCTGCACACGGCCAGCGCGGCGCACCCGGTGCGGGCGGCGCTGGCGCAGCTGGCCGAGCGGCTCGACCCGGCTCACTTTCTGCGCATCCACCGCTCGGTCGTCATCAATACCGACCACATTGTGGAGTTTAAGTCGTGGGCCCACGGCGAGTACCTGTTTCGCATGGCCAATGGGCAGCACGTCACCTCATCGCGCAGCTACAACACGGTTATCCAGCAGTTCTTGAAGCGTTTTGCCTAGCTGCCGCGGGCCAAAAAAGCCAACTCAGGGCCGGATTAGGCCAACTGGCCGCAGTGCCTTAGCAGCGGCTTAGAGCCGCCCGTAAGTTTGGCTATCAATCAGTTGCGAAGTCAGTCTCGTCCCGCTCAGCGGCGGGCGACGGGTACGAGCAACTCAAAACGCCTTGTTATGAGCGCAGCCGCCACCCCCTTCCGTCGATTATTGTTGCCCGCTGGTGCTCTGTTGGGAGCGGCGTTCGTGGGCATCCAATTTATTCGGCCACCGCTGGAGAATCCGCCCGTGACGGGTGATTTTCAGGCGCCGGTGGCCGTGAAAAACATCGTGCAGCGTGCGTGCTACGACTGCCACTCCAACCAAACCGACCTGCGCTGGTTCGACAAAGTCGCGCCGGTGTACTGGCAGGTAGCCGGCCACGTGAAGGAAGGCCGGACGGGCCTGAACTTCTCCACCTGGCAGAGCCTCCCCCCCGCCGACCAAAAAGCGAAGCTCTGGGAGTCAGTCAATCAAATACTGGCGGGCGCCATGCCGCTCAGTGAGTATACCCTGGCTCACCCCGAAGCCAAAGTATCGGCCCAGGACGTGGCTGTGCTCAAGCAGTACGTGGCGAGCCTGGCGAAGAGCCCGCCCGCCGACACGGCCAAGCTCAATGCCGCTGACCGGCAGTACCGGCACTGGCAGTCCAATAAGACTGCATCCACCGCCGTACCGGTTGCACCAAACGGCATCGCCTATCTGCCCGATTACAAAAACTGGCAGGCCATCAGCACCACCGAGCGCTTCGACAATGGCACCATGCGCGTGGTATTTGGCAATAACGTGGCCATGCAAGCCATTCGAGAAAAGCGTATCAAACCCTGGCCCAGCGGCACGGCCTTCGCCAAAGTAGCCTGGGACCAACTGGCTGATGCCCAGGGTAACGTGCGCCCCGGCGCCTTCAAGCAGGTCGAATACATGCTGAAGGACGACCGGAAATACGCCGCTACTAAAGGCTGGGGCTGGGCCCGCTTCAAAACGGATAAACTGGTGCCCTACGGCAAGGACGCACTCTTCACCACTGAGTGCATCCGCTGCCACCAACCCCAGCAACACAACGACTTCGTCTTCACGCAGCCCCTGCGCCCATAGCCCCATGAAAGCCACCACCATCGCCTTAGGGGCCCTGCTGGCGCTGAGCACCTGTAGCCAAAACAAGGTGCCCACCGGCCAGCTCAACGAAGCCGCCTCGTTACCTACTTCGTTTGATTTTAGCAAGCTAGGCTTGCGGGTACTTACCTCGTCGGTCAATCGTCAGCAGGCCACCATGGGTACTTTGTACGGCAACGACCTGGCCCGCCAGGCGGCTCTAGGGGGCATCAGCGCCGCTCAGCCCGGCGAAGTCCTAGCCCTGGTTACCTGGCGGCAGCAAGCCGACCCCAACTGGTTTGGCGCCCGCATTCCCGGTGCGCTGCAATCGCTCGAACTGCTGCGCACCGCGCCGGGGAGCGCCGGCCGCCTGGCCGTTACCTACCAATGATTCACAGGCAAAACCCTAACTCTGCGGGCCGATACCCTGCACCAACAGGAACGGATTGCCTACCTGCTGGCGCAAAAACCGGCCGTGATGCCGTAGAGGCTTCCCCGCAAAGCCTTCACCCTTATGGTGAAGAATATCTTGGCCTATACAACCTGATTCCCTCATTTTTCATTTACCCCTTCTCATGACTAATACGGCATTGCAGATTCCGCCCACCGAGGGCGTTCGCAAAATAGGCGTGGGCGAAGGCGAGCATTTCGATGTCGCTGACTCGCGCTTCACCTGGAAAGCCAGGGCGGCCGACACCGGCTACGCCTTTGCCATTTACGAGCTGCCGCTCGACCCGGGCAAGGGCGTGCCGCTGCACAGCCACCCTTATGCGGAGGTATTTTACATCCTCGACGGGCGCGTCGATTTCATGCGCCTCACCGATGGCCAGCAGGACTGGGTAGGCTGCGAGCGCGGCGAAACGCTCATCGTACCGCCCAATGCCTTCCACGGCTTTGCCAACCGCAGCGGCGCCCCCGCCCGGCTCCTGAGCACGGCCAACCTGCTGCATCAAGCCTTCTTCGACGAGGCCTCGCGCCCGGCACTGGCCACCGACCGGCTGCCCGTCAGCCCGCCCGATATGGCCGAGCTGCAGCGTGCCCTCGGGCTGGCGCCGAAGTACAACATGTTCTTCGCTCCTCCCCCCGCCAGCGAGTCTACTATTGCGACTAACGACCTCAGCGCCGACTAAGCGCCTTAGCGTGCTTGAATATGCTAGATTTAAGCAAGCACCGCCAGACGTCCGTTTATTCCTTTTTCGTGGGAGATGTTCCATGCTGTATCATCTCGGACGGTCCGCATCCAGACCACGTGGCGGATTGTGCCAGGCGGACGGCCAACCTACCTTCCCCAATGCGTCTACCTATCTCGCAGAAAACGACGTTGCCTATTGGACCGACGAAGCCCTGCCCGACAGTTGGGCCGCTGCCGCCATTCGCGTCGCGCGCCAAGCTGTTGCCCCTGCGAGAACGCCGAATTTTCATCCGGAATGGAGAGGAATTTCTGCCCGGCGTGACGGCGCACTTCACGCCGGGGCACACAGCCGAACATATCTGCTTTGAGATTAGCGCGGGCACTGAATCGTTGTTCTTGCTGGGGGACTTAGTGCACCATGCCGTGCTGTCGCTCGAAAATCCGCTCCTGAATTTTGCGGCCGACATTGCCCCCTTCACGGCCGCGGAACCGCAAACTAAGGTTTTTTCAACCTTAGCCGACGCGCGAACGCGCGGGCTGGGGTATCATTTTCCCTGGCCAGGTTTAGGTCACCTAGCGAAACAGGGAGAAGGATTCCGGCTTGTGCCCGAGCAGATGCGTTGGTAGAAGCTATTTTTAGGGAGCGCCAACACGGGGGAGAACGTGCTAAACAGCCGTGCTTTCTGCCAAGCCCTGGGCGCCGCCTAAAATGCCGAAAGAATAGGCTGGCCCGAGCAGACGAACGCCGGGTTCCGGCCTGGGTTCCTAGCACCTACTTTCATGATACTTTTTCAACGCCCGTAGCCTCGATGTGTACAGCACGCGCCTATGCTGCTACTTTCGCGACGGTACCTACGTGTAAATTGTGAACGTGCGCGGCATTGACTACAAGCTCATGGTTTAAAGATGAGACAAAAAACGAAGGTAACAACCTTGTTGTTAGTTCTTTTCTTCAATTGCCCCACCCCTGTTAGATAATCCATGCCAAATTCTTTCTTCCTCCGGGCGGCTGTAATGCTGTTGCTAGTTAGCCCAGTCAGCCACGCCGCCCCTAGCCCTCGCCCCACGCCCCATACGGCTAATCGGGTTGGGCTAGCCCTGGCCCCCGACTTTCGCCAAGCTGACCCGCAAGGCAACATGGTGCAGCTCTCGGCCTTACGGGGCCAGTACGTGCTGCTTGATTTCTGGGCTTCTTGGTGTCCACCTTGTCGGAAGGAGAATCCCGTGCTCGTGCAGGCTTACCAGCGCTATAAACACAAGAAATTCACTATCCTGAGCGTGTCGCTCGACCATAACCGGGCGGCCTGGCTGAAAGCCGTGCAGTCGGACGGCCTTACCTGGCGACAGGTCTCCGACCTGAAAGGATGGGACAATGCCGCCGCGGCGAGCTACCACATCGAGGCATTACCCCAGAACTACCTGCTTGACCCATCCGGGCACGTGGTGGGGCAAAACCTGCGCGGGCCGGCCCTAGAACAACGCTTGGCGCAATTGCTAGGCAAGTAGCGCCAAGCGTTGATTGCGCATAAGCACCAACCTCCCCCTTTCGCTTAAAGCCTGGCCAATGCGCTAAACGCTAATTGGACAGGCTAGGACAATCTGGTTCATACATCCCATTCAATCCGGTGGGGCGAGCAGTACCCGAAGATGGTTACGTCTTAAGGGCATTGCAATGAGTACTTGCTAATCCCTTTTCGTAAGTTCTTCCCTTGCGCATTGCTTCGTGGCAGCTGTAAGGCGCTGCGTGTCCACCAGCGGAGGAGAACGTCCGCCAAGTAGCCATGGCCAACGGCGTGTTGCTGCGGTCTGATTTTGTCAAATTGTACCGCGTCGCGAACGGAACGCCCGGGCTTTGCCACAACAAAGTAGATGCGAATTACTGCTCCTTTCTGCCGGTGGAAGCTTTGCGGACTGAAGAGCAAATGTGTCAGGTCTACGAACTGCCCGACCTTTCACGATTAATCAACGTTGTTTACGCATCGGCGCACACTCTTCCAGCCTTCAATGAACCTAATATTTGCCGCCTATCTGGCGGTCATTCAAATGAGCACTTGCCGGGAAGGCCGGCAGGTGGCGCGGGGCAGCAAGGCTAGTTGTGGTATCGGTCAGCGTTTCCATGAATGCGACGAGGTCCGCTTTTTCCTGAACCGTTAGGTCGAGGTTGTCGAAGGGCAGCGTTTGATTAGGCACGGGCAGGCCCAGGCCGGCACCTCCGCCCCGGCTGTAAAACTCCACTACCTCTGCCAAGGTACCGAAAACGCCGTTGTGCATATAGGGTGCCGTGAGGGCGGCGTTGCGCACGGTGGGCGTTTTGAAGGCGCCGTGCCAGGCCTCGGCGGCAATAATACCGCCCCGGCCAGCGTCAGGGTCGGAGTGGGCGTGCGCCAGGTCGGCGCCGGCAGGCACCCCGATGACTTCGGTTTCGCTATCGGTAAAGCGAGGCGGCACGGTGCCGTTGAACAGCGGCGCGAAGTGGCAGGTAGCGCACGCGGCTTTGCCCATAAACAGGTTGGCCCCACGCACCGCCGACGCGCTAAGGGCATCGGTCTCATGGCGCATGTACTTATCGAACGGCGAATTGAGGGCCACCAGGCTGCGCAGGTAGGCGGCCAACGCCCGGTTCAGGGTGGAGGCGCTGAGGGCTGGCGTGCCCTTTGTGCCGAAAGCTTGCTGGAACAGCTGCTGGTAGGCGCGGCTGCCTTGCAGCTTCTGCACAATCTCGGCGTAGGACGAGTGCAGTTCCTCGGGCCGGTTCACCACTTCCGGAATCTGGTTTTCAAGGAAGCCAGCGCGGCCATCCCAGAAGTAAGCGGTGCTAAAAATGGCGTTGAGCAGCGTGGGCGCGTTGCGGGCCACGGTGGCGTTGGGCGCGAAAGCCGGGCTTTTGGCCACGCCATCGCTGAAGGCCTTGGCGGGGTGGTGGCAGCTGGCGCAGGCCCGCTGGTTGTTGGACGACAGCACCGGGTCGAAAAACAGCAGGCGGCCCAGCTCAATCTGGGCAGGCGAGGGCTCGCGGCGGTCCTGCTTGGCGTAGTAGGCCGGTCGCAGAAAATTGGGGTCGAAAAGATTGGTGGCTTGCTCGTTCACGGGCCTGGCCAGCAAGTCTTCGGCATCGGCCGGGGGCAGCACGGCGGCCGCCAGCGCCACCAGGCGGCCGTAGGCCGGGTTGGCCACCTCGCGCAGGAAATACACGCGGTCAAAGGAGTCAAAATCGGGGTGCTGGCGCAGGTAGGTCACGGTTTTTTGCAGCGCGGCTACGGTGGCCGCCCCAGCTTCCGGCGCGGGACCGGCCTGGGCGAAGGTTTCGGTCACAGCCAGCACGGGGGCCAGTGCCTCCGCCGCGAATGCCATTTCGGAGCCGGCGGCGGGGGCGTCGAAACCGGTGATGCCCATGGTCATCACGCGCAGCATTTCCTCTCGCAGGCTGCCCAGCACCTGCTGGTTGGTAAAGGGCTGGTGTTGCACGTTGGCGGCAAAGCGGTTGAACCCTTCCTCCACTCTTTGGGCGAGGATAAGGGCCTCGGCGGCATTGGGCGCTTCGGGGGCGAAGAGCATTTCCTCCAGCACCTGCAGGCCCTCAGGCGGCATGGTCACAAACTGTGGGTCGCGGCGGCCCAGCGCCAAATAGTCGGCTTCCGTGACGACGACCTTGGGCAAGGGCGCGCCGTTGATGCGCTTGGCCAGCTCCGGGTCGAGGTATTCGGTGAGGTACTCGGTGCGCTTGTAGGCGCTTTTGGTGGCCCGGAATGCGGCCTGGGCCTGGGCCAGCGTGGCCTGCCGCTTTTCCAGCAACTGCAACACGGCCACGAGCCGGGTGCTTTGCGCTTGCAGGGCACCCACGTCGCGCAACAGGAGCTGGCGCACAGCGGCCGTAGTGGGCTGCTGGGCGGAGGCCTCGGGTTTGAAGGAACCCAGCCCCAGCAGCAGGCCGACGGCTGCGGCCACCGTGGCAAGAAAAAAGGCCGGCTGCTTAAGGCTAAGAGGAAGGCGGACAAACATTAGCAAGGCGAAAATTGAAGGCAGCGAAGCCATGTCAACGGCTCCCCTGCAAATCAACTCTTGGCATGTTATTCCCAGATTATCGCCTGATTATAGATAGGTAGTCTTTGGCTCACAAAGCCTTGGATAAGCTGTCAAATTTATGAAGCTTAGATGAAGACGGTAATATTCTCATAATTTCCAGCTATTAATCCGGCAAAAGGCTGCCGCTTGCTTTGGGTGTTGAAAACCAATACCCTAATTCAATGAGCAAACTTTATCGAAAACTCCTGCTGGTGGCAGTAGCCGCGGGTTTGGCGTCGGCCGGGGCGGCGCAGGCCCAGACCGCGCCCCAAACATTCACCCGACGCATTGCCACCGGCCTCGACGACGTGGAGCAGGCCGCCGACGGTAGCATCTACACCAACAGCTCGGACATAGAGCTGGTGGACGACGGCGGCAACGTTCAGACGGTAGGCCTGCGCTTCCCCAACGTGACGCTGCCGGCCGGGGCCTACGTCACCAACGCCTACATCCAGTTCACCTGCGATGAGCAAACGTTTGGCACCATCAACCTGACCATCAAGGGCCAGGCCCACGACAACGCGCCGGCCTTTACCACGACGGCCAACAACGTATCGGGCCGCACGGGCACGGCCGCGGCGGTGAGCTGGGCCCCGACGGGCTGGACTACCGAAGGCCGCGCCGGGACCGACGAAGCCACGCCCAACCTGAAGGACGTGGTGCAGGAAATCATCGGCCGGGCGGGCTGGCAGAGCGGCAACGCGCTGGCCTTCGTCATCACCGGCACGGGCGGGCGCACCGCCGAAGCCTACGAGGGCTCGGCCGCTCAGGCCCCGCAGCTGGTGGTGGAGTACTTCGTGCCCACCATCCGCACGGCCAGCGTGCGCATTGGCGCCAGCAGCGACGACGCCGAGGAAGCCACCAGCGGCAGCATCGACCTGACCAGCTCCGACCTGGAACTGGTGGACGACCCCAGCGGCCTCGGCAACAACCAAGTGGTGGGCATGCGCTTTCCAGGCCTGAATATTCCGGCCACGGCCACCATCACCCGCGCCTACGTGCAGTTTGCGGTGGATGAAAACCAGCACGTTGGGGCAACCAGCCTGCTCATCAAGGGCCAAGCCGCCGACAACGCGGCTACGTTTACCTCGACCAGCCGCAACATCAGCAGCCGTCCACTGACGACGGCCGGCGTAAGCTGGGCCCCGGTGGTGTGGCCGACGCTGAACGCCGCCGGGCCCGACCAAGCCACGCCCGATTTGAAGCGCATTGTGCAGGAAATCGTCGGCCGCACGGGCTGGCAGAGCGGCAACGCGCTGGCGCTGCTGGTGACGGGCACCGGCCGCCGCAACGCCCACGCCTACAACGGCCAGGCCGCCCTGGCCCCGCAGCTAGTGGTTGAATACTTCACGCCCGGCCCGGCGGTGGGCGCCTTCCCGGTGCCCCGCGGCGCCACCTGGAAATTCAACGACCAAGGCCAGAACCTGGGCACCGCCTGGACCGCCCCAGCCTACAACGACGCCAGCTGGAGCTACGGCCCCGCCGTGCTCGGCTACGGCGACCCGGTGACGACCACGCTCAACTTTGGCCCCAACAGCTCGGCCAAGTACCCGACCTATTACCTGCGCCACAACTTCGAAGTGGCCAATGCGGCGCTGTATGATTCGCTTACCTTCCAGGTGCGGCGCGACGATGGCGCCGTGGTGTACCTGAACGGCGTGGAGCAGTTCCGCACCAACATGCCCAACGGCACCATCGGCTACAGCACCTACGCCAGCGGCACGGTGGACGGGGCCAACGAAACAGCCTATTTCACCTTCAAAGTGCCCAGCCGCCAGCTCCTCACCGGGGCCAACGTGCTGGCCGTGGAGCTGCACCAGGACCGCGCCAGCTCGTCGGACGTGACCTTTGATATGGAGGTGAGCGGCCGCCTGATTCCGGTGAAAAACGACACGCCGGTGCTGACGGCCGGCAGCGCCTGGAAGTAACTCGACAACGGCAGCAACCAGGGCGCGGCCTGGAAAGCTCCCGCTTTCAACGATGCCGCTTGGGCCAGCGGCAACGCCGTGCTGGGCTACGGCAACGGCGACGAAGCTACCCGCGTGAGCTTCGGGCCCGATGCCGCCAACAAGCACCTCACCACCTACTTCCGCAAGACCTTCGCCGTAGCCGACACGACTGGTTTTAAAGGCCTGGAGCTGTCGCTCACCCGCGACGACGCGGCCGTGGTGTACCTCAACGGCACCGAAGTGCTGCGCTCCAACCTCGCGCCCGGCGCACTCAGCTACCAGTCGACGGCCCTGACGGCGGTGGAAGGTGCCGACGAAACCACGCCCATTATCGCCTACATCAACAAGCGCTTGCTGGCGCAGGGCAGCAATACCCTGGCGGTGGAAGTGCACAAGTTCAGCGCCTCGGACTCCGACTTGCGCTTTGATGCGGCGCTGCGCCTGCTGGTGGCCCCGCAGGTGACCACGCCCGTGACGGCCATCGTGAACTGCGACCCGCGCACGTCGACCACCATCGGCTGCTTCACTTCGGTGCGGCCCACGGCCCAGACGCCGGGCATAGTGTTTCCGAGCGCCACGCACGCGTTTCAGGAACTGGCCAAGTCGGGCGTGACGCGCTACACCGGCACCAACCAGACGTTGCCCGGCAACCACGACTTCACCGGCTACATTGCCCGCGGCGGCAGCAGCAAGCTGGGCTACCTGAGCATCAACCACGAAAACGACCCCGGCGGGGTATCGATGCTCAACCTGCGCCTCAACGAAACGACCATGACCTGGGCCGTGGACTCGGTGCGCCGGGTGGACTTTGGTCCGCTGGTGAAAACGACCCGCAACTGCTCGGGCGGCCTCACGCCCTGGGGCACCATCATCACCTCCGAGGAAACCGTGAACACCGGCGACGGCCGCCCCGACAAGCTCTGGGCCATGGGCCGCATGAGCCACGAAAACATTGCCATCAGCCGCGACAGCGTGACCATCTACGAGTGCGAAGACGGCGGTTCGAGCTGCGTCTACAAGTTCGTGGCCGACCAGAAAACCAAGCTCTACACCGGTGCGCTCTACGTGCTGCGCCGCGACAACGCCACTGCCACCACCGGCACCTGGATTCGGGTGCCCAACGCCACGCAGGCCGACCGCAACAACGCCAAAGACCTGGCCACCGCCCTGGGCGGCACCAACTGGAACCAGCTCGAAGACATTGAGTTTGGCCCCGACGGCAAGATGTACTTCACCTCGAAGGGCAGCGGCACCATCTGGCGATTCAAGGACAACGGCAGCACCGTGTCGGACATTGAAGCTTGGGTGACCAACCGCAACTACCCCATCACCTACGACGGCGGCACCCAGAACGAAAGCTGGGGCACCGGCATCGACAACCTGACCTTCGACGGCGAGGGCAACCTGTGGTCGCTGCAGGACGGCGGCCGCAACCACCTTTGGGTGGTGCGCCCCGACCACACGCCCGCCAACCCGCACGTGGAGCTGTTCATGACCACGCCGGCCGGCTCCGAGCCCACGGGCCTCACCTTCTCGCCCGATTTCCGCTACGGCTTCCTCTCCTTCCAGCACGCCAACAGCACCAACGCCCTGACCCAGACCGACGCCGCCGGCAACCCCGTGCGCTTCAACGCCAACACCACCCTGGTGTTTGCCCGCAAAGAATACCTGGGCGCCACGGCCGTGCTGCCCGCCTTCGAGTTGGGCGCCGACCGCACGCTCTGCGCCGGCGACTCAGTGCGCCTGCGTGCCTACACCGGCCGCGACGCGGTGGTTCGCTTCAGCGGCCCCGGCGCCATTTCGGCCACCGATTCGGTGCTGACCGTGCGCACCTCGGGCACGTACTACGCCACCGCCACCACCAACGCCGGCCGCACCTACACCGACAGCGTGCGCGTGACCATAGCTGCTCCGCTGGTGGCCAGCCTCGGCCCTGACCAGAGCCTGTGCGCCGCGTGCAGCCTCTCGCTCACGCCGGGCACGGGCTTCGCCTCGTACTTGTGGTCGGATGGCACGACGGGCAGCAGCCTCACGGCCACCGCCCCCGGCACTTACTTCGTGACCGTGACCAACGCCAGCGGCTGCTCGGCTACCGACACCATCCGCCTCGTGGCCCCGAACACCGTCTGGACCGGTCAGGTATCGACCGACTGGTTTACGGCCGGCAACTGGACTGGCGGCGAGCCCACTGCCACGCTCGATGCCTACGTGGGCGCCGGTGCCCCGCGCTACCCGGCTCTAAACACCGGCACGGCCACTGCCCGCAGCCTGACGCTGGCGTCTGGCGCGAGCGGCGGCATGCTCGATTTGAAAGGTAACTTCGCCAACAACGGCACCCTGACCAACACCGCGGGCATGCTCCGCCTGAGCGGCACCGCGGAGCAAACCATCGGCGGCAGCGCCGCCAGCACCTTCTTCGACCTGAGCGTGGGCAGCCCCGGCGCCCTGCTGGCCGGCCGCGTGGCCGTGCAGCGCAGCCTGATGCTCAATGGCAACCTGAACACGGCCGGGCAGCCGTTCACGCTGTTGTCGAATGCTACGGGCACGGCCTTGGTAACGAACAACGGCGGCGTGGTGACGGGCGACGTGACGGTGCAGCGTTACATCGACCCCAACCTCAATCCCGGCTTGGGCTACCGCCACTATAGCGCGCCGGTAACGGGCAGCACTGTGGCGGACCTGGCCACCAGTGGCTTCACGCCCGAAATCAGCCGGGCGGCTACTTACAACACCTCGGCTACGCCCAACTTGGTGACGCCCTTCCCCACCGTGTACGCCTACGACCAAAGCCGCGTGAGCTTGACCAACAGCTCCTTGCCCTTTGACCGCGGCTTTGTGGTACCCGCCAGCCTGAGCACGCCCCTGGCCGTGGGCCGCGGCTACGCCGTGAACATTGCCGGCACCCAGCTCGTGGATTTTGTGGGCAGCCTCAACAACGGCACGATACCGGTGGCCTTGAGCCGCATCGCAGGCAATGCCAATGCCGGCTGGGCCCTCGTGGGCAACCCGTACCCCGCGCCCCTCGACTGGAGCCTGGTGAGCCTGACGGACCGCGCTGGCCTCGACGCGGCTATGTACGTTTTCGAAAGCACCGGCCCCTACGCGGGCACCTACCGGGCCAACGTGAACGGGGTGGGCGGCAACGCCAACTCCGGCTCGCCGCTCATTGGCAGCAGCCAGGGCTTCTTCGTGCGGGTGAGCGACGGCCAGCCCAACGGCACGCTCACCTTCCGCAACAGCCAGCGCGTAACCGACCCCACCGTGCAGGGGCCCTTCCGCCGCACGGCCGCCGACACCCGCCCCCGGGTGCAGCTGGACCTGCGCGGCAACGCTGGCCCCACCGATGCCTTGGTAGCTTACGCCGAAACCGGCAGCACCCCGGCCCTCGACAGCCAGTTTGACGCCGTAAAAATGGCCAACTCCACCGGCCTGAACCTGGCTTCGGAAGCCGCTTCCGGCGAAGCGCTGGCCATCGATGGCCGCCCGGCCTTCACCGCCGCCACTGTGCTGCCGCTGCGCGTGGGCGTGCCCGCCGCCGGCACCTACACCCTCACGGCCGCCGCGTTGCTCAATCTGCCAGCGTCGCTCGATGTCTTTCTGACTGACGCCGCCACGGGCCAGACCGTGAATCTGCGCCAGCAGGTGGCTTACTCCTTTGCCGTGACTTCGGTCCAGGCTGCTGCGCTCATCACGGGGCGCTTCACGCTGCATTTCGCTCAGCGCACGGTCACGGCTACCGCGGCGGCCCTATCGGCCACGCAAGTGGCGCTATACCCCAACCCGGCCCACGATGCCTTCACCGTGCTGGTGCCGGCCGTGCCCGGGGCCACCGCCGTGCAGGCCGACCTGCTCAACGCCTTGGGCCAAGTGGTGCGCACGCAGTTGGCGGCCTTGCCTGCTGCCGGTGCCCGGTTCACGGTAGCAACGGCGGATTTGGCCAAGGGCGTGTACACCCTGCGCCTGCGGGTAGCGGCCACCACCCTCGCCAAGCGCGTCGTTATTCAATAGCTCATTGGGCCAGGGTTCGCCCTGGCCCATTTTTTCTTTCAAGCGTATGAAATTGTTCCTTCTCACGGCGGCCCTGGTGACTGCGGCCGCTACACTGTCTCAGGCCCAGCCCGGTTCGGGCGGTCCCGGCCCGGGCACGCCCACCACGCCCGTTACCCCTACCGACGTGCCCCTCGACGGTGGCGTGGCCTACGGCCTGCGAAGGCTCCGCCAGCGCCGCACCCGCTAAATCGCGCCGGGCCAAGGCCCAAAAAAAGCTCCTGCTGAATCTCGGCAGGAGCTTTTTTTGGGCCTTTATTGATGGTTTTACTTGCTGTACAGGCGCTGACATTCATACGTTGAGGCCAAGCTTATGCGTCGGGAAATGCCGGGTTCATTCAGCCGAAGAAACACAGCGGTAATGTGCTCACCATCTTGGCAAAACATGCCGCCGGTAATTTTGCGGGCTTACGCATCTGCTTCTCTATTTGAACAACCATGAGCAAGCATAAAGCCTGGGGGAGCCTTGTCCTTCTGCTGGCCCTGGCCGCTCCCGTCTGGGGCCAGGGGCACCTGCTGACGCCTGCGCAACTCGATACGGCCAAGATTTACTACGATGCCCGCGAGGCCCTGGCCCACTCGGCCCGGGTGTACCGGCTCAACCTGCGGCAGCAGAACTACTACACCTTTCTGCCGGAGTTGGGGGCGCTGGTCAACGTGCAGTTCATCAACGCCATGATGAACAATATGGCCGAACTCGCCCCGGAAATTGGCCGCTTGCAACACCTGCAGGTAATCAACTTCCGGGAAAACAAGCTCCGTACCCTGCCATCTGCTTTCTTCACCCTGCGAAACCTGAAGTCCATTGATTTCGGGCACAACCAATTTGCGGAACTGAGCGCTGGCTTTGGCCGGCTGCGCCGCCTGCAGGTGCTGCAGCTGGGCGAAAACCTCATTCGGGACATCTCCCCCGAAATCGGTCGCCTGCAAGCCCTGCACTCGCTCAACCTGAGCTACAACCAGCTGGAAATGCTGCCCTCTGAGCTGGGCCGCCTACGCCGCCTGCGTGACTTGGCCCTCAGCCAGAACCAATTGCGCGAGCTTCCAGCGGCCCTTTCCAAGCTGCATAACCTCCAAATCTTGTCGCTCGACTACAACCAACTTACCACACTGCCCGCTGAGCTGGGCCAGCTCGGCGAGTTGCGGAGCCTCCTGCTTGGCCACAACCAACTGGTGGCAGTGCCTGCCCAGCTGGCCCGGCTAAAGAAGCTGGAACTGCTGAACCTGGGCCACAACCAACTAACCGCCCTGCCTACTGCCCTGGCTCAACTCTCTAACCTGCGCACCTTGATTCTGACGGGCAACCACTTCCCGGCTGACGAAAAAGCCCGCATTACTGCCGCTTTTCCCCGGGCCACGGTGATATTCTGAGCGGCTCGAACCGAAACGTTGTGCCGGGCGGGCAACGCAAAACAGCCCCGCCTTGCTTGGCGGGGCATGTTATGCGAATGGCAGAGAGCCCTCTTACTTGGCCGGTGCCGGCTCGGCAGCTGACAGCGCCGGCGCATTTGCCTCGGTAGCAGTCGGCTTGGTCGCCGAAGCTGGCCGGCGGCTAGCAGTTGTGGCGGCGCGCGCAACGCTGGGGCGCCCCTTCTTGGCGGCTGAGGCCGGTGCTACCGGAGCAGCAAGTGCGCCGTCGGCTTTGCTGGCGTGTTTTGCCTCTTGTTTGGCCTGTTTGGCATTTTGCTTGGCTTCCTTGCGGCGCTGCTTCAGCACTTGTGCGGCGAGACGCTTGACCGTTTTCGCGATGCCTTTAGCGGCCTTAGCGTCGGGTGTTTCACTGGTGCTCAGGAAGGGCTGCAAGACCGTGGCCATTTCGCCGGCCAGCGCTTTGCGGGCCCGCTTAGCGGTCAGCGGCGTGGGGGCAGCGGCCTTGGCTTGCTTGCCTTGCTTTTTGGTGAGCTGCTTGGCCAGCTGCCGCAGGGTTTTGGTAACGCCTTTGGGAGGCTGGCTACCGGAAGTGTCCACCAGATGGGGCACAAGGGCCGTGGTCAGCTGCTAAAGGAGAGGGTTTTTGGGAGTGCTCATGGGAAAATGCAGGCCGCTGGGCGGCGCGACAGTTGAAGAAGGTAACGCAGTGCCGAACGCACATCAACCAACAAAACCACACTGGCCCTGGAAAGTCTGGTAGTATTAGGCCTTAGGGAAGTAGAGCTGGCCGGCAAGAGGCGACAAGATTACAAAGTTTGGAAAGGGCATGCCCGCGCATGCCCCCTAAACCGGCCTTTTTCAATGTTAAGTTTTTACAGGTGACTTTGGCGTCCGCCAGTGGCCAGTTGATTTCATCCAGCCACAGCCCGCTCTAGCCATCGTTAATTAAGAGCTGCAACAAACATAGACTCAACTTGTAGGGCACAGCGATTAATAATATAGCACGAGGGAGGACATAAAGCCTCAAGGCAACTTTCTCTCCTCGTCCTTGCTCATTACTTGCTCTTCCAGCTTCAATCGCCCCATGAAATACTACTGCAAATACAGCGCTGAGGACTCCCTGTGGGGCGTTGGGCTTACCTACCTCGAGTACGACATGGCCTCCGGCGAACCGCTTCGCCAAGTCGACGACTACGGCAATATTCTGTTCTACAGCCAGCCCGACGTTATGACTCCGAAGGAGCAAGGCACCTGTTACTTAACCGAATCCTCCTTGGCCTTGGAACTTCAATACGAAGAGGACCGGGTGCTGCCCGAAGTATTTGAAGCGAAGTGGGCGCGGGCCACGGCCTTTTACGACAGCCGACTCGACGTGAAAAAGCGGTATGCCACGGGCTACGAGGTAACGCCCGAAGACGCTCAGGAACTCATCCTGAAATTCAACCACCTTGCTCGATAAAGCCTCCTTGCAATTCCAGGTGCTATTCGGACCTTCTTCGTGAATGCCAAGCGGATACTTTCGGTCTACAGATTACATTCGTTCGATGTGGAGTGAACTACGCGCTGCAATTGAACAGGCCCGCTTATACCTGCCCCTTTCCGTGTAGGACTTTGTGCCCTTGCCCTTTCCCACCGACTGGGCCGGATTGGAAAAGCGCATCTACCACGCGTTTTGCCGCTTAGACCACCCCATCGCTCGCCCTGTGTGGTTATAGAAACGCTTCCGGCCGGGTGCCGTGGGGCTGGCCTGCGAAGACGTGCCCCACGTTCAGTTTGACCTCCTTGGCAGACCCGGCCGAGGCCGTCTGGTTAATGCTCACCGAAACGGTGCACGGCGGGGACAAATTCTGGTTTAACCTGGGAACGCCCCGCGCCATCGGCCGGGTGCTGGACGAGTGCTCTACTTGGACGAAATTTACCTGCTGTCGAAAAAGTACGCATGGCTGCTGTCCCTGAACAACCACGACGAGCTGTACGGGATTGGGTCCCCCATGCAGTAAAGACTCTTGGCTCGCGGAGCGCAACCCGTTACCTGAAGCTTGGGCATGGCAAGCTTTGGGCCATTCAAATGAAGTGTTCTAGACAAGGCGGACAGAAGCAGGCCGTGTATTTCTTCTGTTATGACAGTAAAAACCAGCGGGTCGTCGCCCGACAAACGGCGTAAATACGACGAGGCATTTAAGGCCGAGGCCCTGCGCCTAGCCAGTGAGAGCCGCAGTACGCAAGCGGCGGCGCGGCAACTGGGCATCAGTCCCAAGTTGCTCTACCGCTGGCAGCAGGCCCGGCTCGTGGCCGAAGTCGGCAGTGAGGGAGTGGCCCGCGACCCGGGGGTGCGCGCCCTGCGGGCCCGTCTGAAACGGGCCGAGCAGGAGCTCGATATTTTAAAAAAAGCCTTGGTCATCTTCGGCCAATCGACCCGGTGAGCACCTACCAGCACATCGCCCAGCGGGCCAGCCAGGTGCCGGTGCGTCAGCCCTGCCAGGTGCTGCGCGTGGCCCCGGCCGCGTATTACGCCTGGCGGCACCGTCGGCAGCAGCCGGTAGTCGAGCCGACTTGGCAAGCAGCCGTACGCGAGGCGTTTATGCATCACAGCCAACGCTACGGTACGCGTCGGCTGCGGGCCGAAGTGCAGGCGCAAGGCCACGCCGTGGGCCGCTGGCGCATTCGCCGCGTGCTCCAGGCGCACGGCCTGCTCGCCCAGCAGCCCCGCTCGTTTGTGCCCCGAACCACCGATTCCGACCCGGCCGTGCGCGCCGCGCCCAACCGCTTGCTCGGCCAGCCGGCCCCCACCGCCCCCAACCGGGTGTGGGTCGGCGACATCACGTGTCTGCCTCGCCAAGGCGGCGGCTGGCTCTACCTGGCCGTGTGGCTCGACCGCTGCTCGCGCAAAGTCGTCGGCTGGGACGTGCGCGACACCATGCCCGAAGACCTGGCAGCGAGGCGCTGCAGCGCGCCCTGGCCGTGCGCCGGCCTCCGGCCGGGCTCGTCGTCCACTCCGACCAGGGCAGCCAGTACACGGCCCCCCGCTTCAAAGACCTGGTCGCTAAACACGGCGCGCTGCAAAGCATGAGCCGGCGGGGCAACTGCTACGACAACGCCCACGCCGAATCGTTTTGGAGCCGCTTCAAAGCCGAACTACTCGACGGCGGCAGCTTCCCCAGGCTGGCCGAAGCCCAACTCGAAATCAGCCACCACATCGCCTACTACAACGCCGAGCGGCGGCATTCGGCGCTTGGCCATCAAGCACCCAACTACTTCGAAACCCATCTTCAAACAACGTCCCAACTCTGTCCGGCTTAGCTAGACCACCTCACACCACAAAGGGCCGGCTTCTGCAAGTGAAGCTGCTCGTGGCACTGGTACCGGGTGCCGTTAGGGGCGCGCCAGTGTCCAGCGCGGGCAGCCGGTTGCTTCCCTGCTACGCCACCTGCCAGCATCGTACGTCATAACAAAGGCAGATATGTCGTACCCACTGCCGGTTCCCTAAATGACGCATTGTCCGGCTGACCACCGTTGATTCTGCTGCGCGGCGGTGGGCTTGCGCACGCACAACAGCCGCTGTCTTTCCGTTGAAATTAGCTCAGGGGACAGCACCCTCTCTTTTACGACCGATGCCAGCTTTCACGCCGGCTTCGGCGTGCGCTTTTACAGCACGGTCACCTGCGTCGGCGTGGCGGGCAGCACCGTGACCGAAGTGGTGGTTTACAACCGGAACCAAGCCTAGGGGAGACGACGTACTCCGCGCGCGGCGTGGTGCGGCGCATTTCCCCCGCGGCCGGAACGGCCGGCTGGTACCCTACGGGTTGTACTGTGTTTAGTATCCCACGGGCAGCATCTACCAGATGAGCCGCTGGTCGTTCGGCGACCTGAAACAGACGGTCCACTACAATGAATGCGGGCAAGTCATTCGGGTCTTCACCTACCACCACAACCAGCTCGTACCGCCCCACAAAAACTCCAAGGACACCAGAATATGACACCCACGCTGGAGTTCACGGAAACGGTCCTAATACCAAAAGCAGGAGTGTTAGCAGCTACCCTCATTAAGGGTAGGCGGCCGCGCCTACTACCGGTCGTTGAGCTTGCGAATCAACTCCACTTCTTCGGGCTTGTAGGGGGTGCCGTCGCGCCGAAATACTTCGTGAAACCATTCCTTGGGCTCGCTGCCATCGGCCAGGGGCGTGTCCCAGGCGTACTTGGTGTTGGTTTTGCCGTCGACCAAGCCCCAGTTGATGGCGCCCACGTTTTCGCGCTTGAGCAGGGGCATAATGTTGGCAAACCGGCTGTTGCGGGTGCGGGCCATGTACTCGGTGCAGATAAGCGGGCGGCCGCTGGTTTTCAGCATCTGAATCACGCGCAGGTGCCAGGGCTCTTCCTCGTAGTCGTGGTAGGTCACGATGTCAGAATTGCCCACCTGCAGCGCGTTCAGGGCCGTGAAATCCCAGGCCCAGATGCCCGAGGTGAGCGGTTGCTCGGGTTTGACCTCACGGGCCCAGGCAAAGACATTGCGCACCAACGGCAGCGAGGCCGTAAGCTTCTTGGAGTTGCCCGGCTCGTTGTATAGGTCCCACAGCAGCACGCGCTGGTCGGCGCGAAACGTCCTTAGCACGTCCTGCACGTAGGGCTTGAGCTTGCTGAAGGTGAGGGAATCGCGCGAGTTGGGCTCGCCGGGGTCCTGTACCCAGCCCGAGTTGTGCACGCCGGTTTTGGGCGCGGGCTGCAGGCCGGGCTGCGGCGTGGGGTTCCAGCAGTCGTCGAAAAACACGAAAATGGTCTGGATGTGGTGCTTATCGGCCACGGCCAGGTATTGGTTTACGCGCTTTTTGAAGCCCACCGGGTCCTGCTGCCAGGCCAGGCTGTGCAAAAACACGCGCATGGTGTTGAAGCCAATGCCTTCGGCCCAGCCCAGCTCCCGGTCGATGGTGGCGGGGTCGAAGGTGCCGGCCTGCCACATCTCCAGCTGGTTGATGGCCGTGCTCGGGATGAAGTTGGCGCCGCTCATCCAGGGGTGGGCACGGTACCAGGCCTGAGCCTTGGCTACGGGCCACACCTTGGCGGAGGCGGCGGGCGCTACCGGACGGGCGGCCGTTTTGGGTTTCGCTGGCTGGGCCAGGGCCCCCGCAGCCGGCAATGCCAACCACAGCAATAGGAGGAGTTTTTTCATGGTAACTGACGAAAGCGAAGTCTGATTTTTATTAGCGCCGCCGCACGATGAGGGCAGGCTCGGCCGCCTCGGCGTAGAGTTCGGGCTCCCGCAGCGACGACTGCCGCACCAGCAGTTCCGGGCGCAACGATACCTTCCGCGGCGAAAACGGGCCGCCTTCAGCATCTATCAGCTCCAGGAGCAGG
Source organism: Hymenobacter monticola (assembly GCF_022811645.1). Lineage (NCBI taxonomy): Bacteria > Pseudomonadati > Bacteroidota > Cytophagia > Cytophagales > Hymenobacteraceae > Hymenobacter > Hymenobacter monticola. The sequence continues at coordinate 3,519,465 of NZ_CP094534.1, read as the reverse complement.
CGCACGGCCGCCTGGCCCATTTCTTCCGAGCGCTGGTCTACGCTGGTCAGGTTGGGCTCGGTGACCAGCGTGAAGGTCTCGTTGCTGAAACCGGTGATGGCCACGTCTTCGGGCACGCGCAAGCCCTGGCGGCGGGCTTCCTGCAGGGCCCCCAGCGCGCTGTCGTCGCCGGCCGAAAACACGGCATCGGGCGGGTTGGGCAGCAGCATGAGCTGGCGCAAACTGTCCACGCCCTGCGCGTGCAGCATGTCGGAGTACACCACCAGGTTTTCGTCTTCTGGTAAGCCGGCTTCGCGCAGGGCATCGAGGTAGCCCTGGCGGCGGTTTCGGTAGATGTTGAGGTGCTGCGGCCCGGCCAGGTGGGCAATGCGGCGGCAGCCCTGGCCGATGAGGTGGCGCGTGGAAATGTAGCCGCCTTCGCGGTCGTCGAGCACCACGGCGTTCACGTTGTCGCCTTCTTCCACGCGGTCGAAAAACACCAGCGGCATGCCGCGGCTGCGCAGCTTATCGAAGTGCTTGTAGTCGAGCGTGGTGCGCGACATCGATACCAGTACCCCCGCTACCTGGGCGCTGAGCAGGGTGTCGAGGTTGCGCCGCTCCAGCACCACGTCCTCGTGCGACTGGCAGATGATGACGTTGTAGCCGGCCTTGCTGGCCGCTTTTTCCATGCCGTACACCACCGTCGGAAAAAAGCGCCCTTCGAGGTAGGGCACCACAATGCCGAGCAGCTTGCTTTTGCCTTTGCGCAGCGCCGACGCCATGCGGTTGGGCTGGTAGTTGTACTTGCGGGCCAGTTTCTGCACCTTCTGCTTCATGGCGGGCCCGATGCTGAAATGGTCGCTCAGCGCCCGCGAGATGGTGGTAGTGGACACGCCGAGCTCCCGGGCGAGGTCCGCCATGGAAACGGAGTTGGAGGGGGGAACTACTTCGGGTTCTTTTTTTTTGCGAGAAGCCATGGCTAGGATGGGGAGCACAACGACGTGTGCGGAAGCGAGGGTGGAGGAATCGTCCGGCCCGGCGGCAGTGGGTGCTGGCCGGCTATCGGGCCTGATTGGCGGAGAAAGAGCTGTTGCGCGCCTGGGTACGAACAGGTTTTTTTCGGTTGTTTTTGCGAAAGGTACACAAGATGTGAATCTATTCCACTTACTTTACACAATCGATTGTGTATTTCATGCTGTAACGTGCAACAAACAGCCGGCTTGGCTGGGTCCAACGTGGCCGGTCCGGCGCTTTCGAGTCCTGCTTTTTCTCCCCGCTTTTGCGCATTACCACTTTCCTTTTTCATATGTCCCGACTCCATCCCACCTGCTTCGGAACGATGGCCGCTGGCCTGGCCCTGAGCAACCTGCTGGGCCTGGCGCCGGCGCTGGCCCAAACCAAAGCCACCGCCGCCAACACCCTCACCGTACAAGTCAACAAACCGGGGGCCCCGGTCAGCCAAAAGATGTACGGACTGTTTTTCGAAGACATCAACTTTGCGGCCGACGGCGGCTTGTACCCCGAGCTGGTCAAAAACAAGTCGTTTGAAACCGACGACCACCTTATCGGCTGGAAAGCCATCCGGGGCGCGGCCGGCCTGGCCGACTACCGCGTGTCGTCGGACCGGCCCATCAGCAACGCCAACAACCACTTCCTGCGCCTGAGCGTGAAAACCGCCGGCCCCGACGCGGGCTTCGTGAACGAGGGCTTTCGGGGCATGGGCGTGAAGCAAGGCGCCGAATACACCTTTTCCATCTATGCCCGCCGCGGCCCCGGCAGCATCGGCGCGCTAAACGTAACGCTGGAAGAACCCGGAGCCGGGGCTGGCCCCGAGGCCCCGGGTGCGGGCCACACGCTGGCCCAGGCTCAGCTCACGGGCCTCACCGGCGAGTGGAAGAAGTACTCCGTAGTGCTCAAGCCCTCAGCCACTTCCGCCAAGGCCCGCCTCAAGCTGACGGTGGAGGGCACCGGCACGGTGGACCTGGATGTGGCGTCGCTGTTTCCGAAAGACACCTGGGGCAAGCGCGAAAACGGCCTGCGGCCCGACCTCGTGCAGCTGCTCAAGGACATGAAACCCGGCTTCCTGCGCTTTCCCGGCGGCTGCATCGTGGAGGGCACCACCCTCGACAACCGCTACCAGTGGAAGGAAACCATCGGCGACGTGGCCAGCCGCAAGCCCATGATAAACCGCTGGAACAAGGAGTTTAAGCACCGCTACACGCCCGACTACTACCAATCGTTCGGCCTGGGCTTTTTTGAGTACTTCCAGCTCTCGGAGGACATTGGCGCCGAGCCCCTGCCGATTCTGAACGTGGGCATGGCCTGCCAGTTCAACTCGGCCGAGCTGGCCCCCATCAGCGCGGCCAAGGGGCCCAACGCCGCCGGCGCGGCCGATGAGCCCACGCTGGACACCTTCATTCAGGACGCGCTGGATTTGATTGAGTTTGCCAACGGCCCCGCCAGCAGCCCCTGGGGCGCCAAGCGCGTGGCCATGGGGCACCCGGCGCCTTTCAACCTGAAGATGATAGGCATCGGCAACGAGCAGTGGGGCCCGCAGTACCTGGAGCGCTACGAGCCGTTTGCCAAAGCCGTGAAGGCGAAGTACCCGCAGATGCAGTTGGTGAGCAGCGCCGGCCCCAGCCCCGACGGCGACTTATTCGACAAAGCCACGGCCAAGCTGCGCGAGTGGAACGCCGAGTATATCGACGAGCACTATTACGCCAGCCCCGAGTGGTTCCGCCAGCACGCCGACCGCTACGACAACTACCCCACCACGGGTCCCAAAATTTTCGCGGGCGAATACGCGGCCCAAACCGTAGCCATTGGCAGCCCCGACAACAAGAACAGTTGGGACGCCGCCATTTCGGAGGCCGCGTTCATGACCGGCCTGGAGCGCAACGCCGACAAAGTGGCCATGGCCTCCTACGCCCCCATGCTGGCCCACGTGGACGCCTGGCAGTGGACGCCGAACATGATTTGGTTCGACAACCTGCGCGCCTTTGGCACCGCCAACTACTACGTGCAGAAAATGTACGCCACCAACAAAGGCACCACCATGCTGCCGGTGCAACGCGCCGCGGGCGCCAAAAACGGCGCTGATAACCTCTTCACCAGCGCCGTGGCCGACGACGCCAGCGGCGACATCGTGGTGAAGCTGGTGAACTACTCGGCCGAGGCCCGGCCCGTGGCCGTGAACCTGCAGGGGGTGAAAAAGCTGGGCAAAACTGCCAAGGCCATCACGCTGGCCAGCAACGACCTAAACGCCGTGAATAGCCTGGACCAACCCCAGAACCTGGCCCCCGCCGAAACGACGTTCAAGGTGTCGTCGCCCAACGTGACCTATACCCTGGCGCCGCGTTCATTCACGGTGCTGCGCATTCCCGGCAAACGCTAATAAGCTCTTGGCTGGTATGAACATGCGGACTTTCCCTTTTGCGTTGGAGGCGATTATTGCGGCTGGGCGGGCCGGCTTCGGGCGGTGGGCTACGAGCGTTGGCTTGCTCACGGTGGCTTCCCTCTTGCCTGCTGCCGCCGCGGCCCAGACAGCCCCGGCCCCCACTGGCGGCAACCCCATTATCAAAGCCAAGTACACGGCCGACCCCGCCGCGCTGGTGCACAACGGCACGGTGTACCTCTACGCCGGGCACGACGAGGCCCCGGCCCCGGAGCAGCGCTACGTAATGCACGAGTGGCTCTGCTACTCCTCCACCGACATGGTGACCTGGAAAGAGCATCCGTCGCCGCTCAACGTGAAGGCCTTTGCCTGGGCCAAGGACGACGCGTGGGCCTCGCAGGTGATAGCGCGCAACGGCAAGTTCTACTGGTATGCCGCCGTGGAGCACGGCAGCGTACCGGGCAAGGCCCTTGGCGTGGCCGTATCGGACAGTCCCACCGGACCGTTCAAGGACGCGCGGGGCTCGGCCCTGATTACCAACGCCATGACCGAAAGCAAAATCTCGTGGGACGACATCGACCCCACGGTATTCATCGACGGCAAGGGCCAGGCCTACCTGTACTGGGGCAATACGAACTGCTACTGGGCCAAGCTCAAGCCCAACATGACCGAGCTAGACGGCCCCATCAACAAGGTGACCAACCTGCCGGCCTACACCGAAGCGCCCTGGGTGCACCGCGCCAACGGTTGGTACTACCTGAGCTACGCCACCGGCTTCCCCGAAAAAATAGCCTACGCCATGAGCCGCAGCATCGAGGGCCCCTGGGAGTATAAGGGCCTCCTGAACGAGGTGGCCGGCAACTCCAACACCAACCATCAGTCCATCATCGACTTCAAGGGCCAGACCTACTTTGTGTACCACAACGGCGCCATCAACACCGACGGCGGCAGCTTCCGCCGCTCGGTGTGCATCGACTACCTGTATTACAATAAAGACGGCACCATGAAGCGCGTGGCCATGACCAGCGAAGGCGTGAAAGCAGTGAAATAGTGTTGCTGGAGTAAATCCAAACCCAGCCCGAAAGCCTGCTTGAAAATTATTTTTCCTGTAAAACTGAACGTCATGCTGAGCGCAGTCGAAACATCTCTACTGCAGTAGTAAATGAATTACTGCAACACGCGAGATGCTTCGACTGCGCTCAGCATGACGTTCCAAATGCTTTTTACTAACTCAAGCAGTTTCTAAGCTGATACAAGCGCGTTGAGTACTTTCCCACTGCATCGAAATGACAAACAAAAAGAGCGGGCCCGATTGGGCCCGCTCTTTTTGCGTGGGTGCGGAATCAGGAAGGCTAGCGCACCAGTACTTGGGTTTGCTGCACGCGGCCGCTTTGCTGGAGGCGCACGAGGTACAGGCCTGGGGACAACGGGTTGTTGTGCAGGGTGAGCGGGTTGCCACCGGCCCGTAAATCGGCCGCTTCCTGGTGCACCAGGCGGCCCATTACGTCCAGCACGTTAATCTCGGCTTTGCCGCTGTGCTGGGCTTCAATTAGCAGCGAGAGGGTTTGGCCCTGCGACAGGGGATTGGGGTAGGCTTGTAGCCAGAGCAGGACATCGGCCGCGTTCTTGGTAGACGATACGGCCGTGCGGGTCAGCTGCCAGCGCTGGGCGGGCTCGAAGCCGTTGTCTTCCCACAGGTTGACGCGGGCGCCGGGGACCGGGCTGCCAAAGCCGACCTCCAGCACCTGCGATATTCCCGCGGCATTGGCGGAGTTCTTGAGCGTGAATTTGTAGCGGCCGTTGTTGTTGGGGTCGGTTATGAGCCAGCGCTGGGCGTCGTCGTTGGTCGTGGCCAATACGTTTTGCTCGATTTGGGTGCCCTGGGCCTTGTTCAGGGCCACGCTTTGCACGTACATCACCGTGCCCAGGTGCCGCAGCTTATACGAGCCATCGGTCTGCAGAACGAACACGAAGCGCTGGGCATCGATGCCGTTGTCGCCCCACTGCCCGATGCTGGTGCCGGCGGTCGACAGGTTGTTGTCCACGTCCAGGCACAGGGGGGTGCCGGCCGGCACGCCGAATTGGGCGGCCGAACCGTCGGCCACCACCCCGTAGTGGGTGAGCTTGTATACGCCGCCGTTGGTGATGGCGCCCTGCGCCTGCGCCGAACCGGCAGCAAGTACCGAACCGGTAATGAGCGCGCCGAAGAGTAATGATTTTATCATGGTTGTTGGTGGGAATGGGTTATAAAAAGGTTCAGACACCAGCCGGCGAGCTGCTCGCTGCCCCCCAGGAATGTGGCTGAAGGTGGGCTCGACAAATGTAGCTGCCTGGCTTTATTTTCACAAACGATTGTGTGTCTAATTTTATATGTACGGGTGGTTGATAGCCAAGAGCGCCGCTGCTTTGGTCGGAAATGTTGTCTGTAACATCTTAGCCCAAAGTGAGGCAGGGACGAATGCGAATGTTTAACACTAGTATCGTGTTCATGCAATTAATATACTGCATATCAGTAGATAATAGATGAATCGCCGTTGTTCTGCCGGCCATGTACAGAGCCGTAAACTCCCCCTGGCGAGGCCAACACAATACTGGCTGCTTCACCGCCGGCTAGGGATGGGATTTCAAAAGCCCTTGAAAATTTCCAGCGCAACACTGCAGCGGAATACGAAATATTGTAACCAAATTGCACAATCGTTTATGTGCACTCCTTCGTTTATGAAACCATTGCTTTTGCTGGGAATGCTTCTGTGTTGCCTCACCGCTGTGGCACAGCCGGTGGTCCCCCTCATCCCGGCTCACGACCCGGTGCTGGCGCGACAGGACGGGGCGTACTACATGTTCTGCACGGGCCCGGGCATTGCGGTGTGGTCGTCGCGCGACCGGCAGCATTGGACGCGCGAAAAGCCCGTGTTTGCCACGGCGCCCGCGTGGGCCACACAGGCCGTGCCTGGGTTCCGCGACAACCACATTTGGGCCCCGGACATTTCGTATCACAACGGCACGTACTACCTGTTTTATTCGATTTCGGCATTCGGCAAAAACACCTCCTGCATCGGCCTGGCCACGAACAAAACCCTGAACCCGGCCTCGCCCGACTTTAACTGGACCGACCGCGGGCGGGTGGTGCAATCGGTGCCCGGCCGCGACCAGTGGAACGCCATCGACCCCAACCTGATGCGCGACGAAGCCGGCCAACCCTGGCTCACCTTTGGTTCGTTTTGGGGAGGCATCAAGCTGGTGCAGCTCCGGCCCGACCTCACCGCCCCGGCCCAACCCGAGCAGTGGCGCACGCTGGCCCGCCGCCCGCACGACCCCAAGTACGACGACGCGCAACCCGGTGACGACGCCATTGAAGCCCCGTTTCTCTTCCGCAAGGGCGATTACTACTACCTCTTCACGTCGTGGGACTACTGCTGCCGCGGGCCGCAAAGCACCTACAAGATGGTGGTGGGGCGCGCCAAAAGCATTACCGGCCCCTACCTCGACCGCACCGGCAAGCCCCTGGACCAGGGCGGTGGCACGCTGGTGCTGCAAGGCGATAAGAACTGGTTTGGGGTGGGCCACAATTCGGTTTACACCTTCGACAACGCCGATTACCTGGTGTTCCACGGCTACGATGCCGCCGACAAGGGCCGCTCCAAGCTGCGCATCGAGCCCCTGCGCTGGGACGCCGAAGGCTGGCCCGCGGTCAATTAACGCTTCACCATTTTTTTATTTGCATCTACACACAAACGATTGTGTAAAATGCCTTAATTTCCTTTTCGATGTCCGACCATTTTCCTTCTTTGCCTCAGCACAGCGTCAACACTATCCGACTGCTATCCGTCGACATGGTGCAGGCGGCCAACTCGGGCCACCCCGGCCTGCCGCTGGGCGCCGCGCCCATGGCGTACGTGCTGTTTTCGCGGTTTCTGCGCTTCAACCCGCAAGACCCCAAGTGGCCCAACCGCGACCGGTTTGTGCTGTCGGCGGGCCACGGCTCGGCGCTGCTCTACAGCCTGCTGCACCTCTATGGCTACGATTTGTCGCTCGATGACCTCAAGGCCTTTCGGCAGCTGCACTCGCGCACGCCCGGCCACCCCGAGTCGAACATCACGCCGGGCGTGGAGGTAACCACCGGCCCGCTGGGCCAGGGCTTCGCCAACGGCGTGGGCATGGCCATGGCCGAGGCGCACCTTGCGGCCGTGTACAACGAGCCCGGCCACGAGCTGATGGACCACTTCACCTACGCCATTGTGAGCGACGGCGACCTAATGGAGGGCATTGCGGCGGAGGCGGCTTCGCTGGCGGGCCACCTCAAGCTGGGCAAGCTCATTTACCTCTACGACGACAACGACATCTGCCTCGACGGGCCCACCAACCTCTCCTACACCGAGGACGCCTTGGCCCGCTTCGACGCCTACGGCTGGCACACCCAGCGCGTGACCGATGGCAACGACCTTGACGCCATTGAGGCCGCCATCCGGGCGGCCCAGGCCGAAACCGAGCGGCCGTCGCTGATTTCCATCAAGACCATTATTGGTTACGGCAGCCCGCAGGAAGGCACCAGCAAGGTGCATGGTTCGCCGCTGGGCGAAGCCAACCTGAAAGCCGCCAAGACCTTTTTTGGCTTCGACCCCGAAGCCAGTTTCATAGTACCCGAAGACGTGCGCACGCACCTGGCCGAGGCCGGGCAGCGCGGCGCGCGCCTTCAACACGAATGGCAGCACAAAACCGAGGCATTCCAGCAGAAATACCCAGAAAGGTGGGACTTGCTACGGGATTCGTTTGCGGGGGTGCTCCCCGCAGGCTGGGACGCCTCGCTGCCACTTTTCACGCCCGCCGACGGCGCCCTGGCTACCCGTCAGGCATCGGGCAAAGCGCTGAATGCACTCAAGCAAACCGTGCCCTACCTGTTTGGCGGCTCGGCCGATTTGGCCAGCTCGAACGAGATGCCCACCAGCGGCGCCGTGAGCTTCCAGCCCGGCAGCTACCAGCACAGCAACGTGTGGTTTGGGGTGCGCGAGCATGCCATGGGCGCGGCCCTCAACGGCATGGCCCATCACGGCGGCGTGCGGGCTTACGGCGGCACGTTTCTCACGTTTTCGGACTACATGCGCGGCGCCATTCGGCTGTCGGCGCTGGCCGAGTCGGCGGTGACGTTTGTGTTCACGCACGACAGCATCGGGCTGGGCGAGGACGGCCCCACGCACCAACCGGTGGAGCACGTGGCGGCCCTGCGCACCATCCCCAACGTGGTGGTGCTGCGCCCCGCCGATGCCAACGAAACCGTGGAAGCCTGGCGCGTGGCCCTGACCCTGCCCAAGTCGCCGGTGGTGCTCATCCTGTCGCGCCAGAAGCTGCCTGTGCTCGACCAGCAGCGGTACGGCTCGGCGCGCGAGGGCGTGGCCCGCGGGGCCTACGTGCTGAGCGAAGCAGCCGGCGGCACACCGGAGCTGCTGTTGCTGGCCACGGGCTCGGAGGTGGCGCTGGCCATGCAGGCGCAAGCCGAACTGGAAGCGCAGGGCGTGCCTACCTGCGTGGTCAGCATGCCTTCGTGGGAGTTATTCGAAAAGCAGCCGCTGGCCTACCGCCAGCAGGTGCTGCCGCCGGCGGTGCGCAAGCGCGTGGCCATTGAGGCCGGCTCGCCAATGGGCTGGCACAAGTACGCCACCGACGAAGGCACCGTCATTGCCATGAATCGCTTCGGCGAGTCGGGCCCCGGCGAAGCCGTGATGGAGCTGTTCGGCTTCTCGGTGGAGAATGTGGTGAAGCAGGCCCAATGGGTGCTGGCCGGCCAGCCCGCCGAGGAAGAAGCCAAAGAGGTACTCTCGTAGCCGAGGCTCAATGCCCGGCCGTGCGGCCCTGGCCTTATGCCGCGGCATCCATCCCGCTATTCCAAGAAAAAAGGCTGGCCGATGGCCAGCCTTTTTTGCAACCCGAACCCTGGCTTTGCCGCGCCGAAGGCGGCGCATTGGCATATAGCACCCCGCGGGGTGACTCCCAAGCCGGCTTTAATAACGGCAGGGGCAAGCTCAGAGGGCCGGCTCTACGCCGAGGTTGGTCATCACCACTTTTTGCATGGTGCTGTCGGCGTTGTAGCGCAGGTAGTCCACGCACACCGAACGGCGGAAATTGCCCCCGGTGGGCAGGGCGCCGTTGTGGTAGATGAAGTAAGACTTGCCCTTGAAGTCGATGATGGCCTGGTGGTTGGTTTCGGAATTGGTGGCCAGCTCGTTGAGCACGCCCTGGTACACCCAGGGGCCTTCGGGGCTGCGGCTCCGGGCGTAGGCTATTTTTTCGGGAAAGCCGCTGGCGTAGCTCAGGTAGTACCAGCTGCCGCGCTGGTGTATCCAGGGCGCCTCGGTGTAGGCCGGTAGCGGAATGGTGCGAATGGGCCCGTCCAGCTCCACCATGTTGGGCTTGAGCTTGGCGTAGTAGCAGGCCGTGTTGCCCCAGTAGAGGTAGGCCTGGCCGCTGCTGGCAATGAACACCGTGGGGTCGATGTCGTCGAAGAAGCTGTTCACGGCCGTGGTCATGTTGTTGGTGATGAGGGCCGTGCCCAAGGCATCCGTAAACGGGCCGGTGGGGCTGTTGGACACCGCCACGCCGATGGCTTTGCCGGGCACGGTGCGGTGGTCCACGGTGGCGTACCAGTAAAACTTGCCGTTGCGCGCTATCACCTGCGAGGCCCAGGCATCGGCGCGGGCCCAGGCAAAGGCGCCCACCCGCAGCGGCACCGGGTGCTCGGTCCAGTTCACCATGTCGGTGGAGGAGTAGCAGAGCCACTCGTTCATAACGTACTGGTTTTGCCCCGTGTCGGCCTCGTCGTGCCCGGCGTACACGTACACCGTGCCGTTGTGCACCAGCGCGGCGGGGTCGGCCGTGAATTTGCTGCTCACAATGGGGTTGCGAAATACCTGCGTTGGGCCGGGGTCAAAAGGGGCCGGTTTGTCTTTCGTACAGGCAGTGGCCAGGACCAGGGTGGCTACTAAAGCGGGTAGGTAAACTTTCATTGCACTGGGGATTATGTATCTGGCAGGCCGCTTCATGCTGCCCGCCCTGCTACGGTTCTTATTCGGCTATTAAGGGCTTTTTCTTAGGTTTCTACCCCGCCGCGGCCGGCTCTATTGAATGACAACTTTCGCTGAGTAGCTGCGCTGCGCGCCGGTCACCCGCAGCAGGTACAGTCCGGCCGGTACATCGGCCACCACCAGCACCTCGGCCTGCCCCGCGCTGCTGCCGCGGTACACCACCCGGCCCTGCACGTCGGCCAGCGTCATGGTGACCGGCCCGGTGGCCAGCTCCTCCGCCAGCTTCACCACGAAGCGGCCCTGCACCGCCGGGTTGGGAAGCACGCTGAAGGCGGCACCTTTGGAATCTTGCACGGCTAATGCGCGGCCGGCGGCGCCTGGGGCAATGGTCCATTGCTGGCAGGCGTTGGCCAGGTAGTCGTAGAGGGCCAGCTGCACGCCGGCGGTGGCCGAGCAGGCCGGTACTTCCACCACGCGGTTGCCGTTCACCGAGGCCAGCACGTAGGTGCCGTTGCTGGCCCGCTCTATTTTGAAGCGCTGGCTGGCGGCGCCGGTGTAGGTGTTCAGTTGCAGGCGGGCGCCATTGTTGGGGCTGCCGCCTACTACCTCGGCGGCCAGGCCGCTGCTCATGGCCGTGGTGATGCGGTACTCGCCGTTGCCGTCGGGCGTCAGGTTCCACTTCTGGCAGGTCAGGTTGGCGGCGGTGCCTTGCGCCACGCTTTCGTAGAGGGCGCCGGTGCAGCCCCAATCGTCCCAGCGCTTGCCGCTGCTGAGGTTGGTGAGCGTGTACTGGCCCGCGGCCAGCCAGTCGCGGGTGATGAAGGGCCAGCCGGCGCCGTCGTAGCCCATGTTGCCCACGCTGAGGCGGGCGCGGCCGTTCTGGGTGTTGTCGTAGTAGTGGTGGGAAAGGTAATTAGCGCCGTTTTCGATAAACAAGCCCACGTGGCCCGGCCCCACGTATTTGCCGCTGGTGGCAATGAGCGTGGTGCCGCCGTTCTGGTTCAGGTCGACGCCGTTTTTATCGAGGTACGGGCCCGTAACGCTCGTCGACCGCCCTACTTGGATGTAGTAGGTGCTGTTGGAGCCTTTGCAGCAGGCGCCTTTGTTGAGGAAAAGGTAGTAGTAGCTGCCGTTGCGCACAATGTAGGGCGCTTCGCTCCCGCTGCTGTTGCGCGTCACGCCGTCGGCGGCCACGTTGCCGGCCAGCCAGTAGAAGCTGGTGCCCGAGCGTTTGCCGGTGGTGGCGTCGAGCTTTATTAAGCCCAGCCCTTTGAAGAACGAGCCGTAGGTCATCCAGACGCCGCCGGCGGCGTCGGTGATGATGGCAGGGTCGATGGCGTTGCAGGCGCCATTGCTGCCGCTCGCCACCACTTCGCCCTGGTCAATCCATTGGTAGTTGGGATTGGCGGGGTCCAGGGTAACGTTGGTGGCCACGCCAATGGCCGACACGTTGGAGCCGAACGTGGAGCAGGAGTAGTACAGGTAGTACTTGCCGTTGCGGTACACGCACTCGGGGGCCCAGTACTCGCCGGTAAAGCCGGGCACGCGGTTCGCTATCCAGGCCGGCCGGAAACCATTGAACACCGACTGCGGGCCCGATTCCCACTTCACTAGGTCGTAGGAATACATGGCGTAGATGTCGGTGCCGGTAGTAAAAATCCAGTACTTGTTGCCATCCTTCACAATGGACGACGGGTCATGGCAATTGTCGTTGCCCTGCAGGGCCAGGGCAGGCCGGCTCAAGGTGCCAAGTAACAGCACTAATGCGGCCAGTCGCCACGCGCCGCCCAGCCGAGCGGGCAGCAAGCGCTTGAGCGCGGCATGAATAGAAGAGCCCGCAAGGGGCTGGTGGGCGGACGTAAAACTGCTTTTCATAGAAGTGGGAATTGGTGGTGAAAAGAGAAATTGTAACCAGAAAAAAAACCTACCGCCGTTGAGCGCCAGGCAAGCCACTCAGCAGCTATGCTAAGCGGAAAGCGTTAACCCTTTCATTCGGAGTGCAGGGGTTTTAACCATAAGTAAATCAGCGACTATATTCAACACAATCGTTTGTGTTGAATGCGAATAAGTGAGCCCTGCGTGTGCAGGGCTCGCTTATTTGGCTACCAGAACTTGGCGTACAGCGCCGTCAGCAACAGCATGGTGATGACAATGAGCGACAAGGTTTGCCGGCTCACCTTGAACATGCTGGAGTCAAGCTGAATGGCTTTGGGGTTGAGTACCGGGCCGGCCAGGCTTACCACTATCATCAGCACCATGGTGAAGACGAACGACAGGCCCATGCAAATCAGGAAGGGGATTTCGTATACGCCGGCCGAGTTGCGGAAGGCGGTGTACAAAAGGGTTTCGGGCCCCAGCACCGCGGGCGCATAGTTGTTGAAAAACACCGACATGGCAAAGCCCGCCAAGATGCCCACGATGCCCGCCGTAGCGGTGGTGCGCTTCCAGAACATGCCCAGCAGGAACACCGCCAGGATGCCGGGCGAAATGAAGCCCGTGTACTTCTGAATGAACTGGAAACCGCCCTCGCCGCCGATGCCGAGCAGGTCTTTCCACGTCATGGCCACGCTGAGCACCACGGCCGCCAGAATGGTGAGGCGGCCCACCCAAACCTGCTTCTTCTCCGAAGCGTCCTGGTTGAGGTAGCGCTTGTAGATGTCGAGGGTGAAGATGGTCGAAATCGAGTTGACCTTGCCGGCCAGCGAAGCCACAATAGCCGCCGTGAGCGCGGCCATGCTCAGGCCCTTCAGGCCGTTGGGCAGGAAGGTGAGAATGGCCGAGTAGGCGTTGTCGGAGTTGAAAGCGCCGGTGGAGGCCATCTCGGCCTGCAGGCTGCCGTTGCGGTAGAGCACGTAGGCGGCAATACCGGGCAGCATCACAATCACGGGCATCATCAGCTTGAGGATGCCGGCGAACAGGATGCCCGTGCGGGCCGTGTGCAGGTCGGCGCCCAGGGCGCGCTGGGTGATGTATTGGTTGCAGCCCCAGTAGTTCAGGTTCACAATCCACTGGCCGGCCAGGTACATGGCAATGCCGGGCAGGGCCAGGTACTTATCGACTTCCACCTGCGGCGTAGCGCCCGTAGGCTTGGAGAATATCATATGGAAGTGGTCGGGGGCCTTTTCCATCAGGGCGTTGAAACCAGAGAGGGCGCCGCCGCCCAGGCCAAACTTGGTGCTGACCAGCGTGAGGGCAATGTAGGTGGTCACCAGGCCGCCCACTACTAGCACCACCACCTGCACCACGTCGGTGTAGCCAACCACCTTCATACCCCCAATGGAGATGAGCAGCGAGAACAGGGCCAGCAGCACAATGATGACGTGGAAGGAGTCGCCGCCCACTAGGTTGCTCAAGGCCAGCGCGCCGAGGTACAGGATGGAAGTCAGGTTGACCAGTACGTACAGAAACAGCCAGAAAATGCTCATTATCAGGCTAAGCGTGGAGTTGTAGCGCTGCTCCAGAAACTGCGGCATCGTGAAGATTTTATTCTTCAGGTACACCGGCATAAAGAACACGGCCACGATGATGAGCACCACGGCCGCCACCCATTCGTAGGCAGCCACGGCCACCCCCACTTTGAAGCCGGACCCCGACATGCCAATGAACTGCTCGGCCGAGATGTTCGACGCAATCATGCTGGCGCCAATGGCCCACCACGTGAGCGAACCTTCGGCCAGGAAGTAGTCTTTGGTGCTCTGCTCGGCCTTCTTTTTACTTTGGTAGATGTAGAAGCCGTAGGCCGACACCCCAATCAGGTAAACGAAAAAGACCAGCAGGTCCAGCGTAGTAAGGTTATTCCGCATTGGGTGGGAGTGGGAATTTGATAGAGAAATCGGCTTGATGCGGGAGGTATATTTTAGACCCGAACGTCATGCTGAGCGCAGTCGAAGCATCTCCACTGCTTTGTCTGAGCCTTTGCAACGAAGCGGTAGAGATGCTTCGACTGCGCTCAGCATGACGTTCTTATTTCTAACCAGCCCTATGGTTGTTTCCTGCTAGCGGCCGCCAAACGCCACTTCGTCCGGCTGGCCGTTCTTATTGGGCACTTGCTGGTCCGTCACGGTGCCGCTGAGTTGCCTGCCGGTGCGCTACTGCACGCTGAGCTTCTGCGAATGCCAGCGGCCGCCCCGCTCCACTTGCACCAAGTAGATGCCGGGCTTCAGGCCGGCTTCCACGCTGAGCCTGGCTTGCTGAGCACCGAACACCTGACGGAAAACCACTTGGCCTGTCAGGTTGGACACCGCCACAGTTGTTGCTTCAGCCGCCTTGCCAGCCCCGAGGTCAACCGTGAAATGGCCTTGCACGGCCGGTACCGGGTAGATGCTCACGTCGCGCAATGGCTGGGCAGCCGCCGTGCCCAGCACCCCGTTCACGGTGAGGCGCCAGCGCTGGCAGAGGCAGCCGTTGTAGTTGAACAAAGCCAGCCGGGTGCCCGGCGCCGTGGAGGCCGAGGGAACTTCCACCACCCGGTTGCCGTTGGCCGAGGCAAACACTAGGGTGCCGTCGTTGGCCCGGTCGATGCGGAACAGGCGGCACGGGTTGTTGATGGAAGTAGCCAGTTCCAGCGCGGCGCCGTTGGCCGACGAGCAGCCGACCACGCCGGCCGCCATGCTGCTAACGGCGTTTTCGATGCGGTATTCGCCGTCGCCGGCCGATACCACGTCCCACTGCTGGCAGGGTTGGCCGGTGCGCGTGCCTTGCGTGATGGCCTCGCCCGCGGCGCCGGTGCAGCCCTGCGCCTGCCACACCAGGGAGCTGTTTTGGCTGGCAATTTCGTACCGGCCCGGGGTCACCCAGTCGCGGCTCACCACGGGCCAGTTGGCCGCGTCCCAGGTCAGCTTGGCCAGGCCCAGCTTGGGTGCGCCGTTGTCGTCGCCGTCGTAGTAGTGGTGCGAGAAATAGCTGACGCCGCCTTCTTCAAAGATGCCGGCGTGGCCGGGGCCCACGTAGCGGCCCGACACGTTGAGCACCACCGAGCCGCCGGTGTTGGTGTTCAGGTTCACGCCGTTCTGGTCCAGGAAAGGGCCGGTGGGCGACGTGGAGCGGCCCACCACAATGTAGTAGGTGCTGTTAAGGCCGTTGCAGCAGGCGCCGCGGTTCATGAACAGGTAGTAGAAGTTGCCGCGCTTGGTGAGGTAGGCGGCTTCGGTATTGCCGGCGCCCACCGCCACGGCCGTGCTGCCGGCCAGGGGCTTGCCGGTGGTTGCGTTCAACTGCTGCACCCGCAGGCCGCCGAAAAAGGAGCCGTAGCTGAGCCACACATCGCCGTTGGTGTCTTTGAAGATGGCCGGGTCGATGGCATTGGCGCTGCTGCCGGCGTTGGACGACACCACTTCGCCTTCGTCGACCCAATTGTAGCTGGGGTTGGCGGGGTCCAGGGTCACGTTGGTGGCCAGGCCAATGGCCGAAATCTTCGAGCCGAACGTGGAGCAGGAGTAGTACAGGTAGTACTTGCCGTTCATGAAAATGCACTCCGGCGCCCAGAAGTTGCCCTGGAAGCCCGGCACCTTGGTGTTAATCCAGCTCGGGTAGTTGTTGTTGACGAAAACCGGGCGCGGCCCGGCCGTCCAGTTCACCAAGTCGGTGGAATACATGCTGTAGACGCCCTGGCCGGTGGCGAAAATCCAGTATTTGTTGCCCTCTTTCACGATGGTGGAGGGGTCGTGCACACCCTGGGCGCCCTGCAGCGCCGAGGCCGGGCGCGCCAAGACAACCATTAAAAAAAGCAGGGCCACCCAGCGCAGCCATGAGCGGTGGCCCCGGGCCGGCGTAAGCGCCGGCAGGGCGGAGGATAGCAGGAAGAACATAGAAACGGGTGGGTTAAAATAGGTCAACGAAGAAAGAACAAGGCGGGCCGGCTACTCGCCGCTGGGCTTGGTGACGGCCGTGCCAACGGCCACGGGCGTGCCGAAGTTGGGCGTGTCGTCGGCATTCCAGGTAAACTTTTGCATGCGCGGGTTGCGCTTTTCCACGCAGCCCTCATTGGGATTGGAGTTGGCGTGGTAGATAATCCAGTCTTCGCTGCCATCCTTGGATTTGAAGAAGGCGTTGTGGCCGGTGGCGTAGGCCCGGTTGGCGGGGTTTTGGGAGAATACCGGCGTGGCCGCCTTCACCCACGAGGCCGGCAACATGGGGTCGGCAGTGCTGCTGGCCGTCATCATGCCCAGCACGTACTGGTCGGTGCCGCAAAAGCTGGCCGAGTACACCAAATGGGTTTTGTTGCCGCGCTTCAGGATTTCGGGGCCTTCGTTCACGCCGAAGCCGTTGAGTTCCCAGGCGTATTGCGGCCGCGACAGCTCCACCCGCGGCCCGGTCAGGGTCCAGGGGTTGCTCATTTGCGAGATGTAGAGGCGCTGCACGCCGTCGATGCCGTTGTGGCCCGACCAGATAAGGTAGCGGTTGCCGTTTTGCTCCAGCACCGTGCCGTCGATGGCCCAGTAGTCCTCACCGGCATTGAAGATACGGCCCTTGTCAACCCAACTCCCGGTGGTGGGGTCGGCCGAGGAGTTTTCGAGCACCCAGGTGCGCTGCAGGCCCAGGTTGGTGCCGGCGGGCCCGGCCGTGTAGTAGATGTACCACTTGCCGTCGAGGAAGTAGAGCTCCGGCGCCCACAGGTTGCCGGCGGCCGGGCTGTTGGCCGGCGGCGTCCAGACCACCTGGCTGGGCGTGGTGCCTAGGTCCGACATTTTGGGGGTTTTCCAGATGGCCAGCCGGTCGTTCAGCGTGTGCATGTAGTAGTAAAACCCGTCCTTCTGGTACACCCACGGGTCGGGGCCGGAGGGCAGCAGCGGGTTCACGAATGTGGGGCCCGAGTTGACGGTGGGCACCACCGGCACAAACGGCGCCGGCTTGGTTTTCTGGCAGGCCGCGCCCGGCAGCATCAGCAGCGACACCGCAAACGCGCGGGCCAGGGGTAGGAAATAACGCATCGGCAAAGGAAGGAAAGGTGAAGCGGAAAGGTCCACAGCCCAAACAACCGCCGCTCCGGTATTGCTCCGGAACAGCGGTTGTGCGGCTTTGTAGCTTAGTAACCGGGGTTTTGCACGATGCTGCGGTCGATGTCGATGTCGGTCTGCGGAATGGGCAGCAGCTTGGACTTGCCCAGCGTGAAGTTGTTGAAGTCGGAGTCGCGGAGTTTCAACTCGTCGATGCCGGCCTGGTTGTCGAGCAGGCCGTAGCGGTTGATGTCGTACCAACGCATGCCTTCGCCCGACAGTTCGGTGACCCGCTCGTGGCGAATCTGGGTGCGCATGGCCGTCTGCGAGAGGGATGTGGAAATGGGCGTCAGGTTCACGGAGGGGCGCTGGCGCACCTGGTTCACCAGGGCGGCGGCATCGGCGGGGCGGTTTTGCTCGTTCAGCGCCTCGGCTTGCATCAGCAGCACGTCGGCGTAGCGCAGCAGGCGGATGTTGATGCCGGAGAAGAAGTTTTCGGTGGGTTTGGTGCGGTCGTTCTGGTACTTGCGCCAGAAGTAGCGCGAGGGGTTCAGGTTGAGGCCGCCCACCCCAAAGGCCTGGCCGTACACCGTGGGCGTGCCCACGGCGCTGAACAGGGTCACATCCCGGCGCGGGTCCACCTGGTTGGTGGCGGTGCGGTCCGTGAACTCGTCGAATATCCAGCGGCGGGCTTCCACGTCGGTGTAGCCAATGCCGGGAGGCGCAAAAAACTGGGCCCGCTCGTTGCCTTCACCGGCCCCGGCAAAGTCCTGCCCGCCCACGATGGAGGCATCCGAAAACTGGACTTCGAACAGCGACTCGCTGTTGTTCTCGTTGGCCATGGTGAAGTTATCGACGTAGTTCGGCACCAGTGAGTACTGGCCCGAGCTGATGACTTCGGTAAACTGGGCCGAGGCCTCAGCCCAGAGGCGCTGCTGCATGTACACGCGGCCCAGCAGGCCGGCGGCGGCGCCGCGCGTGGCGCGGCCCTTGTTGGCGGCGTCGTAGGTCAGGGGCAGGTCGGGCTTGGCGGCCAGCAGGTCCTTGATTACCTGCTCCTGCACTGATTGCACCGTGCCCTGGGGCACGCGGGTTGAGGCGTCGGCGTTCACCAGGTTCAGCGGCACGTTGCCGAAGGTCATCGACATATCGTAGTAGCACAGACCGCGCACAAAGCGCGCTTCGGCCACCAGGCGCTTCTTCAGGTTGTCGTCCATCGGGATGCCAGGCACCCGGTCAATAATTTGATTGCACCGGAAGATGGTCCGGTAGAAGTCAATCCACATGAAGAGCGAATACTCGAACGTGGTGTTGGCCTGGATGAAGCGGGTGTACTGGGCCAGCTCCACGTAGGGGCTTTGGCTGAAGGCTTCGTCGGAGCGGGGCACGGTGGCGAAGTGCCAGCGCTGGCTGTAGGTGCCGATGTACTGCAGGCCCGAGTACATGGCCGTGACCGAGCGCACGGCGTCGTCCTGGGTTTTCCAGAACTGGCCGGTGCTGGGCTCGTTGGGGTTCACTTTGTCCAGCAGGTCGTTCTTGCAGCCGGCGGTGCTCAGCAGCATCGCCCCGGCCAGCAGGAAGGTGGAAATTTTATAGCGTTTCATGGGAAGAAAGCAAAAGGATGGGAAAGAGGCCGCCGGCCCTGGGGGCCACGGCGTCATTTGCTATTAGAAATTGACTTGCAGGCCCGCGGTGTAAGACCGGATGTTCGGGTAGCTGCCATCGTCGACGCCGCGACCAAACACGCCAATGCCCGGCGTTTCGGGGTCGTAGCCCGTGTATTTCGTCAGGGTGAAGACGTTGCGGCCGGTGACGTACACGCGCACGCTGCCCAGGCCGGGTACGCGGTTGCTCAGCGAAGCCGGCAGGGTGTAGCCCAGCTGAATGTTGCGCAGGCGCAGGTAGCTGCCGTCTTCCACCCAGCGGGTGGTTTGGCGCAGGGTATTCATGCCGTTGCTGCCGCCGTTCACGAGGCGGGGCGTGGTGGTCGAGCGGTTCTGCTCGGTCCAGGGCTCCACGTCGCGGCGGAAGTTGGTTTGGCCGTCGAGCTGGTCGAGCGAGGCGCGGGTGGAGTTGAACACGTCGTTGCCGGTCACGCCCTGGAAGAACACGCTGAGGTCGAAGCCCTTGTAGCCAGCATTCAGGTTCAGGCCAAACTGCAGCTTGGGGAAGGGGTTGCCCACAAACTTGCGGTCCTTGTCGGTATTGATGGTGCCGTCGCCGTCCACGTCTTCGTACTTCACGTCGCCGGGCTTGGCGTTGGGCTGAATGACCGTGCCGTTGGCGCTCTTGTAGTTGTTGATTTCGTCCTGCGTCTGGAAGATGCCCACCATCTGCATCAGGTAGAGGCGGCTGATGGGCTGGCCCACGGTGGTACGCGTCAGGTTGATGGCCCCGGGAATGTTGGGCTGCAGCTCCGACAGCGCCAGCACCTCGTTCTTGATGGTCGTCAGCGCGAGGTCGGCGCCGTAGGTGAAGGCCTTGCGGTTGTCGTGGTAGCCCAGGCCCAACTCAAAGCCCTGGTTCCGGATTTTGCCCAGATTGGTGAACGGCGCGGCGTTGAACGAGCCGATGTATGTGGGCAGCGGCGGGTTCACCAGCGCATCTTCCGTGGTCGACACGTAGTAGTCGGCCGACAGCGTCAGGCGGTTATCCAGCAAGCCCAGGTCGAGGCCCGCGTCGGAGGTGTAGCGCGACTCCCAGTGCAGGTTCTTGCTTTCCAAGCCAATCTGGATGGCGCCGTTGGTGATGACCTGGCCGCTACCCAGCACGTAGTTCACGTTTTGGTTCACAGAGGTTTGGTAGAGGTAGGAGCCCGGCACGTTGTCGTTGCCGTTCACGCCGTAGCTGGCGCGCAGCTTCAGGTTGCTCACAAAGGGCACCGCGCTCTTGAAAAACTCTTCCTCGCTCACGCGCCAGCCCACCGAGGCCGCGCCGAAGTTGCCGTACTGCCGGCTGGGGTCGAAGCGCGACGAACCGTCGCGCCGGAAGCTGGCCGTCACCAGGTAGCGGTTTTTGTAGTCGTAGTTCAACTGGCTGAAGTACGAGCGTTTGGCCCATTCGTCGATGAAGCCGCCCACGGTGGGCGCCGTGCTGGTGCCCGCGTTCAGGATGGGGTAGTACTGGGGCAGGGCGTTGAAGCCCGTGGTACGGGCCGTGGCGTTGTTGAAGTTGTAGGTCTGCTCCGAGTAGCCCACCAGGGCATTCACGCTGTGGTCGCCGAAACGCTTGTTGAAATTCAGGGTGTTTTCCACCAGCAGCGTGCGCTGGGTGCCCCGCCCTTCAAACAGGTAAGTTTCGCCGGTGTCGGGATTGCCCAGGCGAATGCGGCCTTCTTTGCGGAAGTCCTTGTCCGCAAACAGGTGCATCTCCAGGCCCAGGTTCAGGCGGTACGACAGGTAGTCGGTGAAGGAAAACTCGCCGTTGGCGCTGGCCTGCAGCCGCTCGTTGGTTTGGGTGTTGTTGCGGATTTCCTGCGCCGCCACCGGGTTCACCGAGTAGTTGAACAGGGCCGCGGTGCCGTAGCCGTAGCCGCTGGTGGTGGCCGGGTTGCGCACCGGAATGCCCGGCAGCATGGTCAGCACATCCACGAAGGCAATGTCGTTCAGTAAGCGCGTGTTGATGTGCGTGAGTAGGGCGCTCTGGCCCACTTTCAGGCGGCCCCGCGTCAGGCCCGAGTTCAGGCGCACGCTGTAGCGCTCAAAAGAGGGGCCCTTCACTACGCCCTGCTGGTTGAAGTAGCCGCCCGAAATCAGGAAGTTGCCGGCATTTTTACCTTCGCGGCTGCCGCCCGAGAAGGTCAGGTTGTAGTCCTCAATTTTGCCGGTCTGGAAAAACTCTTTTTGCCAGTCCGTGTCGACGGCGTTGGTAAACGTGCCACCGGCCTTATTGGCCCCGGCCAGCGGCGGCAGGCCCGCGTTGGCGTAAGCTACGGCGCTGCGGTCGGCCCACTCGCTGTGGTTGGTCAGGTCGTACTGCTTATAAATGCTTTCCACACCGGTGTAGCCGTTGAAGCTCACCTTGGGCGCTCCAGAGGCCCCGCGCTTGGTCGTCACCACGATAACGCCGTTGGCCCCGCGCGAGCCGTACACCGCCGTCGACGACGCGTCTTTCAGCACCGTCACCGACTCGATGTCGTTCGGGCTAACGTCGCGAATGTTGTCGGTCCATAGCCCGTCGATAACGTACAGCGGGTTGCTGCCGTTGGAAAAGCTGCCGATGCCGCGAATCACAATGTTGGGCACGGCGCCGGGGGCGCCCGAGCCTTCTACCTGCACGCCCGGTGTGCGCCCCTGAATGGATTGGGCCAGCGTGGGCACGGGTGCTTTGTTGGCCTCCTGCACGTTGAGGCTGCTCACGGCGCTGGTCACGTTCTGGCGGTCTTGTGCCAGGTAGCCCACCACCACCACCTCCGACAGGCCCTGCGCACTCACGGCTAGCTGGGTGTCGATGGTGCTGCGGCCGCCCACCGCTATTTCCTGGGAGGTATAGCCGACGAAGGAAAACACCAGCGTGGCATTGGCGGGTGCTACAAGACTGTAGCGCCCGTCGACGTCGGTTTGGGTGCCGTTGCTGGTGCCTTTCACCAGCACGGTCACGCCCGGGATGCCGGCGCCTTTTTCATCGGTGATGCGGCCGGTTACCGGCCCGTCGACTACTTGCCACGCCGGCGAAAGGACGGGCGCCGCAGTCGCAATCGTGGCCTGGCCCGTGCCGGGCAGCAACAGCAAGCCGCCAAGCAAAGCGGGTAGCGCAAGCCCCGGCGTTTTGGGTACTGACTTTTTCATAAGGAGTAAGGGTTTAGGTGGGAATCGCACAATCGTTTGTGTAAAGATGGTAAAAAAAATTTTTATTCAGCAAACCTATCAGGGAATATTATTAAGGCAAATCCTCAACTTCCCAAAACAACACACAATCGTTTGTGCCAAATTCATTGCAGAATAAAAGATAGCACCCGTTTTGCTCTTGTCCCCTCACCGGGCGCCCTTACTGTTTGGCTAATTTGAGAGCTTTCTTTTGAGCGGCCGGCCTATGTTTTCTACCACGGCTTCTACTCCGCCAGTGCGGCAGCGGCCGGTTAGACCTCTTTCGGCGGTATGCGAGTGGATTAGCAAACCGCGGGTAATTTTATTCCATGAGTGCAGCCACTATCGGTTCCACCGTTGTTTGCATCACGGGTGCGGTCGTCACGTCCGCGATTTGGGACGACTGGAAGGCGTTCTTTGAGCAGCACGGTTAACACTGGCTACGCACCTGCCTGGCCCCACAAGAGGTGCAGCGTTGGCTGACCACTCTGTCGTAAGTCTAGCTGTGGCTCCGGTCATGCGCAGCGCTCGCATCCCCGGACAGGTAGCAAAGTCGCCACACTGTAACCCTGAAAGACGTTCACAAAAACGGTGGTGGATGTTGCAGAAGTCGTGTTCGTAGCAGGAAGATGCAAGGCAAGAAGGAGTTTCTCGACAAAGAGGTGACCCGCTTTCGGCTAAGTGAGCGGGTGCCGCCCCATAACCTGTACCGGCGGCTGGCCGAATTGGTCGATTGGACGTTTCTCTACGACGAGACCCAGGCGCTCTATAGCCACACGGGCCAGTCCTCGCTCAACCCCGTGGTGTTCTTCAAGCTCGTGCTGGTAGGCCGGCTGGAAAACCTGGTCAGCGACCGCCGCCTGGTCGAGCACTGCGCCCTGCGCCTCGACATTCTCTACTTCCTGGGCTACGAAGTGGACGAGGAATTGCCCTGGCACTCGACCATTGGCCGCACCCGCCAGCTCTTGCCGGCCGCGGTGTTTGAGCACCTGTTTGACCACGTCTTCGCCCAGTGCGTGGCCCGGGGCTTAGTGGCCGGCGACACGCAGGCCGTCGACTCGGCCCCGGTCAAGGCCAACGCGGCGCTGGAAGCCGTGCGCGAAAAGCAGGCCGCCGAGGCGCCGGGCCCGCACGTGGCCGGCCGCGAGGCCCCGCCGGCAGCGCCCGCTGCCTCCCTGCTCAGCGCCACGTCCCACCAGCTGCGCAACTTGGCCACGTCCCAGGCGCGGCGGCAGGGCGCGCAGATCGACGCGCTGGGCGCGCGGCACGAACAGGCGCGGCTGCTCAGCAACAAGACGCACTACAGTCTGACCGACCCCGACGCGCGCATCTCCGTCAAGCCCGGCAAAGCGCGGACGCTGAACTACCTCTGCAGTCTGGCCGTCGACACGGCAAAAGGCGTCATTAGCCACGTGCAGGCCGATTTCGCCGATACGCGCGACAGCCTGCACCTGCCCCGCTTGCTCACCGGCTTGCAGCGGCGCTTGCGCGCCAACGAGCTGCCCCTGCGCGAACTGCTGGCCGACGCCGGCTACGCAAACGGCCCGAACTACGCCTTGCTCGAAGCCCAGCAAATAACGGCCTGGATTCCCGTCTTCGGCCAGTACAAGCCCGAAATCGATGGCTTTGCCTACGACCGCGCCACCGACGCCTTTACTTGCCCCGAAGGCCAGGCGCGGCCCTTTCAGAAGTACGACACGAACCAGGACGGGTCCTGGCACAAGATTTACTGGGCGCCCTGCCGCACGTGCCAGCAGTGCCCGCGCAAGCCGCTGTGCGCCCCACGCGCCAAGCGCAAGCAAATCAACCGCACGATTTACGACGCGGCCTACCGCCGGGCGTGGCAGCGGCATCAAAGCCGGCGGGGGCAACGCAAACGCCGGGTCCGCCAAGGTACCGTCGAGCCCGTGTTCGGCAACTTAATTCACCACTACGGCTTGCGCCGACTCAACGTGCGGGGCCATGCGGGCGCCCACAAAACCATGCTGCTTGCCGCCATCGCCTTCAATCTCAAAAAGCTGCTCGAGCACCGCCTCAACCGGCAAGTGAGCCTGGCCGTGGCCTTGCCACAGCCCCTGTTAGCGGCCAATCGGCGCGCTGGGCGGCAAAGCCGACGCATCGAGGCGACAACCCGGGCACTCGCCAAGCCGCTAATGAGAAAGTGAACCACCTAACCCGACTTCTGCAACAGCCACGG
Organism: Hymenobacter monticola; assembly: GCF_022811645.1. Taxonomy (NCBI): domain Bacteria; kingdom Pseudomonadati; phylum Bacteroidota; class Cytophagia; order Cytophagales; family Hymenobacteraceae; genus Hymenobacter; species Hymenobacter monticola. The sequence continues at coordinate 3,495,139 of NZ_CP094534.1, read as the reverse complement.
TCACTTGACTGAAAGCAGGCACGTTCACTTGATTTCCAAATCCGCTGCACGTTTGGCCCCGTGCTTGCGGAGCTGCTCTTCGCTTTCTGCGCTCACCACTGCGTGGTTGCGCCTATACGCTTCGTTTACCTCCTTTCAGCTGGTGTGGTCGGCATTTCACAACTGTTGCACATTACCAGGATGATTATTAGATTATCGAGTGTCGACAAATCCGGGCTAATAGGACAGTAGCTGGAGTCCCCAAGGGTTGATTCCTTACACGCGTAATATTTGCCTGGATTTGCCGACATGTATTCCGGTCGGTATGATACCCCGCTAGTGGGATACTACCACACTATGTAAAAAGGAGGTCGGTTGGTGCTGCGTGTAGACCACGACCCACAGAGTCCAGTGGACGATGAGCTTGCCAGGAGAAAGCGCAGAGTGGTCGACAAGGATGCACATGCGAAGCAATTAAAAAGCTACCGCGCGCTTTGCTTTGTAGAACGCTTCGCAATTCCATTCAGCTACCCGGTAACGAGGTCGAGCCAAAGTACCATGATTTGAGGCATTGATGCGGCCTCCACTGACATAACAAGTAAGCGTTTTATCATGCAGTATGAGCCGGCCAGCAGCGGCCTTCACCGTGAGCAGTGCGTTCGTACGTTGTGGGGCCTGTGGTGATGCCGTTGCGGCCAACTCCCGCCGTATGCTCTCCGTCAACTAGAGCGTGTTAATGACTTAGGAGGTTGATGTGATTTGCTTTGACGAGCATTAGGCAGGCAAACACAAGGTAGTGAATGCCTTCCAGGGTCGTGGTGAGGCGCTCCTAGTCTCTGGCCAATCGTCGGAACCGGGCGGCCCAGGCAAAGGAGCGTTCCACGACCCAGCGCTTGGGCAGCAGCACAAAGCCTCTTTTGGCTTGGGGCAATTTGACCACGTGCAATTCGATGCCCTGCTCGGCGGCGGCCTGCGCCGGTTCCTGTCCCGTGTAGCCCTGGTCGACGTATGCCAGGGTGAGCGATTGCCCCGTAATAGCCTGTACTTCTTCGGCCAGCGCCGCTACCTGGGCTCGGTCCTGCTCGTTGGCCGGCGTGACCAGCGCGGCCAGCAAGTGCCCGAGCGTATCCACGGTCACGTGCACCTTGCTGCCTTTGCGCCGCTTGGCCCCGTCGTAGCCGGCCCGGGGCCCGCTTTCGGGTGTGCTTTGCAGTGTGCGGCTGTCGAGCAGGACGGCCGAGGGCTCGGCCGGGCGGCCCTAGGCGGTGCGTAGCAACTGGCGCAAATCATCGGCCATCGTTTCGAAACACCGGGCATCGAGCCAACGGCGCAACTGCTGATACACGGCCGGCCAAGCGGGAAAGTTGCCCGGCAGGTAGCGCCAGGGCACCCCCGTGCGGGCCAGGTAGCGCACGGCATCGGATAAGCGCCGCAGGGGATATTCGCGCTGCGGGGCCGCTTCGTTCATCAACCTCAGATAAGGTGCAGCAAAGGCCCATTCTTCGTCGCTGACATCGCTCGGATAACCGGGGTGGGGCTTTTTCATCCCCCAATTTCCTCAATTAGTCATTAACACGCTCTAGGAAATGAGTGTAGCGATAAAATCTGGCAGCAGGGTGAGGGTAACTTACATGAGGAACTGGTTATTTATCCCCTTTACGCCAAAATTTCCCCCGCCCGTACCGACTCATTACAGAGTAATAGAGAACCAACTCCTTCCAGCACTTCCGAAAACAAGGGTTAATGGCGTACTATAGCCCTCTCCTTCTTCAATCTAGGAAGTGTTAACAGTGATTACTACTTTGGGGCATGGAAACAATGCTTACCGACGCGCAATGGGCGCGGTTAGCGCCGCTGTTGCCGGGCCGGGAAGGCACGAGCGGCGGCCGCGGCAACCGCCAGTTTGTAGAAGCCGTGCTCTGGCTGGCCCGCAACGGGGCCCGGTGGCGGGCCCTGCCACCGGAACGCGGCAATTGGCACACCACGTACACCCGCTTCCAGCGCTAGGCCGCCTCGAGCGTGTGGCAACGCGTGTTCGAAGCCGTGCAGCAGGACGAGGCCCTGCACACGCTTTTGGTCGACTCCACCGCCGTGCGGGCGCACCAGCACGCTTCCGGGGCGCGCAAAAAAATCGGCCCCCAAGCCCTTGGGCGCAGCCGCGGCAGGCTGACGTGTAAGCTGCACATGGCCGCCGATGCCCGCGGCCGGCCGGTACGCTGCCGCCTGACAGCGGGCCACCGCCACCACGCCCCGCAGGCCTTGCCGTTGCTTAAGGGCCTGGCCCCGGCTTATCTGGTGGCCGACCGGGGCTACGATTCCGACCCGTTGGTGGCCGCGCTCGCCGCCCGCGGCACCTGCGCCGTGATTTCGCCCCGGCGCAAGCGCCGCCACCCGCGGGCTTACGACCAGGCCCGCTACGCCCAGTGCCACCCCATCGAACGGCTGTTCAGCCGCCTCAAGCAGTTTCGCCGCGTGGCCACGCGTTACGACAAATTGGACAGGCATTTTCTGGCTTTTATTCACTTGGCAGTAACCGTGCTCTGGTTGCGCGATTGTTAAAACCTACTAAAGTCTGTGGACAGCAAGGGAAATAGTTTTGCTGAATGCGTCGTCATGAATTAAGCGAACCAGAATGGCAACTGGTGGAGCCGCACGCGCGCGGCCGGCTGGGGGGCGGTCGCGACAACCGGCAGTTTATCAACGCGGTACTCTACCGGGTACGCACCGGCTGCGCGTGGCGCGACCTGCCTGAACGATTGGGGCTATGGAATACCGTGGCGCGGCGCTTCCGCCGCTGGGCACTGGCGGGTGTGTGGGAGGCCCTGTTTGAGGCAGTACAGGAACCGGACTACGCCTGGGTGCTCGTTGACTCGACCGCCGTCAAAGCACACAAAGCCGCCGCTGGGCAAAAAAAAGCACTGCCCCCGCCGAAGCCATCGGCCGCTCACGCGGCGTCTTGACAACCAAGGTGCACGCCATCGTCGATGCGTTGGGCAACGGTCTGCGCTTGGCACTCACGCCCGGACAACATGCGGACAGCCCGCAATTGCCGGGCTTATTAGCCGCCTTGCCCACCGCGCCGGGCGCGGTCGTGGCTGACAGAGCCTACGACACCAACGCGGTGCTGGCGGCCGTAGCCCTGGCCGATGCCGAGCCGGTGATTCCACCCAAAACTTCGCGCAAGCAGCAACGTGCCTACGACATAAATCTCTACGCTGACCGCAACAAAGTGGAACGCTTCTTCGGCCGATTGAAAGAAGCGCGGGCCTTCGCTACCCGTTACGAAAAGACTGCTGCCTCTTTTTTAGCCGTGGCTCACCTACTCGCTGCACTCGATTGGATACGCTAGATGTCCACACACTTTAGTACTATACTCGGTGCTAAAAAGCAAAAAACCGCCTCTACGTTGAATAGAAGCGGTTTTTCGTGGGCCCACTTGGAATCGAACCAAGGACCTACTGATTATGAGTCAGTTGCTCTAACCGATTGAGCTATAGGCCCGGTGCCGGAGGCAGTCATCTTTCACCTCAACCCGTGCCGTTGCCGGCCCTCCAACGCTGCAAAAGTACGACCTTCGCGGACGGAAAACCAAGCGGCCTTCATGTTACCTCATCTGCTCTTCGATTTTGGCGGTGTTATTATCGACATCGACTACGACGCCACCCCCGCCGCCATGCGCCGCCTGAGCCGGGCCGGCAGCACCATTGCCTTCTCGCAGGCCCAGCAGGCCGAGCTCTTCGATAAGTTCGAAACCGGCCACCTCTCCCCTGCCGAATTCCGGGCCGGCCTGCGCGCCGCCTACGACCTCGACGCCACCGATGCAGAGTTGGATGCCGCCTGGCACGCCATGCTGCTCGACGTGCCCGCCGAGCGCCTGGCCCTCATTGGCGAGCTGCGGGCGCAGGGCCACCAAACGGCCCTGCTCTCGAACACCAACGCGCTGCACATTGCCGAAATCAACCAGCGGCTGGCCACCAAGTATGGTTTCAAAAACGGCATTGCCGACGTGCTCGACCGCGTGTTTTACTCGCAGGAAGTGGGCCTGCGCAAGCCCGGCGAGGAAATATTCGGGCACGCGCTGCAGGAAATGAACTGGCGCCCCGAAGACGTGTTGTTCATTGAGGACAGCCCGCAGCACGTGGCCACGGCCCGGCGGCTGGGGCTCCAGGTGCTGCACTTGGCCCCGCCCCTCACCCTTACGTCCGCCCTGCCCGAAGCCCTCCGTGCCTTTCCCCGAGAATACGCCCCCAACCCACGCTGAACCCGACCCGACTGGCTGGCCCGCCGACGCAAGTTCCTCTTTCAATACCCTTGATGCCCCCGAGCCTCAGGCCCGGCTGCGGGCAGCGCGCCGTCTGTTTCGGCGGTTTGAGCGGCGGGCGCCCTCACCGTGGCGCACGGTGGCGCTGCACCTGGGGCTGTTTGTAATCACCCTGCTCACCACCACGCTGGCGGGGGTGGTGCTCACGCGAGGCACCATTGGCCTGCTGCCTTTGGGCTTCTGGGAGTTTCCGCCGGTGCCGCAGCCGGGCGAGTGGGCGCGCGGCCTGGCGTTTGCGCTGCCGTTTTTGGGAGTGCTCACGGTGCACGAGTTCGGGCATTACTTCACGGCGCGCTACAACCGGGTGCGGGCTTCGCTGCCCTATTATGTGCCGTTTCCGATGGGGCTGGGCACGTTCGGGGCCGTCATTCGCATCAAGGAGCGCATCTTTTCACGCCGCGAGTTTTTTGATATTGGGCTGGCGGGGCCGCTGGCGGGGTTTTTGGCGGCGGTGCCGCTGCTCATCTATGGGTTCACGCACCTGCCGCCGCTCGATTATCTGTACAGCATTCACCCCGAGTACGCGCGATTTGGCGCCGACTATGCCCAGCACGTGTACCCGGCCGGCACGCAGGCCTTCACCCTGGCCAAGCCGCTGCTCTACCAGTGGCTGGAAACGGCCTTTGCCGACCCCGCCCGCCTGCCCCACCCCAACGAGCTGCTGCATTACCCGGTGCTGCTGGCGGGGGCGCTGAGCTTGTTTTTCACGGCGCTCAACCTGCTGCCTATGGGCCAGCTCGACGGCGGCCACATCCTGTATGGGCTGCTGGGCCGCCGCATTTTCAACCGGCTGGCGCCGGTGCTGTTCATCGGCTTCATCTTCTACGCCGGGCTGGGCCTTTTTTCGCTGCGCGATGACTGGCAAACTTGGCTTTATGGCGGGCCGGTGTATGCGGGCTACCTGGCGCTTATTTTCTGGCGGGTGCTGCCCCGGCCCGGGCTGGGGTTGCTGCTGGCGGCCGGCATCTGGGGGGCGCAGGTGGCGCTCGCCACGGCGGTGCCAAGCGCAGTGGGCAACCCCGGCTGGCTGGTGTTCGGGCTGCTGCTGGGGCGCTTCACGGGGGTGGGCCATCCGCCCGCGCCCGACGAGCGGCCCCTGAGCGCCGGCCGGCAGGTGCTGGGCTGGGCGATGGTGGCTATTTTTGTGCTGTGCTTCACGCCCAGCCCGTTCAGGTAGCGCGGCGGGTTCAGCCACGAGGCCGTCGAACCATCCCACAACTCTTTAAAACGGGTATTTTTTGATTGATTTTTGGCCGGTACTCGCTGGCTTTTTCGCATGATTTTTAACCAAAAGCAACTGTTCCAAGGCTCTACGCGCATTGTGCTGCGCGCCGAAAGCCTGTACGTATGCAAGCGCAACCCGCAAGGCGTTGCGACCCTCGAAACCGAGGTTCCCTACGAAGAAATCCTGCCGGTGAAGGCCGTGGAGCACCGGCACATTCCCGTCAATCAATTGCTGCTGACGGGCTTGCTACTGGCGTTTCTGGGCTACCAGCCCTGGCGCCAATGGCTGGCCACAGGCCAGGCCAGCCTGTCGCTCTACCTGTGGTGGGGCATACTAGGTTTAAACGCCCTGGCCAGTTGGGTGCGCTTCGAGCAGCAATGGTGCACCTTCCGGCTGCAAACGGCCCACTTGGTGGTGACGCTGGCGGGCCGGCCCTGGCAGCGCAAGCAGTTTCGCCAGCTGGTGGCCGAACTGGAGCGCCGCACCAAAACCTACCTGCGTAGCGAATACGGCCAGGTGAATCCCCTTGGCTTCATCGAGCCGCAGCTGCGCCGCGTGGCCTGGCTGCACGAGCTCAACGTGCTCAGCGCCCGGGAAGCCCAGGCGCTGAGCACCCGCCTCACCGGCCGCCGCAGCACCGCCCCGCTCAAAAGCATGGGCCAGGAGCTGGAGGCGCCTTATTTAAACTAGACAGGGCTGGGTGGAGTCGGATTTGACCACGAAAACGTCTGTCATCCTGAGCGCAGCGAAGGACCTTCTCAAGTCAGAGCAGCCTTTAAACCATATTATCCCAGCAAAAAGCCCCGGCACCATTGCGGTACCGGGGCTTTCTGGTAAAAGAGCACGTCTGGTCTTGACAGGACGGATTGATTCGCTTACGCTCGCAATGACAGGCGCTTATTCCCGCGTCACGCGCAGGGTCTGGATTTCGCCATCGAGCACCACGCGCACCACGTACACGCCGGCGGCCAGGCGGCCGGCCTCGGGTAGGGCCACGGCGCTGAGGCCGGAAGCCACCGCCAGCGGGCGCTGCACCAGCAGGCGACCGGTGAGGTCGTATAGGGCCACCGAGGCCACCCGCGGTGCTTTCGTCACTTGCAGCGCCAGCGAGAAGCCGTCGGCGCCGAAGGGCACCGGCAGGGCCTGCACGCCGAAATTGGTAGCCACGGCGCTGCGGGTAGGCAGCATAGCGGCGGGCGTGCTCAGCGTCCAGGTTGCCTGTACTGGTCCACCAAAATCGACATAATTCAGGGCGCTGCTTTGACCAGTGCGCGCGTAAGGCGTCCAGCCGGAAGTGGGCGCCTGGATGGGAGCAGAAGTAATTGCGGCAGCAGCGAAAGGCTGCAAATCGGCCTCGTTCAAGCCATTTAGCTCGGCGTCGCGGTAGCTCAGGCGCATGGTGGCGCTGGCCAGCGTGGTTTGCGGGTACGACAGCGAGTAGTAGCGCCGAATGCTGGTGCGGGCCGGGGCGCGGCCAATGGCGCGGTCGGTAACGCGCAACACGTTTACCGTGCCAGGAGTCACAGCTCCCGCAACCGTTGCCGTTATTCCTATTCCGCCAAAATTCTGGCTGGAATTTGGCTGCAGCTGTCTGGCGGTGGCGACGTAGCCGGACACGTAGGAATCGGCCGTTTCCGTGATTCCGGTCCCAGTCCCAGACAAGCTAAGCAGGGCGAGTTGGGTGGTTTTCAGGATGCCTCGCTGCATCACAGCCGCTGCGTTCACCGTCAGAAACTGCGCCAATCGCGCGGTATCGGTAGCGGCAGGCAGGTTCACCAGTAGGTTCGGCACGTTGAGGGAAGAGGCATTAGGCGCGCTGATGGTCACGGCGGCGCCGCGCAGGCTGAGCGTGCCGTCGATGCCGCCGATGGTGGCACCGGCTTCCAGGGTCAGGGTGCCGTACACTTCCAGCGTGCCGCCGTTCAGGGCCAGGGCCGTGCCGGCACGTAGCGTGAGGTTGCGCACCTGCACCATGCCCGTGGTGAGCACGGGCTGGGCGCCGGTGGCGCCGCGCACTTCGGCGTCGGTGGTGGGCGTGGGCAGGCAGGTCCAGTTGGCGGCCAGGGCCAGGTCGGTGCTCTGGCGGCGCTGCCATTGCGGGCCGGGGGCCACGCGCACGCTCACGGTGTCGCGGAAGGTGCAGCCGCCGGCCGTGGTGATGCCGATGTAGCGGTAGCGGCCGGGCGTGGCGGGCACAGCGGCCCGCACGTCGGAGCCAACGGCGGTGATGCCGTTGGGGCCGGTCCAGGTCACGTTGTTGTCGCGCGTGACAAGGCTCCAGGCCGTCACCGGGCCCACGTCCGTCGGCCCGGCATCTACCACAAACAAATTCCAGGTGCCGGCCTGCGGCGCGTTGCGCAGCTTGGCGAAGCCCGTGGGCTCGTCTACCTGCCAGGTGCCGGTGAAGGGCGCAGCGCCGGCGCCCAGGCTGCGGGCCCCCACCGAGTCGATGAATAGCGTGTTCTGGTAGTTCTGGCCGGCGGCACCGCGCATGTTGCTCAGCAGCACGCGGGTGCCGTCGGGCGCCTCCACGTACAGGGTCAGGTCGCCGGTGTAGGTGTGGGTAATGCTCACGCGGATGCCGCGCAGGTCGAAAAAGCTTTCGGCCGAGCCGGCCACCACCAGCGGAATGCGCACCCCGGTGGGGTTGTTATCCGGAATCTGCACGCTTCCCGTGAACTGGTACGGGCCCGCCAGCTGGTTTTCAAACAAGCGGCTGCGCAGCCGGGCGGCGCCCCCCACGCAGGCCACCGAGTCGATGCCGGCGGGCGCAGCTGCCGTTTGGCGGCGGGCCACCACCGACACGGTTTGCTGGTTGGCGCAGTTCGTGCCGGGCGTGGCCGTGGTCACGGTGTAGCGCAGGCGACCGGCTGTAGCCGGCGTCGCGCTCACGCGCTTGCCCGCCGCGTTGTACCCTGCGGGGCCGGTCCAGGTGTAAAGCTGGTTGGCCACGCTGTCGTCGGCCGTCACGCGCAGGCCCACGGCGCCAAAGGCCTGGCCACGGTCGGCGCACACGTCGGCTTGGGTAGCGGCGGCCTGCAGCACGGGCTGGCTCACGGTCACGCTCACATCCTGCGCGCTGGTGCAGCCATAGTAGGGGTCGGAGGCCAGCACGGTGTAGCGGTAGGTGGCCGAGCCGCCCGTGGCCGGAACGGTCGGCAGCACGGTGGCCGTCAGGCCCGTTGCATCCAGGCCGGGACCGGTCCAGCGCACGGCGGGCACGTCGGTGCTCAGGCGGTTGAAGAGCAGCTCCACCAGCTCCACGGTGCCGGCGCTGCCCACCTGGTTGTCCATCACCTCCAGGTTGATGGTGGTGAGGGTGCCCGACGGGGCCAGGCTGGCAAACGAAGCGGCGGGCGTATACGTGCCCGTGAGCGTGGTGCCGCTCACCGTGACCGGCAGGGCCGCGGTGGCCGCATCCGAGAACGTCAGGTCGAGGGCCACGGGTGCCGAGCCGGCCGGTGCCGTGGGGAGGGCCGACGCCAGGTTCACGTAGGTGGTGGTGCCGGCGCTGGTGCGCACGGCCAGGCGCAGCGCTACCTGGCTGGGCTGGGCGTGGTTGAGGCGCACGCGCACCCCTTTCAGGTCGCTGTAGTTGCGGTAGATGTTTTCGAGGCCGTGCTGGTAGGTAGCGCCGCTGGTTATCACGGTGCTGTAGGCGATGATGGACGTGTAGGCCGTGCTGCCGTCAGGCACGGATACCACCGCCGGGTTGCGCATGCGGCGGGTGTTGGGATAGGTAGCGGTGGCCGTGAGGCGCACGGCGCTGCCGGCGCACACGCTGCTGGCCGAGGCGGTGGCCGTGAGCACGGCGGCGTCATCGGTGGGGCACTGGGCCTGTGCGCCGGCCGGGGCCGCGCTACTGTTGCCCAGGCCCACGGCAAACCAGGCGTCGGTCACGGCCTGTACTTCGGCCGAGCCGGCCCCGTACAAATCGGCCGCCGCCTGAATGGTGAACATGCGGGCCGAGCGGTAGTCGGAGTTCGGCGTGAGGTAGAGGCGCTCGGCGCGGTAGGCAATGCGGGCGGCCTTGAGGAAGCCGAGGCCCGTCACGTTATACGCCTGCTGCTGCTCGTTCACGCCGGTTTTGCCCACGGTCAGGATGTAGTACCAGTGGTTGAGCACGCCCGAGTTGGTGTGCACGCCGCCGTTGTCGGCCGTGCCGAAGCCCCAGCGCTGGCCCTTGTAGTTGGCCGGGCAGGGCGAGAGCACGGCGGTGCTCAGCGGGTTAATCATCGAGCGCAGGCCGGCGGCCGTACGGCAGATGTCCTCGCCCACAATCCAGGTTTGCTTGGTGGGGTCGACGTAGTTTTCAATGGTGGCGCCCCAGATGTCGGAGAAGCCTTCGTTCAAGGCGCCCGACTCGTTCATGTACACCAGGCCGGCCGTGGCCTGGCACACGCCGTGGCCGGTTTCGTGGGCGCACACGTCCAGGGCCGTCAGCGGGAAGAAGGTGGTGGCCCCGTCGCCGTAGCGCATGGCCGAACCGTTCCAGTTGGCGTTGTCGTAGTTGCTGGAAAAGTGCACGTAGTTGGTCAGCTTGCCACCGGCCCCGTCCCAGGAATTGCGGCCGTGCACGGTCATCCAGTAGTCGTACACCTGCGTCGAGCCAAAATGGGCATCAAGGGCCGCGTTGTCCTTGGCCGCGTTGTTGAATTCGGCCGCCGTCCAGTTGTTGTCGAGGTCGGTGAAATCGGTGCCGGCAGCCAGGTTGGTGCCATTGCGCAGGTTGAAGGTTTCGATGCCGGCGGCGCGGGTGTAGTCGCGCAGCCGGTAGCTGCCGTTAAACAAGTCGGTGGCCACCTGCCGCGAGCCAATGTAGCGCGTGGCAAACGTGCCCGTGGCCGTGCTCTTGGCGCCGCGCACCCCGGCGGGCCGGGCCGCCGGGGCAGCGTGGGCCACGGCCGTGCCGGCCGGCACCAAGCCCTTGGCATGCTTGATGATATCGTCCTTCAACACCACGTCGCCGGTGCGAGCATCCACGTACACCCAGGCGCGGCTTTCGGGCTGCTGGGCGTAGATGTTGAATTTCCAGGCCAGCACCAGCGGGCGCCGGGCGGCGTCGGCCACGCGGTAGTCTTCCACCAGCACCAGCTCGCCGGCGGGGCGGTAAGTGGCAGCGGAGTTGCCAGTTTCGCGCTTGATATTGGCCTCCTCGGCGGCATCGTCCCACATGTAGCGGCGGGCGCCCACGCTGGCCAGGCCGCGCTGCAGGGCGACGGCGGCACTCAGGACGGGCTTGGTGCTGAGGGCGGCGGGCACGGGCTTAAGCTCACCGCTGAGCACCCCGGCTTCACGGTGCACGGTGTACACGCCGTGCTCCACCTTCACCCCGTTGAAGTATTGCTGAAACCGCTCGTGGCGCTGGCCCAGCTCGTCGGTTTCCACGCGCAGGGCGCGTACGTCATCGGCGGGGCGCAGGCCCAGCTCTTGGCGCAGCAGCTGGCGGCTGTCGGTGGGCAGCTGGCGCAGGGCCGCGGCCGATTTATCCGACAAAACCCGCAGCTGCGGGGTGCCGTCGGTGGACAGGGTTTGGGCCGACACCGCCGCGGCAGCCAGCAGCGGCAGCGCGCCCAGGAGCCCGGCGCGTAGAGGTTGTATCATGCGAAAGATGAACTGGTGTTAAGGGATTGCTAAAGATACACCGCTTTCCAGCGTTAATTTTTGATTTGTGTATTCTATATCCAAATGACATTCAAGACAAATCACCGGGCAAGCTTTCGTTTATGACGCCTGCTTATTGGCGTATCGCGGCACTGTTTTTGCGCGCTATCTTCTACTTGTTCCTGCTGAAGGCAACCGTTTTTTCGTTGCTGCCGAGTACAGCCAAAGCCGAACTTTAACGCGCCCGCCTACCTTTGCCCTACTAACTCCTTTCCCGCCGTGACGCGCTTTCTGGCTTTTTTCCTCACCGCCCTCATGCTGCTCCAGACCCTGGGGCAAGAGGTGCTGGTGCTGGATTACCAGTTAAACAAAGCAAAAATCACCGCCCAGTTCTGCGTCAACAAAGCCCGGCCGCAGCTGCACTGCAACGGTAAATGCCACCTGGCCAAGCAGCTGTGCAAGACCGAGGGCAGCGACAAGAAGGCCCCTACTGAGGCGCAGGCCAAGGTGAAATACGAGGTATTGCCGATGGCAGGCTTCGAGCTGGCCGCGCCCCAGCGCTGGCCACTGCCTGCCCGGCGCTTTGCGTCGTTGCCGGTGGCTCATTGCGCCTCAGGCACGGCTTTGGGCGTGTTTCATCCCCCCCTCCTACTGGTCTGATTTTGGGCCCGCTGCTTTCGGCTAGGTCGAAAGCGTGGTTCATCCTTCGCCCGAAGGTTTCTGCCTCGGGCAGGTGCGTGCGCGTTGTCGCCGCACCCCGCAATCAGTACCCCCTTATTTCTCCTTGAATTTTCCGATGAAACGTTTTTTCATTTCTGCTTTTGCCTGCCCGCTCGTTTTCGCCGCCCTTGCCCTGACAGGCTGCAAAAAAGACGAGCCCGCCCCCAGCCAAACCGGCACGGTAGCCCTCGCTTTTGAGCAAACCGTGGGCACGGCGCCGCTCACCCTGAGCACGCAGACTTATACTACGCCGTCTGGCGACCAGTTCAGGGTCAGCATGTTCCGGCAGTACATCTCCAACGTGAAGTTCAACAAGGCCGACGGCACCACCTATGCCGTGCCAGAGAGCTATTACCTGGTGGATGCGGCCGTGAGCAGCTCGCAGGAGGTGACCATCAAAGACGTGCCCGTGGGCGACTACACCGGGGTAACATTCACCATTGGCGTGGACAGCGCCCGCAACGTGTCGGGGGTCCAGAAAGGCGCGCTCGACCCTAATAACAACATGTTCTGGGACTGGAACTCGGGTTACGTCTTCACCAAGCTGGAGGGGTACTCGCCGCAGTCGTCCACCGGCGGGCTGGTGTTTCACATCGGGGGCTTCAAGTCGCCCAACAACACGATTCGCACGGTATCGCCGGCCTTCCCTTCGGGCACCAAGCTGCTGGTGCGCAACGACCACAATCCCGAAATCCACTACAACGTGGACGTGATGAAGATGTTCACGGGCCCCAACATCGTGCGTTTTGCCACGCTCTCGAACACTATGGGCGGTCCTAACGCGGTGCGGGTAGCCAACAACTACACGGCCGGCATGTTCTCGGTAGAGCACATCCACGCCAATTAAATCCGCTGTGCGCATGGCTCGCTTTTTCAGCGCCTCGCTGGCCCTGGGGCTGGCGGGGCTGCTGGCCGGGTGCCAACTGCCCGATGTGGCGGCGGCGCCGGATGCCACGGTGCCGGGCACCGAGGTGCCCGCCAACTTCCCTGTCCCGCGGTATGCCGCCGCCGACAACCCGCCCGACGCGGCCACGTTTGCCCTGGGCCGTTCCCTGTTCTACGACCCGCTGCTCTCGCGCGACGGCACCATTTCGTGCGGCAGCTGCCACCAGCAGTTCGTGGCCTTTGCCCACGCGGGCCACCGCCTGAGCCACGGCGTCGACAGCCGCCTGGGCACCCGCAACGCGCCGGCCCTGCAAAACCTGCGCTGGAAGCCCAACCTGCTCTGGGACGGCGGCGCCAGCCACCTCGAAACCATGCCCTTGGCCCCCATCACCAACCCGGTGGAAATGGACGAGACGCTGGCCAACGTGCTGCGCAAGCTGAACGCCAATGCCGGCTACACCCGGCGCTTTGCGCAGGTGTACGGCCCCGGACCCATCGACTCGTACCAGTTTCTGCGGGCGCTGGCGCAGTTCACGGCGGCGCTCACGTCGGCCAATTCGCGCTACGACCACTACGTGCGCGGCGAAGGCACGGCCACGCTCAGCCCGGCCGAACTGCAGGGGCGGCAGCTGGTGGTGCAGAAGTGCGCCAGCTGCCACGCCACGGATTTGTTTACCGACGAGTCGTTTCGCAACAACGGGCTGAATGCCACGTTCGGAGCCGACTCGGGCCGGGCGCACATCACCGGGCGTACTTCCGACGTAGGCCGCTTCAAGGTGCCCAGCCTGCGCAACGTGGCCCTCACGCCGCCCTACATGCATGACGGCCGCTTCAACACCCTCGAAGAAGTGCTGGCGCACTACGACCACGGCGTCATTGCCTCGCCCACGCTCGATGCTGCGCTGCGGCCGGCGGGCGGCCCGGTGGGCATTCCGCTCACGGCCGTCGAGCAGGCCAGCATCATTGCCTTTCTGAAGACGCTCACCGACGAGGAGTTCCTCCACGACTCCCGGCTGGCCGAGCAGCCCTGAGCCTGGTTTGGGCTTGGGCCATCACTCCTCTTGCTTGCTGCTATGAACTTGAAAAATATACTGTTGCTCGGCTTGCTGCTGAGTGGCCTGGCCTTGCCCGGCCGGGCCTGCGACATCTGCGGCTGCTTCATGGGCATCACGCCTTACGACAATCAAAGCAGCTTCAGCCTGATGCACCGCTACCGCGTGTTCAACGGCTACCGCGCCTACGGGCAGTCGCCGCAGTTTTTTCCGACTGGGGCGCGCCCGTTTTTCCCGTCGCCCCTGAATGGCGACAACGGCTACGCCCATAGCCACAACGGCAACCCCGACGACTTCGAGGCCTTCCGCGTCATCGAGTTGCGCGGCAAGTACTTTCTCTCGCAACGCGTCGAGTTGAATGCTTTTGTGCCTTACGTGATGAACACCTCGCAGATAAACGGCCGGCAGCTCAACTCCTCAGGCCTGGGCGACGTGACGCTGTTTGCCGGCTACCACCTCATTCGGGCCATCGAAACGGCCGGGGTGCAGAGCCGCCTCATCGTGGGCGGCGGCCTGAAGCTGCCCACCGGTGAATACACCCGCCAGAACGCGCAGGGACGGCGCTACCCCCTGCTCAACCAGTTGGGCACGGGCACCACTGATGGGTTTATCTACGCCAACTACATCGGCAGCTACCACAGCTTCGGGCTGAGCGTGAACAGCAGCTACCGGCGCTCGACGGAAAACCGGTTTCAGAACAGCCTGGCCCCGAGCACGGCCACGTTTGCCAGCCTGTTCTACCGGCTGCCGCTGGGCGAAAACTGGCAGGTGTACCCCTCGGCTGAGTTTTTTTATGAGAAGACAGCGGGCGAAATGCTCGACGGCAACCTCACCGGCGAGCACGCCATGAACAACGCCCTGCTGGGCCCGGGCCTGGGCGTGTACTACAAAAATCTGTCGTTGAACACCAGCTTCCAGCTGCCCGTGTACAATGCCGACACCGACCACCCCGTGAGCGCCGGCCGTCTGGTGCTGGCCGTGGGCTATAGCTTCAACCAAACCAAGTACCTGCTCCACCGCAAAAGCTGAACGCTGGGAACCCGTGCTGTTGGGGCGCGTAGGAAGTTATTCAACCTTTCCTTTTTTCAGCTATGAGCATCACCCTCAATCCCCAGGCCGTGGCCTACGCCCGCCGCCTCATTCAGGACGGCAAACTCAAGAACGACCAGGGCCACTGGGGCCAGCACAACCCCGACTCGGCCAAAGAAAATGCCTTCCTCGAAAAGCACGAGATGGAAGAATACGCCAACTGGCACCTCGGCCTCGACATGAGCAAGGGTGCCGACACCAAAGGCCGCTACCACTTCCCCTACGGCGACTTCAAAACTGTGCACCGCGACGGCCTGATTGCCGCCAAGGAACGCGCCGCCCAGCAGGGCTACTCCGACGTTGAAAACGCGGCCGCCGAGCTGCTGGAACTGCTGGAGAAGGAGGCAAAATAATGTTTCGCTCGCAAGCAAAAAGCCCCGACTGCACACGCAGCCGGGGCTTTTTGCATTTGCCAAAAGGCGTAAACCAACTGGCACTCCACAGTACTATCTCACCCCGCAGACAAATGGGCCCGATGCTGCGCTCCGTTCGTACACGCTGTTGATTGCACAGCCGCCGCCGGTGCTCAGTTCCAGTTTGTTCTCCGTGAGCGAAAGGATGATTTCCTGCCTTTCATAGGGCTGCCCGTCCGGCGAGTTGGTCGATTTCAGGAACAGCACCTTGTCTTCGGCGCTGTCGTAGCTGTGCTTCACGGTGCGCACCTCGTAGGTGTTGCTTTCCTGCAGCTGGCCATTGTAGTACTGGGCATAGTGGTGGTCGGCCCCAAGCACCAACCGGTGGTCCTGGGTGGGCGGCAGCGCATCCATTTTGCCCGTGATGCCGCCGCCTGCCACGGTGAGGCGCCATTCGCCCTCCACCGTAATGGGGGCCACGTCGGTGGTACGCTGGCAGGCGCTGAGGCTGCTCAGGGCCACGGCAAGCAGCGTGGCGGAACGTAGTACTGAATACATAATCGGGAGCTTTTGAGGATGGATATGCGCTTGACCGGCCCCTTCCCTTGCCGGTTGCATGGTGTATAAAAAAAGCCCCGGCTGCAGACAGCCGGGGCTTTTTCCAAAAGGCAATTTTCGGCGGCTTATTCCACCACCAGCTTTTTCACCACTACGCCAGCTTCGGTTTGCAGGCGTAGCGAGTACACGCCCGTGGCCAGGCCGGTAAGCGGCAAAGTGTGGGTGGCCAAGCCAGCCGGCAACACGCGCTGCACCACCGTGCGGCCCACGGCGTCGAGCAGCGCGGCCGTCACGGCCTTGCGGCCTAGCGCTGTGGGCAGCTCCACAAACACGGCCTTGCTGGCCGGGTTGGGGTAAACCACTACTTGGGCAGTGAGGGCAGCCGAAGCCGTAGCCAGCGGGGCCTGCGGCGAGAATACCAGCTCGAAGCGGCCCGTGATGAGCGCCGCGGCGTTGCTCACCGTGAACTGGTAACGGGGTTGGGCGCGCAGGTCTACCACGGCGCCGGTCTGCAGGTCGCGCAGGTACACGGGCGTGGTGCCCAGGTTCAGCAGTTGCGTGGCGCTGAAGCTGAACGAGCCCACTGCGGGCACGCCCACCGTCAGCGGCACTACCACCGTGGCTGTGCCCAACGCAGGCAGGGCATCGATGGCCAGGCGCTGGGCGCCGGTTTCGGCCGACACGTTCAGGCCCGTGCTGTTGGGCAGCTTCACGGCGTCCAGTTCGCGGTCGACGCCCGGGGTGGCGCCGTTCTCAAAGTACACATACACCGGGTCGGAGCCCGTAGTAGACACGAGGTCGAGCTGCACCAGCGGGCGGGTTTCGGTGGTGCGGTGGTACACGGGGCTGGCGTAGGTGTTCAGGCGTTGGCTGTTGCGGAAGGTGAGCGAGCCACTGGTCTGGCCGTTGCTCACCCGCACGAAGAAGCCTTGGCCCTGGGCCAGCAGCGAGTTCGGGCTGTTGGCGTTGCCGCCCACGCCGTTCACACTGGCCCGGTAGGTGCCGCCGTACTGGCTGGTGCTCTCGAACACGTAGATAGCCGCGTCGAGGCCCACCCGGTCGGCCGGAGCTACCTGGGTGTAGTCCAGCGGCGCCGGGTAGGGGTTGCCCACCAGGGCCCAGCCTGCATCGGCCGCCGTGGCGCCGCTGTTGCGGGCCAGGTTTACCGTCAGGTCGCCGTTGTTGAGCGGGCCGTTCACACTCAGCGTCTGGTTGGCGGCCAGGTTCACGGTGTAGCCCTGGCCCACGTTCAGCGGGTCGCTCAGCGAATTGGGCGAGTACCAGCCTTTGTCGAAGGCATTCAGGTTGTTGTTGGTCGAAGCCAGGCGGCTTTGGTCGTAGCCGTACACCGTGGGGAAGGCCGTGGTCAGCAGCGTCGGCGTAGCCGAGGTGTTGTACGCCGGATTCACTACCGGCGTGAAGCTGGCCGTGGCCAAGCTGGCCACCGTGGCCAGGCCCACCGGGGCCGAGTAGTGGCGGTAGCCCAGGCCCGGGTTCAGGTCGGGCGCGATGTAGCGCTGCACCGTGGCCGTGCCGAAGACGAAGCCGGCGCTGCCGTTGTTCACCACCAAGGCCGTGCCCGCTGCATTGGATTCGAGCACGAAGTCGTTGCCCTGAGTTACGAAGGCACCGTTGAGGGTGAGCAGGCGTTGCACCGCCGCGCCCACTGAGGTGCTCAGCAGCACCCCGTTGCTGTTCACGGTCAGGTTCCAGAACCGCACGCGGCTGCTGCCGAGCAGGTTCGGACCATTGGTTTGGGCCGTAGTGCCCAACACCACCGTGCCCCCCGTCGCGTTGAAGCTGCCGTTGTTGGTCAGGTTGGCGCGCAGGTCGAGCGTGCCGCCGGTTTGCGTGAGCGTGGCCCCGGAGTTGAGGGTCAGGTTGCGGGCAAAGGCCGTGCTGGCGCCAATGGCGGGCTGGTTCGGGGCGTTGTTGGGCACGGTGGCGTCGAGGCTAATGGTGGGCACTACGTTGGGCGTCCAGTTGCCGGCCGTGTACCAGTCGGTGCTGAGGCTGCCGTTCCAAATCACGGCCGTCACCGGGGCGATGTACGTGAGCGAGTAAGGCGCCGGGGCGGCGGTGTTGCCGTTGCCGGCCGCGTCCTGGGCCACGTTGGCGGGCACGCTCACCGTGGTGGCGGTGCCGGCCGTGGTGGGTGTCACGGTGAAGGTATAGACCGTGCCGGGGCTGGTGCCGGTCACGACGCCGCCCGTGATGGTGCCGTTGGTCACGGTCACGTCGCCGGCCACGAAGCCCGACACGTTCTCGGAGAAGGTCACCGTGAAGGGAATCGGCGTGATGGTCGTATTGCCCCCCGCCGCGCCGGCCGTCGAACTGATGGCCACCGTGGGCCGCACCGAGTCGACGGTGAAGCTATTCGTATTCGAGTTGGCACTCATCACCGAGCCGGGGCTTTGAGCCGTGGCGAAGACCGTGTGCGCGCCCTGAGCCAGGGCCGTGGGCTGGGTGAAGGTCCAGTTGCCCGCAGCGTCGGCCGTGGTCGTGCCGACGGGCGCGACGTTGCCGTCCACGTACACCCGCACCGTGCTGTTGGCCGGGGCCGTGCCGCTGTAGGTCGGCGTGCTCGTGTTCAGCAAGGCGCCGTTGGCGGGCACCAACACCACCGGGGCCGCCGTCACGGGCTGGTTGTACTGCACGCTCACCGTGTTGCTGCCCGAGTTGGTGGTGTTGTTGGCGTCCTGAGCCACGCCCGCGGCCACGCTCACCGCCACAGTGCCCGTCCCGGCGGGCGTCACCGTGAAGGTGTAGGGCCCGCTGCCGCTGCCGGAGAAGCTGCCGCTGGTCAGCGTGCCGCCCGTCACCGTCACGTCCGAAGCATCAAAGGTGGTGCCCACGTTCTGCGAGAAGCTCACCGCGAAGGGAATGGGCGCGGTGCTGGTGGGGCTGGCCGAGGTGGTGCTCACCGTGGCCGTCAGGTCCGGGGCCGTCACGCTGAAGGTAGCCGAGGTGAAGGTCTCGTACGTCGGGGTCTGATTGGGCTGGATGCTGCCCACGAACACGTCGTTGACGAACACGTTCAGCCGCTGGTCGACCGCGGTGTAGTAGCGCTGGGCCGTCCGGAAGTTCACCTGGTAGCTGCCCGTGGGCACGGCCAGGTTTTGCGCGAGGCTGGCGTTGTTGTTGCCGGCGCTCTGCACCAGGGCCACCGCGTCGCCGTTGGGCGGCAGGGGCTGGGGCCGGCCCGCGACTTGGGAGTCGAAGGCGCTGCCGTAGCGCGCCACGCCGGCCGTGCCGGTGAAGCTCCAGGGCGCGGCTACTACGGGCACCGCGTCGGACGCCTTCCTGAAGCCGTTGGCCGGCACGTTGTTGGTTTCAAAGCTGCTGTTTTGCAAGCCGTTGGCCACCACGTTGCTGGTGCCGCTTTGCAGCACCTGCACCACGTCCACGAAGGCCGTCACGTCGCCGTTGCCCGAGGCGCTGCCCGCCGCCTGAATGCGCAGCGTGGGCGCGGCCGGGAAGCTCTTGGTGATGGTGTAAGTGGTGCCATTGGTGTAAGGCACGTTGATGAGGGCAGGCGTCACGCCCGCACCGTTGTTCACGTTTAGGCGCAGCGTGCCGTCGCCGGTGCCGGTATTCACCACCACCGTGTAGGTCGTGCCCGAGCCGCTCACGCTGGCCACCGCGGCCCCGTTAATGCCCGCTGTAGTCGTCACGTTGAAGTTGCCAGTGGTCAAGCCCGAAACTGAGCTTGAGAACACCACTTGGTAGCTTACCTGAGCCGTGGCCGCGGGCGTGGGCGTCAGACCCGTCACCGAAACCACCGCCGCGGTGGGTGCCGTGTACGTAATGCTGAACTGGGTGGCGGCGGTATTGCCGTTGAGGGCTGCATCTTGGGCCACGTTGGCCGGTACGTCCACCGTCACCGCGCCACCGGCGGACGGCGTCACGTTGAAGGTGTAGGTCGTGCCCGACACGGGGGTGAAGCCCGTAAGCGTGCCATTACCCACGTTCACGTCGCCCTGCACGAAGCCCGTTACGCTTTCCGAGAAGGTTACCGTGAAGGGAATAGGCGAAGTCGAGGTCGGATTGCTGGCCGTTGAGCTGATGGTTACTGCGGGCGGCACCGAATCGATGACGAAGTTGTTGGTGTTCGAGTTGGCGCTTACGGACTGGCCGCTGAGCTGGGCCGTGGCGTACACTGTATGGCCGCCCTGGGTAAGAGGCGTGGGCTGGGTCAGGCTCCAGGTGCCGGCACCGGTGGCGGTGGTCGTGCCACGGGCCGTCACGTCCGCGTACACCGTCACCGTGCTACCGGCCGGGGCCGTGCCCGAGTAAGTCGGGGTCGTCGTGTTCAACAGGTCGTTGTTGGCCGGTACCGTCACTACCGGGGCACTCGTCCGCACCGTGAAGGCGCGGGTCAGGGTCTGGCTGCAGGGCAGACTCACCACTAGGTTGCCCGAAGTGGCGGTGGCCGATACCGTAAACTGGAAGCCGGTAGCGGTGATATTACTCAGCGTGAGGGCAGCGCCGTTCAGCGTTGCGCCGCTCACCCCGCTCAGGTTGGTGCCGCTCACCGTCACGGTGGTGCCGGGCGTGGCCGGGTTGGGGGCCGCGTTGGTGAGGGTGGCCGTGGGGGGCGGGTTCACCGTCACCTGGGCTACCGACGTGCTGGTGCTGCCGTTGGCGTCGGTCACGGTCAGCAGCACGTACTGGGTTTGGTTGGCTTCGGCGCAAGTGTAGGCCAAGCTGGCGGCATCGGCCGAGTAGGCGGCCTGCACGGCCAAGAACTTGGGCGTACCGCCGCAGGGGTCGCCCAGGATGGGGTTGTTGCGGCTGTCGGTGTTGCTGGCGTACATCGTGCCGGTGCTGCGGCCCACGTACGCGGCGTTGGCCGCGGCCACGCTGTTGGCTGCGTTGCAGCTGCCAAGGCTGTAGTTGCCATTGCCGTTGTCGACGGGCGTGCCGTAGCTGGCGAAGCGGATGGCCGTGAAGTTGGCGCCGCTGGGCGTGGTCAGCGGCAGGGCTTGGTTCTCACTCACCCTGCCAAACACGATTTTCTGAATGGTGTAGGTAAGCGTGCCCGAGCCTGTGCTGCCGTTGTTGACGCTACTGGCGTTGAGCGTGGCCGTGCCGTTGGCCGCCAGTTGCACCGTCACGTTCTGCGCCGTGGCCACGGCAATTGGCTGTGTTGTGAAGGTTTGCATGCTGCCGTAGCTGGTGCCCGCCGCGTTGGTAGCGTAGGCACGCACCGAGTAGCTAGTGCCCGGCGTCAGGCCCGAGATAGTAGCTGAAAATGGACCTGTGCCCGTGCCATTAGCAACCTGCGTCACTCCCGTCCCGCCGACGGCAGGGGTGCCGTTGGTGCCGGTGACGCTGTAAACCACTCCGCGCTCGGTTACGGTTGCACCGCCATCGGCCGTTACGTTACCGCCCAATACAGCGCTGTTTGTCGTAATGGTGGTGGGTGTGGCCGTGGTCACCGTGGGGGGCGCCCCGGCCAAAGCCAGGCCATTATAGGTGGCGTTGGCGGTGGGGGCCACAATTTGCGTGCGGCTGCCGCCAGCCGTGGTAAAGCGCAGGATGCCGCCCGTGCCCGTATACTGGTCGGCCACGTACACGAAGCCCCCGGCCGCGTCCACGGCCAAGTCGGTGGGTTGGGTGAAATTAGTCGCGCCCGAAGCCAGGACGCTCACGGCGTTCGTGGTCAAGTTCACCACCTTCAACGCGTCCAGCGTGGGGTCGGCGCTACCCTGGGCGAAGTAGAGGCGGTTGCCCGCCGCATCCAGCGCCAGCCCCGTATAATCGGCCCCGGCGGTGGGCGCCACGATGCTGGTGCGGTTGGCGCCAGCCGTGGTGAAGCGGAGAATGCGCCCGGTGCTGATGTACTGGTCGGCCACGTACAGAAAGCCTCCGGCCGCATCCAGCGCCAGGTCGGCGGGCTGCGCGAAGTTGGCGGCGCCCGAGGCCAGCGTGGTCACGGCCCGCGTCGTCAGGTTCACCACTTTGAGGGCGTCCAGCGTGGGGTCGGTGGCGCTGCCCTGGGTGAAATACAAGAGGTTGCCGGCCACGTCCAGGGCCAAGCCGTTGTAGGTAGCGCCGGGGATAGGGGCCACTATCTGGGTGCGGCTGCCCCCAGCCGTGGTAAAACGCAGGATGCCGCCCGTGCCCACGTACTGGTCGGCCACGTACAGAAAGCCCCCCACCGGGTCCACGGCCACATCAGTGGGCTGCGCAAAGCTGGTGGCATTGGAGGCCAGCGTGGCCCCGGCCGTGCCGTCGGGGTTCACGGCCTTGGCCGCGTCCAGGGTGGCGGTGCCGCTGCCCTGGGTGTAATAGAGCCGGCTCTGGGCCCAGGCGCCGGGCGCGGCCAGCAGCAGCAACAGTAAAAGAAGCCCGGCTGCCATCCGACCGCGTTGGGCAAAAGTGTAGCGTTGTTTCATGGCAACAAGCATAGAAAAGCGAATTCAAAAGCAGAACCGGGCCCCCGGCCGTCGGCCGAGGCAAGCCCGCCTACGAGCGGCTGGGGTAAATCCCATCCAGGGCAATGCAGTAAGACATCACCAACGACGGCGTCATGGCATCGAACGGCTGGCTGCCGCCCGTCGGCACTATTGTAGTGGGATGGGCGGCCTGCAGCGGCGCGTCGGTGCCGTACGCCAGCACGTTCACCGCTTCGCCGTTCACGTCGGTGGCCACCGGCACTGCGGGCACCGCGCCCACGGGCGAGTTGGTGGTGGCCGTGGCGTTGGCCGTCACGGAGTGTGCGTGGCTGGGCAGTTGGGTACTGATTAGCGTTCGGGTTTCGCTTCCGCCGGCCTGCCCTACTGTGTAAATCGACAAGCCGGGGCCCTGCCCTTGGTGCCGCGGGGCCCGGCCGCGCAGGTCGGGCAGGCCAAAGGTGCTCTGCCCGTCACCGCCGTAGGTGGTGCCAATCAACGAGTACAGGGCTGTATAATCGGAAATGGCTACCAGCCTGCCATCGCACAGTGCCCAGCCCTGCGGCGCAAAATTACCCCCAAACAGCATGATTTCGCCTATCAGGGGTTCGTAACCCGCTACTTTGCGGGGGGCGGCCAGAGCCGGGGCGGTCACGGCGGCGCCCGTCAGCACCGCGCCCAGGCGCTTCAGCCAGTTGCGGCGGGCCGGCTCAGCGGGGGCCGCTTGGGAATCCAGCAGGGGCACCACTCCGGTAGCAGTTGCTCTCAATCGCATAGCTTCAAAATGTAAAGTCCAAGAAAAATCCGAGTCCCAGACCTATGACCGGGCCGGGAACACGCCCTGCAGGGCAATGCAATAGCTGATGGTGAGGTAGGGCGACAGCAAGCTGGTGGGCTGGCTGCCGCCCGTAGGGGTCACGGTCGCGGCGGCAGCCAGGCCGGTGTTGAGCGCGTCGGCGCGGTTCAGCACGGGCACATTCTCGCCACTGGCGTTGGTGGCCACGGGCACGGCCGGCAGGTTGGCCAAGGGCGTGTTGCTGGTACCGGAAACGGTGCTTACCAGCGTGCTGTGCACGTGGCCGGCCATCGCCGTTGTCAGGGCCACGGACTCGCTGCCAATTCGGCTGCCCATGACGCGGGGCGTGAGGCCAGGCCCGTTGCCCTGGCCAATGGGCGTGTAGCCCTGCAGGTTGGGCAGGGCAAAAGTAGAGCGGCCATCGCCGCCGTACATGGTACCCAGCAACGAAAACAAGGCCGTGTTCTGGGCAATGGACAGCAACTGGCCGTTGCAGAGCGCAAAGCCCACCGGCGCATAATTGCCCGCAAACATCATGATTTCGCCCACGTACACATCGTCACCCAGCACTTGTGCGGGGCTGGCGGGACGGGCGGCGGCGGGCGCGGCCAGGGCCGCCCCGCCCAGGGCGGCCGTCAGGCGCTTGAGCCAGCTGCGCCGGGCCGGCTCGGCCGCGGCGGCGGGGGCAGCCTCGGGGCTGCCGGGAGTAAGAATTTGAGCCATAGCGAAAGTTGAAAAAACCGAAATGAGCCTAACCAGCTCTGCCCACCCGCTAGCTGCGCGAGGGGAAGACGCCCGTCAGGGCTATGCAGAAATTAAGCGTCTGGTAGGGGGCCAGCACCGAAAACGGCTGCGAGCCGCCGGCGGGTTGTATGGCCCGCCCGTCTTCGGCGAGGCCCGAAGGACTGGGCGCATAGGCCAGAATGTTGACGGGGGCGCCGTTCAGGTCCACGCTGGCGGGCACCACGGCCGCCAGCGTGCCGTTGGGAGCATTGGAAGTGGCCGTGGCGTTGCTCACCTGGTAGCCGTGGTTGTGCGCGGGAAGATTGTTAACAACTAACGTAGCGGCTTCCCTGCCGCCGGGCAGGCCCACGTTGTAGCCGCTGCCCGAAGTAGGGCTGGTGCCGGAGCCCACGGGCACCCGGCCGCGCATATCGGGCAGAGCAAAAGTAGTGCGGCCATCGCCACCGTACATCGTGCCCAGCAGGGAGAAGAGGGCGCCGTTCTGGTTGATGGGCAGCAGCTGCCCGTTGCACTGGGCCCAGCCCCGGGGCGCAAAATCAAAAGGGAAGATTTGAATTTCGCCCAGGTAGGGCGAGCCGCCCATCACCTGCTTGGCAGAAGCCGGGGCGGCCTTGGCTGCCCGGCTCAAAAACAGGCCGCTCAGCAGGGCGCCGAAGCCCTTGAGCCAGCCCCGCCGGGCCGGTGCGGCTGGCTGCCCGGCCGCTTCGGCCACGGGCATCAATTCGGAGCTAGCGGGAGTAAAAGGTATTTCCATAGTAGCAGGAATAAACTAAAGGCTGCCCCCGCCAGGTGCGCGCGGAAGGAACAGCTATTTCAATCCCCAAACTTATCATTTTTTATCTGATTTATACACTTTTAATTTATCCATCGGGTTCGGCCGCTGGGTACTCCGCCCGCTGCAAGTCGGCGCCCCCTGGTATGTTCATCAGACAAAGCAAAGTGTCTATGCAATAAACCAAGGGGGCCAGCAGCCACGCCCCATCTGCGCGGCCACTGGCCCCCATCCATTGCAAAGCGTCCTAAACCGAGCGGCCCGGGAGCTTCACCAAAACTTAACCCAACGCCGCCACGCCGGGCAGCTCCTTCCCTTCCATGTATTCGAGCAGGGCGCCGCCGCCGGTGCTGATGTAGCTCACCTGCTCGCCGAAGCCCAGCTGCTGCACGGCCGCCGCCGAGTCGCCGCCACCAATGAGCGAGTAGGCACCCTGGCTGGTGGCCTCGGCAATGGCGCGGGCCACGTCCTCGGTGCCTTTGGCGAAGTTGGGCATCTCGAACACGCCCATGGGGCCGTTCCAGAGGATGGTTTTGCTTTGGCGGATGACGTCGGCGAAGGCCTGGCGGCTTTCCGGGCCCAGGTCGAGGCCCATCCAGCCGGCGGGGATGTCGTGGTTGATGGCCACTTTCACCTGCGCGTCGTTGGCAAACTTGTCGGCGATGAGCGAATCGGTGGGCAGCAGCAGCTTCACGCCCTTGTCCTTGGCGCGCTGAATCAGCTCGCGGGCCAGGTCCACCTTGTCGGCTTCGAGCAGGGAGCTGCCCACCTGGCCGCCCTCGGCCACCGCGAAGGTGTAGGCCATGCCGCCGCCGATGAGCAGGTTGTCCACCTTGTCGAGCAGCTTCTCGATGATGAGAATCTTGTCCGAAATCTTGGCCCCGCCCATGATGGCCGTGAAGGGCCGCTCGGCCTCTTCCAGCACCTTTTTGGCGTTGTCGATTTCGGACTGCAGCAGGTAGCCGCCCACCCGGTCCTGGGGCGCAAAGGAGTCGGCCATCACGGCCGTGGAGGCGTGGGCGCGGTGGGCCGTGCCGAAGGCATCGTTCACGTACACATCGCCCAGCTTGGCCAGCTTGGCGGCAAAATCCTTGTCGCCGCCTTCTTCTTCCTTGTGAAAGCGCACGTTGTCGAGCAGCAGCACCTGGCCGGGCTGCAGGGCCGCCGCCTTTTGGGCGGCCTCCTCCCCTAGCACGTCGCCGCCGAACTGCACTTCGCGGCCGTACTCCTGCGAGAGGCGCGCCACCAGGTTTTCGAGCGAAAACTTCTTTTCGTAGCCGCCCTTGGGCCGGCCCAGGTGCGAGAGCAGCACCACCGAGCCGCCGTCGTTCAGGATTTTCATCACCGAGCGGGTGGCCATGCGGATGCGGGTGTCGTCGGTGATTTGCAGGTCTTTGTCGAGCGGCACGTTGAAATCGACGCGCATCACGGCGTGCTTGCCGGCGAAGTTGTAGGAATCGAGGGTGTTCATGAAGGAAAGTGAAACAGGGTGTGGTTGGTCAGTGGTGCAAAAGTGCGGCGCTTTTCCAACATTCGCGGCGGCCGGGCTGCCCGGTAGCGCGGAGTTTTACTCCGCGTCAGCCACGCTGTGAATGTCGTTCGGCAATTCAACTAAAAAGTGGGCTACAAAGTCCATGCTGCTTCGTGGTAGCGCACCAGGGCGTCGATGGGTTCGCGCAAAATCTGGCCCACGGCCATGCCGTGGCGCTGGGCCACGGCGGCCAGCGCCTCGCGGAAGTGGTAGCCCACCGAGCCCACGCAATTGAAGGCGTGGCGCTGGTAATCGGGGTAGTGGGTCACGATTTGCTCGAAAAAGGCTTCAAACGCCCGCGTTACTACTTCCTGGCAATAAGGCTCATCGTAGTGCTGGCCGGCAAAGCGGGCGAAGCTGGCCAGAAACCGGTTGGGCGAGGGCTGATTGTAGAGCCGGTCGAGCACCTCACTCACTTCGCCCAGTTGGTACTCGACCCGAAGCTGCGCGGCCAGTTCGGCGGGCAGCCGGCCGCGCAGGTAGTCGCGCAGCACCTGCCGGCCGATGGACGTGCCCGAGCCCTCGTCGCCCAGCGAGTAACCCAACGACTCAAATACCTGCGTAATGCGCTGGCCGTCATACAAACAGGAGTTGGTGCCCGTGCCCAGGATGGCCGCGAAACCCGTCTGCCGCCCCAGCAGGGCGCGGGCCGCCGCCAGCAAGTCTTCGTCCACGTACACCTCCCCGGCCTGGGGCCACACCAGCCGCAGCGCCCCGGCCACCACCTCGGCCTTGGCCGGCGAGAGCACGCCCGAGCCGTAGTAATGAATGGAGCGAATGGGCGCCTGCCGTACATCGGCCGGCACTTGGCGCGCCAGCGAGGCCGCGATGCCCGGCGTGTCCCAGAAATAGGGGTTGTAGCCTTCCGTATTAAAGTATTGGGGTGGGCCGCCGGCCAGCAAGGCCCAGCTGCAGGTGGTCGAGCCACCGTCGGCAATAAGTATCATACGGGGCGAAAATACGCGGGAGTTGGCGGCTGGCCTTATCTTTCGCCACCTGGCACGAGCACCGCGAACTAAAATTTTTGCGGTACTCGTGCCAGGCAGCGCTTGCTGGTTGCTTTCACCGTCTTCCCACTTCCCTTGCTATGGCCTCCCGCCGCAAATTCCTGCAAAACTCCGCCGCTGGCTTGGCCGGCCTGGCCGCCTCTCCCCTGGCGGCCGTGGCGCTGCCCGCCGCTCCGGTGGCCGGCAAGCCCGTCGTCATTTCTACCTGGGATGCGGGCGTGAACGCCAACAAGGGCGCCTGGAAGGTCATCGGTCCCGGGGGCTACGCCCTCGACGCCGTGGAAGCGGGCGTGATGGTAACCGAATCGGAGCAGGGCTGCTGCGTGGGCCTGGGCGGCAATCCCGACCGCGACGGCATCGTGACGCTGGACGCCTGCATCATGGACGAGAAATTCAACTGCGGCGGCGTGGCCGGCCTCGAGCGCATCAAGCACCCCATCAGCGTGGCCCGCCGCGTGATGGAGCGCACCCCGCACGTGCTGCTGGTGGGCGAAGGCGCCCAGCAGTTTGCCGTGGCCCAAGGCTTCCCGCTAGAGCCCCAGCAGCTGAGCGCCGATGCCAAGAAAGCCTACCAGGAGTGGCTGAAAACCAGTCAGTACAAGCCCGTCGTCAACGTCGAGAACAGCGGGCGCAAGCCCACCGGCCCCGTGGGCGGCCCCCAAAACCACGACACAATTGCCATGCTGGCGCTGGATGCCCAGGGTCGCCTGAGCGGCAGCTGCACCACCAGCGGCATGGCCTTCAAGATGCGCGGCCGCGTGGGCGACTCGCCCCTCATCGGCTCGGGCCTGTTCGTGGACCCGGCCGTGGGCGCCGCCGCGGCCACCGGCCAGGGCGAGGACGTGGTGCGCATTGCCGGCGCCCACCTCATTGTGGAGCTGATGCGCCAGGGCCGCACGCCGCAGCAGGCCTGCCAGGAGGCCATTGGGCGCATTGCCGCCATCAAAGGCGCCAAGGCGAAGGACATTCAAGTGGCCTTCATTGCCCTCAGCAAAACCGGTCAGACCGGAGCCTACGCTCTGCAAAAAGGCTTCAATTTTACCGTCAGCACCACCGACACGCCGGTGCTGCGCGACAGCGAGTTTCTGTTGAAATAGGGTTGGAGGCTATCAAGGTCGTGCAGAGCGCCGCGAAGCATCCTTACCGCGCAATGCAATTTAATCGATTGGTTTACTGCTGCGATAAAGATGCTTCGCGGCGCTCTGCATGACGTTCAATTCTATGCCCCTCACCCTCGAAATCTGCGCGGCCTCCCTCCCATCAGCCCTGGCGGCACAGGCGGGCGGCGCGCACCGCATCGAGTTGTGCCAGAACCTGGAACAGGGCGGCATCACGCCCTCCTACGGCCTGATTCGGGAGACGCTGGCGCAATTGAGCATCCCGGTGTTTGTGCTCGTTCGGCCCCGGCCCTGCGGCTTCGTGTACTCGGCCGATGAGCTGGCCATCATGCGGACTGACATCGAGGCGTGTCGCCAATTGGGGGCCGCCGGCGTGGTGCTGGGCGCGCTCGATACGGCTGGGCGCGTGGCCATACCAGCTTGCCGAGGCCTTATTGAGCGGGCTGGGGCCATGCAAATCACCTTCCACCGGGCCTTCGATGTGTGCCCTAACCAAGCGCAGGCGCTGGAAGATGTTATTGCGCTGGGCTGCCAGCGGGTGCTCACTTCGGGCGGCCAGGCCACGGCCGAGGCAGGTCAAGACCGACTGGCGGCGTTGGTACAGCAAGCGGGCGGGCGTATCAGCATCATGCCCGGTGCGGGCGTTTCGGCGGCCAACCTCCAGACGCTGGCCCGGCAGACGGGCGCGCACGAGTTTCACAGCAGCGCCAAGCGCCGAGTGCCGGCCAACCCGGCCGATGGCTTGTTTCAAACGGAACAATTTGAAACGGATGCCGCTTTGGTGGCCGAACTAGTGAGCCGGCTGTAGCGCGAACTTTGTTGTTCGCGTACCTGAACGATAAACGTTGCAGCGGCGCGAGGCATGCGAACTACAAAGTTCGCGCTACGACGCAGTACGGCCTTCTTACCTTTGCGACACTTATGAAAATCGGCATTTTTTTCGGGGGCACTTCGCGCGAGCGGGAAATTTCGTTCGCGGGCGGCCGCACCGTATTTGATAATCTGGACAAGGCGCTGTTTCAGCCCGTGCCCATCTTCGTGGATAGCCTCGGGCAGTTCATTCTGCTCGACTGGCAGTACATCTATAAAGGCACCATCCGGGATTTCTACCCGCCGGTGAGCGCGCTGCCGCCTTCGGTGCACCACCTGCAGGTCTACATCGAAAGCCTGGGTGAGCTCAGCGCCGAGGAGCGCGCCGAGGCCATCGCCCAGGTGGGCCGCAAGGTTGAGGCCGAGCAGCTGCCGCTATTGATGGATTTCGCCTTCCTGGCCCTGCACGGGCCTGGGGGCGAGGATGGCGCCATTCAGGGCCTGCTGGAATGGTTGGGCATCCCGTACTCGGGCTCGGGCATTCTGCCGTCGGCCTTTGGCATTGATAAAATTGCGCAGAAAAACCTGCTGCACGCCCTGGGCCGTCCCACGCCCGGTTTTCGCGTCATCAAGGCCGAGGAATGGGACAGCACCGACCACGCCGCCACCCTTGCCTACCTGGTACGCGAGCTGGGTTTGCCGCTGGTGCTGAAGGCGCCGCGCCAGGGCTCCAGCATCGGCGTGAGCATTCTGAAAACCGACGACTTGGCCAAATTCGAGGCGGCCATCGACAAGAGCCTGTTCCGCAAAACCGTGACGCGCGCCGACTGGCAGCGCCTCGGCGAGCAGGACCGCATTGCCTGGGTGCAACATCTGACAGACATCCGCGAAGGCATAGGCCTGCCGGTTGTCATCAATGATGAAACAGCGCCCATCTACCACCCCGAAGCCCTGCTGACGGCCCTGACCGAGGCCCTGGAAACCGCCGAGGCCGTGCTCCTGACCAACGTGGACGGCGAGACCCAGGTGCTGGTGGAAAGCTTCGTGGCCGGCCGCGAGTTCTCGTGCATTGTGGTGGAAGACCCCAACGGCTTGCCGCTGGCCCTCCCGCCTACCGAGATTGTGAAGGGTGAGGAGATGTTTGACTACCGCTCGAAATACCTGCCCGGCCTGGCCCGCAAAATCACGCCCATCGACTTGCCCGAGGCGAAAATCCAGGAAATCCGGGAGGCTTGCGAGGAGATGTTCCGCACGTTTGGCTTCCAGGTCTATGCACGCCTCGATGGCTTTGTGGCGCACGACGGGCGGCTGTTTCTCAACGACCCGAACACTACCTCGGGCATGCTACCGGCTTCGTTCTTCTTCCATCAGGCGGCTGAAATCGGGCTCAACCCCAGCCAGTTTCTCACCTACCTCATTCGCACCTCGCTGGCGGCCCGGCGCCGCGCCGGCCTTCGCCCCGTGAAGCTGGCGCAACTACTAGATACCCTCGACACGGCCGTGGCCGGCCGGCAGCACGAGGCCACCGAGCGCATTCGGGTGGCCGTGATAATGGGCGGCTACTCCTCGGAGCGCCACATTTCGGTGGAAAGCGGGCGCAACATCTACGAGAAGCTCAGCTCCTCGGCCAAGTACGCGCCGGTTCCGGTGTTCCTCACGGGCTCCAGCGACGAGCACAAGCTGTACGTGCTGCCCGTGAACGTGATGCTGAAGGACAACGCCGACGACATCCGCGAGAAGATTGAGCACGCCGAGGCCGGCGAGGCCGCGCACCCCATTCTGGAGCGCATCCGGCGCGAGGCCGGCGACATCACCCGCACCTACGCCGGGCAGGCGCTGGCCCAGCCGCGCCGCATCTCGTTCGAGGAGCTGGCCCAGCTGGCTGATGAGGTGTTCATTGCCCTGCACGGCCGCCCCGGCGAGGACGGCGCTCTGCAGCAGCAGCTGGAGCAATACGGCCTGCCCTACAACGGCTCGGGCGTGGCCAGCAGCAGCATCACCATCAACAAGTTCGAAACCAACAAGCGCCTGCGCGAGGCCGGCCTGCGGGTCGCCGAGCACCGCATGGCCAACAAGCTGGAGTGGCGGGCCGACGCCGAAAGCTTCTACCGCAGCCTCGAAACGCAGTTCCCCTACCCCTTCATCGCCAAGCCCGCCGACGACGGCTGCTCATCAGCGGTGAAGAAAATCAAGAATCGTGCGGAGCTTGAAGCCTTCTGCCGGCTCATCTTCCGCACCGAAGAAGACCTGCTGGCCGGCCCGGCCGAAGTCCTGAACCTGGGCTTTAAAGAGGAATTTCCG
The DNA here is from genome assembly GCF_022811645.1 of Hymenobacter monticola. NCBI lineage: Bacteria > Pseudomonadati > Bacteroidota > Cytophagia > Cytophagales > Hymenobacteraceae > Hymenobacter > Hymenobacter monticola. Next base: position 3,463,876 of record NZ_CP094534.1, on the reverse strand, counting down.
CGCAAGGATGCCTTCCTGGTCGAAACCCTCATCAGCCGCGACGGGGCCGCGCACTTCCTCGAAATCACCGGCGGCCTGCTCACTTCTTACGATGAGAACGGGCAGCTTGAAATCGAGGTATTCGAGGCCAGCGAGGCCCTGGCTACCGGCGAGGTCCTGAGTCTGGAAGAGAAATTCCTGGCTGGCGAAGGCCAGAACATCACGCCCGCCCGCTACGCCCCGGACCCGGCCGAGCGTCAGCGCATCTCCAACGAGGTAAAGGCCGTGCTGCGCCGCGTGGCCGAAGTGCTCGACATTCAGGGCTACGCGCGCATCGATGCCTTCGTGCGGGTGCGCGCGGGCGGCGAAGTGGAGGTGCTCATCATCGAAGTGAACTCCCTGCCCGGCATGACGCCCGCCACCTGCATCTTCCACCAAACGGCGCTGGCCGGCTACACGCCCTACCAGTTCATCGACCGGATTCTGGAGTTTGGCAAGGCGCGCACGGCTAAGGCGGTTCCCGCCAGCTAGCACGTCATGCCGAGCGGAGCCGAGGCGTCTCGCTTGCGGTAGTAAATCCAGACGTTAGGGTTTACTTCGGCACGCGAGATGCCTCGGCTACGCTCGGCATGACGTTCTTTATTCTTTCAAATAGCTTCGTTACCGTTACCGCATGTCGTTTTTTTCTGCTAATTCCCCGCTCGACGTTGTGAAGCACTTTGTGCTCATTGCCCTCGCGGGCTTGTTGCTCGTGCTGGGCTTTTTCTACGTGTACCTGCCCATGAGCACGCACCACGGCGAAACCATCACCGTGCCGAAGGTGACAGGCATGAACGTGGCCGACCTGGAAAACTACCTCGACGAGCGCAACCTGGCCTACTTCGTGGACGACTCCAGCTACAACCCCAACGTGCGGCCCTTCACGGTGCTGGTGCAGGACCCCGCCCCGGGCGAAAAGGTGAAGGAAGGGCGCAAAATCTACGTGCAGGTGAGCATGAAAAACCCGCCCGTCATCAAGATGCCCAAGCTGGTGGGCAACTCCTCGAAAGCCGCCGCGCTCATTCTCAAAAGCTACGACTTGGTGGTGGGCCAGATTCAGCTGGTGCCCGACCTGGCTCCCGGGCAGGTGCTGAAGCAGCTGGTGAACGGCAAGGAAATCGCGGCCGGCGCGCCCATCACCAAGGGCGCCACCGTCGATTTGGTGGTGGGCGACGGCCAGGGCAACCAGACGTTTGCCGTGCCCAACCTCATCAACATGCCCCAGGACGAGGCCCTGCTGTTGCTCTCGGGCCAGGGCCTGCAAAAGGGCGAGGTGTTTGAGCAGCCCGCCGAGGACGGCCAGACGCCCGGCACCGTGGTGCGCCAGCGCCCCGTGGCCGGCCCCGATGCCACCATTCGCACGGGCCAGCTGGTGGACATCTGGGTAGCGAAATAACTGACTGACCCGCAATTTTTTGCCGCTTCCAGGCGTTGCCAGGGTCTTGAATCTCCTTTCCCGCATTGGTATGATGACACGCTTCCGCACGTATTGCCGCCTGCTGTTGCCGGCCCTGCTTCTGAGCGCCGGTGCCGCCCAGGCCCAGATAGAGTTGCGCTCCGGCCCGCTTTCGGCCGACCCCAGCCGGGCGGCCTATATCCCGAAAGTCGACCGGGCCGTGCAGCAGCGCACCGCAGCGCTTTCGCTGCCTTTTTTTGATGATTTCACCACGCCGCTCGAAGGCGCGCCCGACGTGCGGCGGTGGGAGCCAAACGGGGGTGCCTTCGTGAGCAACCGCCTGGCCCTGGCGCCCCTCACCCGCGGCGCCGCCACCCTCGACGGCCTCAAGGCCAACGGACAGAGCTACAGCGGTATTATCCAGTCGTTTTACAGCACCCTCGACTCGCTCACCTCGCAGCCCATCGACCTGAGCGGCCTCACCGCCAGCAACGACGTGTACCTGAGCTTCGCCTGGCAGGCCGGCAGCATTGTGGGCACGCCCAACCTCAACTCCGGCGCCACGCCGGTGCGGTTGGAACTGTTCCTGAAAAACAGCTCCAGCCTCTGGACGCGGGTTTGGAGCTACAACAGCCAGCGCGCCACCACCGGCTTTCGCCAGCAGGTCATTCGCCTCGACCAAAGCCAGTACCTGCACGGCACGTTCCAGTTCAGGTTCGTGGCCACCGGCAACGCCTCCGAAAACCCGGATAACTGGAACATCGACTACGTGCTGCTGGACCGCGGCCGGACGCGCGGCCTGGCCGATACCACGTTTGTAGACGTGGCCACCGGCGCCGGGCTGCTGGGCGACAACCCCTCAGGGGGCCTGCGCAGCCCCCTGCGCCGCTTCACGGCCATGCCGGTCTGGCAGTTCAACGCCGCCACCACCAGCGAGCTGAACCCCGCACTGGGCGTGAACCTGACCAACCTGGAGTTGCCCACCCCGCCCCTGCCCCGTCCCATCGACGTGACCGGCACGGTGCGCAACCTCACCGACGGCACCACCCTGGGCACCTGGCTACAGGTTTCGCGCCTCATCGACCCGAACGTGCGCAACTCCCCGCAAACCGGGTCGGCCGCTTCGGTGCCCATTCCTGCCACGCCCACGCCCAAACGCTTGCGCTACAGCCTGGTCATCAACACCAATGGCCTGGACCAACCGCGCGCCACGCCCAACGACACCATTTCGCGCGATGTCGAACTGAGCAACTACTACGCCTACGACGACGGCACGGCCGAGGGCTACACCGAGATGACCGTGTACAGCACCGGCCAGCCCGCGGCCCTGGCGTACCGCTTCAACTTGAACCAGCCCGACCACGTGGGGGGATTGCGCCTATATCCGGTATACACGGCCGCCGACACGAACCCACGCCCGGTCACCATCAGCGTGTGGAGCGACAACGGGGGCCGCCCCAGCGACACGCCCATCGCCAGCAAAACCGGCACGCTGCCCGGCACCGCCGCCACGGCCGGCGGCCGGCCCTACTTCGAAATCTCTTTCGACCAGCCGGTGCCTGTATCGGGCATCTTTTACGTGGGCTTCTCGCAGCCATCCACCAGCCGCAGCCTGAGCTACGGCCGCGACCTGAACAACTCCTTCCCTCCCGGCTATTTATGGGGCCGCAGCAACACCGGCGTCTGGAGCTTGGTGCTTCTGCCCTTGCGGCGCGGCGCCTTCATGATGCGCCCGGTGATGACCAATAACGTGACCACGGCCACCGCCTCGGCCCGCGAAGCCGCTGCCTACAGCCTCTATCCCAACCCCACCCGCGGCACCGTGCGCGTCGAAGGCCCGGCCTTTGCCCGTGCTACCTTGCTCGACGCCCTGGGCCGCACCGTGTGGGAGCAGCCCGCCGGCCAAGCCGGCCAGGCCACGCTGCCGCTGCCCACCCTGCCGCCCGGCGTGTACACTGTGCGCCTGCTGCTGGCCGATGGGCGCACCGTGGGCCGCCGGCTGATGCTGGAGTAGCAGGAAGTACTCCTGAATGCAAAAGGCCCGCCGGACGATTCCGGCGGGCCTTTTGGCTAAGATAGGGCCCCTTACTTCGTGGGCATCAGCACAGTGTCGATGACGTGGGTGACGCCGTTGCTGGAAATGACGTCGGGGATGGTGACGCGGGCCATGCCGCCCTTGGCATCTTTAATCATAACGCCGTTGCCGTTTTTCATCACGGTCAGCTGTTCGCCTTCTACAGTGGTCAGGACCTGGCCGGCGGTCAGGTTGCCGGCGGTGTAGCGGCCGGGCACCACGTGGTAGGTAAGAATGGTGGTGAGCTTGGGCTTCATATCCGGCTGCACCAGCGAATTGACGGTGCCGGCGGGCAGCTTGTCGAAAGCGGCGTTGGTGGGCGCAAATACGGTGAAGGGCCCGGCGCTTTTCAGGGTTTCGGCCAGGCCGGCGGCTTTCACGGCGGCTACCAGGGTGGTGTGGTCGGCGCTGCCCACGGCGTTGTCCACGATGTCTTTGTCGGGCGTCATCATGGCGCCGCCCACCATCACGCCTCCTTCGGTGCTCATGGAGCTCATGCTGGTGGTGGTCGTTGTGGTGCCGGTGCCCATACCCATGCCCTCACGGGGCTTGGTTTTGGCCTTCATTTTATCGCCGGCGTCCGACTTGCCTTTCACCTTCATCTTGCCATCGTCGGCCATCTTGGTTTTGGTGGTCATGCCGTCGGCCTTGGTTTTGGTCTTTTCGTCGTCCGACTTGGTTTTCATGTCCTGCGCAAAAGCCGGAGTAGCAAGGGCGGCCAGCAGGGCGGCAGCGGCAAAGAATGGTTTCGTGTTCATGGGTTGTGGGAATAAGGGTGAGAGAATGCTCATCCATACGATAAGTAAAAAGCCTTGGGTTTCACCCGCTCCATTACATGCCCATGCTGAACCCCATTATTCTGAAAGGTCTGAAAAGCAAAAAGCCCCATTTCCAGTTGGAAATGGGGCTTTCGTGGCCACGTTAGGAATCGAACCTAAATCAAGAGCTTCGGAAACTCTCATACTATCCGTTGTACGACGTGGCCAGGTCCTAGATAGGACTGCAAAAGTAGCCGCAAAAGCGAAGCTTACCAAATATGATAGCAAATTCCTGCTGGCGGCGTGGCGCTTTGCCACAACCTCAGCGCCGTAAATGCAGTTAAGCCTAAGCGTCTCACGCATTCATCTGCTTTCACCTTCCAACCCACACCATGAAAAAGAACCTGTACACGGCCGACGCTTCGGCCGTTGGTGGCCGCAGCGGCCACGTCCGCTCGTCCACCGGCATCATCGACCTCGACATGTCGGTGCCCGAAGGCCTCGGCGGCAAGAAAAACGCCACCAACCCCGAAGAGCTGTTTGCTGCTGGCTACGCTTCGTGCTTCCAGCAGGCGCTGCTCGTCATCGCCCAGCGCGGCGGCGACAAGCTCGACCCCGAAACCACCGTGCAGTGCTCCGTCACGCTGTTTCAGGAGGGCGAAGGCTACGGCCTGAGCGCCGTGCTCGACGTGGACCTCAAAGCCTTCGACCGCGACAAAACCATCGACATGGTGCGTCAGGCCCACAAAATCTGCCCTTACTCGGTAGGCACCCGTGGCAACATGGAAGTGGAGCTCAAAGTACAGGGCCAAGCCATTCCGGTGCAAGCCGAAGAAAACGCCGGCGTCGCCAATGAGTAGCTGAGAGAACGAGTACCCTGAAGCTCTGCTTCGGTCCGTGCGAACGAAGTCGTTAAACGCAGGCCGAAGCAGAGCTTCGGGGTACTCGTTCCAACGAAAAGGCCCGCCTGAATTATCAGGCGGGCCTTTTTGCTGCTAACAACTAGCAATGGGCAACTAGCAACTAAGCGTTAGCCAGCACTTCTTTCACGCGGGCGGCGGCGTCTTTCAGCAGCACGGCCGACGACACTTTCAGGCCGCTTTCGTCGATGATGCGGGCGCCTTCTTCGGCGTTGGTGCCTTGCAGGCGCACGATGATGGGCACGCGGATGTCGCCGATGGCTTTGTAAGCCTCTACCACGCCGTTGGCCACCCGGTCGCAGCGCACGATGCCGCCGAAGATGTTAATCAGGATGGCCTTCACGTTCGGGTCCTTCAGGATGATGCGGAAGCCGGCTTCCACCGTCTGGGCGTTGGCTCCACCGCCTACGTCGAGGAAGTTGGCGGGCTCGCCACCCGAAAGCTTGATGATGTCCATGGTGGCCATGGCCAGGCCGGCGCCGTTCACCATGCAGCCCACGTTGCCGTCGAGCTTCACGTAGTTCAGGTTGTTGTTCGAAGCTTCTACTTCCAGCGGGTCTTCCTCGTTGAGGTCGCGCAGGGCCACGAAATCCTTGTGGCGGTAGAGGGCGTTTTCGTCCAGCGTCACCTTGGCGTCCACGGCCAGGATTTTGTTGTCCGAGGTTTTCAGCACGGGGTTGATTTCGAACATGCTGGAGTCCGTCTCGTCGTAGGCCTTGTAGAGGGCCGTCACGAACTTCACCATCTCCTTTTGTGCCTCGCCTTCGAGGCCGAGATTGAAGGCAATTTTGCGGGCCTGGAAGCCCTGCAGGCCCACGGCGGGGTCAATCAACTCCTTTTGAATTTTCTCGGGGTGCGACTCGGCCACTTCCTCGATGTCCATGCCACCCTCGGTGGTGTAGATGATGACGTTCTTGCCGCTGGTACGGTCCAGCAGCACGCTCATGTAGAATTCCTTGGTTTCCGAGGGACCGGGGTAGTACACGTCCTGGGCCACCAGCACCTTGTGCACCTTGCGGCCTTCGGCGCCGGTCTGCTTGGTCACGAGCTGCATGCCGATGATTTCGCTGGCAATGCCGCTCACCTTGTCGATGCCTTTGGCGAGCTTCACCCCGCCCCCTTTGCCCCGGCCACCGGCGTGGATTTGCGCCTTGATGACGTACCAGCTGGTGCCGGTTTCGGCGGTCAGTTTCTCGGCGGCGGCTACGGCCTCCTCGGGAGTGTCGGCGGTGTAGCCTTCTTGCACGCGAACGCCGTACTTTTTCAGGATTTCCTTACCCTGGTATTCGTGAATGTTCATAAAAACAGTAAAGGGGTGGGTTGTGCCTTGCAGCCCTGCGGTTGCAGACGCGAAAGTACGGCGCCCGGATTTGATTGTCGCAACCCGATGGAAAGCATTGTAGCGTGGACGCTGCGAGTCCGCGCATTCCCCCTCCGGCAAATGCGCGGACTCGCAGCGTCCACGCTACCTGTCACTGTCCATACCAACGCGCCAAAACCGCTTCCGCCGGCTTGTGCTGGGGCGTAAAATCGGCATGGCGGCGGGTCGGGCCGTCGGCCGCCAGCCCCGGGTACCACTTCCAGATAAACATGCCTTTCAGCCACAACTGGCCCCAGGTGGCCCGGAACAGCGCCTCGTAGCAGCGGGCCTGAGTGGCCTCGTCGGGCGGGGTAGTGGCCAGGCGCTCGGGCCATTCCCAGGGCCGGGCCGCCGCGTCGGGCGTGGTTTTGTAGCCCACTTCGGTGAAGACAATGGGCTTTTTGACTTTTTTCTGCCAGGCAGCCAGCGCACGCAAATGTGGTTGCCAACCGCGCAGCAGCGTGTCGAGCGGCGGATTGGCGGCCGTGCTCAGCGGGAAGTAGGCCTGAATGCCCACGTAGTCGAGCGCGTCCCAGAAGCGGATTTGCTGGTACTCCACGGCCCAGTTGGCCGCGTAGGTGAGCGGGCCGTGGTAGACTTTTCGAATCTGCTTGATGAGCCCGCGCCAGGCCTTTTCGTGAGCCGGCTCGGTGGCGTGCAGCAGCTCGGTGCCGATGCAGAGGCCGTCGAAATGCGCGCTTTCAGCCAGCGCCGCGTAGTGCAGGATGAAGGCCGAGTAGCTGGCAAACCAGGCGTCCCAATCAGCTTTGCTGCGCATATTAATGTCGCCGGGCCAGGCGCCGCGGCCCCGCACCCACAGGTGCGGCTTAAGCAGCGTGCGGATGCCGTGTTGCCGGGCTAGTTGCGCGGTATAGATAAGGCCCGCGTCGCTCTCGCCCCACAAGCCCCGGCGCCCCACCGGCCGGCCCGTGTTGGCGCGGATGCCCGGCTCGGCTGCACCGGCCTGCCAGCCGAAGGGCATCTGGGCAATCCAGATGATGTGGTCCCACAGCAGGGGTGCCAGGTCGGCAGCGGTTACGGAGTCGCCGGCCACCCAGCTCACGCCGCGCAGGCGGGTGCTATCGGCAAAAGTGGCGGAGCGGCGGGTTTCTATTGTTGTAATGGGAGCGTATTCGGCCTCCATCTCCCGCGCGGCCGGGCCGTTCTCGCTGTGGTAAGCCAACCATTGGCTGAATAGCCACCACAATATCCAAAAGGACGCCAGCCCAGTCAGGGCCCAGGGCAAGAGGCGGCGCAGCGAAAATTGCAAAGGCATCTTGAGCGAAATTTTCTGACCTCAGAAAAGGATTAGCGACGCCAAACGGCGAACCACGTATACAGCCCGGCTTAGCTCCCACCGGATTGTGCGTAGCTTTGCCACTACCGCATTCCGTTCACGTCTATCGCCGGCTCCGTTGCTGCAAGCTATCAACATTCACAAGAGCTACAACGCTCTGAACGTCCTCAAGGGCATCGATTTAACGATTGAGAAGTCGGAAATCGTGAGCATCGTCGGCTCTTCGGGCGCGGGCAAGAGCACGCTGCTGCACATTCTGGGCACTTTGGATAATCCTGATTCGGGCGAGGTGCTGTTTGATGGCGAGTCGGTTAGCTCGCTGGGGCGCAACGACTTGGCGCGGTTTCGCAACCGGCACATCGGCTTCATTTTCCAGTTTCACAACCTGCTGCCCGAGTTCACGGCCCTCGAAAACGTGTGCCTGCCCGCCTACCTGGCCGGCCGCTCCGAAAAAGAAGTGCGTGTGCGGGCCCGCGAGCTCCTCGGCATGCTCAACCTCGAAGGCCGCGCCGAGCACAAGCCCAGCGAAATGAGCGGCGGCGAGCAGCAGCGCGTGTCCGTGGCCCGCGCCCTCATCAACTCGCCCGAAATCATCTTCGCCGACGAGCCCAGCGGCAACCTCGACACCAAAAACGCCCAGGAGCTGCACCAGATTTTCTTCCTGCTGCGCAAAGAATTAGGCCAAACCTTCGTCATCGTGACGCACAACGACCAGCTCGCCGAAATGGCCGACCGCAAGATTGTAATGCGCGACGGGCATATTCTGGAAGGCGGGTAAGGCTGAAGGAAAAGTTTTAGGAATAAAAAGAACGTCATGCCGAGCGCAGCCGAGGCATCTCGCGTGCTTCGGCTGTCATCCTGAACGCAGTGAAGGACCTTATCGCGCTTGAACAAGTCATTCAAGCGCGATAAGGCCCTTCACTGCGTTCAGGATGACAGACAAGTACCCTGGCTCCTACCGGGCCGGGTCGGCCACGAACCAGAAGTCGCCGGAATCGTTGAGGTTGTGGCCTTCGACTCTGCCGCGGGTGGCGGCATCGCCGGCGTAGTAGTAAAGCGGGTGGCCGTTGTAGACGAGCTGTTCGCGGTTGCCGTCGCGGGTGAGGGTGGTGAACTTAGTAGCTACCAGCGTGGAGGGCATGGCCGGCTTGCCCATGTACAGTGCCGGCCAGATGGCCGCGCAGCCGCCCGTGCAGTTAGTGGGCAGCGTGCCAGGGCTGGTGTTGTCTTTGGCGAAATAGTAGAGCGTGCGGCCGTTGATATCGGTCAGAAAGGTTTTGGTGGACGACGTGCCAGCAGTTTTATCGACCACTGTTTTGCTGGCCAGCACCACGCCGTAGTCGGGGTTGAGCACGTGCCAGATGCCGCCGATGCCGTTGCCACCGGTGGTGCCGGGCGCCTCACGGGTATACACGCCAGCCGTGGCCGGGGCGTAGTAGTAGAGTGGCCAGCCTCTGTAGGTAGTTTGCTGGCGGCCATCGGTGGTGGTTTTCGTGCCAAAGTCTTCCGCCTTCAGCGCCTTGGGCACTTTGATGTTGGCCTCATAATACACGGGCCACAGGGGCATGCAGGTGGCGCTGGTGCAGTTGTTGGTGCCGTCCACGTCGCGGGCGAAGATGTAGAGCGTGTTGCCGCTGGCGTCGGTCATGTAGGTGCCAAGGGTGGCCGAGGTGGCCAGCTTCACGTTGGCCACGGCGTCCTGGTCGACTTCGGGCGCGGAGTCTTTTTTGCAGCTAGTGGTGCCGGCGCCCAAGGCGGCTGCAAGGGCCAGGCCCAGCCCGAGGGAGCGGAAACGGGTCAGAATAGAAGTTACCGAGTGTGCCATGAAAGTAGTTGGTTAAGAAGCTGGAATGCGGTGCGCAGAGAATTTGGTGGGCTGAAAACTTGGGCACAGCGAGGCCGGGCCCGGCCAAAAGCATGGCGGGGATGGGCAGCCGGGCTGAGCGCCGGGCAATAGGACAAGGAGGCATACAGCCAGCTGGCAAGTGAGCGGACAACTGGAAGTCGGCGCCGACTTCCGGCCGCCCGTTCACGGGCCAGCCAGCGCCCCATGCGCGGACTTGGGTGAGGGCAGTCGCGCCGGGGTCGGGGGCTTTACCTGCTACTCGGAAGCAGTCGGAAAAGGGTTGGCTGGGCAGTGCAAAATAGTTAGCACGGCAACGCTATGGGCCATCTGAATCAGCAGATAATATTCGAATGAGCCGGAATTTTAGCAAACCGGATGGTGTTTCACTCCCTAACGACGCTCTCCCAAACTGATTAGCCACAATAATTTTTCTTATTGCTGATAAACAACTGATTTACAGCAATAAAATTTACCAATATTTTTGGCTTTTCTGGCACGTTTCTTTCTACCTTTGGGTTATACTCAAGAACATCAGTTGGACACATTAAAACACACCGCCATGAACGAGGCCACCAAAACCACCAAGGACATTACCAAAAAAGTAAAAGTCGAGAGCTTTGACATCAGCCGCTCCGACGAAACGCTGGACTTGGCGAAGGACCTCGCCAAGTTCATCAAGGACAATAAGCTGACCACCAACGTGCAGGGCAAGGAGTTTGTCAACGTTGAGGGCTGGCAGTACGCGGGTTCGCGCCTGGGCATTGTGCCCATCGTGGAGCACGTTATCAACGTAAGCTCGCCCGAAGAAATGAAGTACCAGGCCAAAGTGACGCTGTTTGACCTGCGTCATAACGCCACCGTGGGCGCTGGCTTCGCCGTGTGCTCGAACAAGGAGAGCGGCAAGAAATTCTACCAGGAGTTTGCCATCATGAGCATGGCGCAGACCCGTGCCATTGGCAAAGCCTACCGCAACTGCCTGGCCTGGATTATCCGCGCCGCCGGCTACGAGCCCACGCCCGCCGAGGAAATGGACTACAACACCAACACGGCCACTGCGGCTCCTGCTCCTGCTGTGGCAGTAGCCCAGGCCGTGCCGGCCATGCAGGTAGTGCCCGCCGAAGCCCCGGCCCCCGCCGCTGAAGCCGCTGCCCCCGTGCAGTACGCCACGGCTGCGCAGAAAGAAGAAATCATCCGCTTGCTCAATCATCCGGTCATCACCCGTCCGGAGAAGACCAAGATGCTGCTCAACATCAACCGCCTCGACGAGGAGCGCGCCGTGCAGGCCATCGCCAAGCTGCGCAAAGCCATCGACGACCGCGAGAACGGCGAGAAAGCTGCGGCTTAATCATCACGCTCTATCTCTACCAGCCCGGCGCCGCAAGGTGCCGGGCTTTTTTTGTGGGTCTGCTGAGCCGCGTCGTTCGGGCGGCGGAACCTCGCCCCCTGACCCCCTCTCCAAAAAAGAGGGGGCACCGGCGCGTGAGGACGACTCTTGCGACGTTGAGTTCTTTAGGAGCAAGTCTGGTGCCCCTCTTTTTTGGAGAGGGGGTCAGGGGGTGAGGTTAACGTAAGGGTTGGCGCCCCGCGCCGGTGCGTACTTTTGAGCCTCTGCGATATGCTACTGATATGAAAGTTTTGCTGGTTGAAGACGAGCCCCAACTGGCTTCCTTTGTCAAGAAAGGTTTCGAGCACGAAGGCTACGAGCTGACTGTGGCTTATGATGGGCGCTCGGGCTGGTCGCTCTACCAGCAGCAGCCGTTCGATTTGGTGATTCTGGACGTGAACCTGCCCTACCTCAACGGGGTGGAAATTTGCAGCCGCATCCGGGCTGGGCAGAACCGCGTCCCGGTGCTCATGCTCACCGCCCTCGACAGTCTGGCCGACAAGGAAGCCGGTTTCGAAGCCGGCGCCGATGACTACCTGGCCAAGCCTTTTGCCTTCCGCGAGCTGCTGCTACGGGCCCGCGCCCTCACCAAGCGCTACTCCGAAACGGGCGCGGCCCAGGTGCTGCGCATGGCCGATTTGGAGCTGAACCTGGAATCGAAAATCGTGACCCGTGCTGGCCAGCGCATCGACCTGACGACGCGGGAATATTCGCTGCTGGAGCATTTGCTGCTGAACCAGGGGCGCATTGTGTCGCGGGTTGACATTGCCGAGCGGGTGTGGGAGCTGGATTTCGACACCACGACCAACGTTATTGACGTGTACGTTAGCTATTTGCGAAAGAAAATTGACCGCGACTTTACGCCCAAGCTCATCCACACGGTGGTGGGCATGGGCTACGTGATGCGCGAGCAATAACCGGCTGGCCCTATGCTGATTCGCAACAAGCTGATGCTGCGCTTTACGCTGCTGGTGCTGGGCATCCAGGTCGGCTTTTCGGCGTTCATCTTCTACTTCAATGCTGGTATGCGGGCGCAGCGCTTCGAGCACCGCCTCACCAACAGCGCCCTGCTGGCGGGCCGCCTGCTGGTGCGGACGCACAAGCTGGAAACCGGCATCCTGGGCAGCCTGCGCCGCGGCGATTTGCTGACGCTGCCCGCCGAGGAAGTCAGCATCTACGGGCCCGATAACTCGCTGCGCTACAGCAGCGCCGATAATATCGACCAAGCGGTGAACCGGGCGCGGCTGGCGGGCCTGCGACCGGGCAAAACGGTGACGTACCCGGCGGTGGGGCACCGCGAAACCATAGGGCTGGTGTTCCTGCACGAGACCGAGGCCGAGCCTTATCGCATTTTTGTGTCGGCCGAAGACCGGGTGGGCTGGGCACAGCTGCGGCAGTTGCGGCTGCTGCTGGTGCTCGGCAACGTAGGCGCGCTGGTGCTCACCATTTTGGCGGGTTGGTTTTTTGCCGGTGCGGCCCTGCGGCCGGTGGCGCGCATCACGCGGCAGGCGGGCCGCATCTCGGCCACCAACCTGGGCCGCCGCCTGTCGGAAGGCAACGGGCGCGACGAGCTGGCCCAGCTGGCGCAGGCCTTCAACGGCATGCTGGCGGGGCTGGAGCAGGCGTTTGAAAGCCAGAAAAGCTTTCTGGCGCACGCCTCGCACGAGCTGCGCACGCCGCTCACCACCCTCACTGGCACCCTTGAAACCGCTTTGGCCTACGACGCCACCCTGCCCGATGCCCGCCAAAGCCTGGCCCAGAGCCTCGACGCGGCCCGCCACCTGAGTGCCCTCACCAACGGCCTGCTGAACCTGGCCAAAGCCGACGGCGCCCTGCCCGCCTTCGTGCCCGTGCGGCTGGACGAGTGCCTGAACCAGGCCCTGCAATTTGCCCGCGCCAAGTACCCCGGCCGCGAGTGGCGCCTCAGCTTCGGCGAGTTTCCGACCGAGACGGACGCCGACCCCTTTATGGTGCCCGGCAACGCCGAGCTGCTCGCGACGGCCCTGTTCAACCTGCTCGACAATGCCGGCAAGTACTCCAGCGGCCCGGTGCGCACCGAGCTGGCTTATGCCGACGCTGCCACCCTACGCGTGCGCGTGACCGATGCCGGTCCCGGCCTCTCGCCCGACGAGCTGCACCAGATATACGAGCCGCTGTACCGGGCCTCGGGCGCGCTGGGCCGCCCCGGCTACGGCCTGGGCCTGCCCCTCACGCAACGCGTTGTGCAACGCCACGGCGGCCGGCTGGAGATTACCTCGGCGCCTGGGGAGGGCACCACGGCCACGGTGTTACTGCCGGCTGCCTGAAGTGGGGCCTCACCCCCCGGCCCCCTCTCCGGTGGAGAGGGGGAGCCACGGCAGCACTGAAGGGCCCCTTTAAATTCATAAATTGCTTTTAGCTAAATCTCATCTGGCTCCCCCTCTCCACCGGAGAGGGGAGAGGGGATGAGGCCTCCGCCAGAACAACGGCCCTGCCCTACCGGCAGGGCCGTTTTCATGTTTTCTAATACCGTTCTCATCTCGTTCTAATGTCGCGGCGGGTCCTTTGTGACGTTCCACCTGGGGCTTAGCCTATGCCAACGACTCCCTTCAAATCGCCACCGACCAACCTGTTGGCCCTGCTACTCGGCGGGGCTTTGGTGCTGTCGTTGGGTTTGAACGGGGTACTGCTGACGGCCGGCCCCGAGGCCTGGCCCGACGACGACGACGCGCTGGCCGCCACCACCGCCGACCTGCACCTCACCCAGCGCCTGCTGGCCCAGTGTCAGCAGCACCAGCTGCGGCAGGACAGCCTGCGCACCCACACCGCCAGCGGAGAGCTGGCTGACCACCAACCCGACTTTTCTTCCGCCCAATGAGCTCCCCCTTTTTGAAAACGCCCTTGTTCTCAACTCCCCGAAAATCAGTGCCTTTGCGCCAATGTGGCATCTGGGGCGGCGCGTTGGCCGTGCTGCTGGCGGCTGGCCTCAGCGCCTGCTCGGGCGAGGCCGATGGCAAAAGCCAGGACAAGGCCGCCGCCCCGGAAGTGCTGCCTGTGGTGGCGCTCAAAACCACGGAGCAGGAGCTATTTCAGGACTACGTGGCTGATGTGCAGGCCGTGCGCAACGTGGAGGTGCGGGCCCAGGTGGCCGGGTTTCTGGAGGAGATTTTCGTGGACGAGGGGCGGCCGGTGAAAAAGGGCCAGCCCCTGTTCCGCCTCAACGCCAGCGCCCACCAGAACCGGCTGAGCCAGGCCCAGGCGGCGCTGGCCGGCGCCCAGGCGCAAGCCAGCGCCGCGCGGCTGGAGCGCGAGCGGGTGCGCCTGCTGGTGCAGGAAAACATCATTGCGAAAACCGAATTGGCCCTGACCAACAGCAAGGTGAAAGACGCCGAGGCCCGCGTGGCCGAGGCCCGGGCCGGCGCGGCCGCCGCCCGCCTCAGCCTGGGCTACACGCTGGTGCGGGCGCCGTTCGATGGCATCATCGACCGGATTCCGCTCAAGCGGGGCAGCGTGGTGGAGGAGGGCACGCTGCTCACCACGGTTTCGGATTTGCACGAGGTGTACGCTTATTTCAACGTGGGCGAGGGCGAGTACTTGCAATACGTGAAGGCTCGGGAGCGCCACCCCGACCGCCACTCCGACTCAGTGCGCCTCACGCTGGCCGACGGCTCGGCCTACCCGCTAGCGGGCCGCATCGAAACCACCGAGAGCGAGTTCAACCCCAACACGGGCTCGCTGGCGTTCCGGGCGCGCTTTGCCAACCCGCAGCGCATGCTCAAACACGGCGCTTCGGGCCGCGTGCGGCTGACGACCACGCTGCCGGCGGCGCTGCTGTTGCCGCAGAAGTCGGTGTTCGAGATTCAGGACAAAAACTACGTGTACGTGGTGGACGGGCAGGGCATGGTGCACATGCGCAACTTTCAGCCCCAGGCCCGCACCGGCGATTTCTACGTGGTGAAGCAGGGCCTGAAGCCCGGCGAGCGGGTGGTGTATGAGGGCGCGGCCAGCCTGAAGGACGGGCAGCGCATCAGCCCCCGCCCGGTAACGCTGGATTCGCTGCTGGCGGCGCGGTAGGCCGCTGTAGCGTGGACTCTGCGAGTCCGCGCATCGCCGGAACGTTCGCTCAGACGCGGACTCGCAGAGTCCACGCTACAGCATACGTGCTTCATAAACAACTATTTGCTTATGTTCAATATCTTCATTCGCCGGCCGATACTCTCGCTGGTTATCTCAGTGTTTCTGGTGTTGCTGGGGGCTTTGGCGCTGTTCACGCTGCCCATCACGCAGTTTCCGGACATCGTGCCGCCTTCGGTAACGGTGACGGCCAAGTACACCGGCGCCAACGCCGAGGTGTGCGCCAAGGCCGTGGCCACGCCGCTGGAGCGCGCCATCAACGGTGTGCCGGGCATGACCTATATGAACTCGGTGAGCTCCAACAACGGCGTGACGCTCATCACCGTGTTTTTCAAGGTGGGCACCGACCCGGACCTGGCCGCCGTGGGCGTGCAAAACCGCGTGACGACCATTCTGGACGAATTGCCGGAGGAAGTTATCAAGGCCGGCGTGACAACCGAGAAGGAGGTAAACTCCATGCTGCTCTACCTCAACGTGACGAGCGACGACAAGGCGGTGGGCGAGAAGTTCATCTACAACTTCGCCGACATCAACGTGTTGCAGGAACTTAAGCGCATTGACGGCGTGGGCTTTGCCGAAATCATGGGCTCGCGCGAGTACTCGATGCGGGTGTGGCTCAAGCCCGACCGGATGGCGGCCTACGACGTGGGTACGGACGAGGTGGTGGCGGCCATTCGGGCGCAGAACGTGGAGGCGGCGCCGGGCAAATCGGGCGAAAGCTCGGGGGCCGACAAGGCGCAGTCGATGCAGTATGTGCTGCGCTACACGGGCAAGTTTTTCGAGCCCGAGGAGTACCGCAACATCGTGGTGCGGGCCAACGCCGACGGCTCGGTGCTGCGCCTGCGCGAGGTGGCCAACGTGGAATTCGGCTCGCTCACTTACAGCATGGCTTCCAAGACCGACGGCCGGCCTTCGGCGGCCATCATGCTCAAGCAGCGCCCCGGCTCCAACGCCTCCGACGTGATTGCCGGCGTGAAAAATCGCATGGCGGAGCTGCAGGAAACGAGCTTTCCGCCCGGCATGAAGTACAGCATCGCCTACGACGTGTCGCGCTTCCTCGACGCATCCATTCACGAGGTGCTGCGGACGCTGGTGGAAGCTTTTTTACTCGTTTTCGTGATTGTGTACCTGTTTTTGCAGGACTGGCGCTCGACGCTGATTCCGGCGCTGGCGGTGCCGGTGGCACTGGTGGGCACGCTGGCCTTTATGCAGATGCTGGGCTTTTCGATTAACCTGCTCACGCTGTTTGCGCTGGTGCTGGCCATTGGCATTGTGGTCGATAACGCCATAGTGGTGGTGGAAGCGGTGCACGCCAAGATGCAGGAAAAGCACCTACCCGCCCGCGCCGCCACCTTCGAGGCCATGGGCGAAATCAGCTCCTCGCTCATTGCCATCACGCTGGTGATGTCGGCCGTGTTCATCCCGGTTTCCTTCATGGACGGGCCGGTGGGCGTATTCTACCGGCAGTTTTCGCTCACCCTGGCCATTGCCATTGTGATTTCGGGCGTGAACGCCGTGACTTTGACGCCGGCCCTGTGCGCGCTCATGCTCAAGCACACGCCGATGGCGGAAGGCGAACAGCCCAAGGGGCTGATGAACCGCTTTTTTGCGGGCTTCAACCGGCGCTACGACGCGCTGGCGGGGCGCTACCAGGGCCTGCTGCGGGCTGTGGCCGGCCGGCGCCTGGTGACGCTGCTGGTACTGGCGGGCTTCTGCGCGGCCACCTGGGGCGTGAACCGGATTTTGCCTTCGGGCTTCATCCCAACCGAGGACCAGGGCATGGTGTATGTGAACGTGACCACGCCGGCCGGCGCCACCGTGGAGCGCACCGAGGCCGTGTTGGATGAGGTGCAGCGCATTGCCAGTCGGCTCGGGCCGGTGGAATCGGTATCGACCCTGGCCGGCTACAGCTTGGTGAACGAGGTGGCCGGCTCCAGCTACGGCATGGGCATGATTAACCTCAAGGCCTGGGACCAGCGTGAGCAGTCGGTGGCCCAGTTCATTGCTGAATTGGAGGAGAAAACCAAAAACATTGCCGACGCCGACATTCAGTTTCTGCCGCCGCCCACGGTGCCGGGCTTCGGCAACAGCAGCGGCTTTGAGCTGCGGCTGCTGGATAAGTCGGGCACCGGCGACTTGCAGAAAACGGCGGCCGTGTCGCAGACGTTTCTCACCGCCTTGCGGAAGGACCCGGCCATCGGCGGGGCCTTCACCTCCTTCGACCCCAACTTCCCGCAGTACCTCATCCACGTCGACCAGGACATGGCGGCCAAGAAAGGCGTGACCGTGGATGCGGCCATGAGCACGCTGCAAACGCTGATGGGCAGCTACTACGCCTCCAACTTCATCCGCTTCGGGCAGATGTACAAGGTGATGGTGCAGGCCGGCCCCGAGTACCGCAGCCGCCCCGACGACCTGCTGGCCCTGCACGTGAAAAACAACCGGGGCGAGATGGTGCCTTTCTCCACCTTCATCAAGCTGGAGCGCGTGTTCGGCCCCGACCAGCTCACGCGCTACAACATGTACACCTCGGCCATGCTCAACGGCGACTCGGCCCCCGGCTTCTCCTCGGGCGACGCCATCACGGCCATCGAAAAGGTGGCCGCCAAGGAGCTGCCGCGCGGCTACGCCTACGAATGGAGCGGCATGACGCGCGAGCAAATTCTGAGCGGCGACCAGGCCCTGTACGTGTTCGGTGTGGTGCTCATTTTCGTGTACCTGCTGCTGGCGGCGCAGTACGAAAGCCTGCTGCTGCCGCTGCCCGTGCTGCTGAGCTTGCCCACCGGCATATTCGGCGCCTTTCTCAGCCTCAAGCTCCTGGGCCTCGAAAATAACATCTACGCCCAGGTGGCGCTGGTAATGCTGGTGGGCCTCTTGGGCAAAAACGCCATCCTCATCATCGAGTTTGCTGAGCAGCGGCGCCGGGCCGGGGCCAGCGTGCTGGCGGCGGCCGTGGAAGGGGCCGGCTCGCGCCTGCGCCCCATCTTGATGACCTCCTTCGCCTTCATCGCCGGCCTGATTCCGCTGGTGATGGCCAGCGGCGCCGGTGCCTTGGGCAACCGCTCCATCGGCACGGCCGCGGCGGGCGGCATGCTCATCGGCACGCTGTTCGGCATGGTGCTGATTCCGGGGCTGTACGTGCTGTTTGCCTCGTTTGAAAAAGTGAAGAACCTGGACGCCGAAGAGATAGAAGAGGAAAAGCGGGAGCTGGTGGCGCATTGACATCACCCCTGCCCCTCTCCAAAAGAGAGGGGAGCCTGACGACTTGTAGCGTGGACTCTGCGAGTCCGCGCATTGACTGACCAACAACCCGGCCCATGCGCGGACTCGCAGAGTCCACGCTACACCCACCGCGCCGCCTCGGCTCCCCCTCTCCTTTGGGAGAGGGGGCCGAGGGGTGAGGCCCCACGCCCGAACGACCATCCCATGCGCCTACTCCCTGCCCTTCTCTCCGTCCTTCTCCTCGCCGCCGGATGCCGCGTGGCCGCCCCGGCTGACCCCACCGGCGCCCCGGCGGTGCCCGCCACCTTCGCCCAGCCCACGGCCGACACTACCAGTACCGGCCGCCAGCCCTGGCGGCAGTTCTTCCAGGACCCCGCCCTCACGGCCCTCATCGACACGGCCCTGCGCCAGAACCTGGATTTGCAGGTGGCCTTGCAACGCGTGGAAAGCGCCCGCGCCAACTACCTGGCCCGGCGCGGCGCCCTGCTGCCCACCGTGGCTGCCGCCGCCTCGGCCGGCGCCGACCGCTACGGCCGCTACACCCTCAACGGCGTGGGCAACTTCGACACCAACCTCTCGCCCAACATCGACGGGCAGCAGCGCATCCCGGGGCCCGTCACGCCGGAGTTTTTCGTGGGGCTGCGCAGCTCCTGGGAAATTGACATCTGGGGCAAGCTGAAGCTGCGCCGGCAGGCCGCCTACCTGCGCGTGCTGGCTTCGGAGCAGGGCCGCCACCTCGTCACGACCAACGTGGTGGCCGAGGTGGCCCGCCTCTACTACGAGCTGCTAACGGCCGACAACCAGCTGGCCGTGCTCGACCGCAACATCAGCCTGCAGCGCGAGGCCCTGAAGCTGATGCGCATCCAGAAGCAGGCCGGCCGGGCCAACGAGCTGGCCGTGCAGCAGTTTGCCGCCCAGGTGGCCCGCACCGAAAGCCTCTTGCACGAAGCCCGCCAGCGCGTGACCGAAGCCGAAACCGGCCTCAACCAGTTGCTGGGGCGCTACCAGCAGCCCATCACCCGCGGCCAGCCGCTGCCCGGGCAGGTGCTGCCCGAACGTCTGAGTGCCGGCGTGCCGGCCTCCGCGCTGCTGCGCCGCCCCGACGTGCGCCAGGCCGAGCTGGAGCTGCAGGCCACCCGCGCCGACGTGGCCGCCGCCCGCGCCGCCTTCCTGCCCTCGCTCACCCTCACGCCCTACGTGGGCTTCAATTCCTACCGCACCGGCACGCTCTTCGACCCCTCCTCGCTGGCCTACGGCGCGCTGGCCGGCCTCACCGGCCCGCTGCTCAACCGCGCCCAGTTCCGGGCCGACTTCCGCCTGGCCACAGCCGGCAGCTACGAGGCCTACTACCGCTACCAACAAAGCCTGCAAACCGGTTTTCGCGAGGTGGTGAATGGCTTACAGGGCCTGGAAAACTACCGCGCTGCCGCGGCTGCCCGTCAGCAGGAAGTGGAGCTGCTCACCAAAGCTGTGACGACCTCGAACAAGCTGTTTGTAGCCGGCTACGCTACTTATTTAGAAGTTATTACCGCCCAGCGCAGCGTACTGGAAGCCGAGCTGAGTTTGGCCGAGTCGCGCCAGCGGCAACTGCTGCAAAGCGTGAGCTTATACCGGGCCTTGGGCGGCGGCTGGCAGTAATGGGCAAAGCCGCTACAGTAGTCTGCTTTAAGATTTATCAGAAAAGGCCGGCGCCGCAAGGAGCCGGCCTTTTCATTTCGCCGCTACGCGGTAAGTCTTTATTTGTGATGTTTTAATGCATTGCCGCAGTAGGGCTTGCAAAGAATTGAACATGGCTTGTTTTCAGCACTTTGCCAGTGTCATCCAACCTCGGCCGTCTGCTTTTTTTCGCAACCTTTCGGTGGGCTTCGCCGAAAGAGACACCGGCGGGCCGCACTGGCCCGGCTTCACCATGCACCACCTTTCCATAGCTTATGAGCCACCCCAATAGCCCCCGCGTCAGCAACGATTCCGCTGCTGCCACTGCCCTGTCCCATGCCGGCGACGAGCAGGCACAAACCACTCAGGACACCACCACGACCGCCGACAACAGCGGCGCCGACTCGGCAGCTTCCAACACTAGCCCGGCCGCTTTGCTGACCCAAGCCAAAGAATGGGCGCAGGGCGTCAGCCTGCCTGCTTCGCTAAAAGAAGTGCCGGCACCCCTTAAGCGCCTCGCGGGCCAGGCCGGCAGTGGCTGGCGCCAGCTTTCCACCACCCAAAAAGTGGTGGGCGGCGCCCTGCTGGCCGGCGCGGGTTGGCTCCTGCTGCGCCCCAATAAAGCGGCCAGGCGCCGCAAGGCCGTGAACCCAGTCGACACCCTGCACGAATTGCTGCTGTTCGTGAATGACCGGGTGGAGGGCTACCGCCGCGCCGCCAGCGAAAGCCAGGACGCCGACCTGCGCAACTATTACGAAGACCTGGCGGGCCAGAGCAAGCAGTTCGCCATCCGCCTCAACGGCTACCTGCGCGTGCAGCAAAATGCCCCCGAAACCGGCACCACCCTCAAAGGCAAGCTCTACCGTGCCTGGATGGAGGCCAAAGCTGCTGTGACCGGCTACAGCGAAACCGCCGTGCTGGCCTCCAACGTCTTCGGCGAAGAGTGGGCCCTGGCCGCTTATCAGGAAGCCCTGCGCGACCGCACCGTGACGGGCACGCTGCGCCGGGAGATTGAGCGCCAGTACGAAGTGTCGCAGCAGACGCACCGGCGGCTGCAGCAGCTACAGGCGCAGTATTAAGCGCTGAAGCCGTTTGCCATTTGCCCTCACATCATGCGAGCGGACCCGTTGGGTCCGCTCGTTTTGTTGGTGGCAGCGGCACCAAGACGCTATGGTTGCTGAAGGTAGCATTGAGTTGAGCACGAAGCCAGAGGCCCTTTAGCGCTGGGCTTTTTTTATTAAAATTTGCGCACCGCTGTTTGTACTTAATGCCATACGAGTAGCAGCCGGAAAGCCATAGTTTTACCTATATCAACGCGCCTTGCTCCGCCATGCGTACCTGCCTGTGGCTGTTTGCCTTTCTGTTATCGACGCTGGGTGTCGCGGCGCAGGTGCGGGTAGTGGGCAGCTTCCTTTTGGGAGTTCGGCAACCCCACGAGAACGCCTCGCTCAAGCAAGCTGTGGCTTACAATCGCCACGTGATTGAAGCCACCATTGAAGCGGCCATTCAGGCAGGCCGCCTCCCCAGTAATCTGGCCGTTTGGGGACCATTGCGAA
Source organism: Hymenobacter monticola (assembly GCF_022811645.1). Taxonomy (NCBI): domain Bacteria; kingdom Pseudomonadati; phylum Bacteroidota; class Cytophagia; order Cytophagales; family Hymenobacteraceae; genus Hymenobacter; species Hymenobacter monticola. The sequence continues at coordinate 3,442,276 of NZ_CP094534.1, read as the reverse complement.
AAGCGGCCTGGGAAAAGGGCTGGCACCTGAGCTTAGCCCAGTGGGACAGCACCGCCCTGCACAGCCTGCGCACTCAAGGCTATTACCGCGGACCGTTTGGCCATAAATCGTACGTGCTCTACCTGAAGCGCGCCGCGGCTTTTTACACCCTCACTTTGGTTAATTGCGGCTTCGGTGGTTGTGAATTGGGCATTGAAAGCATTTGGCCCCTGGATTCGCCAGATAAGGCCCCAGCGCTTTTAAAAAGCGAGACGAAACGCTACCTGGCGCTTCTGTTTGAGGAGCTGGCGTGCCGAAATGCCATGGCGTTGTCGCCAAAGGGGCAGGTGTACTGGAAAGCACGACTGACCATGCAAGACGTTTCGTTGAAAAAGTGTCCTTAATAGGCTCAGACGCTGGCTCCTATCCCGAAAATTGCTGTGGTGTATTATCCCCACCTAATGACTTAGCACGCTATCTGCCGATTATGATTCAGATTCCGGCAGCCTCTATCTTCGCCGCATGTCCTCCTCCCCTACCGAATTCGCGCCGCTGGCTCTGCTGAAGGAGCACTGGGGGCACACGGCATTTCGGCCGGGGCAGGAAGACATTATCAACTCCGTGCTCAGCGGGCACGACACGCTGGCGCTGCTGCCCACCGGCGGCGGCAAGAGCATCTGCTTCCAGGTGCCGGCGCTGGCCCGGCCGGGCATTTGCATCGTGGTGTCGCCGCTCATTGCCCTGATGAAGGACCAGGTAGACAACCTGCGCCGCCGCGGGCTCAAGGCCGAGGCCATTTACGCCGGCATGAGCCACCAAGAAATCGACCACGCCCTGGACAACTGCGTGTATGGGCGCCACGTGAAATTCCTGTACGTGAGCCCCGAGCGACTGCTGACGGACCTGTTTCAAGCCCGGGTGGCGAAGATGAACGTGGGCCTGCTGGCCGTGGACGAGGCGCACTGCCTCTCGCAGTGGGGCTACGATTTCCGGCCGCCCTACCTGCGCATTGCCGAGCTACGCGAGAAGCTGCCGGCGGGCACGCCGGTCATCGCCCTCACGGCCACGGCCACGGCGCAGGTGCAGGCCGACATTGTGGCCAAGCTGCAGTTCCGGCCGGGCTTCGGGGTGTTTCGGCAGAGCTTTGCGCGGCCCAAGCTGTCGTACTCGGTGCTCCAAACCGAAGACAAGCTGCGCCGCCTGCTGGAAGTGGTGCGCGGCGTGGGGCCGGGCAAAACCGGCATCGTGTACGCCCGCACCCGCCGGCAGACGGAGGACACGGCCGCGTTTCTACAGCAGCACCGGTTTCCGGCGGCGGCCTATCACGCCGGTTTGCCTTCGGAAAAGCGCACCAAGGTGCAGCAGGACTGGATTCAGGACAAAATTCGCCTCATCGTGGCCACCAATGCCTTCGGCATGGGCATCGACAAGCCCGACGTGCGCCTCGTGGTGCACCTCGACGCGCCCGACACCCTGGAAGCCTACTACCAGGAAGCCGGCCGGGCTGGGCGCGACAACCTCTTTGCCTTCGCCGTGCTGCTGGCCGGCCCCAACGACGGCGACGAGCTGCGCCGCCGCACCAACCAGTCGTTTCCGCCGTTGGATACGGTGAAGCGCGTGTACCAGGCCTTGGCCAACTACTCCCAGACGGCGGTGGGCGGCGGCGAGCTGGCCGCCTTTGAGTTCGACATGCAGCAGTTTGCCGAAACCTACCGGCTAAAGGCCGTGGACGCGCACAACTCGCTGAAGATTTTGCAGCGCGAGGGCTTCGTGCAGCTCAACGAGGCCGTGAACCAGCCGGCGCGGGTGCACCTCATCCTCAGCCACCAGGATTTGTACGCCTTCCAGGTGGCCAACGCCCAGCACGACTTGCTGATAAAGGCCCTGCTGCGGCTGCACGGCGGCGAGCTGTTTTCGGACTTCCAAACCATTTCGGAGAATGCGCTGGCCACCCACCTGCGCCGCAGCGTGGTGGAGGTGCGCCAGCAATTGCGCTACCTGCACACGGCTGGCATTCTGCACTACCAGCCCAAGCAGGAGTCGCCCCAGGCCCTATTCACCACGCCGCGCTACGACGCCCACAAGCTGCCCCTCGACCAGGTGAAGATGACGGCCGCCCGCGACCTGGCCCGCGCTAAAACCCACGCCGTGGCCCAGTACCTGAGCGGCACCCGCTGCCGCCAGATTCTGCTGCTCACGTATTTCGACGAGGCCGACCCGGCCCGGTGCGGCATTTGCGACATCTGTCTGGCGGAGAAAAAGGCGGCCCAGGCGGCTCCTGCGCCTTCTCTGCGCGAGCCCGTGCTGGCGCACCTGCGCCAGGGGCCGCTGGCGCCGCGTGAGTTACTGGCCGCTTTCGCGCCCAAAGACGCGACAGCCGTGACGGCCACCGTGCGCGAGCTGGTGGACCGCGGCGAGTTGGCCTATGCGGCCGACGGGCGGCTGGTGATTGGCGCTTAGTCCCGAAGCTGGTGACGGAAAAGTTGTTTAGGACGTCGGTTTGCTTCGGTCCGACGCTGCAGGCGTCCGACCGATTGCCGCGGGCACGACGCCTCGACGGGACCTCATGCCAACCGGTCAGACGCCTGCGGCGTCGGGCCGGCAACTTGATTGCTTACTACGCAGCTTCGAAGCAAAAAAGCAGCGACAAAAGTCAGAACGTTTACAACCTGACTATTGCATGTCAATGCTTTACATCCGAAAAATTGATTTTGTAAAATCTGCTGTTATCCAAAATCAATTTGGCGGTAACTCTGGCGGGCCTCCACCTTTACATCACCCGCAGCGCCCAAACTGCTTTACCGGCTGCGGCAGCCCCTACCAACTTGCTACCATAATGAACAATCTGCAGAACTCGATGCCCCAGCGCTTACGGATTGGCGAGGGCACCATCAGCGGCAATGCGTCTATTTTTCTGGCCGTGCTGGCCATGGCCGCGGTGCTGTGCTTTCACTACCCGGAGTACCTCACCACGCCCGAGTTCCGGGAGCTATACACCGGCGAGATGATGAAGACGGTGCTCATGGCCGTTATTGTCGCGTCCTTTTTGTTTGCGACGGTTAGCTACTTGCTGAGCCAGCAGAAGAAGCTGGCCCTGACGGGCATCGGCATTGCGGCCCTGGCGGTGGTCACGGGCGGGTTTGCGGTGCAGCCGCGGGCGGTGGAGAAAACGATTTGGCACGTGGGCCTCGACTGGCTGCTGATTGACCTGCTGCTGCTGGCGGTCATTTTCATACCCATCGAAATGTTCTTTCCCCAGAACAAGCGGCAGTCGCGCTTCCATGCCGAGTGGCGCACCGATTTGGTGTACTTCACGGTGAGCCACTTGTTCGTGCAGTTTTTCGGCGTGATTACGCAGGCGCCGGCCAAGCTTTTGTTTGGCTGGATGGGGCTGGCCCCGTTTCAGCACTGGGTGCAGCAGCTGCCGTTTGTGGCGGGCTTCGTGCTGGCGCTTTTTGTGACGGACTTGTTTCAGTACCTGGCGCACCGCTTGTTTCACTCGCATGTGTACCTGTGGCGCTTCCATTCGGTGCACCATTCTACCCAGGCCATGGACTGGCTGGCGGGCTCGCGCACGCACTTCGTGGATATTTTCGTCACGCGCTCCATCTCGTTTATTCCGCTCTACGTCTGCGGGTTTTCCTCGCTCACCTTCAACGCCTACATCCTCTTCGTGTCCATTCACGCGGTGCTCATTCATGCCAACACGCGCATTAACTTCGGCTGGATGAAGTACCTGCTCGTGACGCCGCAGTACCACCACTGGCATCACTGCGAAGACCCAGCCCACTACGGCAAGAACTTCGCCATTCACTTCCCGCTGATTGACCGGCTTTTTGGCACCTACTACCTGCCGGGCAAGGTGTGGCCCGAGGCCACCGGCGTGCGCGAAGGCTCCTATCCCAAAGGCTACTGGAAGCAGCTGAAGCACCCCTTCACCAAAAGCCCCTTCGACCACGACCTGCAGATGGAAGAGCCCAGCAGCCGCTAGGCTTCTGGCGAAACGAAAGCGCCCCTTGGGCAAACCCGGCATTCACTGGGTTTACCCAAGGGGCGCTTGCTATTCATTTTTAAGGCTACTTGCCTTCCGCGGCATAGGCCTGGTAGCCGCCGAGCAGGTTGCGCACGTTGGTGAAGCCCTGCTGGGTGAGGAAGGTCTTGGCCGAGGCCGAGCGGCCGCCGCCCTTACAGTGCACGATGATTTCCTGGTTTTTCCACTCGTCGAGGTCGTCGAGCTTGTCGGGCAGGGTGCCGAGGGGGATGTTCTGGGCGCCGTCCATGCGGGCTTCTTCGTGCTCCCAGGGCTCGCGCACGTCGAGGATGATGGGGGTTTCGCCGGCTTGCTGGCGCTGGCGCAGTTCGGAGGGGGTGATGTCGGCCATGATTTTAGGGAGTTGGGGACTTAAGGTCTTGGTGGGGCGAAAGTACGGCCGAAGGCTTCTTGGTTTCGTAACCGACCTGCTGCCCCGCTCATGCAGCCGCGTGGTTATCTTTGATGCCCCGTTTCCTTTTCGGCCTTCCGCTTTCCATTTTCACTTTCCAAGACCCTAAGACCTCAAGTCCCTAAGTCCCCATGAAACACCTTTTCACTTCGTGCCTGCTGGTGCTGGGGCTGCTGCCCGCCGCCCTGCAGGCCCAAACCGCGCCGCCCATGCCCCCGGCGGCCCCGTCCAACCTCTCGGGCCAGGCCCTGCGCACCTGGTACCTCGACAACTGGTACACCGGCAAGCGCGTGGAGCTGAGCTACGCCACGGCCCGCGGCAAGATGTATAACTACGCCGACAACTACAACAACCTGGTGACCTGCGTGTACTCGGGCTACCAGGAAACCGTGCCCTATAGCACCACCAACACCAGCACCGGCGTGGTGAACCGCATCAACTGCGAGCACACCGTGCCGCAGTCGTGGTTTAGCGAAGTGGTGCGCATGCGCTCCGACATGCACCACCTCTTCCCCACCTACGACACCTGGAACAACCTGCGCGGCTCCGACCCGTTTGCCGAAATTCCCGATGCCCAGACCCAGACCTGGATGCGCCTGCTGGTGAGCCAAGCCACCATTCCCACGGCCAACATCGCCGAGTGGAGCGAAGACACCAACACCCAGTTTGAGCCCCGCGAAGACCACAAGGGCAACCTGGCCCGCGCCGTCTTCTACTTCTACACCATGCACGCCGGCCAGCCGGCCCTCATTGCCACCGGCCATCAGAACATCAGCTCGGCGGCCGACATCAACACGCTCTACGCCTGGCACCTAGCCGACCCGGTCGACGCCCGCGAGATTGAGCGCAACCGCCGCGTGGCCGTGAGCCAGGGCAACTACAACCCCTACATCGAGTACCCCGGCACGGTGGCCACCGCCTGGGGCCTGGCGCCTCCCGGCCCGGCGTTTAGCTTCAGCACGGCCGCCGGCACCATCACCGAAGGCAACAGCGGCACCAGCACTTATACCTTCACGCTGAATTTGGCGCCCGCCGCCACCACGGCCACCACCGTGCAGGTGAACGTGGACGGCACCAACTCGACCGCCACCAACGGCACCGACTTCGCCTTCACCTCGCCCACCACCGTCACTTTCCCGGCCGGCAGCACCTCCCAGACGGTGACCCTGACCGTGAACGGCGACACCCAGCCCGAAGCCGACGAAACCGTCGTCCTGACCCTGACCAACCCCAGCACCGGCAACAGCGTGGGCTCGCCCGGCGCCCACACGCTCACCATCACCAACGACGACGGCACCCCGCCGATGGTGAGCTTTGCCACCGCCACCGGCAGCATTGCCGAAGGCAACAGCGGCACCAGCACCTACACCGTGAACGTGACGGCCAGCGGCACTCTGCCCAGCGGCACCTTCACCGTGCCGGTGAGCGTGGACGCGGCCAACAGCACCGCCACCGCCACCACCGACTATGTGCTGAACACCACCTCGCTTACCTTCAGCAGCACGGCCCTCACCCAGGCCGTGACCGTGACCGTGAACGGCGACGTAACCTTCGAGCCCAACGAAACCGTGCGCCTGCGCCTGGGCACGCCTTCCAATGCTACCATCATTGTGGGCCAGCCCAACACGCACACGCTCACGATTCTGAACGACGACGCGGCCCCGGCCGGTGCGCCCTGCACCAAGCCCTACTTCTCGCGCTACGTGGAAGGCCTCATCAACAACACCAAGGTGCTGGAGATTTACAACCCCACCCTGAGCCCGATGCCGCTGAATGGCAAGAGCGTGGCCCTGTACGCCAACGGCGCCACCACCCCTACCAGCACGCAAAACCTCACCGGCACCATTGCCCCGGGTGATGTGTACGTCATTGCAAACACCGGCGTAGTAGACGCCGGCGTGGCCGCCCAGGCCGACCTGCAAAGCAACGTGGCCTTCTTCAACGGCGACGACGCCGTGGCCTTATTCGACGGTACCGACACGCTCGACGTCATCGGCGTCATCGGCCAGCGCCCCACCGAGTGGACCGTGCCCGGCGGCTCGACCCTCAACAATACCCTCGTGCGCTTGCCCTTCGCGAGCCAGGGCGGCCGCTGGAACGGCCCCAACGGCAGCAGGACCTGGCACGGCGGTGGCGTCGACAATTTCGCCAGCGTGGGCTCCTACACCAGCACCGCTTGCTACGTGCCCCTGGCCGGCCGCAGCGCCGCGGTGCTACGCAACACCCTCGAAATCTACCCCAACCCGGCTTCCGAAACCGTGCAGCTGCGCCTGCCGGGCGTGCCCACGGCCCGCCCCGCCACCATCGAAGTGCTCGATGTGCTAAGCCGCCCCGTGCGCCAGCGCGCCGCCCAGCTCAGCGCCACCGATGCCGTGCCCGTGGACCTGCGCGGCCTACCCGCTGGCATCTACGCCATCCGCGTGCTCTGCGAGGAGGTGACGTACACCGGCCGCGTGGTGGTGCGCTAAGCAATAGGCCTGCGCCGGCTGTCATTGCGAGGAGGCACGACATTCCGCGAATCAAGCGGAGACAATCCGTCCTCTCCAAGCCAGACACCCTCGAAATGTGAAAAGCCCCGACTCTGGATTGAGTCGGGGCTTTTTAATTAGCTTAGTCACATTACTAGGTTTGTCGCTGAGAACAGGACGGATTGTCTCCGCTTGATTCGCGGAATGTTGTGCCTCCTCGCAATGACCGGCAGCCTCTTTCCTAAGCCAAAATATCGGCGTACTCGTCGTGATGGCGCTTCACGAATCCGTGCATGAAAGTGCAGCTGGTTTTGACTTTCAGCTGGTTTTCGCGGGCGAAAGCCAGGCCGGTGCGGGCCAGCTCGTCGGCCACGCCCTGGCCGCGCAGGCCCTCGTCGACGAAGGTGTGGGTGAAGTCGATGACGCCGTCGGCGGGGCGGGCATAGGCGAGCTCGGCGGTGTAGCCGTCGCGGAGAACGGTGAATTCCTGGTCGGCGGCGTGGTGAGTAATGTCCATGTAAACAAGGGGTAAGGAGTGGAAATGGCGGCCCTTGGGCCGGAAAGTGAACGGGGACGGCTGGTTTGCGTACAGCAGGGTAAAGATGGGCCCGGCCCGTTTGGTTTTACTTTCTTTCCCTTCTTCTTTTTTATGGATACGCAAAACCCCTCCCAGCCGTCCGAAAACGACTTCCGCCCCGAAGACCAAAAGGAGCGCGCCGCCACCGCCCGCCCCAACCCCCACGACCCGGCCGTGAACGCCGCCAGCCCCAACTACGGTGAGTTTGGGGGCGTGCCGGCCGCGGGCCCCACGGCCGCCAACTACACCACGCCCACCAACAGCTCGGCCCCCGGCCGCAGCGGCGCCAACGACAACCCCGACGAGTTCAGCGAATTCCGCGACCGTGAGAAGGACGCCCAAAACGCCCCCGACCGCGCCGAGGACCAGCCCGGCCACGTGGTGCAAAACCAGGCCCCCGGCCTGGTGGCCGCCGTGCAGGCCACCAGCGAAGACAACGAGGAGCTGCGCAAAGCCTGGGCCATCGACGACCCGCGCTACGCCGGCGGCGGCACCCACAACACCCGCGAGGAAGACGCCGACGCCAACTACCCGAACAACGACAAGTAAGCTTTTGCTCTCACCTTCATCGCCAGCCTCATGTCTCCCGAAAATAACAACGCCAACGAAGACCTCAACGCCGAAGACGGTGCTTCGACGCCCATGCTCAACGCCGAAACCTACGGCCAGATAGTGGACGACAACAAGCCCGCCGGCGGCCAGACCCAAAACGACATGCAGGACGATTCCCTGCGCATGGACCGCGAGGCCATGGCCGCCGCTGGCCCCGCTCCCGCTTCCGACGAAAACCTGCCCCGCGAGCTTACCGACCCCAGCGACCGGGCCTACACCTTGCCCGAAGAACAGGGCCCCAACTAACCTCGTTGGCTTCAAGCAACAAAAAGGCTTCCGTGCTAGGCACGGAAGCCTTTTTGTTTAGCGCCATTCCCAACTACCAGCGCCAGCCCAGTTGCGCGCCCGCGTACCAGGCCCGGCCCGGCGCCGGCTGGAAATAGCGCCCGCCGAAGGCATTGAGGTCGTTGCCGAGGCTGTAGCGCCGGTCGGTGGCGTTATCGAGACCGGCGTATACATCGGTTTCGATGTGGCCGGCCAGGGTGCGCCGCCAGCCGCCGCGCGCTCCAAACACCCAGTAACCGGGCGCCGTGTCGGTGTTGGCGTCGTTGAGGACCACGCGGGCCTGGTGGCTGAGGTTGGGGCTGAGATAGAAGCCGTGCCGCTCGCTGAGTTCCAGACCCGCGCTGAGCGTGTGCGGCGTGCTGCCGGTGAGGCGGTTGCCGCTGAGGTCGGTGCCGCCGCTGGGGTAGCGGCCGAAGCGGAAGTCGTTGTAGGCGTAGCTGGCCCAGGCGCGCAGGCCGCCCACTATTGCTTCGTTCCGATAAGTAGTGTTAGAGCCCGCAGGTCCGGTAAATGACATTTCGCTCGTCACCACCCGCTGCTGCCACAGCCAGCCGCTCAGGGCTGCTTCGAGGCCGCGCTGGTGGGTGCGGCCGGTGTTGCGAAACACCACAATGCCCTGGTCGGTGGTGCTGCTGACAATGGTTTGGCGCAGCTCGAAATCGAATAGATTCACCTCGTAGCGCAGCCGTTCGCGAAAGAAGCTGCCACGGGTGCCCACCTCGTAGCTGGTGCCGCGCTCGGCCTGCAAGTCACCGTTCAGGCTGGCATCCGAAGGGCGGATTTCCTCGATGGTGGGCGGCGAGAAGCCTGTGCTCACGCTGGCGTAGACCGAGAGGCTGGGATTAAATTCCTTGAGCAGGGCCACCCGGGGCGACACTTCGGGTCGGAAACTGCGGCTGAACTGGTAGGCGTTGGGCTGGGTAGCAGCATTGCTTACCCGCGCGATGCCGTAGCGTAGGCGGTTGTAGCTGGCGGCCACGGTGAGCAGCAGGTCGGCCGGCAGGCTGTAGTCGGCCTGGACAAAGACGAAGCCGGTGGTGGTCGTGATTTCGTCGTTGTAGCGCAGCGCGCCGGGTGTGCCGCCGTTGTTGGCATAGCTGCGCCCGTCCGTGAAGCCGGCCTGAAACTCGCCCCCGCCCTGCAGACGCAACACCCGGCCCGCCAGCGCAGTGCGGTAGCTCAGAACCGAGCGGCCGCCCAGCCCCAGCCCGGTGTTCCGCTCATAGTCGACCAGATACGGCGTGCGAATGGCCGTGCCGCTGCCGTAAAGCGTGGTTTCCAACTCCAGCTTATCCGAAAATCGGTACTCGTGCGTGAGCCCCAGCAGGCCGGTGCGCGAGGCGTAAAACGCCTGCTGCGCCACGGTGCCAGGCGCCGTGGCGGTGCCCGGCCGCGCCTGCCGTGGGTTGGCCTCGAACTGCGCGCGGGTGAGGCCGCCGGGCAGCTGGTAGTTGATGTCGGCGTAGAGCAGGTGGGCGGCCAGCGTGGTTTTGGGCGAGGCCACCGAGCGCACGTCCAGCGCGAAAACGTCGCGACGCAGGGCGCTTTGCTGGCGGTAGCAGGCCAGCTCCTGGTGGGCGTACTGGGCGCGTACGCTGCTGGTGGCGCTGCCCGTTTCGGCCGTGAGGGTGGCGCGGCGCAGGCCGTAGCTGCCCACGGTGGCGCCGGCCGCTACCCGGCTGGTACCGGCGGCCACCTCGGGCGTGCCGAACCGGGCCACGCCGCCCGTGCCGGCGCCGTACACACTGCCGGCCGGCCCTTTCAGCACTTCGAGGCGACCAATGAGCCCCGGGTCGAGCAGGTTGAGCGGGGTGCTGCCGCCGGCTTCGGTGAAGGGGATGCCGTTGTAGTACACCTTCACGTTGCGCACCCCGAAGGGCGAGCGCAGCGTGCTGCCCCGGATGCTGAGCCGGTAGCTGGCCGTAGCCCGCTCCTCCAGCCGCACGCCGGACAGCGTGTTCACGGCCTGGGTGAGGGCGGCGGGGTTGAACTGCTGAATGGTGCGGGCGTCGAGCACACCGATGGCGGCGGCCGTGCGGCGCAGCGGCAGGCGCTGGCCGTAGCCGGTCACGGTGGCTTCGGGCAGGGCCACGGCGCGGGCGGTGGTGTCGGCGGGGGCCGGTGTTTGGGCCAGCAGCGGGGCGGCAGGCAGCCAGGCAGCCAGCAGCGCCAGCGAAAAAAAACGGAGCATGAAAACAACGAAGTCGGGCTTGTGCCAACGGCGAAGCGGGGCCAAATGTTAGATGCGGCCCGATGCGGGACGTCGTGCGGGCGCGAGGCCATTCGGCATTTCGGGTGCAGCTTTGTTCGTCACTGGCGTGGTTTCGAGCCGCTTCGCGGCCATTGGCAGCAGGCGGCCGCTTGCGTTACTTGCACTGGCTGTGTGCATTTCGCCCGCCCGCTGCATCAATCGAACATCCTTTACCTGCCTCGTAAAACGAATGAAAGCTTTCCTGCTTGCCTGCTGCCTCCTGATGAACTGCGCGAATGCGTGGGCGTGCTCCTGCATCGAAGCAAGGATTCCGGAAAAAGAGAAAATAGCCAAAGCCTGGACCCAGGCGCAGCTGGTTTTCACGGGTCGCGTGGTGTCGGAAAGCTTGGTAGAAATGACAGACACCGCGCACCTACGCACCCGCACCGGCCGAGACACGGTGATTACCAGGCGGATGCAGTACCGCAAATACACTTTTGCCGTGACGCAACCGCTTAAGGGGGCGGCCGGCCCAGCTACGATAGAAGTACTCACCGCTGGCGTGGGCTCTTCGTGCGGCGTTTTCTATAAAGTCGGGGACGAGTTTGTGGTATTTGCCTACACCGTGGACACCGCTCAAAACCTGCGCGGAGTAGAGCGAAAGATTACGCCCTACTACAGTACCGGCATGTGCACGCGCACCAAAGAGCTGCGCTACACCGCAGCCGCTGAGTTACAGCAGCTGCGGCAGCTAGCCAAGAAAGGCTGAGGCCCGGTGTACCCCGAAGCCCGGTTTCAGCTCGTTGAATAACTCGGACGCGAGCCGAAGCCCAGCTTCGGGGCACGCCGCCAACGGCTCCACGTATCTTCGCCCGGTGAAATACCTCCTGCCGCTGCTGTTGCTACTGCCCCTGGGCGCCCGGGCCCAAGGGCCGGTGAATCGAATTGACGATTTCAACCGCATTGGCTGGTACGTGTACGAGGGCGACCACCGGCTGGGGCCGCGCCTCACCATTCACACCGAGTACCAGGCGCGGCGCACCGGCTTCATCACGGGCTGGCAGCAGCAGTTGCTGCGGGCCGGCGTGGGCTACCAGCTGCTGCCGCGCCTCAAGCTGGGCGGCGGCTACACTTTCCTCAAAACCCACCCCTACGGTGCTCACCCCACCGCCGACGCGGGTGCCTTTCCCGAACAACGCTTTTACGAAGACGTTACGGTGACCGACTCGCTGGGCCGGGTGGGGCTGGCGCACCGCCTGCGCCTGGAGCAGCGCTTCATTGGCGTGCCCGGCGCCAGCGGCCCGCTGGGCGACGATGCGGTGTGGCAACGCCAAAACCGCATCCGCTACCAGTTGGCCAGCGAAATCCCGCTGCAGGGCCCCACCCTTGATGATAAGGAATGGTACTTCACGGCATTTGATGAGGTGTTTCTCAATTTCGGCCGCGAAATCACCACCAACGTCTTCAACCAAAACCGCGTGGCCGCCGGCCTGGGCTACCGGTTCAGCGAGGACTTTCGCCTGGAGCTGCAATTTCTCAATCAGATTACCCAGCACTACGACCCCGACCCGGCCACGAAGTTTCCGGTGTTCGAGTTTAACAACGGCTTCCGCTTAGGCGTGACTTACAACCTGACGCTGCTAGACTAAAGGGCTGGGTAAGGCCGTTAGCTAGTAGCGCAAGCTTTGCAGTTCGCGTGCCCCGCACCGTTTCAACGACTCGTTCAGCCACGCGAACTACAGAGTTCACGCCACTCCCGCGCCATGCACTTCCACCTGCCGCGCCGCCACTGCCGCCCGTTGCTGTTGCCGCCCGGCCTGCTGGCGCTGGCGGGGCTGCTGTGGCTGGGGAGTGTGGCGGTGACTCAACATCCGAGGCAACTAAAGCTGCGCAACGTGATGCAGTTGACCATGCCGCCCCGGTCCGACTCAGACCTTCTTTGGGGTGGAATGCCACACTATGGACCATACTTGCGCTATTCGCAGCTGGCTTATTTCCGCACCTGGCACACCATTGAATTTGGGCACAGCCGTTCAGCGGATTCAGTGGCCGGACACCGTTTGAAAACAACCATCCGCACGCTGAGCCGGGGCTGGGAAAGCGACCCGGGACGGGATGGCCTGCGCGTTTACTTCGGTGAGCGGGCCCGCTACTCATCCTTGGTGCTGGTGCTGGATTTGATGGCGCAATACAACGTTAAAAAGTATTTCCTGGACCTGCACCATCCTTCTTCCCGGCCAACTTTGTATGCTTTCAGCGGTGGCTTGGCCCGCCAGCGCTGGGCGGACCCACTGCTGCGGCCAGCCATTCCGCCGGAACCCAAGAACGACATTGAACCACCGGTTGCACTGACTCCGGCGCCGCTTTGGAAACGCATGACAGTGGCTGAGAACTGGCGTATAAACACCGACCACATCACCGGAAGCTGGGCGCTACTTGCCGAGCCCGGCTGGGAGGCGCCACTTGCTTTATTCGCATGCATTGGAGCGCTGGCTATTTGGCGCTGGCGGCGGTAGCCCGCAACTGCTACGCGCGGTACTTTTGCGCCATGCCCGCCCTCCCGCCCGACCTGCGCCGCGCCCTCTTTGCCCTGCCCGAACGCGAGAAAGACCAGCTCCTGGCCCGCCTCGTGGCCCAGGACGCGGTGCTGACCGAGCAGTTGGCCTTCCGCCTGCTGGAGGGGCCCGAGGCGCTGGAAACCCGCCGCGCCACGCTGCGCGCCCAGGTCGACGACCCCGTGCGCGGCTACCACCCCACCCCCAACGACCTGCTCGTGATACTTCGGCAGTTGCAGGCGCGCCTTGCCTACCACGCCAAGATTACCGACGACGCCTTTGGCGAAGTGGAGCTGAGCTGGCGCCTGCTGGCCAACGTGTTCCGCCACCAGGCCGAGGCCACGGCCCGCCTGCACGGCCCCACCCAGCCCCTGCTCCAGCACCTGACCAAGCGCACCCAGGAGGCCCTGAAGCAAACCGCCAAGCTGCACGAAGACTACCACGTGGAGCTGGCCGAAACCGCCAACGTCGTGCTGGCTGCGCTGTGGCAGTCGGGCGCCGCGCCGCTGGCCCGCGAGCTGGGCCTGCCGCGCACGTTCCCGGCGTAGGTTTTTTGGCAACATCGGCCCCGGCGCGGCATCTTTTCCGGCGCAATCGCAGTACAAAGCCTAGGTTCCTTTGTCCTGATTTCCTACGCCATGTCCACGCCCACCAACCCGCGCGCGCCTCAGCTCTCCGAGGCCGAGCTGCACCAAGCTCTTGAGGAGCTCGACGCCAAAATCCAAACCCTGCGCAACCGCGCCCACGCCACGGTGGCCGGCTCGGCCAGCACCCACGAGCAGCACGCCGACGCTTTGGAAACCAAGCGCGCCCAACTGGCTGCCCAGCTCGGCCAGCACGCCACCGCGGGCGGCGATTCCGGCCTGCTGTCTACCATCCGGCACGGCATTGCCTCGCTGCGCGACGACGTGCAGGGCTTGCTCAAAGACTAATTTTTCGGCCTTTCACCTGGCCTTTTTGTTTAAACGCATTAACCTGACACTGCCATGAAACAGTTTTTCCTCCTGCTGCTCCTGGCCTGCTTCGCGGCCGGCACCGTGCAGGCCCAAAACCGCCCCAAAGTGAAAGCCAAGCGCGCTTTCTCTCACAATTCCGAGTCGCGCCAAGGTAAAACCGCCAAGACCCAGTTCCGGCGCGAAAATGTACGGCCGGTTATCGAGCTCCGGCCGAACAGCTTGGAGCGTTCCAAAACCGTGAAAGCGCCCAAGCCCTACAAATACAGCAACGGCAACAAGCTGAAGCGCGCCCGCTAAGCAAGCCAAGGCACACCACAACGCGGCCCCGGTTTCTGACGAAGCCGGGGCCGCACGTTTTTGGCGCCAAATATTCCCGGGCCACCGGCAAGCCGAACCCGTTGCAGTTACGTAGAAGCTTTTCTAACTTCCCACCCATTTCGCCGCCCTTCTGCCTGATGCAAAACCTATTACGTATCTGCTTTTTCCTGTTTTTTGTTGGACTGGCTGCGCCGCGCGCGGCCGCTGCCCCGCCCACCATTCCCGGCCGGCTGGTGCTGAAGCTGCGGGCGGGCAAGGCGCCGGCTGCGCTCGACGCGGTGCTGCGCTCACTGGGCGCGGGCGCCATGCAGCAGAAGTTTCCGCGGGCGCTGCCGCCCAGCCCGGAGCGGCCGGGCGGCGTGGAGCTGCGCAACATCTACCAGATGCAACTGCCGGCCACCGTGACGCTGGACTGGGCCCGCGCCGCGCTGCTGGCCACCGGCGCCGTGGAGTACGTGGAGCCGCTCTACATCCGCGAGCCGCTCTACCAGCCCAACGACCCCATGGCTGACTCGACGCTGACCGACATCGCCACCAGCCAGTTTTACCTGAAGCAGATTAAGGCCTACCGCGCCTGGGACATCACCCGCGGCGACAGCAGCCTCGTCATCGGCATCACCGACGGCGGCGTGCGCCTCACCCACGAGGAGCTGCGCCAGCAGGTGAAGCACAACTACGCCGACCCCATCAACGGCCTCGACGACGACAACGACGGCTACATCGACAACTTCACCGGCTGGGACCTGGCCAACAACGACAACAACGCCGGCTACGACCCCACCATTGTGCACGGCACACTGGTGGCAGGCGTGACGGCCGCCCGCGCCGATAATGGCCTGGGCATTGCGGGGCTGGGCAACCGCTGCCGCTTTCTGCCGCTGTCTATTTACCCCAACACGCCCACCGGCGTGTTTGCCGGCTACGAGGCCATTGTGTACGCGGCCGACCACGGCTGCCAGGTCATCAACATGAGTTGGGGGGCCGTGGGCGGCTATTCGCGCTTCGAGCAGGACGTCGTCACCTACGCCGCCGTGAACCGCAACGCCGTGCTGGTGGCCGCCGCTGGCAACACCAACGCCGACCTGCTGTTCTACCCGGCCTCCTACGACCACGTGCTGTCGGTGTCGGGCGTGCAGAGCACCGACCAGAAAAGCCCCAACGGCACGTTCAGCCGCCGCGTCGACCTGGTGGCGCCGGGCATCAGCGTGCTGACTACTTACGGCGTGCAGGACAACGACTACATTGCCGTGGGCGGCACCTCGTTTGCCGCACCGCTGGTGGCGGCCGCGGCGGCACTGGTGCGGCGCGTGTTTCCGCAGTACAACGCCGACCAAGTGGCCGCCCAGCTGCGCCAAACCACCGACAACATCGACAACCTGCCCGCGAACGCGCCCTGGGTGGGCCGCCTGGGCACGGGCCGCCTCAACGTGCTGAAGGCCCTGAGCCGCAGCAACCTGCAGGAAGCGCGGGTGGTGAGCAGCACGTTCGCACCGCAGCGGGCGGTTTACCTTCCCGGCGATACCATCCGGCTGACGGCTGAGGTGCAAAACCTGCTGCAGCCGGTGGCGAGCCTCACGGTCACGCTCACCTCGCTGTCGCCCTACGTCACGGTGCGCCAGGGCAGCTTCGCGGCGGGCAGCCTGGCCACGCTGGGCAGGGCCAGCAATGCGGCCGTGCCCTTCCGGCTAGCAGTAGTGGCCAGCGGCATTCCGCTCAATACCACGGCCACGCTGCGCTACCGCCTCACGGCCGCCGGCGGCTTCCAGCTCGACCAATTTGTGGACCTGACCCTGAACCCTGACTATGTGGTGCTCGACGCCAACGACCTGGCCCTGACCCTGACCAGCCGCGGCAACCTGGCCTATGACAACCTGGCCGGTACCATCGGGGCGGGCCTCACGTACCGGGGCAGCAGCAGTATTCTGAGCGAAGGCGGCTTGCTGCTGGCCACCAGTGCCACCCGCGTGTCGGACCGGCTGCGCACCAGCGGCGGGCAGTCGCGCCAGTCGTTTTTCAGCCTGGCGCAGGCCACCCGCCAGCAGCCCGGTCCCCGCGCGTCGCAGGAGGCCCGCGTCGTGTTCCAAGACACCGTGCCGGCAGCCGGCAGCCGGGTGCGCAGCGTGGGCGTGCGCGTGCGCCAGCGGGCCTACGCCTGGTCCACTGCCAGCCGGCGCGACTTCGTACTGCTGGAGTACTCGCTCCGTAACCTCACCGCCGACACCCTCAAGCCGCTCTACGCCGGCATTTTCACCGATTGGGACCTGCCCAACGGCGACGGCGCCGCCCGCAACGTGGCCACCTGGGACAGCACCCGCGCCTTAGGCTACGCCTATGCTGTGGGCCAAACGGCTCCGCAGCCCCTGCCCACTGCCTACGCCGGCTTCCGGCTGCTACGCGGGGGCGCGCCCACGGTGTATTCCATCAACAACGGCGCCCCGGCCGGCAGCCCCGTGCGCCTGGCCGACGGCTTTTCAATGGCTGAGAAGTTTCTGACCCTGAGCGGCGGCACCGCCCGGGGCCAGCGCACCGCCGGCCTGCCCAACGGGGCCGACGTGTCGCAGGTGGTGGGCACCCGCGTGGCCCGGCTCGCGCCCGGCGACTCCACCACCGTCACCTTCGCCGTGCTGGTAGCCCCCACCCTGGCCCAGCTGCAAGCCAGCGCCGATGCCGCGGCGGCGGCCTACGCCACTCTCCTGCCCACCCGGGCTGCCGCGGCCGTGCCCGATTTCAACGTGTACCCCAATCCGGCCGTCGGGCAGCTGCGGGTGGAACTACCGGCCCGGTTCGGCCCAGCAACGCTGTGGCTGACCAATGCGCTGGGCCAGACAGTGCTCAAACAAACCCGTGCAGAAACAGCCATTGAGCTAAACCTTACGGGCCTCGCGCCCGGCTTGTATGTGCTGCGGGCGCAAGGTGCGAGCGGGTTGCTGGTGCGGAACGTAGTGGTGCGCTAGGTATCCAAAGTGGCTAATTGGCTTTTACGAAAAAGCCTCCGCAGCAAACCCGGATGCTCCGGTCGGACCGCCTAGGGCGGTCCGACCGGTCGTTGTGAGGAAGAAATCGGCGGTTCTTCATCCGGTCGGACCGCCTAGGGCGGTCGGACCGGGGCACACGCCATTTATGTGTATTGGTTTGGCTCAGATAAAGCCACTGCTAACGCAGTTGCCACAGCTCATCCCAGCCGGTGGTGTAGCGCGGCGAACGGTGCGCCGCACGGCCGCCCCAAACGGGCTTTTGCAGCAATCCATCCACATTTTTGGCCACGCCCATAGCCGCCGACCGCACCAGCTGCCGGCCAAAACGCGCATTCAGTCCATCCATGGCTTGCATGAGCTGCTGGCTGCGCTGCTGGTCGGCCGCCGAGCCCGAAAACAGGCCCAATTGTGCTTGGCCTTCCGGCTCCAGCCCCGTGAACAGCACGCCGGCGCGGTGGTAGGCCACGCCAGGGCGGCGTAGTTGCCGCAGGCCTTGCAGGGCTGCTTTGATGAGCATGCCGGTGTCGTTGGTGCTGGTGGGCAGGCTGATGACAGCCGTGTGGGTTTTGGGGCCGGCGGTGGGCGCAAACCGGTCGGTGCCCAACAGCACCGTCACCAGGTGGGCGGCCTGGCCGTAGCGGCGCAGCTTCTCGGCCGCGCGGGTGGCGAAGGTGGCCACGGCTTCGGCCAGCACGGCTTCCTGGTGCTGGGGGCGGCCGAAGGAGCGGGTGCACGTCACGCTGTGGCGGCTGGCGGTGTTGGGCTGCAGCTGGTCGTCGTCCCACTCGGCGGGGTTCCATTCCAGGCAGGGCTGGCCGTGCAGCTCGCGCCACAGGCGCTGGCCCACCACGCCGCCCAGGTGGCGGCGCAGCCAGTGCTCGGGCAGGCGGGCCAGCTCCAGGCCGGTGCCGATGCCCATGTCCGTCAGCTTGCGGGCGTAGCGCCGGCCCACGCCCCAGATGCTACCCACCGGCACCTGGGCCAGCGCCGGTTCCCAGTCGGCGGCCGTGGCGAGCGTCACGGTGCGAACGGGGCCGGTTTTGGGGGCTAGGCGGTTGGCCAGCTTGGCCAGGGTTTTGGTGGGGGCAATGCCCACGCAGGTGGGGATGCCGGTGTGTTTTTTCAAGGTCTCGTGCACGCGCTGGCCATAGGCCAGCAAGTCGGGCTCCAGCAGCTTCATGCCGCTGACGTCGAGAAAAGCTTCGTCGATGGAATACACGTCGACGCCGGCGGCCAGGCCGCTCAGCACCTGCACCACGCGCCGGCTCATGTCGCCGTAGAGGGCGTAGTTCGACGAAAACACCTGTACCCGGTGCTGCTCCAACAGCGGCCGCACCAAGTGGTAGGGCTCGCCCATCTTCAGGCCCAGGTCTTTGGCCTCCTGCGAGCGCGAAATCAGGCAGCCGTCGTTGTTGCTCAGCACCACCACGGGCCGGCCTTCCAGCTGCGGCGCAAAAACCCGCTCGCAGGACACGTAAAAGTTATTGCAGTCGACGAGGGCGTACATCCGAACTTATGGCGCGGCCTGCCGATGAATATCCGCTATTCATCGATAGGTGTGGCATTTTTTAAAATAAATATTCCATTTTCGGTGCACTCACCGGCTCTCACCTGACCGTCGGTGTTCCCGCCAGCGAATGAATTACGTGCGTCACGACTCCCCATACTACCAGGCCCGCATCGGGGCCCACCGGCAGGGGTGCGTAGCGGGCGTTTTCGGCCACCAGCCACGGCTGGCCGGCCCGGAATTGCAGGCGCTTGATGGTGTGCTCCCCCTCCACCACGGCCACCACGATGCTGCCGTGGCCGGCTCGCAGGGCGCGGTCGACGGCCACCAAATCGCCGGGGTGAATGCCGGCTTCAATCATGGAATCGCCGCTGACGCGGGCGAGGAATGTGGAGGCCGGGTGCCGAAACAACAGCCTGTTCAGGTCGAACGGCCCCTCAAGGTGGTCGTCGGCGGGCGAGGGGAAGCCCGCCGGCACCGGGCAACCAAACAAGGGCAGCTCCCGAGTGGAAAACAGGGAGGCCGAAATAAAATCGTGCAGCGATGTAAGCATATAGACGCTTGTCCGTCTAACCCAACGGATAAGACATGCTATTTACTAATTAATTTAGTAATTGGTTTTATTGACCGCTCCAATCCAGTAATAAGCAGGCCACGTACATCATCTTGCTTCACTGCATAATCATGTATTATCAGAGGCAATAGGACTACTTTTCTTCAAAAAAGACTAAAATATTTTTCGCCAAATTTTTTAGTTTATTGCAAAATCAGTATCTTTGGACATGTCAAACGTCAAGCTCCCCACGCCGCTGCCGTTGCAGCAATTTGCCCGCTGCGTGAACGACAAGCAGCGCCCGGCCGACTACATTGGCGACTGGCCCGAAGCCGGCCGCGTGTACGCCGTGCGTGTGCTGCCGCACGCGCGCACCGGCCAGCCGCAGGTGCACATCCTCGGCTTTTACGCCGAGCGGCCCTACGGCGCCTTTGCCGCCCACCGCTTCGAGCAAGTGGCCGATGTGTGGCTGAACTAAGCCCGCCCGAGCCTGTGGCTCCATGGTTCCACCCGTTAGGCCCCGTTGGCGTTGCAGCCGGCGGGGCCGGTTTGTTTACGGGTGTACCCCGCAGCTGCGCTGCGGCCTCCGGCAACAGGCGTCGCCCCCGAGCCGCCGCACAGCTTCGGGGTACGCCTACCGGCCGTACTGATACAAAATTCCTTTGTCGGCGGGTGTCCAGAGGCAGGCGCGCTGGCCGCTGGCTTTGAGGGCGTTGTTGGTCCAGGTGTTGCAGGTGTAGAGGAAGCTGTAGACGCGGTGGGCTTCGTAAAAAGCATCGTCCGGGCCGTAGCTGTGGCCTTTGATGTGCTGGGGGCGACCAGCGGCGTCGTAGTCGAAACTGGTCTGGATGTAGCGGATGAGGCGGGCGTATTCGGCGTGGCTGAGGGTGAGGGGCACGGTGTCGGGGCCGGGCGTGAGGCTGCGCAGGTAGGTGGTGTGCATGGCCGACGAGCCCAGCCAAAACGCCGCCACGAAGGCCGTGCTGAACTTGAGGTCGGCCCAGGTAGGCGTGTCGAGGTAGAAGCCCTTGTCGCCCCAGCCGAAGGCGATGTAGCGCAGGGTGCTGTCGCCGGAGGGAATATTGCTGTAAGGCAACATTTTGCTCCAGTCCATCTGGGCGGTTTTGACGGGCACCACAATGTCGGTGTGTACGCCGTTGGATTTCAGAAACACCGGCACGTCGGGCGAGGCATTGGCCTCGGCTTTGGGCACGGCAATACGCGAAAGCACGAAGGCCGACCCCAGGTAAACGGCCACCACGCCACCCAAACCAACGGCGGTGTAGGCGGCTACTTTCAGGGCTTTGCGAATGAAGAAGGGCATGGAAGGGGCTAGGAAGCTATGGAAGACAATGAAGAATTTGCTTAGGAAATAGGCCAGTAGCCGGTCCGACGCCATAGGCGTCAGACCGGTTGGGCATGAGGGCCCGTTTAGGGCTCGTGCCAGCGGCAATCGGTCGGACGCCTACGGCGTCGGACCGATTGCCGCCTTGTTGAAGCGCTTCTAAATCAAAGGCGCCGCTGTCCAATACGGCAGAAATGAAAAAGTAACCCAACCCGTGCGCCGCGCGGCGGCCCGTACTTTTGCCCGGCCGTGCCCACTTATGGGCGCGGCCCCTCCCCCGCTCCCATGTGGACCTCCACCGCCAGCCAGCTGGCTGCTCTCGAAGCCGCGTGGCGCACGCCCGCGCCCCGCTCGCACCTGTTTCCGCTCGTGGCCCGCTACCACACCGCCGTGCAAACGGAGCCCGCCTATCACCGCCTCGACGACCAGACCTGGACCGACCTCAACGGCGACGACCTGTTTGCCCAACTCGACAACACGGTGAGCCGCGTGGGCGAGCAGTGCCTCTACCACCGCCTGCGCAGCCCCTTAAATGACGAAGCCGCCTTGCAGGACTTCGACCAGGCCGCCCGCCTGATGGCCGACCCCGCTCCGCGCGGCCGGGCGCTGCTGGCCCTGCGCCGCCTCACCTCCACCGATGCCTATTACCTGCCCGACATCCTGACCGGCGATGCCCTACCGTCCCTGCCCTGGACGGCCGCCGCGCCCGCGCTGGTGCTCCTGCTGCTGGCCACGGTGGCGGGAGGTTTCTGGCAGCCAGCCCTGTGGCTGCTTTCGGGGGCCTTAATTGTGCTGCATTCCGTACTGCATTTCTGGTACCGGAAGCGCATCAGGGGAGGCATGCGGCCCATGCGACAGCTCGGCAGCCTCTACCGCGCCGGGAGCGGCGTGGCCCGGCTGCAACTGCCGCTGGCGGCGCTGCGCGGCCTGGCCGAGCCGCTGGCCCGGCTGGGTTCCATTGTGAGCAAGGTGGCCTTTCTACAGGCTGATGACCTGATGCAATCGGACCTGGCAGTGCTGCCGTGGCTGGTTTTGGAATACCTCAAAATGATGCTGCTCCTCGATTTCATCGTGTACCGCAGCTGCCGGCGCCAGGTAGAGCAGCACTTTGGGGCCATTCGGGCAGTGTATGACGCCGTAGGCTATGTGGATTGCGCAGTGGCGGTGGCGGGGTTCCGGATGCGTCATTCACACTGCACGCCGCAGTTCGACCTAGCCACAGGCCTGCGCCTGACGGGCGCTTACAACCCGCTGGTGCCCGGCTGCGTGCCGAATGATTTGGCCGTGGCCGAGGCCAGCGTGCTGCTCACGGGCTCCAACATGTCGGGCAAAACCACGTTCATGCGCGCCATCGGCCTGAACACGCTACTGGCCCAAACCATTGCCACCTGCCCGGCCACGGCCTACGCCGCGCCCTTTCGGCGGGTGGTGTCGAGCATCAACCTCGCTGACAGCCTGACCGAGGGCAAGAGCTACTACTTCGCCGAAGCCGAAACCATTCTCGGCTTCGTGCAAGCTGCCGATGCGGGGGCAGGCGGCTACCTGTTCATTCTGGATGAACTGTTTAAGGGCACCAACACCGTGGAGCGCATTGCTGCCACGCAGGCCGTGCTGGCGTATTTGCAGCCGCGCAGCCTGGTAATAGCTTCCACCCACGACGGCGGGCTGGGCCAACTGCTGGCGCCCGCGTTTACGGAATACCACTTCTCCGAAACCGTGACCGAAACCAGCTGGCACTTTGACTACCTGCTCAAGCCTGGCCCGCTGCGCACCCGCAACGCCATCCGCCTGCTGGCCCGGGCGGGCTTCCCGGAGAAAATTGTGCAGAATGCCATGGATTTGAGCCGCACACTGGACGCGGCTACGCAGTAAAGACGCATCATTGCGCCTCGTCGTTGAACGATAGCGCCCGCCCATGCATGGCGCCCGAACGGCGCGGCCGATGAGACGCAACTATGCGTCTCTACACCAAGTTACAGTACCAGAACCCATTATCAAATGGGCTCGGGTCGGCGTCGGCACCGCATTCGTAGTCCGCGTCGTTATTCTTGGGTGCGGGCGTGTAGCGGCGGTGCACGATTTCGCCTTTCTCGAAGGCCACGGGCTCGCGGAAATTAGGCCCGTCGAAGACGAAGGTGTGAAACTCGCCGTTTTCGCCGCAGGGGTCCACATTCGGCGGCAGGTCGCGCAGAAACTGCTCGTCGATGACGCAGCCCACGAAGCTTTGGTCGAGGTATCGGTCGTTGACGCAGGTGGTAATGGTTTTGAAGCCCAGGGACAGAAACTCACGCATCAACTCGGACGTGGGCACGCCCCAGAGCGGAAAAATGGCCTCCCAGCCGGCCGCAGCCAGCTTTTCCTCGCGGTAGCGCCGCAGGTCTTCCAGAAATATATCGCCGAAGATGGCAGTCGCGGCGCCCGCGCGGCGCAGCTCGTCCATCGTGCTGGCCATCAGGCGCTCGTAGGCGTCCATGCTGGGCGTTTCGGGCAGGAAGAGCTGGCGGCAGGGCAGGCCGAGGCTGGCCGTCTGCCGGTCGAGCAGCGTGGTGCGCACGCCGTGCATGGAGATGCGCTGGTAGGGCTCGCTCACGGTGGTAAGCAGCGTCTGGATGCGGTATTGGCCGCTTTGCTGCACCTTGTAGAGCGCCAGGGCCGAGTCTTTGCCCCCGCTCCAATTGAAAATGGCTGGCTGCGTCATGGGTGGCAAAGTAACCGGGTAGCGTGGACTCTGCGGGTCCGCGCCGGAGCGAACGTTCTGCTACGCGCGGACCCGCAGAGTCCACGCTACAGCGTTGCGGCCGGCAACCTTTTCTGTCCCCGGCCGAACAAGCGGGCATGCATTTTTCTGTCATTACCCCCACGCACCAGCGCCGCGAGCTGCTGCCCGAAGCCGTGGCCAGCGTGCGCGCCACCGTGAGCGCCCCCCTCGATTTCTCCTTCGAACACCTGATTTTTGACAGCGGCTCGCACGATGGCACCGCCGACTACCTGCGTGAGGCGGCCGCCGAACCCGGCCCGCCCCTGCGCCATTGGCAGGCGCCGGAACGCCTGCTGGCCGGCCCGGCCCGCAACCAACTCATTCAGGAAACCGCGCCCGACGCCTGGATTGTGCCGCTCGATGACGACGACTTCCTGCTGCAGCGTAGCCTGTTTCACTACGGCAGTCAAATTAACGCCAACCCCGGCCGCTCCTGGTTCGTAGCCGATTTCCTGCGCGTGGACGAGCACGGCCGCTACCTGCTAAACGAGGACTATTACGCCTGGCAGTTCGACACGCCCACGGCCATGCTGCAAGCCATTTTTCGGGCCGAGCACTTCATTCAGGGCAACGTGTGCTACAGCCGCGTCTTCGTGGACGCGGTAGGCGGCTACGACAACGAACTGAAGATGGCCGAGGACCTGGACCTCTACGTGCGCTTCCTGCTGGCCGGGCAGCTGCCGGTGGTGTGCCCGCACATCAGCCACCTGCACCGCTTCCACACCCGCAACGTGAGCATCGGGGTAGACGCGGCCACCCACAACGCCGACCTGCGCGTGATTTACGACAAGTACCGTCCGCAGCTGGCCGCCTTGGGCATCGGGGCGCCGGGAGAATAGGCGACGCTTATTTTTGGGCTTTCGCCTTGCCCTATGTCCGCCCCCGCCACGCCCCCGATTTCCGAAGAAGTGTACAGCATCCCGGCTACGTACCGGAAGATGGAAAACACGCACATCCTGTTCTGGCTGCTCAAGGACATTGCCTGGTGCATGGTGTGGCGGCCGCTGGGCTTGGCCATGGTGGTGCCCACGCTGGGCATTGCCCTCGTCATTACCTGGCGCACCCGCGTCTACGCCTCGGAGCTGGCCCACAACCTGGCCATCGTGTTCTGGATAACGGCCAACTCCTACTGGATGACCAGTGAGTTTTTCGGCTTCGACACGGTGCACGTGACGCCCACCATCACGGGCAAGCACCTGGCGCTGGTGCCGTTTCTCATCGGGCTGGGCATTTTGCTCTGGTATTACCTGGTGACCAAGCCGCGCGAAAACCGGGAAGCGCAAACGGCCACGCTGTAGCGTGGACTCTGCGAGTCCGCGCTTGGGCGAACGTCCTACCGATGCGCGGACTCGCAGAGTCCGCGCTACCTTTCGCCCATGAACCCTGACGAACAGCAAACCCGCGTTGAGCTGCGCGCCTGGCAGCGCCGGATGCAGCGGCCGCCCTCGTTTCTGAACAACTTTGCCCACCGCGTGCAGGTGCGCCTCAATGCCCTGCTGCCCGAAAAGGTGCATCAGGCCATCACCGGGGCCATCAAGCAAATGGTGCGCGGCGTGCTGTTCGGCTCGCGGCACACCACGGCCAAACCGCTGGCCGGCGTGCCCTTTGCCGCCCGCGAGGCCGAGGTGCACGTCCGCATCCGCGACTACCGCACCATGGCCACGGCCGAAGGCGCCGTGACCGGGGCCGGCGGCTTCCTGCTGGGCCTGGCCGATTTCCCGCTGCTCATTGGCCTGAAAATAAAGCTGCTGTTTGACATCGCGGCGCTTTACGGCTACGATGTGCACGACTACACCGAGCGGCTGTACCTGCTTCACGTCTTTCAGTTGGCCTTCAGCAGCCAGCAGGCCCGCAACGCCACCTACCACCGCCTGGCCGACTGGGACGCCTACCGCCTCAGCCTGCCCCTGAACCCCGAGGAGTTTGACTGGCGCACCTTTCAGCAGGAATACCGCGACTACATCGACCTCGCCAAAATGGCCCAGCTCGTGCCCGTCATCGGGGCGGCGGTGGGCGCCGTGGCCAACTACAAGCTCATCGAGCAGCTCGGCGACACGGCCATGAACTGCTACCGCATGCGGCATTTCGCCGCGGCCGAAGAGGCGCAACTGCTGACGCCGCCGGCCAGCCGCTAGCCCTGGTCGAGCAGGCAGCCGACGGCCGGTATCAGTCGCCGAGCATCTCCACGGTTAGCCGCCCGCTGTCCTGGTGGTTTTTGATGCTCAACCGCACGCGGTATTCGGCGGCTACGGCGTGCCCGTTCACCACTTGCGGCAGCCAGGTGGTGGGCAGGTTGCTTAATGCACTCAGCACGAAGGTTTCAAATGCATTGGGCAGTACGTTGGCGTCCAAACCGAAGTGGGTTTGGTGTCCCGTCGAATCTACCGAAAACACGAATTTGGCACTGCCAACGCTGTAGGGCTGCAGCCGCGAAAAGGCCTCGATGTGATGGTAAATGGCGTCTTGCAGCTGGTTGCGGCCGCCCAGGTACAGCAGCGGATGGTTGGCGCCGAGGGCGGGGCCGCTCACCGGCTCGCGCGTCGGCGGGCGCCAGTACACCAACTGGTGCGCGGCCTCGTTGACTTTTTGAATGGCGTTGCCCGCCGCGTCGTAATACACCCACACGCCGGCTCGCGTGCCGGCATAGTTGAGGCCCTTGGCCTGGAGCCGGGCCGCGCTATCCACCACCGAAACCAGGTAGCCCGCCTTGGTTTTGCGGCCGTTAGGGGCCAGCTCCGCCGCGTTGCGCTGCCGCATCCAGTAGCAGTGGTAATATTGCCACAGGCCATCGGGCAGGCCGGCGCGGTAGCTCCCCTGGCTTTGCAGCTTGTTCCACGGGGCTTCTTCGTAAAAGCTGCGCCACTCCCCTTCCTTTAAACCGTGCTCGTAGCTGCCGGCTTCCAGCACGGCCACGCCCGCCGCCCCACCCAACGGGCGGTACCGGATGTAGGCGCCCTGCCGGATGGTGCGGTCGGCTTTCAACACGCTGAACTCTTCGACTATCCCGGCTTTTTCCACCAGTACTTTCTCGGTTTCTTCTTGCGCGCTAACCGACCGGGCCCCCAACAGGCCTGCCAGCAGCCCAAGCCCGACGCCCATCCATTTCATGCGCTGTTTCATGGTCTTTCGCTTGAAATATAAGGCCCGTTTGGCTTAGCTACAGGCCCCGCGGCCCACCGTCAACTCAAGTGCAGGGCAGGGCTTCGGGTGGGTAACTTCGCCGCGGCTCACGCCTGTCACCCCGCTTGCGCCGCCAGCAGCTGCGCTACGTCGGCCTCGCTGATGCTGGGCGTGGCGCCCCGGTGCGTGGCCACCAGCGCCCCCGTGGCGCAGGCAAACCGCAAGGCCTCGCCGGGCGGCTGGCCGGTGAGCCAGCCCTTGAGCAGCGCGGCCAGAAACGAGTCACCGCTGCCGATGGTATCCTGCACCTGCACCGTCACGCCGGGCGCGCGGTAAAGCTGATTATCTGTCCAAAGCAGGGCGCCGTCGGCCCCGCAGGTGACGCACACGGCTTGCAGGCCGAAGCGCTGGGCCAGCCAGGGCATGGCCGCGGCCGGCTCGGCTTCGGCGCCGAACCAGCCCAGGAGTTCGGCCAGCTCGTGGTGGTTCATTTTCACCATGTCGGCCCGACCGAGCAGGTGTTCAACCACCTCACGGGTGTAGTGCGGCGGGCGCATGTTTACGTCGAACACCTTGAGTTTCGCGCTTTCGAGCAGGCGGTAGAGCGTTTCGCGGGTGCCCGCCTGCCGGGCCCCCAGGCTGCCAAATACGAAGGCGGCGGCGGTGGCCACGGCGGCCTCCACGGCGGCATCGTGCTCGATGTAGTCCCAGGCCACGGGCTGCACAATGTCATAGGTTACCTCGCTGGCGTTGTCTACGTTGGCATTCACCACGCCCGTACGGTGGGTTTGGTCGTGCTGAATGAGGCCGGTGCCCACGCCCTTCGACGCCACGAAATCGACCAACTCGGTGCCCGGCTCGTCCTCGCCCACGCGGCTGATGAAGCGCACGGGCAAACCCAGCTGGTGCAGGTGCACGGCCACGTTGAAAGGCGCGCCGCCCGGCTGCTTGCCGGTGGGCAGCACATCCCAGAGGATTTCGCCGAAGCAGGCGATGGTGGGAAGTTGGGCGGCGGGGCTGGAAGGCATGGCGGGTGTTTTTGACGGAATGGAGCCGCGAAACTACCGCGCCGGGACCAACACGGCTTTCGCCCGGAAAAAAGCATCCGTCTTCCGATTGAATTCATCAGCGTGTTCCTGCAAGGTAGCGTGCCCGCTGTCGGGCACCAGCCAGAGCCAGGCGCGGGGCAGGCTTTGGTAGATAGCCACCGTGTGCTCGGGCCGAATGACGTCCCGGTCGCCGGCGATGATGAAGGCCGGCACCCGCACGCGCCGCAGCGCCGCCAGCGGAATATGGGGCTGAAACACGTCGAGGCAGAACACCTTCCAATCGTTCCGGCGCTTGGGGTCGGTGAATTTCACGCCCTTGTTTTCCTGGTAGCCGCGCTGCTGCTGGCGCCACAGGCTGAGCATCAGCGCCGTCGAATCGGGCCAGAGGTTGGCGCCGGTGGCCACCAGCCGCTTCACCTTCTCCGGGTGCCGCAGCGCCAGCGCCAGCGCGTTGATGCCGCCGTCGCTCCACCCCATCACGTAGGCAGAATCAATGCGCAAACTCGTGAGCAAACCGGCAAAGTCGTCGGCCATCATCTCGAAGCTCAGCGAGTCGCCCGCGTCCACCGACTTACCGTGGGCCCGGCTGTCCGCGGCAATGACGCGGTAGCGCCGGGCGAAGTAGGGAATGTTCTTCGCCCACGCCGAGATGTTGTCGCCGTTGCCGTGAATCAACAGCAGCGGCGGACCCTGCCCGTAGGTTTCGTAGTACAGCTTCACGCCGCGCACCAACTGGTAGTGCCCGGCCGCGGGGTTGTGGCCGTAGGGCGGGACGGGTTGGGCGGCAAGAAGGTGGCTGAAGATTAAGAAGAGCAGAAGCAGGCGGGCTTTCATAGCCGTAAAGCTATTTGAAATAACTACCCGGCTGGCGTGCGTCTACAATGTGCTGCCCACTGGCTTTGAGCTTCTGATTCACCGCAGGAAATGTTCAGTTTTTGTTCAGAAAATGCTTAACCCACAGGCTTAACGCCAGCAGTAATTACCTTTGGCTATGGCTTTTCTACTTGATGAAACCACAAAGATTAATCCCTTCTTGGCAATAGTTGTGGCGTCTTGTACCATTGGTTACTTAGCCCTATTTGCGCTGCTCAGATTACTAACTAAGGGGCTTACTCGTAAGCTAGCTTAAGGGGTTATGTTCATTATTGCCGTAGGAATAGTTGCTCTGCTAAAAAATACAATCCTCTAGCTTATGCCTCTGCTACTTGACGAAACTGCTATATTCGGCATATTCGGCGCCATCTTCATTGGTATTCCCTTTGCTATTGCGTATTTCATTGCGTTCATCATTATAGCGTTTAGAGCAAGGGGTGATAAGCGCATTGTTACCTTGATTGTTATGGCTCTTATAGCCCTTGCAATATTCCCATCCATCTTCTCGCCTTTGCGTTGGGTTCACGGAAATTAGCAAACCGAAACGAGCCGCTAGCGTGAAAAAGCCAAACGGCCGCCCCGGTTTCCCGAAGCGGCCGTTGCCTTAGTTGCTATTAAAGCCAGTCGCTTACTTCTGCGAAAGCTGGGCTTCGCCGCTTTCCTTCATGCGAATCAGGTTCAGGGCCGAGCCGGCTTTGAACCACTCAATCTGGCCCTCGTTGTAGGTGTGGTTGAGGGTGATGAGGTCGGTGTCGCCGTCGGCGTGGTGCAGGCGGGCCTGCAGGGGCTGGCCGGGCGTGAAGGTGGTCAGGCCGAGGATATCGATGGTGTCGCCTTCCTCAATCAGGTCGTAGTCGGCCTTGTTGGCGAAGGTGAGGCCGAGCATGCCCTGCTTCTTCAGGTTGGTTTCGTGGATGCGGGCGAAGCTCTTCACAATCACGGCGCGCACGCCGAGGTGGCGGGGCTCCATGGCGGCGTGCTCACGCGAGGAGCCTTCGCCGTAGTTCTCGTCGCCAATGACCACGGTGCCGATGCCCAGGCTCTTGTACGAGCGGGCCGACTGCGGCACGGTGGTGTAGCCGTCGCCCTGCACCGCGAAGTTGCGCACCGAGTTGGCCTCGCCGTTGAAGGCGTTGGTGGCCCCGATGAGCATGTTGTTCGAGATGTTGTCCAAGTGGCCGCGGTATTTCAACCACGGGCCGGCCATCGAAATGTGGTCGGTGGTGCACTTGCCCTGAGCCTTGATGAGCAGGCGCAGGCCCATCAAATCCGTGCCTTCCCACGGCTTGAAGGCTTCGAGCAGTTCGAGGCGGTCCGAGGTCGGGTTCACGATAACCTGCACGCCGCTGCCATCCTCGGCGGGCGCCTGGAAGCCGGCGTCTTCCACGGCAAAGCCGCGGGGGGGCATCTCCACGCCCATCGGCTCGTCGAGCTTCACGGGGCCGTTGGCGCCGGGCAGGGTGTCGGTGAGGGGGTTGAAGGTCAGGTCGCCGGCAATGGCGAAGGCCGTCACGATTTCGGGCGAGGCCACGAAGGCGTGGGTGTTGGGGTTGCCGTCGTTGCGCTTGGCAAAGTTGCGGTTGAAGCTCGTGATGATGGAGTTGCGGCGCTTGGGGTCGTCGGTGTGGCGGGCCCACTGGCCGATGCACGGGCCGCAGGCGTTGGCCAGCACCACGCCGCCCATGTCGGCGAAGGTGTCGAGGAGGCCGTCGCGGGCCACCGTGTAGCGCACCAGCTCCGAGCCGGGCGTGATGGTGAATTCGGCGTTCACGGTCAGGCCCTTATCCACGGCCTGCTTGGCAATGCTGGCGGCGCGGGTGATGTCCTCATACGAGGAGTTGGTGCACGAGCCAATCAGGCCTACTTCCAGCTTCTCGGGCCAGCCGTGCTCTTTCACGGCGGCGGCAAACTGCGAGATGGGCCAGGCGGCGTCCGGCGTGAACGGGCCGTTCACGTAGGGCTCCAGCGTGTTCAGGTCGATTTCGATGAGCTGGTCGAAATAGCGCTCCGGCTGAGCGTACACCTCGTCGTCGGCGCGCAGGTGCTGGCGCACGGCGGCGGCGGCTTCGGCAATCTCGGCGCGGCCGGTGCCGCGCAGGTAGTCGCCCATTTTCTCGTCGTAGGCAAACACCGACGTGGTGGCGCCAATTTCAGCGCCCATGTTGCAGATGGTGCCTTTGCCGGTGGCCGAGAGGCTCTCGGCACCGTCGCCGAAATACTCCACGATGGCGCCGGTGCCGCCCTTCACCGTCAGGATGCCGGCCACGCGCAGAATCACGTCTTTGGCCGAAGTCCAGCCGTTCATCTTGCCGGTCAGCTTCACGCCGATGACTTTCGGAAACTTCAGCTCCCAGGCCATGCCGGCCATTACGTCCACGGCATCGGCGCCGCCTACGCCGATGGCAATCATGCCTAGGCCGCCCGCGTTGGGGGTGTGCGAGTCGGTGCCAATCATCATGCCGCCGGGGAAGGCGTAGTTTTCCAGCACCACCTGGTGGATGATGCCGGCGCCGGGCTTCCAGAAGCCGATGCCGTATTTGTTGGAAACCGAGGCCAGGAAGTCGTACACTTCCTTGTTTTCAGAGTTGGCTTCGGCCAAGTCGGCGGTGGCGCCGTCTTTGGCCTGAATGAGGTGGTCACAATGCACGGTGGAGGGCACGGCGGCCGTGGCCTTGCCGGCCTGCATGAACTGCAACAGGGCCATTTGGGCGGTGGCGTCCTGCATGGCCACACGGTCGGGGGCGAAATCGACGTAGGAAACGCCGCGCTCATAAGCCTGCTTTACTTCGCCGCCGTAGAGGTGGGCGTAGAGAATTTTCTCGGTGAGCGTAAGCGGGCGTGCCACGGCGGCGCGGGCCGCCTCGATGCGGGAACCCATGCCGGCATACACCGAGCGAATCATTTCCAGGTCGAAAGCCATAGGATGCGTATTAATAAAGAGTGGTTGTGCAAATGTAGCACCCCCGCTAAGTTGTACCTAGCCAAAATGCGCGGATGCGGGTTTTGTAAGGATTAACGAGGGTTCCGGCGCTTGCGTTCGGATACGGCGCGGTACCGGGTTCCCGCAGTGGGCGCAGTGGTTTGCGCAGAGGTTCGCAGAGAGCGGGCGGCAACCTATTGGCGTCGCTTACGGTTGTGGGGCTTCTGTTTGCATTTTTGCGCTTACCATGAAATCAACTTCCCTTTCCCTGCTGGCTGCGGCCACGCTGGGTTTCAGCCTCGCCGGCTGCTCGTCTAACACTTCTTCCTCCGAAACGGCAGCCACTGGCGGCACTTCCGCCGCTGCCCCGACCCTCACGCCCGGCCCCTGGCGCGGGGTGCTGGCCGCGCAGGGCCAGGAAATTCCATTTTTGTTTGAGGTAAAAACCGAGGCCGGCAAGCCGGTGGTTTACCTGATTAATAAGGGCCTCAACGGCGAGGAACGGCTGCGCTGCGAAGAAATCTCCTCAGCCGGCGACTCCACCACCATCCGCATGCACGCTTTTGATGCCGCGCTGGTGGTGCGCGCCGACGGTGCCAACAAGCTGAAAGGCACCTGGGTGAAGTATGACACCAAGGACCCGTACCGCGTGCCGTTTACGGCCACGGCGGGTGCGCAGGAGCTGTTTCCGGCCGCGCAATCAACCGAAAAGACAGGCAACTTCGGCGGCACCTGGCGGGCCACCTTCCAAGATGGCGACGACAGCTACCCGGCCACGGGCGTGTTCACGCAACAGGGCAATAACCTGACGGGTACGTTCCTTACCACCACCGGCGACTACCGCTACCTCAGCGGCGTGGTGAGCGGGCAGAAAATGGCGGTGAGCACCTTCGATGGTAGCCACGCCTTCCTGTTCACTGCCCAGAACGGCCCGAAAGAACCCGTTGACATCACCAAGGAGTACGCGCCCAATACGTTGTTCGGCGACTTCTATTCCGGCAAGTCGGGCCACGAAACCTGGACGGCCGTGCCCGACCCTAAGGCCAAGCTGCCCGATGCCGACACGCTCACCTACCTCAAAAAGGGCGAAAGCCGGCTGAATTTCAAGTTCCCGAACGTCATCGAAGGCGGCAGCATCTCCCCTACGGACCCCAAGTATCGCGGCAAGGTGGTGGTGCTGCAGGTACTGGGCTCTTGGTGCCCTAACTGCATGGACGAAACCAACTTCCTGGCCCCTTGGTATGAGAAGAACAAGCAGCGCGGCGTAGAAATCATCGGCCTGGGCTACGAGCGCAGCGGCGAGTTCGCCAAGTCGGCTCCCAAGCTGCGCAACATGCGCGAGCGGTTCAACATCGGCTACGATGTTGCCTTTGCCGGCGTGTCGAATAAAGATTCGGTGGCGAAGTCGATGCCGCAACTGGCCAAGTTCCTGGCCTTCCCCACCACCATTTTCCTCGATAAGAAAGGCAACGTGCGCAAGATTCACACGGGCTTCGCCGGGCCGGGCACGGGCAAGTATTACCAGGAAGAAATTGCCGGGTTTGAGCAGACGGTGAACAAGCTGCTGAAGGAATAAGCTCTTTAGCCGCGGCTTGTTTGCTGTATGCCTGCGGCATTGAGACGGCAAGGATGTGGTTCGGTACGACACGTGAGTTTGGGTGGTACCGAACCCTTGTGCTTTAAGGGGACGGCACGGTATATATTTGATACGCTACTGCCACTTCCAGTTAGCGGGGCCCCTTCCAATGCAAAATATTCTTGTTCCCACCGACTTTTCGGCGGCATCGCGCCACGCCTATTTGGTGGCCCTGCAACTGGCCGGGGCGACCAACGGAAACGTCGTGCTGCTGCATGTAGTGGCACCGCCCAAATTGCGCTTGTCCGCTCCCGGCCCTGAAAACGACTTTTCGGATGGCGACGAGGCACCAAGAGCCGGAGCCACCGTCAGCCCTCAGCTACTGGAAGCCGCCCGACACCGCATGGAGGCGTTTCAGCAAGAGGTGCCCTCATCGGACACGAATGTTTCCGTGGCGGGCGAGGTGGTTGGCAGCCGCGTTGGGGAGGGCATCCTGCAGGCCATCGAGCGGCATGGCTCGCACTTGGTGGTGATGGGCGCGCACGGGCACAGCGCGGTGCGTCGTTTGTTTTTAGGCTCCAATACCGAACGGCTCATTCGCCTTTCGCATTGCCCCGTGCTCACCGTGAAGAATGAATTGCAGGGAGAGTTTTCAGTTCGCACCATCCTTTTCCCTTCTGATTTTAACCAGGAGCTGCCCATCGGGTCTGGAGGGCTGCGCCAGGTGCAGGCGGCCTTTCCCGAGGCAGCGTTGCATTTGCTGCATGTGCGCAAGAAAACCAAGCGCCGCCTGGCCCCGCCGCCCATTCAGGCCTTTGCCGAGCGCGCCTGCCTGCACAACGTGCACGTTGCCATCATTCAGGCCAGTAGCCCGGCCGAGGGCATCGCCCAGTACGCCAAACGCATCGGCGCTGACTTGGTGGTTATTCCCACCCACGCCCGCACGGGCCTCAGCAGCTTCCTGCAAACCAGCATTGCCGAAACCGTAGCCACGCACGCCCTACCGCCGGTGTTGACGTATCATTTAGCGAACCTACACCACTAGGAGACGTGGCGCACCGTTGTGCCAAAGTCCTTCCGGAAGCGCCATCCTTCCGGTTTACCCCAAAGAGCGTTTGCTAACGCAGCCGCAGCTGCACCCGGAAGTCCCCTTTTGGCCTGAGCGTGATGAGCGGTTGCATGGTCACGGGGCCCTGCCCGGCCACCCACTCAATCTCGAACAGCCGCAGTAGCTCCAGCGTCACGAGCTGCATTTCGGTGAGGGCGAACTGCATGCCGATGCACAGGCGCGGCCCGCCGCCAAAGGGCACGTAGGTGTTGGCCTGCACCGGGCGCGCCTGGCCTGGGGCAAAGCGGCTGGGGCGGAACTGCTCGGGCTCGGGCCAGTACTTGGGGTCGTGGTGCAGGCCGTGGAAGTAGAGCGAAAACAGCGTGCCTTTGGGAATGCGCAAGCCTTGGTACTCGTCGTCGGCCAGCGCCACACGGTCCACCATCCAGGCGGGCGGGTAGCGGCGCATGGTTTCCTGCACGGCGTGCAGGGCCTTGCCCAGGCGCGGCAGGTCTTCGAAGGCGGGCGGGCGGGCGGCCAGCACCTCGTCCATTTCGGCGCGAATGGCAGCGGCTTCCTGCGGGTGGTGGGCCAGCAGGTAGGTGAGCCAGGTGAGGGCATTGGCGCTGGTTTCGTGGCCGGCGATGAGCAGAATGAGGGCCTCGTCGAGCACGCGCTCGGGCGTCATGGGCTCGCCGGTGTCTTCATAGCGCACGTCGAGCAGCATCTGCAGCAAGTCGTCGGGCGGGGTGGCGCCGGGCTGGGCGTTGTCGGCCTCACGCTTGGCAATGAGGCCACCCAGCAGCACGCGCAACTCGGCAGCCAGGTCGTCGTGGTACTTGAATTGCCCCCGTAAGTGAAACCAAGGCTTGAGGTAGGGCTGCCGAATGGAGCGCACGAAAAACGCCTGAATCTCGGTGATGAGTCGGGCCAGGCGGTCGAGCTCCGCCTCCGGGAAGTTGGTGCTGAACACCGAGCGGGCGATAATGCGGAAGGTGAGCCGCGTCATCAGCTCGTGCACCTCCACGGTGGCAGTGCCGTTGGCCGCGTGGGCCTGCGCCACCAGCGGAGCCAGCGTTTCGCTGGTGATTTCCTGCATCAGACCGGTGAGGGCGGCCACGCGCTGCCGGTGGAAGCCGGGCTGAATGAGCCGGCGCTGCCGCAGCCAGTCGGGCCCGTCGTTGGTGAGCAGGCCGTGGCCGATGTAGCGCGAGAAGCCCCGCGTAAACTTCGACTTGGCGTAGTTGCGGTTGTTTTTCTGCAGGATGTGCTGCGTCAGGCCCGGGTCGCGGGTGAGGATGCTTTTCTCCACGCCGCCGATGAACAGCTCCACCGTGTCGCCGTAGTGGGCCAGCGTGTCGTTGAGCACCGGCAGCGGGTCTTTGGCCAGCGCGAAGGAGCGCAGCAGGGAGCGCCAGCGCGGCAGCCGCGGCAGGTGAAAGGTCTCAGGACTTGCTTTTTCGGATGCTTGCATGTTGGATGTCTTCGCGGCTTGCCATTGGCCGGCTACCCAAAACTACCGCCCGGCCGCAACTGGTTCATCTTTTTTCGGCCCGGCCGCGTACAGCCGAACGGGCCCCGGCCCGGCACCTTTCTTTTCTTTCCTCCAATTCCTTTGCCTTATGTGGATTCAGCAGAACTCCAGCTCCCCCGCCCCGCTCGCCGATTTGCAAGGCCGCGCCGTCGGCCTCAAGTTTGAGTGCACCCAATGCAACACCGAAGTCTTCACCGACCTCATCGGCGTGCCCGCCCCCAACGACCAAGCCGACTCGCCCGAGCACGCCGAAAACCACGAAATCGAAGAAATCAAGTGCCCTGGCTGCGAAATGACCCACACCCTGGAAGTCGACAGCAGCTTCGACGGCGTGACGTTCAAAGTGAGCGACGCCAAAGAAGTGAGCTACCAGGTGGCGGAGTAGTCATCTGTCATTGCGAGGCCGCAGGCCGTGGCAATCCGTCCTGTCCAGCACCAGACACGTCCTTTTATCAGAAAGCCCCGGTACCGCAATGGTGCCGGGGCTTTGTCACTTTACATGGCTGGTCGCTGAGAACAGGACGGATTGCTTCGCTGCGCTCGCAATGACAAGCTTTTTTTCCCCATCTGGCCGTGTTACTTCTCCCGCTCTATCGTATAGTTAATCAGCTCCTCCAGCGAGGTGCGGCTGGGCGAGGCCGGGAAGGTATGCAGAATGTCCAAGGCGTCGTCGCGGTATTTTTTCATCGTAGCAATGGCGTAGTCCAGCCCGCCCGATTTCTTCACAAATTCAATCACCTGCTGCACCCGGTCGCGGTGGCCTTCGTTGTTTTTCACGTTGAAAATCACCTGGCGCTTTTCCAGCCACCCGGCGTGCTGCAGGGCGTAAATCAGCGGCAGCGTCATCTTTTTTTCTTTGATGTCGATGCCCACCGGCTTGCCGATTTCGGCCGTGCCGTAGTCAAACAAGTCGTCCTTGATTTGGAAGGCGATGCCCACTTTCTCGCCAAATAAGCGGGCACGCTCGATGGTCTCCTTATCGGCGCCCACGGAGGCCGCGCCCACCGCCGTGCACGAGGCAATGAGCGAGGCGGTTTTCTGCCGGATGATGTCGAAATAAACGTCCTCGGTGATGTCGAGCTTGCGGGCTTTTTCGATTTGCAGCAGCTCGCCTTCGCTCAGCTCGCGCACGGCGTTGCTCACAATTTTCAGCAGGTCGAAGTCGTCGTTTTCGAGCGAAAGCAGCAGGCCGCGCGAGAGCAGGTAGTCGCCCACGAGCACGGCAATCTTGTTCTTCCACAGCGCGTTGATGGAAAAGAAGCCACGGCGGTAGTTGCTTTCGTCCACCACGTCGTCGTGCACCAGGGTGGCGGTGTGCAGCAGTTCGATGAGGGCGGCGCCGCGGAAGGAGGCATCGGGCAGCGGGTCGCCGGTATTGGGCTCGGGGCGGGCGGCACGGGCGGTAAGAAACACAAACATGGGCCGAATCTGCTTGCCCTTGCGCTTCACGATGTAGCCCATTATCTTGTCGAGCAACAGCACCTTGGTGCGCATCGACTGACGAAACTTGTATTCAAACTCTTCCATTTCGGCCGCGATGGGCGCCTGAATCTGGTCGAGGGAGAAAGTGGGTTGTTGGGGCATTGCGCCGGCAATGATACGGCAGAACGGGCTAGGTGGAAGTCTTTGCGACGCTAAACAATTATCAGAACGGTCATCCTGAGCATAGCGAAGCACCTTATCACGCCTGCACCGACACACCTATCCTAAATTACTCAGCCGTGAGAAGGTCCTTCGCTACGCTCAGGATGACAGCTGTCACCCATCCATCACCCTTTTCACCCACCAATCCACCTCTTACCTTCGCCTCATGCTCACTCACGCTTCTTTCCTACTCACCGGCACCGGCCACGGCCGGGCTTTCGAGGCGGATGCCACCTTCCGGCCCGATGGCCAGGCCAAGCCGGTGGTGCTTTTCGTGCACGGGTTTAAGGGGTTCAAAGACTGGGGCCATTTCCCGCGGCTGGCCGACTTTTTTGCCGAGCGCGGCTTCGTGTTCTTCAAGCTCAACCTTTCGCACAACGGCCTCGTGGTGGGCGGCACCGGCGATTTGGAAGATTTGGAAGCGTTTGGCCGCAACAACTTCAGCATTGAGCTCGATGACATTGGCCAGGTCATCGATGCGCTGTTTGCGGGCAGCACGCCCGTGCCGGCCGCTGAAATGGACCTGGCGCGCCTGTGCCTGGTGGGCCACAGCCGCGGGGGCGGCCTGGTGCTGCTCAAAGCCGCCGAAGATGCGCGCGTGCGGGCCGTGGCCACCTGGGCCGCCATTGCCGAAGTGCACCCGCACTGGCCCCAGGCCGTTTTCGACGAGTGGGAGCGCACCGGTGTGCTGCACGTGCCCAACACCCGCACCGGCCAGCAGCTGCCCCTGCACTACCAGCTGGTGGAAGACTACCACCAACACCGCCCGCGCCTCGACATTGCCCACAACGTGCGCCGCAAGCTGCGCCAGCCTTTGCTCCTCGTGCACGGCGACCAGGACGAAACCGTGCACGTGGACGCCGCCCACGCCCTGCACCAGCTCAAGCCCGATGCCGAGCTGCTGCTCATACCCGACGCCACGCACATGTTTGGCGGGGCGCACCCCTGGGTCCGGCAGGAGTTACCGGAGCCCGCCCGCTTCGTGGCCGAGCGCACCGCTGATTTTTTCCAACGCCGCGCATGAGCCGCACCGTCACCGCCTACTTGCTGCTCGGCAGCAACCTCGGCGACCGGGCGGCGCTGCTGGCCGGGGCCCGGGCGCAGCTGGCTGCTATCACTGGCACAATTGCGGCCGCATCCGGCCTTTATGAAACGGCCGCCTGGGGCCGCGAAGACCAGCCGGCCTTCCTCAACCAAGTCCTGGCTCTGCGCACGGAGTTGTCGGCCCAGGAGCTGCTGGCCCAATGCCTGGCCACGGAGCAAAGGGCCGGGCGTGAGCGCCTGGAACGCTGGGGCAGCCGTACGCTCGATGTGGACATTTTGCTCTATGGCCACGAAATTATCAACCAGCCCAGCCTCGTAGTGCCACACCCGCGCTTGGCCGAGCGGCGGTTTGCGCTGGTGCCGCTGGCCGAAATTGCCGGCAGCTTGCAGCACCCGGTGCTTGGGAGCAGCGTGGCTGAGTTGCTGGTGCAGTGCCCCGACCCACTAGCCGTTCAGCGCGTGGAGTGAATGCCACGAGTACCCCGAAGCTCCTGGTTCGGCTCGGCAGAACGTCAATTGTTCTCACGGGCCGAAGCAGGAGCTTCGGGGTACTCGCCCTCTTATCCAATAGTGGCGGTGGGCACAATTTTCTTCACTAGGCCTTGCAACACTTTGCCGGGGCCGCACTCGATGAAATCGGTAGCGCCGTCGGCGGCCATGCGCTGCACCAGCTGTGTCCAGCGCACGGGGGCGGTGAGCTGGGCCAGCAGGTTGGCTTTGATTTCGGCGGGGTCGGTGTGGGGCAGCGCGTCTACGTTTTGGTAAACGGGGCACTTAGCGGCGCTGAAGGTCGTTTTTTCGATGGCTTCGGCCAGCGCAGCGGCGGCACTTTGCATCAGGGGCGAGTGGAAAGCGCCGCCTACCGGCAGCGGCAGGGCGCGCTTGGCGCCGGCAGCTTTCAGGGCTTCGCAGGCTTTGGCAACTCCGGCCGTGCTGCCCGAAATGACGAGCTGGCCGGGGCAGTTGTAGTTGGCGGCTACCACCACGTCCCCGCCGTCGGTGATTTCCTGGCAGATGCGCTCCACGATGGCGTCATCAAGCCCCAGAATGGCGGCCATGGTGCCGGGCTGCTCCTCGCAGGCGGCCTGCATGGCCTGGGCGCGGCGGGCCACCAGCGGCAGGGCATCCTCGAAGCGCAGCACGCCGGCCGCTACCAGGGCCGAGAACTCGCCCAAGGAGTGGCCGGCCGTCATGCCGGGCTGCAGCTCGGGCCGGGCCACAAACTGGGCCACCGAATGCACGAAAATGGCCGGCTGGGTGACGTCGGTACGGCGCAGGTCTTCCTCAGTGCCCGAAAACATGATGTCGGTGAGGCTGAAGCCAAGGATGTCGTTGGCGCGGGTGAGCAGGGCGCGGGCGTCGAGGCTCTGGTCGAAAAGGTCGCGGGCCATGCCCGGAAACTGGCTGCCCTGGCCGGGGAAAACAATGGCGGTGGTCGAGCTCATGGGAAGTTTGGTGCTGAGGGAGGGAAAATGAATTGGGGCGCAAGCTGCACACAAACCCGCATTGGCCCAAAAAAACAGCGCGGACCTCGGGGCCCGCGCTGCTCGAAACGATGGTGCTAATGGAACTGCCTTTGATTTGCGAATCAGCCTGATTAACGCACAATTTCCACCCAGCCTTTGTAGGTGCGCTTGGTGCTGGCGGGGTCGGCAAACTCTACCTCAGCGAAGTAGAAGTAGATGCCGTCGGACACCTTGTTGCCGCGGCTGCCGGAGGAGTCGCCGCCCACGGGCCCGCCGCCGTCCCAGTTGATGAGCACGGGGTCGCTGGCCGTGGTGGTGTTCTCGAAAACCTTGCGGCCCCAGCGGTTGAAGGCCTGAAAGTGCACGCTGCGCACCGGCGAGCTGTTGCGGGGCCGGAACACGGCGTTCTGCGCATCGCCGTTGGGCGTGAAGATGTTGGGCAGCGAGAAAAACAGGCAGTTGGCCTGGCAGGCCACATTGCTCGTGTCGCTGGCCGCGCCGCCGCTGCCCACGGCCTGCACCGCGTAGCAGCCGCCCGAAGTGGGCAGGTTGGCGTGGACGAAGGAGGTTTGGGCAGTGGTGGTGAGCAGCGTGAACGCCCCTGCGGTGCCTTCGCGGTAGTACACGCGGTAGCCAGCCACGTTGGCGTCGCAGCCCGTGGGGGCACTGCTCAGCGTCCAGCTTAGGCGGTTGGTGTAGGTTTGGGTGGTGCCCGACGACTGGGGCAAGGCCGCCAGGCTGTCGCAGTTCACCGCCTGCAGGGCTAGCACCGGCGTACAGGGCGGCGCAATGAGCTGGCGGCACTGCTCCTGGCTTTTATTGAGCAGCGCACTGAGGTAGCCCGTGGGGGCGTAGCGGCCCTCGGTGCGCACGTAGTAGCAGTAGCTCTGGCGCGGCACCAGCGTCGCGCTGTTATCGAGGTAGGTGCCTCCACCCGCCCCCGTTGGGGCCGTGGCAATGGGCACAAACACGCTGCCCGGGGTGTCGGCGCGGCGGTAGATGGTCACGGGGCGGGCCGTGTTGTCCCAGGGCACGTTGTAGGTCCAGCGCACGGTGAAAGCCGTGGGCGGGTTGTTGGCCACCACGGTGGTGCGCACGCTGCTGGCCGGAAGGCTGGTTTCGGTGATGCTGGGCTGGCCGCCGGGGAAGGTCCGCACAAAATCGAGCCGGTAGGTGTACTGCCGGTCCAGGGTGTTGAGGCCGGTATCCACAAACGAAGTGTCGGTGAGCGAAGTGAAGGTGCGCACCGTCGTAAACGTCGTCGGGGCCAGACCCTCGCCGCGCGACAGCACGTAGCCGGGCGTGCCGTCGAAGGCCACGCCCGTGGTGGTGCGGGGCGTAGTCCAGCGCACGGCAATCTGGCCGGCGGTGGCGCTAGTGGCCTCCACGTCTACGTTCTTGAGCTGGGCCGTGCGGCCGGCAAACGTGGCGCAGGCCTCGGCCGAAGCCAGGCTGGCCCCCAGCCCCGGCAGCGGAAACTCGGCATAAATACGGTAGCAATAGGTGAGGCCCCGGGCCAGCCCGCGGGGGGCGCCGTTGGCATCGAGGTTGTCGTCGGTGAAGGTGGTCACGTTGGCGTTCACCGAGCCGATGCGCACGTAGCCTGTTGAGGGCGGAATGCCCGTTTCGCAGGCCCCCGGGCCCGGGCCCGGGCCCACCTTGCGGTAGATGTGGATGGTGCTGGCGTTGGTGCAATTATAAGTGCTCCAGTTGAGCACGGTCCGGTTCAGGCCGGACGGGCTGGTGGCGGTGGTGGCCTGCAGGTTTTGCGGCGGCGAGCCCACCACCGTGATGCGCCACACCTGCTCATCCACCAGCGGCTGGCTGCTTGGCGGCGTGCTGGTGCTGCCCGAGCCCGGCGGCGTGTCCTGGGCCTTGAACACCACCAGGTAGGGCAGCCGGGCCACGTTGCTGCACTGCGTTTGCCAGGTGAAGACGCCGCGTGCCTGGGGCGGCCCCTGCGCGGTCTGCACAAAGGTGGCCGGTGGCTTGATGCCCGAATAAGCAAACAGCGAAACCGGCGTCTGGGCCGCGCTGCCGGCCGCCACGCCGTCGACGGCCGTGACCACGCCCGTCACCGTGGCGCCCGCCACCACGCAGATGTCGGTCGGGATGGTTAGAATAGGCCGCAGGTTGTTGGTGGGCACAATGATGACCTGCACGTCGCTCACCACCTCGCCAATCTTGCGCCACCCCAGCGGGGTCCGGCGGATTTCCGTGATGCTGAACGCAAAATTGTAGATGCCCGCCTCGACGGGTGCGTTCCAGGTTATCTGCCCATCGTTGGGGTTCTGCACAAATATGGCCGGCGCCCCGGGCACCCCCGGGGGCACGCCGCCGTAGGCCACCTGAACAGGAGGCGTGCCCGGGGTAACCGCCGGGTCGTTCGGAAACCGAAAGTTAGGCACGTTAACTGGCTGCGGCGTATTGTTGCCCGTAGCGCCGGAGCACGGCGGGCCCACAATGTCTTGTGCCAAAAGGCTGACCTTCTGGCTGGGCCGCAGGCTGTAAACCAACGAGTCGCCGTCGGCGTCGTAGGCGCCGGGGTTGTACGTGAACGGCTGCCCCACCGCGCCCTTATCGACCGACGGCGCCGTGATGACCGGCGAGCGGT
Organism: Hymenobacter monticola; assembly: GCF_022811645.1. Lineage (NCBI taxonomy): Bacteria > Pseudomonadati > Bacteroidota > Cytophagia > Cytophagales > Hymenobacteraceae > Hymenobacter > Hymenobacter monticola. The sequence goes on along the minus strand of NZ_CP094534.1, from coordinate 3,399,867 downwards.
TGCCGAGCAGCTCGGGGAAGATGTAAACGGTGGTACTGATGTAAAACGACTGGGCGCTCGAGTTATCCATGTTGCGCACGCTCGCAATGCGGTTTTCGCCGGTATAACTCACCAAAAAGCTGCCCGTCGTCCCATAGGTGTGCTCAAATGTGTACACGTTGACCCCGGTATCCGGCACCAGTGGAATGGGCTGGCGCCCGCCCACGCGGGGAATGCCTTGGTAGCAGCTGGAAGTATTGTCACCGAAAAAAATGGTCACGTCCTTCTCATCCACCGGCGGCGTGGTACCAGTTGGCAGCGTGGTGGTGTAAAGTATCATCTTGAAGAAGATGCGGCGCGGGTTGCGGGCGGGCGTGGTGTCGGGCTTGGCTTGGATGAATCCGGCCCGAATGTGACTGGCCTGCGCCGTTTCCGGCCGCAGTCCTGCCCCCACTATCAGCAGCAAGAAGCCAGCCCAAGCCCGGGCGCGAAGGAGAAGAGATTCTATCATAACACTTTTAAAAAACGAAACCCAGAACAAACATCCCCCTTCTTCGCAATACCGGTCTTGGCTAGCAACCCGGCCGAACGCGCGAGGTTTGAAAGCAGATACGGCAAACTGCGCGGTTTTCTTGCCGGCCTTTCTTGCCCACACAAATTAAGCCGAAAAGGCCGCCCTTTGCAGGACGGCCTTTTCTTTTTGTTGAACATTCCGGACGGCGGCGCGGGTTAGCGGATAATTTCCACCCAGCCCTTGTACGTGCGCTTCGTGCTGCTGAAGTCGGCAAATTCCACTTCGGCCAAGTAGAAGTACACGCCATCGGAGGCTTTTCGGCCCGGGCCAGCCGCTGCCTCGCCCACGGGCCCGCCGCCGTCCCAGTTGATGAGCACGGGGTCGCTGGCTGTGGTGGTGTTCTCAAATACTTTCACGCCCCAGCGGTTGAAGGCTTGGAAGTGCACCCGCCGCACGGGCGAGTTGTTTTTGGGCCGGAACACGGCGTTCTGGTTGTCGCCGTTGGGCGTGAACACGTTGGGCAGCACGAAGAACAAGCAGTTATCCTGGCAGGCCACGTTGCTGGTGTCGCTCAGCACCCCGCCGTTGCCCACGGCCTGCACCGCGTAGCAACCACCATTCGAAGCTAGGTCGCTGTGCACGTAGCTGGGCTGCGCGGTGGTGCCCAGGAAGGTGAAGGCCCCCGAGGGCGTTGGCCGGTAATACACGCGGTAGCCGCTCACGTTCGTGTCGCAGCCCGTGGGCGAGTCGCTCAGCGTCCAGCTCAGGCGGTTGGTATACCGGTCGTTGGGCGTGGGGTACTGCGGGCGGGCCGCCAGTTCGTCGCAGTTGGTGGGCTCCAGCGTCAGCTTGGGCGTGCACGGCGGGCTCTGGAGTACCAGGCAGCGTACCTGGCTGCGGTTTTGCAACGAGTTCAGGTAGGCCACGCCGGGGTATTGGCCGTCCGTCTGGACGTAGTAGCAGTAGGTCTGGCCCTTCACCAGGGTGGGGTCGCTGTCGGTATAGGTTCCGCCAGAATTTGTAGTAGGAGCCGTGCCGATGCGTACAAAGGCCCCGCTGCTGCCGGTGCGGCGGAAGACAATGGCTGGCCGCGACGCATTGTCCCAGGGCACGTTATAGGTCCAACTTACGCGCACGGCCGTGGCCGCGGCCGAGGCCGGCACGGCGCTGGTGCGCACGCTGCTGGCCGTGGGCGAGGCCTCCCGAATGGGCGCACGCGCGTCGCCGGGTGGAAAGGTGCGCACAAACTCCAGCTTGTAGGTATACTGCAGGTCCTGAGTGTTCAGCTGCGTGTCGGTGTAGCAGGTATCGACCAGCGAGCTGAGGGTAGCAATGGGCGCAAACGTGCTCGGGTTCAAGCCTTCGCCGCGCGACAGCACGTAGCTGGGCGTGCCGTCGAAGGTGCCACCGCCGGCCGGGCGCGGGCGCGTCCAGCACACCTGCATCTGGCCGGTGGTCGTGCTGGTGTTTTCCACATCCACTTTCACCAAGCGGGCCGCGTTGCCCTGAAACGACACGCAGGCCTCCTGCGAGGCGATGCTGGCCCCGCCGGCCGGCAGCGGAAACTCGGCATAGATGCGGTAGCAATACGTCTGGCCGCGGTCGAGGCCCTGCGCCACGCCGCTGGCATTCAGGTTAGTGTCGGTGAACGTGGTGGCCGAGGCCGCCACCGTGCCAATGCGCGTGTAGCCGGCCGAGGCGGGAATGCCCGTGTCGCAGGGCCCGGGCACAAAGTTCGACGAGTTCACCTTGCGGTAGATGTGAATCTGCGAGGCATTGGTGCAGATATAGGGGTTCCACGTCAGCACGGCGCTCGTCAGGGTGCCGGTGGCCGGGGTGGCGCGCAGGTTTTGCGGCGGCGGGCCCACCACCGTGATACGCCAAGCCTTTTCGTCGATGAGCGGCGGCGCCGGCGCAGCCGGCGAGTCCTGCGCTTTGAACACCACCAAGTAGGGCAGTCGGGCCACGTTGCTGCAATCGGTTTGCCAGGTGAAAGTGCCCTGCGCTTGCGGCGGCCCGGTTTGCGACTGCCGGAAGGTGGCCGGCGGGATGATGCCGGAATAAGCAAACAGCGAAATCGGCGTTTGCTGGGCACCGCCGGTGGCGTCGTCCACGGCCGTCACGGAGCCTGTCACGGTTTGCCCGGCCACCACGCAGATGTCGGCCGGCACGGTGATGGTGGGCCGCAGGTTGTTGCTGGCCGTCACAATAATCTGCATGTCGCGGATAACCACGCCAATGCGGCGCCGGCCCAGCGGCGTGCGGCGCCACTCTTCCACTTCAAAGGCCACGTTGTAGAAGCCCAGGGCCTCCGGCGCATTCCAGGTAATCTGCCCGGTGTTCACGTCCTGCTCAAAAATGGCGGGGTCACCGACCCGGCCCGGGGGAGTGCCCCCGTAGGCCACCTGCAGCGGCGTCGAGCCGGTTATGCTCGTGCTGTTGGGGAGCCGGAAATTGGTCACCGGCACCGGAGCCGGGTTGTTGGTGCCCGTGCCGGCGCAGGGCGGTCCCTGCGTGCCGGTAATGCCCAGCGGCACCATCTGGCTGGAGCGCAGGTGGAAGGCCAGCGAGTCGCCGTCGGCGTCGTAGGCCGCGGGGTTGTGCAGGTACACCTGGTTCCTGGCCGCTTTGTCAACAGCCGGGGCCGTGAAAATGGGTGAGCGGTTGCGGCCCAGCGCGGGGTCAATGGTAATGGTGGTGCTGATGTAGAAAGTCGTGTTTACCGAATTGTCCATGTTCAGCACCCCCGCGTTGCGGTTTTCGCCGATGTAGCTCACCGTGAAGCTGCCCGTCGACGGGTACACGTGGTCGAAATAGTAAATATTGACGCTGGTATCGGTGTTGCCGGGAATGGCGCGGCGCGGGCCCGACCGCGGCACGCCCGGGCTGCAGCTGGAGGTGCCGTCGCCGTAGAAAACCGTGGCAAAATCGGCCGGCACACTCGAGCTGTTGTCGGTATAAAGCACCAGCTTGAAAAAGACGCGCCTGGGGTTATTGGTCACCGTGTCGGGCTTGGCCTGAATGTCGCCGGCGCGGATGTGGGTCGCCCAGGCCGAGTCCGGACGCAAGCTCAGCCCTGCGGCAATGATGGTGAGCAGCAGCGCGGCTCGCGCCCATGTCCCAACCCGAAGTAGAGAAAACTGTATCATACTGATTGAATTACAAAAAATACCCTTCGGGTGTCCGCCCAGCCTCAGCCGCCGTGCCGCTAGCCTAACTCAAGATACGCAAAGTATGGGAGCTGTACCCGTGCGTGTGTAAACGATGCCGGCTCAGGATAGATTCACCACGGCCCGCAATGTTTCTTCAATGGCCATTGCCGTGGAAGTAAACCACTCGTCCGTTGCCCGGTTAGCGAGTGGGGGCTACCTTTGAGCCCTCTAAACACACCCTCCCACGTTCCAAGTTTGGCTACTTTATGAGTTGGATAACGAAAACATTCACCAGCAGCATCGGCCGGAAAATTATCATGTCCCTCACGGGCCTGTTTCTGTGCACCTTTCTGTTGGTTCACCTCATTGGCAACCTGCAGCTCTTTAAGCACGACGGGGGCGCAGCCTTCAACACCTACTCCCACTTCATGGGCACCAACCCCATCATTCGCACCATCGAATGGGGCCTGGTGCTGGGTTTCGGCTTCCACATCTACGAGGCCCTGATGCTGACGCGCCGCAACAAAGTGGCCCGCGGCAGCCAGGGGTACGTGAGCAACCACTCCGAGCAGAACTCGGAATGGACCTCGCGCAACATGGGCATTCTGGGCACCATCATCCTGATTTTCTTGCTGGTGCACCTCTACAACTTCTTCTGGCGCGCCCGTTTCGCCGGCGACATCCCCAAGATGGGCGGTGCCGACCCGACGACCCGCGACTACGACAACCTGTACATGGCCGTGGTCGACTCCTTCCACATCTGGTGGTACGTGCTGCTCTACGTAGCCGCCCAAATCAGCCTCGGCTACCATCTGTGGCACGGCTTCCGCTCGGGCTTCCAAACGCTGGGCCTGAACCACCGCAAATACACCCCGATGATTAAGTACGTGGGCTATGCCTTCGCCGTGCTGGTATCGGCTGGCTTTGCGTCTATGCCGCTCTACTTCTTCTTATTTACAAATGCCCAAGGCGAGCTGGCGGCCAATACCCCGGCCCTGCTGCAATCCGTAGCTTCCGCTTTCTAACTTTCGCGGTTGGTTATTGGTTAATTATTGCCGGTTTGTGGCAATAACCTAGCGCTTGCTACTAACTGACAACCAACAACTGAATAACTAACCTCACTCCGTATTGCTATGCAGTTGGATTCCAAAATTCCCGAAGGTCCTCTCGCCGAAAAGTGGGAGAAGCACAAGTTCAACGTCAAGCTCGTAAACCCCGCCAATAAGCGGAAATACGACGTGATTGTGGTGGGCACGGGCTTGGCCGGTGGTGCCGCCGCCGCCTCGCTCGCCGAGCTCGGCTACAACGTGAAGGCCTTTACCTACCACGATTCGCCCCGCCGCGCGCACTCCATCGCTGCGCAGGGCGGCATCAACGCCGCTAAAAACTATCAGAACGACGGTGACTCCGTGTTCCGTCTGTTCTACGACACCATCAAGGGTGGCGACTACCGCGCCCGCGAAGCCAACGTGTACCGCCTGGCCCAGGTGTCGGTGAATATCATCGACCAGTGCGTGGCCCAGGGCGTGCCCTTCGCCCGCGAATACGGCGGCCTGCTGGCCAACCGCTCTTTCGGCGGTGCCCAGGTGAGCCGCACGTTCTACGCCCGCGGCCAAACCGGACAGCAGCTGCTGCTGGGCGCCTACTCGGCCCTGAGCCGCCAGATTGCCTACGGCAAGGTGAAGATGTACACCCGTTCCGAGATGCTCGACGTGGTAGTAGTCGACGGCCAGGCCCGCGGCATCGTGACGCGCAACCTCATTACCGGCGAGATTGAAACCCACGCCGCTCACGCCGTGGTGCTGGCCACCGGTGGCTACGGCAATGTGTTCTACCTGAGCACCAACGCCAAATACTGCAACGTGACGGCCGCTTGGCGCGCCCACAAGAAAGGTGCCTACTTCGCCAACCCCTGCTTCACCCAGATTCACCCCACCTGCATTCCGGTAAGCGGCGACTACCAGTCGAAGCTTACGCTGATGTCGGAATCGCTCCGCAACGACGGCCGCGTGTGGGTGCCCAAAACGGTGGAAATGGCCGAGCGCGTGCGCCAGGGCCAGATTAAGCCACAGGATATTCCCGAAGACGAGCGGGACTACTTCTTGGAGCGCAAGTACCCCGCTTTCGGCAATCTCGTGCCGCGCGACGTGGCTTCGCGCAACGCCAAGATGATGTGCGACGAGGGCCGTGGCGTAGGCAGCACCGGCCTGGCCGTGTACCTCGACTTCTCGGAAATCATCAAGCGCACGGGCGCCGACGCGGTGAGCCAGAAGTACGGCAACCTGTTTGCCATGTACGAGAAAATCACCGACGAAGACCCTTATCAGATGCCCATGCGCATCTACCCGGCGGTGCACTACACCATGGGCGGCCTGTGGGTAGACTACAACCTGCAAACCACCGTGCCCGGCCTCTACGCCACCGGCGAGTGCAACTTCTCCGACCACGGCGCCAACCGCCTCGGTGCTTCCGCCCTGATGCAGGGCCTGGCTGACGGCTACTTCGTCATCCCTTACACCATCGGCGATTACCTGGCCCAGACGCCGCCCAAGCCGGTGGACACCAACCATCCCGCTTTTGCCGAGTCGAAGGCCTACGTGCAGGCCCGCGCCGAGCAGTTGCTCAGTATCAAGGGCAACCGCACGCCCGACGATTTCCACAAGGCCCTGGGCCACATCATGTGGGAATACTGCGGCATGGCCCGCACCGCCGAGGGCCTGAAAAAGGCCAAAGGCATGATTCAGCAGCTCCGTAAGGAGTTTTGGCAGGACGTGAAAGTGGTGGGCTCCGGTGAGGAAATGAACCAGGCCCTAGAAAAAGCCGGCCGCGTGGCCGATTTCCTGGAGCTGGGTGAGCTGATGGTGGACGACGCCTACAACCGCAACGAAAGCTGCGGCGGCCACTTCCGCGAAGAGTATCAGACCCCCGAAGGTGAGGCCCTGCGCGACGACGAAAACTACGCTTATGTGGCAGCTTGGGAGTATCAGGGCGACAACCAGCCCGAGAAACTCAATAAGGAAGCCCTGACGTTCGAAAACGTGAAGCTGACGCAGCGCAGCTACAAATAAATTTTAGACATGAGAAAATGAGATTTGAGAAGCAAGATTCTCAGTATTATCCGAGTTGTCTCGCTTCTCACGTCTCCTCGTCTCACCTCTCATAAGAAAAATGGCCGGTTCCAACCCCAACGCTAAACCGATGAACCTGACCCTGAAAGTGTGGCGGCAGCCCAACCGCCAGGCGCAGGGGAAAATTGTGGATTACCAAGTGAAGGACATTTCGCCCGATATGTCCTTCCTGGAAATGCTTGACGTGCTGAACGAGGACCTGCTACGCGCCGGCCAAGACCCGGTGGCTTTCGACCACGACTGCCGCGAGGGCATCTGTGGCTCGTGCGACTTGTTCATCAACGGCCGCTCGCACGGCCCCGAGAAAGGCACCACCACCTGCCAGCTGCACATGCGCAAGTTCTCGGATGGCGATACCATCACCATCGAGCCTTGGCGCGCAGCTTCCTTTCCTGTAAACAAGGACCTGAGCGTGGACCGTTCGGCCTTCGACCGCATCATTCAGGCCGGTGGCTACGTGAGCGTGAACACCGGCGGCGCGCCCGACGGCAACGAAATTCCGATTCCGAAGGAAATTGCCGACCGTGCCTTTGAAGCGGCTACCTGCATTTCGTGCGGCGCCTGCGTGGCGGCTTGCAAAAATGCCTCGGCCATGCTGTTTGTGTCGGCCAAGGTATCGCAGCTGGCGCTGCTGCCCCAGGGCCAGCCCGAGCGCAAGAGCCGCGTCGAAAACATGATTGCCCAGATGGACAAGGAAGGCTTCGGCGCCTGCTCCAACATTGGCTCCTGTGCCGCCGAGTGCCCGGTGGGCATTTCGCTCGAAAACATTGCCATTCTGAACCGCGAGTTCCTGTCGGCCAAGGCTACTTCGAACAACCTAGCCTAATCATAACGCCGTTTTATATAAAAAGCGTGGCGTCCATTCGCCGCGCTTTTTTGTTTTTGTATGAAGCATTTTCTGCTCACTGGCTTGGGACGCTTGCGCCTTGTGGCCATTCTCGAAGGCGTCTCTTTTTTAGTATTGCTGCTGATTGCCATGCCCTTGAAGTACCTTGCCGGGCAGCCGCAGGCAGTCAGGCACGTGGGTATGGCGCATGGGGTATTGTTTGTGCTTTACGTGCTGCTGCTGATTCAGCAAAGCATCGAGCGGGGCTGGTCCATTAAGAAAATGCTGCTGGGGTTTATTGCCTCTTTGGTGCCGCTGGGCACTTTTTGGGCTGATAAAAAGCTGTTTCAGGCCAACGCTTAGTAACGCGCGGTTATCCTAGGTGCTATGAAATGAATGGGCCGTAAGAGGTTATAAGTCAGCTTGAGTCGTCCCCTCTCCGACCTGCAACTTCGGCACCAGCCACACCACCAGCAGGCCCAGCACCGAAACCAGCGCAAACGACCAGCGCAGGCTGGCGGCTTTGGCCACGAACCCAACCAGCGGCGGCACCATCAGAAACCCGAAGTAGCTGACCGTGGACACGGAGGCAATGGCCGCGCCGGCACTTAAGGGGTTGGCGCGGCCCACGAGGCTGAACACCAGCGGTACCACGCACGACACGCCCAAACCGCCCAGCACGAAGCCCAGCCCGGCCACTACCGGCGTGGGAAAAGCGGCTGCCAGCAATAAACCGGTGGTCATCAGCACGCCGCTGGTTTGCAGGATTTGCTTGATGCCGAAGCGGCCCACCAGCCAGTCGCCCAGGAAACGGCCGCTGGTCATGGCCACCATGTAGAGGGTGAAGCCCAGGCCGGCAATGGCTTTCGGGGCGTGCACGGTTTCGGCGAAATACACCCCACTCCAGTCGTAGAACGTGCCTTCGCAGGCCATCGAGGCAAAGGTGATGAGGCCGTATTTCAACACCGTTTTCTCGGGCCAGCTGAAGAAGGACTTCTTCTCCGGCGCTGGCGGCAGGGCCAGTGTATTGGGGAAGAAGGCAAAAGCCAACGCCGTAAGCGCCACCGAAACCGCCGCAAAATGCGTGGTAGTAGCCACGTCGTGGCCAATGAGCAACGCGCCTAGGCCTGCCGCAGCAAAGCCCGCCACGCTCCAGATGCCGTGAAACGTGGCAATGATGGAACGGCTGTAAAGCGTTTGCACACCCACTGACTGGGCATTGACGGATAGGTTGAGCAGGTTGCGCGAGCAGCCGAAGGCAAACAGCAGCGCCGCCAGTTGCCAGGTGTGGGCCGCGAAGCCCAGCAGGCCCAGCGCCAGGTTGTAGAGCACGGCGCCCGCCAGCATCACCTGCCGGCTGCTGAAACGCTGGAGCAGTTGTCCGGTCACGGGTAATGTCAGCATCAGGCCCGCCGGCAGGGCTAGCAGCACGGCGCCTAATTGGGCCTCGCTCAGCCCCAGGCGGTGCTGGATGACGGGAATGCGCGACGCCCAGGTAGCAAACCCGAAGCCCGACACAAAAAAGAACAGCGCAATGGCCACCCGGGCCCGCGAGGGATGCGCCGCAGCGCGCGGCTCAACAACTGCTTCACTCATAATACCCATTGCCTCGTCCTGCCGCCACCCACGCTTGGTCGGGCGCAGGCTTGGTTGGTTTGGTAGCCAACACGAGCCCAGTTTCTACGCCTGACGAAAGCAAAAGGCCATTTGCCGGCGAATAAAGACGTTATTTTGTGGAGATGCCGCCCCTCCCTCGCCGAACCTTACCGCTGCTGTACGCCATCATTCTGGTTGATGTAGTGGTGGGAGCCGCCATTGGGCCGGTGCTGCCGGAGTTTGTGCGCGGGCTGCGGCAGCCGCAGTTGTGGCTTTCGGTGGGCACGGGCTTGTTTTTGGGCGTGCAGCTGTTTTCGGCGCCGCTGCTGGGGCGGCTGGGCGACGGCTACGGGCGTCGGCCCATCTTCCTGCTTTCGGCCTTGGGCACGCTGCTGGCCAATGCCCTGCTGCTGCCGGTGCGGGCGGGCCTGTACTTCGTCAACCGGGTTTCCGATGGGCTTACCAACGGCATGTACGCCACGGTGCGCTCGGCCATCACCGACAGTTCGCGGCCCGAGCAGCTGTTTCGCAACCTGGGCATCGAGGGCGCCATCATTTCGCTGGGCTTCGTGCTGGGACCCATGGCGTCGGGGCTGCTCCTCACCTCGCTGCAGGTGCCGGCCGGACTGCAGGCTACCTACGTGGTACGCCTGGCGCTGGCCCTGGCCGCGCTGAACGTGCTGCTCACCCTGTGGCTGCCCGAAACTCACCGGCAGCGCAACGGCGTGCGCGGCACCGAGCTACGCGCCGAACTGGCGCTGGCCATCAACCCGCTCACGCTGTGGGCGCGGCTGCGCGAAAAAAACCGGCAGAACCCCGGCATCCGGCGCATTGTGCTCACGCAAGTGGCCCTCACCCTCAGCACGGGATACTATTTCTACTTCGTGCCGTTTGCCAGCCTGGGGCCGCTGCACCTGGATGCACGCAGCATTTCCTACTTTTTCATGTACTTCGGGGCCCTGAGCGTGGTGCTGAACTACGGGTTCTATGCCTACCTCGCCGACCGCATCAACCAGCGCCGCGCCATTGTGTGGCTGGCGGCGCTGGGCGTGCCGGTGCTGGCCGGCTACGGGCTGATTGGCACTTCAAAAACCGCCCTCTACGTGCTGGTTACCATCGATTGCCTCACCCTTTCCCTCATTCAGGGCTTGCTCGAAGGCCTCCTGGCCCACCGCACCACCGAAGCCGACCGGGGCGAGATTTTCGGCCTCAACCAGGCGTTTCAGGGGCTGGCCAGCTTTGGCACCACGCTGGTGTTTGGAGCGCTGTCGGTGCTCGATTTGCGGCTGCCGTGGGCATGGTTTGCACTGTGCCTGGCGGCCGTGGCGGGGCTGGCAGCGCATAAAGGTGAGAAGTGAGAACATAATCAGATTTCTAGAAAAACCTGATTATGTTTCATGCCTCATTTCTTCATCCCTACGGCTTCTCTTCCAGTTGTACCGCCTGGTTGGCTTTGCCTTGCAGCGGGTCGGCCAGGTCGCTGCCTTTCCAGTCGCCGCGCAGGTACCAGAGCAGCGCCAGTATGGCGGCCAGCACGTTGGCCACCACAAACGACCACCACAGGCCGTGGAAGCCCAGCGCCGTGTGCTGCGACAGGTACCAAGCCACCGGAAACTGAAACACCCACACGCCGATGATGGTCAGCATCATGGCTGACAGCGTGTTGCCCGAGCCGCGCAAGGCCCCCGACACCGACTGCTGTGCCCCCGTGAAGCAAAGGCTGAACACGGCAATGCGCACAAACTCGATGGCATCCCGGCTCACGGCCTCGTCGCCTTTCAAGAAAAACCGCACCAGGGGCCCGGCCGCCAGGTAGCCCAGCAGCCCCACCACCAGCAGCCCGCCGAAGCTAATGGCAATGGCGTAGTTAGCCGTTTTCACGGCGCGAGGTAGGTTGCGCGCCCCGATGTTTTGGGCCACCAGTGTGGAGCAAGCCAGCGAGATGCCCAGCGCCGGGATGATGCCCAGCGCCAGAATGCGCGAGCCAATGCCGTAGGTGGCCAGCACCGTGGTGCCAAAAGCCGCCGCCAGCACCGTCATCATCGACAGCCCCAGCGCCCGGGCCGACAGCTCGATGGACGAGGGCACGCCGAGCTTCACCGCCCGGCGCATTAGCGCAAAGTCAGGCTTAAATGCCTTAAAAGACAACTGAATGCCCGAACGCCCCCGCAGCAGGACCATGATGCCCACCGCCACGCTCAGCGCCTGCGTCACCAGGGTGGCCACGGCCGCGCCCGCCACCCCATACGCCGGCACCGGCCCCCAGCCATAAATGAAAAGCGGGTCGAGCAGGAAGTTGAGCGCCAGCGTGCCGATGTTGATGTAGAGCGGAATGCGCACCTCGCCCACGCCCCGCATCAGGGCCTGAAACATGAGAAAGCCGAAGTTGAACCCCAGCCCTAGAAACAGAATGCGCTGAAATTGGTTGGCCTGCGCGAAGATGTCGGGCCCCACCCCTATCAGCCGCAGAATGAGCGGCGAGCCCCAGTGCGCCACCGCCGTGAGCACCAGCGCCAGACCGGTTTCGAGCACCAGCGTTTGGGCTGCAATGTGGTTCACCATGGGCAAGTTGCGGGCGCCGTAGTTCTGGGCCACCAGCACCGAGCCCGCCACCGAAAACCCCGACCCCAGCGCAATCAGCAGGAAATTGACCGGGAAGCTCACGGCCACGGCCGCCACCGCGCTGGCCCCCAGCCGCCCCACCCAAAAGGCATCGACCAGCTGGTAGCCGGTCTGGAGCAGGTTGCCGAATACGATGGGCAGTGCCAACGTGAGCAGCGCTTTCAGAATGGAGCCTTGGGTGAGGTTGGGGCGGGCAGCGATGGGGTGCATAGGTCCATCAGTACGGGCGGTGCCCGCATTCGGCCGAGGTTGCGGCCTACTGTTTGGGTAGCAGAACGAGTACCCCGAAGCTCCGCTTCGGCTCGTTGAACGACATCTACGCGAGCCGAAGCAGAGCTTCGGGGTACACGTTCCGACTCGCTCAAACGACTTCATAAAAAGAGCAGCCCGCCGGCAAAACGCCGACGGGCTGCCCAACAGGCAAAGGCCGTTTAACTTAGTCCAGGCTGGCCGAGTACATTTTCATAATCTGACGGGCTTGGGCGAGGTTGGTGTCGCGCGAGTTCACGGCCAGGTAGATGAACTTGTCGCCGGTGGGCGAGAGCTTCAGCAGGTGCAGCTGGTCAGTCAGCGTCAGCAGGATGTCCTGCACGGTCTGGTTCAGGTTCAGGGCCTTGATGGCTTTCAGCTTGGCTTTCACCACTTCGGTGTTGTAAGCAGCGGCGGTTTCGATATCGAAATCGGCCACGTTGGTGTGTGAAGCCAGCGGCATGCCGGTTTCAACTTCTACTACGGCCACGGCCAGCAGCGTGGGCAGTTCGGCCATGATGTCTTTGATGGTTTGCTTGGGGGATACGGTAACAGCAGACATAAAACGGGTTTGTGGGGGTTGGAAAAAAGAAAAATGTTTAAACAGTCAAAAATCTATTAAGAAGTATGCCGACGCATGATTTCCTTGGCAATGCCCAGGTTGGCGTCGGCGGTGTGCACGGCCAGGAAGCAGTACCACTTGCCGTTGTGCATGGGGCGCAGGTGGTGCAGCTGGTCTTCCAGCATCACCGAGATGTCGGTGAGCGGGCCGCCCACCCAAGCCTTCGCCGCCAGCGCCTCGTCCATGATGCGCAGTAGCTTGGCGTTGCGCAGGCTAATTTGATTGGGGTTGTAGGCGTTGCTCACCGTGTAGGACGCCACCACCCGCCCCGACTGCGTGTTGACCACGCAGGCCATCAGCAAGTCCGGCAAATCCTGCAGCAGGCCTTCGATTACTTCCTTGGAGCGTTTCGCCATTTCGTCGTCGGTTGCTACAGTCAATTTCCGCAGGGGCAGTCGGTTGAAAAACGGTAAGTTCATTTATAGTAAGGAGCGCTAATAAACCCGGCCGTGGCAGGTGGCCGGGCTTCATTGTTTCCTCCGGCCGGGCCGCTCGCGGAAGCGGCCGGCCAGAGAAAACAGCTTATTCGGGGAGCACCTGCCGATACAGATACTCGGTTTTGGCGCCGTGGCTTCGGGCCGGAACCCGGGCCATTGCAGCCGCACCATCAGTGGAATGGAGGTAGTGGAACGGGCTGGTCTGCCGGGTTTCTCTTCCTCCTTTGTTCAGAGCATGCTGCCGCCAAGCAGAGTGTCCCGAAGGGTAACTTAGGTACTTAGAATTGCCACCAGTGGTGTTTTTTGGCTTTCGCCGGGGCTTCGGCGGGCAGCAGCGTCACATTTTGCATGCTATACTTCTGCACGTTGACTTGCAGGTCGGAGTCGGCGTAGCCGCCGTAGCCCACCCGCAAGGTCGACACTTGGTTGGCCGGCACGGCCAGCAGGTAGTGGCCTTGCGCGTCGGTGCTCACGCCGCGGCCGGAGGTCCGGTCGAGCACGGTAGCGCCAATAAGCGGGCGGCCGTTCTCGTCGAGAATGCGGCCTGCCACCACCGACATTTTGCTGCTAGCCGCCACTTCGGCTGCTTTTGCGGCCAGGTTAGCGGTCAGCGAGGCTTCTTCAACGGCAGCCGTGCCCACGCCAGCCCGCGAAGCACTGCGCAGGTTGGTACCGGCAAAGGCGGCGCCGCTCAGCAAAGCCGCCACCATCACAATGGCGCCGGCGCGTTGGCGGAATCGGGCCGGCTCGGTGCGAATCAGGTCGAATTGGCCTTGCAGCCAGCCCACCGGACGCACGTTGTGGCCTTTGTTTTTCAGGGCGTGGAAGCGCTGGAAGGCTTCGCCGCCCTTCTCGGGGTTGGCTTTCAGGTAAGCGTCCACCAATTCGGTGTTCTTACCCGATAAATCGCCTCGGAGGTAGGCGTCCCGGTACCCGGGGAGCAATTCCTGGGTAACGGGGTGAAAAGGATGTGCAGTTAATGCCATAAAAGTTAGTAAGAGTGGAAGGAAGAGAATTTGGCGGCCAGCAGAACAGAAAACCTGTACCGATGGACAATACTAAACGTAATAAAATAATCCAAGTTGCCTTTTTCGACAAACCAGGTCATATGAACTTCAAATCACCTTAACAACCCGTTAAAAAAAACGAAATTTATAACTTTTAGCTTATGCTTGAGGTTAATTTTTTCTTGAATAAGTGCCCTTATCAATCTATTAAGCGTGTTTATCCAGAACTAACAGCTGTGGATTAATGTCAATTAAAACAACTTAAGTCCAATTTCAAGGAAAGTTCCCTACGTCAGTGCCCGTATTTATACGCAGTCTATGCTTCACATTTAAATCCTATTTTAAGTTAAGACAGGGTTCATTTGTAAAACGCTACTGTAGTGCACTGCACTGTGCCAAAGCTGCTAACAAGGTGTGCTCTGCTAGAACTGTTCAGCCCCCGTTTGGCGGTTTCTCCTGCTAATAGCAATGGGCCGGACATTCGGCTTGTACTGACGAACGTCTTCGGAGCGGCTTCAAACAACGGCGCAGGTACCGAGTTAGCCCCTCGTTAACCCACGTTATTCTGACTTGCCTTGATAACCGTTATTGCCGGCACCAACCGCCCCCAGTCCCGCGCCCGCCGCATTGCCAACTACTACCAAACCGTGCTGACGGAGCTAGGAGCCGAAAGCCAGTTGCTGGACCTGGCTGAGCTGCCGGACGATTTCGTGGGCACGGCGCTGTATCACAACGTGGGCCGCCACCCGGAATTCAACCGCCTGGCGGCCATGCTGGACGCCGGGCCGAAGCTGGTGGTGGTGGTGCCAGAGTACAACGCTTCTTTCCCCGGTGCTCTTAAGGCATTTATTGATGGCCTGGCCTATCCTGGCGGCATTCAGGGCAAGAAGGTGGCGCTGGTGGGCCTGAGCAGCGGCGGCCAGGGCGGCCTGCTGGCCATGGCCCACCTCACCGACGTGCTGATGTACCTCGGCTCCACGGTGCTGCCGCAGCGCGTGCGCCTGCCCTTCATCAACAAGGACCTGAACGCGGAAGGCGGGCTGAACAACGACCTGTCGCGCCAGCTGCTGCGCGAACAGGCGGCGGCCCTACTGGCGTTTTAAGTTGAAGCAAATTGTCTGTCGTCCTGTGCGTAGCGAAAAATCTTATCCCGGTTGAACAAACCCTTCTTCGGTAATAAGAGCATTTGCTGCGCTCAGGATGACCGTTTTTTCAGCCTAACTGGCAACTACTTCCTGCTTGCTAAGCACCCGCCGGAACACCGCCCGCAGCCCAAAGTAGAGCAGCGCTACCAGCGGCACGCAGGCCACGGCCCACAGCAGCACCGCGCCCAGCTCGGCCCGCCACAGCAGCTGCACGATGGCCTGCCACCCCTCGCGCTCGATGAGCTGGCGCAGGGCGGGCAGGGTGAGGTCGGCCACCTTGTCGCCCTGGCCCAGCAGGCGGGCGCCGGCCCGCAGAAACGGAATGAGCAGGGCCAGCTGGAAAAACGTCATGAGGTGGGTGGCCAGCTGCATGGCGGCCACGTTGAGGCGCAGACGCAGGGCCACGGCGGCACTCAGGATGGTGGTGACGCCCAGCAGCGGTATCAGGCCAATGGCCGCGCCCAGCCCCACCGTGAGCGCCAGCTGCGAGGGCGAAAGCCCGGCTTTGAGCAAGTCGAGCAAGGGGTCGAGCAGGCGGCGGCGCAGCCAGGAGCGCGGCGGAGTAGCGGCCAGCGGGGGCGGCGTTTCGGAGGGCGACATAAATGCGGATAAGCAAACCGGGGCCATTCGGCGGCCCGTACCTTCGTGGGGGCTTGCCTCTTACGGCTACGGCCGGGAATGTTGCCCGTGGGGTATTTATGACAAAGTTAGATTCGCCGGCCGAGCTGCCGGGCCCGTGGTGGCGCGAGCTGCCCATTTTGCTGCACCGCGCCGCCCGCGAGCTGGGCCAGAACGACCCGCTGCGGCTGGGCGCGGCCACGGCGTTTTTCACGTCGTTTGCCCTGCCGCCCATCCTCATCATCCTCATTCAGCTGCTCAGCTCGCTCTACCCCACCTCACTGGTGCGGCAGCTGCTGCTGGCCAAAATCAGCAACCTGGTGGGCGCTTCGGCCGCCGGGCTGGTGGCCCAGATTGTGATGAACGTGGCCGACCCCACCCGCAGCCGGCTGGTCACGGTGCTGGGCTTTGCCTTCCTGCTGTTTGTGGCCACCACGCTGTTCACCGTCATTCAGCACTCGCTCAACCAGCTCTGGCAAATCCGGCCCCGGCGCGGCACGGGCAAGCTGTCGCAGGCCCTGCGCGAGCGGGCGCGCTCGGCGGGGGTGCTGCTGGCCACGGCGGGGCTGTCGCTGCTGGCGTTCGGGGCCGATTCGGCGCTGGGCCTATTTGCCGAAAGCATCCACGAGTTCGACGCCACCTTTGGCTACTTCGTGGTGCGCGGGCTCAACGCCGTCATTGCCTGGCTGATTCTGGCGGCGTGGTTTGGCGTCACGTTTCGCACCCTGAGCCTGGCCAAGGTGCCGTGGCGGGCCGTCACGCGCGGGGCGGCGCTCACGGCCGTGCTCATCAGCCTGGGCGAAGTGGTGCTGGGCCACCTGCTGGTGGCGCGCGATTTGGGGCCGGTGTACGGGCCGGCTTCCAGCCTGGTGCTGGTGCTGCTGTTTGTGTTCTACTGCGCCATGATATTCTACTTTGGGGCGGCGTTCACGAAGGCCTATGCCCACCGCATCGGCATGGACATCCGGCCCAAGAAGCGGGCCGTGCGCTACCGCTTGGTGAACGTGGAGGAAGAGAAATAGACGGCTGGCCATGGGGTATCGTCGCCACCTCCTGTTGCTTTTGCTCCTGCTGCTGAGCAACTGCCGCGCCGTTCGCCTGGCTTTCATAGCTCCTGCTCTACTGCCAGCATCGGCCGATTGGCGGGGGCGTGCCGCGCTGCCCCCTCGGCCCGCAACGCCATTGGCCGCCCCGCGACTTCTTGCCTTAACGGCTACTTCGGCAGCGGCGGCGGATGGGCAGGGTAACTCTTATAAAAGCAGCCCCCAAACAACCCGGGCGCTTCGCCGCCAGCACAAGCCCCGGTTGTTTCGCCCACTGCGCGCCGCCCCCACCGACACGCTGCTTCGACCAGTGGCCAAGGCGCGGCATGCCGGCTCCCCGGAGCCCCGCACGGGGTGGGTCAAGCCGAAGAATTTTATGGGACGCGTGCTGAGCTGGGGCATCTACTTGGCCCTGGTAGGGCTAGCCGGCTAGCTGGTTTTCGTAGTGGTCAGATGGGGCTTTGCGCTCGATGCCGGTCTTGCCCTCTTCATCGGCATCCCTGCTCTTATGCTGGCGTTGCTCCTGTTTTATTTCATGCTGTTTTTTGGCTTTTTTGCCTTTGTTGCAGAAATGCCGATGTAGCACGGCTTCCCCTGACGCCGGCCGTACCTTTGCCCCGTGCAAACTCCTGACACCTCCGCCGCTGGCGCCGCCCCCGCGCCCAAGCCCGACCTGCAATTCGCTGATTTCGCCCTCTCCCCCGCCCTGCTGGCGGGCGTGGCCGAGCTGAACTTCACCCAGCCTACCCCCGTGCAGCAGCTGGTGCTGGCCCCCGCCCTCGAAGGGCAGGACGTGGCCGGGCAGGCTCCCACCGGCTCGGGCAAAACCGCCGCCTACGGCCTGGCCGTGCTGCAGCAGGTCGACCCCACCTCGGCCACCATGCAGGCGCTGGTGCTGGTGCCCGCCCGCGAGCTGGTGCTGCAGGTGCGCGACGCCCTGCAGCGCCTAGGCAAGCACCTGCCCAACCTGCGCGTGGCCGGCTACTACGGCGGCCACGCCATGCGCGACGAGGTAAAGGGCCTGCAGCAGATGCCCCACGTGGTGGTGGCCACCCCCGGCCGCATGCTCGACCACCTGGAGCGCCGAACCATCGTGCCCAACCGCCTGAAAGTGCTGGTGCTGGACGAGGCCGACAAGCTGCTGGAGCTGGGCTTTCAGGAGGAAATGGCCACCATCATCAGCCGCCTGCCGCAGCGCCGCCAAACGCTGCTGTTCTCGGCCACCATGCCCGACAAGGTGCTGAGCCTGGTGCGCGAGTACCTGACGCGGCCCCGCGTGATGAACGTGGGCGGCGCCAACGCCACCACGCTGCCCGAGACGCTGGTGCTGCGGGGCCACGTTCTCAGCGGCTCCGAACAGAAGCCCGCGGCCCTCTACCACATTATCAGCCAGCCCACGGCCGGTCGCGCCCTCGTGTTTGCCAACACCCGCGACCGGGTGGAAGAGCTCACGCGCTTCCTGCGCGGCCGGGGCCTGGCCGCCGAGGCCCTGCACGGCAAAATGCTGCAGCCCGAGCGCGACAAAAGCATGATGAAGCTGCGCAACGGGTCGGCCACTGTGCTGGTAGCCACCGACGTAGCCGCCCGCGGCCTCGACGTGAACGACCTCGACACCGTGGTGCAGTTCGACCCGCCCCACGACACCGACACGTTCCAGCACCGCGCCGGCCGCACGGCCCGCGCCGGCGCCACTGGCACGGCCCACCTGCTCGTGACGCCCCCCGAGCAGCAGAAAATTCAGCAGTGGCCCACGGCCAAGAACGTGCAGTGGGCCGGCCTACGCCCGCCGGCCCTGCCCGCCGCCGCGCCAAAGGCCCCGCGCCCGAGTACCGTCACGCTGCACGTATCGGCCGGCAAGAGCGAGAAAATTAGCCGCGGCGACCTAGCCGGGGCCTTCGTGAGCGTGGGCGGCCTAGAGCGCGAGGCCGTGGGCCGCATCGAAGTGTTCGACCACCACAGCTTTGTGGCCGTACCCGAGGCGCTAGCCGAGGAGGTGCTGGCCCGCATGCAGGGCGCTAAGGTGAAAGGCAAGAAAGTGAAGGTGGCGCTGATTCGATAGCGCCGCCGCCTGGCACGAGTACCCCGAAGCTCCTGCTTCGGCCCGCCAAACGATTCCGGACGCGGACCGAAGCAGGAGCTTCGGGGTACTCGTGCCAGACGTTATACAAAAGCTGTCTTATGCGTCTCCTCTTCATCTGCAGCCAAAACAAGTGGCGCAGCCTCACCGCCGAGCGGCTCTTTGATGAGCACCCGCACTACGAAGCCCGCTCGGCCGGCACCGAGCCGGGCGCGCGGGTGCGCGTGACGGCCGGCCACCTGGGCTGGGCCGAAACCATTTTCGTGATGGAGCGCCGCCACGCCGACCGCCTGCGCGAAAAATTTGCCGACGAGCTACGCGGCAAGCACCTCGTGGTGCTGCGCATTCCGGATAAATACCCTTTTGGCGACGAGCGGCTGATTGCCCTGCTGCGCGAGAAGCTGGCGGCGCATTTGCCGCTGCTCTGATGCGTCGTCGTTGATTGGTAGCGCTTGGGACACAACCCCGGCCATAAAGCAGCCGAACGAAGGGTGTTGATAAGCCAACCCTGGCGCCAGCCGGCCGTTAAACCGGCCCATGCCCTATTTGATTTCACTGGCCGTTCTGGTGGCCATTCTATACACCTTTTACCACTACGCCACGGCCGACTCGCGCCGCCGCGCTGAAGCCCTGGCGGCCGAGTTTCCGGCCGCCTGGCGTCAGATTCTGGCCGAGCGCGTGGCTTTTTACTTGTCGCTGACCAAGAAGGAGAAAGCGCGTTTTGAAAAGCAGGTGCAGGTTTTTCTGGCCAGTACACGCATTACGGGCGTTCAAACCGAGGTGGACGATACCACCCGCCTGCTGGTAGCGGCCTCGGCCCTGATTCCGGTGTTCGGGTTTCCCGATTGGGAATACAGCCACTTGGGCGAAGTGCTCATTCTGCCCGATGCCTGGAAGCTGGAAAATGACCCTGGCAAAGAAGTGAAGCCCCTGCAAGGCACCTTGCTGGGTTCGGTGCAGGGCTTCCAGAACCAGCATTACATGCGCCTGTCGAAGGCCTCGCTGGAACAGGGCTTCCGCGACGGGCTGGACCGGCAGAATGTGGGCATCCACGAGTTTGCCCACCTGCTCGATGAAGCCGACGGCGTGATTGATGGCGTGCCCCAGGCCGCCCTACCGCCCGAATTGCTGCAGCCCTGGGCCGAGGTGATGCAGCGCGAAATCGCCGCCATTCACGCCGGTAAGTCAGAAATCAACCCCTACGCCGCTACCAACGAAGCCGAATTTTTTGCCGTCGTCACCGAATACTTTTTTGAGAAGCCCGAGAAGCTGCAGGAAAACCACCCCGAGCTGTACGAGCTGCTGAGCCGGGCCTTCCGCCAGAACCCCAAGAAGCGCTTCCTGCGCTTTGCCACCGACCCGCGCGAGTGGCTGAAGACGCTGCGCAGCCGCCGCAAGTTCGGCCGCAACGCCCCCTGCCCCTGTGGCAGCGGCAAGAAGTACAAGGACTGCCACTTGGCACAGGCGCAGGCCGCGTAGGCGCGCTAGGTTTCGCGGAGTCGAAAAGCCGCCTCTACCCGCTGCCCAAAAATGCCGACTACACCCTGCCACCAAAACCCACATCAACGACGCCCCTGCGCAATAGTGGTCTACTTCCAGCCGCTGATGGCATACCCCAAAGCCTAGAGCAAAGTCCGGGAATACACCATATAATACTGCTGCCTCGTGCAAGCAAAAAGGCCGGCTTCCGTAGGGAGCCGGCCTTTTTGCTTGCCTGTGCCTGCGAAAAATTTAGGGAAGCAGTACGCGGTCGATGACGTGGACCACGCCGTTGGTGCACTGCACGTCGGGAATCACCATATTGGCCGGGGCAGCATTGCCATTGCCTTTCGCCGTGAGCACGCCGTTGTTGAAAGCGCCGAGGGCAATGGGGCCGCCGGCCGCGGTGATGGTGGTGCTTTCGGGCAGCTCGGGGGTGAATTTGCCGCCCTGCGCGCCACCGATGACGACGTGGTTGAGCAACACCGCCGTCACGGTAGCCACGGGCAGCTTGCGGATGTCGGCCGGCACGTTGAGCGGCACGTTCAGCAGCGTGCCCAGGTCTTTAAAGGCTTGGTCGGTGGGCGCAAAAACTGTCAGATTCGGGCTGCCGGGCGTGCCGGTGAGGGCGGACTGCAAGTTGCAGTACACGACAGCTTCCACCAAAAACGTGAGCTCGGGCTTTACGAATACGTTCCCTTTCTGCAGCGCCAGGGCCGAATTGAGCACGTCGGCGCCCGTGGCCAGCAACACCTTGTCGATGGGATGAATCAGGCCGTTGGCCGCCGCCACATCCGTGCCCAAAATTCTGGAGCCGTTGACATACCGGCTGCCGTCGGCCCGCTGAATGATGCGCCGCGTAACGCCCAGCGCCGAGGCCGATGTGCTGCCCGCCGTGAGGGCGCTGCCCGGCAGTGTGCCGCTGAACACGTGGTAGAACAGCGTGCTGCGCAGGAAGGGCTGCTGCAAGGCCGTGAGGTCGGTGGCCGAGCGCAGGCCCAGGCGGGCGAAGGCATCGTTGGTCGGCGCAAATACCGTGAAGTTGCCCGCAGGGTCGGCGGCGTTTTTGTTGCCGAGCAGCACCGCCACGTCGCCGCGAATGGCCGCGTCTTCCAGCGTCTGAAAATCGGGGTTGGTGACGGCGATGTTGGTAATAGTGGGCTCGACTTCCTTGTTTTTAGCACATCCGGCCAGCAGCAGGCCCAGGGCCAAGGCACTCGCTTTGACAGAGAAAAAATTTTTCATCGGGTAAAAGAATATGTTGGTCGAGCCTAATAAGCAATTCGACCCAAGGTGTTGAATACAAACGATTTTAAATCGGGCTTGGATTGCACGAAGATAAATCCGATAGGCAATTAGCCGCCGTAGATTGCACTTTGAAATAATTAGCCCGGGCTTTTTACCACGAGCACCCAGCAAATTATTTATTGACAAAATTATATTTTATGCAAAAGTTTTCTACGCTTGCGTTTGCTGCTTTTCTGCTGCTGGGCAGCGCTTCTGCGGGCCGGGCCCAGGCCATCGTGAGCGGTTTCATGGCGGGCAAGGGCCACGGGTCGGTGTCGTTGTCGGGCACCACCGAAAGCTACACCAATGTGTATCTGGCCCCGGAGAAGATTGACGTGGTGCCCATTTTCCAGGAAGTGCGCGTCAACTCGCTCAACCTTTACGCCACCTACGGGCTCACCGATAAGATTGACGCCATCGTGAGCCTGCCCTTTATTCAATCGAAGGGCCGGGCCCCCGGCACGGTCATCAACGACCTGCACGCGCTCTATTCCGACCAAGGCTACACCAACGTACGCCAGGGCCTGCAAGACGTCAATGCCCTGCTCAAGTTCAAGGCTTACTCGCGCGAAATCGGCAGCAGCATCCTCGATTTGCTGGGCGTGGTGAGTTTCAGCACCCCCGTCAGCAACTACCAGACAAACACCGGCTACGGCTACATCATTGCCATCGGCAACCGCGCTACCAAATACTCCACGGCCGGCGTGGCGCACCTCAAAACGGCCTCGGGCGTGTTTGCCACGGCTCAGGTGGGCTACAGTTTGCGCACCGGCCTGGTGCCGCACGCCCTCATCGGCGAAGCCAAAGTGGGCTACGCCGGCCCCAAAACCTACCTCGAAGGCTACGCCGCCTTCCAGGAATCGAACGGCGGCACCGACATTTCGCAGCAAGGCTTCACGGGCTTTTTCCCGTCCACGCGCGTCAACTATGTGCGCCTGGGCGCCAGCGGCTACCGGCCCCTCAGCAAAGGCTTCGGCCTGACGCTGGGCGTGAGCACCTACGTAGCCGGGCGCAACATTGGCAAATCGACTGGGTATTCGGCGGGGGTGAGCTACAATTTTTAAGCTTCTTCCATCTGCTTGAACGCAAAAAAGCCGGCTTGCTGCCGGCTTTTTTGTTTTGCGCGTGCGCCGTAAAACGGTTAGTAATTGGCTTCGCTGGCGGGCAGGTCGATGAGGATGAACTGGGCGTCCTTGCTGGCCCGGATTTGCACCACGTCGTCGCCGGTCATGCGGGCCTGGTCGTTGGGGCCCAGCTCGGTGCCATTCACGAAAATGACGCCTTCTTTTACATAAATGAAGGTGAGGCGAATGGGGAAAGTCTTGAACTGAATTTCCTTGTCGCAGTCCAGGTTTGCCCAGTACACGGTGCTGTTCGAGTTCATGTACACCACGTCCTCCAGCACTTTCTGGCCGGTAACCAGCGGCACCAGCTCGTTTTTGTTGCCGCTGATGAAGCCGATGTCCTTCTGCTCGTAGCTGGGCGCCAGGCCCTTCTGGCCCGGAATGAACCAGAGCTGGTAGAGGTGCAGGGGCTTGTCCTGGCGGTTGAACTCGGAGTGGGCCAGGCCGGTGCCGGCGGTCATGCGTTGCACCTCGCCAGCTTTGATGGTCGTTTTGTTGCCCATCGTGTCCTGATGCTGGATTTCGCCTTCGAGTACCAGCGTCACAATCTCCATCTCGGAATGCGGGTGTTGCGGGAAGCCCGACTGCGCGGCTACGCTGTCGTCGTTGAACACCCGCAGCGGGCCAAAATGCAGGTTATCGCGGTCGAAATAATCAGCAAATGAAAACAGGAAGTAGCTATTGAGCCAAGCCGCTGGGGCGGCGTGGTGGCGGTCGGCGGCGGAGATGTATTTAAGCATCATGCAAAGGCTTGGGGAATGGGAGTGCCTCCCATACGCACCGGCCGGGCCGGAAGTTGGCGCTCTCCTCCAAACCAAACGGTCATGCTGAGCGCAGCCGAAGCATCTCTACCGCACTAGTAATTATTTACTACTGCGGTAGAGATGCTTCGGCTGCGCTCAGCATGACCGTTCTTTTTTCTGCAGCCTTTTTCTGCAGCCAGTTCGACCAGCTTGTTCAGCCGCTTCAGCTAGGCCTTCTTCAGCAGCGCCACTTGCTGCTGCAAGTCAAGCACAAGGCTGGCCACGCGCTCCAGCGAGAGCTCGGCAATGGGGAAGGTGCTGCTGATGTAGCTCTTGGCTTCCCAGATTTCGAGCACGTCGTCCACCTTCACGTCGTAGGGCGAGAAATGCGGGTTGTCGGAGTGCAGCACGAACATGGCGCCCGAGCGCAGCTTGTTGTACACGCGCTTGAACACGATGCCCTCGCGGGTGCTCACCACAATGCAGGGCGTGCCGTCCTTGATGCTCGTCCAGTCTTCCACGTAGCGGCCCACGATGACGGTGCCGCTGGCAATGGGCAGCATGGAGTCGCCGGCAATTTCGAAGGCCCGATACGTGCCCGTGCTCGAGAGCATGGGCAGGCGGAACTTGGGCAGCACCTCCAGGTACTCGCGGTCGGCGTAGCCGTTGAGGTAGCCGGCGGCGGCTTTCTGGGGCACCAGCTCGATGTTCTCGTTCTGGTCCTGGTCCACGGTGAAGGCCAGCACGCGGAGCTTGCCGCCGGCGGGCGTGGGCGGCTCGGGCTGGTCGTCGGTATCGGCCGTGGCCTCGGGGGCCGGAGCGGTGCCGATGATTTTGGCGTTCTTTTTCTTGCTAAAGTCGGTGGTCACCAGCTGGTCGAGGGTGATGCCGAACAGGCGGGCCATGTTGACGAGGGTGGCGAGGCGGGGCTCGGCGCGGCCTTCTTCGTAGGCGCCCACCAGGGAGCGTTTGATGCCGAGCTTGTCGGCCATCTGGGCCTGCGTGAGGGCGAGCTCGCGCCGGCAAAACTTAAGGTTGGTGTTAATCATCGGGGAGGGCAGCAGCCGGGAATGGCGTTCAATGCTAACGCGAATTCGGCTGGTGAAGTTAGCAACGCAAGCGCGAAGATACTAATTCACTTAGCTAATAATTTTCTGCCCACCACTTTAGCGTCGCGCCACCGATTTTTCGACCCACCATTCTTCGTTGGACCAGAAGTTATTCCAGCCCACGCGGGCGTATTTGGCGTTGATGCTGCCGCTGCGGTCGCCCAGGCCAAAGCGCGTCAGCACCTGCCGCGTCACGGCAATATCCTGCTTCCACAGCACCGGCACGGCGGTTTCGGAAGTGGCGTCTTCGCGCCACTGGCCGTCGAACAAAAGGCCGCCGTTGCGGGTGGCGGGGTTGCTGGTGTAAGTTGCCAGTTCGGCCCGGTTGCCGGCCTGGAGCTTGAAATCGAGCGCTACGCGGCCGTTGAACTCCCCGCCGAGGCCGTGGTGGGTGGTGGAGCGCAAGGCAAAGCTGCCGGTGGCGCAGTAGGTGGGCGTTTTGTTCTCGTCGTCGGCCGAGTACGCGGCCTGCTCGTTGGACAGCCGCTGCACCTGCTGCACCTCCACGCTGCCGCGAAAGGGCGTCACGTCGCCGTAGCAGCGGAATTTGCCGGCCACGAGGTAGCGGCCGGGGCTGTGGGCATCGGCCTGCACGGTGGTAAACACGAACTCGATGCGCCGCCCGTCGTAGCCGTAGCAGCCGTTGAGCACGTCTTCGGTACCGTTTTGAGGGCGGTGCTGCCAGAGCTTGCCCAACTGGGCGCGGGCCAGTAGGGCGGTGCGGGCAGCGTTGGAAAGCACGACCCCAGGGGCGGCCAGGGCAGCCGGGGCGACGGTTTTTTTGGGTGCTGGCGCGGGCGGCAGGGAATGGAAGTGGGTGGCGCCCAGCAGCAACGCCGGAGCCGTGATGAGCAGAAAGTACCGCATAAGCCCGTAAATGAGAAAGTGGTGGCCAGCTATATTGCTAGATGGCGCTTGTGCACTCCTAACGTCGGGGCCAACTGCTTTAGTGTGACTGCGGCCCCGATAAAAACGAGCTTCTGGGCTACCTCCTACTAAGGCAACGAACTATCGGCCGCCGCGGTGGAGGCAGCCGCCATATCGGGTGGCAGCAACAGCCTGGAAACCAACACCGGACGTTGGGCATCGGTCCACCACTCTTTATTTTCCCAATAGTTGCTCCAGCCCAGCTTGGCGTACTCGGGATTGATTTCCACTTCCCGCTCGCCGATGTTGAATTCTTTGAGCACGTTTTGGACCGCATTGTAGGCAAAAATATCCTGCGCCCACACCACCGGGTAGGTGCGGCGGGTGGTGGCGTTGGTCCAGGTGCCTTCGTATTTGATGAGGCCGCCCTGGGAAGGGCCGGTCACGCCCCGACAATTCAGCGTCAGCGAACCGTCTTTTTCTTTGTACCAATCGACCGCCAAGCGGCCCCGAAAGGTACCCGCGCCGCGGCGGGTCGAATCTTCCCGCAGCTCAAACGTGCCAATTGCAGAGTAGTAACCAGGGAAATTGGCTATCACGCCGCCCTGTTTGGCCATGGCGGCAATCTCGCGGGCACTGAAATAAGGTTGCTCCCCGAACTGCTCGACGGTGAAGGTGCCGGCGAAGGGCGTGATGATGCCTTTGTACCGGTCTTTGCCGCGCAGGTAATACACGGTGGGCCGGGCGGGGTCGCGCCGCACCTCCGTGAAGGCAAACTCGATGTGGTAGTGGTCGGGGCCGAAAAAGCCATCTTGCGCAAAGGCTTCGGTCTTGTGCACGGTTTGCAGCAACGACGCGAGGTTGGAGCTTTGCAACTCCTCGCGCAACTGAGGCGACAAGGCCGCCACGGCGACCGGGCCCGGCAGGGCTTCGGCTTTGCCAGACGCGGCGGCGACTTTGGCAGCAGGAGCATTCGGGAGGCGCTCAGCCGCAGCCGATTGCAGAGGGCTTTGGGAGTGGCAGGCCGTAGCCAGCAGTCCGGCGCAGCTTATCAGCAAGAGTTTCATGAAGCAACCGGGTTTGCGAAGGGGTTAAGGCTGGGGCGTTTACAGGCTGAGTTTGGGCTTGGGCGAGTCGGCCCACCATTCTTCATTTTCCCATTTTTCATTCCAGCCCAGGTGGGCGTATTTGGGGTTCATCTCGCCCCCACGGTCGCCTATTTCAAAATCCTTGTACACGTCCGGGGCCGCCGTAAACACGTTGTCGGCCACCACAAACTGCTTTATCTGCCGGGTGCTGATGTTGAGGCGACTGCCGTTGATGAGCAGATAGCCGGCGTTGTAGAGACCATCGGTGCCCCGAAACGGCGCCCGCATGTAGCTCAGACGGTGGTTGGACTTCACGTAAAACAGCAGCGTAGCCGCAGCCAGCATTTCGCCGGCGTTGGCTTGCGGCTCCTCGGTGAGGCGCAGCTCGGCCCGCACTTCGCGCGGGTGCGCCCGCTGCACCTTTTTCTCATATTCCGTACCAGCCGTGTCGGAATTGGCACCGTAGTTCTGGTTGGGCGCGTCGGCATCGGTGTAGTCGAATTCGTAGGGCGGCTCCAGGTCGTGCAGCTGCCGGATGAGGAGCGTGCCGGTGAAAGGACGCACGTTTTTGCGGTAGTGGCATTTGCCGCGCACATGGTAGAGGGCGGGGTTGGCAGCGTCGCGGTGCACGGCGGTAAAGGCCAGCTCAAACCGGTAGTGGTCGGGGCCAAAAAAGCCTTCCAGTACCGACGCCGCCTGCGCCCCGCCGGTGCCGCCCTGCCACAGTTTGGACAGGTCGTAGCGGCGCAGCACCGCCCGGTCTTGGGCCGTCAGGGTGTCGCGGGCCGCGAAAACGGCCGGCAGCGCCACGGAGTCCACCGTTGCTTTGGCGGGCTGCGGAATTGCAACCGGAGCCACCTCTGCAACTGGGGCTGCCGCTTGAACGACGGGATGCGTTTGTGACTGGCAGGCTGCCAGGCCGAGCAGAAACAATAATAAAGACGGCGTTTTCATGCAGAGCAGCGACAGGTTAAAGGCTGAGCTTGGGCTTGGGTGATGCGGCCCACCATTCGTCGTTTTCCCACATTTCGGTCCAGCCCAGCCTAGCGTATTTGGGGTTGATTTGGGCATTGCGCTCACCCATACCGAATTGAGGCAACATCTCGGGCGCCACCATCAGCACGTCGTTGGCAATCACAATCGGCTTCGCTTGCCGACGGGCGGCGCTGGTCCACGTGCCTCGGTATAGGACCCCTGCGCCCCGGGCGGGCGCGGTGGTGTCGGGGTTCATCACGGTTTGCCCAATCCGTAATTCCCCGTCACCGTCGATGAAAAAATCCAGAAACGCGGTGCCGGTGAATGTTCCAGTTCCAGAAGCCCCCGGCTGTTCCAGAAAAGTAAAGCGCGCCTTGGCAGTGTAGGCTTCACTGGCAGCACTGTCCATGTCCAGGAAGCCGTGCCCGGGCAAATCGACGAGCGTTGTTATCCGAATAATGCCGGAAAACGGGGTCACCGCTTGCCGGAATTTGTTTTTGCCCCGCACATAAAATAATTGGGGCTGGGTGCTGTCGCGCACAATTTTGGCAAACACAAAGGAAATGCGCCGGTGCTCGTCACCAAAAAAACCATCCAGCACGGGGGTAGTGGTTTCGGAGCGTTGCCCGCTCCAAAGGGGCGCAAAATCGAACCGACGCAGCAATGCCAGCATCTCCGGCGTCAGGGTATCGGCGGCGCTGGTGGCCATTGGCACTTGCTGGGCGACGCGGCCTGAAGGCGGAGAAACGGCCTTTTCTTTCTCTGCTGCCGAGCCAATGGCAGCTTTTGTTTCTACACGCTGCTGGTGTTGGCAGGCCGCCCCAAAGAGCAGAAAAAGTAGAATTATCAGGTTTCTCATGCCGCCAATTTAGCACGCAGCTCCGGCATAAACTCGCGCAGGAAATACCGCCCCAGCCCTAGCTCCAGCAGGATTTCCACGAGTATCAAATTGCCCACCCACGAGAGCCAGGTCACCGTCAGGTAGGTCTCTATCGGCTTGGTTTCGAACACATAGTACATGATATAGCTCTCGCCACGCAGGGCCAGGGCAGCCAGCGTCACAGCAAAGGAGCGCAGCATCCAGTCCACGTGCAGGGGCCACTGGCGCTGGCGGGCGGCGCGGTAGGCCTTCCAGGTGCAGAGCCACCACACCAGGCACTGCAGCGTGAAACCCACTTGCGCCGCCAGCCCGCCGTTGGCAAAGTACGCCAAGATGAGGCCCGACGGCGCGGCCAGCGCCAGAATGCCGATGACGTAGCTCTTGCCCAACGCCCGGTGCAGCCCCGGCCCTAGCCGCACCAGCCACGGCAGAAACTGTAGCAGCCCCAGCACCAGCACCACGAGGCTGGTGGTGATGTGCACGTAGAACCCCAGCCGGAAAGTCTGGCTGTCGTTGGTTTCGTCGCTCTTGGTGGTAAGGAAGTGGATGCCCTTCTCGAAGGTGTAATAGGGCAGCGTTTTGGTGAGCATCAGAACCGCGAAAGCAGCGATGAGCGCAGCGACCAGAAATAGAGGAATTTTTCGAAACATGAAGCGCGACAACTTTGGCAAGCGGCCTGCAAATAAAAAGGCCCGCCGTAGGTAACGGCGGGCCAGCTTACATTATTGAGTATTTAGATACTTATTTACTGCCCGCGCAGGCGCTTGTGGTATAGTCCGGCCATGCGCAACTGGAAGTAGTCGTACTTCTCACGCAGGTGGTCGAACAGGTCGCGCAGGGTGGCGTCGTTGCCGAGCTGGGCACGGGCGGTGAGGATTTCGGCCAGCTCGGAGTCGCTCACAAAGTCCTGAATGCGTAGCTCGCGGCCCTTGGCGTAGGCGGTGTAGAGGTGGGTTTTCACGGTGCTCAGGGCCAGGCCGCGGCGCTCCGAAATATCTTCCGGCGTGAGGCCCATTTGGTGGAACTGCACGGTGGCGTCTTCGGAGTCGCTCACGGGCTTGTCGGCCGTGGCAGTGGCAGCCCCCGACGGCGCGGCCAGGCGCGGGCGGGCGGGCTCGTTGAACATGCTATCCGAATCGGAGGGCACGTATCCACCGCCGCCGTGCTCGATGATGAGCTTGATGAAGGCCTCGCCGTAGGTCTCAAACTTCTTCATGCCCACGCCCGAGATGCCCAGCATGCCCACGCGGCTGACGGGCCGCTCGGCCGCCATTTCCTGCAGCGTGGCGTCGGAGAATACCACGTAGGGCGGCACGCCCTGCTCATCGGCAATGGCCTTGCGCAGCCGGCGCAGCTTGTCGAACAGCTGGGCCTCGGGCGTGCCCACGGCGGCCGTGGAGGCGGCGTTGGCGGCTTTCTTGCTGGCGCGGGTGGGCTTTTCTGCCTTCTCGCTGGGCTGGAATTTCTTGAGTTGCAGCGTGAGCTGCCCTTTGAGCACTTGGTGGCCGCGCTCGGTGATTTTTAGGGCGTAGCCTTCCTCGTAGGCAATGTAGAACAGGCCGTCGTTCAGCATCTGGTGGATGTAGCTGTACCAGTCGAGGTAGGGCAGGTCATTGCCCGCGCCGTAGGTTTTAATCTGGTCGTAGCCGCCTTGCAGCACGGCCTGGTTGCGCATGCCGCGCAGAATATCAATCAGCAGGTTGATGGCCACTTTCTCGCGGCTGCGGAACACGGCCGAGAGGGCCTTTTGAGCAATCAGCGTGCCGTCGAACGTGGTAGGCGGGTTGCGGCAGATGTCGCAATTGCCGCACTCTTCCTGCAGGGTTTCGGAGAAGTAGTTGAGCAGGATTTTGCGGCGGCAGCTGGCGGCTTCGGCAAACTGCTGCATGCGCTCCAGCTTGGCCGTGTTGAGCTGGGCCTGGCGCGCGGGCACGTCCTTGGTCACCATCTCGCGCATCTGCATCACGTCGGCGAAGCTGTAGAACAGGATGGCGGTGCTGGGCGCGCCGTCGCGGCCGGCCCGGCCGATTTCCTGGTAGTAGCCCTCGATGTTTTTGGGCAGGTTGTAGTGCATCACCCAGCGCACGTTGCTCTTGTCGATGCCCATGCCAAAGGCGATGGTGGCCACAATGACCTGCAAATCATCCTGCAAAAAAGCTTCCTGCACCTTGCCGCGCTGCAGGGGAGTCATGCCCGCGTGGTAATGCCCGGCCTTTATGCCTTTGGCGATGAGCTTCTGGGAGATGGTTTCGCAGGTTTTGCGCGAGAGGCAGTAGATAATGCCGGGGTCCTGCGGGTGCCGGCCGATGTAGTCGAGCATGCCCTCAATCCGGCCCTGGCCGCCGCGCACAATCAGGTTGATATTGGGCCGGTCGAAGCTGGACAGGAACACCTTGGGCTCACGCATGTTGAGCTGGGTGATGATGTCGCGCTTGGTGAGGCGGTCGGCCGTGGCCGTGAGAGCGATGATGGGCGTGTTGGGGAAGTGGTTCCGTAGCTGACCCAGCTGGGTGTACTCGGGCCGGAAATCATGACCCCAGCTCGAAATACAGTGCGCTTCGTCAATGGCAAACAAGCTGATGTTCACCCGGTTCAGGAACTGCAGAAAGCCCTCGCTCAGCAGCTTCTCCGGCGAGACATACAGCAGCTTCAGGTGCCCGCTCACGGCCGCCCGGGCAATGTCGTTGGACTCCGACTGGCCCACGCTGCTGTTGATGTAGGCCGCCGCGATGCCGTTGGCTTTCAGGGCCTCCACCTGGTCCTTCATCAAGGCAATGAGGGGCGAGACGACCACGCAGGTGCCTTCCGACACCACGGCCGGAATCTGGAAGCAGACCGACTTGCCGCCGCCGGTGGGCATGAGCACCACGGTATCGCGCCCGCCCAGGATGTTCTGGATGATGTCGCCCTGCATGGGGCGGAAGTTGTCGTAGCCGTAATACCGTTTCAGGGCCTGGCGGGCGGCGGGCAGCAGGTCGGTGGGGGCGGTAGTTAGGGTATCGGACATAATGCAGACGGAGTAATTAGATAAAAATAACAGCCGGGGGCCGGAAGTTCCAAGCAGATTAGTTTTCGCCCGGCCCTTCGACAGATTTCGGCTCACGGCGTGAGCCCCGATACAATTCATACTTCAACAGTCGGCAGTCAATCGGCCCGTTAAATAGCGGGATGCGCCGCGCCGGCTTCAGCCCGATGCTCTTGGCCGCTTCTAGGTTGCCGGTGAACACAAAGGCGTTGTAGCCCTGGAAATTCGTTTTCAACGAGTCGCCGATGGTTTTGTAGAGCGCGGCCATCTGGGCCTCCTCCCCTATCCGCTCGCCGTAGGGCGGGTTCATCAGCACGATGCCGGGCTCCTCCTTGGCGGGCGCGGTGGCGTCCTTCACGTTGCGCACCGAGAGGCGGACGCAGTCTTCGAGGCCGGCGGCGGTGATGTTGGCGGCGGCCGCGTCGATGACTTTGGGGTCGAGGTCGGAGCCGGCGAGATAGGCTTGCGGCTCTTCGAGGCGCTGGGCTTTGGCTTCTTCGCGCACCTGCTGCCAGAGTTGCGGGTCGAAGTCGTACCAGTTTTCGAAACCGAACTTGCCCTGGTGGAACAGGCCGGGCGCGATGCGCTGGCACATCAGGCCGGCTTCGGTGAGGAGGGTGGCCGAGCCGCACATGGGGTCGATGAGGGGCTGTTTGCCGTCCCAGCCCGAGAGTAGGACCAGTCCTGCCGCCAGCACCTCGTTCAGGGGCGCTTCGTTGGTGCCCTGGCGGTAGCCGCGGCGGTGCAGCGAGTCGCCGGCCGCGTCGAGGCTGAGGATGACTTCGTTTTCCGTCATGCGCAGGTGCAGGCGGATGTCCGGCTGGCGGGTGTCGATGCTGGGCCGCTCGCCGGTGCGTTTGCGGAACTGGTCCACAATGGCATCCTTAGTGAGCTGGGCCACGAAGAGCGAGTGCTCGAAGGTGGAGCGGTTCACCACGGGCGTGATGGCGAAGGTTTGGCCGGGGCCGATGAAATCCTGCCAGTCGATGCGGCTCACTTCACGGTAAAGGGCTTTTTCATCGGCGGCGTAAAAGGCGGCGAAGGGCCGCAGCAGGCGCATGGAGAGCCGGCTCCAGAGGGCCACTTCGTAGAGCAGGCGGTGGTCGCCGATGAATTCCACGGCGCGGGAGCCCACGTGGGTGATGTCGGCCCCGAGGGCGTAGAGCTCGTCGGCGAGCAGTTCTTCCAGGCCGAACTGGGTGGTGGCGGTGAGGTGCATAGGTAGCGCGGACTTTTAGTCCGCGTCTCCGTGCCGCCAGAAAATCCCAGCAGCACCGAAACGCGAACTACAAAGTTCGCGCTACTTTCGCCTTTCGCCGTCCCACTCTTGCATTTATGGCCCTCGCTCCCTCGTCTCCCTCCGTTGCCACTGCCGCGCCCGCCCGCTCCTATGCCGGCCCCATGGTGCTGATGACCACGCTGTTCTTCCTGTTCGGCGCCGTCACCAACTTCAACGACGTGCTCATGCCCTACCTCAAGGACGTGTGCCAACTCACCGATTTGCAGTCCTCGGCCGTGCAGTCGGCCTTTTTCGGGGCCTACTTTCTGATGTCGCTGCCGGCCGGCTGGGTCTTGAAAAAACTTGGCTACCAGCGCGGTATCGTGGTGGGGCTGCTGGTGATGGCGGGCGGCGCGCTGCTATTTATCCCAGCCGCCGACTCGCGGGCGTTTGCGCTGTTTCTCACGGCACTGGCCACGCTCGGCGCAGGCATCACGCTGCTGCAAGTGGCGGCCAACCCCTACGTGAGCATCCTGGGTCCGGCGCGCGGCGCGGCGGCACGTGTGAGTGTGGTGGGCGTGGCCAACAATTTCGGCGGCAGCCTCTCGCCGCTGGTGGGCGCGCTGGTGTTGTTCGGTGGTTCGGTAGCGCTAAAAGCTCGGCTGGCGGCGCTGCCGCTGAGCGAGCGCCTGGCTGAAGAATCGCAGCTGGTGAAAGGGCCTTATGTGGGGCTGGCCGTATTTCTGGTGGTGCTGGCGGCGGTGTTTTTCTTTCTGGTGAAGCTGCCCGACATCGAAGGCATTCCTGAAGAAGCCGCTGAGGAGGCGCGGCCCATGGCCGCTGGGCGCACGTCGGCGCTGGCGTTTCCGCACCTGGTGCTGGGCATTGGGGCCATTTTCGTGTACGTGGGCGTGGAAGTCGGTTTGGGCTCTTTCCTGATTCGTTATGGCGAGTCACAGGGGATTCAGCAGCTTTCCAGCTTCACCCAAAGCCTGGTGCGCGGGCTGAACGTGGCCACCAATTACGTGGGCGTGCTGTTTGGCCAGCAGCCGGCCCCGATTGATACGGCCGCCGGCTTCACCAAAGCGGTGGGCGCGGTGCTGGTGTCGTCGTATTGGTTTGGCTCGCTGGTGGGCCGGGTGGTGGGCATTCCGCTGCTGCTCAAGTTTCACAACCGGGCGCTGCTGGTGGCTGTATGCGCCGCGGGCGTGGCCTTGGTGGGCGCCAGCATCCTGAGCACCGGCGAAACCGCGCTGTGGCTTATTGTGCTTTGCGGACTGATGAACTCCATCATGTGGCCGGTGATTTTCCCCCTGGCTATCACGGGCCTGGGGCCATTCACCAAGCAGGGCTCGTCGTACCTGATTATGGCCATTGTGGGCGGGGCGCTGATTCCGCCGCTCATGGGCTGGCTGGCCACGCACGGCGGCGGGCTGCGGGTGGCGTTTGTGGTCCCGGCGCTGTGCTACCTGTACCTGCTGTTTTACGCGCTGAGCGGCTACCGGGTGCGGTAGAACGGGCGCCGGGCCGTGTTCATCGACCTGTAAAATCCGTTTTTTGAAGGGGGCCCGTAGATGGCGGAACCAGCAGGATTAGCTGGCCCGTTTCTTGTAACCGCCTTATTCTGGCTGTAACCCACCGATATGAAAAACTCGCTCAACCAACCCAAAACCTTCTTACTTGCCTGCTTTCTGCTGTTGCTCGGCGCCAGCAGCTGCAAGAAGATTGAAGACCTGCTCACCTTCCAAATCAACGACTCGACCAGCTTCCAGGTGCCGGCCACGGGTGTGTTCAGCACGACGCTGCTGTCGCTGCCGGGGGCCACGGTCAATTCCAGTTCTTCCAACACGTTTTCGGCCAATAACACCAGCGCCGACCGCGTGCAGGACGTCACCCTCGACCGCCTCACCCTGACCGCGACCGACCCGGCCGGCCAGAACTTTGACTTTCTGAAAAGCGTGAGCATCTACATCGCCTCCGATGCCTCGGGTACCAACAAGACGCTGCTGGCCTCGCTCAATCCCGTGCCCGCCGGCCAAACCACCATCACCCTAACTCCCTCCGGCAACAAGCTCGACGCCTACCTGCGCAACGGCTCCTACACCCTGTTCACGGACGTGACCATGGCCCAGCCCCTGCGCCAAAACACCACTTTGCGCGCCGATTCGCGCTTCAACGTGAAAGCCAAGCTGAAGTAGCCCCGGCTGCCTCAGCTACGCCGATAATGCCCGTGCGTGGCGCGATGTTGCGTGCCGCGCACGGGCGTTAACTGGTTCCATCTTCAATCGCACCCATGGCCTCTCCTGTCCCGCGCCCCTACCGCCTGCTCAGCGCCGGCAACGTGGCCCTGGTGTCGGCCGCCGTGGTCCTGACCACGACGCTAGCCGTGTGGCTGCTGGGCCTGGGGCAGCACCGCACGCTGTTTGCCAATTCGCTGATTTCGACCAGCATTCTATTTGCTGCTTTCTTTTTGTTCACCACCGCGGGCCTCTACCACGGCGTGAAGCTGCGCGACGACGTGGGCCGCCTCACCGACCGCATCAGCCGCAAGCATTTTCCTGGCACCGACGGCTTTGAAAACCTGCCCAACTTTGACTTCTCCGAAGGGCATGGCATTCTGGGAATCCTGGCGGCCCTTGTGATGGCGGTGGTGGTGGCGATTGTGGCCGTGTTCGTCATCTGGCTGGTGGGTGCGCTGCTCTGGACGGGCATCCTCATCTTCGCCGCACTGCTGTACTGGGTGTTCTTTCGGGCGTTGCGGCTGGTGTTTAAAAACTCGAACCGCTGCCGGGGCCGCCTGGGTGCCAGCCTATGGGAAGGCTTTTGGTATGCCTCGCTCTACACCTGCTGGATTTACGGCATCATCATGGCTGCGCATTATCTAAGCTAAGGCTGCCTGTAGTGTGGACTCTGCGAATCCGCGCTTAGTTCAACATCTGAGATAGAACGCGCTGACCCGCAAAGTCCACGCTACAACCCGCCCAGGTATTGCGGCGGCACGGCATCGACCAGCCACACCCCATTGCCGGACTCATAGAAAACAAGGCCGGCTGCGTGCATGGCGGCTGCATCGACGGTCAGGATATGAGGCTGGCCGCGGCGGGCACCCACACGGCGGGCCGTTTCGGCGTCGGGCGAGAGATGTACGTGGTGGCGACCCATCTTCTGCAAGCCCTCGTGCCGAATGGCGGGCAGCGCCGCCGGAGCCGTCCCGTGGTAGAGCACAGCCGGCGGCACGGCGGGCGCCAGCTGCAAATCGACTTCAACGCTGTGGCCCTGCTGGGCGCGGATGCGGGTGCCGCTGGCATCGAAGGCAAAGCGCTTCTTGTAGTTGCCTTCTACAATTTCGTTTAGCTGAGGCAGGCTGATGGGCGTGCCGTGGGCGGCACAGGCAGTCAGCAGGCCGTCCACATTCACCCAACCGCCCTCCTGCAAAATGAGGCCCAGCGCAGCTGGGCGGTGCCGCAGGTGCAGGCTAAGGAACTTGCTAAGACGGGTAGCTTGCTTGGAATCCATAGGATAAAGATGGCAATTTTTACCTTGCTTGTCCTGTTCCCGTTCGCAGAAGTCAGCTGATTATGCTTTCTATTCTTGCACATCGAATTAATGGCTATGCTCCTTCGAAGGGAGAAAAACCACCGGCAAACGCTCCTAAAACGGCACAAACAGCAGCTCTTGAGCACAAAGGCACTTAGCAAAGTATAAAATTTCGATTTAAAGGCACAACCGGATTTCCGTCCGTACAACTGCTGCTTCTTCGGCACAAACGGCATCGGTCAATTTATCTAGCTGTGCCACCCAAGCAGCAAGCCCAGTGCAGCGGCCAATACCTTTGCGCCATGCTTCTTGAAGAAAACGTCTCTCTCCGACCCTACAACACTTTCGGCCTCGACGTGCGGGCCCGGTACTTCGCGCGCTTTGCCTCGGCCGATGAGTTGCGCCAGCTCCTGCAGTTGCCCCAGGTACACGCCGCTGAAAAGCTCATCCTCGGCGGTGGCTCCAACCTGCTATTCACGCAGGATTTTCCGGGCGTAGTGCTCAAAAACGAGATTCGCGGGTTGGAAATCATTTCGGAAGACGCCGACAGCCAGACGGCCCTCGTCCGCGCCGGAGCGGGCGAGAGCTGGCACGGCCTCGTCGAATACAGCCTCGACCAGGGCCTGAGCGGGCTCGAAAATCTGTCGCTCATTCCCGGCACGGTGGGCGCCTCGCCGCTGCAGAACATTGGGGCCTATGGCGCCGAGCTGCGCGACACCTTCGACCACCTCGAAGCGGTGGAAATAGCCACCGGCGCGCTTCGCGTGTTTTCGGCCGACGAATGCGGCTTTGGCTATCGCGAAAGCGTGTTCAAAAACGTGCTCAAAAACCAGTTTGTGGTGACGGCCGTGGTGCTGCGCCTGCACCGGCAGGCCCGCCCCAACGTGCGCTACGGCGCCATCGCCGAAACCCTGGCCGAGTTGGGCATCGAGGGCGAGCCCACGCCGCAGGACGTGAGCCGGGCCGTCATCCACATCCGCCGCAGCAAGCTGCCCGACCCGGCTGAAATCGGCAACGCGGGCTCGTTTTTCAAGAACCCGGAAGTGTCGCAGGCCAAGTTCGACCAGCTCAAAAGCCAATATCCCGAGCTGCCCGGCTACCCCGTGCCCGGCGGCGTGAAGGTGCCCGCGGGCTGGCTCATCGAGCGGGCCGGCTGGAAAGGGCTGCGGCGCGGCCCCGGCGAGGGCACCCACGGCGTGCACGCCCGCCAGGCCCTGGTGCTCGTGAACCACGGCGGCGCCACCGGCAGCGAAGTGCGCCAGCTGGCCGAGGAAATCATTGCCTCCGTGCGGAAACGGTTCGGCATTGAGCTGCATCCGGAAGTTAATATTTTATGATAGAATAGCACTGTGGCTGCACGTATATAAAATGGGCTAACGAGCGTGAAATGGGGGATTTGTGCTGAACTTTGCAACTAGCACTGCCACCATCGGTCTGCTTTTAATCCCATTTGCGATGATGCACCACCTGCTACTCTGCGCCAGCCTGCTCCGCGGCCTGCCCACGCCCACCCCTACCGTACCCGCCGCCCCGCCCGTGCTCACCGTGAAAGCGGCCCGCGCCCTGGGGCCCGGCAGCACCGTCACGGTGCGCGCCGTCGTGCTCAACGGCCCCGAGATGGGCAACGTCCGCTACGTGCAGGACGCTGAAGCGGGCCTGGCCCTCTACGCCCAGCCGACCAAGCTGCCGGGCTTTGGCGAGCTGCGCGCCGGCGACAGCATTCAGGTTACCGGCCAGCTAAAGGCCTACAACGGGCTGCTGGAAATGGACCCCGTGGCCTCGGTGCACAAGCTGGCGTCGGGCCAGCGGCTGCACGCCGTGAAAGTGCCAGCGGCGCAGGCGACATCCGCTTTTGCCGAGGCCAACGAAGGCCGTTTGGTGGAAATCACGGGCGTGACGCGCCTGGCCACGCCAGCCGGCACTCCGGTTACCACCCTGGCCGGCAACGCCAACTACCTGCTCAACGGCCAGCCCGGCACGCTGGTGCGCGTGATGGCCGCCAGCACCGGCCCCGAGGGCCTGGTAGACGCCACGCCGCCCGCCGAGCCGTTCGACCTGCGCGGCATCATGAGCCAGTACGCGCCCAGCGGCACGGGCGGCTACCAGCTGCTGCCCCGCCTGGCCTCCGACCTGGTGCTGGGCGGTGGCCTGCCCCGCCTCACCGAAGAGCCCGTGCCGGTGAACGTGAGCGCCACCGGCTTCACGGTGGTGTACTCAACGCTGAACCCCGGCGACACGCGCGTGCGCTTCGGCCTCGACCCCAAACAGCTCAAAGAGTCGCGCCTCGACGCCACGCCCACCACCCGCCACAGCCTCACGCTGAGCGACCTCATTCCGGGCACTACTTATTACGTGGAAGTTAGCTCGCGCAACGCGGCCGGTACCGAAACGGCCACGCCCGTGCCCTTCATCACGGCCAGCGGCAAGCGCGGGCGCGGGGCCGCCAAAAATTAACACGCGCGGGGGAACGGCAGGGTACGGCGGCGGGTTCGTTTGGCTGAAATTCAGCATCTTTGTATTTCCGTCTACCGCCGACTATTTAAAGATAACCGTTTCGTAAACCTGTTTTTTTCATGAAGAAACTTACTCTGCTGGCGCTGCTGGCGGTGGCCAGCTGCTGGCAAACCGTCTCGGCCCAAACTGCGATTACCATTGCGGCGGCGCGGGCCCAAGCCCCCACCACCAATGGCACCCAGGGCCCCACCGTGACGGTGCGCGGCATCGTGACCAACGGCGCCGAGCTGGGCTCCTCGGTCAGCACCATTCGCTACATTCAGGACGGCACGGCTGGCATTGGGGTGTATAGCTCGGGCGGCGCCACCGCGGCTCTGCTGGCTCCGCTGGTGCCCGGCGACAGCATTCAGGTGACGGGGGGGCTGAAAATGTACCGCGGCCTGCTCGAAGTCGACCCCATCACCTCGCTCACCGTGCTGGCCGGCAACCGGCCCGTGCCGGCGCCGGTGGTGTTCACGGCCGCCAACGCGGCCAGCGCTTTTGCCGAGCAGTACGAAGGCATGCTGGTCCGCATCAACGGGTTGACGTCGATAACCACGCACCCCACCCCCAACCCCTGCACCCAGACCGGCACTCCCGTCACCGCATTCACAA
The DNA here is from genome assembly GCF_022811645.1 of Hymenobacter monticola. Taxonomy (NCBI): domain Bacteria; kingdom Pseudomonadati; phylum Bacteroidota; class Cytophagia; order Cytophagales; family Hymenobacteraceae; genus Hymenobacter; species Hymenobacter monticola. Next base: position 3,360,411 of record NZ_CP094534.1, on the reverse strand, counting down.
CGGGTACTTCTTACCGCCTCAACGGCAACTGCGCGTACGTAACGTACGTGCCGGCCAACTCGACCGGCCCCGATGGCTTGGCCGGCAAACCCAGCCCGTCGGGCACTTTTGATGCCGTTGGCATCGTGAGCCAGTTTTCGCCTTCGGCCACCTCTATCACTGGCGGCTACCAGTTGCTGAACCGCACGTACAACGACTTTATTCAGGGCCTGACGCCGAACGTGACGGCCAGCCCGGTGCCTACCAACATCGCCACCACCAGCCTGACCATCGGCTTTACGACGCAGAACGCGGGCGATACCCGGCTGGCTTACGCCACCACGCCCGGCGGCCCCTTCACCCCGATGCCGGGCAGCACGGCCCTCACCACGGCCCACAGCCAGGTGCTCACCGGCCTGCAGCCGGCCACCATCTACTACATTCAGGCGGTATCGGTGAACGGCGTGGGCCGCTCGGAGTCGCGCGTGGTGCCTATGATTACGGCTTCGCTGTCGTCGGGTGTCATCAAGAACTTCTTCAACCGCACGGTGGATGCCTCGCTGGCCCTGCCCGGCAACGCGGCCGTGACCATGCTTAACAATGCTGCCCCCGATACGCTGGTGCGATACATCAACCGCGCCCGGCAGACGCTGGACATTGCCATCTACAACTGGAACAACGCCACCATTCTGAACGCGGTGAACGCCGCCTTCGCCCGCGGCGTGCAGGTGCGCGTGATTTACGAGGACGACAACGCCAACGTGAGCATCAACAGCCTGAACCAGGGCATCCGCCGCGTTTCGCGTCCCAACACGGCCGGCAGCACCACCAGCAGCATCATGCACAACAAGTTTGTGATTGTGGATGCTAATAGCACCAACCCCAACGTGCCGTGGGTGTGGACGGGCTCGATGAACTGGACCGGCGCTCAGCTGGGCACCGACGCCAACAACGTCATCGCCATTCAGGACCAGTCGCTGGCCCGCGTCTACACCGTCGAGTTTGAGGAAATGTGGGGTTCCAATACGGCCACGCCCGGCACCAGCACCTTCGGCTCGCGCAAAACCGACAACACGCCGCACTTCCTGAACATCGGCGGTAAGTCGGTAGAATCGTACTTCTCGCCCACCGACAACGTGAACGGCCGCCTGCTGCAGGCCATTGCCTCGGCTGACAACGACCTGCACTTCGAGTCGATGCTCATCACCCGCGCCGACCTGGCCCGCGCCATTACCGCCCAGGTAACGCAGCGCGGCATCGGCACCTGCTCCGACGGCCTTGTAAACGACACCAGCGGCACGGCCGGCTTCTCGTTCCGCCTCATGCAGGCCGGCCTGGGCAACCGCCTGCTCATAAAGCGCGCGGGCGCCGGCTTCGGCATCATGCACCACAAAACCCTGATTGTGGACGCCGGCGCCAGTCAGTCGGACCCCACGGTGTTTGTGGGCTCGCACAACTGGACGCTCTCGGCTGATACCGAAAACGACGAAAACACCCTCGTGGTGCACGATGCCCGCGTGACCAACCGCTACTACCAGGAGTACGCCGCCCGCATTGCCGAGCAAAACGTCGCCGGCGTAACCGTGTGCCGCCTCACGCTGGCCACCAAGGCCGGCACGGTGCAAGCCAGCACCATGCAGGTGTACCCCAACCCCGCCCGCGGCAGCTTCAACCTGCACCTGGCCAGCAGCACCGCCCGCTCCGCCACCGTGGTGCTGCGCGACGTGACCGGCCGCGTGGTGCTGACCCAAACCCAGCCCCTGACCGGCACCGACCTGGCCGTTGACGCCACGGCGCTGAAAGCTGGCCTGTACATGGTGCAGGTGACCACCCCGGAAGCCACCCAGGTGAGCCGCGTGGTGGTGCAGTAAGCACTTCGCCTGCTTCAATTTAAAGGCGGCCTTCCGGTGGGAGGCCGCCTTTTTTTGTGTTTGGGTATCACTTCATTGGCCTGCCGTTGCGTTTCAGGCTTAAAAACCATTCCGCTGCCATGAAATTTTTGCTGCTCTCCGCCTGCTTGCTACTCACTTTCCGGGCGTTGGCCCAAAAGGTTTCCAACGTTGACTTCGACGAAATCAAGCGCGAAACCACCAACCCGGGCTCGCCCTACTATTTCCCCAAACAGCTGACGCGCCTGCAGGCTTCAGACTCAACGCTGCAGGCGAAGGACTACCATTACCTCTACTACGGGCAGGTATTCCAGCCAAGCTACAACCCCGAAGCCACCGCCGAAGCCCCGGAGGCCTTCACCAAAGCCTTCGCCGCCAAGCAATACCGCGATGCCCTGGCGTTGGGCGCGAAGGAGCTGCGCGCCCACCCCTTCAACCTGCGCCTGACCACTGAAATGATAGTGTGCGCCAGCCAGGCCAGCGGCCGCCGCCTCGCCCAGCGCTACGCCAACCGCTATTTTGGCTTACTGCGGGCCCTACGCAACAGCGGCAACGGGCACAGCCCCACCACTGCCTTTGTGCCTGTAACGGTGGACGACGAGTACACCCTGCTTGGCTACTACAACCTGGATTTTAGCGAACAGGCGCGGACAGGCACCACCGACGTCTTCACGCTGAAGCCTGTGGCCGAAGCCTCGGCCGGCGACGGCCAGCAGCACTTCAATGGCAATCGAATTTACTTCGATGTGCGCATGCCGCTCAATTATCTGGGTGGGCTGATTCAGGACAAGTAGCTCAGCTACCGCCACCACCTGACAACGACCAGCCATGAGTAGCTGAGCGAGGCGCAACCATAATGTGCTACACGGCCGCAACGCGGAAGAGGGCGCGTCGCGGTGCGTCAGGCTACTGGCCGAGGTCGGCCGGTGCGGGCGGGTTGGCGTTCAGGCTGTCGCGGGTGTTTTTCTGCACCGCAATGGCTCCGAACAAACTCAGCACGAAGGCCATGCCGTAAAAACCTTTTTCGCTCAGCGTGAGGGTGGCATTCCACAGACCTACCGTGAGCAGCAGCACGGTGAGGAGTACCGACACCCAGCTGATGCCGTAGTAGAGGTTGGTGACGGGAATGCCTTCGAGGCGGTCGCGCACGCTTTTCTGCACCGAAATGGCGGCAAACAGGCCATACATCAGCACGGTGAAGTAATAGCCCTTTTCGTTCAGGGCCATTTGGGCGTTCCAGAGGCCGATGTTGAAAGCGACCATGCCCAGAAGCAAGGCCACCCAGGAAGCGGCAATGAAGGCGGCAGAAGTTTGCTGAACGCGCGGAGTGGTGGCGGCTGGATTCATAGAAAAAGGGTTGAGGTCGTGTTTAGGGCTTACGACTGACGCGATACTGCGTTTTGGTTGAAGCGCTGCAAACGTACTTCCCTCCCATTTCCAGACGCCAACCAAACTTTGCTTTCATCAGACTTCTCACAAGGGCATTGCCTTTGCCTGCCAGGTGTAAAAACCGTAAAAGAGAAGCCCGGGCCTTGTTCAGGCCCGGGCTTCTCTTTTCGACAAAAGGACTTTACAACTTGTGTATTCGTGCACCAACCACGGCGACAAACCAGTTGCGCAAGCTACTCGGCGGCTTGTGTTTCAGGTTTTCGGCGCCGAAACTTCGAGATGCCCCACCAGCCCAAGGCCAGCGCGATTATCAACGTGAACATGAAGGTAAAAAAGGCCTCTTTCACCTCCAGATGCAAGCCAGGGTTGTTTGGCAAAGCGGCTCGCAGCTGCAACGCCTGCCCCAGCGCTCCCAGGCTTTTTGTGAGCATGCCCAAGGCCATGAACAAACCGAAAAGCCCGGCCAGTATTCGCTGCGCTTTCACGTTCCGGCCCGCCATTTACTTCAGCACGGCAATGGTGACGCCGTCGCCGCCGCGGTCGGCGTGCTCGTCGGCCACGCTGGCCACGGCGCGCTGCGAGCGCAGGTAGTCGCGCACCACCTGGCGCAATACCCCGTTGCCGCGGCCATGCAGGAACTTGATTTCGGGCATGCCCAGCATCACGGCGTCGTCCACGAAGCTCATGGTTTTGGTGAGGGCGTCTTCGGCGCGCTCGCCGCGTAGGTCGAGCGTGGGGCTGAAGCCGGCCATGCGGTCGGTGATGTTCAGACCGTTGCCGCCGCCTCCCCCACCACTCAGCTTGCTGGCTTTGGCCTTGGCGGCCTGCTCCCGCTCGCGGATTTCGGCGCGGCCCAGCTTTTCGAGCTGGCTGACTTTGGTCAGCGTTTTCATGCCGCCAAACATCACCTCGGCGGTTTTGCCTTTCACGCTGAGGACCTCACCGTAGCCGTCCTGGCCGTAGAGGGCCACTTTGTCGCCGGGCTGCAGGCCGCCGGTTTCGGCGCGCTCGCGGGTGGGCTTGGGCTTGGGCGGCTCAATCTGCAGCTCCTTTTTCACGAAGTTGTCGAGCTTTTCGCGGGCCGCTTTGTTGACTTCCTTGTCGGCCTGGCCGCGGCGGATTTCGCCGATGGTGGCCTCGATTTGCTGGTTGGTGTTCACCAACAGCGCCTTGGCCTGCTGCTTGGCGGTGCGCAGGGTTTCAAGCCGGGTGTCTTCGAGGTGCTGCTTAAGGTCCTGGTACTCCTTGGCGGCGCTTTTGAGGCGGCGCTCGGCTTTGGCGGCTTCGGCGGTGCGCTGCTCCAGCTCGGTTTTCTCTTTTTCGAGGCCTTCGAGCAGGCGGTCGTAGCGGATTTTATCCTTGCCCACCAACTGGGTGGCGCGCTCCACCACTTCCTTAGGCAGGCCGATTTTGCGGGCAATTTCGATGGCGAATGACGAGCCCGGCTTGCCCACCTCCAGGCGGTAGAGCGGCTGCAACTTCTCGGGGTCGTAGCGCATGGCGCCGTTGATGAGGTGCGGGGTGCGCTCGGCAAAATTCTTCAGATTCGTATAGTGCGTGGTGATGACGCCATATACTCTTGCTCTATTCAGCTGGTCGAGCACGGCCTCGGCGATGGCGCCGCCCAGGCTGGGCTCGGTGCCGGTGCCGAATTCGTCAATCAGCACCAGGCTTTTCTTGCCAGCCAACGTCAGGAATTGCTTCATGGCCAGCAGGTGCGAGGAGTAGGTCGACAGGTCGTTTTCCAGGCTCTGCTCGTCACCGATGTCGAGGAAAATATCCTCGAACACGCCGGCTTCGGAGTTGTCGGCACAAGGGATGAGCAGACCCATTTGCAGCATGAACTGCACCAGGCCCACCGTTTTCAGGCTCACCGATTTGCCGCCGGCGTTGGGGCCGGAAATGACCAGTATGCGCTGCTCGTGGTTCAGCTCCAGGTCGAGCGGCACCACTTCGCGGGCGTCGCCGTTCTCGCGCTTGTGCTGGGCGAAGGCCAGTTGCAGCAGCGGGTGGCGCACGCCGTGCCACTTCAGCAGCGGCTTGTTGTGCAGCACCGGCAGCTGGCAATCGAGCGTGACGGCCAACCTTGCTTTCGCTCTGATAAAGTCAATCAGACCCAGGTAGGAATAGGCCTTGCGCAAATCCGGAATGTGCGGGCGCAGCTGGTTGGTAAGGGCCGTGAGGATGCGAATCAGCTCGCGGTGGTAGGCGTTATCGAGGTCCTTGATGTCGTTGTTGAGCTCGAACACCTCGGCCGGCTCGATGTACACGGTCTGGCCCGAGGCCGATTCGTCGTGAATCAGGCCCTTCACCTTGCGCTTGTGCTCGGCAATGACGGGCAGCACCAGGCGCCCGCCCCGGATGGTGGGCTCGGCATCGCCGGGAATCCAGCCCTCGGTTTTGGCGTGGCGCAGGATGCCGGCAATCTGACGACGCAATTGCCCCTGCCGCGCTATCAGCTCCTGCCGAATCTGGCGCAGCAGCGGGCTGGCGTCGTCGCGCACGGCGCCGTCGTCGTCCACCACCTTGTCCATGGCGGCCAGCAGGTTGCGGTCGACCTGCACGCCGATGCCCAGCAGGCGCAGCGTGGGATACAGCTCCTCATCGGCATCGGAGAAGAAGCTCAGCGCCTGCCGGATGGTGCGCAAGCTCATCTTCACTTCAAAAAAGGCGGCCACGTCGAGATAGGCGCCCGGCAGGGCGGCGCGCTTGAGGTGGGCCTTGGCGTCGTGGTAGTGCGAGGCCGGGAAGTCGGCGCCGGAGCGCAGCAGGTAGGCGAATTCGTTGGCCTGTTGCAGCAGTTTCAGCAGGGGCTCGTGCTTGGTTTGGAACTCCATGCGGGCCACGTACTGCCGGCCCAGGGCCGAGAGGCAATTGGCTTCGAGCTGCTCGCGCAGGGTGCTGAAGCCGATTTTTTGTTCGAAGTGTTGGGGTAAAAGCAAGAAAGTAGTCTTTCGGTATTCGGGAATAGGATACGAAGGTAAACAGCTAAGCGGGCGGGAAGATTCGCGGGAATGATTAAGAAATGGGGCGGGGCCGGTATGGCCGGGCATTGGGGTGACCAGCGCCTCCTTTCTGCATTTATTATGACTGCGAATGGCAATTATCTGACGCTAATCGCCCTGTTACAGACTAATTTTTACGTGTTGAAGACGCCATAAATTGTCATAACTACTGTCAAAACTGCATTTCGTACGCATAACCAGGTACTATTGACTATTTTACCGGTATGAGGTACCCCGAAGCGGGTGTTACGTACCAGTAACAGAGTATTCATGACTAATTGTAGGCTATATCGGACTGGTAAGTATGCATAAAAGACGAGTAACGGCTATATTGCGGCAACTGGTGGGCGACGGAGCCGGCCGGCTCCTTGCTTCGTGGTATGTCGGACACTCCTTTTCCTGCTGAAACGGCCCCGGGACTGGCCGACCAGTTTGCGGCCCGCTTGGCGTTGCGCGACAACCCGGGCCCGCCCCCACCGCCCAGCCAGGCGCCGGAAGCCATTGCGGCGCGGGTGGCGGCGTGGCTCGGGGCGCAGCACCGCGTGGGCAACCGCCGGGGCCGGGCGGCCCTGAGCGCGATGCTGCTGGTGCTGGTGCAGCAGCCCGACGCGGCCACGGCGGCCCTGCAAGCCGCCAGCGGCCTGGGGCCGCGCATGGCGGCCCGCGCCACCCGCCGCCTCGAAGCGCTGGGGCTGACGGAGTGGTTTTACCGCAGCCGCACGCGCTTCCACCGCCTCACGCGGGCCGGGGAGGACGCGCTACTGCCCGTGGTGGCGGGGACGGCGGGGTGAATGAGTGTTTGGCTGAACGTACCCACTTTTTTTCAGGAGTTCATGAAGGCAGTGTATCTATTCCTGGCGGGTTTGCTCGCCTCGTGCGGCGACATTCAAACGGATTGCAACGGCGCGTATATCTCCCGCAGCGTGTCCAGCTCGCAACTGTTCGGGTTGTTTTTGTACGAGCTTCACCCCGCTGCGAACGGCCCGGCCCGGGTCGCATCCCTACCGGACACCTTGCGCGTCGAACGGTGTTGGGTGGGGCGGGCAGCCATCATCGATTGCGAACACCACGGCATTGCCGTCGTCAAGGGCAACACGGTGACTATAAAGTTGGCGCACCCCATTTCCAACACGATGGACGTCACCTTAAATGGTGACTATCCCCTAACGCTCAACAGAACATGGTTGACCTATGACCTGGGCGAGCGGCAGCCGCCGAAACTTGACTTTGCTATCTATGTATCGGCTGACGGCCAGCCGTTGAACAGGCTGAATGCCCGAAAAGCTGGTTCTTGGAGCTTTGTTAAATAATGCCCAAGCTGGCACGCGATTGCGACGTGTGCCAGCTTGGGCCACTGCGTATCTGAGTTCCCTCTCCCCCGCCGCCCGCGAGTAGCCCGAGCGGCCCGGCAGCGGGGGTGGCGGGATATTAAGCGAACAGCTTAGTCTCCATAAAAACAAACGTACAGATGCACATCTTCTTGGCTCCGTTTTACCAACGCGATAAGTTCGTCGCCTAAAGGATTGGGCTCCATCGCCAGCAATAGAACCAGGTCCCGAAGCAAATCCGCTGTTTGGAGGCGGTTGAATGTCGTGTCCCCGTAGGGGTCTAAGTAGCAGAGCAACCGAAACTTCTCGCGATTCAGATTTACCCCCGGCTCAAATTCGGCGCTCAGGCAAGCAATCTGGTCTTTGTGTTCGCTTTCTAATACAACGGTCCAACTCATGCCAACCAAGATACCCTCCTTTTTATAAACCGCGACCTTGCTGGCGGTGGGGGCTCGTGTCCTGTCACTTATCCACCCCCGCGCCGAACAGCGCGAAGTCGTACTTCACCGGGTCGGCGGGGTCCAGTAGGCGCAGGTTGGCGGTGAGTTCTTCGGCGGCTTCCCAGTCCACGAGCTTGCGGGTGAGCAGGCCCAGCGGACGGGCCTGGCGCTCCACGTGCAGGTCGATGGGCATGATGAGGTCGGCGGGCGAGAGGCGCTGCCACAGGCCGAAGTCCACGCCTTTGTCGTCGCGGCGCACCAGCCAGCGCAGGTACATGTTCACGCGCTTGCAGGCCGATTTGCGGGCGGGCGTGGCCACGTGCTTGCGGGTGCGTTGCGGGGCGTCGGGCAGGCTGAAGAAGCGGTTGTGGAAGTTGATGAGCCGCTCGCGCTGCGAGTGGCCCACCAGAAACGCGGTTTCCAGCGAGTCGTGCTGCCGGTACCAGTCGCGCAGAAAATGCACGAAGTACAGCAAATCGGTATCGCAGAACGTGCGGTGGCAGAAGCCCAGCAGCCGCTTCAGGTCCTCGTCCTGGTGCTGCGTTACGAACTGATGGGGCGCGTCGTCCATGCGGCGCAGCAGCTCGTTGCACTTGTTGATAATGGTGGGCCGCTGACCCCAGGCCAGCAGCGCCGCAAACAAGGCCGAAATCTCAATATCCTGCCGCTGGGTGAAGCGGTGCGGAATTTGAATGGGGTCGTTTTTGATGAATTCGGGCCGGTTGTAGCGCTCGTACTGGGCGTCGAGCTGGCGGCGAAGCTGGGCGATGTTCAAGGGAAAAAGAACTGTAGCGTGGACTCTGCGAGTCCGCGCGGGGGCGAATCGGGCGAAGTTCGTTCGGGCGCGGACTCGCAGAGTCCACGCTACAGCTACCTACTGCGGAATGTAGTTCGTCTCAACCCGGAAGCGGGCGTCTGAGGTGCCCAGCTTCTGCACGGCGCGGGGCGAGAGGCGCACCAGGATGTTGTTGTTTTCGCCGGTATCGGGCAGCTTGCCGATGACGCGCACGTACACCGACAGGCCGTTCATGTTGTTGCGCACCTGCATGATGGTGCCCACCGGCGCGGTTTTGTGCAGGGCCAGGTACTTGTCGGTCACATTGTTTTCGATGGGCGCGCCCAGGCCGGTTTCCACCACACGCGAAAGCAGCTCGCCGGCACGGGTGGGCGTGCGCTCGGTTTTCTCCTCGCGCTCTTCTTTCCGGTCTTCTTTTTCGGCAGCCGGCGCGGGCGTCACCGTGGCAACCTGGGCGGGCTTGTCGGGGGCCGGCGGAGGAGTTTTGGCCACCGTGGTGGTGGGCACAGCTTCTACCTCGGCCGCCCGCACCGGCGCGGCAGCCGGCTCGGCCGCGGCACCGCTGCCCGAGAGCACCAGCTGCTGACCTACGCGCACCGCACCGCCGGGCAGCTTGTTTATACGAATGAGCTCATCGGGCGAGAGTTGGTACTTGCGGGCGATGCCAAACAGGGTTTCGCCCTTGGCCACCGTGTGGCGGGCGGGCACGGCGCCGGAGGCGGGCGCGGTGGCCTTGCTGCTCGTAGCGGGCGCCGCCGCTTTGCCAGCCGCCGGGCGGGGCACGTACACGATTTGGCCGATGCCGAGGCCGTTTTTAATCTGCGGGTTGGCCGCCGTGAGCTGGTCGAGGCTGACGTGGTAGCGGCGCGTGAGGGCAGTGAGGGTTTCGCCGGCCGATACGCGGTGCTTCACAAAGCGCTGGCCGCCACGCATCTCCACGCCAATTGAGTCGGTGGGCGCGCCCTTGGCGGCGGTGCCCTTGCCGGGGCCGCCGAGGGCCAGCAACGTAAATAGCGAAAGGATTACAGTCATAAAAAATCAACCTGGCAAAATCAGCACCACTCCGCCCCAAAAAACCAAATCGGCGGGCAGTGTGGGCAAAATAACGCAAAACCGGCGGGTAATTGGCCGCGCCCCGCCAGCACTTCGGGCAAAAGCCGTGGTTTGCCCCCTATTTTTGGTGCTTTCTCCCGATTATCTTTCTGCCCCTAGTATGGTTCTTGGCCTGATTCCCGCCCGTTTTGCCTCCACCCGCCTGCCGGGCAAGCCCCTCGTCGACCTCGGCGGGCGCAGCATGATTCAGCGGGTGGTGGAGCAGGCCCGGCAGGCCAACCTGGCCCGCGTGGTGGTGGCCACCGATGACGTCCGCATCCAAGAGCACGTGCAGGGCTTCGGCGGCGAGGCCGTGCTCACCCGCCCCGACCACCCCAGCGGCACCGACCGCCTGTGGGAGGCCTTCCAGCAGCTCGGCAGCCCCGCCGACGTACACTGCATCGTCAACATCCAAGGCGACGAGCCCTTCATCCACCCCGGCCAAATCAATGCCCTGGCCGATTTATTTGCCGACGCCGCCACCGCGCCCGACATCGCCACGCTGGTAAAACCCGTGCTGACAGCCGAGGAGCTGTTCAGCCCGCACCTGCCCAAAGTGGTGCTGAACCAGCAGGGCCACGCCATGTATTTCAGCCGCCACCCCCTGCCCTACCAGCGCGGCCACGCGTCCGAGCAATGGCTGACGCACCACCGCTACCTGCGCCACCTGGGCCTCTACGCCTACAAGCCCGCCGTGCTGGAGCAGCTCACCCGCCTGCCCGTGTCGCCGCTCGAAGCCGCTGAAAGCCTGGAGCAGCTGCGCTGGCTCGAAGCCGGTTTCCGCATTCAATGCGCCGAAACCGAGCTCGAAGCCTTCGGCATCGACACGCCGGAGGACGCCGAACGGGCGAAGGAGAGGCTGAGAAGCAGCGGGAAGTAAAAAAACCGTCATCTTGAGCGCAGCCGAAGCATGACGTGCTCCTTGTTTTTTCCTAATCTTCAACTATCTGCCCGCTCTACCACGTGGTTTTCGGGCGTGGCTTCGTGCCGCTCCTCGCGCATCTCGCGGGAGAGGAAGTAGTTCAGTGCCGTTCGAATGACGGCAATGGCACCCAACTTGCCTATCTGCTCCCAGCTTGGCGCAATGGCCGTTGAGAGAATGTCGGCCCCTAGCTGAAACTCCAGCGCCAAGGCCAGGTAGCGCGCCAGGGCCAGCCGGATGGCCGTAAAATCGGCCGTCTGACGCTTCGCTAATGCCTTCAGCAACAGCCAGACCGCGCTGAGTATGCCCAGTGCAATGATGGTAGCGCCCACCGTTTCCACGCCCAGCTTCAGCCACAGCACAGCGCTGATGACGCCGCTTTCAGCCTGTCCGTGCACGGAAGTAACGTCGCGGGCCGCTTCGGGCAAAGCCGCAAATTGGAGCAGGAGCATAGGCAAAGGAGGTTAGATAATAGCTTGACAGTACGGCTATTGCTGGTTACCCGCCGGCCTTTTTGGCTTTGTAACCTTCTTTGAGCAGTACTTCCAGCACTTTGTCGCGGAAGTCGCCTTGCACCACCACTTCGCCGTCTTTGGCGCTGCCGCCCACACCACACTTGGTTTTCAGCAGCTTGCCCAGGGCCTGCAGGTCGGCATCGGTGCCCACAAAACCGGTCACGAGCGTCACCTGCTTGCCGCCGCGCTGCTTTTTGTCCAGCTGCACGCGCAGCTGTTGCTGCTGGGGTGGCAGCGTGGTGGCTTCGGCCGGCTCGTTGCTTTGGTAGGAGAAATCAGGATTGGTCGAATAGACGACGCCGGTGCGGTTCTGTTTCATTTCATTCATTTAACAATTAACAATTATCATTTAACACCCAGGATTTTGCCTTTTCAATCAACCAGCAATGGCGGTATAAAGCGCGCTAAAAGAGCTGTTAAATGTTAATTGATACATGTTAAATGGCTTAAACTGCCACGGCTAATGCCAGCGGCATCAGCTCCACGCTGAACTCGGTGGCGTGCCCCAGGTAGTCGCCGTCGACGTGGAAGCCGATGGGCACCACGGCTTGCACCCGGGCCTGCGGCACCCTAAAATACTCCGCCGCTTTGCTTTGGGGCAGCGTGCCCAGGGCCATGGCCAGGCTCACCCGAAAGGCCCGGCCGGCGGGCAGCGCATCAATCAGGCACACGTCGAGCAGGCCGTCGCGAAGGTCGGCCAGGGGCGCGATGTAGGCGTTGTTGCCATACTGCGAGGCGTTGGCGAAGGCCAGCACGTAGCAGTCGGTGGCCAGGTGCTGGCCGGCCAGGTACACTTCCACGGCCACCGGGCGGTAGCGGCGGTACTCGCGCAGCGTCACGCGTAGGTAGGTGCTCAGCCCGCGCGAGCCGGCCTGGGCAAAGTGCTGGCTCACGTGCGCGTCGAAGCCCAGGCCGGCGGTGCAGAAAAACGGGTGCCCGTTCATCACGCCCACGTCCATGCGGCTGAATGCGGGTGCGGCCAGCCGCCGCAACGCCGCCGGCAAGCCCAGCGGCACCTTGAGGTGGCGCGCCAGGCCATTACCCGAGCCCTGCGGAATGATGCCCATAGCCGCCTCCGTCCCCAGCAGGCCCCGCCCCACTTCGTTCACCGTGCCGTCGCCGCCCACCGCCGCCACCACCGCAAATCCCTCGGCCGCTGCCTGTTGGGCAAGCTCCACAGCGTGCCCGGCGTATTCGGTTTGCCGGATTTCGTAGTTGGCCTCCCGCGTCCCAAAGTGTTGGGCAATGAGCGCCGGCATGTCGTGTCGGCGGCTGGGGCCCGCTTTGGGGTTGAGGATGAAGCAGGTTTTGGGCAATTTATTTAGCGTAAGAATGTGGGAAATGAGTAGAATGGGGGGAAGGAAAAGGCAGCAATAGGGATTACGTTTTCAAAGCAAAAAAGCCTGCCGGAAGGCAGGCTTTTTTGTTGCTATGCCGAAAATCCGCCGTTACGCACATTTTCACACTCAGCATTTCTTCACATCAAAAACTAGCCGTTCATCTGCTCGCCGAGCTTCTGAATCAGGTCAGCCGTGCGGGTCGAGTAGCCGGTTTCGTTGTCGTACCAGCCAATTACTTTGGCCAGCGTGCCGTTGGCCGAAGTCAGCTCCGAGTCGAAGATGCAGCTGTAGGTATTGCCTACAATGTCGATGCTCACAATCGGGTCAGTCACGTATTCGATGATGCCTTTCATGGTGCCTTCGGCGGCAGCTTTCAGGGCGGCGTTGATTTCCTCCTTGGTCACTTCCTTTTTCAGGATGACGGTCAGGTCGGTCATCGAGCCGTCCGGCACGGGCACGCGCATGGCCAGGCCGTCGAGCTTGCCCTTCAGCTTGGGCAGCACCAGGCCCACGGCTTTGGCGGCGCCGGTGCTGGTGGGGATGATGCTGTAGGCAGCGGCGCGGGCGCGGCGCAGGTCCTTGTGGGGGGCGTCCTGCAGGTTCTGGTCGGAGGTGTAGGCGTGCACCGTGGTGATGTAGCCTTTCTCGATGCCGAAAGCGTCGTCCAACACCTTGGCCATCGGGGCCAGGCAGTTGGTGGTGCAGCTGGCGTTGCTGAGGATGGTTTCGGAGCCGGTGAGGATGTCTTCGTTCACGCCCAGTACCACGGTGGGGATGTTGCCGGTGGCGGGAGCCGAAATCACTACCTTCTTGGCACCGGCGGTGATGTGCTGGCCAGCGCCGGCTTCGTCTACGAAGCGGCCGGTGGATTCGAGCACCACGTCAACGCCCATTTTGCCCCAGGGCAGGAGCTTGGGGTCGCGCTCGGCGAGGGCGGCAATCTTCACGCCGTTCACAGTCAGGCTTTCCTCGTCGTAGCTCACGGTGCCGTCGAAGCGGCCGTGCACGGAGTCGTACTTCAGCAGGTGGGCCAGGGTTTTGTTGTCGGTCAGGTCGTTGATGGCAACGATTTCCACGTTGTCGCGGCCCAGCAGCGATTTGAAAGTGAGGCGGCCAATGCGACCGAAGCCGTTGATGGCGACTTTAATTTTAGCCATGGTGAAACAGGAAGGTGGTAAGTGACAGCCCCCAGACTGGTGACTGGTTTAAAATCGGGGCGAAGATAGTAGAATGGCGCGGGTTGGCGGCGCATTCCCCAAGATGGGGCAACGGGGGTTCGATTCCCCTACCCACTGCAACAACCGACAAGCCTCGGCTGGGGTTTCTGCCCACCAGCAAACGACCATACTTCGAATCGTGCGCAAATTTTTCAGCCTGAAAAACAGGCTATTTCCATTCGCAGGCCATTTTTTTTAGGCCCAATACTTGCACGAAAGGCCGCGCGCCGTACCTTTGCATCATCAAAACGAACAACGGTCCGTTCGTCTAGGGGTTAGGACAGTAGATTTTCATTCTACCAACAGGGGTTCGATTCCCCTACGGACTACAACAATGCTCCGCAATGTGCTCAATTTGAGCGTGTTGCGGAGTTTTTGCTTTCCGCCAGTATCGGTTAAGTATCGGTATCGCTTCTGGGGTGGCTGGAAAGGGCTAGATTCTTCCAAATTTCATATCGGGTTCTGGGGTTGGGTGCTAGATGCTGGGGAGCGTTGGCTAGCATGGCGGGTAAGTTGCGGGGCTCTAGGATAGTATTCGCTGCGAATCACAGTAAGCCTAACACTTCGCAGTATGATACTCTCCTTAGCCCCCGAAGAACTTAATACCCTTGCCGACCAACTGAAAGCGGTATTGTTGCCGCTGCTCATTCCAGCCTCTGAGAGCGGCCGGGGAAGCATGAAGCTACTCACAGTTGATGAGGTGGCCGATAATGCCGGGGTGGTGCGCAAAACCGTTGAAAACTGGATTGCAAGCGGTAAGCTGCGGGCCACGGCAGACTGGGGAAGCGACAAGCGGCCGTTATACCGGGTTTCGGTTGCTGCCTTTTGGGAGTTCTACGATAACAACCCAGTAATTATTCGCAATGCCCGTAACCGGGGGCGTTCCGTGGCACGGAAGCGATAAGCGGGGGAAAGCGGGGAAAAATTGAATCCTACCGAAAACGGCTTTACATGCTACTGAGGGCATATCATAATTCTCCGATGTAACGGAACACTTCTTGTCTACTGCCTAAAAGGGCCTTTCTCATAGTGGGAAGGCCCTTTTTTGTTTGTCCCCCGCTTTCCCCCGCCAAAGTTTGCGGGCTCGGCAGTCACATTCTGAAATTTGAGTAATGGGGTTTTTGACCGCTCCAACGGTTCGCCGCAGTAAAACTTTTGCTATCAGACAAATCCCGCCCCGATAGTCCCGAACTTAGCTAGGTCTACTTACAAAAGCCCTCATTTATGAAATTTATTGTTTCGTCTTCCGCGCTGCTCAAGCAGTTGCACGGCCCATGTTGGGCCCTCACAAGGCCCGTGTTGGGCCCTTTCCTTGCGGCTGGCTATGCCGTGAGGGAAGTTTGAATCACAGACGGCAATACCCCGGCTTTCGGCCCGCCCGTGCCCCTTCTCACGTTTGCGGAAACCTTACCCCGCCCCTTATGCTCACTGAGTTTTTTGTCTTCGCTGGCGTCGTGATTTCGGCTTACCTCACGTATCGAGGGGTTTGCCGGAATGCCCGCGCACAAGAAGAAACTGCCCGGCTTGCAGCCCAAGCAACGGTAGCAGTTGCTCTCATTAATGCCGGGGCCCAGCAACAATTGAAGCAACCGCCCCAGCCGAATGTATTGGACCCTTTCAGTGGCTCTGGTGGTATTTCCAACAATGGAACACCGAGGGAGCCCCGCGAATAGGTTTTTCGGGGTAAGAATTACAGTAAAAAGTGGGTTTGCAGCTCACTAGTGAAGTTTGGGGGTATTGGGGTGCTTTGTTATCAACTATTCCCAAGGGTAGATTATTGGTGAATAATTAGTTATGTGGCCAGTGAGAAGCGTTTTGTCGGCTTGTCGGCTGTGATTACGGATGTTTTTCGGGTTTTACTTATCTACCGGTAGAAGTATTTAACTACCTATGGAAGATTCGATTACCAAACTATTGGCGGGACTGCAAAAGCCGGGGCGTCGCTTTCGGCAAATGACGGTGCGCGTCAGTGAGCGCGAGTTCATGGAGCTACAGAGCTACGCCGCTACGCGCTATCTGAATTATTCCGATGTGGTGCGGGCTGCAATTGCAGCTTTCCTCACTTCTGGCAACAAAGCTTAACCCTATCGATACTATGATTACCCAAGCAGAAAACGCGGCTACCATTGCCGCAAATGCCCATTTTACTACACTTGCTGCCGACTACAAGGCGTTGCTTGCTGCCAATGATTTCCCGCTGACTATTGACGTGGAACTGATAAAGACAACGCTGAGAACCCAGCTTTTCCAAAAGCTGCTAGGAGCCGATAAGGGACTGAAGATGCGCTTTGATATGCTGAAGTCTAACGAGGCCCGTTTGAAGCTCATAGGCGATACCATTGACCTAACTGGGTACGATATCATTGACGACATTGCGAGTGCCGTGAAGGAGCTAGAAAGGGCCTATAACGGGGTTTATAGCCGTGGCGCTGGGTTTATCAAGAATGTGGTATCCTTCACCACATTTGCCGACGTGTGCGAACTGGATTTGGGGTTGCTGCTGGATTCAAAAACCTACGATTTTACTGGCCGTGAACATGTACTCGAATACTTCCGTGAGTTGGGCCAACACTTGCAGCAACTACGGGAAATATTGCGCGTGGCGGTTTCGTCATCCTACACGCTGGGCGACTCCTTGCACGTGCTAGGACGCTTCTACACTGGGGAGAGCGGTGAAGGGGACCTAACACCCGACCAAGGCGCGGTAATGCGTCTGGTTACCGATTTGGAAAAGGTTGGGAAGCTGGCAATGATACCCCAACCCACGGGCAAATAACCGGAAACGGGCGAAGCATGATTAACTGTCGGGACTAGAGCCCCCGGCGCTTCGCTCCCGATTCCGTGAAGGGTCTACCCACTGGGGTAGGCCCTTTTTTTGTGCCTAGCTTGCACTACTCCCCTAGCTGCTCCCAATGCCCGATTTTACATTCTCCCAAGCCATTATTCTCGGCAGTGCTGCGGCCGTTGTTACTGCCATTAGCAGCTTTCTGATTGCTCGAAACCGAAACCGCCACGAGGTGCGATTGAAAGAGTTGGATAGCAAGCAAAAAAAGCAAGATTTCCAATACTCTGTAGACTTGGACAATCAAAAGCGGAGAGCCCAAGCAGCCGAAACTATTGTCAAACAGTGGTCCCTCTTATTGAACCGGATTGAACTGCAAAGCACCTTTTACAAGCGTATCGCCAAGGATGGGTACGCGGGTAGCAATATGTACCTCTTAGCTCAGAAGTATACTGAGGATATGGCCAGCATTACAAAAAGAATGCAAGAGGAAGGCAAAGACGTGAGTGATTTGATTGACCTTTATTTCGGTATCGACCCTACGGTTGCTGAAGCGGTGGGAGTAGTGAGAGAGGAACTTGATTTGGAAAGGAAAATAGTAGTATATCAAGCCGAATTGAAGAAATGGGTAGAAAACTCCATTGCGTTGATGGGCAAAATGGTTTCTACCCAACACCCCATTACCTACATGGCTTTGGATAATGCGAACAAGGCCACTGAGCGGGCAGTAGTGTTCAAAGTGCGGCAGATTCTCGAAATCCTTGAAGCCCATGCGTGGGTACTGCGCCGGGGAATTGCAATTGTTCGCACGGAAATGAAGTACCCAGAAATCAAGTGAAGGTTACCCGGTAAAGGCGGCAGTCAACATGTTCTGCGCTCCCTCTGCGCTACTCTTTCCGCTGCGCTGCATTCCTAGCTTGGGCCCGAGGCCACGGGGCTCACCAGTCGCAGCTTGTTGCCATTCTTTCCGCTGCGCTGCAATAATGCCAAGCCCTTGCGGGCCGCTGCTCTTTCCTCTCCCGTAAGCCTTGGAATTGTTGAGGATTGAAGAACGCAAAAGGCCCCGAAGCATCTTCACAACCAGTGCCAGCCGATTGCTTTTGATACTTCAGAGCCTTTGCGAACTAACTGACTGGTATAGATTTATTTACATAGGTTTTGCTTGCTTTTGAAACGACATTGTTATTAGCAGTGCTTACGCTGCTAGTTGCTGGGGTTCTGCTGGGCTCTCTGGGGCAATCTTGGCTAGCAGTTTGGCAAGGGTTTCGGTAAGCTGGTCACGGGCCGCAATGGCGCGGGCGGTATCCAGTGCCGATTGGATGCCGGTTTCTGCATAAAAGGTAACGAGGTCTTTGAGCATTTTCTTTTGCTTTGCAAGGGTGTTAGTTGTTGGGCGGATAGCTACGGTTTTGTTGATTGCTTCCGTTGGGTAAATAGTCCAGTCTATGAGTGAAATACGGGTGCAATTGGTGGGACGTGTAGCATCCTTTTTTCTGATGTCAATCGGCCAGAACTGCTGTAGTAGCATCGATAGATAAGCGGGATTGTTAAGCTTTTCTATTTCAATGTTATAGCTCGTTATTTCGGTCTGTTTGCTTGCTTTTGAAACGGCATTGTTATTAGTAGCACGGTACACGCTCGTTTGTTCGCCCGTTTCACTCACGGCGTAGGTGCGATACTCTTTCAAGGCGCGGGCCTTGATACTGATTTCAAGGCTGTACACGGGCTTTGTGGGGTCGAGCCCGTGGGCAAGGTGCCAGTCGGAAATATACTGTTTGGGCTTGCCTTGGAGTTCGTGAGACTTGTCGTAAATCTTTACGGTCACAGTCTCGCTGTCCTTTCCGTAGTAGGTCGTATTGATGAGTTTGCCCGTGGTTGCGTCCTTGGCCCCAATAACGTGTTCGGCCTTGTCATTTTTGCGCAGTATACGTTGGTATTTGCCGTTCTTACCGGTCAGCCGCTGGATTAGCTTGGCGGGGTCACACTGCTGCGTATAAAGGCAGATATCTAGCTGGCTATGGTTTGCAATTTCCAACCCAAAAGCGCGAAGGAAAGCGGCCAATATGCTGCCGTGGCTGAGGGTATAAAATGCCTCATTTGTGACGTGCAGCGGCCGTAGATTTTTGCTGAAGCCGTACTTTTTGGTCCGGTCTGTCAGCATGAAAGCAAACGGCTGGCCACGGTATGAAATGTTCAGCCGCAAGTGATAGGCAGCGTCATTGCTGCGTTCCTTTTCAACGGTGAATTCCCCGGCTGTGTAGCTGTCTTTGCTTTCCGAGTACGTGAGGGTAAAGAGGTCTACCGGGGCGGGGCCGTCGATAGATAGGGTTGTAGCGGGTTGAACGTGTACGCGGTGTAAATCGACATTGATAGCGTAACGGTTGATAACATCTGGCACTGTTATAAAAAGGTGAACGGAAGGGGTTAGGCAGCCTTTTTTGTTGGCTGTTCGGAGACGTAAGCCTCTAGCATTTTGCGCAGCACTGCCGATAGGTTGTGGCAGTTCTGCTGAGCTGTAGCGTTAGCCTTATCGAGAAGGGCAACGGGAGCCCGAAAAGCAAAGCGTGTTGATTTTTTCATGTGGTGTCCATACCCACTAAATAGGGTGGGTATGGGTAGATAAGTGTTTGCCATTGTGGGCACACTAACTAAATATACCCCGGTTGAAAAAGCGACGAAAACAAAAAAGCCCAACCGGATAGGCTGGGCTTGCTTTCTGTTAGGGCTTGTTGTCTAGCTGATTTTCGCTAGAAAGGCAGTATTGAACTTGTCTGCCGATTCTTGTAGGATGTTGTGAGGGTTGACGTAACGAAGGAAAGCAGACATTGAGGAATGGCCGCTCCAGGATTTTACCACGTGAATCGGGAGCCCCAAGTCGAGGGCGCACGTAATGAGGGAACGCCGGGCGGTATGGGTGCTTACCGCTTCCCAAGCTTGTACCGTTTCTTCCTTTGTGCGGGCTCCTTTGTCGATAATGACGGTAACGGGCCGGTCTAAGCTGGGGACCATCTGAGCAAGCTCTTTCAGATATTTATTCTGTTTCTGGTTAGAGCGCCGGGGTAGTTCCAAGCTACCGGTTTCCGTGGTGTATTTGTTGATAACTCCCCTACCGGGTTCAAGCAAGGGAGCAGCTACGTATTTGGTTGTTTTTGTGGCTGCTATCAATACCCCTTGTGAGGTAATGTGGCTGGCTTGTAGTCTCTCAATATCGGACCAACGTAGGCCCGTCATGGTTTGGAGAATTAGCAAGTCCCGTGTCCGCTCCAAGTAGCCGCCCGTGGGTAAGTCAAGAGCTAGTATTGCCTTGATATCGGCAAAACTGAGGGTGAAAGGCTTCTTTTCTGCGAGGGTGTGAAGTGGCTTTATTTGGTCTGTGTTGAGCGCAAGGGGCTGCGACATGCCCACGTGCCGCAATACCTTTTTGAGTATCGTCACGCGCCGCCCAAGCGTTGAATTTTCGTAGTCTTGGGTTTCGCGCAGCCAGACTTGGAAGGCTTTCACGTCTTCAACCGTTATGCTGGCAGCAATTAGCTCTTTGTTGTTTGTCGCTTCGTAGTGTTTGATGCAGTTGATAAGGGTCCGGTGGGATTTAATGGTAGAGGGTGCCCAGTCGTGCCCTTCGTGCTGCATGTAGTTTTCAATGGCAGCCACCACGGTAAGCGTATCGGGCTTCGGGGCCGCTTGGGTTGCCAGTGCGGCTGTGAGTTCGGAAACGAGGGGCCACCGCTTCAACTTGCGCTCTAAGGCATCGATTACGGCGTTGGTATCGGCAAGGAGTTCGCGGGCCGTCTGTGTGTCGGTTTTGGGGTCTGGGGAGCCGTTGGCCTTGATTGTTTCCCCATCAAAGTACATGTACTCCCCTTTGGCGCTTTTCGTGTTGACAACCTTCACGCCGGTAGATATCCGCTTGAATTTGCTTTCGGGGTCCCGGTACTCGACTGTAAGCGTTGAAAGCTTGCCGTTGGGGTTACGGAGTTGCAGACTGGCAGCGGTGGTTTTGGTCTTCACGGTGGGTATTCTGAGGGGTGAAACAATACCCCAAAGGTAGTATCGCAGAGTATCGAATAAGTATCGGTTAGTATCAAAAAAGTATCGAAATGGGAAAGATTATAGAAGTAACTGGGGAGCCCAAAGAATCAAAAACCGCCTTCAAGTATCCTTAAAGCGATACTGGTAGCAATGTGTCATAATTGGGTTCGCTTCCCCTACGGACTACAAGAAAGGCGCCTCCAGAGGGCGCCTTTTTCTTTGTGTGTCAATTTGGTTGTTGATTGGCTGAGCGACTCAGCATGTGAAACCTAGAAAACAAGGCTGCGCCATTGAGCCTTGGGGCTATACTTCGTGCTTCAAAAAGCTGAGCAGCGGGCGGGGCGGGCGCTGGTACTCAAACCGTCGGGCTACCTCCTGGGCGGTGGCCTTCGCGGCCTCGGCGATGGGGCCGGTAAAGTTTTCCTCCACGGCGGCCAGGAAAAGCCGCCGCCAGCGCTGAAAAAAATCGCCCTCGGCGGGCAGCACCAGGTGGCTGGGGAAGGGCCAGCCGTCCTGGCCGCCGGTGCGGAGCAACACGCGCTGCCAGAAGGCGCGCATGGTCACGAGCGGCTGGGGCCAGTGCACCTGCGCATCGGCCTGAAAGAGCGGACCGAGCCGCTCATCCAGGCCCACTTTTTCGTAGAACGTGTGGAGCAGGGCGTTGATGTCGGCCTCGGTTTGGATGTCGGGAAGCAGGGAAGAAGTCATAGCATAAAAGAAAAGAGGGTCGAGAGCTGCACACCGGACTTGGGGCCGGAGCGCGGGTCAAAAGTCCTTGGCAATTACCCGCCGCGTACTGACCAGAATCAGGAGCGGGCCTGATTGGCGTCATGCGCCGCGTGCGGCTGGCGCTGAACTTTTGCTCTGCCTACCGAGTGGGCCGACCCTCGCCCTGGCGACGGCAGCAGTTCCTAACCCAACCTTTTTTCTTCATGAAAAACATTCTCGTTCCCACCGATTTCTCGGCCGAATCGCACCACGCTTTTGAGGTGGCCGTGCGCCTGGCGGCGCGCACCCACGGCCGCGTGCTGCTGCTGCACGCCGTGGAGCTGCCCGAAACGGCCAATTTCAGCACCTACGGCGGCCCGGTGGGCGGCTCCGAGCTGCCCAACAGCAGGGGCAGCGAGGAGGAAGTGTACGTGCTCAAGCTGTTGCAGGCCACTAAAATCCGGATGCACCGCCTCGTGGCCGAAGCCGCGGCCCTGGCGCCCGAGGTGCCGGTGCAGCACGTGGTACGGGCCGCCCGCCTGCGCGAGGCCATCGCCAACATGTTCGAGCACCACGCCGTCGACCTAGTGGTGATTGGCGCACAGGGCCATTCTGCTTCGGAGCATTTTTTCTTTGGCTCGAACACCGAGCGGCTGGTGCGCACGGCCCCCTGCCCGGTGCTGGCGGTGAAGCACCCGGCGGGCGAATTCCGGGTGCAGAAGCTGCTGTTTCCCTCCGACTTTTCGGCCGAGGCCGACCGGGCCCTGCCCGAGCTACGCCGCCTGCTGGCTCTGTTTCCCGAGGCCGTGCTGCACCTACTGTGCGTGGTGGCCGATGCCCGGCAGCAGCCGGCTGCGCTCGAAAGAATTGCCGCTTTTGCCCAGCGCCATCAGCTGGGCCGCTACGAGCCTGCCGCAACGGCGGCTGCCAGTCCCAGCGCCGGCATTACGGCTTTTGCGCAGGAAATGCAAGCCGATTTGGTGCTGCTGCCCACGCACGGTCGCACCGGGCTGAGCCGCTTCCTGCAAGCGAGCATTGCCGAAAACGTGGCCACCCACGCCTTCCCGCCGGTGCTCACGTTCCAGCTGGGTTAATGCCACGAATCATTCAGTCAAAAGGCCGGGCAACCACGGTTGGGCCTTTGGGCTTGTGAATTTTGTCAGCCCTTCAGCAGCTTTTCATCAAACCAGGAAAAGCTGCTCCTATTCGCTTGCGGCCGTTCTCTTCGCGCCAAATAAATAAGGCATGCACTTCCGGGACGGCTTGCAGGGCCAGGTAGGCGGCATGGGCGGCGCCCACGGTATCAAGGAGTATGGCCAGGTTTCGGCGGCTGGCCCCGCCAACCCATGACAAAAATCAAGCGGCCGGCTAATCCTGAACAGGTTTCGGCGTGGTCCGCGCAGGGTTCTTTGTGGCCGTCATCACCGCTCATTCCGCCCCGGCCCATGAAACCCTCCCTGCTCATCCTCACCGATTTCTTTCCGGCCGCCAACAAGGCCCTGGACTATGCCACTTGCCTGGCCGAACCCCTGAAGGCCCGCCTGGTGCTGCTGCACGTGCGCCGCGACTCCCTGCTGGACCCCGAAATGTTCACCGGCGCGAGCGCGCACGAAAGCCCGCAGGCCGCCACCCTGGCCCTGCGCAGCGCGGCCCGCCAAACCACCGTGCCCCTGGAGGCTGAAGTGGGCCACGGCCAGGTGGCGCCCGCCGCGGCCGAAGCCGTGCGCGAGCACCACCCGCTGCTGGTGGTGCTGGGCCGCCCCGACTACTCAGACACGCCCGACGAGCTGGTGCAAACCGCCTCGCTCGACCTGCTCCGCCACGCCCCCTACCCCATGCTGGTGGTGCCCCACGGCGTGGCCGGCGCGCGCCCGCCGCGCCGCGTGCTGCTGGCCGTCGACGGTGAGCCGTTCTCCTTGGGCGACCACCAAGCCGCCGCGCACCACATCCTGACCGCGCTGGGGGCCGAAGTCACCGTTTTCCACGCAGTGCCCACAACCGGCCCCAATGAGTTGCCGCCCCTCGTGCTCGATTCAGTCCTGCGCACGGGCCTCACCCTGGGGCTGTCGGCGGTGCAGTGCCACTCCGTGGTGAGCGCGCATCCCGCCACCGCCATTCTGGAAGCGGCCCAGTCGGGAGCCTACGACCTGGTGGTGCTCATGGCCCGGCGGCGCAGCTTCATGGGCCGCCTGTTCCACCGCAGCGTTACGGCGCAAGTGCTGGTGGCCAGCCCGCTGCCGGTTCTGGTGCTGCCGGCCGGCTAAGGCTTTGCCTAAGCCTCGGCCGAAACCACCCGGCCATTTGGTGGGCTAGGGCTACCTTGCGGCCATGCGCTCCGTCCCAACAATCCGGTCGGTGCGCGCTTTTTGCATGAACACTCGCCGGTTTAATTGCCTTTCGGTGGCCCAACGGCTCATTGGCTGCCTGGCCCTGGTGCTTTCGGCCTGCAACGAGCCCGCGACGCAGGAGGCCCGTACCGGAGTGCCGGTCGAGCACATCACTCCCACCCCCGACCAGCAAGCGCGCCGGGCCAGGTCGGAAGCGTACTGCCGGGCCCGTGGCGTGCCCCTCTACCACAATCCCGACGCGCTGTTCACGGATTCGGAAGCGGCAACCCGAATCCGGACCCCGGACGAGGTGGTGGACCGGGCGCTGGCGCTGTGCTTTATCGGGCTGAAGAGCGAGGGACTTTCGCCGGCACGCCTGGCAGCAATGGACCGGGCCTACCACATT
Organism: Hymenobacter monticola; assembly: GCF_022811645.1. Lineage (NCBI taxonomy): Bacteria > Pseudomonadati > Bacteroidota > Cytophagia > Cytophagales > Hymenobacteraceae > Hymenobacter > Hymenobacter monticola. Next base: position 3,336,247 of record NZ_CP094534.1, on the reverse strand, counting down.
TCCTCCAAGCTCTCGCCGCTGGAGCGGGCCTACGTGGAGGCGGCGCAGCCCACCCGGCAGCAGCGGCTCGACGCCAACTGGCGCTACGAGGGCCTGCACGTGCTGCTCTGGGCGCTGGGCTACGCCGACACCCTGGACTACCCCGACCACCTGTGCAACGTGGCCCACGACGCAGCCATCATCCACGACCTTTCGGAGCGGCAGTTTCGGACGCGGGCGCGGCTGCGCAGCAAGCGCGAGCTGCTGGACCAGGCCGACCTCGTGCTGCGACTTGACTGGGCCTGCAACGAGGCCCGCGTGACCCAGCAGCCGGTGGCCGGCAACCTCAATCCGGAAGTGGTAGTGGAGCGGCACCACGCCCTGAACTGGCTGATTGGCTACCTGGACCAGGCGTGGGATGACGTTTCGACCGATACCTGAGCGCTGGCCCGCGTTGCGCTTTACGCCTTTTGGAAACATGGATTGGCGCGGCACCTAATGCAATATGGGAGAAACACTTAGTAGTCTGCGGGATTAGGATAGAGCTGAGCAGTTATTGTTGCGCTGCGGTGTCCTGCCCTTGTAAGCCGTGAAGCAGGACAGCGCAGGAGAATCTGCCCGGGCCTGGCTTTTACCTTGGCCGGCCAATGCCATTCTTGCTGCCATGCGCCGGTGCCTTAAGGTCTTCTATTCCCTGCCGCTGGCCGGTGCCAAAATCACTCAGCTGCTTAAGCAGTGCCCGTATGGAATTAACGACAGTTCGGTGCAGGTGGGGAAGTAATTGAAATGAGGTGCGCCAAGTAAGTTGACTGCTTACTGACTGAAAGTAGAAGACGCTGGAGGCTATTATAACATTTAACTTCTTCGCATGAAAGTCCAACCAAATCGAATCGGCATGAGCTTGGTGGCCATATTGCTGGTATTGGCGTGCATGATAAAATCAGAAGCCACATTCCATCTAATGTATTTCGATGCAGAAAATCCCACAATACCAGCCACTGTGTTGATTGACCAGAGACCTGTTTTTCAAGTCAAAAACACCCCTTTCAAGTTTGAGGAATATTCCACAAGGCTGAGACCAGGTTTACACACCTTTGCCCTGCGGCAGGGCAATAATGTGCATACGGCAAGGTTTCTTTACCTCCATTTTAATTCAAACATTGTGGAGTTTTCATCGCAAGAGTTAGGAGGTGGATATACATGGTATGTAACCCCTCATGTAGGGGAGTTTCTACCTGATTAGGATAACTGTCCATTGCCATGAAAAAGCTTCTCCTGTTTCTGCTGCTCCTGCCGGCCCTGCTGCCCGCGCAAGCCCCGGCGGCTTCGGACAAGGCCCTCAACATCTTTACCCTGGGCGACAGCAACGGCACGTTTCCGCACAGTTGGCCCCGGCAGTTGGAACTGGCCCTGCCCCGCGCGCAAGTCTTCAACATCAGCAAATCGGGCCGCACCGTTGGCTTTGTCAACAACGGCGACAGCACGCTGAATTCGCTGCTGGTCATCGATGAGAATCTGCGGAAAGCGGCGGAGTTTACCCAGGGTCGGCCGTTCGATTTTGTGGTGCTGGAGCTGGGCACCAACGACGCCAAAGCCGTTTTTGCCGACCGCCAGAAAGAAGTACCGGCCAACCTGGAGCAGCTCATTACCAAAATCAAAACCTGCCCCTACCCCGCCATCCGCCAGGCCCGCATTATCATCATCTCGCCCCCGCCCTACGGCGCCAAAGCCGAAGCCCTGCCCAAATACCAGGGCGGCGACGCGCGGGTGCGCGCCTTGAGCACCGCCTTCCAGAAGGTTGCGAAGCGCACCCACTGTCTGTTTGTGAACGGCTACCAGACGCCGGGCCTCGACATCAACGCCATGACTGCCGACGGCCTGCACCTCGATGCCACTGCTTCCCAGTTGCTGGTGGCGCCCGTGCTGACCATCATGGCGCGGCAGGTTCGTTCCTGGCGCGCGGCAGCGCCTTCTCTATGCTGCTTCTCTATCTAAAACGCCTGTCCCTTTCACATGAATAAAATAAAGAGCTTCAACGTCTTCACCGCCAAAGCCAATCTAAAAAAACCCATTTCCGACGCCACCCACACGCTCACGGAAATCTCGTTTCTGGTGCTGCGCATCACCACCGAAACCGGCGTGGTGGGCGAGGCCTACCTGCTCAGCTTTCAGTACAGCCCGCTCGCCATTGCCGGGGCGCTGAAGGACGCCGGCAACCGGGTGCTCGGGGCCGAAGTATCGGACACGGTGAAGGTGTTCGAGCACCTCAACCACGCCAATGAGTACTTTGGCATGGAGGGCATCAACCGCTGGGCGCAGGCCGCCTACAACATTGCCATGTGGGACGCCTGGTGCAAAATCCTGGGCCAGCCCATCTGGAAAGTGCTGGGCACGTCGCGCACCGAAGTGCCCATCTACGGCAGCGGCGGCTGGATTTCCTATTCCGTCGAAGAGCTCATCGGCGAGGTGAGCGGCTATAAGGCGCGCGGCTTCCGGGCGGTGAAAATCAAGGTAGGCAAGCCCGACTGGCGCGAAGACCTGGAACGCCTGCGGCTGGTGCGCGAGGCCGTGGGCCTCGACATTGGCATCATGATGGACGCCAACCAGGGCATGACCGTGCCCAACGCGCTGGCCCTGGCCCGCGCCGCCCGCGAGCTCAACATCCAGTGGTTTGAGGAGCCCATTGCCCACGACGATTATCAGGGCTACCAGTTGCTGCGCACCCAGGCGGGTATTTCGCTGGCCATGGGCGAGCGCGAATACTCTACGCTGCCGCTGCGCGAACTGCTTCAGCGCAACGCCATCGACATCTGGCAGCCCGACATCCTGCGGCTGGGGGGAGTGGAAGCCTGGCGCAACAGCGCCGCGCTGGCCGGCAGCTTCAACATTCCGGTGCTGCCGCACTATTACAAAGACTACGACATTCCGCTGCTCTGCACCATTCCCAACGGCGCCGGCGCCGAATCTTTCGACTGGATAGACCCGCTCATCGACCACCCGCTGGAAATCGTGAACGGCCTGGCCCGTCCGCACAACCGCCCGGGCTGGGGTTTCGGCTTCAAGGATGCTGGCTTGACGGAAATTTAGCCGACCCGTGCCGTTTGTCATCCTGAGCGCAGCGAAGGTCCTTATCACGTTAGGAGTAAGATTCAAATGTGATAAGGTCCTTCGCTGCGCTCAGGATGACAGGTGATTAAATTACTACCCCACCCCCGCTATGAACCCCAAATTCAACGCCATTTTCTCCCTGCGTGGCAAGCGCATCATCGTCAGCGGCGCCTCTAGCGGCCTAGGGCTCGACTAGGCCATTACGCTGGCTCAATGCGGCGCCGACGTGTTTGCCCTGAGCCGCTCCGGCGGCATCAAGGTGGCCCAGGAAGGACTGGTGCCCGAAAACATTACCTTCCAGAAGCTGGACGTGACCAATGAAGCGGCCATCAAGGAAGTGTTCGACGCCACCGGCGCCGACGGGGGCATCGATGTGCTGATAAACAACGCCGGCATCACGCAGCGCAAGCGGGCCGAGGCACTTAGCACGGCCGAGTGGGAGGCCATTCACGCCGTGAACGTGACCAGCGTGTTCAACTGCTGCCGGCTCGCATTTCCGTACCTGAGCAAGTCGCCGCACGTCGGGCGCATCATCAACACCTCCTCGATGGCTTCCTACCTCGGGTTTGCAGAGGTGGTGCCGTATAGCTCCAGCAAGTCGGCGGTGCTGGGCATCACCCGGGGCCTGGCCGTGGAGTGGAGCCAATCGAACGTCTTGGTCAATTCTGTATCGCCCGGCTGGTTTCCGTCCGAAATGAGCCAGCAGGTGATGGACGCCGGCCGCCGGCAAAAAATCCTGCAGCGCATGCCCCTGCACCGTTTTGGCCGGCCCGAGGAGTTGTCGGCGCATGTGTGCTTCCTGGCCCCGCCCAGCGCCACCTACATCACCGGCCAGGATTTCAGCGTGGACGGCGGGGCGCTGGCGTTTGGGTTTTGAGAGCAGTTATTCAATCCATTTTTTGATTTGAAGCCGTTGCTTTCGTCTCCACCACCGCTGAAACCACGTCTTTGGCAGTGCTTCCTGAATCGATTCAACCGGCCAAGAACTCACGTACTCTTCGCCTTCATACCAAACTGCAAGCATCAGTTGCCCGGTGCGGAGAGAACAAATAAAGTCGGCTGCATCAGTTCCATCATCTGCGGGGTCGCCTTCATGCCAGCCAAAGTGGGTATGATATTCAGCAAACCCAACGGTGATTTCATCCTCCGCTGATGAAACCCAAAACTCCCACCCAGAAGGGGATACCGTATTTATTTCAAACCAATCTGCTTGCTCCGTGACTAAAGGCCGCAAGTCTGGAATTATTTCCAACAGGAAAGCTAGACTTTGCGCGGAGTAAAGTGAAAGCATGACACTAAAGTAGCAGTAGTAAGAATTGTTTCAATATCCTCACCCCTCCCCGTGCAGCGGCGGCGCGTCCAGCCCAAACACGTCGCGCAGGGCCAGGCGGGCGGCGCGGTAGCCGCACATGCCGTGCACGCCTCCGCCGGGCGGCGTGGCTGAAGAACACAGGTACAGCCCGCGCTGCGAGGTGCGGTAGTTGGAGGCGCGCAGAGCCGGGCGGGTGAACAGTTGCCCGATGTCGAGCACGCCGCCGTTGATGTCGCCGCCCACGTAGTTGGGGTTGTGGGCCTGCATCTGCAGCGGGTCGAAGGTGTGGCGGGCGAGGATGCGCTCCCGGAAGCCCGGCGCGAAGCGCTCCACCTGGCTTTCGATGGCGGCGGTCATGTCCTGGCGCGAGCCGTTGGGCACGTGGCAGTAGGCCCAGGCGGTGTGCTGCCCGGCCGGGGCGCGGGTGGCGTCGAACAGGCTTTGCTGGGCCAGCAGCACGAAGGGCCGGGCCGGGTGCTGCCCGCGCGCGGCGGCCTGCTCGCCGGCGGCAATTTCGGCCAGCGTGCCGCCCAGGTGCACGGTGCCGGCCTGGGCGCACTCGGGCGCCGCGAAGGGAATGGGCGCCCCCAAGGCCCAGTCAATCTTGAACACGCCCATGCCGTAGCGGTAGCGCCGCAGCTGCCACTGGTAGATGCCGGAGAGGCTGTGGCCGGCTATCTGGAGCAGTTGCGCCGGCGTTACGTCGAGCAGCACGGCGCGGGCTGCGGGCAGTTGCCCGAGTGAGCGCACGAAGGTACCCGTTTCGACTTTACCGCCTAGGGCGCGGAAGTGCCCCACCAGCGCATCGGCAAGGGACTGCGAGCCCCCCCGCGCCAGGGGCCAGCCGCCGCGGTGCGCCGCCATCAGCAGCACCAGGCCAATGGCTGAAGTGGTGAGGTTGCTGAGCGGCTGAATGCTGTGGGCGGCCATGCCGGCCAGCAGCCCTTTGGCTTTCTCGCCCGCGAGGCGACGGGCCAGCACCGTGGCCGGCAACAGCGCCGACAGGCCAAAGCGGGCCAGCGCCACCGGATTCGGCGGGAAACGCAGCGGGCCCAGCGCGTCGCGCACAAGACTGGGCCACTGCGCCACCAGCGGGGCCAGCAGGCTGCGGTAGGCATCGGCGTCGGGGCCGAGGGTGGCGGCGGTGGCGTCAATGGAGGTGAGGACGGCCGCAGCGGTGCCATCGTCGAAGGGGTGGGCGGCGGCCACGGGCGGCGTGAGGTAGTCGAGGCCGTACCGGGCCAGCGGCAGCGTTTGGAAGTAGGGCGAAGCGGCGGCCAACGGGTGAATGGCCGAGCAGATGTCGTGGCGGAAACCGGGCAGCGTCAGCTCGGCGGTGCGCAGGCCGCCGCCCAGCTCGTTCTTGCCTTCAATCAGCAGCACCGACAGGCCCGCCTGCTGCATGGCAATGGCGGCGGCCAGCCCATTGGGGCCGGAACCGACAACGACGGCATCATAGGTAGAATCGGGCATGTGGATGTGGTAAATAAATGCAATATGCCGTTCTAGCGTATCATTTCACCCCGGCCCCCTCTGAAGGGAAGGGGTGCCAGGCGCTCATTCAGCTTGTAGCGCCCCCTGGTACCATGACCTCCCCCGGTGGGATTGGTCCGGCTTTAAGTGGCCGACGCCGGCTACAGCGGCTGTGCCACCTCGCGCCTGCGCTTCGGCCTAGCGGGTGCCGGGCGGCGAGGGGCTTTGGGCGCCGAGGATGCGCCCGATTTTGGTGGGGGCCACAAAGGGGACCTTCTCTTTGGGCCCACGCACCCGGCGGAGGGTATCGGCGGCGGTGCTGTCGGCTACCGGGGCGGCGGCGGCGGCGCTGGCGGTGGGTTGGGAGGGCTTCTCCTGGCAGGCCCCGAGCAGGGCGCTGGTCACCACAGCCGCCCCCGCCAGAGCCATTATTTTCTTTCTCATCGTGCTTCCCAATACTTCCCGCGCCATACGGCGGGAGCCAAGGCTAAACGGGCCGCACGGCCCCAGGGTTGGCCCCAAAAAGCGGGGCCGCCGCCGCCCCGGGGCGCTTGCTAACATCCTACAACAAGTTGCCAACGCCCGGCACGGCCCCGGCCCGCACAAATTATACATTTGTCAATGGCCTGTTTCAGGCCCGGTCCATTCTCCCGGTTGCTTCCCCGTTATTAGCCCAGCATCGTCGCAGCGAACTTCAAGGCAATGAAAATAAGGTCTTTTCTTTCCTTCCTGCCCTCGCCTGCCGCTGCCGCCCTGCTCACGCTTATTGTACTGATTTATCATCCGGCCACGGCGCAAAAGCTGCGCGTGGCGAACCTCAAATGCGCGGACCAGCCGCACCCGCTGGGCGTGCAAGCGGCCACGCCCGCCTTGAGCTGGCAGCTACGTTCTGACCGCCGCAACGTGCGGCAAACCGCGTATCACATCCTGGTTTCGGACAGCCGCCAAGGCCTCGACAAAAACCTGGGCAATGTTTGGGACTCGGGCAAAACCCAGTCGGGCTCTTCCATTCAGGTGAGCTACGCGGGCCGGGCCCTGCAGCCGGCCACCACCTATTTCTGGAAGGTAAAAACCTGGGACAACCAGAGCGGCGCTTCGGAGTGGTCGGCCCCGGCCGAGTGGCAAACGGGCCTGTTCGCGCCTTCCGACTGGAAAGGCGCCGCCTGGATAGCCTACGAGCAGCTGCCCGCCGACCGCGTGACCGTGCTGCCCGTGGATGGCAAAAAGGACGCCTACAACGGCAACAACACCCTGCCGCTGCTGCGGAAGCAGTTCGTCGCCAAAAAGCAGCCCGTCAAAGCCACGCTGTATATCAGCGGGCTGGGCCAGTTTGAAGCCGTGTTGAACGGCCAAAAAGTCGGCAACCACTTCCTCGACCCGGGCTGGACCAAGTATGATAAGCAGGCGCAGTACGTAGCCTTCGACGTGACCAGCCAGGTAAAGGGCGGGGCCAATGCCCTGGGCGTGATGCTCGGCAACGGCTTCTACTACGTGCCCCCGGTGAAGGAGCGGTACCGCAAGCTCAAGTCGGCTTTTGGCTACCCGAAATTGATTTGCCGGCTGGCGCTAAATTTTGCCGACGGCACGCAGCAGGACGTGGTGAGCGACCCCAGCTGGCAAACCGCCGCCGGGCCGGTCACCTTCAGCAGCATCTACGGCGGCGAGGACTACAACGCCACGCTGGAGCAGGCCGGCTGGGCCACGGCCGGCTTCGACGCGCACAAGTGGCGGCCCGTCATCGCCGTCGACGGCCCCGCTGAACTGGTGGCGCAGCAGCAGGAGCCGCTGCGGGTTTTTGACACCTTTAGAGCGCAAAGCGTCGCCCAGGTCCAGCCCGGCAAGTGGGTGTACGACTACGGCCAGAACGCCTCGGGCATCATCGAGCTGCAGGTGAAAGGCCGCCGCGGCGACACCGTCCGCATTGCGCCCGCCGAGCTGCTGGCCGCCGATAAAACCATCACCCAGAAGAATGTGGGACGCGGCTTCTACTTCACCTATGTGTTGAAAGGCAACGGCGTGGAAACCTGGCGCCCGCGCTTCACCTACTACGGTTTCCGCTACGCGCAAGTAGAGGGCGGCGTGCCCAAAGGCGAAAGCAACCCGCAGCACCGGCCCGAAATTGTCGGCCTCGCAGCCTTGCACACGCGCAACGCGGCGGCGCAGGTGGGCGAGTTTTCATGCTCCAACGACCTGCTCAACCGCACGCACAAGCTCATTGACTGGTCCATCAAAAGCAACCTGGCCAGCGTGTTCACCGACTGCCCGCACCGCGAAAAGCTGGGCTGGCTGGAGGAAACCCACCTCATGGGCGCTTCCATGCGCTACGGCTACGACATTGCCGCGCTGGGCCGCAAAACCCTGGCCGACATGCGCGCCTCGCAAACGGCCGAGGGGCTGGTGCCGGAAATCGCGCCCGAGTACGTGAAGTTTGAGTGGGGCGGCGACATTTTCCGCGACTCGCCGGAGTGGGGAAGCGCCAGCATCATCCTGCCCTGGTACCTCTACCAGTGGTACGGCGACCGGCCGGCGCTGGCCGAGAACTACGAGATGATGCGTCGCTACGTGGCCTACCTCGGCACGCAGGCCAACGGCCACATCATCACCAAAGGTCTGGGCGACTGGTACGACCTCGGCCCCAAGCCGCCGGGCACCTCGCAGCTTACGCCCATGGGCGTGACGGGCACGGCCACTTACTACTACGACCTCAGCATTCTGGCCCAAATTGCCCGCCTGCTGGGCAAAACCGCCGACGCCACGGCCTACGAGCAGCTGGGTGCGGAGGTGAAAACAGCTTTCAACCAGAAGTTTTTCAACCCCGCCACTAAGCAGTACGCTACCGGCAGCCAGACCGCCAATGCCATGGCCATGTACATGGGCCTGGTGGCGCCAGCCGATAAGGCTGCGGTGATTGAAAACATCGTGCAGGACATCCGCAGCCGCGACAATACCCTGACGGCCGGCGACATCGGCTACCGCTACCTGCTGCGCGTGCTGGAAGACGCCGGCCGCTCCGACGTCATTTTTGCCATGAACAACCGCTCCGACGTGCCCGGTTATGGCTACCAGCTGGCCCACGGCGCCACGGCCCTCACCGAGTCGTGGGCCGCCCTGCCCACCGTCTCGAACAACCACTTGATGCTGGGCCACCTACAGGAATGGCTGTACGGCGGCCTGGCCGGGATTCGGCCGGCCGAAGAGTCGGTGGCTTTTGATAAAATCGACATCCGGCCCGAGCCGGTGGGCGACGTGCGCAGCGCCCGCGCCACGCACCTTTCGCCCTACGGGCTGATTGTGAGCGACTGGAAAAAAGTCGGCTACGGCTTTGCGCTGACGGTGACCATTCCGGTCAACGCCACGGCTACCATTTACCTGCCGGCCACTGCTTCGGCGCGCATCACCGAAGGCGGCCAGCCACTGGCGAAACACCCGGAGCTGCAGTCGCTGGGCTTTGCCGAGGGCCGGGCGCGGGTGAAGGTGGGCTCGGGGACTTATCATTTTGAGGTTAACTCCACCCTGTAATCGCATGAAAATCAAGCTTGCCTCCCTCTTGCTCATCAGCGGCCTGTGCCAACCGGCTTGGGCGCAGAAAGTGCTGCCCAAAGACGTGCCCGCCGCCGAGATGCAGAAGGTGTACGAGGAGGTGAAGACGCCCCACAAATACGGCCTCGTGCTGGTGACGGACGACAACCAGAAGAAAATGGACTGCCCCACGGTGTTCCGCAAAAACGGGCAGTGGTGGATGACTTACATCATCTTCGACGGGCGCGGCTACGAAACCTGGCTGGCTCAGAGCAAGGACCTGCTGAAATGGGAAACCAAGGGCAAAATCCTGGCTTTCACCGACACAACGGATTGGGACACCAACCAAAAAGCCGGCTACGTGGCCCTGCAAGATGCTAAGTGGGGCGGCAGCTACGAGTGGCAGCCCTACCAGGGCAAGTACTGGCTGTCGTACTTCGGCGGCAACTCGCGCGGCTACGAAAAGGGCCTGCTCTCCATCAGCCTCGCCTCGACCTACAAGGACCCCACCACCCTGCCCACCTGGCAGCGCCTGGCCAAGCCCGTGCTGCGCCCCGACGACAAGGATGTGCGCTGGTGGGAAAACCACACCATCTACAAAAGCTCCGTGACCTGGGACCGGGCCAAGCTCACCGGCCATCCCTTTGTGATGTACTACAACGCCAACGGCGACAGCCTCAACGCCAAGCGCGGGGCCGAGCGCATCGGCATGGCCGTGAGCGACGACATGACGCACTGGACGCGCTACCTGCGCAACCCCGTGCTCAACCACCACACCGGCATCACCGGCGACGCCTACCTGCAGAAGATGGACAGCGGCCTGTGGGTGATGTTCTACTTCGGCGCCTTCTACCCCGGCGTGAAGGGCGCCGTGAACCGCTTCGCCTGCTCCTACGACCTCACCCACTGGACCGATTGGACGGGGGCAAATTTGGTGGAGCCTTCCGAGCCTTATGATGAGCTGTTTGCCCACAAGTCCTTCGTACTGAAATACAAAGGCGTAGTGTACCACTACTACTGCGCCGTGAACAAGGCCGACCAGCGCGGCATTGCCGTGGCTACGTCAAAGGATTTGGGCAAGAGTGCGGTGGCCTTCATTGCGCCGCCAGTGAAGAAACCGAAAGAAGCCAAAAAATGAACGATGTAGAGACGCGACACTTCGCGTCTCCTGCCAGAACGACCAGAACCGCGCCGTTTGCATTCAACCCGCGCAGCCCAAACAACATCCGCAAACGCAGTTCAGCGAAGCTAACGACGCGACGCGAAGTGTCGCGTCTCTACCTCTCAAACTCCCACCCAATGTCCCGTCTGCTCATCCTGTTTCTGCTGCTGCTCGGCGCATCAAATGCGTCTTTTGGCGCACCGCCGCCAGTGCGGGTGACCACCGGCTTCAACAAAGGCTGGAAGTTCTACCTCGGGGACGAAGCCGGCGCCAAAGAAGCGTCCTTCAACGACGCCGCGTGGCGCCTACTCACGCTGCCGCACGACTGGAGCATCGAGGGAAAATTTGACGAGAAGAATCCTTCTAAACCCGAGGGCGGCGGCCTGCCCACCGGCATCGGCTGGTACCGCAAGACGTTTACCCTGCCGGCCACCACGGGCCGCAATGTGTTTGTCGAGTTCGATGGCGTGTACAAGCACAGCGAGGTATGGCTGAACGGCCATTCGCTGGGCTACCGGCCAAACGGCTACATCTCCTTCCGCTATGAGCTGACGCCCTACCTGCGCCCCAGCGGCCAGCCCAACGTGCTGGCCGTGCGCGTCGATAACTCGCCCCAGCCGGACTCGCGCTGGTACACCGGCTCAGGCATCTACCGCAACGTGCGGCTGGTGACGACGCACCAGGTAGCCGTAGATGAGTGGGGCACTTTTGTGACGACGCCCGCCGTGAGCGCGCATGCCGCCACCGTGGCCGTGCAAACCCACTTGCGCAACGCCACCGGCAAGCCTCAAACGGTGACGCTGCAAACGACATTGCTGGATAAAAGCGGCCAGGAAGTGGCGCGGCAGCTAAGCGGCGGCGTGAAGCTGAACGGCGCGACGGGCACGGTTTCGCAGAAACTTACCCTGAAGAACCCGCAGCTTTGGTCCGTGACGAAACCCTATTTATATCGAGTGAAAACAACGGTACTGGCCGGTAAAGCAGTGGCGGACGAATACGAAACGCCGCTGGGCGTGCGCACCTGCGTATTCGACAAGCAGAAAGGCTTTTTGCTGAACGGGCAACCGCTGCGCATCCAAGGCGTGAACCAGCACCACGACCTGGGGGCGCTGGGGGCGGCGTTTAACGGGCGGGCGGCCGAGCGGCAGCTGCAGCTGCTGCGCGCCATGGGCTGCAACGCCATTCGCATGTCGCACAACCCGCCCGCGCCTCAGTTGCTGGACTTGTGCGACCGCATGGGCTTTCTGGTAATGGACGAGGCGTTTGATATGTGGCAGAAAAAGAAGAACTCGCAGGACTACCACCTCGATTTCAAGCAGTGGCACCAGCGCGATTTGGAAGACCAGATTCGGCGCGACCGCAACCACCCGAGCGTATTCATCTGGAGCATCGGCAACGAAATCCGCGAGCAGTTCGACAGCACCGGCACCCGCCTGGCCCGCCAGCTGACCACCACCGTGAAGCGCCTCGACCCCACGCGACCCGTCACCTCCGCCCTCACGGAGCAGGAACCGGCCAAGAACTTCATCAGCCAGGCCGGCGTGCTCGACGTATTGAGCTTCAACTACAAGCACGCTGAATACCCCAAACTGCCCACCAGCTTCCCCGGCCAGCATTTCCTGGCAACCGAAATCGCGGCGGCTTACGAAACGCGCGGCCACTACGACCTGCCCTCCGACAGCCTGCGCATCTGGCCCAAAGACGGCAAAACCAAGCTCACCACCGGCAACGCCGACTTCACCGCCTCCAGCTACGACCACGCCGCGCCCTACTGGGGCGCCACCCATGAGGCCGCGTGGCGCGCCGTACGCAACAGCCCGTTCATTAGCGGAGCCTTCGTGTGGAGCGGCTTCGACTACCTAGGCGAGCCCCTGCCCTACCCCTGGCCGGCCCGCAGTTCGTACTTCGGCCTCATCGACCTAGCCGGCTTCCCCAAAGACGCTTACTATCTGTACCAAAGCGAATGGACCAACCAGCCCGTGCTGCACCTGCTGCCCCACTGGAACTGGCGCCCCGGCCAAACCGTGGACGTGTGGGCCTACTACAGCCAGGCCGATGAGGTAGAGCTTTTTCTCAACGGCAAGTCGCTGGGCACTAAAAAGAAAGGCCCCGACGACCTGCACGTGATGTGGCGCGTGCCCTACGCCCCTGGCACCCTGCAAGCCATTTCGCGCCGCGACGGGAAAACCGTCCTCACCAGCACCGTAAAAACCGCCGGACCTGCCGCCAAGATTGAACTCATGGCCGACCGAAGCCAGCTCCAAGCCGATGGCAAAGACCTGTCCTTCGTGACGGTGCGCGTGCTGGACGCTAATGGCAACCTGGTGCCCGACGCGGCTAATCTGGTGAAATTCACGGTGAACGGGCCGGGCTTTGTGGCGGGCGTGGATAATGGTTACCAGGCCAGTATGGAATCGTTCAAGGCGCCAGAGCGCAAGGCCTATAACGGGATGGCACTGGCCATTATTCAGACGAAGGAGCAGGGCGGACAGATTACGCTGCGGGCAGAGACCGAGGGGCTGGCGGGAGCTTCGGTGGCGCTTCAAAGCAAGCCCTGACGTGGCGCCTCCCCCCGGCCCCCTCTCCCGCGGAGAGGGGGAGCCAGACGATTAAAGAATTGACTAAAAGAGAATGACCAGAATTAATAATCAACCTTCTTCAACTAATCAGAGCCACCTGGCTCCCCCTCTCCGCGGGAGAGGGGGCCGGGGGGTGAAGCGCCACGTCTGGACGATGCTGCTTTTACTGCTGGTAAGCGCGGCCCACGCTCAGGAAGCGAGCGTCTATTTCTTCCCCAACGTCTCGCACGCCCCCACCGTCTACCCCGGCCCCGAAGCCGACGGCTACCAAGTGCCGCAGCTCACCGAAATCAACCGCGACCGGGCACGCGCCACAGCTTACTCTTTCACCTCTGAAAAAGACGCGCTGACCGGCAACCGCAGCCTCTGCTCGCGCGTGCAGCCGCTCAACGGCTTGTGGGATTTCCATTTTGCCATGAAGCCCAGTGAGGCACCCCGCGACTTCTACAAGAGCCGCGTGAAAGGCTGGAAGCAGCTGGCCGTGCCGTCGAACTGGGAGCTCAACGGCTACGACCTGCCCATTTACAAGAGTGCCAAGTACCCGTTTCGGCCCGTCGACCCGCCTTTCGTGCCGCAGGACTACAACGGCGTGGGCTCCTACCAGCGCAGTTTCACGGTACCGGCCGGCTGGCAGAATCAGAACGTGACGCTGCATTTTGGCGGCGTCAGCTCGGCGTTTAAGGTGTGGGTGAACGGCAGGTTTCTGGGCTATGGGGAGGACAGCTGCCTGCCCTCAGAATTCAACGTAACGCCGTATTTGCAAGGCGGCGAAAACGTGGTATCGGTGCAGGTAATGCGCTGGTCGGATGGAAGTTACCTCGAAGACCAGGACCACTGGCGGCTGAGCGGCATCTTCCGCGAAGTGCTGTTGCTGGCCGAGCCCAAGCTGCGCATTGCCGATTTCCACTGGCAGGCCAAACTTGATAAGGACTACAAAGACGCGGTGCTGAGCATCCGCCCACGCCTGGAGAACCTGACGGGCAACAATGACCTCGCCGGCTACCAGGTGGCGGCGCAGCTGTATAACCAGCAGGGAAAAGTTGTGCTCGAAAAGCCTTTGCAAATCACGGCTGATGGCATCCTCAACGAGAAGTACCCGCGCCTCGACAACGCCAAATTTGGCCTGCTCGAAACCACCGTGCGCAACCCGCTGAAGTGGAGCGACGAGGCCCCCAACCTTTACACGCTGGTGCTGACGCTGACCGACAAGACCGGCGCGGTGCTTGAAGCCAAAAGCTGCCGCGTGGGCTTCCGCAGCATCGAGTTTTCGAAGGAAAACGGCAAGCTGCTCATCAACGGCAAGCTGACTTACCTCTACGGCGTGAACCGCCACGACCACCACCCCACCAAGGGCATGGCCGTGAGCCGCGACGACATCCGCGAGGACGTGCGCACGCTCAAGCAGTTCAATTTCAACTGCATCCGCACCAGCCACTACCCCAACGACCCCTACTTCTACGACCTCTGCGACGAGTACGGCATCCTCGTCATTGACGAGGCCAACCTCGAAACCCACGGCCTGGGCTCGAAGCTCAGCAACGACCCGGCCTGGACCGCCGCCTACCAGGAGCGGAGCATGCGCATGGCCCTGCGCGACAAAAACCACCCCAGCGTCATTTTCTGGAGCCTGGGCAACGAGAGTGGCCGTGGCCCCAACCACGCCGCCATGGCCGCTTGGCTGCGCGATTTCGACATCACCCGGCCCATCCACTACGAGCCCGCGCAAGGCGACCCGCACCTGCCCGGCTACATCGACCCCTCGGACCCGAACTACCCCAAAAACCACGCCTACCGCATCCAGGTGCCGCGCGACCAGCCCTACGTGGACATGGTCAGCCGCATGTACCCTGGCCTGTTTACGGGCGAGCTGCTGGCCAACCAGCAGAACGGCGACACCCGCCCCATTTTCTTCTGCGAATACGCCCACTCCATGGGCAACGCCACCGGCAACATGAAGGAATTCTGGGACGGCTGGCGTGCCACCAAGCGCGTGATTGGCGGCTGCATCTGGGAGTTCAAAGACCAGGGCCTGGAGAAGAAAGACTCTACCGGCACGGCGTTCTACGCCTACGGCGGCGACTTTCAGGAGAAATACTACGACGACTTCACTATCAAGGGCATCGTGGCCTCGGATGGCAAGCCGCACGCCGCCATCTACGAGTGCAAGCGCGTGTACCAGCCGCTGGAATGCACCTTGGTGGATGCTGCCAAGGGCCTCGTGCGGGTAGAAAACCGCGCCGCGCTGCTCAACGCCGACACCTACGCTGCCACCTTGACTCTGCGTGAAAACGGCCGCGTCGTCAGCACCAAACCGCTGCCCCGGCTACGGCTAGCGGCAGGGCGCGACACCGTTATTTCCCTGGCGAAGTACCTGCCCAAGTTCAAGCCCGGCATGGAATATCTGGCCAATATTTCTTTCACCCTGCCGCAGCAAACGGCTTGGGCTGACGCGGGCCATGAGGTAGCTACCAATCAGTTAGCTCTCACCGGCCTGGCGCAGCCTAAAGCAGCTTCAGCCAAGCAGCTGGCCGTAGCTGTCAGCAATGACGCAGCCGCTTACCAACTCAGCGGCAAGGATTTTCAGGTGACCATTGATAAGGCTAGCGGGGCGCTTACCTCCTACCGCTACCGCGGCACCGAGCAGCTGGCGGCCCCACTGCTGCCCCACTTCACCCGCCCCCTCACCGACAACGACCGCCGCGGCTGGAAAGCAGACAAGAAGCTGAAAGAGTGGTTCGCGGCCGAGCCCAAATTGCAAAGCCTGACCCTCGACCAAAGCAATGCCAGCCGCCCCCGCCTCACCAGTACCTATAGTCTCATCGATGGCAAAACCACTGTGCGCGTGACCTACGCGCTGAACGGCGACGGTACCCTACGCGTGGATTACGCCCTCACGCCCGCCGCCGGCCTGCCCAATATTCCGCGGGTGGGCATGCAGCTCGGCATCAAGCGCGCTTATGATAACGTCAGCTTCTACGGCCGCGGCCCGCTGGAAAACTACATCGACCGCCGCTACGGCTTCGACGCGGGCATCTATTCACAGCCGCTCAACGAGTTTGCCGATTCTTACGTGGTGCCGATGGAGTACGCCAACCGCACCGACGTGCGCTGGATGCAGCTGGCCGACCGGCAAAATACTGGCCTGCTGGTGGTGGCCGACAGCTTGTTGAGCATGAGCGCCTGGCCTTACACCGAGCAGAACATCCGGCAAGCCCGCCACACCAACAAGCTGAAAGACGCCGGCTTCATCACCCTCAACATCGACCTGGTGCAGATGGGCGTGGGCGGCAACACCAGCTGGGACGCCCAAGCCGCGCCCATCGATAAATACCAGGTGCCGGCCAAGCCTTACAGTTACAGCTTCTACCTGCGGCCCGTGAGCGGCAAGCCGGATGCGAGCAAGCTGGCACAAAGCATCAAATTCAATAATACCGCAGAACGTCATGCGGAATAAAATAGACGTCATGCTGAGCGAAGTCGAAGCATCTCTACCGCATAACTAATCAATGCTGGTAGCAACGAAGCGGTAGAGATGCTTCGACTTCGCTCAGCATGACCTTGTAAATAGAAATAACAAAAATGCCCTCCTCCCACCTCCACCTCAAAGGCATCACCTGGAACCACAGCCGCGGCTTCGTACCGATGGCCGCCACCGCCCAGCGCTTCGCCGAGCTAAACCCCCACGTGAGCATCACCTGGGAGAAACGCTCCCTGCAGCAGTTTGCCGATGAGTCGATTCAGCAGCTGGCCGAGCGGTTCGACCTGCTGGTGATTGACCACCCGTGGGCCGGTTTTGCGGCGCGCACCGGCTCCATTCTGCCGCTGGATGAGTACCTGCCGGCCGATTTTATGGTCGACCAGCAGGCCAACACCGTGGGCCATTCCTTCGAGAGCTACAACTTCAACGGCCACCAGTGGGCGCTGCCCATCGACGCGGCCACGCCCGTGGCCGCCAGCCGCCCCGACCTGCTGGCCCAGCACGGGCTAGCTCTGCCCGAAACCTTCGCCGACCTGTTGGCCCTGGCCGACCGCGGCCTGGTGGCTTTCGCGCTCATCCCCATCGACACGCTGATGAGCTTCTACATGTTCTGCTGCTCGCTGGGCGAAGACCCCTGCCAGCGCGAGACCGAAGTGGTGAGCGAAGCAGTGGGCGTGCAGGCCCTGCAGATGTTCCGCGAGCTAGCCAGCAAGGTGGACCCGGCCTGCTTCCAGCGCAACCCCATCCAGGTGTACGAGGCCATGACGCAGACCGACGCGCTGGCCTACTGCCCCTTCGCCTACGGCTACTCCAACTACGCCCGCCGCGGCTACGCCCGCCGCCTGCTGCACTTCCACGACATGGTAAGCCTAGCACCCGGTGGCACGCGCCTGCGCAGCACGCTCGGCGGCACCGGCTTGGCCATCTCGGCCAAATGTGCCGACGTAGCCACCGCCGTGCGCTACGCCGAGTTCGTGGCCTCGCCCGCCTGCCAGCAAACGCTGTACTTCGACAACGGCGGCCAGCCCGGCCACCTCAGCGCCTGGCAGGATGCGCCGGTGAACGCCCAATCCAGCAACTACTTCGCCGCCACGCTGCCCGCTTTGCAGCGCGCCTTTCTGCGCCCGCGCTACCACGGCCACATGTTCTTCCAGGACCATGCCGGCGAGCCCGTGCGCCAGTACCTGATGAACGGCGGCGACGAGCGGGCGCTGCTACGCGAGTTGAACGAGCTGTATGTGAAATCCAAAACGATGTAGCGTGGACTCTGCGAGTCCGCGCAACGAGCGCAGCGGGTAGCTCGCGCCTACAATGCCCTCACGCTACTACTCGCTATGCTCGTTGCGCGGACTCGCAGAGTCCACGCTACATTCCAATCATACCCCCATGTCCCTTCCCCTCTCCGGTCTTTTAGTTATCGAGTTCAGCCAATTTCTGGCCGCCCCCTCAGCGGGCCTGCGGCTGGCCGACCTGGGCGCGCGCGTCATTAAAATTGAGCGGCCGGGCACCGGCGAGGCCGGCCGGCAGATTGCCATCAAAAACCTGTTTGTGGAAGGTAGCAGCCTGGTTTTTCACACCATCAACCGCAACAAGGAATCCTACGCTGCCGACCTCAAGAACCCCGATGACCTGGCCCAGGTGAAGCAGCTGCTGGCCCGCGCCGACGTGATGACCCACAACTTCCGGCCGGGCATCATGGAGAAAATCGGCCTGGGCTACGACGACGTGCGCGCCTTGAACCCGCGCCTTGTCTACGGTGTGGTGACGGGCTACGGCTCCACCGGCCCTTGGGCCACCAAGCCGGGACAGGATTTGCTGATTCAGTCGATGTCGGGCCTCACGTATTTGTCGGGCACGAAAGACGATGGGCCGACGCCTTTTGGCATTGCCGTGGCCGATATTATCTGCGGCTCGCACTTCGCGCAGGGGCTGCTGGCCGCGCTGCTTAAGCGCGACCGCACCGGCCGGGGCGCGCTGGTTGAGGTAAGCTTGCTGGAATCGGTGCTCGACATGCAGTTTGAGCTGCTCACCACCCACCTGAACGACGGCGGCCAGCTCCCGCAGCGCGGCGCGGCCCGCGGCACCGCCCACCCCTACCTGAGCGCCCCCTACGGCATCTACCAAACCCAGGACGGCTACCTGGCGCTGGCCATGGGCAACCTGGATAAGCTCGACGCCACGCTGAAGCTGGATATTCTAACCGATTACCCCACCGCCAGCTCCTGGTTTGATGGCCGCGACGACATCAGCGCCCGCCTTGCTACTGCTTTGCGCGAAGCCCCCACCGCCACCTGGCTGGCGAAGCTGGAGCCGCTGGGCATCTGGTGTGCCGAGGTGCTGAACTACCAGCAAGCCACCCGCAGCCCCGGCTTCGAGGTATTGGGCATGAAGCAACTGGTGAAGCTTAGCGACGGGCAGCAATTGGCTACCACCCGCTGCCCCATTCGGATTGATGGGGAGAAGCTGTATTCGGATAAGGCCGCGCCGAAGCCGGGGCATGATACAGCGGCCATTGGCGAGGAGTTTGGGCTGGTCGGCTCTTTTTCGCACCAGGCTTCTGATTCGCAAACGTTTCGCAACGCACAAAACCTGCTGGAAACCGACAGCCAGAAGCCCCTCGCCGGCCTAATGGTGGTCGATTTCAGCCAGTTCCTCTCCGGCCCCTCGGCCGCCCTGCGGCTGGCTGACATGGGGGCGCGCGTTATCAAAATAGAGCGGCCCGAAACGGGCGACATCTGCCGTCACCTTTACACCTCGAACGTCATCATGAATGGCGAGTCGTCGGTGTTTCACGCCATCAACCGCAACAAGGAAAGCTTCGCCGTCGACCTCAAGAACGAGGATGACAAGGCCCAAGTGTGGGAGCTGCTGCGCCGCGCCGATGTAGTGATGCACAACTACCGCCCCGGCGTGATGGAGCGCCTGGGTTTCGACTACGCCCGCGTGCAAGCGCAGAACCCCAGCGTGGTGTACGGCGAGATTTCCGGCTATGGCTCCGAAGGCCCCTGGCGCGACAAACCCGGCCAGGACCTGCTGCTGCAATCCGTGTCGGGCCTAACCTGGCTGAGCGGCAACGCCGACGCCGGCCCCGTGCCCATGGGTTTGTCCATCGTGGACATGCTGGCGGGGGCCCACCTGGCGCAAGGGCTGCTGGCCTGCCTGGTGCGGCGCGGCCGGAGCAGCGCGGGTGGGCTGGTGCAGGTGAGCATGCTGGAATCGGCCTTCGACTTTCAGTTCGAAACCATCACCACTTTTTTCAACGACGGGGGCGCCCTGCCCGAGCGGACCCAACACAACAACGCCCACGCCTACCTCGGCGCGCCCTACGGCGTCTACCAAACCAGCAACGGCATTTTGGCCCTAGCCATGGGCTCGATACCAAAGCTGGGCCATTTGCTGGGCTGCGAGCCGCTGCTCAGCTACCCCGAACCCGCCCAAGCCTTTACCCAGCGCGACGAGATAAAAGCCACGCTGGCCACGCACCTGCGCACTAACACCACCGAAGCCTGGCTGGCCGTGCTGGAACCTGCCGATATCTGGTGTGCCAACGTGCTGACCTGGGACAAGCTGCTGGCCCACGAAGGCTTCGCAGCGCTGAACATGGTGCAGGAAGTGACGATGGCCGACGGCTACCAGTACCGCACCACCCGCTGCCCCATCCGCTTCGACGGCGAGCTGCTGACCTCGCCCATCGGTTCGCCCCAGCTGGGCCAGGACAACGCCGCCATCCTGGCCGAAATCGCCACCTCCCAACCCGCCCGCTATGACGCCTGAGCCCGCCGTTTTCCGCATTGCCGTGCGCAAGTTTGGCCCGTTTGAAAGTGCCACGGCGAAGCTATGGGCCAGCTTTTGCCAGGAAACTGGCTGCCCGCTGGCCGTGGAGATGGTGCCCATGGATTTGCACGAGCTACACGCCAGCCTGCTCACGGATGAAGGCTTGAAAAACGGCGCTTGGGACGTGGCCCACATCAACACCGACTGGCTGGCCGAAGCCCACGCCGCCGGGGCCCTCGAAAACCTAACGCCCTACCTCACCGCGAACCCGCCCGCCGACTTTCCGCAGGGCTGGAGCCCCTCGCTGCTGGGAATGCAGCAATTTGGAGACACCGTGCTGGGCCTGCCCTTTCACGATGGGCCGGAATGCCTCATCTACCGTCGCGACTTATTCGAGAACCCCGCCGAGCAAGCGGCCTTCCGGCAACAGCATGGCCGGCCGTTGCAAGTGCCCGAAACCTGGGAGGATTTTCAAACCGTGGCGCGCTTCTTCCAGCGCCCGGCCGATAACCTGTCCGGCTTCGTAGCCGCCGGCTTCCCCGATGGCCACAACACGGTTTTTGACTTCTGCCTGCACCTCTGGACGCGCGCGGGCCAGCTGGTTGACAGCCAAGGCCGGGTTCGCATCGACGGCGCCGCAGCCATCGAAGGCCTGGCTTTCTACCGGCAGCTGCTGCGCGACCAAACGGCCGGGCATCCGCAGACCATGCACTATGAATCGGTGGCGGCGGGTCAGGCGTTTGCGCGGGGCGAGGCCGCGCTGATGGTCAACTGGTTTGGGTTTGCGGCGGTATGCGACGTGGACGCCGCCTGCCCGGTGCGCGGCCAGGTCGATATTGCCCCGATTCCGCACGGCGCGGGCGGGCAGTCGGCTTCGCTGAACGTGTACTGGCTCTACGCCATTGGCGCTGGTAGCCGGCACAAGGCCGTGGCGTACGAGTTTCTGCGCTACGCCACCCGGCCCGAAAACGACAAACTGCTGACGCTGGAAGGCGGCATTGGCTGCCGGATTTCGACCTGGCACGACGCCGACATCAACGCCCTCGTGCCCTACTACCACAAGCTGGAGCAGCTGCATCAGCAAGCCGAAACCCTGCCCCGCCACACCAACTGGGCGCGCATCGCAGCTATTATTGACGAGGTGGTATTGCAAGCCATCAACACCGACGCGCCCGTGGCCGAGCTGCTCGCCGCCGGCCAGGAAAAAATCAATTCGCTCGACCATGTTTAACATCGACAGCCACGAAATCAACTACCTGCCCGTGCTGCCGCAGCGGCCACTGCCCATCGTCATCATTGGCGCCGGCGGCATCGTGAACGACGCGCATTTGCCGGCCTACCGCAAGGCCGGTTTTGCAGTTGTAGGCATCACCAACCGCACCCGCGCCCGGGCCGAGAAGCTGGCCGCCGCCTGGGGCATCCCGCACGTGTACGATTCGGTGGCCGAGGCCGTGGCCCACGCGCCCGCCAACGCCGTGTACGACATCACCATCATGCCCGAGCAGTTTGTGGAGACGCTGGAGCAACTGCCCGACGGAGCGGGCGTGCTGATTCAGAAGCCCATGGGCGACTACTTCTGGCAGAGCCAGGAAATCCTGGACGTGTGCCGCCGCAAGAACCTGGTGGCCGCCATCAACTGCCAGCTGCGCTTTGCGCCCTACGTGTCCGCCGCCCGCGAGATGCTGCGCCAGGGCCTCATCGGCGAGCTGTACGACCTAGAAGTGCGCGTGACGCTGGAAACGCCCTGGGAGCTGTTCCCCCACGTGATGGTGCACCCGCGCCTCGAAATTCAGTACCACAGCATCCACTACATCGACCTGATTCGCAGCTTCCTGGGCGAGCCAAACCGAGTTATGGCCAAGACCTTGCGGCATCCGGCCAAGGCGCTGTCGTCGTCGCGCTCCACCATTCTGTTCGACTACGGCGACACCATGCACGCCGTCATCAACACCAACCACGACCACTCTTTCGGCCCCGAAAACCAGGAGAGCTTCATCAAGTGGGAAGGCACTAAAGGCGCCATTAAGGCCCGCATGGGCCTGCTGATGGACTACCCGAACGGCGTGCCCGACAAGTTCGAATATTGCCTCATGCGCGAAGACGAAAAGCCGGTGTGGCACACTGTGGCGCTGGAAGGTTCCTGGTTTCCGGATGCCTTCATGGGCACGATGGGCAGCCTGATGCGCTACAAAAACGGCGAAACCGACGTGCTGCCCACCAGCGTGGAAGACGTGATAAAAACCATGGCCGTGGTAGAGGCCGCCTACGCTTCGAGCGACGGCAAACAGTAGCTTGGACTCTGCGAGTCCGAGCGCGAGCGCAGCGAGCATCTGCGCCAAGGTAAATTTTCTAAACCACGCAAACGCAGATGCTCGCTGCGCTCGCGCTCGGACTCGCAGAGTCCAAGCTACTTCTCTCTCATGTACTTCAAATCGACCTTTTTCGAAGACTACACCCTCGGCGACAAGCGCGTGACCCTCGGCCGCACCATTACTGAAACCGACTTCGTGGTACACGCCGGGCATACGGGCGACTTTTTCCCCCACCACCTCGACGCGGAGTGGTGCAAAACCCAGCCGTTTGGCCAGCGCATCGCGCACGGCACCATGATTTTCAGCATCGGCATCGGCCTCACTGCCTCCGAAATCAACCCCGAAGCCTTCTCCAAAGGCTACGACCGACTGCGCTTTGTGAAGCCCGTGTTCATCGGCAGCACCATCCACTCCGAAGTCACGATTTCGGCCAAGGAGGAAGGCAAAAAGCCCGGCTACGGCACCGTGACCGAGCACGTGGAAGTCATTAACGAGCACGGCGAAGTGGTGCTGGCCTGCGACCACCTACTGGTGGTGAAATTACGCGGCTAGCAGAGCCACATGGCCTCCACTCCTGCGCAACTACCTCTTTAACCTACTCAAACGCCCACCCCAATGGCCCTCGCCCCAAGCTCCACTCCCACCGTCACGCTGTCCGATAGCTCCGGCGATGGCCACCGCTTTCTGTTTCCGTTCATCCTGGTGGTGGGCGTATTCTTTCTCTGGGGCATGGCGCACAGCCTCGATTCTATTCTGATTCCGCACCTCCAGAAAGCCTGCCAGCTCAACAACCGGCAGTCGACGCTGGTGGACACAGCCGTGTTTCTGGCGTATTTTCTGATGGCCATTCCGGCCGGCATCCTGCTGAAGCGACTGGGCTACAAGGCCACTATTATTCTAGGCTTGCTCGCCTTTGCGGGCGGGGCCTTCCTGTTCGTGCCCGCCGCCGATGCCCGCTCCTACGGCCTGTTTCTGACTGCGCTGTTCATCATCGGCTGCGGCCTGACCACGCTGGAAACGGCCGCCAACCCCTACGCCGCCGTGCTCGGCCCGCCGGAGTCCTCCACGAGCCGGCTGAACCTGGCGGCGTCCTTCAACGGGCTGGCCGTGTTTGTAGCGCCCATCATCGGGGCCAACATGATTTTGTCGGGCAAGGAGTACAGCAAGGACCAGCTGGCCGCCATGAGCGAGGCCGCCCGTACCACCTACCTCAACCACGAGGCCGCCGCCGTGAAGTTGCCCTATCTGGTGCTGGGCGGCGTGCTGGTGGCTGTGGCCGTGCTCTTCTTTTTCAGCCGCCTGCCCGAAGTGAAGGCCGCCGAAGCCGAGCCCTCGTCGGGTGGAGGCTTCTTCGCAGTGCTCAAGCATAGGCACCTTACCTGGGCCGTGGTGGCGCAGTTTTTCTACGTAGGGGCGCAGGTGTGCGTCACCAGCTTTTTCATTCGGATGGCCAAGCAGGGTGCGGGAGTAGATGAAAAAACGGCCAGCTACTACCTGGCCGTGTACGGGCTGCTGTTCATGGTGGGCCGCTTCATTGGCACCGCTTTGCTGAAGTACATCGCCTCGCAGAAGCTGCTCTCGGTTTATGCGGTGGTCGCCATGGCGCTGTGCGCGGTGGCCGTGTTCGGCGACGGGGCTTATGTCATCTACGCCTTGGGCGGACTGGGCTTTTTTATGAGTATTATGTTCCCCACCATTTTCGCCCTGGGCATCGCCGGCCTCGGCGACGACACCAAGCCAGGTTCGTCGTGGCTGGTGATGTCCATCGTGGGCGGCGCCATCATGCCCCCGCTTATGGGCACGCTCATCGACCTGCGCGGCGACAATATTCAGATTGGCTACCTCATCCCGATGGTGTGCTACCTGGTGATTCTGCTGTTTGGCATGTACGGCTACCGGGTGAAAGGGCGGCTGGTATGACCCCACCCCCGGCATCGTTAACCCCACCCCCGGCCCCTCCCCTCCGGGGGAGGGGAGCCTGACGTTAAAGGCTCATACAGATGATTATCAATAAAAAAATTAGCCCTACTGTCTTAGCATCAGGCTCCCCTCCCCCAGAGGGGAGGGGCCGGGGGTGGGGTTTGGCGTTTGGGCTACTCCTGGCGTGCGCCCTGCCGGCCCCGGTGTGCGCCCAGCAGGCGCCCGATTTAGAATCCGTCTTCAAAAACCCGCCGGAAGCGGCACGGCCGTGGGTGTTTTGGTACTGGATGAACGGAGCCGTGACCCCGGCCGGCATCACCGCCGACCTGGAAGCCATGAAGGAAGCCGGCATCGGCGGGGCATATCTGATGCCGATAAAGGATGTGGAAAACCCGCCGGCCATTTCGCCGCCCGCCCGGCAGCTCTCGCCGCAATGGTGGGCTATGGTGAAGCACTCCATGCAGGAAGCCGACCGACTGGGCCTGAAACTGGCCATGCACGTGAGCGACGGTTTTGCGCTGGCCGGCGGGCCATGGATAACGCCGGAGCTGTCGATGCAGCACGTGGTATCGGCCCAAACGCAAGTGACCGGCGGCAAAAAGCTGAGCCTGACGCTGCCCCAGCCGCCCCGAATGCAGGGCTACTACCGCGACGTGGCGGTGTACGCCTTTCCCACTCCAATCGGTAGCGGTGTTTCAACAGCCACGATTAAGCCTACCATAACCAGCAGCCTGACCGGCGAAAACCTGGAGCTACTGGCCACGGCTGGCAATAAGAAAGGCTTCAAAACCAGCGAATCGGGCTGGATTCAGTACGCCTTCGACCAGCCCTTCACCTGCCGCTCTATCCGCATCCGGTCCAACGGCTATAACTACCAAGCCAACCGCCTGCGGGTGGAAGTGAGCGACGACGGCCGTACTTATAGTGAGGTGACACGGCTGCAGCCCCCCCGCAGCGGCTGGCAGGACAGCAGCGCCGTGACCCACGCGCTGCCTGCCACCACGGCCCGGTTTTTCCGGTTTGCCTACGACCCCGCCGGCTCGGAGCCGGGCGCCGAAGACCTTGACGCGGCCAAGTGGAAGCAAAGCCTGAAAGTGTCGGAAATCCAGCTGTCGGGTGAGGCGCACATTCACCAGTTCGAGGGCAAAAACGGCGACGTGTGGCGCGTGAGCCAGCGCACCACGCCCGCCCAACTGCCCCACGCGCAGTGCGTGCCGCTGAGCAAAATCCTCAACCTGACCGACAAGCTCGACGCCAACGGCCGCCTGACCTGGACCGCGCCGCCCGGCCGCTGGACCATCCTGCGCATGGGCCACACCAGCACCGGCCAAATCAACACCACCGGCGGCGGCGGGCGCGGGCTGGAGTGCGACAAGTTCAACCCCGCCGCCGTGAGCCTGCAGTTCGACAAGTGGTTTGGCGAGGCCGTGCGGCAGGGCGGGCCGGAGTTGGCGGCGCGGGTGCTCAAGGTCTTCCACGTCGACAGCTGGGAGTGCGGCTCGCAGAACTGGTCGGCCAACTTTCCATCGGAGTTCAAGCAGCGGCGCGGCTACGACCTGCTGCCCTGGCTGCCCGTGATGGCCGGCGTGCCGCTGGGCAGCGCCGACCAGTCGGAGCGGGTGCTGTTCGATGTGCGCCAGACCATTGCAGAGCTGGTGAACGATAAGTTTTATGTAACGCTAAAGGAATTGGCGCACGCCAAAGGCTGCACATTTTCCGCCGAGGCCATCGCGCCCACCATGGTGAGCGACGGCCTGCTGCACTACCAGCACGCCGACGCGCCGATGGGTGAATTCTGGCTGCGCAGCCCCACCCACGACAAGCCCAACGACATGCTCGACGCCGTGTCGGGCGCGCACATCTACGGCAAAAAAATTGTGCAGGCCGAGGCTTTCACGGAGCTGAAACTGGCCTGGGACGAACATCCCGGCATGCTCAAAGCCTTGCAAGACCGTAACTACGCGCTGGGTGTCAACCGCCTGGTGTACCACGTGTTCGTGCACAACCCCTGGCTCGACCGCAAGCCGGGCATGACGCTGAGCAGCATCGGCCTGTTTTTCCAGCGCGACCAAACCTGGTGGAAACCCGGCCGCGCCTGGGTCGACTATGCCCGCCGCTGCCAGGCGCTGCTGCAGCTCGGCCGCCCGGTGGTAGACGTGGCCGTGTTTACGGGCGAGGAAACGCCGCGCCGGGCCATCCTGCCCAACCGCTTGGTGAATGACCTGCCCGGCATTCTCGGCCCGCAAGCTGTGGCCGCCGAGCAAAAGCGCCTTGCCAACGCGGGCCTGCCCATGCGCGAGCAACCCGAAAAAGTATCTGCCTCGGCCAACATGGAAACGGCCGACATGCTGGTGGACCCGCTGCACGGCTACCAATACGATTCCTTCAACAAGGACGCGCTGCTGCGGCTGGCGAAGGTAGAAAACGGCCGCATCGTTCTGCCGGGCGGCGCCAGCTACGGCCTGCTGGTGGTGCCTGGTGCGCTGAAAATGAGTCCGGATAGCAGCGCTATGTCACCGGAAGTGGCGAAGAAGCTTCGGGAGCTAGTAGATGCTGGAGCCGCGGTGTTGCTCAACCGGCAGCCCAATCATTCGCCATCATTTCAGAACTACCCCACTGCTGATGTAGCGGTGCAACAAGAGATAACAAAATTTGCAGCACTAGCGGATACTGTAACATTGCCTGACCCTATTAGCAGACGCGGTGATGGCCTCGTGCTACGTGGCCCCTACACTCGTGCTTCCTTCGCATCGTTAGGGCGAGGGTTAGCTCCCGATGTAACCGCCAACGCTACCAGCGGCCAACGCGCCAATGGCATCGCCTGGACGCACCGCACCGCGCCGAATTTCGACATCTATTTCATTTCCAACCAGCTCGATTCGGCTCGCACCATCGACCTCAGTTTGCGCGTAGCGGGCCGCAAGCCGGAATTGTGGGATGCCGTAACCGGTGAAACTCGCCCGGCTTCCGCTTGGAAAACTGAAAACGGCCGCACGCTGCTGCCGCTTCACCTGGACCGCAACGGTTCTGTTTTCGTGGTTTTCCGCGAGCCGAGCACGCAGACTGGCACCCACGCGGGTGTGAACTGGACGGAAACGCGGCCGGTGCAGACCCTGAACGGGGCTTGGCAAGTGCGCTTCGACCCCACAATGGGCGGTCCGGCGCAGCCGGTGGCCTTCGCTCAACTCACCGATTGGAGCAAGCACCCGAATGCGGCCATCAGCCATTATTCCGGCACCGCCGAGTACAGCCAAACTTTCAAGTGGAAACCGGCGAAAGGGACGCAGCAGCGCGTGTGGTTGGAATTGGGCCAGCTCGCCAACATCGCCGAAGTGCAGCTAAACGGCAAGCCCTGCGGCATTGCCTGGACGGCCCCCTACCGCCTCGACATCACCGACGCCATCCGGAAAGGCGACAACGAGCTTCGCATCCTCGTCACCAACACCTGGGCCAACCGCCTCATCGGTGACCAAAGCCTGCCGCCCGAAAAGCGCCTCACCCAAACCACGGCCGCTTCGCCGGCCGCCAACAAGCCGCTGCTGCCGGCCGGCCTGCTGGGCCCCGTGCGCCTCAGCACCAGCCAATCTACTGACTCGCAAACCCACTAACTGTATGAACGTGTCAAATTCTGTAATTCGCCTGGGTATTCTCGGGCTTGGTCTGGCCTTGGCAGCTGTGCCCGCGAAGGCGCAGCAAAAGGCCCTCGTGAACACGTCGACCAGCACTCACGCCAAGCTGAGCAGCGTGGACATGGGCAGCGTGCAGTGGACTAATGGCTTCTGGGCCGAGCGGTTCGACGTGTGCCAGAAGTCGATGATTCCGACGATGTGGGCGCTCTACCACTCCGACCGCAACCACGCCTACAAGAACTTCGAGATTGCGGCCGGCCTGGAGAAAGGGGAGCACAAGGGTCCTCCCTTCCACGACGGCGATTTCTTCAAGCTGTTGGAAGCACTGTCGGCCTCTTACGCCGTGACGCACGACCCCAAGCTGGACCAGCAGCTCGACGAGGCCATTGCGCTGGTGGTGAAAGTACAGCGGCCCGATGGCTACATCAGCACCCAGAGCACCATTGCGGAGCTGAACAATCCGAGCCAGAAGGCCGCATTTAAAAACCGGCTGAATTTCGAGACCTACAACCTGGGCCACCTGATGACGGCCGGCTGCGTGCACTACCGCGCCACGGGCAAGACCACGCTGCTAAATGCCGCGAAGAAAGCCACTGACTACCTGTACAACTTCTACAAAACGGCCTCGCCCGAGTTGGCTCGCAACGCCATCTGCCCAGCGCACTACATGGGCGTGGTGGAGATGTACCGCACCACCCGCGACCCGCGCTACCTGGAGCTGGCCAAGAGCCTGATTGACATCCGCGGGCTGGCGGCCGACATCGGCACCGACGACAACCAGGACCGCATTCCGTTCCGCCAGATGCAGAAGGCCGGCGGCCACGCCGTGCGGGCCAACTACCTCTTTGCCGGCGCGGCCGACGTGTACGCCGAAACCGGCGACGCGACCCTGCTCACGACCCTGAACAAGATGTGGGACGACGTGACCCAGCATAAAATGTACGTGACCGGTGCCTGCGGGGCGTTGTACGACGGCGTGTCGCCCGACGGCACGGCCTACAAGCCCGATACGGTGCAGAAAATCCACCAAGCTTACGGGCGCGACTACCAGCTGCCCAACTACACTGCCCACGGCGAAACCTGCGCCAACATCGGCAACGTGCTCTGGAACTGGCGCATGCTGCAAGTGACCGGCGACGCCAAGTACGCCGACGTACTGGAAACCGCCCTCTACAACAGCGTGCTCTCCGGCATCAGCCTCGACGGCCAGCGCTTCCTCTACACCAATCCGCTGGCGTATTCCGACGCGCTGCCCTTCCACCAGCGCTGGTCCAAGGACCGGGTCGACTACATCAGCCTCTCCAATTGCTGCCCGCCCAACGTGGTGCGCACCATCGCGGAGGTGAACAACTACGTGTACAGCACTTCCGACAAAGGCCTGTGGGTGAACCTCTACGGCGGCAGCACCCTGAACACCAAGCTGAAAGATGGTGCTCCGCTGAAGCTGCGCCAGGAAACCAATTACCCCTGGGACGGCGCCGTGAAGCTCACGCTGGACCAGGCGCCCAAGAAGGCGTTTTCGATGTTTTTGCGGGTGCCGGGCTGGTGCGAGGGCGCCACGGTGCTCGTCAACGGCAAGCCCGTGGCGGCCACGCTCACGCCCGGCAGCTACGCCGAAATCAACCGCCAGTGGAAAGCAGGCGACCGGGTGGAGCTAAGCCTGCCCATGCCCGCCCAGCTCGTGGAAGCCAACCCTTTGGTGGAGGAAACCCGCAACCAGGTAGCCGTGAAGCGCGGCCCCATCGTGTACTGCCTCGAAGCCAAGGACCTGCCGGCCAGCCAGAAGCTCTCGGGCCTCACGCTGCCCGCGGCGGCCAGCTTCACACCGCAGCACCAGCAGGTGGAAAACAGCGACGTTGTATTCCTCACCGGCCAGGCCACGCTCATGCCCGCAGCGGCGCAGTGGGGCTCGCAGCTTTACCGCAAGCTGCCCGCCGAAAAGCCCGCCACGGTCCCGGTCACGCTCATCCCCTACTACGCCTGGGGCAACCGCGGCCATGCCGATATGGAGGTGTGGATTCCGGTGAGTCGGTAGATTTTGGAACGGTGTAGAGACGCAATATTTTGCCTCTCGTCGTTGAACGACCGGAACCTCACTAAACCGCGCAGATTAAACAACATCAGCAACGACGAGACGCAAAATATTGCGTCTCTACCTCTTGCGGTCACTTGAAGCATGAACACAAAAGCCTTTCTATTCCTCGTCTTCCTCCCCTTCCTCACCCACGCCCAGCTCCGCCTGCCTTCCCTCTTCACCGACAACATGGTGCTGCAGCAGCAGGCTGAATGCGCTGTGTGGGGCTGGGCCAAAGCCGGCAACACCATCACCGTCAGCCCCTCGTGGAGCAAGCAGAAATACACCGCCCAGGCCGACGCGGCCGGCAAGTGGCGGCTGAAGGTGAAAACGCCGGCCGCGAGCTACACTCCCTACACGCTGAGCATCAGCGGCGACGGGCCGGTCGTGCAGCTCAAAAACGTGCTGGTGGGCGAAGTGTGGCTGTGTGGTGGGCAGTCGAACATGGAGATGCCGATGAAGGGCTTCAAAGGTCAGCCCGTGCTGGGCTCGAACGAGGCCATTCTGCACTCCCGTAACGAGCAGCTGCGCCTCTACAACGTGCCCCGCTCCTCGGTAACTGAGCCCCAGGAAAACAGCAAGCCCTCGCCTTGGCGCCTGGCCGAGCCCGAGGCCGTGAGCAACTTCAGCGCCACGGCCTACTACTTCGGGCGGCTGGTGCAGGAGCAGCTGCAGGTGCCGGTGGGCCTGCTGCACTGCAGCTACAGCGGCTCCTTCATCGAAGCCTGGATGGACGCGGAGAACCTGCGGCAGTTTGCCGGCGTGAAGGTTCCGGCCAAAGGCGACACCATCAAGCTGGTGAGTCGCACGGCCACCACGCTCTACAACGGTATGCTGCACCCCATCGAGGGTTACGGCATTAAGGGCGCCATCTGGTACCAGGGCGAGTCGAACTACGACCGGGCCGACGAGTACGCGCAGCTGTTTGCCGCCATGGTGAAGCAGTGGCGCACGAAGTGGGGCCTGGGCGACTTCCCGTTCTACTTCGCCCAGATTGCGCCCTTCGACTACACCCGTACCTCCAAAAACAAGGGCGGTAAGTACAACTCGGCCTTTATCCGCGACACGCAGCGCAAGCTGCCGGACCAGGTGCCCAATACCGGCATGGCCGTGCTGCTCGACGTGGGCGAGGAAACCAGCATCCACCCCATGCGCAAGGAGCCCGGCGGCACCCGCTTGGCCCTGCTGGCCCTGGCCCAAACCTACGGCCGCAAAGGCTTCGGCGCCCTCAGCCCGACGTATGAGTCGTTGACTATAAAAGACAACACCGCCACCGTGCGCTTCAAGAATTCGCCCATGGGAATGACAACCTTCGGCCAAGAGCTGACCGGTTTCGAAATAGCCGGCGCCGACCAGAAATGGTACCCGGCCAAAGCCAGCATCAGCGGCAGCAGTATCAACGTTTCGGCCGAGGCGGTGAAGGCGCCCGTGGCGGTGCGCTACGCGTTCCAGGACTTCACCAAGGCCACGCTGTTCAGCAACGAGGGCCTGCCGGTGTCGTCGTTCCGCACGGATGATTGGGCGCAATGAGTTATTTATTGACGTTTAAGGGCAGCGCTGGGATGCTATTTCTGCTCCTCCTTCCCTTCCTCAGCCAAGCCCAAAGCCCCGAACTAGCTACCAACAACATCACCTGGACCAGCACCAGCAAAAACGCCGGCGAATCCATGCCCTGCGGTGGCGGCGACATTGGCTTGAACGTGTGGGCCGAAAACGGCGACGTGCTGTTCTACATCGCCCGCAGCGGCACATTTGATGAGAACAACAGCCTGCTGAAGCTGGGCCGGGTGCGCCTGCACCTCACGCCCAATCCCTTTAAGCAAGGCACTTTTAAACAAGAGCTGGCGCTACAAACCGGAGACGTTACCCTCACCGGCACGGTAGGCAAAACCACCGCCCGGGTGCACGTTTGGGTAGACGTATTTCGGCCTGTGGTGCACTTGGAGGTGAACAGCAGCGAGAAGCTCATGGCTACCGCTAGCTACGAAAGCTGGCGCTTTCAGGACCGGGTGCTGAAGGGTAAGGAAAACAACCAGAATTCCTATAAGTGGGCGCCGCAGGGCGAGGTCAAGACCCGGCACGACAGCATCGGTTTCCGGGGGCACACCGTGGAGTTTTTCCACCAGAACCAGCCGCAAACGGTGTTCGATGTGGCCGTGCAGCAGCAGGGCCTGGCGGCGGTGAAAGGCCAACTCTACAATCCCCTGCAAAACCTGATTTTTGGCGGTATGCTGTGGGGCGAAAACATGCTGCCCGCCGGCACCACCGACGGGCAATACCTGCGCACGCCCTACCGCGGCTGGCAGTTGAAAAGCCGCACCGCCGCGCGTAATCATTCACTCACCCTGGTGCTGCACACGGCTTACGAAAACTCCGAGCAGGGGCATTTGGGCCTGCTTGCCATTAATTCACCGGCTCGAGTACAGTGGCAAGCCGGGCTGCAAAAGCTACTGGCAACTCTCCCGAACCAGCTGGCTGCCCGGCGCCGCACGGTGGCTTGGTGGCGCAACTACTGGAACCGTAGCTTCATCCACATTCAGCCTGATAAAGCCGCTGCCAAAGCCCCCGAGTGGCAGGCGGGCCGCAACTACCAGCTCATGCGCTACATGTTGGGCTGCGACGCCTTCGGCCAGTGGCCCACCAAGTTCAACGGCGGCCTCTTCACCTACGACCCGGTGCTGACGGATTCCACGCTCAAATTCACGCCCGACTTCCGCAATTGGGGCGGCGGCACCCACACAGCCCAGAATCAGCGCCTCGTGTACTGGCCGATGCTCAAAAGCGGGGACACAGAGCTGCTGAAACCACAGTTCGATTTCTACCTCCGCCTGCTTAAAAACGCCGAGCTGCGCAGCCAGACCTACTGGCATCACGGTGGCGCTAGCTTCACCGAGCAGCTCGAAAACTTCGGCTTGCCCAATCCTGCCGAATACAACTGGAAGCGCCCCGCCGATTTCGACAATGGCCTGGAATACAACGCCTGGTTGGAATACGAGTGGGACACCGTGCTGGAGTTTTGCCTCATGATGCTCGAAACCGAGCGCTACGCCGGGCGCGATGTGGCTGCCTACCTGCCCTTCGTAGAAAGCTGCCTCGTCTTTTTCGACGAGCACTACCAGTACCTGGCCCGGCAGCGCGGTGCCAAGGCCCTCGACGGCGCCGGCCACCTGGTTCTCTACCCCGGCTCGGGGGCCGAGACGTACAAAATGGCCTACAATTCCACCGCTACCATCGCCGGTCTGCGCACGGTGCTCACGCGCCTGCTGGAACTGCCGCCGCGCTACGGCACGCCCGCGCAGCGCCAAAAGTGGACCACCATGCTGGGCCGCATCCCGGCCATCAGCTTCCGCGAGAGCCAGGGCCGCCCCACCATCGCGCCAGCTAAAAGCTGGGAGCGCATCAACAACACCGAAAGCCCCCAACTCTACCCGGTGTTTCCGTGGGCCCTCTACGGCGTGGGAAAACCCGGCCTTGACACCGCCCGCAACACCTACTTGTATGACGCCGACGTACAGAAATTTCGTAGCCACGTGGGCTGGAAGCAGCACAATATCTTCGCCGCCCGCCTCGGCCTGACCGACGAAGCCGCCGAGCTGACGGTGAAGAAATTGCAAGACTCGGGCCGCCGCTTCCCGGCCTTCTGGGGGCCGGGCTACGACTGGGCACCCGACCACAACTGGGGCGGCTCTGGCATGATAGGCCTGCAGGAAATGCTGCTGCAAACCGAGGGCCGGAAGATTATTCTGCTGCCCGCCTGGCCTAAGACCTGGGATGTGCATTTCAAGCTCCACGCGCCCTACCAGACGACGGTGGAGGTAGTGGTGAAGGATGGGAAGGCACAGGTGCTACACGTATGGCCGGAGGCGCGGAGGGCGGATGTAATTGTAATGAATTAAGCACGGCAATGAGCTGCATAATCAGCGCCTCTCACCATGACAAACAGCCCAATAATTGGTATAGAGTTCTATAATCGTACTGCAACCAAGTTGCTCCTCTGGATAGAGCTGAGCTGCGATGAGTTGGAACTAACTACTGATACCGAGTACCGTTTGGAATCGCCGGAAACAGAGTATCGGATTGAGTTCGATAAAGACTATGTAGTTATCTATTACCAATACAGCTTTGGGCCCAAGATTTTAAAGCGCCCTGCCTCAAAGGAAATCAGAAATTCTGCGCCTTGGGAATTGGTAATTGATAATACTCAGTATGAAGATTAATTCCCCAGTTGGCTAATCAGTGCCCGTTGAACACCACGTACAGCCCCACCATCACCACGGCCAGCGCGGCCCAGAGGAACTGCACCCGGTGCGTGGGCCGGGCCAGCACGCCGTAGTCCACGGCCTGGCGGCAGGCCTGGCCGGCTGGGTCGGTGAGGGAAATGAGCACGGCGGCGGCAAAGAGCGCCGCGAAAATGTAGAACGACAGCATCAGGTAGTGCGGCCAGAAGGGGTGCGTGTCGGGCGGAAGCACCCAGAGGTAGAGCACGCCCACGCTCAGGCTCAAGGCCGAGCCCCACGACAGGATGCCGTTGACGGCGCGCTGCGTGGTACGCGCCCAAAATACCGACAGCAGGAACACCACCGCCAGCGGCGGCGCAATAAAGCCCAGCACCGCCTGGAACACGTCGAACAGGTTGAGACCTTTCACCGAGTCGATGGCCAGGGCCATGAGCACCGCGAAGGCGCAGCCCACCAGCACCGTGCGCCGCCCCACGCGCACCACGTCGGCGTCAGTGGCCTGTGGGTTGATGTTGCGGGCGTACACGTCCATCGCAAACACGGTGCTCAGGGCGTTGAGCGAGGAGCTGATGGTGCCCACCAGCACGGCAATGAGCACCACGATAACCAGGCCCTTCATACCGGCCGGAAACAGGCTCGTCACCATCGTCATGTAGGCTTCTTTGGGGTCTTTCAGGTCGGGGAATAGGATGTAGCACAGCACGCCGGTGAGAATAAATAGCGGCAGCGACAGGATTTTGAGCCAACCGATGAAGTTCACACCTAGCTGGCCCTGCTCCAAGCTTTTGGCCCCCAGCACCGACTGCACCATGGCTTGGTCGGTACAGAAAAACGCCACCGCCGACACCGGGTAGCCCAGCAGAATGGCGTACCACGGGTACTTGGGGTCGGAAGCTGGGTGCAGCAGGTTCCAGTAGTGGCCGGGCACGCGGTGGAACACTTCGCTCAGCCCGCCCACTTTCATTACGCCGATGACGGTGAGCGTGAGTGACACGCCAATAAGCAGCAGCATCTGAAACACGTTGACGCGCGCAATGGCCTTGAGCCCGCCCGCAAACGTGAACGCGCCCGCAAACAGCACCAGCACCACCACCGACTGCCACATGGGGATACCCAGAATCTGCCGCACCAGCAGCCCGCCCGAAAACAAGCCCAGTGACAGCCACGAAATCAGGATTTTAATCAGCGCGTACCAGGCTAGGATGTTCTGCGTCGAGTCGCCGTACTGCCGCCCCATAAACCCCGGCATGGTGCTCACGTTGGCCGCCAGGTAGCGCGGGGCAAATACCACCGCCAGCAAAAACAAAAACACGAAGGCATACCACTCAAAATTCACCGCTACGATGCCCGTGCTGTACCCAATACTGGCAAACGCCAGCAGCATCGACGGCCCCACGTTGGTGCCCCACATGTTGAACCCGATACTGGCCCAGCCCAGCGACTTGTTGGCCAGAAACAGGGATTCTTCGGTTTTCTTGGCAGCGCTGGCCCGGTAGCCAATGCCGGCTAGAATCACGACGTAAGCCGCGACAATGGCGTAGTCCCAGGCGGTGAGGTGGCCGAGTAGGTTGTTGCCCATGCGAGCGGAGGGGTTTAGGGTGGTGGGAATTTTGGAGAATTAAATCGTCTGTCCTGCTGAGCGCAGCGAAGGACCTTATTACCCCATTGAACTTTAAGCATTCTAACCTGACAAGGTCCTTCGCTGCGCTCAGCAGGACATGACGGAGCACGCGAGATGCTTCGCTGCGCTCTGCATGACCGTTTTCTAATCCGTTCTAATCAAGCGCAATGCCGTGCTCGGCTAGTAGCGCCTGCACCTTCACCGGCTGGCCGGTGCTCAGCGAGCGGTCCATGGCCTGTAAAAGGGCGATGGTGCCAATGCCTTCCTTCAAATCGGGGTAAGCCGTGAAATCCTGCTCAATAGAATCGGCGAAATACTCCAGGTAGTTCTGGTACTCGCCGGCGTGGTGGCTCTTGCCCTCGAAGCGGAAGTAGTGCTTGAGCTTATGCTCCCAGGTGATGATTCTTTCTTCACCGGTCTTGTCGGTGATGGCGTAGCGCAGGTCCA
The DNA here is from genome assembly GCF_022811645.1 of Hymenobacter monticola. NCBI lineage: Bacteria > Pseudomonadati > Bacteroidota > Cytophagia > Cytophagales > Hymenobacteraceae > Hymenobacter > Hymenobacter monticola. The sequence continues at coordinate 3,299,622 of NZ_CP094534.1, read as the reverse complement.
TGTAGTCGCCCTGGCTGGCGCCCTCGGTGCCGCGCAGGATGCAGCTCATCTCCGAGTCGCGCGTCACGGGCTGCACGGGGCCGGTGTAGCAGCCGCTCACGCGGGCCACGCGGCCATCGGTGGCTTTGAAGATGAAGTGCATGGTATCCTGGTGCTTGAGGCCGCCCTTGGCGCCGTTGCTGCTCAGCATCCCGTAGCCCATCACCTCCTCGATGTTGGGCAGGTACCAGCGGATAAAATCTACGGGATGGCTGAGGCCGCCGTAGAGCCACTTGAAGGCGTTTTCCAGGGACCAGCCTTTTTCCAGAAACCAGCGGTGGTCGGCGTGGTAGTAGGCTTCGATGGTGATGAGCTCGCCGATGAGGCCGGCCTCGTAGTCGGCCCGTTGCTTCTTCATAGGTTCGAAAAACCGTGAGCTTTGGCCCACAAACAGCTTTTTGCCCGAGGTGCGGCTCAGCTCCAGCAGCTCGTTGGCCTTGCTGAGGTCGTCAATAAAGGGCTTGGTGCATACCACATGCTTGCCGGCGCGCAGGGCCTGGGCCACGTGCTCGGCGTGCAGGTGGTCCGGGGTGTAGATGGCCACGGCGTCGATTTCCGGGTCATCGAGCAGGTCCTGGTACTTGGTGGTGTAGTGCGGGAAGTTGAATTCCTCGGCGCGGTGCCGGCACAGGTCTTCGTTGCGGTCGCAGATGGTTTTAAGGGTCCATTTCGGGCTGTTCAGAGCGGCCGACATGGTGCTGCGGCCTTCGCCGAGGCCCAGGATTCCGAGGGTTAGCATTACAGGGTGGTTAGGGAAGTTGAAGAATAAGTTATTCCAGCCACTGAAACGTGGGTGACCATTGAAGATGTCCTACTGGCGCTGAAAGACATCCTACTGCATGCCGCTTATATCCTACTTGCTATAGAATATATCCTAATATCCGGCACTGACAAGTTGCCTGCACTTGCAGATATCCTACTGGCGCTTAAAGATATCCTACTGCCTAACCTGGAACCGGTGCTGGCGGTCGTGGAATTGGAAATGGCGGGGCCTGAGTTGGCAGCGAGGTGCCGGCGGGGGTGCGGGGGATTTTTCATGGCTTATGGAGCACTGGCTGCTTCACCGCAACCGGTTTCAGAAACGCCCACACCTCCCCTGGCTTGGTGCCGGGCAAGCCTTCCTGGTATTGCTTCATCAGCCGATTCCAGTCGTCCACGCGCGGGTTGTTGAGCGAGGTTTTCGGGTTCAACTTGTCCAAACTTTCGCCGTGCGGAATGCTGATAACCAGCATCAGCTGCCGCCCCTGCCGATACACCAGCAGCTGCTGAAAACTGGCATTGCAGAAACCCTGCGCCACTTCGGGCCACTGCTGAAACTGGGTGGCGTGGTAGCTCAGGTATTCCTGTTGCTTCTTCGGGTCGTTGACCAGGTTTGCCGTTAGGATGATGTTGTCCCACTGCCCGGCCGTGGTTTTATCGGCGCAGTAATGTCGGTCGAATTGGTAGAAGGGCGCGGCGTAGAATTTCACTTCGTTGCCCGCGTAGACAGCGGCCAGGTTCTTCCGCAGGTCCTGAATGCTGGCGGCTTTGCCATAGGCAACGAGGTGGTTTTGCCAACTGTAGATGCCCGAGGTCGGCACTTTGTATTTCTGACACAACGCCACCAAGCTGCTGGCTGAAACGGGCGCTTTGCCGGGGCCAATGATTTCAACCACCGACATCTTTTCGCCGGCTTGCGCAGAGGCCGTCAGCGGCAATAGCAACCACAGTAGCAGGCTGAGCAGACGACGGTTCCCGCAGAGGTACGCAGTGGGTTTCGCAGAGGTACACAGAGGTTGTTGCATTACAGCGCCTGATAAGTCACCACGTATTCGCGCCCTTTTTCCAGCGTTAGCTCGTACTGCTCGCTGCCTTTCGAAACGATTTTGCCACCCTTGCAAGAAGGCTTTGACTTGCTTTTGAAACGCAGCGTGCCGGTACCCATCGCGCCTTTCACCTTCAGTTGCTTGGGGCTGGCGGCCACCGTGATGTCGCCCTGCGGCGTGGGCACGGTGCCCTCCATCCATTGCAGGCCGCCAAGGTTGGGCACTACTTCGTAGGTGGCGTAGCCGGCCGTGAGGGGCTTCACGCCGAGGTAGTACTTACCCAGCAGGTAAATCGGGCTGGCGCCCCAGGCGTGGCACAGGCTCTTGCCGAAGGGCCGGCCATACATGGCCAGGTGCTCAGTGCCTTTTTTAGTGGGGTCGTATTCCTCCCAAAACGACGTGGCGCCCTCGTTCAACATGCCGCCCCAGTACGACTTCATTTCCTTGAGCACGTAGGGTTGCTCGCCCATCGCGCACAGCGCTTCCAGCTCGTAGAAGCGCATGTAGGGCGTCGTGATTTTGGGCACCTGCGGGTTCAGCAGCACCGATTTCTTCACCTGCTGCTCCTGCTCGGGGCTGAGGTAGTCGAAGAAGATGGCGAACATGTTGGCGTAGCGCGTCACGTTGTCGGTAGGCTGGCCGTTGACGCGGCTGTGCACCAGCGCGCCCTTGCCGGCATTCCAGTAGGTGGCGAAGACTTTGGCCTTGAGGTCAGTGGCCAGTTGCTGGTATTTCTGCGCGCCAGCCCGGTCATCGACTAGCTTGGCGCACAACGCCATGCTTTCGAGGCTGCGGCACAGCAGCAGCTGCTCAAAGCTCACTTCACCCTTCTTGCTCAGCCCATCGGCCCAGTCGATGAACACCCAGTCGCCAGCCAAGCCCTCCATCAGACCGTCCTTGTTGCGGCGGCCGAGGCAGTAGTCCATCAGGCTCTGCATGCGGGGGTAGAGCTGCTGCACCTGGGCCTTGTCGCCGGTATATTGGTAAGCATCGTATACGCTGATGAACCAGTAGAAGCTGTAGTCCATGATGGTGTTGATGTGGCTGGTCACCGGGTCTTTGCCGCGCAGCGCAAACTGCGTGCGGTTCACGGTCGGCGTGTCGAAATACAGATAGTAATTCATCAAATAGCTCTGGTAAGCGTCGCCCGACCACACCCACCGGTCGCGCTTAATACCGTCGATGAAAAACTCCCGCGTATTGAGGTGCATGGTGTAAGCCGCCACGTCCCAGATTTTATTCAGCTGCGCATCGGAGCAGCGGAATTTACCCCGCTCCGCCACCGGCGCATATTCGTAGAGCATCGACACCGAATCGAGGCTGACGCCTGCCCCGGGCCGGATGTTTACATAGCGAAACGCTTTGGATAAACTCGTGGTTTGGTCGCCCTTCTGCGGCTGGTCCACGGCCAGGTATTCCAGCGTTTCGCCGGTTTCAGTTGCTAAAGCTTCTTCCTTCGATTCGCCAAAATACACGGCCACCTGCCCTTTGCCTTTCACCCCGTGCAGCTTGATGTAGCCGAAGGTTTCGCGCCCAAAATCGACCACCATATTTTGCCCATTGCGTTCCACACGGGCAGCCCGCCGCATCTCGGTCGGCAGCTTGAAAGTGGAAGGCCGCGCCTCTAGCGAGTCAAAATTCCAAGCCCCGGCTTGCAGCCAGGTGGTGCCCGATTGGTCGGAGGTTTTGCCCGAGGCGTCAATCCACTCCTTGTCCTCATAAGTCACCAGCCACGACGCATCGGAGGCAATGGTTTTGCCGCGCACAAACACGGCCGGCGGCGTGGCCTGGTTATATACTTTGATATTGATGCGGTGCTTGCCGGCCGGCACTGTTAGGCGGGTGGGCGCGCCGGTCAGGGGCTTGCCGTCGAGCTTCACATTGTACTGGCCTTCGGCACGCAGTTCCACTTCCTCGGGCTGCGTAAGGTCGAAATCCTTGTGGAAGTCGATGAGCACGTAGTGGCTGTCCATCCGCCAGAATACCGGGAAGAAGGTGCCGCGCTCGGTGCGCCGGTTCTGCATCTGGTTGCCCAGCCAGATTTCGTAGTCGCCGGGATACCAAATCCAGGTGGCGCGTTGGGCGAAGCTGGGGAGAGTTGAAAACAAGAGCAGAACTGCCCAAACGGTGCGCCTCACCCCCCGGCCCCCTCTCCGAAAAGGAGAGGGGGAGCCAGACAACTTTCTTGTGGCGGCTTTGGTGTTTTCTTTCATAAAAATCAATTGTTCATTCCGTGCATTCATCAGGCTCCCCCTCTCCTTTTCGGAGAGTGGGCCGGGGGTGAGGCGCCCATGTCAGGGGTTCCGCAAATCCTGATACCCCGCTTCCAGCCCTGCTGCCTGCTTTATTGACTCGCTCACCATCGGGCCGTTGTTCTTCCACACGTTGCCCGGACCGTTGGCATTGGCCAGGAATTTTTCGGCCGGGCACCAGTTGTCCTGCACCGTGATGTTGGAGGAGCCCTCGTCGAGGTAGAGGTAGAACCAGTGGTCGGGGTCGTGCACGTAGGGCGCCCGGCCGATTTCATCGACCCGGTTTTCGCTGATAACCGTGCCCGGCTGGGCCGAGAGCGTGTACACGCCCGCCACATCGTAGGTGTGCTGGGCGTAGTGGTGGATGTAATTGGCCTGCACACGGTTATCGCGCATGGCGTTGGCCGTTTTGGTCCAGCCCCAGCCCAGGCTGATGCCGGTGTAGGGCACCTGCACCACCTCGTTGTGCCGGATGGTGGTATTGCGCACGAAACCAGCGGCGATGCCTACCGCGCCCCAGTCCTCGTTGCCACAGTCCGTGACAAGGTTGTTTTCTATCAGTTCAGTGGTGCAGATTTCGCGCTCATCCTTTGGGTTGTAAGGCAGGTGGGTTTCCACGCCCTCATCCGAGAACTTACCCAGTTGCAGGCCATTCACAGCCACGTCGCGGAAGGTGCAGCCCACCACTGCATCGTCGTGGGTGCCGCTTTGGTAATCGAGCCCCGTAGCGCCCATGTGCAGGAACTGGCAGCGCTCGAAGCGCGTGTGGTGCGCGCCCTGCACCTGCGCCCCGGCCGGTGGCCGCCCTATCCAGGCCTGGTTTTCGAGGCCGGCTTTGTCGGGCGTGCCCGGCTTGGCCAGCGAGTAGCCATCCAGCAAGTACATGCCGGCTTGCAGCGGCACGTGGCCCTGCTGCGACGGCCGCAGCCAGGTGGTATAGGAAAAGGTCAGCCCCTTAAACTGCACGTAGCTCACCGGCTGGTCAAGGGTGCCCTGCACTTGCACCAGCGTTTCCAAGGCCGGCGCTACCACTTTGGCAGTGGCCAGGTTTTCGCCGGCGCGGGGCCAGTAGTACACCTGCCCGTGCGGGGCGTCATAAAACCACTCGCCGGGCTGGTCGAGCAGCTCGATGGCATTGCTTAGGTAGAAGGCCGAGCTGCCGTTTTTGCCATTGATAATGGGCCGAGGCCACGGGTGCTCAAACTGCACGCGGCTTTCGGGTTCCTGAAACGTTAGCCGGGCTTTGTCGCCCTGCACGGCCAGGTTTCTTACCCGAAGCACGTTCACGGCCCACATCTGGTGCAGAACCATTTCCAGCTGGATGGGTTGCTTTATGCCACCTAGGGCGGCAGCCGGCACGGTGGTTTCACGCTTGTCGGTGTCCCAGGTAAGCAGGCGGGGCAGGTTGTCGTGGTTGGGCGTGCGGGCGCGCGTGGCTTTGCGGTCATTCACCCACAACTGGCGAAAGTTGAGGGCGCGGCCTGCTAGCAGCGGCGCGGCGGCTACCCAAACCTGGCCCTGCGCGATAGCCGGCAGACCAGCAACTTTACCAACTGCTTTATGCCAGCCCGTTACCGACACGCCGCCGCTCAGTACTGGGTGCTCGCCCGGCGCGGCGGCTACCACCGTGGGGCTGGCGGCCGTGCCCGCATCCTCGGGCCAAAAAAACCACGGTTCCGTCAATCGGTACTCGCCGCCCTTCAGCCAGATGTGCACGCCATCGGCCACCGAGGCATCGTGCAGGCGGCGCAGGTCGCGAGCTTGGCGCAGGGCGGCATTTGGGGTGGCCAGCGGCTGGGCCTGGGTGCCAGGGTTGCGGTCGGAGCCGGTGGGCGCTACCCAGATGTCGGCGGCGCGGGCGGGCGCGGCGGCTAGCAGGCTGAGGGCAAAGAGAACTTTAAGAATAACTGTTCGGAGCATGTCGGGCGATGTAGAGACGCAACATTTTGCGTCTCGTCGTTGCTTATGTTGTTTAGTATGAGCGGTTCTGCGCGATGCCGACCGTCCAACGACGAGACGCAAAATGTTGCGTCTCTACATCGTTCACGGCGCTACCGCTTTTGCGAAAACCGTCTGCAAATCCTCGAAACTGTGCAGCGCATTGGCCGGCAGCCCCTCCCCTTTCGGCCCGAAAACGCGCTGCGCTTCCTCCTTCTCGATGGTCACTTTTGACTCGTCCAGCTTGCCGGTTTTATCCTCGGCGGCAGCCAGATTCAGCCCTAGGTTCTTCGCCAGAAACTCGTACATCGCCTGGCGCTTTGAGGGGCCGTAATCGTGGCCTTCCTTGGGCAGATGGGTGTTTTGCACGAGGTCTGTTTTACTGTAGTAGCCATAGATTTTTTGGAGGTAGGGGTAGGCGACTTCGGGCGTTTGGGCAGTCCAGTCGCCGCCGTCGGTGATGGCTAATTGGGGGCGCGGGGCGGCCATGGCGGCGATTTCAGCGTTGTTGGTGCCGTTGCCGCAGAGGTGCACGGGCTGGCCGCTTTCGCAGGGGCAGCCACCACTATGGTAGGTCGAGAGCATCACTACGGGCACGCTCACTTTGATTCTATCATCCAGGGCCGTGAGCAGCATGGTTTGGCTGCCGCCGCCCGAGCCGCCGGTGATGGCCACGCGGTTTTTATCAGCGTCTTTCAGCGACAGCAGGTAGTCGAGGGCCCGCTCGCCGTTCAGGGCCTGCACCGTCATGGCGAGGCTGCGGCGGTGGTCTTCGCCCTTAAATTGCAGCAGCGATTCGCCCCAGGCAAACAGGTCGTAGCTGTACACCATCGCGCCCATACGGGCCAGCGTGGCGCAGCGCTTCTGCGCATCGGCCCGGTAGCGGCCGTCGCCAAAATGCCCGTCAGGGCTGATAATGACCGGAACCTTGCCTTTGGATTTGAGCGGCTTATAAATCGAACCGGTCATGTAGTAGCCCGGCAGCGTTTCGATGGCCACATTCTCCACCGTGTAGCCGTCGTATTGCCGCTTGTTGGTAATAATTGGCTTGCTGGCCGGTTTGGCCGGCATCGGCGACAGCCGCAACGCCGACCACATGCAATTGCGCAACTCGGCTTTGCGCTTTTCCCAGGTGGCGGCGTCGTGGTACTGACTGGCTAGCTGCGCCAACTGGGCCGCGCCTTCGTCGGGCGTTTTGAGGTGATACTGGAAGGTCTTGAGCTTGTAAGTTTTATCGCCGGTTTTCGCTGCCTGGTAGTCGAATGGAGCCAGCACACTGCGCAAGGTCTCGTCCACGTCGGGGCGGAAGCGCCACTCGGCGTAGGTCACATACTTGTCCTTCACCATGGCCGCATCGGGCCGGATTTTCACCCCGTAGCGCTGCTGAATCTCCTCCAGCACCTGCTGCAACGGCTCTCGGTACTGGTCGTCGGAGTTTTGCGCCTGGGCGGCGGTAGTGAGGAAAAGCGAACCTAGGAGCAGGCGGAAGAATCTGGACATGGGTGGGAATTCGTTTTAGTGTAGACCGTCATGCAGAGCGCAGCGAAGCATCTCGCGTGCTTCAGTAATCAATGACGTTAGCAACGAAGCGAGCGAGATGCTTCGCTGCGCTCTGCATGACGGCCTTTCTCGTTCTGTTCTGGTGACTCCTCAATCCTTCGTAATCTCTGCATCACCCACCGGCGCTTTGTACCCCTTCATCGCCGGCCACACGCCGTTTTCAATCTTCACCAGCTTCATTTTCTTGGGGTCGAGTACGGCATGCTTGATGCGCTGGCGGCGCCAGGTGTACACGAAATGCACCAGCCCATCCTTGGTCTGAATCACAGATGGGTACGAGTACTGGCTGATAGGCGAATCCTCCAGAATGGCTACGGCGTACCACTCTTTGCCGTCCTTCGACACGGCCACGTTGAGGGGGGTGCGGGGGCCTTTGGCGAGGGTGCCGGGGGGTAGCACGTGGTTGTAGACCAGCAGCTGGCGGCCATCTTTCAGGGTCACAGCATCGGTGCCGGAGTTATTGTTGGGTAGGGTGGTTTTGGCGAGGGGCGACCAGGTTTTGCCCTGGTCCGTGGACCACGTTTCGAGGATGGCGCGGTCGCGGCTGCGGCAGAGGGCTTGCAGGCGGCCGTCCTTATAGGTGAGGATGCTGGGCTGAATCGCACCCTGGGTCGCGCCGTTGGGCACGGGCGCGGTTTTGGTCCAAGTCTTGCCAAAATCGGGGGTGGCTTCGAAATGCACCAGCCAGCCGCCGCTGCCCTCGGTGCTGGTGGGCGAGAGCAAGGTGCCATTTTTGAGCAGCACGGGCTTATTTTTCACCGGCCCGATGTAACCTTCCGGCAGCGCCTGGGCCGCCGACCACGTCAGGCCGTTGTCTTTAGAGGTGCGCAGCCAGCCCTTCCAGTCCGAGGGTTTCGGGCCAATTTTATAGAACAGCAGCAGCTCGCCGCCGGGTGCTTGGTAGAGCACCGGGTTCCAGCTGGGGTAGCGCAGGGTTTCGTTTTGGATGCCGTTAGCCACCTCCACGGGAGCGGTCCAGCGGCCGTTTTCCTGGCGGCTCACCCAGATGCCCACGTCGGGGTTGCGCTCCTTGGTGCCGCCAAACCAGGCGGCCACGAGGCCCTTCGGCGTCTCAGCGATGGTGGCGGCGTGGCTCTCGGGAAAGGGCGCTTTTTCGAAGATGAATTCGTCGGTGACGATGCCCTGTTTCCACGGCTGCGTTTGGGCTGAGGCGCCGTGCGCAAGCAGCCCGAGGGCCAGTAGCAAAATGGGGTTTCTCATGGCGATACGTTGGAAGGCCGGAGCCGCTATTTATTGAGTTCGAGGCTGGCCAGGATGAACGGCCCTACCCCCTTCAAATCGTTGATTTTGATGCGTTCGCCCACGTAGTACTCGTAGGAGCCGTTGCGCTCGGTGCCGGGACCGAGGCCAGCAACTTCGCACACTTGCAACAGGTTGAGCTCGCCGTCGGGCTTTACTTCGATGAGCTTGGTGGTGATACCGTCGAAGCCTTTTTGGGCTACCGGGCGGTACTTCTTGTTCAGGTAGCCCTTGTTCACGCCCTTGGCCAGCGTGTACACGAACATGCACGAGGCCGACGCTTCGAGGTAGTTGCCGGGCTGCCCGCCTTTATCCACCACCTGGTACCAGAGGCCGCTGGTGGGGTCCTGGTATTTCTGGATGGCCACGGCCAGCCGGTCGAGCACCTGCACTAGCTTGGGGCGGTCGGGGTGCTGGGTGGGGAGGTAGTCGAGCACATCGACTAGGGCCATGCCGTACCAACCGATGGCCCGGCCCCAGAAGTTGGGCGACTGGCCGGTTTGGGGGTTGGCCCAGGCTTGCACGTGCTTCTCATCCCAGCCGTGGTAGAGCAGGCCGGTTTTGGGGTCGCGCAGGTGCTTATCGAGCAAGAGCAACTGCTTGGCGGCCTCATCAAACCCGGCCGGCTCCTTAAAGTACGCCGCGTACTGCGCCACGAATGGACTGGCCATGTAGGCCCCGTCGAGCCACATCTGGCTGGGGTATTTCTTCTTGTGCCAGTAGCCGCCGTCGCTGGTTTTGGGTTGTTGCTGAAGCTCCGCGTGCAGCTTTTGCAGGGCAATTTTATACTTCTCCTGCTTGGTATCCGTGTAGAGCTGAAACAGGAGCTTGCCCGAGTTGATGTTGTCGAGGCTGTTGTCCAGCGGCTTGTAGTCTTTGTTGTGAATCTGGCCCTGGGCGTCCACCATTTTGTCGCCGTACTGTTGCAAGGCGGTGCGCAAGCGCGGGTCGTGGTTCTGGTGCTCCAACGCTTCCAGCGCGTGCATCAGCAGCCCCTGGGTGTAGCCCCACGAGTCCCCTAGGGCTGGGTCTTGCAACCACGGGCTCCGCTTCAGCACCGACAGCGCCATCCGCTCCGACCACTTGGCGGTGGTGGAGATTTGCGTAGTGGTGGGCGCTGGGGTTTGGGCGTGGGCGGCTGGGGCGCTGGCTAGTAGCAGCGCGGAGGCTATGGCTAGGGCCTTTATTGTCAGCTTATTTATAGCTCGTGTTTGATTCATTAAGCGGAAGTCTGAATAATTAGCATGTGGGGGTAGTGCAAGAAGCTCGCCGACAGTGGCGCCTCACCCCCTAGCCCCCTCTCCTTTTCGGAGAGGGGGCCGGGGGGTGAGGCGCCCCGTTGAACGGAGCGGTAGAGATGCTTCGCTGCGCTCAGCATGACGCTCTTTTGGTTACAATCTCCCATCACTGCTTCGCCACAAACGCATACTCCCCCGACCCAACCTCAAATACCGCCCGCGTTCCTTCCATCCGCAAAAACTTCACCCCAGCCGCGCCAGAAGCCTTTTTGCCGCTTTCCGTCACGTCCTTGGCATCCTTAGTCGGCACATACACCAGCGCCTTAGAATTGCCTGGCACCGTGATGTTCCAGGTGAAGCGCTTGGCATCCCGCGTCCAGCTACTGCGCACCAAGCCGCGCACCGATTGATAAGACGCCTGCACCGACGTTAGCCCGTCAATCATGGCGGGTTTCATTTCAAGCTCTTGAAAACCAGGTGCGGCCGATTTGATGCCCGCCAGGTTCTCGTAGTCCCAGATGATTAAATCGCCGAGCAGCATCACGTGGTTTTGGGAGTTCATGGCGGGGTCGGCGGTGTTGCCGTTCCAGAGCTCCCAGATGGTGGTGGCGCCGTTGGCGGCCATGTAGCCCCAGCTGGGGTAGTCGCGGTTGGTGGCCAGTTTGTAGGCGATGTCGGGGCGGCCCTCGGCGGTGAGGCCGCGCATGAGCCACTGCGTGCCGATGACGCCGGTGCTGATGTGGCCCTTGTTTTCGACCAAGATTTTATCGGCAATGTTCTGGAACACCTTGCCGCGCTCGGCGTCCGGCGTTATGCCGTAGGCCAGGGGTAGCAGGTTGGCCGTCACGGTGTTGTTGGCGTACTGCTGGTTTTGGGCGTTCAGGAACTTCTGGTTGAAGGCGTCCTTGATTTTGGCACCTAGGGCGGCGTATTCCTGCGCATCGGCGGGCTTGCCGAGCACGGTGGCGAAGCGCTGCATCAGGGTCAGCAGGTGGTAGTAGGTGCTGGTGGCGATGACCTCGCCGCTAGTGTTGCGGGCGGGGTCTTGGGAGTGGATGAGCTTCTCCGACTCGGGCGGCACGCACCAGTCGCCGTACTTGTCCTTGGTCACGAGGTAGCCGGCGGTCATGTAGTTGGCGCGCATGTAGGCGAGCCAGCGGCGCATCGAGTCGTAGTGCTTGGCGATGGGCTGGGCGTCGCCATACTGCGAGTACAGCATGTCGGCGATGGTGAGGTAGGTGCCGGGCCAGGTCACGTTGTCGCCGTAGTAGCGCCAGAAGGCGGGGGCCACGTCGGGGATGCTGCCGTCGGCTTTTTGGGCCTGCGCAATGTCGTCGAGCCACTTCGCGTACAGCCGCGAGTTATCAAACACGAAGCTCTCGCCGTAGGCCCCGGTGGTGCGGTCGCCGAGCCAGGGCTGCCGCTCGTTGCGCTGCGGGCAGTCGATGGGCATGCCCTTGTAGTTGCTCCGAATGCCCCAGTAGGCATTCTTATACACCAGGTTGATAGTGGCGTTGGAGGTGGTAAACTCGCCCGTCGTGGCCAGGTCGTCGTACACCACGCGGCCGTCGAAATCGGCCAGCGTGGGCGTGCCGGGGTAGCCGCTGATTTCGACGTAGCGGAAGCCGTGGTACACAAACGTCGGCTCCCAGGTTTCGCGGGCGCCGCCGCGCAGCGTGTACACGTCGGTCACGCGGGCGTCGCGCAGGTTGGCCACGTACAGCTCGCCGGTTTTTTGCAGCGTCTCGGCAAAGCGCAGCGTGATTTTGTCGCCCCGCTTGCCGGTGGCGCGCAGCCGCAGCCAGCCGGCCATGTTCTGGCCCATGTCGAGGATGAACTTGCCGCCCGCCAGCGGTTTGAGGGCCACCGGTTTCAGGGTTTCCATCACCTTCATGTTCTCGTTCATCTGGGCCTCGAAGGCGCCGCCGGGCTCCTGCACCAGCTCGGCTTTCAGCCACTTTTTAGCGTCGAAGCCGGCGGTGGCCCAGCCCGGCATTTCCTTGGTGGCGTCGTATTCTTCGCCGTCGTACTCGTTGTTGGCCCGGATGGGGCCGTCGGCGGTGGCCTGCCAGGTTTCGTCGGTTTTGATGACCTCGTGGCTGCCATCGGCGTAGGTCACGTCGAGCTGCATCAGCAGCTTGGGGTAGCCGAAGGTCTTGATTTTGTACGGCTTATAGTTTTGCCGCATGGCGTAGAAGCGGCCGTTTCCTAGCACCGTACCGAGGGCGTTGGCGCCGGGCCGCAGCAGCGCGGTCACGTCGAAGGTGTTGTACTTCACGCCCTGGGTGTAGTCGGTGGGGCCGGGCGCCAGCACCTGGTCGCCCACGCGCTGGCCGTTGAGGTAGAGCTCGTACAGCCCCAGCCCGATAATGGACGCGGTGGCCTGCTTCACGGGCTTGTCGGCCTTGAACTCCTTGCGGAAATAGCGGGCCGACAGCCGGGCGTGGGTCGATTCATCGTCCCAGGGAAAGGCGCGGTCCAGGCCAATCCAGCGGCCTTTCCAGTCGAGGTAGTTGAGCAGGCCCATGCTCCAGCGAGCGGGCGGGCTCCAGGCGGTTTCGCCCTGGTCGGTCCAGGTGCGCACCTTCCAGTAGCAGCGGGCACGGCTGCGGAGCGGCGCCCCGGCGTAGGCCACGTGCACCGATTGGCCCGACGCCACCTTACCCGAGTTCCAGAGGTCGCCTTCGTCGGCGGCCAGCTTTTCGGGGGTCGAGGCCACCAGCACCTGGTAGGCGGTTTGGGTGAGGCCACGCGCGGCACTGCGCAATTCCCAGCTCAGGCGCGGGGCGGTGGCGTCGATGCCTTCGGGGTTGGTCAGCAGCTCGCAGCGCAGCCGCTGAAGCTGCACGGCGGCGGGCGGCACAGCCCCCAACGCCGTGAGCGACAAACAAGTAAGCAGAAGTAACAGGAGTCGGGCAGTCATAGTCGGAGCCTCCCCCCTGCGCCCGCCCCAGCGTAGAGCAAGCGCCTCGGCCACCGGGCCGGCTGGGGGGTGCGCGGGGCGCAGTTCGGCACCCACATAGTTCGGACTTTTTTGCTTCCCGTTATTCTAGGATGTTAGCACGAATCTGGTCGATTTATGCATGGTGTGGGGAGGATGGTGGAATGGGGGTAAGTATTCGCAACTGAATTCGCGTCAACAGAATTAATTCACCCATAACGATATTTCAGATTTTGGCTTATCTCGTGTTTGCAGAAACTGTTCTGGATTAATTGTTCCCGTGAAGACATTCGAATAAATCTCTTTTCCTCCTGTCTTCAATCTATAGCGAAGTTTAGTCTTATAAGTGCCTTTGTATATTGGTGATGCAAATATCTGAAATTCATCGGGCGCAAGTAATAGAACATGATAACTATTCCCACAAAAGCTATTGACAAAATTTTCAATATCCTGCCACACACCATTCTTATTTATTGCTTGCTGAATAATCTTTATCCTGCCGTCTTGCGCAGGGATTTTTGAAGTATCTTTTGAAGCATTAATGAGATACAACTTATAAGCAAAGTACCTATCTGCAAAAACAGTCATATCCGTTGTGTCAACATTCAACGCAAGCTGGTGATATAAAGGGAAATGCCTCTTTCTTGGAAAGTTGTCATTACCAGCAAGCTTTTCAGTGTACAACGGTTTAGCAATGTTCAATGTATCAAGCTTCCATTTTACCAAATCTAACTTTCCATACTCTATTCCAATCTGCTCTTTCCAAACGAATTTGCCCGTATGGTTTATATATCCCCATTGATGGGCACGCATTACCTTGCAAAGACCATTCTTAAAACCCCCATATTCAACTTGTTCAAACTGAGGCGAGATTGACACTACTCCTTTCTTATTTATAAAGCCCCAAATACCCTTATCCTGATATGCAGCAAGCCCCTCCTTAAAATCTCTTATCTGAGCGTATTTGATAGGAATAACTACTTTACCTGTCGTATCAATAAAACCTGCTCTATGGTCAACGCCAGCGATAACAGCCTGAGCCATTCCATCTGAAAAACTAAAATAGGTCAAATCTTCTCGTTCAGGTATAATCCGGGGTTTTCCTTTTCTATCTAAGTAACATGGTCTGTCTTTAATTCTAGCTAACGCAACCCCTTCCGCGAAGTCGTCATAGCCCATTCCTTCGAGTATTATTACTTCCTTACCAGAAGTATCAATATATTTAGTTGTATCTCCCTGCATGATGCGCGAGCCATCTGGCTGGTCAACCCATTTGGATGTCCCACCCCAAACCATTGCTAGACCTTCGTGAAATAAAGCGTTTCCGCCATAAGGAAAGTGAGTATTGATTACTACTTTGCCTTTTTTGTCAATAAAGCACACCTCATTATTTATTTCAACCGCCGCTCTTCCATAACTAAATGAAGCCACGTTATCATAATTCGTAGTGAATGCAGTATTTCCATTTGGACGAATGAAAGCAATTTTAAACAATCCATTCTTTTTTATAACAACCTTACAAAGACTATCGGAGAATTCTGACGTCTCATAGAACCTTGGCTTGATTACCACATTGCCCATTGTGTCGATAAAGCCAAACGCCGAATCTATACGAATGGCTGCCAGTCCCTCTGAAAATGGTGAAGCTCCATCAAACTGGCACTTCACAACAGTCTTGCCTTTAGAATCAATATAACCCCACTTACCAAACTCCTTAATTGGAAATAGTCCACTACTTGATTCACTACTGATTTTCCTATTGCATGCAAAAAGCAAAAAGAAAAACAATGAAAAAATTAAGTATTTCATCTATGCCTCTGGTTACCAACACCAAGTTACACCAACACTTCTGATTCTATAAGAGCTGCGGCTGCTCCCTTCATCTGACTTCCATCAACACCTTCTTCCTCAACCACTCCCGCACCGGTTCATCGTAAAACTTCAAGCACCCATACGCCAGCGCCACCGCCGCCAGATAGACCAGCGCCGCCACGGGCAAACCCTCGCGCAAGGACACTTTATGGGTCGCGACCCAGGCCGTGTAGGTATAGATGAGCGGGTAGTGCGTGATGTAAATCGGATACGAAATATCGCCCAGGAAGCGGCATAGCCGCTGGGCCGCGCCCGAGCGCACCGCCCCGCTGGCCCCGAAGAAGATGACGGCGGGGAAGACGAAAATGATGCAGAGCGCATCGTAGAGCCCATTTTGCCACAGCTGCGCGGGGCTGCCAACGCGGGGCATGGCCAGCACCGCCACCACCGCCAGGCTGCACCACCCAAAGGCCTGCGGCACCGGCCGCAGCCGCGCCAGCCGAAACAGCAGCAGCCCCGCAAAAAACGGGTACGTCATGCGGGCGAAGCCAATGTGCAGCTGCTCAGGCTCCAGCGACCAGCCCCCAATGACATCGCCCTGGGGACTGGTGAGGCCCAGGTGCAGCAGCGCCCCTGCCGCCAGCACCACCAGGATGCCCAGCGCCACGTTGGAGAAGCGGCGCACCACCGTCGCGTACAGCACGTTGGCCACGTACTCGAAAAACAGCGACCAGCCCGGCCCGTTGAGCGGAAAGGTTTCGTGCCAGCCCCGCACGTCGAGCGACACCGGCACCGGCACCATGAAGCAGCCGATGAGCATCACGAGCAGCATCTTCCACACCGGCGTCTGGCCGATGATGGGGAACAGCGCCGACGCCTGGAAGTAGTACAGCCCCGCCCCTATCACCATGCCCAGCACCACCATGGGTTGCAGCCGCACCAGCCGCCGCTTGAAGAAACCGCCCACCGTGAGGCGGCCCCACCGGTCGTCGTAGGCGTAGCCAATCACGAACCCCGACAGCAAAAAGAAGAAATCCACCGCCAGGTAGCCGTGGTTAATCACCTGGTCGAGGTGGCTGGTGGCGTGGGCCTCGCACAAATGGAAGGCCACTACCATGAGCGCCGCCACGCCCCGCAGGCCGTCGAGGATGGGGTAATGGGGCTTGGTGGGTAGCGGGGTGGGCTGCATGCGGAGTTTCTATGCAGGCTCTGCTGTCGTCCAGTCCTGCAGATTTATGTTAGCTAGCCGGCTCATATGCTTTTGATTATTGGACACCAGCGTCATATTGTTGACAATAGCCGTTGCTCCAATCAGGATATCAAAATCATCGAGCATCAGCCCTTGCCGGCGTAACCGAGCCTTTTCAGCCGCATACACATCCAGCGCATCGTACACGGGAATAACGGCAAATTTGGGAATGAATGCCTCCACAATTGGCCGCATTAACTCCGGTGTTTTACTGTTCTCAACGCCGTATTTGAGTTCTGCCACCGTCATTTCGGAGATGAAACAATTAGTTGTTCCGACTGCTTCAATCTTCCGGTTAAGCTCATACAAGCCCTTGATGAAGTAGATGCAGATGTTCGTATCGAGCAGGTACGTTTTCAAAGCGGCTCAATGTCTCGGGTGGAAACTCTGGAATTCCGAATATCGGCTATCAATTCCTCTGCTGTTTCCTCGCCTTTGTAGGCGCCAAAAAGGGATTCCAGGCTTGGATATGCTGGTTCCTGATGCTGCTTAAGCGACTGCGAAAGCCGTGAAATGAGGTCTAGCTTACTATCGGCACTTAGGTTGCTTAATACCCCGTAGTAGTAATCGGCAACGCTGGTATGTGGGGTTGTAGGTTGCATAGCAGGTAAACTTTGGGGGAGGTGAATTTCCTTGTGCCCAATTAACGAAGCTACGAAAAAGGCAGTCATGCTGAGCGCAGCCGAAGCATCTCTATTGAACGATACCTCAGCGGTTCGGTAGAGATGCTCAGCTGCGCTCAGCATGACCACCTAGGAAGCTTCTAAAGCGAATTCCCTACTACTTCTTCCCCACCGCCTTTTGCGCGGGTGCTCCATCTCCCGAGAAATCGAAGTACAGCGTGATTTCCTTGGCGTAGGACGGGTCTTTGCTGTAGTCGTAGTACATGTTGGTTTTGCCCATGGGGCCCATGTTTTCGGCTTTTTGCGATTTGGTGCCGATGGGCGTGATGCCGTGCATGAACGAGAGGTTGCCGCTGGGGAAGGCAGGAGCTGTGTTGTAGGGCTTGGCGGCGAAGCGAGGCGTGAAGAGGCGTAGGTACACGTCTTCCTGGTCGCATACGATGGTGAGGGGCTGGCCGGTGGTTTGGAGCGTGAGCCAGTAGAAGTTGGAGTAGTAGCCCTTGAACTCGGGGTAGAGCGGGCTCTTAGTGCCGTCGGGCTCGCCGGTGCTGGTGTTGTTGTAGGCCTTGGTCCACACGCCTAGGTTGGTGCCTTTCATCCGGTCTTTCCAGACGCGGTAGGGGCCGTCGCCGCGCCACTGGATGCCGCGCACCTCCTTTTCGGGGTAGTTGAAGCTGAGGCCGGCCAGGGCAAAATCGTAGTCTTTGGGGAAGTATTTGGCCGTCATGCGGACCCAGCCCGAGGGGTATACCGTCCATTGCAGCGACTGGTAGCGGCTAGCCTTGCCGAAGGTGGCATCGATGACCACGTTGGCGCCGTCCTGGTGCTGCTTGAGGCCTTCGAAGGCAGTTTCGCCCTCGGCCAGCACGGGTCCGTTGGTGAGCGGGATGAGGCCTTTGGCATTGCGCACCTGGCGCAGCAGGCCGGTTTTGCGGCTGAAGGTTAGCGTGACGCCGTGGGCGTTGGCGGTGTAGAGCGAATCGGTTTCGGTGAGGGTGACCGAGCCGGAGCCAGTGGTGATAGCCAGCTTTTGGGCCACCTGCGCGGGGCGGGCAATGGGCCAGCTCCAGGTGTAGATTTCGCGGCCGGTAGGGTCGGTGGCCGTGATGTAGAGCACGTCGGCCTGCGCCCAATCGGCGGGCAGCGCCAGTTTGAGGGGGCCATACTCGGTGGGCGCGATGCTGGGCACCGCAATGGTGCCGGTGCGGACGGCGGGCGCGGCGGTGCCGCCGGGCGTGGGCAGCTGGGCTAGCTTCCAGATGAAGCGGCAGGCGCTGAGGTTGGTGTAGGTGAAGCGGTTTTGAATGCGGAAGGTGCCGTCGAAGGCAGGCGTGATTTCGCGACGCTCGAAGAACACGGGGCTCCATACTTCCTTGATGGTGAAGTAGCTGCCCTCCTTCTCGCGGTAGGGCCCCAGGATGCCGTCGGGGCCGTGGTCGCCGTCGGTGTCGAGGATGCCGCCTTTGTCGGTGCGGACCACGGCGGCGTCGGAAAAGTCCCAGAGGAAACCGCCGGCCGAGAGCGGCTCGCGCCACATCTGTTCCCAGTAGTCTTCGAGGCCCGCGCCGTGGCCGCCGTCGTAGAGGCCGTGCAGAAACTCAGTGGGGAACACGATGTTGTGGCCGTGCAGGTGGGTGCCGTTGCCGTAGTCGTAGTTGATGTAGTGCTGAGTATCGGTGCCGCGGAACACCTGCCAGGCGTGCACCACGGGGCGTTTTTGCAGGTCCATGCGGTCGAGCACGGGGTCGAGGTCGAAGTTGTGGCCGCCCTCGTTGCCGTTTATCCAGCCGATGATGCTGGGGTGGGTTTCGTCCTTCACCACCATTTCCTCGGTGAGCTTGGTGCCGGTGGGCGTGTTGTAGGCGGCATGCCAGCCGGCCACTTCATCGAACACGAAGAGGCCCAACGAGTCGCAGGCTTCCAGAAAATGGTCGTCGGGCGGATAGTGCGACATACGCACGGCGTTCATGTTCATGTCCTTCATCAGGTTCACGTCCATGATGCTCAGCGCCTTGCTGGTGGCGCGCCCCGAACTAGGCCAGAACGAGTGTCGGTTCACGCCCTTAAACTTGATTTTCACGCCGTTGACGTAGTAGCCCTCGCGCTCGCGCAGTTCCACGGTGCGAAAGCCGAAGCGTTGGCTGAGCGTGTGCACAGTCTGACCGCCCTTGCGCAGGGTGAGAGCCAGGCGGTAGCGGTTGGGCGTTTCGGGCGTCCAGAGCTGCGGGTTGGAAACGGTGGTTTGCAAGCGCGTGACTGCACCGCCAGCTGCTACTGCAGCTTTAACCTCTCCTCCTACTTTCTGCCCATCAAGCGAGTACAATTGCCCTACTACTTCATCCGCCTCGCCGCCCGTGTACACGTCGGCTTTAAACGAGCCATCGGCCCGCGCATCCAGCGCGACGCGGCTGATATGACTCACCGGCAGCGCCTCCAGAAACACGGGCCGGAAAATGCCGCCGAAAATCCAGAAGTCGCCGCGCCGCTCGGCGTCGTTCACCGATTCGTTGGCCGAGTGCTTGGCCACGGTGGCTTCGAGCATGTTGGTTTTGCCGTACTTCAGCAGCTTCGAAATGTCGTACTTGAAGCGGTAGTACGAGCCTTGGTGCACGGGGCCAGCCGACTGGCCGTTGATTTTTACCTCGGTATCAGTCATCGAGCCGTCGAACACGATGTTCACGACCTTGCCCTGCCAGCTGGCCGGCACCTTGAACTGGTATTTGTAGAGGCCCTTTTCCTTACCTCGCGCTGTGTCTTTCTGGTGCCCGTAGTTGTACTTGCCGAAACCCTGTAACTCCCAGTTTGATGGTACCGGAATGGTAGTCCACTTGCCCGAGTTGCGGCCAGCGGTGCAGTAGAACTGCCACTTCACGGTTTTGTCGTTGCCCGTGCCGGATAACATCTGGGTTTCGGTGCGCTGCGCGTGCGCCGTGAAGGAAAGCAGCAGAAGTAGCAGTGCGGCGAGCTTGGACACGGGGGAAATCTGGGGTAATCGAAAGGACATGCGGTTCGGGATGTGGAGACGCGACACTTCGCGTCTCAATCGTTGCTGATGTTGCTAGTCGTGTGCTGATTCAGGATGTGCGGCTCCGTCTGTTCAAAGAAGAGACGCGAAGTGTCGCGTCTCTTCGTTCGTGCTGGCCTCTTAATTTCTACCCAGCCCTTTTGCTGCCGGCTCCGGCGCTGACGTCTTCAGTGACTTCAGGTAAAAAACCGCCAGCGGCTCCGACTCGCCGGCTTTGGGCAGGTCGTAGGCTTGGTCTGCGGGGGTGTCGGGCGTGGGGAAGTGGCGGCCCGGGCCGGTGCGCAGCATCACCCGCTCGAAGGCAGCCACCGGGGCGAAGAAGATGAAGGTGCTGGTCTTGCCGTTGGCCGTGATGGTGCAGGTGCGGTTGGGTGCGTCCAAGGTCACTCTCAGGTCGAGCGGCTGGTTGGGCTGGTACTTAGTCACGCCCTTGAAGCGGGCGCCGGCTTTGTAGCTCAGCGTGCCGGTGGAATCGAAAGAAAGCTGCACGGCGGGCTGCCCCTTGGCATCCTGAAACTCGATTTGCAGCAGGCCGTGGTCGTTTTGGCCGGTCACTACTGAGAGTTCGGCCACCAGTTGCTTGCTTTCGGGAATAATGCGCTCGGCTTTGGCGTAGTCGAATTTATCGGAGTCTTTGAGCACAAGGCCCTTCGAGCCATCGGGCAGCTTGCCGATTTCCACCGGCGCTTGCACGAGGCTGTAGGTGTTCCACTGGTCCAGTTCCTGCCCGACGGGCAGCTGCGCGAAAACCTCGTTGGCATGGCTGCTGGCGGTGGCGCGTACGGGCACCGGCACCGAGGCCACCCACAGGTCCTCCTTGTTCACGCTGTAGCTCACCCACAGCTTTTTATCGGGCGGCAGGCCGTCGCCTTCCTGAATGCCGCGCACGTACTGCGGGCCGTACGACTTGTAATTGCCGCCGTAGCGCATGGGCGTGATTTCGCCGTGCACCAGCCACAGGTCGGTATAGTCAAGGCCGTTTTCGCTGGTCGAAATAGCCAGCGGCCAGCGAAATTCCGACGGGTTGTACACCGTGGCGTAGCGGCCATCGGAGGTGCGCTGGCCCCAGATTTTAGCGTTGCTGTTCACGAAATGCGGCGCCCGGATGACTGGGTTGGGCCAGGTTTTGCCGCCGTCGGGACTGATGGTGGTGAGGGCGTGCTTCCATAGGCCTACCACGCGCTGGCCGTTGGGCAAGTGGTAGTAGCTGAAGGCTTTGTAGTCCTTGTGAATGGGAATGAGCGGGTCGTCCTTGTCCTGCTCTTCCACCATCTGCTGCATCATCAGCGGGTTGGCCAGGATTTCCTCGCAGGCGGCTACGAAGCCCTTGTCCTTGCTGGCGGTGTAGAAGGGATAAGTGGATTTCGACTTATCCCAGGTCTTGTTGTTCCGCAGGAAATAAATCGGGCCAAACTTGCCGCCCGGCAGCACCTCGCGCACCACCCGGCCAATGCCTTGCCCGTCGTTCGGGTCGTCTTTGGCGTCGAGGGCCACGCCGTAGTAGCCCAGCGTTAGCAGACGGTTTTTCTTCGAGGTGTAGAAGCCGATGCGCTGGTGCATCACGGCCACCAGGTTTTTAGCCACTTTGCCGGGCTGGTCGGGCTTGGTGAAGCCGTCGGGCACCTGGTAGGGCGGGAATATGACGGTGGGGTTGGTCCAGTTGTAGCCGTCCTTGCTCGTCAGCAGCAGCGTGCGGCCGGGCGGCACGTGCTCGCCTACGGGGTTGCTGAGGTACTGGTAGTAGAACTGCCCTTGCCAATAGGCCAGCATGGGGGCATGGTTGTATGTCCACCCTTCGCCATTGGCGGCACTAGGCTGCTCGCGATTGGCGCGCAGCACCTGCCGGGCATGCGTGCCGATAGCCGGCCGCAGCTGGCCGTGGTGGTAGTCCACGTTGCTGAGCGTGGTGCCGGTGTAGCGGATGGTTTCGGCGGGCGTGGTTTGGGCTTGGGCGAGAACGGGTAGCAGCATCGCCAGCAGCGTAGCGTGGACTCTGCGAGTTCGCGCCCTATTAGAAAGTTCGTTCGGGCGCGGACTCGCAGAGTCCACGCTACATCCTGCCGGCAATTGGGATTTACTCATTGTTTTCCAGTAGCTGATGTGGCACCCGCTCCTCCTGCCGGTGCGGTTTGCAACAAGTTCTTGAGCGTCTTGCGCGGTACCATGAAGATGGTGCCGTGCTTGTGGCCCGCCGGCACGCTCACCTTAGCCGAAACGTCGGTGAAGGTTAGGAAGTCGCTGGTTTTGGCCGCGCCGTATTTCTTCTCGCGATAAGCGTCGTAATAAATAAGCCACTGATTGTGCGGCAGCTTGGCCACGCTCGGGCCTTCGGTGAAGTTGGCCGTGAAGGGCGCCGAAACCTTCGGAAACGGCCCGGTGGCCGTAGGACCGAATGCCACTTTGATATCGCGCTCGGGGCGGGTATTGTCCTTTACCACCAGCACGTAGTCATCCACGCCGCGACGCAACACTTCCGAGTCGATGGCACTGAAGCCGGGGTTGAGGTAGAGTTTGGTGGCTGAGAAGGTCTTGAAATCCTTGGTCGTGGTGTAATAGAGGCGGTGGTTGTTGTCTTCTTCTTCCTGGCCCTTCGGGAAGCGCAGCGGGATGGTGCTGGCCCACACGATGAGGAACTGCTGCGTGGGCGGGTCGAAAAAGATTTCCGGGGCCCACACGTTCACGGTGCTGGGCTCGTGGCTCATCACGTCGATGAAGCGCTGCTCCGACCAGTGTACCAAATCCTTCGAGCTGGCGTAGCCAAACCCCTTGTCGCCCTTCCAGCCGCAGGTCCAAACGAGGTGGTAGGTGCCATCCGGTCCTTGCGCAATGCTGGGGTCACGCATGAGCTTGCTGGGGCCCACCTGCGGCGTCAGAAACGACTTGCCCGCGTCCTGCCACTTGTAGCCGTCGTAGCTGTAGAGGAAGTGCAGCCCATCGGTGGCCGGCTCGCGGAAGGAGGTGAACAGGTACGCCTCTTTGGCGCAGGAGCTCAGCAGCGCGGTGCCGCCGAGTATTAGGAAGGTTTTGGTGAGGGTGTTGACCACGGTACGTTAGCTGATGGAATCCAAAATCAGCACCCAGTCGTTGCCGTCCTTCTGTTCGCCGGGCGGGTTGAATTCCTGGGTGCCTTTATTCGGAAAGGTACCAATGGCCGTGGTTTTGCCATCGCGCGGGCTGTACCAGGAGGCTTTCACTTTCGCGCCGCCAATTTTGCCTAGGTTCACCTTCATATTCCGCCCGTTGTAAGTGTAAACGAAGGCGTAATTCTTGCCCCGCGTGGCAAACTGGCGGTTGTACTTCTCCCCCACTTCGCCGGCAATCAGCGACTGGTCGGGTATCCGCTCGAAGAAGGGGCGCGAGAGCATCAACTGCTTCAGGTACTGCATTTGGGCCGAACCGGGTGCATTAATGGCCGACGACCACAGCTCCGACGAGCCGTAGGCGCTGCCCTTGTCGAAGCTGCTGTGCATTTGCATCACCGAGTTCTGCCCGTAGGTGTAGCCAAAGGCGCCGGCGAACACCGACCAGTAGCCGTAGCGGCGCACGTCGGCATCGGTCCAGCGGGGCTGGGTAATGTCGTGCAGGCCGTGTGGGATGCCTTCATAAGAAGGCTCCCCGTCGAGCGAAGGCTTAGCCGGTTTCAGAGCGTAGTCGGCTTGCTGGTAGCGCCAGTTGTCCTGGCCGTAGTGGTTGGTTTCGTTCTTCGACGTGTCCTGCTCGTAGCGGCGGTGGCCCGACTGGTACATGTTGAAATCCAACCAGCTGGCCTTGTGAAACCAATCCGACGACTGCGTGCGGCCGCGCGGGTGATAGGTTTCCAGATGGTTCGGGTCCACCGCTTTTAGCGTAGCCCCGATGGTGTTCCACACTTTCAGCGAATCAGAGCCGGCAATATCGCCGCCATTCAGCCAGATGATGTTGGGGCGGTTTCGATACCGCTCGGCCAGGAAGGTGGCGTAAGTTTTGGCCTGCTTCTGGTTCACCTTGCCGTTCTTCACATTGGTACCCCACACCGGCACCATGCCCATGTAGAGGCCCTTTTTGGCGGCCAGGTCCACGATGTAGTCGACGTGGTCCCAGTAGTCATATTGGGCGGCGTCGGTGGGCGAGCTGCCGGGCGAGGTGAGCGGCCGGGCCACGTTGGCATGCGTCAGGGCCGAGTCGCCGTACACGTTCGCGCTGGGCACTTGGTGCAGCACCATCACCTGGATCACGTTGAAGCCTTTCCTGCGGCGGTCTTCGAGGTAGGTTTCGGCTTCCTCGCGCTTGAGCTTGTTGAACAGCAGCCAGCCGGTATCACCCAGCCAGAAAAACGGCTTGCCGCTGCCCGTCATCAGGAAGCGGCCGTTGGACGATACTTTGAGCGGGCCAGTGGGCTCGGCCGCCGGGATGAAGGCGGCGAGGGTGAGCAGGGAAAGGAAAAGACGGGCTTTGGAAATCATGCAGGAGAAATGTAGCGTGGACTCTGCGAGTCCGCGCGTTGGGGATTCGTGCGGGCGCGGACTCGCAGAGTCCACGCTACATCATGACTTCACCTTGCTGGCGTTGGGCCGCACATTCTGCAGCGGCACCACGCTGTTGAGGTATTCTTCGATGTTGGCGTAGCCGTCTTTGTCGCGGTCTTGGGTGGCGTCGGCGGCGCTTTTGGGGTTGAGGCCGTGGGCGGTTTCCCACTTGTCGGGCATGCCGTCGTTGTCGGCGTCGGCGTAGGGCGTGCCTTTGTAGTCGGGGTAGCCGCCCACCTGTGCGGGGTCAGTGATGATGCCGTTCTTATAGGAGTCCTCCGGCAAGCGGCGCTTGATGTAAGGACTTTTCGGCGTAGGCTGGGCGTTTTTGGCGTAGCTGATTTTGCCAGTGCGCACGTCTTCCACGATGCGGGCGTCCACGGCGTCGCGCCGGGGCAGGGTGCAGCCCACGTTGGCCAGCACGTACTGGTAAGCCTCCTGGGCGGGCAGCACGGTGTTCATGTTGGGCAATGTGAAAGGCTTATCGGTTCGGATTTCGGCCACGGTTTTCGCTGCGTCGGGCTGGTCCTCCACCTGCACGCCGCCGGCCCAGTTGTCCTGGGTCACTTTGTCGTTGCCGGCCACCACGTTGCCGGCCACGTAAGCCTTGCCGAACAGGTTCTTCGCGTTCTTGTCGCGGCCCGATTCGGGCTTCAGAATGCGGTAGCTGATGGGCTGGTCGGCCGGGGTGATGGGGCCGGGCTTGTAGTAGTTGTTCACGAAGTTGTACTCCGAGTGGTTGTCGCCGCCGTCGGCTGAGCGGTTCCACCAGTTGAACACCACGTTGTTGGCAAAATTGAAGTCGCCGTACATGCCCACCGAGGGGTTGCGGGCAATGTTGTTGGCCCAGAGGTTGCGGGTAAACAGGCTGTTCAAACCGCCAATAGTGCTGCCGAAGGCGTGGTTGTAGGTGTCCAAGCCCTCCGAGAAAATGGAGTTCTGAATGGTCACGTTCACCGTGGGCAGCTTGTCAGCCTTGCCCGTTTCGGGGTTGTGGTACACGTGGCGGTAGATGGACATGTTCTCGTCCAGTCCCCACGAGGCCGACACGTGGTCGATGATGATGTTGCCCACCGGGTTGCCGCCCAGACCGTCGTCGCGGCGAGCCACCTCGGTGGCGCCGCGCCGGAAGCGCAGGTAGCGGACCACCACGTCGTGGGTGTTAATCCAAATCGACTCACCCGCCACGCAGATGCCGTCGCCGGGCGCCGTCTGGCCCGCAATAGTGACGTAAGGGGCCCGGATGATAATGGGGGTTTGCAGGCGAATGATGCCGGCCACGTTGAACACGATGATGCGCGCGCCGCCCTGCTCCAGGGCCTCGCGCAGGGTGCCGGTGCCGCGGTCGGCCAAGCTCTTCACCACGTAAACCTTGCCGCCCTGCCCGCCGAAAACGTAGGCTCCCCCACCCTCAGCGCCGGGAAAGGCCAGCCGTTTCGACTGGGGCAAATCCGAAGGCTTGGCAGCCCAGGGCACGTAGGGCTTGCCGGCCTTGGCTTCGGCCTGCATGATGGGCTGGGCCTTCTGCCAAGCTTCGTCGGAGCGTTTTTCTTCTTCGGCCAGGGCGGCATCGGCCTTGGCCTGTACGTCGGGCGGAATGGTGGGGTACTGGGCGCGAGCGGCGGGCGCGGCGCAGGCGGAAGCAAAAAGAACGGCGAGTAAGGCGCGGCGGTGGGACATTTTAAGGAATTGGTATGGGTTTCATTTGACGTCGCTCTGGTGGCTTAACCCCACCCCCAGCCCCTCCCCTCGTGGGGAGGGGGAGCCACGGCGACACAGACGATAATTCTTGTTCATAATCCTTCGGCTCCCCTCCCCACGAGGGGAGGGGCCGGGGGTGGGGTTAAGCCGGTTGCACCGCGTAGGCAACCGCTGCCTCTGCCACTTTTTCCAGCCCTTTCACATCGCCGCAGAAATGCACCTCGATGCCCATCTCGGCCATCGCAGCGGCCTTGATGCGGCAAAGCTGGTGGGCCTTGGCGGCGTAGGGCGCGTACACCACTTGGATGTGGTTGGCCTTGTGGCGGGCCATCATCTGGTCGCGGGTCACGCCGCAGAGCACGGCGTGCATGATGGGCCATTCGGGGGTGGTTTCCTGCCAGCGGCGCTGGGTTTCGGCAGCGGGCAGGGCCACGGCCTCGCCCACGCCCATGTCGCAGTGCAGCTTGCCGTCCATCACGTACACGCGGCTCCACACGATGGAACCGGGGCGGCTCACGCCCTTCACGCTGCCGCCGCCCAGGCGGAAGTACATGGCGGGCTGCCGCTCGCTGCTGGTGCCCGCGTAGCCATCCACGAAGTGAGCCGGCGGCGCGGCGCCCGAAATCAGGAACACCCACACAAACTCGTCGCCGTCGCCGGTGTCGAAGCTTTGGCCCCAGCGCAGGTCGTGCAAGGTGGTTTCGCCGCTCAAACCCAGCTCGTTCCAGAGGCGGTAAGTGAGCAGGGCGTCGAGGCCGGCGCACTCGTCCACTTCGTTGAAGTGCGGCAGGGCCTGGCCGGCGTAAAGCTCCTCGCCGGTGGTGGAGAATACGGGCGGACGGTCGGCGTTATTAAGGAGTCCTTCGGCCAGGTCGCTGGCCACGGTCAGGTCCTTGAGGCCCTGCTGGTACTGAATGCCGATGGTATCGCAGCCAAATTCGTCGGCGATGCGCACGGCGGCGATGTACATCTTGCACTGCTCCAGCGTCTGGTTTTTGGTGAGCTGGGTGGCTTCGTCGGTGCCCCAGTTGAACTTCATGCCGCGGGCCAGCAGCCAGTCGAGCACGGCTTGGGCTTCGGCCTCCGTCACGAGGCGCATGGCCGCGTAGAGGCTGGCCTGGCTCAGGCGCTCTTTGAAAATGCCAGTGGCGTGCAGCAGCTCGTCGGGCACAATGGCGTTGTACATGCCCATGCAGCCCTCGTCAAACACGCCCATGATGGCCTTGTGTTGCTTAAGCTTGCGGCCAAACGTGCGGCCGGTGTGCTCCTCACTAGCGGGCAAGGTCGCGTCGGCGAAGTCCTTCACATGACGCTCGTCCTGCGTGATGTGGCCCTGGGAGAGCCACTGCCGCAGGCCCTGCTCAAAAAATGCATCCGTAAAATCCTCGCTCCAGAGCGTGCTGTAGGTCACGCCGGCTTTGGTGAGGCAGCCGTTCAGGTTGAGCATGCCCACCAGGCCGGGCCACTGCCCGCTCCAGTTGGCCACCGTCAAGATGGGGCCCTGGTGGGTGGTGAGACCGGCCAGCACGTGGTGCGAGTACTGCCACACGCTTTCGGCCACGATGAGCGGCTGCGCGGGGTGAATATGCCGGAACACCTCCAGGCCCATCTTCTGCGAATCGAGGAAGCCGTGCTGCTTCTCGGCGTCGTAGGCGTGGGCGCGTTTCACCGTCCAGCCCTGTTTTTCGAGGGCGGCGGTGAGCTGGGCTTCAATGGCCTGCTGGGCGGGCCAGCAGTTTTGGTTGGCGGCCAGGCGCAAATCGCCGCTGGCAAGCAGGAGTACTTCGTTGGTAGGGAAAGTCGTCACGCGCTGATAGGGTAAAAGTGGCGCCGCCCCCGCTGCACTGGCTCCATTAGGGCCTGATGGACGCGCGGGTGGGCAGAAAAAATCCGGGTTGAGTGGGCAGACAAATTTGCCAGCATATTCCCCGCAAGGCCTCCGGCTTTTTGCCTACTTAGTGTAGGATGTTACCATTGCCTCCACGCCTGCTCATTGGAAGCGCTTCTGTTGCCCGAAGAAAAAAATGGCCACTCTTGCTCATTCAGGGTCATGCTTTTCAGCCTCATCGAGCCCAGAAAGAAGCCTGAGCAGGCAGGTACAGGAGAGTTCGGGTTTTCGAAGGCTATAGTTTAGTGACTACTTACTGACGAATCTTATCATTTCTCAGTCGGTTTCAGGCTTGTTCGAGCTCAGGATAATATCCTAGAGAAGCCAGCCATCCATCGTGCTTTGCCGTCCTACCTAGCTTTCTACCGATTCGTGTTTTGCTCTTCCACACAATCGATTTCGAAACCATAGCGTCGCGCCAGCTCTACCTAACTGGTTGACCTCTTACTCACAATTCCCACCAAATTCTCATCCCTCATGAAAGCCCATTTCCACAAAGTTCCGGTTGCCCCGCAGAGCTCGTTCAGCATTCGCCACGACGTGAAATCGTACTTCGGCACCACCTGGCACTACCACCCCGAGCTGGAGCTGGTGTACACGATTAAAGGCGAAGGCGTGCGTCTGATTGGCGACAACATCAGCAATTTTTCGGACGATGAGATGGTGCTGGTGGGAGCCAACCTGCCGCACGTGTGGCGCTGCAACGAGGAGTATTTCCAGGGCAACCCCGACAAGCAGGTAGAGGCCATCGTGATTCAGTTTTTGCCCGAGTGCCTGGGCCGCTACCTCTTCGGCCTGCCCGAGGCCTACCTTATTCCCAAGCTGTTTGAGAAAGCCAAGAGCGGCCTGCTCATCACCGGCAAGGCCAAGGCCAAGCTGGCGCCCCTCATGCGCCAGGCCGTGCACGCCACCGATTTGGACCGCATCATCATTTTCCTGTCCATCTTGAAAGTGCTGTCTGAAACGTCGGAAACCCAGACTATTGCCTCGGAGCACCACGCCTTCAAGCAGAGCAACGAATCGGACGTGCAGCGCATCAACAAGGTGTGCAACTACACGCTGTCGAACTACAAAAAGGAAATTACGCTCGATGAAATTGCTTCCATCAGCAACCTGAGCGTCACGTCGTTCTGCCGCTATTTCAAGCTCATCACCAAGAAAACCTATTACGACTTCCTCATCGAAATCCGCATCAGCCAGGCCTGCCGGCAGCTGATTGAGGACAAGCTGCCGACGGAGGTGGTCTGCTTCGAATGCGGGTTCAATAACGTGTCTAATTTCTACCGGCACTTCAAGAAAATCACGAAGATGACGCCGTTGGAATACAAGAAGAAATACCTGCACAGCCACAAGGAGCTGGCGCTGGCGGCGTAGGACTGTAGCGTGGACTCTGCGAGTCCGCGCTTGTTCAGGTCGGAAACAAAAAGAACGTCATGCTTTGCTTTCGCTTAGCATGACGTTCTGCTTTTAGACTTGGCAACTCGTTACGCCACCAGCGCAAGCTCCAACTGCCGGCTTAGGACGCTGTAGTCGCCATACAGGGCCTCCACGCCAGCGCGCACGGTGCCGGTGAAGTTGCCCACCTTGCGACGGGTGAAGGTGGAAATGTCCACCCCACGCTGTTTGAGTGAGTATTTGGCTACCGTGGGGTACACGTCGTGCATCACGCCCATGTTCCGGATGAAAAACTCCTGCACCTCGGCTACCTCGCGCTGCAGCAGGGCGTTGTCGTAGTTCTGGCAGAGCCACACGATGAGCTCAGGAAAGAAGTTGCCCTGGATGCAGGAGAGGCCGGCGGCCCCGGCTTTCAGCGACTCCACGGCGTGCACCATGTAAGCATCATAAAGGCCAAACTTATGGCCTTCAGTAGCGGCAAGCTTGGCTTTGATTTGGTTGAGGTCGAGACAGGTGTCTTTGTGGTAAGTGACACGGCCGGTGGCCACGAACTGGCCCAACTGCTCGGCCGTGAGCACGCGCTTGTATGGCTCGGGGCACTCGTAGAAGCCCAGGGGCACGCCGCTGGTCTGGGCCAGCAGGCCGTGAAAACGCTCGTTGAACACGACGTCGGATTCGTCCTGCGCGGCCAGCAGGCCGGTGATGACAATGACGGCTTCGGTGCCGGCTTCGTACACCTGTTTCACAAAATCGGCTTGCTCAGAAAGGGCGCCGGCGAAGGTGCCGGTGGCCACCACGGGCACGGCCCCGCCGGCCACATCCACCACGTGGCGGATGCTTTGCAGGCGCTCCTCGGCGCTCAGTTCAAACATCTCACTGGACAGGCAATTGGCGAACAGACCGGCCGCCCCGGCCTTTAAGTACATCTCCGTGAGGCGAGTAAGGGCCGGGTAGTCGATGCGCCCGTCGTTCTGAAAGGGCGTGAGCATAACGGGGATAAATCCCTTGGATGCGTTTTTCATAAGGATAGGGGCTGGGCGGGTGAGCCGTAGAGTTGTAAAAGTGAGCCGGCTAGTGGACGGACTGGGTTAAGACTTCTTCGGGAACGACGGGCGCGGCGCGGCGCTGGCGAAAGCGCGTGAGCAGCAGGCCCAGCAGGAAAATGGTGAGCGTGCCCACCACGATGACCATACTCTTATGCAGCGGATTGCGCAGGCCAGCCAGGGTTTCGGGCAGCTTGGGCGAAAGCGTGAGCCAAACGATGACCAGCACGCCGATGATGGTGGCGGTGAGGGCTTCGGCGTTGCGGGTCTGGCGGCTGATGATGCCCAGCAGGAACAAGCCCAGCATGCCGGCCGCGAAGATGCCCGAGAGCTCCCACCACACGTCGAGCACACTTTTAACGCCAATCATGGCGATGCCCACGCCCATGCCCAGCAGGCCCACCAGCACGGTGCCGACGTGCAGGCTGCGCATGGTTTGCTTCACGCTGAGTTGGGGCTTGAAGTAGCGCTGGTAGATGTCGACGGTGAAGACGGTGGCCGAGGCGTTCATGCCCGAGCTGATGGTGCTCATGGCGGCCGACAGGATGGCCGACACGATGAGGCCAACGAAGCCGGGCGGGATTTTCGTCACCATAAAATGCGGCATCACCTTGTCGCCGTAGTCGGAGGGCTGCAGGGCAGCGGCGGCCTGGGCAATCTGGCCGGCCGTGGCGGTGAGGGGCAATTTTTCGGCGGCCACTTTCAGCTTCACGGCCTCAATCAGCTCGGGGTGCACCTGGTAGTAGGCAAACAGCGCCGAGCCGATAATGAAGAACAGCAGCGAGGCCGGTACATAAATTAACACGCAGAGCCAGATGGACTTGGCCGCCTGCTTGGCCGAAGTAGCGGTGTGGTAGCGCTGCACGTAGTTCTGGTCGACCCCGAAATTATTGAGATTAATAAAGAAGCCGTAGAGCAATACCACCCAAAAGGTAGACTGGGTAAAATCGGGCGAGAAACCGCCGAGGCTGAACTTGTGCTGCTGCTCGCCGATAGCGACAATCTTGGAGATGCCGCCCGGCATGTTGGTCACAATCAGGTACAGAATCAGCAGCGCGCCGAAGGTCTTGACCATGCCCTGCACCACCTCGGTCCAGATGACGGCTTCGATGCCGCCCAGAACCGTGTAGACGATAATGCAGCTGCCAGTGATGAGCATAATCCACTCCATCGAGAAGCCGGTGAGGGCCTGCAGCGTGAGGGCAATGCCGAAGAAGATGGACCCGATGCGGGCCAGCTGCGTGAGCAGGAAACAAGCCACCGCGTAGGTGCGCGCCCAACTACCGAAACGGTGCTCCAGATGCGTGTAGGCCGATATTTCGCCGGTACTACGGTAGAACGGCACGAAGTAGCGCGTGGCCACCCAGGCCGCCAGCGGCATGGAGATGCTGAAAACAAAGGCGTTCCAGTTGGTGCCGAAAGCTTTGCCAGGCACACCCAGGAAGGTATTGCTACTCAAAAAGGTAGCGTAGATGGACATGCCGATGGCCCAGCCCGGAATCAGGCCGGAGGCGCTGGAATACTGTTCGGCGCTGTCGTTTTTTCGGGCAAACCAGGCGCCCACGGCAATCATGGCCGCCAGATACAGCGCGATGATAACAAGGTCAAGAACTCGCAAATTGCTCATGAGGCCATATTACCAAATTGCCGCGACATTGAGTCGCAAACCGGGCTGCTGGTACTGTCAGCAAATTTACCGGCGTGGCAGGCGGGGGCCGTGTAGCTTGTTAGCTTCCTATTGTAACATCTTAGCGCGGACAGCGGAACCTCACTCCTAACCCGGCCTACTGCACATCCAGCCCCGACACGCTCAGCCCCGCTGCATTGGTGCCGCTAAGTTTAACTCGGTAGCTCCCCGCGTTTATCATGCCGCCGGTGGAAGTGGTCAGGTAGTTCCACTTGCCGGGCTTAGAAGGCACGAGTTCTACCGTTTCGGATTTAAGGACCGTGCCATCGGCCAGGGCCAGGGCGAACAGGGCGGTGAGCGGCGCAGTACCCGGGTTGGCGTAGCGGAAGGTGAGCGAATAGGTGTCGGCTACCCCAGTCTGGATGGTCCACTCGATGGCGTTGCCGGTAGGTGCTTTGAAGGTGATGCTTTCCTTGGTGTTCACCGTTTCCTTCACCAGGCCGGGGCCGCTGAGGCGGGCGGTAGCGGGCTTGTAGCCGGTAGTGGGCTTTAGGTCGTAAGCTGGTTCGATGGTGCTGGCCCGGTTCACGGCCACGATGTAAGGCAAGCTACTGGGACCAAAGGAAACCGTGGAATTGGCTGGCTGGCGTTTGCGATACAAGCGGAAAGCGAGGGCAGCAGGACCAGCGGTTTCGAGGGTCGTTTTGGTGTCTTCGTAGTCTTTGAGCCAAGCGGGATGGGTCGGCTGCTTCGCGTCGAGAGCCACGTACACATCGGCCGTAGTAGTGACGCTAAACGTGCCCCCGCTGGCACCGGCCTTGCTCGGCCCGCGCAGCCATTCGGCGCCGTAGAGCGCGGAAGGTAGGGCGCTGAAAGTAGCCGAAGCGTCGCTGAAGCTTGGGGTGCCCGTGTCGAGCCAGGTTTGGGCCGACCACTGCGCGGCCTGGGCCGGGTTACTGATTTTCAGGCCGCCGATGACAGACTGCGGCGCGGGGGCCGGCTGGGCGCGGGCATCGGCGGTAGCAACGGCAATGGCGGAAATGAGAGCCTGGCCGGAGGCAACATGTGGGAAGGAAACCACGAGCTGGCCGTCGGTCACGCGGACTCGCACCGTCTTTTTCAGGGCTTTGTCATGGCCAGATTCTTTCCAGATATCGAGGTTATGCAGCACCGTTTCACCGTTCACGGCCACGTCGAACAGGCGCCAGCCGGTGCAGTCCAGCCCGCCGCCGGTGCCTAGCCATGGCTCGGTGAAATACAGCTCCACGGTGTACTCGCCGTTGGGCACGGGGAAGGCGTAACGCAGCTTCTCGCGGCCGTAGCGGAAGCTTTGGAACAGCGGCCAGTCACGGGTACCGTGGATGGGGTCGTGGGTGCGGCGCTGGCTGGCGAAGAAGGGCGTGATGCCGGGAAAGTCCTGCGTCCACGACTCTGAACCCCAAGTTTTGGGGTCGGTGCGGGGCTGGTCGGCCTGCCAGATGCTGCCGTGCTGGTCCTGGTAGACTGGGCCGCCGCAGTTCACGCGGTAGAGGTAGTTCAGGCCCGGCTGCGGCTGGGTGATGGGCTGGGCATCGGCCAGGAACTGGTCGAAGTTGGGTGCTTTCGGCAAGTGGTGCAGCACGATATAATCCTTCGCCACGGCCTTGCCGCCCACGTAGCCCACAGCATAGAGCACGTTGTATTTGACATCGACATCATCCCACTGAAAATGGGTGCCAATGCCCGTCGGGCGGGTTTTGCGGCCCAGCGAGGCGGCGTTCACGTCGTTGAAAAGCTCGACTTCGTCGCAGTTGGAATAGACGGTAATGCTGTCCTTCCGGCCGGGCATACGCCAACGGTCAGGCCAGGTGTGCGAAGCCACGTAGACCATTGGCTCCGTGGCTTTGGGTGCGTAGTTGGCCCGGAACATACAGAACGCATCCGTGGGCTCTTCCCAGGGCGTGAGCAGGCCCTTGTAGTTGACGGGCCCGATGCGGTCGAGCTCGCGCTGGCCTTCGCCGCCTTGCACCCGGCCGGGGTTGTCATGCGAGGTCAGCAGCCAGAAAAAGTGGCCGGCGGTCTGGTCTTTGGCGGCTTCGGCGAGGCGGACTTTCAGCTCCATGAGCTGGGCAAACCGGTCTTCGCTGAACGGGCCGCTGTTGAGGGCGGGCGGGCCGGACTGGTGCAGGTCAAGGGTGCGCCAGGCGCCGTACTCGCCGATGAGGACCTGACGGGCCACGTCGGCGCCGTACTGGTTGGGGTCGCCGCCGTAGGTGCCGGTCCAGTTCTGGGGCACGTCCCAGTCGGTGCCCTGGCCGCCGTTGCAGGTCGTGATTTTGCGCTCGCGGGAGGCCGTGGGGTCGAGCTGGCGGATGAGGGCGCTGCACTCGCGGGCGAAGTCGGCCGGCAGCGTGCTTTCGTTTTCGAGCCCCCAGAGCACCACCGAGGGGCTGTTGCGGCGCTCCTTCACCCAGTCGGTGAGCAGGGTTTTGAAGTTCTGCCGGAAGGCCGGTGTGTCGTACCACACGTGGGCGGCCAGTTGCGGCCACCACAGCAGCCCCAGCGAGTCCCAGTTGGCCTGGTAGCGCAGGTTGTGCGGCTGGTGGGCGTCGCGGAAGGCGTTGAAGCCGGTGGCCTTCACCATTTGTACGCGGGTGCGAATCTGCTCCGGCGTGAAGGCGTGGCTCTGGCCCAGCAGGTGCTCGTACTCGGCAATGCCGTTAATGAAAACGGGCTGGCCATTGAGCAGAAACTGCTTCTGCCCGGCTGCGGCGGCCTGGCCAATCGGCCAGCTCACCCAGCGAATGCCGTAGGGCGTTTCCTGCTCATCGAGCAGCTTGCCCTTGGCGCTGATTTTTGTAACCAGCCGATACAAATAAGGGTCCGCCAGCGACCACAAATGCGGCTGCTTGAGCACCGGCAGCTGCTGGTGAAGCTGCACACCAGCCCCGGCCGCCAGCTTCTGCTTGGTGCTGGTTTCGGCCACGCTCCTCCCCTGCCGGTCCAGCAATTGGCTGCTAATAGTCAGCGTTTGCGCCTGGGTCCCGTAGTTTTTCAGTTCCGTATCAACCCGCAGCTGCGCCGCTTGGGCCGACACCGTAGAATCGGCCCAGACGTGCACGCCGAAGGGCTCGACCCGCACCGGGCTGGTGACCACCAGCGACACCGGCCGGAAAATGCCCATCGGCTGCGAGCCTTCCGAGAAGCCGCGCTCTTCGGAGCAGCCGCCGCACACCCAAGGCAAATCCTGGATGTTGGCGGGGTGGTCGGCGCGCACGGCCAGCACGTTGGGGCGGCCGGCGAGGCTGAGGGCGGCCGTCACGTCGAGGGTGAATGTGGTGCGGCCGCCGGCATGGTAGCCCACCTTCTGGCCATTCAGCCACACCGTGGCGTAAGAGCCCACGCCCTCGAAAAATAGGAAGTAGCGGGCGTCACTTTTAGCAGCAGGCGTGAGGAAAGTTTTGCGGTACCAGGCGTAGCCGTGGCGGTTGCCGTGGCGCTGGCGGCGGTAGCCTTCGTAAGCGTCCCAGTTGTGGGGCACGGCCACGGTTTGCCAAGTCTGGTCTTTGAAATCGGGGCGCTCGAAGTGGGGGTGGGCCTGCTGGTTGTGGTCGTCGACGGCGGTGCGCCAGTTATCGAGCAGCGGGATGGTGGTGCGGGTTTGGGCGGGGGCTTGGGCTGTGAGCAGGAGTAAAAGCAGCACGATGTACGGGCGGGGCTTGCCCCCGTCCGTCGTGGCCCAAAATCGTTGCATCAGCCGTAAAATCATCATCCTCTTTTCGTTCAACGACGAGCGGGGACAAGCCCCGCCCCTACGTCCGTCAGTTTATAAATCCCGCCTGCTTTAGTCGCAAAGCGCACTTCTTTTCCAGCGTATTTCACCACGCATTCCCGCCCGGCTTCCGACTTAATCTCAACGGCTTGCAGCTTGCCTACGTCCCACTTCATATCCACTACGAAGCCGCCGCGCGCGCGCAGGCCACGCACGTTGCCGCTGGCCCAGGCCGTGGGCAGGGCGGGCAGTAGGTCAAGCGCGCCGGTCTGGCTTTGCAGCAGCATTTCGGCCATGCCGGCCGCGCCGCCGAAGTTGCCGTCAATCTGGAAGGGCGGGTGGGCATCAAAGAGGTTTTTGTAAACGCCGCCCTGCTCAGGGCCGGTGCCGTTTTCGGCAGGCGAAAGCAGGTTTTCGAGGATGCGCAGGGCGTGGTTGCCGTCGCGGAAACGGGCCCAAAGGTTCACTTTCCAGGCCAGGCTCCAGCCGGTGCCGCCGTCGCCGCGCTGGGTGAGCGAGGTGCGGGCGGCTTGCAGCAGCTTGGGCGCGGCAGGGCTGATTTCGGAGCCCGGAAACACGCCCCAGAGGTGCGACACGTGGCGGTGCGTGTCGGCAGGGTCGTCCTTATCTTCGAGCCACTCCTGCAGCTGGCCGTGCTTGCCGATTTGGTTCGGGGCCAACTGGCCGGCTTTGGTGGTCCACTCCTGTTGCAAGTCGGCATCTACGCCCAAGACTTTGGCCGCGGCGCTGGTGGTTTTGAACAACTCCCGGATAATCTGGTGGTCCATGGTGGGGCCGGCCACCAGCCCGCCGTGCTCGGGCGAGTTCGATGGCGTGCTGATGAGCCAGCCGGTGCGCGGGTCCTTCACCAGAAAAGCGTCGTAGAACCGGGCAGCTTCCTTCAGCACGGGGTACTGCTGGCTCAGAAACTTCCGGTCCTGTGTGAACTGGTAGTGCTCCCAGATGGGCTGGCAGAGCCAGGCCGCCCCTGTCACCCAAATGCCGTGGTTGGCGGCATTGATGGGCGCGGTCCCGGCCCAGAGGTCGGTGTTGTGGTGCAGCACCCAGCCAGGGGCGTTGTAGTTGGCCTGGGCCGTGG
The DNA here is from genome assembly GCF_022811645.1 of Hymenobacter monticola. Lineage (NCBI taxonomy): Bacteria > Pseudomonadati > Bacteroidota > Cytophagia > Cytophagales > Hymenobacteraceae > Hymenobacter > Hymenobacter monticola. The sequence continues at coordinate 3,262,871 of NZ_CP094534.1, read as the reverse complement.
CTCGGCCGGTTTGGGCAAGTTGGTCGATGAAGTTAAACAGCGGCGTGGTGCAGGCCGACAGATTCAGCACCTCGGCCGGCCAGTAGTTCATTTCCAGGTTGATATTAGTGGTGTATTTGCTGCCCCACGACGGCGTCAACGACTCGTTCCAGATGCCCTGCAGGTTGGCCGGCGGCCCACCGGCCCGCGAGGAGGAAATCAGCAGGTAGCGGCCGAATTGCAGATACAGCGCCAGCAGCCCGGGGTCGGAGGCAGGGTTGAATTGTTGGATTCGCTCGTCGGTGTAAAAGGATGGTGCCTTGCCCGTGCCCTGGCCTAGGTCGATGGCAAAGGTGTTGAAGAGCTTTTGGTAATCCCGGACGTGTTCGGCTTTCAGGTCTTCGTAATTACGCTTGGAAGCCTTGTCAAGTGCTTGTTTCGCTAGTTTCTCGGGCTGCCCAGAAACGTCCTGGCAGCTTTTAAAATTGGTGGCAGCCGTCAGGTAAAGTGTTACCTCATCCGAATTTTCAATCTGAATCTGGTCGTCGGTGACGGTGATTTTGCCATGACTTCCTTCTGCCCGCAGATAGCTCACGCCGCGCAGCACGCCGTCGCGCACCTCCACGGCCAGCGCCAGCGTGTGGTCGTCCACCCGATAGGTTTTGCGGTTTGCGTGGGCGCTGCCGAAGCGGGCCGTAAAGCTGAGCTTTCTCTCCATGCCCGCGCCTAAATGGCAAACCAAGGCCTGCGCGGGTGCGCTGGCGAAGTACTCGCGGATGAACGGAATGCCATCCTGCATGTAAGTCGTCCGGGCCACGGCTTGGGTGATATCTAAACCACGCTGGTACAGCGCTGTCTTTCCGGCCTGCGGAAAATCCAACAGCAAGTCCCCAAACGGCTGGTACGAGGCCTGGTAGCTGGGCGCCAGCGGCGGGTTGGCATCCTGCACCCAATACTGCCAATCGGAACTCAGCGCCACGCCGGTTTCGGGCGCGGCGCCTTCGGGGTAGGCCACAAACACCGGCTGTTTTTCCTTCACCCCAATCAGGCCACCTTTGTCAAAGTAGTTGATAACCTGCACCACTACTTCGTTGCGGCCCGGCCGGAGCGCAGCCGCTGGCACCCGGTAGCGCCGCTTCTTGCTAATGCCTTCGTCGGTGCCCACCGGCTGGCCGTTCACGTAGGTCACGTCCGCGTCGCGGATGCGGCCCAGGCTCAGGGTGAGGTCTTTGCCGGCCCAGGCTGCGGGCAGGTCGAAAGTAGTTCGGAACCACACGGCGCCGTCCAGCCCTTCCAGGCCGGCGCTTTCCCAGCCGTTCGGCGTCGGGACAGCCAGCGGTTTCCAGCCCGGCTGGGCCAGGGCCTGCGCCACGCTCATAGCCCGTGTTTTCTGCAGCCAAGCGGCTTTGTTGGCCGTGTAGGTTTCCTCGTGGTCCTTCAGGCCCATGAAATGCTGCTCGGCCAGCGCCTCGGCTTCGGCCTGCTTGCCCTCAGCCAGCAACTGGCGAATCTGGGGCAGGTACTGCGCGGCGCCGGGCCGGGCGTAGGCGCGCGGCCGGCCGGTCCAGAGCGTGGCTTCGTTGAACTGAATGTGCTCCTGCTCCACCCCGCCGTACACCATGCCGCCCAGCCGGCCGTTGCCGATGGGCAACGCGTCGGTCCACTTCGCGGCTGGCTGGGCATACCAGAGTTTCAGCGGCTGCTGGGCAGCAACGGGGATGGTAAGCAGCAGAAGGAAAAAGAGAAAGCGCGGCATTAGCGGAAATTGTAGCGTGGACTCTGCGAGTCCGCGCCGGAGCGAAAGACTTGAAGTTCTGGCAAGCGCGGACTCGCAGAGTCCACGCTACAGCCTTACGGCCCGACTACCCGCTCCGTCACGGCCTCGTCTTGCGACACGGGCGCTTTCACGTACTTGAAGTTGTTGTTCTGCAGCACGATGCTACGGGTTTTAGCACCTTTCAGCTTGAGGTAGGTTTCGGTTCCCACGGCCGGGAAGGAGTTGTAAATGAAGGCATCCTGCACCTCGTTCAGCTCTATCTGCGGGGTGCCGGCCAACGGGGTGCTACTGCCCACGCCGTCGAGGCGGAGCAACTGCACGCTCTCGGCGCGCACGGCCGGACCGATGGTGGTGTTTACCTGCACGTTGTGAAAGGCGATGTTGCGCGCTTCGCGGATGGTGAAGCCCTGCTTGGCGTCGAAGTTCAGGTTGGAAAACGAGACGTTTTCGATGGGCATTTCGCTCAGGCCGTTCAGCAGGCCAGCCTGGTTACCCTCGGCGGTAATGTTGCTGAAATGGATGTTGCGGAAGCGCGGCGTGCGCTCCGACACCGGCTCGGGCGTGGTTTTGGCGTACTGCATGTCGAGCACAATCATCTGGTCGCGAATGTTCTTCATCACGATGTTATCGACCCGGATGTCTTCCACCACGCCGCCCCGGCCGCGGGCCGTCTTGATGCGAATGCCGCGGTCGGTGCCATCAAAGACGCAGTTCGAAATCACGATTTTCTTCACCCCGCCCGACATCTCGCTGCCAATCACCACGCCGCCGTGCCCGCTGAGCATGGTGCAGTTGGTGATGGTGTAGTTTTCGGCCGGCACGTTCATCTTGCGCCCGGCCGCGTCCTTGCCCGATTTGATGGTGATGCAGTCGTCGCCCACGCTGATGTGGCAGTTCGAGATGTGCACGTAGCGGCACGACTCGGGGTTGATGCCGTCGGTGTTCGGCGACTTGGGGTTGTTGATGGTGACGCCTGTAATGGTCACATTCTCACAGAATTCCGGGTTCACCGTCCAGAACGGTGAGTTGCGGATGGTGATGCCTTCGATATGCACATTCTTGCAAAACATGGGCTGAATGAACGGCGGCCGCAGAAAGGCCCGGTCAATCACCCCGCCCTGCTCGTCGGGCCTGATAATATTGGCATTGAGCCGCTTGAATTCCTGCTGCCACTTCGAGTCCTGGCTTTTGCGCGACTGCCCTTCGGCGTAGTCCCACCACTTTTTCCCCTGCCCGTCGATGATGCCGCGGCCTTTGATGGTGATGTTTTCAGCCTTGTAAGCATAAAATAGCGGCGAGAAGCTGGTCACGTCGATGCCCTCGTAGCGCGAGGGCACCATGGGCAGGTAATCGTCGAAATTGTCGCTGAAATAGAGGACGGCGCCCGCGCCTATTTCAATGGTGATGTTGCTTTTGAGGTGAATGGGGCCCGTACGGTAGCGGCCCGCCGGGAAGTACACCGTGCCGCCGCCCGCCTTGCTCGCCGCGTCAATGGCCTTGGCAATGGCAACGGTCGAAAGCTTCGTACTGTCGTTTTTCGCGCCGTATTTCAGGACGTTGTAATAGTCCTGGGCGCGGGCGGCCGAGACGGTGAGGAGCAGGAGAAGGGCGGAGAGGAAGTTTTTCATAGGAGCTAGTTCAAACGACGTCGAGACGCGACACTTCGCGTCTCGACGTCTGCGCCATTAAGTCATTCACGGCAGTTGTTCGACGGGAGACGCGAAGTGTCGCGTCTCTACATCGTTCAGCCAGGCAGCTTGGCCTTCAACTGTTTCAATTCTGTGGCGCGAGCTATTTCCTTGCCATCAGCAAAAATGCGGAGCCCCTGGCCTTTGCCGTATTTCTGGCCGGTTTTGTCCCAAATCACGGAAATCATGCGGCCGTGGTAGCGCACCTGGTCCAGCGCGAACCAATCCCACTTGCCAGCGGGCACCAGCGGGAATACTTCCACCACGTTATCGGCGCGCGGCTTGAGGCCTACGAGGCCGGTTATCACCAAATCGGCGAAGCCGGAGTGGTTGTAGTAGCTGCTGCGCGGGTTGTCGCCCTTCAGCCATTCGCCGTTCTTTTCGTCCTGGTATTCACCCAGGTAGGGCACGCCGTTTTTCTGGTGCGAGAGAGCATATTTGCGCAGCTCGTCGTAGTACACCTGCGCGCTCATGCCATCGTGGTGCTTGTAGTCGGTGAGCAAGTTGGCTAAGCCTTTCAGCGTCTGCGTGGTGGCGTAGGGCCACACCGCACCATCCCACTCGCAGCCGTGGCCGGAACCGTGGGTACGGAAGCCTGGCGCGCGCCGCTCGGCCGTGGTCAGGCCCCAGGGCGCCTTGAAGCCGCCTTCATCCGTTAGTTGCTCCCACTGCTTGGCATACGCGGCCTTATCGGCCGGCAGCGAGAAGTACCAGGGAATGTAGCCCAGTTCCTCCCGCGCCTCGCAAAGGCCACCTTTCTCATACTGCACCTTGAAAAAGCTGGCCTTCGGGTCCCAGAGCGTTTTCTGCACGTCGGCGCGGAGCTGCTTGGCTTTGGCGGCGTACTTGCGTTCGAGGCTGTCGTTTTTGGTCAGCTTGTACATGGCGGCCAGGGCTTTGGCGTTGCCGTACATGTAGCTGTTGATGGTGGGGCGCACGTTCTTTTCCTTGCGCCCGCCGCTGATGGACTCTTCCATGGCATCGCGCACGTCGTACTGCCAGAACAGGCCGCTAGGCAGCATCCGCTCCTTTTCCCACTGCCGGTAGTCGGCATTGAGGGCGGGCAGCATTTCCTGCACAAAGGCCTGATTGTTATTGACCTGATACAAGCTATACACCGCATCCTGCAGCCAGCTGCTGAAGCTGTGCAGCTTGGTGTTCACCTGCGGCTGCTTGGCCGTCAACCAGAAGCGCGTGTACTGGTCGATGTATTGCGGGTCGTGCAGCCAGCGCCCCTCATTAAGATGGTGCCCGAGCGCGCTGCTGATGGTATTGTAGGGCCCGGCGTGCTTCATCGGCGTGATGAACTCCGTAAACACGTAGCCATCGGGCGTTTGCTTGAGGTGCTTGCGGAAGGTCCACCAGCGGTAGTAGTACGTCTCCTGAATGGCCGAATCAGGGCACTCAAACAGCGGCACCTCGCGGGCCAGCCAGTCGGCGGCCTGGGCATTGGGCACGAGGTTGATGACGTCCTCCTTGTCCAGCGCATTAAAGCGGGCCACGCTGGCGCGCAAGTGCTCCGACGTGAGCACGGGCTGCTGGGCAAGCGCGGCAGTAGCGCTGAGTAAGCTGAGGGAAAAAAGCAGGCGGGTGGGTTTCATAGCAGAGAAAGTAGCGTGGACTCTGCGAGTCCGCGCATGGGCGGAATGTTGGATGCGCGGACTCGCAGAGTCCACGCTACATATTTACTCAAACAACCAATCCAGCTCTCCCACCTTGCGCACCCCCTCGCCTAGCCCGGCATCGTAGGTGCGCAACGGCTGGTTGGCGTCAATAAAGCCCAACACCACACAGGCCCCGCGGGCCAGATTCAGCGTGTGCGTGCCGGCTTTGAAGGAGTAGGCATGCACGTTCACGGGCGGCAGGCCGGGAATGGTTAGTGCGTTCAAAATCTTGCTTTCTGCCTGGCCGTAGTCGTTGGCGCTGGCGTCGATTTCCAGGGTTGGAATGGGCAGGAAGCGCGGGCTTTTCTGGTTGAAGAAGCCGACCAACAGCCGCACCGGCTTGGTGGTCGTGAAGCGAATTTCGGTGCCCTGCGCCACCTGCTGCGCCTTACCGAGGCGTAGCCCTTGCAGCTTCGCCAGCTCCGGTGCGAGGGCCGTGATACGCGCCGTGGTATCGGCGAAAATGGTCTGGCCGATGGCGACAGGATAGGTGCCGGCTTTGCTCAGCAGCTTGACCGGGGCGTTGCGTAGCACCTCGATTTTCGGGGCGGAGATGCTGGTTTTCGCCGTTTTCAGCGAGTCGATGTTGTGCTGGAAATCGGCTAACTCCTTTTTATACACGGGCAGCATTTCTGCCCAGGTTTTGTAGGTGCCGTCCACGCCGCGCATTGGGATTTTGCGCTGGGCGGTTTGCATGCTGTTGGCGTAGAGGTAGCTGTCTTTGGTGAGGTCAACCAGCTTTTGCCAGTGCGCCACGCTGCTTTGCAGCAAGGGCACGGCGGCCGTGAGGTCCTGCACGTTGTGCGAATACTTATACTTCAGCACCTGCAACGCCGCCCGAGCCTTTTCGGCGTAGAAATTGGCCAGCGCATCCTGGCAGTACATGTCGTTGCGGACGCGGGCAAATTCGGCCTGATTCTGCTTGATGGCTGGCGCGGCGCGCTCGATGGCGGCCACCGCTTTCTCGCCGTGCTCCACCACCTCATTGGCTATCTGCGGCGGAGTTTCGCCCATATGCTTCTCCCCTTTCGACTCCTTCTCGGCGTACTCAATAATCATCTCACCCTCCGGCGATTCCGATTCATAAAGCAACGTAAACAAGCCGTAGCGCTTGGGGTCTATCAGCTGGTTCATCAGCATGCCCAGCGTGAGCGTCTGCCGGTTGCCGTCGGTGATGCCGTAGCGGCGCAGCAGCTTGGGCTCGATTTCGCCAGCTTCCTCGTAGGCCGTCAGTATCTGCTGGCCAGCCTGTTCGTCGCAGCCGAACTGGGCGGCCAGTTTCTGGCTCCAGTAGGTGACTTCGGCCGGGCGGGGGCGGTTGGCGCGCCAGGCGTAGCGGGCCCATTCGGCGTACCAGAGCCAGTCGCGGTCCACCTGCAACTGGCGGCCGGCCACGTTGTCGGCGGTGTAGGGCCAGTCCCAGTACGATGACTCCGGGTAGAGGTGCAAGCCGTTGGCGCCGTAGATGTTGTGCATGGCCTGCACCGATTTCTGGATGAAATCGGCCGAGCCGTAACGGAACGGCTCCAGGTTGGCCAGGATGTGCACGTTCTCAATGTGCACCGAATTCATGCCGCTCAGCTTGCGGTGCAGCTCGGCCCAGGAGCCGCGCGGCGTGTAAGTCGTCAGCGCCTCGCCGTTGAATTTGGCTTCGGTGTAGAGGTTCTTGTAAAGCAGCAGCGCTTCGGTAATCACGCGGGGCGCGTCGGTGTCGTGGGCGCGTAGCACGATGGGTGGTAGCTCGGTGGTGCCCAGGGCCTTGAGGCCGTCCTGTACGCCGGGGATGATGGTTTTCGTGAACCAGTCCACGTCGTCCTGGCCGGCGCCTTCCATGGCTTCGCCCAGCGCCACCATCAGGCCCACATTGGGGTATTTCTCCACGAAAGCGGCGATGGACTTGCGCGTGTAGTCGGCAATGAGCGGCACGATGGGCCGGGCGCGGTCCTGGGTTTTGATGTTGTAGTGCTCGGCAAAGGGCTTGGATACGATGATGTTGTAAAACATCTGAATCACCCAGATGCCGCGCTTGTCGGCTTCCTCGGTCAGAAAGCGGTACATCTCCTCGTTCTTTTTGAAGGTAGCATCGTCCACTTCCACCGCAAACGGGTAGTCCTTGAGCCGCACCAGCGAGGCAAACGGGTGGCCGTTCCAGAGGTAGAGCGAGTTGTATCGGTTATCGACCATCATGTCGAGGTACTTCACCCAGAGCGCCTTATCGTAGAGCCACGGAAACGTCTCGGGCGTGTAGGGGTACTCGTACACGTTGCGGCCGGGCAAGTAAGTGGGCTTCTGCACGCCGATGCAGGTGCCGCGTAGCACCATTTCGGGCTGGTCGGTGAGGTGCAGGTTATTGCTGAGCTTGCCCTGGGTTTTCACCTGCTCGGCCAGTTCCAGGCAGCCGTAGAGCGCCCCCGAATTATCAGCTCCGCTGATGAGAATGGCGTCGTCTTTGGCCGAGGAAATGGCGAAGCCTTCCTTGCCGGGCGCTTTTTCAGCGGCGGTGCGCAAGGCCGTGGCGGCTTGCTGCACCAACGCATCTTTGGCCTGGCCTACCACAATCATGCCTTTAGATTTCGGAAGTTTATCAGCCCTCTGAATCTGCACTTGGTAGCCCGCGGTGCGCAGGGCCGTAGCCAGTCGTTCCGCGCCGTATTGCAGACGGGCGTGGGCGGTTTTGGCCAACAAGATTGTGCGCGTCTGGGCGGCTGCACGACGTTCCACTGGATTAGTGGCCGAGACTACCGGGGCCACGCCCAGCAACAGCCCAACCAAGAGGGCAGCACAACAAACCAACTGATTCCAGCGGTTTCGGCGCGCTGGCAATCTACTTGACGAGGAAGCAAAATGGGCGAATGGCATCAGGTCAAAATTATCGGGCACGTGGGCTGGTTCTGTGTACCATGTTCGCCGGCTGTTATAGCATGTTGCCATCGCAAAAGCGGGGTTTACACAATCGATAAATTAGGAGTGGAAGCAGCTTCAGTTACCATCGGATTTTAGGCGGGTGAGGCGTCACAAACTGTTCATTCGTGCCCTAAGTCCTTTACTACGCAGTGGGGCCTGGCTGGCCTTAGCTGCACTAAATCCCTCTTTACGTTCTTTTTGCAGTAGTTAATCAGCTTAAATCAGCATTGGTAAATAAGTAGATTATTGGAGGCGGGGTGAGCATTTACTTAGCCATACTGAGTAGCGGCCTCTTTACAGAAAGCGAATGATAACATCCTACACAGGGTCGAGAAAATGGTATAGGTGCCAGGGAATTTTGTCCTGTTATTTCGCTTTATCCAAACTCCCCACCCCGCTTATGAACAAACCAGTTGCTTCCCTCTGCGCGCTCGGACTCTTTTTCTCGACGCAATTCGCGGCCCACGCCCAATATCCGAAGATTCCGCAGGACGTGCAGAAGGCCAGCGAGGCCATGATGAAGGATGCCTACCGGCAATCCGATATTGCCTGGAACAAGGCCTACCCCATCGTGCAGAAGGAGCAGCGCGAGGGCAAACCCTATATTCCGTGGGCGGCCCGGCCAATTGACTTGCCGCAAGCCACCATCCCGGCGTTTCCGGGCGCGGAGGGCGGCGGGGCCTACACGTTTGGCGGGCGCGGCGGCCGCGTGATTGTGGTGACCAGTCTGGCCGACAGCGGCCCCGGCAGCCTGCGCGAGGCATGCGAGCAGGGCGGCGCGCGCATTGTAGTGTTCAACGTGGCCGGTATCATCCGCCTCAAAACGCCGCTCATGATTCGGGCGCCCTACATCACCATTGAGGGCCAGAGCGCGCCCGGCGACGGCATCTGCGTGGCTGGCGAATCGGTGTGGCTGAACACGCACGACGTGTTGGTGCGCTTCATGCGCTTCCGCCGTGGCGAGACGAACGTGGGCCGGCGCGATGACTCCATCGGCGGCAACCCGATTGGCAACATCATGATTGACCACGTATCGGCGAGCTGGGGGCTGGACGAGAACATGTCGATGTACCGCCACATGTACAACGACAGCACCGGCATTCCGGAACAGAAGCTGGGCACGGTGAACATCACCATTCAGAACTCCATCTTCTCGGAAGCGCTCGATACCTGGAACCACGCTTTCGGCAGCACGCTGGGCGGCGAGAACTGCACGTTCATGCGCAACCTGTGGGCCGACAACGCGGGCCGCAACCCGTCCATCGGCTGGAACGGCGTGTTCAACTTCGCCAACAACGTGATGTTCAACTGGGTGCACCGCTCCGTGGATGGCGGCGACTACCGTGCCCTCTACAACATCATCAACAACTACTACAAGCCCGGCCCCGAAACGCCCAAGGACACCAACATCGGCCACCGCATCCTGAAGCCCGAATCGGGCCGCAGCAAGCTGAAATACCAGGTGTATGGCCGCGCCTACGTGGCCGGCAACATCGTGGAAGGTTTCCCCGACATCACCAAGGACAACTGGAACGGCGGCGTGCAGGTGGAAGAGCAGCCCAATGCCGGCAAGTATCAGGCTGACATGAAGGTGGACAAGCCACTGCCGATGCCGGAAATCACCATCATCCCGGCCGATAAAGCCTACAGCTACGTGCTCGACAACGCCGGTGCCACCCTACCCAAGCGCGACCCGGTGGACACCCGCGTGATTCAGCAGGTGCGCACCGGCAAAATCGATTACATCAAAAACGTGAAGCTGCCCACCACGCAGTTTGAGCACCGCCGCCTGCCGATTGATTCATACAAAAACGGCATCATCACTGACCCCGTGCAGGTGGGCGGCTACCCCACCTACGCCGGCAAGCCCTACGCCGACGCCGATAAGGACGGCATGCCCGACGACTACGAAAAGAAGAACGGCTTCGACCCCAAGAACGCAGCCGACGCAGCAGCCATTGCCAAAAACGGCTACGCCAACATTGAGAACTACCTCAATAGCCTGGTGGCACTGAATACGGTGAAACCGTAAGGGCGCCCGCCGCCCCTCCAGAGGAGGGGAAATTCTGACGACTTGTAAAAAAAAGCACGTCATGCCGAGCGTAGCGAAGCATGACGTGCTTTTAGGTTGCTGCTTGAAAACAACTTCCCCTGTGCCCCTCCCCACCCGCACCGTTTACTTCCTGCTCCTCTCCGGCCTGCTCGCCGCCGGCCCGGCCGCTGCGCAGAAGCCCGCTAAGCCCGTGCCGCCGCCCGGCCCCATTGAGTACAAGGATGGCAAGCTGAGCTACGCGCCGGATTCGCTAGGCAATCGGGTGCCCGATTTTTCCTATGCGGGCTACCGGGCGGGCGAGGCGGCTATTCCAATGGCGGCTATTAAGGTAACGGTGCCGGTGAAGGCAGGCGATGCCACGGCGCGCATTCAAGCGGCGCTGGACTACGTGGCCGGTTTACCGCTGGGCAAGGATGGGCTGCGCGGCGCGGTGTTGTTGGATAAAGGCACTTACGAGGTAGCAGGGCGGCTGTTTATCCGCGCTTCGGGCGTGGTGCTGCGCGGCAGCTGCATGAGCGACGGGGGAACCGTCGTCATCGGCACGGGCGTAAGCCGCGACCACCTGCTGACCATGGGTGGGCGCAACGACCGCAAGTTTGAAACCGCCGTCGCTGTCGCTGATAAGTACGTGCCGGTAAATGCTCGTACTGTTAAAATTGCCAATGCCAGCGCCTTCAAGGTGGGCGACCGGGTGCAGGTGCGGCGGCCCAGCACGGCCGCCTGGGTACACCGGCTGGGCATGGAAACCTTCGGTGGCGGCCTGTCCTCACTAGGCTGGAAACCCGGCCAGCGCGACCTGGCCTGGGACCGGCAGATAGTGGCCGTGGATGCCAACGGCATCACACTGGATGCGCCGCTAACTACCGCGCTCGACCAAGCCTATGGCGGCGGCACCGTGGCCCGCTATACCTGGCCGGGCCTGGTTTCGCAGGTAGGCGTAGAGAACCTGCGGCTCAAATCAACCTTTGACGCCGCCAACCCCAGAGACGAAAACCACCGCTGGGTAGCTATTGATATTGAAAACGCGCAGGATGCTTGGGTGCGGCAGGTCAGCTTCCGGCACTTCGCGGGCTCGGCCGTGCTGGCGCAGGCCACGGCCCGGCGCCTGACGGTGGAAGACTGTATTTCGACGGCGCCGGTGTCAGAAATCGGCAACGAGCGGCGCAACACCTTCTACACGCTGGGCTCGCAAACGCTGTTTCAGCGGCTGTATGCGGAGAATGGCTACCACGATTTTGCGCTGGGCTTTTGCGCGCCCGGCCCCAATGCCTTTGTGCAGTGCGACGCCGAACAGGCCCTGAGCTTCAGCGGCGGCGTGGACAGCTGGGCTTCGGGCGTGCTGTTCGACATTGTGAAGGAATACGGCCAGGCCCTGCGCTTCGGCAACCGCGAGCAGGACGGGCAGGGCGCCGGTTGGGCCGTGGCCAACAGCGTGTTTTGGCAATGCACCGCCTCCCGCGTGGACTGCTACCGCCCGCCCACGGCGCAGAACTGGGCCTTTGGCACCTGGGCGCAGTTCGCCGGTAACGGCTTCTGGGACCAGTCCAACGAAAATATCAACCCGCGCAGCCTCTACTACGCGCAGCTACAGGAGCGGCTCGGCGACGCCGCCAAGACCCGCGCCATCCTGCTGCCCGTGCCCACCGAGGCCAGCAGCAGCCCCAAAGTGGCCGTGGCGCAGGAATTGACGCGCCTCTCAGTGAACCCCGCGCCTACCGTGCTGGAGCTGGTGAAAGCGGCGACCACGCGCCAGCCCATTGCCACGCAAAACTCGGCCCCCAGCATCGACAAGCTGAAGGTGAAGGCAGCCCCGGCGCCCACCTATGCGGCTCCGCTGCACGTGGCGCAGGGCGTGCTGGTGCGCGGCAACGCCCTCGTGCTGGGCCGCCGCCAGGAGGTGCCGTGGTGGAACGGCAGCGCCCGTCCCTACGGCCTGCTCAACCCCAAGCCCCACATCACGCGCTTTGTGCCGGGCCAGATTGGGCGCGGGCTGACCGATGACTTGCCGGAACTGACCGACTCGATGCGGGCGCAAAACGTGGTAGCCCTGCACCACAACTACGGCCTGTGGTACGAGCGCCGGCGCGACGACCACGAGCGCATTCGCCGCATGGACGGCGAGGTGTGGGCGCCGTTCTACGAATTGCCCTTTGCCCGCAGCGGCAAGGATTTGGCCTGGGACGGCCTCAGCCGTTACGACCTCACCAAGTACAACGCCTGGTACTGGAGCCGCCTGCACCAGTTTGCCGACCTGGCCGACCAAAAAGGCCTCGTGCTGCTCAATCAGCACTACTTCCAGCACAACATCATCGAGGCCGGGGCGCACTACGCCGACTTTCCCTGGCGACCGGTGAACAATGTGAACAACACCGGCTTCCCGGAGCCGCCGCCCTACGCCGGCGACAAGCGCATTTTCATGGCCGAGCAGTTTTACGACGTGACCGATGTCACGCGCCGACCGCTGCACCGCGCCTACATCCGCCAGTGCCTCGACAATTTCAAGGGCCAGACCGGCGTCATTCATCTTATCGGGGCCGAATTCACCGGTCCGCTGGCCTTCGTGCAGTTCTGGCTCGACACTATCAAAGAGTGGGAAACCGAAACCGGCCAGCACGCCACCATTGCCCTGAGCACCACCAAAGACGTGCAGGACGCCATTCTGGCCGACCCGGTGCGGGCTAAAGTGGTCGATGTCATCGACATCAACTACTGGCACTACCAGTTCAACGGCCAGGCCTACGCCCCGGCCGGTGGCCAGAACCTGGCCCCGCGCCAGCACGCCCGCCTCACGCCGCCCAAGCGCAGTTCGTTCGAGCAGGTATATCGGGCCGTGCGCGAGTACCGTCAGCAATTCCCCGACAAAGCGGTGCTCTACTCGGCCGATGGCTACGACGCTTTCGGCTGGGCGGTGCTGCTGGCGGGCGGCTCAATGGCCAGCCTGCCCCGCGTGGCCGATGCCCGTTTTGCCTCGGCCATTTCGGATATGAAACCGATAGAATTGCCCGGCAAGCCCGCCAACCAGTGGGCGATGAGCGACGGCAAAACCAGTTTGCTGCTGTACCGCGAGGGCCAGTCGCCGGTGCAGGTCGATTTATCGGGGATGAGCGGCACATTTGCGGTGCGTCACATCAACCCGAAAACCGGTGCGTTGACCGACCCGAAGGAGACGGTGAAAGGTGGAAAATCCATTACCCTGAACAGCACGGCAACGGGCTCGGAAGTCATTTGGCTGGTGAAGAAATGAGGAAAGCAATAGAACTGTGTAGAGCCGCGACACTTCGCGTCTCGGCGTTGAACGACGCTCTCCAAATGGCGCAGACGCCGAGACGCGAAGTGTCGCGGCTCTACATTGTGCTGGCACTTTTTTTAACCATTCCCGCCCACGCCACCATCACTTTGCCACGCATTCTGGGGCACGACATGGTGCTGCAGCGCGAGAAGCCCGTGCCCATCTGGGGCACGGCCGCGCCGGGCGAAGTGGTGACGGTACAGTTTGCGGGCCAGCGCCCCAGCACCAAGGCCGATGCTGCGGGCAAGTGGCAGGTGCTGCTGAAGCCGCTCAAAGCCTCGGCCACTCCCGCCGAGCTGGTTATCAGCGGCAGCAATACCATTCGGCTGCGCAACATTCTGGTGGGCGAAGTGTGGGTGTGCTCGGGGCAGTCGAACATGGAGTACACCATGCGTAAAAACAGCAAGGTGACGCGTCCCGACGTGCCCGGCCCCAACCCGGTAGACGAGCTGAACGTGGCCCACAACCCCGCCATCCGCATTTTCCTGGTCAACCGCAAGACGCTGCCCAAGCCCGATACCCTGCACCGCGACTGGGCCGTGGCCCAGGATTCGGCCCTGCGCTCGTTCTCGGCCGCCGCTTATTTCTTCGCCAAGGAGCTTAACAAGCGCCTCAACGTGCCGGTGGGCATGGTGGCCACATCGGTACCCGGCAGCCGCATCGAGCCCTGGATTTCGGAAGAAGCTTTTGCCAAAGACCCGGCCTTCGCGGGCAAGAAAGTAGACGGCGACCCCGGCAAGTTCTGGGAGACGATGGTGAAGCCGCTGGCGCCGCTGGCGGCCCGTGGTTTCCTCTGGTACCAAGGCGAAAGCAACTGCTTTCTGGCCGAAACCACGACGTATACCCAAAAAATGCACACGCTCATCAGCAGTTGGCGCGCGGCCTGGGGCGACGCCAATCTGCCGTTCTACTACGTGTCGCTGGCCCCGTTCAAGTACTCCGACACCCACGACAAAGTGGTGCTGACGCGCGAAACGCTGTCGCTGTTTCGCGAGGCGCAGGCGGCCGTGTTGCAAGTGCCGCACACGGGCATGATAGAAACCACCGATTTGGCCAACACCGAGGGCGGCATTCACCCCGGCTTCAAATGGGAAATTGGGCGGCGACTGGCTTTGCTGGCTTTGGCCAAGACTTATAAAATGTCTGGCGTGGTGGCCGAAGGGCCGGTTTTCCGTAGCCTGAAAGTGAAGGGCGATGTAGCCACGATTTCGTTTGTCTCGGCCGCGCCGCTGGTCAGCAAAGATGGCAAGGCGCTGACGGACTTCACCATTGCCGGAGCCGATGGGGTATTTATACCCGCGCAGGCCCGCATCCAGGGTCCGCAGGTGCTGGTGACGGCCCCGGGCGTGAAGCGGCCCACGGCCGTTCGCTTCGGCTGGGACGAAGTGGCGCAACCCAACCTGTTTTCCGAAGCTGGCCTGCCGGCCCGCCCTTTCCGCACCGACCACGTCAGTCCGTAGGGGCGGGGCTCGTCCCCGCCCGGGCGTTCGCACTCTCACAACGATTTCGTCCAACGACGGGCGGGGGCAAGCCCCGCCCCTACCTCTAACCCGTCATGAGTCAGTCCTTTTCCCGCCGCGATTTCCTCTCCGCCAGCGCCTTGCTCACCGGCGGCCTGCTCCTGCCCGGTTGGGCCAGCGCCCTTGCGCCTACTAAAAAGAAGCTGACCTATAAAGTAGCGGTGGTTGACTTGATGATTCTGAAGCGGCAGAAGCTCGGCGCCCTTCAACTCACCAAAGACATTGGAGCCGATGGTGTGGAAATCGACATGGGCGGCCTGGGCCAGCGCGAAACCTTCGACAATCAGCTCGCCAAACCCGAAATCCGCCAGCAGTTTATCGATAAGGCCAAGGAGCTGAACCTGGAAATCTGTTCGCTGGCGATGACGGGCTTTTACGCCCAGTCTTTCGCCACGCGTCCCACCTACCAGCGCATGATTCAGGACTGCCTCGACACCATGAAGCAGTTGAACGTGAAGGTGGCCTTTCTGCCCCTCGGCACGCAAGGCGACTTGCGCAAGAATCCCGAGTTGCGCCCCGCCATCGTGGAGCGGCTGAAGGTGGTGGGCGAAATGGCCAAGAAAGCGGGCGTCATCGTCGGCATCGAAACCGCGCTGGATGCCAAAGGCGAAGTGGAATTGCTGAAGGAAATCGGCTCGAAAAACATCCAGATTTACTTCAACTTCTCGAACCCGCTAAAGGAGGGCCGCGACCTGAACGAGGAACTGCGCATCCTGGGCCGCAGGCACATCTGCCAGATGCACGCCACCGACGAGGACGGCGTGTGGCTGCAAAACAACACCCGCCTCGACATGAACAAGGTAAAGCAAACCCTGGCCGATATCGGCTGGGAAGGCTGGCTGGTGATTGAACGCTCCCGCGACGCCGCCGACCCGCGCAACGTGAAGAAGAATTTTGGGGCAAATACGGCCTATTTAAAGTCGGTTTTTCAGAGCTGATGTAGCGTGGACTCTGCGAGTCCGCGCCTGCCCGCCCGCACCATTCAGAACGCCCATGCGCGGACTTTCAGAGTCCTCGCTACACCTTACCATATGGAACGCATCACCGCCACTTACTACATCGAAACACCCTTCGACCCTGCCGCCGCGGCGGCCGTGCTGGCCGGCGAGCAGTCGTCCGGCACCTTCGTGGCCGTACCGGGCGAAACGGCGGAGCTGAAGCAGCGCTTCGCCGCCCGCGTAGAGTCGGTGGAGGAGTTGGAAACGGTGCGTGAGCCCGCTATTCCGGGCGCGACGAGCAGCAGCGGGCTCTATCATCGGGCAAGGGTGCGGGTGTCGTGGTCGGTGGAGAATTTTGGCTACAACCTACCCTTGCTGGTGTCCACGCTGCAAGGGAATCTGTATGAAATCCGGCAGTTTACGGGTCTGAAGCTGATGGACATTGACGTGCCGGCTTCGTATGCGACGCACTTTGCCGGGCCGGCGTTTGGGGTGGTGGGCTGTCGGGCGCTGACCGGCGTGCAGGGCCGGCCGCTCATCGGCACCATCATCAAGCCCAGCATCGGCCTCACGCCGGAGCAAACGGCCGGACTGGTGCATACGCTGGCCGAGGCCGGCATCGATTTCGTGAAGGACGACGAGCTGCAGATGGCCGCCGCCAACTCGCCCTTCGAGGCGCGCGTCGATGCCGTGATGGCTGCTGTCAACCGCCACGCCGACCGCAACGGCAAAAAGGTGATGTACGCCTTCAACATCAGCGGGGAAATTGACGACATGCTGCGCCGCTACGAGTACGTGGTGCGCGCCGGCGGCAGCTGCGCCATGGTGAGCATCAACAGCGTGGGCCTGGCCGGCACCCGCAAAATCTGCGAGCAGCGGGCCCTGGCCATTCACGGGCACCGCAACGGCTGGGGCATGCTGACGCGCCACCCGCTGCTGGGCATCGACTTCCGCGCCTACCAGAAGCTGTGGCGGCTGGCGGGCGTCGACCAGTTGCACGTCAACGGTATTCAGAACAAGTTTTGGGAGTCGGACGACAGCGTGGTGGCCTCCATTGAGGCCTGCCAGGCGCCACTGCTGGGCGGCTACTCGGTACTGCCCGTGGTGTCGTCGGGCCAGTGGGGCGGGCAGGCGTTCGAAACCTACCGCCGCACTCGCACCACCGATTTGCTTTACATGGCCGGCGGCGGCATCCTCGCCCACCCCATGGGCCCGGCCGCCGGTGTGCAAGCCCTGCAACAAGCCTGGCAAGGTGCCGTGGACGGCCGCAGTCTGATGGAAACCGCCGCGCAACATCCGGAATTTGCGGCGGCGGTTGAAAAATTCGGTAGCAAATGAGCAAGCCGCTACTCCTCGCCTATTACGGCGACGACTTCACCGGCAGCACCGACGCGCTCGAATTCCTGAGCCGGGCCGGGGCGCGCACGGCGCTGTTCATCGAGCCGCCCACGGCCGCCCAGCTGGCCGCCTACCCTGGCCTGGATGCCATTGGCGTGGCCGGTCTCACCCGCGCCATGCCGCCCGATGCCATGCAGGCAGTGCTAAAGCCAGCTTTTGAAAAGCTACGAGAGCTGCGGCCGCGGCACGTGCATTATAAGGTGTGCTCCACGTTCGATTCGTCGCCCACCATCGGCAGCATTGGCCGGGCCACTGAGGTGGGGCGCGGCGTGTTTCCGGGTGCCTTCGTGCCGCTGCTGGTGGCCGCGCCGCCGCTGGGCCGCTACTGTGCCTTCGGCAACCTGTTTGCGCGCTTGGGCATCGGCAGCGACGGCGGCATCTTCCGCCTCGACCGGCACCCCTCGATGAGCCGGCACCCCACCACGCCCGCCGACGAAAGCGACCTGCGCTTGCACTTGGCCCGGCAAACCGACCTTCAAACTGGGCTGCTCGACATCCTGCAAATCACGCGGCCGCTGTCCGAAATGCAGGCAGCCATTGACGCACAGGTGAAGGCAGGAGCTGAAGTTATCCTGTTTGATGCGCTTTACGCGGAGCAACTGTTAGGTATCGGTGCAGTTATCGATGGCTCCGCTGGCAAAACCGGGCCCCTGTTTTCGGTGGGGTCCTCGAGCATTGAAATGGCGCTGGGGCAGCTCTGGCAGCAAAACGACACGTTGAAGCCGGTGACAGCCTGGCCCAACTCCGGCCGCGCCGCGCCGCTGCTGGTGGTATCGGGCAGTTGCTCACCGGTCACGGCCGGGCAGATTGGCTGGGCCAAAGCCAACGGTTTTTCTGAAGTGGTGCTGAATGCCGAAGCGCTGGCGGCGGGCGGCAACCAAGCGGCTTCTTTGGATTCTTACGGGCAACAGGCCGTTGCGCTGCTGAGCGAAGGCCGGAGCGTCATCGTGCACACCAATGGTGGGACTACCGCACCCTCGCAAAGCATCCCGGCCGAAGCCCTCGGCACTGCCCTGGGCCTCATCGCTCGCGAAGCCGTGCGACAAACCGGAGTGCGCCGCGTGGTGGTGGCCGGCGGCGACACCTCCAGCTACGCCGCCCGCGCTATGGGCATCGAAGCGGTGGAAATGATAGCGCCCTTCTACCCCGGCGCGCCGCTGTGCCGCGCCAGCGCGCCGGGCTCTGCCTTGCACGGCGTCGAAGTCAATTTCAAAGGCGGGCAGGTGGGCGCGCCGGAATACTTCGGCGTGCTGCTCGAAGGCCGAATGCCTTAAAACTTCACCCCTGGCCCTTTCCGAAAAGAAGGGAGCCAGACGCCCGCAAACACAAGCCGTCGTATGGCACCCCTCTCCCCAAGGCTTCGAGCTTCAAGCGAACCGGGGCCGGGGGTGAGGTCTCCCAGCCGCGCCGGCTGGATTTTCATTCACCACGATAAATAGTCTGTTTCTATGTCAACCAAAACCCTCGCCCTCGTTCACACCTCTGCCACGCTGGTGCCCGTGTTTCAGCAGCTTTGCGCCGAGCACCTGCCGGGCGTGCAAACCTTTAATATTGTTGACGACAGCCTGGTGCGCACCATCAACCGCGAGGGCGCGCTGACGCCCGCCGTGGCCCGCCGCGTGGTGGGCTACGTGAACTCGGCCGAGGCCGGCGGGGCCGATTATGTACTGGTCACCTGCTCGTCCATCGGCGCGGCGGTGGAGCAGGCCGCCGGCCTGGCCGGGGTGCCCGTGCTGCGCGTCGACCAGCCCATGGCCGACGAAGCCGTGCGCGCCGGCCGGCGCATCGGCGTCATCGCCACGCTGCCCACCACCCTCGGCCCCACCGCCGACCTGGTGCAGCGCCGCGCCGCACTCGCCGGCCGGGAAATCGAGCTGACCTCCGTGCTCTGCGAAGGCGCCTTCGAAGCCCTGATGAACGGAGACGGGGCCCGGCACGACGCCATTGTAGCCGCGGCCCTCAAGGAGCTGGTGACGAAAGTGGACGTGGTGGTGCTGGCCCAGGCCAGCATGGCCCGGGTGGTTGATGCGCTGGACGCGGCCGACCGCCCGGTGCCCATTCTGGCCAGCCCCGGCATCGCCATCCGCCAGCTGGCCACCGAGCTGCTGTAGGCGCGGGGCCTGCCCCCCGCCCATCATTAAACGGACCAGCCATCCCCAATTACCGCGCCCCATGAATCGCCTCTTCCAACTTTGCTTGCTTGTTGCCGGCCTCGCGGGCGTGGCCTTGCTTTTTGGTATTAGCCAACAAAACGCCGCCCTGTGGCGGCCGGCCGCGGTGGTTGCTGCCGTCGGCCTGGCCCTGGGCCTGAAGGCGCTGCCGCTGCTGCGAAGCTACCAGTACACCGCCTGGATTATTGTGGCCGTAGTGGCCGGCATGGTGTACCCCGAAGCCTTCCGGCAGTGGGGCGGCGTAGACCTGCGCCACAAATGGTTGATTCTGGTGGTGGTGCAGCTGGTGATGTTCGGGATGGGCATTCAGATGACCATCCGGGACTTCTCGGGGCTGGGCAGCACGGGCAAGGGCGTGCTCATTGGTTTGCTCTGCCACTTTTCGGTGATGCCGCTCATGGGCCTGCTGCTCACCAAGGTGTTCCATTTCGAGCCCGAAATTGCGGCCGGCATCATCCTCATTGGTTCCTGTTCCAGCGGGCTGGCTTCGAATGTGATGGTGTACCTGGCGCGGGCCAACATGGTGCTGTCGGTAGTGGTCACGGCCATGGCTACCCTGGCAGCGCCGTTTCTCACGCCGCTTTTGCTGAAGCTGCTGGCGGGCACGCTCATCGAGGTGAAGTTTGTGAGCATGATGATGGAAATCATCAAAATCGTGCTGGTGCCCATCATGGCCGCCCTGCTGCACGACTATTTGAAAACCGCCCCGCTGCAAGGCCGGCGCGTGGTGGGGCTGCTGGCCGGCGCGGGGGTGCTGTGGCTGGCGGCGCTGCCGCTGGGCGTGTGGGCCTTCTTTGAGCGCAGCCTTGCCAGCCCCGAGCTGCTGCAGATGCTGGAGATTTTCAGTTTCCTGTGGGCGGCCGTGGGGGTGGGTGTGCTGTACCATCAATTGGCGAAGAAGCTGCCCGCTACCGATAAGGTGATGCCTTATCTGTCTATGTTTGGCATCATTTACTTCACGGCGGTGACTACGGCGGCGGGGCACGACAACCTGCTGCGCGTGGGCTTCCTGCTGTTCCTGGCTTCGGTGCTGCACAACGCGGCGGGGTATTTCTTCGGCTACTGGCTGAGCCGGCTGTTCGGGCTCGACGTGAATTCGGCCCGCACGGTGGCTTTTGAGGTGGGGCTGCAAAACGGCGGCATGGCCTCGGGCCTGGCCGGCAGCATGGGCAAGCTGGGCACCGTGGGGCTGCCCGCGGCGGTGTTCAGCCCCTGGATGAATATCTCGGGTTCCATACTGGCCAACTACTGGCGCAAGCGACCGGTGATGAGGCCCTCACCTACCCCAGAAGGTCTATATAGCCCGGTTGCATTGCCTGAGGTGTAGAGAATTCCGGCCCCTGATTATACGATATATCACAAATTTCCGGGAACGATTGCGTGGCGTTTTTGAGCCATCTAGGCCCTTTTTTATTGATGACTGCGCAGACTGACAGGCTTACCAAAACACCCTTCAGACTATTGTAAAGGCACTTTTTAGCACGGTCTGAAGTTGGCTTAATCTAAACTTCATACTCATGCTAACATCGTACAATAAGTTAGTTAAAAGTTACAGTGCGGGCCTTCAAAACACGGGTAACTTGCTCCTATTCTAGCACTACCCGTGAAACATGAATAAATCATTGCTAGGCCTGTTTTTAACAGGTTTGCTCGCTGCAACCACCCTCGGTCAGGCCTCGGCTCAGGCGCCCGCGCCCACCGAAACCAAGGAGGCCGCCTACACCCGCACCATCACGGAGCGGGCGGCCAAAATTGTGGGCAAGATTGACGGCCTGAAAGCCAAGGATTCGGTGCAGGTGCGCGACGTTATTGCCGACCAGTACCGGGCCCTCAACGACATCTACGAGCAGCAAAAGACGCGCAAGGCGGCCCTCAAAGCCCAGCCCCAGACCGACGCCACCAAGGCAGAGCTGGCCAAGGTGGAAACCGAAACCACCGCCGCCCTCGACAAGCTGCACCCCCAGTTCCTTAAGAAGCTGAGCCGCCGCCTCACCCCCGCCCAGGTGGAACAGGTGAAAGATGGCATGACCTACGGCGTGCTGCCCATCACGATGACGGCCTACAACGACATGCTGCCCAACCTCACGGCCGAGCAAAAAGCCCAGATGCTGGCCTGGCTGACGGAGGCCCGCGAGCACGCCATGGACGGCGGCACCTCCGAGCAGAAGCACGCTTGGTTTGGCAAATACAAAGGCCGCATCAACAACTACCTCTCGGCCGCCGGCATCGACATGAACCAGGCCGGCAAGGACTGGCAGGCCCGCATCGCGGCCCGTAAAGCCGCCGCTGCTGGCACCCCCCAATAACTCATCAACACCCTTTTTCTCAGTTTAACCCACCAAACTGTTATGGCCCACTCCTTACCCAAATCCCTGCCGCTGTCGGCGGTGGCCCCGCGGCTGGCCTGCGCGCTGCTCGTGGGCGGCACGCTGCTGGCCACTAACCCGGCCCTGGCGGCTGTGGCCGGCCCGCCCGTCAATCCCAAACTGCCCAAGGCGCTGAAAGGCATCAAGGTGGGCTTCACGGGCATCGTGAAGGACGCGAAAGGCAACCCGCTGCCGGGCGTGACGGTGCTCATCAAGGGCACCAAGAGCGGCACCAGCTCGGGCCCCGACGGCACCTTCCACTTCAACCTGCCTACCGGCAACGAGACGCTGATTTTCAGCTTCATCGGCTTTAAGACGCAGGAAATTGCGGTGAACGGCCGCACCACGCTGGAGGTGGCCCTCGAAGACGACAACGCCGCGCTCGAAGAAGTGGTGGTGGTGGGCTACGGCACCCAGACCCGGGCCAGCCTGACCGGGGCCGTGGCCACGGTGGACATGCAGAAAATTCAGGACCTGCCCACGGGCAGCCTTTCGGCCACGCTGGCCGGACAGCTGCCGGGCGTGGGCGTGAGCGGCGGCACGGGCCGCCCCGGCGAGGCCGGCGCCATCACGGTGCGCAACCCCATCATCCTCTCGAAGGACGGCGGCTCGCTGCGCCCCCTGTTCGTGATTGACGGCGTGGTGCGCACCGAAGACGACTTCAACGTGCTCGACCAGTCGGAAGTCGAATCCATCTCGATTTTGAAGGACGCCTCGGCCGCCATCTACGGCGCCCGGGGGGCCCAGGGTGTGGTGCTGGTGGCCACCCGGCGCGGCCAGCTGGGCGCGCCCAAGTTCAGCTACAGCGGCTCGGTGGGCTCCTCCGACGCCGTGATGCTGCCCCGCATGATGTCGGGCCTGCAGCAGGCCACTTACCTCAACGACATCAACCGCGCCAACAACGTGGCGCCCACCAGCACGAACTACTACACGCAGGACGAGCTGGACAGCTTCGCCGGCAGCAACTACGACTGGCTGCGCACGGCCTGGAAACCCGCCATTGTAACGCGCCACGCCCTGAACATGAGCGGCGGCACCGACCGGGTGACCTACTTCGCCGGCGTGAGCTACAACTACCAGAACGCCAACTTCGACAACATCAACGCCAACAAGTGGACCTACCGCGCCAGCACCGACGTGAAGGTGGCCCGCGGCCTGAAGGTGGCGTTGTCGGTGAGCGGCGACTTGTCGAACAAGCGCATGTACTACCTCAAGCAGGGCGGTGAAAACGCGGAAAACGACATGAGGAGCTTGCTCTACACCCCGCAGTGGGTGCCCATGTACGTGAACGGCCTGCCCACCCTGCTCACCAACGCCAATGGCGCCAACCTGAATACGGTGGACGCCTTCCACTTCTTCGAGGTGCAGAATTCGGACAACTACACTTCGACGCGCAACACCGGCCTGAACGTGACGGCCAGCGCCGAGTACGAGCTGCCGTTCATCAAGGGCCTGAAAGCCCGCGTGCTGTTTGGCAAAACCATGGACAACGGCTTCGGCAAGCAGTACGGCACGAAGTACAACGTGTACCGCCTGACCATGCAGGGCACCAACAAGCACATCTACGGCGGCAACGTGACCGGCAACCCGGTGGTGTTGAACAACGGCGACCGGGTGCGCCTGAACCCGACCACTTTCGACAGCTACCAGCTGAACGGCTACCTCACGTACGACCGGCAGTTTGGCAAGCACCACGTGGCCGCCATTGCCTTCTTCGAGCAGTCGGAAACCATGCAGGACGGCGTGGCCGCCATGGCCGAAGGCGCCATTGTGGCCCCCGGCGTGCCCAACCTCGACTACCAGAACTTCGCCACCGGCGCCCAAACCACCACCGAAACGGCCAGCGAAGCCGGCACGCTCTCCTACGCCGGCCGCTTCAACTACGACTACGACGGCAAGTACCTGCTCGAAACCACGCTGCGCTACGACGCTTCCACCAACTTCGCACCGGAGTACCGCTGGGGCTTGTTCCCGTCGGTGTCGGTGGGCTGGGTACTGTCGCAGGAAAACTTCTTCCGCGACAACGTGAGCTTCGTGAACCTGCTCAAGCTGCGCGCCTCGGTGGGCTTCCTGGGCGGCGACGCCACCAAGGCCTTCAACTGGCAAACGAGCTACGGCCTGAAAACCGGCCAGGGCGCCGTGTTCGGCGGCAACGGCGACCGGTCGCTGGTGTTTGCGGCCAACAACGCCATGGCCAACCGCGCTGCCCGCTGGGACGACAACACCAAGTACAACGCCGGCATCGACGCCCAGTTCCTGAACAACCGCCTGTCGTTCACCATGGACGGCTTCTACGACCACCGCTACAACATGCTCACGGCGCTGGTGAACTCGGCCCCGCAGGTGATTGGCGCGGCGCTGCCCTCGGAAAACTTCTCGTCGGTGGACGGCTTCGGCTACGAAGTGTCGGTGGGTTACGGCGACAAAATCACCAAGGACCTCAGCTTCCGCGTGAACACCTTCTTTGCCTGGAACGACAACAAGCAAATCAAAGTGGACGTGAGCCGCGGCCAGCTCGGCCAGTGGGACGACCCGACGGGCCGCTCGACCGACCAAGGCGTGGTGGGCTACAAGTACCTGGGCATGCTGCGCTCTCAGGCCGACGTGGACGCCCTGCTGCAAGGCAACCCCAACTACAAGATTTTTGGCTCGGCCCCCCGGCCCGGCATGCTGTACTACGAAGATATCCGCGGCCCCAAAGACGCCAACGGCAACTACACGGCCCCCGACGGCCTCATCACGGAGGTGGACCAGACCTTCCTGACCCCCAAGCAGGACAACCACTACAGCATCGGCTTCAACCCCACCATCACCTACAAGTCGCTGAGCGTTTCGGCCACGATGGGCCTCTCGTGGGGCGGCCAGGCCATGGTAGAGTCGGCAGCCCGCAAGCAGGGCACGGCCACCTCGAACCGCCCCGAGTTCTGGGCCGACCACTGGACGCCCGAAACCCCGGACGCCACTTACCCGGCCCCGGCCTTCGGCTCGACCTACGACGTGGCCTCGTCGTTCTGGTTCCGCAACTCGTTCTCGGCGGGCATGCGCAACGCCAACATCTCCTACAGCCTGCCCGCCACCCTCACCAACCGCGTGGGCATCGGCTCGGTGCGCGTGTTCTTCACGGCCATCAACCCCCTCAACTTTTACAATCCTTACAGCTACAAGACCTACTCGGGCTCCTACGACGCATATCCCACGCTGCGCTCGCTCTCGTTTGGTTTGAACGTAGGCTTCTAATTCCCACCCCCTCAGCCACATGAAACCATTTCACTACATCGCCCTCGCCACCATCGGCTCCGCTTTCGGGCTGAGCAGCTGCGAGAAAGTGCTGGATAAGGAGAACCTGGGTCAGTCCACGACAGAGCTTGTTTTCAAAGACTCGACGCTGGCCAACCTCAACCTGAGCTTCATTTACAACCAGAACCTGCCGGAGTGGGGCGACCCCATCATTAACGCCACCATCAACACGTCCAACAACAACTCGACCAACTTCAACGTGTCGGGCCTGACGGATGAGGCGTACTCCGCCAACCGCCTGCTGGCCGGTACGCTGCTGGTGTCGGACCTGGGCGGGGAGTTTGGCACGGGCCTGAGCGCCACCAACAACTACGGCAAAATCAGGACCATCAACATGTTCCTGAGCAACGTGAAAAACGGCCCACTCCCCAGCGGCGCCAAGGGCCGCCTGCGGGGCCAGGCCCAGTTTTTCCGCGCCTGGCGCTACTTCGAGCTGGTGCGCCAGTACGGCGGCGTGCCGCTGGTGATGAGCCCGCTCAACGGCGTGGGCCAGGAAGCCCGCGACCTGACCTACATCCCGCGCAACACCACCAACGAAACCTTCGCGGCCATCGTGGCCGACCTGGATTCGGCCATTCAGACCCTGCCGGGCAAATGGACGTCCAACTCGGACTGGGGCCGCATCAACAGAGGCACCGCCATGGCCTTCAAGGGCCGCGTGCTGATGTATGCCGCCAGCCCGCAGTTCACCACCGCCGACAAGTGGCAGGCCGCCTACGACGCCAACGTGCAAGCCAAAGCCACGCTGCTGGCCAATGGCTTCCGCCTGCACAATTCCTTCGACCAGCTCTGGTTCCAGGAAGTGGGCAACCCCGAGGCGGTGATGGTAACGAGCTACAACACGGCGACCGGCGACCAGCTGAAGCGCAACAACCAGTACGACAACTCCACCCGCCCGGCCGCCAATGGCACCGGCGGCGGCGGCAACCAGCCCACCTGGGAAATGGTGCAGGCCTTCCCCATGCTCGACGGCAAGAAGCGCACCGAAACGGGCCGCTACACCTACACCGACCAGCTGTTTTACAAGAACCGCGACCCGCGCTTCGACAAAACCATTGCCTACAACGGCAGCACCTGGCCGCTGAACGGCAACACCGGCTACCGCCTCTGGACCTACCTGCGCGGCACCACCTCGGTGGAAACCGGCAGCGCTTCCAACACGGGCTTCTACTGCCGCAAGGCCATCAACCCCACGGCCTCGGCCAGCGAGGTGCAGTTCCTGGGCACCGACTGGATTGAAATCCGCTTCGCCGAGGTGCTGCTGAACCTGGCCGAAAGCGCCTGCGGCGTGAACAAGCTCAACGAAGCCTACACCGAGCTGAAAGCCATCCGGCAGCGCGCCGGCATCGAGCCCGGCTCCGACCAGCTCTACGGCCTGAAAGCCAACATGACCCGCGCCGAGATGTTCGACGCCATCCTCTACGAGCGGCAGTTGGAGCTGGCCTTCGAGGGCAAGCGTTTCTGGGACTTGCGCCGCTGGCGCAAGATGGAGAGCCTCAACGGCCTCAAGCGCACGGGCCTGACCGTGACGCTGAAGACCACCGCGCCGTCAGACTTTGCCACCACCCGCGATACCCGCAACTTGGACGACGTGTACACCAACTTCTTCACGCTGACTTCGAAGGCGCTGGAAGCCACGCCCATCTCAACGAATGGCATCCGCTGGGATGCGAAGTACTACTTCTTCCCCATCCCGCAGGCCGCCATCGACAACAACCCCCAGATTAAGCAGAACATTGACTGGGGCGGCAACTTCGAGCCCAGGCAGTAAGCCACCAAGCCCATTAGCCTAACCAATTAAAAACCAATGCGTCGCTATTCCGAAAGGATGGCGGCGCATTGGCGTGTTTGGCAGTACCGCAATGCCGCCCGGCCGGCCAGAACCGAACCGGTTTGCGCCCCTGATTCACCCCTTCTCCACCCATCAGCACCTTCAGAAACATGTTCAGTTTATCCGGAAAAACGGCCGTCATCACCGGCGGCGGCAGCGGCATTGGCCGGGCCATTGCGCGGCTTTTTGCCCAGCAGGGCGCCCGCGTGCACATCATCGAATTGAACGCCGACGCCGGCCGGGAGGTGCTGGCCGAAATAGAGCAGGCCGGCGGGCAGGCCCAGGTGCACGCCGCCGACGTGAGCCAGCAGGCGGCCGTGGTGGCCGTGTTCCAGGCCATCGGCCGGGTCGATGTGCTGGTGAACAATGCGGGCATTGCGCACGTGGGCAACGTGGAAACCACCTCCGAAGCCGACTTCGAGCGCGTATACCAGGTGAACGTGAAGGGCGCCTACAACTGCCTGTTTGCGGCCGTGCCCCTGATGAAGGCGCAGGGCGGCGGCGCCATCGTGAACATGGCCTCCATTGCCGCCCACGTGGGCCTGACGGACCGCCTGGCCTACTCCATGAGCAAGGGCGCCGTGTTTGCCATGACGCTCTCGGTGGCGCGCGACTACCTCGGCAGCAACATCCGCTGCAACAGCATCTCGCCGGCCCGCGTGCACACGCCCTTTGTGGACGGCTTCATCGCCAAAAACTACGCGGGCAAGGAAGACGAAATCTTCAACAAGCTCTCCAAGAGCCAGCCCATCGGCCGCATGGGCCAGCCCGACGAAGTGGCCGCCCTGGCCCTCTACCTGGCCTCCGACGAGGCCGGCTTCGTGACCGGCTGCGACTACCCGCTGGACGGCGGCTTCATCAAGCTGAACAGCTGAGTAGAAATTACAGGACACTCCAGAACGGTCATGCCGCGCGCAGCGAAGCATCTTTACCAAGGCGCCTGGCCCCCTCTCCCTTCGGAGAGGGGGCCGGGGGGTGAGGCGCCGCGCCAGCACGACCTCTTACACAAAACCAAACCCCTATGAAACTCATCCGCTACGGCCAGCCCGGCCAGGAAAAACCCGGCGTTATCCTGCACGACCAGCGCTACGACGCCTCGGCTTTCGGCGAAGACTACAACGAAGCCTTCTTTGCCAATGACGGCCTGGGCCGCCTCGCGCAGTTCCTGCAAGAAAACGAGGGCCGGCTTTCGCCCATTGCTGACACCGAGCGCCTGGGCCCGCCCGTGGCGCGGCCGTCTAAAATCCTGTGCATCGGCCTGAACTACGCCGACCACGCCCGCGAAACCGGCGCCACGCCCCCGCCCGAACCGGTGCTGTTCATGAAATCGACCACGGCCTACGTGGGCCCGAACGACGACCTCGTGATTCCCAAAAACTCGGTAAAAACCGACTGGGAAGTGGAGCTGGCCGTAGTCATCGGCAAGAAAGCTTCCTACGTGGAGGAGGCCGACGCCCACGAGTACATCGCCGGCTACGCCCTGCACAACGACGTATCGGAGCGCGAGTTTCAGCTGGAACGCAGCGGCACCTGGGACAAGGGCAAGGGCTGCGACACCTTCGCGCCGGTGGGCCCTTTCCTGGCCACGACCGATGAAATTGGTGATGTAGACAACCTGCGCCTCTGGCTAACGGTGAATGGCCAGATGATGCAGGACGGCACCACGGCCAACCTCATTTTCAAGATTCCCTTCCTGATTTCTTACCTCAGCCAGTTCATGACCCTGCTGCCCGGCGACATCATCTCGACGGGCACGCCCGCCGGCGTGGGCCTGGGCATGCAGCCGCCCGTGTACCTCAAGCCCGGCGACGTGGTAGAGCTGGGCATCGACGGCCTGGGCGTTTCGCGTCAAACCGTGAAAGCGTATGGCCAGAATTGATTCGCACCAGCACTTCTGGCAGTTCGATGCTGGGCGCGACGCCTGGATAACCGACGACATGGCGGTTATTCAGCGCGACTTCCTGCCTGCGGATTTAGCGCCCATCCTGCAGCAGCACGGCCTCGACGGCTGCGTGGCGGTGCAGGCCAGCCAAAGTGAGGCCGAAACCGACTGGCTGCTGAGCTTGGCGGCCGAGCACGACTTTATCAAAGGCGTAGTGGGCTGGGTCGATTTGCGGGCTGAAAACGTGGGTGAGCGGCTGGCACACTACGCGCAGTTCGAAAAGCTGAAAGGCTTCCGGCACGTGCTGCAAGGTGAGGCCGACCGCGCGATGATGCTGAAGCCCGAATTTCAACGCGGCGTGGCGTCGCTGAACCAGCACGGCTTTACTTACGACCTGCTGGTGCTGCCCGACCAGCTGGGTTACGCAAGGCTACTAGCAGCTGCCTTCCCAACGCAGCCCTTCGTGCTCGACCACCTCGCCAAACCGCTCATCAAAGCCGGCGAGCTGGAGCCCTGGCGGCGCCACATGCAGGCCCTGGCCGGGCACGGAAACGTGCTCTGCAAAGTATCGGGCATGGTGACGGAAGCCGACTGGCAGCGCTGGCAGCCAGACGATTTCCGCCCCTACCTCGACGTGGTGTTTGAAGCCTTTGGGCCTGGTCGCGTCATGTTCGGCTCCGACTGGCCGGTATGCAACGTGGCCGGCGGCTACGGCCGCATGCACGCGCTGGTGGCCGACTACGTGGCCCGGCTCTCGCCCGACGAGCAAGCCGGCTTCTGGGGCGACAACGTTACCGCTTTTTATCGGCTTTGATTCGTCGGTGTTCGGTTTTAGGTGTTGGGTATTCGGTGCTGTCAATTTAAGGCGAAAGCTCTAAAGACTGAAAAAACTTCCAATAAAACGCCTAAAACCCAACGCCTGATACCGAACACCCAACGCCTAAAACCGAACACCTAACCCATGGATTTACAGCTTCAGGACAAAGTCATCATCGTAACGGGCGGCGCCAAGGGCATCGGCGAAGGCATTGTGCGGGTGTTGGCCCAGGAGGGCGCCATTCCGGTCATCGTGGGCCGCAACGAGGCCGACAACCGGCAAACCGTGGCCGCCATTGAAGCCGCTGGCGGCCGGGCCGGACAGGTGGCCGCCGAGCTGGCCGAGCCCGAGGAGTGCGCCCGCGCCGTGCAGGCAGTTATCAGCCAGTTTGGCCGCATCGACGGTCTGGTGAATAACGCCGGGGTGAATGACGGCGTGGGCCTCGAAACCGGCACCTACGAAGGCTTCATGCAGAGCCTGCACCGCAACGTGGTGCACTACTACCTCATGGCCCACCACGCCCTGCCCGAGCTGAAAAAATCGCAGGGCGCCATCGTCAACATCACCTCCAAAACGGCCGAAACCGGCCAGGGCAACACCTCGGCCTACGCCGCGGCCAACGGCGGGCGCAACGCCCTCACCCGCGAGTGGGCCGTGGAGCTGCTCAAGTACGGCATCCGGGTGAACGCCGTGATGGTGGCCGAAAGCTGGACGCCCGCCTACGAAACCTGGATTCAGACCCTGCCCAACCCCGAGGAAAAGCTGCGCGAAATCACCAGCAAAATCCCGCTTGGCAACCGCATGACCACGGCCGAGGAGCTGGCCAACACCACGGCCTTTCTCCTCTCCAATCGCAGCAGCCACACCACCGGCCAAATCATCCACGTCGACGGCGGTTACGTGCACCTCGACCGCGCCCTGGCCAACGCATGATGGTGGATTAGAGGGTTGGTGGATTGGTGGGTTAGCTTCCTGCCTAATCCACAATTCCACCAATCCACAATTCCACCAATCCACAATTCCACCAATTCACCAATCCACTAGTGAACACCCTCGTTTGCCTTGAGCCCGGCCAGTTTGCCTACCAGCAGCACTCCCACCCCACCGCCCAGCCGGGCGAGGCCCTGATTCGCATCCGGCGCATCGGCATCTGCGGCACCGATTTGCACGCTTTTCAGGGCACGCAGCCCTTCTTCAGCTACCCGCGCGTGCTGGGCCACGAGCTGGCCGGCGAGCTGCTCGACGCTGGCGGTGCCGAGGGCTTTGCCGTGGGCGAAGCCGTCACGTTCATTCCTTACTTCAACTGCGGCCATTGCATTGCCTGTCGGCGCGGGCTGCCCAACTGCTGCGCCAGCATCCGGGTATTCGGCGTGCACATGAACGGCGGCATGACCGACGTGGTGGCCGTGCCGGCCGACAAGCTGGTGCACGGCGACGGCCTGAGCTTCGACGAGCTGGCCCTGGTGGAGCCGCTGGCCATTGGCGCCCACGGCGTGCGCCGGGCCGCCGTGGAGCCCGGCGAATTTGTGCTGGTGGTGGGCGCCGGCCCCATCGGGCTGGGCGTGATGGAGTTTGCCCGCATTGCCGGGGCCCACGTCATTGCCTTGGACATCAACGAGCAGCGCCTGGCTTTCTGCCGGGAAAAGCTGGGCGTGGCCCACACCATCAACGCGCTGGCGCCCGACGTGGCGGCGCAGCTGGCGGCCCTCACCCACGGCGACATGCCCACGGTGGTGATAGACGCCACGGGCAGCCAGAAAGCCATTCTGAACGCGTTTGCTTACCTGGCGCCGGGCGGCCGCTTTGTGTTGGTGGGCCTGCAGAAGGGCGACATCAGCTTTTCGCACCCCGAGTTTCACAAGCGCGAGGCCACGCTCATGAGCAGCCGCAACGCCACCCGCCAGGATTTCGAGCACGTCGTTGAGTGCATGAAGCAGGGCCAGGTGCAGCCCACCACCTACATCACCCACCGCGTGCCGTTCGGGGCCGTCGGCAGTGAATTTGAAAGCTGGCTCGACCCGGCCACCGGCGTCATTAAGGCAATGGTGGTGCTGGACTAGGTCCAGCTTGCGCGACACCCTGTCGGCACCATTTACCCCCGTAGAAATACGTGGTTTTTAAAACCGCGTATTTCTACCCGCGCCACTCTTCTGCTTATCTCTGTCCTTTGCCCTTGCAACTGGGGTGGCAACTGCTTAGTGCCCTAAAACCAGGCTGCGCTTGCATTGGCATTTCCGTGCAGGCCGTTTATTTGCTTTGCTGCAGCTAGGTAGCTGCTTTCATTATCTTCCTTCTTCTCTTCCATTATGCAAAACACCTCCAGCACCTCCTCTTTTCTGACGCAAGAAGAATTCAACCAGTATTCAGCCGCCTGGCTGAGCCTCGTCAGCCAGTCCGATAGCCCGTCGCTGCCCGGCAGCTTCCAGGCCGAATCGGGCGACCGGGTGCTGTACGTGAGCTTTCCCATTCTGCGCGTGGCCGAGCTGGTGTCGGCGGTGGGGGCCAAGCAGATAAAAGCCCGCTTTGTGCTGGTGCCGGACGGCGGGCAGCAGAAGTTCTCGCTCGTGCTGTTCGCGGCCGACGCCACCCAGGAGCCCGAAGGCCGCAAATCGGCTTACTACCTGGCCGAGCCGTCGTGGACGCAGGCAACCTCCCCGGTGCTGGGCGAGACGGTGCCGGACAACTTGGCCGCTATTTGGCTGGCCGGCTGGAAAACCGCGCCCAGCGTGACTTCCGCTATGTTTGCCACCCCCGACGGGCCGCTGGAGGGCTACAACTTCGACCTCAAGGACTTTCTGAATCCGTTGTTCACCGACCAGCCTTACGACCAGCAGGAAATCCGCGTGTGGCTGGGCTTGCACAGCTACTATTCGCCCACCATCCTCAACAGCCCGACCCAGACTTTCGGACTGGTGGTGCGCCGCTTCGACCCGCAGCAGACGGCCCAACGGAGCATCGGCGAGATGTACTACGACATGTCCACCCCCTGCCCGCCCACGCACTAAGCCCGCAACCCGCCCCGGGCCCTCTCCGGCGCGCCCGGGGCGGGCCCAAGGAAGCCCCTCTGATGCACCTTTCGTTACAAGAAATTATGTTGCGGCTGTCGCTGGTGCCGATAGCCGTGGCCACGGTGATTGGCACCCTGCGTTTCCGTCAGCTACCGGTCAACCTGCGCTATCTGGCCGGGCTGCTGTGGTTTGTGATGCCCCTGCAGATATTGGCGTTCGTGCTGATGCTGCTGCAGCGCAACAACCTGTTTGTGATGCCCATCTGGAACATCGGCGAATTCTCGCTGCTGGCCCTGGTGTACAGCCACACGCTACAGTCGAAGCCCCTCACGCGCGCCCTGCCCTGGGTGGTGGGGGGCTTTGCAGCGTATGCCCTTTTCGACAGCCTGTACGTGGGCGCACTCACGCAATTTCGGCCCGGCCAGCAGGTATTGCAAAACCTGCTGGTGCTGGTGCTGGTGGGCCTGTATTTTCGCAAGCTGCTACAAGAGCTGCACGTGCAGCAACTCAAGCGCGAACCTATGTTTTGGGTATCGGCGGGCCTCACCATCTACTGCCTCGGCTATTTACAAATTGCCTTGTTCAGCAGCTATCTGCTGCGCTATTCCGAACAGTTGAATATGAACGTCTGGATGGTACATTCGCTGCTGTTTATTATGCTCTATTGCTGCTACAGCGTGGCGCTATGCCTACCCCAGAAGAAGTAACGTTCGGTCCTTTACTCTTCTGGAGCATCGGCATGATGGTGGTCGCCGCCGGGTGCCTGCTCATGTTTTTGTTCACCTACCAGAAGCGCCTGTTGCAGCAGCAGCTCCGGCTGCGCACCGCCGAGGCCGCGCACCAGCAGGCGCTACTGGCCGCCATCATTGAGGCGCAGGAGGGCGAACGGGAGCGCATCGGCCAGGATTTGCACGACGGCATTGGCTCCACCATTGCCACCGCCAAGCTGCTCGTCAACCGCCTCAGCAGCCAGCCCACGCCCGAAAATTCGGCCGAGTTACTGGCCTTGGTCGAAGAGCTGATGGCCGCCGCCGTGCACGACGCGCGCAGCATCTCGCACAGCCTCTACCCCGCCGTGCTGGCCCGCTTCGGCCTGGCCGAAGCCCTGCAGCACCTGGTGGATGTGTGCAACGAAACCGGAGCCCTGGCCATTGAGCTGGAGCTGGACTACACCGAGCCGCTGGCCCTGGCCCAGGAGCTGGCCCTTTACCGCATTTGCCAGGAACTCATTCACAACGCCCTCAAGCACGCCAAAGGGGCCTCTTGCCTGCAGGTGCAGCTGCTCCAGCACGGCCCGCAGCTCACGCTGGAAGTAGCCGACGACGGCTGCGGCTTTCCAGCGGCCCCGGTGCCCGCCCCCACCGGAGCGGGGCTGCGCAACATCGACGTGCGGGTGCAAATGCTGGGCGCGCACCTGCAGCAGCACTCGGCCCCGGGCCAGGGCAGCCGCTTCGTGATTCAGCTAAAAGCCCCAGCTTAACTCCTGGTTATTCCCAGATTATTAACACCTACCTTCGCCCATCATTGGCTACCCCCACTGTACATGGCTGTCCCTTCCCACCCCGTCCACATCGCCCTGCTCGACGACCACCCGCTGTTCCGGCAGGGCCTTCGCTTCATCCTGCAATCGTTGCCGTACGTGGCTGCCATAGACGAAGCCACCACCCTGCCCGAACTCCGGGCCATTTGCGCGCAGCAGCTGCCCGATGTGCTGCTGCTCGACATGCAAATGCCCGTGGCCGACGGCGCCGAGGTGGCCCAGCAGTTGCTCGGCCAACACCCCGACCTAAAAATCATCGTGCTGTCGATGTTTTCGGCCGATAAGTACATCACCCAGATGATGAAGCTTGGCGTGCGCAGCTACCTGCCCAAAGACGTCAACCAGGACGAGCTCATTCAGGCGTTGGAAGCGGTGCTCACCACCGGCTACCACTTCACGGCGCGCATTTCGCGGGCGCTGATGCGGGGCTTGCAGCAACCCTCCCGGCCGGCCTCGGCCAAGCTCAACGAACAGGAGCATTTCACGCCGCGCGAGCAGGAAGTGCTGCGGCTCATTTGCGAAGGGCACAAGGCTTCTGACATCGCGGCCCTGCTGTGCATCAGCCGGCGCACGGTGGAAGGCCACTGGCAAAAGCTGCTGGAAAAAACCGGCGCGCCCAACGTGGCGGGCCTCGTGGTATTTGCCGTGAAGCACGGCTTGCTGGAAGCATAGGTCCAGGGGGTAGGGCCACGGCTTACCCCCGTATTTCTACGTGGTTTTAAAAGCAGGTATATCTACGCTAAAAGCCGGGGCCGCCGGTTCGTTTCTTTGCTAACGCAAACGGGGCGGTGACACGCTTTTTTGCGGTGGTGCTCAGGGGTTCCTTTCCCCTTTGGGTGCCTGAGAGCTAACCGGTGGCCTCCAAGGCCGGCGGCGGCGTGCCACCCCGGGCGAACCAAAGGTTTTATTCTACCACCGGCCCGGCCACGGGTCCTTTTCCCTTCCTTCAGCTTTTGCGTCGTCCTTCCAAATAAGTGAGCCGGCGCGGGTGCGGTGCCGGGGCGTCCCGTTCGGCGGGGCGGGCCGCCGCAATGCAATAGGTGCGGTCCGCAAAGGTGCTTCCTTCCGCCGCAATCCTGCTGGCTACCGCGCAAATCCTACCGGCCATCCCGCAAACCCTACTTCCTCTCGCGCAAATCCTGTGGATGGGCACGAAACCGGGTGGGAGGAGCAAGCTGCTGAGTGTAACCGTTTCTTTTTTCCTTCCCATGACCGACGAAGAGGTTAACTACCGGGCAATGGCCCGCCGGGCCGTGCAGCAGCTAACGGACCACCGCAAGCAGTGGGAGCCGGCCGCGCCGCGCCTGCTGCCGGCCTACCAGCTGGGGCCGGGGCTGCTGCGCACGGCCTTCGAGCCGATTGCTACGCGGATGGACAGCCTGGGCGAGGAAGAATAATTTGCCGCGATGGTGGCCGAGTGTAAGAAGTCCCGCCGCATTGCGGATGCCGGGCACGGCCCGGGCCACTCGCCGGCTACTCCCCCTGCTTCCTGAATAACACCAATGCTTTGTTACGGGCCGGCGCGGCTGCGAGGGCTCGCTTTTTTCACCTTCACCTTTTTTCACCTTTCTTTTTTATGGACGCTTTCGTTGGAGAAATCCGGCCCGTCGGCTTCAATTTTGCCCCGCGCAACTGGATGTTGTGCCAAGGCCAGACCTTGTCCATCGCCCAGAACACCGCCCTGTTTTCCATTCTCGGCACCAGCTACGGGGGCGATGGCAGGACGACGTTTAACCTGCCCAACCTCTGCGGTCAGGCCGTGGTGGGCGTGGGGCAGGGCCCGGGGCTGTCGCTATACAAGCCCGGCCAAGTGGCCGGCACCGAAACCGTGACGCTGACCATGGACCAGTTGCCGGCGCACGTGCACGCCTTCGGCGGCACGTTCCCGGTGCAGGATGGCCCGGCTAACTCTGCCGAGCCGGCGGGCGGCTTTCCGGCGAGCACCGGCGAAAATAACCAGTACAGCGAGGGGCCCGGCAGCGGCACCATGGCTGCCAATCTGGTGCAAGGAGCTGCCGGCGTGGCAGGGGGCAGCCAGCCACACTCCAACATGATGCCTTCGCTGTGCATTAACTACATCATTTGCGTGAGCGGCATTTTCCCGCCGCGTTCCTAAGCATCGGGCCTTTTTAATCCTCGTTAATCATGGAAAATTACATCGGAGAAATCCGCATTTTTGGCGGCACTTATGCGCCAGAGGGCTGGCAGTTTTGCAACGGTGCCCTTGTGCAAATCAGCGAAAACGAGACCTTGTATTCGCTCATCGGCACCGCGTATGGCGGCGACGGGCAGAACACGTTTGCCCTGCCCGACCTGCGGAGCCGGGTAGTGGTGTCTCAGGGCACGAGCACCAGCGGTTCGCCTTATGCCATGGGCCAGGTGGGCGGCCAGGAAAACGTGACACTCACGAGCGCGCAAATGCCCATTCACCAGCACCCGATTGCCAACCTGAGCGCCGTGACGGCCCAGACGGGCGGCACGCCCCAGGCCAGCGCGCAGAACGCCTACTTCGGCAACGCGGGAGGCACCATCTACAAGAACGAGGGGTCGGGGGTGAACCTGAACGCCAGCGCGGTGTCGGGCAGCTCGTCGGTGGTGGGCAGCAGCACCGCCCACTCCAACATTCAGCCAGTGGTGGCCTGCAATTACATCATTGCCATGCAGGGCATCTACCCGTCGTTTGATTAACGCTTCCTTCTTTCTCTTTTAGCTTCCCAACTCATGGAAAATTTTCTCGGCGAACTCCGTCTGATGAGCTTCCCCCGTGCCCCAAAAGGATGGGCTTTCTGCCAGGGCCAACTGTTGCAGATTAATCAAAACAACGCCCTGTTCTCCCTAATTGGCACCAGCTTCGGCGGCGATGGCAGGACGACTTTTGGCCTGCCCGACTTGCGCGGCCGGACCCTCGTGGGCCAGGGCAAGGCCCCGAGTGGCACCGGCTACACAATGGGCCAGGTGAACGGCCAAGAACAGGTCGCGTTGTCGGGCGAACAGATGCCCGCGCACAAGCATACCCTCAGCGCTACACTGAACGTCGGGGGCGATGCGGACACCGCCACGCCCAGAGATTCCTACCCCGCCACCGCCACCGACCCGGCCAACAACGCTTACACCACCGGCGGCACGCCTGTGCTGATGGGTGCGGCGCTGGGCTCGCCCGTGCTGCAAGCAGCTGGCGCCAGCCAGCCCCACACTAACCAACAGCCCTATCTGACGCTCAACTACGCCATTGCCCTCACGGGCATTTTCCCTTCGCGTGGCTAAGGCCCGGCCTACCGCCCGCCCCACCCCATTTGGCCGCCGCCCGGCTGCCGGCCGGGGTGGGGCGGGTATTTTTATTGCAGATGCAAGTCGCCGTTATTATTAGCAATGCGCTGGGCTGGCCCGCCCTGCACGCCCTGGCTGCCCAGGGCGGCGTGGCGGCCGTGGCCGTGCCGCACTGCCCGCCCGAGGCTGAAACCGACGAACTGGCGCAACAAGCCGCCGCGCTGGGCCTGCCCGTGACGCGCCTGACGCGCGCCCGGCTGGGGGCCGAGCTGGCCGCCTGGCTGGCGCCCCTAGCGGTGCCAGCCGTGCTGGTGTTTACCCTGCCCTGGCGCGTGCCGGCGGCCGTGCTCACCCTGCCGCCGCTGGGTTTTCTCAACTTTCACCTCGCCCCCTTGCCGGCCTACCGCGGCCCCGAGCCGCTGTTCTGGCTGCTCCGCAACGGCGAAACCGCCGGCGCCGTGACGGTGCACCGCATGGATGCCGATTTTGACACCGGCCCCGTGCTGCTGTCCGAGCCGGTGCCCGTGGGGCCCGCCGACACCCACGGCCTGCACCGCGCCCAACTGGCCGGCCGGGCCGCCCCCGTGGCGCTGCGCCTGCTGGCCAGCCTGCGCGGCGAAGCGCCGCCCCTCACCCCCGTCGACCAGGCCGGTGCCCCGGCCCGTTATTGGCCGCGCCCCGGCCTGGCCGATGTGTGCGTGCGCTGGGCCGAGCCGGCCGCGGCCATCGACTGCTTGGTGCGGGCCACCAACCCCTGGAACCGCGGGGCCCTGACCACCCTGCGCGGGCAGCCCCTGCGCCTGCTGGGCGTGACGCCCCACCCCAACGCGGCAACCGGGCCCACCACGCCCGGCACTGTCCTCCACGCCGACGCGGCCACCGGCCTATGGGTGGCCTGCGGCGCGGGCGAGGCTGTGCGCCTCGACATGGTGGCCCTCGACGAGGGCTACTTCACGGGCTGGCAGCTGCTGCAGCTGGGCGTGGGCGAAGTACTGGCCCAAGCAACGGTTTGCTAAGTCCCTGATTCTTAAATTTGTTTTCTTGTCAATTCTTCCCATTAATTCCTTCTGTATGAAATCAAAATTATTACTTTGGCTCCTGCTGCTGTGTAGTGGCAGCGCGTGGGCGCAGACCCAAACCCTGCGCAAGGAAAGCTTCGAAACCGATGGCGAGGGCACGCGCTACACGTCGACGACCACCGTCAATACCGTTTCCGTCAACCGCTACTTTTTCCGCGCTAAAGACCCGGTGATGTATAATGGTGCCGCGACATTCGGAAACAGCGGCTCGGTGCAAATGGCCCTCGAGGACAGCACGTATTTCTGGGCCTGCGAGGGCGTGCGGGGCACTAGCTCGGGGTCTACCAGCACCGTAGGGCCGGGCACGCTCACCCTCCGGGGCATCAGCAACACCCAGACTTACACCGACCTTCAGGTGACTGTGGCCTTCGGCGACCCTCGCGATGGAACGACGGACGTCACGACACAACAACACATGCGGATACAGTACCGCTACGGCACCACCGGGGGGTTCACAATGGCAGGCGAATTTACCAGGGGGCCCAGTGTCAGTTCCGGCGCCGTCAGCCCGTGGACCCGGGTGGGCGGCACGGGC
This sequence comes from Hymenobacter monticola, assembly GCF_022811645.1. Taxonomy (NCBI): domain Bacteria; kingdom Pseudomonadati; phylum Bacteroidota; class Cytophagia; order Cytophagales; family Hymenobacteraceae; genus Hymenobacter; species Hymenobacter monticola. The sequence goes on along the minus strand of NZ_CP094534.1, from coordinate 3,223,868 downwards.
ACGGCCGCTACCTTAACTTCCGCGTTTTCTGACCATACCTTTGATATCCTGGCTGGTTCGGGAGACCTGTACGTGCAGATTGAAGCCGATTACTACGGCTCCAACAAGGAAATTGCGTTCGATAATATTCGGGTGACGGGCAAGCCCAGCACTGTGCTCAAACCCACCATTGCCAGCAACGTGGGCACCGGCACGCTCACGTTTGTCGAAGGCACGGCCGCACGCCTTACCGTTTTCTCTGACCTAGCCGTGGCCAACCCGGCCATGACCAGCAGCCCCATGCTGACCGGGGCCACCGTTTCGATTGCGACGGGCTACGCCGGAACCGAAGACGAGCTGACATATGGCAGCCTTCCCACTGGCATTACTTTGGCCAGCAACACCGGCCAAGTGCTGACGTTCAGCGGCACGGCCAGCGTGGCGAGCTACGAGGCGCTGCTGGAATCTATTCAGTACAAGAACACCGACCCGAACAACGCCACGGCCGGCAACCGCAAGCTGTCCTTCATTGTGAAGTCCACGGTCGACAGCGCGCCGCTTGAGCGCATCATCACCGTTACGACGGCCCTCAACGGGCCTACTTTGCTGTCTTCCTTGCCGAATTCCACCTACATCGAGAATTTTGACACGGACGGCGAAGGCACGCGCTACGGCTCCAATACCAAGGTATCGAACTCACAGGGCTTCGTGCGGCTAACCAATGCCTCGAACGGCAACGCTGCGCCGGGCAGCGGCTTTTCCGGCGCCGCAAGCACTGTGTTCACCAACGTGCAGGGCGCGGGCTACTGGTACACGAACGGTACGCAGGGCATTGTGAGCGGGGGTGTGGGCCAGCTGACGCTGGCCCCGGTTAACAGCGCAGGCTTTGTGAACCTGCACTTCAAGGTGCGGGTGGGCGCATTTAGCAGCGGTGGAGGCTTTACCAGCAATGAGTTTTTGCGCTTTTCCTACAGCACCGACGGGGGCACCACCTGGACTATTTTCGCCAACTATACCGGCGCTTCGGGACAGCTTTATTTAAACGGCAACACTGCCACCCCGTTCCTGGACACCAGCCTAGACAACGTGGACTTTGCGCTGCCGGCCAGCCTCAACGGGGCCACTATTAGTTTCCGCGCCGAAACCAACAACGGCGGCGGCGAGCAAATCGTGTTCGACGACATCCAGATTACGGGCGTGCAGCAAGCCACGGTCAACTCCATCGTGCGGGCCAGTGCCAACCCCACCAACGCCGCTACGGTCAACTACACGGTGACTTTCAGCTCGGCAGTGACGGGCCTGACGGCTTCCAACTTCTCGCTGACGACCACAGGCACCGTGAGCGGCACAGTGGGCACGCCGGTAGTCGGCGCGGGCAATACCTGGACAGTGCCGGTGACCGGGATTACGGGCAGCGGCACACTCACCTTAAGCTTGACCAACGACAACAACCTCTCGGTCGACATTACCACCACGCTGCCGTTTGCGGGCGAAACTTACACCATTGACAAGACGGCCCCAACGGTGGTGAGCAGCGTGCGCCAGAACCCGGCCACGGCCACTACCGGCGCCACCTCGCTCACGTTCCGCGTGACGTTCAGCGAAGCGGTGACGGGGGTGACGACCAGTAGCTTCACCTTCGTGACGGCCACCGGCAGCACCACCGGCAGCATTGCCAGCGTGGCGGCCGTGAGCGGCAGCAATGGTACGCAGTACGACGTGACGGTGAACAGAGTGAGCGGCAACGGCACCGTGCGCCTCGACGTGAAGAGCAGCGGCTCTGGTATCAGCGACGCGGTCGGTAACGGCCTGAGCGGCGGCTTCACCGGCGGCGAAACCTATACCGTCAACCAGAGCGTAACCGTAACCTCCGTGACGCGCCTGACGCCTTCGCCCACGGCCACGGCCCAGGTGAGTTATCGGGTGGTGTTCTCGGGCAGCGTGAGCGGTGTCACTGCCAACAACTTCTCGGTGACGAGCAACACCGGCGCCGGCATAGCCACCAACGGCGTCTCGGGCTCGGGCACGACCTACACGGTGGTCGTCAACACCGGCACGGGCGACGGCACCCTGACGCTGAACGTGGTCAGCAGCACGGGCATTACGCCCACGGTGTCGAACGTGCCCTACACGGCCGGCGAAACCTACACCATCACCAAGGGCTTCGCGGCGGCCCCTACCCTGCGTATCCAGGCGGCGGGTAGCGCCAGCGGCAACAGCGACGTGACGGCCTTCGTGGACGTGGTGCAGGTGCTGCAAAGCGGCACCAGCAACGTGGTGGCCAACGGCTTGCAAAACGGCAGCTTTGAAACCAACAACGTACCGGCTAACGGCTTCCGGAAGGCGTCCGACGCCACGCCCGTAGTGGCCGCGCCCTGGAGCTTTACCGGCACGTCCGGTGTGGCGCGCTACGGCAGCCTCTTCGACTCCCAAGTCGCTGGCTTTACCCAGCCCCTGCCGCCGAACGGCGACGCGGTGGCCTTGGTGCAGAGCGTCAACGGCAACAACAACGCCAACATCTCGCAAAACCTGGCCGTGCCCACGGGCAGCTACCAAGTCCGCTTCCAAACCATCCAGCGCTACTACACCGCCGTCGACCAGCGGCTGAACGTGTTCATCAACGACGTGTTCGTGGGCAGCATCCAGCCCAATAACACCCCGACGTACGAGACCTTCACCTCGGCTTCGTTCAACGTGTTTGCCCCGGTCCTGACGGCCACCATCACCTCGTCGGCCGGCAGCAACGGGGGTTCGACCACCACTTCGCCGATTCCGTTCACGGTGACCTTCTCGCAAAGCGTGACCGGCTTCGACGCCTCCGACGTAACGGTCGGCAACGGTAGCCTCTCGGGCTTCTCGGGCTCGGGCTCTACCTACACCTTCAACGTGACGCCTTCGGCGAACGGCGCCGTCACGGTCAACGTGCTGGCTAATGCGGCTGTCGATGCCAACAACACCAGCAACTCATCGGCCAGCTTCTCCATTACCTACGCGCAGCCCGTAACGGCGGCCCCGGTGGTAACGGCCCCGGCCAACGGCAGCCTGACCAACAACCCCCAGCCCACCTACGCGGGCACGGCCCCGGCCAACAGCACCGTCACGGTGTACGTGGGGCCCAACGCGGGCACGGCCACGGCCATCGGTACGACCACGGCTGACGCCAGCGGCAACTTCACCCTGACCCAACCCTCGGCCCTGACCAGCGGCACCTATAAAGTGTACGCCACGGCGCAGACCAGCGGCTCGGTTGTGAGTGCCAACTCGAACACCAACACCTTCACCGTGGACACGACGCGGCCCACGGTGACGCTGAGCAGCAGCAGCCCTAGCGGCAGCACCAACGTGGCGGCCCCCTTCGCCTTCACGGCCACCTTCACGGAACCCGTGACGGGCTTTGTGGCCGGCGACCTGTCGGTGAGCAACGGCACCGTGACCAGCTTCTCGGGCAGCGGCACCACCTACACCTTCACCGTGACGCCGACGGTCCTCGGCTCGGTGACCAGCGTGGCCGTCTTCGCCAACTCCAGCCAGGACGCGGCCAACAACGGAAACGTGGGCTCGGCCAACTACTTGCTGACCTCGTCGGCCCCGACCATCACGCTGGCCCCGGCCACGCTGCCCGACGGCGCGGTGGGCACGGCCTACAACCAGACCCTCACGGCCTCGGGCGGCACGGCTCCCTACACCTACGCCATCACGGCCGGTGCCCTGCCGGCGGGCCTGACGCTGTCCTCGGCGGGCGTGCTGTCGGGCACGCCCACGGCGGGCGGCTCGTTCAGCTTCACCGTGCGCGCCACGGATGCGTCGGCCGCGCCGGGCCCTTACAGCGGTTCGCGCGCTTACACGCTGCTTGTGGCGGCTCCTATCATCGTGCTGAACCCGCCCACGCTGCCCGGCGGCATGCGGGGCACGGCCTACAGCCAGGCCCTGTCGGCCTCGGGCGGCACGGCTCCTTACACGTACGCCATCACGGCCGGCGCCCTGCCTGCGGGCCTGACGCTGTCCTCGGCGGGCGTGCTGTCGGGCACGCCCGCGGCGAGCGGCTCGTTCAGCTTCACCGTAACGGCGACCGACGCCTCGACGGGTGACGGGCCTTACTTTGGGTTGCGCAGCTATACGCTCACCATTGCCGCCCCGACCATCACGCTGGCCCCGGCCACGCTGCCGAATGGCACGGTGGCGGTTGCTTACAGCCAGACCCTCACGGCCTCGGGCGGCACGGCCCCTTATACCTACGCCATCACGGCGGGCGCGCTGCCCGCGGGTCTGACGCTCTCTTCAGCCGGCGTGCTGGCGGGTACGCCCGCGGCGGGTGGCACGTTCAATTTCACGGTGACGGCCACCGATGCCTCGACCAGCGCCAGCGGCGGCCCCTACGCCGCCTTGCGCAGCTACTCGCTCGTCATTGCTGCCCCGACCATCGTGGTGAGCCCGGCCTCGCTGCCTAGCGGCACGCAGGGCACGGCTTACAGCCAGACCCTCACAGCCTCGGGCGGCACGGCTCCCTACACCTACGCCATCACGGCCGGTGCCTTGCCGGCTGGCCTGAGCCTGACGAACGGCACAATTTCGGGCACGCCCGCAGTGAACGGCACGTTCACCTTCACGGTGACGGCCACCGATGCCTCGACGGGCAGCGGCCCTTACACGGGCTCGCGCCCTTACTCGCTCTCAATCGCGGTCCCGGTCGTGACCAGTGTAAGCTGGAACGGCAACATCAACACCGACTGGTTCAATGCCAGCAACTGGTCGCCCAATCAGGTGCCCGATGCGACCCTTGACGCCGTCATCCCGACCTCGCCCAGCGGTGGTCGCTTCCCCACCATCGTGGCCAACGCCTCGCCGGCCAACGCCCGCAACCTGAGCATCGCCTCCGGGGCCTCGCTGACGATGACCGCCAACACGCTCGTCCTCGCGGCCAACCTGACCAACAACGGGACTTTCAGCGGCTTCTCGGGCAGCAACGGCGGCACGCTCGTGCTGGGCGGCAGCGCCCCGGCCCTGCTCAACGGCGGCGGCGTGAACCGCTTCTGGAACCTGACAGTGGGAGCCAACGGCGCGCAGTTGAACAACCCAAACGTCACCTCGGTGCGGCGCTTGCTTGCGCTCAACGGCAACTTCGCTACCAATAGCAACCCCTTCACCTTGATATCGGATGCGGCGCGTACGGCCATGGTGGTGAACAACGGCGGCAACGTGGTGAACGGCGACGTGACCGTGCAGCGCTACATCGACCCGAGCCTAAACCCCAACCTGGGCTACCGCCATGTGTCGGCGCCCATCGCCAATGCTACGGTGGCCAGCCTGACGACGAGCGGCTTCAGCCCGGTGGTGAACCCGGCCTACAACGCCTCGCCCACGCCGCTGCTCGTGCAGTCCTTCCCCACCGTGTACGGCTACGACCAGGCCCGCCTGGCCTCGACTAACAATAACCTGAACGCCTTCGACAAGGGCTGGTACTCGCCCAGCGCCCTCACCGACGCGCTGAATGTGGGCCAGGGCTACACCGTGCTGATTGGCGGCGGGCAGACCTGGAACTTCACCGGCCCCTTGAACAACGGCAACCGGACGGTGACCCTGGCCCGCAACAGCGACGCCACGGCCCCCGATGCGGGCTACGCCCTGGTGGGCAACCCCTACCCCTCGCCCCTGGACTGGCGCCAGGTGAGCCTGGCCGACCGCCCCAACGTGGGCGGCACGGTGTACGTGTACCAGAGCAACGACCCGGCCAACCCCTACACCGGAGTCTACGGGTTCTACAGCGCCAGCGCCAACATCGGCACCGTCAGCCCGGTGCTGGCCCAGGGCCAGGGCTTCTTCGTGCGGGTCGACGCCGGCCAGACGGCCGGGGCGGTAACCTTCCGTAACAGCCAGCGCCCCACTACCTACACCAGCCCCACCTACCTGCGCACGACCGAGACCCGGCCCCTGGTGGAGCTGCACCTGCAAGGCACGGGCAGTACCCTGAGCGACGCGGCCTTTGTGTACTTCGAGCAGGGCGCCACGGATAGCTTCGACGCGCAATTTGACGCCGAGAAGCTGCCCAACCCCTCGGGCCTGAACCTGAGCACGAGCCTAAGTGCCACCCAGCGTCTGGCCATCGACGGCCGCGCCCCGCTGGGCACCACGCAACGCGTTGTACCACTGGCCGTGGGCGTGCCCGCCGTAGGCAGCTACACGCTCAGCACCGCCCAGCTGCTGAACCTGGGCACCACGCCCGTGTACCTGCGCGACCTGCAAAGCGGCGCCGTGATTGACCTGCGCCAGCAGGCCAGCTACTCGTTCACGGTGAGCAACGCTTCGGCGCTCATCACCAGCCGCTTCGAGCTGGTGTTCTCGCCGCAGGCCGTGCTGGCTACGGCCCCGGCCGCGCTGGCCGCCCAGGTGGGCCTCTACCCCAACCCGGCCACTACCACGGCCTTCGTGGAACTGCCGACGGCCCTCGGCCGCTCGGCCGTAGCCGCGGAGTTGGTGGATGCCTTGGGCCGCACCATGCGCAAGGTGTCGTTGCCCGCCCAGGGCGCGGCCCCGCACCGCCTCGACCTGGCCAACCTGGCCACGGGCGTGTACACCCTGCACCTGCGCACCGGCGCCGGTGTTATCGTCAAGAAGCTGGTAGTGGAATAACAGCTTGTTGACCTGCTAAAAAAGCCCCGGCTGCGCAGGCAGTCGGGGCTTTTTTGGGGGTCCGGAAGCCGATTAGGCTGAAGGCAAAGGCGGCCGCATAGTGCGGGCCCGCATGCCGATGTTTCATTACAAAGCAACCACTGAGGTCACCAGCCAGCTCATTCAGGCAACCGATTTTCCATTTTCGCCAACTGAGGACCCTTACGCTAACCCTCACTGAACCATTTCGGTAGCGCGTTTCTTCGCACTGCGTTTTCTAGCGTTGCGGTGACGGCCAAAGCGCCTAGCTGCCAGGCATCCTGCGCTACGGTGGTGCAACCAGCCTTGCGGCGTAGCACGACGGCCCCGCGCATACCGGCTCCCGACTATCAGAAACACACCACGGTTAGCTGGTCGGTGGCTTTATTAGCAATAGAGCATAAAACGTCTGGGGCGCCACAGGGCTGATGCTTACTTTCCCGCATCAGCCGATTGCCCGCGACGTGGGTTCGGTATTGATAAGTCAGCTCCCCGGCCTGGGCCGCGTGCAGCTCCGGTAGGAAACGAATGGGTTGGTTGGTGCGGAATAGCACTTGCACGCTACCTCTCCGGCCCCATTGTCAATCCGAACCGTCACCCACTACGATAATCATCTCGGTATGAAACGTACCAAACAACTGCCCGAACCGAGTGGCCTCGCACAAAAAAAGCCGCCCCAAATGGAGCGGCTTTTTTGGGCGATGGGTGGTTAACTATTCCAACACCACTTTTTGGGTGTATACCTCCGTGCCCGCCTGCACGCGCAGCGTGTACACGCCGGCGGCCAGGCCCTGGGTGGTGAGGGTATGCTCCGGAGCCGCGCTCAGGGCTTGGGTGCGCACGCTCTGGCCCAGGGCATTGAGCAGCGTGGCCTGACTGGCCCCGAGGCCGCTAAGGCGCAGGGTGAGCTGGCCGGTGTTGCTCGGGTTGGGGAACACGCGCAGGGCGCTGCTGTTGGTTTGGGCGCGGGCGGCTAGCACGTTGGTGGCGGCAATAGTGAACGAGCCCGGCGTGTCGGAGCTGCCAAAGCCGCTCACGGCTACGTAGTAGCGCTGGCCTACCACCAAGGGCGAAACGACTACCGGCGCCGCAAAGGCTGTGTTGTTGGCGCCGCTGCCTTGGCAGAACACCGAGGCGAACGGCCCGGCCGAGCAGTTCGGGCTGCTGTACACCCGCAGGGCCCCAGCGGGGGCACCCGTCAGGGTGAAGGTGCTGGTGGTGGCGTTGGCCGTGAAGGCAAACCACACGTCTTTGGGCAGCGAGCCGCCGGCGCAGGCCGGCAGGTTCATGTTGCCGGTGGTGGTAACGGTCGAGCCCACGTTGGAAGCCGATACGGCCGTGCTGCTCAGCGCCACAGCGCCGCAGGGGTCGTCGTTGGTGGGTGCGGTGAGGGGCGTGGTGAAGCTGAACGGACCGGCCAGGGTGCTGCTGCCGTTGAAGCCGCCGCAAATCTGCTGCACGTAGAACTGATAGGTAGTGGTGGGGCTCAGGCCGGTGAGGGTGGCCGTGTTGGCAGTCAGGCCCGAGATGGTGGTACCGGTAGCGGTGGGAATGAAGCCGCTGGGGCCGTAAATCACCGAGTAGGTGCCGCCCGTGCTCAGGGTGCCGCTCCAGTTGGCCACCGCAGTGGTGTTGGTGAGCGTGCCCGTGCCCAGGCCGGTGGGCGCCGGGCAGTTGGGCACCGGCGAGGCGCAGATGGTGAAGTTGCCCAGCGTGCCGGTGGTGCTGTACTCATTCACGCGGATGTAGTAGGTGGTGCTCGGCGCGAGGGTGGTCAGGTCCAGAACCGGCGCAGCGGTGTTGGAAGCCGTGCCCACGCACGAGATGTAGGTGAGCGGCCCGGCGCAGGCCGTGCCCGAGTAGGCCCGCACCACGCTGGCCGCGTTGCCCGTGACGGTGATGCGCACCTGCGTGCTGGTGGGGCCGGTGGCGGCCGTCGTGAACTGGAACCACACGTCGCGCGGGGCCGAGATGGAGCCGCAGCCCGTGCCCTGCGAGCCACCCGTGTAGGTGGTGCTGGCCGTTTGCGTAGCGCCGATGGTGGTCGAGTTAATCGGCGTGCACACGTTGTTGATGGTCAGCTGCGTGGCGCCGCAGGGGTCGTCGTTCAAAATGCGGGTGGTGAACGAAACCGGGCCCGCCGTGCCCGAATTGGAGCCGGTGCCGCAGTTCGACGTCACATAGAAGTCGTAAGTAGTGCCGGGCGTCAGGTTCGAAACGGTGGTGCTGCCCGTGGTGATGCCCGAAACCGAAGTACCGCCCGTGGCGGGGTTGAAGCCCGTGGGGCCGTACACCACGGTGTAGGTGCCGGTGCCACCCGTCAGCCACGTCAGCGTAGCGGTGGTGGTGGTGGCGGTGGCCGAGAGGCTGGCCGGCGTGAGGCAGCCCGTGGCCGATTCCAGAATCACATTGTCCAGGCCGATGTCGTTGCTAAGGTAGTCGCCGCGGCCGCGGAAGCGAATCACGGCCGTGGCCGACGTGCTGCTGATGGGCAGCACCTGCGTCACGAAGCCCGTGCCCACCACGCCGTAGCGGCCCAGGCGGGTGAAAGTGGTGCCGCCGTTTTCGGAGAGCAGCACCACCAGCGAATCCGACCCCACGGTGTTGTTGACGTCGAAGCTCAGGCGCTTGGCCCCGGCGGCGCTCAGGTTCACGTACAAATCGAGCGCGCCCGTGATGCCCGACATCGTGTAGCCGCTGTGAAAACGCGCCGAACGCGAGCCTTGGCTTGCTACCGGCGTGTACAGGTAGGAGGTTGGTGCGCTCCAGCCGGCGGCCGTGGCGTCGTCGTCGCGGCGCCACGAATTGTTGCCCGTAGCGGGCGTGTTGCGCCAGAAAGCACTGGGGGCATCACGCGTGCTGCACACGTCCAGCCAAGTGCCCTCGAAGCTTTCCACCACGGGAAGCGGGGCGTAGCTCGGCGCCGTCGAAGAAATTGTCACCGCCGTGGAGTTGGTCGACTGCGAAGTGCCGCTGCACGTCACGCGGGCGCGGTAGAGCGTGGTCGCCGTTTGGCCCGCTACGGTGTAGGTGGGGCTGGTGGCGCCGGCAATGTCGGCGTAGGTGGTGCCGCCGTTGGTGGAAGCCTGCCACTGGTAAGCCAGGCCGCCGTCGGTGGAAGCGCCCGTGAGCGACACCACGATGGAGGCCGAAGCGCAGGTGTTGGTGAAGTTGGCCGTGGCCGTGCCGGCCGTGGGCGCGCTGCTGCACACGGGGTTGGCCGAGAGGCCCATCACGTTCAGCACGCCGGTGGCCGACGTTTTGCTGAAGCCTACGCTCTGAATCTGCTTGCTGATGTTAGCCGCCGACAGCGTATAGCGGAATTCGTAGAGGCGCGGGTCGGCGGTGCTGTTGGTGATGGTGTTGTCGGCCACGCTCACGCGGCCCAGGCCGATGATGGCCGCGCCGGTGCCTCCGTACCAGTCGCCCACGGTGGTGGCCGGAAATACCTGCGTGGTGCCGTCCGTGAACGTCACGGTCACCACCATGGTGCTGGTGCCGCTGCCAGACGAAGCCAGCACGTAGAGGTCGCCGGCCGTGCGTGGTGTGGTCACGGTGAGGGTACCGGCGCCGCCCGTGGTGGCAAGGCGCAGCGAGTTATTGGCCGTGTAGGCCGCCAGTTGGAACGTGAGCCCCGCTGTGCTGGCGCTGGTAATGAGGCCCGACGCGGGCAAGCCCGAGGTGGCCGCCGTGCCGGCCGGGTTGGTGTAGCCCACGGCCATGAGGGCGTAGGAAGCGCCGTCGAAATCGGTGGTGGTGCGGGCCGAGGCGGCGCCAGTACCGTCGGCCACCACGTCGGCGGTGTAGCCAGTCACCACCAAGGGTACTGGTGCCGCGTACGCCTCACTGGTCAACAAAGCCCCTAAGCCCAAGGCACAAAGCAGCGGGCGGTAGGTGCGTGTAAATAGTTTTTTCATATGAAGAAGGCTGGTTAGAATTTTTTCAAATGTAGAAGAAAACAGAGCTGTTAATACCCTGATATTGTTGATTTTTGAAAAGCTGAATCAGCTTTTCATCCATTCAGCCTGCCTCCGTTCTCTAAAAATCACCCTCTTTCTTTAAGTAAAGGCAATAAATGAGACTTACAGAAGAACTATTATTAATCAGACAGACCAAGAATTACACTTTCAGCAAAACGAGTATTTTGCTAAATCCTTTAATGTTATAGCACCTGGGCCCTTTGATTTTTAGAGGGCATCCAGCAACTAAACCGAACCTACAGTCCAACTTGCCTTATATATAGAGAGTGCTCCTTGGAATTAAACATGCTTACACAAGAAAACCACCCCTGAGCAGGGGGTCTAATTATCGATATTTAGCTTTTTGACATACTTAAAGTATCGCCCTCGCAGCATACGCTTTGCGGATGCGCTAAGCCCGGGCAGCCCGCTCGGGTCATGCACCCGACCATCTACTTCTTCGACATCGTCACCACTTTCTTGCCCGCGCCAAACCCCAGAGGCCACCTGGTCTTCGAAGCATCGGTGTTGACCAGCCGGATGTTCTGCGCCTTCTCGGGGCACGACACACGCAGCCACACCGCCACGCCCGGCGCGTAGCAGATGTCGTTGAGGGGATGTTGCAGCGGTTGGGCACGTCCATCGCCTGGTCGGTTTGGGTGGGTTCTCCTCCGTGGGCACGCCGCAGGTCAGCACAACAGCTGCCAAGCGTTGGGGCATGGCGTTGAATAAAAAAGCCCGGGCCCTATCTGTCGATAAGGCCCGGGCGCATGGCCTGAGGCAGTTCTAACAACGGTTATTGAGCAGTGGTGGCCTCCACGGCGGCCGTATCCTGTGCGGCCTGGCTGCGCTCGGGCGAGCCCAGGTAGTTGCCGTAGCCCACCACCACGGTGGAAAGTACCACGGCAATGATGCCGAGCGTCACAGTGCGCATGGTGGCCTTGTTGGCCCCGCGCCACTCGTGCAGCACCAGGCCCCACATGCTGCTGAAGGCGATGATGAAGGCCATGTGCAGCGTCCAGCCCGAAAAGCGGTAGGCGCCCATCTGGCTGTCGCCCATGCCGTAGAAGAAGAACTGGAAATACCACGTGGTGCCCGCCAGCGCGCAGAAAATGACGTTGCGCAGCGCCGGGTACGAGGGGTTGAGGTAGTCGGTATAGGTCTTGTTTTTGAAGTTGAGGTAGAGGCACCAGATAGCGTTGGTGGTGAGCCCGCCCATCAGGACGATGACCAGAATGGCGTTGTTCACAAACAGCGGGTTGGTGCCCTGCGCTTCGGCCAGCTTGGCAATGGGCTGCCCGGCGGTGAGGCCAAACGACATGCAGGCACTCATGATGCCCGAAAACACGGCCACCATCAGGCCCTTTTTCAGGTCAAATTCGGCAATGGATTCCTGCTTTTGCTCCTGCGTGAGGGTCTTTTCCTTGAGCAAGCCGGCCCGGCCGCAAATCAGAATGCCCAGCACGCACACGCCCAGGCCCAGCAGAATGTAGCGACCCGAAGCCGTGGCGGCCAGCTCGCCCATTTTGCCCTCGTAAATGGGCGGCACCAACGTGCCAAACACCGCGCACAGCCCCAGCGTGACGGCCATGCCCAGGCTCAGGCCCAGGTAGCGCATGGCCAGCCCGAACGTGAGCCCGCCCGTGCCCCAGAGCACGCCCCAGAAATAGGCCCAGAAAATGGTCGACGAATCGGCCTGGTGCAGCACCTCAAACAGGTTCGGCACGGTGAGGTAGCCCAACACCCAGGGCGCCAGCAGCCAGCTCACAATGCCGCCCACCAGCCAGTAGCTTTCCCAGGCCCAGCCGTTCACCTTCTTGTAAGGCAGGTAAAAACTGCCGGAGGCAAAGCCGCCCAGCGCGTGAAGGATAACTCCCCAGATTACAGCCATAGTCGTGTCGATGATTTCGGGCAAAGCTGCCCGGTAAGTGAGTCCAAACCCTCCTGTGCTCTCCTGAATGCGAAATAACGGCGAAGAGGTCGCCCGAACGACGCAGGGGCGGGCTCGCCCCCGCTCGGCGTTGCACGAAGTCGTTGAAACGGCGCAGGTGTCCGGGCGGGGGCCAGCCCCGCCCCTACGTCGTTCAGGCAGTGTAACATTTTATTTACTACCGAAGCAGGAGAGTGCAGGATGTAGCACCACTCCCACTCCAACACCTTTGTAGCAAGCAAAATCAATCCTGTTTTCTGGTTAACGCAACCGAAGCCTCATCATGGAAAAAACCCTCACTTTCCAGCACGTCAGCTACCTCTGGGACGAAACCAAAGCCGCCGAGCTGGCGGGCGACGAAGTAGCCCTTTTCCTCTACCGCTCCAACCTGCTCGGCGCCGACCTGCGCCTGACCAACTACGCCGGCGGCAACACCTCCTGCAAAATTCAGGAAACCGACCCCGTGACCGGCGAAGCCGCCGAAGTGATGTGGGTGAAAGGCTCGGGCGGTGACATCGGCACCCTCACGCGCTTGGGCTGCGCCAACCTCTACGTAGAGAAGCTGCACCAGCTGAAAAACCGCTACCGCGGCCTCAAATTCGAAGACGAGATGGTGGGTTTGTTCGAGTACTGCCTCTTCGACCCCAAGTGCGCCACGCCTTCTATTGATACCCCGCTGCACGGCCTGCTGCCCTTCAAGCACATCGACCACCTGCACCCCGACGCCCTGATTGCCATCGCGGCCAGCAAGGACGGCGAGGAAATCATGCACGAAATCTGGGGCGACACCATGGGCTGGCTGCCCTGGCAGAAACCCGGTTTCGACCTGGGCCTGCAACTCGAAAAAATCGTGGCCGACAACCCCGGCCTGCGCGGCGTCATCCTCGGCGGCCACGGCCTCTTCACCTGGGGCGACACGAGCTACGAGTCGTACATAAACACGCTCGAAGTTATTGAGCAAGCCGCCACTTACCTCGAAGCCAACTACGGCAAGAAAGGTCCGGTTTTCGGTGGCGTGAAGCGCGAGCAAACCCTCGACGCGCCCGCCCGCCGCGCCGCCGCCGCCGCCGTGATGCCCGTGCTGCGCGGCCTGGCCAGCAGCCAGCGCCGCATGCTGGGCCACTACACCGACGACGCCCGCGTGCTGGAGTTCGTGAACTCGCACGACCTGGCCCGCCTCGCCGCCAAAGGCACCTCCTGCCCCGACCACTTCCTGCGCACTAAAATCCGCCCGCTCGTGCTCGACGCCGACGTGATGCAGGGCGATGCCGCCAGCGTAAAAACCTACCTGGAAGCGCAGTTTGAAGCCTATCGAAAGGACTACGTGGCCTACTACGAGCGCAGCAAGCACGCCAACAGCCCGGCCGTGCGCGACGCTAACCCGGTTATCATCCTGTGGCCCGGCGTGGGCTTGTTCTCCTTCTCGAAAGACAAGCAGACTGCCCGTGTGGCCGCCGAATTCTACACCAACGCCATCAACGTGATGCGCGGCGCTGAGGCCGTGAGCACCTACCAGGGCCTGCCCGAACAGGAGGCCTTCAACATCGAGTACTGGTTGCTGGAAGAAGCTAAGCTGCAGCGCATGGCCCCGCCCAAAGCCCTCTCGGGCAAAATTGCCTACGTGACCGGCGGCACCGGCGGCATTGGCAAGGCCATTTGCGAGGAGTTGCTGAAATTCGGCGCCTGCGTGGTGGCCGTGGACCGCGACCGCCTCGAAGAAACTCAGGCCGACCTGCGCAAGCAATTCGGCAAGGATAGCGCCATCACCGCGCCCATCGAAGTAACCAGCGCCGAGAGCATCGCCGAGTCGCTACGCGCCGGCGTGCTGCAATTCGGCGGCGTCGACATCATCGTGAACTGCGCCGGCCTGAGCATCAGCAAGCCTTTGGCCGACACCACGCAAGCCGACTGGGACATTCTGAACGACGTGCTGGTAAAAGGTCAGTTCCTAGTGAGCCAGGCCGCCGTCACCATCCTGCGCCAGCAGGGCCTGGGCGGCGACATCGTGAACATCGCCAGCAAGAACGGCCTCGTGGCCGGCCCCAACAACGTGGCCTACGGCACGGCTAAAGCCGCTCAACTGCACATGAGCCGCTTGCTGGCCGCCGAGCTCGGGGGCGATAAAATCCGCGTGAACACCGTGAACCCCGACGCCGTGCTGCGCGGCAGCAAAATCTGGGAAGGCGACTGGGCTGCCGGCCGCGCCAAGGCCTACGGCATCTCGGTAGAAGAGCTCCCCGCCCACTACGCCAAGCGCACCCTGCTGGGCGAGGAGCTGCTCTCCGAAGACATTGCCAAAGCTGTCCGGGTGTTCGTGGATGGCTCGCTGAGCAAATCGACCGGCAACGTCCTGAACGTGGACGGCGGCGTGGCCATGGCCTTCGTGCGCTAAGCGGCTGGCCTGACGGCTTCTGCAATTAATTGAACGTCATGCTGAGCGCAGTCGAAGCATCTCTACCGCAAGAGTAATTAGTTATTCTCGCGGTAGAAATGCTTCGACTGCGCTCAGCATGACGTTCTGTTTTTATTGAGCTATCTATCCGCCCGCATTGCGGAAAAAGCTACATTTGGGCAACGCCTCGCGTTTTACTCCTCTTCCACCTTCCCTTTTGCGCTGCTGAATTTCGCCGCTTCCAACCGGGTTTCCCTTAGTAGAAAAGCATGAAATCACCTGCCTTGCCCTCCACCCCCGGGATGTATCAACTCCAACTAAAGCCCCTCGATAAAACGCCGAAGTACAAGCAGATTGTGCAGTCGGTCATCATGGATATTGAGCGCGGCGTGCTGAAAAACGGCGACCACCTGCCCAGCATCAGCGAGCTGAGCGTGGAGCACTACCTGGCCCGCGACACCGTGGAAAAGGCCTACCGCGAACTGCGCGAGCGGGGTTTCATCACCTCGGTTCAGGGCAAGGGCTACTACGTGGAAGCCAGCGACACCTCAAAACTCAAGATTCTGCTGGTTTTCAACAAGCTGAGCTCTTACAAAAAAGAAATTTATTACGCCTTCCTCGAAACCCTCGGCGACCGCGCCACCGTCGACCTGCAGATTCACCACTACAATGTGAACCTATTTCAGGAAATCATTGAGAAAAATCTCGGCAAGTACAACTACTACGTCGTGATGCCGCACTTCACCCTGGACACGCCCAAGGAGCAGTCGCGGGCCATCCTCAACACCATTCCCAGCCAGGAACTGGTGCTGCTCGACAAGGACATTCCGGAGCTGACGCACGACTGCCTGCGCGTGTTCCAGGATTTCGATAAGGACATTTTCAACGCCCTGGAAAGCTCCGAGGACCTGCTCGAAAAGTACTCTCGCCTGGTGCTGGTACTGCCCTCCGATGCCAACCATCCCGAGGAGTTGCCCTGGGGCTTCCGCTCCTTCTGCCTGATGCGCGGCAAGGAGTTCGCCGTGGTAGAAAACGCCATGAGCGAGGTGGTACAGGCCGGCACGGCCTACGTCGTCATCCGCGAAACCGACCTGGTGGAACTGGTGAAGAAAATCCGCCAGACCAGCTACCTGCTGGGCCGCGAGGTCGGCATCATTTCCTTCAACGAAACGCCCCTGAAAGAGCTGCTGAACATGACGGTGATTACCACCGACTTCGTAGCCATGGGCAAAACCGCCGCCACCCTCCTATTGGAGAAGCAGCGCGTGAAGGTGAAGAACCCGTTCTACACGATACGCCGGGGGTCGTTGTAGGCGTGGGGCCTCACCCCCAGCCCCTCTCCCAAGGGAGAGGGGAGCCTGAAGATTTGTAGCGCGGACTTTCAGTCCGCGAATTGATTAATTCCTTACTGTCGATGCGCGGATTGAAAGTTCGCGTCATAACCGCGCCGCCGTGGCTCCCCTCTCCCTTGGGAAAGGGGCCGGGGGTGAGGCCCCGCCGTCAGGTTTCGCGCGTAAAACAGGAGAGCCCAGAACAGTTCGCCCTTACGGGAACGGGTAATTTGTATCTACCCAACCCACACCGGACATTATTCCTTTAGCCAACTATGTTCTCTGACCAACGCCTTGCCGAACTCAACCAGCCGCTGCTGGCCGAGCACCAAACCCAGTTTCAGTACACGGCCGAGTCGCCGCGCCTGCGCCATGCCGATGTGGCGGCTGTGGTGCAGAAGCTGATTGATTTTCAGGTGGCCATTCCGAGCTGGGCGCTGGGCACGGGCGGCACCCGCTTCGGCCGTTTTGCGGCTGGCGGCGAGCCCGCCACGCTGGAGGATAAAATCGGCGACGTGGGCATTTTGCAGGCGCTGAACCGCTCGTCGAACTCCATTTCGCTTCATATTCCCTGGGATATTCCGCAGGACATTCCCGGCTTGCAGCAGCTGCTGAAGGAAAAGGGTCTGGTGATTGATTCGGTGAACTCCAACACTTTCCAGGACCAGAAAGACCAGCCGCAGTCCTACAAATTTGGCTCGCTCAGCCACACCGATAAGGCCGTGCGCGAGCAGGCTATTCAGCACAACATCGACTGCGTGCGCTATGGCAAGCAGCTCGATGCCAAGACGCTGACCGTGTGGCTGGCCGACGGCTCCAACTTCCCCGGGCAGTCGCACCTGCGCCGCGCGTTTTTGCGCACGCAGGAGTCGCTGGCGGCCATCTACGAAGCCATGCCTTCGGACTGGACCATGCTGGTGGAGTACAAGCCCTACGAGCCCAACTTCTACTCGATGGTGATTCCCGACTGGGGCACTTCGCTGGCGCTGTGCCAGGCTTTGGGTCAGCAGGCCCAGGTGTTGGTTGACCTCGGCCACCACCTGCCCAATACCAACATTGAGCAGATTGTGGGCCGCCTGCGCCAATTCGGCCGCCTAGGTGGTTTCCATTTCAACGGCTCGATGTACGGCGACGACGACTTGACCACCGGCAGCATCAAGCCCTTCCAGCTGTTCCTGATTTTCAACGAGCTGGTGGACGCCGCCCTCGACCAATCGGTGCCCGCTGAGGCGGTGGCTTACATGATTGACGCCAGCCACAACGTGAAAGACCCGCTGGAAGACCTCCTGCAATCGGTCGAAAACATCCTTTCGGCCTACGCCAAAGCCCTGCTGGTCGACCGCGAAGCCCTCGCTGAAGCCCAGGAAGCCAACGACGTGGTGCGCGCCGAGGAAATCCTGCGCGACGCCTTCCTCACCGACGTGCGCCCGCTGGTATCGGAAGCTTACCTGCGCGCCGGCGGCGCCATCCGGCCTTTGGCGGCGTTCCGCGCCGAAGGTGCGCGCGAGAAACTCATTCAGCAGCGCGGCAAGCACAGTGTATCGACGGGGCTATGATTCAGACGATGAAAAAGACGGTTTACGCCGTATTCGATATTGGCAAGACCAATAAGAAGCTGATTCTCTTCGACGAAGACCAGCAGATTATCAACGAGGAGCTGCACGTCTGCACCGATGTGCTGGACGACGACGGCTTCGTGTGCGACCACCTGCCCCGCCTCACCGAATGGGTGCTCGACCACTGGAAGCAACTGCGCAACCACCCGCACTACACCGTGAAGGGCGTGAATTTCACGGCCTACGGCGCCAGCTGGGTTCACCTCGGGGCCGACGGCCAGCCCCTGTTGCCGCTCTACAACTACCTCAAGCCCATGCCGGCCGACATTGAGGCCAAGTTCTACGCGGAGCTAAACCAGTCGCCCGAGGAGTTTGCGGCTGACACCTGCTCGCCGCGCCTGGGTTTGCTGAATTCGGGTTTGCAATTGTATTGGCTGAAATACGCCAAGCCGGAGAAATTCGCCCAGATTCACACCTCGCTGCACCTGCCGAACTACCTCTGCTACCTAATTTCGGGCGAGAAGTTCAGCGACTTCACCTCCATCGGCTGCCACACGGCCCTTTGGGACTACAAGCGCGGCGACTACCACGAGTGGGTGTACCGCGAAGGCATCGACGAGAAGCTGGCGCCCCTCACCCGCGACTCCATCGCCTCCGTGGTCGACGGCATCATGGTGGGCGTGGGCTTGCACGACAGCACTTCGGCCGTGATGCCCTACCTAGCAGAGCACGACGAGCCCTTCGTGCTGGTATCAACCGGCACCTGGTCGGTCACCATCAATCCCTTCAACAGCCAGCCCCTGACGCCGGAGCTGCTGCGCCGCGACTGCCTCAGCTTCATGACGCCCCGCGGCGAGGCCACCCGCGCGGCCCGCGTGTTTCTGGGCCGCGAGCACGACCACCAGGTGGAGCGCATCGCCGCCCACTTCCACGTCAAGCCCGATTTTTATCGCTCCATCGTGCTGGCCCGGCCCTACGACGAGGCCTCGGCCGGCTTCCGCCCCGCCTGCATGGCCGGCACCGGCCCCTTTCCCAACCAGCCGGCCGAGGAATGGGACCTGAGCGGTTTCCGCACCGCCTCGGATGCCTACCAGCACCTCATGCACGGCCTGATTAACATCCTGCTCGAATCCATTCACCTCGTATGGCAGGGCGAAAAAACCATCTTCGTCGATGGCGGTTTTGCCCGCAATCCGCTCTTCATGCAAACGCTGAGCTGGAACTTCCCGAAGGCAGAAATCCGCACGCTGGAAGTGCCGCAGGCCACGGCGCTGGGCGCCCTGGTGCACCTCGAGCAAGGCGAAGCGCTGAAGAAGACGCAGCCACTGTTTGCCGATGAGGATGATATGCCGCTGGTAGCGGTGCGCAACGATGTCGCACCCGTAAGCAAGTAGCTAGGCATCCGCCGGTCCGACCGCCCCAGGCGGTCTGACCGGTTGTCGCAAGAACGTAGTACCAATGACAACCGTCTCACGATAACCGGTCGGACCGCCTAGGGCGGTCCGACCGGTTCCAGACCGCTCCGTGCCAGAATGAAAGTTGCCCTATTCGTCCCCTGCTACATCGACCAGTTTTACCCGCAGGTCGGCATCGCCACGCTGCAGTTGCTGGAGAAGCTGGGGGTGCAGGCGCACTTCCCAGCTCAGCAAACCTGCTGCGGCCAGCCCCTGGCCAACAGCGGCTGCGAAAGCGATGCCCTGCCCATCTACAAGCATTTTGTCGAAACGTTCAGCGACTACGACTACGTGGTGGCCCCGTCGGGCAGTTGCGTGTACCACGTGCGCAAGCACTTCGACAAGCTCGACCAAACCGCCGATGTGCAGCACGTGCGCGGCGCGGCCTATGACCTGATTGACTTCATCAGCACGGTGCTGAAAGTGGACGCGCTGCCGGGCGCATTTCCTCATAAAGTGGGCCTGCACCTGAGCTGCCACGGCCAGCGCGGCCTGCACCAGGCCAACGAATCGGAGATGACGCCGGTGCGCGACGGCCAGCTCAGCCGCCTGCTGCGTTCGCTCGATGGCATCGAGCTGACCCAGCTCAACCGCAACGACGAATGCTGCGGCTTCGGTGGCACCTTCTGCGTGAGCGAGGCCGGCATCTCGGCCCGCATGGGCCAGGACCGCGTGGCCGACCACGTGCGCAACGGCACGCAGGTGCTCACCGGCAGCGACATGTCGTGCCTGATGCACCTCGAAGGCATCGTGCGCCGCGCCAAGCTGCCCATTAAGGTGATGCACGCGGCCGAGATTTTGAATGGGGTGCTGGTAAATGCTTGATGCTGCTTCGTTCTGACGTGGGGCCTCACCCCCCGGCCCCCTCTCCCAAAGGAGAGGGGGAGCCAGCCGCCATCGTCAGAATCTTGACCGGTGCCCCCTCTCCCTTAGGAGAGGGGGTTAGGGGGTGAGGCCCCACGTTGAACAAAAAATATTTTACTATGTCCCACGCCATTCGCGCCGATAAATTCCTGCTGGACGCCGACCGCACCACCTGGCACGACGAAACCCTCTGGTTTGTGCGGGAGAAGCGTGACCGGGCCGTGTATGCCGTGCCCGAGTTTCAGGAGCTAAGGGAGCTTGCGTCCGGCATCAAAAACCACACCTTGAGCCGGCTCGACCTGTACTTGCAGGAGTTTGAGGCTGCGGCCAAGGCTAACGGCGTGCACGTGCACTGGGCCGCCGACGCGGCCGAGCACAACGCTATTATCCTCGACATCACCCGGAAAGCGGGCGCCACGCGCATCGTCAAAAGCAAGTCGATGCTGACCGAGGAGTGCCACCTAAATCCGTTCCTGATACAGCATGGCATAGAGGTGGTAGATACGGATTTGGGCGAGCGGATTATTCAGTTTCGAGACGAGCCGCCGAGCCACATTGTGCTGCCGGCCATCCACCTGAAAAAGGAGGATGTGGGCGACACCTTCCACACCCACCTCGGCACTGATAAGGGCGAAAACGACCCGCAGCGCCTTACCGAGGCGGCGAGGCAGCACTTACGGGCCAAGTTCCTGGCGGGCGAAGTTGCCATTTCCGGCGTCAATTTCGCCATTGCCGAGACTGGGGCGGTGGTGGTGTGCACCAACGAGGGCAACGCCGATTTGGGCGTGAACCTGGCCAGGGTGCACATCGCGGCGATGGGCATTGAGAAGATTATTCCGCGGCTGAGCGACCTCGGGGTGTTCACCCGTTTGCTGGCGCGGAGTGCTACCGGCCAGCCGGTTACCACTTACACCTCGCACTTCGCAAAGCCCGCGCCGGGCAAGGAGATGCACATTGTCATTGTAGACAATGGGCGCACACAGCAGCTGGGCCGGCCCGATTTCCGCGCCTCGCTGAAGTGCATTCGGTGCGGGGCCTGTATGAACACCTGCCCGGTGTACCGCCGCAGCGGCGGGCACAGCTACGACTTCACCGTGCCCGGCCCGATTGGGGCCATCCTGTCGCCCAACATCGACATGAAAAAGCACAGCTCGCTGCCGTTTGCCAGCACGCTTTGCGGCTCGTGCACCGACGTGTGCCCGGTGAAAATCGATATTCACACCCAGCTCTACAAGTGGCGGCAGGTGCTGGGCGAGGCCAACGAAATTCCGGCCTCGAAGAAGTGGGGCATGAAATTTATGGGCCGCGTGCTGGCCAGCACCCGCGTGTACGGCCTGGGCGGGCAGTTTGCGCGCAAGGCCCTGCGCCTGCTGCCGCACGGCCTCACCCACGCCCCTTCCATGAACGCCTGGGCCGTGGCGCGTGAGCTGCCCGAGGCCCCCAAGCAAAGCTTCCGTGAGTGGTACGCCAAGCAGCCCGCCCCCGCCGCCCCATCCAAAACCTCCGCATGAGCCTCACTTCCCGCGAACGAATTCTAGCCGCTGCCAAAGCCAACAAGCCCGAGGAACTACCGCTGCCCACTGTGCCGGACTTCGGTGGCGAGGCCACCGTGGAACGGTTCACCACCGTGCTCACGGGCATTGGCGGCACCGTGGTGCGCATGGGCGGACTGCAGGAGCTTGGCGAAACGCTGCAGCAGCTGTTTCCTGAAGCGCGCAACGTGGCCTCCCCTCTCTTCCGCGGCACCGTGCCGGTGAATAGGGAGACGCCCACGGGCATCCTAGCCGAAATTGATTTGGCCGTGCTGCCTGGCGAAATCGGCGTGGCGGAGAACGGCTGCGTGTGGCTGCCCGAGGCCAACATGCTGCATCGGGCGCTGCCCACCATCACCCAGCACCTGGCGCTGGTGCTCGACCAGCGCCAAATTGTGGCCACCATGCACCAGGCGTATGCCCAGCTGCCCCACACGGGCGGCTACGGCAAGTTCGTGGCCGGGCCGTCCAAAACGGCTGATATTGAGCAGTCGCTGGTGATTGGGGCGCACGGCGCACGCAGTCTCGTGGTGGTGCTGTATTAGGCTCAGCGGCGGAAACCCGCGTGTTGAAACAAAAAAGAAGCGGCCCCCAATGGAGGCCGCCTCTTAGTCTTTATTGTTTCACTAAAACTCACTTTTCCATTTAAGCGGGGAAGCTGGCAGTTGGGCCAGCTATGGCTTTCTGATTGTAACCAATGCCGCCCTGAAACCAACGATGCTGATTCAGCCTGGAGACAACCTCATTGGTCAGCCATGGGGGCTCCGAAGAGGCCGGGCGAAGTGACAACACTGACGTGGCGCGCCGCAGAAACGGATGAAAGAGGACTCCCACCCAATCTTTTTCCATCCTGCTGCGCACCAGTCAGGTTGTAAATCACTCACAGTACAAATCTGCTCATTCATCTAGCCGAAACCTTCCCGCACCCTCCTGCTATTTCAAGAAAATTTACGGCGATTTTAGTCCGGGCGGAATAACCGCGCCAAGGGCTGCACCGCCGACGGATTGTCGGGGCTGGTTTTCATCAAGTCGCCCATGTAGGCCCACCAGCGCTGCATGATTCCGGTGCGCGGTGTGTCGGCGGTGGTGAGGCCGGGCAGTGTCACGGCCTTGGTTTTGGTGTTGATGTGCCAAGCAGCACCTGGCCGGCTAAGCCGCCGGATGGTCGAGCTCAATGCGGGTTTGGGTGCCGTGGCCGGGCGCCGAGTGCTGCACCAGGCGCGCGTTCAGCATCTCGACCCGCACGGCGATGCTGCGCAGGCCCACGCCTGCCGTTTCGGCCGGCGGACCGGGGGCCTCAAAGCCGCAGCCGTTGTCGTCGACGGTCAGCGCGAGGTGGGCCTCGTGCTGCCACAGCCGGATGGCGAGGAGTGTGGCGCCCTGGGCATGCTTCAGGCTGTTGTAAATCAACTCCTGGCAGATGCGGTAGAGGGCCAGCTCCTGCACGAGCGGCAGCGGGTGCGGGTAGTGCGCCTCAAACTCGACGCGCAGGGTTTCGGCCCGGCGGCTCAGGTCGGCGAGGTGCTGCAGGGCGTGCACCAGGCCCACGCGGGCCAGCATGGCCGGGTAGAGGCTGTGCGACACGGTGCGGACCTCCTGCACGGCCGAGCCCAGCACCTCGCGGGCCAGGCCGAGGAGGGCGGGCATGTCGGCATCGGGCGGGTCGGCGGCCAGGCGGTCGACCAGCATTTTGGCCATGGCAATGGACGAGGCCACGTCGTCGTGCAGGTCGCGGCCGATGCGCTCGCGCTCGGCTTCCTGGGCCGTGATAATGGCGGCCAGCAGCGCATTCTGGTGTGCGGCTTCGGTGCCGCGCTGCTGCAGTTGCTGCTGAAACAAGCGCCGCTGGTAGGTGACCACAAACCACACGAAGCCCCCGGCCAACAGCAAAAGCAGCCCAATGCCCCCCAGCAGTAGCGGCAAGAACGTTACTTCTGCGGGCGCATCCATAAGGCTCGGAAATAGCAGCAATAAAGCCCCGCGATAAGCACCGCGTGAATGGTCCAGACCCAGAGGTTCAATTCTCGGGAGTAGTGCTCCAGCATGTAGTTGCTGAACAAGGAAATGAGCAGCTTACCCAACGAGTAAAGCACCAGGCCCGTCGACACCCAGAACATGGGGTCCTGGGTCAGGCGCGGCACCCGCAGCTCGTTCAGCAGCTTGCGGAAATACAGCATGGCCAGCAGCAGCAGCAGCAGGCTTTCGAGCACCAGCACGCCGGTTTTAAACTTGGCTTCGGGCGTAGTGAGGCCGCTCACGCCCGCGTAGAGCACAAACGCGCCCACCCACCACGGCTGCCACCGCGCAAACCGGGCCGACCCCAGCGCCCAAGCGTATACCAGCGACAGCAGCCACAGCTCCCCGGAGGCGTCGAGCGGAATGAGCACCAGATTGGAAACATGGCCGTGCATCAACTCGGAAGTGCCCTCCACCAGCAGCCCAAACCAAGCCACGGCCACCAGGTAGCGCAGCCCCCGGGGCAGCTGCCGCCAGCGCACCAAACCCAGCAGCCCCGTGAGCAGCAGCAGCACGCGCGAAACGTTGCCGATTGCAATCAGCCAGAAGGCGGCGTCGAAGGTCATGGAAGCGGAACGGGCAAGAGAAACAGATGGCGCACCGAAAGCGCGATAACGCCTGGTAAGGCCGCGCTTAGTCGCCGCAGAATCAGCAAAGCTACGGCCGCGCGAAGCACCTTGGTTTTTTCAGTTATTGCTTAGGCCAGGTTCGGGAAAGACAACCGGTTCGCACCCGGGCTCTGGGCGATAACCACAGGCGTTAATGGCCTACTAATTTGCGGAACGCGCCCGTGGCCGCAGCCTCCACAGCCGACCTTTTTCGTTGCCAACCAGCAAAGTAGAATCGGTGAGAAACGCCAGGCCCTCGGCCTGGCCGGTGCGGGGCAGCGCCCGGAAGCGCTTGGGCCCGTCGAACAAGCGGCAGCCCGGCGCATTGGCGAAGAAAAATACGCCGCCGTAGCCCAGCAGGGCCACCGTGCGCCCGTCGGGGCTGACGTCGGCGGCCGTGATGGGGCGGCCCAGGCGGAGGCTGTCGCGCAGCACGGCCACGTGGTGCCCGGGGCGGGCCGGTAGCACGTAGTGCTTGGTGAGCTGGCGCAGGCTGCGGTCTTTGCTGAACAAGTGCAGTGTGTCCTGGTAAAAGTAAAAGGCTTCGCAGTCGAAGTTGCGGCGGCCCCGGCGCGGTGGGAAGGCCGTTTGGTCGGCGTAATGAAAGGCAATGGTGTCGACCACCGGACGGCCGCCGGACCAGTCCAGGCGGTAGATGGCCAGGTCGGACCGCTGGCTGCGGTTGTTGCCAAAGTCGCCAATGTAGAGGCGGCCGGTGGGGTCGCGGGCCAGGTCTTCCCAGTCCTTGTTCGGCAACGGCGAGAGGTCAAGCTGCCGGCGCACCGCGCCCGGCAGCGCAAACTCGGTGAGGTGCGCGGGCGAGCCGCCGTCGCCGTGGGTCCAGAAGGTGCCCAGCGTGTCGGCGCGGGCCAGGCCGGAGCTTTCGCGCACGCTGCGGGGCAAGCGGCCCACTTTGCGCACCTGATAGCGGGCGCGCTGGAAGCGCCCCCGGCCGTGGTTGGCCGGCGCGCCAACGAGCACGGCGTGCAGGAAAACCAGGACGGGAAACAAGGCGTCGCGCAGCAGGTGAAGCATCGGAACAAAGCAAAAAGTAACCCAGCTACTTCACCATACTGATTAAGCGTCAGCGTTTGTTCGGCTTGCCGGGCGGGGCGGGCGCGGTCCAGATGGCTTGCTTGTTGAAAAACGCGGCGTAGGCGCGGTTGCCCCACAAAGTCGGGTTGGTGGAGATGTCCCACCAAAAGAGGGTTTCCGGCTTTACGCGGAGCGGTTGTATTTCAACCGATTTCGCTGGAGTGCTTCGGATGAGTTGGTACCGGGCTTCTTCCTCCCGGTCGTAGCGCGCCGCATCGCCGCTGAGCCAGTCGCGGTAGGCCTGGGCCACGCTGTTGGTGGGCGTTCCGACGGCTTCTCGCTTCAGCTTACTATTATGGTCCGAGGCAATGAGCAGCCCCAGCAGCGCCAGTAGCGCCGCCCGGCCGTAAGCAGGCAGCGTGGGAAGCGGAGCCAGGCCACGCCGCTGCCGGTGAGCCAGCAGCCCCACCCACGACATCAACCAGCCCACCAGAAAAAAGGCCACCAGCACGTTGCGGGCCCGCGAGGGCGGCGGCGTCCCTACCGCTACATAGCTGAATACATAGCAAAGCAACAAGCCCAGAAACAGCCAGGTGGGCCACACCCAAACCCACCTCGCGAGGCGCACCAGCGGCAGCTGGGCCCGGCCAGCCAGCCGCTGTAGGGCCGGCAATACCAGCAAGGTCAGCAGGATAACAAAGCCATTGGCCAGCCAGCCGTACAATGAATAGCCCAGGGCCACCGCCGCCAGCCCCAGGCTGCGCCCCAGAGGTAGGTGGGGGTGCAGCGAGGCCGCCTGCCGGGCAAAGTTGCCCGGCGCCAGGGTAGCCACAGCTGCAGCGCCCACCGCCAGCAGCAGCAGGGCCAGCGGCGCGCCCGCCAAACGCCGCTGCCAGATTTGGGGGGCCAACACCAACAGCAGGGCCAACACAAAGCACCCGATAATCTCGGAAAAGCCCGGTGCCAATGCCGCCACCATCAGTGCCAATGCCCACCAGACCGCGCGGGCCCCGGCCCTTTCCGCGCTGGCCAAACGGGCCAGGGCTCCCAGCAAAACCAGGCAGCAAGCCGTGGCCAGCGTGTAGGCCAGCGCGCTGGTGGCCCAATAAAACGCCTCGGTGGGGCTGGGCAACAGCAGCAGGAATGGCACCAGAAAAAGGCTGCCGGCGGCCAGGCGCACGCGCGCCGGCACCCCGCCTCCACCCAGTAAATTCCATCCGGCAAAGGCGACGCTGGCGGCGAAAAAGAGGATTAAACCAAACACAAACGGCTGGTAGGCCCCCAAGCCGCCCCAAGCCAGCGGGTGCAGCGCCGTCACCAACGACGACGAAAACCGCCCCGACCATTGCCCATACGTGGTGGCCACGTGCTGCCACACGCCGTGCTGCCGCACCGTGGCCGGAAACACAAAGTCGTCGAGGTAGGGATGGGCGTAAAACGCCAGGCATAGAAACGGCAGCAGGCAGGCCCCCGCCGTCACAAGCAGCGCCACCGCCCCCTTGCCCCCGACGAGGCGTTCCCTTGCTTCGCGCCCATCCGGCTCTGCGCCAACCATCGCCGGCACCTGTTGAGCTAGTTGTTCGCCGCCGTTCTGCATCAAGCCAGATGAATCAGGTAAGTCTTCATTTCATAAATAAGTCCACACACCGTGGCTGGCCTGCCGGGCCCGCCCTCCTACCCCAACGACTTCGTGAAGCCCACCTTAATCTTGAGCTGGAAATCGGAAATCACCTTGAAAATTTCCTTTAGCGTCACCTGCTCTACTTTGGTGAGGCGCTTGGGGTCGAGGTAGTTGTCGGGCGACACGTTGTCGCTGATGATTTGGGCGGCTTGCTTTTTCAGGCGCACGCCCATCAGATAGTAGTACGACTGCAGCAGCTCCTGGGCTTCGCGCTCCGTGAACACGCCGGCGGCGCGCAGGGCTTCGAGGCGCTCGCCGGTATTGGTGGCGAAAATGCGGTGCTTGAGGGCGTACATGCGCACCAGGTCCACGATGGGCGACATGGTGCGCTTGAGGTTGAACACCTGCTGCGAGCCCACGGCGAAGGTGCGGATGTTGCGGAAAAACGTGAGCGGCGGCTCGTACTGCAGAGCATTCACGGCCATGTAGTGGAAGAACCGCTCGCGCGGCTTCTGCAGCTCAGCATCGAGGAAAGTGTGCAGCTCGTCCATGATTTCGGCGTCGCCATAGATGTAGCGGCAGTCGAAAGAAGCAGCGAATTGCATGCCGGCCTCGGGGTTGGCCTCGGTCATCCACTCCACGTAGTTGCGCTTCCAGTGCGAGAGCGAGTGCGTCCACTTCGGGTTTTTAGCCATGAAGCCGCCCTCGCAGTAGCTGAACCCAATGGCGTTGAGCTGGTCGCTCACCATCTCGGCAAACTTCAGGAAGTAGGCGCGCACCAACTCGCGCTGCTCGTTGGCCTTGTCTTCGTAGATGATGGCGTTGTCCTGGTCCGTGAGCAGTGTTTGCTCCTTGCGGCCCTCGCTGCCCAGCACCATGTACACGAAGCGGGCCGGCGGCGGCCCCAACTCGGCAATGGCCCCCTCGATGAGCTTGAGGGCGATGGTGTCGGACACGGTGGTGATGACCTGATTCACGATTTCGGGCTTCACGCCGCGGTTCAGGAGCTGATACACCATTTCCGGCACTTGCTCCCAGCGGCGCTTCAGCTCAGGCACGGCCTGCGCCTGCTTCACGCTCTGAATAAAGATGAACGGCGACTGGTCCTGGTCGTCGGTGAGCAGCTTGTTGCGGCTCAGGAAGCCCACGTACTCGCCGTCGGTTTCCACCAGCAGGTAGCGCGTTTTGGTCCGGAACATCAGCAGAATGGCCTCATACACAAAGGCCCGCGAGCTGATGCTGACCACCGGCGCATCCAGGATGGTTTCGACCGGCAGGCGCGCATCGGCCAGGCCGGCCACTACCTTGTCGCGCAGGGTGATGTCGGTGACGTAGCCGATAATTTGGCCGTTCACGTCGGCGTCGGTGATGAAGTAGCAGCTGGTGCGGGCCTCGGCCATGCGGCGGGCTACTTCGTGAATGGGCGTGTAGGCCGCGCACAGCACCATGGGCCGCAGCTCCAGCGTTTCGATGCGGCGCGAAAACAGCTGGTCCGAGGCCAGGTAGCTCTGGCCGGCGCTGGTGAGGGGCCGCACAAAGTGGGCATACTCCTCGTTGAGCATGCGCTGCCCGTAGCGCGCCGTGAAGAAGTGAAAGAAGCCCTCGTAGCCCTGGCACAGCGCCAGAAACTCGCGTCGGTGCAGGAAATACACGCGGGTGTTTTTCTTGGCCACCACCGTGCGCAGCGACTTTTTCCGGTTCAGCAGCAGCGACACGCCGCCGTAGCAGTCGCCCCGCCGGCTGTATTCCACCACGCGCCGGTTCTGCTGGCTGTCGTAGAAAAATGTCTCGTACTCGCCCTCCACCAGAATGTCGAGCCCGCGCAGCTTCGTCTCGTCCTGAAAGTAGATGACGCCCTCGCGGGGGTGGTGCACCTCCTGCAGGCCCGCGGCCACTTCGGCCAGCACCTCCTCGGGCAGCAGGTCGAAGGGCTTGACGACGCGGAGAAAATCGAGTTTATCGGCCATGGTACCGGGGTAGCAGAAGTGTTAAAAGTAAAACGGCGCAGCTGGCCTAAGACGGCCCGGTCCGACCGCCCTAGGCGGTCCGACCGGTTGAAGTAAGCACAACGCCGGGCCAACGGCATCCGGTCGGACCGCCTAGGGCGGTCGGACCGGTCATTTATCGAATCAACCAAAACGCCAGCCCCAATAGCACCAGCGTCCCCAGCAGCAGCCACGGCGCCACCCCAATGCGCAGCCGCTTCCGCCGCAGCGGCTGCACCGGGCGCTCCGGCGGCACGGCCACGGGCGTTTGTTGGGCAATGGTTTCGTCGGTGATGAGGCCTTGGCGGCGCATCTCGAAGTAGCAGCGGGCGGTGGCGCGCACATCTACCAGCGCGTCGTGGGCGTGGAGCAGCGGCTCGTGAAAAAGCCGCTCGTACAACTCGCCCAGGCGCAAAAAGCCTTGCGTGGCGTGGCGCACCAGCGGCCCGGTGGCCCGCATGGTGCAGAAAGTGGGCAGCTCGGCCAGCACGTTTCGGAGGCCGGCGCGATGGAAGCCCACGCCCACCATGTGGAAATCGAGCTGCATGAAGTGGGCCACCACCAGCGGCTGGTAGTGCTGCAGGTCGCGGTGCAGGCGCTGCATCACGGCGTGGCGGGGCCGGCCGTTGGCGCGCAGGAAGTCCACCGTGAGGCCGTGCACGCGGCCCGACTCGGGGCTCATGTCGTAGTCGCTGGGCTGAATGTAGTGGTTCTCGGCCTTGATTTCGCGGCCGTCGGGCGTGCAAACCACCCAGGCCAGCTGCACGATGTGCGGCCAGCTTTTGCGGCTGGCATACGGCTTGGTCCAGTCGCGCGGAATGCCCGAGGTTTCGGTATCCACGAACAGCAGGTAGTCTTTCACGGCGCGGTATCAGACAACTGAAGCTAGAACGATGTAGGGGTGGGGCTTGTCCCCGCCCCTACATCAAACGGAATTGTTGTAGCGGTGCAAACGTCCGGGCGGAGGCAAGCCCCGCCCCTACCCGTTCAGTTCTGCGCCGACGACGCCCGCGTGAGCAGCTCCGGCCGGAGCACTACTTTGCGGGGCGTGCGCGTCTGGGTGTCGTGCTGAATCATTTCCAGCAGCAGGCGGATGGCGGCGCCGCCCATTTCTTCGCAGCGCTGGTCGATGGTGGTGAGCTTGGGCTCGGTGAGCGAGGAAAAGGTTTCGTTGCCGAAGCCGACCAGCGCCACGTCCTGCGGCACGCGCAGCCCCTTTTCCTTGAGGGCTTCGAGTGCTCCCACAGCCGTGAAATCGCCCGACGAGAAGATGGCGTCGGGCGGCTGCGGCAGGGCCAGCAGCTGGCGGATGCCGGCCGCGCCATCATCCAGCGACATGTCGTGGCAAAGCACCACCAGTTCCTCGGCCAGCGGCACGCCGGCGTCCTGTAGCGCCTGCTGGTAGCCGGCGTACCGGTCCTTGAAGATGTTGAGGTGCTGTGGCCCGCCGAAATGGGCGATGCGGCGGCGGCCCTGCGCCAGCAGGTGGCGCGTAGCTTCGTAGCCGCCGCGGTGGTCATCAATCACCACGGCGCTCACCTCACTGCCGTCCAGAATGCGGTCGAAGAACACCAACGGCAGGTTGCGCTGCTTGGCCTTTTCGAAATGCTGAAAATCGTGGGTGTTGCGGGCCAGCGACACCAGAATGCCGTCGACCTGCGCATTCATCAGCGTTTCCACGTTTTTGGCTTCGTGGGCGTGGTCCTCGTTGCTCTGGCACAGCATCACGTTGAAGCCGGCCTGGTTGGCCACCGCCTCCGCACCTTTCATCACGAGGGCGAAGAAATGGCCGTCGATGTTGGGCAGAATGACGCCCAGCGTGTTGCTACGGCCCTTGCGCAGGGCGGCGGCCAGGTGGTTGGGCTGGTAGTCGAGCTGTTCGGCCAGCTGCCACACCCGCAGGCGCGTGGCCTCGCTGATGCGCGAGTGCCCGCTCAACGCCCGCGACACGGTGGACACGGCGAGTTTCAACTCCTTGGCAATGTCCGAGATAGAAGCGCGTTTGGGCGTCAAGGCGAATAGAAAAAAGGTGGAAAGGCCGGTTAAGGGAAACGCAAAAGTAAGCCTTTCCCCGGCCTATCCGCACTCCTTTATTTGGCTATGCAAAGGTTTGCGCCAGTGGTCCGGCCGCGCTATTCCGCCGGCACGCCCTTGTAGTGCACCTCCGACTGCTCCCGGAGCCGCCCGGCGCTGAATTCGGGGGTCACGTCGCGCTGCGGGTCGCCCAGCATCTCGTAGCCCACCATGAACTTGCGCACCGTGGCCGAGCGCAGCAGCGGCGGGTAGAAGTGCATGTGCAGGTGCCACTCGGGGTGCTCCTGGCCGTCGGTGGGGCGCTGGTGCAGGCCAGCCGAATACGGGAACGAGATGTTGAACAGGTTGTCGTAGCGAATGGTGAGGCGGCGCACGGCGTCGGCCAGGGCGGTGCGCTCGTCGTGGGTGAGTTGGGTAATGTCCTGCACGGGACGGCGCGCAATGATGATGGTTTCGAACGGCCACACGGCCCAGTAGGGCACCAGCACCACGAAATGCTCGTTTTCGAGCACCACCCGCTCCTTTTTTTCCAGCTCAATTGTAAGGTAGTCGCTGAGCAGCGTGCGGCCGTGCTCCTCGAAGTAGGCCAGCTGCTGGGTGGTTTCCTTGGCGGGCTCGCCGGGCACGGTGCGCTGGGCCCAAATCTGGCCGTGCGGGTGCGGGTTCGAGCAGCCCATCATCGGGCCCTTGTTCTCGAAAATCTGCACGTAGTTGATGTCGGGCCGGGCGCCGAGCGTGGTGAACTCCTCCACCCACAAATCGACCACCTTCCGAATGGCGGGCACCGTCATCTGCGGCAACGTGAGGTCGTGGCGCGGCGAGAAGCAAATGACGCGGCAGATGCCCGACTCGGCCTCGGCCCGCAGCAGGCCGCCTTCGTTCACGCCGCCGGTGGGCACGTCGGCCGTGAGAGCCCCGAAGTCGTTGTTGAAAACAAAAGTCGACTCGTACTTGGGGTTCTGCTCGCCGCCCACGCGGCTGTTGCCGGGGCAGAGGTAGCAGGTGGGGTCGTAGGCCGGGCGCTGCTCCTGCTCGGTTTCTTCCTGCTGGCCTTGCCAGGGGCGCTTGGAGCGGTGCGGCGAAACAAGGACCCACTCGCCGGCCAGGGCGTTGAAGCGGCGGTGCGGGTGTTCGGTGGAATCGAAGGAGGTGGACATGATTGGAAAGGTTTTGTTCTGGCGTAGGGCCTCACCCCCCGGCCCCCTCTCCCAAAGTAGAGGGGGAGCCACAGCGGCGCGGGCAACGTTTGTTTAAGTTTAATGAGACACGAAAAGCTATTGAGTAGGTCATCAGCCCCCCTCTCCCTTCGGAGAGGGGCCGGGGGGTGAGGCCCCACGTCAGGCCGTTGCCACTCCTACCCCGGCCACAATAGTCGTCTGGTAGGTTTCCAGCTTCAGCCCCAGCTTTTCCTCATACGCCTTGCTCACGCTTTCGATAAACGCATCTACCTTATCCGGGGCCACCAGGTTGATGGTGCAGCCGCCGAACCCGCCGCCCATCATGCGGGCGCCGAACACGCCGGGGGCCTTTTGGGCGGCTTCCACCAGCACATCCAGCTCGGCGCAGCTCACCTCGTAGTCGTCGCGCAGGCCGGCGTGCGAGCCGTACATCTCCTTGCCAAAACCTTCCAAATCGCCGGCATTGAGGCAGTCGCAGGCCCGCACGACGCGGGCGTTTTCCTGCACCACGTAGGCGCAACGGCGATACACGGTGCCGCCCAGCTCGCCCTTTAGGGCTTCGAGCTGCTCCATGGTGGCGTCGCGCAAGCTACTGATGCCTTCGTAGTGCTGCTGCAGGATGCTCACGCCGCGCTCGCACTCCTGGCGGCGGGTGTTGTACTCGGAGCTGGCCAGGCTGTGCTTCACGCCCGAGTTGCAGAGCACGATGCGGGCGGCCTGGGTGTCGAAGGGGAAGTACTCGTATTCGAGGGAGCGGCAGTCGAGGCGCACTACCTGACCCTGGCGCCCAAAGAGGCTGGCAAACTGGTCCATGATGCCGCACTGCACGCCGGCGTAGGTGTGCTCGGCAAACTGGGCCACGCGGGCCAGCTCCATCTTCTCAAAACCGGCGTCGAGCAGCTGGTTGAGCGCGAAGGCCAGGCCGCACTCGATGGCGGCCGACGACGACATGCCCGCGCCCAGCGGCACGGTGCCGGCAAACACGCAGTCGAAGCCCGGCACAGCCACGCCGCGCAGCTGCAGCTGCGCCGCCACGCCCAGCAGGTAGTTGGCCCAGTGCGTGTCGCTGGGCGCGATTTCGGCGGGGTTGGCCAGCTCCAGGGTTTCGTTGAGGTCGTGGGCAACCAGCCGGATTTGGTCGCCCTTGTTCAGGCCCACGGCAAACACCGCCTCCTTGTCGACGGCCGCCGGCAGCACGAAGCCGCCGTTGTAGTCAGTGTGCTCGCCGATGAGGTTCACACGGCCGGGGGCCCGCACCAGCAGCGGCGCGTAGCCGAAACGTTGTTGGAAATCAGCTTTCAGGGCTTGGGCAAGGGTCGCGGACATGGGAACGGGGCAAAATGGAAACGGGTGGAAAGTACGGCCTCGGGCACGGGCTTGCGTACGCAGACGGCGCCAGGCCGGTCTACTGAGGCGCGTTAAAGGCCGAAAAGTAGCATCTATCCTGCAAAGACAGACAATCGATTGTCCAAGCCGCAGGGACCGGATGGCGTACTTTTGGGGTGTTTTTCGGCTTTCTATTTTTCCGCCCGCCCATGTTCCAGCGTCCCCTGTTCCTGTTGCTGCTGAGCTGCTTCTTTTCGCTTTTCACCAGTCCCGAAGCCCTGGCCCAGAAGCCCGCGAAAGCCCCTGGCGGCGACGTATACGTGGATAAAAAAGGCGTGCTGCGCTGGCAGAAAGGCGGGCAGGAAGTAGCGCTTTTTGGCGTCAATTACACCGCGCCTTTTGCCTACTCCTACCGTGCTATTCAGAAGGTGGGTGGCAACCACGAGCAGGCCATCCGGCAGGACGTGTACCACCTGGCCCGCCTGGGCGTCGATGCCTTTCGGGTGCACGTGTGGGACGTGGAAATTACCGATACCGTGGGCAACCTGCAGGAGAATGAGCACCTGCGTTTGCTCGATTTTTTGGTGAACGAGCTCAAGCAGCGCGGCATCAAAATCATTCTCACGCCCATTGCCTACTGGAACAACGGCTACCCCGAGCCCGACACCGGCACGGGCTTTTCGAGCATCTTTTCCAAGGGCGAGGCCTACCTCAACCCGCGCGCCATTGCGGCGCAGGAGCGTTACCTCACGCAATTCCTCAACCACCGCAACCCCTACACCAAGGCCCTCAACCGCGAAGACCCTGACATTCTGGCCTTCGAGGTGTGCAACGAGCCGCGCTACCACAAGCCCGAGGAGCAGGTGACCAGCTTTGCCAACCGCATGGCCGCCGCCATCCGGGCCACGGGCTGCCGCAAGCCGGTATTCTACAACGTGTCGGAAAACCCCGACGTGTACCAGGCCATCCTCAACGCCAAGGTGGACGGCCTCACTTTTCAGTGGTACCCGCAGGGGCTGGTGGCCAACCACGCGCTACGCGGCAACTTCCTGCCCTACGTCGACCAGTACCCCATCCCCTACCGCCAAGACCCGCGCTTCACCAGCAAGGCCCGGATGGTGTACGAGTTCGAGTCGGCCGATATCATTCAGCCCATCATGTACCCCTTCATGGCCCGCAGCTTCCGCACGGCCGGGTTTCAGTGGGCCACCCAGTTTGCCTACGACCCGCTGGCCATTGCCTACGCCAACACCGAGTACCAGACCCACTACCTGAACCTGGCCTACACGCCCGCCAAAGCCATCAGCCTGCTCATCGCCGGCAAGGTATTTCGCACTGTGAAGCGTGGGCAGCAGTTCCCGCGCTACCCGCAGGACTCCGTGTTCAGCGATTTCCGCGTGAGCTACCGGCAGCAGCTCAGTGAGATGAACACGCCGGAGGAATTCTACTACACAGCCAACACCCGCACCGCTCCGAAGCAGCTCGCGAAGCTGCAGCACCTGGCCGGCGTGGGCTCTTCGCCGGTGGTAACGTACGGCGGCACCGGCGCCTACTTCCTCGACAAGCTGGCGCCCGGCGTGTGGCGCCTGGAGGTGATGCCCGACGCCGTGCCCATCCGCGACCCGTTTGAGCGGGCCTCGTTGAGCAAGCCCGTGACGCAGATTTTGTGGAATGAGCAACTGATGGCACTTGCGCTGCCCGACCTGGGCCAGGCATTCACGCTGAAGGCATTGGACGAAGGCAACTCCTACGAATCGCACGCCACCTACGGGCGCGCCACCGTGCGGCCCGGCGTGTACTTGGTGGCTGCGGCCGGCAAGTCTACGGCTGCTTTCACGCCCCGCACGGCTTTCAACCACGGCGAGCTGCGCGAATTCGCGGCGCCGAAAGGCTTTGTTTTTTTGGAAGACGCCCAGCAGCAGGTGCGCCACATGCCCCCGGTGCAGGCCACTGCTGGACAGCCGCTGCACCTCAGTGCGACGCTCAGCGGCGTGGCTTCGGGCGACAGCGTGTTGCTGGTGGCCCAACATTACTACGGCCGCACCCGCACGCTGCCCACCACCAGCCCGGCCTACGCGACCTACGAAGCCACCGTGCCCGCCGATTTGCTCTACCCCGGCCAGCTTCGCTACTGGCTGGTGCTAAAACACAGCGCGCAGACGCTCACTTTTCCCGGTGGCTACAGCGGCCAGCCACGCGATTGGGACTACGCCCACGCCGAGCATTGGGAAGTGCCCGTTGTGGCCCCGGGCACGCCGCTACCGCTGTTCGTGGCCAGCCGCGACCAGGAAAGCATCGAGGCCCGCAGCATTGTCGATAACGCCTGGACCGACTATGTGACCACGCCGAGCGGGGCACTGGCCCTGCGGCTGGTGCAGGGACCGCTGCGCCCCGGCCAGACGGCCCAAACCGGCCCGGCCGCCAGCCTGCGCGCCTATTTTGGCGACAAGCTGGCCGCCCGTGCCTTCGACATGGCCGGCTTCCAAACGGTGGTGGTGCGGGCCCGCAGCAGCCAGCCCGGCGCCCGGCTGAAGGTGACTTTGACTACCCGGGACGCGGTATCGTACTCGGCCCCACTGCCGCTAGGCACGGAGTTGCAGGATGTGCGCCTGCCACTCAGTGCCTTTCGGCCCGATGCGCTGCTGCTGCTGCCCCGCCCCTACCCCGGCTTCAACGCCTTGCAGTACCAGCCGGCCAGCACGCCCGCCTTCAAGCTTGCTGATTCGGAAGTGCTGCAGGTGATTTGGGAGGCCGCAACGGCGACCGACCAGCCGTTGACTGTGGACGTCGAATCCGTGTCGTTGCAATAAGGTTTTTGCCCAGCGCGTGCGCTTCCTGGCCGCAGCCGAGCAGAGCGGTGCGCAGCAGTTCGCGCGGGGCAGCCTGCCCGCCGGTGCCTACCTCGTGAAGGTGCAGGTGGGCGAGCAGCTCACCAGCCAGAAGGTGGTGGTGCAATAAGCTGATTCGATTTTTATAAAAAAGGCGGCCCCGGTACCGGGGCCGCCTTTTTTTGTGAGCTTAAAGCTGGAGCTACGAAGCCAGGGCCTGAATCTCAAACCCGGCTTCTTCCACCGCTTTCACCACTTGGGCCGGGGAGGCCTGGGTGTTTTTCACGGTCAGGATTTTGTCGGGGTTGGCGGTATCGACCTCCCAGTTGTTGGCGCCCACTTCCTGGTTGAGCGCGGGCGTAACGGCTTTGATGCAGCCGCCGCAGTTGATGGTGGTTTTGAAGCGAAGCGTGGACATGGCGGAGTAAAATTAGGGCGGTCCGCTGGCGTGCGGCGGCCGCGTTGATATAACCAAAAATGACCTCGCAAAATTACCGGCCAGCGCAACCGGGGCTTCATAAAATTGTGCCCCAAACCACCACAATCCGGCCCTGGCCTTACGACTTCTTCACCAACTCCATTTCGCACACCGGGCACTTGCCGGGCTTGCTGCTCTGGCTGCCGGCACAGCCCATGGGGCATTCGTAGCGGGCTTGGGCGGTGGGCGCGGCCGGGGCCGCAGGGGTGGTAGTAGCGGGCTTGTGCTGCTCGCAGCTGCTCAGCAGCAGGCCGGCAGACAAGCTCAGAACGAAAGTGGCGCGAAGGGAAGAAAGCATGGCGGAGAAAACAAAAGCAGAAATGGATGCCCAACAAAAGCATCGAAACCACAAATTTAGCACACCACCGGCCCTCTTCTACGCCGGTGGCCCGCCGCACTCAACCGACACAGCCGCGTGGCCGCGACAGCACTCCGGGAAGGGCTGTCGCGGCCACGCGGCTGCTTTGCGTTTCGGGCCACAAAAACGGCTTTGCGGCTTAGGGCTTGGCGAAGCGCGGGTCTTTAATGAACGTGGAATCGGTGAGCGTGCGCAGGAAGGCCACGATTTTGGCCTTCTCCCTGGCGGTTAGTGCCAGGTTGGTGGTGCCATTATTAGAGGCGTTAAGCAGCAGCGGGTCGACGTTGGGGCTGTTGCGGGCCACGTGCTGGTCGTAGTGGTCCACAACTTGCTCCAGGGTGGTGAAGCGGCCGTCGTGCATGTAGGGCGCGGTGAGGGCGATGTTGCGCAGGCTGGGCACCCGGAACTTGCCGTTGTCGGTGGCCTGGCCGGTGAGGCCGCCCAGGCCGAGGTCGGTGAGCGTGGCGTCGAGGCCGTTGTTGCGGAACATGCGGTCGGTTTGCAGGTCGCCATCGTGGCAGTCTTTGCAGTTGCCGCCCCGCGTGGCAGCCGTGCCTTCCGGATGCATTAGGAACAGGGCCAACCCTTCCTGCTCGTAGTCGGAAAGGGCCGTGGCGTTGCCGCGCCGGAACCGGTCGTAGCGCGAGTTGCCCGAAACCAGGGTGCGCTCGAACTGGGCCAGGGCTTTCTGCACGTTGGCCTCGGTAATGGTGCTGCTGCCAAAAGCCTTGCGAAACAGCGGCGGGTATTTATCCGTGGCCTGCAGCTTGGCCACGCCGGCGCTCAGGCGCTGGTGCATCTCCACGGGGTTTTCGATGGGAATGCGGGCCTGGTTTTCGAGGCCGGTGGCGCCGCCGTCCCACATCAGCTTGGGCTCCCAGGCCAGGTTGGCCAGGCTCATGGAGCTGCGGGGGGTGGTGGTGCCATTCACGCCCACCGAATGCGCCAGCCCGTCGCTGAAGGCCAGCTCCTGCTTGTGGCAGGAAGCGCAGGCTACCGTGCCGTTCAACGACAGCGCCTTCTCGTAGAACAGGTGCCGGCCCAGCGCCACGCCCTCGTTGGTGAGGGGGTTGTCGGCCGGCGCAGCGGGCAGGGCCGGAAAGTTGGATGGCACCTCCAGGTTGTAGGCCGTAGGCTTCTCCACGGGGCCTTCGGGGTCCACGGTGTCGGCGTCGTGCTTGCAGCTGGCCAAAGCCAGCAAAAGCCCCAGGCCGGCGAATAGGGTCGATTTTGTCTTCATGCAAGCGCTAAGTTAATAAGCCTGAACGTACTCCGCCGCAAACATACGAGTTGCGCCGCTCCCAGCGTGCCCGCGCTTCGCAAGCGCCGCAAACTTCGTCATTTCTGAGTTGAATGCGCTGGTTGCCAGCCGCGCCGGCACGTCCTCAACCGGACAAACGGGCCCGCAAATAGGTTCGCCCGCCCTGACCAGCCCTTGCCTTTCATTGGCCGCGGAGCGCCTTCGCCCACTGCTTCAAAACTCAGGCCGCAACCCGGCTCACACGCTCAGCTCAAAGCTGACGATGGTGCCCCGCCCCGGGCGCGAGTCAATGGTGAGCTCGCCGCCAAGCAGGGCCACCCGGTTGCGCACGCCCGACAGGCCGATGCCCGCCAGCGGCTGCGCGGTGAGGGCCGCGGTGTCGAAACCCTGCCCGTTGTCTTCCACACTCACGAAGAGGTGGTTTTCCTCGCGGGCCGCGTGCACTTCCACCTCGGTGGCGCGGGCGTGCTTCATCACGTTGTTGAGCAGCTCCTGCACCACGCGGTACACCGCTATTTCGGCCGGGGCGGGCAGGCGCTGCTCCAGGCCGCTCAGGTGCAGGTGCAGGTGCAGGCCGGTGGGCGTCGTGCGCTGCACCAGGGTTTCGAGGGCAATGCGCAGGCCGAAGTCTTCGAGCACACCGGGCGTGAGCTCGAAGGAAATGGTGCGGGTGGTGCGGATGGCGTCGTCGAGCAGGCGCAGCGACTCGCGCGGGGTACTGGTGCGCCCGTCTTTCTCCAGGCTGAGCTTGGTGGCGTAAAGCACCTGGCCCAGGCCGTTGTGCAGGGCCTCGGCAATGCGCTTGCGCTCGGTTTCCTGGGTGGTCATGATGGCGGCCAGCACTTCCTGCTGCTGGCGCAGGCGCAGCTGGGTGGCTTCTTCGGTCAGGCGGTCGCGCTCGGTCACGTCCCGAATGATGACCAGCACGCCGGTGGGCTCGGGGTTGCCGTCGTCTTGGAGCGGAATGAGGTAGGCGTCGTAGTGGCCGGGGCGCACCCCGAAGGGCTGGCCCGGGCAGCTCACGCGCTGGCCGGCCAGGGCCTCGGCCACCGCTGCGTGGCTTTTCTCGCCCATGAAGGGCAGCACCTCGAACACCGGCCGGCCCAGCACGGCGGCGGCGTCCGGGCCGAAGTAGCGGGCGGCCTCGGCGTTCCAAGCCGTGAGGCGCTGGGTGCGGTCGAAGGCCAGGATGCCGTCGACGCTGTTTTCGAGCAGGCTTTCGGTGAATTCCTTTTCGCGGCGCAGGGCGTTCTGGGCCTCGCGGCGGGGCGTCACGTCGCGCATGATGCCCACGAGGCGCAGCGGCTGCCCACCGGCGTCGTCGGCCACGACCTTGCCCTGCGCGGCCACGTAGCGCACCGCGCCGTCGGGCCGCACAATGCGGTGCTCCAGGTCGAAGGGCCCCGACTGGGCGAAGGCCTGGCGCAGGGCCTCGGTCACGGCGGGCAGGTCGTGGGGGTGCACGGCGCCGCGCATCACCTCAAACGACACCGGCCCGGGGTGGTAGGGCAGCCCGAAGATGCCCTGGGCGCGGGCATCCCAGTGCAGTTGGTCGCTGGCAATTTCCCAGTCCCACACGCCGCTTTCGGCGGCGACCAGGGCCATCTGCAGGCGCTCCTGGCTGAGGCGCAGCTCCTCGGCAGCGGCGCGGGCGGCCGTGATGTCGCGCCACAGGATGTGCACCAAGGGCTGCGCCGCGGCCACGTCGATGGGCGTGAGCACGGCTTCAATCCAGATTTCCTCGCCGGTTTTTTTCCGCATCAGGGCCTCGCAGCGCTGCGAGCCCTGGCGCAGGGCGGCTTCGGTGGTGACGTGAAACAGGTCGATGGTGCGGCGGCCGTCGGGCTGAAACTCGGGGGAGTGGGCCCAGGCGGGCCGGCCCACGATGTCGGTTTTGGCGTGGGCGCCCAGCAGGCGCAGGGCGGCTTCGTTGCAATCCACGAACTGGTGGCCCTGCAGCAGCACCACGGCGTCGCTGCTGCCGGCAAAGAGCTGGCGGAAGCGGGCCTCGCTGGCGGCCAGGGCCGCGGTGGATGCGCGGCGGCCCGTGATGTCGACCACCGCCAGGCGGCACTGCAAGCCGTCGGGGCCGTTGGCGCGCAGGCCTTCGAGCTGGGCGTTGAAGACGGTGTCGTCTTCGCGCAGCATAGCAAACTCGGCGCTTTGGGTGCCGTCGTGGGCGAACACCTTAGCCAGAAACTGGCCAAACTCCAGGCGCGCGGCCGGGGCCACCAACAAGGCAAAGCGCCGCCCCACCAGGCGCTGGCGCATGCTGCCCAGCTGCTGGCTGGCGCAGAGGTTGAGCTGGGCCACGGTGCCTGCCTGGTCGAGGGTGTAGTAGCCAATGGGAGCAAAGTCGTAGAGGTCGGCGAACTGGGCGCGGGCGGCCTGGGCCTCGGCCTGGGCCAGCAGCAGCTCCTCGTACTGCATTTCGAGCTCTATCTGGTACACCTGCAGCTCCTGCACCAGCCGCCGCACTTCCTCGGGCGCTTGCTGCGCGCTCACATCCTGCGTGAGCAGGTGGCGGCCCTGCTCGGCGCGGGCGCGCAGCGCCAGCAGGGCGGCGTGCGGGTCGGCGGGGGGGCCGGCCGGGGGCAGGAGGGCATTGGAGGACAGGGGCATGGCGAATGGTTGGGCGCGAGTGAAATATACGGCTCCGGGCGCGGGGCCTGCCGAAAAAGCCCTACCTTATGCCCGCCAAGTGGCACCGCTTACCCCAACCCTATTTCAAATTTTCTACTTCATGGCCAACCAGTTCCACACCGACATCCCCGCCAAGGTCATTGACGAGGTTCAAACCCACCTCGACGCCATCAAAACGGCGCTGGCGCCCTACCTGCTGTCCCTCACCCCGGAGGAGCGCAAAACCATGCTGCGCATGGCCGATAAGACGGTGGCTTTCGTGACCAAGACCACCGACTACGCCGCCAACAACGCCGCCTTTGTGCCGGCCTTTGTGGACCTGGCCGAGCTGCGGCAGGACACGGCCGGCATGACGGCCCTCACGCCGCTGCGCCAGCAGTTCGAGCAGCTGGCCCTCGACACCGACTCGACGCTGATGGTGGCCGGCTCCGAGGCCTACGGCAACGCCCTCACCGTGTACGGCAACATCAAGTTCCTGGCCAAGAACAAGCAGCCCGGCGCCCAGGCCGCCTACGACGATTTGAAGGTGCGTTTCCCCGGCAACGCCAACGCCGGCCGCAAGCCGGCCGCTGCCAAGGCCTAAGGGGCCGCCCTGCGCGGCCACCCTGCCCAATCGACCTAAAAAAGCCCGATTTCGAAGGGTGCTGCTTCGAAATCGGGCTTTTTTAGGTCGAAATTGAGCCAAGTTGGTTCGATTTCGAGGGTCGGAAGCTCGAAATCGGGCCGCAAAGAGTCGAAATCGAGCCAAATTGGCTTGATTTCGAGCCTTCCACCCTCGAAATCGGGCTTTTTCAGGTCGAAATCGAGGGTCGAAGGCTCGAAATCGGGGGTCTGACCTTCGATTGCAAGGGTCCGACCCTCGAAATAAGCCCCTGGGCCGGGCTATTCCAGCTGCCCCAGCAGCCAGGCCACGGCGGCGCCCTCGTCGGTGAAGGTGCGCAGGTCGTAGGGGTGGCCGGGGGCGTAGGCGGCCTCCATCACATCGCGCAGCTCCGGGTCGGTGCGCAGGTTTTCGGCCCGCACGGGGGCCACCAGAAAGGCCAGGCGCAGGCGCGCCGGGCGCAGCTGGGCGGCGGCGCGGGGCAGCCAGTTGGTGGTCACCCAGCGAGCCGAAGCCACGGTGATGAGCGGGCGCCGGCGCACGTCGAGCAGCCAGTGCGGGGTGCCTTGGGCCTCGGGCGCTTGCAGCAGGCCCTCGTACTCGGCCTGGGTGGTGCTGCCGGTGGTCAGGCTCTGCCAGCGGGCGGTGAAGAGGTCAAGGTCGGGCCGGTAGGCGAACTGAACGGACGAGGTAAGCGACATAACAGCTGGGGCTGGGAGCGGCCAAAGCTACTACAGCGCCGGGGGTGGTGGGGCGTGGTCGGGCGGGCGTGGGGCCTCCCCCCCGGCCCCCTCTCCCGTGGAGAGGGGGAGCCAGCCGCCTCCGTTCGGTGCAAGACCGGTGCCCCCTCTCCCTAGGGAGAGGGGGTCAGGGGGTGAGGCCCCCACGCCCGAATATCAACCCTGCAACGCAGTTTTTATCTCATTCAGCACCGCATCCAGGTCTTCCAGCACCTGCTCATTGGTGAAGCGCAGCACCCGGAAGCCCCTTTCGGCCAGCAGGGCGGAGCGGCCGGCGTCGTAGGCGCGCTGGTCGGGGGCGTGGTGGGTGGGGCCGTCGGCTTCCACCACCAGCAGGGCGGCTATGCAGGCAAAGTCCACGATGTAGCGGTCGATGGGGTGCTGGCGGCGGAACTTGGCGCCGGCCTTGCTGCCGCGCAGGGCCTGCCAGAGCACCTGCTCGGCTTCGGTGGGCGCGCGGCGCATGGCGCTGGCGCGGCTTTTCAGCTGGAGCTTGCCGTACTGCCGTTTGTCGGCGGTGAAAACATGGTCCGGGATTTCATCCATGAGCGTGAATGTAGCGACGCAGCGGCGACTGCGCGGGCATGGGGCCTGGTCGTTCTGGCGTGGGGCCTCACCCCCCGTCCCCCTCTCCCATGGAGAGGGGGAGCCACGGCAGCGCGGGCGTTTTTGGGTAGATGATTTTGGCTATTGAGTAGCTAAATAAAAAAGTCGATAGGCTCCCCCTCTCCACGGGAGAGGGGGCCGGGGGGTGAGGCCCCCACGCCAGAACGACCCCACCAGCACAGCCAAGCTCGCTCCCACTTTCGGTATTTACCACCGCCCCAAATCCGTATTCGCAACCTTGCCGGGCGAGTGGCGCGGTCGGAAATTTGCAACATCGTCTTATTTCTATCCAGTAAGAAGATTCAGCTTATGGCTTTCGACCCCCTTTTCGGCCCCAATGCCCAAACGCCGCAGCAGCGCGCCAACGTGTTACGCCAGTTGCAGCTCACCCACCCCCGGCTCAAAACCCAGGCCACGCCCTACGCCCAGCAGCTCTACGCCCGCTACGTAGCCGGCGAGCTGAGCTGGGGCGACGTGCGCCGCGCCCTCGACGAAACCACGGCCTGATTTTTTGCTTGCTTGCTTGCTTGCTTGCTTGCTTGCTTGCTTGCTTGCTTGCTTGCTTGCTGCCGAATCTGTTCCCGCCGGTTCTACCCAAGCCCAGCACATGCGCATTCCCGCTTTCTACTCTCCCTTGCGCGGCATTGGCCTCGAAGAGGTGTGGCACGACAACGACGAGTGCCCGGTAGCCCGCAGCATTGCTCCCGCCGACCGGCAGCCCGGCGGGGGCCCTCGCTGAAGCGTTGCGGCTACTGCGCCCTGCTCGACGGCCCCACGCCGCCTGCCAGCACCCGCCAGCCGTAGCCGCTCCTAGTCCTCCCGCACCTCCTGCACGCCCAGCAGCAGCGGCCCCGTGGCCGCGCCCTGGCTCAGCAGGTGGCGGCCGTAGAGGCGCACCGTGCGCCGCCCCAGCGCCGGGAAATCGGCCGTGAAGGTGATGTCCTCGAAGGGCTCGGCGGGGTTGGCCAGGGCGTCGTCGAGGCGCTGGCGCAGGGCCGGCTGCTGCCAGGCGCCGCCGTCGAGCTCGCGCAGGGGCTGGCCCTTCACCCGGGCCGCATCGAGGCCAAACAACTCGGCGAAGGCCTGGCTCACGGCCAGCACCTGCTGCCAGGGGCCCAGCACCAGCAGGGGCTCGCGCATGGTTTCCACAATGCTTTCGGCAAAGCGGGTGGTTTTCTGCAGCTCGGCTTCGAGGGTTTTGAGGCCGGTGATGTCGGTGAAGGTGATGACGGCCCCGCTGATATAATTGTCGAGGGTGCGGTAGGGCAGGATGCGCATGGCGTACCACTCGCCGCGGGTGGTCTGGATGTTGGCCTCCACCACCACGAGGCGGTCGAGCACCTGCTGCACGTCCTGGGCCAGGTTCTCGTGGCGCAGGGTGTTGGCAAAGTGCGTGATGGGGCGGCCCACGTCGGCGGGCATCAGGCTCACAATG
Organism: Hymenobacter monticola; assembly: GCF_022811645.1. Taxonomy (NCBI): domain Bacteria; kingdom Pseudomonadati; phylum Bacteroidota; class Cytophagia; order Cytophagales; family Hymenobacteraceae; genus Hymenobacter; species Hymenobacter monticola. The sequence goes on along the minus strand of NZ_CP094534.1, from coordinate 3,179,473 downwards.
CGGTGCACCGGCGGCGTGAAGCGCTTTATCACCATGTCGTTGTCGAGGAAAATGGTGGCAATTTCCGTGGCGTCGAGCAGGTTCTTCATGTCGTTGGCGGCCTGGCTCAGCTCCTCGGTTTTGCTCAGGTACTGCAGGTTGAGGGTCATCAGCTCCTCGTTCAGGCTCTGCATTTCCTCCTTGTTGGTCATGGCCTCCTCGTTGGTGCTTTGCAGCTCCTCGTTGGCGCTTTGCAGCTCCTCGTTGGTGCTCTTGAGCTCCTCCACGCTGCTTTCCATCTCCTCGATGGTGGTTTGGAGGCGGTGCTTGGTGTATTGGAGCTCGCGCTCCAGGGCTTGCAGCTGGGCCTCGTGGTCGGGGTTGGCGGGGCGGGCCTTGCCCAGGCGCACCTTGGCGGGCGTGGGCTGCTCCTCAAACACTACCAGCAGCAGGCCGGCCAGCTGCTCGGCTTCTTCCAGGGGCTTCACCGTCACGCGCACCAGCTGCACGCCGTTGTCCTGGCGCAGCTTCACGTTGTCGGTCACCACGGCCTCGCGGGTGGCGGCGGCCCGGTGCACGGCGCTGCTCAGCTCGTAGTTGAGCTCCTCGCGGGCCATGTCGAAGAGGTTCATGCCGCCCAGGCCGGGGGCCGGCTCCAGGTAGCGGCCGGTGCGGCCGTTCACGTACAGAATTTCGCCCTTGGCGTTGATGACCACCGCGGGCGGCGTGTACTGGCGGAGCAGCAGGCGCTGCACCAGGGTGGCAAAGGCGCCTTCCTTGCGGACGGAGTCGGGGTTCATGGGGCCGGAGGCGGAGGGGGAAGCCGACGGCGTGGGCTGCCGGACCAGGTTGAGAGGAAACGCCGCGAGGCGCGTGATAGAGGCCGGCGCGTCGGTGCGGCGCGAGAGCTTCCACTTCACGTCCAGGGGCTGAAACAAGTCCTGGAAGCCGGTGAGGTTTTCACTGGGCCCCAAAAACAGAATCGCACCAGGGTTGAGGGCGTAGTGAAACACCGGAATGAGGTTGCGCTGCAGCTCGGCGCTCAGGTAAATGAGCAGGTTGCGACACACCAGCAGGTCGAGCCGGGTGAAGGGCGCGTCCTTGTTGAGGTCGTGCACGGCAAACACCACCACGTCGCGCACCTCTTTCTTGATGCGGTAGCCGCCCTCGGTTTTGGTGAAGAAGCGGCGCAGGCGCTCGGGGCTCACGTCGGCCACAATGTTGTCGGCATAGAGCCCGGCGCGGGCAAAGGCCACGCCGTCGGGGTTGATATCGGTGGCGAAAATCTGGATTTTGAGGTACTTGCTGCGGTCCACGCCGTCGAGGCATTCGAGCAGCGTCATGGCCAGCGAGTAGGCCTCCTCGCCGGTGGAGCAGCCCGGCGCCCAGGCCCGGATGGTGCTGTCGGCGGGCTTGTGGCGCAGCAGCGGCAGCAAGTGGGCCTTGAGGTGCTCGAAGGCCTCGCGGTCGCGGAAAAACTTGGTCACCCCAATCAGCAGCTCCTTGAACAGGGCTTCCACCTCGGCCGGGTTTTCCTGCAAATACCGCACGTAGTGCGTGAACTCCTGAATCTGGTGCGCGTTCATGCGCCGCTCAATGCGCCGGAACACCGTGTTGCGCTTGTAGAACGAGAAGTCGTGCCCGGTCTGGGCCCGGATGAGCAGGAAGATTTTCTGCAGCGCGTGGGCCGGCTTGCCCTCGCTTTCGGGCTCGGGGCGGCGGGGGCGGCGGTCGGGGTGGCGCACGTACTGCAGCAGCCTGGCGGGCAGCTGCTCGGCGGGCAGCACGTAGTCCACAAACTCGGTGGCCAGCGCCGAGCGCGGCATGGCGTCGAACTCGGCCGTGGCGGGGTCCTGCACCATCACCATCCCGAAGTTTTCCATCACCATCTTCAGGCCCAGCGTGCCGTCGGTGCCCAGGCCCGAGCACACCACGCACACGGCGCGCTCGCGGGCGTCCTTGGCCAGGCTCTGGAAAAAGAAGTCGATGGGCAGGCGGCGGCCCGGCGGGTGGGTGGGCGCAAACAGCAGCAGCGTGCCGTGCAGGATGCTCATGTCGCGGTTGGGCGGGATGACGTACACGTGGTTGGGGCGCACGCGCAGGCCGTCTTCGGCCTCCTGCACCGGCATCTTGGTGAACTGCTGCAGCACGCTGGCCAGGGCCGAGTCGTGGTCGGGCGCCAGGTGCGTCACCACCACGAAGGCCATGCCGCTGTCGGGCGGCATGGCCAGAAAGAACTGTTCAAACGCCACCAGCGAGCCCGCCGAGCCGCCCATCCCCACCAGCGGAAACCTATCGGCGGGGGCTTCGTCGGGCCGGGCGGCCTCGCGCAGCAGCGTGGGCGTGGCGGGCTCGTCGGCGTCGCGCGGCAGGTCGCCGGGGGGCGTCAGCTCCACGCCGGGCTCGTCGGTGGAAGGCGCTAGGTCGTTGGGGGTCATCAGGCAGGAAATAAGGCGGCGCAACGAGCGGGCAAACCCGCGGCCGAAATCAAAACGACGCGGGCGGATGCAGCTCAACTGCCTGCAACAAATTTACCGTAAAAACCCGCCGGCGCTGCCCGTTTGCTTCTTTTTAGCGTAGGTACTCACACTCTTTCCCGTTCCTTTCCATGCCCGCTCCTTCTCATCTGATTGTTATCGGCACTTCGGCCGGCGGCATGCCCGCGCTGGTGCAGCTCGTGGCCCAGCTGCCGGCCACGCTGCCGGCCGCCGTGCTGGTGGTGCAGCACTTCGCGCCCGAGTCCGACGGCCAGCAGCTCGCCGACCGCCTGGCCCGCCACACGGCCCTGCCCTGCCGCCTGCCCGCCGACGGCGACCTCATCGAGGCCGGCACCCTGTACCTGGCCCCGCCCGACCGCCACCTGCTGGCCAAAGACGGCAGCACGCCGCACCTGCTCGTGACCAAGGGCCCGCGCGAAAACCACTACCGCCCCGCCGCCGATGCCTTGTTCCGCTCGGCGGCCGTGGTCTTCGGGTCGCGGGTGGTGGGCGTGGTGCTCACCGGCATGCTGCACGACGGCACGGCCGGTCTCGAATTCATCAAGCGCTGCGGCGGCGTGGCCATTGTGCAAGACCCCCACGAAGCCGAGTACGCCAGCATGCCCGAAAGCGCCCTGCGCAACGTCGACATCGACTACGTGGTGCCGCTGAACGAGATGGGCGCGCTGCTGGTGGAAATAACCGCCCGCCGCACCCCCGACCGCAAAACCGAAGTACCCGAAGACCTAAAACAGGAGGCCGCCATTGCGGAAAGAGTCGTGGGAACCACCGATGAAGTCCTCAGAATAGCGCACCCCGTGCCCCTCACCTGCCCCGACTGCGGCGGCAGCCTCTTCGAGGTGGAGCACGGCACGCTGCTGCGCTACCGCTGCCACACCGGCCACGCCTTCACGGCCGACGCCCTGCTCCACAGCGCCCAGCAAAGCCTGGAGGAAACCATGTGGGTGGCCCTGCGCATGATGGAAGAGCGCAAAAACCTGCTCAGCAACATAGCCGCGCGCGGCCAAGGCCCCTACTCGGTGCAGCAGGAAGAGCGCATCGAGGAAATGAAAAAGCACATCAACCGCCTGCGCGAGTTCCTGCTCAACGGTGGAAATATGGGCGGCAACGGCTCCACGGCGGTCACGCCGGAGGACTGATTCTAACATGGGGCCTCACCCCCGGCCCCTCTCCCAAGGGAGAGGGGAGCCTGATGCTAGCGCAAAGCCGGTGCCCCCTCTCCTTTGGGAGAGGGGGTCAGGGGGTGAGGCCCTACGCCAGAACAAGCTATATAATATTCCGCCGGTTCAGAAACTGGCGGTAGCTGTGGTGCTCCTGGGCTATTTGCTCGCGTACCTGCGCAATGGCCTGCGCCAGCGTGACCTCGCCGCGCACGTAGCGCTCGAAAAAAGCTACCGTTTCGGCGCTGGCCACTGTGCCCGTCAGCGCCTGGATTTCGAGGGTGTTGCGGGCGGTGGCCTGGCGGCGCTGCCAGTGGGCCCGCTGGTCAGGCGACAGGTCGTCGGGCACGGGGCCGAAAAGGTAGGCAAACATCACGGGAATAGTTAAAAGATTAACGGAGCAACCAAGGCTTAGGCCAGGGGGCTTTCAAAGCCGGGGCTTGTTTGGCGGGCCGCATCAAGCAGAGTGGGCACGATGCAGGGCGCAGGGCCCAGTTCGCGCTTCAGTAAGTCGCGGCGCACGCGGTCGGGCACGTGCACCAGCACGAGTTTGGCGTGTTTTTCTTCTAGCTGGTGGTGGGCTCCCCACAGCAGCCGGGCCGCTTCGTCGGACAGCGAGTGCAGCATGCCGCAATCAACCCACACGGCTGCTTTGCCGCTGCGCTGGGCGCAGTGCAACGAGTGCGCCAGGGCCACTTCGGGCTCGTTGGTGCGGCTGGGCGCAAGAATAAGCAGGTAGCTCTCGGGCAATAATTCGTGATAGACAACGGTCATAACGGTATGGGAGAATAGTGAAGCGTAATTGCCGGCAAGAAGCCCCCCCACCAGCGCCGATAAATAAAAAAGAGCGAACGGAGAGCAGAGCGGTTTACAAATTTACTTTACACTATATTCAAAAAACCAGGTAAAAACTACGGGTTTTGACGGTGGTTAATACTGATATCGTAACTGGGATAAATCTTATTTGACCGCGAGGGCAACCCGGGCCGAACGGCCGCGCAACACGCCCGGCCGCACCGGCCCCAGCCCGGTGGCAGCGGCAACGTTAGCTATCGCCCACGACAGCCGCAACGCGCCCCTCAACACCCTCTATTCCCTGGCTGGCAGAGCAGGTGTTTTTGCTGGCCATTGACGTAATATTACGCGGCCTGCGTTTGCCGGCTGGCCGGCCCCGTTGGCCGGTATTTTGCCACCTTCACCCCCAACCTTTTTCATTTTATGAGCCCTTCTGTACGCAACATCATTGCCTGGATTCTGCAAGCCCTGCTGGCAGCCATGTTCATCTACTCCGGCGCCAGCAAGCTGATGGACCTGGCCGGCACCACCAAAAACTTCGAAGGCATGGGCCTGCCGGGCGTGCTGGCCACCGTGGTGGCCGTGGCCGAGCTGCTGGGCGGCATCGGGCTGCTCATTCCGCGCACGGTCCGGCTGGCCGCCATTGGCCTCATCATCATCATGATTGGGGCGGTGGTGATGCACGCCACTAAAATCCCCGGCGGCCTGGCCGGTGGCACCGCCGCCATTGTGTGCACGGTGCTGCTGGTGGTGGTGCTGGTGCTGCGCAGCCGCCCGGCCGCGCGCGCCGTCTGAACGAGTAGCCCGAAGCTCCGCTTCGGCTCGTTGAACGACTGATGTTCGCCCGGGCCGAAGCGGAGCTTCGGGGCACTCGTTGAGGCGCATCCCGGCTGCGCGCCGGGCCCATACTTAAACCATTGTAGCCCGGCCGGGTTGCTAGCCTTTAGGCTAGCCCGGCCGGGCTACTTTTTTGCTTCAATGAAAATTCTCTATAGCTACCTGCGCAACTACTGGCCGCTGCTGGTGCTGGCCCTCGGGCTGGCCGCCATCAACCAGGTTTTTTCGCTGCTAGACCCCTACTTCTTCCGCCAGCTGGTCGACCATTTCACCGCCAAATACCCCGACATTGCGGGGGTGCGCCGGGTGTCTTTCTGGCCCTTCTTCTGGGAAGCCATTCCGCTGGTGGGCCTCATGCTGGGCGTGGCCATGGTGTCGCGCATCGCCAAGAACTTTCAGGACTACTACGTCAACGTCATTACCCAGCGGCTTGGCGCCAAGATGTATTCTGACGGCCTGCGCCACTCGCTGGAGCTGCCTTATCAGGTGTTCGAGGACCAGCGCTCGGGCGAGACGCTGGGCAAGCTGCAGAAGGTGCGGATTGATGTGGAGAAGCTGATTCAAGCTTTTGTGAACGTGCTGTTCACGGCGCTGGTGGGCATTGTGTTCGTGATGTGGTACGCCATCACCGTCTATTGGCCGATTGCGCTGGGCTATTTCATTACCATTCCGCTGCTGGGCATTCTGAGCTTCTTTTTGAGCAAGAAAATCAAAGTCATTCAGAAAACCATTGTTCAGGAGACTACCGCCCTGGCCGGCTCCACTACCGAGAGCCTGCGCAATATTGAACTGATTAAAAGCCTGGGTTTGGCCCAGCAGGAAACGGAGCGCCTGAACGGCATCACCAGCAAAATTCTGAAGCTGGAGCTGCGCAAAGTGCGCTACCTGCGCTCGCTGAGCTTCGTGCAGGGCACGTTTGTGAATTTGCTGCGCAACATCATCATCATGCTGCTGCTGTACTTACGGGTGCAAAACCACATCAGCCTGGGCGAGTTTTTCTCGTTCTTCATCTACTCCTTCTCCATCTTCGGGCCGCTGCAGGAACTGGGCGCCATCATCGGCATTTACCGCGAAACCGAGATTTCGCTGGGCAACTTCCAAACCATCCTCGACACGCCCAAGGACGTGAAGCCGGCCCAGCCCAAGTCGGTGGCCCACATCGACAACCTGGCCTTCGACCACGTCAATTTCAAGCACCTCACGGCCAACAACCAGGCCCTGACCAACATCACCTTCACCACCAAGCTGGGCGAAACCATTGCCTTCGTGGGGCCCTCGGGCTCGGGCAAAACCACGCTGGTGAAGCTGCTGGTGGGCCTCTACCCGCCCCTGGCCGGCCAGATTCGCTACAACGGCATCCCGGGCAATGAAATCGACCTCGACGAGTTGCGCGAGCAAATCGGCTTCGTGACGCAGGACACTCAGCTATTTGCCGGCACCATCCGCGAGAACCTGCAGTTTGTGGCGCCCGGTGCCACCGACGAGGAATGCCTGCTGGCCCTGCGCCAGGCCGCGGCCGACACCCTGCTGGCCCGCGCTCCGCTGGGCCTCGACACGGTGATTGGCGAAGGCGGCGTGAAGGTTTCGGGCGGCGAAAAGCAGCGCCTCAGCATTGCCCGCGCCCTGCTGCGCAAGCCCACCATCCTGGTGTTCGACGAAGCCACCTCGGCGCTCGACTCGCTCACCGAGGAAGAAATCGGCAAGACGGTGCGGCAGCTCTCGGGCTCGCGCCAGCACATGACCATCCTCATTGCCCACCGCCTCAGCACCATCCTGCACGCCGACCGCATCTTCGTGCTGGAGCGCGGCCACATTGCCGAGCAGGGCCGCCACGACGAACTGCTGCAGCAGAAAGGCCTTTATTACGCCATGTGGCGCCAGCAGATTGGCGAGCGCAAGGAAGACGCGGCGCTGGTGGCCTGAGGCACGGGGACTCCGCAGCGGGCGTCTGGTATATTCGATTAACCTTCCAAGTAGTGCGTGGTGCTTATATGAAACTCCGAATTGGCATCCTCGCGGCTCTATTGGTGACATCCGGCGCTTCGGCCAAGAAGTACGAACTGTCAATTGAAATTGTGGCTGCGCAGGCAGACTGCATCGTGGTGGGCGAAATTGTGGCGGTAGAAGCCGATTCCTATCAATTCAGAGTAACCGATTACGTGAAAGGCAGCGGCAGCCGGCTGCTCACGGTGCAGCAGTTCAAGGAGTGGACGTGCGACGTGCGGTTCGCGAAGGCGGCGCCGGGGCAGCGGCTGTTCCTGTTTTTGCAGCACCGCAACAACGCGCTGGAAATCATCAACGGCAGCACCGGCGAAATCCCCGTTGTCAATAACCAGCTCACGCTGGAGCATGAAACCTACCACTTCCGGGTGGGGCAGCCCTTCGTGCCCTACTCCATCGGCCTGACGGAGTTCAGGACTGGGATAGCAACGTTTACGCATTGCTTTCAACTGCCAAAATCCGCTGGCAATCCGTATTCCCGGGCCTTGGTGCAAACCTGCGGGGCCAAGGAAGTCGCTCGGTTTGCTTCGACCAGCAACTTCACCAAGTGGCTGTACAAGCGCATCAACGACCGTTACACCATCACAATGCGGTAAGCAACGCGGCGGGACGGGCTTGGGCAATGGGTAGCGCCTACTGCTTCAACAGGCGCTCCCAGCGCAGTCCCAGGCTGTCGGCCCACTCCAGCAGGTAAAGGCCGGGCTGAAGGCCGACTAGGTCGATTTCGGCCGGGCCGGGGGCTAGGACGAAGCTGGTCACTTCGCGCCCGGCCAAGTCGAGCACGCGCAGGCGGCGGGCCTGGGCTTGGCTGGGCAGGTGCAAACGGCCTTTGGTGGGATTGGGGTAGAAGGCCAGCGCCGCTTCTGGCGCAGCCACGGCCACCAGCGGCGAAAAGGCCACGGTGCCGTCCAAGTCGATTTGCCGCAGGCGGTAGTAGCGCGTGCCCGAGAGCAGGCGGGGGTCGCGGGCTTCGTAGCTGCGTGGGGTACCGCTATTGCCCGCGGCGGCCTGGCGCGCTACTTCCTTCCAGTCAGCAGTGCCTTCTTCCTGAGCTTCCACGGCAAACCAGGCGCTGTTGCGTTCCATCGCCGTGGCCCAGCGCAGGCGCGTGCCAATACCCTTTTCATGGCTGGCCGCGAAGGAAACCAGCGTCACGGGCAACGACGTGTTGCAGGTAATGGCCACCGGCACGTGGACGCCGGGCGCCGTGCCACAGGCTGCGGTATTGGTGCTGGTGCTGAATTGAACCTCGGCGCGCCCGCCGGCTATATCATCGGCGAGGCCCAGCACGCGCTTGCTTTGCCCGTTGCCGATGTTGTAGTGCATCACGGCATTGGTGTTGATGACGTGCGCCATCTGGATGCCGTGCCCCTGTTCGTGCAAGGCCACGCTTTCAAAATCGTACTGGGCTGAGGCCGGCGCTTGCGGACCATAATTCCAGTCGGCGCGGTTAGCGAAGACGTAATCGGTTTCCGGCACCGTCACGTTGGTGCCGCACAGGCGGTAGTAGGAATACGTGACGCCCAGCACGCCCGCGGGCAAGGTGGCCGGTGTGGCATCAAAGGTCACGATGTTGGTGCCGTCGGTGCTGGCGCCGCCGGGCACGGCGGTGGCCGTGGTGGTGGTCGTCACGCGGTTGGCGCCCGTGTTGCAGCCCCATTGCGTCAGGGCCCGCTCGAAGGCGGCTACGGCCGCCGCATTTGCCTGGAAGGCGGGCACGTAGGCCAGGGTGTAGCCGCCGCTCCCGTTGTCGTTGGTGAGCTTGGGCCGCAGGGCGGTGGGGGTTGCCCCCGACGATTCCAGATTGATGATGCCGTAGCTGATGGTGAGCGGGCCGGCGCTGGTGCTGGTCACGCCGGCGCTGTTGGCCACCACCACGGGGCCGGTGCCGGCCGGGCTGCCCTGGGGCGTTGTCGAAGGCACCTGCACCCGAATTTCGGTATCGGTCCAGCTCAGGTAGTCCGAATCGAGGGGCTGCACGCGGCTGGCCCCGCCGTCGTCGGCGTTGAGGAACTGCACCGAGCCCGTGCCGCGCGTCGCCCCAAAGTTGCTGCCCGTGATGGTGAGCACCGCGCCCGTGCCGGCCGGCACCGCACTGGGCGAAAAGCTGGTGATGGCGGCCGTGCCGGCCACCCGCGCGGCGGCCACAGGCGTTGCCAGCGCGGCATTGGCCTGCACCACGCGGTAGCCAGCGGCCTCGGCTGGGTTGCGCAGGGCAGCATACAGGTCGGTGGCAATGGCCGGGTAGCTGCCAAACGGCTCGGCGGCTGTGCGGCGGGCCAGGTCGTAGCGAATCAGGCCCTGCGGCCCGGCAAACAGGCGCCACTCGCCGGGGTGCTGCGGGTCGGCCTCTAGGAAAAAGATGCCTTGCTGCCCGGCCGGCAGCTTGGGTGCGTAGCTCACCTCCTCGCGCCGGTCGCCGAGCTGGCCGCCGGGCAGCAGCAGCGCCGTGGGCACGGCCCCGCCCGGCGCCCGAAACACCTTGAACACCTTGAGGCCATAGCGCCGCAGCAAGTGGCCTTGGCCATCCTGCACCACGGCCGGCGCGCTGGCTTCGGCCTCCACCACCCAGACGGCCCGGGCCAGCCGCTCGGCCAGCGGCACCGGCACCAGCAGGCAGTTTTCCTGGGCGTGCGCGGCCGGCGCCGCCAGCAACAGCGCCGCCGCAGCCGCCCATTGCTTAAAATTTCCTTTTAGAATCCGAGTAAAAGTCGCCGCCATTGCACGCCAGATTTGAAAAATGAGCGTGCAAATACGGCATCAATCAAGCAATTAGTGCGATGCGCCCACTCGATTACTCAACCAATCCACCCGAGTCGTTGGTCAGATTCAACGCCCATCCGGCTCATCGCCCCTCATACAATCACCTGTTGTTTAGGGTCGAAATCTGGCTTGGGCGGCTGGGGGTTCATGTCTTCGAGCGCGGCCACCACGATTTCGGCGATGGCCAGGTCGCGGGCCCACTTGTGGTTGGCCGGCACCACAAACCAAGGCGCTTTTTCCGACGAACAGTTTTGCAGCGCAGCTTCGAAGGCGTCTTGGTAATCATCCCAATAAGCGCGTTCCTTGAGGTCGTTGGGGTCGAATTTCCAGTTCTTGGCCGGGTCGTCGAGGCGAGCCTGCAGGCGCTGGGCCTGCTCCTCTTTGGAGATGTGCAGTAAAAACTTGAGGATGCGCGTGCCGCTGTGCCGCAGCAGCTGCTCGAAATTGTTGATGTCTTCGTAGCGCTGTCGGCAGGTTTTCTCGTCAATCAGGCCGTGCACGCGCGTAATGAGCACGTCTTCGTAATGCGAGCGGTTGAACACGGTGATGTGGCCGTGCTTGGGCGCCTGGGCGTGGATGCGCCACAAAAAGTCATGGTCCAGCTCTTCCTTCGAGGGCGCCTTGAAGGAAGCTACCTGCACGCCGGCCGGGTTCACGCCGGTCAGCAGGTTTTCGATGGCGCCGTCTTTGCCGCCCGTGTCCATGGCCTGCAGCACGATGAGCAGGCTACGCTTGTGCTCGGCATAAAGCAGCTCCTGCAGCTCGCTTAGCCGCTGGCGCAATTCGATGAGGCGCGGCTCCGCGTCGTCCTTGCCATCGGGGCGGTGCTTGAAGGGGGTAATGTCATCGGGGTCGACGTCGGCCAGTTTGAAATCCTTGCCTTCGACGTACACGGCAGGCGTTTTGGGAAGCTTGAACTGCATGAGAGGGGAAATATGTTGGTTTGAATAAGTTATTGGCTGTCATCCTGAGCGCAGCGAAGGACCTTATCACGTTTGCATGGTTCGAATTACCCAAAATACTCAACGTGATAAGGTCCTTCGCTGCGCTCAGGATGACATACAGTAAGCAAAGGCTATGTCCTTACGCACCGCCGCTCACCAGCCGCGCAATGCCAAAAGCCGCCGCCGCAGCCAACGCCCCTACTACGGCCATTTTTACGGCGCCCGCCACCGCCGGCTGGCCGGTCATGCGGCTTTTGAAGTAGCCAAAGGCAAGCAGGCACGCCAGCGTGATGACCGCCGACCACAGCAGCCCCCGCGCCGGCGTATCGGTCACGAAATACGCGCTGAGCGGAATCAGCCCGCCCGCGGCGTAGGCCAGGCTGATGGTGACGGCGCTTTTGGGCGCTTGCTTGGGGTCGGGCTCTTCCAGGCCCAACTCGTATTTCATCATGAATTTCACCCACTGTTGCGGGTCAGCGGTGAGCTCGGCCACGGCCTGTTTCCGCGTGGCTTCCGATAGGCCCATGTCGGCCAGCAGCTCTTCAACCTCGGCGCGCTCCACGTCGGGCACTTCCCGCACCTCGCGGTGCTCGCGGTCGAGCTCGGCGGCGTAGTGCTCCACCTCGGTGCGGCCGGCCAGGTAGCCGCCCAGCCCCATGGCAATGCTGCCGGCCGCAATTTCGGCCAGACCGGCCGTGATGACTAGGCCCGAGGAGGCCACCGCCCCGCTCAGCCCCGCCGCCAGCGCAAACGGCACGGTGAGGCCATCGGACAAGCCGATGACGATATCCTGCAACATGGCCGAGCTGCTGAGGTGGTGTTCGGGGTGCAGGTCCTGCGGCAGCTGCGTGGCAGTGGTGGGTTCGGTCATGGGCAAGTTTTAGCGGCGGTAGCCTTAACCCGGCGGGGTGCTTTACGTACGCAGAAGCAGATTTTTTCGCTGCCGGCTCGTTCCGGTTTTCTTTCACCTCACCCGTTTCCTCCCATGGCATCCTCCGCCAAAACTGCTTCCTCCAAAGCCCCCGCCGCCCAGAAAGGGGCTGCTGGCAACGCCGGCAAAGGCGCCGGCAGCAACGCCGCCGTCGACATTCAGCCCGTGCTCAACCAGCAGAACAACGCCCCCGCTCCCACCCAGCGCTACGGCACCGTGAGCCAGCGCCTGCCCATTGGCCTCAGCGAGGAAACCCGCCAGAGCAGCGTCACCGCCCTCAACCAGCTGCTGGCCGACACCATCACGCTGCGCGACATGTACAAGAAACACCACTGGCAGGTGGTGGGCCCCACCTTCTACCAGCTGCACCTGCTGTATGACAAGCACTACGAGGAGCAGTCGGTGCTGGTCGATGCCATTGCCGAGCGCATCCAGATTTTGGGCGGCGTGGCCGTGGCCATGGCCCACGACGTGGCCGAGCTCAGCAGCATCCCGCGCGTGCCCCGCGACCGCGAAGAGGCTCCTGTACAAGTGTCGCGCCTGCTCGACGCCCACCAGCGCCTGCTGAAAAACTGCCACGACTTCGCCGACAAGGCCGACGAGGACGGCGACGACGGCACCAACGACCTCATCGTGAGCCAGCTCATTCGCACCAACGAAATGCAGGTGTGGTTCGTGTCGGAGCACGTGGTCGATTCGCCGCTGATTCAGGCCAAGTAATACTTGATGCTCTTAAGCCAAAAAGGCGGCTGCAGATACTGCAGCCGCCTTTTTGGCTTTGTAGCGGTATGGGAAATTGGTGGCTCGTGAGCGGGACGCCTGTCGTTTCCCCACCTTACGCTTATTCCGCGTGGGCCGCCTGCTTTTCGCTGTGGTTGTCTTCGGCCTCTTCCACGGTATGGGTTTTGCCCAGGTCGTTGTCTTTCTTCGCCAGGTCGGCTAGGATACAGTAGAAATCGTGCAGGGTTTTGATTTCCTCCTCGGAGAAATCCTGCGCGTTGATGAGGCGGTTGCTGGCGCCCTGCGTGGCGGCCAGCAGCTCGTTCAACTTAAGGTGCAGCACCAGCGAATCCTTGTTCTGGGCCCGTTGAATGAGGAACACCATCAAAAACGTGATGATGGTGGTGCCCGTGTTGATGACCAGCTGCCAGGTTTCGGAGTAGTGAAACAGCGGCCCGGTTATGGCCCACACCAGCACTAGGCCCGCCGCCGACACAAAGGCGGCCGTTGAGCCCGAAAACTTGGTGATGCCCTCGGCCATGCGGCCGAAAAAGGAGGTGGAGTCGGGTTTGGAGGCTGGTTTCATCGGCGGAAAGTGAGGCAAAAGGCACGAAAGCTCAACGTTGGCTTTGCAGTGGCGCAAGTTAAACCACTGAATGATGGTCAATTGATGAAAATGTGTTTCGTGCGTTTGTAAAGCCGAAAACCGCCTTCTATCTTTGCACCCGCTTCGCCACCTCAGCGACGCCGGCCTTGGGCCGAGTTACCCGGTTTAGTTGCCTTTTGCGCACGTGGTGAAACTGGTAGACACGCCATCTTGAGGGGGTGGTGCCTTCGGGTGTGGGAGTTCGAATCTCCCCGCGCGCACGCAAAACACAATGGCCCGTTCCAGCTCGTCTGGAACGGGCCATTGTCGTTTCTGGCCATGGCCACAGCCGCGACATGCTGGCTGTTCCGGGCTTGCTTATACTGCTTCCCCGTGCAGAACCTGCGGTAAATGCGCCGACCCGCCGTGCGCCGATTGGTGATTTATAAACAATCTGCTGGCTGTTCAGCCACGCCCAAAAATGGATTTTTATGTCCCTTCAGTCGCTTACCGTTGGTCGAACACATTTAACATTTAATATATTTTATTCTAAATTTTAACACGACTTTGTCCGATTTATAAATAAATCAATAACAACTTTCAATTAATTGATTTTTTGATTATATTAGTAAGGAAGTAAACGCCTCATCAGTCATGCCTTACCCTTACTACTATGAAAAAAAATCTAGTAATCTGTGCGGTGGCGGCTGTGGCCAGCGCCATGTTTCCGGTGGTCGCCATGGGCCAGTGCTCGTATGTGGCCACGGGCTCTGGGGTCATGTGTGGCCTCTCCGCGACGGCCAGCTTTGACGTGGGCAGCCCGTCGTGTTCCGTGCAACCGCTTTCCAACACGAATGCCCAGGTTGTGCTGAACTCCAACCACGAGCTCACGCTCAACAGCGACTACGTGGTGGGCGCTGGCGGCCGGTTAACGATTTCGGCTGGCCGCCTAAAGGTGCGCTCGCGCCTGACCGTGGAAGCCGACGGCCTCATTACGGTAAGCACCGGCGGCTCCATTGTGGTGGAAGACGGCGGCTCGCTCGACATCTCCAGCAACGGCACCGTGGAAGTAAAAAACGGCGGCACCATCTCGGGCGATTACGACCTGGGGGTGGGCGACGGAACGGCCTCGCAAAAGGTAACCAACCTACGGATTTTCGCGCCCAGCACGGTGACCGCAGGGGTGATGCGGGTGAACAAGGCCACCATTTCGGTGGAGAGCGGGGCTTCGCTCACGACTACCTGCAACACGATTCTGTATAACTCCAACATCGTGGCCGACGGCGCGCTGTTCATCCTGGGCAACCTGGACCTGACGCCCGGTGGTGCCAACAATACCGTCTGCGGCGCGGGCAGTGTGGCGGTGAAGGGCTGCGTATTCGGGGGCAATGGGGCCTTCAACCGCATTTCCCGAAACTGCACGAACAGCATCGGAGTGTGCGCGCAGGGCACCAGCACCGGGGTATGCAACATGGGCCCCGTGGCGGGCTCCAACAACAACGAAAGGGCTTGCGACGCGCTGGTACCGGCCTGCCCGAAGCCCTTGCCGGTGGAGCTCACGGTTTTTACGGCCACCCCGACGGCCCGGCAGCAGGTGGCCCTGCATTGGGAAACGGCGTCGGAGAAAAACAGCCAAAGCTTTGTGGTGGAGCGCTCGGCCGACGGGAAGGTTTTCCGCGACAACCGCACGGTGGAGGGCGCGGGCACCACGCAGGCCCGCACCAGCTACCACGTGGTGGACGAGCAGCCGCTGCCCGGCACCAGCTACTACCGCCTGCGGCAGGTCGATTTTGACAAGAGAACCAGTTACTCGCCCGTGCGCGTGGTGCGGCTCGGCACCAGGCAGGAACAAGGCCTTGAGGTGTACCCGGGCCCGATGGCCAACGAGTGGGTGGTGCGCAGCTCACTGCCCGTGGAGCTACTAAGCGGCCCGGGCGTGGCCTTGCGGGTGTACGACGCCCTAGGCCGGGAGCAGGCCGCGACGCTGGCCTCCGCCGAGCTGCCGGGCCGCTGGGTGCTGGGCCTGCATTCGTTGCCAACCGGCATCTACGTGGTGCGGCTACTTACCAGTGTGGGTTCGTATAGCCGCCGCATCGCGCAATAAGTGCAGTCGTTTAAAATCAAAATTTCGCCGGCTACCTGTTTGCAGCAGGTAGCCGGCTTTTTTTGCTGCGAAGCGAAAAAAGCGGGTCGGGCGCAGCCGAAGCGGGTCGCACGGGGCAGAAATCCAATCGGCAGGGTTTAGTATTGCACGCCAGATGCTGCGGCTGCACGCCGCCGGGCATTCTGCTAAACGCCATCCCCCTCTCCCCTCTTCAACACATGCCCCTCATCCAAAGCTGGCGCTGGTACGGCCCCAACGACCCCGTAAGCCTTGCCGACATCCGCCAGGCCGGCGCCACCGACGTGGTTTCGGCCCTGCACCACATTCCCAACGGCCAGGTCTGGACCGTGGCCGAAATACAGAAACGCCAGGCCGAAGTAGCCGCCGCCGGGCTCACGTGGAGCGTGGTGGAAAGCGTGCCCGTGCACGAAAACATCAAAACCCGCACCGGCAACTTCAAGCAATACATCACCAACTACCAGGAGTCGCTGCGCAACCTGGCGGCCTGCGGCATTTTCACCGTCACCTACAATTTCATGCCCGTTCTTGACTGGACGCGCACCGATTTGGCCTACGAGGTCGAGGACGGCTCCAAGGCGCTGCGCTTCGAAAAAGCCGCCTTTGTGGCCTTCGACACGCAGCTGTTGAAGCGTCGTAATGCCGCACAGGATTACTCGCCGGAGGAGTTGGCCCGCGCCGAAGCCCGCTTCGCGGCCATGAGCCCTGAGGAGAAGCAGTTGCTGCAGCGCAACATCATTGCCGGCCTGCCGGGCAGCGAGGAGAGCTTCACGCTGGAACAGTTTCAGCAGGCGCTGGATGCTTACGAAGGCATCAACGCGGCTAAGCTGCGCGAGCACCTGATTCTGTTTCTGCAGGCCGTGGTGCCGGTGGCCGAGTCGGTGGGCATCAACCTGGCCATCCACCCCGACGACCCGCCCTACCCCATCCTGGGCCTGCCCCGCGTGGTGAGCACCGCTGATGACGTGGCTGCTCTGGCCGCCGCCGTGCCTTCGCTCAGCAACGGCTTGTGCTTCTGCACCGGCTCCTTCGGTGTGCGGGCCGACAATGACCTGCCCGGCATGGTGCGTCAGTTTGCCGAGCGCATCCACTTCATTCACCTGCGCAGCACCCAGCGCGATGCCGAGGGCAACTTCTACGAAGCCAACCACCTCGAAGGCGACGTGGACATGTACGGCGTGATGCGCGAGCTGGTGCAGGCCATGCGCAGCCGCAACACCAGTCTGCCCATGCGCCCAGACCACGGCCATCAGATGCTCGACGACCTTAAGAAGAAAACCAATCCCGGCTACTCCGCCATCGGCCGCCTGCGCGGCCTGGCCGAGTTGCGCGGCCTGGAAATGGGCATCAGCCGGGGGCTGTAGCACGAGTACCCCGAAGCTCCCGCTTCGGCCCAGGCGAACATTAACCGTTCAACGAACCGAAGTGGAGCTTCGGGGTACTCATGCTACTTATCCTCGTCCCTGTCAAATGGGTTGCCGGGCTTCACCAGCACCACCCGTTCGCGCTCTACCAGCACCTGGCCGGGGCGGGCGCCCCGGGGCTTGCGCACGAATTTTTTGGGCGTGACCGTGACCGGGCACAACGTGTCGTGCTGGCGCTTGGAATACCAGCCGGCCAGCATGGCGGCGTGTTCTATCACGGGCTCGGGCACGGTTTGCCCGGCGCGGTGCCGGATGACGACGTGCGAGCCGGCCACATCCTTGGCGTGCAGCCAGAGGTCGTCTTTGTGCGCGTATTTCTGAGTCAGCAGGTCGTTGTTTTCGGCGCTCCGGCCCACCAAAATGGTAAACCCCCGGTCCTCAAACACCTTGAAGGGCAGCTCACCTGAGGTTTTAGCAGCGGTAGCGGCCGGGTCGAGGCCGTGGAGCTTGCGCCAGGCGCGCAGGCCGCGCAGCTCGGCGAGCTGCGGCTGGCTGTCCATTTCCTCCAGCCGCTCCAAGGCCGTGAAGGCTTCGGCCTCACGGCGCGCAATGCGCTCGGTGAGCTGCCGCTCTTCGATTTGCTGGTTTTTGCCTTTGCGGTAGAGGTTTTCGGCGGTGAGCTGCGGCTTTTCGTTGGGCTTGAGCTTGATGGTTTTGGGCTGGTTGGTGTAGAAATCCAGCACCTCAATCTGCTCGGCCCGCGCCGGAATTTCGTGCAGGTGGGCCATGATGAGGTCGGCGGTGTGGCGGTAGCCGGCCTCGTGGGCCAGGGCGTGCAGGCGCCGGCGTGCGTGCTCAGCGGCCGTGCTGGCCTCGTCGGCGCGGCGTTCCAATAGCTGCCGCAGCTGCTTGGTTTCCATTTCTAGGGCGCGGCGGCCCAAGGCCATGGGCACGAAGCGGCGCAGCGCGCCCACGGGGTCGTCGCCGGGCAGCGTTTCCAGCATGTCGCCCAGCGGCAGCAGGCTCAGCCGCGTGCGCCCCTCGAATTGGATGATATAATAGTGCGCCGGCTTCTCCAGTTGGGCCAGAACCTGGTTCACCAGCCGGGTCCTGGCATCGGGCAGCGCCTGGTCGTAGCCCTGGGTGCGCAGGTAGCGCAGCGGCAGGTCGGCCAGCGGCGGGGGAAGTTTCTGAACCGCAGATTCTGCAGATTGAACGGATTGCGCAGATTCAGACGACTGTGGGGCGGGTGAGGCGGCGGGTTGCGGTTTTAGGTCGGCATCGGCCAGTAGCTTTTGCTGGAAAAGCTGCGCGGGCGCGTCAGGCGCGGTGCGAAAAATGGCGTTCGGGCGCGGGCCGTAGAGCTTGAACACCAGCCGCGCCCCGCTGCGGAAATTCACTTGCAGCACCCGGTCCTGCGGCCAGACGGCCACGCTTTCCACCTGCTCGCCCAGCAGGGCCGGAAACAAATCCACGGAGTTGGCGCGGGCCCGCTGGAAGGTTTCGGGCAAAGCCAGCGCTGGAAATGTAGCGCCCAGCTGTGCTTTCAGCCAGAATTCCTGGCTGCCGTTGCTGAGGCCAACCACCAGCTCGTCCTTTTCCTGCGTGAAGCACACGGCCACGCGGAAGCCCCGCAGCCGCTCGGTGAGGGCCGGGGCCAACTGGCGCAGGAAGTAATAGTTGGTGTGCATGAAGCGTTACAATTAGCAGGAAGTCAGCGGCCTGAATTCAAACAGCAAAGGCCGGCGCAGAAAAGTTGTGGAAATTTAGGCGAGTGCGTGCAACGAGTTTGGGTCCGAGGTGGTCAAGCACACCGCTACGCCATACTTAGCATTACGCCCCTCCTTTCAATTCAGTATTTCATGAGCAAGCATTTCCTTTTCGCTGCCCTAAGCCTCAGCCTGTTTGCCTGCAAAAAGAACGATGCCGAAAGTCCCGCAGCTGTTGCCGCCGGGTTCAGCCAGGATTTCGCTTTGCTTTACCGGCAGCAGGCCAGCTTGCCGCAACCTGCTCAGCCCGAACTGACCATCACCGTAACCGACCTTCAATTCAGCATTTGCCCCCGCAATGCCAACTGCTTCATGGCCGATTACGCCAGGCCTACGCTTCGCATCACCGACGCCCAGGGTGGCACTCAACAGCTAACCATGCCCGTCATCCTGGGCTCGAGAAGCGCCGACTGGATTGATACGACCAGCGTGCGCGCCAATGGCCGACGCTACGTGCTTACCTATCTGAAATGGCAAGTGCCAGGCGACTACCACGCGGCCACCAAAGAAAACATCAAGCTCACGTTTCGCGTGGACTGATAGCGCAGCGGCCGTCGCCTACGTCGGCCCTCGGCTTACACCTCCATCACCAGCCCATCATACGCCAGCCGCACCCAGGCCGGTAGTTCGGCCTCCACATCCTGGTGGCGGCCCAGTTGGTGGCTGATGTGCGTGAGAAAAGCCCGCTTGGGCTGGGCTTCTTCCAACACCGCCAGGGCCTGGGCCAGCGTGAAGTGCGAAATGTGCTCCTCCCGGCGCAGGGCGTTGAGCACGATGACGTCGGCGTCGCGCAGCTGGGCGCGGGTTTCGGGGCCGAGGTGGTTGGCGTCGGTGAGGTAGCAGAAGCCGCCGATGCGGAAGCCCAGCACCGGCAGGCGGTGGTGCATGGCCCGTAGCGGCAGCACGGATACGCCCTGCACGTCAAACGGCACATCGTCGCGCTCGATGGGGTGCAGCGTTACGCGCGGCACGCCGGGGTATTTGTTCTCCGCAAAAATGTAGGCAAACTCCTGCTGCAGCTGGCGCAGCACGCGCGGCTCGCCATACACGGGCATGTCGGTTTGCTGCCGGAAGTTGAAGGCCCGGATGTCGTCGAGGCCGGCCGTGTGGTCTTTGTGCTCGTGCGTGAACAGCAGCGCATCGAGATGGGTGATGCCCGCCCGCAGCATCTGCTGCCGGAAATCGGGCCCAGAATCAATCACGAAGCTGCGCCCGTCCACCTGCACGTGCACCGACACGCGCAGGCGCTTGTCGCGGTGGTCGAGCGAGCGGCACACGGCGCAGGTGCACCCAATCATGGGCACGCCCGACGAGGTGCCCGTACCTAAGAACGTTACAACCATTTTATTGAGTAAATGGGTGAATGGGTGAATGGGTGAACGGCCGCGTGCGCATTCACCCATTCACCCATTCGCCCATTCACCAATTGGTTAGCCCACGTATTGCTTCACCACGCGCACCAAGGCGTCGAAGTCCAGCGGTTTGGGCAGGTAGTCGGTCACGCCGGCCTCGCGGAACTGGTCCATCGAGTAATTGTTGGCGTTGCCGGTGATGGCGATGATGGGCAGCTTGTTGATTTTGGGGTCGGCGTGGGCCCGTATTTCGCGGGTGCACTGCATCCCATCCTTCACGGGAATGTTGATATCCATCAGCACGCAATCGACGGGGTTGCTTTCGATTTGCTTCAGCACCTCGCCGCCGTTTTTTGCCAGCACGATTTTGTACTTCTGAAGTTCAAGAATTTTGCGGGTGAGGTTGAGAATCACCGAGCTGTCCTCAGCAATCAGAATGGTTTTGGATTGGTTGTCGACGGACATGAGCGTGGGGTTGGGGTGGTTTTAGTGGTAGAAAACAGGAGAAAGTGAGGCCGTATTACACGGCCGAAGTACTGGTGGCTCGCTCCACGGCGCCGGGGTATTCGGCTATGAACTGTGCAAAGTAATACTCCAAAAGTCGAAAGCCCGCCGCCGCGTCGTCGGTCCGGCCTTCTTTGAGCTGGTGCTCGAGGTGCCGGGCCTGAGCCGCCAGCGCCACGCCGCCCAGCGTGGCGGCGGTGCCTTTGAGCTGGTGCAGCATGGGCAGCAGGTCGCGGAAGTGGCCTTCGGCCGCCGTGGGGGCCGCGTCGCGCAGCAGGTCGCCGGCCTCCTGCTCGAACTCCTGGTACAGGTCGGAGGTAAACTCGGGGCCGCCGAGCTCCACCAGCTGCCGCAAAATGGCTTCGTCGAGCGTGGGCTCGCCAGCCACTTCGGGCGAAGGCGTGGGCAGAGCGGCTGCGGCCGCGTCGGGGGCCGTGCCAGCGGGCGCTTCGGCCGGGCGGGTGTTGCGGGGGCGCAGCCAGCGGTGCAGCACCTCGTAGAGGTGGCGGCTTTTCACGGGCTTGCCCACGTAGTCGTCGAGGCCCTGGCGCATGAAGCGGCCGGCGTCTTCCTGCATGGAATAGGCCGTCATGGCCACCACGGGCGGGCAGTTGCCGCCCAGCAGGCGCCGGATTTCGGCGGTGGCGGCCACGCCGTCCATGTCCGGCATCTGGATGTCCATGAAAATGATGTTGTACTCCGCCCCGGGCGTCGTCACCATGGCAATGGCCTCGGGGCCGCCGCCGGCCACCTCCACCTCGCAACCCAGCTTGGTGAGCAGGCGCTGGCCCACTTTCTGGTTGATGGCGTTGTCATCGACGAGCAGCACGCGCGGCGCAGCCTCGAAGGGCTGCGCCGCGGGCTCGCGCACGGGTGCCGAGGCCGGCGCGTCGCTCGCGGGCGCCTCGCGGGCGCTGATGGTGAACCAGAACACCGAGCCCTCGCCCTCGTCGGAGAGCACGCCGATTTCGCCGCCCAGCAGCTCGGCCAGCTGCCGGCTGATGCTCAGGCCCAGGCCCGTGCCGCCGTAGGCCTTGCTGGGGGTGGTATCGAGCTGGGTGAAGTTGGTGAAGAGCAGGCTGGCGTTGTCGGTCGAGATGCCGATGCCGGAGTCCTGCACCGCAAAGCGCAGGGTGTGGTGCTCGCCGTCGGTGCTCACGCTGCTCACCACAATGGCCACCGTGCCCTCGTTGGTGAACTTGATGGCGTTGGCCACCAGGTTGCTCAAAATCTGCAGCAGGCGCACTTCGTCCGTAATCACGAAGCGCGGCGTGTGCGGCGTGATGTGGTAGGTGAAGCGGATGTGCTTCTGCTCGGCCCGGTAGATGAACAAGGCGCGGATGCGCTCCATCACGGCCTGCAGCTCGATGGGGGCCTCGTGAATCTGCAGCTTGCCGGCCTGGATTTTCGACAAGTCCAGGATGTCGTTCAGGATGGTGAGCAGGGCGTCGGAGCTCTTGCGCAGCGTGTCCACGTAATCGAGCTGCTCGTCGGTTTCCACCGTCTGGTCGAGCAGGTCAATCATGCCGATGATGCCGTTCATGGGCGTGCGCAGCTCGTGGCTCATGTTGGCCAGGAACTGCGTTTTGGCTTCCAGGGCGGCTTCGGCCTCGTCTTTGGCCAGGCGCAGGTCGTCCTGCATCTGGCGGATTTCGGTCACGTCGCGGGCAATGCCTTCGGTGCCGTACAGGCCGGAGTCGTCGGCATCCTCTCCTTCGGGCGGCGTGGCCATGCGGGCGTTCACCAGCACGCTCACCGGGTAGCCGTCCTTGTGCCACATCTGGGTTTCAAAGTTGCGCAGGCCGCCGCTGCGCATGGTTTCCGCGTTGGCCCGGTCCAGGTCCTCCGCGTCTACGAAATAATCCCGCACCGGCTCGCCGATGACTTCCTCGGGCTCGTAGCCCAGGACCTCGCGTACCGAGGGGCTGACGAGGGTGAGCAGGCCTTCGGCGTTGGTGCGGTAGTAAATGTCCTGAAACGACTCGAAGATGTTGCGGAACTTCTCCTCCTGCTCCTCCAGCGCCAGCTGCGCCCGCTTCTGCTCAGTGATGTCGTGGGCAATGGCCGAGATTTCATCAAACGAGCCGTCGCCCAGGTAAATCGGGTTCAGGTGGATGTCGGTCCACACGTCGTAGCCGCGGGCGTCGCGCAGGCGCATCTCGAAGCGCTGGGCCTGGCCCTTGGCGGCCGCGTTGTAGTGGTGCACGAAAATATCGCGCTCCAGCTCGGGCATATTGGCCAAATCGGCCTCCCACAAGTTGAGGCCGCGCACGGGGTAGGTGCCGTTGCGCCGCAGGAACAGGGCCGCGTAGTTGCGGTTGAAGTTCATGAGTTGGGCGCGGGTGTTCACCGTCCACATCACGTGCGAGCCGCTCTCGAAAATGGCGTTCAGGCGGGCCGTTTGCTTGCCAATCTGCTCCTCATTGCGCTTGCGCTCGATGGCCAGGGCCACCTGGTTGGAGATGAAGTGCAGCACGTCGAGGTCGCCGGGCGTGTAGGCGTCGGCGCGGGTATAATCCTGCACGGCCAGCACGCCAATGATGCGGTCGCCAATGCTCAGCGGCGAGGCCAGCATCACCTCCGGCACCAGGCCGTGGGCAGCCACGGTGCCGCTGCGCACCAGCTGCTGAAAGTCGTTGTGGGTGAGGTAGCGCGGCTGCCCGCCGGCAATGATGTACTCCGACACGCCGTTGCCGAACGGCAGCGCGCCTTTGGGCCGATGCTGGGGGTGCTGGTCGACGTGGTAGGCAAACTGCAGCTGCGTGCGGGCGTCGTCGCAGAGGGCAATGAACAGGTTGCTCGTCTCGATAATCTTGCTCAGCTCGCGGTGGATGGCCCCGTAGAGGCTGGGCAAGTCCTTGGCCGAGATAGCCAGGTTGGCAATACTGTAGTACACCTTCTGCAGCCGCTCGGCCTTGATGCGGTCGGTGATGTCGTGCAGGATGGCGCGGCTGCTCACCGGCTGGCCCTCCTCGCGCACCACGCTCATGCTCCCGATGAGGTGCACCGGCTTGCCCTGATTGGTCAGAAACACGGTTTCGACCTTGTTCACCGGCTCTCCGTCATACAGGTTGCGCAGCTGATAGAGGAGCTTGGCCTTATAATAAGGATGCACCACATCGGCCAGGGTGCGGGTGGCCAGTTCGGCGTCGGTGTAGCCCAGCTTTTCCTTCCAGGCCTTGTTCACGAACAGGAAGCCGTTATCGGCGCTCAAGTGCTGCACCAGGTCCTGGGCGTTGTCGAGGAAGTCCTGCAGGTGAGTGCTGTCGCCGGCCAGGGCCGGGCTGGGCGCGCTCAGGCTGGGCAGTTCGTGGCCGGCCATCCACATGCCGGTCACGTTGCCGGCGGCGTTGTGGGTGAAGCCCGCTTGCCAGCGCAGGGGGCGCAGCTGGCCGCTGCGCGTGAGCAACGTTTGCTCGTAGCAAGGGGCCAGCGCTTGGTGGTCGATGCTTTCGAGGAAGTCGCGCTTGCGCACTTCGCGCTCGGGCTGGGGCGCCAGCATCTGGTAGAAAAGCTGGCCCAGCACCTTGTCGCGCGGATAGCCGGTCAGGGCCAGAAACGCTTCGTTGACTTCCACGATGGCGCCCTGCCGGTCGGTCAGCAAATACACCTGCCCCAACTGGTCGAGCAACGCGGCCAGCGGCGGCGCCACGGGGCGGGTTGAAGAAGCAGCCGAAAATGAAGCCATACAATAACGCGTCCTGCGAGTTGAATTTCCTGCTAATATAGCCTGCGCCGGGCCGGGCCGCGGCGTAAATTTGGCCAAAATAAATTAACGACTAACGCGGAACGGCCCTGGCAGTGTCCGCATTGCCTTTTGCCGCTTCCCTCCGCCCTTCGCTTGCTCTTCGCCGTCACCACCGACCTGTGCTTCGACCAGCGGATGCAGCGCATATGCGGCAGCCTGGCCGCGGCCGGCTACCAAGTGCAGCTGGTGGGCTGGGAGCGGCCCACCTCACCCCCGCTCACCCCGCAGCCCTACCAACAGCACCGCCTGCGCGGTTGGTTTCAGAAGGGCAAGCTGTTTTATGTGGAGTATAACCTGCGGCTCTTCTTTTACCTGCTAAGCCAGCGCGCCGCCGCCTGGTGCGCCTGCGACCTCGACACGGCCCTGCCCGTGTGGCTGCGCGCCCGCCTGGGCGGCCAGCCCTTGGTGTATGATGCCCACGAGCTGTTTACCGAAGTCCCCGAGGTGGTGGCCCGCCCGGCGGTGCAGCGCGTGTGGCGCTGGGTGGAGGGTTTCATCGTGCCGCGCGCCCGGCTGGCTTACACCGTGGGCCCGGCCCTGGCCCGGCTGTTTGAGGGGCGCTACGGCCGGCCCTTCGGCGTGGTGCGCAACGTGAGCCGCCTGCGCGACGGGGAAACGCTGCCGCCCGCGACAAGTTCTGCTCCGCCCGGCGGCTACATTCTCTACCAGGGCGCGCTGAACGTGGGCCGCGGCCTGGAGCAACTGCTCGACGCTATGCCGCAGGTGGCGGGCCGGCTGGTGATTTGCGGCGAGGGCGACCTATCGGCCGACCTAAGGGCACAAGCCGAACGGCTGGGGTTGCTGGCCTCGGGGCAGGTGGAGTTTCGCGGCTTTGTGCTGCCCGAGGCGCTGCGTGAGGTGACGCGCCACGCCGCCGTGGGCATCATGCTACTCGAAAACGTGGGCCTTAGCTACTATTATTCGTTGGCCAACAAGTTCTTCGATTACGTGCACGCCGGCATCCCGCAGGTGCTCATCGACTTCCCCGAATACCGCACCCTCAATGACGAGTTCGACGTGGCCGAGCTGGTTTCTGATTTGGCGCCCACTACCTTGGCCCGCGCCCTCAACCGCCTGCTGCGCGACGAGCCCGCCCGCTACCAGTACCTGGCCGCCAACTGCCGCCTTGCTGCACCCCGGCTCAGCTGGCAGCACGAGGAGCAGGAGCTGCGGCGGCTGTGGGGTAGTATCAGCTCCATTTCCTAAATAAAGCCGCCCGCTGGTTTTCATTAGCCGATGAAAACCAGTGGGCGGCGGGGTTGTGAAGACCGGAGCGTTTGCTTACAGGCCTGGTGCGCTTATTCTACCACCAAGCGCTGAGCCTGGGCGCCGCTGCGCACCACGTACACGCCGGTGGCCAGCCCGGTGGGCAGCACCAGCTGGGCCACGCCGGCGGCATCAGCCGTGGCGATGGCAACGCGGCGGCCCACCGCATCGAAGACTTCCACCGCGGCGCCGGTAAGCAGGCCGTCGGCGGTGAGTTTGGACCGGGCGGGGTTGGGATACAGGGAGAATAGCGTGTTTGGCGACACCTCGAACGCCACGGAGCGCACGGGCGAGTAAGTGACCACGCCATCGGTATCTTCCTGGCGGAGGCGGTAGTAGAGTTGCTTGGCACCGGCGGGCAGCTGGCCATCCAGCAGCGCATAGGTGTGCGCCGTGGTGCTGGTGCCCGCGCCCGCCATCTTGCCGATGGCAGCAAACGCCCGGCCATCGAGGCTACGCTCGACGGTGAAACCGGCGTTGTTCAGCTCCGAGGCGGTGGCCCAGCGCAGGCGCACCGCGGCCGGGCCTTCGGCCAGGGCCGTGAAATCAACCAGGGTCACGGGCAGGGGCTCGGCTGCAATGCTTACCGTGAAGAAGGAAAAGCCGGCCGTAGCCGGCACGGTACCCGTGACGCTACGAGTGGCGGCTGCGTTCTGCGAAGCGCTGATGCGCGCCCAGCCCGACCCCGCCACCGGCGCGGCGGTGCGGGCCCACACCTGGCTGTTACTCAGGTTACTGAGGCCGTTGTCGTTGGCCGCCAGCCAGGTGAGTTGTACCGCGGCGTCGGTGAGCGGGGCCGAGGTGCGCCAGATTTGGTCGATGCCCGCGTTGGTACCGGCGGCGTTGGTGCCGTAGCTGAGCTGGGCGGTGTTGAGGCCGGCGGTGCGGGTCACGGTCAGGTTGGTGAGGGCCGCGGCGGGGGTAATGGCAAGCCCGTTGGGGAAAGCAGTGACGGCCCCCGCCGGCACAGAAGCTTTTGCGGCGGCCAGGTTGCCGGCCACGTAGCGGGTGCTGGTTTCGCCGGTGAGCGTGGCCCCGTTCAGCAGCCGCAGCGTCGAGGAAGCATCGGTGGTGAGCATGCCGCTGGTGAGGGTGAGGGCCCCGGCCACGTCGGCGTTGCTGCTGGCGGGCAGGGCCACGCCGCCGCTGGTGTTGTTCACCGTGAGGTTGGCCAGCCCGGCCCCTTTTAGGTCGAGCTGCTGGGCGGCGGTTCCGTTGAGGGTAACGGTGCTGGCGGTGCCCGGCGTGAGGGTGGCGCCGCTGCCGTTCAGCAGGTTATCGCCCACGTAGAGTTGGTTGGCGCCGCTGCTCAGGTCGAGCGTGCCGCTGGCGTTGTTGAGCGTGCCGCGGGTGGAGAGGATGGCTCCGCCGGTGAGCGTCAGCGTGGCGCCGTTGTTGGTCAGGTCCTGGGCCAAGGCGGCGCGGGCGCCGCCGAGCAGCAGCGCAAGCAGGAGAGAGTGTTTCATGGGAATATCCATCAGGAGCTAAATTTCCAGGCAGGCCACCGCCTAAATGCCGGTGCGGATGATAACCCAGTTCGTGCCGTCGGAGATGGCCGTGACGACCTTGGACGAGCCCGTGGTGTTCATGTCGAAGGTGTTGCCAGCGCTGACGGTATTCGTGCCGTCGATGATGGGGCTGTTGCTGGAGAGCCTGGCCACGGTGCTGCCGCTGGTGTTGCGCAGGTAGTAGATGCGCCCGGTGCAGGAGCCGGCACCAGGCAGGAGGTAGTGCTGGTTGCTGGCGCTGCTGGGCGCCAGGCCATAATAGCTGCCACCAATGGCCGTCTGGCTGGACGGGCCCTGGTCCAGGCCGTTGGCGCCGATGCCGGGGCTGCCACCGCCGCCGTAGCCCGTCTGCACGCCCACGGCAAAGGTGCCGTTTACCTGCAGGCTGCTGTTGGGCGCCGACGTGCCGATGCCCACGCTGACGGCGTTGTTGCTGCCTTTCGCGGCGCCGATAACCAGCGAGTTGTTCTGGGTGACGGTGGCGTCGGCGCCGATGGCGTAGGCATCGTAGAGGCCGGCGCTGGCGTTGGAGCTGCTGCCCAGCAGGATGTTGTTGGTGTTGGTGGTCAGCCCGTTCCCAGCGCTGCCCCCCACCACAACGTTGCTGCTGCCGGTAATGGTCGTGCCGCTATTATAGGCCGCCTGGGTGCCGATGAATACGTTGTTGGTACCGGTGGTCAGGCGGTTGCCGGCAAAGGCGCCCAGCAGGGTATTGTCGCTGCCGGTCGTGCTCTGCCCCGCCCCGGAGCCGATGAAGGTGGCGTTGCCGCCGTTGAAGTCCTGCCCCGTCCTGGCCCCCACGAGGGTATTGTTCTGGCCGGTGGTCATGGCGGTGCCGGCGTTGAAGCCCAGCATCACCGACAAGGAGGCGGGCGAATTATTACCCAGCGTCACCCGGCCGTTGCTGTACACCCGGAAGGCTTCCGTGTTGTTGCGCTTGAAAATCAGGTCTTCGTTGTTGATGCTGCCCAAGAATTGGTTGCCGTCCAGCGTGTTGCCGGTCAGGCTCCAGCCGGGGGTGCTGGCGGCAATGGTGGCCCAGGTGTTATCACCGCGCAGGTAGGTGCTGGCGCTGGGGGTGCCAGTGGCGGCCAGCTTCGGAATAGTCACCGCGTCGTCGGCCAGTTTGGTGCTGGTCACGGCCACGTCGGCCAGCTTAATGGTCGTCACGGCTCCGTCGGCCAACTTGGCGGTGGTCACGGCCGCAGAAGCCAGCTTGAGGGCGCTGACGGCCCCATCGGCCAGCTTAGTATTGGTCACCGCCTCGTCGTCCAGCTTAGCAGTGTTCACGGCGGCGTCGGCCAGCTTAGCAGTAGTCACGGCCGCGGAAGCCAGCTTGGCGGCCGTTATGGCGCCGGTGCCCACGCTAGGGTTGGGGTAAGTACCGGCCAGGTCGCCACCGGCCGTGCCGCTAGGGGTCCCTCCGCCGACAGCGGACCAGGTATTATCGCCGCGCAGGAAGGTGCTGGCGCTGGGCGTGCCGGTAGCGGCCAGCTTGGCAATGGTCACGGCGTCGTCGGCCAGCTTGGTGGTGCCGATGGCCCCGGTGGCCACCGTGGGGTTGGGGTAGGTGCCGGTAAGGTCGCCGCCGGCCGCGCCGCTGGGCCCGGCGCTTGGGTTCAGGTACACCCAGGCGGCGGGGTTGCCTGCATAGTACCAGAAGCCGGTCTGGGTACCGCCGCTGGCCGTACCGTCGGTTTGGTACACCATCAGGCCCTGCGGCGGGCTAGCAATGGCCGTGCGCTGGGCCGCCGTCAGGCGCGGAACCAACAGCCCTTTATCGGTGGCCGAGATTTCGAGCGCAGCCTTGGAATTGGGCGTGGGCGTGCCGATGCCCACGTTCTGAGCCTGGGCAGCCATAGGCAGTGCAGCGGCCGCAGCAGCCAGTAAGGGTAAATGAAGCTTCATATGGGGCGTTTGGATGAAAGTGCGTGAGAAATAAAAGCTTGAATTCTAGCTGCGAAATTCCGCTAGTGCCCCATGAGCACAAAAACCGGCTTGTACCCTAAACAGGGTACACCCACCCGCCCCTGAAACCCGCCGCAGGCCCGCACCTTTGCCCTTGCTTATGCCCACGTCCGTTTCCCACTTTCCCATCCGCCTGGCCATTGTTGAAGACGATGCCCGCGTGCGCGAGCTGCTGCGCGAGTACCTCTGCCACCAGCCCGAGTTCACCTGCCCCATCGTGGTCGATTCCATTGAGGCACTCTGGGCCGAGCTGGACCTGAGCCTCGCGCCCCGCGTCATGCTGCTCGACGTGAGCCTGCCCGGCCAAACCGGCATCCAGGCCCTGCCCGCCCTTAAAAAACGCCTGCCCGATACCGACATCATCCTGCAAACCATGCACGACGACCCCGAGCGCATTTTCCAGGCGCTGCGGGCCGGGGCCACGGGCTACGTCATCAAAAACGCCACCAGCCTGCCCCAGTACAAGCAGGCCATCCTCGATGTGCTCAACGGCGGGGCGGCCCTCTCCCCTTCCGTGGCCCGCAAGGCGCTGCAACACTTTCAGCCCCAGCCCAGCCAGCAGCCCGGCCTGCTCTCCGCCCGCGAACAAGAAGTGCTGCAAGCCCTAACCGAGGGCCTGAGCGAAAAGCAAGTAGCCGCCCGCCTCAGCCTCTCGCCCGACACGGTGCACACCTACGTCAAGCGCCTCTACGAGAAGCTCCGCGTCAACTCCCGCAGCGAGCTGCTCAGCCGCGCCGCCAAGGGCGATTTGTAAGTATTCCCATCGATGCCCTCAGCTAGGGCAGCTGGCGCAGGCGCACCTGCCAGCCGCCCGCCACGGGGCCAGCCATGAGTTCGGCGCGGAGCAGGGCGGCCCGGTGGCGCATGTTACGCAGGCCCTGCCCGGCGCGGGCCGCCCCGGTGGCCACACCGCCCCGGCTGGTCACGGTCAGCTCCAGCAGCGGCGTGTAGCCCAGGCGCACCTCCACGGGCGAGCCGGGCGCGGCGTATTTCAAGGCGTTGTTCACGGCTTCTTTGAAAATAAGGTAGGTGTGCTGGCGCACGGCGGGCGGCAGCGGCTGCCCCGGCTCGGCGGGCAGCTCCGCATCGTCGAACAGCAGCGCGCGGCCGGTGGCGCGGGCGGTAGCGTCGAGGTGGTCGCGCATGCGGTCGACCAGCGCCCCCAGCGTATCGGCTCCGGTGTCCACGCTCCAGATGATGTCGCGCACGGTGCTGGCGGCGGCGCGGCTGTCTTCCACCAGCGTGGTGAGGCGGGCGGGCGGGCCTTGCTGCAGCTCGCGCAGCAGCTCGGCCTGCATCGTGACGCGGGTGAGCAGCGAGCCCACCTCGTCGTGCAAATCGGCGGCCAAGCGGGCGCGCAGGGCATTTTCGCGGCGCAGTTGGCGCAAGCGGCCCCGCTGCCAGGCATACACGGCGGCACTGGCGGCCAAGGCGGCCAGCACCCAGGTGAGGGGGCGGTTCCACCAAGGGGTGCTCACCGTCAGGGGCAGGCGCAGCACGTTGGCGGCGGGCACGCCCTGGCTGGTTTCGGCGCGCACCTCCACCGTGTACTGGCCCGGCGGCAGGCCCTGAAGGCGCAGTTGGGGCGTGGTGCCCAGGCCCAGCCAGCGGTCGGCCAGCCAGCCCCGCACGCGGTAGGCGTAGCGGGCGCGGCGGGCGTCGGGGCTGTTGGCCAGGGCCAGGTGCAGGTCGATAATGGGCTGCTCGGGCGCCATGTGCAAAGCTGGGAGCGCATCGCTGGCCAGCAGGTAGCGGGTGCGGCTGGCTTCGGCCGAGGCGCTGAGGGCCGTGAGCGCCGTGAGCACCAGACGGGGCCGGACGGCCGGCGGCACGGGCACTTCGCCAGGCACAATGCGGTGCAGCCCCGCCACCCCGCCCAGCAGCAGGGAACCGTCGCGCGGGTCTGCATAGGCCGCGCTGCTGTTAAACTCATCCGACACCAATCCCTGCGCGGTGGTGTATACCGACAGTTGCCCGGTGGCGGGCTGGTAACGCACCAACCCCTGATAAGTGCCCAGCCACAGCATGCCCCCTGGCCCTGGCAAGATGCTGGCAATAGAGGGGCTGGGCAACCCCTGACTAGGCGTGAGGGCCTCTCGAATGTGGCCATCGGCCTCTACCACCGCTAATCCGTGGGTGCGCGTGCCCACCCACAGCCGGCCATCGGGGGCCAGGTAGAGGCAGCGGGCCCCCTCTACCGCGGCGCGGCGCGGCTCGGGGGCGGCGGGCCCGTACACTTCCCGTGCCCCGGTAGCCGGCATGAGGCGCTCCACGCCCTCGGGCGTGGCCAGCCACAGGTGCCCGCGCGCATCGGGCCGCACGTCTTCGATGACGCGGCCGGCCAGCGGCGTGCTGCCCGCACGGCCCGGCACCTCATAGGGGCGGTAGGCTGGGGCCGCCGGGTCGTAGTAATAAAGCCCTTGCTGGGTGCCCGCCCACACGCGCCCGCTGGCGCTGTCGAGCACCAGCGTGCGCAGGCCGATGTCGGTGGCCGACTGGCCGGCCACGGGCAGCTTCAGAAACCGGCCGGTGCGGGGGTTGAAGCGCAGGAAAGGAAACGCGCCCGCCGCCAGCCAGTCGCCGCCCGGGCCGCGGGCGCCGGGCAGTACCGCCAGCAGCACGGGCGCGTTGCCGGTGGGCAAAGTGGCCGCCGCCCAGCGCCGCAGCGGGGCCAGCGGCGAATCGGGCGCCTGGGTGAGCAAGCCGGTTTCGTAGCTGCTCACCAGCAGGTGGCCGTCGGGCAGGCGCACGCTGGCGCGCACGCTGTAGGGCTGCCCGCCCGGCCCGGCCAGCGCCCGAATGAACACCGGCGCGGCCTCGCGCTGCCAGCACCCGCGCGTGCCCGTATCGAACACCCACCAGTGGCCGGCGTGGTCGGCCCAGAGGCGGCCACTCCAGTTGGCGGTGGGCCAGGGTGGCAAAGGCAGGGCAAAGCGCATGCGGGGGCGCGGGTTGGGGCCGGGCGTCCAGCCCAATTGGCGCACCAGCTCCCGGCTCAGCAAGGTGGGGCCGCTGGCAGTGGGCAGCACCTCCACGGGCTGCTCGGTGCCGGGCTGCTCCCAGCGCAACACTTCCGTGAGGCGCCCACCGGGGCCGAGCCGGTAAGCCGCCCGGTCGCTGAGCAGCCAGGGGCGCCCGGCGGGGTCGAGGGCGGGGCGCAGGGCACGGCCGGTGTGCGCCCAAGCGCCCAGCACCTGCCCGGTGGCGGCCAGGTGACGGGTGCCGTCGCCGTTGAGCCACAGGCTGCCATCGGGGGCGGGCACCACGCTGCTGAGGCCCGGCAGGCTGGGCAGCACCGGGCCGGTGGCCTGCCCGGCCAGCGTGTAGGCCTGGAGCGCCGCGTCGCCCTGGCTTACCCACACCCGGCGGCCGCCGGCTGCCAGGGCCAGGGTCGGCACCTTCTGGTTGTCGCTGGCGGGCGCGGGCAGTGGCAGCCGCCGCAGCGTGCCCGTGGATGAAAAGTGGTAAAGGCCATTGTCGGTACCCAGCCAGAGGCTGCCATCGGGCGTGGCCAGCAGGGCGTTGCAGGGCACGGGGGGCAAGGCAGGGCCGCCACGCCGCAGGGCGTTGAGGGGCACGGCCTGGGTGCCGTCGAAGCGGTACACGCCGTCGTCGGTGCCGGCCCAGAGCAGGCCGGCGGGCGTTTGGGTCAGGCTGCGCAGCATGAGGCGGCCCAGCGCCGGCTCGGGCTGCCAGCCGGCGGCCGCCGGCGCCTGGGCCGGGGCCAGGGCCGGCCACAGCAACGCCAGCATTCCTACTAGTAAGCGCCACCATTTCATTGCGGCAAAGTACGGCCAGGAAAAGGACGTCGGATTTATAGCAATGGCAACATCATGTTGAATTAATATTACTTGCCTGCTTGCTACCAGCATCAGACTGCTAACTGCCGCGCCGCAGCTTAGCTGGCAGCACGAGGGGCAGGAACTGCGGCGGCTGTGGGGCGGGGTGGTGCCGGTGGGCGGATATCAAAAGGAATAGATTGGCGGCGTTCTGAGCAAATGACCTCGAAGTATCGGCAGCGGCTTAGGACCTCATTGATGCCTGATGTTTCCCTAAAGTTCAAATGGTAAACCCGTTAGTCAAAATTCAACCTAGCAGCAGAGGTGCTTTGGAAAGAAGATTTAGAATTGTCGCAAAGTGGGCATTACTAGGGCTGCGGCGGCTGAGCAGGCGACCTAGTCACCCCAAAAGGCAGCGTTTGCTCGACTACCGGGCTCACCTCACCCGTGACATAGTCCCCCATTGGGGAAGGAAGCAGCACACGCAATTGCCCTTGGTCGTCAGCTGGGCTTAGGGTGAGGGAGCGCACGTTGTTCCAAAAGGCTTTGTCAAGCGCTACTGCTGTGGGGGAAAAAGGACCCACGCCAACGGCCTGTAGTGGGTATTCGAGCCGGATATCCCCCACATAATAATCGAACCCCCAGTACGCTTTGTACAAGCCATTCGTGTAATAGCTCTTGGGCTCCGCATACCCTTTCCACGTCCAGTTGGACGCCTCGAATTCTTCCGACCTTACCTGGACAGTGAAGGGATACTGCTGATAGAGCGGCTTCCCAAGACCTCCTGCCACCCAGAAACCATAGGCGACTACGGGCGCTAGTAGCCCCCCTACCACGGCATGGGCCCGCAACAGCCAGCGCCCCCTCCCTTCCGGCACGTATGTGCCCGCGACCACCCCACTGCCAACTGCCAGCCACGCAAAGGTCGGCAGCAAGTCGTTCGTTAAAGACACCCGCGGCGCGCCATACGCGAGGACAGCCAAACAGACGGGTGCCGTGGTCAGTCCATACAGCCAGCGCAGGGCTTGTCTGCGGCGCGTGGTCTGCGCCCCCGCGTGGCGGCGTGTGCCGAACAGGCGGCGTCCACCGACAATCAGCAGGCAGTAGCCAATAACTATTAGTGGAAAGAAGGCCATGCTCATACGACAGGCAAACTAAATGCACGATGACCGAGAGCAGAGCGTCCGCTAGGGTTAAAGTAGAACGGTAGTAGAACCCCAACTTAAACACCTATCGCAAGAGCACAGGTACCTCGTGGCGTAGCCGCACCTTGAGCCTCCAGCTACATACCTTCGTCTAGCCCTTTAGCCTTTGGCAAGCTACCACACATTTTTGCGATAGAAATTTCCCAGACAGGTTATCCATTCTTTGCTTTTGAAAACACCGCTCCCCACCCTGCTCCTCGGCACAGCCTGCTTCGCGGCCGGCGCCCTGGTGGCCCGCCCCACGGCGCCCGACGAAATCACGGTGCCCCTGCTGCGTGCCGCCCAGCAACTCATGGGCCTAAGCTTCACCGATGCCCAGCTCGACTCGACGCGCGGCAACCTGAGCGGCTACCGCGCCAACTACGAGGCCCTGCGCAAGCTCGAAATGCCCAATAGCTTGGCTCCGGCCGTGGTGTTCGACCCGCGCCCGCTGCGGCTGCGGCTGGCGCAGGTGAGCGGCGGAGGCAGCGCCGGCCGCCTGCCCGACACGGGCAAAGTGAAGCTGCCCGCCAACCGCGACGACCTCGCCTTCTACACCGTGCGCCAGTTGGGCGAGTTGCTGCGCACCAAGCAGATTTCGTCGGAAGAGTTGACAACTTTCTTCCTCGCCCGCCTCAAGAAATACAACCCCAAGCTGCACTGTGTCATCACCTTCACCGAGGACCTGGCCCACCAGCAGGCCCGGCAGGCTGACGCCGAAATAAAGGCCGGCAAGTACCGCGGGCCGCTGCACGGCATTCCGTTTGGGGTAAAGGACTTGTTCAGCGCCAAAGGCTATAAAACTACCTGGGGCGCGGTGCCCTACAAGGAGCAGGTGCTGGACGAAGACGCCGCCGTGGTGCAGCGCCTGCGCGAGGCTGGGGCCGTGCTATGTGCCAAGCTCACGCTGGGCGAGCTGGCGCAGGGCGACGTATGGTTTGGCGAGAAGACCCGCACGCCCTGGGACGTGACCAAAGGTTCCAGCGGCTCCTCGGCCGGGTCGGCTTCGGCGGTAGCGGCGGGGTTGCTGCCGTTTGCCATCGGCACCGAAACACTGGGCTCCATCCTCAGCCCGAGCACGGCTTGCGGCGTCACGGGCCTACGCCCCACCTACGGCCGCGTGAGCCGCGCCGGCGCCATGGCCCTGAGCTGGACCATGGACAAGGCCGGTCCCCTGGCCCGCTCGGCCGAGGACTGCGCCCTGGTGCTGGCCGCCCTCACCGCCGCCGGCTCCGACGCCCGCGACCCCGCCACCCTGCTGGCTCCCAACCGCTTCGAGTACGCCTTCGGCACCAGCCCGAAAAAGCTGCGCGTGGGCTACATCAAAAAGGCCTTTGACCAGGACTACCCTACCAAAGCCAACGACCAGGCCGTGCTCGACGTGCTACGCCAGCTGGGCGTGGAGCTGGTGCCGCTGGAGATGCCCGCGCTGTCGGGCAATATCATGCGCTTTGTGCTCACGGCCGAGGGCGCGGCGGCGTTCGACGACCTCACCCGCTCGGGCCGCGACGGCCAGATGGTGCTGCAAAACCGCTTCGCCTGGCCCAACACCTTCCGCTCCTCGCGCTTCGTGCCGGCCGTTGAATACATTCAGGCCCAGCGCGCCCGCAGCCTGCTCATCGAGCAGATGGACGAAAAGCTGAAAGGCTTCGACTGCTACATTACGCCTACCTTCAGCGCCACGCTCGTCACTACCAATCTCACCGGCCACCCGGCCATCGCCTTGCCCAACGGCTTCACCGCCGCGGGCCTGCCCACCACCATCACCTTCGTGGGTCAGCTGTACGAGGAAGGCAAGCTCCTGGCCCTGGCCAAGGCTTACCAAGATGCCACGGCGTTTGACGAGAAACACCCGGCTTTGTAGTTTGTCGTGGCGGGGGCGTCTGTCATTGCGAGTACAGCGAAGCAACCCGTCCTGTCTGAGCCCGCCACGTCCTCTCACCCGAAAGCCCCGGCACTGCACAGCGCCGAGGCTTTTTGCTTTTAATTTTGTGGCAATAAGAAGTTGGTCGCTGAGAACAGGACGGATTGCTTCGCTACGCTCGCAATGAAAGAAAACGCCCTCCCCCCCGCCATCCTCGCCCAACTCTCCCCCTCCGCCACCGACCCGCGGCCCGTGCTGCTCACCATTGCCGGCCCCACGGCCGTGGGCAAAACGGCCCTGTGCGTGCAGCTGGCCCAGCAGTTTGGCACCGAAATCGTATCGGCCGACTCGCGCCAGTTCTTCCGGGAGCTGAGCATTGGCACGGCCAAGCCCACGCCCGAGGAGATGCAGGGCGTGCCGCACCATTTCATCAACAGCCACAGCATCAGCGAGGACTACAGTGCCGGCCGCTTCGCCACCGACGCGCTGGCCGTGCTGGCAAACCTGTTCCAGAGGCACCCGCTGGTCATTCTCACCGGCGGCTCGGGCCTTTACGTGCAGGCCGTGACCGATGGGTTGGACGAACTGCCCAGTGTGCCGCCCGAAGTGCGGGCCCAGCTTCATGCCGAACTGGCGGCCCACGGCCTGCCCCATTTGGTAGCCGAGTTGGCCGAAACCGACCCCGTAGCCCACGCCCGCATCGACCAGCAAAACCACCAGCGCGTGGTGCGCGCTTTGGAAATCACCCGCGCCACCGGCCGGCCGTTCTCCAGCTTTCATAGCGACGGCCCGCCGCCCGAAAACCCGCTCTTCCGCAACGTGAAAGTGGCCCTTACCCGCCCACGCGAGGAACTCTACCAGCGCATCAACCTGCGCGTGGAGCACATGCTGGCTGCCGGTCTGCTGGAGGAAGTCCGCGCCGTCCTCCCCTACCGTCACCACCACGCCCTGCAAACCGTGGGCTACCAGGAGATTTTTGGGTTTTTAGATGGCGAATACGACTGGGCCGAGGCCGTGCGCCTGCTTCAGCGCAACACCCGCCGCTACGCCAAACGCCAACTCACCTGGCTGCGGAGGGACACGGCTTACCAATGGGTGGAACTGGGTTGATTGATATCAAAACGTCATGCAGAGCGCAGCGAAGCATCTTTACTGCAATGGTAATTATTTACTTCTGCGGTAAAGATGCTTCGCTGCGCTCTGCATGACGTTCTTTTAATTCTAAGGCACCCCTATACGCTCAAAATCTCTACCATCCGCATGAAGCTCTGGTTGATGAGCTTCTTCTTGTTGATGGTATCAACGAACGGGGTATACACCAGCTTTTTATCAATGATGCCGGCCATTACGTTGCGCATGCCGTTCATGAGGCCTTCCACGGCGGCGATGCCGATTTGGGAGCCCAGCAGACGGTCGGCAGCCGTGGGCGAGCCGCCGCGCTGAATGTGGCCGATGACCGTGACGCGGGTGTCAAGCTGCGGAATGGCTTCTTTCACGCGGGCCGCCACCTGCGTGGCGTTGCCCTCCTCGTCACCCTCGGCCACGATGACGATGAACGAG
Source organism: Hymenobacter monticola (assembly GCF_022811645.1). Taxonomy (NCBI): domain Bacteria; kingdom Pseudomonadati; phylum Bacteroidota; class Cytophagia; order Cytophagales; family Hymenobacteraceae; genus Hymenobacter; species Hymenobacter monticola. The sequence continues at coordinate 3,142,271 of NZ_CP094534.1, read as the reverse complement.
GTTTTGGAGCGTTTCCAGCCGGCCTGCAGGGTGTCCACCACCACGTCGGTGCTCATCTGGGTTTCGGGAATCATCACGATTTCGGCCCCGCCCCCGATGGCGCACGGAATGGCGATGTAGCCCGAGTCGCGGCCCATTACCTCCACAAAGAAGCACCGGTCGTGCGAGTCCGCCGTGTCCCGGATTTTGTCGATGCAGTCCAGCGCCGTGTTCACGGCCGTGTCGTAGCCAATGGTGTAGTCGGTGCCGTAGAGGTCGTTGTCGATGGTGCCCGGCGCGCCCACCGTGGGGATGCCGAACTCTTCCTCAAAGATGGTGGCGCCCGTGAAGGTGCCGTTGCCGCCAATGGCCACCAGGCCCTCAATGCCGTGGTTCACCAGCTGGTCGAAGGCCTGCTGGCGGCCTTCCTTGGTCATGAACTTCAGGCTGCGGGCCGATTTAAGAATGGTGCCGCCCTTCTGCACCGTGTTGGAAACCGAAGCGGAGTCGAGCCGCACAAATTCACCCTTAATCATGCCGCTGTAGCCGCGCATGATGCCGTATACCTCGATGCCGTGATAGGTGGCCGTGCGCACCACCGCCCGGATGGCGGCGTTCATGCCCGGCGAATCGCCGCCGCTGGTAAATACTGCTATTCTTTTCATCTACTGAACCTTAAATCAAGCGGGCGCACCACTGGCGCCCAAACCCCGCAAAGTTGGCGAAACGATTGCAAACACCCAGCAGTAAGCTGAAGATTGTTGAAAATGGCCGCGTTATCTTTTTTTCAACATTTCGCGTAATCAGATGCAAAACCGGTTGTTTTTTCGAGTACCTTACCCCTACAATCGGCCGAAAAGCCGTTAAATCATCTCCCACCTCTTAATTCCCACGTTTTATGTTCGGTTTCTTCGAAAATGAGCAGGCAAAAAAAATCAAGGGCCACCTGCTGAACCTTGCGGCCCTGGCCAAAGCCGACGGCCACATCGACGCCCGGGAAATGAACTTCATCCTAGCTGTGGGCAAGAAAAACGGCCTGAGCCAATCGGAGGTACAAGCCCTGGTTTCGGGCGCCAAGGGCATGAGCAGCGACCTTCCCACCAACGATTCCGAGCGTTTCGACCAGATTTTTGACCTCGTGGACATGATGCTGGCCGACGGCGTGGTCGACGAGACCGAGATGGAATTCTGCATCATGATGGCCGAGAAGCTGGGTTTCCGCAAAGCCATTGTGGGTGTATTAGTGCGCAAAATCTCCCAGGGCGTCAAAGACGGCCTCCCCCGCGAACGCATTAAGGAAGAAAGCACTTCCTTTCTGAACTACAACGAATTGCCCCGGCCTACGGTTACTCTGTAGGCTTATGGCATAAGCTTATTCATCGGTCAATGCCGGCCCGTCGCTCCTGTTTCCACAGGCTTGCGGCGGGCCGGCTTGCGTAACAGCCCGCTAGAACGAGTACCCCGAAGCTCCTGCTTCGGCCCGGGCGAACGACTCTGACGCGGGCCGAAGCAGGAGCTTCGGGGTACTCGTTCTAGCGGCTCATCGGCCCCTACGCCACGCCGGTGACGTGCGAAATGGCCCGCAACAGCGCCGCGCAGGCTTCGTCAATCTGCTCATTGGTGATGATAAGCGGAGGAGCCAGCCGCAGCGAGTTGTCGCAGAACAGAAACCAATCGGTGAGGATGCCTTCGTGCGCCAGCGCGTGGTCGATGATGGGCTTGAGCACCTCGAACGACTCAAACTCCACCGCCATCAGCAGCCCAGCGCCGCGCACCGCGCGAATGGCCGGGTGCCGTAGCTGCGCCCGAAACCGCGCCGCTTTTTCGGCCACGCCCTCGGCCAAGTGCTCTTCCTGAATGACTTGCAGCGTGGCCAGGGCCGCCGCGCAGCTCACCGGGTGCCCGCCAAAGGTGGTGCAGTGCCCCAGGATGGGGTTGGTTTTGAAGCCCGACATGATTTCGGTGCTCGAAATAAACGCCCCGATGGGCATGCCGCCCCCCATGCCCTTGGCGCACACCAAGATGTCGGGCTCGATGCCGAACTGCTCGAAGGCCCACATGCTGCCGGTGCGACCGTAGCCGCACTGGATTTCATCGAGGATGAGCAGGGCGCCTACCTCGGTGCAGCGGGCGCGCAGGGCGGGCAGGTACTCGGGGGCGGGCACGCGCACGCCGGCCTCGCCCTGCACAGTCTCGATGATGACGGCGGCCGTGCGCTCCGTGATGTGCGCGAGGTCGGCCAACTCGTTGTGGCGGATGTGGCGCACGTCGGGCAGCAGCGGGCGGAAGCTGTTCTTGAAGCCCTCGGAACCCGTGATGGACAGCGCCCCGTGCGTGGAACCGTGGTAGGCATTGAGGCAGGAAATGAGCTCGGTGCGGCCGGTGTGGCGCTTGGCCAGCTTCAGCGCGCCCTCGATGGCCTCGGCGCCGGAGTTGGTGAAATACACCGAATCCAAATGCACGGGCAGGGTTTTATGAATGGCCTCGGCCAACTGGGCGGGCACGGCCTGCACCAGTTCGCCGTACACCATCAGGTGCAGGTACTTGTCGAGCTGGGCCTGGATACCGGCCAGCACGCGCGGGTGGCGGTGGCCCACGTTGCTCACCCCGATGCCCGAAATAAGGTCGAGGTAGCGGCGGCCGTCGGGGCCGTACATGTAGATGCCTTCGGCCCGCTCAATTTCCAGCAGCAGCGGAAAATCAGAGGTTTGGGCTTGGTGGCGCAGAAATAATTGGCGGGGCGTCAGGACCACGGATTCGCTCGGATTTTACGGATTAATCGGATTTTGTGCATAGTCGTTTGTTATCCTTCTTCTCTGCTTTAATCGAATAATGCTCAGGATGACAAACGGCGCTTGTTGTCTCCATTGAAACCGACAACAACCCATTTCGATTATTTCGCAAAAATAACGAGGCCGCTGCGGGGGCAGCGGCCTCGGGCATAGCTCAGAAAGAAAAGGATGTTAATCGTTGCCTGAAGCGGGCGCGGTACCGCCCGCCCCGGCCACGCGCTTGATGACTTCCTTGGTGAAGTCGCGCTCGGCCTGAAACAGCTGGGCCACCTGGCGCATGGAAATCACCTTTTGGAATTTATCGAAGTAATCCTTCTCCAGGTTCAGCTCCTGCTGGCGCATGGCGAAGGACTGGGTGAGATTGTCGCGGATTTGCTGGTCGGTCATACCCTCGGTCACGTCGCGGCGCAGCATACGGCCGCTGCGGTTGATTTCGCGGCGTTTGGCGGAAAACTCGTTGTAGAGCGGCCAGAATTTCTGGGCCTGGTCCTGGGTGAGGGAAACGCGGTTGGTGATGAAGGCGATTTTGGCATTTTCGAGCTGGCCGAGGCGTTGGCCGGGCCGGCGGCCGCCCGGGCCGGGGCCCTCCTGCGCGTGCGCAGCGGGGGCAGCCATCAGCAAGACGGCCAGGCTGGTTAATCGAAAAACGGATGCGATAGAAAGCATATTCAGGAAATGGATTACAGATAAGTCAGGTCTTCGGACGGCTGCGCGTCCAGGGCATCGGCCAGCTCTTCGTCCGACGCCTGCAGGAAGCCCTTGGTGATGTTGGGGTGAGCGGCAGTGAGCACGGCCAGGTCGGAGTTTTCGACGCGGGCGCCGCTCGTGAGCAGGTAGCCCACCAGCTCGGTGCGCGGCACGGCATCGAGCGAGGCGGTAGAAGCGGTGGCGGGCACCAGGCGCGGTGTGCCACTCAGGTAGAAGGAGGCTGCAAAGCCGCTCAGCACGGCCACCGAGGCCAGGCTGGTGCGCAGCGCGGGCGTGAGCCAGCCCAACCAGCCGGGCACGGCGGCGCGGGCTTCGGCCTGGGGCAGCCGCGCCATTATTTGGGTGGGCAGCTTATCGAAGTAGCCCGGCGGCGGCTCACTCAGCGGGCGAGGCCGCCGGGGGTGCGCGTCGAGCTTAAAGGAAGTTTTCATGGCTCTTGGATGAAGAACGGGGGGCGGCGTTTAACTCCGCGGATAAAAAATTGTCTTTCGATGGCTTAATCGTCGGTGGTGCGGGTCACGTATTCTTCCACTTTTTTCACGGCGTGGTGGTAGCTAGCTTTCAACGCGCCCACGCTGGTGCCCGTTATTTCGGCCATTTGCTCGTAGGGCATCTCGTCGTAGTAGCGCAGGTTGAAGACGAGGCGCTGCTTGTCGGGAAGGCGCAGGATGGCCTTTTGCAGCTTCAGTTCCACTTCATCGCCGGCCACAGCAGGGTCGGCTTCGATTTTGGCGGCCAGCTCGGCGCCCACGTCGGTGAGCGGCAGCAGGAACTTGCGCCGCTTGCTGCTCAAGAAGTTGAGGCACTCGTTGGTGGCGATGCGGTAAATCCAGGTGAAGAGCTGGGCGTCCTGCCGGAAATTCTCCAGGTGCTTCCACACCTTCACAAACACGTCTTGGGTGAGGTCGTCGGCGTCGTCGTGGTCCACCACCATCTTGCGCACGTGCCAGTACACCTTGCTCTGGTACTTGCGCACGAGCTGGTTGAACGCCAGGTTGCGGCTGGCGGGGTCCTGGAACTTGAGGAGGATTTCGTGGTCTTCCAAACGGGAGGGCCGGGCGTGAGGCGGAGAATGGGCGGTTGGATGCCGAGCAGCCTGACAAGTTTAACGCGGACCTCGCAGAACCTGCTTTCTGCGTTTAAATAAATACTTTTATCGATATCAAAGCAGTAAGCCGTATGAAAGCATTTATTCTGTTCCTGGCCCTGGGCATGGCGGCCGCCGCGAGCCATGCCCACCAAACCAAAGCGACGCCCCTGCAAAACCCGGCCGGCAAACGAGTGGAAGTGAACGACGGCGGCCACTGGTACAAAGCAACCATCCTGGAGCAGAAAGGCGACTTATCCAAAGTGCACTACGACGGCTACGGCAGCGCCGACGACAAATGGGTGCACCGCTCCTACATCCGGGACCTGGACAAAAGCGGCGCTGCCACCACCGTTGCTTGCGCTTTCGGGCCGCCGCCGGGCACGTTCTCAGCCGCCTCAGCGCCATCAGACGCCTTATTTAAGCGGGAAGTGTACGATTGGTACAGCCAGCTAGCCACCGGCACCTCGGGCCGTCCCAACCGCGTTGGGCTAGTTTTCACCTATTTCAGCCGCGGCACCGCTTATAAAAACACCGCCGCCAACGTGCCCGGCCGCGGCGCCACCCGGCGGCATTCCGGCGCGCCGGCCAACACCACCATCTACCCGGTGAAAATGACTTACTACGTGTGCGAGGACTACAAAGGCCAAGTAGCTCAAAAGCAGGTCAACAGCGACTTTAGCTTTTTTATCAACCAAGCCGGCGAATGGACTTGCTCTAAAGACAACTGAGCGTGGTCTTTTAGATGCGCGCCACTGGCAGAAATGGCTTTGCGAGGCTTTGAGGTCGACAATAATTAATCGTGGCAGAAACATTCCCCATATTTAATGACAACTTTCACCACGCAGCTCATTCGCGCAACCCCTTAAATGCCCAGCAAAACCTACTACCTCGACCCCGCCCGCACCGATGCCATTACCGCCAGCTGGGGCTTTTTCTACCGGAATTTCACTGTCAGCTATGCCGGTCAGGAGCTTGCCGCCACCGACCCCGACGCCAAAATTGCCAAAGGCCGCTCCTATCCTCTCCCCGATGGCCGCGTTTTTTCCGCGCGACTCATCGAGAACTCCTACCCGCAGCACTTGGAACTCCTCCTCGATGGGCGGCCCGTGCCGGGCAGCGGCACCGACCCGCACGAACAAGTCAAACAGGCCTGGTACCTGCTCCTGGTGCTGGGCGTGCTCAACATCGGGCTGGGCTTGCTGACCGAATTCGGGCAACTTGAGGTGCTGCGGCAACTGGGGTTGGGCTGGGGCTCGTTGGTTGAGGGTGTGGCGTTTGTGGCGTTGGGCTGGCTGGGCTACTACCGGGGCTCGGTGCCGGCGTTCACCACTGCCTTCGTGCTGCTGGTGCTCGATGGCATTGTGAGCATCGGCAGCGCCGTGGCCACCAATCATAGCCCAGCAATAGGCGGCTTATTTATGCGGGTCTTTTTCTGCGTCATCGTGTTTCGCGGCATGAAAGCAGCCCGGCAACTGCGCCAGGAGCGCGCCATTGCAGCGACAGAATTGTTTTAGAAGCCATTGCTGGGATAATCAACCTCTTCACGCAAAAAGCCCCCGTAGCTTCAGCAGCTACGGGGGCTTTTTTTAGTCAATAACGCTACTTCTTCCGCTTCATCACCGCTTCCACGGCTTCCACGATGGCGGCTTCGTTGAGGTGGTATTTCTCCATCAGCTGGTCGGGGGTGCCGCTTTCGCCGAAGCTGTCGTGCACGGCCACCATTTCCAGGGGCAGGGGCTCCTCGCGGGCCAGCAGCTGGGCAATGCTGTCGCCGAGGCCGCCGTTCATCTGGTGCTCCTCGGCCGTTACCACGCAGCGGGTTTTGCGCACCGAGGCGAGGATGGCTTCGTCGTCGAGCGGCTTGATGGTGTGGATGTTGATGATTTCGGCGTTGATGCCTTTCTCGGCCAGGAGCTTGCCAGCCAGCACGGCTTTCCACACAAGGTGGCCGGTGGCGAAGATGCTCACGTCGGTGCCTTCGTTCAGGGTCCAGGCTTTGCCGATTTCAAACTTCTGGTCGGGGGCTGTGAAGTTGGGCACCACGGGGCGGCCGAAGCGCAGGTACACCGGGCCTTCGTAGTCGGCAATGGCAATGGTGGCGGCTTTGGTCTGGTTGTAGTCGCAAGGGTTGATGACGGTCATGCCGGGCAGCATCTTCATCATGCCCAGGTCTTCCAGAATCTGGTGGGTGGCGCCGTCTTCGCCCAGCGTGAGGCCGGCGTGGGAGGCGCAGATTTTCACGTTCTTGCCCGAGTAGGCAATGCTCTGGCGAATCTGGTCGTAGACGCGGCCGGTGCTGAAGTTGGCGAAGGTGCCCGTGAAGGGGATTTTGCCGCCAATGGTCATGCCCGCGGCCACGCCCATCATGTTGGCCTCGGCGATGCCCACCTGGAAAAACCGGTCGGGGTTTTCCTTCTTGAAGGCGTCCATTTTGAGCGAGCCCGTGAGGTCGGCGCAGAGGGCCACTACATTGGGGTTGGTTTTGCCCAGCTCAGCCAGGCCCGCGCCGAAGCCGCTGCGGGTGTCTTTCGATTCGGTGTAGGGGAAGTCTTTCATGGTATGTAAGGAGGTTAAAGGCGGTCAAAACTCCCCTCCTTACCAAGGAGGGGACGTTGCCGCTTTAGCGGCAACTGGGGTGGTTGTGGGCGTTGAACTACTAACGTCAGCGTCCATTAAAACTACTTTCAATGGTTTGCAATACGCTCTCCAGCGCCGACCAAATCAGCTTGTTTTCAAATCGGACTACCCGAATGCCCACAGCATTCAAATACTCCGTACGTGCCGCATCATGTAAGTTGCCTGATGCGGTGAAGTGGCCCGCGCCGTCCAGTTCTACCGCAAGCTTTTCCTGCGGACAATAGAAATCGAGAATAAACTCGCCGATGCTGTGCTGGCGGCGGAATTTACGGCCGTTGAGTTGGCTGCTTTTTAGTCGGTTCCATAGCACAGCCTCGGCAGTGGTGAGGTTGTTGCGGAGGATGCGGCGTTCATCTTTCTTGTGCGAGAGGTTATTGAGGGTGGTCATGAGGTTGCTCTTTAAGATTTGTTCAACGCCTACAACCACCCCAATTTTTGCTTCGCAAAAATGTCCCCTCCTTGGTAAGGAGGGGAGTTTATTGTTCTTATTTCATTTTCCAAAAATGGCCACCGACGTTGTCTGTCCGCTCCGGATGGTGAAGTTGCGCACGTCCGTAAACTTGCTGGCGGTGCTGTTGCTGGTGCGGAACACCAGCCGGTAGGCCCCCGGCTGCATGGGCAGGTTCACCTTGCTGCTCCCGCCCTGCGGCAGGTCGTAAATCCAGGTCTGCGACTCGTCATCATTCAACTGATACAAGCTGCCGTAACCTTTCAAATCCGAGGTGATGTTGAGGGTGCCGGGCGCGGCGTAGGTGAAGGTGTATTCCTGGCCCTGCTTGATAGTGATGCGGCGCACGGTGCGGGGCAGCGTGAGGGCTTCCACTTCGTAGTTGCCGGCCAGCAGCTTCTGGCGGGTGCCGAAGGTGCCGGCCGTGACGGTGGCACCCGCCTGGCTCCGCACCACCGCCCGGATGGTGCCGTAGGGGTTGGGCGTGAGGGGCGGGTTTTGCAGCCAGAGGGTGCCCTGCGGCGTTTTGAAGGTGAAGACGTTGGCCTTGCCGGGCTTGATGGGCAGGTTGGCCTGGCGCACGGGCGGCACGGTGTTTATCACGAGGTCGTAGCTCTGCAGAGCGTCGATGTCGAGCACGTCGGGCTTGCCCTGGGCGTCGCGGTAGTGCACGTAGTTGTACTCGGGCTGCTCGGTCACGTTATTCACGAAGGTCATGTTCACGTTCGTTTCCACGGGCTTGCCGTTGGCATCGGTCAGATTGACGGAGACGGTGGTTTTGCTCAGCGTCTGGGCAATGACGTCGTCCATCACCGTGCGGAAGGTTTTCACCTCGGCGGCGTTGTAGTACTGGCCCAGGCATTCGAGCTGCTTGCCAAAGTCCCGCTCGGCCCCGATGCCGATGACGAAGGGCTTGAGGAAAACGTGCTTGCGCTGCAAAGCGATGGAAGCCGCACAGGGGTCGCGGTTGCACGATTCGAGGCCGTCGGTAATCAGCAGCAGCACGTTGCGCGAGGCCTTATCCGTTGGAAAGTCGTTGGCCGACTGCTCCAGCGAATACGTGATGGGCGTGTTGCCCTGGGCCTTGAGCGTGGTCAGCTTCTCTTTAATGGCCTTGGCGTTGCGCGGCGCAAACGGCACTTCCAGCCGTGAGTCCTCACAGTTCTTATCCGCGTTCGGAAACTGGTGGCCGTACACGCGCAGGCCCAGCTCCAGGTTGGGGTAGGCGTTGAGCGAGTCGACCATCTTGCTGAGCATGCGCTTGGCCACGGCCCAGCGCGGCTGGCCTTCCCAGGGCGCCATCATCGAGCCCGAGGCATCGAGCAAGAAGAGAATGCGGGTGACTTTGGGCTTCTCGGGCGCCGCGTTCTGAGCGTGGGCGTTTCCCCCTAAAAGCAGAAGAATAAGCAACAATACCGGCCAGACGTTGGGCCTCACCCCCCGGCCCCCTCTCCCAAAGGAGAGGGGGAGCCGAACGAAGTTCGTCAGGAACATAGCCGGTGCCCCCTCTCCCTTGGGAGAGGGGGTCAGGGGGTGAGGCCCAACGTCCGCGCGGTACCACATGCTAGTAGTCGCCGTCGGTGCCCAGTTTCAGCTGGTCGAGGGCTTCGGCCAGCTGCTTGTCGTTCGGAGCGACGCCGTGCCACTTGTGGCCGTCCATCATGAAGTCGACGCCGAAGCCCATTTTCGTGTCCATGATGTACATGATGGGGCGGGCTTTGCCGGCGGCGGCCACGCAGTTTTCGAGGGTGGGCAGCAGGGCGTCGAAGTGGTTGCCGTCGCCTTCGAAGACGTGCCAGCCGAAGGCTTCGAACTTGGCGCGCAGGTTGCCGAGGCCACCGATTTCGTCGGTCGAGCCGTCAATCTGTTGGCCGTTGCGGTCCACGATGGCAATCAGGTTGTCGATTTTGTGGTGGGCGGCGTACAGGGCGGCCTCCCAGTTCTGGCCTTCTTCCAGCTCGCCGTCGCCCATCAGCACGAATACGCGCTGCTTGTCGCCGTTCAGCTTTTTAGCCTGGGCGGCACCGCAGGCCACGCTCAGGCCCTGGCCCAGCGAGCCCGAAGCCACCCGGATGCCCGGCAGGCCCTCGTGGGTGGTGGGGTGGCCCTGCAGGCGGGAGTTCAGCTTGCGGAACGTGGCCAGCTCGCTCACCGGGAAGTAGCCGGAGCGCGCCAGGCAGGAGTACATGGTGGCCGAGGTGTGGCCGTTGGAGAGGAAAAACAGGTCCTGGTCCTTGCCGTTCATGTCGAAGGGCTCGGGGTGGTGCTTCATCACCTTGAAGTAGAGCGCCACCAGCAAATCGGTGATGCCGAGTGAGCCGCCGGGGTGGCCCGAGTTCACGGCGTGCACCATGCGGAGAATGTCGCGGCGCACCTGGGTGGCTATTTCCTTGAGCTCCTCGTTGGATTTTTCGGGTTGCTCGACGGTTTTGGCGGTGGTCGTATCGGCCATAATTTCGGATGAAGTTGGTTTCGTTGGGGGTAAAGGTAGTGAACGGGGCAATGGCCCAAAGGGCCTTTTTCCGGGCCGGCCTATTGCAAACGGTCCCGATAGCACTCTTTAAAATGCGCGTACCGCAGCCTTCGCCGGATGGTAGCGGGCACACTACGCGCGTACCACAGGCGCTTCCATGCGAAGATGCCCATGGTACGCGCGTGCCCTGGCCTCCGCCGAAGGAAAATGCTTTTGATACGCGCGTACCACGGCCATTCTCCTTCGGCGGAGGCCAGGGCACGCACGTACAACGCCTATTTCCGCCTAGCGAAGGCCGACGTACGCTCGTGTTGCAGCCAATTGCCTGAGTTCCGCAGTTTCTACAGCAGCTGCGCGGCGTGCTCTTTGGTATCCACTTTCTTAATCACCTTCTCAACCAAGCCGTTTTCGTCAATCAAAAACGTGGTGCGGACGGTGCCCATATAGGTTTTGCCGTAGTTCTTTTTCTCCTGCCACACGCCGTACGCCTGCACAATCTGCTTTTCGGTGTCAACCAGCAGCGGAAACGGCAGGTCGTATTTCAGGGCGAACTTCTTGTGAGCGGCCTCGCCATCGATGCTCACGCCAATGACTTGAATGTTGCCGGCCTTTAGCTCCTCCTGGTGGTCGCGCAGGTTGCAGGCCTGAGCGGTGCAGCCGGGCGTGTCGTCTTTGGGGTAGAAATAGAGGGCCACTTTCTGGCCGCGGAAGTCGTGCAGGCTGACGGTGTTGCCGTCCTGGTCCTGGGCGGTGAAATCGGGGGCGGGCTGGCCGGGTTCGAGGAGCATGTTGATTAGGGTATGAGGGTGGAAGGGTGGGAGTTTAGGGGTTATGGGGTTATGGGGTTATAAAGAACGATAAACTCCCCTCCTTACCAAGGAGGGGATGTTTGCGCGAAGCGCAAACGGGGGTGGTTGTGGGCATTGAACGGTGGCAGAACCAAACAGGCGCGAGTCGTTCAAACATCGTTCAACGACGTCAACCACCCCCGTTGCCGCTGACGCGGCAACTTCCCCTCCTCATCTAAGGAGGGGAGTTTCGTTCTCTCCGCTCCTACTTACAAGCTCAGCGGAATCACCCGCTCGTTGCCGGCCTGGTCGGTGAGGCGCAGCTCGGCGGGGCCGTGCAGGCGCGGGCCTAGCGTATCCGAAGCCACGGTGAAGAGCAGGGCTTTTTTGTGCTCGTAGCGCAGCAGCCGGAACTTGCCGCCGATGAGCAGGCGGTAGCTGGCCAGGCCCGACATGTCATCGCCCACCGAGAAGGACAGCTGCCCGCCGGCGCGCCCAATGAGGCTGCCGCGCGGCGCGGTGGTGTCGCGCAGAATGCGGTAGGAAGCAAACTGGCGGATGTTGGCCGTAATCTGGCCCTTGTCGTCCCACACGCCGCCCAGGTACGCCTTGCCGCCGTTGGCCGTGGCCGAGTAGATGGCCGTGCGGCGTGGGTCGGCGGGCGGGGTGGCGGGCTTGAGGGTGAGCACGGCCGTGTGGTAGAGCGGCAGCAGCGGCGAGCCCACCGTCCAGAAGCCGCTGCCGGTGGCCTCGGGCTTGAAGCTGGTGCTCAGATAGAGGTTGCCAAACAAGGTTTCGGGGCCAAACACGAGGTTGAGGTGGTTGGTGGCGTAGCTGGTTTCCTTGCCCGCCGGAATCATCACCTGCCGGTCGAATTTCTTCGTGATAGAGCCGAAACGGATGGAATCGGGCAGGCCGGCGCGCAGGTCGTAGAGGTATACGTTCTGGCTGTTCTGCGTGTAGCTGGGCTTGATTGCGAGGCGGCGGCTGCCGCGCAGCAGCGTCAGATTGGCGGCCACGGAGTCGGCGCTGGGGTCGGCGGCCACGGCCTTGAGCAGGTTGCGCGTCACCTCGAAGCGCAGGGCCGGCTTCTTCACGGCCGCCGAGCGGGTTTTGAAGTAGGCGGGCTGCTCGCCGCGAATGACCAGATGCACGGGAGCCTGGTTGTTATAGGAGTCGGCCAGCGTAATGTCGACGTTGTACACCTTGCCGGCTTCCACGCTCAGGCGGCCTTTGGTGGGGCCGGCGGTATACATCTGCAGGTCGTTGCCCTCGTCTACCCACAGCTTCTGCAGGGTGCGGCCCTGGGTGTTCTGGTACAGGAAATCGACGAAGTTGCCCACCTGCCGGGTGCCCGTCGGGAAAGGAATCGCGTCAATATTATGCTGGTAAAACGGCTGCCCGTTCACCGTCACCGTCACCCGCTGAATACCGTTCTTGTTCCAGGCATTGTCGAACCTATCGAAGCCCTGCACCAGCAGCCCCACCGTGCCGTAGGCGCTGATGGTATCGGCCCAAGTGGTGCCCGCGCCCGGCGCCGGCTGCAGCTTGGGCACAAATACCGCTTTGGCAAACACCTTTTCTACCCGCGACTCAATCGCCAGCGGCTCCAGCGCAAACGCCTGCAAAATCGGCCCCAAATGGTCCTGAATTTCCGGAAAGCCGCCCCACTGCAGCGGGTTGTACTGCCGGTCCTGCGCGTCGCGCACCTCCCAGTGCAGGTGCGGCCCGGCCGAGCCGCCCGTGTTGCCACTTAGCGCCACCAGCTCGCCGCACTTCACTGGGTATTTGTCCTTCTCAAAAAAGGCTTCCAGCTCGTAGCTCTGCTTGTCGTACTGCCGCCGCAGCAGCTCCGCCGCAAAGGCGCCCTTGAACTCGTTCAGGTGGCCGTACACGGTAGTCGTGCCGTTCGGGTGGGTGATGTAGAGCACGTTGCCGTAGCCAAACGACGACTGTTTCAGCCGCGACACGTAGCCGTCGGCGGCCGCGTACACGGGCTGGTTTACCCCGCCGCCGGTCTTGATGTCGAGCCCGCCGTGGAAGTGGTTGGGCCGCAATTCGCCCATGCTCCCGGCTAGGAAATTGGGCTTGCCCGGCGCAATCGGGAACATAAAGTAGCCCGGCGTCACGGAGGGGCGGCCGGCGCGCAGCAGCTCGCTCACGGTGTGGCGGTCGCGGTCAACGGTGTCGGCTTCCTGCCCTCCTACTCGGCTGGCCGCGCCGGCCGCAAGGGCCAGCGCCAGACCGATTATCAACTTCGCTTTATTCTTCAACTTCGGTGTATTCAGAAAGAACGTTTATGTGGCCTGACACGGTAAAACCTCACCCCCGACCCCTCTCCACAGCAGAGGGGAGCCTGACGATTTCCATTTGGAACAAGTCCGGTGCCCCCTCTCCTTTTTCGTAGAGGGGGTCAGGGGGTGAGGTTCCATCAGCCGCGCCACATGCACGTTCTGTTGTTTCAATTATTGTCCCTATTTCACTGCTAGCTCCAGCAGCTTCTCCCCTTCCAGGTAACCGGTCAGCTGGTCGCCCAGCTTTACGGCGGCCACGCCGGCAGGGGTGCCCGTGAAAATCAGGTCGCCCATTTTCAACGAGATGTATTTCGACACGAAGCTGATGATTTTGGCAAACGGGTGCAGCATCAGGCTCGAATTGCCGGTCTGGCGGGTTTCGCCGTTCACGTCGAGGTGGAAGTTGATATTGGCCAAATCGGCAAACTCGCTCACCGGCTTGAACGTGGGCGAGATGGGCGCCGAGCCATCAAAAGCTTTGGCCAGCTCCCAGGGCAGGCCCTTTTTCTTGAGCTCGCTCTGCAGGTCTCGGGCCGTAAAGTCGATGCCCAGGCCGATGGCGTCGAAGTAGGTGTGGGCGAATTGCTCCTCGATGTGGCGGCCGTTTTTGCTCACGCGCAGCACCAGCTCCAGTTCGTGGTGGATGTCTGGCGAAAACTCGGGCAGGAAAAACGGCTGGCCGCGCTGCAGCAGCGCGGTTTCGGGCTTGAGGAAGATGACGGGCGCGCTCGGCACCTCGTTTTGCAGCTCGGCAATGTGGTCGGCGTAGTTGCGGCCGATGCAAATAATTTTCATGGAAGCAGGCTCGGGAGGCGGAGAAGGAAGCCAAAACTACGCCCCCCGGCCGGCTTGCGGCAACCCGTCGGGCAGTTTTTCGGCCGCCCAGGCGCGCCCGAAAAACATTTACCCGCCCGCCTGCCGTATAGCCGCCAACCAAGCGCGCCGCCCTGTGGCGTGGCTGTTTCTTCATTTCCCTACTAGCTATGTTCAAAAAACTCACTCTTGTGGCCAGCCTCGCTTTTATGGCTGCCTGCTCCACGGTGCCCATCACGGGCCGCCGCCAGCTCAGCCTCGTGAGCGACAACGAAATCAATTCGCTGGCTGCCCAGCAGTACCGCGAAGTCATTGCCAAAGGCCCACTGTCGAACAACTCACAGGATGTGGCTCTGGTGCGCCGCGTGGGCCAGCGCATCCAAGGCGCCGTGGAAAGTTATTTCCGCCAGCAAAACGCTTCCGACCAGCTGGTCGGCTACCAGTGGGAATTCAACGTCATCCAGGACGACAAGCAGCAAAACGCGTGGTGCATGCCCGGCGGCAAGGTGGCCGTGTACACCGGCATCCTGCCCATCACGCAGGACGAAAACGGCCTGGCCGTGGTGATGGCGCACGAAATTGCCCACGCCGTGGCCAAGCACGGCTCCGAACGCATGAGCCAGGGCCTGCTGCAGCAGGCAGGCGGTCAGGCCTTGTCGGCCGCCCTGTCTACCAACGCGCCGGCTACCCAGCAGCTGGCCCTGCAAGCCTTTGGCGTGGGGTCGCAGCTGGGCCTGCTGCGGTACGGCCGCAACCAGGAATCGGAAGCCGACCACCTGGGTTTGATTTTCATGGCTATGGCCGGCTACAACCCCGACGGCGCCATCACGTTCTGGCAGCGCATGGACGCCCGCGAAAACCAAGCCTCGCCGCCCGAGTTCCTCTCCACCCACCCCTCCAACGGCACGCGCATCGCCGACATTCAGCGCGAGCTGCCCGAGGCCCGCAAATACTACACGGCCCGCTAATTCAGTTAGTGGTGAGTGATTAGCGGTGAGTGGTTAACGCTACCATCAATCACTAATTGTTAACCACTCACCACTAATCACTAACCCATGAAATTCCTTCCCCGTCTGCTTGGTTTGGGTTTGTTGAGCTTGCTGGTGATGCTGCTGGCCATGTCGTGCGAAAGCACCAAGACAGCCACCAACGAATTCGGCAGCCCCAACCGCATCAAGGGCGAGGTGATTGCCAAGCCCGAAAGCCGGCAAATTGTGCATTTCACCGACACCACCACCGAATACAAGACGCCGCGCAGCGAGATGGCCCGGGCGTTTATTCGCCAGTTCAACGACGGCACGGTGGTCGATAAAATTCAGGTGCGCAAAGCCCCGGGCATTGAGGGGGCGCCGGTTACTTACTACCTCATTGGCATGGGCTTGCGCGGGGGCACGTTTCGGGCCATGGCCCTGCCTCTCACCAGCGGCGGCGACAACACCTATTACCTCCGCCCGGCGGCCGAGCGCTATACCCTCACCAGCGTGGGCTGCCCGGCCTGTTACTTCAACTTCGAGAACGGCCGCATCGTGGGCACCAGCTGCACCGAAAGCTACCCCGGCAGCCATTGCGACCTGAAAGTAGAACCCAACAACGAACTGTTCGCCAACAAATGAGCACCACCGGCAAATGGCTGCTCCGCGCCGCCCTCACCGCTTTGGCCGTCCTCATCACCACCGACCGGCCGCGGATTCAAGCTTCCAAAACACCAAAAAAGCCCGCTGAGTAGCGGGCTTTTTTCATTCACTTTCAAGAATGTGCCAAAGCAAAAGCCTTAATCCTTTTTGCTAAATCTGGAATGTCGACTCGTTCGATGGGGTGCGGCGTGTTGGGCAGCACCGCGTATTGCATTTGGGGCAACTGCCCGGCCAGCAGGCGGCTGGCGTCTCCCCTTTCGGGGGTCAGGTCGCCGTCGCCCATGAGCACCTGCACGGGCACTTGCAGTGCCGCAAAATCAGCCGCAGCCAGTGGTGGGTTGGCCCCGGCCGCAAGCATCATGCTGGCGGTGGCGCGCACCACAGCGGCCCAGTCGGCGGGCGCGTGGCGCTGGCGCAGCTGCTCGGCAAAGGCGGGCACTTTGGCTTGCATCTTCTCGGGGTCGAGGAAGCGGGTTTCAGCCGCCGCGCTTTCCGGCGACCAGTCCAGCTTGGTGCCCAGCGTGGTGATGCTGGCAAACAGCGCCGGCTGCTGCCGGGCCGCCAGCAGCGCCGCGTAGCCGCCCATGCTGTAGCCAAACACGTGCGCCGGGGCGGTTTCGTGGGTTTTGAGAAACGCCAGAACTTCCTCTGCAAAATGCGGCAGCGTGAACGTTTCCGGATTCACCTCACGTCCGGCGTGGCCGGCAAAGGCGAAGGTTTTGACCGTGAAATCGGCCACCAGCAGCTCTGCTAATGGCTCCAGAGTCGTGGGGCTACCCAGGGCACCATGCAGCAACAACAGCGTTGGTTTCATGCTCAACCGGTGATTTCAGCGGCCAGCGCCGTCAGGTCCAGTCCATCGAACGTGCCCGACGACATGAGCAGCAGGTTGGCATCGTGCCAGCTCTGGGCGCGCAGGAAGGCGGCCAGTTCGGCGCTGTCGGTAATCACCCGGATGTCGGGGCGCTGGAAGGCCTCGGCCACGGTGGCGGCGGCCAGCGGCGGCAGGCGCTTGTGCTCCAGCACGTGGGGGTTGAAGTACACCACGGCCACGTCGGGCGCATCAAAGCAGTGCGCGTACTGCGGCAGGAAAGCCGGGTTGAGGCTGCTGAAAGTGTGCAGCTCCAGGCAAGCCACCAGGCGGCGTTGCGGAAACTGCCGCTTCAGGGCTGTGGCGGTGGCTTTGAGCTTGCTGGGCGCGTGGGCGAAGTCCTTGTACACTACCGAAGTAGCACCTTCCTTCACCAGCTCTAGGCGCCGCGCGGCACCGGGGAACGAAGCCACCGCCTTGAAGAAATCCTTGCCTTTGATGCCCAGCTGCTTGCACACCTCCTTGGCGGCCGAGATGTTGCGCAGGTTGTGCTCGCCAAACACCTGAATGGGCACTTCCTCGTCCTTCTTGTTGATGAGGAAGGTCTTGCCGTTGCGAATGACGTGCTCGTGCGGGCCGTAGCCGATGTAGGTCACGTCGGGGTTGGTGGGCACGCTCACCAGCTGCACCTGCTCGTCGTCGCGGTCGTAGATGAGCACGCCGGCCTTGGGCGTCATGTCGGCGAAGATGCGGAACTGCTCGCGGTAGATTTCCTCGGTCGGAAACACGTTGATGTGGTCCCAGCTGATGCCCGAAATCACGCCGATGTGGTGCTGGTAGAGGTGAAACTTGGGCCGCCGGTCTACCGGCGACGACAGGTATTCGTCGCCCTCAATGATGATGATGGGCGCGTCCGTCAGCTGCACCATCAAATCGAAACCAGCCAGTTGGGCGCCCACGGCGTAGTCGAACTGCCGGCCGTGGTAGCGCAGCACGTGCAGAATGCAGGCCGTGATGCTGGTTTTGCCGTGCGAACCGCCGATGACGATGCGCTGCTTGTCGCGGCTGGCCTCGTAGATGTACTCGGGGAAGGAATACACCTTCAAGCCCAGCTCCTGGGCGCGCAGCAGCTCGGGGTTATCGGGGCGGGCGTGCATGCCCACAATCACGGCGTCGAGGTCGGGGGTGATGCTCGCGGCGTCCCAGCCTTCCTGGGCGGGCAGCAGGCCGGCGGCGGCGAGGCGGCCGCGGGCGGGCTCAAAAATTTCGTCGTCGGAGCCCGTCACGCGGGCGCCCTGGCGGTGCAAGGCCAGGGCCAGGTTGTGCATGATGCTGCCGCCCACGGCGATGAGGTGGACGCGTTGCGGCGCAGCAGATGGCGGAAGAAGCGTATCGGAAGCCAAGCGGAAGGAACAAAAAAAGCTAAGCCGCGAAAGTACGAAAGCCGGGACGCCGGGCCCCCTGCATAGCCAAAAGATTCGAATTTTCCAGCGGCACTTTTCCCCGGCTTGCGGGTTAGCTTTGTATAGAAGGCGTGCCCGACGGTTTTTACTAATCGGGCCGCCCGCTTTTCACTCGCCGCTCCAACCCCTTCCCCAACCGATGCCTGACCAAATGGACGACCGCCTGAAGCAATCCGCTGCCCGAGCCAAAGCGGCCTGGGCGGGCCGGGGCGCAACCGGCATGGTCCCCTTTAATGCCAGCGCGGCCGGCAAGCTGCCGCCCCAGGCGCCCGAGCTCGAAATGGCCGTGCTCGGGGCCCTGATGCTGGAAAAAGATGCCCTCACCTCGGTGATTGACCTGCTCAAGCCCGAGAGCTTTTACAAAGATGCCCACCAGCGCATCTACAAGGCCGTCATCCGGCTGTTTGATAAGTCCGAGCCCATCGACCAGCTCACCGTGGTGCACGAGCTGCGCGAAATGGGCGAGCTCGAAGCCGCCGGTGGCCCCTTCTACGTGGCCAACCTCACCCTCAAGGTGAACTCGGCCGCCAACGTGGAATACCACGCCCGCATCATCACCGAAACCGCCATCAAACGCGAGCTGATTCGGATTTCGAGCGAAATCCAGCGCGACGCGTTCGAGGACACCACCGACGTGTTCAAGCTGCTCGACGACACCGAATCGGCGCTGTTTGAGGTATCGGAGGCGAACATTCGCAAGAACTTCGACGACATGCGCAGCCTGATGGGCAAGGCCATCAAGGAGCTCGAAGAAAAGAAAAACCAGAGCGACGGCCTCACCGGTGTGCCCACCGGCTTCTCGGCCCTGGACCGCGTCACGAGCGGCTGGCAACCGTCTGACCTGGTGATTATTGCTGCACGTCCGGGCATGGGCAAGTGCTTGGGCAAAGGCACGAAGGTGCTGATGTTCGATGGCGACCTGCGCAACGTGGAAGACGTACTGCCCGGCGACCTGCTCATGGGCGACGACTCGACCCCGCGTCGGGTGCTGAGCATCGCCCGCGGCCGCGAAAACATGTATTGGGTGCGCCAGAACAAAGGCGACGACTACCGCGTGAATGAGAGCCACATTCTCTCGCTCAAGCGTAGCCGCAACGAGGGCCCGCACCGCCACGGCGACGTGCTCAATATCACCGTGAAGGACTATCTGGCCAAGGGGCCGAAGTTCCGCTCGAACTACAAGGGCTACAAAGTGCCTGTGGAATTTGAGGCGCAGGAGCTGCCCGTCGACCCGTATTTCCTGGGCGTGTGGCTGGGCGACGGCGCCAGCAACAACTGCCGCATTACCGGACAAGACCCCGAAATCATTGATTATCTGCACGAATATGCCGCTACGCTGGGCATGCAGGTAACGGTGGGCGTGGTCGAAAACCGCTGCAACAGCTACGGCATCACGCGCGGACGGCAGGGCGGCAACATTGCCGAATACTCCCTGCAGGATGAGCTGCGGCAACTGGGCGTGCTCGGCGACAAGCACATTCCGCGTGACTATGCCATCAACTCGACAGAGAACCGTCTGCGCCTGCTGGCGGGCCTCATCGACAGTGACGGCCACCTCGACCCGGTTTCCAACGGCTACGAAATCACCCAGAAAAACCACCGCCTGGCCCGGCAAATCAAATTTCTGGGTGACTCGCTGGGTTTCCGCACCTCGCTCACGAAGAAGCGGGCCACCATTTCCAGCATCGGCTACGAGAGTGAAGTGTGGCGCGTGCGCCTCTACGGCGATATCAACCGCGTACCGGTGCGCGTGGCCCGCAAAAAGGCCCAACCCTGGGCCTCGCCCGTCGACTGGCGGCAGACAGGCATCACAGTGGAATTCGACAAAGTCGATGATTACTACGGCTTTGAGATTGACGGCAACCGCCTGTTCCTGCTGCAGGACATGACCGTGACGCACAACACGGCCTTCGTAGTCTCGGCCATGCGCAACGCGGCCGTGGATTTCAAGAAAGCAGTGGCCATCTTTTCGCTCGAAATGTCCTCGCTGCAGCTCGTCAACCGTCTGATTTCGGCTGAGGCGGAGCTGGATTCGGAGAAAATCAAGAAAGGTAGCTTGGCCGACCACGAGTGGCAACAGCTCAACCACAAAATCACGGCCCTCTCGGCCGCCCCGATTTATATCGATGATACGCCCGGTCTGAGCATCCGCGAGTTGCGCACCAAGTGCCGCCGCCTGCGCTCGCAGAAGGACGTGCAGATGATTATCATCGACTACCTGCAGCTGATGAGTGGCAACACCGACGGCCGCGGCGGCAACCGCGAACAGGAAATCGCCAGCATCTCGCGGGCCCTCAAGGGCATTGCCAAGGAGCTGAACGTGCCCGTTTTGGCCCTCTCGCAGCTCTCGCGCTCGGTGGAAACGCGCGGTGGCGACAAAAAGCCGCAGCTGAGTGACCTTCGCGAATCGGGCTCTATCGAGCAGGACGCCGACATGGTAATCTTCCTCTACCGCCCCGAATACTACGGCCTCGACCAGGACGCCGAGGGCAACTCGACGCAGGGTGTGGGCGAAGTCATCATTGCCAAGCACCGGAACGGCTCCCTCGAAACCGTGCAGCTCAAGTTCATCGGCAAGTTCACCAAGTTTGCCGACCTCGACGGCATGGGCGGCGGCTTCGACCCGGGCAACTACCAGACCATGAGCCTGCCCGCCAGCAACTTCGACAGCGAGCCCAGTCCCTTTGCGCCCAACACCATTCGCCTGGGTTCTAAGATTAACGAGTCGCCGGTTCCGTTCCCGAAGAGCAACTTTAGCAACGAGGAGCCGCCGTTTTAAGCCATGCCGCCGGCCAACGCGACAACGGCTACTGCCTCCGGTCGAGCGCTCTACTCGGCCGGAGGCATTCGCTTGCTCTCGTTGCTATTCAATCCGGTGGTAGGCGGGGCAATGATGGCCCGAAACCTAAAAGATATGCAGCAGCCCGGTGCTGCACGTATGGCGTTGGGCGGCAGTACTCTCTACACAGGGCTCACGCTTTACCTGCTTTCTCACTTTGCACCGGCCCCGCTTTTCCCCTGGCTGTCCTGGGCAAGCAGCTTGGCCACCGGACTGGGGCTGGAAGCGTACGGCAAACGATTTATTGCTGATTGGCAGTCCCAGCCGGTGAAAAGCAATGTCAAGCCCTTCATTATTTGCCTCTCTGTGTTAGGGCTGCTGTTTGGTTTAGTCTTTTCTGCCGCAAAGCCGGGCATTTAGTAGTTCATCTCCGATTGTTATGATAGACGGCATTGCCTTGCCCTCGCTTGTCCTGTTAAGCTTTTTTGCCTTTCTGGCCGGCCTCATCGATGGCATGGTGGGCGGGGGCGGGCTCATTCAGTTGCCGGCGCTGCTGCTATTGCTGCCTCAGGTGCCGGTGCCCACGGTGCTCGGCACGGGCAAAGTGGCGAGCCTGGCGGGCACGTCGGCCTCGGCGTTTCGGTATTTGCGGGGGCTGACGGGGGTGCCCATTCGCTGGCGCACGGTGGCGGTGGCAGCCGTGGTAGCGGGTTGCTTTGCGTTGCTGGGGGCGCGGGCCGTGAGCGGCCTCAACAAGGAGCTGGTGAAGCCGCTGGTGCTGGCGCTGCTGGTGCTCATGGCCGCGTATACGTTTTGGCGCAAGGATTTTGGCAGCCTGCACGCGCCGCGTCTGCACGGCCGCCGGGAGTTGTGGACGGGCGTGGTGCTGGGGGCCAGCATCGGGTTCTACGACGGCTTTTTTGGGCCGGGCACGGGCAGTTTGCTGCTGTTTGCCTTCGTGGGGCTGTTTGGCTATGACTTTCTAGCCGCCTCAGCCTCGGCCAAGGTGGTGAACGTGGCCACCAACATGGCCGGGCTGGCTTACTTCATCTCCACCGGACAGGTGCTCTACCACGTGGCGGTGCCCATGGCCGTGTGCAACGTGCTGGGCTCGCTGGTGGGCGCGCGGCTGGCGCTGCGGCAGGGCACGGGCTTCGTGCGAGTGCTGTTCTTAGTCGTCGTCAGCGCGTTTATTCTGAAGCTTGGCTGGGAGACGTTTGCATAAAAAAACAGGCTCCGTTCAGGAGCCTGTTTTTAACATTGCCTAGAGACTTAAAAGCCTAGCGCACGCTGGCTGTTTTCACAAACCGGGTGCTTTGGCCCGTACTCAGGTCTTTCAGGAAATATACGCCATTGGGCAGGCTGCGCACATCCAGCTGCTGGCGTTGCTCCAGGGTCATTTTTGCTTCCAGTAGCTTTTGGCCGAACTGGTTGAACACGCCGAAAGAAGCACCCGCTGCACCGGTTACCGTCAGGGTCTCGACAGCGGGGCTGGGGTAAGCAGCCAATTCGGCGGCCTTGAGGGCGCTTTTCACCGCCACAATGGGGCTGAACTCTTCTTTGCCATCGGCATCGACCTGGCGCAACCGGTAATAACCCAAGGCTAGCGGATTGGCATCAACAAACTGGTACTGCTGGGGCTGGATGCTATTGCCGGCGCCTTTTACCTGGCCAATGGCCCGGAAAGCATCCGATTGGTCGTCGGCGCGCTCCACCACAAAACGGTCGTTGTTACGTTCCGACGCGGTGTTCCAGGTCAGGACCACGCCGGAGCTGGTGGCCTTGCCCAGAAAGGCCGTCAGCTCGACCGGCAGCGGGGTCACGGTGCCGTAGGCGGCAAAAATGTCGATGCTCACGCTGGCGTTGAGCAGGCCGGCGGTGCGCACCTCAATCTGGTTGATGTCGTCGGCTACGATGAATTCCAGCACCGCCTTGTTGCTGCCGGTTGCAGTCAGGTCGAGCAGCGTGCTCGCCGCGAAGTTGTCCACCGCCGTTGAGCTGCCGTTTAGGTAAGTTCGGATGCTGGTACCGGTTAGGATGCCTAGGTCCACATTCGAGCCCATTTGAATCACCAGGCCCGCTTTGGTGCCGCGCCGAACCGTCATCGGAAAGTTCATCCGCAGGCGGGACGCCCCCAGTAGCGCCGGGGCCTCAATCCGGGCCGCCGTTGTCAAAGAGTTATCGACCGCCAAAGGTTCGCTCGTGGCATTCAAGGATGAATGCACAGCGTTGGCATATCGTATTTGCTGCGCTATGCCCGAAAAAGCAGTAGCACCTAGCAGAAGAATGCCCACGAAAAAGGCACGAAGGGATAAGTAAAATAAGCGCATAAGGAAGAGACTAAATAGTTACTCTCCCGCAAAAACAATATTTCTGCCAAATGCGCTACTGTAAATCAATGCCTTGCTGGCAAGCATTTTAATAAATTCGCATTAACCACCGATAGAATTAATTTGGGAATACAAGACTCAAAGTGGGAATTGATACAACTTTTATATGTTGCTATTTCAACAATTTTTTAGCAATAAAAATGATATATCAAGCAAGCAGCAAATTATTTTAATAATTTAGGAGGAACAACAGCATCAACACTTTATATAATTAAAATAAGAAGCCGTTTTTCTAACGTTTTGCCACATTACGGCACAAAGCAAAGCAGGGTTGGTCAATTTTCGAAAAATTCGACCAACCCTGCATTTCCGTTTTATGAACTGGTTTTTCAGCTCACAGCCACCAGTTCCCGGGGCTTGCGCTGCTGCTTGCGCCGCCGGTTGAGCCACATGATGGTGCCCGTGACGGGGAAGGTGGCGCCGAGCAGCGTCATCACCAAAGCCAGCGCCTTAGTGGGCCAGCCGAAAATGGCGCCCGTGTGCACCGGCTTGAACAAGCCGCGGATGCGCTGGCCCACGGGGCGCTGGGCGTAGGTTTGGACGCTGATAACCTGGCCGGAATATTGGTCGAGGTACACCTCGTCGGTGGCGTTTTCGGTGATGGCACCGGGGCGCAGCACAGCTACCCGGATGCTGCCTTTGGGGTCTTTGGGCAGCTGCACGGCGTAAAATTCGGCATCGGGGGCTTGCTGGCGGGCCAGGGCCAGCACAGCATCGGGCGCGAAGGCCGGCGCGGCGGCCCCGGCAACGGGCGCGGCCGACTCGGGGGCTTCGGGGCGCTTCAGGGGCGAGTGGGTGAGCTTATTGATGCCCTCCCCTACCCAATCGAACGACATGCCCACGCCGGTGAGGGCGATGACGAACAGGAAAACGGACGCGTAGAAGCCCAGCACGATGTGAAAATCGTGGTTGAGACGCTTCCAGCTACTGCCCCACTTCACCTTGAGGCGAGTGCTCAAAGCCTTGCGGGCCGTGGGCCACCACAGCACGATGCCCGTGGCGAGGATGAACAGAAACGTGGTGGCACTGATGCCCATCACGAGCTTGCCCACCTTGCCAGCCACCAGGCCGCGGTGCAGCATCTCCACCGTTTTGAAAAAGTTGTCGCGCGGGTTCAGCTCGCCGGTGACGGCGCCAGTGTAAGGGTTCACGAACACGCGGGGGCCGCCGCCTTCGCCGCCCTTTCCGCCTTTACCACCCTTGCCGGGGCCTTTTTCAGGCCCTTCGCCCGCAGCGGGCCGGCTGGCGCGTTCTTGGCCCTTCTGCTCGGCAGCCGCGTTGTTGGGGCGGCTGCCCTTGCTGCCCTCGGGCGCGCCGGCGAGGCTTACCTCCACGGTGCGGGTGGGGTCGGCATATACTTTAAAGCTGCCGATTTTGGCTTTGGGTTTGTAGGCTTGCACGGCCTTGGCTACCTGTGCCAGCGAAAGGCGCGGCGTGCTGGCCGGCGCCACAAAGTAGCGCTCTGAATGCCAGGCCTGCTCCAGCTCTTTTTCGAAAGCCAGCACGCAGCCGGTGAGGCACACCCAAACGATGACCAGGCCCGAGGCGAGCCCCAGCCACAAGTGGACGGTTCGGAAAGCATATTTAAGTGGAGTCATCGGGCTTGCAGAAAACGGATTAACAAAGTAAAAAGGCGTGGCACAGGGTAAAATTAGGCACCAGGGGCTGGCCACTTTTAACGCAGCCGGCCCCTGGTGCCCGGCATCGTATTAGAGCTTATAACCAAGCGTGGCCGAGAAGGTGCGCGGCGCAATGGGATTGATGCTGTTGTCGTCGTGCAGGTTGTAACTCAGCTCGTTGAGCAGGTTGGCCATTTTGAATCGCAGCGAGAACCGGTCGTAAGTATAGTTCACCGAGGCATCGAAGAGGAAGTAGTTGGGCACGGCAATCAGCTGGAAGGCGTCGGTGCCCGCGGCCCAGGGGCGGCCGGTGGCGGGGTCGAGCAGGCGGGCGTTGCGGCCGCCCAGCCGGTCGCCCACGTAGTAGGCCGTGAAGCCGGCGTTCAGGCCGCGCAGGGTGGCGCTGTTGGCAAACACGTTGGCGAAGCTGTAGAACAGGCTAGCGTTGGCCGTGTGGGCGGGGGCGTAGCGCAGGCGGCTGCCGTTTTCGTAGAGGTTGCTCTTGGTGTAGGTGATGGTGTTGTAGCTGTAGCCGGCGATGAGCGAGATGCCGTTGACGGGACGGCTCTGCACGTCTACTTCCACGCCTTGGCTCGTGACCTCGCCGGCCAGCTCCTGCGGCGCGCTCACCCTGCTGGTGGCAAAGCGCGGGTCGGTGGGCAGAATGGACTGCGCCTGGTTGCTGTTGACGATGCGGTAGGCCGTGGCGTTGGCCGACAAGGCGCCTTTGAACAACTCGTTCTTGATGCCTACCTCGTATTGGTCGATGAGCGAGGGGGCGAGCGCATCGCCTTGCTCGTCGAAACCGGAGTTGGGCGCGAAGGAGTTCGAGTAGGACGCGAACAGCGAGGTGGTCTTGAGGGGCTGATATACCAAACCCAGGCGCGGCGAGAAAGCGTTGTCGTAGCGGAAATTTTCGGTCACGGCGGTTACCAGCACGGGGTTGCCGGCCGCATCCAGCACGGGTTTGTTGTTCGCACCATTCACCGTTGCGCGGTAATTGTACACATTGCTGGGCGTTTCCTGGTAGCTCCAGCGCACGCCGGCCAGCACTTTCACGTGGTCAATCAGGCTGATGAGGTCCTGGGCATAGAAGCCGGCGCGGCGGGTGTTGCCGAGCGTGCGCGTGTTGTAAACCAGCGCATCATACCCGCTCACGGCATTTTTGGGCGCGCCCAGCTTGCGGCTGGGGTCGATGATGTTGAGCGAATCGTAGGCTTGCGAGAGGTAGCTCAGGGCGTTGGTATTGTACTGGTCGGCGTCGGCCCCCACCAGCAGGGTGTGGCCAACGCGGCCGGTGCGGAGCGTGCCCGTCATGTCGAGCTGGGCCAGGAAGTAGTTCTCGGCGGTTTCGGTGCGCTGCAGGCTGCGCTGCCAGTTGCCATAGTTGCGGCCGGGCTTGATGACGTTGGCCGTGGGGCGGGCGGCGCTCAGCAGCTCATTGTCGTAGCGCTGGAACGAGCCCACCGCGCGCACCTGCCAAGCGTCGCTCAGGCGCGAGGTGAGGGTAGCCGTGGCGCTGGTTTGGTTGGTGGCGTTGCGGGCGTCGGCGGTGTTCAGAAAGCGGCTGCGCGAGTCGTAAATCTGGTAGTTCACCGCCCCAATGCCGTAGTCGGGCGTGCGCCGGTCGCGCAGGTAGTCGCCCTCGATGATGAGGTCGGTTTTGGGCGTGAGGCGGAACAGCAGCGAGGGGTTCACATACACGCGGTTGCTGCTCACGCCGTCGCGGTAGCTGTTGCCGCGCTCGTAGGTGCCGTTCAGGCGGAAGGCCACGGTCTGGCTCTGCCCCACAGCGCCATACACGTCGAACTGCGGCTTTACGAAGCCAAAGCTGCCCACGCGCAGCCCCACCGAGCCGCCGCGCTGAAACTGTGGCTTCTTGGTGACGAGGTTGAGGATGCCGCCGGCCGCCACGTTGCCATATAGGATGGCCGCGCTGCCCTTCAGCACTTCCATGCGCTCCAGCGAGCTTACTTCGGGCATGATGCCGTTGTTGAAGCGCACACCGTTTTTGAAGGTGTTGGAGCTACCGTAGGCGAAGCCGCGACTGCCGATTTCCTCCTGGGTGCCGCCGGTGTTGCCCATCACATACACGCCGCTCACGTTGGCCAGCACGTCGCTCAGGCGCAGGGCCTGCTGCTGCTCCAGCACGGCGCGCTCGATGGTGACGATGCTCTGCGGGTTGTCGAGCGGAGCGATGGGCATTTTGCTGGCGCTCACCACGCGCTGGTTCAGGCTTTTGGCGCCCGTCACGGTTACTTCACGTAGCTGCTGCTCGCCGGCAGCCAGGCGCACGGGCTGGGCCGCCACGCTTTGGCCGGGCTTCACTTCCACGGTCACTTCCTGCGGCGTGCAGCCTAGGCAGCTGATGGTGAGCACTTGCCAGCCGGCCGGCGCCTGCAGCCGGTAGCTGCCGTCGGGGGCCGTGTTCACGCCCATATCCGTCCCCTTGACCCGCACCGAAACCTGCTCAGCGGCTTGCCCATCGGCCAGCTCAATGCGGCCCGTTACTTCACCCATGCGGCTGTGCCGTTTTTCGTGCGGATGGTGCGGGGCACCGGTTTGAGCCTGGGAAACCATTGGCAGCAGAGAGCCAACTAAGAGGAAGGGTAAGTGTGCTGGGCGCATAGCTTATTTAGAATGATTCAAAATACGCCACAAAGGTGAAGCACTATTTAGAATGATTCCAAATAATATTTCTGTTAAAAATACTCAACTGGAAATCTGTACTACCTGCCACCCGCCAAACCATTGATTATAAATAGAAAAAGCATGACCATAAAGTCAGGCTTTTTCTAAAGCAACCCAATTTTGTAAGCCATTTCAGCGGCTTTTGTGGCTGCTACAGCTTTACCCCAACCGTGAAAAAGTAGCTGCGGCCATCGGACGGCAGGATGCCAGGGCCGGGGTAAGCCGTGGCGCGGCGCGTGAAGTAGCGCGCGTCGGCCAGGTTGTTGACGCTGGCTTCGAGCTTGAGCCAGCGGCGTTCCCACGACAGCGAGGCATCCAGAATCTGGTAGGCCGGAATGAGGCCAATGACCGCCGAGCCCCCTCCTTCCGGGGCATTAGTGGCGTCGGAGTATTGGTCCGACAGATACACGTACTGCAGCGAGGCCTTGAAGGGGCCGTAGCCGGCGCGGGTGCCCAGCTTGAGGTTGACATCGGGAACGAACTCCACGCGCTTGCCGCGCACCTCGTTCAGCTGGCTTTCCACGTAGCGGCCCCGGATGAGGGCCACATTGCCGAACACCGACCATTGCGTGCGGGCGGCCGGGCTTTCCGCCGCTGCGTCGGCCGGGGCATCGCGCCAGTGCAGCAACTCCAGTTCGCCGTAGGTTTCGAGGCCCGCGATGAAGGCGCGGCCGGCGTTGAGGCGGCGGCGGTACACGTTGTTCAGGTTGTCGTACTCCTGGATTTCGCCGATGCGGTTGCCATAGTTGAGGGCGAACAAACTCACGTCATAAGTCAGGCGGCCGGTTTTCTCGCCGCGCACGCCCAGGTCGGCGGAGTAGCCGCGCTCGTCCTGCAGGTTGGGGTCGATGACGGACGAGGGGTTCACGATTTGCATGTCGCTGAACGTGATGGAGCGGTAGTTCTGCGACACGTTGCCGTAGATTTCCAACTGCTCGCGCGGCTTGTAGTTCAGGCCCAGGCCGCCCAGCACGAAGCCGCGGCCGCTTTCGCGGTGCTCGTCCTGGCTGCGGATTTGGATGATGTTGCCGGCCAGGTCGCGGTTTATCACGTCGAGCGTGCCGTTGGAGCGGGTCAGGATGTACTCGTAGCGCACGCCCGGCGTCACGGAGAATTTCTCGCTGAGGTAGAAGATGTTTTCGGCAAACGCGGCCACGTTGTGGTTGGGGAAGCGGTAGTCGGAGCGGTTGCGGGTGCTGGCAAACTGGTCGGGGGCCACGAAGCTGAAATCGGCGCCGCGCCCAGCCGGGCCAAAGCCCTGGATGCTGTGCGTGTTGCCGCGGTAGTAGCGCGCGCCCATTAACAGCACCCCGTCTTTGCCCGCCACCTGGTAGCGGTCGAGGAAGCGCGCCTCGAAGCCGTAGTTGCGGAAGTCGCCCGTAATCAGGTCGCGCCCGATGTATTCCTCGTCGCGGCGGTCCACCTGGTTGGGCCGAAAGCCCAGCGACTTGCGCGAAGCCAGCAGCCCAAAGCCAATGAAGTTGACGTTGGCTTTCGGGCTCAGCTTCCAGTCGGCGTTCACGTTGAACAGGTTCCAGTCGACGGCAAACCAGTTGCGCTCCCGGTTAGACTGGCGCGGGTTCTGCGCAAACTGCTTGTCGTTGAGGCCGCCGGGCTGCTGGGCCAGGTAGTCCATGTGCGTGTACTGGGCGCCCACCTTCAGGTTGTCGGTGAACTGGTAACGCACGTCGGCGTAGGCGGTTTTGCTGTCGAAGTGGGAGTTGGGACGCCAGCCGTCGCCGCGCTTGTACTGCACAAAGGTGTAGTAGCTCAACTTGCCCACCGTGCCGCCCACGCTGTTGAAGGAGTTAAAAAAACCGAACGAGCCCACCGTTTGGCGCGAGGTGATGGCGGCTTTGTGGTTGGGGTCGGGCCCGCGCATCTCGAAGTTGAGCAGGCCACCAAACTGGGTGCCGTACTGCAGCGAAGCCGCCCCGCGCACCAGCTGAATGCGCTGCACGGCCTCGGTGGGCGGCGTGTAGTAGCTCTCGGGGTAGCCCAGGGCGTCGGCCGAGATGTCGTAGTTGTTTTGCCGCACGTTGAAGTTGCTGGTGCGGTTGGGGTCGAGGCCGCGCCCGCCAATGCTGAGCTGCAAGCCGCCGCCGTCGTTTTCCCAGATGTTGAGGCCCGGCACGCGGGCGTATACCTGGCGGGCGTTGTTGGTGGCGAGGTTGGCCACCAGGTTTTCGGGCACGATGACTTCCGACTTCTTGGCCGCAAAAATGGCCGTGCCTTCCACCTCGCGCAGGCGCGTTTGGCCAAAGGTGGTTTTGGGAGCAGCCACTACCACTTCTTTCAGGGTGGTTTGGTCGCGGCTGCGCAGCTCAAACGTGAAACCATCGGCCGGCAGGCGCACTTCCGTTTGCAGCGCTTGAAAGCCCAGCGCCGACACCTGCACCTGCTGCACGCCGGCGGGCAGGCCGCGCAGCTCGAAGCGGCCGGTGCTGTCGGTGAGGGCGGTGCGGCCCACGCTTTTCACGTACACTTCCCCGCCTATCACGGGCTTAGCAGCAGTGGTAAGCACGCGGCCGCGCAGCGTTTCCTGCGCCCGGGCCCCCAGGGCCAGCAGCAGGGTGAGCAGCAAGGGCAGCGCTCTATAAACCGGAAATCTCATCATCAAAGGGTAAAATCCACGGCTTCGGGGCGAAGCTTTCGGTTTGGCGGGCCAGGTCCACCGTGGGGTCGATGTAGGCCTTGCCCAGGCGCCCGTTCAGGGTCACGTAGGCATCGGCGTAAACTTGGGGATTGGTCACGCCGCGTTGGGCGTAGTAGTCGTGCAGGTAGTGGGCAAACTGCAGTATCATGTCGGGCTGGGTGGCCATCATCTTTTCCTGCAGCACGCTCAGGTGTTCCTCGTTATTGGCGAAGCGAGCCCGGCCGGTGGCTGAGTCTACTATCTTGAACTGCACCTGGCCCAGCTTTTCCATCAGCATCACGCGCCACGAAAACCGGTAGCCTTCTTCCGTCCAAAACAGCTCGCGCGGGTACAGCAGGTAGCGAAACGGCAGCAGCAACTGCACCGCAAAGAAAACGCCCAGCCCGTAGAGCAAGGCGCGCCGCGCCCCGGGTGTGTACACCAGCGGCGCGCTGGGCCGGGCCGGCGGCGCGGGCAGCCGCAGCAGCCGGCGCAGCCCGCGCAGCAGCCGCTCATGAAACTCGGCCGGGAAGAAAATGAGGGCCGCCACCATCATCACGTACGGAAACATGCCGATGGGAAAGAGAATGGCCGTGAGTACATGGAACACCACCACGGCCGCGTAGGCCAGCGGCCGGGTGCGCCGGTTCAGCAGAAAAAACGGCACCGTGAGGTCGTAAAACGCCCCAAACCAACTGAAGGCATAAGCCGTGGCCGGGTAGTTGAACAACGGCCCCAGCACCGGCAGGTCGTTTTTGGCCGGCAGCCAGATGCGCAGGGGCTCGGCGTTCAGCAGCCAGTCGGAGTTGAGCTTGGCCAGGCCGGCGTACACGTACACAATGCCCAGCAGCAGGCGCAGGGCATCCACGGTCCAGCGGGGCACCTGGTTGTGCCAGCGGCCGGGGTGGCGGGCCGCATCGAGCGAGAAGTAGCAGCCGGCCGGCAGGAAAACGAGCAGCAGCGCCGCCAGACTCACAAAGTAGTAGTGGTTCAGGTAGGTGCTTTTGTCCATGAGCTCGATGTAAGTGAAGCTCAAAAACAACCCCACCGCCGCCAGCCGGTAGTGCCAGCCCAGGGCCAGCAGCAGCGCGCACAGCCCACAGACGGCAAACAGGCCGTACGTGTACGGCCCCAGCGGCTTGATGAATTCCAGCCCGTAGTACGGGAAGAAAAACCTGGGCTGCAGGTAAAGCTCGGCAATCCAGCCCTTGGCCCAAAAGCGCACGACGCTGGCCAGTATCAGCAGGCCAAACGCCACGCGGAATACGGCCAGCGGCGCGGCTGGGGTATAGGTCTGAAAGTAGCGGGCGCGCACTAGTCGCCGTCGTTGTCGACGTAGGTGACCGAAATGCTCATGGCCGAGGTCATGTCCACTTTCAGCAGGCGCACGGCTTTTTGCATCTCGGCATAAGACTGCACGGCGTCGGCGTTGCGGGTTTGCATGGTGGTGTAGAGGTCGGGGCCCAGCGAGGCCAACTGCTGCGCCGAGGTGGCAAACTGCGCGTTGACAATCTGGGCGAGCGACTGGCCGGTGCGCGAGTCCTTGGCCCCCAGCGCGTCGAGGTAGGTCTTGAGCGAGGGCTGGCCGGCGCGGCTATTAAAGGCCAGTTGGGCTGCCGCGTGGGCCGTGGTGGCCAGCTGCAGCGGCAGCGTGCCGCGCTGGTAGTAAGCCTCAATCTTGTCGGGCTGGGGGGCCGACGACATCACGCCCGCCGGAATCCCGATTTTGCCGGTGCGCAGGAAATGCTCGTAGTAGCGCGAGTAGGCATTCACCAGCAGCGACAGCGAGCTGCCGGCGTTGGTGCCGGTGCTGTTCACGAAGGTGGTGCGGTAAGTGCCATTCCACTGGCCCTGCACGCCCGCGAGCAGCTGGTCCATCTTGGCCACCACGTCGGTGAGGTAGCGGCGCTGGTTGGCCGAGGCCACGTACGACTGCACGATGGCCGCGTCGTTGGCGCCGGTGCCGTTGAGCAGGTAGTCGAGGGCCGGGAAGCCCTGCTGCGGGATGGCCGTGGCCAGCTCAAAGTTGTAGGTACCGGAAGCAATGTTCTGGCGAATGCCGGCCGCGTCGGCGGGGTAAATGTTGAAGTGATTGACCAGCGACACGTCGGCCGCGGGGCCAAACTCAAACATCTCCACTTTCTCCCATTCCAGGTAAGCCTCACGCCAGGCCAGGCGCGTGCTGGCGAGGTTGGCCGTAGTGGGCGTGGCCGTAAAGGCCGTCGTTTGGGTTTTGAGGACGGTCAGCTTGGTGTTGAAGCGCTGGTAGCTGGGTTTCACCAGGCTGTCGGCCCAGTAGGTCACCAGGGCTTTGCGGCTCAGCTCCACGTTGCTATCCGTCGACGTGTCGGGGTTGGCGGTGTCTTTTTTGCAGCTCACCATGCCGCCCACGGCAAGTAGCACCGACAATGAACCCAGCAGAAGCGACTTTTTCATAAAAAACAAAAGGGAAATAACCCAGGCATGAAGCAAAGCCCGGAACGCGAGGCAGGGTTCCATCGAGCAAAACCTTTGCTCGAAGGAACCCTGCCCGGTGGCCCGTTAGGTGACTATGCCAGCCCCGGTCTTCGTCATTAAAGCGAAAATTTGGTGTTGATGGCGGCAATGGCCGCATCGGCCTGGGCGTTGGTCAGGCTCCAGGCGCCCTGGCTGCCCGAGGTCAGGCCGTTGAGCACCGAGTCAGCCCAGGCGGTATCGACGCCGTATTTGGTGCAGAAGCGCAGGGCGTAGATGAAGCCGAGGCCTTCGCCCAGGGCGTGGGCTTTCACGTCGAGCGCGGCGGCAGCTTTCCAGCTGGCCAGGTACGATACAGCGGCTTTGGCCAGGGTCTTTTCCAGCTCGGTGCGGATGATGTCGGACTGGGCTTTCAGGGTGGCGTCGTCGTTGTTCACGATGGCGGCACGGCCCTTCAGGAAGGCCATGTACACGCCGGGTGAAGCAGCGCCGTTTTTCTCGTTAAGGTAGCCGGCCAGGAAACGCTCGCGGGGCGTGATGGCGTAGTCGGTCACCATCGTCGCGTTGCTGGTGAGATAGCCATAGGCCATGTCCCAGTTGTGCTCGCGCTCCGAGTACACCGTGCCGGCCACCACTTTGCTGTTATCGGCCGTCAGGGCGCTGTTTGTCATCAGCACGTTGCCAATCTGGTCGAGCAGCAGGGCGCCGAGCAAAGCCTTCTGCACAATCTGATTCACTTCGAAACCGCGGCCATCCACCAGGTAGCGGCCCAGGCGGCCGGCGTTGCCGGGGGTGGCAACCTGGTTCACGCTCTGGCTGGCGGTGGCCAGCTCGGCGAGCTTGGTGTCGAGGTAGGTGCGCACCACGTCGCCGTTGGCGGTGGCGAAGGAAGCGGCCGTTTTATCGCGCAGCTGCACGCCGCTGGCGGCGGCCGTGTTCAGCGTGGCCGAGGCAAAGGGGGCGTTGGTGCCGGCGTAGAGGTTGCGCAGCTTGGCCAAGTCCAGCGTGGCCGGCGCGGCCGGGGCCGCCACGGCCACGGTGCCCATATAGCTGTTCAGCTCCGAGAACATGTCGAGGCGGTTGGCAGCCTTGCCCAAATCCACCGTAGCAGCACCTTTTTCGTCCTTAAACGTGGTGGTGTAGGGCGTCGTAGCGGTCAGGGTGCTGTAGTCAACTTTCGCCCGCAGGGCCGGTGCCGAGGGAGCTACTTCGTCTTTGCTACAAGAGGCCAGCCCAAGCGTGGCGACAAACAGAACGGCGGAAGAAGAACGGCTAAAAAGGCCCATATAAGGAGAAAAGAGAAAAGTGTGCCGGAGTGAACAAATAGCCCAACCTTGTTTAGAATTGTTCTAAACTGCCACAAAAGTATAGGCTATTTAGAACCGTTCCAAATAAATTCCGCCGTCACCTCCTTTTCTCGGCCCTCACATCAGAAATTAGCTGCTTAAACGGCTTCAACCACTTGGTTTGCAGCCACACTTTCACCTTTTGGCAAATCAAATACCTCAGCCAGCAGCTCGTAAGAGCGGCGGCGGTCCTCAAAATCGGCGGTGATGGTGACGGCGGTTATTTCGTCCACACCGTAGTCGGCGGCCATCTGGGTGAACTGGGCGTGCACCTGCGCGGGCGTGCCGCTCACCACGCGGGCGTGGTTGTGCCGCAGGTGGGCCTGGTCTTCGGCCGTGAACTGGTAGCTGCGCACTTCCTCGGCCGAGGGGAAGGTGCGGAATTCGCCGCGGTTGAAGCGGATGAGCTGCATGTCCATGGCCTTGCGCAGCTCGTCGGCTTTCTCCTCGGTGTCGGCGCAAAGCGTGAACACAGCCACGTTGGCCAGCGGCTCGGCCAGTTCCAGCGACGGCCGGAACCGCTCGCGGTAGGTGCGCACCGCCTGCGGGCCGCCCGTGCCGTTGATGAACTGCGCGAAGGAAAACCCCATGCCCAGGTGCGCCGCAAACAGGCCACTCTGGCCGCTGGAGCTCAGTATCCAGAGCTCCGGCGCAGTGGCCGATTGCGGAATGGCCATCACCCGCTCGTGAATGGTGTCGGGCACCTTCTCGTCGCGCAGGTAGGCCTGCAGGTCCATCAGCTGCTCCACGAAGTCCTTCTCGTTGAACTGGTTGTTGGGGTTGAGGGCGTAGGCCGTGAGGCGGTCGGCGCCGGGGGCGCGGCCCATACCCAGGTCGATGCGGCCGGGAAACAGGCTTTCGAGCATGCGGAAGTTTTCGGCCACCTTCAGGGCGCTGTAGTGCGGCAGCATGATGCCGCCCGAGCCCAGCCGGATGCGCCGGGTGTGGTTGCCGAGGTGGGCCAGCAGCACTTCCGGCGTCGAGCCGGCCAGGGTGTTGGTGTTGTGGTGCTCGCTCACCCAGAAGCGGGTGTAGCCGAGGCGGTCGGCCAGCTGAGCCAGCTCCACGGTTTCGAGCAGGGCTTGGCGGGGCGTGGCACCCGGCCGGATGGGCGACTGGTCGAGCACGTTGAGGCGAAGTTTGGGGGAGGGAGTCATAGCTTGAAAGAGGGGTAGAAAGCTTAAACTACTGGTAGGGCCATCCGGTTCGAGAGTCCGGCCCGTGCCGACCGCCGCCCGGCCGAGCCGGAACATTTGCCGGCGTTGCCGGTATACGCACCCGGACTTTTACCTACTCCCTTGTAATGAGCGACCAGAACAACGTCATCATCGCCGTAGCCGACGGCACCGAAATGCACGCATACGCCGCTTTCCCCGACAGCACCGGCCCCGTGCCCGGCATCTTGCTGCTGCAGGAGGCCTTTGGCGTGAACCACCATATCCGCAGTGTGGCCGACCGGCTGGCCGCGGCCGGCTACGCCGTGGTGGCGCCCGAGCTGTTTCACCGCACCGCCGCGCCCGGGCTGGAAATTGCCTATTCAGATTTCAACACCGTGGCAATGCCGCATTACAGCGCCATTACCAACGAAGGCCTCACCGCCGACTTGCAGGCTGCCCACGGCTGGCTCACCACCCAGCCACTGGTAATGGCCGATAAAATTGGCAGCATCGGGTTTTGCCTGGGCGGCAAAGTGTCGTTTCTGGCCAACGCCGTGCTGCCGCTGGCGGCCGGCGTTTCGTATTACGGCGGCGGCACCCACTTGCTGAAAGACCGCGCCGATGAGCTGCACGCGCCACACCTCTTTTTCTGGGGCGGGCTCGATGCGCACATCAAAAAGGAGCACATTGCCGAGGTGACGGATGCCGTAGAAGCCGCCGGCAAGCCCTTCATCAACACGGTCATCTCCTACGCCGACCACGGCTTCCATTGCGATGAGCGGCCCAGCTACCACCCCCAAGCCGCCGCCGAAGCCTGGGCGCTGACGCTGGCCTTTTTCAAGGAGAAGCTGGGAGCTTAACGTGACGCCTTCCCCGGCCCCTTTTCCTAAAGGATAGGGGGTGCCAGCCGTTTCTCGTCAGAAGCACAACCGGTGCCCCCTCTCCTTTTCGGAGGGGGGTCAGGGGGTTAGGCCCAAAGCCTGAACGTCAAGCCACACGAGCATCAGCCGCCACCGCCTGCCGCCCCAGGTACTGCGCCATGCTGCTGGCCAGAATAATCTGCAGGGCATGATAGAGCATCAACGGCAATAGGATGAGCCCCGTGGCCGCGCTGGCCGGAAAGAGCAGGCTCGCCATTACGCTGCCGTGCACCAGCGACTTTTTGGAGCCGCAGAACACCGCCACAATCTGGTCGGCCCGCGCGAACCCCAAGGCCCGGCACAGCCCCCAAATGAGGCCAAACACCACCAGGTAGAGCGCCACCATGCCCGCGCTGAGCTTCACGATGTCGCCCAAGCCGTAGCGGCTGAAAATGCCTTCGGCGAAGGAATCGCAGAAGGCGGTGAAGACGATGAGCAGGATGGTAATCTGGTCGAAGATGCGCAGGCCGGCCTTGCGCTCCTCCACAAAAGCGTTGAAGCGGGAATGGAGCAACACCCCTGCCCCTACCGGCAGCACCACCTGCCACAGCAGCTGCGTGGCCAGGCCCCAAAGCTGCCCGCCGCCCGTGCCCGTGTGCAAAAACAGGCTGGTGAGCAATGGTGTGAGCACAATGCCCAGCAAGCTGGAAATGCTAGCGTTGAAAATGGCCGCCGGCAGGTTGCCGCCTGCAATGCTCACCATTACCACCGAGGTAGAAACCGTGCTGGGCAGCGCGCACAGGAAGAAAATGCTTTGCCACAGCATGCCGCCGCTTTCGCCGCCGAAAAACGGCTTTACCAGCAGCGCCAAAGCCGGAAACAGGGCGAATGTGGCCAGTTGCACCAGCAGGTGCAGTCGCCAGTTGCGCATGCCGGCGCGCAGCTTTTCGGTGCTCAGCTTCAGGCCATAAAAGAAGAAAACCAGCGCCACGCCCACGGTGGTAATGGTGTGCCACGGCACCGGGCTGGCCTTGCTGCCCAGGCCGGGCGCAAAGTAGGCCAGTGCCACCACGCCCAGCAGTGCCAGCAAAAACCAGTCGAGGCCGGCGCGGGCCAGCAAATCGGCCAAACGGCCGGAAGCAGAAGGTTTATTCATTCCTTCGCATACGCCTGCGGATGCTTTAATGGCCGAAATTGAGGTTGTGTGGCATAAAAAAGCGCCGGACTTTTGAGGGTCCGGCGCGTTGGTTTAAATGATGTAGGAGCGGGGCTTACCCCGACTGGCCGCCTGCTTTGCAACAACGATGTCGTTCAACGTCCGGGCGGGGGCGAGCCCCGCCCCTACGTCGCTTAATGTTAGTCCTTATTCATCGCCCGCAGCGCCACGGCCCAGGCCAGGCGGTGGGGTGCCCTGCACGCCCTGCACGTTGGGCACACCCATTTTTTCTTCGCGCTTGCGCTGGTATTTGTCGAACTGAGCCGGCGTGAGCACATCTTTGATGGCCGAGAGGCGCGAGCTGCTCACGGTTTCGACCACGCCGGCCAGCTTGCGCGGGTCGGCTTTGTAGCGCAGGTGAGCCGATTCCACCGCGTCGATGCTGCGGCGGTTGATGGCCCGCACCTTCTCGGTTTGCTGGGGGTTGAGGCCCAGGTTTTTCTGCATGTTGGCCGTGAGGGCGTTGGTTTTGGCATCAACCACGGCCGCGTCGGCCATGGGCATTGGCTCCTCGGATGCAGCGGCCGGCTGGGCGGGGGTGCGGGCTTTGGTTTTCACGCTGGGCTGGCCGGCGGTTTTGGTCTTGGCTTTCACCACGGTGTGGGCTGGCGCCTGGGCCAGCACGGCGGGCGCCGCAGCCAGGACCAGCAGCGACGAGAGCAAAATAACTTTCATTGGAAACGGGGCGGGAAACTTGGGCACAGAAAAAAGGGCGTTTCGGCGGAGTAAATATCGGCAAAAAGCCCGCGCTTTCAGTCCCTAACGCCTCGCCAACCACGTTTCGTGCCAGAGCCGCGCGAAAATCGGGACCGGTTGGCTCGTCCGTGCAACCTTTCGGCCCGGTTTGGCATACAATCACCCATGAAAGAACACAAGCGCACTTCTTCGACGAATTGGCTGCTGGCCGCCGGCCTGGGCGCGGCCGCCCTGGCCGCCACGCTGTGGGGCAACCGCCGCGGCTCCTACGACCTGAACCGGCGCGTGGTGCTCATCACCGGCGGCTCGCGCGGGCTGGGCCTGGTGCTGGCCCGCCAGGCCGTGGCCGAGGGGGCCCGCGTGGCCATCTGCGCCCGCGACGAAGCCGAACTGGCCCGCGCCCGCCAGGACCTGCTGATGGCCGGCGCCGCCGAAGCCGATGTGCTGACCGTGGCCCGCGACATCACCAACGAAACCGAAGTGCGCACCATGGTGGCCGAAGTTGAATCCCGCCTTGGCCCAGTAGACGTCCTTATCAACAACGCCGGCATCATTGTGGGCGGCCCGCTCGACAACATGGACCTGCGCGACTTCGAAGACTCGATGGCCGTGCACTTTTGGGCGCCGCTACACGCCATGCAGGCCGTGCTGCCCAGCATGCGCCGCCGCGGGGCCGGCCGCATCGTCAATATTTCTTCGCTGGGCGGCAAGGTGGCGCTGCCGCACATGGCCCCCTACAGCGCCAGCAAGTTTGCGCTGGTGGGCCTGTCGGAAGGCTTCCGGGCCGAGCTGCGGCAGCACGGCGTATCGGTCACGACGGTGTGCCCCGGCCTGCTGCGCACCGGCAGCCCCGACCACGCCATCGTGAAGGGCCAGCACGAAAAGGAGTTTGCCTGGTTCAGCATCGCCGACTCGCTGCCCGGCTTCACGCTCAGCGCCGAGCAGGCCGCCCGCCAAATCTGGAACGCCTGCCGCCGCGGCGACGGCGAAATCATCCTTTCGCTGCCGGCCAAATTCCTGGCCGCTTTCCACGGCCTGCTGCCCGGCACCACCACCGACATCCTGAGCTGGATGAACCGTGCCCTGCCCGCCACCGGCGAAAGCGCCGCCGCCAATGTGCGCCGCAGCGGCTTCGAAAGCGAGTCGGACCTGACCCGCTCGCCACTCACGGCCCTCACGCGCAAAGCAGCGGAGAAGAATAATGAAGTGTAAGGCGTGGCCCGAGTACCCCGAAGCTCCTGCTTCGGCCCGTTAGAACAACGACGTTCGCCCGGGCCGAAGCAAGAGCTTCGGGGTACTCGGCCATTCGATTTCTTACAGGGTGCCGCGGCGTTTGCTGCCGCCTACTTTGGCGCCCGAAATCTTGGTTTGGCGGCGGCTGTGAATGCCGAGGAAGCCCTTGTGAAAGAGGCCGTGGTGCCCGTAACGCCGGTAAATCGGGCGGTGATTACCGGGCATAATTTTACGGTTTGGGTTGCGAAAAACGCTGGCGGAAGTAGCGGAAGCGTCGGCGAGGGTTAATAAACTCAGCAGACCAACAAGCACAAGAACGTTGCGGAACATACGGGTAGGATTCGTGATAAAAAAGTAATCCGGGCAACCGGAAGCGCCCATCTGCAGCATGTCGCTTCCAGGTTGATAACCCTGCCCGCGGCAGAATTATTGCAAATCTCCCTCTTTCGTTCGACCATCGGGCCGTTTGTTTCAACCAAATCCCGCAATGGCAACAGCTGTTGGCGGGGCACCTATCGGCACAACAGCATGCTGATTACCAGCAACTAACGAGAATATCTGCTTTTAACCATTTAAGCCAACGGCGCACACACTAAAAATTTCGAAAAAAGTTGTGAGCAGAAGACGTTTTTCTGCCGCTCGGGCCCTTTGAGGAACCATCATAACCAAGCTGAAAGGCCTTTGCTCAGTACGCAGCTGCTGCCTGAGCAGGTCGGGCCGGTGCGCGCATGGCAGGTAGCGGAAACTCCTGGCCGGAATCCTGCAAATACCCGTTT
This sequence comes from Hymenobacter monticola, assembly GCF_022811645.1. Taxonomy (NCBI): domain Bacteria; kingdom Pseudomonadati; phylum Bacteroidota; class Cytophagia; order Cytophagales; family Hymenobacteraceae; genus Hymenobacter; species Hymenobacter monticola. The sequence goes on along the minus strand of NZ_CP094534.1, from coordinate 3,102,489 downwards.
TCGGTTCGAAGCTCCACATTAACCCCTAGTTGCAGCACCAACGTGGAATCGCCGGCAGTGCCTTTGGCTAGGGCCTGTTGCAGCGGGCGCAGCAAGGCGGGGTCGCAGGCCAGCGAATCGGTGAGCGGCAGCGCCATCGATACAAGCCGCTCCCGCTTGGGCGGAATGGTCAGGTATTGGCGCTGTCCTTCGTTGAGGTCGTTCCAGAACTGGCCCCGAAAAATCAGTATGCCATACATGCTTTCTACCTTGGCCTGGTCGGCGTCGTCGTTGCGCAAGCCGATGGTGAGGTAGAGCCGGGGCGGCGCCCCTGGAAACGGGGCAGCGAGGCTGTCGACGCGGACCACCCGCTCGCCGCAACAGTCGGGGGCATCGTTGCTGTTGTTGCAGGCGCCCCAGAGCAGCAGCGCCAACAGGCCCAGCAACAGCACGCTGGGCAAGGGCAGGCGAAGCAGGGCATTGGGGCGGGGCACAGGCCTAAAAGTACGTACTGCGCGCATCTTTGCGACATGCATTTTCCCGTCGAGCTAGCCCTGGGCCCCGCCCGCCTGCCCGTGCACCTGCTGTGCGAGGTGTTGGCCTACGCCCTGGGCTACCGCCTCTACCAACGCCTGCGTGCCGGCCACCCCGACCGCATCAGCGACGCGCACCGGCAGTGGATTTTCGTGGGCGCCGCGGCCGGAGCGCTGCTGGGCTCGCGCCTGCTGGGCCTGCTGGAACACCCCGAGCTGCTGGTGCACCCGCCCGGCGGCTCGCTCTACTACTTCACCAACAAAACCATCGTGGGCGGCTTCCTGGGCGGCCTCATTGGCGTGGAAATCACCAAAAAGCGCCTGGGCGTGACGGCCAGCAGCGGCGACCTCATGGTGTTTCCCATTATTCTCGGCCTGGCCATCGGCCGCCTCGGCTGCTTCTTCAGCGGGCTGGAAGACGGCACCTACGGCACGGCCACGGCCCTGCCCTGGGGCATCAACTTCGGCGATGGCGTGCGCCGCCACCCCACCAACCTCTACGAAATCCTGTTTCTGGGGGCGCTGGGGCTGGGGCTGTGGGCCCTGGAGCGGCAACGCGGCCCGCTGGCCAATGGGCGGCGGTTCCAGCTATTTCTGAGCAGCTACCTGTTGTTTCGGCTGCTGGTGGAGTTCATCAAGCCCACGGCGGCGCTGCCAGGGTTGGGCCTCACGGCCATTCAGTGGGCGTGCGTAGCGGGGCTGGGGTATTATGTTTGGGGATGGATGCGACAGCCGCCGCGTCCTCAAAACCAGCTTGATAACGCCCCGTTACGTTCTGCCAAGTAATTTTCAAGTGTTATTTAAATTCGTAGTACGTGAAGTATCATCACTTATCAATCTTCGGTGATAACACTGCTGAAACCTATCAAGCAATAACTAAAATCCTGGGCGTTGCCCCGCTGGAAGATGAAGGCCGCGCGTTTTCGAAATCCGAATACAGCGTGTGGACCTATGCTGTTGGAACAGAAGACAATCAACCTTACTTTGACTTCATCAATGTGTTTCTTGATTTATTAGAAACGAAGTTTGATGCTCTGGAAAAGCTAGGCATCTTCCGTGATAACATCACCTTTTGGCTGCTATACAATTATGAACATCAATGTTCATTAGGCTTTAATGCTCAAGAACTGTTGCGGCTTGGAGCAAGTGGCATTGCCCTCAATATTGACTGTTGGGAGGAGAAAAAATAAACCGGCTTAACAGATGTTAATCGAAGTCCACCATTGCCAGATGTCCCATGTTGGCGCCGCCTACAACATGCCGAAACCTTAGAACCGGCATGAAACACCTGCTTCTCCCCGGGCTCATATCCTTGCTTTTCAGTACCTCAGCTCGTGCCCAATACATTCCCCTACGTGGTGGCGAATACCTCGACACCACCACCGTCCGCAACCCCGCCTGCGTGAAGGCACCAACTGCACACTATTTCAACGTGGATGGGAAATACCCGCGCAGCTCGGCCACACTGGTGCAGGAGGCAACGGCCTTTTTGCAGCGCGGAGGCCGCAAATTCAGCGGCAGCGGCTACGTCACGTTTCGGTTTATGATTGATTGTGCGGGGTTTCGGCAGCCGATGACGCAGGTGCTGCAAACCGATGCCAACTACGTGTCCACCCACTTCCGCCCGGAGTTGGTAAGCGAATTGTATGCTTTTTTGAAAACGCTGAAAGACTGGCGGGCGGCCACGTACAGGGGCCAGGCCTTCAGCTACTTCACTTATTTAACCTTCAAGCTGACCGATGGGAAAGTGGTGGCCGTTATTCCTTAGCCTATTGGCGCCGGCTTGTGGCTACGGCCAGCCGGCCAGCGGTAAAACAGCTGGCGACTGCGCCAGCAAAGCCTACCAGGACACGCTAGTGGCCCGCTACCTCGACCGGGGCGCGCACCGCATCAGCTACCTCGACCCGCGCTGGGCGCAGTACTGCGACAGCCTGATTGCCGCTTGCCCCAACATCGCCTACGCCTACCAGCAGAAGGCCATGCCGCTGATTAAATGCGGCGACTACGCCAAGTCCATGCCGCTGATAGACAAAGCCGTGGCACTTGATGAAACCCGCTACCTGGCGTACCGGGGCTTTCTGAAGTGCATTTTCACGAAGGACTACACCGGGGCCATAACAGATTTCCAGCGCGTGGCCAAGCTCAAGCCCAACGGCCGCGAGATGGACCACACCTTCGCCTTTTTTGAGGGTGCTTGCGAGTTGGAGCTGGGCCACTACAAGTTGGCCGAAAAAGCCTTTGCCGCTGACATGGCCCTGCAGCGCGGCGCCGACGGGCAGGGCTCCATTCATTTCAATACGCTGTGGTATGCCGGTGTGGCAGCGGCCCGCCTCAAGCAGTACGCGCAAGCCCAGGCCTACCTGCAGCAGTGCCTGAAGGCCTACCCGCAGCACCCGGAGGCCAACTATTACCTGGCCCTGAACTACCAGGCGCAGGGACAGCCCGCGCTGGCGCGGCAGCACCTGGAAACCGCGCAGCGCGCCCTGATTGGCGGCTACCGGCTGAACGAGGACAATATTTTCTACGCCAACTACCCGGAGCAAATAACGGAGTACGAAGTGACGCAGGCACTAAAAAACGATGTAGGGGCGGGGCTCGCCCCCGCCCATCGTTGAACGAAATCGTTGAAATAAACGCAGTCGACCGGGCGGGGGCAAGCCCCGCCCCTACTATCTTCCGCCGTTCAATTCCTTTCCCTACGCCTGCCATGCCCGAACGGCCCTACACCTACTACGACTTCACCCTCAGCCTCTGCCCACAGTGCCTGCGCCGCATCGAGGCCAAAATCGTTTTTGAGGACGGCAACGTGTTTATGCTCAAGCGCTGTCCGGAGCACGGGCGGCAGAAAGTGCGCATCGCCACTGATGTGGAGTATTACAAGAGCATTCGCAACTACGTGAAGCCCAGCGAGACGCCACGCCGCTTCAACGCCGCCACGCACTTCGGCTGCCCCTACGACTGCGGCCTCTGCACCGACCACGAGCAGCACAGCTGCCTCACCGTCATCGAGATAACCGACCGCTGCAACCTCACCTGCCCCACCTGCTACGCCGAAAGCAGCCCCACCCACGGCCGCCACCGCTCCCTCGACGAGGTGGAAGCCATGGTGGACCTGGTGGTGGCCAACGAGGGCGAGCCCGACGTGGTGCAAATTTCGGGCGGGGAGCCCACGCTGCACCCGCAGTTCTGGGAAATTCTGGACATGTGCAAGCGCAAGCCCATCAAGCACCTGATGGTGAACACCAACGGCGTGCGCCTGGCCAAGGACGAAGCTTTTGTGGCGCGGCTGGCCACGTATTCGGGCGCGTTCGAGGTGTACCTGCAGTTCGACTCTTTCCGGGAGGACGTGCTGCTGACCATGCGCGGCCGCGACCTGCGCGAGGTGCGCCGGCAGGCCATCGAGAACCTGAACAAGTACAACCTGAGCACCACGCTGGTGGTGACGTTGCAAAAGGGCCTGAACGACGACGAGATGGGCGCCATCATTGACTACGCGCTCAAGCAGAAGTGCATCCGCGGCGTCACGTTTCAGCCCACGCAGGCAGCCGGGCGGCTCGACAACTTCAACCCCGAAACCGACTCGTTTTCGCTGACGGAAGTGCGCCAGGGCATCATCGACCAAAGCCCGGTGTTCACGGCTGACGACCTGCTGCCCGTGCCCTGCAACCCTGACGCGCTGGCCATGGCCTACGCCCTCAAGCTCGACGGCGAGGTGTTCCCCCTCACCCGCTACGTCGACCCCGCCGACCTGCTCACCAACGCCGGCAACACCATCGTATATGAGCGCGACCCGCGCCTGCGCCAGCACATGCTCAAGCTCTTCAGCACGGCCAATACGGTTGACACGGTGGTGCCCGAAATCAACCAGCTGCTGTGCTGCCTGCCACAGGTGTCGGCCCCCAACCTGAGCTACGAAAACCTGTTCCGCATCATCATCCTGCAATTCATGGACCCGTGGAATTTCGACGTGCGGGCGGTGAAAAAGTCCTGCGTGCACATCGTGAGCAAAGATTTGAAAATCATCCCGTTTGAGACGATGAACATCTTCTACCGCGACCAGGAAAAGCTGGCGCGGCTGGAAGAACTGCGGGCCGAGCGGGTGGGCATCGTGTGATGGAGCCGCGCAAGCCCTTGCCGCCCCCGACCAAGCCACCCAATTCTAATGGCTGCCTCATTGCCGTGCTCATTTGCTTGGTGTTGCTGCTGATTGGCTGGAGCATGTGCGGCGGCGGGTACGAAGTATCTCAGCAATAAGCCATGGCTACCGACCCGCCTGAAAAGGGCCAGCATCTTTATGCATGGCCGCTAGGCTTTAACCTGGCGCTGCTGCTACTGCTGGCCGGGCTTAGCTGGCCCCATTTGTATGGCAATGGCCTGGCTTTGCTACTGCTGGCCCTTGTCAATGGCTTGCTAGGTTTTGGGTTTCTGCTGTTTGAGCGGCGGCGAGACTCGGGCTACGCCGGTGGCTTTTTTCTTTCCTTTCTGCTACTGCTGCTCATTGGATTCGGTATGTGCTCGAAAGAGGCCGAGAACCACCGCCGGGGAACGGAAATAATCGTGCCGGTAAGCAATTCCTAAAACCTTATATTTCGCTCATGGACAAGCCCACTTTTGGCCGCATCGTTCGCAACAACCTGCTCGTGGTGCTGGGCGCGGCCGTCGTGCTGGGGCTGGCGGCGAATATGGGCGTCGACGCTGGCATTTTTCTGTTTGGGTTTTTCTACCTGGGCCAAGCCTTGTACAACCTGATTCTGGCCCTGGCGCACCTTGGCCGGGGGCCGGAAGATGTGGGCGCCGCGCCTTATTTCGTGAGCATGCTGCTGGTGCTCATCGTGGGCTTTGGGGCGTGCTCCGGCATTCTCATCTCGGCCGGGGCCCTCGCCAACATGCACTGAGGCTCCACATTGCTGGCGCGCCTTCTCATGGGCTCAAACGCACGCGGTGTTAGCGTTTGCGCGTCTGCCGAATACGACACTTTATCTTCCTTTCCCTCATGAAACACCTGACTTTTAGCGCCCTATTGCTGGGGATGGCCATGCTGACAAGCTGCGATTCAACCCAATCGCAAAAAATCGAGGTGTTCAATCAGGCCGGTATTACGTTTCAACACCCCGGCAACTGGTCGGCCGACGATGCCGACCGGGCCGGCCCCAACGCGGTGACGGTGACCTGCCAGAAGTCCGGCCTCGACGAGAGCGGCCTGATTACCGTTTCGTGCTTCAACGACAGCCTGGACCTGGACGAGGTTCAGAATATTTTTCACAACCAACTGGATTCTACCAGCTTGTACAAGTTGGCCGGGGTAAAATTCTCTTCGGCTGGGCCAGGGCGCTTTGGGCCGCACCATACCCTGCAAAGCCAGTTTAGTATGTCGATGCTGGGAGTGCCGCACACCGGCTGGCTCGACGCATTTCACTATAAAAACCACACCTTTATGGTGCTGCGCCAGCAGGCCGACGAGGATTCGGTGAAGAACAGGAAAGGTTTTGCCCTCATCACCCAAACGCTGGATGTAAAGCCGGGAAAATAGCGGGTTTTAGCGGCTGCTTGGAGGGCGCCGACGAGACCATGGGCACAGCGCAGCATCTGCCGCGGCTTCATCGCCGAAAGGCGCAGAAAGGGTGTGCGTGGCAGGGAGTTAGCCGCTGGCGAATGAAACCCTGTTTCGACATCCGGTTGATTTGGTTTCCGCAAAGGAAGTCCTTACTTTTCTTGGAATGTTTTCAAACCGCTCCAGGCGGAGCGTTTGGCAGCACCACACCCTTTCACTCCCATCCTTTCCCTATGCAAACATTCTTACACGGTCAACCACAGCCATTCGTACGGGCGTTAGTTCGGTCCGCGGGACGACTTTTCGGGGCCGGCCTGCTGCTGAGCGGCCTGGCGGCGCAGGCGCAAACCACGGTGTTCACCGAAACTTTTGAGGGGGCCACCTCCAGCTTCACGGCCGCGAACGGCACCCAGCCCAACCAGTGGGTGGTGGGCCCGGCGGGCGGCAACGGCCCCAGCACGGTCGGCACCAGGTCGGCCTTCATCAGCAACGACAACGGGACGACGAATGCCTACGCGCTGGGCACGGCCTCGGTAACACACCTGTACCGCGACGTGACGTTTCCGGCGGGCGAGGGCGCGGTGCAGCTGAGCTTCGACTGGCAGGCGGGCGGCGAAAGCACCTTCGACTACCTGCAGGTGTTCGTGATGCCGACGGCGACCGCGCCCGTGGCGGGCACGGCGCTGGTGAATGGCGCGGGCGGCGCGGTGCAAATCGGCGACAACCTCAATTTCCAGACCTCGTTCGGGCGCCTCACCCTGCCGGTGCCGGCCAGCGTGGCGGGCACCACCCAACGCCTGGTGTTCACGTGGCGCAACGACGCGGGGGGCGGCACCCAGCCCCCGGTAGCACTCGACAACGTGACGGTGACTACCCGCGCGGCCGAGCCCCTGAGCGGCGCCTACACCATCAACAAGAACCTGGCCACGGCGGGCACCAACTTCGCCAGCTTCGCCGACGCGGCCGCCCGGCTGAACCTGGACGGGGTGAGCGGCCCGGTGACCTTGGCGGTCAGCAACGGGCCGTATACTGAGCAGTTGCTGCTGGGGCAGATTCCGGGCACCAGCGCCGCCAATAGGGTGGTGCTGAACGGCGGGGGCACCACCCTGCGGTTTGCGCCGGACAACGCCTTCCGGCGCGCCGTGGTGCAGCTCAACGGCAGCGACTACGTCACCCTCGACAACCTGGTGATTGACGCGACGGGCGTGCCCGGCGGCACGCTGGGCACCTACGGCTACGGGGTGCTGCTGACCAACGCGGCCGACAACAACCGCCTGACCAACAACGTCATCAACGCCACCCTGAGCTCAACATCGACCAGCTACGCGGGCGTGGTGGTGAACGGCTCGACCAGCAGCGCCGCCCTCACTGGCAACTCGGCCAACAACCTGCTGCTGGAGGGCAACACCATCAACGGCGGCTACTACAGCATTTCGATGTTCGGCAACAGCACCACGTCGCTGAATACGGGCAATATTGTGCGCAACAACACTTTGCGCGACTTCTACAGCTACGGCATTTACACGGGCTACCAGGATGGGGCCCAGTTCGTGGGCAACGACTTGAGCCGGCCGCTGCGCACCAGCCCTGGCGCGTTTTACGGGCTCTACACGTTCGGCGGCTCGCGGGGCCAGGCCATTGAGAAAAACCGAATGCACGACCCTTACACGTCCGCGCCAGGCTCAACCAATCTGGTGTACGGCATTTACGTGGCAACCAGCACCGGGGCCACGGCCGCCCTGCCTAATGACATCGTGAACAACGCGTTCTACAACCTGAATGGCAACGGCCTGCAGTACCTGATTTATAATTCAGGGGCTGCTAATACCCGGATTTATCACAACACCATTCTCTCCGACAACCAAGCGGCCACTACGTCGGCTGTTACTTATGGCATTTACAACACCAGCACCGGCGCCAGTGCCGACGTCAAAAACAACGTCGTGAGCATCACGCGGTCGGGGCCCGGCGCCAAGGTTGGCTTGTACTACACCGTGGCCACCACCAGCAACTACAACGACATCTACGTGCCCAGCGGCAGCGTGGGCATCTACAACACAACGACCTACGCCACGCTGGCCAACTGGCAAACGGCCAACGCCGCGGCCTTCGACCAGAACAGCGTCTCGGCCGACCCGGTGCTGAACGGAGCCGCTACCGGCAACCTCACCCCCGACAACGTGCTGCTCAACAACGCCGGCACGCCGCTGGCCCGCGTCACAGAAGACATTACGGGTGCCCCACGCGGCGCGGCGCCAGACCTGGGCGCTTATGAATTCACGGCCCAGGCCATTGATGTGGCCCCGGTGAGTCTGGTAAGCCCGGCCGCCACCTCTAACTGCTTCGGCCCGGCCGAGGCCGTGGTGGTGCAGCTGCGCAACAACGGCACCGCCCCGCTGAACTTCGCCACCAATCCGGCCACAGTGACGGTGACTGCCATGCGGCCCAATGGCAACACCCAGACTTTCACAGGCACCGTGAGCACGGGCACGCTGGCCAGCGGCGCCACCCAGACCGTGACGCTGGGCGGCACGCTCGACATGACGGCGCTGGGCAACTACTCGTTTGCCGTGACGGCCACGGTCACCGGCGACCTCAACGCGGCCAACAACACGCTGCCCACGGCTACCACGCGCACGGCTATCCAGCCCGTGGCCGGCACGCTGGCCATAGCCGGGGTGACCAGTCTGTGCGGAAGCGGCACTACCACGCTGGCGCTGGCGGCCGCGGCCGGCGGCAACACCCAGTTGCAAAGCAGCCCCGACAACGTGACGTTTACCGACATCAGCGGGGCCACGGCGGCCACCTACACCACGCCGGTGCTCACCAGCACCACCTACTACCGCGTGCGCGCCACCTGCAACGCCAACACCGCCTACAGCAACGTGGTAACCGTGACGGTGAACAACCCGGTGATTTCGGCGGCACCTTCACCTCTGAGCGCCTGCACGGGGGGCACGGCCTCGCTTTCGGCCACGGTGCCGGCGGGCATTTCGGTGCGCTACTTTGCGGCGGCCATCGGCGGCACGGCCCTGGGCACGGGCAACCCCTACGTGACGCCGGCCCTCACGGCCAGCACCACCTACTATGCCGAAGCTTTCGCTTCCACCACCAGCGTGGGCGGCCTTACCGACAACAACTCCGGCAACGGCACCTTCTCGCAGTCGACGTTTACCGACTATGCGCTGGGCTTTGCCGTGACGCAGGCCGGGGTACTGGCTTCAACTGATGTTTACCCCACGGCGGCGGGCACGCTCACCATCCGCCTGTTCTCGGTGAGCGGCAGCCAACCCTCGGGGAATGCCACGGCCGTGGCCGGCTCCGACGTAACCATCAACGTGACGGCGGCCCAGGTAGGCACGCGCGTGACGGTGCCGCTGAACTACGCGCTGGCGCCGGGCGAATACAAGCTGGCCACCACCGTGGGCGGCCTGGGGCGCTACAGCACCTACGTGGGCACCTACCCGCTGGTGGCGCCGGGCGGCGTGCTCATTGTGCGGGGTTCCTACACGCTGTCGATTTCCCCCTCATACGCCAACACCACCTACAACAGCTTCTTCAACCTGACCTTCCGGAATGAATGTGTGAGCAACGCCCGCACGCCCATTCAGGTGAACGTGACGCCGGGCCTGGTGGCAGCGCTGCCCGCCGCCACGGCCGCCAGCTGCGGCCAGACGCCCTACGCGCTGGCCGGTACCATTGCCGGCGCGGCCACGGGCGCTACCTACACCAGCAATGGCACGGGCACCTTCTCGCCCAACGCCACCACCCTCAACGCCACCTACACGCCCTCGGCCGCCGACGTGGCCGCCGGCACCGTGACGCTGACCCTGACGCCCACCGGCCCTGCCTCGCCCTGCACCTCCACGGGCCGGGTGGTGCTCACGCTCACGGCGCCGCCCGTCGCGGCCTTTAGCTATCCGGTGGGGCTGTACTGCACCGGCGCGGCCGCACCTGTGGCACCCGTGCTGGCCACAGGCGCGGTGGCCGGTACGTTCAGCAGCCCCAGCGTGGGCCTGCGCATCGACCCAGTGACGGGCGTCATTGACCTGTCGCGCACCACCATCGACGGCACGTATACCGTTATTAATACGGTAGCCACCAGCGGCGTGTGCGGCAGCGTCACGTCTTCCACCACCATCACCGTGCAAGCGGGCGTGGTCACGCCCACCCTCACGGCCGTGGCGCTGCCCGGTGGCGGGGTGCAGCTTACGGCTACGGCCGTAGCAGGGGCCACGTACCAGTTTTTCCACGGCGGCACGTCGGTGGGCCCAGCCAGCAGCAGCAATACCCTGACGCTGCCCGCCGGCCTGAGCGGCGGCTACACGGTGGTCGTCACGGGCGCCTCGGGCTGCTCGGCTACTTCGGTGGCTTCGGTGGTGACGTCTGCCGCCACAGCCACACGCAACGGTGTGACGCTGCGCGTGTACCCCACGCCTTCCGCCGACGGCCATCTTACGGTGGAGCTGCGCGGCCTCTCGGCCAAAACGGCTCCCCTGACCGTGCTCAACGCCTTGGGGCAAGTAGTGCATGCCAGCACGACCGCCGGCTCCGCCACTCTGAACCTGAGCAACCTGGCGGCCGGCGTGTACACGGTGCGGGTGCTCACGGCCGCGGGTGTCCTCACGCAGCGGGTGGTGCGGGAGTAGCGTTTTGGAGTAGTTTCATTCATAGAAAAGCCCCGCTGGCAATGCGCCAGCGGGGCTTTTTGACTTTAATTGTTAACACGTCAGGGTTGATATCGGGACGGGCTTCACCTCTGTCGTCTCTTCAGACCTGCGGCGCGGGTTGGCACTTGGGGCATACGTAGGTGGCCCGGCCGCCCACGTAGTACTTGTCGATTTTCACCTTGGGGTGGCGCGGGCAGAAGGTGTGGGCGTCGTCGCTGGCGGGTGTGGGCGAAGTGTCCCACTCACGGGCATGGATGAGGAAAGAGGCCGGAAAATGCCGGTAGTTGGCTTCCTGATTGATGGCGGTGTTTAGCACCAGCTGCACGGCGTCGTGCAGGGCTTTGCCTTCCTTTTCGGTGAGTGAGGCGCCGATGCGCTCGGGGTGAATTTTGGCCTGGAAAAGCACCTCATCCACAATCCAGTTGCCGAGGCCGGCGGTGATGCCCTGGTCGAGCAGCAGCGGTTTGAGCAGGGTCTTGCGGCGGCTGAGCTTCTGGTGCAGCTCGGCGGCGCTGATGGCCAGCGCATCGGGGCCGATTTTTTTGGCAGCTTGGTGCGCGGCGGCGCTGTCGGCCAGCCGGATGCGACCAAACTTGCGCGGGTCGATGAAGGCTAGGCGTAAGCCGGAATCGGCGAGGTGCAGGGCCACGCGGGTGAAGCGCGGGGCGTCGGGCTCGTCGCGGTAAGCGCCCACGTCGCCGGTCATGCCGAAGTGAAGCACCAACACTTTGCCGTTTTCCAGCTCCAGAAAGCAGTTTTTGCCCAGGCGCGAGGTGCCCGTGATGGTGCGGCCCACCAGGCCAGCGCGCAGCTCGGCTTCGGGCGTTGCCAGCACGTGGGCATCGTTCACCTGCACGGCAGCAATGGTTTGGCCCACGGCCAGCTCGTCAATAAATCGGCGGTAGGTTTCGACTTCGGGTAATTCAGGCACTGGCGGAATGCTAGAGGTTAAGAGTATCTGAGAAAGGCCGTCATGCCGAGCGCAGCCGAGGCATCTCGCCTGTGCAACACAGTTCTTATGAGTGGATTATTACCACGAGCCAGATACCTCAGCTGCGCTCGGCATGACGTTCTCTTTTCGCTCTTTAACAGCCCGGCTTCGGCCGGAGTTGCACTTGCGCGCTACAAATCCGCCCGCAGCCCGCCTTCCAGCACCACCACGCCCGTGCCGCCAATCTGCACCGATTCGATGGCCTCGCGCGGGCCGTGCACCCGCACCTGCACGGTGCCGGCGCGGCCCATGTCGTGGCCCTGTTCGGCAATGAAATCGGCCGAATCAATATAGCCGTGGTGCCAGAGGTAGGCCGCCATGCCGCCCGTGGCCGAGCCCGTCACGGGGTCTTCCGACACGTCGGGCGGGGTGCCGAAGTGGCGGGCGAAGGTGTGGCCGGCCGGCGTGGCCCCGCCCAGGCAAAACAAGTGCGGGCTGAAGAAATCGCTGCCGGCGCGGTAGCGGCCCAGGGCGGCGGCATCGGCTACGTGGGCGCGGCGCAGGGCGGCGTGGTCGCGCAGCAGTATCATGAGCTGCGGCGTGCCGGTGCTCACCGTCTGGATGGGCGCGCCGGGCAGCAGGTCGTCGGGCGTGAGGCCGAAGAGCGGCAGCACCGCTTCCGGGGCATGCGTGGCGCCGAAAACGGGTTGGCGCTGCGTCATCCACACCAGGCCCGGCGCACCGGCCACGCCCGGCAGCACATCTACCCGAATGGGGCCGTGCAGCAGGTGCAAGGTGAGTGCGAGGGCCCCGCCGGCTGCCGGCAGCGCCACCCGGCCGGCGTGCAGCAGGGCCGTGACGGTGGCAATGGTGGGATGGCCGGCCAGCGGAATCTCTTCGGCCGGCGTGAAGAAGCGCACCGTGAACTCGGTGCTGCCCGGCGCGGCGCGGTTCACGAAAGCCGTTTCCGACTGGTTGAACTCGCGGGCCAGGCGCTGGCGCAAGCTCGGGGCGAGGTCGTCGGCATCGAGCACCACAGCGCAGGGGTTGCCGCGCAAAGGCTCGGTGGTAAAGGCATCGACCAGCAGGAAAGGCAAATGGGGCATGTTTGAAGGGAACAGTGAGATGGGAAACCGACCACGAAGGAACAACAGCCCACCAGAACCCAACCCATTGCGGCACAAAAAAGCCGGCCCACTACGCAGTGGGCCGGCTTTGCAAACAAGGCTTGGCGGGTTTTAGATGGTGTCGTGCACTTTGGCTACGCGCTGGCCGGCTTTGTCGTACACATCGCCGCGGGCGGTGATGAACAGGCGGCGCTGCTGGCTATCGGTGAGCACGAAGGGGAAGGTTTCGCTGCCGGTGCGGCTGATGCGGCCCACCACCTCGGCGTTGTCCTCGTCGTCGACGCGCACCACTTTCAGGGCGTTGGTGAGGTAGTAGCGACGGCTGGGGTCGTTGCGGAACGTGAGCTGGCCCACCAAGCGCACCGCGTCGCCGCTGGTTTGGCTGACGGCCACCATTTCGCGCGAGTTGTCGCTATCGGTTTGCGCGGTCGGAAACAGGCGCACCGAGGTGTTATCGTAGCTAGGACGCGCCGCGGGCTTCGGCTGGCTGGCCGCCACCACGGCCGGCGCGGCCGAAGGGGCTTTGGCCTGGGTGCTGGCCACAATCTGGCCATTGGCCCGCTGCCAGCCCTGACCGATGGCCACGAGGCGCGGCGCCCGGCCGGGGTGCGTGGCCGAGCCGCCGTCGTCAGGCACGGTGGCCATGGCGGCCTGCGCCTGCGCCAGGCTGGCGCCCAGCTTGCGCAGCACAAAGCCCGAAAACTCGTCGGCTTCCAACTCATCGGCCGGCTGCGAGCCGCCGCCGCGCAGGGTGTGCCCGTTGAGGTGGTGGCCCATTTCGTGGGCCAGGATGCTGATGCCGGCCCAGTCGGTGTGGCCGGCGCGGTTGATTTCGTTCAGGAAATCGGGGTTGTAGAGCAGGTAGCGCTTGCCGTTGTACACCACGGCCGCGGCGTTGTCGACCTCGCGGGTGGAGCGCAGCTCGAAGCGGGCCTTGAGACCAACGGCGTCCGTGATTTCGCGGATGACGTCGGTGGGCGCCGGAGCGGATTGGGCCTGCGCGGCGGGCGTTGCCAGGGCCAGGGGAAGGGCCAGCAGCGGAGCAGCCAGCCGGCTCAGAAGACGTGAGAACAAAGTCATAACAGGCAATCGAAAAAGTGAATGACTACTGGCGAAACCTAAGGCAAGCGTGATGCCAGAAATGTGAAAATGCACCCTGCATTTTCACGCCGCAACGGTGCATGCGCCTTATTTTTGTCACAACGGGCAAGCAAGGCTTTTCATTGCAGATGTTTCCTCCCACGGCCGTTTCGCGCAGCGCGTCGGAGGCTGCTGAAATAACGATTTCGCGGCCGTCGCAGTTCAATTTCCAAGAGTCGTGCGAGGGGCCATACGGTTGCTTTGCCGGCGCTGCTGCGGAGCCCCGCAGTAACTTTGTGGCCGCGGCCGCCTGCCCGAGGCGCCTACCCGAATCAGTCTCATGAACCAAGCTCACCTTCACCTGCTCGTCAACCACTTGCCCATTGTGGGCAGCCTGTTTGCCGCCGTGCTGCTGGGGGCGGGGCTGCTGAAGCGCAACGTTTCGCTGACGAAGGCCGGGCTGGTGGCCGTGCTGGTGGCGGGCCTGCTGTGCCTGCCCGCCCAGCTCACCGGCGAAGGCGCGGCGTTTGTCATGCAAGACCCACATGGTATTGGCCGACGCCTCATCCTGGCGCACGCGGCCGCGGCCGAACTAGGATTCTGGGCGCTGGAAGGCGCGGCGGCGCTGGCGCTGTTTGGGCTGCTGCTGCTCAAGAATGCTTCGCCCAAAGCCCCACTGCTGGCCTGGGTCACGCTGGGGGCGGCGCTGCTCAGCTTTGGGCTGCTGGCGCGGGCCGGCAGCCTGGGCGGCCTCATCGGGCATCCCGAAATCCGGGAAGGTCATGACAGGCCCGTTCAGCTGTGAGGATTCTGCTCCTCGTTTTCGTTATTGGTTTACGGGCTTTATCGTAAGCATATCCCAAACCCAGCAACCAACATCCAATGGCATTCCCTTTTTTTGGCGATGATAAGTCGACCGTGGCCCGCCTGCTGGCCACCCTGCCCCAAACCGGCCGCCTGGAGTGGATTGGGCAACGCCCCGTGCGCCGACAGGCATTGGTGTCGGTGGCCGAAGCCGAGCTGAAAACCGACTCGCACCTGCTCGGCGACCACGCCCGGCCCAAGACTGGCGGCAAGCGGCAGGTCACGCTCATTCAGCACGAGCACCTGGCGGCGGTGGCCGGGTTTCTGGGGCTGCCGGCGCCGCTCGACCCGGCCCGCCTGCGGCGCAACCTGGTGGTGAGCGGCCTCAACCTGCTAGCCCTGAAAAACCGCCAGATTCAAATCGGCGAGGAAGTCATTCTCGACATCACCGGCGAGTGCCACCCCTGCTCGCGCATGGAAGAAGAGCTGGGCCCGGGCGGGTACAACGCCATGCGCGGCCACGGCGGCCTTACGGCCCACATCGCTCAGGGCGGCATCATTCGGGTGGGCGATGTGGTGCGGGTGTTGGCCTGATTATTTGAGCGGATTTTAGGCATTTAACCGATATATTAGAAGTACCTGCTGGCGGCAGCGCATGCGCTTTTTTCGCTTATTTTCATCCTAAAACGGGGCGTCAGCGTATGAGCCGCCAAAGGCGGAACGGGCAAGAACCTGCCCGGTCTGCTCGGTTACTGCATCATTTTTTTCCTTTCTCTTATGTACACACCCCTACTTTCGCCCCGGCGAGCAAGTCGATTGGTAAGCTTCGCCCTGGGGGCGGTGCTTTTGCTGACGGGCCTGGCTGCGCGGGCCCAAACCACCCTCTACGGGCTGGGAACCCTGACCCGAAACGTATCCGCAGGCAACCCCTTCTTTCCTCCGGGGGGCGTTGTGGGCGACCAGGGCCTGACCACCTTTGACCCGGTCTCGGGCAGCCCGATTGCCTTTCCCCTGCGCTTCGTGGGACTGCGGAGCGATGAAAAGCTGGTGGGCATTGCGTTTCGCCCCAGCACCGGGCAACTGTATGGCCTGGCCCGTACCAGCACCGACGAAGTTCAACTCTACATTGTGAACACCTACGCGTCGGGGGCACCGGGCACGGCGCAGCAGTACGACGCGCAGGTGACCCCGGTGAATCCGGTTACGGCGCCCCGCACCTCCCTGGCGCTGGGCGGGCCGACCGAACGGGTGTCGTTCAGCTTCAACCCGGTGGCTGATTTGGTCCGGGTGGTGAGCACCAACAACGCCAACTACCGCCTCAGCCCCACCAACGGCGCCGTGGTGACCACCGGCGGGGCCGACGGCCCGCTCGCCTACGCGGCCGGCGACCCCCGGGCCAGCACCGACCCGCGCATCCAAACCGTAGCTTACACCAACGCCTTCCGGGGCAGCACCAGCACGGTGCTCTACGACGTGGACGTGCGCAACCAGCCCAGTGCGCCCTTCGGCATACTATCGAGCCAGAACCCGCCGAACGTGGGCACTTTGAATACCATCGATTCGGTGCGGATTCAGAACAATGGCAACTTTTTTGGCATTACCCCGGCCTCGCTTATCAGCATCGACACTTACTGGAACGGCACCTACAACAAGGGCTATTTGGTGGAAGTGACTTCGCCCAACACCAGCGGCCAGTCGGGCACCAACCTGTATGATTTCTCGCTGCCCGCCAGCCTGACTTCGCCCAACGACCCGGCCAACACTTATCCGCCCGGCTCGGCCACGAGCAAGCGGTTGCTGGTTGATAACAGCCCTTTCCGGCCTTTGAATATTATCGATTTTGCCATTGCTCCGCGGGCTACCATCGTCAGCCTTTCGCCTCCTTCGGCCGAGGTGGGCACGCCGGGCCTAACGCTGACCGTGAACGGCACGGCCTTTATCCAGGGGGCCACGGTGCAGTTTAACGGGTCCGACCGCCCGACCACCTTCGTGTCGGTGCAACAGCTGACGGTGACGCTG
The DNA here is from genome assembly GCF_022811645.1 of Hymenobacter monticola. Taxonomy (NCBI): domain Bacteria; kingdom Pseudomonadati; phylum Bacteroidota; class Cytophagia; order Cytophagales; family Hymenobacteraceae; genus Hymenobacter; species Hymenobacter monticola. Next base: position 3,085,795 of record NZ_CP094534.1, on the reverse strand, counting down.
ACGGCCGCCGACCTGGCCACGGTGGGCGCCTACAACGTGACCGTGACCAACCCGCCGTTCCCCAACGAGCCGCCGTCGGCACCAGCCATCTTCAACGTGACGCCGCCCTGCGCGGCCCCCACCAACCTGGCGGCCAGCAACGTGACCAGCACCTCGGCCACGGTTTCGTTTACGGGCAATGGCTCGGCCACGAGCTACACCGTGACGACTTCGCCGGTCACCACTACCCAAACCCTGCCCGCCACGGCCACCTCGGTGAACCTCACCGGCCTCACGCCTGGCACCGGCTACACGGTGAGCATTACTACTACCTGCCCCAGCGGCACCACCGCCCCGGCCACGGTGAGCTTCACCACCACCAACGCCGCGCCCACCATCACCAGCCTTTCACCGGCCTCGGTGACGGCCGGGGCCGCTGCCCAAACGCTGACCGTGAACGGCACGGGCTTCATCAGCAGCTCGACGGTGAGCTTCAACGGCAATACGCGGGCTACCACGTTGGTGTCGGCCACGCAGCTTACCATTCAACTCACGGCGGCCGACCAGGCCACGCCCGGCACCTACAATGTGACCGTGACCACGCCCGCCCCGGGCGGTGGCACGTCGGCCCCGGCCACGTTCATCGTGAATGCGCCAGCAGTCTGCAACGCACCCTCGGGCCTGGCCTCCAGCAACGTAACCAGCACCTCGGCCACGGTAACCTTCACGGGCAGCGGCACGGCTACGGGCTACACCGTCACGACTTCGCCGGCCACGACGCCCCAAACGCTGCCGGCCGGGGCTACCTCGGTGAACTTCACCGGCCTCACGCCCAGCACGGCTTACACCGTGAGCATTGTGAGCAACTGCGCAGCCGGTGCTACTTCCAGCGCTGCCACGACTAGCTTCACGACCAGCGCCGCGCCGCTGACCGACCTGACCGTGAACACGCCGCAAAACGTGCAGGGCAGCTACAACAACGTGACCGTGACGAGCACCGGCATTGCCAACCTGACCGGCACCCTGAATGTGGCCGGCACCCTGACCGTACAAACCGGCGGCGGCCTAGTGCAGAACTGCCAGTTGGTGACGGGCACCGGTAGCTTCGTGCTGCAGGCCGGCGCTAACCTCGTGATTTGCGACCCGGCCGGCATCACGGCCTCGGGCGCAACGGGCGCCATTCAACTGAGCCCCCGTAGCTTCAGCCCCGATGCCAGCTATGCCTACAACAACCCCGGCACCGCCCAGGTGACGGGCTCGGGCTTGCCGAGTCGTGTGCTCAACCTGGTGGTGGCCAACCCGGCCGGCCTCACGCTGAGCCAGGCCTTGAGCTTGACGCAGGTACTGCGCCTGCAAGCCGGCAACCTCAATACCAACAGCCAGGCCCTGACGCTGCTGTCGTCGGCCGCGGGCACGGCCATCGTAGATAACGCCGGCGGTGCGGTGAACGGCACGGCTACTGTACAGCGCTACATTACCTCCAACTTGAACGCCGGACCCGGCTACCGCCACTACAGTTCGCCGGTGAGCGGCAACACGGTGGCCGACTTCGCCACTGCGGGCTTCACCCCGGTGGTCTATCCGCCCTACAACACCAGCCCCACCCCGCCCCTGGTGCCGACCTTCCCCAATATCTTCACCTATGACCAGTCGCGCCTGAACCTCACCAACACCTCGCCGGAATTTGATAAGGGCTTCCAGTCGCCGAATAACACCAGCGACCCCATTGCGGTAGCTACCGGCTACACGGTAAACATCGCCGCCTCGGCGTTGGTCGATTTCACTGGCACGCTTAATACGGGCACCTACCCGCGCACCGGCTTGGCCCGGGGCCCGCAGGCCACGGCCGGCTGGCAGTTCCTGGGCAACCCCTACCCGTCGGCCATCAACTACGACGTGGTGCGTACCAACTCGACTGGGATAGAAAACGCGCTGTATGTGTTCAAAAGCAACGGCCAGTACACGGGCTCCTACACCAGCTATGTGAACGGCCAAAGCACCAACACCGGCACCAACGTGCTGCCGGTGGCCCAGGGCTTCTTTGTGCGGGTGGCTGCCGGGCAAACCGGCACGGTGAATTTCACCAATAGCAGCCGCCTCACCACGTACGACAACACGCTCTTCCAGCGCACTACCGCCGACACCCGCCCGCGCCTGACCTTGTCGCTGGGCACGGCCAGCCTGCGCGCACAAACCGTGACGTACTTTGAGGCCGGCGCTACCGCCGCCTTCGACGCCGCCTTTGACGCTCACTACCTGCCGGCCACCAACGGCCTGACGCTGGCCATCGAAACGCCCACGGGCGAGCACCTTTCCATCAGCGGCCAGCCGGCCCTGACCGGCGCCGACGTGGTGCTGCCCCTGCAACTGGCTGTGGCCACCGCCGGCACCTACACCCTGGCCGTGGATGACCTCGACAACCTGCCCGCCGGCTACCACGCCTACCTGCGCGACGCCCTCGCCGGCACCTACACCGACCTGGGCACCACGCCCACGGTGAGCCTGACGCTGGCTGCCAACGCCGCCCCCGGTGGCCGCTACGCCGTGGTGTTCACCACGCAGGCTCGTGTGCTGGCTACGGCGCCGGCCGCCCTGGCCAAGCTGGCCAATGTGTACCCCAACCCGGCCCACGGCTCGGCCACGCTGCTGCTGCCGGTGGCCCTGCGCGGCACCCAGGCCACGGCCGTGTCGGTGGTCGACAACCTGGGCCGCACCGTGCTGACCCGTACGCTGGCCGCCGGTGCTGCCGAAACGCTGGAGCTGCCCTTGGGCGGTCTGGCCACGGGCGTGTACTCGGTGCAGGCCCGCACGGCCTCCGGCTTGGTGGTGAAGCGTCTGGTGGTGGAATAAAGCCCCGCTTCAACAAGCATATTAATAGAAAGCCCCGCCTGAAATCAGGTGGGGCTTTTTGCTGCGGATATGTCACGATAATAGCGCAAAGCCAACTGGTACGGTGGCGCCTGCGGTAAGCACTAAAAAACCTTCCGCCAGTGGCGGAAGGCTTTCCTAGCTATGAAAACAACTGTCTCCTGTAGAAGACATAGAGCCATTTACGCTAGAACTCAGGTAGTCGGTTTGCCGAATTTGGATTTTAGGCGCCATCCATGCGCACTATTTTGGGAGTGAAGGAGCCCAACACGTCCACCAAATCCTGCTGGTGGGCCATCACCTGCCGGATGTCTTTGTAAGCGGCGGGCGCTTCGTCGAGGCCGCCGCCCATGAGGTCCACGCCGTGGTCGCGCAGCTCGCGGCGTAATTCGCCTTCGGTGATTTTGGCCTTGGCCTGCGTGCGCGAGAGGCGCCGCCCGGCCCCGTGCGAAGCCGAGTTGAGCGACTCCCGCTCGCCCCGGCCGCGCACAATGAAGCCGGGGGCCGTCATCGAGCCGGGGATGATGCCCAGCACACCCGCGCCGGCCGGCGTGGCGCCCTTGCGGTGTACGATGGCCGTGCGGCCGTCGGCCAGCACTTCCTTCCAGGCAAAGTTGTGGTGGTTTTCGACCTGCGCCAGTGGCTTCTCGCCCAGCGCCTGGCTGAGGCGGCGGTGAATGTCGTGGTGGCAGGCCGAGGCGTAGTCGCCGGCCAGATTCATGGCGGCCCAGTACTCCTGCCCCTCCTGCGAGTCGAGCGAGAGCCAGGCCAGGTGCCGCGCCTCATGCGGCAGCGGGCACTTGTCCATGGCCACTTTGGTGTAGTGTTGCGCAATGGCCGCACCCAGGCCGCGCGAGCCGCTGTGCGAAAGCACACCCATATACTGTCCCACGGGTAGGCCCAGGTCGTTTTTTACCTCGGTAATATCTACCAGGCCGAACTCCACGAAGTGGTTGCCGGAGCCGGAGGAGCCCAGCTGCTTCACGGCCGACTCGCGCTTCTGGCGCGCCACGGCAATTTCCCGGAATTCTGGCCGGTCGAAAATGGGGTCGTCCATATTCACCTTTTTGAAGACCTCCTTGTTGCCGAACTTGGTGTGGTGCAGCAGCAGCTTGCGCAGCTCGTCGCGGCGCTGCTCCAAGTACTTGGGCGGCAGCTCGAACACCGACAGCGCCATGCGGCAGCCAATGTCCATGCCCACGCCGTAGGGAATTACGGCGTTGTCGGCCGCCAGCACCCCACCAATGGGCAGGCCGTAGCCCTGGTGGGCATCGGGCATGAGCGCGCCGTCGAGGGTGATGGGCAGCTGCATGGCCACGTCCATCTGCCGCCGGGCGCCGTCCTCGATGAAGTCGTTGCCGTAGCGGCGGTAGTCTTTGATGGCGGGGTTCAGGGCCACGTCGCGGCTGGGCTGGGGCACTAGTTGCTCGGCCACCGGGCGCCAGTTTTCATCGCGCACGTACTTGAACGGGTCGTCCTTGATTTGCTTGAGCAGGGCCAGGGCGCTCCCTTTGTCCATCTTTTTAAATTCCTTTTGAGCCAGCACATTGAGGGCGCGGTTGATGGCCGGGCCTTCGGGGAAGCCGATTTTGCGGAGGTCGTTGCCGCGAAGTTGGTTTGCCATAGCGAGAGTGGGAAAGGGTGAGGCTACCGTTTACGGGCACCCAAAAGCCGATGTTATGGCCGCGTTAAGCAGCAAAAAGCCCCGCCAGCGCACGGCCAACGGGGCTTTTTTTGATGTGTCTGGGGTTTCCTCAGCTTGGCCAGTAGCTGGTGTTCGCATCCTTGGGGCCGTGGCGCGGCGCCCCCATAGCAGGCACGGCCGTTGTGATTGGCGCTTGGGCCGACCAGCATTGCCTGCTATCTGCTACTGATACGTTGTTTCGAAGCCCTCAGTTCACGCTTTCGGCGCGGCATGGCCAGGTTTCCGTGTTAAGCTATTTTGCTACTGCCGCACCTGCTTCCGGGCAGGCTTGGGTGAACCAGATTATTGGATGGTCTTAATGTAGCAGCTTATCTTTTTTCTTAAACGCTGTTTCATCCATCATCAACCGGCGCGCAACGGCCCGCGCGGGCTGCAAAGCTGCCTTTGCGGGGTCAGATGCAGATGCCGTATCCTTCGCAAATGGCGGCTGCCACATACGCGTTGGTGGCGTAGGCATAGCCCTTGTCGCCCCACGCGGTGCCCCACGTATTGCGAATGATAAAGTGGTCGGGGGTATACCCTACCAGCGCAAAAGCATGCCCCCGGTCCACCACTACCGTGGACGTATCGTAGGTGTCAAGGGTCGTTTTGCCGTGGTACAGTTCCCGAAAGTTGGCATCCAGGTCAGACATTACCAGGATGGGGCCCTGCTGGGAAATCCACATGCGCAGGTGGTCTATGTTGGGCTTCTCATCTATCACCAGGCTGTAGTAGCTCTTCAGGCGGTACTGCGCGGCTTTGGCGTAAAACTCCTGCGTATCCATTCCGCGCACCATGAAGAGGCCGGTGGTGCCGTCCTGGGGGGAGCTATAAAACGGAAAGTCATCCTCGAGCACGCAACCGTATTTTTTCAGCACATTCAACGCTGCTTTCAGCGGCGTGCCCGCGCTTTCGATAAACGTTTCGGGAAAGGCAACTTCTTTGTCCGTCTCCTTGGCCGCCATCCAAGTGAAGCGTGCCGAAAGCGACAGGCTCTTATCCAATAGGTTGGCTTTTATAAAATGCCACCGCAACAGCGAATCCGTCGAGGCCCAGCCCACGCACGAGCTGGTGTCGCCTTGCCACATGATGTCGTTCCAGTCGGCCTCGTCCTTCCGGTGGTCTATTTCGGCCGGAAACTCTTCCCGCAGCAAGCCCTGCTTGAGCGCGTCGAAAACGGTCCAGTCCTCTTCCTTCCGCTTCGACCGGACGGTGCCGTGCTGGTTGCCGATGCCGGGCCGCCCCGTCACCGGGCCGCCCGCGTATTTTGCGCTTCTTCCGGCCGAACCCGCCGGTGCATTTGCTGACATACTTCGTTGTTGTAGAGAGTTTGGGGAAAAATGGCCGCGAAAGCCAATGCCGGCAGCCAGATGTCTGGGTGTTTTCGCTTAGCTGATTATCCGGCTGCTGCTGCCCGCCAAAGGTGCGACGTGCAATCAGCCTATGAATGTAGGACGTGGCCACCAATACGGCACGCGGCGGCGGCACAATGTCGGCCATTATGCCACCAGCAGCTTGCACAATAACCACCTGGCACCAACGCAAAAAGCAGCCCCGGCCAACAAGCTGGGGCTGCTTTCCTTTTTTTGATGAAGTTTGGTAACACTGTTTGTTGCCTCATAGTCAGGGCTCACGCCCCGTCCATGCGCACGATTTTCGGCGTGAAGGAGCCCAGCACATCCACCAGCTCGCGCTGGCTGGCCATCACGGCGCGGATGTCCTTGTAGGCCTGCGGGGCCTCATCCAGCCCGCCGCCGATGAGCTCGATGCCGTGCTCGGCGAGGTACTTGCGCACCTGGCCTTCGCCCAATTCGGCCTTGGCCCGGGTGCGCGACATCAGCCGCCCGGCCCCGTGCGAAGCCGAAGCCAGCGACTCGGCCACGCCCCGGCCGCGCACGATGAAGCCGGGGGCCGTCATCGAGCCGGGAATGATGCCGAGCACGCCCGCGCCGGCCGGCGTGGCCCCCTTGCGGTGGGTGATAACCTCGCGGCCATCGGCCAGGCGTTCTTTCCAGGCGAAGTTGTGGTGGTTTTCCACCTTCGCCAGGGGCTTCTCGCCGAGGGCTTTGGCCAGGCGACGGTGAATCTGCTCGTGGCAGGCCGAGGCGTAGTCGCCGGCCAGCGTCATGGCGGCCCAGTATTCCTGGCCGGCTTCGGTGTCGAGGCCGAGCCAGGCGAGGTGCTGGGCTTCGCCGGGCAGCTGGCACACGTCCTTAGCGAGCTTGGTGTAGCGCTCGGCAATGCCCGCGCCCAGGCCCCGCGAGCCGGAGTGCGAGAGCACGCCCAGGTACTGGCCCACGGGCACACCCAGCTCGTTTTCCGCTTCGGTGATTTCGACAATGCCGAACTCCACGAAGTGGTTGCCGGAGCCGGAAGTCCCCACTTGCTCGGCAGCTTTGTCGAGCTTGTTGCGCAGGAAAGGAATTTCCTGAAACTCGGGCCGGTCGAGCACGGCGTGGTCGAGGCGCTGGCCCCGCTCCCAGCCCCGGCCGCTGCCGAAACGGGTGTTTTCGAGCAGCAGGCTGCGCAACTCCTGGGTGCGCTGCGTGAGGTACTTGGGCGGTAAATCGAACACCGACAGCGCCATACGGCAGCCAATGTCAACGCCCACGGCATAGGGAATCACGGCGTTGTCCGTGGCCAGCACGCCGCCGATGGGCAGGCCGTAGCCGTGGTGGGCGTCGGGCATGAGCGCGCCGGCCACGGTCACGGGCAGTTTCATGGCCGTTTCCATTTGGTGGATGGCGCTGGGGTCGATATGCTCGGCCCCGAACACAGCGTAGTCTTTGCGCTCGACCAGGCCGATGTGGCGGTTAGGCGGGGGCAGCAGGGCCGCGGCCGTGTGGCTCCAATCGAGGTGCATGAGGTAGTCGTTGGGATTGGCTAAGAGCTGACCTAGCAAGGCCAGCTGGTCGGTTTGGGAGAGTTTTTTGAGGTGCTTGCGCTGCAATTGAGCCAGCGCGAGCCCGATGGCCCGACCTTCGGGGAAACCGAGGTTTCGGAGGTCGTTGCCGCGTAATGAATTGGCCATGAGCATGGTCGTTGCACGAGGTTGAGGCGAATATTTGAGCCTCATTCGTTGATGATGAAAAAGAAATAAAACGGACCGGGCAACAAGGCGCAACGCCTGCATGTGTGCTCTACCAACTGAGCTACCATGGGCCGGAACCCACGAGCCGGAATCGAACCGGCGACCCCATCGTCCCTAACGAAGTAAGGCGGTGCTACGGCACCAGCCCGTTTTAATTCAGAAAAAACCGGAGCAACAGGCGTCCTGCGTATTGGCCCAGGGGCCGACGTGACAGGTCGAAGTAGCGCAAGACTACGGCATCCGGCCGTGAGGTGTGTGGAGACGCGACACTTCGTGTCTCCACGCTGAACGATTTGGGCGAACTGACCGGCGAACGGCACGGACGCCAAGACGCGAAGTGTCGCGTCTCTACACAAAAATCAATCCCTGCCCGGGGCAACAAACGCCCGGCCTTCTAGTCCTGCTCTATCAACTGAGCTACGGCAACCGTCTTTGGATGGCTTCCGGCGGGGTTCGAACCCGCGACCTGGGCATTAAGGGTGCGAAGTATGGCCGGGCTACGACACCCGGACAGGAGTTGAAATCAATGCATTGGGGCAAAAAAGCGGCGAGTGACTAGAACGGTATTGCGCTTTCGACCACTCAGCCACCTCAGCCATTGCCAGCTGAAGGAGGGATTCGAACCCCCGATTCCAATTGGAACAACATAAACGAAGGAACACTCGCCTACGGCACCCAATGCAAGCTTTTGTTTCCAGATAAGAAAGGCCCTGCTATGGCACCCGTCCGGAAACATATTTCACCCGGCTTTGTCCGGAAATTCGGGGCAAAAAGCGGCAGGCGTGTCAACCGCAGCCGGGGCTACGGAGGGGGAATCGAACCCGAGAAAGGTCCCGAAGGGCCCTTCTTTCACCAAGCGAAGTAACGCCCGCCTACGGCACCCGAACCATGCGGATTCTGCCGGGTTGGGACGGCACACGCAGTGGCGCCGTCCCGGTCGGCGACTGCCCCAAGTGGGCAGCCGTCTTCCTCATGTCGGCAAGTAGAATTAAGGGTTAAACGGTTAGAAAAGTGGTTTTAGTATGCGTTCGAAGGTTTGCAGCGTGGCTTGCGGCGGCTTCGGGTCGAACACCGCAAAATCGAGCCGGCGGAACCGGCCCCGGATGTTGGGCTCGGCCAGCACTTCGGCAAACAGCTCGGCAATCTGGGCCGGGTCGTTGCCAAACACGCCGCAGCCCCAGGCCCCGAGAATCAGGTGGTCGATGCCGTGGCGGGCGGCCGCGGCCAGCACCAGGCGAGTACGCCGGCGCATGGTGGGCACCAGTTCGGGCAGCAGTTCCGGGTTGTTGCGTTGCAGCGCCCCGGCGTTCACGGCCGGCGCCGTGATGATGTCCAATAGAAACGGCTCGGGCAGCCACTCCCCTGCTTCGCCGCGAAACACCGGCACGCCCGGCGCATAGCTGAAGTAGTCGCTGTAGAGGGCCGTGCTGTCGGGCCGGGCGTTGTACGAGTACATCTCCCGGAACTGCAGCAGGCACGGGTACAGGCCTGACGACCGCGCCAGGCTTTCCTCCTGCGCCTGGCTGCCGCCCAGGAAACCGCCGCCCGGGTTGCGCGCCGAGGCGAAGTTCAGGCAGCCCATCCGGCCGCCATCAGCTACCAAAGCGGCCGCCGCCTCCAGCGTGGTGGCGTGGTACACGCGCACTGCAGCCGGGGCGCCACCGGGCTGGTCGAACTCCTTTAGGAGACTTTCGGCATCGGCGGGGCGGTAGAGGCGGCTGCCGGTTTCGGCGGCTTTCTGGCTGGCCGCCAGGGAAACCGGCTGGCCGGCGGCGGTTTGGTAGCCGCCCTGCTCCAGCGCGGCCAGCGTGCTGAGGGCAATGCGGGTGCGAACGTCGCGGTTGATGGTATTAGGCGTCATGGCAAAAGGGTAGAGCTTAGTGGGCAGCGGCCCGGGAATAACGGCCGCTTTATTGTTGAAGAATATTATTCCCGGGGTTTATTAACCTGCTTTTCAGCAGCTAAAAAGGTTGGGGCAACAAGCGACAGGCGCAATGTTTTCGTCTTCCGCCCGAAGCGGAAACGGGATTCGAACCCGCGAGATGAAACGTATTTCAACCGAGAACTTTACCACGAAGTAGCGCCTGCCTACGGCACCCAACCGGAGGCAGCTAAAACCGGGCAACTGTCGCGGCACCCACGGTACTGTGCCCAAGGCACAGCGAAGCACTTAAGCTTCTAGCGTGTTTTCAGGACGAAGTAGGGCGCAGCTACGGCGCCGGTTTTATTTCTGAGGCGGCCGGGGGTTCCGCTTTATTGCCCGGCCGTTCCGCGTATTATTTACAATTCAATTTTCTCGATTTCCGTCAGCGCCGAGCCGCCGTTGTCCAGCGCGCTCAGCACGTCGAACACCTTGTCGGACCAGCCGGCGAGGAGGGCCACGCCCGTTTCGGGGCGCACTTCCAGCGGGGCGGTGCCGTGCCCGGCCAGGTCGAAGAGGTAGAGGCGGGCGTGGGGCGCCACGGTGCGGCGGTAGTCGGCCCAGATGCGGCCGAACACCCCGCCGTCGCCGGTGCTGTTCCAGAGCTGGCAGTCGGTGAAAATCATCACCTTGTCCACCACTTCTCGGCGCAACAACAGCTCCTCTACCACCAAGTGGCCGTTGGTGGCGTAGCCCACCTCGCCTTCGCGCTGGTAGAGCTCGTCCACGTTGCGCAGCACCGGGCCGCGGGGCAGGCTGATGCGCTTCCAGATGTTGCCGAACATGCCGGTAACCACGTTCTGGCAGCGGCTTTGCAGCAACATGCTCAGCACCAGGCCCACGTCGTAGAGCAGCACTTTGCTGCGGGCCGAAATGGGCTGTTGCATCGAGCCCGACACGTCGCAGGCCAGCACCACGCGGGTGTCGTGCCCGAAACCGCGCAGGTTCACGGCGCTGTGTGCAATGGCCGTTTCCAGGGCCGCCAGCACGCCGGCCACGTGGCCGCTTGGCAAGGCTTTCACCTCACGGTAAGCGGCCAGGAAGCGGAACGGCAACTGCCTGCTGCGCGCCACCGCAAACCGGTCGGCCAGCGTGTCGCACACTTTTTCAATCACCGCAGCCGAAACGTTGGCTTCTATGATGTTGCGCAGGTTACGGAGCAAGGCCATGTAACCCAGCTTGCCGCTGTCAATGAGCGTTTCCCAGGTCTGGCGGACGGCCGTTTGCTGGTCCGCCTCGGTGGCGAAGGTCTCCTGCCCTACCGCCGACAGCTCGGTTTCCCAAGTGTAGGGCGTGGGCAATTCGCCGCGCACCAACTGGTCGAACAGGGCTTGCTGGGCCTCATCTTTCGCATTCGGGTGAACGAGGAAGAGGGCATCGCGTAGGCGCACCGCCCCGTCGCGGTCGTACTTGGCCAGCTGGTAGCCATCGAAACGGTTGAAGCTGAGCGCCAGGCCTTTTTGCAGCTGCTTGGAGAGGCGGTTGAGGATTTTGGTCCCGCTCCGGCCGTTGGCTTGGGCGTAGAAGGCCAGCAATTCCGTGATTTCATCGGGGCGCTGCACCACGCGGGCCACCAGGCGGCTCACGAGGCTGTCGCCGCGGTGCAGGCGGGCCAGCTCCACGCACAGCACCAGCGGCACCGAGCGCAGGTTCAGGCTCTCACGGGCATACACCGCCAACTGCGCCACGAACCGCGGCTCGTTCTTCGCCACCAACTCGCGCAAACGCGCCAGCCGGGTGTCGGCTTTTTCATAGAACTGGTCGCTGAGCGCGGCGGTGGCCACGGCGGCGTACAGCTCCACCTGCGGCGTGAGCGTGAAGGCGGGTGCGCCTTCGTGGTTTACCGTCGGAGCGGTATTTCGAGAGAAGAAGTTGAAGCGCATAGTGGTAGGATTTTGAGTTGATTTTTCTATTGGTGCAGCCGGCGGAACCTCACCCCCAGCCCCTCTCCCCAGGAGAGGGGAGCCACAGCGGCGTGGGTGATGTAGCGCGGACTTTTAGTCCGCGAGTGAAATGCGTCTTTTAAAAATTCAGAGGCTCGCGGACTAAAAGTCCGCGCTACAAATCGTTAGGCTCCCCTCTCCTGGGGAGAGGGGCCGGGGGTGAGATTTCCCGCATTAGTCCTGCCAATCCACGCCGACGTGCTTCGACAGCACCAGGCGGGACTGGCTGAGCCACTGGATTATCCAGGCGTGTTCCTGCGGCGTCATCCAGCGGTTGTAGCGGCCGCGCACCTGCACCACGGTGCGGTGGGCGTTTACCTCGATGGTCAGGCCGCGGGTGCCGTCCACGGTCAGCGAAAAGATGCCGCAGCGGCCCGCCAGACACGATTGCAGGTAGGTGGCCACGCAGTTGCGCTGCGCGTTGCCCTCTTTCTGCAGCTGCGCGCCGGTGGTGAGCTGTTCGATGCGCACCGGGCCGTCCAGAAAATTATCCACCGGCAGGCCCGGCCAGCTGCTGGCCACATTAGCGCCTCCCGATTGGCGACGCGTCCGGGCTTGGCCATTGTGCCACTGCTCGGTTTGGGCCAGCACGGAGGCCATGCTGCGGCCCTTGAGGGTGAAGCCCGGCTGGGCTGGCTCGGGCCCGATGCCGACACTGCGCTTCTGATGAATCCAGTCGCAGACGGGGCCAAAATGGCGCGGGTCGACCATGGGCGAAGCGACGAAAAAGTCCACCACGCTCAGCCAGAAGCCATCATCGACCAAAGCCGCGCGGCCCAGGCGCGACTCCATCACCACGCCCCACCACTCCAATGCGCCGCGGGCGGCGAGCTGGGCGTAGCGCAGGGCTTCGCGGAAGGTGCAACCGGCGGGCGCTTCCCGCATGCCGTGCTCCAGCCGTTTGCTGATGGGCACGGGCAGCCGAGGGAAGCTGCGCAGCGAGTGTCCCTGCCCGAGGTGCAAAGTCAAATCGGGCAGGGACACGCCGTCCTGGGCCAGCGTTGGCCGCGTCCAGGACTCAATCAGCCAGTCCGGCGCGTTGCCGTATCGGTCGAACAAGTGCCGAACCAAGCTGGCCAGTTGCCGGAACACGTTGTTGCTCCTGGGTTTCCAGTCGGCCACTTCGCGCACTCGCTTGGCGTAGCGGCTGGCCAGCGCGGCCACGTTTGGGGCCAGTTCGGGGCGGTGCAGCAGGCCGGTGCGTTTGGTTGCCAGCGCCCGCAAGGCGCCGAGCGCGCTGCCCTGCTCCGGTCCGGTGCGGCCTGCCACGCACGCTGCATAAAGCTGCGCCAGGGCCGAATCGACGCCCAATTCTTCGTACAGTGCGTGCGGCGAGCCGAAGGAAAACATGTATTCTACTTGCTTGGACTGGGGCCAATTGCGCCAGTCGACGTGCCGCGCGAGGGCGGCACCGGCCTGTTTCCGGCGGTAAGCTTCCGCCGAAAGGGGTTTGTTACGGTTTGCCATAAAGCGGCGGCCTGCCCGCAGACAGTGCCTAGCTAGGTTTTCGATATGGAGAAGTGGGCGCCCGCAGTGAGCGGCCCGATTTCAGCCGTTTTCGGGTTCGCGCAGGGCGCAACCAATGGGCTGCTGGCTGGAGCAGCCGGCCCGCTGCAAGGGGCCGATATGCGGGGGGTGGAGCTAAGAAACGCACGGTGAAAAAAGGAATTAGAAAGGTGGAAGTGCAGAGATTTGCAGATGAATTAGCGAGTAGCAATTAATTAAACAGAAAGCATTCGTTAATTCTATTTGAATTATACGCACCTCTTCCGTTCAAATAAAAACAAGATTTTATTTGGGAATTAATTACACGAAAAAGCCCGGCTTTTCAGGGCCGGGCTTTTCAATTTCGCGGAAGTTTACGCCGAAGTTATCAGCGTTTCCAACAAAGAAGAAAAGCACGGCCGCACCCATCCAACAAGCCGCCATTGGGCCGGAGCTGGAATTGTTTGGGCAGGTAACTGGGGCGGATATTGCGCATGGATGGAATGAGGTAAGCGGTTGATAACCGGCTAGCAACAAAAAACCCGAGCTTACGGGCTCGGGCGGTGTCAGGTTTCAGCAGAGAGGTGAAATCAGGCAAACGTACCGAGCGGAAGCAGTCGTTCTGACTGCATCTTATCCGAATTGCTGGTGAGGAATGTGTGGCGGTACATGGTTGTTTGCTTTTGGTGCGACAAAGGTTTATAATTAATTTTTATCAAGCAAATTATTTTCAAATAAATTGTTAAATATTTTTCCAAACTGCGAATTCAAACGAATTAAGCAGATTTTATCAATAAATATTTTCGTTCGCTTAATCACAAATAAGAACCCTAACTCGTGCTTTCTGGTATTACGCCTACATGCCCTGCCTTGCCACTTCCGACCACTACACCCTCGACCTACCTGCCGACCACCGCTTCCCCATCGCCAAGTACGCCCTGATTCGGGAGCAGCTGATGTGGCAGGGCATTGCGGCGCCCGAGGATTTTTACGAGCCGGGGCTGTGCGCCGAGGAAGACGTGCTGCGGGTGCACACCGCCGAGTACTGGCACAAGGTGCGCGACTTACAGCTGTCGGCCCGCGAGGTGCGCAACCTGGGCTTGCCGCAAAGCCCGCAGCTGGTGCGCCGCTCGCTGAGCAGCAGCGCAGGCACGCTGCAATCGGCCTTGCGGGCCCTGCGCGATGGCGTCGGGCTGAACCTGGCGGGCGGTACGCACCACGCCTTTGCCGACCGGGGCGAGGGCTTTTGCGTGCTCAACGACCAGGCCATTGCCGCCGCGCACCTGCTGGCGCACGGGCTGGCCCGCCAGATTCTGATAGTGGATTTGGACGTGCATCAGGGCGACGGCACCGCCAGCATTTTTCGGGATGAGCCGCGCGTGTTCACGTTTTCGATGCACGCGGGGGCTAACTATCCGTTGCGCAAAGAGCAGTCGGACCTGGATGTGGCGCTGGCGTTGGGCACCGGTGATGTTGAGTACCTCAAGCTGTTGTCCGCCACGCTGGACCCGCTAGTGAAGCGCGTGCAACCCGATTTCATCTTCTACCAGGCCGGCGTGGATGTGCTGGCGACCGACAAGCTGGGCAAGCTGGCGCTGACAGCGGCCGGCAGCCGGCAGCGCGACGAACTGGTGCTGGGCTTGTGCCGGGCGCGGGGCCTGCCGGTGGCCGTGAGCATGGGCGGCGGCTACTCCGAGCGGCTGGCCGACATCGTGGACGCGCACTGCAACACCTTTCGGGTGGCGTTTGAACTGTGGCCGTAAGCACGGGCTGTACCTTTGCCACCGATGAAAAACCCCGATTCCGCGCATCCCGACCGCATTACCGTCCCCGTTCGAACCGACGAGCAGCCCACCGGCACGCCGGCGCAGCAAGCTTTTCGGCAGGCCATTCTGGACGTGGAAAACCTGCGGGAGCGGCTGCGCGACCTGCGCGCCGAGCAGGCCGAGGCCCGGCGGCGCTACTGGCAGCAGGTGGGCCCAGCGGCCGCGGCCGTGGTAACGGCCCGGCGCGACCTGTTTCCGGCGCTGGAGGAAGCGATGCTGCTGGGCTACTTCAGCCGCTTGGAAGAGCAGCAGATTGTGGACTTGATTCTGGGCAATGCGCGGGCGCTGGAAAACCGGTTTGGAGAGGACGAGGGCGAAATCATTCGAAAATATGCTCCGGGCGGGCGTGGTCAAATGCCCAAGGACCGTGAGGAAAAAGCTGGCAATGCCGAAGCCAAAGCCGCGCCTGAGTTCATCCCCGACCCTTCGCTGCCACTGCACGAGCAAGCTGCCCAAGCCGCCAAGGCGCGCCGCAAAACCAAAGCCCAGCGCCAGCAGGAAGCCATCGAGCAGGCCGCCCGGGCCGACCAGCAGCAGCTCGAATCCAACGCCAAAACCATCTACCGCCAGCTCGCCCGCCAGCACCACCCCGACCTGGAGCGCGACCCCGAAAAGCAAGCCGCCCGCACGGCCCTGATGCAGCGCATCACCGAAGCCTACGAGGCTGATGACCTGTGCACGCTGCTGCAGCTGCTGGCCGAATCGGGCCCCGCCGATGCCGAAGCCGACGACGTGCTGGCCCGCTACACCCGCGCCCTGCTTCAGCAGCAAACCCAGCTAAAACAGCAGATGAATGAGCTGAAATACGGTCCCAATGGCTTCGTCACGGGCTTGGGCCGCAAGCAGGAGCTGGAGCTACGCCAAATCAAACGCGACCTGCGGGCCGAGGCGGAGTACGTGCAGCACGTGGGGCGCATGATAAGCGAGGCGGAAGGATTGCGGGAGGTATTGCGTCAGCTGGCTGCCAAAGGACTGACGAGCGTGTAGCGGCTCAACCGCCCACTATTCCCCCAGCGGGCGTGTGGCCAGCACATCCTGCACCGACGTCCATCGGATTTCCGGGTAGCGCGCGTTGTCGAGCGGGGCCAGCTTGGGCAGGCCGGTGAACATGTTGTGGAGGTATTGCATGCCCTGCCAGGGCGGAAATACGTCGTCGCTTTCGGGCATCAGGGCTTTGGTGAGCTTGCTGAGGGCACCCAGCACCCCCACGCTGCCGGCCCACAGCAGCCCAAACGGCTGGCCGGAGGCGGCGCTGGCCGCCCGCTGCACGTCGCGGATGCTGGCCACTTCGCCGGCCACGCGCAGGTAGCGCGGCGTGCCGGGGTCGAGGGCCGCAGCGGCCGTAAACTCCGCGGTGTTCTCAATGGTGGTAAAGTCCAGCGGCTGGTCGGCATCGCCCCAGTACACCACGCGCTTCAAGCCAAAAAGGACCACCGGGGCCTGCCCGGTCAGCAAGTCGGTGAACATGCCGTTGAGCACCGACGTGGCCGCAATGGGGGCTTGGTCGAGGCGCTGGTTGAACTCGCGGCGCAGGTCGAGGTTGCGGTTACTGCCGGCGGGCAGCTTGGTGTAGTCAATGCAATAGTCCGACGGGATGAAGCGCGGCACCTGCGCCGCCACGGCCGCGTCAAGCAGCCGCTTTTGGGTTTCCACAATCACCTCGCGCAGCCCCGACAGGGCCGACACCACGCAGTCGGCGCCGGCACAGGCCTTGGTCAAAGCCGTTACACTGTTGAAATCGGCGTCTATTATTGTCGCGCCCAGCTCACGCAAGGCGGCCACAGCCGGGCTGGCATTGCCCGGCCGCACCAACGCCCGCACCGTGGCCCCGCGCTGCGCCAGGTGTCGGGCAATGCGCAGGCCCAGGTCGCCGGTGGCGCCAGCCAATACAATGACAGCCTTTTCAGCAGATGGGCGGCGAGGCGTGGAAGCTTGCGGTTCGGTCAAAACAAAGCAGGTAAGCGTGAATGAAATACTTCCGCTTACGGCGCAGCCGGCGCTAAGATGCCTTTTCGGTCCTTAACCAATGAAGGCCACGCCGGCCTGCACCACGGCCGCATCGCGCAAAATACGGTTGTGCCCCAGCCCCTTGGTGGCGTGCAGCACCGCCCCGGGCCAAGCCGCGGCAATCTGCCGGCCTTCGGCAAAGGGAATGATTTCGTCATCCTCGTCGTGCAGCACCAGCACCCGCTCGGTGCCGGCCGTGGGGCCCGCCACGGCCGCGCCGAAGGACTCGGCCGTGCGGCCCGTGGCCTGCTGCACATACTGGGCAAACTGCTCCACGAACGTTTTGGGCAGGTGCAGAAAATCGGCAAACCGGCCGGCCACGGCCCGCGGCCCGATGGGCGTGCTCAGCAGCACCAAACGCGGCAGCGGCTGCCCGCCCGCCAGCCGCACCGGCAGCCCCGCCACCGACGCCCCACCGAACGAATGGGCCACAATGGCGCGCACCTCCCCTACCGTATCGACGACTGCTTGCACGGCCCCACCGAAGTCCGTCAGCGTTGTCATTTTGCCAGCCGAGGCGCCGTGAGCCGGCCCGTCCAGGGCCACCACGCGGTAGCCCGCCGCCAGCAGGGCCTGCACCCAGGCCCGCCAGAAGCTAGCGCGGTGCTCCCAGCCGTGCACCAGCACCACGGCGGGCGCCGCGGCCTTCCCCCACTCGTACACGGCCACCGGACCGGTTTCGTAAGTCACCGTGCGGCGCCGGGCATCGGCCAACGCGGGCGCCTCCCAATCCTTTTGCGGCAGCCGGCGCGGCGTGCAAAACACCTCCCAGGCCCGCCGGAAAGCCAGGCCTGGCGCCAGAAGCGAGAGCACCTTCAACTGCCCGCGCAACAGGCGCAGGCCCGCCGGCGGCGACGGGTAGCGTACCCGCGGAGCCGCACTGCGGGCCGGCGCTTCAAGCGGAAAATAGTCGTGGGCGGGCGAGAAGGTGTTCGTCATAACTCAGCTTTTGAAAGGGTGTAAAACCAGCATCATTCAGCCCTTTCAGGCCAGCAGCTCCAGCCGCAACTGGGCCACAATGACCTGGAACGGGGTTTCGTCATGCACGCGGGCAACCTGCAGCGCCCCGGCCAGGGTGGTGAGCACCTGCGCTGCCTTGGCTGCCGGGCTGCCCACAAAGCGCAGGCTGCCCGTGGCGCGGCCCACGGCCAGCACCTGCGCCAGCCACTCGGTCAGCTCCCGGTTGAAGGTGCGCAGCTCGGCCTGCATGGGCGGCGGCAAGGTGCGGAAGTCGGCCGCCAGCGCGCCGAACAGGCACACCCGCCGGTCGTGAGCCAGGTGGTTGTCATACACGGCCAGCAGCGCTTCAAACTGCGCGGCGGGCGGCAGGTCGGCCACGCGGGGCAGGTCGCGCCACTTGCGCAGGCGGCGCAGCTGGCGCGTCACCAGGGCAGTGCCCAGGTCGTCCTTGCTGGGGTAGTGGTAGTGAATTGCGGCCGGTTTCACGCCCAGCTCCTTGGCCAGGTGCTGGTAGCTAAAGGCATTAAAGCCGCGCTCCAGTAGCAGTGCTTCGGCCAAGTCGAGAATACGCGTGCGGGTGTCCGGCGCCAGGGCCGCTTGAGAAGTTGGACTTGTCATTACGGCACAAAGATAACACTTACTTACTAATTAGTAAGTTTTTCGACTTTAAACAAAAAGACCCTCCTCAGTATAGAGAAGGGTCTTTTTAGGGGTTTAATGAAGCGCTGAAGTTAGTTCTTAAGCACCCGCAGGGTACGAACCCCGTTCGCCGTTTGTACCTGCACCAGGTACAAACCAACTGGCTGGTCGCTCAAATCAAAGGTGCCGGCTTGTGCATCATCAGCGTCGGAAGCGGCAACCCGCCGCACCACGGCACCCAAGGCGTTGCGCACCACAGCTGGCCCGACCACGCGCTGCCCGGAGCCACTCACGATGGCAAAGTGGCCGGTGCCCGGGTTGGGCACCACCACCGGCACCACCTCAGATTCAACCCCATTGACCGCCACAACCGGCGAGAAGGACTGCGTACCGTCGAGGTCGGTCTGACGCAGGCGGTAGTAAGCCAGCCCGTTCAGCGGGTGCTCATCGGCAAACTGGTAGCTGCGCGCAGTGCTGCTATTGCCGGCGGCTGGTACCGAGCCCAACGGCCCGAACGTGAAGCTGTCGCGGCTGCGCTCCACCGTGAATTCGCGGCTGTTTTTCTCGCTGGCGGTGCTCCAGGTGCAGGCCACGGCTGCACCGGCCCGGCGGGCGGCAAACGCAGTCAGCTCAACCGGCAGCGCACCGTTGGGCAGCGACGACACGCCAAACGGCGAAAAGCTGGTGATGCCCGGCCGCGAAACCACGCTGGACCCAGCGATGCTGCCCGTGGTGGCGCCCCCGGTAGCCGTGTACTTATCCCAGGCGCCGCCGGTGTAGTGGTTGATGTGGGCTTGGGTGTTATTGAAGTTGGCCGTGGCGTCGGCCGTGTTCCATTGCAGTTTCAAAGTAATGTTGGAGTTGCCGCTCACTTCCTCGTCCACAAACCAGGTCTTTTTCACATTCCTAGAGGCCACTTCCGTGCCCGCCACGCCAACTTCAGCGGCCGTGTAGCTGGTATAAGTATTCGGGGCCACCCGCACGCCGTAGGTATCTTCCGACTGCGCCTGCGTCTGGCTCAGCAGGGCCGGCGTGTAGGAAGTGGCCGACGTACCGACCGGAAACAGCACTTCCGCCCCGTCGTTGGTCACCGTGCGCTGCAGGCTGCCTTTGCCGTTGGTCACGAAAATCGTGCTGGCGCCGTTCAGGCCGGTCAGCGTCGCGCCTTTCAGCAGCAGCAGGTCGTAGTCGTTCAGGCTCAGCGCAGCCGTCGAAGGCGTGTTAAAGGCGAATCCAGAATTTATCAGCACATTGCCGGTCAGCGTTTTAGGCCCAGCGCCCGTCAGTTTGAGCGTGCCGTAGCTCGCGCTTTTGATGTTCTGGGTAGTAGTACCCGTGTTCACGTACTCAACGGTGCTGGTGGGGTGTACCGTGCCCAGGCTGATGTTGTTGTTCACCTGGTTTATTTGCAGCGTTGAGCCCGCGCCTACATCCACCGTGCCCTGAATGAAGTCGGTGGAATTCACATAAAGCGTGGCCGGCGAAGCGGCCGTGCCCACTATAATCTTGGAGTTGGCTCCGCTCACCGCCCACGTGCCGTTGATGCGGTCGGCGGTGCCGGTGTTCCCCTGCACGTAGTAAGTCGTGTTAGGAGCCGTGAAGTTGGCGGGTGAGGTGCCGCCGGTGCCGGAAGTATTCGTGCTCCAGTTGCCCTTGGCATCCAGGTTTTTATTGCCGTCGGTCGAGGAGTAAAAGATGTTGGTTTGCGGCGTAATCACGATGTCGTCCACGCTCAGGCCGTTGCCGTTGGTGGCCGAATTGAACACGTAGCCGAAGCGAATCATGATTTCCTGGTTGGGCAGCAGGTTCAGGCCCATCAGGGTGGTTTGCTTCACGCGGCGGTTGGTGGCGGCGTTGCCGTTGCGCGGGGCAATGGCGGTGGAGGTGGACGGCGCCGGCACCCCCAGGTCGGTAATGGGCAGCCAAGTGCCCGCGATGAGCGAGTTGATGGCCACGTTGGCGGCGCTGCGCTGGTAGTCCACCGTCACGTTGGCGGCCTGGGTCTGGCTCGAATTGTACCACTGCTCCATGGCGTAGCGGATTTCGAGGTTCACGATGGTTTTGGTCGAGCTGTTTTTCAGGCGAATGCCCACGTAGCCCTTGCCCGAGGTGAGCGTGGTACCGGCAATGCCCCCCAGGGCCCGGTCCGGGTCGCCGACAATGCCGAAATGGTACCACGACGGGCCGTGGGGCGTGCCGTCGGCATCCACGGTGCCCGCGGCAGTAGAGCCTTCCGAGCCATCATCGGGGGCCATTTTCGCCGCGGTGCCGTTTCGCTGCGACGATTCCAGCTCCTGACCCGCAAACATGCCGGTGTCCAGAGTATACTTGGCATACACGCCCGTCAGGGTCGAGTTGCTGGTAAAAATGGCCTTGGTGTTGGCCAGTCCATCAAAGTTCTGGCTGTATGACCCTAGGTTGGAATCCGTGAAAAGATACTGGGCTTGGGCAGGCAAAGCCAGCAGGCTGGCAACCCACACACCCAGGCCATAGAAAATAGAGGTTTTACGCATAGCGGAATGAGTTGTTGAGTACGCTTATTGCATTATGCCTGCAAAACAGGTGGCACAAAGTTAAACCCTCGAACACACTTTCCGCATAAATTTATATTACTATGCCAAAAATTACCTTATTTAATAAAAATATTTATAAAACTAGCGTCATTTCAAAAATATTGTATTTATAAATAAACTGATGGCATCTGCCCAAGTTGTCTTGGTGCCAGCATCAGGGCACGTATCCGGAGGTCAATAGAAAACCAGTGCACTTGAACAGCATGAACCTGGCTTCCGGAATACCTCACGCCACCACTGCCCGCCCCCTACTCCCCGGCCCCGAGTCCCAGGGAATCAACCGCGGCCTGCACGGCCTCGGCCCGATAGGCGGGGGCGGAGGCGGGTGCTTTCAGCAGGCGCAGCAGGCGCTGGTATTTCTGGCGGCCTTCGGCCAGCATCTGCTCGCTTACTTCGATGGTGAACACGCCGAAGGGCTCCACCTTCTGCACCCCTACCAGCAGAAACCGTTCGGCGCGCAGCGCATCGGTGTAGAAAGCGGCCTGCCGGTCGTAGTCGTAGGCCGAGCATTGCCAGAGGAAATGGTCGGCGTCGCGCGCCATGGTGGTTTTGAAGTCGATGATGGTAAAGGGCTGGGCCGGGTCATCCACAATGAGGTCGGCGCGCAGCTTGCAGAGCGTGTCAGTTACGGGCTCGGTGAACAGGGCGCTCATTTCGGAGCGGCCCACGGCCAGCAGCTCGTTCAGCCGGGCGTCCATTTTTACGCCGTCCACCAGCCACCAGACCAGGGTATCATTCAAGCCGGGCTGGCCGGGCACGTAGTCGTCGGGCTCCAGCAGGGCCGTGTGGAAAGCGGTACCAAAGCTTAAGGCGCCGTCGTTGGAAGTGCTGTGGGCGCGCGGCGGGCGCCCGTCGAGGGCGTCGCGCAAGCGCGAGAGGTCCGAGTTGGCCACGGCAGGCATGGCGCGGTAAGTGTCGTAGTCGAGGCGGAGGAGGTCGGGGCGAGAAGCAGACGGGGTAGGCATAAGCCTTAAACAGCAAAACCCCGCAATTGGTGGCGCGAGGACTCACAAGAAAAGTGCTGGAGTCTGCCTAAGAGCAGACAGCACCTGCTATTCGTTCAACCGGCCACCTATTGCGTAAGAAAATACAGCCCCGGCTGCAGGCAATTTTCGGTGCGCCCCAGGCCGCCGGGCACCAGCTGCCCGTCGCTCTGGCCTCACCCGTTTCATCCCAGATGACGCTTTCGCTTCCCGAACCGACAACGAACATCGACCATCCCAACGCCTCCGTAGCCGGTTTCCCCCCCTGTCGCTGGAGTTGAATCCAGCTTTCGGCTTCTCCCTCCCTCCCCCACTCCCCTTTCTCTCCCTCACTCACCATGTGGCTTCCCTACGCGCTGCTTTCCGCCTTCTTCGCCGCCCTCACTGCCATCTTTGCCAAAATCGGCATCAAAGGGGTCGACTCCGACCTCGCCACTGCCATTCGCACGGTCGTCATTCTCCTCCTGGCCTGGGGCATTGCCATCGCGCGCGGGGCCACGGCTGGGCTGCCCGCCCTCACGCAGCGCACCTGGCTGTTTCTGGTGCTGTCGGGGCTGGCCACGGGGGCGTCGTGGCTGTGCTACTTCCGCGCCCTCAAGTTGGGCCCCGTGAGCCGGGTGGCGCCCGTCGACAAACTCAGCGTGGCGTTGGCGCTGATATTGGCCGTGGCATTTTTAGGTGAATCGCTTTCCCTGCGCGGCGCGCTGGGTGCTGGACTGATTTTAGCCGGCACCGTGGTGCTGGCGTGGTCCTGACCGGCCTCGGGCAGGGCAGAACCAAGTCTTATAAGGTGGTTGCTAGACTTTGAAAGGCCAAATGAACAGCTTTGCAATTTTGTTTGGCTTGGGTGTGATGCCAGAAACATGGCCGCTTTATATAACAGCACCATGTTAATTGTGAGCGAGCCAGATTTTGCACTTTATACACTTATTATATAATTAGAGAATTTTTCTCTGCATTTCATTGTAGAAGGAGGGTTGCAGCTTTTTATCGCAATAATCCAGTTTTTACTATGAAAAAGATTTTTTCGCTCCTTACATTAGCAATGACATTTAATAGCCTTGTTTCTATTAATGCCTTTGCGCAGAGCCAGTGTACTTATCGTGCCATTAACAGTGGTTCCTTCTCCAGCGCCAGCACCTGGAGCTCAACCTGCGGCGGTGCCCCCACCCCCGGCAGCGATGACATTATCATCATCGAGGGATTTAACGTCTCGCTCGACGTCAACTACCAAGTAGGCAAAAATGGGTCGATTAGCGTGCTGGGCGGCGGCTCCTTGGTAGGTGGGTCCGATTTGCGGCTCGGCGATGGCACCGGCGCTCAGGTCAGTACCCGGCTCACGGTGGCGCCCGGCAGTACCGTACGGGTGGCGCAGCTTACCGTCAACAAAGCCACCGTCACCGTCGACGCTCCGCTCAACGCTGCTGCCCCCACCACGCTGGCCACCGATTGCAACCTGGTGCTCATGAACTCCAACATCACCGACAACAGCCGCGTGATAATTAACGGCAACGTGGACGTGACCGGCGGCGGGGCCAACAACACCCTCTGCGGCACCGGCAGCGTGCGCATCACGGGCTGCGTGTATGGCGGCAACGGGGCGGTGAACAAGCTGGCCAATAACTGCGCGGCCTCGCTCGTGACCACCGTGTGCGCCCAGCAGGCCACCACCGGCTGCCCCGGCCCCGTGGCCGGTGCCAACGCCAACGAGCGGGCCTGCGATGCGTTGGTCACAGCCTGCCCCAGGCCGCTGCCCGTCGAACTAGTCATCTTCTCGGCCACGGCCACCGACAAAAAACAAGTGGCCCTGCACTGGGTGACAGCATCGGAAAAGAACAGCCGCAACTTCGTGGTAGAACGCTCGATGGACGGCAAAACCTTCCGCGACTTCGCCACCGTAGAGGCCGCCGGCTCCTCCCAAACCCAGAAAGTGTACGATTTCACCGATGAACAGCCGCTGCCCGGTACCAGCTACTACCGCCTGCGCCAAGTCGATTTGGATGGCACCGCTAACTACTCGTCCGTACGCACCGTGAAGCTGGGCAGTGCCAGCAGCCATACCTTGGCCGTGTACCCCGGCGGCACGGCTCGCCAGTGGACGGTGCTCAGCACCTTGCCCGCCGAGGCACTGGTAGCGCCCGCCACCGTGCAGGTGTTCGACGCCGTGGGCCGCCTGCAAAAGGCCACGCCCGTGGCCGACGCCAGCCAAACCGGCCGTTGGGCGCTCGACCTGGGCTCGCTGCCCACGGGCGTGTACATTGTGCGCCTCATTACCGTGGCCGGCACCTTCAGCCAGCGCATCGCCCAGTAACGGGCTAATGAGTTAGCTAAATAATCAGAAAGCCGTTCCTGCCAGTCAGGAACGGCTTTTTTTATGATGGTAAAGCATTGGAGAATTAGCGGCCAATACTGCCCCTATTTGCCGGAGTTAGGCAATCAATCCATTCAGCAAGGGGCTTTTGCTTTTCAAGTTCTCCACTTTCTCCGCAATTTTCGCTAGCCCCAGGTTGTGAACGCTGCCCAGATGGGTGGTTTGAAACGTGCGGTGCGGCACGTAGCTGCCGTCTTCCACGGCCCGGCCCACCTGCTGGTACGCGTCGCGAAACGGCACCCCGGCGATAATTAATTGATTGATATTCTCCACCGAGAAAATCGGGTCGTATTTCCCCTGTTCAATTACGCCGGCATTAATCTTGATTTCGGGCAGCGCAAACAGCAGCATGTCCAGCAAATCGGAGAATTGCATCATGGGCCCAAACAGTAGTTCCTTCAGCAGCTGAAAGTCGCGGTGGTAGCCGCTAGGCAGGTTGCTGGTGGCCAGAATGATGTCGTTGGGCAGCGCCTGCAAGCGGTTGGCGTGGCCGCGCACCAGCTCAAACACGTCGGGGTTTTTCTTGTGCGGCATGATGCTGGAGCCCGTCGTGAACTCCTTCGGCAGCGTCACGAAGCCCAAATCCTGGCTGTTGTACAGCACCAGGTCGTACGCCAGCTTGCCCAGTGTGCCCGCCGCCCCGGCAATGGCGAAGGCCAGCGTTTTCTCGGTTTTGCCGCGCAGCATTTGGGCGCCCACGCTGCTTACGGCCACGCTGCCGAACCCCATTTCGCGCGTTGTCATCTCACGGTCGATGGGGAAACTGCTGCCGAAGCCGGCGCCCGAACCCAGCGGGTTCTGGTCGGCCACCGTGTGCGCTGCCTCGAACAAGGCCAAATCCAGCAGCAAATGCTCGGCATAGGCCGAAAACCACAGCCCAAAGCTGCTCGGCATGGCCGCCTGAAAGTGCGTGTAGCCCGGCAGCAAGTCGTTTTGGTGGGCCTCGGCTTTTTGCAAAAGCACTTCGGTTAGCGCCAACATCCGGGCAGCCGTGCGCTCGGTGTAGTCTTTAATAAACAGCTGAATGGCCGTCAGCACCTGGTCGTTGCGCGAGCGGGCCGTGTGGATTTTCTTGCCCGCGTCGCCAAACTTCTCGGTCAGGTAGTGCTCAATCTTGGAGTGCACGTCCTCAAATTCCTCGCCGATGGTGAAGGTGCCACCCTCAATTTCAGCAGCCAGCTCTTCCAAGCCCTGCTGCAGCTGTTGGTTCTCTGCCGCGCTCAGTAGTCCTGCTTTGGCCAGCATGTTGGCCTGCGCCTTAGAGGCTTGCACGTCGAACTTAGCCAGATACAGGTCCAGCTCCCGGTCGTGGCCTACGGTAAACTGCTCAATTTTCTTATCAACGGCAATGCCTTTCTCCCAGATTTTCATAGCGCGAAGTTTCGCAGGGTTTAAATAAAGTTGTGCAACGTGCGGCTGGCATTTATGCCACGGCAATGCTTTAGAATTGCAAGTCCGTTAGCAATTCGATGTAATCCCGGATGCCCGATTTAATCTCGCTTAGTAAAATAAATTCGTCCGGCGTGTGCGAGCGGGCGCTTTCGCCCGGCCCCATTTTCAGCGTTGCAAACGGCATCATCGCCTGGTCCGACAACGTGGGCGAGCCATAGGTCGTCTTGCCCATTGCCATTCCCTTCTGAATCAGCGGATGCGTTTCGCCAATGCTTGATGAATTTAAATGCGTGGAGCGTGGCACAATTTCCGACTGTAATTTCTCACGCAGGAAATTAACAATTTTCTGGTTCTGGTACAGCTCATTCGTCCGCACGTCAATTACAAACTGACACCTGTCCGGCACCACGTTGTGCTGCGCACCGGCGCTTATCTGCGTCACCGTCGTCTTCACGGGCCCCAGCAGCGCCGACACCTCAGGAAACTGAAACTGCCGCAGCCATTGAATATCATCCAGCGCCTTGTAAAGGGCATTTTCACCTTCATCGCGGGCAGCGTGGCCGGTTTTGCCATGAGCTGTGCAGTCGAGCACAATTAAGCCTTTTTCGGCAATGGCCATGTTCATGCCGGTGGGCTCGCCCACAATTCCTAGGTCAATTTTTCCAAACTCCGGTAATACGCTACGAATGCCGTTAGCGCCCGAAATTTCTTCCTCGGCGGTAATAGCACAAATTAAATTGAACGCGCTAGGCTTGTCCTGGAAATACAGGAAGGTTGCCAGCAAGCTTACTGCCGAAGCGCCCGCGTCGTTACTACCCAGCCCAATTAATTTATCGCCTTCCAGCACCGCGCCAAAAGGGTCGTATTGCCAGCCCGCACCGGCCTTCACGGTGTCGTGGTGAGAGTTGAGCAGTATTGTGGGCTTGCTGGCATCGAAGTGCTGCGAAATGGCCCATACGTTGTTCTGCTGGCGCTTTGCCGTCACGCCGTGCACCGTCAGAAACTCCTCAATCAGCGTGGCTGTACCGGCTTCTTCGCGAGAAAAGGACGGCGTATTAATCAGCCGAATTAATAGCTCAACGGCTTCATCGCTCAGCCGGGTTATCAAGTCAGGCATAGCGTTGTTTTCAGCGGGTCGTTGATATGCAGCGCGTGCTCAATAATTACTTTTTCGACGCCAAATTGCAGCGCATCAAAAGCATTCTCTAATTTTGGCAGCATGCCATCGGCAATGATGCCGCTTTCTTTTAACTCGGCGTAATTCGCCAGATTAATTTTTGCAATTACTGAATTGCCGTCGCTAACGTCGGTCAGCACGCCGCGCTTTTCAAAGCAAAAATGCAGCGCAACGGCATATTCTTTACTCAGAGCCTTCGCTACCGAAGCTGCAATGGTATCGGCGTTGGTATTTAATAATTGCCCTTGGCCGTCGTGATTAATCGGGCAGAACACCGGCGTCAGTCCCAGCGTTATGAACTGATGAATAAGGTTCGTATTCACACTGGCCTCGCTCAAATCTCCCACAAAACCGTAGTCGATTTCGCGCACCGGGCGCTTCGTGGCCTGAATCACGTTACCATCGGCGCCGCTGAGGCCCAGCGCGTTGACGCCGCGACTTTGCAGCGCCACCACAATTTGTTTGTTGGTTTTGCCGGCGTAGAACATGGTTACCAAATCCAGCGTGGCCGCGTCGGTGATGCGGCGGCCGTTGACCATGCGGGGGGCAATGCCCAGATGTTGGAGCATCTCGCTGGCGCCTTTGCCGCCGCCGTGCACGAGAATTTTCGGGCCATTTATCTCGGCAAATAATCGTACGAATTCCATCAAATCGGATTCGTTATCAATTATGCCACCGCCAATTTTAAATACGTGTAATTCGGGCTTCATCACGGCTTCACCTGCTGGCGCCTACCCGGAGGCCGGCGGCGCTTCATTCAAAAATAATGCGGGAAATGTTGTGAGCAAAAGTAGGTACTTCTACCTTTGCGGCAGAATTGAACCTCTTGGTTCGCGGCTTCGTTAGAGCGCCGAATCGACTTTGCTTTTCGCCATGCCCCTCCTCGTTTCCACGTCCCTGATGCCCGCTCCGGCCTTCCAGCCGGTGGTGGCCGACGTGCGCGAAATGACGTGCGCTCTTGTGCGACGACCCTAGCGGCTTCAGCAGCCGCATGTTGGCCCCTTGGCCAGCCCTTTGAGCCGGGCCAGTATCCGCTCAACTTACAGACAGGTTTGGGCTTTCGCCGGAGTTTCCCGTAGAACATTCGAAACGGGTACCCAGAAAAGCCGCGCATCTATCCCTAAGTTTTTTAAAATCAATGACAATTCGGGTTGCAACGGCAGCGGACGCACAGTACGCTGAACTATTATGCCAATGGTACGTCGAGTCGGCCAAAACGCGGGGCACGGGCATCGCCAAGCGCGAGCCAGCCTACGTGGCGCAAAAAATGGCCAGCGGCGACGGCATCATTGCTTTTGTCGATGACGAGCTGGCCGGTTTTTGCTACATCGAAACCTTTGACGACAAGACTTTTGTCGTCAATTCGGGCCTGATTGTAAACGCCGAAATCCGCAAGGGCGGCGTGGGCCGGGCCATCAAGCAGGCTGTGTTTGAACTGTCGCGCACCAAGTACCCGCAGGCCAAGATTTTCGGCATCACGACCAGCCTGGCCGTGATGAAAATCAACACCGACCTGGGCTACGAACCCGTCACCTTCTCGGAGCTCACCACCAGCGAAGACTTCTGGAAGGGCTGCAAAAGCTGCAAAAACTATAGCATTCTGATGGAGAACGAGCGCAAAATGTGCCTCTGCACCGGTATGCTCTACGACACGCCCGAGAAGCAGCTAGTGCAGGTGCAAGTGCCCGACTTTGCCGCGCACATCACGCCGCCCCTGCCCATCGGCACCGACCCCGCTCCTACTCCCTCTGAAACCGATTCTGCACAATAAATGAAGAAAAAAGCCATTCTCGCCTATAGCGGCGGCCTCGACACCTCGTTTTGCGCCGTCTATTTGTCGCGCGAGCTTGATTTGGAAGTCCACACCGTCATCGTCAATTCCGGTGGTTTCACGGCCGAGGAGTTGGCCGCCATCGAGAAGCGCGCCTACGAGTTGGGCTCGGTGAAACACGAGGTGATTGACGTAACGACGCGCTTCTACCAGGACTGCCTGCGCTACCTGCTGTTCGGCAACGTGTTGAAGAACGACACTTACCCGCTGAGCGTGAGCGCCGAGCGCATGTTTCAGTCGCTGGCCATTGCCGAATACGCCCGCGCCAACGAGGCCGACTACATCGTGCACGGCAGCACCGGCGCCGGCAACGACCAGGTGCGCTTTGATGTGGCTTTCGCCGTGATTGCGCCGAAAACGGAAATCCTCACGCCCATCCGCGACCTGAAACTGTCGCGCCAGGCCGAGATTGAGTACCTGCAAAAACAGGGCTTCGAAATGAGCTGGGAGAAAGCAAAATATTCCATCAACAAAGGCATCTGGGGCACCAGCGTGGGCGGCGTCGAAACGCTGACCTCGCACGAGGCGCTACCCGAAAGCGCTTATCCGTCGCAGCTGCAGCGGCAGGATTCGGAGCGCGTGGAAATCACCTTCGAAAAAGGCGAGCCCGTGGCTTTGAATGGCGAAACGCTGGAGCCCGTGGCCCTGATTCAGAAGCTGAACGAGCTGGGCGCGGCCTTCGCCGTGGGCCGCGACATTCACGTGGGCGATACCATTCTCGGCATCAAAGGCCGGGTAGGTTTTGAGGCGCCCGCGCCACTCATTCTTATCAAGGCGCACCACTTGCTGGAAAAGCACACCAGCACCCGCTGGCAGCTGCTGCACAAGGACTACATCGCCAACTGGTACGGCACGCTGCTGCACGAGGCGCAGTACCTCGACCCGGTGATGCGCGACATGGAAGCCTTCCTCACGTCGTCGCAAAACCACGTATCGGGCAAGGTGTTCGTGCAGCTCAAGCCCTACCAGTTCGACCTGCTCGGCGTGGAATCGAAGTACGACATGATGCAGTCGAAAGTGGCCACCTATGGCGAGGAAAACAACGCCTGGGATTCGCGCGATGCTCGGGGATTCATCAAGATTTTCGGCAACCAGTTGAAAATCAGCAACAGCCTGCACGATGAAAATTAAGGCCGGCATCGTGGGCGGCGCCGGCTACACGGCCGGCGAGCTCATCCGCATTCTGCTGCACCACGAGTTCGTAGAGCTGGGCGGCATCGTCAGCTCCTCGAACGCGGGCAACCCCGTTTATCAGGTGCACGATGACCTGGTAGGCGAAACCGATTTGGTGTTTGCCTCCGAATTGGCCGGCGACGAGGACGTGGTGTTTCTGTGCCTCGGCCACGGCAATTCGAAAGCGTGGCTGCACAAAAACGCCCTGCCCGAAACCACGCACGTCATCGACCTGAGCAACGACTTCCGCCTGAATGCGGACGCCGAGTTTGAAGGCCGCGAGTTCGTGTACGGCCTGCCGGAGCTGAACAAAAGCCGCATCCAACAAGCCCAGAGCATCGCCAACCCGGGCTGCTTCGCCACGGCCATTCAACTGGCGCTGCTGCCGCTGGCGCAGGCCGGCCGGCTCACCGACGACATCCACGTGTCGGCCATCACCGGCTCGACCGGCGCAGGGCAGAGCCTGTCGGAAACGGTGCATTTCTCGTGGCGCACCAACAACGTGTCCATCTACAAGCCCTTCACGCACCAGCACCTTGGCGAAATCGGTGAGAGCCTGGCGCAGCTGCAGCCGCATTCGGACGCCGAGATGCACTTCATCCCCTACCGCGGCAATTTCTCGCGGGGCATTTTCGCCAGCGTTTACACGCCGTCGGAGTTGACGCAGGACGAGGCGCGGGAGCTGTACAAGCAGTTCTATACTGACGCACCGTTCACCACGGCTTCGGACAAGGAAATCCACCTCAAGCAGGTGGTGAATACCAACAAATGCCTGCTGCACGTGCAGAAGCAGGGCAAGCAATTATTAATTACCTCGGTTATTGATAATCTGGTAAAAGGCGCCTCGGGCCAAGCGGTGCAGAATATGAACTTGCTGTTTGGTCTGCCGGAAACTGCGGGGTTGATGAGTAAGGCTTCGTTTTTTTAATTGCGAATTAATTGGCTCCGGATTATGACTACTCAAATTTGGACGAAGTGGCGATTGTGTCTGTTAAACTGTTTTTTAGTTGCATGCCACGGAAAAGTAATTGAATCTGAAACTATTCAGCAGGCTTCCGTTCGAAACTTTGTTCCATCTTTCATCAAGGATTCTACTATTCACGAGGTGCATGGAGTGCGAATCGATACACAGGCCATGTTATACGTTGACTACTATGTATATACTGCACCTCGGCAGAAGGTTTTGGCCGGAGTTGAAGCAATTAAACCTGACACTAAACTGAGTTATTACACATCAGATGCGTGCCACGTTGTAGAATCTAGCGGCCCACTGAGAATCGCCCCCGAAGAAAAAAACGAGCGAAATTCCTTTTTTTGGCGATACGAGAAATTGAAAAGCTCAAAAGTTTACAAGTGTTTAAAGCCTCCTTTCATGCACTACTTAATTTTTGATATAAAATCAGATACTGTTTACCATCGAATCACTGAGTTGCGAGACTAATTGGTAACGACTAACAGCTAAATAACATGGAGCTTTTCAACGTTTATCCCCTCGTCAACATCACGCCCGTGAAGGCGCTCGGCGCGAAGCTATGGGACGACCAGGGCCAGGAATACCTGGATTTCTACGGCGGCCACGCTGTTATTTCCATCGGTCACAGCCACCCGCACTACGTGCAGCGCCTCACCGAACAGCTGCAAAACATCGGCTTCTACTCCAACTCGGTGCAGATTCCGATTCAGACGCAGTTGGCGCAC
The DNA here is from genome assembly GCF_022811645.1 of Hymenobacter monticola. NCBI lineage: Bacteria > Pseudomonadati > Bacteroidota > Cytophagia > Cytophagales > Hymenobacteraceae > Hymenobacter > Hymenobacter monticola. The sequence goes on along the minus strand of NZ_CP094534.1, from coordinate 3,054,194 downwards.
AAGCTGGGCCAGGTGTCGGGCTACGAGGACTACGCGCTGTTTCTATGTAACTCGGGGGCCGAGGCCAACGAGAACGCGCTGAAGCTGGCCTCCTTCCACACCGGCAAAACCCGCGTGGTAGCGTTTAGAGGCGCGTTTCACGGCCGTACCTCGGGCGCGGTGGCGGCTACGGACAACCCGAAAATCGTCGCGCCCTTCAACGCGGGCCACGCCATCAGCTTTCTCGAATACGACCTGGCGGCGGTGGAAACCACGCTGCAAGGCGGCGACGTGTGCGCCGTCATCATCGAGCCGATTCAGGGCGTGGGCGGCATCATTATGCCTTCCGATGAATTCCTGCAGGGACTGGCGGCGCTGTGCAAGCAATATGGCGTCATCCTGATTGCTGACGAGGTGCAGAGCGGCTACGGCCGCAGTGGCAGGTTCTTCGCCCACCAGCACGCCGGCATCCGGCCCGACATCATTTCCGTGGCTAAGGGCATGGGCAACGGCTTCCCCATCGGCGGCATCCTGATTGCACCGGAGCTGAAAGCCTCCTACGGCCTGCTGGGCACCACCTTCGGCGGCAACCACCTGGCCTGCGCCGCCGCCTTGGCCGTGCTCGAAGTCATTGAAGATGAGAACCTGCTCGCCCACGCCGCCGAGATGGGCCACTACCTGCGCCGCGAACTGCTGGCCCACGCCGGCGCCGAAGAAATCCGCGGCCGGGGCCTGATGGTGGGCATCAAGTACGACTTCCCCATCAAGGACGTGCGCGACAAACTGCTGAGCGACTACCACATTTTCGTGGGCAACGCCTCCGACCCGACCGTTCTCCGGCTGCTGCCACCGCTGAATATCAGCCAGGTAGAAGTCGACCAGTTCTTGAAGGCGCTGTATGCGCTGACAGAGAAATCGGTAGAAATTATCCAACAAGCCTCGGCACTTGACTAATTTTTTTGCCGTTGTGCCGCATCTTTGTGGCGTGAAGTCGAATTCGATTTAGGATGTTGACCCGATGAAACTCTCAACTATCGCCATCATTATCTGCTGCTGCTTGTCGGTCGGATACGGGCTTTATTTGAAACTCTACGTCGGGGCCTACAGCACTATCAATCGCATCACCCGGATGAGCCAGACGAAAGAAGGCATGACGAGGCAGCAGGTTTTAAATACCTTATCAACGCCCGATTCCTCTTATTGGGAAAAATCAAAGGACGATTCCTTGCTGGTAATGGCCTACGAGCTACCCGATACCGATGGTAGCCAGATACTAATAAAGCTGCGTGACGACAGCGTACGGTCAGTAAAATATCAACAATAGGGAAACGGCTGGAGCGCTTAGCGTTCAGCCGTTTTTTTTAACACTCCTACTAGATTGGAAAACACGAAACAGGTTAAACTCATCCTCGAAGACGGCACCGAAATCGAGGGCACTTCCTTTGGCGCCTACACGTCGGTGGCGGGCGAAGTGGTGTTCAGCACGGCCATGACCGGCTACCCCGAAAACCTGACGGACCCCTCCTTCGCCGGCCAGATTCTGGTGCTCACCTACCCCATGGTGGGCAACTACGGCGTGCCCGGCGAGGAGCTGTACGAGTCGATTTCGAAGATTTTCGAGTCCGACAAAATCCACATTGCCGGGCTGGTGGTCAATTACTACTCGGAGGAGCATAGCCACTGGAACGCCGCCAAAAGCCTCGGCGACTGGCTGGCCGAGTACAACATCCCCGGCATTTTCGGCGTCGATACCCGCATGCTCACCAAGAAGCTGCGCGAGAAAGGCGCCATGCTGGGCAAAATAGTGGCCGGCGAAGACATTCCGCTGCACGACCCCAACCAGGACAACCTCGTGGCCCAGGTGAGCCAGCCCGGCGTGCAACACTACGGCAGTGGCCAGCACAAAATCGTGCTGGTGGACTGCGGCACCAAAACCAACATCATTCGCTGCTTTCTGGAGCGCGACGTGGAGCTGATTCGCGTGCCCTGGGACTACGATTTCACCAAAATCGACTACGACGGCCTGTTCCTGAGCAACGGCCCCGGCGACCCCAAGATGTGCACCGCCACCATAGCCCACCTCCAAACCGCCCTGCAGCAGGACAAGCCCATTTTCGGCATCTGCCTCGGCAACCAGCTCATGAGTTTGGCCGCTGGCGGCGACACCTTCAAGCTAAAATACGGCCACCGCAGCCACAACCAGCCGGTGCTGCTCACGGGCACCAAGCGCAGCTTCATCACCAGCCAAAACCACGGCTTCGCGGTAGATACCGCTACGCTGCCCGCCGAGTGGGAAATGCTGTTTGAGAACCTGAACGACGGCACCTGCGAAGGCATCAAGCACAAAACCAAGCCGTTCTTTTCCACCCAGTTCCACCCCGAAGCTGCCGGTGGCCCGGAGGATACCGAGTATCTGTTTGATGAGTTTCTGAAGTCGGTGGCGGAGCACAAGAATCGATAACTTGCCTTTCACTGTCCTCAACGCGCCATTCTTATGCAAACCGAAAGCCGGGGGTTCCGATACTGGGGGTACTTGCTGGTGGGAATTCTGGCTTTCGCCGCGTTCATTTTCATCCGGAATATGGGCCAGCAAACCATTTTAAGAGCCGTGTTGGGGGAGCCAGGCGATTTAATTAACGCGGCCATGAATTCGGCGCGGGACTCTCCCAGAATAACCGACCGAACGGGCGAAATAACTGCCCGGCACTTCAAGGTTGAAAACATGAGTGCGACGAAAGACACGCTCATTTATCGCTTTCTGTTGGACGGCGAGCGGGCAGATGCCACCATCAAAATCTGGATGACCAAACGGGCGTCCAACAAGTGGGAAATCGTGAAAAGCGACACCCTCTTTATCAGCAAATAAATCTTACCCTGCCACGTAGGCTCTACGCTTCAGCAGACTTCAAACGACTGCCTTTTAACACGACCTCAACGGTCTGTTACCCAATCCTTAGAATGAACAAACCCAACAAAGTTCTCATCCTTGGTTCCGGCGCGCTGAAAATTGGCGAGGCCGGGGAGTTCGATTATTCCGGCTCGCAGGCCCTCAAGGCGCTGAAGGAGGAAGGCATCCGCACCATCCTCATCAACCCCAACATTGCCACCGTGCAGACGTCGGACAACATTGCCGACGACGTGTACTTCCTGCCCGTGACGCCCTTCTTCGTGGAGGAAGTCATCAAGAAAGAGCAGCCCGATGGCATTCTGGTGGCCTTTGGCGGCCAAACGGCGCTGAACTGCGCCGTGGCCCTGTACCGCGCCGGCGTGTTTGAGAAGTATAACGTGAAGGTGCTGGGCACGCCCGTGCAGAGCATCATCGACACCGAAGACCGGGATATTTTCAAAGACAAGCTCGACCAGATTGGCGTGTTCACGGCCCGCAGCGTGGCCGTGACGACGATGGAAGACGCCCTGGCGGCGGGCGAGAAAATCGGCTTCCCCATCATTGTGCGGGCGGCGTTTGCGCTGGGCGGCCTGGGCAGCGGCTTCGCCAACAACATGGACGAGCTGCGGGCCCTGGCCCAAAAATCCTTCACCACTTCCGACCAGATTCTGGTGGAGGAATCCTTGAAGGGCTGGAAGGAAGTGGAGTACGAAGTGGTGCGCGACCAGTACGATAACTGCATCACGGTCTGCAACATGGAGAACTTCGACCCCATCGGCATTCACACCGGCGAGAGCATCGTAGTGGCCCCGTCGCAGACGCTGAGCAACCGCGAGTACCACAAGCTGCGCAGCATCGGCATCAAGACCATCCGCCACCTGGGCATCGTAGGCGAGTGCAACATTCAGTACGCCCTCGACCCCGTGTCGGAAGATTACCGCGTGATTGAGGTGAATGCACGTCTCTCCCGCTCGTCGGCGCTGGCCTCGAAAGCCACGGGCTACCCGCTGGCGTTTGTGGCGGCCAAGCTGAGTTTGGGCTACTCGCTGTCGGAGTTGAAAAACAGCGTGACGCAGACGACCTCGGCGTTTTTCGAGCCGGCCCTGGACTATGTGGTGGTGAAGCTGCCGCGCTGGGACCTGGGCAAGTTCGAGGGCGTAAACCGACAGATTGGCTCGGCCATGAAAAGCGTGGGCGAAGTTATGGCCATCGGCAAATCCTTCGAGGAAGCCATCCAGAAAGGCCTGCGGATGCTGGACACCGGCAAGCGCGGCTTCGTGGCCAACAAGCCCGAAACCGTTGATAATGCGACGATTGACCAGCTGCTGAGCGAGCCCAACGAGGAGCGCATCTTCGCCATCAACCTAGCGTTTGAGGCCGGCTACACGCTGGAGCAGGTGCACGAGCTCACCAAAATCGACCACTGGTTTTTGCAGCGTTTACTCACCATCTTCCGGCTGGGCAAGCAGCTGAGCGCCGGCCGCAGCGCGGGCGTGGACGGGCTGGAAACCAGCCTGCTGCGCGAGGCCAAGAAGGCTGGCTTCTCCGACCAGCAGATTGCCGTGCAGCTGCTGGGCGAGGGCGACGTGAAGGCCGACGAATTGCGGGTGCGCGCCCGCCGCAAGGCGCTGGGCGTGCTGCCCGTCATCAAGCAGATTGACACGCTGGCGGCCGAGTTCCCGGCCAAAACCAACTACCTCTACAGCACCTACCATGGCACCGAAAACGACCTGGAACCCGAAACCGACAAGTCGGTGCTGGTGCTGGGCTCGGGCGTGTACCGCATCGGCTCGTCGGTGGAGTTTGACTGGTGCGGCGTGAACGCCGTGCAAACGGCCGCCGCCGAAGGCTACAAAACCATCATTATCAACTACAACCCCGAAACCGTTTCGACCGACTACGACGTGTCGGACCGGCTGTATTTCGAAGAGCTGAGCTTCGAGCGGGTGATGGACATCCTGGAGTTTGAGCAGCCGGAAGGTGTCATCCTCTCCACCGGCGGGCAAATTCCGAACAACCTCGCCACCCGCCTGGCCGAGGCCAAAGCGCCCATCCTGGGCACCGCGCCGGCCCGCATCGACGAGGCCGAAAACCGCCACAAGTTCTCCAGCATCATGGACGAGCTGGGCATTGCGCAGCCCCGCTGGAAGGAGCTGACTTCGCTGGAAGCCATGCACGAATTCGTGCAGGAAGTGGGCTTCCCGGTGCTGATTCGGCCGAGCTACGTGCTGTCGGGTGCGGCCATGAACGTGGTGTCGAATCCCCACGAGTTGGACGCTTTCCTGCAAACGGCTGTGGAGGTGAGCGCCGAATACCCGGTGGTGGTGTCCGAGTTCATTCAGGACGCCAAGGAAATTGAGCTGGACGCGGTGGCCGACAAGGGCGAAATCGTGAGCTACGCTATTTCCGAGCACGTGGAATTTGCCGGGGTGCACTCCGGCGACGCCACCATGTACTACCCGCCTCAGAAAGTGTACGTGCGCACCATCCGCAAGCTGAAAGTCATCGCCGAGAAAATTGCCCGGCGCTACGAAATCAGCGGCCCGCTGAACATTCAGTTTCTGGACAAAAACGGCGAAATCCGGGTGATTGAGTGCAACATCCGCGCCTCGCGCAGCTTCCCCTTCGTGTCGAAAGTATCGGGCCACAACCTGATTCAGAAGGCCACGCAGGTGCTGCTGGGCAAGAAAGTGGAGCGCGACGACAGCGAGCGAGTATACGACCTGCCCTACGTGGGCGTGAAGGCCCCGCAGTTCTCCTTCACCCGCCTGCCCGGCGCCGACCCGGTGCTGCGCGTGGATATGGTGAGCACCGGCGAAGTGGGCTGCCTAGGCGACACCGCCGAGGAAGCCCTGCTGAAATCGATGCTGAGCGTGGGCTACAAAATCCCGCAGAAAACGGTGCTGATTTCCGGCGGTCCCCTCACCTCCAAAGTCGCCCTGCTGTCGGCCACGGAGCTGCTGGTGAAGAAAGGCTACACCATTTTCGCCACGCAGGGCACGCACCGCTTCTTCGCCGAAAACGGCATCCCCAGCAGCCTGCTCTACTGGCCCGACGAAATGCAGGAGCCCAACGTGCTGACGTACCTGAAGGACAAGAAAATTGACCTGGTAATTAATATTCCCAAAAACCTGTCGAAAGGCGAGCTGGATAATGACTACAAAATTCGCCGCACGGCCATCGACTTCGGCGTGCCGCTGCTAACGAATGCGCGCCTCGCAAAAGCGTTTATTCAGGCTTTCTGCACGCTGGAGATGAAGGATTTGAAGATTAAGAGCTGGAACGAGTATAAGGCGATGTAGCGTGGACTCTGCGAGTCCGCGTATCATTCACAGCAAACGGCACAATGACCTTATACCTTTCTCCTCAAGAATTAGTGGCTCGTGTGAACATGGGAAAGCCTGTTGAACAGTGGCTTTCCCATGTTCATAAGGCGGATTATACGGTCATTAAATGGATTGCGCTTAACCGCGAAGAAAAGCAATTTGGCTTAACCTACTTCGAATCATTCGATGAAGGCGAAGAAGATTTTTACGATGTTCACGAGTTCAGTGTAATTGACCCAGAAGATGCTCCTTTGGGTATAAACCATGTTTTTAACACAGTAGAAGCAGCTGTTGCTTTTGCTGTTCAAAACTATGGCGCCTCTGCTAACAGGTTTGTAGCATTTGGAATGATTGCGGAAGAATACCGCAAGCATCTCTTAAGTAAGTAGAATAGGCCTAGCAGCCAATTACCTTCGCCCTACCGCACGGTTTTTCCACCTCACCACACGGCTACCCCTGAAAAGGTGAAGCCCTTGGTACGGGAATACCAAGGGCTTCGAAGAAGAAGGTGGAAGAGCACCTAACTTCTCGGTCAGATGAGCAAGAAACGTGCGGCGAAGGTACGGCGAAAAGCCATACTTCGTAAACCCATACCATCGGTACCTGAAAAAGGTTTCTGGTGGTGGCTGGTTCTGGAAACGGTCAAAGTGGCATTAGCCGCTGCGGCCCGACACTGGATAAGCTAGCGGGTGCAAGGGGCTGAGCCGTAGGGTTTGGCCCCTTGTTTTTTGAATTGATTTAACTACAAAGACCAAATGAAAAACTTCACCTCCTTCGCCGACGCCGGCGACTACCAGGCCCTCCTGAAGCAAGCGCTGGAAATCAAAGCCAACCCCTACGGCTACCAGCACATCGGGCGCAACAAAACCGTCGGCCTCATCTTCTTCAACCCCAGCCTGCGCACCCGCCTCAGCTCGGTGAAAGCGGCCTACAACCTCGGCGCGCAAGCCTGGGTGCTGAACGCCGGCGCCGACTCCTGGACCCTGGAAATGGCCGATGGCGCGGTGATGAACGGCGGCACCCAGGAGCACATCAAGGACGCCATTGCGGTGATGAGCCAATACTGCGACGTGCTGGGCGTGCGCACCTTCCCCACCCTCAAGGACAAGGCCGAGGACTACGGCGAAGTCGTGTTCAACAAGATTCTGCAGTACGCCACCGTGCCCGTCATCAGCCTGGAAAGCGCCACGCTGCACCCGCTGCAGTCCTTCGCCGACCTCATCACCGTGGCCGAAACCAAGCAAAAGGAGCGCGTGAAAGTGGTGCTCACCTGGGCCCCCCACGTGCGCGCCCTGCCCCAGTGCGTGCCCAATTCCTTCTGCGACTGGTTTTCGGAAATCGACTGGGTCGACTTCGTCATCACCCACCCCGAGGGCTACGAGCTGGACCCCAAGTTCACCAAAGGCGCCCGCATCGAATACGACCAGAAAAAAGCACTGGAAGGCGCCGACTACGTGCAGGCCAAAAACTGGAGCAGCTACCTCGACTACGGCCAGGTGCTGCAAAACGACCCCGCCTGGATGCTCACCCCCGAGCACATGGCCCTGACCGACGGTGCCAAATTCCTGCACTGCCTGCCCGTGCGCCGCAACGTGGAAGTGTCCGACGCCGTGCTCGACGCGCCCGGCTCGCTCATTATCCAGGAAGCTGGCAACCGCACCATCTCCATGCAAACCGTGCTGCACGAGCTGCTGAAGTAGCTATCAGCCGCTATCCAAGTCCCCGGGGGCCTCGCAGCACTAGCTTCTGCGAGGCCTTTTTGCGTTTGGCTGATTTTCAAAACCAACTGCCCAGCAGCTGGCAGCAGCTGGACCCACCAAAACGAAAGCGCCCCATCCTGTTTCCAGAATGGGGCGCTTTGCTGTGATCCCGCTGGGATTCGAACCCAGGACCCGTACATTAAAAGTGTACTGCTCTACCAGCTGAGCTACAGAATCAGTTATCTTTACCTTGGCGAGGCGTTTCCTGCTTTGGTGGTACAAAAGTACTACAGCCTCCCGAACTACACAAACACGACTCCAAAAAAAAGTCGTTCTACTTACTGTGCGGACCCTTTACCTTCTTCTAATCTTCCTGCCTATCTGTGGCTTGGGTTCGCAGCTACCCGTTAAAAAAAAATTAATCTCCGGCTCCTTTGCCCGCCCTATTGACCTCAATCGGGCCGATTCCCTTTTCGCCGTGGGGCAATACGCCGCGGCATTTCCTGCTTACCGGGCGCAGGTATGGCAAAAAAGACAGGTTTCGACCGGGCTGCTGCTCAAAATGGCTTACGCGCAACAGCAACTGGGGCACGCCCCAGCCGCGCTGCTGTACCTGAGCATGGCGCAGGCCCGGCAGCCGCGGGTGCGCACCTGGCAGCAAATGGCCACGCTCGCGGCCCGGCACCGGCTGGTGGGCTACCCGGTTACCTGGCAGCAAGAGTTACGGGTGCAGGCCCAGCGCTACTACTACCCCGGCTTGCAGGCGCTGCTGGGCGGCGCCGTGGTGGGCGCTATTTGGCTGCTGTGGCGGCGCGGGCCCCGAAGTGCCTGGCTGGGCTACGCGGCCTACGTGGCGCTGCTGGGGGCCTACCTGCACCTGCTGCGGCCGGCGCCGGTGGGGCTAGTGGCCCACTCGGGGGCGGCGCTGATGGCCGGGCCCAGCGCGGGCGCGTCTTGGCTGAGTACGGCCGCGCTGGGCGACCGGCTGCTGGTGCTGGGGCGGCAAGACATTTGGTGCCGAGTGGAGTGGCAGCGCAAGGTGGCATTCGTGCGGGCGTCGGATTTGCTGGTGGTAGAGTAGGCAGGGCGCGGTACTTTTGTGCCCATGTCTGCACCGCTTACGCTTTCCGGCTTATTTATCTACCCTGTTAAGTCCTTGGGCGGCTACGCTGTGCCGGAGGCCGAGGTGACGGCTCGTGGCCTGCGCTACGACCGGCGCTGGCTGCTGGTAGACGAGCGCAACCGCTTCATGACGCAGCGGCAACAGCCCGAACTGGCCTTGCTGACTGTGGCCCCGGCTTACAATGGCTTCCTCATCAGCCACCGGCAGCGGCCCAATTTGCTGCCGCTTTACATCCCCTTTGAGGCCACGCCCGACCGCACGCTGTTTGTGACCGTGTGGGACGATATTCTGTGGGCTTGGCGGGGCACGGCGGAGGCCGATGAATGGCTGGCCGAAGCCCTGGGGCGTCCCTGCCGGCTGGTCTACATGTCCGACATGGTGCGGCGCGATGTGGAGCCGGAGTTTAACCCAGAAGGGCAATTAGTAAGCTTTGCCGACGGCTACCCGTTTCTGCTGGTGGGCGAGGCTGCTTTAGCTGATTTGAATACCCGCCTGGCCCAGCCCGTGCCCATGAACCGCTTCCGGCCCAACCTGGTATTCAGTGGCGGCGAGGCGTACGAGGACGACCGGTGGGAGCAGTTCGAAATCGGTGGACTGCCATTTCGGGCGGTGCGCGGCTGCGGCCGCTGCGTGCTGACCACCATTGACCAAACCACCGCGCAAAAAAGCCCCGTGGGTGACCCGTTGCGCACGCTGGCGACCTACCGCAAAGTGGAAAACAGCACGCTCTTTGGCCAAAACGTGACCGGGCCCGGCCACGGCCGCCTGCGCGTGGGCGACGCCGTGACGGTACTTCACGCCAAGTAGCGGGGGTTGCCGGCAGCCTACGCAACTCTTGGCTCAACGGCGGCGTTCTGCTGGACCGGGCTCAATGCCCGCCTAGCTGCATGGAACTGGACTACCTGTTGAAATTTATGGCCCGGCTGGCGGCCAACAACACCACGGCCTGGATGGCCGAGCACCGCCCCGACTACCAGCGTGCCCGCGCCGCCTGCACCGAACTGGTGCGCCAGGTGCTCACCCGAGTGGCCGCCACCGACCCCGACCTGGCGAATCTGACGCCCGCCGACGTGATGTTTCGGCTGCACAAAAATGACCGCGCCCACCGCGACCCCGAGCCTTACAAGCGCCGCATGGGTGCTGGCCTGAAGCTAGGCGGGCGCCACGCGCCGCGGGCAGGGTATTTCATCGCCATTCAGCCCGAGGGCCAGAGTTGGCTGGGGGCTGGCACCTTCCACCCTGCTCCGGAAATGCTGGCGGCCATCCGGCAGGAAATTCACTACAATTCGGATGAGTTTCACCGGCTGCGGCAGGGGCCGGAGCTGCTGCGCTACTTTCCCCACGGGCTCGACACCACGGGCCCGCAGCTGACCAGGCCGCCGCGCGGCTACACCGCCGACGACCCGGACCTGACCTGGCTGCGCTTGAAGACGTTTGGGGCGGGCCGGTTTTATACCGATGCGGAGGTGCTGGCCCCGGACTTTGTGGACCAGTTGGTGGCGGCTATTGCGGCGGCGCGGCCATTGGTCGATTTTTTCAATGCGGCGCTGCCGGGCGCGGATTCGAAAGCCGTGTAGCACGAATACCCCGAAGCGCCGCTTCGGCCCGCGCTGAACGATTGATGTTCTGACGGGCCGAAGCGGCGCTTCGGGGTATTCGTGCCACGCGTTGCCTGCTTAAAACAGGCCGAACAGGGTATTATTGATTTTGTCGATGATGGTGCCGAGGTCTTCGGGGTTGCGCACGTAGTCCAGCTCGCTCACGTCGACGATGAGGTGGCGGCCGGCCGTGTAGCCGCTAATCCACTTCTCGTAGTGCTCGTTGAGGCTTTTAAGGTACTCAATGCTGATGCTGTTTTCGTAGTCGCGGCCGCGCTTTTCAATCTGGCTCACCAGTTTGGGCAGGTCGGCGCGCAGATAAAGCAGCAGGTCAGGTGGCGCCACGAGGTCTATCATCGACTCAAACAGCGCGTAGTAGTTGTTGTAGTCGCGGGTTTCGAGCAGGCCCGACTCGTGCAGGTTGGCCGCGAAGATGTGGGCGTCTTCGTAGATGGTGCGGTCCTGAATGATGCCGCGGCCGGCCTTCTGCAGCTCCTTGATGCGCTGCGTCTGGCGGAAGCGGCCGTTGAGGAAGTACACCTGCAGGTGGAAGGCCCAGCGGGGCATGTCGTGGTAGAAATCCTTCAGGTAGGGATTGTCGTCCACGTCTTCGAGAAAAACTTCCCACCGAAAATGCTGGGCCAACTTGTGCGCCAAGGTGGTTTTACCGGCTCCAATGTTGCCGACGATGGCAATGTGCATGCGCTACGAACGTGTAAAGGCGAGGGAAAAGCAGAACCCCAAAGGTAGCAGGGCCACGCAATTACTTGCCTTTTATGCGAAGCCAACTATATTTGAAAACCCCTGCGAGATTATCGTAATTTCCTGCCATGCCGTTCTCTCCTGCTACCCAACTGCTCAGCCTGACCGACGCCCATGGTGCCCCGCTGGCCGAATACCTGTATTACCCCGAACAGCGCATCCTGTACGTGCGCTGGCACGGCCACCTCACCGGTGCGGAGGTAGTGCGGGGCGTGCAGCAGGGCGCGCAGTGGCGCGGGCAGCTCGACTACCCGTTGATATTGAACGACAAAAGCGATACCAGCGGCGACTGGAGTGACGCCCTGCCCTGGCTGCAATACGAATGGCTGCCCCAGGCGGTGAAAGTGGGCGTGCGGGCCATGGCTTACCTGTTTTCGCCCGACCGCGAAAACCAGTTCGCCAGCCACGAGTTCATCGCCGCCCTGCGGCCCCACATTGCCATCGAGCAGTTCGACGACCCGGCATCGGCCATGAAGTGGCTGGTGCAGCAAGCCCCGCCGCCCACGCCCGGGCAGGCCGATTAGTCGAGTTTTTCTTTGACGTTGCGGGCGCCGCGCAGGGTATGGAATTCGCCCTGAAAACTGCGGACGAGCAGGCGGTCTTCCAGGGGCAGCTCGGTACGGACTTGCTCGTAGCGCTGGTTGAGGCGGGCCAGCACTTGCCCGGCGACGTCCCACTGCTGGTCGTTCCAGGTGCGGCGCTCCTCGCGGGTGGTGGCAATGAACCGCTCGTAGAGGTTGGGCAGTTCCTCGGCGCGGGTTTGGGCCAGGTTCACGTCGGTTTGCAGCAGGTGCTGCTGGGCGGGGTCGGAGGCGTGGTTGGCGGGGCGCGTGGCCGCTTGCATTTGGGCTTTGGCCGAAGGGCGGGCGCCGGTGAGCTCGCCGCGGCGCAGCAGCTCGCCCTGGGCGGTGTTGGGCTGGGCATGCGCGGCCAGGGCCAGGCCCGAGAGCAGCAAAACGAAGGCAGAAGCTTTCATAGAAGAGTTCTTTTTGAAACGGTAACCGGCCTTTTAACGCAAGGAGCGCGCCAACCGTATCAAAGCGGGCGGCCGGTTCGGTTTTTTCGCCGCAATTTCGTGTTTTGCTGCTTATGACTTCTGACGCCCAACTCGCGCCGCCGCGCATCGAGCCCGCCACGCTCCAGGACATTCCCACCATCATCGGCCTGGCCGAAGCCACCTGGGAGCCTACCTACCGCTTCATCATCTCGCGCGAGCAGCTGGAGTACATGTACCGCGTGATTTACACCTCGGCTTCGCTCAAGCGGCAGATGACTGAACAGCAGCACTCGTTTCTGCTGGCGTATGTGGAGGGCGAGCCGGCTGGTTTTGCGTCTTTCAGCCCCCTGCCGGTGGAGGAAGACGGCCACGCCGGCTACAAGCTGCACAAGATTTATGTGCTGCCCACGCGCCAGGGCCAGGGCTTGGGCGTGCACCTCATCGAAGCGGTGGAAAACGCCGCCCGCAACGCCGGCGGCCGTTTCCTGGACCTGAACGTGAACCGCTACAACCCCGCCATTGCCTTCTATGAGCGGCGTGGCTTCGAGCGCCAGCGCGAGGTGGACGTGCCCATCGGGCCGTACTTCATGAACGATTACATCATGCGGAAGGCGCTGTAAAGGGCTCTGGGTCGAGTTGTTTGATTCTTACCTCAACATTTGACCCGCTACATTTAACCCTGCTTTCTTCCCACTCAACATTCAACTCTCAAAACTCAACCCTTCTAAAATGGCCACCAAACTCACCGTCCTTTCCAATGGCTCCCTCCGCGTGGAGGGCGAAAACATCGAACTGGTAGACGCCCAGGGCAACCCCTACGGCCTCGGCGGCCGGCAGCGCATCAGCATCTGTCGCTGCGGGCTTTCGAGCCAGAAGCCTTTTTGTGACGGCTCGCACAAAGGCCACTTCGAGCACGACGCCACGGCGTTTGACCTGCCCGCGCCCAAGCCGGCCGTGTAGGTTCACATTTCAACGAAAAAGCCCGCTGGCCAATTGGCCAGCGGGCTTTTTCGTTATTAGCTCCTTCTTACTCCACCACTAGGCGCTGGCTGAACTCGCCGCAGCGTACCACGTAGGCGCCGGTGGGCAGGCCGCGCAGGTCCAGCGCGGCCTCGGCCGTAGCCGGGGCGGGGTAGCGGCGCACGGTGCGGCCCTGCGCGTCCAACAGCGTCAGTGGCAGGCGGGGGGCACCGGCGGGCAGGCGCAGCGTGGCCGTGCCGTGGGCCGGGTTGGGGTAGAGTTGCGCGGCGGGCGCGGCTTTGGCAGCTTTGTTGGCCAGCGGGGCGGCCGGGTCGTAGAGGGCGAATCCAACCGTGATTTTGCTGCCATCGCCGGTGGCCGTGAAAGGACCGCCGGCATAAATGTTTCCATTGGGGGCGGAGGCGAGTGTGTTCACAGACGCGTTTAACCCCGTGCCGAGGCCAGTCCAGGCCCTACCGTCCCATTTGGCTACATTTTTGGCCGAGATGCTGCCCGCTTGGGTGATGTAGCCGCCCACGTACACGTCGCCGTTGGCGGCCGCGGCCAGCGTGTAGACCACCGCTCCTCCCAAACCACTAGAGCTCACACTTGTGTCGAGCGCACTCCAGGTCGTGCCGTTCCATTTTGCTACGTGGTTAACGGTTATGCCGCCCGCCTGTGCAAAGATTCCGCCCACGTACACGTCGCCGTTGGGGGCTACGGCCAGCGCGAAAACGGTATTGCCGAAGCTATTGAGGTCGGCCACTATGCCGTTGGCAGTTCCCGTGCCGAGACTGCTCCAGGTGGTGCCGTTCCACCTGGCTACGCAGTTGGCGGGCACGCCTCCTGCCTGCGTAAAATTGCCGCCGGCGTATACGTCCCCGTTGGGGGCTACGGCCAACGCCTGCACAACGGTATTCATTCCCCCCGGATTGGTTATGCCGGTGCCGAGTGCACTCCACGTGGTGCCGTTCCATTTGGCCACGTAGTTAGCGGCTACGCCACCCGCCTGGGAGATATAGCCGCCCACGTACACATCGCCGTTGGGGGCCACGGCCAGGGCATTGACAATTTCGGTGCTAAGACTAACACCAACACCGTTGGCCGCCCCGGTGCCCAGGCTACTCCAGGCCGTGCCGTTCCATTTGGCCACCCGGTTGGCGGTTATCCCACCTGCCTGGGTGAAGTTGCCGCCCACATATACATCGCCGTTGGCGGCCACCGCCAAGGCAGTCACTGACCAGTTCAAGCCATTGGCCGCCCCGGTGCCCAGGCTGCTCCACGTGGTGCCGTTCCATTTGGCCACCCGGTTGGCGGCACCTTCACCTGCCTCGACGAAGGTGCCTCCTACGTACACATCGCCGTTAGGGGCCACGGCCAGCACTTTAATACCGCCGTGATAATTGCCCGCCCCCGCTGCGGCCCGGCTCCAGGCAGTGCCATCCCACTTAGCCAGCCCGGTCGCACTCACCCCACCGGCCCGGTCGAAGGAGCCACCCGCATACACCTGGCCGTTGCCGGCCACCAGCAACGCGTCAACACGATAGTTCATTCCGTTGGCGGCGCCCGTGCCCAGGCTGTTCCATACCGTGCCGTTCCATTTAGCTACGTAGCCGACGCCCACCCCGCCGGCCTGGGAGAAGCTCCCGCCGACGTACACATCGGTTCCGCTCAAGGCCAGGGTCGAAACGGTGCTGTTCACCCCGTTGGCCGCCCCGGTGTTCATCGAATTCCAAGCCGAACCATTCCAACGGGCAATGCCACTGGCCACTGCGCCGCCGGCCTGGGTGAAATCACCGCCCGCATATACGTCGCCGGCACTGGAGATGCCCAGCGCATATACCGTGGCGCCGACGCTAGTGAAGCCGCCGCTGACGCCCGTGCCGAGGGCGCTCCAAGCCGTGCCGTTCCAGCGGGCTATCTGGTTGGCAGCGGCCCCACCGGCGGCGGTAAAATCGCCGCCCACATACACATCGCCGTTGCCAGCTACCACCAAGGCGTAGACGGTTGAGTACCTCGAACCACCCATGCTGAAACCTCTCCCGCCGCTCACCCCGTTGGCTGCCCCCGTGCCGAGCGCACTCCAGGCCGTACCGTTCCAGCGAGCCACATAGTTGGCAGCTACTCCTCCCGCCAAACCAAAGTTGCCGCCCGCATATACATCGCCATTGCCAGCCACTGCCAACGCAGTGATTTTTGGAATCACGGTGAGGGCATTGCTGGCTACGCCACTGCCGAGGGGACTCCAGGTCGTGCCATTCCATTTGGCTACATTATTGGCGGCTACCCCACCGGCCGTGGTGAATTCGCCACCGGCGTATACGTCCCCGTTGCCGGCAACGGCCAGGGCGTTGACTATAGCGTATTGCGTGCCTTTGCTAATACCCGTGCCGAGCGAGCTCCAAACCGTGCCATTCCAACGGGCCACCCGTTGGGCCGGCACGTTGCCTACCATTGTGAAGCTGCCCCCAATGTAGATATTGGTTCCGGCTCGCGCCACGGCTACCAGGGTGCCATCCACCCCCGGCCGCTCAAATCCATCTGCCCAACGCTCGTCGCCGGCGCCGGTGGTACCGGCCGGCCGAAACACCGGTCGCCCGTCGGGCGCGGTACCCATCCGAAACTGCCGGGCGTCGAAGGAACCGTTCAGGCCCATTTTCAGGGTGCCGTCGGGGGTGAGGGCCTCGGCCAGGGAACGGCCGGTAGCGGGCGGGGCCGTGGCCCGGGCCGGGCGGAAGGTGCTCAGCCACACGAGCAGTAGCAGTAAATATTTCATAGGGATAGGGAGAAAAAGATGAGCTAATATATGTTGGCAGAGGCTGCTGCTTGAAGCGTTTCAGCTTTATTCTACCTCCAGGCGTTGGACATACTCGCCGCAGCGCACCACGTAGGAGCCAGCGGGCAGGCCGCTCAGGTCCAGCACAGCTTCGGCGCTGGCCGGGGCGGGATAGCGGCGCACGGTGCGGCCCTGCGCGTCCAACAGCGTCAGTGGCAGGCGGGGGGCGCCGGCGGGCAGGCGTAGCGTGGCCGTGCCGTGGGCCGGGTTCGGGAAGAGCTGGGCGGCGGGCGCAGCTTGGGCAGCTTTGATGGCCAAAGGGGCGTTGGGGTCGTAGATGGCGAAGCGGGCCATCAGTTTGCTGCCGTCGCCAGTGGTTGTAAAATCGCCTCCGACGTATACTCTCCCCGTGGGGCCAGTAGCCAGGGCGTAGACTTGTCTGTTTAACCCGGTTCCTAGCGCACTCCAGGCGGTGCCATCCCATTTAGCCACTTGGTTGGCGGCAATACCGCCGGCTTGGCTCATGTAGCTGCTCCCCACGTACACATCGCCGTTGCTGGCCGTTGCCAGCGCCCCAACGTAACTGTTTACCCCATTGGCCGAGCCCGTGCCCAGGCTATTCCAAATGGTACCATCCCACCGGGCCACCCTATTGGCGGGCACGCCACCGGCCTGGGTGAAGCTACCGCCCACGTACACGTTTCCGTTGCCGGCCACCGCCAGCCCCAGCACGCTGCTATTCAGGCCCGTGCCCAGGCTGCTCCAAGTCGTGCCATTCCACTTGGCTATGTAATTGGCGGCCATGCCACCCGCCTGGGTAAAATAGCCACCAACGTATACTTCACTGTTGCCGACTACAGCCAGGGCCATGACGCCAACATCGACGCCATTTGCCCCACCCGTGCCCAGGCTGCTCCAGGTGGCACCATTCCACCGGGCCACGTTGTTGGCGGTCACGCCACCGGCCTGGGAAAAGTTGCCGCCCACGTAGAGGTCGCCGTTGCCGGCTACGGCCAAGGCCCTGACAAAATAGTTTACGCCATTGGACGGGCCGGCGCCCACAGAACTCCAGGCGCTGCCGTTCCAGCGAGCTATGTAATTGGCAGGGAGCCCACCCGCCTGCGTAAAACTGCCGCCGACATATACATCCCCGTTGCTCCCCACCACCAGCGCGGAAACCTCGCCGTTCAAGCCATTAGCCGAACCGCTGCCCAGGCTGTTCCAGGCACTGCCGTTCCATTTGGCGATGTAGTTGGCGGCGCCGCCGCCGGCCTGGGTGAAGTAGCCGCCCACGTATACGTCTCCGTTGGCAGCCACGGCCAGGGCATTGATTTGACGGTTCAGGCCATTGCTTATCGTTGCGCCCCCCAGGGTGCTCCAAGCGGCACCATTCCATCTGGCTAAGAAGCTGGTGGCCGCCCCACCGGCCTGGGTGAAGTCCCCGCCCATGTAAACATCACCGTTGCTTCCCAGCTTTAGGGCAAACACATCGCCGTTGGCGCCATTGGCGGCAGCGGTGCCCAGCGTGCTCCAGTCAGTACCATTCCACCGGGCCACGTGGCCAGCCGCCGCCCCGCCCGCCTGCGAAAATCCGCCACCCACGTACACGCCGCCGTTGCCAGCTACGGCCAACGCCAGTACGCTGCCGTTCACGCCATTGCTTGTGCCCGTGCCCAGGCTGCTCCAGGCGCTGCCGTTCCACCGGGCCACGTTGCTGGCAGCGGTGCCGCCGGCCCGGGAAAATGTCCCTCCGGCGTACAGTTCGCCGTTGCCGGCTACTACCAATACCTTCACGTCCCCATTCACGCCACCGTTCAGGCTGCTCCAAGCGGTGCCATTCCACTTGGCTACGTTGTTAATCGTCATTCCACCAGCAGTGCGCGGATAGCCGCCCACGTACACGTCGCCGTTGCCAGCCACCGCCAGGGCCAGCACGCCCGTATCGACGCCATTGAAACCGCCCGTTCCCAGGGTGCTCCACGCATTACCATTCCAACGGGCAACGTGCCCAGCAGCCCGCCCGCCGGCTTGGGTAAAATCGCCGCCCACCAGCACATCGCCATTGCCGGCGATGGCCAATGCTGACACGCTGCCGTTCACGCCGTTGCTTGTGCCCGTGCCTAAGCTGCCCCAGGCGGTGCCGTTCCATTTGGCCACGTTGCTGGCAGCGGTGCCGCCGGCCTGGGCAAAGTCGCCCCCGGCGTACACCTCGCCGTTGGCAGCCACGGCCAAGGCCATCACTGTGCTCTCTGCGCCACCGTTGGCCATGCCCGTGCCCAGGCTGCTCCAGGCGCTGCCGTTCCACTTGGCTACGTAGCTGGCTTTCAGGCCTCCCACCGCGGTGAAGCTTCCGCCAACGTAGAGGTCAGTGCCCGCCTGCACGATGGTTTTTATCGCGGTATCGGCTCCATCGAACAGCGTAAACCCACTTTGCCACGGCCCATCGCCCGTCCCCGCGGTGCCGGCCGGCCGGAACGCCGGCCGCCCATCGGGGGCAGTGCCCATCCGAAACTGCCGAGCGTCGAAAGAGCCGTTGATACCCACCTTCAGCGTGCCGTCGGGGTTGAGGGCATCGGCCAAGGGGCGGCCGGTGGCGGGCGGTGCCGTGGCCTGCACCGAGGAATTAAGCCACATAATCAGCAACAGTGCCCCCAGCAGGCGAGCAGCAACAAAACGGGTAAAGTTGCGCATGTAGTCAGCGATAGGAATGAAAAAATACTTATTTACAAATAAACGTGCTAACTAACTCACTTGGTTATACCTAACGCACAAAAGCCTGCTGACCAACCCGGCCAGCAGGCTTTTCTACTTTACAGGAGACTGCTTCTTGCCTACTCTACCACCAGCCGCTGGGCGTACTCGCCGCAACGCACCAGGTAGGCCCCGGTGGGCAGACCGCGCAGGTCCAGCGCGGCCTCGGCCGTAGCCGGGGCGGGGTAGCGGCGCACGGTGCGGCCCTGCGCGTCCAACAGCGTCAGTGGCAGGCGGGGGGCACCGATGGGCAGGCGCAGGGTGGCCGTGCCGTGGGCCGGGTTCGGGAAGAGCTGGGCGGCGGGCGCAGCTTGGGCAGCTTTGATGGCCAAAGGGGCGTTGGGGTCGTAGATGCCGAAGCAAGCCATTACTTTGCTGCCGTCGCCAGTAGCGGTGAAGGCTCCGCCCACACACAGCTTGTCCGCTGGTCCGAAGGCCAGCGGCCCTATTGAGCTATTCAGGCCTGTGCCAACGGTCGTCCAGACCGAGCCGTTCCAGCGGTAGAGGGGCGCATAGAATTGTGTTATTCTATTTCCCCCTGCGTAAACATCGCCGTTACTGGCAATGGCAATATCCTCTACGCTGGCAGCGGTTCCATTGGCGGAGCCGGTGCCGAGGCTGCTCCAGGTTGTACCGCTCCACTTGGCCACGTGGTTGGCCGCCACGCCCCCGGCCTGCGTAAACCCGCCGCTCGCGTACAGGTCGCCGTTGCGCGCGATGGCTAAGTCTGCGACGGGTCCATTCATGCCCCCGCCTATCGGGCTCCATACGGTGCCATTCCAACGGGCAATGCTGCTGGCCGCCACGCCACCGGCCTGGAAAAAGCTTCCGCCAGCATACAAGTCGCCGTTGGCGGCCACCGCCAGCGCATACACTGGCAGGTTCATCCCACTGCCTAGGCTCGTCCAAGCCGTGCCGTTCCACTTGGCAATGCGGCTGGCGGGTTGCCCACCGGCGAGGGTAAAGTCCCCAGCGGCGTATACATCCCCGTTAGGGGCCACAGCCAGCGTGCGTACCAGGTCGGCCGTGCCACCGGTGCCTGCACCTAGCGGGCTCCAAGTGGTGCCGTCCCACCGGGCCACGTTGGCCGCCGGCACGCCACCCGCCTGGTTGAACTGACCGCCTACGTACACGCTGCCATCGGGTGCCACCGCAATGGCCGATACACTTCCATTACGACCACGCGTGTCTGTTAGGCCGTTGGCCGCGCCCATGCCCAGGGTGGTCCACGTGGTGCCATTCCATTTGGCTACACCGTTGGACGCCGCGCCACCCGCCTGCGTGAAAAAGCCTCCTGCGTACACGTTGCCGCTGCCGTCAACGGCTAGTGCATCAACACGGCCGTTTATCCCATTGCCGGGCAGCCCAAAGCCGTCGGCCCACCGCTCATCCCCGGCTCCCGTCACGCCCGCTGGCCGGAACACCGGCCGCCCATCCGGCGCTGTGCTCATGCAGAACTGCCGGGCGTTGAACGAGCCGTTGGCCCCGGGCCGCAGCGTGCCGTCGGGGTTGAGGGCATCGGCCAGGGAGGGGCCGGTGGTGGGCGGGGCCGTGGCCCGGACCGGGGCGGTCAGGCCCAGCGCCAGCAGAAAAATGAGCAGGTAGCGTAGCGGTTTTTTCATGCAGCGAATGAGTAGAAGGGAAGCACAGATACCCCTGGCGCTCAATGCCGGGGCCACCAAAGATATTGCTCCGCCCGTCCTTATCCTGCCGCCGGCTTGGCGCCGGGGGCCAGCATGTGCCACAGGTGCTGGCGCACGAGGTCGCCCATCGAGTCGCAGGCGTCGAAGGACTGGGTGTGGTGGTAGCGGTTGAGTTCGGCTTTAAGCTGCTCCACCTTTTCCAAAGGGGCCAGTTCGTGGGCGCGCATCACGTCGAGCAGGGCCTTGAGGCGGTGGCGCTCGGCGCGGGCGCGGCCGGCCATGAGGGCGCGCTCCTCGGTTTGGTACTGGCGCACGGTATCGGGCTTGAGCAGGTGGGCGCACATGTTCACTACCGGGGCGTTGTCTTTGAAGGACCGGGGCAGGTACATGCTGCGGCGGCCCTCGTAGCTCTGCTGGTCGAAGTCGATGGCCCGCACGCGGTACTGCTCGTCTTCGAAGTCGGGCGTCACGGCGATGACGTAGTTGTAGGCGCGCATGTCGCCGAGCAGCCGCACGAAGCAGCGCTCGTTGAACTTTACGAACTCCTTGGCAATGCGCACTTGGTTGAGGTGGGGGCGGCTGAGGTGCTTTTCGATGAAGTCGTCGCCGGGAATACCCACGATGTGCTCCTCGATGAGCGTGTCGCCGCTCACCAGAAAGTTGATGGAATTAGGCGAGAGCAGGTGCTCCAGTTCCAGCCCGTAGAGGCGCGAGGCGTCGGCCTGCTTCACGTAGAAGTAGTCGTAGTTGTCGTTGAGCAGGTTCACGATGCGCACCCGGAAGGGCTGCGAGTTGCCAAACTCGCAGTAGTCGATGCGGTCGGCCACGAGGTGCTTGGAAAAGGACAGGTCGCCGGCCGTTTTCAGCAGCGCGTACACCTCCGTGAGGGCCGTGCTGAGCTCCTGCATCTCGGGCCCCTCGAAGTAGATGGTTTGCCAGAGCGTGTCCTTGCCGGTGCGGTCAATCAGCGGAAACGAGTTGCTGAAGCGGCGCAGGTCGGCGTAGGCCACGGGCAGGGCCACGGCGCGGTCGTAGTCGCGCAGGTACTCGCGCAGGGCGGGCGTGAGCGGGTACGCGGGCTTTTTGCGGGAGATGTCCATTCTATCAGGGTAAGAGGGTGTGGGGGCAGGAGGGTATGAAGTGAGGGATGTTCGTTGACTCCTGCCCTCCTACCCCCACACCCTCTTACCCTAAAAACTAGCCGGCCAGCTCGTTCACCAGCTCCACATACTGCTGGCGGGCGGCTTCCTGGCTGGTGCCTCTCAGGCCGTTCCAAGCGTCGTATTTGGCAATGGCTTTAAAGTCGAAGCCGCCGGGGCGGTCGCCGGTGAGGTCGCCTTCGGTGGCTTGCTTGTAAAGAGCATAAAGCTGGAGCAGCACCATGTTGCTGGGTTTCGAGGGCAGCTGCTGGGCGCGCTGGCTGGCGGCTTCAAATTCTTCTTGCGTGGTCATTGGGTGGAATGATGGGTTAGTGGATGAATGGGTGGGGCATCAGCATGCCGAACGGCGCAAAGGAACGTCATGCCTCAGCTTTCATCCGCGCAGCCGAACTGAGGGCCGGCGGAGCCAAGCATCTTTAATGTGGAAGCAATCCATTTTATTCAATAGGGCGGGCAAGATGCTTCAACTTTGCTTAGCATACCGTTCTTTTATTGCGAAAATTTCAGCAATACGTCAACTCATCAATCCGCCTCTTCGCATGACGCAAAAATTTACGCCCCTGCTGACGACAGTTGCTCTCTTGCTGGCCGCCGGCCCCGCCTTCGCCCAGAAAACCTATCTGCACTGCGGCAAGCTGCTCGACGTGCGCACGGGCAAGCTGCTAGCCCAGCAAACCATTGTGGTGGAAAAGGACCGGATAACGGCCATTCAAAGCGGCTACACGGCCGCCAACGGCCCGCAGGATAAGGTCATCAACCTCGAAAACCGTACCGTGCTGCCCGGCCTCATCGACTGCCACGTGCACCTGGAGTCGGAATCGAGCCGCAACAACTTCCGCGAGCAATTCACCCTCAACCCCGCCGACATTGCCTTCCGCGCCCAGGGCTATGCCCTCACCACGCTATGCGCCGGGTTTACCACGGTGCGCGACTGTGGGGGCTCGGGCGTGAACACCAGCCTGCGCAACGCCGTGGCCCAGGGCCTGGTGCCGGGGCCGCGCATTTTCTCGGCGGGCATGCCCATCTCGGCCACCGGCGGGCACATGGACGAAACCGACGGCCTCAGCCTCGAGCAAATGGCGCACGCCGGCCACCCCCTCAACCTCGCCAACGGCCCCGACCAGTGCCGTCAGGCCGTGCGCGAGCAGTTCAAGCGCGGCGCCGACCTCATCAAGATTGCCAGCACCGGCGGCGTGCTCGACCTGAGCAAGGACGGCACCGGCGCCCAGTACACCGAAGAAGAAATCCGGGCCGTGGTGGAAACCGCCCGCGACCTGGGTTTGCGCGTGGCCTGCCACGCCCACGGCGCCGAAGGCATCAAGCGGGCCGTGCGGGCCGGCGTGACCAGCATCGACCACGGCTCGCTGATGGACGATGAGGCAATTCGGCTCATGGCCAAAACCCGCACCTGGTACGTGCCCACGCTCATCGCTGGCAAGTCGGTGGCCGACACCACGCGCACGCACCCGGGGTACTTCCCGCCCGTCATTGCCGCCAAAGCCCTGAATGTGGGCACCAAGATGCAGGGCACCTTTGCCCGCGCCTACAAGGCAGGCGTGCGCGTGGCCTTCGGCACCGACGCCGGCGTGTACCGCCACGGCCAGAACGCCAAGGAGTTTGGCTACATGACCGAGGCCGGCATGCCGCCGCTCGAAGCCATTCGCACCGCCACCCTCAACGCCGCTGAGCTACTGGGCGAAACCGCCGACCTCGGGGCTATTGAGGCAGGCAAGCTGGCCGACATCGTGGCCGTGGAAGGCGACCCGCTGCAGGATATTTCGGCCTTGATGCGCCCGCGCTTCGTGATGAAGGCGGGGGTGACATACCGGAATGAGTAGCATTTCGCTTCGTCCTAGCGTGGCGCCAGGGAGTGCAGCGCCACGCCTGAACGACGCTAGCAAACTGCTTAGTCAAGCTCAGCGGGCTATGCTTTTTTCTCGCTGACCACTGCCCGTTAAGCGCTGAGTAACTAAGCTCCACTGCAACATAGGCAGCAACAGGTAGCGTATGGCAGGGACGTTCTGATTCCCTCCCGTGCTATGAAAAAACCCGATGTTGAAGGCCTTGTGCAGCAGTTTCTGCAACAGAAACTCACCCTGGCCCTGGCCGAAAGCTGCACCTGTGGCCTGGCCGCGGCCCAAATGGCCTCGGCTACCGGCGTGAGCGAGGTGCTGCTGGGCTCGGTGGTTACCTATCATACCGACGCCAAGCAGAAGCTGCTGGGCGTGAAGAAGGAAACCCTGGCCACCTACTCGGCCGAAAGCCAGCAAACCACCAACGAAATGGCCCTGGGCCTGCACAAGAATCTGCCGGCGGCCGACGTGTGCGTGGCCGTGACGGGACTGTGCGGCGCGGGCGCCTCGGCCACGCCCGACAAACCTGTGGGCACCACCTTCGTCACCATCCTGCTCGACGGCCACGCCCACGAGTACCGTGTGCAGCTGACCGGCGACGCCGACAGCCTGCGCCAGCAAGCCGCCCTGTTTATCTACGAGAAGCTGAGCGAGCTGCTGGAGCGGCGCAAGGAAGCCGCCGTGGCGGCCCAACCCAGCTCGGTGCGGAGCAAAACCGGCGCCACCACCCACCCCGGCGACTAGTTCCCCGCGGCCTCGTGGTAGAGCGTGGTGATGCGGAAGAGGCCGGTTTTGCGGTCAAAATCGACCAGGCTTTGGTCGACGCGCAGCTTGGTGAGAGCGGCTACGAAGGCCGGGTTGCTGGCCTCGTAGGCCTGGCGTAGGTAGGCGGTGGTGAGCGGAAAAATAAGCCCGGTGAGGCCCCGGCTGAAGTAGTAGCGGGCGTTGGTGTAGGCGCCCATGGCGTTGGCGCCGGGCACCAGCACGTTGGTGCCGTTGCGGTCGGCGCCGGCCATGATGTTGCTACTGCTGTATACGCAGAGCGTGTCGGCGTATTCGAGGCGGTATTCGTTGCCGCGGAACAGGCGCGTGGTGCGGCCCTTCCCATTCACAAAGCCCCACACGCTGTCGGGGGCCAGGCGCAGCTTGGTGGTGCGGGCGCCCTGCGGCACTTCCACCACCACCAAGCCGCGCTTGTCGGGGTAGAAGGCATCGGAGCCAGCGGGCTGGGGCTGGCGGCGGTGGTAGGCGGCGGCCGTGCGGTAGGCCCCGGGCGGGCGCGGCACTTGCGACACTTGCGCTACTGCCGGTTCGGCCAGCAGCGCGCTCAACAGCACAATCGAAAAACGGAAAAAACGCATAAGCAAGGGGTGGGAGGAGCCCGCCGCGTGGGCAAAGGTAGGGCCGGCCGGAGCCAGCCCGTGGGTTCGGAAGCGGCAACACGAGCGAATGTGCAAACCATTCCCGAACTTTGGGCAGGACCCGTCTTTTCCCTCCCGTCATCTTTTTTTTTTCCATGAAAAAAATCCTTTTGCCGCTGCTGCTGGCGGCCCTCATGCTTGCCCACGGCACCGCCGGCGCCTGGGGTTTCTTCGGCCACCGCGTCATTTCACAGGTGGCGGTGTACGAGCTGCCGTCCTCGATGCAGGCGTTTTACTACCGCCACATGCCCGAGCTGGTGCGCCTGAGCACGGCCCCGGATGAGCGCCGCAACGACGACCCCACCGAGGCCCCCAAGCACTACATCGACATGGACCATTACTCCGAAGACAACCCCTTCGGCAAGATGCCCCGGCAGTACGACAAGGCGGTGGAAAAATTCAAGGCCGACACCCTGAAAAAGTACGGCACCGTGCCGTGGGTGGTGATGGAAATGAAAGACAACCTGACGGAGGCTTTCCGCGCGCGCGATACGGCCGCCATTGTGAAGTTCTCGGCCGAGCTGAGCCACTACGTGGGCGACGCCTTCGTGCCCCTGCACACCACCGTGAACTACGACGGCCAGCTCACCGACCAGAAGGGCCTGCACAGCCTCTGGGAAAGCACCCTACCCGAGAAATATATCAACGACTACAAGCTCGACGGCGAGCCGGCCAAGTACATCAAAGACCCGCTGGCGGCCATCTGGGACGTGCTGGCGCAGAGCTACGGCTTCCTAGGCGAGACGTTTGACCGCGCCACCAAGATTGAAAAGGTGATGAAGCCGGAAGTGCGCTTCACCTTCTCGCACAAGTACGGCAAAACCTCGCGCCGCTATTCCGACGCCTTCGCGGCCGAATACGAGAAGGCCGTGGGCGGCATGGTAGACTACCGCCTCAAGGGCGCGCCCACGCTGGTGTCGTCGCTGTGGCTCTCGGCTTGGCAAGACGCCGGCAAGCCCGACCTCAACGCCCTGATGACGCCCAGCAAGCCCAGCAAGGACGAGAAGGCCAAGCTCAGCACCGAGCTGAGCGCCTGGAAAAAGAACACCCTGGCCCAGGACCAGCTGCTGCTGGCCCAGCAAAAGGTGAAGAAGGCCGATGCCGCCGACCAAATCAAGTCGGCACAGGACATGGAAGCGCCCGCCCCGGCCGAAGCCACCGAAGCCGCTCCGGCGGCCCCCGCAATGCCGGCCACGGACGCCGCCCCCGCCACCGACAAGGTCAAAATCAAAACAAAGGGCAAGGAAGGCAGCGAAAAAGTTAAGCTGAAGGGCGACGCGCCGAAATAGGCAAGCCTCTTGGCTATTGAAGCCAAAATACTGATTTTCTACAGTTCAGGCTAGAAAAACAAGGTTGGCCGTGCTTGATAGAAGGCCGTAAGGAAAGCCGGTGTCGCGGGTGCGAGGCCGGCTTTTTCCTTTCCACTTTTTTCTTACCGCCTATGATACTGCGCCTCGATGAGCTGGCCCTCGACCTGCCGAAGCCCAAGAACCCCTCCGCCAACGACGCTGCCGCGGTGCAGGAGCTGCTGGGCGGCAAGTTTGGAGAGATGAGCACGCTGATGAACTACACGTTCCAGTCTTTCAACTTCCGGGGGCGCGACCGGCTCCGCCCCTTCTACGCCCTCACGTCGGCCATTGCCGCCGAGGAGTACTCACACATTGAAGCCGTTAGCTACGCCATCAACCTGCTGCTGACCGGCACGAGCAAGCGCAACCCCGACCCGGTATCGGCCCCGCTGGCTGGTGCGGCCGACGCCCGCAACACCCACCACTTCATTGCCAGCGGCCAGGCCGCTTTGCCGATGGATTCGATGGGCCGCCCCTGGACCGGCGACAACGTGTTCAGCTCCGGCAACCTGCGCCTCGACCTGCTGCACAACTTCTTCCTGGAGTGCGGCGCCCGCGCCAATAAGATGCGGGTGTACGAAATGGTTTCGGACCCCTGCGCCCGCACCATGGTGGGCTACCTGCTGGTGCGCGGCGGCCTGCACGTGTATGCCTACGCCCTGGCGCTGGAAAAACTAACCGGCGTGGACGTGAAGAAGCTCATGCCCGTGCCCAACCTCTCAAACAAGATGTTCCCGGAGGCGCGCGAGTTCATGAAGCACGGCCTGCACCGCGAGTTGTACACCTTCTCGCCCAACGCCTACATGGAAGCCGGCGTGATTTGGAACGGCAAGCACCCCGAAGACGGCTCCGAGCTTTCGGTGATTCAGGGTGCGAAAACGGGGGTTCCCTATCCCATCCTGGAGGAAGAGCCCCAGCTGAATTCGCCCGGCGAGGACAACTTCGACCCCGAGATGTTCTCGGACATCGCCAAGAAGCTGGGCCTGGGCAAAGACCTGCAGTCGTACCGGCCCAGCTAGTCCATTGCCCGTCGTCATGCCAAGCCCGGCTCTGCCAATGCGCGGAGCCGGGCTTATTTTGTGGCATGAACCGCTTCCTTTTCATTGGGCTGGCGCTGCTGGTCGCCTGCAACCAGACGCCCCCCCCCACGGCCGCCTCCGCCGCCAAGCCCACCGCCCCCGGCCCTGACCTGGCCACGCTGGCCGACAGCACTGCCCCGGCCGCGCTGCTGGCTTATGGCAAACAATATCCCGGCTCCGAAGTGCTGATTAAGACGCGCCTGGGCAACATCCGGGTGAAGCTCTACGACGACACGCCCATTCACAAGGCCAACTTCCTGCTGCTGGCCCGCAAGGGCGTATTCGACGAAACCATGTTCAACCGCGTGGTGAAAAACTTCGCCGTGCAGGGCGGCCAAACCTACGGCGCGCGCACCATCCGGCTGAAGCGCTACCGGCTGCCGCCCGAGTTCCGGGCCGAGCATTTCCACCGGAAAGGGGCGCTGGGCATGGCCCGCTACGACGACGAGCAGAACCCCGGCCACCTCTCCTCCAACACCGATTTCTACTTTGTGGTGGGCGAAAAGATGGCGCCGTTTCAGTCGCAGGCTATGGCCGGCCGCAAGCTCACGCCCGCCCAAACCAAAGCCTACGCCACCGTGGGCGGCGTGCCCTCGCTCGATGGCAAGTACACGGTTTTCGGCGAGGTTATCGAAGGCCAGGACGTGGTAGACAAGATTTCCAACGAGCCCGTGGAGTCGGACAAATGGCCAGTGAAGGACATTCCGATGAAGGTGGAGGTAGTGCGGTGAGGCTGGCTGGCATCCCAGGGGTTGGGCGCGCAGGCCTCTGCCACTTTCATTTACGCTACCTTCACTCCATACGTCTGCCGTTGCGGCTTTGCCTGCTCCAACGTTGCCCTCAGCCTGTTTAGATGCCCCTTTCATGTCGCAAGCTCCCGATTCCTCCGCTGCTGCCCTCCAGGCGGAGAACGATGCCTTGCGCGAGCAGGTCCGCTCACTAAGTAAAAGCCAGCACGCCAGTACCGAGCAGCAGACGCAGGACGAGGCGTACGCCCAAAGCCAGGCCCGCTTCCGGACGGTGTTTGAAAACTCCCCGCTCGGCCAGAAAATCATCACGCCGGACCTGACCATCCGGCAGGTGAACCAAGCCGTGGTGGACATGCTTGGCTATACGCGCCCCGAGGATATCATTGGCCGCAAAATCATGGAGTTCACCCACTCCGACCATCGCGCCGACTGGCAGGAGCTCCAAAAGCGCCTTTGGGAACACCGTTTACCGCATTTCGCCCTCGAAACCTGCCTGGTGCGCGCCGATGGCTCCTCGTTCTGGTGCCAGGTCACCTCGGTGCTGTTTCCAGATGAGGGCGCCGAGCTTGGCTACACCATCCTGGAAGATATTTCCGAGCGCAAAAAACTGGAAGCCAACCTGCGGCGGCTCTACGATGCCCAGGAAACCATTCTGCAATTGGCCACCCACGACTTAAAGGGCCCCATAGCCCACATCGAACTGCTCACCGACCTGCTGCGGCGCGAGGTAGATAGCCGCAGCGGTGAAGGGCCCCCACCACCCGAAATGGTGAATTACCTCGCCCTCATCCAGAGCGCCTGCGGCCAAGCCAACTCCCTGCTCGAAGACGTGCTTTACGTGGGCGACCTCGACGCCGACGCTCTGCAAAAAAGCCCCACCGACTTAAACGCTTACGCTACCGCCCGGCTCGAAGTGCACACGCTGGCCGCCCAAAGCGCCGGCGTGAAGCTGAAACTGAAACTCCCTGCCAAGGCTGTGTACGCCCGCCTGCACCGCCAGAAGTTCAGCCGCGTGCTCGACAACCTGCTCAGCAACGCCATCAAGTTCACCCCCGCCGGCGGCGCCGTCACGCTGCGCGTGGTTCAGCACGCCGACAGGGCGCGCTTCGTGGTGCAGGACACCGGCATTGGCATTCCGGGAAAGCTTCACGCCAGCCTGTTCGACAAGTTCAATCCCACCCGGCGCGCCGGCCTGCAGGGCGAAAAAACCACCGGCCTGGGCCTCTTCATCGCCCGCCAGATAGTAGAGCTGCACGGCGGCCACATCTGGCTCGAAAGCCGGGAGCAAAAAGGCACCAGCTTTTTTATTGAGCTGGCTTAAAAACCGGTAAGCTCCTCCTCATTATTCGCTCGATTACCAGACAACGGGCATTGGAAGAGCTGCAAAACGCATCAGCAAACGCACCCGTCCGGCACACGAAAGCAGGCCGTTTGCTTGAGCGAAAAACCTCATTGCAGCAGTAAGAGCCCATTAAAAAGGCCCGCCCCCAGGGGGAGCGGACCTTCTCGTATCGGGCGCGGAAACAGTTTCCCGTGCGTGATTCAGGAGTGGCTATGCAAACGCCTTACCAGATTTTGGCGCGGTTACTGGCCGAACGCACCATCTTGTCGCCGTCCTTACACTGAAAGGCCTTGTGAAACTCCGGGAAGTTCTGCAGCGGCCCGATGGTGCGGTAGTGGCCCGGCGAGTGCGGGTCGGTTTGCACCTGCTGGCGCAGGGCCTCGGGGCGCTGGTTCACGCGCCAGATTTGGGCGTAGCTCAGGAAAAAGCGCTGCTCCGGCGTGAAGCCGTCAATCATTTTGCCGGCCTTGGCCTGGGGCGTCTTCATGAAGGCCTGGTAGGCAATGGTCAGGCCGCCGAGGTCGGCCAGGTTCTCGCCCATCGTCAGCTTGCCGTTCACGTGCACCGAGTCCAGCGGCGTGAAGGCGTCGTACTGCTTGCCCACCACGTCGGCCTTGGCCATGAATTTCTCGCCGTCTTCCTTGGTCCACCAGTCGCGCAGGTTGCCTTGCGAATCCACCTTGCGGCCCTGGTCGTCGAAGCCGTGGGTCATTTCGTGGCCAATCACGGCGCCGATGCCGCCGTAGTTCACCGCGTCATCCGCCTTGGGGTCGTAGAACGGCGGCTGCAGGATGCCGGCCGGGAACACAATCTCGTTCAGCGAGGGGTTGTAGTAGGCGTTCACCGTGGGCGGCGTCATGCCCCACACCGCGCGGTCCACGGGCTGGCCAAACTTGCTCAGGTTGTCCATGGTGTTGAACTCAGCCACGGCAAACAGGTTGTTCAGGGCGCTTTCGCGGCTGATGTTCAGCTTGGAGTAGTCCTTCCACTTGTCGGGGTAGCCAATTTTCACCACAAAGGCGTTGAGCTTGGTGAGGGCCTCCTTTTTGGTGGCGGCGCTCATCCACTCGGTGGCCTGAATGCGCTCGGCGTAGGCCTGGCGCATGTTTTCCACCATGGCCTTGGCGCGTGCCTTGGCCGCGGGGCTGAAGTCCTGGTCGACATAAATCTGGCCGAAAGCTTCGCCCAGGGCGCCATCAGTAGCGGCAAAGGCACGTTTCCAGCGGGCCTGGGGCACCTTAGCGCCCGTGAGCACCTGCGTGAGGCGGAAGTTCTCGTCTACGTAGGCCTTGGGCAGGGCCGACGACACGCCCTCCACCAGGTGGAAGCGCAGGTACTGCTTTTGGTCGGCAATGGGCTCCTCCTTAATCATTACGTTGGCCTCCTTCAGGTAGTCGGGCTGGCCCACAATGATTTCCTTGGCCCCGCTCAGGCCACTTTCCTTCAGGCGCAGCGGAATGTCGAGGTTGGGGTAGGCGGCGGCCACCTGGGCCACGGTCATCTTGTTGTAGTTGCTTTCGCGGTCGCGCAGGGCCACCCGGTCGCGGCTGGCGCGGGCCATGCGCGTTTCGAGGCGCGTCACGGCGTCGGCGTTGCGCTCGGCCGTGGCCTGGTCGTCGCCCAGCAGCTTAAAGGTGTTCACCTGGTAGGTGCGGTAGGCGGCCCGAATAGCTTTCGAGCGGGCATCGTCTTTCAGGTAGTAGTCGCGGTCAGGCAGGGTGAGGCCGCCCTGGCGCATCTGCACGGCGTATACGTTGCTGTTCTTGGCGTCCTGGCCCACACCCAGGCCGTACCAGCCCTTGCCCAGGTTGCGCGGGTCTGCGAGGTAGCGCTGAATGCCAGCCACGTCCTGAATGGCGTTAATCTTGTCGAGGCGCGGCTGCAGGTACTTCAGGCCTGCCTTTTCCACCGCCACGCTGTCGAGGGCGGCAGCGTAGAAGTCGCCCACTTTCTGGGCGTTCGAGCCGGGCTTGGCCGTGCGGTCGGCGGCCACCTTTTCCAGGATGCCGTGCACCACGTCGCGGTTGCGGTTGCGCAGCTGATTGAAGCCGCCCCAGGAAGTTTCGGACTCCGGAATGGGGTTGTTTTTCATCCAGGTGCCGTTGGCAAACTGGAAGAAGTCGTCGCAGGGTGGCACCGAGCGGTCAAGGTTGGCCAGGGTGATGCCCACGCCTGACTGACCCGAGGTGCTCACCGTCGTTTTGGTCTTGCCCGCGCTTGACTTGGTCTTGATTTTTTGGTCCTGGGCGTGGGCCGCGCCGGCCGCCAGCCCCAGCACCGCCGCCGACAAAGCCGCCCGGTGCAAAAAAGAAATGTGAGTCATGTGGAAACGAAAAGTGGGAATTAGTTAGAATGTGCAAGTTACAACCGCATTCTCGTGCAAAAAATGCAAAGCATTAAGCAGAACAATGCGATTTTGGCAATCTACAGTCACAAAAAAAGAACGTCATGCTGAGCAAAATCGCCGCATCTCTGCCGTTTTACTAAAATGAATTAGTAGCCCGGTAGAACTGCTTCGACTTTGCTTGGCATGACGTTCCAACGTCTGCGTTCAGCCCTGACCTACCAGATTTTCGAGCGGTCGGCGGCGGCGCGCATCATCTTGTTGCCGTCCTGGCAGCCAAAGGCTTTGAAGAATTCCGGCATGTTCATGAGCGGGCCGTTGGTGCGGTACATGGCCGGCGAGTGCGGGTCGGTCTGCACCTGCTGGCGGATGTACTCGTCGCGGGTGTTGGTGCGCCAAATCTGGCCGTAAGCCAGGAAGAAGCGCTGCTCCGGCGTGAAGCCGTCAATTTTCTGGCCGGCCTTGGCCTGCGGGGTCTTTTCAAAAGCCTGATAGGCAATGGTCAGACCACCGAGGTCGGCCAGGTTTTCGCCCATCGTCAGCTTGCCGTTCACGTGCACTGAGTCCAGCGGCGAGAAAGCGTCGTACTGCTTGCCCACAATGGCCGCCTTGGCGTTGAACTTGTCGGCATCTTCCTTGGTCCACCAGTCGCGCAGGTTGCCCTTGGAGTCGTACTGGCGGCCTTGGTCGTCGAAGCCGTGGGTCATTTCGTGGCCAATCACCGCGCCGATGCCGCCGTAGTTCACCGCGTCATCCGCCTTGGGGTCGAAGAACGGAGGCTGCAGGATGCCGGCCGGGAACACAATCTCGTTCATCGGCGGGTTGTAGTAGGCGTTCACCGTGGGCGGCGTCATGCCCCACTCGTTGCGGTCAATCGGCTTGCCGAACTTGCTTACCTCCTCGCGGTTGGCCCATTCCTGGGCAGCAAACAGGTTGTTGAGGTAGCTTTCGCGGCTCACGTTCAGGCTCGAATAGTCCTTCCACTTGTCGGGGTAGCCAATTTTCACCACAAAGGCGTTGAGCTTGGTGAGGGCCTCCTTTTTGGTGGCGGCGCTCATCCAGTCGGTGGCCTGAATGCGCTCGGCGTAGGCTTTGCGCAGGTTCTCAATCATTTCCTTGGCGCGGGCCTTGGCAGCGGGCGTGAAGGCCTTGTCCACGTAGAGTTGGCCGAAGGCCTCGCCCAGGGCGCGGTCCGTCGAGCCCAGCATGCGCTTCCAGCGGGGCTGCTGCTTCTTGGCGCCGCTCAGCACCTTGCTGAAGTTGAAGGCTTCGTCGCCGTAGGCTTTAGGCAGGGCCGAAGTCACGCTGCTCACCAGGTGCCAGCGCAGGTACTGCTTCTGGTCGGCCAGGGGCTCGTCCTTCAACATCACGCTCACTTCCTTCATGAAATCGGGCTGGCCCACAATCACTTCCTTCGCTGCGCCCAGGCCTTCGGCTTTCAGCATCATGGGTAGGGCCAGGTTGGGGTAGGCGGCGTTGGCCTGGGCCACCGTCATCTTGTTGTAGTTGGCGTAGGGGTCGCGCAGGTCCACGCGGCTCTTGCTGGCCTTGGCCAGGCGCGTTTCGATGCGGGTAACAGCGGCGGCGTTTTTCTCGGCCGTGGCCTGGTCGTCGCCCAGCATCTTGAAAATGTTGACCTGGTAAGTCTGGTAGGCGTTGCGAATAGCTTTGCTGCGCGCGTCGTCCTTCAGGTAGTAGTCGCGGTCGGGCAGCGAGAGGCCGCCCTGGCCCAGGTAAATGGCGTACTGGGTGCTGATTTTTTCATCTTGCCCCACGCCTGAGCCAAACCATACGCTGCCCACGTGGCTTTTCGGGTCGGCCAGCAGCTTTTGCTCGTCGGCTAGGCTGTTGATGGCCATGATGCGGTCGAGGTGCGGCTTGAGGTACTTCAGGCCGGCCGCGTCAATAGCGGCCGAGTCCATGGCCGAAGCGTAGAAGTCGCCCACCTTCTGGGCATTCGAGCCTTTGGGCTCTTTGGCGGCATTCTTAGCCGCTTGGTCCAGGATGGCGCGCAGGGTGGCGTTGTTGTTATTGGCCAGCTCGTTGAACGAGCCCCAGCGCGACTCAGCGGCCGGAATTGGGTTGTTTTTCAACCAGTTGCCCGAAGCGTAGTGAAAGAAGTCCTCGCAGGGCTTCACCGACGGGTCGATGTTGGCGATGTTGATGCCGACGCCTTTCTGCGCCGAAGCAGTTTGGGCCGAAGCGCTGGTGGCTACCAGGCTGCCGAGGCCAAGCACGGCCAGGCCAAGCCGCCGCGCAATCAAATTTGCAATCATGAATGATGAGTGGGATGAATAAATGATGCCGTGAAGTTAGGGACGCGCAGGCAGAACCGGGGTTGCACTGGTATTCTCTCCCACTAGAAACGTCTGTTATCCTGAGCGCAGCGAAGGACCTTATCACAGCTGCACTGTTTGCCCTATCGTGAGAAAGTCCTTCGCTGCGCTCAGAATGACACCATCGCCCGCGCTTCATTTTCTGCCAGCCCCCTTCCTCGCCCGTAACTTGCGCCTTATGCCTCTCTACAACCGTCGCCCCGAGCTTCCTCTTTTCGCCCCGCCTCCGCCGCTGGGGCTGGCCGAGCTGCTGGGCCGCGTGCGCCAGGTGCTGCAGCAGCAGCTGGCCGACTCCTACTGGGTGGTGGCCGAGGTGGCCGAAATTACGGTGCCCCGCTTTGCCGGCGCCCACTGCTACCTCACCCTCACCGAGCAGGGCACCGACAGCCGCGGCATGCCCATGAAGGCCCAGGCCCGCGCCACGCTCTGGAGCCAGCGCTACCAGCAGCTGGCGCCGGCTTTTGAGCGCGCCACCGGCCAGACGCTACGCCCCGGCCTCAAGCTGCTGCTGCGGGTGCAGGTGCGCTTCCACGAACAGTACGGCCTGAGCCTCGACGTGGTGGCCATCGACCCAAGCTACACCGTAGGGGAACTGGCTTTGCAGCGCCTGAACACGCTGCGCCAGCTCGAAGAAAAAGGCTTGCTTGAACGCCAGAAGCAGCTGCCGCTGCCGCTGGCGCCGCAACGGCTGGCCGTCATCTCCTCCCCCACCGCCGCGGGCTTTCAGGACTTCGTGCAGCAGCTGGACGAGGCGCCGTACGACTTCGCCCTCACGCTGTTTCCGGCCATGATGCAGGGCGACGACGCGCCGGCCAGCATCCGGGCGGCGCTCGACGGGGTGCGCGCCCGGCGACGGCAGTTCGATGCCGTGGTGATTATCAGGGGCGGCGGCAGCCGCACCGACCTGCTGGCCTTTGACGAATATGGCCTGGCAGCGGCCGTGGGCGCCTTTCCGCTGCCGGTGCTCACGGGCATCGGCCACGAGCGCGACGAAGCCGTGGTAGACCTCACCGCCCACCGCGCCCTCAAAACGCCCACCGCCGTGGCCGCGTTTCTGGTTGAGCGCCTGGCCCGGCTCGAAGCGGCCATCCTGGGCTTGGGCGAACAAATCATCAACACGGCCCGCCAGCAGCTCAGCCAGCGCCACGCCCGCCTCGACCAGCTCAGCGGGCAGAGCCGCTACGCGGCCCACCGCCAGCTCGACGGCGCCCGCGACGCTCTGCGGGCCCGCACCCGCCAGGCCGCCACCGGCCCGCGCGAGCAGCTGCGCCAGTTGGGGCAGGACCTGGAGCGTTTCCGGCACCTGCTGCCCCGGGCCGCGCGCCAGCGGCTGGCCCACGAGCACCGCGGCCTGCGCCAGCGGGGCCGCGTGCTGCTCAAGCGCTTTGCCCGCCACCACCAGCACCGCCGCGAAACCCTGCTACACCGCCGCTACCAGCTGCAGCTGGCCCTGGAGCGGCGCTTGCACCGCGCCGAGCTGCGGCTTTGTCAGCTAGCTGTTCACAGTAAGCAGTCAACCGTTAGCCCACGCACTCCCAACCATTAAATCGATAACATTCACTGTTCATTGCTCACTGAGCAATGCTCCCTGTTAAAAATGACCTACCGCGAAGCCATTGAAGAACTGGAAACCATTTTGCGTGCCCTCGAAACCGACTCCG
This sequence comes from Hymenobacter monticola, assembly GCF_022811645.1. Lineage (NCBI taxonomy): Bacteria > Pseudomonadati > Bacteroidota > Cytophagia > Cytophagales > Hymenobacteraceae > Hymenobacter > Hymenobacter monticola. Next base: position 3,018,398 of record NZ_CP094534.1, on the reverse strand, counting down.
TGGATGTCGACGACCTCACGGCCCGCGTCGAACGCTCGGCCGAGCTCATTCGCTTGTGCCGCCGCAAGCTGCGCCATGCCGAAGAGTCCTTAGACCGCGTGTTTGATACCCTTGACGATGAAGACGATGCCGACGACCAAGCGGGAGAAGAAACCGAGGAGGAATTTGAAGGCGACGACGAGGACGACCACGACCACCTGAGCGGCGGCCCAGGCCGCGCTTGGTGATTTTTCTATTTAAGAATTTTTTTATTCGAACAAGACTCTATATTTGGCCCAAGCATCCAAACTAAACTTTTTTTTGTTCAATTTAAAATTAATCTTTTTATGCCATTTAACGGTAGTGAAGGCAACGAAATTGCACTGCCCCAAGCAGCTGCCATGACCAAGGCTTACCGAGATGCCAACCCCGGCAAGACCCAAAGCATCTTTTTGGGTAACAGCATATTGCACAAGCTCCTTGAGCAGCCTGACACGCAAGGCATTCGTTTTTATTATGCACTCGACGGGGAGACGACCCGCCTGGTGGCAGTGAGCGCCGACAAAAACGAAAACGACCTTATCGGCGAAGGTTTCCTCGTGGCCGATGATGGCTCGTGTGGCCCGCCGCATTCGGGCATGGCCGACGTCCTCAATAGCTAACTCTTAGCCTTCGCTCTTTGCCATGAGTCCCGAGCAACTGAATGCGTGTAGCAAACTCCTACAATATACAAATCAGGTCAGCATCATCATTCCCATGACGGTGGTGTGGCGGCGGCGGAAACACTTCAGCCCGGCCGTAAAACTGCTGAGCAACTACGTGTATCTGTCGGCTTTGTGCTCGTTTGGCGCCAGCATTTTGTATCCCTCGGTTTTTGCGACCAATTACTGGTTTCTGGCCGGATTCAATTTCGGCAAGATTCTACTGTTTGGGGCCGTCTACTATTCCGTGCTGGAATCGGCGCCGTTGCGGCGGGCGGTAATGGGTATTACGATGGTGGCGGCGGTGTGCGTGCTGGCAGTGTTTAGCTACAGCACATACGCAGGCGTCACCTGTGCCCGGCTGAGCCAATGCGCGGTACTGGCAGGTTTCGCCATGCTGTACCTGGAGCAAACCCTCAGTCAATCAACCTCCTGGCGGGCCAGCCGCGACCCCATCTGGCTGGTTAGCGTTGGCCAGTTGTTGTACTCGGCTGGCACGGCCACTGCTTTCAGCTTCGACTACTTTTCCGTAACCATCTACGACCAAACCCCCAAGGGTTTGGTCGCTGCCACGCTGGGGCTGGTATTTAACGGATTCCTGACGCTCGCCTTCCGACGCGCCAAGCGTACGGCGGCGGATACCACACGGCCGCAGCCCGTCACTCGGCTAGCTTCGCTCTAAGGGCAGCGGGCAGACGCCGCGGCACCTTTTGCTGCGGTGCCGGGGCCAAGCTTTTTCTGTTCCATTGCAACCCGGTCGTTGGCACCTGCGCTACTAATCCCGAAATCCGTTCGGCGTCTGACGGTTCGGCGGCTTTTTTCTACTACTTTGCGCTTCCAGCTCGCTTCAGAGCTCTCATGTGAATTCCATTTTACCGTTGTTGCTACTTACTCCTACATTACTCTTGCTCGTACTCGGGCTGGTGTGGTTCGTGGTACGCTACCAACGGGGGCAGTTGCGCCAGCAGCAAGAGCTGGCGCAACTGCAGGAAGCCGCCCAGCAGCAGGCCCTGGCTGCTGCGCTGGTGGCCCAGGAAGATGAGCGCCAGCGCATTGCCGGCGAGCTGCACGACGGCGTGGGCACCATCTTGGCGCTGGCCAAGCTGCACTTGTTTGCCCCGGGCAGCCCGCCCGCGCCCGAAGCCAGCGCCCTGATAGACCAGGCCGTGGCCGAGGTGCGCCGCATCTCGCGCAACCTGCAGCCGGCCACCCTGCAACAGCTGGGCCTGGCCCAGGCCTTGCGCGCGCTGGTGCAGGCCGTGCCGCCCGACCACGGCCCCGAGGTGCGCCTGGAACAGGAAGGCCAGCTGGGCCGCCTTATTCCGCCGCACGAGCTGATGGTGTACCGCATTGCACAAGAGCTGCTTACCAACGGTCTGGTGCACGCCCAGGCGCGGCACATCCTGCTGCGGGTGGGGGCTACGCCCGGGCTGCTCACCCTCACCTACTCCGACGACGGCCGCGGCTTCGACCTGGCGGCGCTGGAAGAACTGCCCCCGCCCGGCCCCCACGGCCAGCCCGTGGGCATGGGCCTCATCAATTTGCGCAGCCGCGTGGCCGTGCTCGGCGGCCAGCTGCATTATCATTCCGAACCGGGCGCCGGCACGCGCGTCGAGGCCATTTTGCCCGTGACGCTGCTGCCCGCCGGCACCCCCACCCCCACTTTTACGCTTAACTCATGAACTCTCCCTCTGCATCCGCGGCCGGGGCCGGTACCGTACGGCTAGCCATCGTCGACGACCACATCCTGTTTCGCAAAGGCCTGCGCGCCTTGCTCAGCGGCTACGCGGGCATCGAGGTGGTGTGCGAAGCCGGCAACGGCCAGGAGCTGCTCGAGCTCCTCGACCAGGGCAGCCGCCCCAACGTGGTGCTCATGGACATGCAAATGCCCATCCTCGACGGCCTGCAAACCACTCGCCTGCTGCGCACGCAGTTCCCGAACGTGCGCGTGGTCATCATTTCCATGCACGACGACCCCTCCTTGGTGAGCACCGTGCTGGCCGAAGGCGCCCACAGCTACCTCGTCAAAAACACCTCGCCCGAAGAAATGCGCAGCGCCGTACTGGCTGCCGCGGCGGCGGGAAATCGGTAAAAACGCCAGGGCATAAACGAGGAAGGGGACGTTCGACGGCAAAAAGCCATTGAACGTCCCCTTCCTCGTTTACGCCCTGGCGTTTTTACCTACAGCGTAGCCGAGAGGCCGATGGTGAAGGTCCGGCCGCGGTTGAAGTAGCCTTTCAGGCCGCGCGGGTCGGTCACGCTGGTGCTGGCGCCAATCGGAATGTCGGTGATGAAGTACTGGTCGAGCACGTTCAGGACGGAGCCTTTGATGCCCAGGCGCAGGCGGTCGTGGGCAATGGCCGGCAGGTCGTAGCCCAGGTGCAGGTCGAGGTTTTGCGAGGTGGGCACGCGGTAGGAATCGGTGCGGCTCGACTCGCTCACGAGGCCGTTGGGGTTGAAGGCGGCGTAGTACTTGGTGAACAGCAGGTACGAAGGACGGATGTAGAAGCGCTTGAAGGGCTCGTAGCGCAGCCCCAGCTGGAACTGGTTCTGGGCGGCGTCGCCCACGTGCACGCCGTCGAGGTAGATGGGGTTGTCCTCGTAGCCGGGCACGACGTTGTTGTTGGCGTCGATGACGGTGTAGCGGCCATCGCCGGCCCAGCGCCAGTCGCCGAGCGAAATGGCGGCGTTGAGCTGCAGGCTGCGGCTGATTTCCTGGGCCACGCTCAGTTCGATGCCCACGTGGCGGGCGTTCACGTTGCGGAAGGTATAAAACACGCTGGAGTTGCTGTTGCCGGTGGGGTCGGTGCCGGCGTAGGAGCTGCTTTTGTTGCTCCACAGCGTGTAGTAGGCGTTCAAAGTGGCCTTCAGCGAAGGGTAGGTGATGCCGTAGCCCACCTCAAACGAGGTGATGCCTTCATTGCGCACGTCCTTGAACTGGCCGCCGCTGCGGGTGTACACAAAGCTGAAGAACGGCACCTTGGAGTTGTAGCCGGTATTGAAGAAAATGTTGTCGTGCTCGGTGAGGTTATAGTTGGCCCCGGCCTTCACACTGTAGCCGTTGAAGTTACTCCAGCCGGTTTCCACGGTGCGGCCGTCGGCGTTGGTGTAGGCGGTGCCGTTCACCATGGTGGGCGCACCATAGGGCACCGACACGTCGGTGCCGTTCACGGTCACCACGCGGGCCCCGAAGTAGTCGATGAGCTTGTAGCGAATCTGCGACATGGTGCCGCTGACCACCGCCGAGAGCAGCGGCGTTTTGTATTCGAGCTGGCCGTAGCCGCCCAGCCAATCGGTGCGGCCGTCGTAGTTGTAGCCCAGCTTGTCGCCCACGTAGAGGCGGGTGTTGGGGTCCACGTTGCGGTTGCCGGGGTTGGTCACGTAGTCGCCGCCCAGCAGGTCGCGCACTTCGCGGTAGTGGTAGCCGGTGTAGGTGCGGCCGTCGAGGCCGGCCGAAAGCGTGAGCGTGGGCTTGAGCAGGTAGTCGCCGCCCACCACGAAGCCGTACCAGCGGTGGCTGTTCACGCTGTTCACCAGAATCTGGGTCGAGCGCTTGGTGGGGCTGTTGAAGTTGTCGTCGTAGATTTTCTGCAGGTCTTTCTGGCCCGTGGCGTTGCTCTCGGTGAGGCTGGTGCCGGTGTTGCCGTTGAGGCCGCCCACGCCGCCGCCGTTGCCGAAGGACGCATACACCACGCTCGACAGGAAAAACCGGTCGTTTACCTGCCAGAAGTCATTGAGGCTGATTTGGGGCTTGTGGTAGTAGTTGGCGGCGGTGTTGATGTCTTCCGGGCCTTGGTAAATCCGGTTCTTGTTGGCATCGAGGGTGTAGCGGTTGAGCGTGCCCCAGTCGGTGTTGTAGTCGAAGCCCCGGTCGCCGCCCGCTACCGGTGTGGCACCCAGCTCACGGGCCTTGGCGTTGGAGTAGGTGCCCAGGAAGTTGTAGGTGAAGCGTTGGCCGTGGCGCTGGGGCGAGCCCATGCCGGTGAGCGAAAGGTTGTGGCTGCCGAGGCGCTTGCTGATGTTGCCAAAGTAAGTCCAGGCATCGTCGAAGGCGTGGCTCACCCAGCCGTCGCTGGTGCGGCGCGAGCCGTAGGCGGTGACGGCCCAGTCGCCCGGCAGGTTGCCGCTGCTGAGCATGAGCGAGTACTTGCGGTAGTTGTTCGAGCCGGTTTCGACGCGGGCCAGGGCGCTGCGCTTGTCGTCGAAGCCCTTGGTGAGGATGTTGATGGTGCCGCCCACAGCGGGCACTGCAATTTTGGAAGCCGACAAGCCGCGCTGCACCTGCAACGACTTGGTGACGTCGCCCAGGTCCCAGTTGCTCCAGAACACCTGGCCGTTTTCCATGTCGTTCACGGGCACGCCGTTCACCAGCGTGGCCACGTTGCGCTGGTCGAAGCCGCGGATGGTGATGCGCGAGTCGCCGGCGCCGCCGCCCGAGCCCTGCGTGGCATACACGCCGGGCGTCTCGTTGAGAATCATGGGCAGGTCGCGGCCGGCGAGGGTTTCGCGCAGCTTCACTTCGTTCACGGCCGAGAAGGCCACCGGCGTTTCGCGCTCCTGGGCCTGGCTGGCCACCACCTGAACTTCCTCCAGGCTGGCGTTGTCGGAGCTGAGGGAGAAGGTGACCACCACGCTTTGGGTGGAAATCTTCACGGTTTGGGTGTTGGGTTTATAGCCAATGAAGCTGGCCTGCACGGTGTAGGTGCCGGCCGGCAGGCTGCCGATTTTGTAGCCGCCGTCAGTATCGGCGCCGGCGCCGGTGTTCTGGCCGTTGCCCGACACTTGCACGGTGGCGCCGGGCAGGGTTTCGCCCGTCACTTTGTCGAGCACGCGCCCCCGGATGGAAAACGTGTTCTGAGCCAGCGCCGGCAGGGTTAGCAGCACGGCAAACAGAGCAGTAATAAAGTGCTTCATATCTAATAAAAGACCCGCCGACACATGCCGGGGGCTACAAATATACTGCACAGCCGGGGCTGGCTGCGGGACAAGGGGTTTAAGCTTAAATGAAAAATTGCCGGCATAAGCCGGCAACTGGCTCTGCCCGACCGGGCGGATTCGCTGCGGCGCCTTTTTTTTAGGCCAGTGGAAGTCAGTAGTTTTGGCCAATGAGCCATTACTTTTTTCCTCTCTACTCCTTCATGCCTGCCAGACAATGGCGGGCCGTGCGCGGGCTCGTGCTGCTGCTGGCCTGGGGCGCGGCCGTACCGGCCACGGCACAAGACGACCATTCGACCCCGCACGCCAAGCCCTACTTCCTCGACCTGAGCACGCAAACCCTCAGCCTGCCGGCGCGCACCTTATATGTAGAGCAGGTAGTGGACGGACGCGCCGGCCGCCCCGCCATCGGCATGATTTACCGGGGCATGCACGACAAGCAAGCCCCCGTCCTGTTTCGCCAAAGCCTGGAGGCTGAGCTTGGCGCCTGGCTGCAACAGCAGCTTCCCAAGCGCCCCACCGACCACGCGGTGGTGCTGTGCGTGCGCCAGCTGGGGGTGACCGAGACCGTGCGCGGCACGGCAAAGGGCGCCATTGCCAGCGCCAACCTGGTGGCCGATATCTACGCCCACCGGCCCGATGGCTACCACTTTGTGCGCACCGTGGCCGACCAGGCCAGCGACCGGGGCATCGGCGACAACGGCAACCACGCCCAGCACCTGGCCGCGGTGCTGCAAAGCAGCCTGAGCCAGGTGCTGGCCACGGACTGGGCGCGGCCCCAGCCAGCCCGTAGCCTGGCCCAGCTGGTCGCGGACAAGCCTCAGGGCATGGCCCGGCCTGCCATTTTGCGGGCGGCCGCGCCGCGCCGGGGCCTGTATTTCAGCCTGGGGCAATTTTTGGCCAATGAGCCCGACACTACCGCCGAGATGCGCATCGACACCGTGGGGGCGCACGGCGTGACCATGCTGCTGGAGCCGGACATGCCCTCCGGCAAAAGCTCGGAGTGGAAGGGGACCACCGTGCTGCGCGGCCGCATGCGCACCTCCCAAGGCGACCGGATTCCGGCCAAAGAAGTGTGGGGCTTTTCGGATGGCCGCCAGGCCTATTTCCGCCAGATAAACTACTACCGCCCCCTCACCCGGCAAGGCGACTTCTACACCTTTGTGGGCGCCGCGCCGCTGGATGTGACGGCTGCCAACCGCCGCGCCGCGAACAACGCGTCGCGGGCGGCCATGGCCAGCGGCTACTACGACAACGGCCCGGACGGCAATACAGGCCAGCCCATTGTGTATTCGCTTGACTTGCGCACCGGCCAGGCCGTCCCCTTCCCCGCGCCCGGCCAGGTAGTGAAGCGCGACACCGCCTTTGTATATGTGTACCGCCCGCTCGGTGGCGCTCCCGAGCCCCAGCGCGTGTTGCTGAATGACCACCAGATAGGGAAGTTGCGACCGGGCGAATCCCTGGAGATTCCCTGGCCGCATTTCGGGCGCGCCATGCGCATCGGGATGGGCACCGCGGGCGGCCCGGCCTTGCTGCTGGCGCCCAGCACCACCACGGCCACCTACATTCGGCTATGGCCCACATCGGCCTTCACGCCGTGGCAGCTCATGCCGGCCCGCCAGGGCGAGGCTGAAGTAGATGCCTTGGAGAAACGGCGCCAGTAGCCGCTACGCCAGCTCCACGCTGGGGTCCCAGAACAGCTTAGCGAAATCGACCACCCGGTCTTCCTCCACCCGAATGCCTTCGGCTTCGAGGGCTTCCTGCATGGCGAAGGGGGTAGCGTAGTGCAGGCGGCCGGTGAGGTGGCCCAAGCGGTTGAGCACGCGGTGGGCGGGCACGTACTGGTCGGCGGTATGGGCGGCCATCATAGCGTAGCCCACGGTGCGGGCGCCGTGGCGGGCGCCCAGGTAGTGGGCAATGGCACCGTAGCTGGTGACGCGGCCCGGCGGCACGAGGCGCACCACCTCGTGCACGTCCTGAAAGAAATTGCGGGGCTCAGCGGGGGCGTCAGGCTTCATCGGGGCGAAGGTAGTCTTGGTCAGGGTGATGCCGTTCTACGTCTATTTATCGGGCAGTGGCGCAACTCTGCGGCCGAAATTTGCACTATGTATGCTCGGATTGTCCGGTAGTCTGCCTGCCGGGCGTCCGTTGCCGTATAAGCATTTCCTTCTTTAGTAAGGGCTTCCATTCCTCCGCCGCTCGCGTGTTTTCGCCGCTATGTCCTTAGAAACGCCCACCGCTCCCGCCAAAACCTGGGACACCACAACTACCCCGGCTCCTACCGCCGCCCCGCCTCCTGCTCCTACTCCGGAAACGCCCCCTGAGGGCAAGCGTGGCTGGATAGGCTGGCTGCTGGCGGCCCTGGTTATCGGCGGCATGGCCTGGGCCAAGATGAAATACTTCCCCAGCCCTACGGCCGGTGAGAAAGGCGGTGGCAAAGGCGGCGCGGCCGGCGGTGGCAAGGGCGGCAAGGGTGGTCCCGGCGGCGCAGGCGGGCCCGGCGCCAAGGTGCCCGTGCAGGTGTATGTGGTGGCTGCCACCAAGCTTTCCGACGAAGTGGCCTCCACCGGCTCTATCATCGCCGACGAGTCGGTCACCATTCAGAGCGAGATTTCGGGCAAAATCACCAGCCTCAACATTCAGGAGGGCAAGCCGGTGCGCAAGGGCCAGCTGCTGTTCACCATCAACGCGGCCGACGTGCAGGCGCAGCTACAAAAACAGGAGTACAACATCAAGCTCTACCGCGACCAGGAGGCCCGCCAGCGCACGCTGCTGGCCAAGGAATACATCAGCCGGCAGGAATATGAGCAGTCGCAGAATGCCCTGCTCACGGCCCAAGCCGACCTGGCTGCCCTGCGCGTGACCTTGCAGAAAGCCTACGTGCGGGCCCCGTTCGACGGCATTCTGGGGCTGCGCAACACGTCAATTGGCGCGTATGTGTCGCCGGGCACGGCCATCACCACGCTCTCGCGGGTGTCGCCGGTGAAGATTGATTTCAACGTACCGAGCCGCTTTGCCCAAGCCGTGCGGGTGGGCGACCCGGTGAAGGTGACCGACGAGGCCAGCGCCAAGCAAATCGAGGCCAAAGTCTACGCCATCAACCCGCAGATTGACCCGGTGTCGCGCACGCTGCCGGTGCGAGCCATTTATGCCAACAAAAACAGCGAGCTGCGCCCCGGCGGCTTCGTGAAGGTGAACCTGGAACTGGGCGAAACCAATGAGGCTCTGCAAATTCCGACCGAGGCCGTGGTGCCGGTAGCCAGCGGCTACACGGTGTTCACGGTGAAAAACGGCAAGGCCAAAGTTCAGCCCGTCAACATCGGCGTGCGCTCGGATAAGGTGATTCAGATTACCAAGGGCTTGGCCGTGGGCGACACGATTATTCGCACCGGGATTTTGCAGGTGAAGGCCGGTGACCGGGTGAGTATTCAGAAATAAGATAAATCTGTCATCCTGAGCGTAGCGAAGGACCTTATCACTGGCGAACGATTTGTCCAATCGTGATAAGGTCCTTCGCTACGCTCAGGATGACAGGCGGCAATCAGCTATAGAATAAACTAAAACATGAGCCTTTCCTCCGTCAGCATCAACCGGCCGGTGCTCGCCATTGTGATGAGCTTGCTCATTGTGATTTTTGGCGGCATCGGGTTCCGCTCGCTTGCCATCCGCGAGTACCCGAGCGTCGACCCGCCCATCATCACGGTGCAAACCAGCTACACCGGTGCCTCAGCCGACGTGATTCAGAGCCAGATAACTGAGCCGCTGGAAGAAGGCATCAACGGCATTGCGGGTATCCGCAACCTGTCGAGTACCAGCCGCGACGGCGCCAGCACCATCACCGTGGAATTTGACCTTGGTGTGGACCTGGAAGCGGCCGCCAACGACGTGCGCGACAAGGTATCGAGCGCCCAGGGCCGCCTGCCGCGCGACGTGGACCCGCCCACCGTGAGCAAGGCCAATGCCGACTCCTCCCCCATCATCCTGAGCTACCTAAGCTCCTCCTCGCGCACCCTGCTGGAGCTGACTGACTACGCCAACAACGTGCTCAAGGAACGCCTGCAAACCATTCCCGGCGTGAGCGAAATCCGGGTCTGGGGCGAGCGTAAGTACTCCATGCGCCTCTGGCTCGACCCGGTGAAGCTGGCCGCGCTGGGCGTGTCGCCGGTGGACGTGCAGCAGGCCCTGGCCCGCGAAAACGTGGAGCTGCCCAGCGGCGCCGTGCAGGGACAGAGCACTCAGCTCTCGCTGCGCACCATGGGCCGCCTCTCCACGGTGCAGGACTTCAACAACCTGATTATCCGCAATGACCCGACCTCACTGGTGCGGCTGAGCGACGTGGGCTACGCCGAGTTGTACCCCGAAAACGACCAGACCATCCTGCGCCGCAACGGCATCCCGATGGTGGGCATCATGGCCATTCCACAGCCGGGCACCAACCAGATTGCCATCACCGACGAGTTCAACAAGCGGATGAAGCAATACCAGACCGACTTGCCCAAGGACTTGAAGGTCAGCACTGGTTTTGACAACTCGGTGTTTATCCGGGCCTCGATTGCGGAGGTGGAAGACACCATCATTGAGGCGTTTGTGCTGGTGGTGGTCGTGATTTTCCTGTTCCTGCGCGACTGGCGTTCCACCATTATTCCGGTGGTGGCCATTCCGGTGTCGCTCATCGGCATTTTCTTCGTGATGGACTTGATGGGCTTCACCATCAACGTGCTGACCTTGCTGGCCATCGTACTGGCCATCAGCCTGGTGGTAGACGACGCCATTGTGGTGCTGGAGAATATCTACAGCCGCATCGAGGAAGGAGAAAGCCCGCTCGAAGCGGCTAAGAACGGCTCGGAAGAAATTCTGATGGCCGTGATTTCGACCACCATTGTGCTGGCGGCGGTGTTCTTGCCGGTGGTGTTTTTGTCGGGCATCACGGGCAAGCTGTTCCGGGAGTTCGGCATTGTGCTGGCCGGCTCGGTGCTGATTTCAGCCTTCGTGTCGCTCACGCTCACGCCCATGATGTGCTCGAAGCTGCTGAAATCGGGCGGCGAGCACAACTGGCTGTACCGCAAGACCGAACCCTTCTTCCAAAGCCTCACCAACGGCTACCGCAACGCGCTGGTTTCTTTCCTCGACCGTCGCTGGATGGCCTGGGGTTTGGTGGCCCTGACGGGCGTAGGCATCTGGTTTTTCATGAAAACCCTGCCCTCCGAACTGGCCCCGGTGGAAGACCGCAACCGCCTCAGCATCAACGCCACGGCGCCGGAAGGCGCGTCATTCGAATACATGGACGACTACATGAAGACGTTGACCGCTGTGTTGACTGACAGCTCGAAGCAGGACGCCGACAACATCCTGACCGTGACCTCGCCGGGCGGCGGCAGCAGCGGCGGCGCGGCCAACTCGGCCATTGCCCGCGTGTTGCTCAAGGACCCCGAGGAGCGCCCGCACTCGCAGCAGCAGTTGGCCGATATTCTGACGGCCACGGTGAAGAAATACACCGGCGCTCGGGTGTCGGTGTCTCAGGACCAGAGCATTAGCTCAGGGGGCGGGGGCGGCCGGGGCGGTAGCCTGCCGGTGGGCTTCGTGGTGCAAACCCAGGACTTTGAGAAGCTGACGGCCGCCGTGCCCAAGTTTCTGGAAGCCGCACTGGCCGACAAAACTTTCAGCTTTGTGGATGTGAACCTCAAGTTCAACAAGCCCGAGCTGCGCGTGGTGATTGACCGCGAAAAGGCCCAGACTCTGGGCGTGAGTGTGCAGGACATCTCGCAAACCTTGCAGGCCGGCCTCAGCGGGCAGCGCTACGGCTACTTCATCCGCAACGGCAAGCAGTACCAGATTATCGGCCAGGTAGCGCGCGAAAACCGCAACCAGCCGCTCGACGTGCGCACGCTGAACGTGAAAAGCCGCACCGGCAAGCTCGTGCAGCTCGACAACGTGATTACGCTGGTGGAGAAAAGCACGCCGCCGCAGCTTTACCGCTTCAACCGCTACAACGCAGCCACGTTCTCGGCCTCGCTGGCCAAAGGCAAGACGCTGGGCGAAGGCATCGCCGCCATGCAGGCCATTGCCGACAAGCAGCTCGACGACTCTTTCTCGACGGCCCTTACCGGCCAGTCGCGCGACTTTGCCGAAAGCTCCTCCTCGGTGCTCTTTGCCTTCGGTTTGGCCCTGGTGCTCATCTACCTCATTCTGGCCGCGCAGTTCGAGAGCTTCCGCGACCCCGGCATCATCATGGTGACGGTACCGCTGGCCCTCTCGGGCGCGTTGTTCAGCCTCTGGTACTTCAACCAGACCATGAATCTGTTCTCGCAAATCGGCATCATCATGCTGGTGGGCCTGGTGACGAAGAACGGTATTCTCATTGTCGAATTCGCCAACCAAAGCGTGGAAAAAGGCGCCGATTATATGACGGGCCTGATTGAGGGCTCGGCGGCCCGTTTCCGGCCGATTTTGATGACGAGCTTGTGCGCCGTGCTGGGCATCCTGCCCATTGCCATGGCGCAGGGCGCGGGCGCGCTGGGCCGCCGGGCGATGGGCATTGGCGTGGTGGGCGGCCTGCTGTTTGCCACGGGCCTCACGCTGTTTGTGGTGCCGGTGATGTATTCGTATTTCGCCACGGCCAAAAAGCATTCGGCCAAGAAGGCCGCGGCCAAGCCGGAAGCGGTAACGGCATAACTCCCCTCCTTACCAAGGAGGGGACGCTGGCGCGAAGCGGCAGCTGGGGTGGTTGTGGGCGTTGAACAGTTGGCGCACTTGATTCAACTATTCAGACGCCCACAACCACCCCCGTTCGAGCCGTTGGCTCGAACATCCCCTCCTTGGTAAGGAGGGGAGTTTGATGTTCTGACTGTTCTCATGAAATTCCCTTCATTCCTTTTCTTTTCCCTCCTCCCCTTCGCCGCTCTGGCGCAGCAGCAGGTGCCCGCGGCGCGGCCCAACCAACTGGCGCGGCCGGCCACGGTGGCCCCGGCGCCGGGGCTGTCGTTGCAGCAGGCCATTGCCGAGGCGCTGCAGCATAACTACGGCATTCTGCTTTCGCAAAAAGACGTACAGATTGCGGAAAACAACGTGACGCGCGGCAATGCCGGCCAGCTGCCTGTGGTGAACGGCAATCTGACCCGCTCCTTCAACATCAACAACGTGCGGCAGCAGTCGTCGGCGCGGCCCGAGGCCAGCACGGCCAACGCCGCCCGGTCCAACCTGCTCAATACCAACGTGGCCGCTACCTGGACGATTTTCGATGGGCTGGGCATGTTCATTGCCTACGACCGGCTGAAAACCCTGCGCGGCCAGCAGCGGGAAATCACCCGCGCCACCATTGAGGAGACCGTGGAAACCGTGACCAACGCGTACTACGACGTGGTGCGCAACGCTGGCAAAATCAAGTCGTTGGAACAGGCCCTCGAAATCGGGCAGGCCCGCATCGACCTGACCCAGGCGCAGGTGGACGTGGGCGTGAGTGCCAAGGTGGAAGTACTGACGGCCCGCGTGGACTACAACGCCGACCGCAGCCTGCTGCTGCAACAGCAGCAAACGCTGGCCGCCGCCAAAATTAACCTCAACAACCTGCTGGGCAGGGCCTCGCGCGTCAATTTTGAGCCCAGCGACAGCCTGACCGTGACCCGCGACCTGCGCGAAGACGCCGTCATTGCCGGCATCAAGGCCAACAACCCGCGCCTGATGCAGGCGCGCCTCGGCGTGGACGTGGCCAACTACGACCGCAAGCTCGTCACAGCGTCGCGGTTTCCGCAGCTGGGCCTCACCACGGGCTACGGCTTCAACCGTAACATCAATGGCGCTGCTTTCTTTGGCAATCAGCTGGTTACAAATACAGGCCAAACCCTGGGCCTGAATTACGGCTTGGTGGCTTCGGTGCCCATTTTCAACGGGTTCAACCTCCGGAGGCAAGAGCAAAACGCGCGGGTGGTGGAGGAGCAAAGCAAGCTCAGCCTGGCCCAGACCGACTTGCAGCTCGATGCCGACGCGGCCACGGCCTTTGCCCAATACCAGAACTTCCTGCAGCTGCTCGACCTGGAGGAAACCAACATCCAGCTGGCGCGCCAGAACGTGGACATCGCCCTGGAACGCTACCGCCTGGGCCTGCTCACGCCTCTGGCGCTGCGCGAGGCCCAGCGCAACCAGCTCGCCGCCGAAACGCGCCTGCTCGACATACGCTACTCGGCCAAGCAGGCCGAAACCGCGTTGCGCCGGCTGAGCGGCGGCTTGGTGCAAGGGCCTCAGTAATGCAGACTACCACTTCCACACCCCGCTTCACGGTGCCGGCCGTGCCCGCGGTGCTGCTGGCCATTGTGAGCGTGCAGGGCGGGGCTGCCATTGCCAAAGGGCTGTTTCCGGTGCTGGGCGCAGCGGGCACGGCCAGTATGCGCATCGGGTTGTCGGCGCTGGTGCTGCTGGCCGTGGTGCGGCCCCGATTGGGGCAGCTGCGGGCGGCGCAGTGGCGGGCGGTGGTGCCCTACGGCCTGGCCCTGGGCGCCATGAACTTTCTGTTTTACTGCGCCCTGGCGCGCATCCCGCTCGGGCTGGCCGTCACGCTGGAGTTTGTGGGGCCGCTGGGGCTGGCCCTGACGGGTTCGCGGCGGTGGACCGACGTGGTGTGGGCCCTGCTGGCGGCGGGCGGCATCGCCCTCATTGCCCCCTGGAGCGGCGCCGGCCTCGACCTGGCGGGCATGGCCCTGGCCTTGGCAGCGGGCGGCTGCTGGGCTATTTACATTGTGCTGGGCCGGCGCACGGCCGCCGTACTGTCAGGCTCTGAGGCGGTAGCGGTGGGGATGCTATTTGCGGCGTTGCTGGTGCTGCCTTTCGGAACGGCTGGCGGCAGTCTGCTGGCGCTCACGCCGCATCTGTTTCTACTGGGAGCGTTGTTGGCTTTGTTTTCCAGCGTGCTGCCCTTCTCGCTCGAAATGCAGGCCATGAAGACGCTGCCCACGCGCACCTTCAGCATCTTGATGAGCCTGGAGCCGGTGGCGGCAGCCCTCTCAGGCTGGCTGCTGCTGGGCGAGCGGCTTACGCCAGGCCAATGGCTGGCGGTAGGCTTCATTGTGGTGGCCAGCGCGGGGGCTACGCTTTTCGGGGCGAAGCAGCTGGAGGCGCATGGAGAATAACGAAGGCAATGGAGCCAACTGACTCTTACTTGGTAAACAACAAAGAGCCCCGGCACTGCGCAGTGCCGGGGCTTTATGGTAAAAGAGCGTGTCTGGTTTTGACAGAACGGATTAGCTGTGCTGACTTTTGGTTGCCTTGGCTTCGCCTCGCAATGACAGCCGTTATTCCTTCACAAAGCGCTTGGTCTCCTTGGCGCCGTTGGTGACAATCTGATAGTAGTAAGTGTCGGCGGGCAGGTCGCTCAAATTGAGTTGCTGGGTGTGAGGGCCTTTTTCGGCGTTGCGCTCGTTTAGGAGAGTGCGGAGCTGGTTGCCGTTCTTATCGAGCAGGTTGACGGTCACAGGGCCGGCCTTCTTCATCTCGTATTCGAGTTGGCTGGTGGCTGTGGTGGGGTTGGGGTAAAAGCTGGTGGCTACCAGGGTGCGCTCGGCTTTCTCTACTGCGGCGGGCTCCATCAGCAGAAACTGCACGGGGCGGAAGAAGCGGTGCATCTCGCCAAAGCCGTGCATGTGGCCGGCGAACTTCGCCAGATGCTCTCGCTGCTCGGGCGTGGCGTTTTTCGTCACAATGGCTTTCATATCAGCCGTCCACTTTTCCCTTTGCGGCTGCACCTCCTCGGTCAGTTTAGTGATGTTGGCCTCGTATTTCTGGGCCATTTGGGCCACGTTGGTCATGATGGCGCGCGTTTCCCGGTGTAGCAAGTAGAACTGGTTGCGTTGCGCATCCGTCATTTCTGGGAACCGGCCCTGCGGAGCATCGGCAGACAGGAGGCTTTGGCGCAGGACCTGGCCTTTTTCCTTCAGCGCCTGCAGCTGGGCGCGGTAGGTGGCCAGTTGGGCCCGGTCATCGGCAGCGAGCTGTGCCTCCAGTTTCTGGCGCTGCTGGCGTAGCACGGGCAGCACGCTGGCCTCGACATAGGCTTTTACCTCGCGGCCACCGGGGCGGCCTTCGTGCGGATGTCGGCCACCGTGCGCCTGGCTGGCAACAGTAGTTGAGAGAAGAATGAGCAGCAGGAGGCCGCGCAATTTGAGTGAAGGTGTTTTCATAGGAATTTGAGATGTAAACAATAGATTGTCAATCAATACCTATAGACGTAGCCGTGGCGAAGGGGTTTAAATAAGCCGCATTTTTTTCCGGCTCCTCAACGCGGCTTGCCCGTAAGCGCCCACAAAAAAGGCCAGCCCGTGCGGGCTGGCCTTTTCATTGCGTTTGGCAGGGGTTACTCCACCACCACTTTGCGCGTCACGGGCGTGCCGTCCACGTTCAGGCGCAGGGTATAGACGCTGGCGGCCAGGCCGCGCACGTTCACTTCGGCGTTGAGGGCTTGGCCGGGAGCGGCGCTCAGGCGCTGCGTCCGCACGGTCTGGCCCAGCGTATTGATGAGCGCCGCCGAAACAGTCGTCTTGCTATTCGCGGCCGGCAGCTGCACCCAGAACGAGCCCGAAGCCGGGTTCGGGAACACCTGCAGCTGGGCATTCAGGGCCTGCGGCGTGGTGGCCAGCACGGCGGAGGCCAGGCCTTTGAAGCGCACGTTTTTGAGCATGGCGTAGCGCGGGGTGCCGGTGCTGCCGCAGGCGTAGTACAGGCGCACGGTCAGGGTGCGGCCGCCCGGGATGGTCACGCCGCCGCTGCGCAGGGCCAGGCGGTAGAGGTTGGTCGGGCCGCCCGTCTGGTTCAGCAGCGGGAAGGAGTTGTTAAAATTGCCGCTGGCCGTGAAAACCAAAGCACCGCCGGGGCCCGTGCCGGCCACAATTTCCGTCGAGTCGGCCGGCGAGGTAAAGCCGTTCAGGGAGTACACCACGCCCATCTTGGTGTTGGAGCTGGTGTTGTAGAAGGCCGAGTTGAACAGCAACGAATCGACGCGAGCCGTCGAGCCGGCCGCCATGGTCAGCGTGAACTGCTCGTAGTACATGCGGTTCAGGGTACCGCCCACCACGGTCCAGGTGCCGTCGCCGTTGGCGCTGGGGCCGAAGGCCTGGCCGAACTGGTTCGAGTAGGCCGGAATGGTGGGCATGGTAGTGCCGTTCGAGAGGTACAGGCGCTTGAGCGTGGGCGTGGTGGCCACCACGCGGTTGCTGCGAATCTGGGCGCTGTCGGTGTTGTTCACGCGCAGCGGCCAGTGCTCCAGCACGTTCGATACGAGCGGCGCGGCCACCACGTCGCCCTTGATGCGGAAGTTTTTCAGCATGGCGTAGCGGGGGGTGCCGGTGCTGCCGCAAGCGTAGTACAGGCGCACGGTCAGCGTCTGGCCGGCGTTCACCGTCACGCCGCCGCTGGGGTTGGCGGTGCTGGGGCCGTTGAGGGCCACGCGGTAGAGGGCGGTGGGGCCCGCCGTTTGGTTCAGCAGCGGGAACGAGCGGTTGAAGTTGCCGCTGGCCGTGAGGGCCTGCGCGCCGCCCGGGCCCGTCACGCCGGTGATTTCCGTCGAGTCAGCCGGCGAGGTAAAGCCGTTGAGCGAATACACCACCGCCATTTTGGTGTTGGAGCTGGTGTTGTAGAAGGCCGTGTTGAACAGCAGCGAATCGACGCGCACGTTGGTAGCGCCGGCGGCCACGGTCATCGTAAACTGCTCGTAGTACATGCGGTTGAGCGTGCCGCCCACCACGGTCCAGGTGCCGTCGCCGTTGGCGCTGGGGCCGAAGGCCTGGCCGAACTGGTTCGAATAAGACGGGATGGTGGGCATAGTGGTGCCGTTCGACAGGTACAGGCGCTTGAGCGTGGGCAGGGAGGCCGTCAGGCGGGCGTTGCGGGCCTGGGCACTATCGGCAGCGTTCACGCGCAGCGGCCAGAACTGCAGAATGTTCGAAGTAATGGTGGGCGCCACAATGGCCGTGCCGTTCAGGTTCAGCACCACGGTGGTAGCGTTGGTGCTGGTCAGCGTCAGCGTGCCGGTGTAGGTGCCGGCCGTGGTGGCATTCAGGCGCACGTACACCGGCGTGCTGGCCAGGGCGCCGCTGGTGGGCGTCAGGGTCACGCTGTTGGCATAGGTGCCGCCCGAAGTCAGCGAAACCTGGTAGTTGGCCGATGCTGTCACGGTCACCGGGCCCGCCAAATCGGAGCCGGAAACCGCCACGCTCTGGCCCGGCGAGCCCGAACCCAGCTGCTGCGTGAAGTTGCCGATGTTGCCAACCGTCACGATGGCGGGCGCGCTGCTAATGGTCACGGTGTCGGACGAAATCTGGCGCACAGCGTTGCTGCCGCGCACGAAGTACTTATACAGGCTGCCCGAAGCCGGGATGGCGTCCGAGTACGAGTAGTTGAAAATGGTGTCGCTGGGCTCGGTCTGGGTGCCCACCACGGCGAAGGCGCCGAGGGCGGCCGGCGGCGTGGCCGTGGCGCGGAAGATGCTCAGGATGTCGCCGCTGATGGGCCAGCTTGTGTTCCAGGTGAAGGTCGAGTTGGTGGTGCCCTTCACGCCCCGGAGGTTGTTGACGATGACGGTTTTCACAAACGGTGTGGTGCAGTCAATCAGCGTGCAGGGGTCCCAGGTGCCGAGGATGTTGGCCTTGGTGTAGGTAGCCGCTTGGGCGGCGGTGAGCTGCGACGACGGCTGCACCGGCGTCAGGCCCTGGCCCGACAGCACGCGGCTGCTCACGTTGATGGGGCGGCCGTTGAAGTGGGTGTTCTGATACTCCACGAAATACGAGTCGCGGATGGTGGCCGTGCCGGCCGAGCTGGTCGGCGACCAGCCTTCGTCTAAGATGAGGGGCGTGGACAGGTTGCAGTTCAGGAAAGCCGCCTTGGGGTTGGCCTGCCAGGGGCGCCCGAGGTCGTAGCGGGTGCCGCCGGCCACCGAGTGCCCGGTTACGTTGCAATTCTTGAACACGAGGCCGTACGCCTGCCCGGTGGGCGTGTTGGGCACGGCGATGTAGGAGGTCGAAGCCGTAGCCTTGTTCTTCGCGTACACGTTGCAGTTCTCGAACAGGGCAATGGCGCTACCGAAGATGAAGTCGGTGTTGCCCTCGATGTAGCAGTTCACAAAGTACTGGCGCGGCGTGCCGTTGCCCTTCAGGTACATGGTGTCCTGGTTGCCCAGGAAGCGGCAGTTGCGGAAGGCCGCCCGGTCGTTGTTCACCAGAATGGCCACGGCCTGCCCGTTGGAAGCGGCCTCGCCAAACGAGTTTTCAAACGTCAGGTTCATGGCCGAGAAGTCGGCGGCGTTGATGGTCACTGAGGCCGAATTCTGGGTTCCCAGGGCCACGCCGTTCACGATGGTGCCGGCCGAGTTGTTGTAGGTGATGACGGTGCTGCCCACGTTTTCGCCCACCAGCTGAATGAAGGGCTTGTTGGCGGGCACGTGCACCAGCTCGCGGTAGCGGCCGTTCTTGATAAAAATGCTGAAGGGCGCGGTGCGCCCGGTCGGGGCCGCGTCGATGGCGGCCTGCACGGTGGTGTAGTTGCCGGTACCGTCTTTGGCCACCGTCAGGTCGTAGGCATACAGCTGCGGGCACAAGGCCAGCAGCAGCAGCGTGAAAGCGCCGGTGAGCACGGCACGTAGCGTAGGAATTGGGTTCATAGGGGGAACAGTGTTGGGTGGGACTCCTTAAAATGAATGGTTTTAGGCAGAAGAAAGATAAGCTCCCCGCCTACCGGTACCGTACTGAAAAGCCCAATTAAATCCTCGCAATCGTTGCCGGGAACGTTCCCACTAGCCTTGCAGCGGGCAACCTCGCAGGCTACATGTCCAACTCTTTCAGTCGCCATTTACCTTCGGCACCATGACAACTGCTCAAGACCTCGTTGACCACCTGCAACTACAGCCCCATCCCGAAGGCGGCTACTACCGCGAAACCTACCGGGCGGCACTCGAAATCGCCGCCGACAGCGGCGCCCTGCGCAACGTGAGCACCGCCATCTACTACCTGCTCGAAAACGACAACCGCTCGCACTTCCACCGCATCCAATCCGACGAGTTGTGGTTCTTTCACCAAGGGCAGCCGCTGGAGGTGCTGTTGCTGCAAAATGGCGAACTGACCATTCTCACGCTGGGCCACGATGTAACCCAGGGCGAACTGCTGCAAGCTGTGGTGCCGGCACACACTTGGTTTGGCGCGCGGGTACAGGGCGGCACGGGCTTCGCGCTGGTCAGCTGCACGGTGGCGCCGGGCTTCGATTTTGCTGATTTTGAGCTGGCCGACCGCGCCCGGCTCACCGAGGAATTCCCAGAGTATGCCCCGGTTATTGAGCAAATGACACATTGAACACCACCACATTAATGCGTGCGAACACTCCCGCCGCATTTGTCCTCACCAGCAAATTGACTAAGGCACAACAAAAAGGCCGGCCTATCAGGGCCGGCCTTTTTGCCAATATTGAGTGGCGTAGCTTATTCCACCACCACCTTACGGACCAGCGGCGTGCCGTCCACGTTCAGACGCAGCGTGTAGACGCCCGCGGCCAAACCGCGCACGTCGAAGGCGGCATCGATGGCCTGGCCGGCGGGCGCGCTTAGCGAGCGGGTCAGCACGGTTTGGCCCAGGGCGTTCACCAGCGTAGCCGATACCGCGGCTTTACTGCTGAGCACCGGCAGCTGCAGGCGGAACGAGCCCGAAGCCGGGTTCGGGAACACCTGCACCTGCGCGGCCAGGGCCTGCGCCGGCGTGCTAGCCAGCACGCTAGCCGAGCGGAATTCTACTGAGAATCGGCCCGTAGCCGAAGTACCCGTCAGGGCGAAGGCGTAGCGGGTGCCGGTGGCCAGCACCGTGCGAGTGCCAGTCAGGGCGTCAACCAGCGTGGCCGTGCCGGTGAAGTTGGCCAGTTCACCTACCTGCAGGAGGTAGCTGCCAGCCTGCGGCACCTGCACCGTGAGGGGTACTAGTACGGTAGCGTTGGTCAGCACGGGCAGGCCGTTGATGGACAGCTCCTCACCGGCAGCCAGCGAGGCCAGGCTCAGGCCGCTGGGGTTGGCCAGCTTGCGGGCGTCGTACTCAGCATCGGCGGCGGCGGTAGCACCGGCTTCAAAGTAGATATAAGCCTCGTCGAGGCCGGCCGTGGCGCCGTTCAACTGCAGCTGCAGCTGCGGGCGCGTGTCGGTAGCACCACGCCCAAAGGCGGGCTGCGGGCCGAAGGTAGTCACGCGGTTGGCGTTGGTCAGGTTCACTGCGCCGGCAGCGCCAATCGTACCCACCCGCACAAAGTAACCTGCGGCCGTCGGAATCAGCGGCGAGGCGCCGCCGATGCCGTTGGTGTAGCTGCGGTAGCTGCCGCCGTACTGGCCGCTACTCTGGAACACGTACATGGCAGCCTCCATGCCGGGGCGCTGGGCCGGGGCTACGGTGCTCCAGTCCAGCGGGGCCGGATAAGGGTTGCCCAGGAACTGCCAGCCGCCGTTGACGCTGGTGTAGCCCAGCGCGCCCGAATTCTGGCTGCCGTTGTTCAGCAAGCCTACAAAATCAACCAGCGCGGTGTTGGGCGCGTTCACGGTATAGCCGCGGTTCACGGCCATGGGGCTGCCCGCTGCGGGCACAAACCAGCCCTTATCGAAGGGCCCGTAAGTGGACGTGACGGTGCCCACGCGGGCTTCGTTGTAGCCAAACACGTTCGGGAAATTCGGAATTGTGCTCGGCGTCGGGCTGGTATTGTAAGCCGTGTTGAACACTGGGGTGAAGTTGCTCGTGGCCAGGTCATCCACCGTGGTGTTGCTCACCGGCGCCGAGTAGTGGCGGTAGCCAATGGGGTTGGCGTTGTCGATGTAGCGCTGCACGGTGGCCGTGCCATTCACTATGCTGCCCGCCGTGCCGTTATCGAGCACCGCCGTGCCCGCAGCCGACGAGAGCAGCGTGAAGGTTTGGCCGCCCGTGTTCAGGTTGCCTATCTGCAAAGTCACCTGCTGAGCCACGGCCACAGCCTGGCTGAGGGTCAGGCCAGCAGCGTTGGTCACGCCCAGAGCCGCCACCTGCGTGGGCAGGTCCGGGCCCGTCACCTGAGCTACCGTGCCGTTGTAGATGTAGGCTGCCGCCGGGCTGTAGGTACGGTTGCCCGAAACGCGGATGGCGCCCAGCGCACCCGTGCCTGTGCCGTAGATGCCAGCCTGGTCGCAGATGGCCAGCCCGCCGCCGGCCTGCAGCACGAAATTGCCCGTTCCCGAAATGGACTGGCAGTTCTGGATGAGCAGGCCATTGGGCTGCACCGTAAGGGTGCCGGCCACGGTGAGCGCCCCGGCCACGATGGCGTTGCCGCCAGAGGCAATGGTCACGTTGTTGTAGTTGCCCGCAATGGGCGTGGGCGCGGTGGGCGTGCCCGTTGTCACCGTCAGGTCGGGCAGCGTGGCGGCCGTTCCCTGGCCGCTCAGGTTGATAACGTAGCTGCTGTTAACGGTGCTGTTGCTGCTGATGGTGACAGTACCCGTGCGAGTGCCCGGAGCTGTGGGCCCAAAAATCACCAGAAACGTAGCCGAGCTTCCCACCGCAATAGTGAAGGGCAGCGTCGGACCACCCGAGCCGAATGAAGTCGAAAAATCGGTACCACCCGGGGCCAACCCGGTGATGGTGAGGGGCGCGGTGCCCGTGTTCTGAATGGTGAACGTGACGTTGCTGAAGCTGCCCACCGTGGTGGGAGCAAATCCGCTGAACGTGCTACCGCTAACATAGGGCGTAGCGCCTTGCAGCACGGTGATAACGGGCACCGGCACGGCCGTCCCGTTGCCCGTCAGGTTCACTGTGTAGGCAGCACCGTTGCTGGCATCTGAGTTGATGACCAGCGTGCCCGTGCGCGTGTTCAGCGCCGTGGGCGTAAACGTGACGCTTACCACGGCCGTGTCGCCGGCCGCAATGGTGGTGGGCACCGGGCCACTCACCGCAAAATCGCCGGTGGTGCTGATGCCGCTGATGGCGAGGGTGCCCGTGCCGTTGTTGGCCAGCGTGAAGGAAATCGGCGCGCTGGTGGTGCCCAGCGTCTGGTTGCCAAAGTTGTAGGTCGTGCCGTTGCTGGGGTAGGCCGTGATGCCGCGGCGCACCGACAGGCGGGCAGTAACCGCAGCCGCCGTGGTCAGAGGCGAGGAAGCCGAGACCTGGCTGGGGCTGGAGAAGCCCGCGTTGCAATCCGACGTAGCCGTTACCGAGTAGCTGGTGCCGGCCGTGAGGCCCGTCAGGCTGACCGGCGAAGTGCCGGTGGCCGTGACGGCCGTGCCGCCCGCCGTGGGCGTGGCCGTTACGGTGAAGGTGGTACCGCCGTTGGTGCCGGGCGTCAGGCTCACGCTGGCCGTGGTTTGGGCGATGCTGCCGATGCTGGCGATGGTGGGTGCGCCGCAGGCCACCACCACGGGGTTGGCGGTCAGCGAGAAGTTGTCGATGGCCAGGCCGTCGTCGTTGCCGGTGAGGTCCGGGTCAACCCAGCGGATGAAGAAGACGGCGCCGGGTGCAATGTTCAGGCCCGAAATGGTGCCCGAAACGGCCGTTTGGTTTGCGGCGGCGTTGCCGTTCCGCGCCCCAACGGCCGCGCTAAAGTCAGCCGTCGTGGGCGTCGAGAAGTTGAGGGCCGAAAAAGGCGTGTAAGTAGCCGTGGCGAAGGTGCCGCCGCCCGTGCTGTAGCTAAACTCCAGCCGGTCGAGCCGCCCGCTCAGTGCCGATAAGCGCCAGAGCTCGCCGGTGTAGCTGATGAGCAGCGAGGTGATGGGCACACCGGTGTTGTTCGTGTAAGTCGCGCCGATGGTGGACTGCAGGCTGCCGCTGGCCAGTGTGCCAAAAGCCCGTTCCGTAGCGGTGCCCGTGCCGTAGCTGAAGGTATCGCCCGTGGCAGAGCCGCCGTCATCGGCTCGGTAGGTTGTGTTGGCATTGGTATCTGCTTCGTCAAAAGTCCAGCCCAGCGGCAGCGTGCTGATGCTGTTGGCAGTGCCGCCCGTGGCCAGGCTGTTAAAATTCTCGCTGTAAGGCGTATTCACCGCCGCAATGCTAATGGACGGCGGCGGCGGAGTGGCGGTGGTGAAGGCGGTGGTGGCGGCCGTGGCGGTGGCGCCGCCGGCGCAGTTGCTCACGATACTCACGGTATAAGCCGTGCCAGGCGTCAGGCCGCTGAAGCTCACCGAGTTGGCCCCGGCGGCCAGCGTTTGCGTGGTGGTAGCTGGCACGGTTGTCACCGTGTAGCTCGTGGCCGTGGCACTGCCCGTGAAGGTGACATCGGCCGAAGTGGTGGTCACGTTGGCCGAGGCCAGCGCCGTGGGGGCGTTGCACACCGAGGTAGTGGTGAACGTGGTGGTGGCCGCAGCAGAAGTAGCGCCCGCGTTGCAGTTGCTCACGATGCTCACCGTGTAAGCCGTGCCCGCCGTCAGGCCGGTCAGGTTGGCCGAGGTGGCGCCGGCCGCCAGGGTTTGCGACGAAGTAGCCGGCGTGGTGGTCAGGGTGTAGCCGCCGGTGGCCGTGGCGCTGCCCGTAAAGGAAACCGTGGCCGTGGTATTGGTAATGGCGCTCACCGAGAGCGCCGTGGGCGCGTCGCAGGGCGACGCCGACGCCGACGTGGTGAAGGTGGTGGTAGCGGCCGTGGCGGTGGCGCCGCCGGCGCAGTTGCTCACGATGGATACCGTGTAGGCCGTGCCCGCCGTCAGCCCGCTGAAGCTCACCGACGTGGCGCCGGCCGGCAGCGTCTGCGGGGTGGTGGCCGGCGTGGTCGTCACCGTGTAGCTCGTGGCCGAGGCGCTGCCCGTAAACGTCACGTCCGCCGTCGTCGTCGTCACGTTGGCCGGCGCCAGGTTGGTCGGGGCATCGCAGACGGCCGGCGTGACAGCCGTGATGGAAAAGTCGTCGATAGCCAGCCCGTCGTCGGCGCCGGTGGCGTCGAAGTCGTTAAAACGAATGTAGAAGGTGGCGCCATCGGCGATGGTCAGGCCCGAGATGGTGCCGGAAACGGTCGCCCGGTTGGCCGTGGCGTTGCCATCCAGGCCAATGCTTGAAGTGACGTTGTTCACCACGCCGTTATAGTCCAGCGGGTCCACGTTCACGTACGTGCCGGTCGTCAGCGAGGTGGCATTCGTGCTGTACTGGAAGTCCAGACGGTCGGCGGTGCCGCGGGCCGGGGTGGCCCCGGCCAGGCGGTACGTCTCGCCCGTGTAGCTCACGTTCAGGCTGGTAACGGTAGCGCCGGTGTTGTTGGTGAAGGCAAAGCCGAAGGAAGGATTCAGCGAACCGCTGCGCACGCTACCAAACGCCCGGTCCGTCGAGCCCGTCGCGCTCGTGCCAAAGCTATAGGTGTCGCCGGTGCCCGAACTGCCGCCGCCGGCAGCGGTAATGGTTAGCGCCGTGTAGGTATTGTTGGCGCCCGAGCCCGAGACGTTGGTTTCAACAAACCCAAAGCCCACCGGGACGATTGAACTGGTGCCCGTGGCAGCCAAGACGTTGAAATTCTGCGTATAGGCCGTGGCGCCCAGGCTGATGGGCGTGATGGCAGTAGGGGTTTGCAACTGAGCCCAGGCACCCAAAGGGCCTAAAAACAGCGACAACAAAAGCAACCAGGCTCCAAAAGCCGACTGCCGCGCAGTAGTGGTTTGTCTCATAAAATGTGGGAATGTGGGAAAAGAAAAACGCAACCGTGGGAAAATCAAAAACAAGAACTCCGATGCAAGCAAGAAAGGGCAAAATTAGCACCTGTGGTACTATTCTTTGTTTAAAGTTTCTGTTACCAGCAAACACCGCTGCCCTGAGCCTGCCGACTTCTTATCAAACCTACGAAAAATTCTGGTGGACATAGCTATACTTTAATCAGTCCCGACAGGAGTATTTTGGCAGCACCGAAGCCGGCCCTCCGGCAGGATTTTGGCCGGTTTGCTTTCGTCTTTTCTTTATAATGAGGCCCGAGCCGCCGGTGCTGCACCGCCGAGACCGATGGTAAATGGCAGCAAAGGGCCGCGTGGCGTCCGGGCACCTTTTTTCAGCAGCATCCGCCCACGCAGCGGGGGAAGGGGTGCTCAGCGCAGCGCCCGCAGTTGCTCCAGCGCTTCCTGGGTTTCTTTTTGCTTGTCACCTTCCTTCTCTTCCTGCGAAACCGGGCCTTTGGGCGCCGAGCCGTAGAAAGCCAGGATGTTTTGGCGCGCCACCGGGCTCAGGGCCTCAAATTTTTTCTTGGCCAGCTTGCGCACCCACTCGCCGTAGGTTTCGTCGGCTAGGCCGTACTCGCCGGCGTGCGTGGGGTGGCCGGTGTCAAAGTCAGCGTTGGCCAGGGCGAGCGGGGCAGCGGCGGTGTCGGCAGGCTGGCGGGCGATGTTGGCGCAGTAGCTGGCCATCACCTTCTGGAAGCTGGTCCGGAATACTTTTTGCGCTTCAGGCGTGGGCAGCTTGAAGGCAAAGGGCTTGAGCGGACCAATTTTGGGCAGCACCCGAATGAAATACGAGATGATGCGCGCCCCGAAGCCGGGCCGTTGGTAGTCGTTGCCGTACTCCTTGCGAAACGCGGCGGGGCTGTTGCGCGCCATATAGTCGCGGCGGCGCGCGCCGGGGCTCAGCTTCAGTATTTCTTTGCGCTTGTAGTGCCAGGCGGCCCGGGCTGCCTGCGGAATGAGCTGGCTCACGGCAAAGCGGTAGCTGGCAATGCTCAGGTCCACGTTGAGAATTACCTGGCCCAGTTCCAGGCCGTAGGTTTTCAGGAAGGCCCGCTCCAGCACGGCCTTGCTCACCTGGAAGCCAATTTTCTGGTGGTAGTCCTGGCTGCGGTACTTGCCGCTGGCCAGCTGCACCACGTCGAAGGAAAACTCCATCTGGCCGTGCTGGTACTTGCCCTGCTCGTAGGTCACCACGTCGCCGTATTTCGCTTTCAATTCAGGGTACACCATGGGCACGGCGCGGTTGGTGCCCTCGGAGTGGCCGTTGAGGTCGGCCGAGTAGTGGGCCAGCGCGCCCAGGGCAAAGGCGTAGTCGTTGCGGTCCTGCGCTTCCATGAGCAGGTTGCGGATGAAGTCGCCCGAGCGCACGTAGTGGGTCAGGTTCGTAAACAGCACCGAGCCAAACGGATAGTAGCCCATGTCCTGAATAATAGCCCCGCCGTAGGCATAGGCCTTGGCATCAACCAGCTGCTCGGGCGTGGTGGTGGGGTAGCGCTTCAGAATGGCCGGCACCAAGCACCGTTCCCAGGTCGAGTCAATATTGGCTTCGTGCGTGAGCACAGCGTAGCCCGCCGCCGGACGAGCCGAAAAAGCCAGCAGCACCGCCAGCAATAGGAAATAAATACGCGACATGCAGAAATGAGTAAGCCCGACGCTGGGAGCAGCCTCGGGGTCCTGCAACGGCAAACCCCACGCTTCTGTTTTCGAGCGCCCCGGCGTGCCCCGCTCACACATGCCGCCGCGCCGCTACGGGTGCCTCTGGCCTGGCGCGCAAGGGCCACTTAATTGACTGGCCCTGTGTCGACGCGCGCTTCCACCACCTGCTGCACCGCCGCGGGCACGGCGGAAAGCAGGTCGTAGCCGGTGGCTGCCTCGATGGCATCCACGCTGGTGCGGTAGCTGCCCCAGGCGGTACTCAGCGCATTATCATTCGGCGCATCAATGGCAATGACGCGGGTAGTGGCCGCGACGCGGCGGGCATCTTCCTCCCCTGCCGGCAGCACCACCACCACCTTCCAGCAACGGGCCGGCACGGTCACGCGGCCCTGGTCTAGGGTGCTCACGAACCCATTGGCCCCCGTGCCGCCGCGCCCGTAGCTGCCGCAAATGATGTACAGCTCGTTGCCCTGGCCGGCCAACGTACGGCAATAGTCTTCTAGGTCGGCCCAGGTCTGCTGGTTCAGGCGCGGCGCCTGGGGCATCATGTTAGTCATCAAGAAAGTGGCCGAGTTGTCGGCCGCGGTGCGCGTGCGGTCGGCACTGGGGCAGTTGTGCCCCCGGTCGAAGCCCGAGCCGCTGTAGCTGCCGGCGCCAACGCGGTACCAGGCAGTCGGTAACTCCGGGTCGGGCCGGAAGTCGTCTTGCCGGGGCGCCGTGCCCCGCCAACTGGCATCCAAGTGCCAGCTCACCCAGTTTGGTATGCCGCGGTCGCGGTGGTACGACAGTGCGTACTGGGTTTTTAGCAGCAGGTAGTTGGTGGGCTCATTGGCATCGGCCGTGGCCCCGCTGGGGTTGCCCAGCGTCAGGTGCTCAGGCAGTTCCGGTGCTGCAGGCGTGGCTTCCTGCTTTTGGCACGCCGCCAGCAGCAGCCCCCCGGCGAAGGCCGCCCAGCGAAGGCGCGTAAAAAGATTACAAAGCATGCGGAAAAGGTCCAGCGGAAAAGGGAAATCAGGGGTGACGAAGGCTTTGTGCCATGATACGGGCCCGGCCCAGGCAATGGTGCGCCCAACGTGGGTGCAGGCGACTTCCTCATTGCGCAGCCACCCGTAGCTATTAGTGGCAAGCCCCCCAGCAAAGCCCTCGTCAATACTCCCAGCCCACCATTTCAACCCGATGCGCTGGCGTCTCCTGAAAAAGCAAAAAGCCCGTCTCCAAGGTGGAAACGGGCTTTTGCAGAGAAGGAGGGATTCGAACCCCCGGAGGTTTAACCCTCAACGGTTTTCAAGACCGCCGCAATCGACCACTCTGCCACTTCTCTGGGTCAATTGTGTTGTTGCGCTGGGTGTTAGTCAACAAAAAAGGCTTTTTCCAGCGCAGAAAAAGCCTTTTTGTAGAGAAGGGGGGATTCGAACCCCCGATACCGTTGCCGGTATAACGGTTTTCGAAACCGTCGCATTCGACCACTCTGCCACCTCTCTATACAGGCCCCCGAGTGATTGGGGAGTGCAAAAGTAAAAAGGAAAGCGGAATGAAAAACCCGCTTTGAAAAAAAATCACAAACTTTTTGCTACGCTCCTGAATGTCAAGGCCTCATTTTTTGCCCGGCATGTCGCGTTGCGCCGCCAGCTGCTCGCGCATCATCTGGCGCCGGCGGCCGGTGATGGCGTCCATGCTCACGTTCACCTCAAAGCCGATAATCAGCGTCATGCACACAAACTCGAGCCACACCATGAAGCCCACCAGCGCCCCAATGGAGCCGTAGAACGTGTTATAGGAGTTGAAGATGCGGACGTAGAGCGTGAAGAGAAAAGACACCAGAAAAATGAGCAGCGTGGCCACCACCGCCCCCGCCGAGAGCAGCGGCCACTTGTCGTGCACGGGCGGCACGAAGTAATAAATCACGCAGGTCGTGCTCAAAAAGAGCCCCACCAATGAGCCGTAGCGAATGAGCGTGAGCACCAGGTCGGTGAACCGCTCGGGCACGATTTCATAGAATACCAGCGCGTCCATCATATAAGTACCGAAGAAGATGCCCGCAATGGAGAGCAGCAATATCAGCGCCAGCACAAAAGTTAGCGCCGTTGCAATCACGCGCTTGCGCAGGTAGCTGCGGTGCTTAAACCACGGGTATTTCTTCTCGAACGCATCGAGCAGCGCCATGATGCCGTTGGAGCTGAGCACCAGCGCCGTGACAAAACCGAACGAGAGCAGGCCGCCGTGCGGGATGTTCACGATGTCCTCAATGGTCGTGGCCGTGGCGGCGTACAGCTCCGGCGGCATAAAATCGGCCAGGTACTGCAGGATGTCGACGTTGAGGTTGGGGATGTTGAGGTAGTCGCTGATGAACGGGATGAGCGTGAACAGGAAAATGATGGTCGGAAACAGGGCTACCGTGAGGTTGAAGGCCATGTAGGCGGCGCGTTTTTCCAGCGAGTCGAGGCGCAGTTCGTGCAGGATGCGGTCGAGCACGTCGTAGAGCGAGGCCTGGCCGCCGGGCAGCCGCAGTCGCTTTAGGCCCACAATCAGCCGCCGGTAGGTGCGTTGCTTGCGCACATCGGGGAAGCGGGCACGGCTGATGGCGGCGGGGGCTTTCACGGATTTAGGGTTGAATGTTGAGGGTTGAGTTTTGAGTTTTGAGTGAATCGGCCAAGTGAAACTCAACCCTCAACATTCAAAACTCAACCCTTTTACTTTCTGAACGCCGCCGGGGCGGGCGCATCGGGCAAAATGGCGCCGGGCTTGGGCAGCACCGGACTTTCCAGGTCGTCTTCGCTAAAATACGGCGCCAGCTGCTGCTGGATACTCTCGGGAATGGGCACGGGCCGGCCGGTGGTGGTTTTCACAAACACCATGAGCGTGTGGCCTTCGGTGAGCAGTTCCTGGGCTTCGTTGTAAATCTCGTACTCGAACAGTACCCGCGTGCCTTCGGGCGGCTGGCGCAGCAGCAGGCGCACGGTCAGCAAGTCGTCGTAGCGCGCGGGGCGGCGGAAACGGGTGCGCAGCTCCCCTACCGGCATGCCCACGCCATCGGCCTCCAGCTCTTTGTAGCTGATGCCGAGCTTGCGAAAGGCCTCGGTGCGCGCCACTTCAAAATAGGCCGCGTAGTTGCCGTGGTAGACGTAGCCCATCTGGTCGGTTTCGGCGTAGCGCACGCGGATTTGGATGTCGGAGGTGTACAAGCTGGGATTCTTAAAATTGGTTTACCAAAAGATATATGCGCCGAAAAACCAAATGATAATGGCGCTTAACGCTGCCAGCAAGGCTAACGGAATAAGCCGTTTAAATGACCGCCAATAGACGGC
Source organism: Hymenobacter monticola (assembly GCF_022811645.1). NCBI lineage: Bacteria > Pseudomonadati > Bacteroidota > Cytophagia > Cytophagales > Hymenobacteraceae > Hymenobacter > Hymenobacter monticola. The sequence continues at coordinate 2,988,177 of NZ_CP094534.1, read as the reverse complement.
GCTGAATGCAACACTCACCAAAACGAGCACCGGTATAACGATTGTTGCGAAGCACACCAGCCAGCCCATGGCTTCCTTTAAGGAGTGCATCCACTTGGGTGCGCCAATGGGCAAATTGCCAAACCCATCACCGTGATAATAAGCATTCTGATAAAAGCAGAACGACACTATTGCGGCATCGGCAGCCATCAGCAGCCATACTGACCACCAACTAATACGCAATGCCGTTGCATTCAGCGCTTTCACCTTTTCTATTTGATGCCAGCTCTGTTCAATGCCGCCTGGTAGCGCCGCGCATTCGCAATGTGCTCCTGCTCATTGGTGGCAAAGGCGTGGTAGCCGCTGAAATCCTCCTTGGCGCAGAAATAAAGGTAATTGTTGCTCTCCGGCTTTAGCACGGCGTCGATGCTGGCGATGCTGGGCAGGTTGATGGGGCCGGGCGGCAGGCCGGCGTACTTGTAGGTGTTGTAGGGCGAGTCTTTTTGCAGGTGCACGTTCAGCACGCGCTTAATGGTGAAGTCGTGGTTGGCGTACACCACGGTGGGGTCGGCCTGTAGCTTCATGCCGCGCTTGAGGCGGTTGAGGTAGACGCCGGCAATGCGCGGGCGCTCGTCGGCGTGCTGCTGCTGCTCGGCTTCCACGATGCTGGCCAGGGTGCTTACCTGGGCGCGGGTGAGGTGCAGCTTCTCGCGCTCGGCGTCGCGCTGGGGCGTCCAGAACTGCTCGTAGGACGTTTTCAGGCGCTGCATCAGGCGCTTGGCCGAGGTGTTCCAGTACACGTCGTAGGTGTTCGGGATGAACATGGTCAGCACCGTGGTGGTGTCGAAACCCAGGCTTTTGGTGTAAGCCGGGTCGCGCAGCAGCGAGTCGAGCCGGGCGGCGGGCACATCGACCTGGCTGGCCAGCTTGGCCACCAGCTCGTTGCGCAGGCGCACCGTATTGAAGGTGAGTTTTACGGGCGACTGGGCGCCGCTTTTGAGCACGTTGATGAGCTGGCGGTTGGTGAAGCCGTCCTTGAGCTCGTAGTTGCCGGGCTTCACGGCGCCGGGCTTGTCGTACTTCATCAGCCGGGCCACGAAGTGCAGCGAGAGCTTGTCGACGATGGCCCCGGTGCGGTCGATGGTGTTGAGGGCGTCCTTCCAGGTGGCCCCGCGCGGAATCACCACGTAGGTGGGCTTGCCCTTGGTTTCGACGTTGGCGGTGAAGAACACCTGGTAGAAATAGTAGGAGAAGCACACCAGCGTGAGCGTGAACACAATGCTGACGATGCCCCAGCGCTTGCGGCGTTTGAGGGCCGCGTCGCGGCGTTCGATGACAGACTTTTGGGCGGGTTTGGCCATGGAGGATAAAGCGGATAGCGGAAGCGCGGCGCCAAAAGTACGAAAGCCGGGAACCCGGGCGCGCACGCGGCGCGTAGTTGTTTCGTTTCGGCGGGGTGTAGTACCTTGCCCGCCCCTACGGCTGGGCCGGCCCCGTGCCGCCGCCGGGGGCTGTCCATCGCCGGCGCTGGCTGGCCTTCACGCATTCAATCCATTATTCCCTTTATGCCCGCCACCCTCCTCCGCATTCACCCCGAAAATCCGCCCCAAGCCCGTATCCAGCAAGCCGTTGACGTGCTGCGCAAGGGGGGAGTCATCATCTATCCCACCGATACCGTGTATGGCATCGGCTGCGACGTGACCAATGCCAAGGCCGTGGAACGCGTGTGCCGCATCAAAGGCATCAAGCCTGAAAAAGCCAACCTGAGCTTCATTTGCTACGACCTGTCGCACATCTCCGACTACGCTCACGGCATCTCGACTTCGACTTATAAGGTTATCAAAAAAGCACTGCCCGGCCCGTTCACCTTCCTCTTCGAGGCCAGCGCCGAGGCCCCCCGTTTCGGCGGCGTGAAGCGCAAGCAAGTCGGCATTCGGGTGCCCGACAACCAGATTATCCGTCAGCTGGTGAAAGAACTTGGCAACCCCATCGTGAGCACCTCGGTGCGCGAGAGCGAGGAAACCCTGGAAGAATACGTGACCGACCCGGACCTGATTTACGAGAAGTACCGCCTGCTCGTGGACCTCGTCATCGACGGTGGCTTCGGCGGCAACACCCCCAGCACCATCGTGGACTGCACCAACGACGATTTCGACATCGTGCGCGACGGCGCCGGCGACATCGAGCAGTTTTTGTAGTCTGAATGACAGGCCCGCCCGTCATTGCGAGCGCAGCGAAGCAATCCGTCCTGTTCTCAGCGACCAGCTTAATAAAGTGACAAAGCCCCGACACTACGCAGTGCCGGGGCTTTTCTATTAAGGCATTATCACATTAAAAGGCTTGTCGCGTTGAGCGCACGGATTGCCGCGGGCTGCACCCTCGCAATGACAGGCGCCGCCTAACTGCGTTTATGCTTCCACCGCCGGTGCGTCCACAGGTACTGCTCGGGCGAGGCGCGCATATCTTTTTCCAGCTGCCGGGCGAAGGCTTCCGTGACGGGAAAGGTGCCAGCCGGTGCCTGCTTGGCTTCGCGGCCGTCAGGCAGTTCGGTGAAGGTGACTTCGTAGTAGCCGCGCCGCACGCGGCGGATGCCCACGTAGAGTACGGCGCAGTCGAGCTGCACGGCGAGGCGGTCAGCACTAGTGTAAAAGCTGGTGTCCTGGTGCAGGAAATCAGTCCAGTAGGGCCGGTCTTCGGGGCCGGCGGCCTGGTCGGTGAGCAGGCTGAGGGTGCGGCCTTCGCCGCGATGCGCCACTAAGTAGCGCAACGTGGCCAGCATGGGCACCGCATCGGCACCGAGCCGGGTACGCAGGCGGCGCATGAAGCTCTCGAAGAACAGGTTATTGAGCGGCTTGTATACGCCGGCAGCCCGGCCGGGAAACTCCAGCGCCGCGCCGCTCAGAATCCACTCCCAGTTGCCCATGTGCGAACCGAGCGAGAGCACCAGTCGCTTCTCGGCGAAATGGCGCGTCATCAGCTCCGGGTTCACGAAGCGCATCCGCTGCCGTAATTCCTCGGGCGAAATAGCGGCCAGCTTCAGAATTTCGATGATAACCTGCGAGAAATGTCGGTAGAATGCCTTGCCGATGCGCTCAATTTCGGCCGGCGTTTTCTCCGGAAAGGAGTTGCGCAGGTTTTCCGTGACGACGCGCCAGCGGTAGCGCACCACGTAGGCCAGCAGGAAGTAAATGACCTCCGCAAACAGGTACAGTACCGCCAGCGGCAGGTGCGCCAGGCCCAGCAGTAGCCAGCGCAGCGGCTCGAAGTACCAGGCATAAGGCCGGCCGGAGCTGGAAAGAGTGCCTTTCGTGGCCATGCTTAGCGGGGCACGGCCGCGTTGCCGGGCGCAAATTCGGCTGAGGCACGCTGGCCGATGGCACGGTGTCCGGCCAGCAGCTTCTTGTTGCCCGGCCCGCCGTACACTTCGATGAAAAGCGTGAACGGCCCGTCGGGCAGCGGCCCCAGCGGAATCTGCCCCACGATGGTGGTCGGACGCCCGCTCTGCGGCGTGAGCGAGGCATCGGCATCGGCGGCCGAGCCGTCGGGGGTGGTGAGGTGGTAGTGCACGCGCAGGGGCTGGCCCTGCGGCGCGTTGTGCAGCTCGGTGTAGAAGAACACGTTGTCGGAGCCGCGGCCGTAGGTGCCGCCAGCCGCGCGGGCCAGGCGATAGCCGCCGCGGGCAAAGTTATCGTCGCCCCCGCTCTTGGCCGCCGGGCGCGAGAGCAGAATTACGTCTGAAAGAAAGGGGCCGACGGGCGCTTCCAGCACCAGTGGCTTTTCCACGGTCGTTTCGCCGCCCGCGCTGCGGTACTGGTCTTTCACGGTGCCGCGCAGGGTGTATTTGCCGTCGGGCAGCAGGATGCGCTTGAGGAAGCTCTGCGGGTTTTTGATGGCAATGGTGGTGTCGGTGAGCACCGGCGGCTTCAGCGTCACCACTTCGTGGTAAGCCGAGGTACCGTCGGCCTTCAACACATCGAGCGTGACCACGGCCGAGGACTGAAACGACTTTGGCGCCCGCTGCCGGTAGGTGAGCGGCTGGGTGGGCACAGTCACGTAGATTTCCACTTCGGCCCCCTTCACTACTTTATCGAGGTTGCGGAAGCGGGCCACGTCGAGCAGGAGCTGCGGCGGGCCGGCCTGGGCGGCCAGCGTGGCGAAAGCGGCGAGGAAAGTCAGGAGGTAGCGCATAAGGCAAAAGTACGGCGGGTAATGATGTAGCGTGGACGCTGCGAGTCCGCGCCTGAAAGAACGTTCTGGGCGTATGGGGACTCGCAGCGTCCACGCTACAATCCGCGGCGGCATGACGTTCCTTTCTATTTTTGTGCCAGCAATGCGGCAAACATTTCCCGCACCGCCTCGTTTCTCTCCCATCATGCGCCCCATCATCGCCTTCTTTCTGGGAATCCTGATGCTGCTGGGCAGCTTCATTCCCGAGAACGACCTAGGCGAGCTGGCCAAGCTGCCGCAACTGGTGGAGCACTACGATTACCACCACTCGGCGGCGGGCGGCGGGCTGAGCTTCGGCCAGTTCATTGCTGAGCACTACGGTGCGGGCACCAAGCACTACGCGGGCTGCACCCTGAGCTCCCGCCACCAGCAAGACCACCACAACTTGCCCCTGCGCTGCCACCACGGCTGCGTGCTGCTCAGTTTGGTGGTGGCGCCCGTGACGCGGCTGGTGTTTGTGGCCCGGCCTGTGCCGGCGCCCGTGCGGGCCTACCGCGTGGCCGCCACGCCGCGTTACGCTTTCACCTTCAGCAGCTCGCTGGGCCAGCCGCCCCGAGCCTAGCCTGCCCGCGCCCCCGGACGCAGTGTGCCCGCGCCTGACCAGGCTTCGGCACTGAAATCCTGGCCTTCTCCCCTCTCTTATTGGATTTTTAGCGCCTGCCGGGGTGGCCACGTGGCCGCGTTCGGGCCGGGCCGCATTGCATCGTTTCGCATGATTTCGGCGATTATTAATTTCAGCATCCGCAATAAACTGTTGGTGGGCCTGATGCTGGCGGGCCTCATTGCCTGGGGCGTTTTTTCGGCTGCCAGCCTGCCGCTTGACGCCATTCCGGACGTCACCAACAACCAGGTTCAGGTCATCACCCAAAGCCCCGCGCTGGCGGCCCAGGAAGTGGAGCAGCTCATTACCGTGCCCCTGGAGCTGGAGCTGCGCACCATTCCGGGCGTCACCGAAATCCGGTCCATCTCGCGTTTCGGGCTGTCGGTGATTACCGTCGTTTTCGAGGAAGACGTGGACACCTACCACACCCGCCAGCTGGTGGCCGAGAAGCTAAAAGTGGCCGAGGCCGACCTTGGCCAAGGCTTGGGCGCACCGGGCATGGCGCCCATTACCACCGGCCTGGGCGAGATTTACCAGTACACCCTCAAGGTGAAACCCGGCTACGAGAAACGCTACAGCTTGGCCCGGCTACGCGAAATCCAGGACTGGCTGGTGAAGCGCCGCCTGGCTGGGGTGGCCGGCGTGGTGGACGTGAGCAGCTTCGGCGGTTACGTGCGGCAGTACGAGGTGAGCGTGGACCCCGCCCGCCTGGCCGGCGCGGGCGTGAGCATGGCCGAGCTTTACGAGGCCCTGCAAGCCAACAACGGCAACGCCGGCGGCAGCTACCTAGAGCGCGGTCCGCGGGCCTTTTTCATTCGGGGCGAGGGTCGGGCCACCTCGCTGCAAGACATTGGCAACATTGTGGTGAAGCCCGTGGGTGTGCCCGGCCAGGGCGGCGCGCCGCTATTGGTGCGCGACGTGGCGGCCGTGCGCTTCGGCCACGCCGTGCGCTACGGGGCCATGAACCGCGACGGCCAGGGCGAAACCGTGGGCGGCGTGGTGCTCATGCTGAAAGGCGCCAGCTCCGAGGCCACCATCAAAAACGTGAAGGCGCGGGTAGCAGAAATCCAGCAAACCCTGCCACAAGGTCTGGAAATCGACCCGTTCCTCGACCGCACCAAGCTGGTAGACAAGGCCATTCACACGGTGGTAAAAAACCTGATTGAGGGCGGCGTCATCGTGGTGGCGGTGCTGCTGTTGCTGCTCGGCAACTTGCGGGCCGGGCTGGTGGTGGCAGGCATGATTCCGCTGTGCATGCTCTTCGCGCTGGGCATGATGCGCACCTTCGGCGTGTCGGCCAACCTCATGAGCCTGGGCGCGCTGGACTTCGGCCTCATCGTGGACGGGGCCGTGATTATTGTGGAAGCCGTCATCGCCCATCTCGTGCACGAGCGCCTCAAGGCCGCCCACGAAACTATGGACGACATCACCGAAGGCGTCACCAACCGGCTAATGAAGTCGGCCCTGTTCGGCCAGCTCATTATTCTCATTGTGTACCTGCCCATTCTCTCACTCACCGGCATCGAGGGCAAGATGTTCCGGCCGATGGCCCTGACGGTGAGTTTCGCCATCTTGGGCGCCATGCTGATGTGCCTCACTTACGTGCCGGCCGTAACGGCCTGGGCCTTGAAGAAAAACATCAGCGATAAACCCAATCTGGCCGACCGGATTGTCGGCTTCCTGCACCGCGGCTACGAGCCGATTATCCGGGCGGCGCTGGGGGCCCGCGGGCTGGTGGTGGGCGTGGCGCTAGGGCTGCTGGCGCTGGGCGGCCTGGTGTTTTCGCGGCTGGGCGGCGAGTTCATTCCGCAGCTCGACGAGGGCGACTTTGCCATGAACGTGACACTGGCCCCGGGCTCGTCGCTCGAAGAAAGCGTCCTGATAACCGGGCGGATTCAGCGCATTCTCAAAAGCCAGTTTCCCGAAGTGCTGCAGGTGGTGGGCAAAATCGGCACTTCCGAAATCCCCACCGACCCCATGTCGATGGAAGACGGCGACATCATGATTATTCTGAAAGACCGCGCCGACTGGACCAGCGCTCCCACCCGCGAGGCGCTGGCTAACAAGATGCAGGCAGCCCTGGACGGCGTGCCCGGCATCAGTCTGGAATTCCAACAGCCCATTCAGATGCGGTTTAATGAGTTAATATCCGGCGTGAAGTCGGACATATCGGTCAAGATTTACGGCGATGACCTCGACCTACTCAAAGCCAAAGCCGACGAGGCGGCGGCCCTCATCCGCCCGCTAACCGGCGTCGGCGACCTGAAGGTGGAGCAAATCATCGGTCTGCCCCAGCTGCGGGTGAGCTACGACCGCGCCCGTTTGGCCCAGTACGGCCTGCGCGTGCGGGACCTTAACACCCTGCTGCAAACCGCCTTCGCCGGCCAAACTACCGGCCAGGTTTACGAAGGTGAGCGCCGCTTCGACCTCGTGCTGCGCCTCGACTCGCTGCACCGCCGCGGGGCCGACGACCTCAACCAGCTCCTCGTGTCCCTACCCGACGGCAGCCAGATTCCGTTGGCCGAAGTAGCCACCGTGGCCCTGAAACCCGCCCCCGCCCAAATCTCGCGCGATGACGCCCGCCGCCGCGTCAACATCGGCGTGAACGTGCGCGGACGCGACGTACAAAGCCTCGTGCAGGACATCCAGGGCAAGCTGCAAACCGGCCTGCGCCTGCCCGCCGGCTACAGCATCGTATACGGCGGCCAGTTCGAAAACCTCAACCACGCCAAGGACCGGCTGGCCATTGCCGTGCCGGTGTCGTTGGTGCTCATTTTCATGCTGTTGTTCTTGGCCTTCCGCTCGGTGAAGGAGGCGCTGCTGATTTTTACGGGTATTCCGCTGGCGGCCATTGGCGGGGTACTGGCGCTGTGGCTGCGCGGGATGCCGTTCAGCATTTCGGCCGGCGTGGGCTTCATCGCGCTGTTCGGCGTAGCCGTGCTGAACGGGATTGTGCTGGTGGCCAGCCTGAACGAGCTAGCCAGCGCCGGCGTGCGGAAGATTCGCGAGCGGGTGCTGCGCGCCACCGAGGAGCGGTTCCGGCCGGTGCTGCTCACGGCCTCAGTGGCCTCGCTGGGCTTTCTGCCGATGGCCTTGTCGAACTCAGCCGGCGCGGAGGTGCAGAAACCGCTAGCCACAGTCGTCATCGGCGGACTAATAACGGCCACACTGCTCACGCTGGTGGTGCTGCCGGTTCTCTATACTTTCTTCGTGAAAGACGACGAGCCTAGCCCCGTTGACGCCGCCGAGGCGGCCCACGAAGCTAAAGTAGCCGCCGAAACAGGAGGCACGGCCGGTATCCCGGCCGCGGTGATTCTGCTGCTTGGCGGGTTGCTGTTGGCACCGGCCACCGGTCGCGCACAAGCCACCAAAGCCCCCACCAATGCGCCGCTCAGCATCTCCCGGGCCCTGAGCACCGGCTTGGCGCAAAGCCCGCTGGTTCAGTCGGCCACCTTACAGGCCCAGCAGCAGGCGGCCATGGCCCGCAGCGCTTACGACTTGCCGCGCCTGACCATTGACTACCAGTATGGCCAGATTCAGGGCGCGCTCAACGACCAGACCTTCAACATTCTGCAACAGTCGGCTTTCCCCACTGTGTACGGCGCGCAGCGCCAGGTGCTCCAAACCACGGCCGAGGCCGGCACCATCCGGGCCCGGGCCCAGCGCCGCGAGTTGGCCCGCAACATCCGGTCGGGCTACTATAATTTGCTGGTGACTTACCGCCTCACGGCCCTTTTACGCCGGCAGGACAGCCTCTACCAGCGCGCCGCCCGGGCCGCCCGCATCCGCTACCAGGTGGGCGAAACCAACCGCCTGGAGCAGGTATCGGCCGAAGCCCGCGCCCGCGAGCTGCAAAACCGCCTCGCCACCCTGCGCTCCGAACTACTGGTGCAGCGCCGCCAGTTGGCCCTGCTGCTGGGCCAGTCCGGTCTGGCCGACATCGACACCACCGCCAGCCCCCGCGCCGTGCTGCTACCCGCCGATACGGCCACCCTCACGCCCGCCACCAACCCCACCCTGGCCCTCTACCAGCAGCAGCTCACCCTCAGCCAGCAGCAAACCCGGCTCGAAAAGCTACGCCGGCTGCCCGACCTGCGGGCTGGCTACTTCAACCAGACCATTAACAAGGAACGAGGCTTCAACGTGGCCCAGGCTGGCATCGCCGTGCCGCTGCTGGGCGGCGCCCAGCGCGCCCGCATTGCCGCCGCCAAAATAGGCGAAGAAGCTGCTCAGGTGCAGCTGGCTTATGCCAACACGCAATTCGGCACCCAGCTAAGCACCCTGCGCCAGCAGCTGGCCCGCGCCCAGGCCTCTCTGCTTTATTACGAAAATTACGCTCTTCTGCAAGCCCGCCTCATCCTCACCACTGCCGAAAAAAGCTTCCGCGCCGGCGACATCGAGTACGTGGAGTACGTGGTGAACACCCAGCCCGCCTGGCAGATTCAGGAGGCGTATTTCGAGCAGCTTCGGCAATACAATGAACTGGTAGCCAACATTCAGGCGCTGGCCGGAGCGGATGAGCAATAATTAAAAATTGAATAGACTAAAAGAACGTCATTCCGAGCGAAGCCAAGGCATCTCATGTGCATCGTCTGGCTCCCCTCTCCGCGGGAGAGGGGCCGGGGGTGAGGCCCCACGTTTGAACAAAACACCAGAGATGCTTTGACTTCGCTGCACTCCACTCAGCATAACGTTCTCATCAATTGAGTAGAAACAACATGAAATCCGTCACTTGCCTCGCCCTCCTACCCTTCCTCATCGCCTGCGGTAAAAATGCCGACGAAAAAACCGCCGACAAGCCCGCCCCGCCCCCACCCCGCGCGCCCGACGAAGTATTCCTCAATAAAGCCCAGCTACGAGCTGCCGGCATCGAGCTGGGCACCTTCACCCGCCGCGACCTCGGCACCGAAGTACAAGCCACCGGCCAGATTGACGTGCCGCCCAGCCACCGCGTATCCGTCACGGCCATCATGGGTGGCTATGTACAGCAGCTGCCGACGCTGCCCGGCCAGCACGTGGCGCGCGGCACCGTGCTGGCCACGCTGCGCAGCCCCGAGTACCTCAAGCTGCAACAGGACTACCTCCAAAGCCAGGCCCGCATCGTGTTTCTGAAGCAGGAAACCGCTCGCCAGCAAGTTCTCAACGACGAGGACGTGGGCGCCCGCCGCAAGCTTCAGCAGGCCACCGCCGAGCTGCGCACCGAGCAGGCCGCGGCCGGCAGCCTCGCCGCCCAGCTCCGCCTCATTGGCCTGAAACCTGAGTCGCTCAGCGCCACCAGCATCCGGCCCAGCGTGCCGCTTGTAGCACCCATTGGCGGCTACGTAAAGGCCGTGCTGGTCAACCCCGGTCAGTTCGTGAACCCGCAAGACGTGCTGATTGAGCTGGTCGACCGCTCCGACCTGCACCTGGAGCTGAAAGTATTCGAGCGCGACATCACCAAGGTGAAGGAGGGCCAGGACGTCCTATTCCGCGTGCCGTCGCAGGGCGCCAGTGCCCGGCCCCTGGCCGCTACCGTTTTCTTGGTCGGCAAAGCCTTCGATGACGACGGCCGCACCGTGCCCGTGCACGCCCACCTGCACGACACCGGCCCCGACGCGGCCGCCACCGCCACCCTGCTGCCCGGCCAATACGTCAGTGCCCGTATCCTCACCGGCCGCACCCCGCAGCGCACCCTCCCCGAAGATGCCCTCGTGCCCGGCGGCGAAGTCAGCTACGGCTATTATCAGGTAAAATCCGATGCCAGTGGCAGCACCTTCCGCCGCTTCAGCCTCCGCCCTGGCGCCACCGACCAGGGCCAGGTAGCCGTGAGTTTGCTGGATAAGCTGCCCGATACCACTCGTTTGGTTATCCGGGGCGCTTATTTCCTGGATGCCGAGCGCAGTAAAGGGCAGGGTGGTGATGAGTAGAGACGCATATTTGCGTCTCGTCGTTGAACGGAATCAGCGAACGATTTTTGCCCGCCCGGTTCAACGACGAGACGCAAATATGCGTCTCTACGCCATCCCATGATTATTCTTTCCGAGCTCCACTACCACCCGCCCGCCGCCTTCTTCGCCACGCTCGCGCACGCCGACGGCTTGCTGCTCGAAGCGCATGAGCACTACCGCAAGCAGACTTACCGCAACCGTTGCCTCATCAAAACGGCTCAGGGCGTGCAGCCCCTCACCGTGCCGGTCATTGACGGCAACCGGGCCGAAAAGGTCAGCATTGCGAAAATCGAAATCGACTACCGGCAGAATTGGATTCACCGTCACTGGCGCACGCTGCAGACGGCTTATGGCAATAGCCCTTATTTTGAGTACTACGCCGACTACCTGCACGATATTTACGTAGGTAAGCCCGCCCTGCTTTTTGACCTAAATCAGCAGTTTTTGCGTTTGTTACTGAAATGCTTCCGGCTCACCCTGCCGGTGCATCTTACCTCCGAGTACCACGCGCACTATTCCGCGCAACCTTCCCCCGCTTTCCCGGGTCCTGCTTCTACCCCGTCCGTCGTGGCCGACCAGCGCGACTGGCTGACACCCAAAACCGGCGCAAAACCGCCCGAACCTGACACTCCGGCAGCCCTGGTCCGGGTGCGGCCCTATCCGCAGGTGTTTGGCCCAGGTTTTGAGCCGGGCTTGAGCGTGCTGGACCTGCTGTTTTCGCAGGGCCCGGCGGCCGGCTCCTTTTTGCAGTAATTCGGTACTCATCACCGTAACCTGCCAATTTCTGCCGACGTTAAGAATTAACTGCTTGCGGGCCTTGCCCGGCCCGAACCTTCGCCCGAACCAGCTTGTTTTCAAGCTACATCGGCCCAACCCGTCATTCGTGTTTACATGCCCGACGCGGGGCTTATCTGATTTTTCACTACGTTTATTGGCATGGAAGCTAAATTCTCAAACCGCGTCAAAGAGGTTATTTCTCTGAGTCGGGAAGAGGCCATCCGTCTCGGACACGACTACATCGGCACCGAACACCTGCTGCTCGGCATGATTCGCGAAGCCGAAGGAACCGCCCTCGGCCTCTTGCGTAAGCTAGGCGTGAGCATCGACGAGCTCAAGTTTTCGCTGGAGCAGGCCACCCGCAACACGGCCACCCAAGGCACCAGCATCACCGGCTCGATTCCGCTCACCAAGCAAACCGAGAAAGTCCTCAAAATCACCTACCTCGAAGCCAAGATTTTCAAGTCGGAAATCATTGGCACCGAGCACCTGCTGTTGTCCATCCTCCGGGACGAGGACAACATATCTTCCCAAATTCTTTCCAAGTTTAACGTGAACTACGAAACTGTGCGCGACTCGCTGGATTACCACGGTAATGCCGGCGCAGCCCCGCAAAACCGCACGCCCGACACGGACGACGACGACAACGACCGCCTCTTTGGCGCCTCGGGCCCCGGTGGCGGCCGTGGCGGCGCCGGAGCGGGCGCGGCCAAGAAGCCCGGCGAAAAGTCGCGCACCCCGGTGCTCGACAACTTCGGCCGCGACCTTACCAAGCTCGCTGAGGAAGACAAGCTCGATCCCATCGTGGGCCGTGAAAAAGAGATTGAGCGCGTGGCCCAAATCCTGAGCCGCCGCAAGAAAAACAACCCCATCCTCATCGGCGAGCCCGGCGTGGGTAAAACCGCCATCGCCGAAGGCCTTGCCCTGCGCATCATTCAGAAGAAGGTGAGCCGCGTGCTGTTCAACAAGCGCGTGGTGACGCTGGACCTGGCTTCGCTGGTGGCTGGTACCAAATACCGCGGCCAGTTTGAGGAGCGCATGAAGGCCGTGATGAACGAGCTGGAAAAGTCGCCCGACGTGATTCTGTTCATCGACGAGTTGCACACCATCGTGGGCGCCGGCGGTGCTTCGGGCTCGCTCGATGCTTCGAACATGTTCAAGCCGGCTCTGGCCCGCGGCGAGATTCAATGCATCGGCGCCACTACGCTGGATGAGTACCGTCAGTACATTGAGAAAGACGGCGCTTTGGCACGTCGTTTCCAGATGGTGATGGTGGACCCCACCACGCCCGAGGAGACCATCGAAATCCTGCACAACATCAAGGACAAGTATCAGGACCACCACCACGTGGTGTACACCGACAAGGCCATTGAGCAGTGCGTGATGCTGTCGGACCGTTACATGTCCGACCGTTTCCTGCCGGACAAGGCTATTGACATTCTCGATGAAGCCGGTGCCCGCGTGCACATCAACAACATCGTGGTGCCCGAGGACATTCTCACGCTCGAAGAGCAGATCGAGAACATCAAGGGTGAAAAAAACCGCGTGGTGAAATCGCAGAAATACGAGGAAGCCGCCAAGCTTCGCGACACCGAGAAGAAGCTGCTCGACCAGCTCGAAACTGCCAAGAAAAACTGGGAGGAGGAGACCAAGAAGAAGCGCTACACGGTGAAAGAGGAAAACGTGGCCGAGGTAATCGCCATGATGACCGGCATCCCCGTTTCGCGCGTGGCCCAGAACGAAAGCCAGAAACTCCTCAACATGAACGAGGAGCTGCAAGGCAAAGTAATTGGCCAGGACAAAGCCATCAAGCAACTGGTGAAAGCCATTCAGCGCACCCGTGTGGGCCTGAAAGACCCCAAGAAGCCCATTGGCTCGTTCGTATTCCTCGGCCCGACGGGCGTGGGTAAGACGGAGCTGGCCAAGGTGCTGGCCACTTACCTCTTCGACAAAGAAGATGCGCTGGTGCGCGTCGATATGTCGGAGTACATGGAAAAATTCAGCGTGTCGCGCCTGGTGGGCGCGCCTCCCGGCTACGTGGGCTACGAAGAAGGAGGCCAGCTGACGGAGAAAATCCGCCGCAAGCCGTACTCAGTAATCCTGCTTGACGAGATTGAGAAGGCGCACCCGGACGTGTATAACCTGCTCCTGCAGGTGCTGGACGACGGCATCCTGACCGACGGCCTCGGCCGTAAGGTGGACTTCCGCAACACCATCATCATCATGACCTCGAACATCGGGGCGCGTGACCTGCAGGACTTCGGCGCTGGCATCGGCTTCGGCACCAAGGCCCGTCAGGAAAACATGGACGAGATTACGAAGGGCACCATCACCAACGCCCTGAAGAAGACCTTCTCGCCCGAGTTCCTGAACCGCTTGGATGACGTCATCGTCTTCAACTCGCTGGAGAAAGCCGACATCCACCGCATCATTGACATCAGCCTCAGCAAGCTCCTCTCGCGGGTGCAGGCCCTGGGCTACCGTGTCGAGCTGACGGAGAAGGCCAAGGACTTCGTGGCCGACAAAGGCTACGACCCCAAGTACGGTGCCCGGCCGCTGAACCGCGCCATCCAGAAGTACATCGAAGACCCGATTGCCGAGGAAATCCTCAAAGCTCAGGTGGTGCACGGCGACGTGATTACTGCCGACTACGAGGACGGCAAAGACGAGCTGATTTTCAGCGTAAGCAAGAGCGGTGAGGCGCAAAACCTTGCCAGCGACGAGCGCCCGGCCGACAAGCCGGAAGCCGACGATGCTGACGCGAAGAAGTAAGATTATAGCTCACAATTCGAGTTGTGCCAGTTGAAAAAGCCGGTTCCAGCAATGGGACCGGCTTTTTTGTTTTTAGGTACGAGCCGAACCAGATGCCATCATTCCGGTGGCTCATAATCGGCCCGTAGCCTACCTTTGGCCTTTCACTTTTGCGCTGCTTCCCACCCGCGCGCCATACCTGACTTATGCCCGACCCGCACGCCCACGCACACCTCTCCAAAACCGAATTGCTGGCCCGCAAAAACGAAGAAGCCCTGTTGGGCGGCGGCCAGGCCCGCATCGACGCCCAGCACAAAAAGGGCAAGCTCACCGCCCGCGAGCGAATTGATTTACTGCTCGACGAAGGCTCGTTTGAAGAAATCGGCAAGTTTGTGATGCACCGCTCCAAGGACTTCGGCCTGGATAAGGAGCATTACCTCGGCGACGGCGTGGTGACGGGCTACGGCACCGTGAACGGCCGCCTCGTGTACGTTTTCTCGCAGGATTTCACGGTTTTTGGCGGCTCGCTGAGCGAAACTCACGCCGAGAAAATCGTTAAAATCATGGACCTCGCCATGAAGAACGGTGCTCCCGTCATTGGGCTGAATGACTCGGGCGGGGCCCGCATTCAGGAAGGCGTGGTAAGCCTGGGCGGCTACGCCGACATCTTTTATAAGAATACGCTGGCTTCGGGCGTGGTGCCGCAGCTGTCGGCCATTATGGGGCCGTGTGCGGGCGGCGCGGTGTACTCGCCGGCCATCACCGACTTTATTCTGATGGTGGAGCACACGAGCTATATGTTCGTGACCGGCCCCAACGTGGTGAAGACGGTGACCCACGAAAATGTGACCAGTGAAGAGCTGGGCGGCGCCAGCACGCACTCGGCCAAGAGCGGCGTCACGCACTTTAGCTGTGCCAATGAAGTGGTGTGCATCAACCACATCAAGCAACTGCTGAGCTACATGCCGCAGAACTGCGAGGAAACCGCTCCCAACCAGCCTTACGAGGCCGCCGGCGATGAAAGCCGCCCGGTGCTCGACAAGCTGATTCCCGAAAATGCCAACCAGCCCTACGACATGCGCGAGGTGATTGAGGGCATCATCGACGAGGGTTCTTTCCTGGAAGTGCACCAGAATTTTGCCGAGAACATTGTGGTCGGCTTTGCCCGTCTGGCAGGCCGCAGTATCGGAATTGTGGGCAACCAGCCGGCGGTGCTGGCCGGCGTGCTCGACATCAACGCCAGCACCAAAGCCGCGCGCTTTGTGCGTTTCTGCGACTCGTTCAACATTCCGCTACTGGTGCTCGAAGACGTCCCCGGCTTCCTGCCCGGCACCGACCAGGAGTGGCGCGGCATCATCACCAACGGCGCCAAGCTGCTCTATGCCTTCTGCGAAGCCACCGTGCCGCGCATCACCGTCATCACCCGCAAAGCCTATGGCGGCGCGTATGACGTGATGAACTCCAAGCACATCGGGGCCGACATGAATTACGCCTGGCCCACCGCCGAAATTGCGGTGATGGGCGCTAAAGGCGCGGCTGAAATCATCTTCAAGCGCGAAATAGCTCAGGCCGAGAACCCTGAAGCCAAGCTGCAGGAAAAGGTGGACGAGTACCAAGAGAAGTTTGCCACGCCCTACCGCGCCGCCCACCGCGGCTTCGTGGACGAGGTGATTCTGCCCTCACAGACGCGCCAGAAACTGATTCGTGCCTTTAAGATGCTGGAAAACAAAGTGGACACCATGCCGCGTAAGAAGCACGGCAACATTCCGCTGTAAACTTTTTGTCATGCTGACGAAGGAAGCATCTTATCACGGCTGCCTTCGTTCCTTTTTCTACCTAGCGGCGCTGACGTGATAAGATTCTTCGCTGCGCTCAGAATGACAGTTATTATGCGTCCCGAGTCTTTCGAATTTCTTCAGACCTACCTCAACAACCCCTCTCCCACCGGCTTCGAAAAAGAAGGCCAGAAACTGTGGCTCGAATACATCAAGCCCTACATCGACGAGTATTTCGTGGATACCTACGGCACGGTGGTGGGCGTCATTAACCCCGAGGCGAAATACAAAGTCGTCATCGAAGCTCACGCCGACGAGATTTCCTATTTCGTGAATTATATCACGAAGGAAGGCTACCTCTACCTGCGCCGCAACGGCGGCTCCGACCCGCTGGTGGCGCCGAGCAAGCGCGTGAATATTTTCGGCGAAAAGGGCATTGTGAAAGGTATTTTCGGCTGGCCCGCCATCCACGTGCGCAAGGTGGAGCAGGACAAGGCGCCGACCATTGAAACCGTGTTTCTTGATTGCGGCGCAACCTCCAAGGAAGAAGTGGAGGAAATGGGCATCCACGTGGGCTCAGTGGTGACGTTCGAGGACGAATTCACCGTACTGAACGACAAGTTCTACGTAGGTCGCGCGCTCGACAACCGGGTGGGCGGCTTCATGATTGCCGAGGTGGCCCGCATGCTGAAGGAAAACAATAAAACCCTGCCCTTCGGCCTCTACATCGTGAATGCAGTGCAGGAGGAAATTGGGCTGCGCGGCGCCGAAATGGTGGCCCACCGCATCAATCCCGACGTGGCCATCATTACCGACGTGACGCACGACAGCCAGTCGCCGATGTACGAGAAGAAGACAGCTGGCGATATTTCCTGCGGCAAAGGCCCGGTAATAACCTACGGCCCGGCCGTGCAGAACAACCTGCGCGACCTCATCATCGAAACCGCCAAGCAAACCGAAATTCCCTTCCAGCGCGCCGCCGCCACCCGCGCCACCGGCACCGACACGGATGCCTTTGCTTACTCGGGCTCCGGCGTGGCCTCGGCTTTAATTTCGCTGCCGCTTAAATACATGCACACCACCGTAGAAACCGTGCACAAAGACGACGTAGAAAGCGTAACGCGCCTGATTTACGAGACGCTGCTGCGCATCGAGGACTGTCACGATTTCCGGTATTTCAATTAAGCTTTAAGCTCCGTTTGCCATCCTGAACGCAGTGAAGGACCTTATCACGGTTGAGCATGATGCCTCAACGCGATAAGGTCCTTCACTGCGTTCAGGATGACAAACTATTTTCAATACGTCGCTTTGCTATTAATATGGAATTACCCATTATTCCTTCTCTCCCGCTCACCGTCACCGACCAGATGGGCCGGCGCGTGGCCGTGCCGTTTCCGCCGCAGCGCATTGTGTCGCTGGTGCCTTCGCAAACGGAATTGTTATTTGACTTAGGGCTGGGTGAGAAAGTTGTGGGCGTTACCAAATTCTGCATTCACCCCGCCGAGGCGCGCACGAAAGCCGCGGTAATTGGCGGCACCAAGAATTTTGACTTTGAGAAAATAGCCGCGCTAAAACCCGATTTAATTATTGGGAATAAGGAAGAAAATTACCAGGCTGGCATCGAACAATTAGCCGCTGATTATTCGGTTTGGCTCAGCGACATCGGCAACTTGCCCGAAGCGCTGGACATGATTCGGCGCGTTGGATTCACTGCGGGCGCCAAGGAAAAAGCCGCTGCGCTGGCCGCGGAAATTAAAGCGTCTTTCGCTGCGTTAGAAGTCCCGGCACCTGATGGCCTGGCATCGGCCGCCTACTTTATTTGGCGCAAACCGTACATGGTGGCCGCCAGCGGCACTTTCATTGATGATATGCTGCGCCGTGCGGGTTTTCGCAATGCATTCGCGGGCCAAACCCGCTACCCGGAAATAACCGCCGAGCAATTGGCTGCCGTTGCGCCGAAGCGCATCCTGCTTTCCTCCGAGCCCTACCCTTTTGGTGAAAAGCACGTGGCCGAATTTCAGGCTATTTGCCCCGGCGCAACCATTGAAACTGTCGACGGCGAATTATTTAGCTGGTACGGCAGCCGGCTACGAAAGTCAGCTGCCTATTTTAGGCAGCTTCGCTAATAGAAAAGCCAATTTTCGCCAATTCCTTCCAATACTGCGGATACGATTTCCGGACTACTCCCGGACTTTGGATGTGCACCGGGCCAAGCAGCGCCAGCGGCGCAAAAGCCATGGCCATGCGGTGGTCGTGGTAGGTTGCCACCGATTGCTCGAACACCGAAAACCCGTTCGATTCGGCCCGAAAACGACCTTCGCCCAAGTCGCGCAGGTCACCGCCGAATTTGGCAAGCTCCATTTGCAGGGCGGCAATGCGGTCGGTTTCCTTTATGCGCAGGCTCTCGAGCCCGGTCATTTCTACGGGCCGCGTGAGGGCCGCGGCCACTACGGCTACCGTTTGGGCCAAGTCAGGGCAGTCGGTAAAATCAAGAGTGGGGATTTCCTGCTGCGGCGCGGGCGGCTGTTGTTGCAAATGAACACCGTCGCTTAGGAAAGTCGTTTTGACGCCGAAATGCGTCATTATTCCGGCAATGGCCTGGTCGCCTTGCAGCGACTCGCGCCGCAGTCCCGGCAAGGTAATTTCGGAGCCCGCCGACGCTAACGCAACCAATGAATACCAGTAGCTGGCGGCCGACCAGTCCGACTCCACCACATAATCTGTGGGCCGGTACTGCCCCGGCGGCACCGTTAGTACGTCGCTCTCAGCCGAGACCTGCGCGCCGAATTGCCGCATCAGCGCCAGGGTCATCTCGATGTAAGGCCGCGAGCCAATAGGACCGGTGAGCGTGAGGCGCAGGCCGCCAGGCAGGTACGGCCCCACCATCAGCAGCGCCGAAATGTACTGGCTGCTGATGTCGCCGCGCACCGACAGCTCAGTGGGCTCTGAGGCATCGGCCGCCGCGAAGCCCGCAAATTCCAGGGGTGGGTAGCCCTCATTCGCCAAATAATTGATGACCGCCCCGGCCTGGCGCAGTGCCTCCACTAGTACCGCAATGGGCCGTTCCTGCGCCCGCGCAGTGCCCGTGAGGCGGCCCTTCCAACCCGTAACGGCCAGATAGGCCGTGAGAAAACGCATAACGGTGCCGGCATCCTCCGCATCAAGCACATTAGTGTTTGGCACCTCCATCAGCAGGCGTTGCATGAGCTGCGTGTCGTTGGCGTCGGACAGGTTATCAACCTTGCCGCCACCCGCCAGGGCTCGCAGGATGAGGGCGCGGTTGGCTTCGCTTTTGGAAGCCGGGAGTTGGGCGGTGCCGCTGAGCAGGCCGCCGGGCCAGGAAAGGTGCATGAGTGAGGGACGCCTGCTTTAGCGGGCGCTTTTCAAGGTTCTAAATGCGCTGACAGACGTCTGGGCAGGCAGGTGCTACGATTGCAAGCGGAGATAATACCGAAGCGCCTCGGCGATTTCGGCTACTGTCACAGGCTGGTCGTACACGCCGTGCCCGATGCCTTTGAGCAATGTGCAATTGATGGTGGTGCCCGCGTTTTTCTTGTCCTGCAAGGCAAATTCGGCAATGGCAGCGGTTTCCATCATTACGAAGGAAAGCTTGTCGAACACCGAAAACACGAAGGTTTCAATTTTGTCCAGCTCTTCGGCGCTCAGCAGGCCGTGCTGCACCGAAAGCCAGCTTTCGCACACCAGGCCGGCGGCCACGGCCTCGCCGTGCAGGGCCTCGCGGCCGGGCTGCAACAGCAGGTAGCTTTCGATGGCATGGCCCACGGTGTGGCCGAAATTGAGCAGCTTGCGCGGCCCGGCCTCCAGGGGGTCTTCGGCCACGATGCGCTGCTTCAACGCCACCGACTCGCGGATGATGGGGGTCCAGTTGTCGGTCAGCCAGCCCAGGCGGCGGTTGGTGTTAAAGGCGTCGGCATCGGCAATGAGCCAGTGCTTGATGACTTCGGCGTAGCCGGATTTCACCTGGCGTGGGTCGAGGGTTTCGAGAAATTTTGGGTTGATGAACACCGCCGCCGGCTCCTGAAACACGCCCAGTTGGTTTTTGTAGCCCTGAAAGTCGATGCCCGTCTTGCCGCCCACGCTGGCATCCACTTGGGCCAGCAGCGTGGTGGGCACCTGCACAAAACGAATGCCGCGCTTGTAGAGCGCCGCCGCAAAGCCGCCCAAATCCGTCACCACGCCGCCGCCCAGGTTCACGAGCACGGCGTGGCGGTCGGCGCGCTGGGCCGTGAGCTGGCTCCACACCACTTCGCAGCTGGCCAGCGACTTGTATTCTTCGCCGGCCGGGATTTCGATGAGGCAATAATTGGCTGGCAAATGCGGTTCGAGCAGGGGCAGACAGGCGCGCGCCGTGTGCGCGTCGACCAGCACAAACACCCGGCTCACGGCCGGCCGGTACAGCAGTTCGGCCAGCGCCGGCAGCGCCTCGGGGCCAATGATGACGGAATTCTCCATGGGGCAAAAGTCAGGATAAATTTTTCAGTTCAGCCGCTGCCATAGAGCAACCTTTTGGCCGGAGCACCGGTCATGCGGCTAAGTGGACTGATGGCGCGCTTTTTGCCGGCTCACCGCTTCTACACTCCCTCCCTACTATGAAGCATTCTTATCACCACTACGCCCTTTTTCTGCTCCTCACCGCCAGCGGCTTGGCCGGCTGCTCCAAAGGCGCCGTTTCGCCCGAAGACCAAAAAGCCGACCTGCTGGTGGGCCGCTGGCAGCTTACCCAAACCGACGGCGGCCTCACCGGCCAGGTCCACCCAGCCGACCCGGCCCAGCGCCAGGAAATCGTGTTTGATGACGACAAGCAAGCCACGTTTCTGCTTAATGGTGCGGTAAGCACTAAGGCCAAGTACGTGCTGTTCAAAGCCAACTCTTTCGTCAACCGCCGGCCCCAAACCTTCCTGGCGTATGGCCGCCGCAATGGCTCCGAAAAAGAATTTATCGAACGACTCTCACCCAACGAACTGGTCATCGTGGAAGACTACACCGATGGCCGGGGCTATTACTACACGCGCCGCTAAGACAACCCAACACTATCAGCTTGGTTATGAGCAATTTCATCCGCTTTTCGCTTCTCTTCTCGCTGGTTGCCGGCTTGGGTCTGGCCGGTTGTGTCCCCGATGATGACGAAGAAGCCACGCCCCATCACGAGGGGCTGACGGGCAACTGGCGCTTGGTGCACCGGCAGTGCTACTGCGTTCCCGGCCCGCCGCCCAACGAAACGGCCACTTTCACGGCCACCGATTACACCTTTTTCAAAAACGCCCAGCCCGTTTCCAGCGGCACCTACAGCGTCGCGTCGGTAAAGACCTGCGGCATTCCCACGCCGGCGTCCGGCTTGCGCTTCGTCGATGCCACTCTGGGCCCGCGCGAGGCCATCATTACGCTGCGCGGCGATTCGCTGGTGCTCGACTACGGCGGGCCCTGCGACCACCCCGTCGACACCTACCTGCGGCTGCCCTAGCGCCTCGGGCTACAGCCCCGGCCCGAGGTGCGGCACGCCATCTACCTGCGGGCGGCCGTTGAGCACTTCGGTTTGCTTGCGAATGCTTTCAATGTGAATGAGTTTGTAGAGCTCGGCCACAAACTTTTCATTCACGTTGAGCTTGCGGGCCCACTCTTGCCGAGTGCTGAAAATTTCCTGCCAGCGGTCGATTTGCAGGATTTTCACGTCGTTTTCCTTCTTGTACTCGGCCAACTCCTCTACCAGGGCCATGCGGCGGGCCAGGGCTTCCACTATCTCGCGGTCGGCCACGTCCATCTTGTGGCGCAGGTCCTCGGCTTTGTTGAGGTAGTCGGCGTTGTTGCTGGAGCGGTAGCGGTATTTCAGTTCGTGCAGGATTTCGCCCAGGCGCTCGGGGGTCACCTGCTGCTCGGCGTCGCTCAGGGCGTGGTCGGGGTCGGGGTGCGTTTCGATGATGAGGCCGTCGTAGTCAAGGTCGAGGGCCTTTTGGGCGATGGGCAGCAGCAGGTCGCGCCGCCCGCCGATGTGGCTGGGGTCGCAGATGAGGGGAATGTGCGGGAAGCGCGTTTTCAGCTCGATGGGCAGCACCCAGGTAGGCGCGTTGCGGTAGCGGCTGGGTGCAAACGTGCTGAAGCCCCGGTGAATGGCCGCCAAATCCCGGATGCCGGCCCGCTCCAAGCGCTCCAGGGCGCCGGCCCACAGGGCCACGTCGGGGTTCACGGGGTTTTTCACCATCACGGGCACGCCGGTGCCGGCCAGGGCGTCGGCCAGCTCCTGCACGGCAAAGGGGTTCACGGTGGTGCGCGCCCCAATCCAGAGCACGTCGATGCCGTGGGCCAGGGCTTCTTCTACGTGGCGCGGCGTGGCCACTTCAATGGCGGTCGGAATGCCGGTTTCGGCCTTCACGCGCTGCAGCCAGGGCAGCGCCACCCCGCCCATGCCCTCGAAGGAACCCGGCCGGGTGCGCGGCTTCCAGATGCCGGCCCGGAACAAATCGATTTTGCCCAGCGCCTGCAGGCCGCGGGCGGTGGCCATCACCTGTTCTTCGGTTTCGGCCGAGCAGGGGCCGGCGATGAGGATGGGCTGGCCTTTCTGAGCCAACAAGCGGGTGAAGAACGTATTAGCGGCGGCGGGCATTGGCAAGGAAAAAAAGGAAGCGGATTTTTCGACCAGCAGCCGAAAAGCCCGGCAAACGTAACTCGTTTCAAGGGAACGTTGTTTACCGGTTACCTTCGCCCGACCGTTCCTTTTCCTCCCCATTTCCACGCCCTCATCCCCTGCCCATGTCGCCCGACGCTCCCACCCAAGCCCCGCCCATTTCCTTCGAAGACACCCGCGTGGCCTTCGCCTCCAAATCCGATGCCCAGCTGCGCAAGGTCTACGCCCTGTTTGCGGCCATGAACAACGGCAGCCTTGTGAAAACCGGCAGCGGCCTGATGAAAGCGGCCCTCAAGTGGGGCCTGCCCGGCACCAAGTTTCTTATCAAGCACAGCATATTTGAGCAGTTCTGCGGCGGCGAAACCATTGCCGAGTGCCGCCCCGTCACGGCCGAGCTGGGCAAGTACAACATCGGCACCATCCTCGACTACTCGGTGGAAGGCGAAGGCAGCGACGCCAGCTACGACCACACCCGCGACGAAATCCTGGCCACCATCGACGAGGCGCACCGCTCCCAGCACATCCCCTTCTCCGTCTTTAAAGTAACCGGCGTGGCCGACGTGGCCATCTTGGAGAAAATTCAGGCCGGCCAGCTCCTCACCGCTCAGGAGGAGGCCGCCCACACCCGCGCCGTGGCCCGCGTAGAGGCCATTTGCGCCCGCGCCCACCAGCACGGCATCCGCCTCTTCATCGACGCCGAGGAAAGCTGGTTCCAACACACCATCGACCTGCTGGCCTACGACATGATGGCCAAGTACAACCGTGAGAAGGCCATTGTCTGGAACACCTACCAGCTCTACCGCCACGACCGCCTCGACGCCCTGAAAGCGGCCCACGACGCCGCGGCCGAAGCTGGCTACTACATCGGCGCCAAGCTGGTGCGCGGGGCCTACATGGAGAAAGAAGCCCGCGTGGCCAAGCAGCGCGGCCACCAGAACCCCATCAACCCCACCAAAAACGCTACCGACGCGCTCTACGACGAGGCTCTAAGCTATTGCGTGCAGCATGTCGACCGCATCAGCATTTGCGCCGGCACCCACAACGAAGCCAGCTCGCTGCTGCTCACCCAGCTCATGCAACAGGCCGGCCTGGCCCCCGGCGACCCGCGCATCTGGTTTGCCCAGCTCTACGGCATGAGCGACAACCTCACCTACAATCTCGCCCACGCCGGCTACAACACGGCCAAATACCTGCCCTACGGCCCGGTGGCCGCCGTGATGCCCTATCTGCTGCGCCGCGCCGACGAGAACACCGCCATTGCCGGCCAGAGCAGCCGCGAATTTTTACTTATTCAAAAAGAAATTCGCCGCCGCCAGAACAGATAACCCCGAAGAATCTCTGTAGCATATTCGTGGGCATCATATTTTTTCAGCCAATCAACTTATTGAAATTCTGATTGTTGAATATCTAAAAATATTGAACAATTCCTGTTTTTCACCAAAGTGGCACGAGGTATGATTTGAGGGCCTGGAAAAGTAGCGAACATCACCGCGTTGCTTATCGGTGCGGTGTAGCCGAAAGTCGCTAATTTTCTCCCCCTAAAAATCGTTTTTTCACCTCAAGTCCCATCATGATTGGTCGCATTCGCACGTATTTGATTCGTTATGCCCGGCTGCAAACCGGAACTGTGAGCTACCTCACGCTTGTGCAGGAAGCCGAATTAGGGCTGAACCTGGACATCTCGCATGAGAAATCCCGGCTCAATGAAATGCTGGCCGAAATATCTACTATCGAACACGAAGCAGGCCGTCCGCCGCTCAGCTGCCTGGTGAAAGTGCAGGGCTCGAAAGGCCAGGGCGATAACTTCTACAAGCTCTGCGAAAAAATGGGCATGGGCGAATGGCGTAGCCTCAAGCAGGACGAGGAGTTTCTGAAGGGCCTTATTCGCGACTGCCGCGCTTTCTGGCGCGACGAAGCCAACTTTCAACAGTTCGCTTCCAACGGCGACTCGCAGTAGAGCAGCGGCCAGCTCAAGTGCGCAGCCGGGATAGGAACAAGAAATAGTTGGAAAGTAAGTAGGATGTAACCTCTACTGCGGTGGCCCCGTTAAGAGCCTCAACCAGCCAGGAGGTTGGTTATTCTTTCCACATTTTCATTCCCTCCCTAGCATGAACACCAACGATTCGAACAACCCGCAAAATACCGGCACTGGCGCAGGCTCTAACTACGGCACCCAGAACACGGGCAACAGCACCGGCATGATCAACGAAGGCACCAGTTACAACGCTGGCACCGGCTCTACCTCCGGCACGGGTACTTCGTCGACCTCCGGCGCATCGCTGGGCAACACCACCAACTCGGTTGATGGCGACGACTTCAGCGCTACCGCCAAAGGCGCTGCCGCCGCTGGCACTGCCGGCGCAGTAGTGGGCCGCGCCATCGATGGCGTGCAGAACACTGCTGACCACGCCGCTCACGCCGTAACTGGTCAGCCCTATGATTCGAGCCGCGGTTCAAACCTGACTGGCATGTTCCGCGACCGTACCAGCGCTGAGAAGGCTTACCAGTCGCTCTCGTCGCGCGGCTATGGCAAAGACGACGTGAACGTGCTGATGTCGGACGAAACCCGCAAAACGCATTTCGGCGATGACACCGCCCATACCGAACTTGGCGACAAAGCCATGGAAGGTGCCGGCGTAGGCTCGGCCATCGGTGGCACGGCCGGTGCCATTATTGGCGCCATTGCCGCCATCGGTACTTCGGTAGCCCTGCCCGGTCTGGGCCTCATCATTGCCGGCCCGCTGGCCGCTGCGCTGGCCGGTGCCGGTGCCGGTGGCCTCACGGGTGGCCTGGTAGGCGCCCTGGTGGGCTCGGGCATCCCCGAGGAGCACGCTGCCGAGTACGAGCAAGGCGTGAAAAATGGCGGCATTGTGATGGGCGTGAAACCCCGCAACGCCGAAGATGCCCAGTACTTCGAAGAGGAGTTCCGTCGTCACAACGGCGACAAGATTTACAAGTACTAAGTCCGTCGCAGGTTCCGACCTGTCTATCCTGAAAAAAGCCTTTCCCGTCCGGGAAAGGCTTTTTTGTTGCAACCTTCGGTTGGCTGGGGTAGTTCTTAGGAGGTAATGGTCAGCCCGTTTCAGCAGCGGGCACTTAATGCACCCGCCGGGGCGTTTTCGACGTAGGCAAAATGGCCTGGCGTTGCATGGCAGCGGCCTTATATTTGAATTTCATCCGTTTTAGTTTTTGCCCATGTCTCCCTCCCGCTTGAAGGTCGGCCTGTATGCCTTTTTGGTGACGGCCGTGTTTGTTCTGGCCTCCTACCGGCTGTTCCGCCGGGCCGACTCGGCGGTGCCGAGCAAGGACCAAGTCATCATTGGGCTCATGATGAGCGGCCTCACTTCCCAGCATTACCAGCCCGAACGCATCGACGACGCTTTCTCAAAGCGCGTTTTTGATTTGTACCTGAAGCACCTCGACTATCGCAAGCAGTTCCTGCTGGCGTCGGACGTGGAGCAGCTGCGCCGCTACCAGTCGCAAATTGACGACCAGGTGAAGCGTGGCAGCCACGAATTTCTGGATTTGAGCACCAAGCTCATGGCCGAGCGTACCAAGGAAATGCAGGGCCTGTACCGCGAGATTCTGGCCAAGCCTTTCGATTTCAATGGAGAAGAAACCTTCCAGTCGGACTTCGAAAAAGCCCCCTTTCCGGCCGACAAAGCGGCCCAGCGTGAGCTGTGGCGCAAGCTGCTGAAATACGAAACCCTAACGCGTGTTTCGGAAATGATGGAAGCCCAGGAGAAGGCCAAGCAAGCCAAGCCCACTGGTGCTACTGCGGCGCCCAACGCGGCCAATTCCGCCGCTCCCACCGAGGCCGAGCCCCCGCGGACTCCGGCTCAGATGGAAGCCGAGGCCCGCAAGCGCGTGTTGAAATACTACGACGAGCAGTTCGAGGAAATCAACGACACCGACGCTAGCGAGCGCCTGGCCGAGTATGCCAACACCATTGCCAACACCTACGACCCGCACACCGAGTATTTTGCTCCCAAGGCCAAGGAAGATTTCGACTACGAAATGACCGGGCGCTTCGAAGGCATCGGGGCCACGCTACGCGAGAAAGACAACCTGATTTACATCGAGGAGATTATTCCCGGCTCGGCAGCGGCCCGGCAGGGCGAATTGAAAAAAGGTGACGCGCTGCTGCGCGTGGCCCAGGGTGCCGCCGAGCCCGTGAGCATTGAGGGCTGGCACACGGCCAAAGCCGTGACGCTGATTAAGGGCAAGAAAGGCTCGGAGGTGCGCCTCACGGTGAAAAAGCCCGATGGCAGCACCAAAATTGTGTCCATCATCCGCGATGTGGTGGTAATTGACGACAAGTACGCGCAGTCGTCGGTCATTACCGACAAAGGGCAGAAAATCGGCTACCTGCACCTGCCGGGCTTCTATGCCGATTTCAGCGACACCGGCGGCCGCAACTCGGCCGATGACGTGCGCAAGGAGCTCGCCAAACTCAACGCCGAAGGCGTGAAAGGCGTGATTATGGACTTGCGCTTCAACGGCGGCGGTTCGCTTGGCGATGCTGTGTCGATGGCCGGCCTCTTCATGGAGAGCGGCCCGATGGTGCAGGTGCGCGACGGCCAGGGCCGCACGCAGGTGATGACCGACAACGACCCACGCGTGCAGTACAGCGGCCCGCTGGTGGTGCTGGTGAACAAGTACAGCGCCTCGGCGTCGGAGATTCTGGCAGCGGCGGTGCAGGACTACCACCGCGGTGTCATCATGGGCTCGACCAGCACCTACGGCAAAGGCACGGTGCAGCGCATTTTCGACCTGGACGAGGCGCTGCCCGCCGAGTTGAGCAGCGTGAAGCCCATTGGCTCGCTGAAGCTGACGACCCAAAAGTTCTATCGCGTGAACGGGGGCTCGACCCAATTCAAGGGGGTGCTGTCGGATATCGTGGTACCCGACCTGTATTCGTATCTTGACCAGGGCGAAAAGGAATCGGACTACCCATTGAAGTGGGATGAGATTCAGCCAGCCCGCTACAAGACTTGGGGCGATGCCCCCAACCTGGATAAGCTGCGCGCCGCCAGCAAGGCCCGCGTGGCCACCAACCCCAGCTTCAAGGTGATGGATGAGATGGTGAAGAGCATGCGCAAGCGCAAGGACGAAACCACCGTTTCGCTGAAGCTCAGTGCCTACCAGGCCGAGCAGCGGGAGTCGAAAGCCATTTCGGACCGTTACGAAGCGGCGCAGAAAACCACCACGGCGCTGGCCTTCTCGCCCCTCTCGGCCGATGTGCGGGCGCTGGGCGGCGATACTGTGCGCATCAACCGCGCTGCCCGCTTCACCAAGGGCCTCAAGAAAGACATCACCATTGGCGAGGCCGTGGCCGTTATTCAAGACGAAATCAAAAGCAAGTAGCCCTGCGAACCAAGGCTGCCAGCCTACTCGCCGACTACAGTACTTGGTTTAGCAAAAGCCCCTGTGCCTCTTGGCGCAGGGGCTTTTTTTGGCACGTTTTTGAATGTCAACCTCACTAGTAAACAGCCCATTTTAAATCTTTCGACATTATTTTATCATTTCAAGTTAATTAATTGATTATCAAAGATAATAAGCTTCATATAAATTGACAACAAAATTAGCAAACGTGCAACTTTTAGCACCCTTCTCCCTGTTTACTTAGCATGACAACTAAAGAGGAAACCCGCATCATTCCGCTCAATCCGCAGGTAGAGGCTCCTGCCGATGAGCTGCAGCAGAAATTGGCTGATGAAAACTGGCGTAAATCCATTCCAGCGCAGGTTTTCCTCAACTACTTCTTTGCCATTAACTATCACATTCAGGAAAACGACGACGTGCTCGGCGGTCTGCAGAACCTGCCGTTCTTTCGCGGCCACACGGCTGAGTTGAACGACGCCGACGTAGCCACGCTCACCAAGCTGTTGCACACCAGTTGGAGCACGGAGTACGCCCTGCGCGCCACGGCCGAGCTGGGCGATGAGAACTTCCTGCGCAACGCCCTGCACTGGACGTTCCCGCAGGCTTACCACGCCATTCAATCGGGCCTGCAGGCTTTCCTGTACACCACGGGCGTGCGCTCGACCAACAGCCAGCTCACTCGCCGCGAAGTGGGCCGCTTAGTGGTGAAGAATGCCTACCCGCGCCCGGTATCGTTTTACGCCGCCGGGGCTTACGGCGACTTCAGCATTCACCGCCTGCCGCTGGCCGGCTATAAGGCCGGGCTGCACATTGCCAGCAAGGAGATTGACGCGCAAGCTCAGATTGGCCAGTTCCTGCGCACCACGCGCAAGATGAAGGCTCAGTGGACCCGCGCGCAGGTGCAGGCCAACCCCAACACGGCCATTCGCAGCCAGAAAACGGGCCGCCCGCTCGACAAGTGGACGGCTGCGCACTGGCAGCAGATTACCTGGCGCTTGGGCTACACCACCATCTTCGATTTGTTGGGCCGCCTGCGCATTTCGGAGAGCACCCGTGAGATTGAGCGCTACGTGGAGGCTGACATCGATTTCAGCCTGTTCCACGCTTCGCTGCTCAATATCGTGAGCTACCTCAACGGTGTGCACGAGACCTACGTGGCCAAGGCCCTGGGCCTGGAGCGCTACCGCCAGTTGGTAGACGAGCTGCCGGCGCACTTGCAGTCGGGCTTTGTGCAGGAGCGGTTGCGCACCCGCGTCGAGCCGGTGCTGGCGCCCACGCCGCCCACGGCCCCGGCCATTGCCGCCGAAGCCGCGCAGTTCCGCATGGCCGCCTAAGCCACGGATTCGCTCGGATTTTTCGGATTCCACGGATTTTGTGAATGGAAAGCCGCTCCGGTTTCGGAGCGGCTTTTTTCGTGCCGTACTTTTGCGGTTCACTTTAAGCACCACGCCCCTACCTGCCTTAAGAAGCAGGCTGGTTTTCCGGCTGAATCAATCGTCCACGAAATCCGTGGAATCCGAAAAATCCGAGCGAATCCGTGGTTCAGACAACACTATGCAGCACCTCAGCGAACAGGAAATACAGCGCCGCCAGAAACTTGAAGAGTTGGAAAAGCTGGGCATCGAAGCCTACCCGTCGGAATTGTTCGACGTGACGTTTTACGCCAAGGAAATACACGACAACTACCACCCCGAACTCAACAACTTCCAGGAAGTGACGCTGGCGGGCCGGCTGATGTCGTCGCGCGTGATGGGCAAGGCCTCGTTTGCGGAATTGATGGATACGTCGGGCCGCATTCAGCTCTACATCAACCGCGACGAAATTTGCCCCGGCGAGGACAAAACGCTTTACAACGTGGTGTTTAAGAAGCTGCTCGATTTGGGCGACTTCATCGGCGTGAAGGGCCACGTGTTTAAGACGCAGGTGGGCGAAACCTCGGTACACGTGACAGAGCTGAAGCTGCTCTCGAAAGCCCTGCGGCCGTTGCCGGTGGTAAAGGAGAAAGTGGACGAGGCCACCGGCGAGAAAGTGACTTATGATGCTTTCAACGACCCCGAGCAGCGCTACCGGCAGCGCTACGTGGACCTGGTGGTGAACCCCAACGTGCGCGACACTTTCATCAAGCGCACGCAGTTGGTGCAGTCGATGCGGAATTTTCTGAATGACAAGGGCTACCTGGAAGTGGAAACGCCGATTCTGCAGCCGCTGTACGGCGGGGCGGCGGCGCGGCCCTTCACCACGCACCACAACACGCTGGACATGACGCTATACCTGCGCATTGCCAACGAACTGTACCTGAAGCGTCTGATTGTGGGCGGCTTTGATGGCGTGTATGAGTTCAGCAAGGACTTCCGCAACGAGGGCATGTCGCGCTTCCACAACCCCGAGTTCACCCAGATGGAGCTGTACGTGGCTTATAAGGACTACGCCTGGATGATGGACCTCGTGGAGGAAATGGTGGAGCGCGTGGCCATGGCCCTGCACGGCCAGACGGAGGTGCAGGTGGGCCCGAACGTCATCAATTTCCAGCGGCCCTGGCAGCGTTACACCATGTTTGAGGCCATTGAGAAGTACACGGGCAAGGCCATTGGCGAGATGGACGAGGCGGCCCTGCGCGAAACCGCCCAGGAGCTGAACGTGCACGTGGACCCCAGCATGGGCAAATCGAAAATCATTGATGAGATTTTTGGGGAGCATGTCGAGCCCAAACTGATTCAACCCACCTTCATCACCGATTACCCGGTGGAGATGTCGCCGTTGGCCAAGAAGCACCGCGACCGTCCGGGTTTAGTAGAGCGTTTTGAGGCCGTGTGCAACGGCAAGGAAATCTGCAACGCCTTCTCCGAGCTCAACGACCCCATCGACCAGCGCAAGCGCTTCGAGGACCAGCTGGAGTTGGGCAAGCGCGGCGACACCGAGGCCATGGTGCTCGACGAGGATTTCCTACGCGCCCTGGAGTATGGTATGCCGCCCACGGCCGGCCTGGGCATCGGCATCGACCGCCTGAGCATGATTATGACCAACTCCCACTCCATCCAGGACGTGCTGTTTTTCCCGCAGATGAAACCGGAAAACGTGCAGAAGGAGAAGCAGGAAGAGAAATAAAACTTGTACCCCGAAGCTCCTGCTTCGGCCCGCCAGAACAACGACGCTCTGACGGGCCGAAGCGGGAGCTTCGAGGTACTCGTGCCACACGGCTTAAAAATCGAAAAGCCCCACACGAAAATGTCGTGCGGGGCTTTTCTTTTTACAACCTTCTTACCCTTCAAACCGCTGTTCTTATCAGAAGCTTGCGATGGATTCGTCTGATTTTACTACTGAGTTGTTTGACCAATTTCAGCAGAAGCTCCTACGACCGGCAATTTTACTGATATTACGTTTCGGCCTTCTTTCAAGTTGGTTGTGATGGATTTTACGGGGCTGGACAGGTGAGGTTGCGCCAGCATCGAAATTGCCAAAATTATGTTGTTGGCAAAGGGCCTATTGTTCGCTCAGGTGGGCCGGAGCGGCGGTGTCGCCGGCCAGGGAGTTGCCGTTGCCGGAAGCCGGGGTGGTGAGGTCGCCGGGCTCGCCAAGGGCTTTGGCATTGGCGTCGAGGCCCGCAAGGAGACGGTCGGCGGCTTGTTTGTCTTCGCTCAGGCTGGCGTTCTCATTGGTGTGGCCAGCGCCTTGGCCTTGCACCTTGGCCAGCGCATCTTTTACGAGCTTGCTGAGGTCGCCGCCCCACTTCGAGGCCGAGCGTTTGAGGTTGGAGCGGGTGTCGTCGCCGGTTTCGGGGGCGAGGAGCAGGCCGGCTACGATGCCAGCGGTGGCACCGGCGATGAGCGAGAAAATGACTTTGCCTTTGTCGTCTTTCATGATTTTGCAGGTTTTGAGCGGCTCCTGATGAAGGTCAGGAGCCTTTGGCTAACGCAGATGCGGGCCGGGTTGTTGGATTTCAGCAAAAAGCCCCACGCCGAATGGCGCGGGGCTTTTTAGCAAATAGCTGAGCAAGACCTACAGGTCGTTCAGCAACTTGGTGATTTCGGCTTTGCCTTTGCCGAGCTTGTCTTGCAGACGGCCTACGAGTTCGTCGCCTTTGCCTTCGGTGTAGGTCAGGTCTTCGTCGGTGAGCTGGGCGTATTGCTGCTTCAGCTTGCCTTTGGCCTCGTCCCAGTTGCCTTTGATTTTCAGGCTGCTGCCGGGCAGGGTCACGCCGAGGTCTTCGAGCTTGCCGGCGTACTCTTTGAATTTCGCTTCGAGGTCGGAGCCCAGCTTGGTAGCTTGCTCGCCGAGTTGGCCGCTGTATTTGGAAGCAACGCCTTTCCAGTTTTCGCGCGTGGCCGAGCCCTTGTCGGGGGCCAGCAGCATGCCGGCGATGATGCCAGCGCCAGCACCTGCGAGGGCGGCCAAAAGGATTTTACCGGCGTTGTTGTCTTCTTCGTGGTACGACATGGTAATGGGTAATGAAGGGTGAATGAGTGAAAGAGGTTCAGAGGGCGCGCAGCACACACAAAATGGAATATTCTGTTTTAGTGCCGCGTTTGGTCTGGCTGCCTATACGAAGGCACGGGCCAGGGGTTGAGCTTAAGGGCAAATTTTCCGAAGCTGGCCTTTGCCAGAAAGCCCTTCCAGCAAATTCAGACGCACTTATGCAGCAGTTGCTGTAGATTCGCCCCTCTCCTGGCCTTATTCTATGAAAATATCTTCGCTTCTGTACGCTGCCCTGCTATTGGCTTCGGCCTGCCAACGGCCCGCCCCGGCCTCCGCTGGTGCCGATTGCATCGACCCGGCCAAGGTGAAGCCCGACGGCATCTGCACTATGCAGTACGACCCGGTGTGCGGCTGCGACGGCAAAACCTACTCCAACGCCTGCGTGGCCGGCAACGCGGGGGTGCGCACCTTTACCAAAGGGCCCTGCCCGGAGGCCCAACCCAAATAAGCCCGCCGCTCCGTTGCCAGCCGCTGCCGACCGTTACCGTGCCTTTTGCCGCACCGCGCCCGATGTGCCGGTGTTTGCGCAGCCGTGGTTTTTGGATGCCTGCGGCGAGGGCGGTGGCTGGGACGTGGTGCTGGCCGAAGAAAACGGCTGCGTGGTGGCCGCGCTGCCATATTTCTACAAGCAGAAAGGACCCTTTCGCTACGCTACCATGCCGCCGTTTGTGAAGTGGCTGGGGCCGTACGTGCTGCCCGAGTTTCGGGGTGTGCTGAAGAAGGAGCACCTGCTGCTGGAGGAGCTAATCAAGCAACTGCCGCCGCTGGCCGCCTTCAAGCAGAATTTTTACCCCAGCACTACCAACTGGCTGCCTTTCTATTGGCAAAAATTTCGGCAAAGCACTTACTATACCTATCGCCTCCTTAGCTTGCAAAACTTGTCGCAGGTAGAAGCGGGCATCAACCGCAACATCCGCCGCAACGTGCAGAAGGCGCGCGAGCAGGTGCAGGTGGTGCACGACCTGGGCCCCGAGCGGTTTTATGCGCTCAATAAGATGAGCTTTGACCGGCAGCAGCTGCCCATGCCTTATTCCTGGGCACAATTCGAGCGGCACGATGCGGCGCTGGCGGCCCACGAGGCGCGGCAGTTTTTCTTTGCCGTGGATGCGCAGGGCCGGGTTCACTCGGCTTCCTATTTGATATGGGACCAACAAGCGGCCTACTACCACCTAGCCGGCGACGACCCCGCCCTGCGCGACAGCGGCGCGGGCATCCTGCTGATTTGGGAGGCCGTGCGCTACGCCAGCGAGGTCTTGGGGCTCGACTGCTTCGACTTTGAGGGCAGCATGCTGCCGGCGGTGGAGCGCATCCGGGTGCAGTTTGGGGCGGTGCAAACACCGTATTTCTTTGTGTGGAAGTATACCTCGCGCGCTTTTGAGCTGCTCGAGAAGCTTCGGCCGTAGTGTAAGAACGACCTAAAAGAATGTCATGCAGAGCGCAGCGAAGCATCTCGCTTGCTTTGACTAAATCACTCAATTGAGCTACTACCCCAAGCGAGATGCTTCGCTGCGCTCTGCATGACCGTTCTTTTTACCAACCTCAACTAACCTTAACTAAAAATGTCCGAAAAACGCTACGTCCTCAACCTCTCTCCTTTCGTGGTGCCCACCACCGACGGCAAACTCATTGAAGAGCACGTGGGCGGCGCCAGCACCGGCACCACCGCCTACAGCCTGGCCCACATGGTGGCCCCGCCGCACTGGAGCGAGCCGCACCAGACGCCCAGCTTCGATGAAATAACGATTGTGGTGCGCGGCCGAAAGCGGTTTGAAATCGACGGCGACGTAGTGGAACTGCAGGCTGGGCAGGCGCTGCTGATAAAAGGCGGAGCGCGGGTGCGCTACTCCAACCCGTTTGAGGAGGAGTGCGAGTATTGGTCCATCTGCGTGCCGGCTTTCAGCCCCGACACGGTGAACCGCGAAGCAGAATAACCGTCATATCTTTCGCATAATCAGCAGCTTCTACCTTATGGACCAACGCATCATCGACCTTTTCGACGAATACACCCACGCCCCGCTATCGCGCAAGGTGTTTATGGAGCGGCTGGCGAAGCTGGCCGGCGGCACGGCCCTGGCGTTTTCGGCCCTTTCCATTCTGGAGCCCGGCTACGCGGCCGCCGCCACCGTAGCGCCCGAGGACGACAAGCTCGAAATTGAGGAAGTGAGCTGGCCCGGCGACGGGGCTACCGTGCGCGGCTACCTGGCCCGGCCCAAAGGCAAGAAAAAGCGCGGCGCCGTGGTGGTCATTCACGAAAACCGGGGGCTGACGCCGCACATCAAGGACGTGACGCGGCGCGTGGCCCAGGCCGGCTACCTGGCGCTGGGCGTGGATGCGCTGAGCGTGCTAGGCGGCACGCCGGCCGACGAGGACGAGGGCCGGAAGCTCATCGGCCAGCTCGACCCGCTGAAAAACCTCAACAACTACCTGGCCGCCCTTGCCTACTTGGGAACCCGGCCCGACTGCAACGGCCGCACCGGCGCCGTGGGCTTCTGCTGGGGCGGCGGCCTGGTGAACCAGCTGGCCGTGCACGACCCCACGCTTGAGGTCGGTGTGGCCTACTACGGCGCCCAGCCCAAGGCCGAGGACGTGCCCAAAATCAAGGCCACGCTGCTGCTGCACTACGGCGGGCTCGACCAACGCATCAATGCCGGCATTCCGGCCTACGAGGCAGCCCTGAAAGCGGCCGGCACCAGGTACGAACTGTTTGTGTACGAAGGCGCCAACCACGCCTTCAACAACGACACCTCGCCGGCCCGCTACAACGCCGAAGCCGCCAAGCTGGCCTGGGACCGCACCCTGAAACTATTCAAGGAAAAACTAGGCTAGCCGGACAACCGCAGCGCTTTTAGCGGCATCTTTGCAGTATCGACCGGTACTCATGTCGCGAAAGAAGCTACCCCTTCTGTTGGCTGCCTTGGTGTTTAAAGCCACGAGCAGCCTGGCCCAAAGCCAGCCCACGCCGGCCCGGCCATCGGCTGCCGACCCTGACTATCAGCAGGTGACGGTGCCGGTGCCCCGCGCCGTGTCGCTGGTGACGGATGTGGCTTCGGTGCTGTTTTCGCGCAGCCCCGAGGGCAAAAGCAAGGTGCAGGACATCCTGGACCGTCGCCGCAAGCGCTCCGAAACCGGCGACCAAACCCTGAAAGTGAGCATACCAAAAAACGGGCTGACGCGCACGCTGGGGCTGGTGGAGTAGGGCGTTAAAAAAAATCGTTTGTCATGCTTCGCTGCGCTCAGCATGACAAACGATTATAGGACAAACGTCTTACCCCTACTGCGCCTTGGCCGGCGCGGGCAGCGGCTTGCGGGGCAGCTTCTGGTCGCGCATGGCGGCGTCGTACACGAAGCTAGCCACGACGACGGACGCTTGCTTGAGGTCGTCGGCGATAAGGCGGTCGTAGGTATCCTGGTTGGTGTGGTGGGTGGTGGGGAAGTAGTCGAGGCCGTCCTGGATGAACTGGAAGCCGGGCAGGCCCACGGCGTCGAAGGCGATGTGGTCGGTGCTGCCGGTGTTGCGCAAGGTCACGGTGCTGGCGCCGAGGTCGGCGAAGGGCGCGAGCCACTGCTGGAATATACCTGCCGCGGCCTCGTTGCCCTGGGCGTAGATGCCGCGGATTTTGCCGGCGCCGTTGTCGAGGTTGAAGTAAGCGGCCAGCTTTTCGTGCTCGGGCTTGAGCTGCATGGTGGCGGGGTCGGCGAAATGGTTTTTCACGTAGCCGCGCGAGCCGTGCAGCCCTTCCTCTTCCTCGCCCCACAGCGCAATGCGGATGGTGCGGCGCGGCTTTAGGCCGGTGGCCTTGAGAATGCGCACGGCTTCCATCATCACGGCGCAGCCGGCAGCGTTGTCGGTGGCGCCGGTGGCAGCGTGCCAAGAGTCGAGGTGTCCGCCGAGCATCACCACTTCCGATTTCAGCTTTTTGTCGGTGCCCGGAATTTCGGCTACCACGTTGTAGCCCTTCAAGTCTTGGGTTTGGAAGCGGGTTTTGGTTTCCATCTCCACCTCTACCGGCACGCCGGCTTCTACCAGCCGAATGATGCGCAGCTGGTCTTCGGGCGCGGTTTCGATTTCGGGCAGCACGGGCTTGGCGTCGGCGGCATAGGGGGCGCCGTTGCTGGTGTTGAAGGTGCCGTAGATGCCGCCGCGGGTGCTGAGCACGCCCGCCGCGCCTTCGCTCACCAGCATATCAGCCATGGCGGTGCGCAGGGCCGCCATGGCTTTGCGGGAGGCCAGCATGGCGGCATCGGGCGCGGGGCGGGCGGCCGTAGCTGCCGGCTCGGCCATCTTTTTCAGGTCCTCATCCGACAGGCGGCGGATGGCGCCTTCGGTGGCGGGCTTGGGCGGGGTGGCCACGCTCATGACCACAATTTTGTCGCGCAGCTGGCCTTTGTACTTGGCAAGGTCGGCTTCGGTGGCGGCTTTCATCACCACCACCTGCTTGCGCACGGGGCCGGGCGTGCTGGGCGTCCAGGCCTTCGGGATGCCTACCAGGGCGTGGTAGTAGGGGGCCGTCATGGCCACGTACGACTTCTCGATGTCCCAGCCGCGGCCGAAGTCGCCCCAGGCTTCGATGTTGGCATTTACGAGGCCGTATTTGGCCAGTTGGGCCTTGGTCCACTCGTTGGCCCGCTTCAGGCCGTCGGAGTTGGCCAGGCGCGGGCCGTTCACGTCGGTGAGGTAGAAGGCGGTTTGCATCACCTGGGAGCGGTTCATGCCTTCGTCGCGGATTTTGCCCAGCGCGGCGGCATCAAGCTTTTCGGTAGCCTGGGCCAGGGCGGGCGCGGCGTTGGCCAAGGCGCCGGCCAGCGTCAGGAGCACAAGTTTATTCATTGAAATGAGCTGGAGTGGGAGAATCTATCCATCTAAGGTATGAAAAATGGGCAGCCCGCAGCAGCTGGCATTCAACTCCAATGACCTAAAAAGCCGCATTCAAGCCCATTTCCTGCCATGCATTGAAGGGTTCGGTCTGGCATTCGTGCCGGTTGGTCGATGCCTGCTGCCTGCCCGTCCACCGCGGGGCTTTTGGCCGCATTCCCGGCCGATGGTTTGCAAATACCCTGGCAGGATGAGCCGATTCTCATCCCCGGCGCCCGCAGCCTGCAGCACCCGAGCCTGGTTTTTGTCCCCTCTCTTACTTCTCTTAGAAATCATGAAAGCTTCCTTGTTTTCCATCATCGCCGCCGCGGCCCTCTTCACTTCCAGCGCTTCCTTCGCCGCCGAAGGCCCTTTCGACCGCCGCTATGACGGCCGCGACGACCGCAACAGCAAAGACTTCAATTACGGCTACGACCGCAACCACCGCGTGACCGCCGCCGAGCGGGCCCGCTGGGAGGCCGCCCACCGCAACGACAACCGCCGCGACGACCACTACGACCGCAACCAGAACTACGGCTTTGAGCGCAGCCACCGCGTGACGGCCCAGGAAAAAGCCCGCTGGGAAGCCCAGCAGCGCGCCCAGCGCGAGGCCCAGGAGCGCGCCCAGCGCGAAGCCCAGGAGCGCGCCCGCCGGGAAGCTGCCCACCGCCAGTACGGCCGCCGTTAATCTATTCCCGCTTTTTTAACTCCAACGAGAAAGTCCCGTTCTATTCCGTGGAACGGGGCTTTTTCGCAGCTTACATGCTAAGTCCCGCTTTTCAATTTATCACCCCCAACTTTCCCTCATGAAAAAGTATCTGTTGCCCCTGTTCGCCGCTTTTGCCTTCACCATTGGTACCGCCGCGGCTCAAACCACGACCACCACGACCACCGAAGCCCCCGGCATGCAGGGCCCGGGCCGCGGCTACGGCCGCATGCAAGGCTCGCCCGAAGAAATGGCCAAGCGCCAGACCGAGCGCATGACCCAGGAACTGGGCCTCAGCGCCGACCAGGCCACCAAAGTTCAGCAAATCATGATGGCCCGCGGCCAGGAAATGCAGAGCATGCGCGGCCAGGGCCAGGGCGGCAACCGCGAAGCCATGCGCGAGCAAATGCAAGCCAGCCGCACCAAATACGACGCCCAGTTCAAAGAAGTGCTGACCGCCGACCAGTACACCAAGTACACCGCCATGCAGGCCGACCGCATGAACCGCGGCGGTGGCCGTGGCATGGGCGGCCCGGGAATGGACGGCCCCGGCATCGAAAAGATGAAGGCCAAAGCCGACGGCGGCGACAAAGTCAAAATGAAAGAAGACAAGCTTAAGCTGAAAGCCGCCAAAGCCGCGGGCAAAGAAGGCAAGCTGAAAGTGAAAACCGACCAATAATACGGCTCGCGTATCAGCCGCAACAAAAAGCCCCGCTCGCTTGAGCGGGGCTTTTTTGTTATAAATAAGCTGATTATGGCTGCTTTTGAAACAGCAGCGCCAGTATCCGGGGCACGGTGGTTCTATCGTTGCCATCAAACCATTCGCGCAGCTCAACGCACCGGAACCCGTGCTGCTGCGCGGCGGCTATGAAATCAGAAACGTGGTGCGTGAAACACGGCAGCTCCAACACGCCGGCGCCGGCCTCAAACCGCGCCTTGCTGCCGAGGTACTGCTTGGAAGGGTGCAGTTCGCCCACGTAGAAGCACCCGCCCGCTTTCAGCGCCGCGCGGCATTGCTCGAACACGAAGCCCAGGTTCTCGATGTGCTCCAGCACCAGGCTGCAGGTCACCACGTCGGCGGGCGGCTCTACCCAAGTCCACGGCTGCGTGATGTCGGCTTGCTGGAAACGGACGTTGCCGCCCGCCAGCTTGGCCTCGGCGCGGGCCAGCATTTCGGTGGAGAAGTCCACGGCCGTGACGTGAAGAGCTTTTGAGACCAGCCACTCGGTGTTTTTGCCCGTGCCGCAGCCGATTTCGATGATTTCGGCACGCGGAATATCGGCCAGTAGCTGCCGAATGGCGGCTGCTTCCAGGTCGCGGGTTTTGTTGACGACTTCGTCGTAAGAGCCGGCCCAAGCGTTGTAAGCAGTTTGCACGTCCATGCCCAAAGCTACTTGGGTCAAGCGCCTTTGGTGGCTGTGAGCAGCTTATCGGGCGTGATGGGCAGGTCGCGCACGCGGCGGCCGGTGGCGTGGTACACGGCGTTGGCCACGGCGGCGGTGAAGCCTACCAAGCCGATTTCGCCCAGGCCTTTGGCGCCGATGGGGTCGAGCACGGGGTCGGGCTCGTTGATGAATTCGACTTCGATATTGGGCACATCGGCTTGCACGGGCACATGGTAATCGGCAAGGTCGTGGTTCACCACGCGGCCGTAGCGGTGGTCGAGGCGGGCTTCCTCCATCAATGCCAGCCCGATGCCCCACACCACGGAGCCCAGCACCTGGCTGCGGGCCGTTTTGGCGTTGAGCACCCGGCCGGCGTCCACCACGCTCACCACGCGGCTCACCCGCACCTCGCGCGTGAGCGGATGCACGCGCACCTCCACAAAATTGGCGCAGAACGACTTGCCCGAGTAATTCTCCATCTCCGGCGACTTTTCCGCTTTCTGCGTCACTTCCAGCACAGGCAGCCCATGCTGCTTCAGCACCTCGCCAAAACTCAGGCGCCGGCCATTCTTTTTGGTTGAGATAATAAAGCCATTCTCAATCATCAAGCCTTCGGGCCCAACTTTCCCCAAAGCCTTGCCCGGCACGCTCGCGGCCAAATCCAGCAACTGCTTTTTGAGGGCGGCGCACACCTCGTGCACGGCCGAGCCGACCGAAGTGGCCGTGTGCGAGCCCGCCTGCAAAGGCGCTTCGGGAAAAGCGGCGTCGCCCAGCTCAAAGCGAATGCTGGCCGCGGGCACGCCGCTGGCGTCGGCGGCAATCTGCGTCATGATGGTAGCGGTGCCGGGGCCGGTGTCGGCGGTGGCGCTTTGCACCAGCAGGGTGCCATCGGGCAGCAGGCGGGCGCGGGCGCTGGCGGCCTGGCGTTCGGCTTTGTAGATGCCGGTGCTCATGCCCCAGCCCACCAGGTAGCCGTCGGTTTGCATGGAGCGCGGCGCGGCGGTGCGCTTGCTCCAGCCGAAAAGCGCAGCCCCACGCTCGTAGCACTGGCGCAGGTGCTTGCTGCTCCAGGGCTTGCCGGTTTCGGGGTCGCGGTCGGCGTAGTTTTTCAGGCGCAAAGCCAGCGGGTCCATGTTCAGGGCCACGGCCAGCTCGTCCATCGCACTTTCCAGGGCGAAGGAGCCGCTGGTTTCGCCGGGGCCGCGCGTCCAGGCGGGTGTGCTCAGGTCGAGGGGCACGAGGCGGTAGTGGGTGTTGAGGTTGGGCACCGCGTAGGCCGTTTTGGTGGGATGCACGATGCGCTCCACAAACTGCTCGTAGCGCGAGGTGTTGCCATAGGCGCGGTGCGTGAGGCCCACCAGCGTGCCATCGGGCCGGGCGCCGAGGCCGATGCGCTGCATGGATTGCGGCCGGTAGCCCACCAGGTTAAATTCGTGCTCGCGCCGGTTCATCAGCTTCACCGGCCGGCCCACCAGCTTCGCCGCCAGAATGGCGGCCACTTCCGGCGGCCAGATGCGCGACGAGCCCCCAAACGCCCCGCCTACGAACTCGGAGTGCACCCGCACGCTTTCGGCCGGCAATTGAAACATGCGCATCAGGTCTTGTTGCGCCAGCTTCGGCCCCTGCGTTTTGGTATAAACCGTTAACGTTTCGCCTTCCCACAGCGCCACCACGGCGTGCATTTCCATGGGGTTGTGCACCTGCAGGGGCGTGCGGTATTCCTGCTCGATGTGCACCGGGGCCGTTTTGTAGGCATCGGGCTGGCCACGCGAGTACTCGGCCTCCTTTTTCGGCGCCATGTTCTGGGCAAGGCTTTTCGTCAAGTCAGTCTGGTGGAGCGCGGCTTCATATTCCACCCGAATGAGCGAGGCGGCGTATTGGGCCTGTTCCAGCGTTTCGGCCACGGCCAGGGCCACCGGCTGGTTGCTGAAATGCAATTGGTTGTCGAAGAAAACCTTGATTTCTTCGCCTTCCACGCGCGGGTTTTTGGCGGTTTCGGGGCGCAGGTAGCCGGGTGCCTTAGGCGCGTTCAGGTGCGACACGATGCGCAGCACACCCGGCGCCTGCTCGGCCGCCACCACGTCGAGGCGCCGGATACGGCCGCGGGCAATGGTGCTGACCACCAGCACGCCGTGCACATGGCCCGGCACGGCGTGCTCGGCGGCATAGCGGGCCTGGCCCGTCACTTTCTGGCGGCCATCAACGCGGTTGAGCGGTTCGCCGGTAGCAGGCGAGGCGAGTGAGGAATTTTCCATAAAAAATCGGGCAAGTGCCTGATTTTACGGGCTCCGGCGGCGGTTCGTTCGGCAACGGGCTGGCGTCAACTAGGCTCCGACGCTACCCGTGCTACGCCAGTTATTCCTTTACGTACCGCTGCCACAGTTGCACGGCCTGCTGCCGAAACGCCGCGGGCGCTGCCTGGAAGGCAGCATCCAACTGATAGTCGCCACCGTCGTACTGCTTGGCCCCTACCTGGATGCGGCTGCTGCCGCGCACGGCGTACTTCTTCGCGCCTTCGCGCATGATGATTTTCTGGGTGCTCGGGCTCACGTCG
The DNA here is from genome assembly GCF_022811645.1 of Hymenobacter monticola. NCBI lineage: Bacteria > Pseudomonadati > Bacteroidota > Cytophagia > Cytophagales > Hymenobacteraceae > Hymenobacter > Hymenobacter monticola. Next base: position 2,946,145 of record NZ_CP094534.1, on the reverse strand, counting down.
CCCCGGCAGGTGGTGCGGTACACCACCCACACTTCGGCCGTGCCGTTCTGGTCGAGGTCGGTCACGGCGAGGCTGCCGGGCAGGAACCGGGCTTCGAGGTCGAGCGGGCAGTCGGGCACGAAGTCGTGCACCTGCCAGCCGAGGGTGGGCGCGCCAGTGGCCGGCAGCTGGTAGTGGTAGGCGTAGAGGTCGGCCCGCAGGCCGTCGTTGGGGTTGGCGGCGGGCACGAGGCCGGTTTCGGTGGCGAGCACGGTGTAGGTGCCGGTGCGGTCGGTGTAGCGCAGGGCCTGCTTCACCTTGCCCGCGTGCTTCAGGGTGGCGGGCACGGCGGTGGGCTCCAGCGGGATAGTTTTCACCTGCGCCCGGCCGGCGAGCGGCCACAGCAACGGGAGCAGCAAGAGGAATGGACGCATGAGATGGAATAGTTTTAAGGCTATTCGCAGGCCGCCGAGGAAAAGTTGGACGCCGCAGCATCTCGGCCGGCGGGGCTGGCCCCAGATGTTTCAGAAGCAGCCGGGAAACAGAAGTTGTTGCCCTCAAAGCCGAACCAGTTGGGTCCGGAAGGCAGTGAGTTGCCCTCCAAGCACAACAGGTTCTGTTCGGACCCTAACTAATTGTGCTCGGAAGGCAACTGGTTTGGTTGAAAGGATAGTCAGTTTAGTGTTGCGGGCAACTGGTTGGGCTTTGGAGTGAACTGGTTTAGGATTAGCCGGTCGGTGGCCGAAGCCACGAGTAGCGCGAACTTTGTAGTTCGCGCGGCAGAACGATATCCGTTGAGACGGCGCGGGGCACGCAAACAATAAACTTTGCGCTACTGCCTATTCATCCACTTTTATGACTTGGGAACCCATTACCCTCGAAGAATTATACAACCAGATTCTTCATGCAGAAGAAGAAATGCGGGGTGAGCTTCTACGATTTTGGGAGTTAATTCAAATATTTCCCGAGAAATGGGCTCAGGATTCTTATGGAAAAGAGGGCGGTGGCTTCTGGGTAGTTGCCATTTTTGGGCGAAGAATTATTTGGTATAATGACATTGAAGAAGGCTTCAATATTTCGCCTTATCAGCACTATGGGGAATTTGAAGAATACTGGTGTAATAAGGATGAATTGCAGTGGCCGGTACAACGACTACTTTCGGCTATAAAATTTGGCGGTGAACTTGGCGGGGGCTTTGGACCACCAGAAAACCTAGGTTAAACCCTAAACAACCCCACCCCCGCCCCCCTCGTCTAACCGGCTCCACTCCTTCCCCGCTTAGATGAGTCTCTGGCAAATCATTCAACGCCTGCTGCCCTTCGTGCGGCCCTACCGGCCGCTGGTCATTGCCACGCTGCTGCTCACGCTGGTGGGCTCGCTGGCCGCGCAGGTCAATCCCTTCGTGCTGCGCTACACCGTCGACACCGTGCAGGGCCTGCTCGACCGGCGCCAAGCCCTGGCCGACGGCTGGAACCTGCTGGCCTGGGTGAGCGGCATCCTGCTGGGCAAGGAAATCATCAACACCTTCATCACCTTCGGGCAGAAGTACTACGGCGAGAAAATCCGCATCAACGTGAGCAGCACCTTGTCGCAGACGGCCGTGAGCAAGATTCTGAGCTACGAGCTGGGCTTTTTCTCCGACGAGGGCAACCAGACCGGCAAGCTCCAAACCCGCATCGACCGCGGCGTGGAGAGCCTCATGAAGCTGGTCCAAAACTTCTTCATCGACATCCTGCCGCTGTTTGCCAACGCCATTGTGGCCTTGGTGGTGATGTTCGTGGCCAACAAATGGGTGGGGCTGGTGGCGCTGGCCATCCTGCCGGTGTACTTCTGGCTGAGCTTCCGGCAGGCCGACCGCCTGCAGGGCGTGCGCCGCGGCCTGCAAAAGCTGCGCGAGGAGAAAAACCACGGCATCATCAGCATCATCGACTCCATTGTGGTCATCAAAAGCTTCGTGCGCGAAGCCTTTGAGGCCAACAAGCAGGCCGACACCCAGGCCAAGCTGGTGAACGCCCAACTGGTGACGCGCAAAACCAACTTCCGCTACGACGGCCTCAAAACCTTCGTCGAGCAGATTGGCGTGGTCGTCATCATCGTCCTCACGGCCTACCTCGTGCTCGACCGCCAGATTTCCATCGGCGCCATCATGTTCCACATCTTGCTCTTCAACAACGTGTCGGCGCCCATCCGGCAGCTCCACCGCATCTACGACGAGATGAACGAGGCCCTCACCTACTCCGAAGGCTTCTTCGCCATCCTCGACGCCGACGCGGCCATCGAGGAAACCGGCCCGCTCCAGCCCGCCGACGTGCGCGGCACCTTCGACATCTGCAACGTCGATTTCACCTACCCCAGCGGCACCCAGGCCCTGCACGACGTCTGCCTCACCATCGAAGAAGGCAAAACCACCGCCCTCGTGGGCCTCAGCGGCGCTGGCAAAAGCACCATCATCAACCTGCTCTGCAAGTTCTACGCCCCCGATTCCGGCCAAATGCTCCTCGACGGCCGCCCCCTGGCCGACTACGACACCCACGCCCTGCGCCAGCGCATCGGCCTGGTCCTCCAGAAAAACCACATTTTCAAGGGCACCATCGAAGAAAACATCCGCTACGGCGACTTCACCTCCACGCAGGCCCAAATCGAAGCCGCCGCCAAGCAAGCCTACCTCCACGACCAGATTCTGGACCTGCCCCGCCAGTACCAGTCCGATGCCCAGCAGCTCAGCGGCGGCCAGCAGCAGCGCATCGCCATCGCCCGGCTCTTCCTCAAAAACCCGCCCATCATCTTCCTCGACGAGCCCACCGCCAGCCTCGACGCCATCGCCACCGAGCAAATCAAAAACTCGCTCGACGCCATCAAGCAGGGCCGCACGGTAGTCATCATCTCCCACAGCCTCGCCCAAATCGTGGATTCGGACTGCATCCACGTCATGAAAAAAGGCCGCCTCGTGGAAAGCGGCACCCACGACGAGCTCTACGCCCGCCACGGCACCTATCGCGAAATTTTCGACGCCTCGGCCCGGAGCTTAAACATCGAAAAGCTAGCCAAGACAATGGCCGACGACGGCGACGAGGTACTGGATACGGCTTCGTGATGAATAGTGTATTTGCGTTTTTAAGTAAGCTTTTTACCGCTCACTATCATCAACATGGTGAGATATTGGTCATTTGCACATAGATTTGACAACACCCTAACAGCTAATTTATGAATAAGCTTTCATACCTCTTTTTCTCAGGAATGCTTTTGCTATGTGCGTGCAAAAAAGAACCTAAGGAAGAGGCCTTACCGTCATTAGAAGGGACCTATGAATCAACTCCTACGATTCTGGCTATTAATCCCATTGTAATGTATACTGTAAATGGGGCAATCAATAATCAAACGGTGATTGAAAAATTTATGAGAAGAAACTCCGTAACACCTAACCCCTTATTATTCTCTATTTCTAATATAACTGACCCAAATGGTGTCTTATATACGCTTACCATTTCACCAGACAATAAAGCAACAATAGTTTCCAAACATTCTTTTATTATCAACACAACTAATTATGCCATAATATCCAGAAGCTCAGAAGTAATTCACCTTCTTGCTATTGACTCAGCAGCTGCTCGCCGCTATGATATTACGAGTAGATGCGCAATGCTAAATGAGAGTATTCCTGCTGTTCGCACACCAGAACGTTGTCAACCTGTAGCCCCTGGCTCGTTTTGCAAGTTTCGTGCAACCACGTTAATTAGTATTGTGAATGGACAGCTTTTAGCGCCTCAACTTGGTTATTATGTAAAATTGCAGCAATCCCCGAATACATACTGTTCATTAGGGTCCGGTGGATTATGGAATAAATTTAATTCATCAATTGTAAACCAGCTTATTAGTGGAGACACCCTTCTAGTTCAAGAGAGAGCATTTGCTTTTCGAAAAAAATGACTTCATTTCTGCTTTCTATCGGACAGAAAAGTGGTCTAGGACCTTCGAAGCCCTCCAAGCCCTTTGCCTGCGCCTGCCCGGCACCACCGAGGACCTGAAATGGGGCGTGCACCTGTGCTTCAGCGTGGGCGGCAAAATGTACCGCGTCACCTCGCCCGATGCCCTGCCGCCCACCGCCTCGTTCATCGCCCCGCCCCGGCATGTGCGGGTAGGTTTGTAAATTCGCTGGCTATGTCCCCGAACCAACCGCTCACCAACCTGCAACAGGAACTCCTGAAGCTGTACGCCCAGCAAGTCAGCGAAACGGACCTGCTCAACATCCGCACCCTGATTGGCCAGTACTTCGCCCAGCGCCTCACCAAGCTGGCCGACCACGCCTGGGAGCAGCAGGGCTGGACCGCACAAACCATGCACGACTGGCTGAACGAAGAAAACCAGTAGCCCCGTGCGCGTCGTCTTCGATACCAACGTGCTGCTGGTTTCCCTGCCCAGCCATTCGCCGTTTCACGCGCTCTACCAAGCCGTGCTGGATGGCCGGCTGACACTATTCGTCACCACCGAAACGCTGGCCGAATACGAGGAGCAAATCAGCCGCCGCCTGGGCCTGGCCCGCACCGAGGTGCAGATGCGCGAGTTGCTGGAGCTGCCTTCCGTGCGGGAGCTGACCGTTTATTACCAATGGCACTTGCTCGCCGATGTGGACGCCGACGATGACAAATTTGTGGATTGCGCCGTGGCCTGCGGCGCCGACTATCTGGTGACGAATGACCGTCATTTTGACCGGCTGCGCGGCGTCCCGTTTCCGGTCGTTAACATCATTCGGGCGGAGGATTTTTTGCGTTTGCTGCCGGAACCGTCTTCCTCCAACCCATGACCATCGACCTCGCCCACGTCGACACCAAAGCCGCTTTTCACCACCTGATGAAGCGCGAGCTGCACTTCCCCGACTGGTACGGCGTGAGCTGGGACGCCTTCTGGGACGCCATCATCGCCGTGGTCGAAATGCCCGACACCGTGGTGCTGCGAAACTGGGAAACCTTCGCCGCCGCCTGCCCCAAGGACATGCTCATCCTACGCGACATCATCGCCAACTACCCCCTCGAAAAGCCCGGCAAGCAACTCCTGCTCGCGCCGTAGGACGCCGCGAAACCGCCGTCACACCCCGCAAATCCGCCAATGGGCCCCGCAAACCCGCTCATAGGCCACGCAAACCGATGCCTACAGGCCGCAAATCCGCTCAGGGGGGCCGCTAAGTCGCGCATGGAGGTCGCAAATCCGCCCATGCAGGCCGCTAAAGGCACCATTGGCCCCGCGAACCCGCTCATGCAGGCCGCGCAGACCAAAAGAGGCCGCGCAGACCGAAACACGACGTTTGGGCCGAAACACGCTGCGCGGGGATTTGCCGTGTTTCACCATTTCGGCACGTCGGGCCGAAACCGCCAGTAGTCCTGCCCCACCTGTTTCACCAGCGCCTCCAGCACCTGCTGCGTGCGCGCCAGCGCCAGGGTAGCCGCCTGCTGCAAGCGGGCGCGGTCGGTGTGCACGGCGGTGTGGGGCTTGCCGGTTTCGCCGCCTTGCAGGAAGTAAACCTTGTCGGCGGTGGCGTAGGCGCCGAAGCGCCAGCCCTGGTCCATGTCGGTATTGATAAGCCCTTCCGGCATCGGGTCGAGCAGGCTTTTGAGCAGGCCGGCGCTTTCGGGGTAGCTGTCGTACCACGGAAACGTGAGCTGCACCTCCCCGCGGCTCAGCAGCACGGGCCGCATCCAGAAGTAGTGCGACTGCTCCCGCAGCTGCTTGCGGTGCTTGGCCGCCGCCTGCACCACCGAGGTGTAGTAGCGCGCCAGCTCGTTTTCGTGCCCCAGCGCGGCGGCGCTCAGCATTAGGTGGCCGCTGCGCGTTTGGCGGGGCTGGTAGAGCTTCACCACCTTGTCGCGCATATCGTTCGGCTCGGGCTTGCTGAAGTTGCCGTAGAAAAAGTCCGGTTTTATCAGAAAGGCTACGTCGGGCGCCAAATCGGGCAGGTATTTCGAGTTGCGCGTAAAGTCGGCCAGGTCTTCGAACAGCATGCGCAGGGCGCGGCCGGAAATGGAGCGCCGGCCGCGCACCCAAATTATGCACTCGGCCGCCACATCATCCGCAGTAACCTCAACTAAACCGGACTCGTTAGGAAATACTCCTTCCAACTAAACCTTTCCACATCTAATGGCAACCCAAACCGCCCTTATCACCGGCGCCAGCAGCGGCATTGGCCGCGAGCTGGCCAACTGTTTCGCGCAAGACAAATACAACCTCGTGCTCGTGGCCCTGGAGCCCGACCTGCTCAACCAAGCGGCTTCAGAAATCCGCCAGCAATACGGCGTCGAAGTCACGACCATCACCAAGGACCTGTTCAAGCGCGACGCGCCGTTCGAGGTCTACAACGAAATCAAAGCCAAAGGCACGCAGATTGACGTGCTGGTGAACGACGCCGGCCAGGGCCAGTACGGCACCTTCGACACCACCGACATCAACCGGGAGCTTGACATCATTCAGCTCAACATCGGCGCCTACGTAGTGTTTGCCAAGCTCTACCTGCAGGAATTCAAGGCCCGCAACGAAGGCAAAATCCTGTTTGTGGGCAGCATCGCCGGCGAGCTGCCCGGCCCGCTGCAAGCCGTGTACCACGGCACCAAAGCCTTCGTGAACTCCTTCGTCGAATCCATTCAGGAGGAGAACAAGGACTCGAACGTCACCATTACCAACCTGCTGCCGGGCATCACGAAGACGGACTTCTTCAACAAAGCCCACATGACGCAGGCCAAAAACGTGGCCGAAGGCCAGGGCATGGAAGCCGCCGACGTGGCCAAAGAAGGCTACAAAGCCCTGATGAAAGGCGAAAGCCGTCACATTGCCGGCGTGATGAACAACGTGCAAGTAGGCTTCAGCAAGGTGATGCCCGACCCGCTGGTGGCCGCCCAGGTGCACCAGCAAAGCAAGCCCGTGGACGGCGACGAAAGCGCCCGCTAATTCGGCAAGGCCTGAAGCGGGCTCTTGGCTTGATTGATTACCGTTGAATATCCCGGTCGGCAGAGGCGTCATGGCGCTTTTCCGGCCGGGATATTTTAGCTTCATGAAAACTACGCTTTGCGGGCGGCAACTTTGCGGCCCCGCTTACGTTTTGGGCGTTTCCTTCATTTTGCTGCTTTTTGAAGCGGCTCCCGCATGCGTCTCTTTGTTTTTTCGCCCCTGAGTGCTTCGGCCCGCAGGCACTTGCAGCGGCTGGCGCCGGCCGACCTGGAAGTTACTTTTTGCAACGACCTGCCCACCGAACAGCAGTTTCCGGCTTTCCAAGAAGCGGAGCTGCTGATGGGCAACCCGCCGCCGGCCTGGTTCACGGCCGGCCCGCCCCCGCTGCTGCGCTTCTGGCAAATCGACTCGGCCGGCTTCGAGCGCTACCGCCACCTCGATTTGCGCATTCCGGTAGCCAACATGGGCGACTTCTTCGCCTGGCCCTGCGCCGAAACCATGGTGGGCGGCCTGCTGGCCCTCTACCGCCACCTGCCCGAGCTGGCGGTGCTGCAATCGCAGAAGAAATGGGTAGGCGGTGCCTTCGTGCGCAACCGCGCCGGCCTGCTGCGCGGCAAGCGCGTGGTGGTGCTGGGCGCCGGCGCCATTGGCGTGGCCGTGCGCCAGCAGCTCGGCGGCTTCGAGTGCCAGGTGCAGCTGCTGGCCCGCACCGACCCCTCGGCCCAGCTTCACACCCCGGAAGAGCTGAAGGCCGTGCTGCCCGAAACCGACATCGTCATCAACTGCTTGCCCGGCAGCGCCGAGGGCTTTTTCTCGGCTGAACTGGTGCAGGCCATGCGCCCGGGCAGCATCTACGCCAGCGTGGGCCGCGGCAACACCACCGACGAGCCGGAACTGGTGCGCCTGCTGCAAGCCGGCTACCTCGGCGGGGCCGTGCTCGACGTGACGGCCATTGAGCCCCTGCCCGCCGACAGCCCGCTCTGGAGCCTACCCAACGTGCTGCTCACCCAGCACACCGGCGGCGGCCAGGCCCTCGAAGACGAAAGCAAGGTCGATGTGCTGCTGCACAACGTGGAGCAGCTTCGCAACGGCCAGCCTCTGGAGAATCTGGTGGAGCTGAGCAAAGGGTATTAGGTGGATTGGCGGAGTGGTGAGGTAGCGGGTTGTCATTGCGATGCCGCAGGCCGTGGCAATCCGTCCTGTTTTCAGCGACCAGCCTTCTATTGTGATAAGCTCAAATAAAAAGCCCCGGCGCTACGCAGTGCCGGGGCTTTGTGGTAAAAAAGCGTGTCTGACTTTGACAGGACGGATTGCTTCGCTACGCTCGCAATGACAACCCACCAATCCACCAATCCACTACTTCGGCAGCCACGGCTCCTTTGCCATAAAAATGGCCTTCAGCGTGTACGATTTGGCTTCGGCGGCCGTCATTTGATACGACCAGCCAACCCGGCCCTGGGGGTTGGCGCCGGGGCCGGTCGAATGATATTCGGCGAAATAAGCCGTTTTTTCGTTTTCCGGGTTTTTCCAGTTGTCCCAGCCAGCGGGCGCGATGTGGCCGCCCATTTCAGTATTGATGTAAACCACGCGGGCGGTGGGGCGCCAGGGCCGGCCGAGGTGCACCTTCTTCGCCCGCGCCGTGTCGGCCAGCAGCTTGCAATTCAAAAACACGAAGCCAAATGTTTGCTGAGGAGGCGTGGAAGCCGCCGTGATGAACGAGTTTTTCTTGCTGAGAATGGTGCAATGGTCGAATACAGCCGTGCTGGCCCCGAAAATGAAATCCGTTGTCCCCTCGATGTAGCAGTTTTTGAAATATTGCCGGGTGTGGTCGGTAGAGAGGAATAGCACGTCCTGGTTGCCCACCATGCGGCAATTGCGGAAAGTGGCGCGGTCGGCCTCCACGTGCAGGGCCACGGCCTGGCCGGCGGTGTAGCCCGCACTGTTCTCAAACGTCAGGTTTTCGGCCGTGAAGTCGTTGCCTTGCACCAGCACCGAGTGCGAGGTATGGGTGTTGTGCCCGCCCGCGTCGCCGGTGTGGTCGTCGAAGGTGAGGATGGTGTTGTCCTTGTCCTCGCCCACAAAGCGAAGGTGAGTTTTGCCCGCAGGCACCACCAGCTTTTCGCGGTAGGTGCCTTTTTTGATGCGAATAATGACCGGCTTCTGCGCTCGGTTGGGCACAGCATCCACGGCTTCCTGCACGGTGCGGTAGGTGCCGGTTCCATCCTGGGCCACGGTGATGGGACCGGTTTTAGAAGGTGTTTGAGCGTGGGCGGCAAAAGTGGCCAGCAGCGCGATTAACGAAAGTTTCATGGGGGCGGGATGTAGCGTGGACTCTGCGAGTCCGCGCGTGGCGGGGATTATTCAGGCAGGCGCGGACTCGCAGAGTCCACGCTACGGCTGCCAGCCGTGCAGCACGTTTTCGCGGGTGTATTGCTTGGCCTCGGCCTCCGTGAGCTGATGCGACCACGGCGCGCGCTGGGTGGGCGCGGCGCCCGGGCCGGTCGATTTATATTCGGCGTAGTAAGCCGTTTTCTTATTCGATTCTTTGTCCCAGGGGTCCCAGCCTTCGGGCCGAATCGCCGCCCCGAGCTGGCAGTTCAGGTACACGGTTTTGGCGTAGGGCCGCCAGGGCCGGCCCAGGCCGAAGCTGCCCGCCGGCGCGTCGCCCATTATGCGGCAGCGGCTGAACACGTAGCCGAACCGCGCCGTGTCGGGTGTGCTGGCGGCCGTCACGAAGCCGCCCTTTTTGCAAAAAATCTCGCAGTCCTCAAACCACGCCGTGCTGGAGCCGAAAATAAAATCCACCGTTCCCTCGATGTAGCAGCTCTTGTAAAACTGCCGGCTGCCGCGTCCATACGTGTAAAGCGTGTCCTGAAACCCCAGGAAACGGCAGTTCACAAAAGCGGCCTTGTCGCCATCTACCCACACGGCCACCGCCTGCCCCACCGGCCCCGACGAGTTTTGAAAGGTGATGTTTTCGGCCGAGAAATCGCCGCCGTAGATGTAGCAGCTCGCCGAACCCGACGTGCCCTTGTCCTCGCCGAAAATATTTTTCTTTTGATTGTAGTCGTCGTAAGTCAGAATGGTTTTATCCCGGTCTTCGCCAATGATTTTGACGAATTGCTTGGAGCCGGCCAGCACCAGCTTTTCCTTATAAATGCCTTTCTTGATAAAAATGGTCGTGACCTTTTTTCGAAAGTCGGGCACGGCGTTGAAGGCTTCCTGCACGGTGCGAAACTTGCCGCTTCCGTCCTGGGCCACCACAAAATCGTAGCCGAAGGCGCGGCCCCACGAAAGGCTGATGAGGAGCAGGAGCAGCAAAAAATTCTTCATGGAAGCGCGATAAATCCACCGTAAACCTAGCAGCCGTCGCTGTCGAATCCTCGTGTTTTCTGCGCAATCGTTCCCGACGACAGCGCACAAAAAAGCCCGACCAACCGGCCGGGCTTTTGCTTTTCATCATTGGCAGCGCTTAGCTCTGCTGGCCCGACACCTTGGTCAGGACGTCCACGATTTCGGCCGAGATGCCGGTGGTGCTGAAGCCGCCGTCGTGCATCAGGTTCTGCATGGTCACGTAGCGGGTTAGGTCCGAGAACAGCGAGATGCAGTAATCGGCGCAGGCTTCGGCCGGGGCGTTGCCCAGCGGCGACATCATGTCGGCGAAGTTGTAGAACGCGTCAAAACCCGTGATGCCGGTGCCGGCCGTGGTTTTGGTGGGTGACTGCGACACCGTGTTCACGCGCACCTTCTTGAGTTTGCCAAACCGCTGGCCGTAGCTGCGGGCGATGCTTTCGAGCATGGCCTTGGCCTGCGTCATGTCGGTATAGTCGAGGAAGGCGCGCTGCGAGGCGATGTAGCTCAAGGCCACGATGCTGCCCCACTCGTTCATGGCGTCCTGCTTCTCGGCCACGGCCATCATCTTATGAAACGACATGGCCGACACGTCAATGGTTTGCTGGAAGAATTTGTAGTCCAGCTCGCCGTAGTGCTTCTTTTTGCGAATGTTGGCGCTCATGCCGATGCTGTGCAGCACGAAGTCAATCTTGCCGCCCAGTTGCTCCTGCGCACCCGCAAATAGCTTTTCCAGCTCCTCCGTCGACGTGGCATCGGCCGGAATGATGGGGGCGTTGCATTCCTCGCTCAGCTTGTTGATTTCGCCCATGCGCATGGCCAGCGGCGCGTTAGTGAGCACAAAGCGGGCCCCTTCGGCGTGCGCGCGCTGGGCCACTTTCCAGGCAATGGACTGGTCGTTGAGGGCGCCGGAAATGATGCCGACTTTGCCGGCGAGGAGGTTGTTAGCCATGAGGTGGGGTGGTAAAGTAGTGGATGGGCGAAAATGCTTCCGCCGCGTCTTAAGCAGAATTACGCCTGCAAGTTAGGCATTCGCGCTTATGCCTGTTGCCAGGGCACCTGCAAGGCATCGGCGAGCATGGCGGCAATTTTAGTAGCTTCGGTTTCGCTGGGCACGGTGGCCACCACGGTGCCTAGCCGTGCCTGTGACAACGACAGCAGCACCGTAAACGCGTGCCTACTGCCTTCATCAACAGTGCCGTTGTAGCGAGTCGGCTGCACCGCACGGTAGCGGTACGGCTTCACTACAATCTTCTCCACCCCAGGTAGCGGCTGCCAACCCGGATTCAGAATATTGGCCCAATGCAGGCCCGCACGATAACGCCGCCGGGCCAGGTCCAGCTCAAATTTGTCGCCCACTGCCAGCGCAACTGGCACCAGCGCCCACACCAATACCGCTAACACCACAAAACCTTGCCAGCAGATGGCACCCAACGCCACGGCCAGCACCACGGCCCACCAGCGTTTGGGCGGGAGTGGCAGTCTGACGGTGATGTATTCTAAATTGCCCAGCACGGTGCAAGGTTAGCAACGCAAAAGCAAAACCATTCCGGCCTTGCCATCGGCTTTGCCACATTGCCCTACCCTGCCGCCACCTCACCGCGCAGCGCCAGCAGCTCACGAGCACTCTGGAAAGCGTTTTCGCTGGGTTTGGCGCCCGCAATCATGTGCGCAATTTCCTTGATGCGCTCCTCTTGGCTCAGCTCGCGGATGCGGCTCACGGTGCGGTCGGCGCGGTCTTCCTTGTACACGAAGTAGTGCACATCGCCGGCCGCGGCCATCTGCGGCAGGTGCGAAATGGCCACCAACTGGTGCTTATGCGCCATCTGCTGCATCATGCGGCCTACCTTCACGGCTATTTCGCCGCTGATGCCGGTGTCAATTTCGTCGAACACTATCGTGGGCAGTGCCGTTTTGTCGGCCAGCATGTACTTGATGCACAGCATCAGGCGCGAAAACTCACCGCCCGACGCGGCCTTGCTCAGGGTTTGGGGCTGGGCGCCTTTGTTGGCGGTGAAGAGGATGCTCACCACGTCGGTGCCGCTGGCGGCGGGCGCGCCGGTGCTGTGCTGAATCACGATGCGGGCGTTGGGCATGCCCAGGTCGGCCAGCAGCAGGCCCAATTGCTTTTCGAAATGCGGAAACGACTTGCGGCGGCTTTCCGATAGCTTGGCGGCCTGCTTGGTCACGGCGGCCAGGGCGGCGTCCGAGTCTTTGCGCAGGCGGTTAATTTCCTTGTCCAGGTTCAGCACCGAGCTCACCTTTTGGCGTAGCTCGTCGCGCACGGCCAGCAGGGCAGGCAGGTCGCGGGCCTGGTGCTTGCGCTGCAGGGTGTAGAGCACGTTGAGGCGGTCCTGCAACTCCTCGGCGCGGGCGGGGTCGCCCTCGGTGTGGCGCTCGGCGGTTTCCACTTCGTCAGCAATGTCGTGCAACTCAATCAGGCAGCTTTCCAGCCGCTCGCGCAGCTCCCGGAAGTTGTCGGCGTAGCTGGCCACCTGGCCCAGCAGCGTAGAAGCCTCCTTCATGGTGCCGGTGGCGCAGGTTTCGCTGTCGCGCAGGCCATGGAGGGCCTGGCTCAGCTTGTACTTGATTTCCTCTGCGTGCTCCAGCTGCTTAATTTCCTGCTCCAAGGCTTCCTGGTCCTCGTTGTCGAGGCGGGCTTCCTCCAGCTCATTCAGCAGGAAACTGTTGTAGTCCAGCTCCTTGCTGGCCTGTGCGGCCTGGCTTTCCAGGGCCTGCAAATCAACTTCCAGCTTGCGGTAGGTGCGAAAGGCACTGCCGTACATGGTGCGTTGCGGCACCAGCCCGGCATACAAATCGAGCAGGTTGAGCTGAAAAACGCCGTCGCCCAGCAGCAGCGTGTCGTGCTGCGAGTGAATGTCCATCAGGTTGGCCCCTATTTTCCGCAGGGCTTCCAGCGTCACGGGCGTGTCGTTCACGAAAGCGCGCGACTTGCCGTTCGGGCTGATTTCGCGCCGCAGAATGCAGTGCGTGTCATAGTCCAAATCCTCGGCGTCGAAAATGTCCTGCAGCTGGTAGTTGCTGATGTCAAACTGCCCTTCAATCACGCACTTGCGTTCGGTATCGAACAGCATGCGCGAGTCGGCGCGGTTACCCAGCAGCAGGCCAATGGCGCCCAGCATGATGGATTTGCCGGCCCCGGTTTCGCCCGTAATGATATTCAACAGCGGCGACGGACGCAGCTCCAGCTGCTCAATCAGCGCGTAATTTTTAATTCGTAAATCGACTAACATTATAATTAATTATGAATTTTAAATTATCAATGATGAATTCAAGAATCGCCTGTACAACAATTCTGAATTCATCATTGATAATTCATAATTTATTGCAGCACCGTTTGATACTTAGCGGAGTTGCCGGGGTCTACCTCCGTAAGCATGGCCACCAATTGTTGCTTCTGGCTCGCGTCGGGGCTGGTGCGGAATATGTTGGCAATTTCGTCGGCTTTGGCGTCGAAAAATGCCCGGGTTATCAGCGCGGTGGGGCGCGTCACCACGGCTTTTTGAATGCCCGTGAGGGCGGTCATCACCGAAGCGCGGGCTTCTTCGGGCTTTTCGATGAATAAATCCATGCCCAAACGATAGTAGTTATAAAACCCGAGGCGGAAGGCTTCAAGCTGCGGGTCGGTCAGGTTGTCGAGCAGGTTGTGTCGCTCGCGCGAGCCCGAGCCGCGCCATCCTTCGTCGGGCTCGTTGGTGAGGGTTTGGTTGGCCGAGTAGTTGACGATGTTGCGCGCCAGCTCGTAGTACGGCGTGCCCCCGAGCCGGCCGAACGTGTCGCGGTCGATGCCAATCACCAGGTAGGCGTAGTACCCCAGCAGCGACGCCAGATTGGACGTGAAGCTGTTTTGCGAGAAGGCGATGGGGTTTTGGGGCGAGTAGTTGAAGTTGAAGCTGCGGTCGGTGAGGCTGATGACGTTGGTTTCGTAGCCGGTGCCGTACACCGGGCGCGTCGAAATCAGGCGCATGGTGGCGTTGTAAGTGCCGTTTTGCGGGATGGCCGTGATGCCGATGAACATGCGCACCTTGATGCGCTCGTCGGGCCGATAGGTTTGCGTCGTCCAAGCCGTGGTGTTGAGCAGGTTGCGGATTTCATTCTGCATCTGCGTCACCAGCGTTGGGTCGGTGATGGTAACGTTTTGGGTGGTTACCTGCACCTCGGCCTGCAGCTCCTGCGCGCGGGCAACAGGGCCAGCCAACAGCAAGCAAACAACCAAAAGCAGGACGGCGAGAAGCTTTCGCAGCATGAGCATCAAAGTTTTGCGGCCCGGCGGGCCAAAATCAGGCTAACCAGCCCACGGGCCACCTCGGCTTTGGACTGTAATTCAAAATTAACGATTTGGCCGGCCGCATCCAGCACGGTCACCTTGTTGGTGTCGTGGCCGAACCCGGCGCCCGGGTCGCGCAGTGAATTCAACACCACCAGGTCGAAGTTTTTGCGGTACAGCTTGTCCTGGGCGTGGGCCAGCTCGTTCGTAGTCTCCAACGCAAAACCCACGGCAAATTGTTCAGCCCGCTTCTGTTGGCCGAGCGTGGCGGCAATGTCTACGTTTTTCACCAGCTCCAGCGTCAGCGTTTCGCCCGCTTTCTTAATCTTTTCGGCTGCTACCTGCGCCGGCCGGTAGTCGGCCACCGCCGCTGCAAATACCCATACATCGGCCACCTCAGCCGCGGCCGAAGCCGCCGCAAACATCTCGGCCGCCGTCTCCACCCGCACGGTCTGAATCCGCGGATTGGCCGGGTCGGCCAGCTGGCTGGGGCCGCTCACCAGCGTCACTTGTGCACCTTCGGCCGCGAAAGCTTCGGCCAGCGCATAGCCCATTTTTCCCGTCGAACGGTTGCCGAGGAAGCGGACGGGGTCGAGCGGTTCGTAGGTGGGGCCGGCGGTGAGGAGGACGTGCATGGTTGAGAAAAGTATAAGCCTTGCAAAGAACGTCATGCCGAGCGCAGCCGAGGCATCTCGCATGGGGAAGTAATCCAGTCATTAGAATTTACTACCACAAGCGAGATGCCTCGGCTGCGCTTGGCATGACGGACGGGCTATTTTTCAAAAAACTGCTCCAGCTCCTCCACAATGTCTTCCGGCTCTAGCATGCGGCCGTGGCCGCTGAGGCCGCTGGCCAGCTCGCCGCTGGGCGAGTCAAATACGTGGTTACCGAAGGAGCGCAGCCGGGCTAGGTTTTGCGTCACGGCTGGGTGGGCGTACATGTCCAAATCCATGGCCGGGGCCAGAAACACCGGGCAGCGGGCCGACAAGTACACCGCGCATAGCAGGTTCGGGCACAGGCCGTTGGCCAGCTGGCCGATGGTATTGGCGCTGGCGGGCGCAATCAGCAGGGCATCGGCCCACAGGCCCAGCTCCACGTGGTTGTGCCACTCGCCGGCCGCGGCATTGCGCAAAAAGCCGGTCAGCACGGGCTTTTTGGAGAGCGTGCCCAAGGTGAGCGGCGTGACAAAAGCGGCAGCAGCTTCGGTGAGGATGACCTGCACTTCGGCCCCCGCCTTCACCAGCAGGCGGGTGAGCGGCGCGGCTTTGTAGGCTGCGATGCTGCCGCTCACGCCCAGCAAAATGCGGCGGCCGTGCAGGGCGTTGCGTGGCGGGGTAAGGTCGGCCATGATTGAGGATTTGCTTTTGACAAAAGAACGTCATGCTGAGCGCAGCCGAAGCATCTCGCGTGCAGAAGTAATTATTTACTCTTGCACGCGAGATGCTTCGGCTGCGCTCAGCATGACGTTCTCTTCGATTGGCTACTTACAGCCGCGTCTTAGAACAGCTCGCGGGGAATCTGAACCTCCTCGGGCTCGGGCGTGCTGTAATAGATTTTACCCTGCAGAAACTCCTCAATGGCGAGGCTCGTGGGCTTGGGCATGCGCTCGTACTGCTTCGAAACCTCGATTTGCTCGCGGTTTTCGAATACTTCTTCCAGGTTGTCGACCGTGGAGGCAAACTCGGCCAGCTTGTCGTTCAATTCCTCTTTCAGCTTCACCGACAGTTGGTTGGCGCGCTTCGAAATCACGGAAATGGCCTCGTACACATTGCCGTTGTCGCCGGTAATGTCGGCGATGTTGCGCGTTACGATGGAGCTCGATACGGCGTTGGGATTGGGTTTCATGGGCACAGATTAGTTAATAGTGATTTGTTGTCAGTTGTCAGGCCCGTGCGGTGTCAGAAGTAAATCTGCAACAGGCAACTAACAACAAAAGATTAATTGGCCGCAGCAGTGGGCACGGCTTTCAAACGGGTAATTTCGGCCTGGCTGGAATCGTACATGTCCTGCGCGGCTTTGAGGTTTTTGCTCTTGGGGTACGTATCGACGAACTGCTGGTAGAAGCTCACGGCTTCCAGATACCGCTCACGCTGCTTGGACTCCACGCTTTCCTTGGCCCACGAATACTGGGCGGTGAGGCGCAGGAAGGCCGCTTGCTCGGCAAAGGCCGAGGCGGGGTATTGCAGCTGAAAATTGGTGAGGGCCACCACGGCTGCCTGGTTGTAGCGCAGCTGGTAATAGAGGCGGGCGCTTTCGAAAGCCTTGTTCTCCAGCTTCTTCTGCAGCTCCTGGGCCATGTTATCGGTTTCGGCCTTGAACTTGCTGTCGGGGTAGCGGTTCAGGAAATCCTGGATGGATTCGAGGGCCGATACCGTGTTGGTTTGGTCGAGTTCAAAGCCGGGCGAGTCCAGGAACAGCGACTTGGCATTCAGAAACGTGGCTTCTTCGGTGTACTCCGAGTTTGGATACGTGTCAGTGAACTGCTTGAAGTAGAACGCGCTCAGCACATAGTTGCGCTGCTTGTAGTTGGTGTTGGCGAAGTAGAACTGTGCTTTTTCGGCTTCGGGGCGGCCTTTCAGCAACGGGATGAGGTCTTCGAGCAGCGTGCCGGCCCGGAAAAAGTCACCCTTTTCGTAGTACTGCACGGCCGCGGCGTACTTTTTATTGACGTCGGTGCTTTTCAGCAATTTTTGGTAGCCGCTGGCGCAAGCGCCCAGCAAGAGCGTGCTAACCAGCAGAAACAGAACCGTGAGGCGGGAAATCGGCATAAGGGGTGCAAAGGTAACGATTTGAGCCGGCGAAGGCAAACGGGGCGCCGAATCGGGCCGGGCCACCGGCCACTAGAGTGCGCGGCGGCGGCCAAAGGTTGCAGCTAGCGCCGCGCGGCCGGAATTTTGGGTGCCCCCGGGCTGGCAGCGGGGCCAGCGGGAAGCTGCGCGGCATTGGCCACCGGCTTTGCGGGCTTGGCCGTCGTCTTTTTCGGGGTGGGCTTGGCCTTGGGGGCTTTTTTGGGAGTCGTTTTGGTTTTCTTCTTAACGGCCTTGGGCTTTTTGGGCCGGTCGTCGAACTGCTTGCCCAACACCTGCCGGCGGGTGGGCCGTTCCTTGGCGCGCCAGCGGAAGTTCTTCAGGCGCTCATCGGCGGGCTTGAGTTCGTGGGGCGGAATAAACTTAGCCTCGGGGTTCGAGAGCACCGATATTTTGTTGAGCTTGCTATCAACAAACAGCATCCGCATGTTGGCCGAGAGCACCCGGTTCATGCCGGTGGTAGCGGTGTCGCCGTCGAGGGCGTAGAAGATGCTTTCCGCGTTGCCCAGCACATCGACGCGTCGGATTTTGTTGTCGCGGAAATACGAAATCATGTTGCGCCCCTTGGTCTGGTTGAAATTCAGGAGCGTGTCCTGACTCACGGCGAAGGCGTTGGCATACAGGCGCATCTCATCCACCTTGCCGCGCTTCGAGCGAATCTGCATCGAGTCGGCGGTGAGCTGGTTTTTGGCCTGCCACAGCACGGGGTCTTGGTTGAGGTAGATGATGCTGTCCTGCCGGTCGTAGGTCAGCGAGTCGCAGATGCCCTGCAGGTTGCCCCGGAAAATCTGCACCCGCGGAAACGCGTAAAGCACAGTGCGCTTGGTGGTTTGGCCGGGCCGGGCTTCTATGCTGATGAGCGTATCAGCAGCCATGTAGAGCGTGTCTTTCTGAGAGCCGATGTTGCGCACTACTGGCCGGCCGCCATAAAGCTTGGTGCGCCCCAGCGCGCGCCAGTATTTGCCGGCGTCGCCGCGTAACACGAGGTTGTCTTTCTTGGACGTGAGGGACACATGCCCCTTGGCTACGCCGTAGAGCTTTAGCTCATCGTACACCAGGTTGTCGCCGCCCAGCAGGTAGTTGGGCGTGTCGATTTTCGCGTTCTTCTTGAAGTCTGAGACGCGCGTGATGGTGTTGTAGTTGCCGCCCTCGGCGTAGAGGTTGCCCTGCTTGCCTTTAATGCGCGTGGGGCCGTTGAAGTAGGCAATTTTGGTGACGGTGTTGTAGCGCAGCGTGTCATTGTTCAGTTCCGAATCAGGCGTCACCAAGTGCACGTTGCGCTTGAAGAGGAAGACCTTGGAGTTGCGGTCGTAGAAGCCTTCCTGGCTGTCGAGGGTGTTTTGCGGGTCGGTGAGGTGGCCGGTTTCGGTGTAGTAGGCCGTCTTCCGGTTCATGTCGTACTCCAGCGAGGGGGCCGTGAGGGTCATGCGGGTGTCGCGCATCACCACGTTGCCGGTCATGCGGGCCGTGCGCTTGGCGCCGTCGTAGAAGCCGTGGTCGCCGGTGATGGTCATGGTGTCGCTCTGCACCACGCGCACGTTGCTGAAAGCCTCTACCTGGTTGTTATCAATGTACTGGTAGGCCGAATCGCAATACAAGAACACGTCGTCCTGCTGAAAGCTGACGTTGCCAATCAGCTTCCGAATCTTCACCCCATCAAATACGCCACCCACCAACTGGCCCGAGGTGAGCAGCTTGATGGGCGCCCCCTTGGCCGGCGGCGTGCCGGTGGTTGCCCGCGGTGGAGCAACCGGCGCTTTAGCAGCACCAGGGCGCGCCACCGTCGGGTTTTGAGCGTGGCCCAGCAGCGGCCCCAGCGCAAAGAGCAGAACTAAAAAGCGGAAGAAAGACATTCGGTGGTCAAAGGTACGGACGGGGCCCGCGCTAACGGCCATCTTTGCGGTGTAGTGTCTGCGGGGCCCGCGCAAGCTTGGTTACCCGGCGGTCATGCTGAGCGCAGCCGCAGTTCTACTGCGCAATTCAATTATTTACTGCTGCGGCAGAGATGCTTCGGCTACGCGGACGCCAGATGGGCATGACCGGCTTTTTATTTGAATACTTCTGTTACTATGCTTGATGCCGTACGCCGCTTCATTGAGGAGCACGACCTTTTTTCCATCGAAAACGACCCCATTCTGGTCGCCGTCAGCGGCGGACTCGATTCGGTGGTGCTGTTAGACATTTTGCATCGCCTCCGGGTTCAGGTAGCGGTGGCGCACTGCCACTTCGGCCTGCGCGGCGAAGATGCCGACGCCGACGAGCAGTTTGTGCGCAAGCTGGCCAAGCAGTACGGCCTCCCCTACTTTGCCGAGTTTTTCCGCACCAAGGAATTTGCCGAGCAGGAAGGCATTTCAACGCAAATGGCGGCCCGCCTGCTGCGCTACCGCTGGTTTGAAGAAGTGCGGGAACGGGAGCAGCTGGCCGCCATTGCCACCGCCCACCACCAGCGCGACCAGGCCGAAACCATGATTCTCAACCTCACGCACGGCACCGGCCTGGCCGGCCTGCACGGCATTCAGGTGAAAAATGGCCACGTGGTGCGCCCACTGCTGGGCCTGGGCCGCGACGACCTGCACGACTACCTGGTGGAGCGCGGCCTGCGCTGGCGCGAAGACGACAGCAACGACAGCCCCGTGTACCAGCGCAACCTGCTGCGCCACGAGGTGCTGCCCGTGCTGCGCGAAATCAACCCCAACCTCGACCAAACCATGGCCGCCACCGCCGAGCGCGTGGGTGGAGCCGAAGAAATTGTGCGCCGCTACGTGGAGGATACCGCCGCCCAGGCCCGCCGCGACGAGGACGAGGTGACCTATTTAAACATCAGCACGCTGCAAAAAACGGCGGCTACTACGTTGGTACTGCACGAGTTGCTGCGGCCTTTCGGCTTTTCGTGGCCGGTGGTGAAGGACATTGTAGCGGCGTTTGGCGGCGAGAGCGGTCGGCGGTTTGACTCGCCCACGCACCGGCTGGTGAAGGACCGGGAGCATCTGGTCATCACCCCGCGGCGCACGTCGCAATACGGCACCTTCCAGCTGGTGGCGGGCCAAACCGATTTGCTGGCCGACGGCATGCGCCTCAAGGCTGAGCTACACGATGACGCAAAGCACTTCATCATCCCGCGCTCGAAAAGCACGGCGGCGCTGGATGCCGACAAGCTGAAATTCCCGCTCACCTTGCGCCGCTGGCAGGAAGGCGACTGGTTTATGCCGCTGGGCATGAAGGGCAAGAAGCTGCTCAGCGACTTTTTAATTGACCAGAAAGTGCCGCTCAATTTGAAAGATGAGGTGCGCGTGCTCACCTCGGCCGACGGCAAAATCTGCTGGGTGGTGGGCTGGCGCGTCGACGACCGATTCAAGGTGGAGGACGCTACCGAGCGGGTGCTTACGGTGCAGCGGATGTAGCGGACGCGGAGCGATGTATCAACCGTCCCAGTAAAAACCCGGATTTTCTGCCCGCACAATTTGCATTCGGCCTTACTTTTACGGCCGACATCGTTTTCTCATCCAACTCCCATCCCAATGAAAGTTACCGTAGTCGGAGCCGGCAACGTGGGCGCAACCTGCGCCGATGTGCTCGCCACGCGTGAAATCGCCAACGAAATTGTTCTGGTTGACATCAAGGAAGGTTTCGCCGAAGGCAAAGCCCTCGACATCTGGCAAAAAGCGCCCATCATCGGCTACGACTCGCGCACGGTGGGCGTGACCGGCGACTACAGCCGTACGGCCGGTTCTGATGTGGTAGTGATTACCTCGGGCCTGCCCCGCAAGCCCGGCATGACTCGCGACGACCTAATTTCGACCAACGCCGGCATCGTGAAATCGGTGACCGAGCAGGTGGTGAAGTACTCGCCCAACGCCATCATCATCATCGTGAGCAACCCGCTCGACGTGATGACTTACCAGGCCCACCTCACCTCCGGCCTCGACCGCACCAAGGTGTTCGGCATGGCCGGCATTCTGGACACGGCCCGCTACCGCGCCTTCCTGGCCGAGGCCCTGAACGTGAGCCCGAAAGACATTCAGGCCGTGCTCATGGGCGGCCACGGCGACACCATGGTGCCCCTGCCCCGCTACACCACCGTGGGCGGCATCCCCGTAACGGAACTCATTGGCAAAGAAGAGCTGGACGCCATTGTGGCCCGCACCACCAACGGCGGCGGCGAACTGGTGAAGCTGATGGGCACCTCGGCCTGGTACGCCCCCGGCGCGGCCGCGGCCCAGATGGTGGAAGCCATCGTGCGCGACCAGCGCCGCGTGTTCCCGGTGTGCATCAAGCTGGAAGGCGAGTACGGCATCGACGGCGTGTACCTGGGCGCCCCGGTTATCCTGGGCAAAAACGGCATCGAGAAGGTGATTGAGCTGCAACTAAACGACGAAGAGAAAGCCCTGCTCGAAACCTCGCGCGGCCACGTGAAAGAGGTGATGGACGCCCTCGACAAAATGAGCGCTGCCCAGCCGGCGTAGTTTTTGAAGCATTTGCTTAAGCTGAAAGGCCGCTTCGCATTGTGCGGGGCGGCCTTTCTGTTTGAATGCGGCTAGCAGCCAGTATCTTGCGGGCTAAATCTTATTCATGCACCTAAACCTGATTGCCACCAACCCAGAAATTACTGACGCCTGGGAAAAAGTTTTTGCCGACGTACCGCAAGTTACCGTTCGCCTCGGCTCCATTTTCGATTACCCCGCCGATGCGCTCATCAGCCCGGCCAACAGCTTCGGCTACATGAACGGCGGGCTGGATTTTGCCATCTCCAAAAACCTGGGCTGGCACCTGGAAAAGGACCTGCAGCGCATTATCCGCGAGAAATATTACGGAGAGTTACTGGTGGGCCAGGCGGAAATCATTCCGACTGGCCACGCCAACTTCCCCTACCTGATAGCGGCGCCAACCATGCGTACGCCCATGACCATCACGCGCGGCCCCAATGTGTACCTGGCCATGAAAGCCATCCTGACGCTGGTGCGCTACGGCAAGCTGGCTTCCGGCCAGGCTGTAAGCGACGTGGTAAAAACGCTGGCTGTGCCGGGGCTGGGCACGGGCGTGGGCCAGGTTCGCCCCCTGGTGTGCGCCCGGCAAATGCGCCTGGCCTGGGAGGATGTGATGAAGGAGAAGTTCACCACCGAAGCGGGCTGGGAAGAGATGTGCTCGAACTATGCCTACTTCTATACCCATGACCGGCCTGATATCAAATACGACATCTACTGATTGAGTTGGCCTATGGCTAGCGGGACACCAATCCGTACCGACGGCCCTTCACGTCCAGAATCAGGGTGTGTTGGCTGAAAACTTCGTTGCCGAGCATACCGCCCATGCCGGAAAACTGCATCAGCATGCGCTCCATGAAGCTGGTGCCGTCGATGTAGGTGACGGTACCCAGCGGGAGGGTCCTGGTGCCAATCTGCAGGCTGGCGGCAGTGGGCACGGTGTGGGCTGTCAGGGTTTTGCCCCAGGAATTGACCGGCGTGACTTGGTCGGGTGCGCCCGGCCGTGCCATTTCCTGCCAGGTAGCCTGCGAGGTAAGCAAGGCGAAGGCGCTGCTTCCAGAGTCGAAATACAGCTGTTTGTCGGCCTCCTTCAGGCCGGCGTTGAGCAGCAGGCGGCGCTGCTCAAAAGTCATGGGAGCAAATACGGCCTGACGGGCTAGGCTATCGGGCACGTTGGTGCGCAGTTCGAAGCGCTGGCGGGCGTAGTCGATGATGAGCACGCGGCCTTCCAGCACGTCGGTGCCCAGGGTACCAATGACGAAAGGCGCAGCGCTGTCGGCGGGCAACGTGCGGGCACCCATTTCACGCACCCGAATGGTGCGCGCCGCTACCTGGCCTTGGCCGATGGCGAACTGAAAGTTCTGGAGGGCGTCGGCCTGGGGTTTTAGGGCCGGGCCGGTGGCGGGGTAGCGGGCCTGGAGGGCGGCCAGCGCGTGCGAGTAGAGCAACGAGTAGGGCGCGCCGGTGTCGAACTGCAGGTAGCAGGTGCGCGGGCAGTTGGGCAGCGTCACGGGCACCAGCAGCACGGCGTGGGGCGTGATGTGCGAGCCGGTGGTATCGGCCCGCCATGCGAAGCGGGAAGTGGCGGGCAGCTGCGAAACCGTGAGCTGATTGGCCGGCGCCTGGAACTGCTTGCGGAAGTAGAAATAGCCACCGATGCCGCTGAGCACAAACAGCGCGAAGATGGCCAGCAGGATTTTGGAGAGGGTTTTCATGGGTGCAGAAATGAGCGGTGGTTGACGGGTCAAACCTACCCGGCTACCTCCCCCACTCCCGGCGCCATTGTGGCGACATTTTGCCGCCACTTGCCATAACTTATTGTCCTGCAATCACTATAATTTCACCTCCAGTTAAAGCCGAATGGGGTAAATATCGAGTTGGCCGCGCCGCAACAGCAGCTGGTTGTAGCCCACCGTCACGACATTGACCAAATAAGTGAGCACGAAAACGCCGAGAAAGACGCCCTTCAGCACCACCCCGAAGTAGAAGAACATGGCGGCTTGCAGCAGCAGCACCATCAGGTAGCTGAAGAAGCTGGCCACCTGCCACAGCACCTGAAACCCGAGCACCCGGCGGCCCACTTCGGCGGCGTGGGCCGTGTCGTGGCGGTGCTTGCGCCAAAGCAGGTAGGGCGCCAGCAGGTTGAGGAATGGAAACACCAGCAGGCAGAGCGCACTCAGGTTGAGCAGCTCCAGGGCTTGCGGGTCGGAGGGCAAGGCGGAACTTGCGGGCGGCGCAGGGGCGGCAGGCGTCAATAGTGGAGCGGGCGCGTCAGGCAGCCGCGAAACTGCCGGCGCCCCGGGCACGGGTACCGAACCCGACGGCTCCATTGTGGCTTCTGCCACTGGCTTCGGCAAAGCCAGCAGCGCCTCCAGCGGTACGTCCAGGGCTGCGGCCAGGGCCTGCACGGTGTGGCCACGCGGCACGGTTTCGCCCTGCTCCACCCGCTGAATGGTGCGCAAGCTCACTCCGGACTGCTCGGCCAGCAGCTCTTGCGAATAACCTTTGCTTTTGCGCAGGGCTTGAATACGGGCGGCCGAAAACATGAGCGACGAATGGCGTTGGGGTTGCTAAAATAGCACCTCACACGGTTCTGCAGCGGGCTGGCGGCTGTCCGAAGCGGCGCGCATGCACACTTCAGGTGCTCAGGCACAACTCCGGGCTAGGCCGGCCGGACAAAGCGGCGGCGCAGGACTTTGCCCAGCCGCCAGCAGCCAAATCCGACCAAGCCAAGCAGCGCCACCAAGATAAGCTGGGGAATAATGTCTGTTCCGGCCCGCAGCCACCAGAAGTAGGCCTTCCGCTTCCGCAGC
Organism: Hymenobacter monticola; assembly: GCF_022811645.1. NCBI lineage: Bacteria > Pseudomonadati > Bacteroidota > Cytophagia > Cytophagales > Hymenobacteraceae > Hymenobacter > Hymenobacter monticola. The sequence goes on along the minus strand of NZ_CP094534.1, from coordinate 2,921,493 downwards.
AACTGGCCGTGGTAGCCATAGCGCTCAGCTTCGGCATACACCCGCTCCGATGATTCCAGGTTGCTGGTCAGCGCATAAACGTTGCCGAGGTTGAACAGCAACTGCGCCACAATGGGGTCGGGCGGGCGCACAAAGCTCAGGCGCTCCGATAATTGGTAGTAAAGCGCGTGTTGAATGGAATCGAGCGGCCGGCTGCCACGCAGGCCCGGCACCGGGGCCGCGCCCTCGCCGAAATCAACCCCCAGCAGGTACTCGGAGTTGATGGCCCGCGCCCCGCGCAGCTTGGCCTGCAAAATATTGACGTGCAGCCACTCCGTGCCCTGGTGCGAACGGGGATTGAGTTGAATGGATTTCTGTATCCATTTCAGCGCCAAATAAGGGTTGCCCAGCAGCTCGTACACGGTGCCCAGGTTGGCAGCAGTTTCGTACTGGTTGGGCCGCCAGGTGTCCAGTTGCTCAAACACTTTGCGCGCCTCAGCGTAGCGCCCCAGGTAAACCAGCGTCAGGCCGTAGCCGGCGTAATCGGCCAACCGGTGGCGGGTGCGCCAGAGGCTGTCGAACTGTTGCAGGCGACGCCGGTTGGCCAGGGCTTCGGCCGCCAGGTTTCGCCCTACCGGAACCGGGCCCATGACCATGCTTTCATCGTCTGAGCTTTGCCACGTGCCGTCCAGCTTGGTGGCGGCATGGTCGTTGAGGCAGGCCCGGGCCGGGCCAACGTGCAGCCCCAAGCACAGCAGAAGCAGCCACCAACCACGCTTTTTCATTGCCTTCGACGGTCCTAATGCTGGCTGGCCCGGAACAGCTTCTGCTTTTCTTCCTTGCTCAGGCTCTCGTAGCCGGAGCGCGAAATCTTGTCCAAAATAGTGTCGATTTCGTCTTGCAGGGGCTGGCCGGGGGCAGCGGGCTTGCGCGGGCCGCTGGCCGAGGCAGCCGTTACGGGTTCGGGGCGACGGCTGGTGCTGCTCACGCGCATGGCGGGTTGGCTGCTGGTGAGGCGGCTAAAGAAATTGCCCACGGCCTGCACGGGGCGGCCCAGGTCGCGCCCGGCTTGCAGTTGCTTGATGAACACGAAGCCCAGCAAGGCGCCGCCGAGATGGGCGATTTCGCCGCCGGGGTTGCCGCCGTTCACACCGGCCAGGGAAATAAGCACCACTACGGCCGCAATCCACTTAATCTTGACCGGGCCGATGAGAATCAGCATGAAAGTGTAGTCGGGCAGCAGCGTGGCCCCGGCCACGATGATGGCCGTGACGGCCGCCGAAGCGCCCACCATGGGCGTGCCCACCGCGGGTTGAAACGCCGGCACCAGATTGTAGCTCAACAGGAAAATAGCCGCCCCGGCCAGGGCCCCCAGTACATAGAGGCTCACCAGCCGGCGGTCGCCGAGGTATTCGCGGACAAGCTGCCCAAACCAGTACAGGTTCAGCATGTTAAACAAAATATGAAAGAACCCTTCGTGGGTGAAGGCGTAGGTGAGCAACGTCCAGGGATGCCGCAGCATCATGGGCAGGGCCGACGACAGCTCAAACTGCCGCATCACCGTGGGGTAGTAGCCGCTGGCGCTGCTGATGGTGAGAACCGCGCGGAGCACAATTAACCCCGCAAACACCAGCACATTCAGCATGATGAGCTGCATGAGGGCGTTGTCGCGGCGGCTGAAGGCGGTACGGATGTCTTGAACGATGCTCATGGCTCGTGTCGGGATTAAATCAGGGGCAACAAATGTAGCGGGCCAGGGGTGGCACGGCATGCTATTGCATCAACCGCGTTCTAGTAAAACCGTTCCCGGCCGCCTTCCCAATATTTCACCACCAGGAAGCCAATGAGCAGGCCACCGAGGTGGGCGAAGTGGGCCACGTTGTCGCCGGGGGTGCGGTGCACGCCCGCGTACAGCTCGTACAACGCATAGAAAAACACGAAATACTTGGCCTTGATGGGAAAGGGGAAGAACAGCAGCATCAGCTCGGTGTTCGGAAACAGGTAGGCGAAGGCGAACAGCAGGCCAAACAACGCCCCCGACGCGCCCACCATGCCGCCGCGGGGCGAAGTGACGATTTCCCGGGCCAGTTCATCCACGGTTTGCGTGGCGGCTTGCAGCAATTGCGGGTCGGCGGGGTGCAGCTGCAGGTTGCGGGCCAGGGTTTCGTAGCCGGTATAGCCTTCTCCGAAATTGCGGAAGAAATCGGCAAAGTCAGCCCCGTTGGGCGCTTGGTGAAACTCCTGCCGCGCCTGCTCCATCTTGTGCAGCTCGTAGCCGCGCACGCCTTCGTAGAGCAGGCCTGCCCCTACCCCGCAAATCAGCCAGAAGGTGAGAAAGCGCGAGGCGCCCCAGCGCATCTCCAGCATGGGCCCGAACGAGATGAGGCCGAACATATTGGAAATCAAGTGTCCCCAGCCGGCATGCAAAAACATGTAGGTAAAAAACTGCCAGGGAAAAAAGTAGGGCGAGCCAATGGGGTACAGGCTGCCCACCTGCGAGAGCAAAGGCAGCAAGCTGTTTTGGGCAACCAGGAAAATCACATTCGCAATCAGCAAGTTGCGAACGGTGGGGGTGAGGTTGAACATGAAGCGAAGGTAAGGCGCCGCGAAAACCGCACGGCCGGCGGGTCACTTACGGAAAAAATCAGCCAGTTGCTGCCCGTCCAGCAACACCAAGGTTTTGCGGCCGTCGGGGGTGTAGCCGGGCGTTTGGCAGGCAAAAAGGCGGTCGGCTAGGGCGCTGAGCTCGGCTTCGGGCAGGCGGGTGCCGGCCGTGCCGGCGGCCACGCGGCGGGCCAGCGCCCGCGCCAGGCTCTCGCTCTGGTCGAGTTTGAGCGGGCCGGCGGTGGTGCGGAACTGCTCAATGAGGCTTTCGAGCAGTTCTTTCTCGTTTTGGGGCGGCATGCCGGCCGGAATGGCTTCCACGGCAATCGTATTCGGCCCAAACTCCACGAAGATGAAGCCCAGCGCGTGCAACGGCTCGGTTAGCTCGCGCAGCACCGCAAAATCGGCGGGCGAAAACGTGACCGTGCGCGGAAACAGCAGCGTTTGCGACGAGCCCACGGCCCGCCCCAGCTCCTGCCGGTACTGCTCGTAGAGAATGCGCTCGCGCGCCGCTTCCTGGTCAATCAGGAGCACGCCCGACTTCACCGGCACCAGCACGTAGCGCTGCTGCACCTGCACGGCCCGGGTTCCCGCCCCTCCCTCACGCGCAGGCACCGACGACGTGGCCGGTGCTTCGGGGCCTGTCAGGCCTAGCGAAAATTCAGTGGGGACGGCCGGCGCCGGGGGCACGGGCAACTCGGCGGGTACTGCCGGCACGTCGGCCTCGAAGCTGCGGACAATGGGGTTGTCGGCGCCCACGGTGCGGTCTTCGCGCACGGGCTGGCCCAACTCGCGGTAGAAGGCTTCGAGTTCGCGGCGGGCCTGCTCGGTGGGGCGCGGGGGCAGCTGGCGCTCGTAGCCGTCGCGTCGGGTTTCGGGCGCGAAGCTGGAAAAGCCCGAATGGTTGGCGGCGGGGCCCCGGGTAGCGGCCGAGGCAGCGGCGGCCAGGGCATCGGGGCGGAAGGTATCGGCGGCGCTGGCGGCCCGGGCCGCGGGAGAGGCGGCGGGCAGGTGGTCGTTGGGGGTGGTAGGGGCGTCGCCGGTGCCCTTGCCGGCCCGCAGCGGCCGGATGGGCGCGAAGTTCACGTCCCCGTCGAAGTCCAGCGACGGCGCGATGTTGTGGATGCCCAGGCTTTGTTTCACGGCGGCGCGCACCACGGCGTAGACGGTTTTCTCGTCCTCAAACTTTATTTCCGTCTTCGTGGGGTGCACGTTGATGTCGATGGCCTTGGGGTCGAGCTCCAGAAACAGCACGTAGAACGGGTGCGTGTCGCGGGCCAGCAGGCCTTCGTAGGCCGCCAGCACGGCGTGGTTGAGGTAGGCCGAACGGATGAAGCGGTTGTTGACGAAGAAGAACTGGTCGCCCCGGCTTTTCTTGCTCGATTCCGGCTTGCCCACGAAGCCGCGCACCGAGATGGAGTGCGTCACCTCCTCACAGGCCGCCAGCTGCTCTTTGTAGCCATTGCCCAGCAAGGCCACGATGCGCTGGCTGAGCTTGCCCGCCGGCAGGCCAAACACCTCCAAGTCATTCTGGTAGAGCGAAAAGGCAATCTGCGGGTTGGCCAGCGCCACGTGCTGAAACTCGTCGAGGATATGGCGCATTTCCACGGCGTTGCTCTTGAGGAAGTTGCGCCGGGCCGGCACGTTGAAGAACAGATTTTTCACCGCAATACTGGTGCCGTCGGGGCAGGCGGTGGGCTGCTGGTTGGTGATTTGTGAGCCTTCCACCAGCAGCAGGGTGCCGGTGTCGTGCTCGCGCTGCTTGGTGCGGATTTCGACCTGGGCCACGGCCGCGATGCTGGCCAGCGCCTCGCCCCGAAAGCCGAGCGTGCGAATTTTGAACAGGTCTTCGGTGCTGCGGATTTTGCTGGTGGCGTGGCGCTCCAGGCTCATGCGGGCGTCGGTGGGGCTCATGCCGGCGCCGTTGTCGACCACTTGCACGAGCTGCTTGCCGGCCTCTTTCACAATGAGTTGAACCTGAGTGGCGCCGGCGTCGACGGCGTTTTCCAGCAGCTCCTTCACCACCGAGGCGGGGCGCTGCACCACCTCGCCGGCCGCAATCTGGTTGGCGAGGTATTCGGGAAGCAGGTGAATAATATCAGGCATAGGAGGTAGCGCACGCTTCAGCTTGCGCCCAAAGAACTTGAAAAGCTAATCGGCACGGAGACAAGCGAAACCGTACCCTGCAATAAGCAAAAATCGGCCGCGTTATAAACCCGTAGCGGGAGTTTTTGCGTACCTTTGCGGCCAAAATGACCGACTGCACGTAATCGGTGTTTGCTGGTTAGTAGTCAGATAAAGAGCTTCTTCTTCCGACTACTGCCTACCAAGCACCGACTCCCTTTTGCTAGCAGTGGAACCTCCAAACCCGGCCCGGGGGTTCCGCTGCTACCCACGACAAAAGTACGGCCTCCGCGGCCCGTTTGCCCATTGAACCAACCCACCAACCCCAAGGGGCTGATGCGCATCCCTTTCCTGCTGAGCACGGCGGCCCTGCTGCTGACGGCGGGTTTGCTGCTGTCGTTTTCGGAGGTCAAAAAGCTGCCCGCCGACCCGTTCACCAACTCGCCGGCCGAAGTGGCCTGGGTGGATAGCGTGTTCAACTCGCTCACGCCGGAGCAGCGCCTGGGCCAGTTTTTCATGGTGGCGGCGTATTCCAACAAGGACCGCAGCCACTTTGAGCGCATCGAGCGGCTGGTGCGTAATCAAAATATCGGGGGCGTGATGTTTATGCAAGGCGGCCCCAAGCGCCAGGCCATCATGGGCAACCGCCTGCAGGCCGCCGCCCGGGTGCCGCTGCTCGTGGCCATGGACGCCGAATGGGGCCTCGACATGCGCCTCGATTCCTCGGCCCACTTCGCCAAGCAGATGACGCTGGGCGCCATGGACGACCCCAAGTACGTGTACCAGATGGGCCAGGACATTGCCCGCAAGATGCGCAACCTGGGCGTGCACATCGACTTCGCCCCGGTACTCGACGTGAACTCTAACCCCGGCAACCCCGTGATTGGCAACCGCTCGTTTGGCGAAGACCAGGACCGCGTGGCCACGCTGGGCTCGCATTACCTCAAAGGCTTGCAGGACAACAAGGTGATGGCCGTGGCCAAGCACTTCCCCGGCCACGGCGACACCGACACCGACTCGCACGTGGCCCTGCCGGTCATCAACACCGACCTGGCCCGGCTGACGAAGGTGGACCTGGTGCCGTTCCAGAAGTCGTTCGAGGACGGCATTATGGGCGTGATGGTGGCCCACTTGTACATGCCGCTGTTCGACACTACGCACGCGCAAAGCACCACGCTTTCGCGTGCCCTCGTCACGGACCTGCTGAAGGACAAGATGGGATTTAAGGGCCTGGTTTTCACCGATGCGCTCAACATGAAGAGCGTAAGCAAGCTGTACAAGGACGGCGAGCTGGACGCCATGGCCCTGGCCGCCGGCAACGACATCCTGCTGTTTTCGGAAGATGTACCCTCGGCCCTGCTCCGTATTCGGGAGGCGGTGACGGCCGGCAAGCTGCGGCAGGAGGACCTGGACCTGCGGGTGAAAAAGATTCTGCGGGCCAAGTACTGGGCCGGGCTCAACAACTACCGGCCGGCTAACCTGCGCACCCTGCGCGACAGCCTCAATCTGCCGCAGTCGAAGGTGCTGGCCCAGGAGATTTTCGAGCACGCCGTGACGGTGGCCAAGAACGACGACCAGCTCCTCCCCTTCCAGCGGCTCGATACGCTGCGCATTGCGGCCATCACCATCGGCACGCAGCCCGAGGGGCCGTATGCCACCATTTTCAACAAGTACCAGCCCGGCCCGGTGTACGCCGTGACAGACCGCTACGCGCCCGACAGCACGTTTGCCCGCATCAGCAGCCGGCTGAACGGGTACAACGTGGTGGTGGTGAGCCTGCACCAGATGAACAACACGCCCAGCCACAATTACGGCATCGGCGACGGGGCGCTGAAATTCATCAAGCAACTGCAGGCTAACAAACGAGTTAAGACGGTGGTGGTGGCCATGGGCAACGCCTACTCGCTGAAATTTCTGGAGGGCGCCCGCACGCTGGTGTGCGGCTACGAAGACCATTACGCCGCCCAGATTGTGGTGCCGCAGGTGCTGTTTGGGGCGCTGCCAGCGCGGGGCAAGCTGCCCGTCACGGTGTCGCCCACCCTGAAGGTGGCCACCGGCATTGCCACCCCCGACCTGCACCGCCTGCGCTACGCCGTGCCCGAAAGCCAGGGCCTGAGCTCGCGCGTGCTGGCCCAGATTGACAACATCGCCCTCGAAAGCCAGACCTACGCCGCCGCCCCCGGCTGCCAGGTGCTGGTGGCCAAAAACGGCACCGTGGTGTTCGACCAGAGCTACGGCTACTGCACCTACGACCAAAGTCAGCCCGTGACCAGCAGCACCTTATACGACCTGGCGTCGGTGACGAAGGTGGCCGGCACGCTGCAGGCCGTGATGTACCTCAAGGACCAGGGCAAGCTGAACATTGAGGAGAAAGTAGCCGCCTACTTGCCCGAGCTGGCCCGCACCAACAAGCGCGACATGACCATTCGCGACGTGCTGCTGCACCAAGCCGGTCTCAAACCGGGCATCCCCACCTGGGAGCGTACCATGCGCGACGGCCAACTCAAGCCCGCTTTCTACGCCAGCATCCGCTCCGACGACTTCCCCAACGAGGTGGCGCCCGGCGAGTACAGCACCAAAGCCGCCGACGACTCGGTGTGGGCCTGGACCATGCGCTCGGGCCTGCTGCCGAAGGTGAAGGGCAAATACCCAACGGAATATTCCGACCTGAGCTTCATTGTGATGAAGCGGGTGTGCGAAAAGATTCTGAAGCAGCCGATTGAGGATTTTCTGGAAGCGAATTTCTACCGCCCGCTGGGCTTGGGCAGCATGACTTACAACCCACTGCAGCGCTTCCCCAAAAGCTGCATCGCGCCCACCGAAAACGACACCTATTACCGCCGCGAACAGCTGCAAGGCACTGTACACGACCAAACTGCGGCCCTGGTGGGCGGCGTGGGCGGCCACGCCGGCCTCTTCGCCACCGCCAACGACCTAGCCGTGCTCATGCAGATGAACCTGCAAAACGGCAGCTACGGGGGCGCCCGCTACTTCCAGAACCCGGTGGTATCAGAGTTTGCCCGCCCGCAAAACGGCGGCAGGCGCGGCCTGGGCTGGGACCACGGCGACCCCACAAAGCACGAAGGCCCAACCAGCAACCTCTCGCCGGCCAGCACCTTTGGCCACACCGGCTTCACGGGCACCTGCGTGTGGATGGACCCGGACAACCAGATTCTCTACGTCTTCCTCTCCAACCGCGTGTACCCCGACGCCGGCAACAACAAGCTGCGCCAGTATAACATCCGCACGCGCATTCACGAAGTAATTTATAAGTCGTTGGCGGCGGAAAATGCCAAGAAGCTGGCTTCGGCCAGTGCGGCGCAGAAGTAATTCTTGTTAGATTATTTGCTAAAAAGCTAGAGGCGCAACGTAACCGTTGCGCCTCTAGCTTTTTAGGCGGTGAACTGCTGGCACCAACGGCAGAACTCATCCTCGGAATCTTCGTCGTCCATATCGGATGGGTGTTTCACAATTTCCAGCGCCGTTCTTGGGATTTCTACTTTAAACGTGCTTCTCACCCATTCTTGAAATTCCACGTTGGGCTCGACTTTAAAATCGTCATTCAGTTCGTTCGGCGGGGCTGTAAACTCCTCTGACCAGCAGATTTCGTCGTAGCCAATGGCCAGCAGGCGCAGGAAGTCCACGGCGTTGTCGGCCAGTACGCAGTTCAGCACCGAACCGGAACCCGAGCCCATGTGCACTATTTTCAGCTCGCCGCCTTCGCTCAGCCAAAAGGCACATTCCGAGCCTTCACCACCGGTTTTGCCAAAGACGCAAAGCCGTCGGTTCACCTCCTCGTGCTCGGCGCCAAACCAGTATTTCAGGTTTGCATTTCCGGAAGCAGCAAATTCAATATTGGTTCCACCGCGTCGGCCCTCATCAGTCCAGCTTTCCCGCATGTCCGCTTCAGGGTAGAGAAAGCCGATTCTGCCGTCGGCGTTATCGACGTAGAACCCCTTGGCCTCTATCCACTCGTATAGTTGTTTTACTGGCAACGGCACAGTTACCCCTGCCACCATGACTGCTTCGAGTTGTTGAGTTAGTTTATTTTCCATTTTACTGTGGCCGTATTGAGGGGAGGTAAAACTACTGTATTCAGGCGAGCCGAGCTAGTTTGAGTATACTGCAACAAACCCCGCCTTTCTTGGTTGGCTAAGCGCAACAGCATCTTCTATGAACATCGGTATCGTTTGTTACCCTACCTTCGGCGGCTCTGGCGTGGTGGCCACGGAACTGGGCAAGGCCTTGGCCCAGCGCGGGCACCGCGTGCACTTCATCACCTACAGCCAGCCGGTACGGCTCGACTTCTTCAACGAGAACCTCTTTTACCACGAGGTGTATGTGCCGGCCTACCCACTGTTCCAGTTTCCGCCCTATGAGCTGGCGCTGACCAGCAAGATGGTCGACATCGTGCAAAATGAGAAGCTCGACGTGCTGCACGTGCACTACGCCATTCCGCACGCCTCGGCCGCCTTCATGGCCAAGCAGATTCTGCGCTCGCGCGGCATTCACATTCCGGTGGTAACGACCCTGCACGGCACCGACATCACGCTGGTAGGCAAGGACTCCAGCTTCGAGCCGGTGGTCACGTTCAGCATCAACCAGAGCGACGGGGTAACGTCAGTTTCGGACGATTTGAAGCGCGAAACCTACGAATATTTCGCCGTTGAGAAAGACATCACCGTCATTCCCAACTTCATCGACCTGCACCGTTTCAAGAAACAGGAAAAGAGCCACTTCCGGGCCGCCATTGCGCCCGAGGGCGAGAAGCTGCTCATCCACACCAGCAACTTCCGCACCGTGAAGCGGGTGGAAGACGTGCTGCGCATTTTCGTGGGCGTGCGGGAACAGATTCCGGCCAAGCTGCTGCTGGTGGGCGACGGCCCCGACCGCAACCGCATGGAAAAGCTGGCCCGCGACCTCGATGTGCACCGCGACCTGCGCTTCCTGGGCAAGCTCGAAGCCGTGGAAGAAGTGCTCAGCGTGGGCGACCTGTTCCTGATGCCTTCCGAAAACGAGAGCTTCGGCCTCGCCGCCCTCGAAGCCATGGCCTGCGAAGTGCCCGTGGTGAGCACCAACGCCGGCGGCATTCCGGAGCTGAACGTGCACGGCGTGACCGGCATGATTAGCGACATTGGCGACGTGGCCGACATGGTCAAAAATGCCCTGTACGTGCTGGACGACGAGAACCTGCCCCGCTTCAAAGCTGCTGCCCTGGCCCGAGCCAAAGAGTTTGCGGTGGAAAACATTGTGCCGCGCTACGAGGACTGCTACCAGCGGGCCATTGAAGCGGTAGCAACGGCGGTATAATCTTTTGTCATTGCGAGCGAAGCGCGGCAATCCGTCCTCTCTTCGCTACAAGCCCCGAGTTGTGATGAAGCTCTTTCTTTATAATCAGAAAGCCCCGGTGCCATTGAGGTACCGGGGCTTTCTGGTAAAAGGAAGTGTCTGGCATTGACAGGACGGATTGCCGCGTTGCGCTGCGCTCCACTCGCAATGACAGACGACAGCCAAGCTTTAAAACAACCCAATCGCCTCGTTCTTCACCACGGCCAGCGCCTGCGCGGTGGGCTCGGCGCCGTCCATCATCAGGCCTTCGAGGATGCGCTTGGCCAGTTCGGTGCCGCGGGCCTGGGCCGGGTTCTGGATGCCGTGAAAGGCGCGGTTTACCATCGTGAGCACGTTTTCTTTGGCTTCTTTCACCAGCGTCCAAGCATCGGCCGAGATGTAGAGCTGCTGCGAGAGGTTGTGCTCGTACTCGGCCCGGATTTCCTGTTGCAGCAAGCGGTGAAACTCCGGCGCCGTGGAACCGGCGCTGCTCAGGCGCACGAGGATGTTGTTGGGCGAGATGCGCTCCAGGAAAAGCACCACCCGCTCATAGGCTTGCAGCCGCAGGGGCAGCGTGGTTTTGTTGGTTTCGAGGCGTAGCTCAATCAAGCGGCGCTGCTGCTCTTTTTCCAGAAATTGTTTGAAAAGCAGGTAGATGGCCCCGGCCACGATGAGGGCGGGCAGAATAATTTTGAGCAGGTCGTAGAAATAGGTGGTTGAATCCATTTTGATAGAAACCGATTAAGTCGTTGAACGTCATACCGCGCGCAGCAAAACATGACGTACCTGGTGATTGTATAGCAAACCACACGGCGCGCAAACTTACGCCGTGAACCGCCGGGCCCCAACTGCTGTTTCCTTCCTGCTGCCTACTAACGGTAACATCGACGGCGGCAGTATCTTTGTTATCCATCCCTTTTAAATCGCCTTTCACTATGGCTGCTGTTGCCACCCTCGCCCCCATCTCCCTCACCGAGCGCGCCGTGCAGGAGGTGAAAAATATCATCATCGAAAAGAACGTGCCCGACGACTATGGGCTGCGCATCGGCGTGCAGGGCGGCGGCTGCTCGGGCATGAGCTACCTGCTCGGCTTCGACAAAGCCAAAGACGCCGACGAAACCTACGACCTCGACGGCCTGAAGCTCATCATGGATAAAAAGCACGCTATGTACGTGCTGGGCATGGAAGTCGACTTCCAGGACGGCCTCAACGCCCGCGGCTTCGTTTTCAACAACCCCCAGGCCAAGAGCACCTGCGGCTGCGGCTCGTCGTTCTCGGCATAACGAAGTCTTTGTCATCCTGAGCGCAGCGAAGGCCCTTATCACGCTTAGACGACGGTCCTGATGCGATAAGGTCTTTCGCTGTGCTCAGGATGACATTGGTAAAAAAGCCCTGGCCCACCGGCCGGGGCTTTTTCATTTACTTTCGCGGCTGCCGCTCCACCAACTTCCGCCGCTGATGCGCCTGCTTCTCTCGCTGCTCCTTCTTGTTCCTGTGCTAACGGTTCAAGCCCAGAAATTCAGCCCAGCCGAATTGGCGCGCTGGCAGCAACAAGCAAAGCAAATAAGCATCACGCGCGACACTTACGGCGTGCCCCACATCTACGGCAAGACCGATGCCGACGCGGTTTTTGGGCTGCTCTACTCGCAGTGCGAGGACGATTTCAACCGCGTCGAAACCAACTACCTCGACGCCATTGGCCGGCTGGCCGAGGTGGAAGGCGAAGCCCAGCTCTACCACGACCTGCGCGCCCGCCTTTTTCTGGACAGCACCCAGGCCATCAGCATCTACAAAAAGAGCCCGGCCGACATGAAGCTGTTGCTTGATGCCTTCGCGGCCGGCACCAACTACTACCTGGCCACCCACCCCACCGTGCAGCCGCGCTTGCTGCGACGCTTCCAGCCCTGGATGCCGCTGATGTTTAGCGAAGGCAGCATTGGCGGCAACATCAGCGTGGTGAGTTTGGAGCGGCTCAAAGCATTTTATAGCGCCAAAAAATCAACTTCCTGGATTGACACCGATTTCGGGCGTACCGACCGCGAGCCGGTGGGCTCCAACGGCTTCGCCATTGCCCCGGGCAAAAGCGCCAATGGCCACGCGCTGCTGTTGATTAACCCGCACACCTCCTTCTATTTCCGTTCTGAAGTGCAGATGGTGAGCCAGCAGGGCCTAAACGCCTACGGCGCCGTGACCTGGGGACAGTTCTTCATTTACCAGGGCTTCAATGAACACTGCGGCTGGATGCACACTTCCAGCCAAGCCGACTCGATGGACGAATATATAGAAACCATTGAGGAAAAGGACGGCAAGCTTTTTTATAAATACGACGACAAGCTGCGCGCCGTGACCACGCAGAAAGTGTCGTTGCCCTACAAGTCGGGCGATAAAATGCTGCGCAAAACATTCACCATCTACCGCACGCACCACGGCCCCATCGTGGGCCAGAAAACGGACGGGCAGTGGGTGGCGGTGCGCATGATGAACGCGCCGCTGGCCGCGTTGCAGCAGTCGTACCTGCGCACCAAAGCCACCGACTACGCCAGCTTCCAGCAGGTGATGAAACTGAACGGCAACGCCTCGAACAACACCGTTTTTGCCGATACTAAGGGCAGCATTGCCTACTGGCACGGCAATTTTATGCCCCGCCGCAACCTCAAATTCGACTGGAGCCAGCTCGTGGACGGCAGCACCTCGGCCACCGAGTGGCAGGGCTTCCACCCGGTGAGCGAGCTGGTGCAGGTGCATAACCCCGCCAGCGGCTTCATTCAGAACTGCAACTCCACTCCCTACACCGTGAGCGGCCCCAGTAGCCCCGACCCGGCCAAATTTCCCAAATACGAAGCGCCCGACGCCGAGAACTACCGCGGCCTGAACGCCGTGCGCGTACTCAGCCGCAAACCCGTATTCAACCTCGACACGCTGATTGCCGCGGCCGACGACCCGCACCTCACCGCCTTCGATGAACTGTTGCCGCCGCTGCTGGCCGCCTACCAGCCCAACTCGGCCGAAAAAGCCGCCGCCCCCGCCGTGACCGAAGCCATTGAGGTGCTACGCGCCTGGAACCACAACTACGCCCAAACTTCCATTGCCCAAACTGTGGCCATCTACTGGGCCGAGCGGCTGCTGGCCAAGGCCCGGGCCCGCGTGCCTGCCGCCCAGCCGCAACTCGACTACATCAGCTTCGTGCGCTTTGCGCTGGCCAATACCTCGCCCACCGAAAAAATGGCTACCCTGGCCGAAACGCTCGATGACCTGACCCGCGACTTCGGTACCTGGAAAAAGCCCTGGGGCGAGGTGAACCGCTACCAGCGCCTCACCGGCCGCATCGAGGAACGGTACGACGACCAGCAGCCCAGCCTGCCGGTGGCCTTCACGTCATCGGCCTGGGGCTCATTGGCCGCCTTTGGGGCGCGGGCCTACCCAGGCACCAAGAAGCGCTACGGCAACGTGGGCAATAGCTTCGTGGCGGTGGTGGAGTTCGGCCCGCGCATCGTGGCGCGCTCCGTCGTCACGGGCGGGCAAAGCAGCCGCCCGGGCACGCCGCATTTCACCGACCAAGCCGATTTTTACTGCAACGGCCGCTTCAAAGAAGTACGCTTTTATCCGGAAGACGTGAAAGCGCACGCCGAAAAGACGTATCAGCCGGGGCAATAACTCACTCCGCACGTATAGTACGTCATGCCGAGCGCAGCCGAGGCATCTCGCGTGTGGTAGTAATCAATGCCAACACAACGAAGCGAGCGAGATGCCTCGGCTGCGCTCGGCATGACGGTTTAGTAAGGATGACGTTCCAATTTAAGTAAGCACAACCCCCGTATGGACATCAAATATCTTTCCGACGACAAAGGCAAAATCACTGGCGTTTTCATTCCGATTGAGGAATGGGAACGGCTGCAAAAGCAGTACAACATCACCGAGCAGGCCCCGGCCGACTCGGGCGCCAAGCTGCAGCAGTCGCTGGCCGAGGCGCTGAAAAAGGCGAAGCCGGAATAGGTATTAGCTACTCCGGCTTCGCTTTTTCTTTTCCTTCTAACTGCAGCCTACTTAGTCGGCAGCGTCAGCAGCCCGGCCATGCCTTTCACGTTGAGGCGGGCAAATTTGCGCACCCGGTCGAAGCGGGCGGTGGTTTCGGCCAGTTCCTCATCCGGCAGCAGGGCGTTTGGCACTTCGGTGTGCAGGCGCTCGAAAGCAGCGCCGGCAATGTCCATGTAGCCCAGCAGCAACAGGTAAAGCTGTTTCTTATCGGCCTCGGCGTAGCCCTTGGTACGGATGGCCTTGTTTAGCGTATCGAGCTGGTTGGTTTCGTCAGTGAACAAGTCGCGCAATGCGTTGCGCGCAGCCTGATAATCAGCCAATTGCTCGGCGCTGGCCGTCGATACGGCGAATGGAAACGCCTCGGCGAAGGCCGTGGCCCGGGCGAAGGCCGTTTCGGCCTCATACACGCTGGCCAAGTGCTTTTGCAGGCTGGTCCAGAGGCCGGTGCGGGCCTTATCGAAGGCCGAAGCGGCGCTGGCGTCGGAGGGAGTCATGGGCGGAGCGCGAGGCGCAGTAAGTGGTGATGTTAGCGCCCAAAATCGTCTTGCACGCGCACGATGTCGTCTTCGTCAGAAGGGTTGTTGGCGTCGGTATGCTGCCAGATTTCGGCCAGCACGCCCCAGTCTTTCAGGCCCACGAGGCGGTGGCGCTCGCCTTGCTTGAGCACGATGCGCTCGCCCACCTGGTAGCTTTTTACTTCGCCCTGCTCATCGGTGTCGCTGGTGGCCACGCCCACGGGGCCCTGCACCACCTGCCAGATTTCGGCGCGGCGGTGGTGGTACTGCCAGCTCAGGCGCTGGTGCGGCGCCACTAGGAGCACCTTGGGGCTGAGCTTGCCCGAAATGCGCAGGTTATCAACCGACAAGCCGTTGAAGTACGTGTCGGCAAACTGCTGGGCCTGGTCTTCGTCAATCACGAAAAAGCCGCCCCAGGGGCGCGTCGGGTCTTCTTTGGCAATGGTGAAGCCTTGCTGCTTGAGGGTAGCGGCCACTCGCTGGAACAGCGCGCGCTTTTGAGAATCGGTTTCGGACATAAATTTTAGGGTTTCTTAAGCGGGCAAAAATACGCAATGCGGGCACTTCGCATCTTTTAAGCCGGACCGGGCCATTCAGCCAGCTCAAACCGCACCTCGCCGCTCTTGGTGCGGCCAGTTTCCTGCCAACCCGCGTGGCGGTAGAAGCCCTCGGCCCGCGTACCCGGCGCGGTGCTCAGCCACACGGGTTCGGTGGTTTGACTGAAGTACCAACGCAGCATGGTGTCGTGCAGGGCGCGGCCAATGCCGCGGTGGTCGTAGCCAGGGTGCACGAACAAGGCCCAGATGCTGTGGCCCTGCAAATCGGCGATAGCGAAGCCAACCGCCTGCCCCTCGACTTCCGCCAGCCAGCCCCGGCCGCGGCGGGTGAGGTAGTCCACGTAGTCGGCATAAGTTACCAGCGCGGGGTTGTTGAGCGGGTTTTCCCGCACCGCCAGCCGAATTTCTGACAGGCGCGGAATGTCGTCGATATGGGCTTGTCGGATGCGCATGGAAGGGAAAATAAGTTGGGGCTAAAACAGGGCACTGATTTAGCCCATCATTGCCCAGACGCTGGCCGTGGCTAGCCGAAATCATAGGGATAGCCGATGGCCTGCAGGTCCTCGGCCAGCTGCTGCCAGTCTTCCACCTTGTCCACAATGCACAATGCTAACTCCTTGGTCAGGGTGGCGCCCTGGTACACCTGTGCCACGGCCGCCACGTCCATCGGCGAGCGGTCGGTTTCGTCGCCGTAGTATTCGTCGGCCCACTCGGCGTAGGTTTCGGGGTTGCCATCGAAGATGGACAGCAGCTCTTCCGAACCGTCTTCCTCGTCTTCCAGCACGCCGGTTTGCCAGCCGTGGGCGGGCGTATACCACAGGCAAAACGTGCTGCCAATGGAATTGACGGGCTCGCCGAAAATAAAATCGTCGAAATACGTGGGGAGGCCGCGGGTAATCCGGGCTTTGTCGGGCTGGTCGTATTCGTGCAGGAAGCCGTTTATCACGCAGCCTTCGGCGCGGAATAGTATCAGCATCTCGTCGCCTTCGCCGTCGCGCATGGTCAGCACTTCTTCGCCCTCCGCCCAATCGGCATTGTAGGAATAGTAGCGGTACTCCCAGTCCGGCGAATTGATGGCATCGAGCGCGGCCAGGGCCTTGCAAAGGGTTTTCAGAGTCGCCGCATCGGGCAGGACGCTATAGTCTTGTGTGGAAATCATACGAAACGAGGAAAGAAACCCTTAGTACGTCTTCGGCGCATCGGCCGGCACCACCACCACAAAATCGGCAATATTCACTTGCTCCTTCTCCAGCGTCTGCAGCTGCTCCTGCGTCACCACGCTCAGGGTGCGCACGCGCAGCTTGGGCGCGTACTGGCGCAGGTAGGCCACAATGCCGTCGTGGTGGTCGGAGTGGTAGCTGCCGTTGAAATGCAGCAGCGTTTGACCGGGCTGGCGGCTGGCCTGGATGAAGTGGGCCATGGTGGCATCCTTCAGCGCCTGGGCTTGGATGATGTTCTGGGCCCCGCCGCCGTGGGCGCTACCGCCAAACATGGCGGCCATGTTTTTGTAGCCGGGCAGCTCATAATCGACTTTCAGCGGCAGCGGGGCCAGCAGGGTGCGGTCCACAGCGGGCAGCTTGTCGAGGGCCGTGAGGCTACGCTGGGCCACCACTTTGGCGAAGGGGCGCGGGGCATTGGTGCCGATGACGGGCAGGTGGTTTTCGCGGGCCAGCTGCAGCAGCGGACGGTAGTCGGTGCCGTAGTTGGGCCAGGGGCGGGCCTGGCGCTCAAAAGCTGTATCGGCCAGCGTGCCGGCGGCGTACTGGGTCACCAGGGGCTGCACATCGCGCTCAAACATCTCCATGCCTAACACCAGTTGGCCGGGCTTCTTCAGCTTCAGCAGGTCCCTGGCTACTTGCAGCTCCAGCCAGTGCGCGAGGGCGTCGTTGTGCTGCTCGCCGAAAAGCACTACGTCGGCCTGAGCCAATTCCTGCAGCATCTGGTCGTAGTCGGCCGGCTGTCCGGTGGCGGTGAAGAGGCGGTAGGCAGGCCGGTCGCCACGCGTGAAGCTGGCGAGGCTAATAAGCAACAGAAAGAAGCTGAGGAGACGGAGGAAGCGCATGGAAACTGGCGATGGTAACAAAGACAAAGAACGTCATGCCGAGCGGAGCCGAGGCACCTCGCGTGCAGGAGTAAACCCTCATGTCAGGATTACTACCACACGCGAGATGCATCGGCTCCGCTCGGCATGACGTTCTTATTTTTCTACTGCTTCCTAGCCCTTATAGAACATCCACTTGCCCAGCTCCTTATACGTCACCTTTTTGCCATACATCAGGATGCCCACGCGGTAGATGCGGGCCGCCACCCACACCGTGCCGATGAAGCCCAGGATGAGCAGGAAGATGGACAGCGCCAGCTGCCACATCGGCACCCCGAATGGCAGGCGAATGACCATGGCAATGGGCGAGGTGAGCGGGAACATCGACATCCAGAAAGCCACCGGTCCGTCGGGGTTGCGCAGAATGACCGACACGCCCACGATGTAGCTCAGAATGAGCGGCATCGTGATGGGAAACATGAACTGCTGGGTATCGGTCTGGTCGTCCACGGCCGCACCCACGGCCCCAAACAGCGCCCCGTACAGGAGGTAGCCGCCCAGGAAATAGGCGATGAAACCGAACAGGATGGCACCCAGCGGCAGTGCTGCCAGCATCTCGAAAGCCTTGATACGCCCGGTCATCACGGGTTGCTGCTTCTGCGACTCCAGGCTTTTGTCGAACCGTTCGCCAGCGCTTTGGGGCTCGTCGTTGTCGGCCGCGGCGCCGGGAGCTGCGATGCCCACCGCCACTTCGTTTTTGGGCTTGTCCTTGCCCGTCAGCAGCGGCATCACCACCGAGCTCACGCCGAACGAGAGCACGCCCCACAGCAGAAACTGCGTAAGGCCCACCGCCGCGATGCCCATAATCTTGCCCATCATCAAATCATAGGGCTTCACCGACGACAGCATCACTTCCATGATGCGGCTCGATTTCTCCTCCCCCACCCCACGCATAATCTGCACCCCGTAGATGAAAATGAACATGTAGATAGCCAGCGCCAGCGCATAGGCCATGCCCGAGGTAGCCAGCGCGTTGCTGTTGGCCTCCTTACCGGTTTCGTCGAGGCTCACGGCCTGCATACTCACCTTCGAGCGTAGGCGGTCAAGCTGGTCCTGCGTGAGGCCGGATTTCTGCATTTTCAGGTCCGAAAACGCCTTGTCGAGGGCGCTTTTCACGGCATTCTCCTTTTTGAGGCTGATGTTGCCCTTGCCGAAAAACTGCACGCCTTCAGGTTTTTCTACATCGAGGCCAGCGGGCAGCACCAGCAGGCCGTCGTGCTTCGCTTTTAGGAAGCCCTTTTTGGCTTCCGCCAGCGTGCCGGTGGCGGGCACGAAGCGCAGCTGCGGCGTGCTCACGAGGCGAGCGGCCACGCCGAGGCCGGAGTCATCGCGCACCTCCACCACATCGGTGGTGTCGTTGTCGGAGCTTGCCACTTTGATAATGATGAAGCCGAACGCCGCCAGCAGCAGCGGCACGGCCAGCGTGAGGACGATGAATGCTTTTTTGCGCACCCGCGTCAGGTATTCGCGCTGGGCAACGAGTAAAAATTTAGAAGCCATGTTGGTTGCTGTTCAATAATGCAGAAAAAGGAATTTCATGCCGCGCGTAGCGAAGCATGAACGGTGGCTGCCCACCGCTGGCTAGGCGGTTTCCTCCACCAGGGTTTCGGGCATGGTTTCGCGCACGCGCCGGATGAAAATCTCGTTGATGCTCGGAATTTTCTCACGGAAGGCTTCCACCTCCACCGCCCCGATGAGGTAGCGCAGCAGGTCGTTAGGCCGCACGCCATCGTGTAGCTGCACCCGGGCGTAGAAATGGCCATTTTCGCGCTCCTTTTGTTCCAGCACCTCAAAATCGGGGTGCACCAGCAGTAGCTTACCCTTGCCTTCCACCTCGTAGGTATTGGTTTTAAACTGGTCCCGAATCAGCCCCACCGGCCCGTCCAGCACCTTGCGCGAACGGTTGATGAGGGCGATGTTGTCGCACATCTCCTCCACCGATTCCATACGGTGCGTCGAGAAAATGATGGTGGCGCCCTGCCGGCGCAGCTCCAGAATCTCGTCTTTGATGAGGTTGGCGTTAATCGGGTCGAAGCCCGAGAACGGCTCGTCCAGGATAATCAGCTTGGGGTCGTGCAGCACCGTGGCAATGAACTGCACCTTCTGCTGCATGCCCTTGCTGAGGTCTTCCACGTTTTTGCCGGCCCACTCTTTTATCTCGAAGCGGTTCAGCCAGTTCTTGATGCGCGCCGTGGCGTCGCTGCGGCTCAGGCCGCGCAACTGGGCCAGGTAGAGCAGTTGCTCGCCCACTTTCATCTTTTTATAGAGCCCCCGCTCTTCAGGCAGATAGCCTATTTCGGCCGTGTGGGCGGGGTTCAGCCGCTCGCCGCGGAAGCGGATTTCGCCCTCGTCGGCGCCCGTAATCTGGGTGATGATGCGGATGAGCGAGGTTTTGCCCGCGCCGTTGGGGCCCAGCAGGCCGAAGATGCTGCCCTCGGGAATGGCGAGGCTCACGCCCGAAAGGGCCACGTGGTTGGCATACGCCTTGCGCACGTCGATGGCTTCCAGAATTGGTTTCACAGAAAGAAGGGTTGATTGGCAGGTTAAATGTAGGAGATTGTCGCGCAGTAAAAGTATGGGCTGCTTGCAGCAGTCGCCAGCAATCTGGCGTGGAGCGGCGGCAAAGCCCACCCCAAACGGCAAATAAGGCGGATGAATGGAGAGTGCCCTTAGCCAGCAGGGACCTGTTCGGGCTCGTCGAGCTCGCGCAGACTGGTTTCGAGGCGGTCGAGGTGCTGGCCGTAGAGGCGCTGCAGGTACCAGCGCGTCAGGCGCGCCACGCCCACCTGCACCAGAGCGCCCATGGCGGCGTAGGCGGCTGCCAGCAGCAGGATATACTTCCAGTGAAAAGGCCCCGGGTGCGCCAGCTCCTTGCCCACCTGAAAGCCCAACAGCAGCAGCAGCATCAGGGGGGCGGTGGCCAGCGTAAGACGGTAGTAGAAGCGCAGCCGCTGCCGCAACCCTGCGCACAATGCCCCCAGGTGCGCCCGTACCTGTATTTCGGGCTGCTCCATGCGCCGCAGCAGCTGCAATTGCTGGTAGTAGTTCACCAGCAGAATGCCCGAAAGCAAAAGCAGCGAGGCCATTAGTAGCAGTTGCAGCGCCTTCGCCCCGCTGTGCCAGGCGTAAAGGGGAGCGGCTATTATGATGAGCAGCGTCAAGCCGGCTTCGTACCAGGTATTGCGGCGCATCTTCTCAATCAGGTTATGGGAAGTGGCTGCGAGCATCCCGCCGATTTCGGCGGCGCTTACAGGTAGCGGAGCGGTTTCGGGCCGCTGCCACTGGCGGCGGAGGTCATCGAGTTCCATCATCGGGCGGTGGGGACTAAAAGGGCGCGGAGTTTTTCCTGCACGCGGTGCATTTTCACGCGCACATTGTTTTGGGTAATACCCAGAATATCGGCCATTTCCTCATAGGGCCGGTCTTCGAGGTAAAGCAGAATAAAGGCCTTATCGACCTCCGACAGCCGGGCAATGGCCCGGTAGAGCTGGGCGCGGTCGTCGGCGTCGAAACCCGTTTCCGGGGCCTGGGCCACGGCCAGCGCCTCGGCATCGAGTTCCACCGGGGCGGGACGGCGGGTGCGCTGGCGCAGGTTCGAGATGGCCACGTTCAGGGCAATGCGGTAGAGCCAGGTGCTGAGCTTGGCGTTGGCCTGCGGCACGTAGCGCGGCCACGCCCGCCACAGCTGGAGCACCATCTCCTGAAACAGGTCCTGCCGGTCGTCGGAATCCTGGCAGTAGAGGCGGGCCACGCGCCGCAGCAGCGGTTGGTACTCGTGGAGCGTGGCAACAAAATCAGCAGAAGGGGCAGCGGAGGCCATGCGGCGGGTAAGGGTTTCGGAGATTGAATCGGCCGCAACGGCGGGGCATTACAGCCTATTCAGGAAAAAACGCACGAAAAATACCGGCCACCCGCCGTAATGCCCGCCCATTCGGCGCGATTCAACCAGTGCTTCTGCAATCAAGTAACTTTCTCCTTCATGAAACTCACCTCTCCCACCACGCTCGTTTTTGTTTTTTCCTTCGCCGGCATTGCCGCCCTGCTTTCCGGCAACTGGGTAGCAGCCGCGGCGTTTGCCACTGCCGCAGCCGGTTTTGCCCTCGCCGGTCAGGCCAGCGCCGCCGACCTCGCCCTGGTCAGCCACCCCGGCGCCTCGTCGCTCCCCGCTTGGCGGCGCGACAGCTCGTGGCTGCTGGTGTGCACCGCCATCACCCTGTTTGGCGTCGAGATTGGCCAGGCCTTGCATCAGGCCGTCAATCACCTGAGCCACTAAAGGCAGGCTAGAACGGTGTAGGGAGGGGGCTTGCCCCCGCCCGGCTGTTTGCGCCGCTGCAACAATACCGTTCAACGATGGGCGGGGGCAAGCCCCGCCCCTACATCGCTCTATTTCAGACACAAAAAAGCCCGTGCTGACTGTCAGCACGGGCTTTTTTGTATTTAAACGGTCAGGCTTGCGGCCTACTGGAAATACTCCTTCACCTTCTCGAAGAAGCCTTTCTCGTTCTTGCCGGGGTGCGGCGTGAAATTGTCCGAATCGCGCAGCTTCTCCAGCAACTCGCGCTCCTGGCTGCTCACGTTCTTAGGCGTCCATACGTTCAGGTGAATGAGCTGGTCGCCGCGGCCGTAGCCGTTGATGTCCTTGATGCCTTTGCCGCGCAGGCGCAGGATTTTGCCCGGTTGGGTGCCGGGGTCCACCTTGATTTTCACCTTGCCCTCGATGGTGGGTACTTCCAGGTTGGCGCCCAAGGCAGCATCCACGAACGAGATGTACTGTTCGAACATGATGTTGTTGCCGTCGCGCTTCAGGAACTCGTGCGGCTCTTCCTCAATCTGGATGAGCAGGTCGCCGGGCACACCGCCGCGCTCGGGGAAGTTGCCTTTGCCGTTCATGCTCAGTTGCATGTCGTTGGCCACGCCGGCGGGGATGTTGATGGGAATCACTTCCTCGTGCAACTGGCGGCCTTCGCCTTTGCACACGTCACAGGTGCTCACAATGGTTTTGCCCTCGCCGTGGCAGGTGGGGCAGGTGCTGCTGCTCACCATCTGGCCCAGCATGGTGTTCACCACGCGCTTGGTTTGGCCCTGGCCCTGGCAGGTGGGGCAGGTTTTGAGGTCGGTGCCGTTTTTGGCGCCGGTGCCGCTGCACGGCTGGCAGGCCACGTAGCGCTTCACCTTAATTTTCTTCTCGACGCCGTTGGCGATTTCCTCCAAATCAAGCTTCAACTTGATGCGCAGGTTCGAGCCCTTCTTCTGGCGCCGGCCGCCGCCCTGGCGCCCGCCCCCGAAGAAGCCTTCGAAGCCGCCGCCGCCACCGAAGATGTCGCCGAATTGCGAGAAGATGTCCTCCATGTTCTGCGGGCCGCCGCCGCCACCGCCGCCCATGCCCTGGTGGCCGTACCGGTCGTAGCGCGCACGCTTGTCGGCGTTGCTGAGCACCTCGTACGCCTCGGCCGCCTCCTTAAACTTGTCCTCGGCGGTGGGGTCGTCGGGGTTTTTATCGGGGTGGTACTTGATGGCCATCTTGCGGTAGGCCGACTTGATAACGTCGCCCTCCGCATTTTTGGCAACTCCTAATACCTCGTAATAATCGCGCTTCGTAGCCATTTTTTCTTCTAGTATTCGGTAATTGGTAGTCGGTAGTCAGACAGTTCTTCATCGCCTACAACAGACGTTCATCTGACTACCGACTACTTAATACCGTCTATCTGTAATCAACAAAATTACTGCCCCAGCACCACTTTGGCGTGGCGAATTACTTTGTCACCTAAATAATAACCCTGCTCAACCACGTCCACGATTTTCCCTTTCAGGTCGTCGCTGGGCGCGGGAATCTGGGTGATGGCCTCGTGCAGCTCGGCATCGAAGTCGCCGCCCTTGGCTTCCATTTGGGTCAAACCCTTTTGTTGCAGGGTTTTGTTCAGCTTGTTCTGAATAATGTCGATGCTTTCGCGCACGGCGTTGGCGTCGGTGGTGCTGGCCGTGGCGGCGCGGGCGCGCTCGAAGTCATCGAGCACCGGCAGCAGGGCCGTCATCAGCTCTTGGTTGGCGGTTTTGAACAGCTCGATGCGCTCCTTGGTGGTGCGGCGCTTGTAGTTCTCAAACTCAGCGGCCAGGCGCAGGTATTTGTCTTTGAGGTCGGACAGTTCGGCGTCGGTGCGCGAGGCTTCGGGCTGCGGGGCACCGGTGGCCGTCATGTTCGGGTCGGTGGTTTCGCCGTCGGCATCGGCCATTTCGCCAGCTACGTGGTTGGGGTCGGCGGTCAGGTTGTCGTCCTGCGGCAGGTTATTCTCGTTAGCCATTTGCGGAAATATTCGTCGGAAGGGGTTTTTCACGGGGTTAGCCGGTTAGTCACGTGGCGGGCGCAAGGAGTGGGCCAAAGGGGCGCGGGCTGCCATAGTGGCACAGCTTGCAGTACATTTACTCAAAGCCTATTGCCATGAGAATATTGACTAAAGAGCAGCAAAAGCTGGTTCTCGAATTTATTGAAGGCAACATCCTTTCCGATGAGTTGGAGGTAGCCTTGGGCCCTATTCCGCTTGACACTCCGAGCTTGCTCATTGCGCTTTTTGAGAGTGCTGTTGCTTCTGAAAAAGCAGAAGAAGCTGATGAAGCTATAGGAATTGCAAATGGCTTCAAAAGCGATAAAGATTTTGGCAAACGGGCGGTTCCTTGGCTTTTGGCTTTATTGGCAATGCCTGGCCATTATTATCACGAGGACATAATTGGCATATTGCAACGAATTAAAGACGCTCGCGCAGTTGATGCTGTTTACGAAGCTGCATTGGAATACCACTCATATTTGGAGTATGATGAGTACTCTGGTTTGGCAAGGAAATGCACATGGGCATTGGCTGATATTGGAAACGAAGAAGCATATGCGAAACTGAAGCTTCTTGCAGCTAATTCCAATCTTTATGTTGCTGGCTATGCACAGAAAAGGCTTGATTCATGGGTGAAAGAGCAAGGCCGTAAGGCGTTTCATTTTCTCCCTTGAATCTACTAATACGCTAGGACGGCCATTCTTCATTGCCCTCCTCTTCGCCGAATCCCGCACGTTTGACGGGGGCAGCGTCGCGGCGGGTTTCTTCCAGCGCTTTCCAAATCATGTCCTTCAGCGGCACGATGTTCTTATTCGTGAGGCTGGAAATGAAGATGGACGGCACCTCTTCCGGGAGCGTGGCGCGGATTTCCGCCTCTAGCTCGTCGTCAATCATGTCGGACTTGGTGATGGCCAGCAGGCGCTGCTTGTCCAGCAGGTCGGGGTTGAACTGCTCCAGCTCGTTCACCAAAATCTGGTATTCGGCCGCGATGTCGGGACTGTCGCAGCTTATCATGAAGAGTAGCATGGAGTTGCGCTCAATGTGGCGCAGGAAGCGGGTGCCCAGGCCCTTGCCCTCGGCCGCGCCCTCGATGATGCCGGGAATGTCGGCCATCACGAATGACTTGTAGTCGCGGTAGGCCACCACGCCCAGGTTGGGCACGAGGGTGGTGAAGGCGTAGTCGGCAATTTTGGGCTTGGCCGCGCTCACCACCGAAAGGAGCGTACTCTTGCCCGCGTTGGGGAAGCCCACGAGGCCCACGTCGGCCAGCAGCTTCAGCTCCAGGATGACAACGGCCTCCACGGCGGGCTCGCCGGGCTGGGCGTACTCAGGAGCCTGGTTGATGGAGTTCTTGAAATGGTCGTTGCCCCAGCCACCGCGCCCGCCCGGCACCAGAATGGCCCGCTGGCCGTGCTCCGTGATTTCGAGCATCTTCTCCTGGGTTTCGGCATTGCGCGCAATGGTGCCCAGTGGCACTTGCAGCACAATGTCGTCGCCCTGGGCTCCGGAGCGCAGGTTCTCGCCCCCACCCTCGCCGTCTTTGGCAAACACGTGCTTCTGGTATTGCAGGTGCAGCAGCGTCCAAAGTTGCGAGTTTCCTTCGAGGATGATGTGGCCGCCGCGGCCGCCGTCGCCGCCATCGGGGCCGCCGTTGGGCAGGCCCTTGGCCCGGAAGTAGTGGCGCGAGCCCGCGCCTCCTTTGCCCGAGCGGCAGATGAGTTTGACGTAGTCGATGAAGTTATTAGAAGCCACGGGGGATTGAGATTTTGAGTGTTAAATTTTGAGTGTTGAATGATTAGAGAGTCATCAGTTGCAGAATGTAGTTAAAAAACGAGTTGCCGGAAATGAGCCAAAGACTCCTTCCCGGCAACTCGTCAGTGTTTATTCAACACTTAAAACTCAACATTCAACACTTCCTAAGCTTTTACTTCTTTGGTTGCTTCGGCCGGCGTTTCAGGGGCAGTGGCCTGGTGCTGGTCGATGATGCTGCAAATCTGGCCGAAGATGCTTTCAATCGGGCCGATGCCGTTGAGGGCGTGAAATTTCTTTTGGGCAGCGTAATAACCGGCCACCTGGGCGGTTTCGGTGTTGTACACCGTTACGCGGCGGCGGATTTTGCTTTCGTCCTGGTCGTCGGGGCGGCCGCTGGTTTTGCCGCGCTCCAGCAGGCGTTTCACCAGTTCTTCTTCCTGCACTTCCAGCGCAATCATGCAGTTGATGCCGCTGTCGTGCACACTCATCAGTTGGTCAAGGCTTTCGGCCTGGGGCACGGTGCGCGGGAAACCGTCGAAGATGAAGCCGCCGGCGGTGGCCTTGTGGGTTTGGAGGGCCGAGTCAATCATGCCGATGACGACTTCATCGGGTACGAGCAGGCCTTCGTCCATCAGCTTTTTGGCGCGCAAGCCCAACTCGGTGCCTTGGGTAATCTGGGCGCGCAGCAGGTCGCCGGTGCTCAGGTGCACGAGGTTGTACTTGGCGATGAGCTTCTGGCTCTGGGTTCCTTTGCCGGCGCCGGGGGGGCCGAACAGCACGATATTCAACATGAACGGGAAGAGTTGCGCGATGGCAAGTGGTAAGGTGGGTTGGGCAAGTTAAGCAATCAAAGGCAGAATTGTTGCTATACGGCCACGTACACGTCGGGCAAGTTGCGGCCCAGCCCGTCGTAATCGAGGCCGTAGCCGACCACAAAATCGTTGGGAATTTCTTTGGCTACGTAGCGGATGCTCAGTTCGTGGCGCAGGCTTTCGGGCTTGAAAAACAGCGTGGCAATCTCCACCGACGCCAGGCCTTTGCTTTGCAGCGTGGGCAGCAGGTGGTGCATGGTGGTACCGGTGTCCACAATGTCTTCGACGAGGATGATGTCGCGGCCCTCAACTTCTTCGCGCAGGCCCAGCACTTCCTGCACCACGCCGGTGCTGCCCGTGCCCTCGTAGGAGGCCACGCGGATGAACACAATCTCGCATTCACCCTGGTAGTGCTTCAGCAAATCGGCGGCAAACATGAAGCCCCCGGTAAGGACTACCACAAACAGCGGCCGGCGCCCGGCATAGTCGGCGCTCAGGCGGGCGGCCAGCCCGGTCACGGCCTCATCCAGTTGAGCAGCCGACAGATACGGCTGAAATTCTTTGTTATGGATGGTAACGTTGGCGTGGGCCATGCGGCGCGAAGGGGTGTGATTTGGGTACAAAGCTACGGCCGGAATGTCTGAACCGCAGATTTAACGGATGAAACGGATTGAACGGATTCGAACGCCCCCGCTTGCTCTCACTTTTTGGGCAGAGGCTATACCAATAAAAAGGCTGCTGCTCGATGAGCAGCAGCCTTTCCGTTTTATGAAGCCGGAAATAGCCAGCACCGTTGAATCCGTTCAATCCGTTTCATCTATTAAATCTGCGGTTCAGATTACTTCACCAGCACCGTGTAGATGAAGCGCGCGGCGGCCGGCGCAGCGTTAGCGAAGGCGTAGCGCACGTGGGGGCGTGCTACCAGCTCGGCCCGGTCCTTTTCCAACTGCACCGGGGCCATGCCCCGCTCGCCGTCTTTGGCGGCAATGTGGGGCGCAATAACCAGCGACACGATGCTCATCAGCTTGATGAGAATGTTCATGCTCGGGCCCGAGGTGTCTTTGAAGGGGTCGCCCACGGTGTCGCCGGTCACGGAAGCTTTGTGCGCATCGGAGCCCTTGTACTCCATCTTGCCGTTTACCATTACGCCCTTTTCGAAAGACTTTTTAGCGTTGTCCCAGGCGCCGCCGGCGTTGCTCTGGAACATGGCCATGAGCACACCCGAAACAGTAACGCCGGCCAGCAGGCCGCCCAGCACCTTGGGGCCGAACAGGAAGCCAATGATGATGGGCGTGAGCAAGGCAATGGCGCCCGGCAGAATCATCTCCCGAATGGCGGCTTGGGTCGAAATGGCCACGCACTTCTCGTACTCGGGCCGGCCGGTGCCTTCCATGATGCCCGGAATCTCGCGGAACTGGCGGCGCACTTCCTGCACCATGGCCATGGCCGCGCGGCCCACGGCCGCAATGGCCAGCGCCGAGAAGATAAACGGAATCATGGCGCCCACAAACAGGCCGGCCAGCACGTCGGCGTTCGAAATGTCGATGGTGTCGATGTGGGCCGTGCCCATGAAAGCAGCAAATAGCGCCAGCGAGGTGAGGGCGGCCGAGGCAATAGCGAAGCCTTTGCCAGTGGCGGCGGTGGTGTTGCCCACGGCGTCGAGAATGTCGGTGCGCTCGCGCACTTCCTTGGGCAGCTCGCTCATTTCGGCGATGCCGCCGGCGTTGTCGGCAATGGGGCCGAAGGCGTCGATGGCCAGCTGCATGGCGGTGGTCGCCATCATGCCGGCGGCGGCAATGGCCACGCCGTAGAGGCCGGCAGCCTTAAAGCTGAGCACAATGCCCGCCGCCAGCACCAGAATGGGCAGTACCGTCGATTCCATGCCCACGGCCAAGCCGCCGATGACGGTGGTGGCGTGGCCGGTGCTGCTTTGCTGCACAATGCTCATCACCGGGCGCTTGCCCATGGCCGTGTAATATTCGGTGATGATGCTCATCAGCGTGCCCACAATCAGGCCCACCACCACGGCGTAGAATACGTGCATGGCATCGAAGCTGATGCCACGAATGGTGAAGGTGCCGGCCGGCAAAATCCACATGATGAGGCCATAAGCGCCAAAAGCCGAAACAATGACCGAAATGTAGTTGCCCAGGTTGAGCGCGCCTTGCACGTTGCCGCCTTCCTTCACTCGCACGCAGAGAATGCCGATGAGCGAGGCGATGATGCCCATGCCCGCAATAGCCATCGGCAGGAAGATGGGCGACAGGCCGCCAAACTGGTCGTTGGTCACGGTCACTTCGCGGCCCAGCACCATGGTAGCCAGGATGGTAGCTACGTAAGAGCCGAACAAGTCGGCGCCCATGCCGGCCACGTCGCCCACATTGTCGCCCACGTTGTCGGCGATGGTGGCGGGGTTGCGGGGGTCGTCCTCGGGGATGCCGGCTTCCACTTTGCCCACGAGGTCGGCGCCCACGTCGGCCGCTTTGGTGTAGATGCCGCCGCCCACGCGGGCAAACAAGGCAATGCTTTCAGCACCCAGCGAGAAGCCGGTGAGTACTTCGAGCGCTTTCTCCATTTCCTGCCCGTTGGCGAGGCCACTGGGCACGAACATCTTATAGAACACTATAAACAAGGAGCCCAAGCCGAGCACGGCCAGGCCGGCCACGCCCATGCCCATCACCGAGCCGCCCGAAAACGACACGTTCAGGGCGCCGCTGAGGCTGGTTTTGGCCGCCTGCGCGGTGCGCACGTTGGCTTTGGTAGCAATCTTCATCCCGATGAAGCCGGCCAAGGCCGAGAATACCGCACCGATGATGAAGGCAATGACGATGACGGGGCTGGAATTGCCGCTGGTGCTGCCCAGGTAGAACAGGAAGGCGCCGGCGATGAGGCCGAATAAGGCCAGTACCTTGTATTCGGCCTTAAGGAAGGCAATGGCGCCGTCGGCGATGTAGCCGGCGATGGTGGTCATGCGGGCGTCGCCGGCGTCTTGCCGGGCCACCCAACCGGCGCGCAGCCAAGTGTAGAGCAAGGCAAAAATGCCCAACGCGGGCACTGCGTAGAGGTAATTCGTCATAAGGCGTGAATGGGTGGGAAAAAGTGAGTTAAGCGGTTTTCGGCTCGCAAAATAGCGGAAATTGGAGCGAATCCAAGTTTCCGGCATTTGGCCACCGCTTATTCGGCTTTTTCCGTCTCCTTTCCATTCCTTTTCGCAGAGCGACAGGCAGTTTAACCTGCCGTCGGCCCCACGCAGGCCCCGCTGGCTTACAGCTCGCGCATCAGCACTTGGTACAGCGCCAGCATACTCTCGATGTCGCGCTTGTCCACCAGCTCGTCGGGCGAATGCACGTGGTCTTCGGGGGCGCCCACAAAGCACCAGTCCCAGGGCGCGGCGGCGTGCTGCAGTTCCTTGGCATCGGAGCCGCCGCTGCCTTCCACTTCGAGCTGGTGCGGAATACCTGATGCCGCGGCAATGGCCCGGATGCGGTCGACGTAGCTGCGGCGCGGGATGAGCGAATCGCGCAGCGAAATGGCGCAGCCTTGGCCAGCATGTACGCCCTCGGTCACCCAGGTTATGTCCGAAATGAGGGCCTGGCGCACGCCATAAGTCTCATTGATGTACTTGGCCAGATAGGCCACCGAGCCGCCGCCGTGCTCCTCCCAGCACGAGAAGGCCACGATGCCGTGCTCCAGCGTCTCGCACAGGCGCAGGGCGTTCCATACCCCGAGGCGGTTGTCGAGGTAGCAGCTTTGCACGGTGGTTTCGGTTTCGCGGAAGTCGCAGTAGAAGGTGAGCTCCGTGCCACGGTCGATGTCGCGGTGGAACGCGTAGCCCAGTTCGCCGGTTTCGTCGTCTATGGTCAGCGTGCAGTCTATCTCTCCTTGCGAATCGTGCCCCACCAAGCGGTAGCCAGCTTCGGCCTGGGGCCCGCCAATGCGCACCAGCTGCCGGCCGTAGCGCACGGTGAAGCCAATGCTGTCGAGGTGGGCAAACACGGCCGTGCGCGGCTGCCCAAACACCAGCAGGATGCAGTCCTGAAACCGGTCGTCGGCGATGATTTGGGGCTGGTGACGCCAGCCGCTTTGGTGCTGGCGCACGTAGTCGAGTACAAAACGGGACAGGGGGGCTTCGTGGCCGGCCGGGGCCGCGATGCGGCAAAGCGAGTGCAGCAGTTGCATAAGAGAAGAGGATTTCGACCAAAGCTAGGCCAAAGTCCGTACTTTAGCAGACCGCTTAGCTTTGGCCAACTTCTGCCCGAGCCCTGCTTCAGGCCCGCCTTCGACTTTCTATCTATGCTGCGTTCGCTGTTTTGTATCTGTTGGGGCCTGCTCCTGCTGCCACACCTGGCCAGGGCCCAGAAGTCCGATACAATTCGCACCCCTCCGCCGATAAAAACGGTGGAACTCGACACCGTGGGCGTGCTGCCCTCGGCCGTAGACACCAAAGGCTGGCTGCTTCTTGACAAGGACATTCAGCTAGAACTGGACGGCGCCGTGCGCAACATCTACAATTTCAAGTACGACCGGGCCGAGAAGCAGTTTCGCTCGCTGCGGCGGCGCTACCCCAACCACCCCATGCCCTACTTTCTGCTGGGTTTGAGCACATGGTGGAAAATCATGCCCACCAACTTCCAGACGCAGCAGTACGACAAGGCCTTTTTCGCCTACATGGACACGGCGGCCACCAAGGCCCAGAAGCTCTTCGACGCCGACAACAATAACTACGAAGCCAGCTTCTTCCTTTCGGCGGCCTACGGCTTCGATGCCCGCCTGCACGCCGAGCGCCACGACTGGCGCAAAGCTACCGTGGGCGCCCGGCGCGCGCTCAACTATCTAAAGAAGAGCCAGGAGGCTAATGGTTTGAGCCCGGAGTTTCAGTTTGGCCAGGCACTGTTCAACTACTACGCCGTCTGGATTCCCGACAACTACCCGTTGCTGAAGCCGGTGCTGCTCTTCTTCCCGAAGGGCGATAAAAAGCTGGGGCTGCAGCAGCTGCGTAGCGTGGCGGCCAACGGCTTCTACACCGGTACCGAGGCGCGGGTATTCCTCATGCGCATCCTCAAGAATGAGGAAAACAACGCCGAAGAGGCTATTCCAGTGGCCCGCTACCTGGCCACCACCTACCCCGACAACGGCTATTTCCAGCGTTTCTATGCGCTGCTGGCTTACGACCAGGGCGAGTTTGCCGACTGCGAGCGGGTGAGCCGCGAAATTCTTGATAAGATTAACAAGGGCATGCCGGGCTACGAGGGCATCAGCGGGCGCTACGCCAGCTATTTCCTGGGCTACCTGATGCAGAACCGCTACCGCGACATGGCCAAGGCCAAGGACTACTACCAGCGGTGCATTGTGTTTGCGGAGAGCACCGGCGACACTTCCGGCGGTTTTTATTTGTTTGCCAACGTGAACCTGGCCCGGCTGGCCGTGAAGGACAAAGACGTGCCCGCCGCGAAGCGCTACTACGCCGTGGTGGCCGACAAGGCCGACCACAAATCGGAGCAATACAAAGAGGCCAAAACCTGGCTTAAAAAGAACGGAAAAGCCTAAGCATGGAACTCAGTGACCTTTTCCTCGCCCCCCTTTACCTGGCCATTCTTTATGGGCTGGCGTATGCCATTCGCCCGTCGGTGACCAACCAGTTCACCAAGCCGTTCTTCATTCCGGCGCTTACCCTTAAGTTCGTGGGTGCTATCAGCTTGGGACTGATTTATCAGTTTTACTACAAGGGAGGCGACACCTTTAACTACTACTGGCATTCCACCATCATCCATGAGGCCTTTGCCAAATCCTTCTCGACCGGCTTTCAGCTGATTCTCGACAACGGCGGCGATAATTCGCCCGCGACGGCGCCGTATGTAGCCAAAATGTTTTGGCACGAGCCGGGTTCCACGGAATACCTAGTATGCCGCATTGCTGCCTTTTTAGGCTTGCTGTGCTTCAACAGCTACACGGTGATTTCGCTCTTTTTTGCCGTCATCAGCTTTAGTGGCATCTGGGCTATGTTCATTGCCTTTGCTAAAATCAGGCCGCACGTTTACAAACAGTTGGGTTGGGCAATGTTTTATGTGCCTTCCATGTTTTTCTGGGGGTCAGGCCTGCTCAAAGACTCGCTCTGCCTTGGGGCCTTGGGCTGGCTCTTTTACGCCATGTACCGGGGCATCATTCAGCGGCAGGCGCTGATTAAATGCCTGCTCATTGGTACAATCGCCGTCTATGCGTTGCTATCCATCAAAGTATACATTTTGCTGTGCTTCCTGCCGGCGGCCCTGCTTTGGATATTCAACGAAACCAACGACCGCATCAAAAGCAAGGGGCTGCGTTTGGTAGCTCGTCCACTGTTCCTGGGTCTGGGTGTCGTTGTTGCTGTTTTCGCGGCTACTAACCTCACAAAGGGCGATGCTAAGTACGACGTGGACAAAATTGGGGAACGCAGCAAGATTACGGCTGATTACCTCTACCAACAAAGTGTGAAGCAAGAAGGCTCGGGTTACCATCTGGGCGAGCTCGACGGCAGCATTGGCAGCATGGTGAAGCTGGCCCCGCAGGCCATTGCCACGTCCCTCTACCGGCCCTTCATCTGGGAAGCGCACAACCCGGTTATGCTGCTGTCGGCACTGGAAGCGGGATTCTTCCTGTTTTTCACCTTGCGTATTTTTTGGCGCACGGGGGTGTTCCGCACGTTAGGCGTCATCGGCAAAAACCCGATTCTGCTCCTCTGCTTCATGTTCTCACTGGTGTTTGCCGCTTCAGTAGGCATTACCAGCGCCAACTTCGGTACGCTGGTGCGTTACAAAATTCCGATGATTCCCTTCTACCTCAGTGGGCTATACATTCTCCAGAACATGGCAACGGCACGGGCATCCGGCGCGGCTACCCCAGCGGGTCGGGCCGCCGCGCGGCCCCGGCCTCAACTAGTGGGCTAGCTATTAAACAGCTGGCGACAGTCGCGAAGGGTCACTTCCATTCTCTTACCGGCTATCGGAAGAGGCCCAAAAAGTTGGCGGTATTGGATGTCACAGAGTAGCGTGCTTCGATGGTAGCACGGGCGGCCTGCCCGAGGCGCTGGCGCAGGCCGGCGTCGGCGAGAAGGGCCCGCAGGCTGGCTTCCCATTCGGCGGCCGTCGCGCACACAAAGCCATTGTGGCCATGCTGCACCACTTCGGTGTTCATGCCTACCGGCGACACCAGGGCCGGCACGCCCAAAGCCATGTACTGCAACGCTTTAAACGCGCATTTGCCTTTGGCCCAGGGGTCGTCTTCCAGCGGCATCAGCCCCACGTGGAAGCCCAGGAGGTCGGCAATTTCGGTTTCTTTGCGCCAGGGCAAAAAGACCAACGAGCGCAGCGGAAACTGGGGTGGCTGATTGGATATGACGCGAAACTCAAAGTCCAGTCCTTCGGCCTCCAGCTTGGCCAGCACCGGAACTACTTGGTCTAGGTACTTGAGGGTGGAGTGCGTGCCCGTCCAGCCAATGACGAGGCGACCGGGGACGCTTTGGTCGCGCACCTGGTTGTGCAGATGCACGGTGTCGATGGTGGTGGGATTCACCACGACGTCGGGATTAAACTGCCGGGCGTAGGCGGCCAGGTAGTTGTTGCCGCAGCTGTTGCGCCGGGCCCAGCCGCAGATGCTGGCCGTTTTGTGGTGCCACTTCAGGCCCGCCGCTACTTTGTTCACCTCCGAGGTATTGGCCAGCCAAATGGCGTCGTCAAAATCGTAGATGACCTTCTTTCGCAGCAGCCTGCTAATTATCCATTCCAGCACCGGCGGCCCCAAAGGCGCGGCCTCGCGGTGAATGAACACAAAGTCGTAGGCCGGCAACTGGAACAACAGCCCAATGCGGCGTGCAAAGCCGCTCAGAATGCCCCAGGCCTTGGCTGCCGCTTGGCCGGGCTTGTAAAGAATGTTCCAGGTAGCAACCGAGATGAAGGGCGCTAGCTGGTACTGGTGACCGGCGGCGGTCAGAATGTCCAGGTACTGCTCGAAGCGAAACCGCTGCGAAGGGGCCCGGCCGGGCGGGTAAGGAACAAGGAAAAGGATGCGCACGGTAGCGTGTTGCACCGCCGGACCGCCCGCAACGGGCAGCCTAGCGGCTGTGGTAAAAATTCAGTATAGCGCCTATAACGCGTTGCTGCAAAGCAGGCGTCAGCTCGTAGTAGAGCGGCAGTCGCACCAGGCAGTCGGTGTAGAAGTCGGCCCAGGGCAGTTCGCGACCGTCGTGCTTGTCGACGTAAAAGGGGCTCTTGTGCAACGACAGGTAGTGGAACACCGGCAGAATCTGCTGTTCGCGCAGGTGCTCAATCAGGGCGGTGCGCTCGTCCAGGCTCGTGCAAGTGAGGTAGAACATGTGGCCGTTGTTGGTGGCGTAGTCCGGCAGGTTGGGCACGCCCACGCCGTACTTGCTCAGGCTACTCAGGGCCGTGTAGTACACCTGCCACAGGGCTTTGCGCTGGTCCTGAATCTGGTCGAGGTTTTCAAGCTGCGCGTACAGGAAGGCCGCAATAATGTCGGACGGCAGGAAGGACGAGCCCATGTCTACCCAGCCGTACTTATCCACTTCGCCCCGGAAGAATGAGGACCGGTTGGTGCCCTTCTCGCGGATAATTTCTGCGCGTTGCGCGAAACGCGGGTCGTTGATGGCCAACATGCCGCCTTCGCCCGAGATAATGTTCTTGGTTTCGTGGAAGGAGAAAGCCGCCAGCTCGCCGAGGCTGCCCAATGGCTTGCCGTTGTAATACGAGTCGATGGCCTGCGCGGCATCTTCGACCACAGCCAGCCCATGGCGGGTGGCCACCGCCTGAATGGCGTCCATGTCGCAGGCAATGCCGGCGTAGTGCACCGGCACGATGGCCCGGGTGCGCGGCGTCACAAGGGCTTCGATGGAAGCGGCGTCGATGTTGGGGTTCAGGGCCGTGCTGTCGGCAAACACGATTTTGGCACCGCGCAGCACGAAGGCGTTAGGCGTCGAGACAAACGTGTAAGACGGCACGATGACTTCGTCGCCAGGCTGCAGGTCGAGCAGGATGGCGGCCATTTCCAGCGCATCGGTGCAGCTGGTGGTCAGCAGCACTTTGCGAAAGCCGAACCGCTCCTCAAAAAACTTGTGGCATCGCTTGGTGAACAGGCCATCGCCCGAGATTTTGCCGGAGCGAACCGCTTCTTCGATGTAGGTAGTTTCCTTGCCCGAGAGGTAAGGCTTATTGAACGGAATAGCCGTGGAAATAGTCATGAGAAGTTGTAGGCGGTCGAAACGCGGGGGCAAAGGTACGCAAGCGCGGCGGGTACCGCCTGCTTACAGCCAGAGATGGTAGATGTGCTCGACCTGCCACTCGCTAAAGCCGCAGCGCCGGTAGAAGCCACAAGCCGGCTCATTGTCGAGCTGCGTGACGACTTGCAGCTCGGCCAAACCCCACGCGGCGGTGCGTTGCCGGGCAGCCGCTACCAGCTGTTGTCCAATGCGCTGCCCGCGAGCCTGCGCATCCACGGCCAGCAGGCCAATATCGGCGCGGCCGTTTTTCAGGCCCAGCGTAAGCAGGCCCTGAGCTTGTGCATTGCCTTCGGCATCAAACGCCAATACCTCGCGCGCAATCTGGTGGCTCAAGGAGTTTTGCAGCCAACGCTTATAAAGACCGGTGAAGACCGTGGGCGCAAAGTTGCTATCGAGTCGGAAGCGCGAATACTCCCCACTTTGCAAAGCCAAGCTTTCGAGTTGCGGCATCCAGGTTGTGGTCGGGCGAATGGCCGGGCTAATGGGAGCGGCCTGCTCGGCGGGTGCCACGGGCATGGCAAAAGTCACCTTGCGGTCGGCCAGCCATGCGCCGGCACGTCGGGCACTTGCGTTGCTAACGGCATCATCAGGTGCTGCAATCAAGTAGAGCAGGCGCAGGCCCTTGCCGCGGGCTTGCGCCACGCATTGGGCCAATTCCTCGGGGGCGATGCTACTCAGTTCGAGCCGGGCAACTTCAAAGCCCAAATAGTCGCTATCCCAGGCCAGGGGCTGGCAGATGTTGGCGTGCGAACTCATTGAGCGGTATCAACATCTACTAAGTAGATGGGGCGGTTTTTTACTTGTTCAAAGGTTTTGCCCAAATACAAGCCGACCATGCCAAGCACGGAAAGTATCAAACCCGAAAAAAACCACACCGAAATAATGAGGCTGGTATAACCTAGCACCAGAATTTCTCCCATCAAAAAGCGGAAGCACGTAACGAGGACCATCAGAAACGCCGAAGCTGATACCAGAAGCCCCAACTTAACGGTCAGACGCAGCGGCTTGTCTGAATAAGCAAGGATGATATCTAAGGCCAGATTAATCAGGCGGCGCAGGTTGTAACTGCTACTGCCTTCTTGGCGTTCGGCGTGGGCCACCGCCACCGCGCCAGCTCGGAAACCTACCCAGCGTAGCATGGTGGGAAAGTAACGAATGCTCTCGCGCATGGACAGCACCGCATTTATCACTTTGCGGTGATAGATACCGAAGTTGGCAATGGCGGGGTCCTGCTTGGTGTCGGTTAGGTAAGCCAGCATTTGGTAGAATGCCCGCGACCCCGCCCGCTTCAGCCACGAATCCTGACGCTCCACGCGCCGGGCAAAGACAAGGTCGTACTTCTCTGCTATGGCGTAGCGGTATAAGACCGGAATCTCCTCAGGTTGGTCCTGCAAATCGCAGTCCATCACCACCACCCATTCGCCCCGGGCTTGCTCCAACCCAGCTGTGATGGCTTTGTGTTGCCCAAAGTTGCGCGAGAGGCGCACGCCGCGGACTCGTGGGTCCAGCGCGGCTTGCTCGGCAATGCGGTCCCAGGAGTTATCCGGTCCCCGGTCGTCGACCAGAATAATTTCGTAGTTGTCGGTGAGCGCGACCATGCTGTTCTGAATACGGCGCACCAGCTCCGCAATCAGGTTTTCGGCCTTGTATACGGGGCTTACGATGGAAAAGACAGGGAGAGAATCCGGCAAGAAAGGAGCGGTTAATTCGGGCGTTGAATGGCTGCAAAGTTACACTACTGGCAGCAAGTCCGCGTAAGCAATTCGCGCCCGGTCTACACTCCGATGCCGCACGGCCAGTTCATGGATGGCCGCACGATAACCAGGCCGCACCAGCACCGCGCCGATGCGGCCCAATGCCGCGGGCAAGCTGGCGGGCAAACCCAGGTCGAACACGGCTCCGCCGCCTTCGGCCTCGGCGATGGCCGAATCGTCGCCCACACCAGGCGGCACCAACACCGGCAGGCCGCTGGCCCAGTACTCGCCAATTTTAATGGCCGAACAAAACCGGCGGCATGGCGCTGGCTTGATGGTGGCGAAGGCAAAATCGGCCGCCGCCAGGTAGTCCGGCACTTCGTGATGCGGCGCCTTGATGACGAACACCGCACCGGCCGCTATTCCGGCCGCCGCCGCCTTGCGCTGCACTTCGGCCACGGGGTCGGGCGTGAGAACGAGCAGGCGGAAACCCGGTCCGAAATGGTCGGCTGCGGCCCGAAACACCCCGAAGGCCTCCGCGTCGTAATAAATGCCGCCGAACTTGCCCACGTAGACCCCTACCACGGCCTCGGCAGCCCAATTCAGGCGCTGCCTTACCCGCGCCCGTGCTTCGGCGCTAAAGGCGAAATCACGGGCATTCACCGAACAGGGCACCGTCACGACGCGGCCGGCCGGCACCCCTTCCTGCACCAGTTGCTGCCGGTAGTTTTCGGCCACCGGCATCAGGCCCAATGCCAGCTGTTTTTGCCGCCGCTCCCAGTGCTTTTGAAACAGGTAGCGCGGGTCGTAGCGCCGCCATACGCCAGACTCCAGCATGTAGTCGGCGTGCGGCTCGAAGGACTCGACGTAAAAAGGCAGCTTGATTTTCTTCCACACCAAGTACGCCAGCGCACCCGCCGGGGCGCCCCGCGCCAAGATGAAGTCCGGCCGAAATTCCGCCACCTGCTTCACCAGTTCGTTCGGGAAGCGCGTGAAATCTTCAATCTTATTTAGAATAATGTTGCCGGAAGGCTTGGACCGCAACGGCTCAAAACTGATTTTATCGGTTTCAAAGCCCGGGGCAAACCGCAGGTCGGCCTGTGCTTCCGCCCCGCGCTCAATGGTCACCAGCCGAATGGCGGCTACATCGGGGCGCGCTTGTAAAATCTGCAGGTGCGGGAAAACGGTGCTGGCGGTCAGGCCATCGTTCAAGCCCCAATAACCCAGAAAAAGAATGCGCATCACAGCGATAGTATTGTGTAAGAAAACGGCAGTCTTGCAAAGATAAACCCGTGGAAACGCTTGCCCTTTGTCGTCGATGCTCAACGCTTCGGCATTGTCGTCACTGTATTGCCTTTCCGCGTCGCAAACCGCGTCTTCATCACGCGCCTCTTTTCGGCCTCGGCAATAACTTCAGCCGCCAACTGCTGCACTTCAAAGCCAGAAGGCTATGTGGCCCGCTGGTCAATCAGTGAGTATTGGGCCGAATCCACATCAGCCGTGTACATTTGCTGTTGCAGGGGCCTCTTTTTTCAGGCTGCTAGCGGTCCATGATTAAAGCGCTTGCAACTTTTCTCTCAATGGCTGGCGTGCCAGCGGTGTTACGACATTTACGGGGGCCTCAGTCGCTTACGATTTTGTCATTACACCGCGTTTCAGCCGAAGAAGACTACTTCTGGCAGCCGCTTCACCCCGACCGTTTTGAGGCTCTGTGCCTCTACGTAAAGCGTCATTACGAGGTAGTCAACCTTCGCGACCTGAATTTACTGGCGGCTCCCCAACGGCCCCAGTTGGTACTAAGCTTTGACGATGGTTACCAAGACTTTATGGAATTTGCACTTCCTGTCTTGGTGCGGCATAATTTACCGGCCAACCATAACCTGGTAGTGGCCTGCCTGAATGGGGACTACACCATCTGGACGCAGCGGCTGAACGCCGCCTTCAATCAGGCCCGCCAACAGCAAGTGCACCTGCAGTTGACGATTGGTGAAGCGCGGTATGACTTACAGCGTTACAACAACCAGTGGATGCCGTTTTACTTGGCGGTATTCAAAGCCCTGCTCCAACGTCCTAGGTTGATGCGTGAGGAAGTTTTGACCGAGCTGGAAACGCTTGTAGGGCGCCCGCCCGCACCGCGCATGATGACTTGGGCCGATGCCCGCTCCTTGGCCAACCACAACATTGAAGTGGGCAGCCACACCTATTACCACGACGTCGTTTCCACTATTCACGACCCGGCGCAACTGCATCAGGAGTTGGTCGATTCGCGCCGGGTTCTGGCTGAGCGCCTTCAGCAACCCATTGACGTGTTGGGTTTGCCAAATGGGCAGAACAGCCCCCACCTGCAGGCCAGCATCCGCGAAGCGGGCTACACGTGTGTGTTGGAAGTAGGCGACCGTGGCAATGCGTTGCCGCTGGCATCCGCAACCGCACCGCCATGCCTGCACCGCATCAATATTGTGGATGAACTTCCGTCGCTGGCCCAATTGCGGCTGGAAGTGCTGGCCATGAAAAAAAACCTACCCCAATCCTTGTCTCACAAATGAGTACGACTGAAACCTACACCATCCAGCAGGTAGCGCCTGAAAACTTCGATGTGTTGCTGCCGCTCATGCAAGACTGTTTCGGTATCGACACCAACGTGTCGTATTTCCACTGGAAGTATACTCAAAATCCGGCAGGCAACTTCATTGGCTTTGTGGCGGTGGCCGATTCTACGGGCGAAATTGGGGCCTACTACGGAGTGATTCCTGAGCTGTTCAGTGTGCAAGGGAAGCGCCAGGTCATCTACCAGTCCTGCGATACGATGACGCACTCGCGGCACCGCCGACGCGGGTTATTTCAGTTGCTGGCCGTGCATTGCTATAACTACCTGCGCGCGCACGGGCAGCTTTTTGTGTACGGTTTTGGAGGAGGACAGTCCACACCCGGCTTCATCAAGTTTGGCTGGCGGCACATTTTTGATATTGCCTACTATTTCTACCCGCGCCAAATGCGCTTGTTAGACCTGCCTCAGCTATTTGCAAACGCTAACAAGGTAGTTCCGGTGCACGACCATGCGCAGCTTGCCGACTTGCTGCTCAAGAGCAACCGGGGCACGGCGGTGCATGCGCTAAAGGAAGTGGCTCAATTTTCGTGGCGGCTCGCCAACCCCCGCCACGCTTACCAGACATTGGCCTACGCCGATGCAAGCGGCAAATTCACTGGCTACGTGGTGTATTATGTAGAGGACCAGAAGGTCTTCCTGTTTGATGGCTTTGCCGAATCGAGGCAGGCCGAGCGGGCGCTGTTTGGCGCCCTCAAAGCGTTGTTGCGGGCCGATGGCTCGCTGCGCGGCATCGTGAGCCTGTGCCAGCCCGGGCAGCGTTTTTCTCAAAGCTTGACTCGCAACTGGTTCGTTCGCAACACTTTTTCGAAAGGTCCTTTGCGCGAAACCATCCCCTTTATTTTGTATGCCGACACGGCCACCATGGACGACATTGGCAATGCCAATGCCTGGGCCATCAATGCCTACGACAACGACGCCCTGTAATTTTATCCTGAGGCCGAGGCGTAGAAGCTTATTATCGGCAGGCAATGATGTATTACTGCTTGCTGAAGCGCAACTAATTAAGCCGTCGTTTGAGCAGGCGCACAACCTTTGGCGGCAGCAGCGTGCGCATCAGCAGGGTGGTCGCACTACGGGCCGGCAGTCCTCCAACGGCTCGTTGCGCGTACCCCAAAGCCTTTCTCCAATGTCCATCAACGTGCATATGGATTGCACATAAGTGGTAGAGCCGCCCAAGTAGCCGTCGCCGCTGCGCATTCGATAACTGGACGTGCTGCGTTATCCAGCCTGCGGCTAATTCCAAGCGTTGAACCAAGGCTTGGTTGTCGACCCGCATCGAGCGGGCGTCGTGGTCGTCCATGGTCAGCGTCACGGCATCAATCAGCAGCAGGCGGTCGTGCTGCATATTTTGCAGCATAAACATCCAGTCCTCTACTGAGGCGTAGCGGCGGTCCTCTTCGAAGCGATGGAGGCCGGGATTGTTGCGGCGGACGCAAATGTTACACGCCAAGCCGTTGCCATTCAAGAAAAAATCCAGCCCGTAATACCCCCCCGGCAGCGCCGCAATGTCGCAGGGGCGCCGGTGATTATCACGCTCCACATCATATTTGGTCGCCACAAAGTTGGGCAAGGTAGCTTCTGCTTGAATGGCAGCGTGAATGGTTGCCAGATGGTTTGGGTAAAAGAAATCGTCTGAGTCCAGAAACAGGCAGAAATCGCCCGTGGCGTGGGCCAAGCCATAGTTGCGGGCGGCCCCGCGTTCGCCGTTGATTTTGGGCAGGTAATGAAACCGGGAATCGGTGTACCGAGCCATTACTTCGGCGGTATTGTCGCGGCTGCCGTCGTCTACCACCAATATTTCAAAGTTTGTAAAACTCTGCGCCAATACAGAGTCGATGGTGCGGCCAATGAGGGCCGCTCGGTTGTAGGTAGGAATAATGATGGAAAAGAAGGGCACCATAGTAAAATTAGAAACAGAGAAAACGGAGAGTACTGTGGCCGACTAAAGCAGGAAACAACTGCTCCAGCCCCCAACGACTGGCCACCAACACAGCCAAGGCGGTGGCCAGTAACAGCAGGCTGTGCCCTGCGATGCGCCCTACCGGTAGTTTCAACAACGACAAGATGTGCAGGTCGGTGAGGAAGGTGGCAGTCAGGCTGCCAACTCCAAAGAGCAGCAACGCCAGGTTTAAGTTGTGTCGCCACAGCCCTAGTCCCAAGGCCACCGCCCGTGCCAGAAGCAGGCATACGTTCGACAGGAGCAAATAGCGCTGCTTGCCGATGACGTTGTAGATGGGCGAAGTCGCCTGCGACATGAGTTTGAATACGTAGTAGTAGCCCAGGTAACCGGTGTAAACACCCGCTAATTCCCAGCGTACTCCAAAGGCAAATTTAAAGATTACATCTCCAAAAACGGTGATGATGCCGAACGGCAGCACCCCCAGGTACAATAATTGGTAGTAGAGGCGCAGGGTTAGGGCCGGTAGCCGCCCGGGGTCCTGCCGCTGCATTTCGCTGGCTTTCTGCCAAAATACCGGCAGCACGGCCCCGCCCAGCAAGTTGACGGGGATTTCCAGCAGTCCCGCCGAGAATGCGTACAGCCCGACGGAGGTGGCGCCGAATCCCAGGCCGAGCAGGTACACCGGCAATTGCGCCGATAGCAGGCTAATCAGGTTGGAAGGCAGCACGTAGAGCGGAAATTCTGCGTATTCGCGCGCCACACTCCGCAGCTGCCTCCAGGAAAAAGCCTCCCATAGAGTCTTAAACTCTCGTCGCAACGGCCCCAGCGTCATGCTTACTGTAGCGGCCAACCGATTGGTGACTTCGCCCAGCAACAGGCCGCCTACCGAGCCCCCCCCCCACCAGCCCCAGCCAATGGTGACGCTCCGCCCCCCCAGCGCCGCCGCTACCTCGATGGAACTGCGCGACCCAAACCGCTTGGTACGCACATACCACCCCCCTAGGATGATGTTCAGATTGGCCAACAGCAGCAACAGCGGCAGGGCGTACAACAGCCCGCCCGTGCCGGCGGCCGGCGGCAACTGCCGCAACAGCCACGAACCGCCCAGCGCCACGCTCAGCAACACCAGCAGCGCGCCCCCGCAGGCAAGCACCACGGCCAGCTGCACCAAGGCCCGGAACTGTCCGGGCGACTCGGGCAGCAGCAACGCCGCCGGGTAGCTTAGCATGGTGACGGTGCTTAGCGTGCTCACCACCGAAGTAAACACCGCAAACTGACCATAAGCCGCCGGAGCGTAGAGGCGCACCATCACCGGCGTCAGCAAAAAACCCAGCATCGTTACGGCAGCCGACCCCGACAAGGTCAGGACGAAGTTCCGGGCGAAGGAGCCGTTTTGCCGTAAAGGCTGCAGGTACTGCTGCGCGAACCGGAAAATGCGTTGCTTCAAGTTGGTTAGTTTCAACAAAAGTACCGTCCGGCGCTGCCAGTAGCAACAATCGTGGCCCCGCCCCGTGAGCAGCGAAGCCAGGACGGCAACAGTGCCGCCAAATGTATTGCCTTATCCGGTCGCCGTGGGCCGGCGAGGTGCGCAACGCGGCATGCGCTGCTGCCCAGGGGTCAGCCCAGGGTTTTGGTGAGGCTGTTTTGGCGGAACAAAAATTGGGTGGGCCGCGCCGCGTTATAATCGGTCATCAGCTGGTGGGCGACGGCAAAGGCGGTAGCCAAGCGGGTGGAGGGGTCCAGCGGCCCGGCACCGGGCACATAGCCCGTGGGTTGGGAGGAGTTGCCGTGGTATACCGGGCGTTTCAGGGCGGTGAGCAAGGCCCGCCAAGCCGGACGCAGGGGCTTCTTCACCTGGTCTACCCATCCCGACTTATGGAAAAAATAATCCCACAGGCCGTTGCCAATGCGCGGGTCGTAGTAAAAGCGCATCCGGTCGCCTTCCCGACGGCTGGCATCCCCCCCGGGGCCTTGGTTCATGCGCCGGAGGTTGCTTTGCGGATTTTCAAGCCGCACGCTCAGCAATGCGCTGCTCCAGGCCAAGTTCACCCCCAGGCTGGTGATGCGATACGTGAACTCGGCGTCTACTTGCACCACGCCGGTATGAAACAAGCCCGTCAGGGCCAGCGAACTGCGCCGAATCATCAGCGGCAACCCAATCAGCCAAACCACCTCCCTGTCGGTCAGCCAGCGGCGAAAGTTATCGGCTACATCGTCGTAAAAAGTGGCTTTTTCAAGCTCTTCCACATGCATCAGCGCAGCGTGGCCGGTGAGCACGTCCAATTCGGGACGGTTCAGCATGAAGGCCTTGGCTTCCTGAATGGCGGGGTAG
Organism: Hymenobacter monticola; assembly: GCF_022811645.1. Lineage (NCBI taxonomy): Bacteria > Pseudomonadati > Bacteroidota > Cytophagia > Cytophagales > Hymenobacteraceae > Hymenobacter > Hymenobacter monticola. The sequence goes on along the minus strand of NZ_CP094534.1, from coordinate 2,877,564 downwards.
CAGAAAGCATCGTCGTCGGTGATGAGCTTCAGCAGTTCACCGCGGGCGCGCAACATGGCTTTGTTGAAGCCGTGAGCTTCGCCTTTATCGCGCTCCGAAGCATACTGTTGAATCAGGCCCGCGTCGAACAAGCCCTGCAGATATTCGCAGGTGCCGTCCTGGCTACCGCCGTCGGCCACCACAATCTCCTCGTCGGTTTGCCGGGCCAACACCAGCCGCTCCAGTACCTGCCGCAGGTAGGGAAGCTTGTTGTACGTCGTCAGCACGTAAGAAAGGGAGATATCGGACATGGCCTTTAAGCGCGGCAGTTACTCTATCAGGTAACCCAGCCGGCGGGCGTATTCCTGCATTTTGGCGCGGGGCCGTGCCTTAACCGGCCGCGCTGGCACTCCTACATAAATAGTCCATGGCTCGGTGTCTGCCGTCACAAGCGCGCACGCGCCGATGACGCTGCCCTCGCCAATGGTTACATTGGGCAGCACCACGGCATTGGTGCCGATGCCGGCAAAACGCGCACACCGAATCGTGCCTAATTCAACAGCATCGCGAAACGCCTCAGGTACCGTCACGCTCGTCAGCCCCTCGCCTCCAAAACGGTCGGACCCGCAGATGAGCCGGCTGCCCGCCGCGATGGTCACGAAATCTTCGACCAGCAACGTGCTCTGCGCCCCCCCAATCACAGTCAGGTAGGGCCCCAGGTGGGTGTAATCGCCGATGGTAGCGGCCGTGGTCAGGTACAAGCCCGAGTCGATGGCCACGTGGCTGCCCACCCGCACCAGCTGCGGCCGCCGGATTTCGACGTTGGCGCTGATGAATACATCGTCGCCACAGGCCTGCAGCCGGGCAGTGTCGTAGCGGGGCGAATGCAGGGGTGCAACCGAACTCATTACAAGTTAATAAGGGTAAATGGACTCGTAATACCGGGCCGTGGCCGCAATGCCGTCGTCGATGGGCGTGAACTGAAACGCTGGAAAGATGCACCGGAACCTCGCATTGTTCATCACTTTTTTTAAGGCGCCGTCGGGCTTGGCAGCATCCCAGATTATCTGTCCCTGGTAGTTGAACGTGCGCTGCATAAGAGTTACCAGTTCCCGCACGCTCAGGCCACTGTTTTGCGCCAGGTTGGTGGGCTGTTCCAGGCCCGGTCGGTCCGGGTGTTGCATCACCTCCCACACCAGCCGGCCAAAATCGGGGGCGTAGAGCCACTCGCGAATGGGTGCGCCGGTGCCCCAAACGACGAGTTGCGGCTGGCAAGCCAGCCGGGCTTTCACAAACTTGGCCACCAACGCGTTCAGCGCGTGGGTCTTGTTGGGGTCGGTCGAGTCGTAGGGGCCGTACATGTTGGGCGTGAGCAAATGAATGCTCTTCACGCCGTGTTGCATAGCAAAGCACTCGGCCGTATTCCAGAGCAGGCGGCGGCTGGCCCCGTAGCTCAGCACTGAGCGATGAACCGGCCCTTCCAGCCAGTCTTCTTCGCGAAAAACGTCGGCCTCGGCGGGGTAGGCGCAGTTGGCAATGGGGTTGATAACTATCGCCTGCGGGCACTCACGGGCCACGGCCTCGTACAGGCTCAGGGCCATGCGCACGTTATCGGCAATAACCGTGCCGGCCTGCTCGGTTACGTAGTTGAGGCTGCCCACGTTGGCCGCGCAGTTAACGATGTGTGTGGGCTGCTCGCGACGCAATAAAGCGGCCGTAGCAGCGGGGTCGCGCAAATCCACCCCCAAGGCGCGCGAGGCACCAACGTACGCGACGCCCTGCCGACGCAGCACTTGCGTCACGCTTTGCCCTACAAACCCGGTGGCCCCGAGCACGACGGCTTTTATATCAGCAACTACCATCCCTGTCTGATTGCATCAATAACATAGCCAACCTGCTCATCCGTCAGGGCATCGTGCATGGGGATGTGGATTTGGGTTTCATCGAACCGGCGCTGCTGGTACAGGTCGGACCGCAGGCCGCCGAAAAGCGTATTGCGGTCGATGCCGCGGTGCACGACCGACGCGGCAATGCCCCGTGCTTTTAGCGCCCGCACAAAACCGAGCCGGTTTTCAACATGAAAGCCAAACAACCAGTGCGCACTTTCCCGGTCGGCCCGGGGCTCGAAGTGCGTGAGGCCGGGAACCTGCTGCAGTTCCGCGCGGTACCGCTGGGCCCAAACACGCCGCGTGGCCAAGCGCTGGCCCAAGCCTTCCAGGTTGGCCAGCCCCAGGGCCGCTGCATAGTCCGACAGGTGGTACTTGTATCCGGCTTCGACCAAGTCGTAATCCCGCTCCCCTTCTTCCGACACCGCAGTGGCCTCCCGGTCGATGCCAAACCAGCGTCGGCGACGGACCGCTCGGGCCTTTTCCGGGTCGCGGGCGCAAAGAGCGCCGCCGTCGCCCGTGGTCAGATGCTTAATGGCCTGAAAGGAAAAACAAGTGTAATCCGACAACGAGCCAATGGCCCGACCCTGATAGGAGGCGCCCAGGGCGTGCGCCGCATCTTCAATAACCACCAGCCTGTGGCGGTCGGCGATGGCCTGAATGGCGGCCATGTCGCAGGGGTACCCCGCCCAGTGTACGGCCATAATGGCTTTGGTGCGGGGCGTAATGCGGTGCTCCACATCGGCCGGGTCGAGGTTGCCGGTGTTGTATTCAATATCGGCAAAGACGGGCCGCGCCCCGGCCTGTATCACCGTGGTGGCCGACGCCACAAAGGTTTGGGGCGCCATAATAACTTCATCGCCCGTGCCCACCCCCGCCACCTCTAGGGCCAGATGTAAGGCGCTGGTGCCCGAATTGAGCGCAGTCGGATGCACCATTCCCAACTCAGCCGCCAACTGTGCTTCAAAATCTTTCACCAACTTGCCTTCACTCAGAAAGCCACTGGCCAGCACTGCTCCCACCCGCTGCGAGGCAGTGGGGTGCACAAATGTGGCAAACATTGAAATGGCTTTGTCGGTCAGCAACGTAGCGGCATTTGAGGCAGGCAACACAGCATCAATCTTAGCCATAGCCTACGTTAATTTACAGTAAGTGAGTCCGATAAACCCCTCGTCCTCATAATGATGCAAACACGCTTTAGAGCGATGGTTGTCTATATCCCAAGTTCATCCCGACAAGCCTCAGCATTCTGTTAGCGCATGCTATGCCGTAAGCACGCGTGCGCTGCGTTCAGCATTTTCTTCGGGTTGATAGTGAATCGAAAGCCACTCGCGTATAGTTTCACCGCTTCAGCTTTTGGTTCTTACTACCCGTGCTTCCAATACCGACACAGTGCTTGCCATTGCACAAGCTCTTTACTATGCCATCGAATTCAGTACTAAACTGACGCATGGCAAGACGGGTTCTTTCTACGGAGCAGTAACACTAAATGAGGCTGGGCAAGGCACCAGGCATAATTACCAGACTCACGGGCTATTCCACTTCGCAGCCGAAGCCGATGTACTGGGCTTTAAACCGGTCAATCCATTTTGCCCATTCTTCCACGGTGGTGCGGGGGTCGTTAGCAGCTGTTAAAAACCCACCCAGATACGATTGGCTAAAATCCTTGGGGAAATTTTCCATCGAGTCTAATTTTCCGCTGAGCCAAGCATCGTTAAGGTGCTGGTTGAACGCGAAAATATCCAGGTTTACGCCTTTATACATGTTGGTGGTCGATGTAATGAAGGACGTTTTGGTTAGCTCTACCCGGCTTTTCGCATAGCGCCCGCCCTGGTTCTGATACCATTGGCCAGCCTTTTGCAACTGCTGTAGTTCATCTGCACGGGCCTGCTTGTCATCCCACAAGTACAACCAATAGGCGCGGCTGAAAAAGGCCGAGGCCACGCCGTAGAGCGTGTAAACGGGCAACTGCAACTGAAAGTCGCGGCGCACCAGCCGCATCAGGCCCAGTCGCTGCAAGGTCGAGCGCACCCCAAACCGGTTCAGCACCAGCAACTCGGAAGCCAGCGGAATGTGCGGGATGATTTCTTCCAGTTGCTCATTCAGCGGCACCTTTTTTCCGGTAATGACTTGGTCATTTCCCAGCCAGCTTATTTTCACCAAGTCCAGGTGCTGGCTAATCATGTGCCGCGCTATCTCATCAAGCTGTATCGGGCCTGTGAGCCAAATATCGTCCTCCAACAACAGAAACACCTCTGACCCCTCGGCTACGTGCTTGTGCCAAAGAGCAGTGGGGATGGTGCGCTGGTCAAACGGGCGCTCACCGGCCACGTGGGCCTGCAAAGCCGCCACCTTTGCCTCATAAAGTGCTGAAGTAAAAATGGCAGCCTGCGGAAACAATTCCCGGATGCGGTCCAGATACTTTGGCGGGGTGCCATCATCGAGCACCCGGACGCGAAAGTCACCCTGGATGAACTGGTAGATACTACGCAAGCATCGTTCGAGGTAATAAGGCCGGTTGAACGACTTGATGATGATGTCCATCAGGAAAAGAAGCAAAGGGCAAATGGGACGTAAAAAGAAGGCGGAGCCTCTGGCCCCGCCCTTTCATATCGCCCCCAATTACCTATTGATGTTGTTTGGGGTAACTGGCTCGTTATTCGTGGTAGTTATACACCTTGTGGCCACCTTCGAGCAGGTAGGCATCGCGGCGGAACAGTTCCACGTCGGCGTGCATCATGTCTTTCACCAGCGAAGCCAAGTCGTGCTTGGGCTGCCAACCCAGCTTGGTTTTGGCCTTGGTGGGGTCGCCAATCAACAGTTCCACTTCCGTGGGGCGGAAGTAGCGGGGGTCAATTTCCACTACTACGTCGCCCACGGCCAATTTGCAGTCGGGGTTGGTGAAGCTGGCAACATGGCCTTTTTCGTCAACACCTTCGCCCGTAAACTCTACCACAATGCCAACCTCCGCGAAGGCCATCTTGATAAAGTCCCGCACGGTGGTGGTTACACCCGTGGCAATAACAAAATCTTCGGGCTCGTCCTGCTGCAGGATGCGCCACATGGCTTCTACGTAGTCTTGTGCGTGGCCCCAGTCACGCTTCGCGTCGATGTTGCCCAGAAAAATCTTGTTTTGCAGGCCCAGCGCAATGCGAGCCACCCCGCGGGTGATTTTGCGCGTCACAAAGGTTTCGCCGCGCAGGGGGCTTTCGTGGTTGAAGAGAATGCCGTTGCAGGCAAACATACCGTAAGCCTCCCGGTAATTCACCGTAATCCAGTAGGCATACATCTTGGCCACGGCGTAGGGCGAGCGCGGGTAGAAAGGCGTAGTCTCACTCTGGGGCACCTGCTGCACCAAGCCATACAGTTCCGAGGTGCTGGCCTGGTAAATGCGCGTCTTCTTGGTAAGGCCCAGGATGCGAATGGCTTCGAGCAGGCGCAAGGTGCCTATTCCGTCGGCATTAGCCGTGTATTCGGGCGTATCGAACGACACTTTCACGTGCGACATCGCCCCAAGATTATAAATCTCGTCGGGCTGAATTTCCTGAATGATGCGAATCAGGTTGGTTGAATCATTCAAGTCGCCATAATGAAGCTTGAAGCGTACATTCTTCTCGTGCGGGTCTTGGTACAGGTGGTCAATGCGGTCGGTGTTGAACAACGACGAGCGACGCTTCAGACCGTGGACTTGATATCCTTTCTCAAGCAGCAATTCGGCTAGATACGCGCCATCTTGACCCGTGATTCCCGTAATAAGGGCAACTTTCATAAATGTGGTATTTAATCTGCGTGTTCTGATTAGACGCTGGTTTCTCTCCGTTAATAAGGGCAAAAGTACAGATAATACAGGTATTCACCTAGCAAAGCAAACGAGCATCCAGCCAAAGCCGGGAATAAGTCAAGTAAAAGACACTATATGCCTATAAACGATAAAGGCCTTGCTATTTTCCGCACAATAACTCCTAGGACGAATCGGTGAGGCCCCTACAACTATAACTCTCGATTTACCCGGAGTTGATACCACTTCCAACCTCCTGATGCGCACCTAGCTGTTTCCTTCAATCCCGGCGTCTTTCAATATAGCCGACGTAATTATCTGGGCATTAGCGGCTGAACTAAATTTCTCTATTTCCGGACTTTGCAAAAACTGCTCGATGGCCACCATGTATTTCTGGTACTGTGCGTACGGCATGCGTTCTAGAAAATCGGCCAGTTCGGCATCGCTGCTAAACGCTTCCCGGTTTACCAGACACCCTTCCGGAATAAACCGCCCGACATCGGGCTCACCTAAGTAAACGGGAACGCAACCGGCAAATAAGCAATCAAATATTTTTTCGGACAGGTAGCCCGGCAAGCGACTGTTTTCATAGCACACGGCAAAGCGGTACTGCCTGATGGTGCGCAGCTTGGCATTGGCCGGAACGGGGCCACGGTTCAGGCTTTCCACAAAGCGACGGCGCCGACTGGCCACCTTATCGGCTATAAGGCCAGCGATGCTGGCGGGCAATACCCGTTGTAATAACCCCAATCCAGGAAAACTGCGGTATATTTTGTCTTCAATGCCCCGGCTAAAAAAGTCAAAACGGTCGGGCCAGTGCCTCCCAAACCATGCCAGCGTGCGGTAGCGGGGATAGAGCAGAGAAGGTGACCCCGCCCGGGGCTTGTTCAATTCCAACATACCGGCCATGAGAACCAGTAACTTGCGTTGTTCAAACTCAGCCGCTGAAACGGGTTCGAAAGGGGGATAATCGGCTAGGTCGAGCGCAAAGTAATGGTGGATGTACTTGTGCCCGTCTGCCAGAGTATAGTCGTACGTGAACACCCGGTCGAATACGGTGTGGTTTTCACGCCGCCACACTTCCGGGAAGTAAGTCGCGGGCTCGTTGATAATCAAATAAAGCCGTTGGCCCGGGCGTCGCGCGTAGGTTTGAAAAAAAGCTACCTGGTCAATCGCAATAACTAATTCCGACTCCTCGACCGGATGAATGTCCTGCGTAGCCAGGTCGATGCCGGCGGCCGCTAGCTGCTGGCGCAAGTCAGCAAACATGAACAGGTAGTTTTTCAGGCCATTGCTGAAATGGGTGGCCGTAAAAACGTTGTTGTTCAGGTAGTCCGGTCCGTCGTCGGAGACATAAAAGGTGGCCTTCATCGTAAAAAAATAAAAGCAGGTTGAAGCGAAGGCTTAGAAAAGCAGGCCGGGCACCCGTGGCCTGAACAGCGGCCAGTAGGATTCCAGCCCCAGGCGCAGGCCGTAAAACAGCACCAGCGCTACCGCGCAAAGTACCACCACGCGCACAATAACGGGCAGTACAGCCACCCGCACCAAGCGCAGCAAGTACATGTCGAACAAGAACATAACCACAGTACCGCCAACCGACATGAGCAGAATGCCCAGCCGGGCGTTACTGAACGTTAGCGCCCCCAGGGCCAGCCCCCCTACCCGCACCGCCGAGGCCACCACAATGACGAGCAGGTACATGTTCTGCCGACGCCGGATGGCAAATACCGGAGCCGTGGCGCTGGCCATGAACTGAAACAAGTAGCCATAAGCCATATAGCCCGCATATATGCCGGCCTCGTCCCAGCGGGCGCTGAATACGTACCGGAACAGCACATCGCCGAACACGGTTAGGAAGGTGAACGGCAGCAACCCAACGTAGAACAGCTTGTAATACAGGTCTACGACCATACCCGGCACTCGTTCGGGCTGCTCAATGTCGGTTTCGCTGGCTTTTTGCAGGAATACCGGCCCAATGGCGTTGCCCATCAGGGTGCTGGGCAGGGCAATTACTCCTGCACAAAAGGCCAGTAGCCCGGCCACGCCGGCATCAAACTTGGTGGTCAGAATAAGAATGGGGGCCTGTGCGGCCACGATGCCGATGTAAGACGTGGGCAGCTGATAGAACGGGTACTCCCGGTACTCGTAGGCCAGCGCCTTGATGCGGCTCCAATTGAAAGTACGCCACAACTCGCCCAGCGAATTGTACATGCCCCCGCGCAGCAAACCGGCAAAGTTGACCAGCTTGCCAAAAATGTCGCCCAGCAACAGGCCCGTAGCCGAGCCGCTTGTCAGCAGGCCGTAGCCGATGGTGAGGCCCCGGCCGGCTAGGTTGGTAGCCACGTCCACTTTCACACGCTTGCCAAACTCCTTGGTGCGCAGGTACCAACTGGCCATGATGCCATTGAGGCTAACGACGAAGCCCAGCAGCGGCACAAAGTAGAACCAGCGGCCCAGCTTTTCGGCATGCAGCCAGCCCATCAGCTCATCGGCCCAAATGCCTACTATCACGCTGCTTAGCACCAATGTACCCAGCGCCAATACCAGCGTGAGCTGAACCAGGGCCAGGAAGTCGGGACGCTCGCGAGGCAACACAAATGCCGCTGGATAAACGAGCGTGGCTATCAGCGCAATGTTGCTGACGGCGAAGCCAAAGAGGGCAAATAGTCCGTACGCCTCCGGTAGGTAGATGCGCGTCATCACCGGCGTCAGCATAAAGCCAATGACCGTCACCGCCGCCGAGCCTGAAAACGTGACGGCCAGGTTTCGGGTAAACGAACCGGGCTGCCGCAGGGCGCGCAGGTTTTGCTGCCAAAGCTGCTGGAGACGAGAAACCAATGTACTAGGAAGTGTTAACAGTGATTGGTAGTTTGGGGCATGGAAAGAATGCTCACGGATGCGCAATGGGCGCGGTTGGCGCCCCTCTTGCCGGGTCGGGAAGGCACGAGCGGTGGGCGCGGGCGCGACAACCGCCAGTTCGTGGAAGCCGTGCTCTGGCTGGCGCGCAACGGGGCGCGGTGGCGGGCCCTGCCGCCGGAACGCGGCAACTGGCACACGACGTACACGCGCTTCCAGCGCTGGGCGGCCGCGGGTGTGTGGCAACGCGTGTTCGAGGCCGTGCAGGACGAAACCGCCCTGCACACGCTGCTGGTGGATTCGACCACCGTGCGGGCCCACCAGCACGCGTCCGGGGCGCGCAAAAAAACGGACCGCAGGCCCTCGGCCGCAGCCGCGGCGGGCTGACGTGCAAGCTGCACGCCGTGGCCGACGCCCGCGGCCGGCCCGTGCGCTGCTGCCTCACGGCGGGCCAGCGCCACGACGCCCCGCAAGCCTTGCCCCTGCTCGAGGGCTTGGCCCCGGTCCACCTCATCGCCGACCGGGGCTACGATTCCGACCCGCTGGTGGCCGCTTTGGCTGCCCGCGGCACCCACGCCGTGATTCCGCCCCGGCGCAAGCGCCGGCACCCGCGGGCCTACGACCCGGCCCGCTACGCCCAGCGCCACCCCATCGAGCGACTCTTCAGCCGCCTCAAGCAATTTCGACGCGTGGCCACGCGCTACGACAAGTTGGACCGGCATTTTCTGGCTTTTATTCACTTAGCAGCAACTGTGCTCTGGCTGCGCGATTGTTAACACTTCCTAGGCAATAAGAGATGATTGGCGTCTGAACAGACGCGAACGACGCGTGGCAGTACCAACGAGTTGGTTCACGCAGCCAACTGGGCACGCCCTATTCGCTCACAGGGCGGCCCCGATACCCGGACCGAGACAATGGCCGGACGGCTTTGCCAACGAAAAGGGTGGCGGCCGCCCCCTGTCGCACCGTTACGCTGTTGCCAAAGCGCTGTTTTTGGCGTCGCCTTGTTGGAAGGCCGCGTACACGGCCGCTATTCCCTCTTCCAGCCCAATGGAGGCCTTCCAGCCGTGCCCGGCCAGCTTGCTCACGTCCATGAGCTTGCGGGGGGTACCATCGGGGTAGTCGGTATTGAAGCGAATCTGGCCTTCGTAGCCCACCGTACGGCTAACCAGTTCGGCCAGCTCGCGGATGCTCAGGTCTTCGCCGGTGCCAATGTTCACCAAGCCCTGCTCGTTGTAATTTTCGAGCAGCCAGAGGCAGGCGTCGGCCAGGTCATCGGCGTGCAGAAATTCGCGGCGCGGCGTACCGCTGCCCCACACCTCTACTTCGGGAGCTCCGCTGGCCTTGGCCTCGTGAAACTTACGAATAAGGGCCGGCAGCACGTGCGAATTTTTCAGGTCGTAATTGTCGTGCGGGCCATACAAATTGGTGGGCATGGCCGAGATGAAGTTGCAGCCATACTGCGCACGGTAAGCATCACAAAGCTTGATGCCGGCGATTTTGGCTACGGCGTAAGGCTCATTCGTTTCTTCGAGCGGGCCGGTCAACAGAGCATTTTCCTGCAAAGGCTGCGGAGCCATCTTGGGATAGATGCACGAAGAACCCAGAAAAAGCAGCTTTTGCACGCCCTGCAGGTAGCTTTGATGAATGACGTTGGCTTCAATCATCAGGTTCTCATACAGGAAATCGGCCCGGTACACGTTGTTGGCCACAATACCTCCCACCTTGGCCGCCGCCAGCACCACATATTCTGGCTTTTCCTCAGCGAAGAAATCGGCCACAGCCGCCTGGTTGCGCAGGTCCAACTCCTGCGAAGTACGCGTAATCAGGTTGTGGTATCCGGCCTGCTGCAAGCGGCGCATCATGGCCGAACCGACCATGCCGCGGTGTCCGGCCACGTATATCTTGGCTTCTTTATTCATCAGATTATGTCCAGAAAATAGTAATTGATGGTGTCTAAACCAGTTTGCTTAGGCTCGCCACCAGTCCAAATCCGGCCGTGCAGCCTCTACGACAGGTGCTGTTGGCCTTAAGGCGCTCACCAGGCCCCGCGGCAGCACCTTACGGGCTACCTGATTCACAGTGTTGCCAAGTATCATGCGACGGGTGCGGGTAGTGAAGCTCAACAAGTTGGGCAGATGGCGCAAGGCAATGGCACGCCCGGCGGCGGGGTCGCGCTTGCTGGTCCAGTTGATTTCCCAGTAGGTATACAGGTTGCGCCGCTCCTCGTCATTCAGTCGGAATACGCTGCCGTAGCGGGGCTCCTCCTCAGTTATTTCTACCATCTTTACCAGATTCGGAAACCATTTATCGGAAGTGACGGTGCGCTGGTCGGGATGCAGTTGGTACACGGCCAACATCTGGGGAATGTAGTGCCCGTGGGCTAGGTGCGCAATGCGGTACCACTGGTCGATGTCGGCGCACATATCCACGGCGCGGCGCATGCCTCCGGTTTCTTCGAAGTAGCGCCGCTTAACAAACGTGGCATGCTGTGGCGGAATGGTACTAAAGAGAATGGTGCGGGGCGTAATCTCGCCGCTCGGGTTGCCGCTGCTCACCACGTTGCCGGCCAGGTCAATGGCATACTCGCCCCCGGAGATGAAGCTGGCTTCAGGATATTGAGCGAAGCCGGCTGCCATGGCCCGGAATGCCCCGGGTAGGTAATAGTCATCGGAACTCTGCACCGCCAGAATCTCGCCGGTGGCACGCGCCACCCCCTTGGTAACGGCATCAACAAAGCCCTCGTCGCGGGCCGACCACCAGGTGATGCGGTCGCCGTAGCGCTGCAGAACCTCCACGGTTTCGTCGGTAGAGCCCCCGTCTGACACAATAATTTGTATCGGGCCGGGGTAGTCTTGTTTCAGAATGCTGTCGAGGGTTCGGCCAATGAAACGCCCCTGGTTCCAGGAAGGAATGACAACGGAAACAGAAGGAAACTTTTGCATGAGAAAAACGAACGTGTTGCCGCGGGCATCGGACGCCTGCAGTAGGGCTGAAATCAGCAGTCGGCGGCGGAGCAACTGGTGGTGCACACGCGCGCTACCACCGGTTGCTTCCAAATGCCATTTAAGCGGTCAGGGCGGCCATATCGGCCAGCCACAGGTCGAGCAACTCGATTTCCTGGGCCGTCACGATGTTTTCTGCAGCGAGCTCAGCGTAGGCCGCACGCAGGTCTTCGGCCACCGAATGGCCGGGTTTCAGCGCGCGCTGCACGGCCGCAATTACCCGGTTGGGGTGCAGGTAGCAGGGAATTTCCGACTCGAAGTCTTTCACGTAGTCGTGCGGGTTGCGCACCTGCAGCACCGTGGCCTGGGTGAACCCCAGCCGGTAGCCATGCGCCCACATAATGGGCTGGGCCACCAGCCCACGCAGAATGTCGGTGAAGCGGAATGTGACGTAAGCCGGCAGGTAAAGCAACGGGAACAGTTCGCGCCGCACCAGCGTGTTTTGCGAGTTGAAGGGGCAAAGTGTGCCTTCGGGCAATACGATGGGGTCGCGCTTGTCGAAGAAAATCTCGGTGTTGTCTACCAGCCGGTAGATGGCGTCCACGTCGGGGTCCGAGTCGGCAAGGCCCTGCCAGATACCGATTTTGGTTTCTTGGGGCTGCAACTCTTCCTCTTTCAGGTTGTGGTCCTGGTTCAGAATCAGGTCGAGCGGGTAGCCGCGCGGCCAGATGTGGTGGCTGGTAAAGTTTTTGTAAATATTAACGAACCCCTTGCCGGCTGGCGCAGTCGCAAATTGGCCCTCCATGGCCGGGAAAGCCCAGTCATCGTACGGAATGTTGTCGTCGTCGGTATCCACAATCACCTCGGCGCCCTCGCGAATGGCGTGCAGGTAGCCCATCATTTTGCGGCCGTAGTGGTTGAAAGGCAGCTTTTCGCTCATGCGAAAGCCAGCGGCTTCCTGTGCTGCCACGTCGAGATAGGTGGTATTGGCCGCGTTCCAATCGGCGGGCGACTTTCGGTCGCCGGCTACTACCAGTTTGTAATCAGGCAGGTTGGCGAACTTAACCACTGCCTCGGTGGGCGCAAAGATGGAAGTGATGACAATACTGGTACGTGGATTCGACATTGAGAAATGACTAGCGAAAAAAACGGATGTTGGACCAAACCTGCCGGGATGCAGACGGCGGCGCAAAGATACGGCGTAAGTTTTAGAGAGGTTACTTCCATATGGACGAATGCCGGCCTTAGCATGAATGCGGCGGCTCATTGAATATAAAAGGCCTGTTTATCCCACCCGATGCGCTACTTTTGGATTTTGTTTGGCCATCTCCTTTTGCTGCCAGGTTAGTTTTTATGCGAATTGCGAATATCCTTTCTACCCGTGCCTACGAGCTATCGCCGCCTTTTCATCTTATCTACGAGTGGGAAGATGACCTAGCGGCGGCGTTAGGGGTGCCCGTTATCGACGCTAAAACGCCCCTTCGCAAGGCCTTGATAAACCGGTACACCAAGCCGGCCTACAACAAGCTGAGCGGCGACCTCCTCGACTACATCAACAACCGTTTGGAGTTGGGCCGGCCCTCGGTGCAGGCTGCCGATGCCTATAGCTTAGCGCACGAGCTATACCCGGCGCGCGAGCCCAACTTCACCACGGCCGCCAAGACCATTCCGCTGCTCATCGACCTGTGGAAACCGCCCACGCCCGCCGGAGCGCAGGACTTTGGCCGCACGTACCGCCGCTGCCCGCTGGTGCTCATTTCCAGCTTGGAGGCGTTGCAATATATGCAAGAGCACAATTGCCCGCTCAACCTGGCCCACCTGGCCCTTAGCCTATCCGACCGCTACCGACTGCTGCCTGAAACGCGTTACGAAAAAAAATACGACATTCTACTGGCCGGCCGGCTCAACATCCGGACCAACCAGGTGCTGCGCGATTACTTGGACGAGTACGTCCGTCAACACCCCGAAACGGAATACCTCTACCAGCAGGAGATTGATGGCGAATACTACTACGCCTCGAACAAGAGCGGCCTGGTAGGGAAGTTTCAGAGCCGCGAAGACTACATTAGCCTGTTGCGGGCCAGCAAAATATCGTTCTACAGCACCCCCGGCATCGATGGTGGTGAAATTCGCACCGGCGGCTTCAACCCCGTCACGCCCCGCTACCTGGAACTACTGGCGGCGCAGTGCCTGCTACTGGGCAAGTACCCCGACAATGCCGAAACCCGCTATTATGAGCTGAACAAGGTGTGTCCGAACGTTACGTCTTACGAAGAGTTTGCGCAAACCCTCGGCGGTTATCTTCAGCAGCAGTCTCCTTCTTTTGATGCGCATCGAGCTATTCTGGATAAACATTACACTTCGGTGCGGGCTGAAGAATTATTGAACATACTGAACAATTTTAAAATATAGAAATCCTATAGCTAACAGTAATTAACGTCTCAATTAAAACAAGTCAAGTCCATGCTTTTCAATTCTTTTGAATTTTTAGTCTTTTTTCCTATCGTTACAGCTATCTATTTCATCTTACCTCATCGACACAGATGGATTCATTTATTAATAGCAAGCTGTGTCTTTTACATGGCGTTTATTCCTATTTACTTATTAATTTTAATTTTAACTATTATTATTGATTATTATGCCGGTATCCTCATCGAGAATGCAAGAGGGAATCAGCGCAAGTTTTACTTGGCAATGAGTTTGGTTGCAAATATTGGTGTACTTGCCGTATTTAAATACTACAATTTTTTTATTGCTAACTTAAACGAATTACTTCATATAAGTAATTACCATGCATCACTGCCCTTACTGAATATTATCCTTCCTATCGGACTCTCGTTTCATACTTTCCAGGCTATGAGTTACACTATTGAAGTGTATCGCGGTAATTATCCAGCAGAAAGGCACTTCGGTATTTATGCTCTTTATGTAATGTTCTATCCGCAGTTAGTTGCCGGCCCTATAGAACGTCCCCAAAATGTTCTTTACCAATTCCACGAGAAAAAATCATTTAATTACGATAATGTCACAAGTGGACTTCGCTTGATGGCTTGGGGACTATTCAAAAAGGTTGTTGTAGCAGACCGACTTGCTTTCATGGTAAATGAGGTATACAATAAACCGAATTATTTTCATGGGCTGCCAGTTATAATAGCTACTGTCTTTTTCGCCATCCAAATCTACTGCGATTTTTCCGGCTACTCTGATATGGCATTAGGCACAGCCCGCGTAATGGGATTTGAGCTAATGAAAAACTTTGACCGTCCCTATTTTTCCAAAAGCATAGGGGAGTTTTGGCGGCGTTGGCATATTTCACTATCCACTTGGTTTAAAGACTACCTTTATATTTCCCTCGGAGGCAACCGCGTCTCTATTCCACGGGGGTATTTCAATTTATTTTTCGTATTTATGGTCAGCGGTCTGTGGCATGGAGCAAATTGGACATTCATAGCCTGGGGTGCTTTACACGGTTTTTATCAAATATTTGGCAGGCTGACAAAGGATACGCGCCAACTTATAATTCAGAAAACTCGACTCTCCTTTTTGAATCATTCTGTAATCACTATTTCAACCACTTTCATCTTAGTCACTTTTGCTTGGATATTTTTCCGTGCTAACACAATTTCCGACGCCTTTTTAATTATACGCAGCATGGCCGAAAGCGCCAAGTCCAACTGGCATGGCACTAGCTTTACAGGTCTTTCCTCTTTGCTGATATTTTACAAGCCAATTGAGTGAATTTCTCTAGTAGGAGGTTTGAGTATATTACTGTTCGTCGAAACGATGCAAGGCCGTTTTCAAATTAATATAGGCACCTGGGTGACTCAACAACCTACTGCACTACGTTGGAGCCTATACTATGGAATAGTCCTTTATATCGCTTTGTTAGGCGCGTTTGAGCATGTACAATTCATTTATTTTCAATTCTAAATGGGCTATTTATTCAAAGCAAAGCAATTACTTAGTAAAATATTTTTACTAAGCATTCCTTTTCTACTCTTAATTGCTTCTTACATTATATTTGACCCATTCTGGGTTCTTTACCAATATCCTGATTTTGCTGACAATCTCATTACTATTCCTAATCGAGACTATGTCAGCACAGAGATGTATATAAACACTTCTGCCAAACGAAAATATACATCATTCATCTTGGGCAATTCACGAACTATGGCTTTTTCCATTCGTGATTGGCGTAAGTACACAAATGATAGTCTTTCATTCCACTACGATGCATCTGGTGAGTCTTTATTCGGAATATGGAAGAAATTGCTATTCATAGAGCAACACAGCCAAGAAATAAATAATGCGCTGCTAATAGTTGACTCAGAACTCTTAGCAGAAGTCAAAGACTTTGACTCTCACTTCCGACGTAAAGACCCGCGTATTACTGGGGAATGGCCTTTTGCATTTCACTTCTCTTTCCTCAAGGCTTATTTTTCGGACCTATTCTTTTTCAGCTATTATCAAAAGCGCTTTCTTCATAAATCCACATCGGAAATGGATGAAATGTTCGAAAGCCGCCGCGTTCATTTCGACCCAGTAACCAATGATATGTCTCTACCTGACATCGAACAGGAAATTCATGCTGATTCAATTGGCTTCTACAATCGAAATAAGCGCTTATGGCCTAGAAATGCGAAGCCAACTGTTGCTCAATCGGTTACAGGAGCTGAACAGATTCAACAACTAGTAGCTATTCACAATATTTTTAAGAAGCACCACACCAAATATCAAATTGTCATCAGTCCTATGTATGAACAAGTCGTATTTAATCCAGCTGATTTGTCCTGTATGCAACGCATATTCGGTGCTGAGCACGTTCATGATTTCAGCGGTGTTAATAAATTCACTCAGGTCGTGGGTAATTATTATGAAGATATGCACTACCGTCCATCGGTTGGCCGGGAAATCATGCGTGAAATATATACTTCAAAGCCTATAGACTCGTCAAAATAAACGGCGGTGCTCCAAGGTAACATGAGGTTATGATTATCAACCACAATTTTAATTTATGTGGTGTGCACAGCCAACAATTCACTGAAGGCGAAGGACTTGCAGACGAGCACCCCACAGCGCTGGCGCAAGGAACAATTGATGGCTTCGACGATGTTCGTGCCGCCGTCGCCATTGGGGCAGCGTCGATGCTGCTAACTCGGAAGCATATATATATGCGGGGAATAGGTCAGCGAAGTGTCGGCTATAGCAGTTGGCATGGCCTGCGAGAGCCTCAGGGCGGTGGCCGCATTGTGGCTTCGGCTTAGTGCTCACGCCGGCTGGTCCACTCAACGGTAAGATTAAGCCAAACCTTGCGTTTTGGCGGCCCAGAAATGTTCACATTTCATCCGGTCCAAGCGCCTCCCAGATGCGGCGCTAGACATTTCTCGGCCGCAGGCGCGGCAAGAATGGGCTTGGCTACCATGCTTTTTTTTTGCCAGCTTTGCCACGGCATGCGCGAAACGCTGGCAGTCCGAACAATGCTGCGTTATAAGTTGCGTTCGATTAAGAGATTTTTCACTAGCGATTAGCGCGCCGCCCGTTCGGCCTGGCCGGGTGCAGGTAGTCTTGGTAAGGACAATCCTTGCACTAGTACTTGGTCCGCCCACCGTTGCTGCCATTCTTGCGCAATTGGTCGCTGGCACACCGCCCCCATAGCTGGTTCGTGACTATAAAACGCCATTGCCTTAATCATGCCTGGCAGACCATCACCAAAAAATATCGCACCAGTCAATAGCTATACCGTAATTAACCTTACCTCAGGTTATATCCTCGCTCAGCAAACAGCTTTGTCCAAAATTCATTGCGGTGCCGGTCCCAGGCATGGAACCCCATGGGCAGGCGTCCGCCGTTTAACTCCAGCATCAATGTAGGATGGTAGTCGAAGCCAAACATCAAGGCTTCGGTTGGCGTGGGCACGGTATACCAAGCAAACCGGTCGGCACAGATGATGCTCCAAAATACATCTTCTTGAGCAGGGTAGTCATTGCGGGTGTGATGGGTTTGGTTAGCTAGCAGCCCGCGCCGCAGGAAGGCAGGCAACTGTAGCAGCCCCTTCTTCAGTCCTGGCGAGAAACATTCGCGCAGCAGCGTGGACCACGAAAAAATAGCCTGCCGGGTGTGTAGCACCCGCAAGCAGTCGGCCACTTTGCGCAACGAATAGCCGCCATTGCCCACTGCCCATAGCCGGGCCTCGGCCAGCGGTGGCTCAAAGCCCGCAAACCAAGGCGGTCCCACATAGGAATATCCCTTGGCGCACCATTCGGGCAGGTCGTCGCGAAACACGAATACATCGAGCTGGCACAGCAGCATGTACTCGTAGTCGGCGAAACGCTGAAAAAAATCCAGCGACAGCATCAGTTTGTTGTAAGAAGCCGTACCGGTGAAGTAGCTGTCGGCAAACCGCTCGAGTTGCACCGGGTGCGCCAAGGCAGAATTTGTGTACCCATTCACATCCAGCGAGTCTGGACAAACCAGCACGAAAGGATATGCACGGTACACGTCCGTGAACTGTCGCCAGGAAATCCGCTCGCTCTCGGTGAGGTCCGCGAATCGTTTGTAGGCGGGCACAACGATGGCAACGGGCTGGTTCATGGCGGTTTAACTATAGGAAAGGTACGTTCGGCCCAACATGATTGGTTAGACTAAGCTTTGCCCGTGAAGCGACCCAGCAAACGCTGAATGCGCAGCAATCGGAAGTAAGGCAGGCCCGATTTTAGAGCAAATTTGAATAGCCACTCGTCGTTGAAGTAGGCGTAGTATTTCTCCATATACTCCCGTTGCCGGGGCGACTTCAGATAATACATCCGGTCAAGCAGGTGCCGAAGTTTGCCCTTGATAATCGCATCACATTCGGCATTGATGGCTATATGTTTGTATAGCAGTTTAAAACTGCTTTCCAGAGACGTTAGGCTCTGTAACTTCTGGCTTAAGCTAGCGCTATGGACGCGATACTGGGCTGCTACATAATCAGAATATATAAACTCGAATTTACGGGCAAAGCGTAGTAGAATATCCCAATCTTCGTAGTTCAAGTCTTCATCGTACCAGCCGCATTCATCAAAACAGCTGCGGCGAAACAGTGCCGTCATCACCGGAATGTAATTGTCTTGCAGCAGCACAGGGAAGATATAGCCCTGCGGAACATCGACAAACTGCC
Organism: Hymenobacter monticola; assembly: GCF_022811645.1. Lineage (NCBI taxonomy): Bacteria > Pseudomonadati > Bacteroidota > Cytophagia > Cytophagales > Hymenobacteraceae > Hymenobacter > Hymenobacter monticola. The sequence goes on along the minus strand of NZ_CP094534.1, from coordinate 2,858,964 downwards.
GGTGCATTTGAATGAAGCGACTGAAATATTGCTTACTATCAGCTCCAATCACCACGGCGTCACTGTACACAACCCCAACCTTTTGAGGACTATTTTCCAGCAATGTAACCTGAGTATCCAGCTTCTGCGGCAGCATAATGTCATCAGAAGCTAGCCATGAGATGTAAGTCCCAGTGGCGTGACTTAGAAAAACATTGCTCGACTTACATACGCCTAAATTAGTTTCGTTGATAATAAATTTAGCCTCATAGCCAGTTTGGGTCAGCCATTCCCGAATTACCTCTACCGAACTGTCGGTCGAAGCATCATCCACAATGATGAGTTCAATGGATGGGTAGGTTTGCTGCCGTACGCTCTCTAGTGACTGCTGTATATACCGAGCATTATTATACGAAGCAACAAATACGGATACTAAAGGAAAATTGCTATTCATCTAAATTATTACGCAATTAAATAAGCTAAGAGGTTATTCTGCTAGCCAACAGCGCCACAACCGCTGGATTACCTTCCAATTCAGCATAATCCAGCACCGACTTACCAGTTATGTCTTTTGCATTGACATCAGCACCGGTTAGCAGCAGGTACTCTACTAACGCTAAATTGCCTGATTGGGCAGCGGCCGTTTTGGCGTACATGAGCACGCTTGTTCCCTTTTTTGTCGTGGCGTTCACGTCGGCACCAGCAGCGAGCAATGCTTTGGCTATTGGCAAATGATTGGCGTAAGCCGCTTTCATCAAAGGCGTCCATCCTTGCCGGGTGCGCACTTCCAAATCAGGTACATAGGGCAACACGGCTTCTACCTGCTTTTCATCTCCAGCGTCAATCGCCTGCAAAAGCTCTATCGAATAATCCTTCACCAGCTGAAGGTCAAAGTCTATCGTGCTAATGCTAAAGAATTCGGCATCTTCTGCCAATATCGTACCAGGCTTGGCCGTACTGGCGGTGGTTGTAATATGCGATGCCCGAACCCGCCTCCCCAGCACGCTGGGCAATTGGTATTCCTGAAATGTAAAGGCGCGCACTGCGTTATGAACCTGAAAAGCCGTTTGGCGCAAGTCAATTGGCAGATTAGCGAAATCTATTGACTTAGGTCCATAATAGGTAGAGCCCATTGCAGGCTGCAACGTACCGGCGAGCGGTTTAGCCACCAACTGCGGAATAAACTCGCATAGGACCTCGTGGCCAAGCGCAAGACAGCTATGATATACATCACGCGCAGTATCGTTAGGACCGAGCGTTATTTTGCGCTGATGAATAATGGGCCCGGTATCGATTCCGGCTTCCATGCGGTGTAGTGTCACACCGGTTTCTGTTTCACCGTTTAAAATTGGCCAGATGGCCGTATACACGCCTTTGTAACGTGGTAGTAATGAGAAGTGAATATTGTAGAGCTGCGCACCGCTACTGAACCTTTGAGGTAATACAATCCGGTCGAATTCTACCGAAAAAAAATGTAGTTGAGGTATGGCGTATGCCTGCTCTAAGATAATGAGTTCAACGCCTAGCCGTTGCGCAGTAGCAGTGAGTGATTGTTGCCAAGTAGAATGCCCGGTATCATCTCGGTTGGCGACCGCAAATACCTGCGCCACGTCATAGTGCTTTGCTACAAAAGTGAGTACGTTAGCCGCGATATCGTTTTTACCGGCAATACAGATTATCGGCTTCATGATAAATCGGAACTGTCGGCACGCAACTTTGTAAATTCGTAATAGCTACGAATGTAATCGGATTCCTCGTATTCCATAGACGCCAAACATAACAGTACTGCGTTGTGCGAAAATTTTATCGTGCGCCAATACAGACGTGGAATGTATAGGCCTTTATTGGGTGAATCCAATAGATACGTTTGCTGATTACCATCCAAATCCTCTAACGTGAACTCAATGATACCGCTGGTAGCAAATATCAACTGCTGCAGTTCGTGATGCGCATGGTGGCCCCTTATCATAGAATCGGGGGTAAAGTAGGTCCAATACACCCGCTTAATTTCGAAAGGAAGCGCACTATTCTGGGCCACCGAAATATATCCTAAGGCAGAGGAGCCTATTTTGGGAAAGTCAATAAACCTAGGGCCTTCCATTACTACGTATCTAAAAAATCAACAATAATTTCCGCTCAACGCGATTCAAATTAAATCTGATTTGCAACAGCGTTGTTTTCAATCCTACTTTCCCGTAATTAGCAATAATTGCCGCCTCGAACATCTTGGCAAAAAATATTCGAAGCGGCAACTCCAGCGGCAATTATTCAAAAAAAGAACGCATTGCCGCGGCTACCCGGACGACGTCATCTTCCTGCATACCGGGCCACATGGGCAGGCTCAGCGCGGTGTTAGCAATTTCCTCAGCAATGGGGAAAGCACCAGCGGGCATGTGCAGGTGAGCGTAGGCTTGCTGCCGGTGCGGCGGCACGGGGTAGTGAATGAGTGTGCCAACGCCTTGGGCTGTGAGGTGCTGCTGCAGGGCCTCGCGCCGGGCGGTGCGTACTACGTAGAGGTGGTAAACGTGAGTGGCTCCAGCCGCGACGGTGGGAAGTACGAGGTCGCCCAGCTCGGCGAGGTGCTGGGCATACCAGGCGGCCACTTGCTGACGCTGGGCTGTCCAGTCGGCCAAGTGCTGGAGTTTAACCCGCAACACACTGGCTTGCAACTCGTCGAGGCGGGAATTCTGGCCGATTACTTCGTTGTAGTACTTCTGTTGCGAACCATAGTTGCGCAGGGTGCGAATTTTGGTGGCCAGCGCTTCATCGTTGGTGGTCACGGCCCCGGCGTCGCCTAAGGCTCCAAGGTTTTTGCCGGGGTAAAAGCTGGTGCCGTTGGCTGCGCCAAAAGTGCCGGTGAGGCCGCCCGCCCAAGCTGCGCCTTGGGCCTGGGCATTGTCTTCCACTACCCACAGGCCATGCTTGCGGGCCACTTCCATAATGGGCTCCATCTCGCAGGCTTGGCCGTAGAGGTGCACAGGCATAATACCTTTAGTGCGAGGGGTGATGGCCGCTTCGAGACGGGCGGGGTCGAGATTATACGTCTGCAGGTTGGGCTCAACTGGCACAACGGTGGCACCCACGTAGGAGACTGCCAGCCAGGTAGCGATGTACGTATTGCTCGGGACAATCACCTCGTCGCCGGGACCTACATTCAGGGCCCTGAGAGCTAGGTGCAGCGCATCGAGGCCGTTGGCCACACCGATGGTGTGCTGCACTTCGTTGAAGGCACTGTACTCCGCTTCGAAGTTTTTCACCTGGTCGCCCAGCACGTACCATTGCTTATCATAAACATCGGCCATTGCGGCTAATACCTCGGAACGGATGGGGTCGTGTTGCGGAGCGAAAGAAAGAAAAGGAACAATCATGCGATAACAGGCAAAGGGGGTCGGGGCACAAAGATAGCCACTGCCAGTTGGGAACAGCGGCAGAAAAGTCTGTTTCGGCGCTCAAGGCGCGCCATTGCTCCTTAAACCGCTCATTCAGCTCGGAATGACGCATGAACTCGGCCAATAGCACTCCGCTTCATTTTACGGCAGCAAGGGTACAATGCGATTCCTTTTTATTTACTGTGGGTGGTTGAGCACATAGAATTTTTCGCCGGACCTTGGGTCCCTGATTTCTCGTTCAACCAGCTGTCGCAAGGAATTTGGCAACGTGGCCGTTGCGGACACGCATATGAATGCAATATCAAACTGCTTAACGAACTGGTATTGCATGCTTTCCAACGTCGCCGCCGGTGCCGCGGGCCTCAGCCGGGAGTAACGGTACAGGCTGGCACTGTGCAGGCGCTGGCGGGCCTGCACAGAATCTCGTTGAAACCGCGGGTCGGTAGTCAAGCTGTCGACCGCAAAGAGCGAAAGGCTTATCAAGTCATATTTATTGCTGAGCCCGGCTACGTAGGTTCCTGCTGCGTATGTATCCTCCGAAAGCATATAGGTGTTTTTGTAGTCATTGTCGCTCAGCAAGAAGCCAACCCGCACGTTCTTGTCAGGTAAGGCGTCCTGTACCTGCCGCAGAAACCCATCAGCGTAGGTTCTCTCCTGCTGCGCCTGGATTTTGTTTTGGAACAGCGGATAATAATTGACGACTACGGCAACAGATAATAACAGCAGTGCTATTGCCCGCCGCCAAGCAGATACCAATGGGAAAGCCGAGGCCAATAGCACGGCCAACCCAACCGGTAGCAACGCGCCCGTAACGTTACCCGAGAACTGAAACGCATCGATGAAGCGCGATGCCAGGCTGTACCCCGCCGCAGCCAGCAACATTCCACCGCCCATCCACACCAGCACGGGAAGCAGCGCTTGCCATTGGCGCAAGCGCGTGAGGCGGGTAGCCACCACGGCACACGCCGCCAATGGCAGGCTGAAATACAAGCCATACAGCAGCAGAGTGCCGATAAACAGATTGAGCAACGTCCGGGCTTGCGAAAGCTTTGGCACAATTTCGTCAAACAGCGTATTTCCAGCCTGTGGCAATTCAACAGGAGCAGGTTGCAACGCGTAAAACAGGCCGAAGTATCCTACGGCCAGCACGATGGGACCCAAAAGCGCCAGCACTTCTGCAAGGGTGGCCCGCCGGCTTAGTAGCAGGTACCCGGCTAGCATGACCACGCTGCCCCCAATGGCTGGCCCCGTTGCTACATATACCAACGGAATAACGGCCAGCACCAACCCAGCTAAATCGTAGCGACGCCTAACCAGCAGCAGCGTGCCAAGAGCGATGAATACGGCGATGGGCGCCAGTTTGGGCTCCATGAGAAAAAGACGGCTGCCAGCCAGCAGGCTACCGTTTCTTGTGAATGCAAAGCGCGTAAAGACCGGCCAGTTGACCCCGCTGCTCAGCGAAAGCAGTAACGTCAGTCCCCAAGCCCAGCGCGCCGACTTCCCGAAGTGGGCCACAATGGCTCGAATACCCAGTACCACGATTGTTAGCAGCACGGTGTAGCTAGTCAGGCAAAGGCACCACAGCGCCGACCATCCTGTCAGTTGCACCAACAATGCATTCAGCCATAACTCGTAGTAGTGGTATGGCTGAGCAGCAATAAACTGCGGGAATACCGACTCTAAAGCGATGCTTTCGACCCCCATCTGGTTTAGGGCCACGCTCACTCGGGCGTAGAAGATGAAATCCTCAAATGGGGTCAGCAGATAAGAAGAGCTGGGATTGTAGAAGCAGAGAAAACGTGCCGTGTAGAGCAGTCCCCCCATTAGCAATACATTTACGAAAGCGCGTGACACTGCGGGCGCCTGCCCGGGAGCCCTGCCCCGTTGCTTCCACACCACCCATCCTAGCAGCAAGGGCACAGGCAGTAAAATGGTGTGTCCGGCCGTCCGGAACACCGCGTAGAGGCCGACCAGCAAGCTCAGTCCACAGGTTAGAGCCAGCATGACGCCAAAGTAAGGCTCGGACGCTTCGGCAGCACGCCCTAACAATAACCGGCCCAAAGCGTAAGCAATAACCAGGACCAGTAAGGTCAACACTAGATTCGGTAAGAACAGATTCATTGAGACAATAAGAAACTGTGAAACGCGCCATGGCGTGGCAGTAGCAAACGCATGTCACTGCATGGCGCAATCTTGGGTTGGCACTGCGTTTTCATTGATAATGGGGATTGGCTTCTGTGCACCTACTTTATTGCTCCGTCATACTGCTTCACCACATACAGAGGTCGACGGCGGGCAGCGTCTAACCCCCGCCATACATACTCCCCAATTACTCCCAGCGCAACCATCTGAAAGGCCGCGACAAATAGAATAACAACCATCAGTGCGGTCCAGCCAGTTGGACCGCTACCGCCCAAAAGTCTCAGCCCGATTATATAAATACCGTAGAGGAACGCCACGCCCCCCAGGCCCAGTCCAAGTACCGAAATGGCCCTGATGGGGAAATAAGAGAAAGACAACAGCGAATCAAGCAATAGCTTGATTTTCTTTTGCAGGGTCCATCGCGATTTTCCTATTTCGCGTTTGCGACGCACATATGGGATGTTCACGTAGGCATACCCTAGCCATACCATGAGGTAAAACAGATTGCTGTTGCGCTCCTGCATCCGCACTACTTCGTCGCACACCTGCCGGTCGAAAAAGACAAAATCGAAGCCGCCGTCGGGAATATTGCGCAACGCCAGATGCTTCATTAACCAATGAAATATTTTAGCAAAGGTCTGGTTCAAACCGGCCTCTTCACGGTCTTGCCGGTTGCCGATAATTAGTTTGAAGCCTTTGGTCCAATAATCATACATCTGCATCATCAGCTCAGGCGGGTCCTGCAGGTCGGCTGTAATGATAGACATGCAGTCGCCGGTAGCGTGCTCCATCCCAGCCACGATGGCATTATAGGAACCCACATTGGCCACTAGTTCCACCACCCGCACCCGGTCGGGGTAGCGGGCTTGCTCGCGCCGCAGGGCCGCCACAGTCGCATCGCCCGAGCCATCGTCGACAAAGACATATTCGAAAGATACTTCGGCGGGGAAATTAGCTTCGTTGCTGATTAGGCCGGATACGGTGACCGGAATATTTTCCTCGTTGAAATAGCAGGGAACAATGACGGAAAGCTTCGGCATATCGGTTGACTAAATTCTGATTCAAATTTATTGATGCTGCGCCAACCGCGACGTGTAAGGGCCACACCGCTTAGCGGCCGTGGCAGGCCACAACGTGCGTGGTGCTGCCTAGGCAGAAGCCCAGCTTTTCACAGGTCCGAAACACTGCACGGTTGGTCGCTTGCGTCGTCATCAGCACGTAGGAAGCATCGGTCTGGGCGGCGCGCCGGATGGCTTCGGCCACCAGCTTCAGGTGCCAGCCTCGGTTCTGCGGTCCCACAGCGGTAAGCAATACGCGCGATGTAGCGCTGCCCGGCACACCTTCCTCGGCCGGTGCATCACCAATGGCTAAAAATGAATCGACGGGAAGTCCAGCTTCGGCCGGCACCAGCACGGCATCGGCGTAGTTTCCCCTCACAGCGGCTTCAGCGTAGCGGGCCAGCATGGCATCCGCGCGGGCATCACCGAACCATGGGTCAGCATGAAACCGGTCGTAATCATTGCGCGCCGATGCCGATACCCGGCCGATAGCCTCGGCTTCTTCGGGTCGGGCGAAGCGCACGGCCTGCGGAGGCACCGGCAACGGGTCGGCCGTAGGCCGGTAGAAATTCAGTCGCGTTTCTACCAGTTGCCATCCGCCCGCCGTCAGGGCCTGGAGCAGGGCCGTGTCTTCGGCCGGCACCATTCCAAAGGCGTAATACGGTCCACGGCGTGCGAGTTCGACCCGAAGGCCAACTGCCGCCGCAGCCAAGTTGGCTGCGGATTCACGGTCAAACAACCCTGTAAACAACCGGTAGGTATCGGTGCCGAAAAACTGGGTATCCCACGGCAAATGCCGTAGCAGCCACTGCCCCGTGGCCGGCGCGGCCATGGGCAGCACCTGCTCGCCCGCATGGGCACCGAAACGCGCGGCCGTGCCGGTGCCGTAGCGTACCTGCTGCACCGCCACCGGAATATTTCGGAGGAAGCTGACCGGCGAATGCCATGCTAGCATATCCGCTCGGGCAGCAATTAGGCTGGGGTCGGGCGCGGTGGCTAGTTGCTCTGCCATATGCGCTTAAAGTCTTCGTACGACCGGATGTAGTCGGCTTCATGGTAGGGCGCCGAAGCAAATACCAACTGCACAGCCGAGTGCGAATATTGCATGGTATGCCAAGCATTCGGCGGCACGTACAGCCCCATATTAGGGTCTTCAAGTCGGAAAGATTCGAGGCGGCCATCAGCCAGCTCGGTGGTCACGATGATGCGGCCCGCCACAGCAATCAGCACCTGTTGGGTAGAGTGGTGCGCGTGTCGGCCGCGCACGATACTTTCAGGGGTATAGTATGTCCAGAAAATACGCTGTACTTCGAATGGCACCAGCTTTTGCTGTTCCGTCACAGAAATATAGCCAATTTCCGGAGCTCCTAGCTTTGGAAACTGAATTAGGTAGGGCTCGGTCATGCGCTACTTCACGTGCTCTTTGAAGTATTCCAGCGTGCGGCGCAGGCCTTCGGCGCGGTCCACTTTGGGCTCCCAGCCCAGAATTTCCTTGGCCTTGGTGATATCGGGCCGGCGCTTCATGGGGTCATTTTCGGGCAAGGCCTGGTATGTCGGCTTGAACTCAACGCCGGTGAGGCGGGCAATTTCTTCGCCGAACTCCTTGATGGTAATTTCCGACGGGTTGCCGATGTTCACGGGCAGGTGGTAGTCGCTGAGCAGCAAGCGGTAAATGCCTTCCACCAAGTCATCGACGTAGCAGAACGAGCGGGTTTGCGAGCCGTCACCGAATACGGTCAGGTTCTCGCCGCGCAGGGCCTGCGAGAGGAAAGCTGGCAGCACGCGGCCGTCGTCGAGGCGCATCCGGGGACCGTAGGTATTGAAGATGCGGATGATGCGCGTTTCGAGGCCATGGTGGTTGTGGTAGGCCATCGTAATGGCTTCCTGGAAACGCTTGGCCTCGTCGTAGCAGCCGCGCGGGCCCACGGGGTTCACGTTGCCAAAGTACTCCTCCACCTGCGGGTGAATTTCCGGGTCGCCGTAGACTTCCGACGTGCTGGCAATCAACATGCGGGCGCCTTTCACGCGGGCCAGGCCCAGCAGGTTGTGTGTGCCGAGCGAGCCCACTTTCAGGGTTTGAATCGGAATCTTGAGGTAGTCAATCGGCGAGGCTGGCGAAGCGAAGTGCAGGATGTAATCGAGCTTGCCGGGCACGAACACGAACTTGCTCACGTCGGCTTGGTGAAACTCGAAATCGGGCCGGCCGAACAGGTGCTCAATGTTCTGGAGCGAACCCGTAATCAGGTTGTCCATGGCAATGACGTGGTAGCCTTCTTTCAGGAACCGGTCGCAGAGGTGCGAGCCCAGAAACCCGGCGCCGCCGGTGATGAGGACGCGCTTTTTATCGTCGGGGGTATTGTTGGTCATATATTTTTCTTGTCATCCTGAACGCAGCGAAGGACCTTATCACGTTCGCGTCGCATGAGTGAATGGTCATCCTTTCAATAGCAGCCGTGATAAGGTCCTTCGCTGCGCTCAGGATGACAGATGATGTATTGTGGTTAGGCCTTTACCGGCTCCTGGTGGTCGGTTTTTACGCCGATGCAGTGGTAGGCAAAGCCCAGAGATTTCAGTTCGCTGGCTTCATAGATGTTGCGGCCATCGAAGATGACTTTCTGCTTCATGAGGCGGGCCACCACTTCAAAATTGGGCGAGCGGAAATCGGGCCATTCCGTCACCACCAGCAGCGCATCCGCGTCAATCAACGCGGCGAATTCGTCTTTGGCGTAGGTGATGCGGTCGCCCAGCGAGTGTTCAGCCTCCTTCATGGCCACGGGGTCGTAGGCCGTCACGGTGCAGCCAGCGGCCAGCAGCTTCTCGATGATGACCAGCGACGGCGCCTCGCGCATATCGTCGGTTTTGGGCTTGAACGAGAGGCCCCACACGGCAATTTTCAGGCCGCGCAGGTCGCCGCCGAAGTGGCGGCTTACTTTGTTGAACAGCACCGACTTCTGGTTGTCGTTCACGCTTTCCACGGCTTGGAGCACCTGCATCTGGTAGCCGTTTTCGGCGGCGGTTTTGATGAGGGCCTTCACGTCTTTGGGGAAGCAGGAGCCGCCGTAGCCAATGCCGGGGTAGATGAACTTGGTGCCGATGCGGGCGTCGGAGCCGATGCCCTGGCGCACCTTGTTCACGTCGGCGCCCATGATTTCGCACAGGTTGGCCACGTCGTTCATGAAGCTGATTTTGGTGGCCAGCATGGAGTTGGCCGCGTATTTCGTCATCTCGGCCGACGGAATGTCCATGAAGATGATGGGGTGGCCGTTGAGCAGGAAGGGCTTGTAGAGGCGGCGCATCACGTCCTCGGCGCGCTCCGACGACACGCCCACCACAATGCGGTCGGGCTTGAGGAAGTCGTCGATGGCGGCGCCCTCTTTCAGGAACTCGGGGTTGGACGCCACGTCGAACTCGATGTCGGCGCCGCGCTTGGCCAGGGCCTGCTCAATTTCGGCGCGCACCTTGGCGGCCGTGCCCACGGGCACCGTGCTCTTGGTCACGATGACGCCGTAGCTGTTCATGTTTTCGCCAATGCCGCGGGCCACGGCCAGCACATATTTCAGGTCGGCCGAGCCGTCTTCGCCGGGGGGCGTGCCCACGGCGATGAAGGCCACGTCGCAATCCTTGATGGCTTCGCCAAGGTTGGTGGAGAAGTGCAAGCGGCCCTTCTCTACGTTTCGCGTCACCATTTCTTCGAGGCCCGGCTCATAAATCGGCAAGATGCCCTGGTGCAGGTTGTCGATTTTCTTCTGGTCGATGTCGATGCACGTCACGTCAATGCCGACCTCAGCAAAGCACGTACCCGTCACCAAGCCCACGTAGCCAGTGCCTACAATTGCGATTTTCATATTTTTTGGAAATAGTAACCTCTGGTCTTAGCCGGTTTGGTGCAAGATGAATTAGCGGCAAATTTAGGTAATCATCGGTGACCGACCGGTAGCGCGCCGGCAAACAATCTATCGGGCGCATAGGCGCGTCCGCCTTTCGGCTCGGCGGCAGCACGCCGATGCCCGGCACAGCGCTACTCGCCAACTATCACAAAGTCAAAGGCATACTGCCGAAGCAAAGCTCGCTCTGCCCCGCTGTGTCCTTCAAACTGATAGGGCGCGTACTTTATGAAATAGGGCGTGGTGGCTACCACCCGCCCGGCCGGCAACGGCACCGGCCGGTAACAGGTCAGGGGGTAGAGGTAGGCAAAGTTTACCAGCCGGTACCGGGGCGTGGGCCGGGTGGGCCGGTTACGGATGGCCGGGCCGAACAGCCGGTAATTCAGTACGCTCGGCTCACAACCAGTGGTTTGAATGGCCGCAATTTGGCGGACGTCTAAAATTCCGTGCCGGTAGGCCACATCGCAGGGGTAGTCGACCTGGCGGTACGCCCGCACGAAATCGGCAAAGCTGACAACAGCCACAACCAAGCCCAGCCCCACCGTCCACCGGGCCAGCCGCGGCCGAGTTGTGATGGCTTGCAGCGCCACCAATGCCCCCAGGACCACGAACGGCGCGAAAAAGTGGAGAATGCGCCCGTAAAAAACCAGTTGGTGACCGAGCGCAACCAAGCAGGCATAGCCCAGCCACGCCGCAAATGCCCCTATCACCAGGCTCTGTAGCTCTATTGAAACCACCGAAATGTGGCCAGCCGAAGAGAAGCTGGCCCGCCCGCACCTTAGCAGTCCGGCGCCGAATAGCAGCAACAGCCCCGCGCCCAGCCACTTTTCCACCGCCCAATAATATTGCCCGATAAAGCTGAAGCCCTCGGCAAAGCTGCCTTGCAAAATAGTGCCGGCGATGTAGCGGCTGCTGGCAAAATAGGAAGTGCCCGCGGCCCGGGCAGACAGTTCTAAAAAAGCCAGCACGGCCAGAAAGCCAAGTAGCAGTCCGGCCACCGGCCAGAAGCGGTAAGGCTGCCGCAGTTCGGCCTGGGGGGAAAGCAGGCGAGCGGCACCCACCACCAACAGCAGCGCCGGCCCCATAAAATAGCCCGGGTACACGGCGTAGCTGATGCCGGCCAAGAATCCTACCAGCGCGTAGCGACGCAGCAGACGGTCCTTGGGAGCCGACAGCAACAGCCACAGTGCCCCCAGAAAGAAGAACAGGGCGTGGTCGTAGGGCAGCAAGTGCCGCAGATAGACGTTGGTGTTGACCAGGCTGGAATAGAGCGCTACGCCCAGCAAGGCCAGCCCCACTCCGAAAAAGCGCCGGTAAATTTTGTACAGCAGCAGCGCGTTGGCGCTGATGATTAGCACGTTGAACGCCTGTGGCGCTTGCAACGACGGCGGCGCATTGGGGTTTAGGCCTAAGCCAAGCAGCAGCGCGGCTTGCCCCAGCCCGGGAATGACGCGCCAGAGGCCGTCGCCTGGGCGGGCGCCCATCGAATGGATGGCTTGCAGGAACGCCAGCCCGTGGCCGGCGCACAGTTCGCGCAGGCCCAGCATGGCCGTGATGTAGCGGCGCTCATCAATAAAGGCCATAGTGCCCTTGCCCACCAGGCTCAGCCGCACCAGCGTGACCACCACGCCAACCAAAAGGGCCAGCCGTTGCGGCCGGCCCACTTGGTGCCACCAATGGCGCAAGCGCCAACGTGTATTCGCTGTCAAGAGCTTAAGCCATGTACTGCTTCCACCAGGTCTGGAACACGATGAGGCCCCAGATGCGGGCGTGCACGTCGCCCGGATTGCGCGAGAACAGTTGGGTTTTCAGGCCACGGATGGCGTCCACGTCGAAAATACCCTGGGCTTCGATGAAGTCGTCGCGCAGCAGGTCGTTTTCGATGAGGCCGCGCAGCTCGCCGCGCATCCACTTCAGCAGTGGCACTTCGAAGCCGTGCTTGGGCCGGTCGTAGAGCTCGGCCGGCAGTTCGGAACGAAAGGCGTCCTGCACGATACGCTTTTTCATCGTCGCGTCTACTTTGCTGGTGACGGGGATGGAAAAGGCGAAGTTCACCACCTTGTAATCGAGGAAGGGCGTGCGCACTTCCAGCGAGTTGGCCATGCTCATCAGGTCGACCTTGGTGAGCATGTCGTAGGGAAGCACCAGCGTCATGTCGGTGAGCAGCACCTCGTTGAGGTCGCCGTCGGCGTGCAGGTGTTCCAGAATGTCTTTGCGGCGCTTGGCGGCGGCTTTCTTGCCCACCTTGCGGCGGCTGTCGGCGCTGAGCAGGTTGCGCGCGTCGGTGGCCGAGGCGAAGCTGGCCCAGTCCCAGTACCGGTCTTTCACGCCGGCGGTCATGCCGCGCGCAAAGCGCTGGAGCTGGCGCACGCGGTTGCCGAAGAAGCCGTTGCGCGACTTGGGCAAGGCGTCCCACACGAAGCCGAGGGCCGTTACGGCTTCAGCCGCCACGCCGCCCTGCCGCACTTTGAACTCGCCCATGTGCTTGTTGTAGCCGCCAAACATCTCGTCGGCGCCGTCGCCGCTCAGGGCCACGGTCACCTTCTGGCGGGTGCGCTGGCTGAGGATGTACACGGCCAGGGCCGAGGAGTCGGCAAACGGCTCATCGAGGTACGACAGCATGTCGTGGATGTGCTCGTAGAGGTCGTCGTTGGTCAGCGAGAAAACCGTGTGGTTGGTCTTGTGGCGCTCGGCCACGAGGTTGGCGTACTTGGTTTCGTCGAAGAAGGGCTCGTCTTTGTAACCGATGCTGAACGTGTTCAGGTGCGGGGTGTGGCGGGCGGCCAGCGCGGTGATGACGCTGGAATCAATGCCGCCGCTGAGGAAGGCGCCCAGGGGCACGTCGGCCACGAGGCGGCGTTGCACAGCGCCGTCCATCAGCTCGACCAGCTTTTTCTGCTGCTGCTCGTAGCTGAGCTTGTTTTTGGCGACCTTCTTGGGGTCGTAGGGAATCTTGTACCAAGCCTTGCCGACTACTTTTCCGTCTTTAATATAGAGATAGTGGCCGGGCAGTAATTTCTTCACGCCCTTAAAAATGCTGGCCGGCCCGGGGATGTAGTTGAGCTGCAGGTACTGGCTCAGGGCCACGTAATCAAGCTTGCGGGGCACGCCTAGCGCCATCATTGATTTCATCTCCGAGGCGAAGAACAGCTTGTCTTCGTCGCGGTAAATGAGCAGGGGCTTCACGCCGAAACGGTCGCGGGCGATGAGCAGGGAGTTTTCCTCCTTGTCGTAGATGGCGAAGCCGAAGAAACCGTTGAGCTTCTTGATGAAGCTGCGGCCTTCGGTGATGTAGAGCTGGAGAATGACCTCCGTGTCGGTCTGGGAATGAAACTTGCAGCCGCGCTTGAGGAGCTTTTCACGCAGCTCGCGGTAGTTGAAAATCTCACCGTTGAACACAATGGTATAGCGGCCCGACTCGTCGGTCATCGGCTGGTTGCCGTCGGCCGAGAGGTCGAGGATGGCCAGGCGCCGGAAGCCCAGCCCGCACTGGTCGTAGATGAAGTGGCCCTCCGAGTCGGGGCCGCGGCGGATGATGGCGTCGGTTGACGCCTGCAGGTTGGCCAGCGACTGGCGACCCGTTTCGGTAAAGGCAAATAGTCCGGTGATTCCACACATAGTCGCGCGCAAAAGTACGACCCCGCAACCTAAAGCCCACCCCCGGGGTATTGTCTGAACCACGGATTCGGCGGATTTATCGGATTTCGCTGATTTTGTGAGCGGCGCGGCTTCCGGTGTTTGGGTTTGAATAAAGCCCGAAACACCAGTCGCTTGCGGACGCCACGCTTCTTCTTGCCATCATTTCTTCATTTCATCCCACCCCATCATCATGGACCTTAATGCCCAATTTCAGGCCGCGGCCGATAAAGTAAACAACCTGCCCGGCGACCAAGCCGCCAAGCACATGACCGAGTTCTACGGCCTTTACAAGCAGGCCACCGAGGGCGACGTGAACATGCAGCCCGGCGAAGTGGACCCCAACGCCGCCGACAAGGCCAGCGGCCCCGCCGGCCTCTCGCAGGCCCAATGGGATTCGTGGAACCAGTTCAAGGGCGTATCGGAAGACGAAGCCAAGCGCCGCTACGTGGCCAAAGCCAACGAAATAACTGGCCAGGATAATACTGCCACCGAAGCCAGCCAAGTACCCACCGATGGTCAGACCGGCGCTCCTACCGGCTCCACCGATTCAGACACTGAGAATACCACCACGGCCCGCCAGCCCGACCACGGCCCCGGCCAGCAAACGGCCGGCGGCCTGCGCGGCGACATCACGGCTGGCGCGCCGTATGGCGGCGAGGACAAGCTGAAAGGCGCGCAGGAGTAGCCTCGCTTGGTTATAAAAACCTGATAAAAGCCGGCTCCGTCAGGGGCCGGCTTTTTTTATTGAACACAATGTTGTGCGCCAAGCCGCTGGTTGGGCAGGCGGGTAGCAGTATCATTGCCAATTGCCTTTCGGGCTGCCCCACTCCTACTCTATTCGTGTTGATGAATCGTCGTCTTTTCCTGCATCAGGGCACGCGCGCTGCCCTCACAGCCACGCTGCTGCCCGCAGCCGCAGCCTGCCAATCGGCTACCGATAAAAAAATGACCCGGGAGGCCGCTGAAGTGGCGGGCCCGCCAACGGCTGGCGCCCCGGCCGACGAACCCTTCGCCCTGCACGAAACCACCGTGGACGACTTGCAGGACCGCATGGCCAAAGGCAGCGAAACCGCCCGCAGCCTCTGCGAAAAGTACCTGGCCCGCATCAAGGCCCTGAACGAGGCCGGGCCGATGCTGCGCGCCGTCATCGAGACCAATCCCGACGCGCTGGCCATTGCCGACGGCCTAGACAAGGAGCGCAAGGCCGGCAAGCTGCGCGGGCCGCTGCACGGCATTCCGGTGCTTATCAAGGACAACATTGACAGCGGCGACCAGATGATGACCACAGCCGGCGCTTCGGCCCTTATTGGGAACAAAGCCAGGCAGGACGCTTTTATTGTTCAGAAGCTGCGGGCGGCCGGGGCCGTGTTGCTGGGCAAAACCAATCTGAGTGAGTGGGCCAATTTCCGCTCCTCGCATTCCGTGAGCGGCTGGAGCAGCCGCGGTCGCCAGAGCCGCAACCCGTATGCGCTCGACCGCAGCACCAGCGGCAGCAGCTCCGGCTCGGGCGCGGCGGTGGCGGCAAACCTGTGCGCCATCGCCATCGGGACGGAGACGGACGGCTCGGTGGTGTCACCTTCTTCCTGTAACGGACTCGTGGGGCTCAAGCCCACGGTGGGGCTGCTAAGCCGCAGCGGCATCATCCCCATTTCGAGCACGCAGGACACGGCCGGCCCCATGACGCGCACCGTGCGCGACGCGGCGCTGCTGCTGGCCGCCATCCAAGGTCCCGACCCCGCCGACCCGGCCCGGCTGCCCATTCCGGCCGGCACGCCTACTGATTATGCATCGTTTCTGGAAGTGGATGCTTTAAAAGGCCAGCGGCTGGGGGTTGAGAAATCGCACCTGAACGGGCCGCCTAAAGTAGCTGCGCTATTGCGCGGCGCGTTGGCCGCGCTTAAAGCCCAGGGCGCTGAGGTGGTTGAAATCGAGTTAAACAAGTTGGTAAATCCCCTGGGTGAGGCGGAATTTGATGTGCTGCTCTACGAGTTCAAAGACGGTGTGAACAAGTATCTGGCCGGCGCCGGGGCCAACGTGAAAAATCTGGCAGACGTTATTGCCTACAACAAAGCCCACGCCGCCGAGACCATGCCCATCTTTGAGCAGGAAACACTTATCCGGGCCGAGGCCACCGACGGGCTGGGCAATGCCAAGTACAAGGCTGCCGTGCAAAAAACTGTAACAGGCGCCCGCCAGGCCATTGATTCATTGATGAAAGCCAATCAGCTCGCGGCTATCATCGGCGTGACGACCGGACCGGCCTGGTGCATCGATTGGGCTAATGGGGACTATTCGACGGGCGTGGACTTCTCCTCCCCCGCCGCCATGGCCGGCTACCCGCACCTCACCGTGCCCATGGGGCCGGTGCTGGGGCTGCCAGTGGGTTTGTCGTTTGTGGGCGGGGCGTACCAAGAAGGCCGTCTGCTGGGGCTGGGCTATGCCTATGAGCAGGCCACGCACAAGCGGGAGGCGCCGAAGTTTCTGACCACGGTGGCTGTATAGCACGGGTACCCCGAAGCTCCTGCTTCGGCTCGCGTTGTAGTCGTTCAACGTGTACCGAAGCGGAAGCTTCAAGGTACTCGTGCTAAAAAATCTTGCCCGGGTTCAAAATCCCGTGCGGGTCGAACACCTGCTTGATGCCGCGCATCAGGTTCAGGTTGGCCTCTTTCAGCGCAATGCCGATGTAGCCTTTCTGCACCAGGCCGATGCCGTGCTCACCGGAAATGGTGCCGCCGAGCTTGACGCAGAGCTCGAAGATTTCTGTGATGGGCTGGCGCAGGCCCACGTTCCACATCTCGTCGGAGAGTTCGCCGCGGATGATGTTGACGTGCAGGTTGCCGTCGCCGGCGTGGCCATAGCACACGCTCTTGAAACCGTAGCGGGCCCCTATTTCCTTCACGCCTTTGAGCAGCGTGGGCAGCTCGGCGCGGGGCACCACGGTGTCTTCTTCCTTATAGACCGAGTTGTAGCGCACCGAATTGCCGATGTTGCGGCGAATGCGCCAGAGGTCATCCTTCTGCCCTGCCGTATCGGCCAGCAGGATTTCGCCCACGTCGTAGCTTTCCAGCACGCCGTACACTTGCTCGGCTTCCTTATACAGCTCGTCCAAATCCTGGCCGTCGAGCTCGATGAGCAGGTGGGCCTTGATGTCTTCGGGCAGTGTGAGCGGAATTTTGAGGTAATCAGACGACCAGGCAATGGCCTCGCGCTCCATAAATTCCATGCCCGAGGGAATGATGCCGGCCCGAAACACGGCCGACACCGCGTCGGCAGCCTCCTCTTCTTTGCGGAAGGGCACCAGCATCAGAATATTCTGCTTGGGGAAGGGCAGCAGGCGGAACACCACTTGGGTGATGATGCCCAGCGTGCCCTCCGAGCCCACCAGGAGCTGGGTAAGGTTATATCCGGTAGAGTTTTTGAGGGTGTTGGCGGCCGTCCAGATGATGTCGCCGGTAGGCAGCACCACTTGCAGGTTCAGCACGTAGTCTTTGGTGGTGCCATATTTCACGGCCTTGGGGCCGCCGCTGCTGTGGGCCAGGTTGCCGCCCAGCGAGCAGCTGCCCTTGCTGGCCGGGTCGGGCGGGTAAAACAGGCCTACCTCTTTCACGGCGTTCTGAAACACCTCGTTGATGACGCCCGGCTCCACGGTGGCTTGCAGGTTGCGCTCGTCGATTTCGATAATCCGGTTCAGCCGCTCGGTGCTCAGCACCACGCCGTGGTGGATGGGCAGGGCACCGCCGCTGAGGCCGGTACCGGCGCCGCGGGGCGTCACGGGCAGGCGGTTTTCGTGGCAGAGACGCATAATCCGGCCGATTTCCTCGGCCGAGCCGGGGCGCAGCACCACGTCGGGCGCGAAGTGGAAGTCTTCGGTGTGGTCGCGGCCGTAGTCGGCGTAAGCATCGGCGGTGGCGGCGGCTTCGGCGCGCTGGGCCGTGAGCACGTGCGCGGGCCCGACGATGGCTTCGAAGGCAACCAATAATTCGGGGGTGAGGGCGTTGAAGGTCATGAGCGGTTAAACGGAACAGGCCGCGCAAACTATCTTTGCGGCCAATGAGGAGGGCGACAACGAAGATACTACCGGTGCTGCTGCTGACTTTGCTGGGCCTGGCCAGCTGCCACCGCAAGCTCAACTACCGCGACGGTCAATACCGCTCGGCCCGCGAAATGGTGCGGCTGAAAAAGGGCGGCCGCGCGGCCCCCACCCGCCCCGGCAATAAAGTGAAAGCGGTGGGCGTCAGCCCCAGCGGCGCCAAAACCAAAGTAGTGGTGAAGCGCCCGGCCCGCGCCGGCAGCGCCACCGGCACGCTGGCCTCGGTCATCGAAGCGGCCCGCTCCTACCAGGGCACCCCCTACCTCTACGGCGGCACCACGCGCCTGGGCCTCGACTGCTCCGGGCTGCTGCAGCTGGCGTTTGGCGAAGCCGGGGTGAGCATCCCGCGCTCGTCCAACGAACAAGCCGTGTGGGGCGAACCGGTGAAGACAACCGACCTGCGGCCCGGCGATTTAATTTTTTTCGGAGCCGCACCCGGCAGCCGCACCATCACGCACGTGGGCCTGGTGACGGTGGCCGACGAAGAAGGCGTCGATTTCATCCACGCGTCCACCTCGTTAGGGGTGGTGGAAAACAGCCTGGAATCGGATTATTACCTCAGCCGCTTTATTCGGGCGGTTCGGCCGCATTTGTAATATTCCGCCGTTACCTTTGTGGTCGTAATGGTCCGGTGTGCCTCATCGGAAGAATGGTAAAACTTGCGTAATGTTGGCTCTTTCGGCCGGGTTGTACCTTTGCCTTTGCATTGTGCTCTCACTTGTATTTCTCTTGTCCCACTGTTTCACCAACTCTTTTTTGTATGAATAATTTACGATTACGCCACTTCTTTCTGCTGGCGCTGATGCTCCTTGGCGCGCACGCGGGCTGGAGCCAAGGCGCTACCACGGCAGCCATGAGCGGCCTGATTACGGACAAGACCAACGCGGGCCTGCCCGGCGCTACGGTGATTGCCGTGCATACGCCCACCAACACGCAGTATGTGGCCCCGACGAACTCCGACGGCCGCTTCAACCTGCAGAACATGCGCGTGGGCGGTCCTTACACGGTGAAAGTGACTTTCGTGGGCTATAAGGACCTGGTGCGCGAAGGCGTGTTCCTGAGCCTGGGCCAGAACCTGCGCTTCGACCAGCAGCTGAGCGACGCCACCACCGAGCTGAGCGAGGTGACGGTGAGCGGCCGCCGCGACCCGGTGATTAACGCCGGCCGCACCGGCGCCGCCACCACCGTGCAGCGCGAGCAAATCGAGCGCCTGCCCTCGCTGAGCCGTTCGTTTGCCGACTTCACCCGCCTCACGCCCCAGGCCAGCGGCACCGGCAACAACAGCTTCGGCGGCCGCAACGGCAACTTCAACAACATCACCATCGACGGTGCTATTTTCAACAACTCCTTCGGCCTGAGCGGCACGGTGGGCGGCCAAGCCAATGCCCAGCCCATCTCGCTGGACGCCGTGCAGGAAATTCAAGTGAACCTAGCCCCGTACGACGTGCGCCAGGGCTCGTTCACGGGTGCCGGCATCAACGCCATCACCCGTTCAGGCACCAACGACATCTCGGCTTCGATTTACGGCTTCCGCCGCTCGAGCAGCCTGGTGGGCAGCAAGGTGCGCGACCTCGACCAGGCGTTCCCCGACTTCTCGCTGACCCAGCTGGGTGCCCGCGTGGGCGGTCCCATCATCAAAGACAAGCTGTTCTACTTCCTGAGCGTGGAAGGCGAGCGCCGCGACGACCCGCCCGGCACCTACGTGGCCAACCGCCCCGGCCTGCCCATCCCCAGTCCGAACAGCACCACCTCATCGGCCGCTGCCGCCGACCTGGACGTGCTGTCGAATTTCCTGCAGAGCAAGTACAACTACAGCACCGGCCCCTACGAAGGCTATAAGCTGGCGCAGAACTCGGACAAGATTACGGCCAAGATTGACTGGAACATCAACTCGCGCAATACCTTCTCCATCAAATACAACTACCTGAAGTCGTACCGCGACGTGTCGCCCTCGGGCTCGGGTTCGCCCACGGTAACGGGCGGCCGTTCGATGTCGACCAACACCCTGCCCTTCCTGGCGTCTTACTACCGCATCAACAACAACCTCAATTCGTTCATCGCCGAATTGAACTCCAACTTCGGCAACGGCATCTCGAACCAGCTGCAGGCCGGCTTCACGGCCCAGCGCGACTTCCGCTCCTCGCTCGGCGGTTCGCAATTCCCGTTTGTTGACATTCTGTACAGCGCGGCTGGCCCCGGCGCCGTGAACAACGAGTTCACCTCGTTTGGCTACGAGCTGTTCTCGCCCATCAACATCCTGAACTCCGACATCTACCAGCTGTCGGACAACATCAGCAAGACCATCGGCAACCACTCGCTGACGCTCGGTACCTACAACGAGTACTACAAGTTCCAGAACGGTTTCGCACCGGACCTGTACGGCCGCTACCGCTTCAACTCGCTGACCGACTTCTACGCTTCCGCGGGCTATGTGATTAACGACCAGGGCGTGCCCGCCCCGCGCCTGGCCAATGGCTTGCCCAACCCTGACCTCAATGGCACGCCAGTACCCCTGGCTTCGGCCACCAACAACTATACGGTGCGCTACCCGCTCAACGTGGACAACGGCAACCCCGGCCTGAGCTTCCCGCTGGCCGAAACCAAAGCCGCTCAGCTGGGCTTCTACGCCCAGGATGAGTGGAACATCAAGACCAACCTGAAGGTGACCACCGGCCTGCGCATCGACGTGCCGATTATCCTCAGCGACCTGCAGCGCAACAACGACGCGGCCAGCATCCGCTTCCGCGACGGCTACCAGATTCTGACCGACCGCGTGCAGAAGACGTCGGTGATGTTCTCGCCCCGCATCGGCATGAACTGGGACGTGAACAACGACGGCAAAACCCAGCTGCGCGGCGGCACGGGCATCTTCACCGGCCGCGTGCCCTTCGTGTGGATTTCGAACCAGGCCAGCAACAACGGTTTGCTGGGCGGCGTGTTCACCGGCGCCGGTGTGGCCTTCAACCCCACGCCCGGCTTCCTGCCCCTGGTAAACGGCTCGCCCATCAACCAGACCACCCTGCCCGCCACCTACAACCTGGCCGTGACGGATAATAACTTCAAGTTCCCGCAGGTGTGGCGCACCAACATCGGTGTTGACCAGCGCCTGCCCGGCGACGTGGTGCTGACCCTGGACGCTATTTTCACGAAGGACCTCAACGCGGTGTACTTCGACAACGTGAACCTGCCCAACCCGATGGCCAACGCCAAGGGTGCCGATACCCGTCAGATTTACCGCGACCCGCTGGCGCTGAACCGCGCGGCCAACACGGCCAGCCCCACCTACCAGGTGAGCCCCAAGATTGTGTTCAACGACGGTGCCATTGTGATGCGCAACACCAACAAGGGCTACTCCTACAACCTCACGGCGCAGCTGCAGAAGTCGTTCAGCAACGGCATTTCGGCCAGCGCCGGCTACACCTACTCCGATGCCCGCGACGTGGCCATCGGCGGCTCGACGCCGTTCTCGCTGTGGTCGGCCCGCCCCATCTCGGGCGACCCCAACGCCAACACGCTGGGCTACTCGGATTTCCTCCGCTCGCACCGCGTCATTGGTTCGGTATCGTACCGCAAGGAGTACCTCGGCCACCTGGCCACCACCTTGTCGGCCTTCCTCGACCTGGGCCCCAACGGCCGCTTCTCGTACGTGTATAACGGCGACATGAACGGCGACGGCGTGAACACCAACGACCTGATGTACATCCCGCGCAGCCGCAGCGAGATTAACCTGACCAACCTCACGCTGTTCAACAACACGCCCCAGCAGACCATCTACACGGCCGAGCAGCAGTGGACCGACCTCGACAACTACATTAAGCAGGACGACTATCTGAGCAAGCACCGCGGCGAGATTGCCGAGCGCAACGGCGCCGTGCTGCCCTGGGTTGGTTTTGTGGATGCCCGCTTGCTGCAAGACGTGTTCACGAACATCGGCAAAAACCGCAACTCGCTGCAGTTCAGCCTCGACGTGTTCAACATCGGCAACCTCATCAACCGCAACTGGGGAGTGTCCCAGACGCAGCAGCGCAACTCGCCGCTGTCGTTCGTGGATTACGACCAGGCTTCGGGTCAGCCGCGCTTCAACTTCAACCCCATCGTGAACTCGCGCACGGTGTTCCCCGATGGCTCGACCACGACCAGCGTGCAAACGTTGAACACGACCACGCGCTACGTGACCACGGAATCCTCGCGCTACCGCATCCAGCTGGGCCTGCGCTACACCTTCAACTAAGGTTTCGGTGCTCGCATTCACTTCGTAATCAATCCAGATATGAAACAGTTATTTTTTGCCATGCTGGCGGGTCTGACGTTGGCTTCCTGCTCGGAAATCAGCACCGACCCGGCGCCGACCCGCCTGACGCGGACAGCCCAGACGGTCACCATCAACTTCGCCAAAACGGCCAGCACGCTCGCCAACGACACCTTGCTGGTGGGGGAAATGAACGCCTACGTGCTGGTGCCCACCGTCAACGCCGACGGCACGCTCACCTATCCGGCCATCACCGCTGCCACGACGCCGACCTTTACCACGCCCGTAACGGCCGGCACGGCCGCTACAGCGCAGACGTACACGGTGGCTACCAACCTGGTCATCACGGAAAATACGCCCAGCAACAGCGTACGCGTCGTGTTGCGCACCACCAACCGCCCCGGTCGTCGCACGGGCTCGCAGCGCCTCACGGCTGCGTTGCTCATCAACGGGACCTCGCGGGCCACGGCCACGCACCAAGGCACGAACTTCTCGCGCACGGCGGTGCCCACGGGTGGTTTCTACACCACTTCGTTGGATGCCAACCTGGCGGGGTACGCCTTCTAGCGTCACGCCCCGGTAGTCCACCGCCCTTTTAATGGACTGAAATCAAACGCCCGCTGCCTTCCGGCAGCGGGCGTTTTGCGTATTGGCAGGCGAAATATTTCCGCAGGCGCGTCGCATTCTTTCAACTGGATTAATTTTTGTGGCTGACTTCATGCGCGTTGCGTTTTTTGGCAGAAAAAATCAGCATTAGGCCTTGCCAAACCGGCTGCGAGCTGTACTTTTGTCGAACCAAAGCGCAAATGGCACGGCGGTAACACCAAAATCAGGGGGATTAGCTCAGCTGGCTAGAGCGCTTGCATGGCATGCAAGAGGTCATCGGTTCGACTCCGATATTCTCCACTGATACACCTACAAACAGGCAGTTGTGACTTCGGTCGCGGCTGCCTGTTCTGTTTTAGGTCATCGGGTTTCGAAGTGAAAAGCTGGGGCCGGGAAAGAAACCTGGCGGCGGGCCGAATTTAAATATTAGCAGTCAGCGCGCCGAATCGTTGCCAGCTTGCCGCAAAAGCGGGGCAAAGAAGGCAAAGCTCGACAGCTTGAGCAGGTAGTTTCGTTGCGGCCTGATGGCAACGTTGCGCGGAAGTCAACTTCAAAATAGGCTGGTGACGTTTTCCGGCTTTATATTGAGCAGGAAATCAACCCTCTGCTCTATGCTGAAACGATTACGCATTCTGGTATTGCTGCTGCTGGCGGGCCTGGCCCTGGCGGAGCATGCCCAAGCCGCGCCGGGCGACACCACCCGCGTCACCATTTTCAACCAGCGCAAGCTCACGCACTATGGGTTTTACGACACCACGGCGGTGATGCCCGCGGCTGGCCGCCGCTACCGCAAGGTGTTGATGCACTACATTCTGGGCCGCTACCCCTGCCCGCCGGGCACGCAGTACTGCGGCTCCTGGGACTACACCACCCGCCTGACGCTGATGCCACAGGCCCACGATTCTGTGGAAATGGCCCGCATTATGACGCCCTACGCCACCGACTGGCTGACCCGCAACAAAACCCACGACTACGTGGTGGACGTGACCGACTACGCCCCCCTGCTGGTGGGCAACCCCGGCTTCCGCTTCGACTACCAAGGCTACTCCTGGGGCTTCACGGTGACCGTGCGGCTCGACTTTATTGAGGGCACGCCCCCGCAGGACCCCATCGATGTCCGCAACGTGTACGACGGCACGTTTGCCTACGGCCGCACGTCCGACCCCATAGAGGCCCACCTGCCGGCCCGCACGCTGGTGGCGCCTTCGGCCGGTACCATCGCGCTGAAAAGCCTGATTTCGGGCCACGGCTCCGACCCGGCGAACTGCGCCGAGTTTTGCCGCAAGTTTTACCAACTGCTGATTAACAACCAGTGGACCAGCACCACCTCGCTTTGGCGCGACGACTGCGGCAAGAACGAGGTGTACCCACAGACCGGCACCTGGGTGTATGACCGTGGCAACTGGTGCCCCGGCGCCGTGGTGCGCCGCATTGTGCAGCCGCTTAATGGCCTGACCACGCCCGGGCAGCCCTTCAGCCTCGACATCAACATGCAGGGCTACGTAGCCAACAACCAGACGTCGGCTTCGGCGCAGTACATCTGGAGCAGCCAACTGGTTACGGCGGGTGCCATCAATTTTCGCACCGATGCCTCGTTGGACGAAATCATCGCGCCGAACTCGAATGAGAACTACGTGCGCGAAAACCCGATTTGTGGCGGCCCGCAGGTGCGGCTGCGCAACCTGGGCAGCAACCCGCTCACGGCCGTCACCATTGCCTACCGCGTGAAAGGCCGCGGACCTACGCAGACCTATAACTGGACCGGCAGCCTGGCCTACGGCCGCGACACGCTGGTGGCGCTGCCCCCCCTGAGCACGCTGATGAACAACACCACCGGCGGCCGCTTCCAGGCCTGGACGACGACGCCCAACGGCTCCCGCGACCAGAACGCCTACAACGACACGCTGACTACGCGCTTCGCGCCCTCGATTCAACTGCCCGGTTCCATCACCGTGAACATGGTGACCAACAACGCCCGCAACGGCCTCTACAACGAAACCAGCTGGCAGATTGTGGACGTGGCCGGCAATGTGGTGGGCCAGCGCGTAAATGCCGCCGCCAGCACCACCTACAACGACAACGTGCGCCTGACCCCGGGCTGCTACTCGTTGCGCCTCACCGACCTGGGCTGCGACGGTTTCTCGTGGTGGGCCTCGCCGGCCACTGTGGGCAGCATGCGCATCCTGAATTCGGCCGGCAGCGTGCTGAACACCATCAACGGCGACTTTGGCTGCGAGTACACGCTCAACTTCCAGGTAGCCGGCCCGCTGGCAAGCGCCGCGAATCAGAAACTGCTGAACGCGCTGGACGTGTACCCCAACCCCAGCCACGACGGCCGCTTCACCTTCGACCTCAACCTGCCCAGCACCCAGGACGTGCAGTTGCATGTGGTGGATGCCCTGGGCCGCCGCGTGTGGGCCCGTGCCCTGCCGCAGGTGAAAGCCACCGTGCAGCAGATGGCCCTCGACGGCGTGGCCCCCGGCGTTTACGCCCTGGAAGTGCGCCTAGCCGACGGCACCACCCTAAACCGCCGCCTGGTCATTGATTAAGTATTTGGTACAGGGGTGGGTAGTAGAAAGAATAAGGCTCCGCTCCCAGACTCCCCAAAAAACCGAATACCGAATACCTAACACCCAAAACCACTTCCCTCTTTCCATACCCTTCACACCTTAAATGCAAAAGCCCCCGCAGCGTGCTGCGGGGGCTTTTTGTTGTCCATCGACTAAGCTGTTAATGCTTGCTTACCTTGATGGTGCTCGTGCGGCTGTCGTCCTGGTAGCGCACCAGGTAGATGCCGGCGGCCAGGCTGCTCAGGTCGAAGCGGGCGGTTTGCCCCGTGACGGGCTGGGTTTGGAGCACGCGGCCGGTGAGGTCGGTTAGGCTGAGGTAGGCGCGAAGGCCAGTGCTGCCCACTGTCACGGTGAGGGCGTTGGCAGCGGGGTTCGGGAAGGCGCTGAGGGCTACTCCCTGCTGCCCTGCGCGGTTGGCGCTGACGATGGCAATGTTCACGAGGTAGTCTTCGGCTTCGCCGTAATCGGACTGCGAGGCACCGCAGGCTTGCGTAGCCAGTGGCACGAGGTCGTCGCCGCCGCGGATGCGCATCTTGGTTTGGCCCAGCAAAGCTGCAGCGGGCACCGCCACAGGAATGGTGGCAGTGCCATTGCTGCCCGCATTGGTGCCCAGCGTGAAGTACTCGCTGGCGTCGAAGCTGCCGTTGTGGTTGAAATCAACCCACAGGGCGCTGTATTGAAAATTGTCGGCCCCGAGCGTCAGCACTACATTATTCAACGCGTTGGCAGCCAGGGTCGGGATGGCCAGCGTGGCGGGCTGCCGGGTGCTGTAGTCTTGGTAGTAGGGCGCCACGTTGCCCAGCGTGCTGGTGTTGTTGCTGAACGTGCCGATGCTGACGGTTTTGATGATGTCGTTGTTGCCGCCGCTCACGTAGGTGGGCGTGCAGTAGCAGTTTAGGAACGGCGAAGGCGTTACGCTCACCACCGACGACAGGGCCGGTGTACTACCGGCCGCGCAGGTCACCTGTAGACGGTAGTCGGTAGCCGCCGTGAGGCTGGCCACGGTATAAGGCACGGTGGTAGCGCCTGTGATGTTGGTAAAATTATTGGCCCCGGCCGGGCTGCTCTGCCATTGGTAGGTAAGGCCTGTGGCGCCGCTGGAGTAGCCGCTGGCGCGCAGGGTGAAGGCCGTGCCTGGGCACACCGACGTGCTGGAGGCCGTGGCCGTGCCGCCGGTGGGCGTGCCGGTGCAGGCCGTGGGCGCCACGATGGTCACGAGGTAGTCTTCCACCTCACCGAAATAATTGTTGAAGCAGCCCTGGTTGCCCACCACGCCGCCGTTGTTGGAGCGCACGCGCAGGCGGGTGGGGCCGGTGAGGGCGGTGGCCGGGATGGTCACGTTGGCGGTCAGACTCAGGTTGAGGGCCGCGAAGCCCGTGGCCGGGCCGGTGCCGACGAGCGTGTACTCGCTGGCGTCGAAGGTGCCGCTGTGGTCGTAGTCTATCCAGAGGCCGGCGGCGCTGCTGGCAGCATTCACGCGCAAATCGAGTGTGACGGGGTAGGTAGCGCCCTGGCTCAGGTTGGTGGTGAGGGCCGCACTGGTGGTGTAGCTGGCGTAGCCGCCGGTGCTGCAGGTGGTGCCGGTGTTGCCCAGCGCCGCCAGGGTCACGCCCCGAATCCACTCATTCGCGCAGTTGCCGCCGGCGGGCGTGCAGTAGCAATTCAGGAAGGAATTTTGGGTTACGCTCACCAGCGGCGACGTGGATGAGATGCCGCTGCCCGAGCAGGTGACGACCACGCGGTAGTCGGTGGCAGCCGTCTGGCTGGCCACCGTGTAGGGCACGGTGGTAGCACCCGTAATGTTGGTAAAAGTGTTGGCGCCGGCCGGGCTGCTCTGCCACTGGTAGCTCACGCCCGAGCCGGAAGCGGCGCCGGTGAGACTGAGCGTAAAGCTGTTGTTGGTGCAGGCGCTGGGGGTGCTGGCGGCGGGCACCCCGGCAGCCGGCGTGCCGCTGCACACCGAGTTGATGGTGATGCCCATGACGTTGAGCACGCCGGTGGCCGACGTTTTGGCGAAGCCCACGCTTTGCACCAGCTTGCCAAAGTTGGCCGGCGCGAGGGTGAGCATCAGCTGATACAAGCGGGGGTTAGTGGCGTTATTCTCCCGGTTTTCGACGCCGCGCTGCACCCGGCCCAAACCCAGAATGGCGTAGTTGCCGCCACCGTACCAATCCGAAACCGTTTGGCCGTTGAATACCTGCGTGGTGCCGTCGGTGAAGGCGACGGTGATGTTCACCGTGCTGGCCCCGCTGCCGGAAGTGGCCAGCACGTACACCTCCCCCGCCGCCTGCGGCGTCACAAGCGTGACGGTGCCCGAGCCGGTGCCGGTGCCCGTGGGCGTGGAGGGCATGCGCAGCGAGTTGTTGCCGGAGTACGGCGCCAACTGGTAGGTCAGGCCCGCAGTGGCGGCGCTGTTGATGAGGCCGTTGTTGGGCAGAAACGAGGTACCCGTGGGGTTGTAGTCCTGCGCCATGAAGACGTAGTTGCTGTCGTCGACGCCCACCGTGGTTGAGTTGGTGGATACACCGGTGCCGTTGGCCACCACGTCGTGGTTGTAGCCCGTGAGGGCCACCGGCACATAGGCGGCCTGCGCCCGCGAGGCCGCGCCCAGCCCCAGCGCGCACAGCGCCAGCTTCGCATATCTGGTAAATCTTTGTTTCATCGGGTGTTGGTAAAAAGGGTTGGTGTTAGAAGAGGTTAAGACCAAAGGTCAGGCAGGCAAGCCAGGCAGGCAAGTAGCACGCGCAGAAAAACTTGCGTGCAGCTGAGCCAGCAGCTAATTTCTGCTCCCCCCCTCCCAGGGCTGCTGCGTTTTTTTGAACCCACACGAAAAAAGGCCGCTCCATTAGGGGCGGCCTCTCGTTCTTTCTACAACGATAACACTTTGCTACACAAACAAGCCTTCCACCGACAGGTACCGCTCGCCGGTATCGTAGCAGAAGGTAAGCACGCGGCTGCCCTGCGGCATGTCGGGCAGCTTTTTGGCAATGGCCGCCAGCGAAGCCCCCGACGACACGCCCACGAACAGGCCTTCCTCGCGGGCGGCGCGGCGCGTCATTTCATACGCCTCCTGCTGGCCTACCTGAATGGCGCCGTCCAGCACGTTCACGTGCAGGTTGTCGGGAATAAAGCCGGCCCCGATGCCCTGAATGGGGTGCGGCCCCGGCGCCCCGCCGCTGATGACGGGCGAGGCCTCGGGCTCTACGGCGAAGGTTTTCATGCTGGGGAAGTGGGGCTTGAGCACCTCCGTCACGGCCGTGATGTGGCCGCCGGTGCCCACGCCAGTGATGTGAAAGTCGAAGCCCTCAGGCGCGTCGCGCAGAATTTCCTGGGCCGTGGTTTCGGCGTGGATTTTCGGGTTGGCGGGGTTGGAGAACTGCATGGGCAGCCAGGCACCAGGCGTGTTTTTCACAATCTCCTGGGCTTTCTCAATGGCGCCCTTCATGCCTTTTTCGCGCGGCGTGAGCTCCAGGTTGGCGCCGTAGGCCGCCATGAGGCGGCGGCGTTCGATACTCATGCTCTCGGGCATCACCAGCGTCAGCTTGTAGCCTTTCACGGCGGCCACCAGGGCCAGGCCCACGCCGGTGTTGCCGGAGGTGGGCTCCACAATCAAGCTGTCTTTGGTGAGCAGGCCGTCGCGCTCGGCTTGCTCAATCATGCTCAGGGCAATGCGGTCTTTGATGGAACCGCCGGGGTTGGCGCGTTCCAGCTTCACCCACACCTCTACATCGGGGCGGTTGGCAAACAGGCGGTTGAGGCGCACCAGCGGCGTGTTGCCAATGGTATCGAGAATGGTATTGGCTTTCATTCGGTGAAATAGTGAGTTGGTGAAATGGCGAGTTATGGGAACGTCATGCTTCACTGTGCGCTGCATGGCGTTCCGTTCTTCTTATTAAATAGAAAACACCAGCTCCGCGGCGGGGTCCACGGAGCGGGAAATGTTGATGTGGGCGCGGTGGTACACGCGCGAGTGCGAGGGTACGCTCTCGGTCAGCCACACGTTGCCGCCAATGACGCTGTGCGCGCCCACCACCGTGCTGCCGCCCAGAATGGTAGCCCCGGCGTAAATCACCACATGGTCTTCGATGGTGGGGTGGCGCTTCTGCCCCTGCAGGCCCTTGGTCACGCTCATGGCGCCCAACGTCACGCCCTGGTAAATCTGCACGTTGGCGCCGATGATGGCCGTTTCGCCGATGACGAGGCCCGTGCCGTGGTCGATGCAGAAGGCCGGGCCGATTTGCGCGCCGGGGTGAATGTCGATGCCCGTGCGCTGGTGGGCGTGCTCGCTCAGCAGGCGCGGCAGGCGGGGCAGGCCGCGCTCATACAAGGCGTGGGCAATGCGGTAGAGGGCCGTGGCGTAGAAGCCGGGATAAGAGCCGATGATTTCGGCCAGGCCCAGGGCGGCGGGGTCGCTGGCCAGAATGGCGGTGGCGTCGCGCAGCAAAGCGGCCCGCAACGCCGGCAGCTGGGCCGCGAACTCGTTGGCCAGCTCGGCGGCGGGGGCCGGCAGCTGGGGCACCTTGGCCAGCAGCGCGGCCAGCTCGGAGCGGAAGTGGTAGAGCTCGGCGGCCACTACGTCCACGTTGGGCAGGGGCCGCTCGGCCCGGTAAGGGAACAACAGCGCCAGCAGGCCGTCGGCCAGGTCGCAGAAGGCGGCGCCGGGCAGGGCGTCGGGCACGGAGGCGTGGGCCTGGGCCAGCTCGGCAGCAAAAGATTCGGGAAGCACAGGAACAGAAAAAGAGGTGACGAACAGAGGAAACCAACCAGACCGGCCGGCGAAGGTTTTCGGACGCTGCAGCAACGGCGGAGCTAAGTTGGCCGTTAGGAAAAAGGCCGGCGGCCGCACGGCTTCCGGCCAAAAGATACTTCTCCCCTTTCTTAATCCAACCATCTCATGGCCGATACCACCATCATCAAAGTCGATTCGCAGCACTCGCCCAAAGGCGCCGACGGCGAAAAACACCTCGCCTCGGGCAAGTCCGTGGCCATGCGCATGTGGGAAAACGAGCAGCCCGGCGAGGCTAAAGCCCCCGCCACCCGCCCCTACGAAACCGTGGGCTACGTGCTCAGCGGCCGCGCCGAGTTCCACCTGGCCGGCCAAATGGTGCTGCTCGAGCCCGGCAACTCCTGGGTGGTGCCCAAAGACGCCGAGCATACCTATAAAATCCTCGAAGCCTTTACGGCTGTGGAAGCCACTTCGCCCCCGGCGCAGGTGCACGGGCGGGAGGACAAGTAAGGCGCTCTCGTTTAGGGGCCTGCAAATCGCCTGTCATCCTGAGCGCAGCGAAGGACCTTATCAAGCCAGAACAACTCGTTCAAGCGTGATAAGGTCCTTCGTTGCGCTCAGGATGACAGGCGTTGTTGTTTATTTTTCCTCTAGTGTTATTCGCTTCTCCTCCCCCGCCGCCGCCTGCGGCTTCAGCGGGCCCAGCATCCAGTCGCACACCATTTTCACCAGCGACGCTTCCTGGAAGGGTTTGGTGATGTAATCGTTCATGCCCGCGGCGAGGCATTTTTCGCGCTCGCCCTGGATGGCGTTGGCCGTGAGGGCAATGATGGGCACCGCCGGTCCCAGCGCCTGCCGGATGAGCAGGGTGGCCTCGTAGCCGTTCATGATGGGCATCTGCACATCCATTAGTATCAGGTCGAAAGGCTGGGAGCGGACCAATTCCACGGCGGCTTCGCCATTGTTGGCTTCCACCACTTCCAGCTCGGCATTGCTGAGAAAAACAGAGGCCAGCATGCGGTTGAACACGTTGTCTTCGACCAGCAGCACGCGTTTGCCGCGCAGGGCATGCTGCAAACCAGTCACGTCGATGCCTTCCTTCCGGGGCACGTCGTGCCCGGTGCCCACGGGCAGGTGCAACACGAAACGGCTGGTGGTGCCGTGGTGCTTCTCGCTTTCGATGTGCAGCTCGCCGCCCAGCAGTTCCACCAGTTTCTTGCTGATGCCCAGCCCCAGGCCGGTGCCGCCGAATTTGCGCGTCACCGACGAATCTTCCTGGCTGAACTCGTCGAATACCCGCGCCAGGTACTCGGCGTCGATGCCGATGCCGGTGTCTTCCACCGTGAATTCCACGATGGCCTCGCCCCCGGGCGTGAGGCCCCGCAGTGCGCAGGAGGTATGCACGGTGCCCCGCTCGGTAAATTTTACGGAGTTGCCGGCCAAGTTGAGCAGTACTTGCGTGATGCGGTAGGGGTCGCCGAGTAGCACGGCGGGCATAGCCGGGTCGCACTGTGTCACAAAATCGAGGCCTTTTTCCGCGGCTTTGTAGCGCAGGGTTTTTTCTACCTGCTCGCACACCCCGCACACACTAAAGCCGATTTTCTCAACGGCCAGCCGGCCCGATTCAATTTTGGAGAGGTCCAGAATGTCGTTGATGATGACCAGCAGGTTTTCAGCTGAGGCCGTAATGGCGTGCAGGTAGCTGGCCTGCGGCGAGCTGAGCTCGGTTTTGGCCAGCAACTGGCTCATGCCCAGGATGGCGTTCATGGGCGTGCGGATTTCGTGGCTCATGTTGGCCAGGAAGTCCTGCTTGGCGCGGGTGCTGATTTCGGCCAGGGCCTTGGCCTCGCGCAGGCTGGTTTCGAGGTGTTTCTGGGGCGTCACGTCGAGGTAGATGCCAATGGAGCCCACCAGTTGCTGGTCGTCGTCGTAGAGCGGGGCCCCGCTCACCAGCAGCCACTTCACCTCGCCGCCTTTGGTGGTCACAGCTATTTCGTATGAGTCGGAAATACCCTGCTGGCGCGACTGCAGCTTGCTTTCCACCAGTTCCAAATCGTCGCCCGTGAGCAGCAGCGGCGAGAGCTTGTGCCCCTGCAGCTCGTCGGTGCAGAAGCCGGTCATGTCGCAGAAGCTCTGGTTGGCGTAGAGCAGGTGGTCGTCCAAATCGGCCTCTACCAAGCCCAGCGACATGTTTTCGATGATGCCGCGGTATTTTTCCTCGCGGCGCTTGAGGTCTTCCTCGGCGCGGGTGCGGGCCGTGATGTCCTCGTATTTCCACAAGTGGCCGATGTAGTGGTGCTGGTCGTAAATCGGGGCAAAGTCGCGCTGCAAAATGCGGCCGTCGCGCAGGGTCAGCACGTCGCCCACCACGGGGCGGCGGCGGCGCAGCAGGGCCGTGATGCGTGCCACGTACTGGTTGGGGTGGCGCATCAAGTCGCGCGCCCCCTCGGCCAGCGCGATGCCCTCGCGCCCCGCCAGTTCGGCCGGAGGTGTAGGCACGCCCAACAGGCGCCCAAATGCCTGGTTGGTGAGCACAATCCGCCGGTTTTCGTCTTCCAGCACCACGCCCTCGTGGAAGTTCGACAGCACGGCCGACAGGCGGTGGTTGGATGCATCCAGCGCCGCCTGGGCCTTTTTCAGCTCCGAAATATCGGTGTGCGTGCCTGTAAGAATCAGGGGCTCGCCGTCGGGCCCGCGCTTGGTGACGAGCGCGCGGCTCAGCACCCATTTATAGCTGCCGTCCTTGCAGCGCATCCGAAATTCGGCGGTCATCAGCCTTGTTTCGCCCCGCATGCACGCCGAGGCGGTGCGCATGGTGTGCTCCAGGTCGTCGGGGTGGATGTGGGCGAGCCAGCTGCTATGGTCGCTGGGAAACTCTTCCTCGGTGTAGCCCCCGAGCATGGCCCGGTAGTCGGCCGAATAAAACGAGACATTGGTGCGCAGGTCCCGCTCCCAGGTGCCATCGCCAAAGCCTTCCACGGCCAGGTGCCAGCGCAGGTTGCTTTCGCGCAGGGCGGTTTGGGCCTGCTTCAAGGCAGTAACGTCCTGCAGGATGCCACTGTAGATAACACCCGCGGCATCGACGCCGGTCACCATTGAATTGGCCTGCAGGTAGCGCAGGGGCTGGCCCGGCACCACTACCCGCCCCTCAAACGCCCACGGCTTGCGAGCCCCGGTGGCCTCGGCCATCGACTGCATAAACCCGGCCCGGTCGTCGGGGTGAATGAACTCCGGAATGCGCTCGAGTTCCTCACGCCGCATCCCAAATATCTCCCGCAGCTTGGGGCTGACGTAGATGAACTGAAAGCTGCCGTCGAGGTTCTTGCGCCACTCGTAGAGCACGCCGGGCACGTTTTCGGCCAGCGCCCGGAACCGGTTTTCGCTGTCGGCCAGGTTCGACTGGATTTCTTTCCATTCCGAAATATCCTCCAGCAGCCCGGCCATCACCACCTCGCCCCGCTCGTTGCGCAGGGGCTGCACCTTCACCCGAATCCAGCCGGTGGCAGCAGGCCCGGGGTTGCGCACTTCATAATGAAACGGTAGCTGCGCCGCCAGGCTTTCCCTGATGTATGCGAGCGTCTTTTCGTCGTCCAGATTCGGGCGGAGCAGCGTGGCTGGCCGCCGCCCCAGCACCTGGTGCGGCTCCAGGCCGCACAGGGTGGTAAAGCCTTTGTTCACCCACGCCACTCGGCCTTCGGTGTCGGTCAGCACCACGGCCGTATACATCTCCTGCATCAGCTGCAGCAACTCTTGCTGGCGGGGCAGGGCCGGGGCCGGCAGGCCCGGCGAGATGCCGGTCCCGGCCAGGGCCGAACGCAGGATTGCGTTTTCCGCTTGCTGTTCGGCCAGCGCGTGTTCTAGCTCTGCTGGGGTCATGGCGATGATAGATGCTAGGTACTGCTCAAAACAGGGGCGGCCCTGCTTCGTGCAACTCAAATCGGGCCCCGATGCGCAACCCTAACGGTTACGCGCACATAGCGGAATACGCGCAAAGCGCGGCAGCGGATTTGCCCCTCTATCCGCTGCCTCAAGGCAGGTGCCGGTTCCGCGTCGCAAAGCACGTTTCCCGGCCCTGAGCCCGCCCTCAATTCGGCAGATTGCGCACGTAGCTGTGTTGCACCGGCACCGGGCTGCCCACGCCCTGCCGGGACAGCCCCTGCTGCAGCTGCTCGATGAGGCGGCTCTGAGCGCCGCCGTTCTGGCCGGCCGCGGTGTAGGCGCGGAAGGCCACCGTCATGCCGCCGGGCTTGAGGCCGGTCACCACCACCTGCGGCGCGGGCATATCAAGCACCTGCTCATCGGCCTGCATGAGGGGCACGGCCCAGGCGCGCAGCTCATCGAGCTTGGTGTTGTTGTCGACTTCGGCCACAATTTCCACCAGGGCCTTGTTCTGGGCCGTTTTGTTGATGATGACGTTGTTGGAGGTGGCGCCGTTGGGCAGGATGATGGTGTCGCCCTGCGCCGTCACGAGGATGGTGTTGAAAATCTGGATTTCCTTCACCTCGCCCGACTTGCCCTGCGATTCAATGGTGTCGCCCACCACGTAGGGCTTAAAAATCAGAATCAGCACCCCGCCCGCGAAGTTGGCCAGCGTGCCCTGCAAGGCCAGCCCCACCGCTAGGCCCGCTGCTCCCAGAATGGCCACGAACGACGTCGTCTCGAATCCCACCATGCCCGCGACTGTGATGAGCAGCAGCACTTTGAGCACGATGTTGACCAGGCTGGTCAGAAACGACGCCAAAGACACGTCCAGCCGGGCGGTGGCCGCCGCAATCAGCCGGCTGGCCCAGCCAATGAGCCACCAACCCACCACCAGCGCCACCACGGCCATGAGCACGCGCGGCAAGTAGAGAATAACGAGGGTTTGGAGTTGTTGGGCGTAGGTAGCAACTTGATTCATGGATGGGAGAAGTCAGAACTGAGTAGAAAGTATTGGGTGGCGAGAGTGAAACGGTCACGCATCGGCTGCGCTCGGCATCACGCGCCGTAAATCTATAGTCCCTTCACCAACTCCACGCCCAAAATCCGGTCGCCGATGTCGAGCTTGTGCACCACGTCCATCCCGCCTACCACTTGGGCAAAGATGGGGTAGCGCCCATCCAGGTGCGGCGTGGGCGTGTGGGTGATGAAAAACTGGCAGCTTTCGGTGTCCTTGCCGGCCGAGGCCAGGCCCACGCTGCCTTCCTGGTAGCGCAGGTCGCCAAACTCGGAACGCAGGTTGTAGGGGGCGCTGCCGTTGCCGTCGCCGCGCGGGTCGCCGCCCTGGGCCACGAAAGTGGGCACCACGCGGTGGAAAAACAGGTTGTCGTAGAAATGCTCATTAAGCAGCGCCACAAAGCTGGCCACCGCACCGGGCGCCTCATTTGGCTTCAATTCGAGCAGAATAATGCCCTTGCTGGTGCGCAGTCGCACCTGCTGGCCCAGCGGCACGCTCTGCACCACGGCCCAGTCGATGGGGTGCTGCTGGGCCGTGGCCACGGGCGAGGGCGTGGGTGTAGCCTTCTTCTCCAGTTTGTCGAGGGCCTGCTGCAAGCCCTGCCAGGCTTCAATCTCGCGGGGCAGGCGCAGCTTGGCCTGGGCTTGGCGCAGGGCCGCCACATCGGCCGGCTGGGGCTCGGGGAAGAGCTTGGCATCGGCGTAGGCTTCGGCGGCGGTGCCGAGTTGGGCCACGTCGCCGCCGGCCAGTGCCTGGCGCATGGCCGCAGCAAAATCGGCCTGCCGGGCCGCCGGGAAATCAGGGTTGCGGCGCATGGCCAGCAGGGCCGCTGTGGCCGCCCCGGCCACCACCGGCACTTGCTGGGGCGCAAATGCCTGCGTCCGCACGAAGTCGAACGCCGTCGGGTCTTCGCCCATGGCCTGAATCAGGAAGGAGCCTTCGTAGGCATCAGCGGCCGCGTTGAACCGCTTTTGCAGCGTTTCGACCAGGCTGGGCCGGGCCGCCGGGCTGGCGTGGCGCACGGCCGCTTGCAGCAAAGCGGCCCGCACCCGCGGCGAGGCCTGCTTGTTGCCATCGGCCAAGGCAGCCAGCGCCGCGCCATTTTCCCCTTTCGCGTGGGCCAGCAGCCACTCGGCCGCCGTGAGGGCCACAGCCGGCTGGTCGCGGTTGAGCGCCGTGAACACGGCTTTGCGGCTCACTGCATAGGTTTCGGCACCAAACGGCAGGGCCCGTATGGCACTCAGTCGCACCCGGTAGTCGGCATCTTTGGTGGCCAGCCGGGCCAGCACCGCTGCGGGGCTGCCGTTGCCCGGCGCTGTTGCGGAGGCCACCGGAGTTGCTGCAGTGGCACCAGCAGTTGGTGCCGCCCCAAGCGTCGCCAGCTTGCCCAGCGTGGCCGCCGAAGCCGCGCGCACGGCATACGACCGGTCTTTCTGCGCCACCCGCATCAGCGTGGCACCGGCCAGCCGCTGCAAATCGGCATCGAGTCCCCGCG
The DNA here is from genome assembly GCF_022811645.1 of Hymenobacter monticola. NCBI lineage: Bacteria > Pseudomonadati > Bacteroidota > Cytophagia > Cytophagales > Hymenobacteraceae > Hymenobacter > Hymenobacter monticola. The sequence continues at coordinate 2,822,201 of NZ_CP094534.1, read as the reverse complement.
TGCGCGACAACCCCACCACGGCCGCCAGCCGACCGCGCATGGGTAGCTTGGGTGAGTTCAGCACGGCCACCGTGCGCCGGATGCTTTCCGGCGAAGTCAGCCCGCGCAGGGCGGCTCGGCTCAGGCCCCAGGCCAGGGCGGCGGCCCGGGCGGTATCGGTCAGGGTTTCGACGCGCCAGAGTTCGGGCAGGCTACGCCGCGTGACGGTGCGACCCAGCGCCTCGTGCACGTAGCGCCGCACCACGGGGTCGTTTTCCTTCAGCACGCGCACCCGTAGGGTATCCACGGCCGTGCTGTCGCCGATTTGCCCCAGGGCGTAGGCCGCGGCGCGGCGCACTTCGGGGTCGGCATCGCGCAGCAGCGGCAGCAGGCCGGGTAAGGCGGCCGGCGCCTGCACCGAGGCGAAGGCCAGGGCGGCTTCGCGGCGGTAGCTGGGGTTGGCATTGCTTAGAAAAGGCAGCAGCGCGGGCGTGTTGCGCTCGTCCTGCGCCGTGCCGATTTGCCGGATGGTGGCGTCGTGGTATTTGTTGGCGAGGCCGGCGCTGGGGTGGGGCGTGCGGGTGCAGGCGGCCAGCAGCAACAGCAGCGGCCAGCAGCGAAGGGAGCGGTGGGGCATGCGGTAAATGTAGCGCGAAGTTCGGAGCGAATTGGCCCCGGTCCGACGGCGCAGCCGTCCGGCCGGTTGTCAAGTGCGCCGCTAAGTGCTCCCCCTACGTCATCGTGCAACGGCAATCGTTCTCGCGACAACCGGTCGGACGGCTGCGCCGTCGAACCGGGAATACGTCCTTCGATTACTCCCCGCCCCAGGAAGCTTCCTGCGCTGCGGGCTCAGCCGGCAGGTGGTGGCGGCTGATATCCTTCAGCTCCTCGTCGAGCCGGGCAAACAGCACTTCGTTGCCCTGCTGCTGATAGCCGGCCAGCGCTTTCTCAAAATCAGTCAGGCCGTATAGAAAAGCGCGCAGGTTGTCGGCCGTGATGGCCTCGAAATGGCGCCCGTAGCCCATTTTTTCCACTTCGGCCGCGTTCAGCCACTGCTCGAACTGCGCGGGAATGGGAATGGCGCAAACGGGCTTGTGTAGAAACACGGCCTCCGAAATGAGCGAGAAGCCGCCGTTGGTGACCACGGCGCGGGCGCTGGCGAGGTCGACAATGAAGCCGGCCTCGGAGAAGGCGCAGAGCTGCACGTTGCCATGGCTTTCCTGCTTGTTGAAGCCATAGACGCGGAATTCCTGGTCGGGCAGCTGCTGCAGCAGGGGCACCAGGTTTTGCTGCGTGGTGGCCGACTGGTACACCAGCACGTGCTGGCCCTTGGTGGGCCGGGCCGCCAGGATTTCAGGCCGGATGATGGGCGGCACCAGTGTGGTGCGCTCCTTTTGCAGGGGAAGGTCGAAGAAAGTCGTCACGAAATAGTGACGGCTGTGCGGCAGCTTGGCCCGCACAATGCTTTTGGCCAGGTTGAAGTTGCCGCGCTCGGCCTTGGGCACCGTCACGTTCAGCTTGGCCCGGCTGATAATCTGCATGTTGTCGATGCTGACCACGGGCAACCGGTGCAGCTTGGCAAACAAGTAAGTGAAGGATTCAAAATCCGACACCACCACCTCGGGCTCGAAGTCGCACAGCAGCTCGCGGTACTTGGCGAAGTTGATGCGCAGGTCTTCGGGCGCGGTGCGCAGCGTGAGGGCGGCCGTGCGCAGCTTGCTCACGGCCAGCCCATTGTAGGCCAAATGAAAGCCCCGAATTTCATGCACCCGGCCCGGAAAGGCGGCGGCCAGCATCTTGTAGGCGCGGCTGCTGCTCACCACGCACACCTGGTGGCCCTGCGCCAGCAGGTGGCCAATGACGACTTTGCTGCGGGTGGCGTGGCCCAGGCCCTCGCCGGGCACTCCGTATAGGATGTTCATGGGCGCAAAGATGTGCAGACCCGCGCAGACGTGGCGCCTCCCCCCCCGGCCCCCTCTCCCAAAGGAGAGGGGGCCGGGGGGGGAGGCGCCCGCCAGAACAATTCTACTTCACTACCAGCTTCTCGTTGCGCGTCCCTTCGTTCGATTCCAGCTTCACGAAGTAGATGCCAGCCGCTACGTTTTCCAGCGGCAGCGGCACCTGCTGCGGGCCCGCCGGGTACGCTTTTTCACGCGTCAGCACCCGAACCACGCGGCCCGTGGCGTCGAGCAGCGACACGGTGACGGGGCCGGGCTTGCCGAGCTGGAAGCTGACGGCGGCACTGCCGCTGCTGGGGTTGGGGAACACGGCCATTTGCACGGTACCGGGGGTGGTGGCCACGCCCGGCAGGGTGCTGAGGACGATGTTCTCGTCGCCCGCCCGGTAGGGCAGCAGTTCGAAGTAAGTGAGCAGCATTTCGGCGGTGGTGCTCTCGCCCCAGGTCACGGGCTGGGGCGGGGTGTTGGGGTTGCGCGGGTTGTTGGCGGTGTTGTCGTAGGTAGCATCGGCCATGAGGCGCGAGCCGGCCGGGATGCGCTGCAGGCCGGTGAAGCGGTAGGTGCCCTGCCAGCGGAAGTCCCAATCGTTGATTTTCACCAGCCGGATGGTGTCGCCGTTGGGCTTCACGGCCCACACCTTCCAGCTTTTGCTCAGCAAGTGGGCGTGCGGCGACACGCTGAGCACGGTGGCGTCAACGGGCACGATGAGCTGGGCGTGGAAGGTTTTCACCTGGTTGGCCGGAATCACAAACGGTCCGTTGGTGAGGACCTGGGGCGAGATGGCCGGCAGCGTTTGTACGAAGCGCGTAACGGGCTGGCGGGCAAAGAAGATGTTCACCACCGACGAGTCAGTCTGCGTCACGAAGTTGGGGCCGTAGTGCACCTGCAGCAGCAGCGAGGCCCGGCGGTAGAGCTTTTTGCCCATGCCCGTGGGGTAGAAGCGCGCCTGCATGCCCGGCACCCAGGCCCCAAACACTTCTTCCAGCGGGCTGAAGCCGAAGCCGCCGAAGCGGGTGTAGCCGTAGCCGGGGTCGGCCGCGTCGAGGGCCTGGGCCTGCCGCGTGGTATCCATGCCGATGATGACGTGGTGCACGATGCGCTTGTTGCCGGCCCGGAATTCAATGGCCGCGATGTCGCGGTCAGCGGGCAGGTTCACGGGCAGCACGAAAATGCGGTACATGTCCTGGCCGTTACCCTGGTGCGTGAACTTCTGCGCCATCGGAACCACCAAATCGGGCGTGCCCAGCTGCGAGCCGCTGGGGAAAGTAGGCACCGGCGGCGTCTGGGCGGCATTGCCCTGCGGCATGCCGTTGTCCACCCAATCCCGGATTTGCTGGATTTCGATAGCGGTGAGGGTGTTTTCGTCCAGGTAGTGGCGGTAGTTGGCGTCGGGCTTCCACGGCGGCATGTATTTGGTGCCCGTCACGTACTTGATGGTCTGGCCGTGGCTGCTGACCTCGGCGTAGTTGGTAAGCGGAAACGGTGCCACTTCGCCCGTGCGGTGGCAGGGCGTGCAGTGCTGGTACACCAGCGGCGCAATGTGCTGGCTGAACGTGACCTGCGCCCCGGTCTGGGCCTGGGCGCGGGGCCCGGCCAGCAGGGCAGCGAGGAGAAAAAAGGAGAAGAGGTATTTCATATTAAAAATCGATTTTGAACGTCATGCAGAGCGCAGCGAAGCATCTTTACCGCAATAGTAATTTGATTTGGTAGCGCAGTAAAGATGCTTCGCTGCACTCTGCATGACGGCCTTTTTATTAACCTTTTATCATCTTCAAATCTACTCAATAAAACAGCCCACCGGCTCGGTGCGGGGCACGGCCACCGGGCGGCCGGCCACCACGGCGGCCAGGGCATCGGCCAGCTCGTGGTGGCGCGTGGTGGGGCGGTGCTGGCCCAGCCCGGCGTAGGCGTCGTTGAGGCGGCCCTGGTAGAGCGTGGTTTTGCCGTCGGGGGCCAGCACCACGGCTTCGGGCGTCACGTGAGCGTGCAGTTTTTTAGTCAGCTGATGGCCAGGGTCGGCTTGCAGGGGGAAGGGAATTTGGTAGGTTTTGCCGAAGGCAGCCAGCGCACCCGGTGTGGCGTCGGCCGCCGGAAACACGCCCACGAACCGGATGCCCTGCGCCGCGTACTGCCCGTGCAGTTCGCGCAAAGGCAGCGTAGCGGCCTGGCTGATGGGGCAGGTATCGGCCAGAAAAACGTACACCGTGGCCCGCGGCGTCGGCCCCAACAGCCAGGCGCTTAAATAACTGAATAGCAAGTAAAGCAGCGGCATACGCGAAGATAGGACAACAGCCGTGAAAGCCAGGATGCTAACCAGACACAGCGGCCCGGTGCCGGGTTCCGGCGTTTTCGGCCTGATTTTCGTTTTTAGCGCATTTCCGCTAATGTTGCCTTCTATGAAAACCTCTTTTCTCCTCACTCCTGCTGGCGTATTGGCCGCTTCGGCCCTGCTCTTGGCCACCTCCTGCACCGCCCCGCGCGCCATTGTGGCCACCGGCAAAGTCACGCCGCAGGGCGAGTTTCGGGTGGGCTACAACCAGGGCTTCAACGTGGCCAGTGCTTCGCTCAGCAAGGTGGGCAGCGCCGTGAAGGAGGCCGCCGCCCAAGCTGTTACGCAGCAAAAAGTCGACTACACCGACGCCACCACCCAGCTGCAGGCCGCCGCCCTGGCCTACGTGCTCGACCCCGTGCAGCCCACCGCCGACCTGAACGTGCGCTACGGCATCGTGCCCCGCCTCGACGCGGGCTACAAGTACGCCTTCGGCTCACACGTTTTCGATGCCGCTTACCAGCTGCTGGGCCCCACCGGCACCCCCGAAAACCCCGGCGCCGGCGCCACCACCGGCACCACCTACGCCAGCCTGGGCCTGCAGTTTGCCACCCAGCGCGCCAAGCTGCCCAGCATCCCTTTCCTGTCCGACATCAACTCGCTGCTGAACTTCCGGGCCACCCGCAACGACCTGCTCATCCCGCTCACGTTCAGCAACTCCTTCGGGGCCGAAGAAGAAATTGGCGCCATCAGCTACGGCCTGGTGTACGCCCACAGCTGGGTGAGCTACGGCTTCGCACCCGACAAAATCTACACCGGCTCGGTGAAAGTGCCGGAGCTGCCGCTGCAGCGCCGCAGCTTCTCTTCTTTCGGCGGCTTCGTCAACCTCAAACTCGGCTACCGGTATTTCTACGTGATTCCGGCTGTGTCGCTCTTCTACCAGAACTACGGCGACTTTGCCCTGCTCAATGGCCAGACCACTTCGCTGAGCGGGGTGACGGTAGTGCCTTCGCTGGGCTTACAACTCCGCATTCCCAACTTCAATAAATAAGTAATGGGGTAAGAAAACAGAATAGACCGGGGCGGTGCCACGACTTTTAGAAGCGTGGCACCGCCCCGGCCTTTTGCGTGTTAGCGCTACACACTTTGGGCTGGCCAGGTCAGTCGCTGCGAATCTGCTATTCTATGGCTTTCTTTGTTGCCCGTTTTTCAAAACTTTAAGCCGCTTCGGCCGCGCCACTCTCCCACCCTATGGAAGCTCCCAACCCCGAATTCATGCGCGAAGCCATTCGCCTGTCCATTGAGAAAATGCAGGCCGGGCACGGCGGCCCTTTCGGCGCGGTAGTGGTGAAGGACGGGCGCATCATTGCCCGCGGCTTCAACCAGGTAACGAGCACCCACGACCCTACCTGCCACGCCGAGGTCGACGCCATTCGCAAGGCCTGCAAGGAGCTCGGCACTTTCCAGCTCGACGACTGCGACCTCTACACCAGCTGCGAGCCCTGCCCCATGTGCCTGGGCGCCATCTACTGGGCCCGCCCCCGCCGCGTGTTCTACGGCAACACGAAAGCCGACGCGGCTGCCATTGGCTTCGACGACCAGTTCATCTACGAAGAGTTGGACCAGCCCATGGACAGCCGCAAGCTGCCCATGACGCAGCTGTTGCGCGACGAGGCTCTAGCTGGCTTTAAAGCGTGGACGGAACTGGCAGGCAAGACGGAGTACTAACAAGAACGTCTGTCATCCTGAGCGCAGCGAAGGACCTTATCACGCCAGCACAATTTGCAGTAATTCCACTGGCGCGGCCGTGATAAGGTCCTTCGCTACGCTCAGGATGACAGACGTACCAAAGCATCAACCATGATTGAATTCTACCTCAACGACCAGCCCATTCGCACCAGCGAGGCCCCGGCCAGCGCGCTACTCGATTTCGTGCGCTACCACGAGCAGCTCAAGGGCACCAAAATCGGCTGCCGCGAGGGCGACTGCGGCGCCTGCACCGTGCTGGTGGGCGAGTTGGCCCCCGATGGCCAGACCGTGAACTACCAGAGCATGACCAGCTGCCTCACGCCGCTGGGCAATGCCCAAGGCAAGCACATTGTGACAGTAGAAGGCATCAACGCGGCCGGCAACCAGCTCACGCCCGTGCAACAGGCCATAGTGGACGAAGGCGGCTCGCAGTGCGGCTTTTGCACGGTGGGCTTCGTGATGTCGCTGACGGGCCACAGCCTGAGCAGTGCGCCCGCCACCGAGAAAAGCACCATCGCGGCCATCGATGGCAACATCTGCCGCTGCACAGGCTACAAATCTTTGGAGCGCGCCGCCGCTAAGCTCACGGCTGAATTGGCGCAGCGCCCGATGGGAAACGCCCTGGCCTGGCTCAGCGAGAAGCAGTTCGTCCCCGGCTACTTTGCTGATGTTCCGGCCAAGCTGGCCCGGCTGCGGCCCGCTGAAGCCAATGCGCCGGAAGCTTCAGCAGCAACAGCAGCTTCGGCCACAGCCCACATCAACGGCGGCGCGGTGTCGACCTCGCCCAACGGCCACGCCCAAAATCAGAATGACCACGGCCACGAAGGCACCACCAAACCATTTGCCCACGCGCTGCTGGGCGGCGGCACCGACCTGCTGGTGCAGCGCCTCGAAGAGCTGCGTGAGCAGCCCGGCGTGCGATTGATTTTCGACCAGCCCGGCCGGCGCGGCATCCGCCACGAAACCACGGGCCGCGTGGTGCTGGGCGCCGCCACCACCGCCAGCCAGCTGCTCGAATCGGACATGATGCGCGGCCTGTTGCCCAACCTGCCGCATTATCTTAAACTGGTATCGAGCACGCCCATCCGCAACATGGGCACCGTGGCCGGCAACTTCATTAACGGCTCGCCCATTGGCGACCTCACTATTATGTTCCTGGCGCTGGGCGCGTCCATCATGCTACTTGATGCCGCCGGCGCCACCCGCGAGTTGGCCCTGCCCGACCTATACCTCGGCTACAAAAAGCTGGCGAAAGCGGCCGACGAGCAGGTGACGGAAATCAGCTTCCCCGCCCCGCTGGCCGGCGACTTCTTCCACTTCGAAAAAGTATCCAAGCGCACCCACCTCGATATTGCCAGCGTGAATTCCGCCGCCTGGCTGCGGGTCGAAAACGGCCTCATCCAAGCCGCCCGCGTATCGGCTGGCGGCGTGGGGCCGGTGCCGCTGTACCTGGCCCGCACCAGCGCCTTCCTGCAAGGCCGCGAGCTGACGGCCGAAACCGTGGCGGCGGCCAACGAAGTGATGCAAGCCGAAATCAGCCCGATTTCCGATGTGCGCGGCACCAGCGACTACAAGCGGCTCTTGCTGCGGCAGCTGCTGTGGGCGCATTTCCTACAGTTTGCGCCGGAGCTGGCGGTGGATGAATTGTTGTAATTTATGGCTGTGAAATCATTACTTATACCCCTTGCGCTGAGCAGCTCACTGCTACAGGAATCATTGCAGGCCGCTGTTGCGCCGTGCGAGGCTGAAGTAGCCGCCGCAGCTAATCAGCCTCCAGGAAAATTTGGCCGCTGGGTAAACCGGCGTACCCGCCCCATTGGAAAGGCAGTTGAAAAAGTGACGCCCCTTCGATTGGCTAAAAAGAGCCGTGCAGAATTGCGGATAGGAGGATGCTGTTTTCCAGCCGATACCCGCATCAGCTTGCCTGGTGGCACCACGTGCACCATCAAGGAGTTGCGCGTGGGGCAAGCGGTGCTGAGTTGGAACCCGGCAACGGACGTCCTTGACACCGTGCAGGTGGAAGCCCTTGCCACCGTCGTTCACGACTCGCTACGCCGCCTCGCATTCGCCGATGGCCGAACCGTGACGGCAACGGCTGACCATCCGTTTTGGGTGAACAACGGTGGCTGGGCTTCGTTGGCGCCGGAATTGACCATGGCGCGGTACGCCTACGGGGCGGCTCTGCTTCTGCGCCCCGGCGACAGCTGCTTGGCTTTCAGCGGGTCGGGCCGGCTTATCCCAGCAACTCTACGCAATGTCACCGCGCTGACAGCGTGCGGAGTCACCACTTATACCATCACCCGGTTGAGCCGGGGCAGCCTATTTTTCGCAAACGGACTGGCTGTAGGAGTCGAAGGAGATAAAAGCAAGGTCGCCCTCCGCGTCAACCTCACCCCCTGACCCCCTCTCCAAAAAGGAGGGGGCACCGGGTTTGCTCCGAATTCAGTGTTCTTTATTTAGGAAGCCCAATAATTAGAATAGTCCTCACGAACCGGTGCCCCCTCTTTTTTGGAGGGGGGGTCAGGGGGTGAGGTCCCGCCAGAACGACCATGAACCACCTCGACCCCCACCGCCACGTGCGCGGCGAATCGCAGTACCTCGACGACGTGCCCGTGCAGCAAGGCACCCTGTACGCGGCCGTGTTTGAAAGCCCGATGGCCCACGGCGTGCTCTGCCGCCTCGATTTCAGCGCGGCGCTGGCGGCACCGGGTGTGGCGCGCGTGCTCACGGCGGCCGACATTCCCGGCGAAAACCAGATTGGTGGCATCGTGCCCGATGAGCCGCTGCTGGCCGAGGGGCACGTGCATTTCCGGGGGCAGCCGGTGGCGCTGGTGCTGGCCCGCACCGAGGCGCAGGCCCACGCCGCCCTCAAGCTCATCAAGGCCGAAATCGACCCGCTGCCCATCATCACCGACCCGCGCGTGGCCGCCGCGCAGGGCGAGTTCATCGTGCCGCCGCGCACCTTCCGCCTCGGTGATTCGGCGGCGGCCTGGGCGGCGTGCGCGCACGTGTTCGAGGGGGTGGCCGAGAACGGCGGGCAGGAGCATTTGTACATCGAAACGCAGGGCGCCTACGCTTTCCCGACGGAGATGGGCGGCGTGCGCATGATTTCCTCCACGCAGGGCCCCACGGCCGTGCAGCGCCACACGGCCGTGGTGCTGGGCCTGGGCATGCACCAGGTAGAAGTGGACGTGACGCGCCTCGGCGGCGGTTTCGGCGGCAAGGAAGACCAGGCCACGCCTTGGGGCGCTCTGGCCGCGCTGGGCGCCTTCATCACCAAAAAGCCGGTGAAGCTGGTGCTCGACCGCATGGCCGACATGCGCATGACCGGCAAGCGCCACCCCTACTCGTCCGATTTCAAAATCGGCTTCGACCACGACCTGAAAATCGTGGCCTACGAGGTGCAGTTTTTCCAGAACGCGGGCGCGGCGGCCGACCTCTCGCCGGCCGTGATGGAGCGCACGCTCTTCCACGCCACCAACGCTTATTTCGTGCCCAATGTGACGGCCACGGCCTTTTCGTGCCGCACCAACCTGCCGCCCAACACGGCCTTCCGGGGCTTTGGCGGGCCGCAGGGCATGTTCGTGATTGAGTCGGCCCTGGCCAAAGCGGCCGAGGAGCTGGGCGTGCCCACCCACGAGCTGCAGCGCAAAAACCTGCTGCGCGAGGGCGACCAGTTTTCGTACCGGCAGGCGGCCGAGGGCTGCCACGCCGAGCAGGCCTGGGACACGGCCGCCCGCACGTTCGACCTGGCGGCCATTCGGGCCGAAGTCGCGCAGTTCAACCACACCCACAAGCTCCGCAAAAAAGGCTTCGCGGTGATGCCCATCTGCTTCGGCATCAGCTTCACCAAAACACCCATGAACCAGACGCGGGCGTTGGTGCACATCTACTCCGACGGCTCGGTGGGCATCAGCACGGGCGCGGTGGAAATGGGCCAGGGCGTGAACACCAAGATTGCGCTGGTGGCGGCCCGCACGCTGGGCATTTCGGTGAACCGCATCAAGGTGGAAACCACCAACACGACGCGCGTGGCCAACACCTCCCCCAGCGCCGCCAGCGCCACCGCCGACCTCAACGGCAAGGCCACCGAAATGGCCTGCCGCGCCCTGCGCGAGCGCCTGCTCCAGCACGCCAGCACCGAGTACACGCTCAACTACGAGGGCCTCGAAATCCGCGACGAGCAGGTGTTGGCGGCCGGCGTGCCCGCCGAAACCAACTGGGAAAAGCTGGTATCATCGGCCTTCTGGAAGCGCGTGGCCCTCACCGAAAACGCCCACTACGCCACGCCCGGCCTGCATTTCGACGCCACCGTGAACCAGGGCCACCCCTTCGCCTACCACGTGTACGGCACGGCCCTCACCACCGTCACCGTCGACTGCCTGCGCGGCACCTACACCGTGGACGCCCTGCAAATTGCCCACGATTTCGGCCAGAGCTTCAACGAAATCATCGACCGCGGCCAGATTGAGGGCGGCGCGGTGCAGGGCATCGGCTGGATGACGATGGAGGAAGTGGCCTACAACGTCGAAGGCCGCCTGCTCAGCAACTCCCTGAACAGCTACAAGATACCCGACATCTACGCCGCGCCCAAGGTGCTCGACGTGCATTTCCTCGACACGCCGGGACACCCCAACGCCATCCTGCGCTCCAAGGCCGTGGGCGAGCCGCCGCTCATGTACGGCATCGGCACCTACTTCGCCCTGCGCGACGCGGTGCGGGCCTTCCAGGGCCACACCGCGCTGCCGTTTTCCGCGCCCCTCACCCCGGAAAAGGTGCTGGTAAGCTTGTATCCGGAGTTTTCTCACAAACCCACGCCTGCGGTGGCATCTGTTAATTAACCAGCCTAATGTGGCACTGGTTAACAGAGTGGCTGCTGCCTTCGCCCCGTAAATCGTCCATTGAATGGAGAGGCAATGTCATTATTCTTTCGATTGGGAAGGATTATGACATAGAAAAACTCTCCGAAATAATGACGCTTTATTATTCTGAAGCCATTAAAAAAGCGACCAATATCATCGTCGATATTGGTGAATTGACTTCTATCAATGTAATGGGTTCGGAGATTTTAATGCTCAAGGAAAAGCTGGCGAATCAAAGCCCTTACAACTTGGTTTTTTGTGGCCTCAAGCCTGAAATAATGACGATATTTGAAATAATTGACCCTAAAGAAGCATTTGGAGAATTGGTCAATTTCAATTCTATAGATGAAGCACTTGACTTCCTAAAAATAAGCAATGACTTAAATCACTACAGATAATAATTATTCAGATAGTGTATTCGTCGCAAGTTTTAAAGCTGAACAACAGGCAATTAATTTCATGAAAATTCAATAAACATGAATGATACAGACCCTGTTGCTGATTACATCAATGCAAATCAGCTTGCATCAGCCATGAATAAAACGAAGTGGCGAAAACTCGCAACAGCGATGACTTCAAATCCAGATTTCGAGCCACAAGTGCGAGAAAAACATTTGCTTGACAAAGTAGAGCCGGCTGGCTTCACTTTTCTGGATTGGGAATGGGTGAAATCTGGTGAGACAAAATGGATTGATTGGATGGAATTGAGCCCTATCCGCAAAGACTATGTGGGCCGGCTAATTGACGACAAGCAGACTGATTTTACAGAATGGCTTAGAGCAGCATTAATAGGCCAATCCATACCGTTTGAAGAAATCGACGGCATCTTTAAAGTCAGAGGCTACATCTGGCCAAATGCATAAAAAGAGGCTGAAGCTCCCGTAGCTTCGGCCGCTTTGCGTTTCTACCGCAGCGCAGGGCTTTGGGGCAGGAGTTGGGCCGGCGCGGACTTCCCAGCGCCGCCCGCCGGTTTCTTTCGCCGCACCTATGACGCCGGAAAGGGTTTTCGTAATTTTGCACCCCGATTTTTACGAACTCCTCCTCTTCTTGCTGCTTACCCGCTCCCTTCCCCTCCGCACCCACGTGCAGGGCTTCCTGATTTATGCGGCTGGCGACACGGCCGCCGCGCTGCTGCTCCAGCAGTTTAGCTGGCTGCGGCTGCTGGGCATGGCCCTGGTGGGCGGCCTGCTCTACTCTACGGAGGTGCCGGCCTTCTTCCGCTGGCTCGATGCGCGGGTGCCGGTGCGCCCCAGCAGCGGCCAGCTGCGCAAAACCAGCCGCGCAGTCCTCACCCTGCTCTATTTCAACCCGCTCTGGATTGCCCGGCACTACGTGTTTCTGGGCGTGTTTGGGGGCGCGGCCGAAACGCTGTCGCTGGCGCTGCTGCCCGTGGCTGGCCGCTCCTTCCTGCTGAACGCCCCGGTTTCGCTGGCGGCCAATTACTACATTCAGAACCGCGTGGCTACCAGCCGGCGCTTCATGGCCAGCGCCGTCTTCTCGGGGGTCATGGCCGTGTCGTACGCCCTGAGCGCCGCCTGGCTGTAGCCCGAAGGCGTCCATTACCTGCTTTGCTGGCCAGTAAGCGAAACGGGAATAAACCAGAAGAGCCCATTACTGAACGTAATGGGCTCTTCTGCTTGAAAGCAACCCGGCTCCCCTTTCCCAGGGCTTCGCGTTTCATGAAAACATATCCGTCGAGGAATGGCCGACCAGTATGTCGGATTGGCCGGGCTCGACTACTCCGTTCGGGTAGGGGCCGGGCAGGGCCGGAGCGGCTGGTTCGCGCCAGCACCCTCAAAAAGCGTTTTATTTGCGCAGAATAGCCCTTTAGCCTCTGCGCAGATGTTTGACTTGTTTGAAAAGTACCTGTTGAGCAAGGCGGCCTTTGCGGCGAGTGAGCTGCAGCAAATCGAAGCCGTTAGCGTCGTCCGTCGATTACGAAAGCGGCAGTTTTTGTTGCAGGCAGGCGAGGTGTGGGCTTACAACGCCTTCGTGGCCAGCGGCTGCTTGCGCACCTACACCGTCGATGCCAAAGGCGCCGAGCACACACTCAACTTCGCGGTAGAAAACTGGTGGACCGGCGACCGGCAGAGCCTGACGTCCGGCCAGCCATCGGGCTATAATATTGAGACCGTGGAGGATTCAACCGTTGTGCTCATTAAGGATGAGCAGTTTAAGCAGCTGCGCCAGGAAATTCCCACGTTGAATGAGCTAGTCAACGACATTCTGCACCGCAGTTTTCTAACCGCCCAAACCCGCATCCAGGCGGCCATTAGCTACTCGGCCGAGGAGAAATACCGCGCCTTTCTGCAGCAGTATCCGGCCTTTGCCCTGCGCATTCCGCAGCACATGGTGGCCTCCTACTTGGGCATGACTACCGAAACCCTAAGCCGCATTCGCCGGCATATTGCGTAGGAGCCCATACATAGAAGGCTTGTTGAATCAACGCTTTATTCGGACGTTATTGCTATTTATCAACGCATTTTTTTGACAAATGTCAATGGAGCCAGGGTGAGCCCGGCGGGACCTTTGTACCGGTAGATGAAGACAGCCAGACGGCTCCACTTCGCTGCCAAAGCGGGCGAAATACGCCTTGCGGTTCCACCAAATTCATCCCCATTCATTATCTCATTGTCATGAGCAACAACTTGAAATTAGCTGGCAAAGTGGCCCTCATTACGGGCGGTACTGCAGGCATTGGCCTCGGCGCGGCCCAGCGCTTTGTGGCCGAAGGCGCCTTTGTTTTCATCACCGGCCGGCGCCAGGCCGAGTTGGATGCCGCCGTGCAACAGCTGGGGGCCAACGCCCGCGGCATCCGCAGCGACGTCACCAGCCAGGCCGACCTCGACCAGCTCTTTGCCACGATTAAAGCCGAAAAAGGCCATCTCGATGTGCTATTCACCAATGCCGGCGGCGGCGAATTTGCCCCGCTGGGCGGCATCACCGAAGCCCACTTCGACGACACGTTCGGCCGGAACGTCAAAGCCACCCTTTTTACCGTGCAAACGGCCCTGCCCCTGCTGCGCGACGGCGCGTCGGTTATCCTGATGTCTTCCACCGCCGGCTCGCAAGGCGTGGCCAACTTCAGCGTATATGGCGCTTCCAAGGCCGCCGTGCGCTCCTTCGCCCGCAGCTGGACGGCCGATTTAAAAGACCGCAAGATTCGCGTCAACGCCATCAGCCCCGGTCCCATCGATACCCCCGGCCTCAGCGGACTGGGCGCCGATGAAACCCAGGCCGAGCAAATCAAGGCTTACCTGGCCACCACCGTGCCGCTGGGCCGCCTGGGCCTCCCCGATGAAGTTGGGAAAGCCTTGGTGTTCCTGGCCTCCGACGACAGCAGCTTCGTGACGGGCATTGAGCTGTTTGTGGACGGCGGCGCGGCCCAGCTGTAATTTAGCCCACTTGCTGTCGCGTAAGTATTCCCGAAAGCCGGTTCACTTGAGCCGGCTTTCTTATGCTAAAAACCACCAAGCAAAAGCGGCAATGGAGTCGGGCAAGGCATTAATACCTGGCTCATAACCAAGCTCTACCGCTTTTTAGCAACCGGCACGGCCTCATATACCACCTTGCCGCCTACCATCGTCAGCTCGCTCACAGTGCCGGGCAGGGCCGGCAGCGGCACCGTGAAAATATCCTGAGAGAGCACCGCCAAATCAGCCAGCTTGCCGGGCGCCAGCGTGCCTTTCTGCTGCTCTTGAAACTCGGCGTAAGAGGCGCCAGCCGTGTAGGCACGCACGGCCTGCTCGCGGGTCAGGGCTTCTTTGGGGTCGGCCAGGGTGCAGGCAAACAAGATGTTCAGGTAAGGGTTGGATGGGCCATCGGAGCCCAGCGCGAAGGGAATGCCGCTTTCCAGCAACGAGCGAAAAGAGCCGTGCAAAGCAGCTGGCGCGCCGTGCTGCGGGTCGAGCGCGGCGTTGATGAAGTGCGAAGGGTTTTGCACGATAACCACCCCTAGCGCCTGGGCCCGAGGCTGCAGGTCGGCGGCCACGCCAGCGCCGTGCTCGAAGCGGACGCGTTTCTTGCGCCAGGTGGCGTCATCGCCCAGCTCACTCATCAAGCGGAGTACGAGGCTGGCGGTGCTATCGCCGGAGATGTGCAGCATCAGCGGCTGCGAGCTGCGGAATGCAGTGCGTAGTATCAGGCGCACAGTATCGACCGGGAAGTTCAGACGGCCGTACCAACCCGGGCGCCCCGGGTAAGCGTGGCGCATGAGTGCACCGCCCTCCAGCGGCGTGGCGTCGAGGATGTACTTCACGCCCTCCACGCGCGCCAGCGGCGCCGGGTTCTTGTTCACACGGGTCCATTCCTGGTGGTTGATGCCCCGCGGGGTCGTCATGGGGAAGGGCATGATGCGGTGGCGAATGGGCAGGCCCGCGGCGCGCACCACGCGCTCCATCTGCGCGGGTGGCAAGGCGTCGGCCATGTCCTGCACGCTGGTGATGCCAAAGCGCAGACATTCGTCGCCGTAACTTTTGAGCAGGCGCGTCCAGGTGGCATCGGGCAACTGGCCGTGGAGGGCCTGGCGGGGCGTCCAGTCGGCGTATTCGGTGAGCAGGCCGGTTAGGGGCCCGCCATTGGGCTGGCGCTCCATGTTACCGCCTAGTGGCGTCGCATCCGTGTCGCTGAGGCGCAACAGCTTCAGGGCCGCGGAGTTTACCACGCTGCCGTGGCCCCAGGGCGTGCGCAATAGCACCGGGTGGTTGGGGGCCACGCGGTCCAGCTCGGCCCGCCGCACTTGCGGGCTTTTCAGCACGGCCAAGCCCACTTCCCCTTCCAGCCAGGTGCCGGGCGGCACGCGGCGGGCCAGCGCGGCCAGGGTATCGAGCACCTGGGCCGGGCTGGGTCCAGCAATCATCTCTGCCTTCGGGAAATCGAAAAAATGCCCCAGCGGGTGGCCCGGTGGCAGGTGCGTGTGCGCATCGTTGATGCCCGGCACCACGGTGCGGCCGCGCAGGTCGAGGCGGCGCGTGCGGGGGCCGGCCAGTTTGCTGACTTCGGCAGTGCTGCCCACGGCCAGTATCCGGTCGCCACGCACGGCCAGGGCCTGGGCGTAAGGCTTGGCGGGGTCAGCGGTGAAGATTTTGCCGCCGGTGAGGATGAGGTCGGGCACAGGGGGTTGGGCAGCTTTCGGCGCCGTGATTTGGGCGGGCGCGGGCCGAAACAGCAGCAGCAGCGTTGCAGCCAGCAGCAAGTGTTTCACAGATTGATTGGGCATGAAAAAACCTTTTACTCTTCATCCGCCAATGCCAAAGCGCATCAGCTGATGAAAAATAAAAGGTTTTGCCGAATACTATGCAATTACTATACTTATTTTTTGAGTCAAACAGCCGTTCGATTCATGCCACACAAGGCCGAACTAGACGGCCGCTCGCTGGCGCCGCCCTTGCAGAATGCGGTAGAACGAACGGGTCTGCACCTCTTCCAGGGTCAAACCCGTCGCCAGAATCTCCTCTTCCGAAATGGCGCCGCAGTTCAGGGCTTTGAGAAAGAAGTTGAGCAGGCCCTGGCCGGTGGCGGCGTCGTCGAAAATGTCGCCAGTGAGGGTGGAAATGGCGGCGCGCTCCACGAAGGTTTTCAAGCGAAAAACCGCGTCGTCGTAGCTGCTGAGGAAGAAATTGTAGGTGGCGGCGTAGCGCATCGGCAGCTGCGCGGGGTTCAGGTCCCAGCCCTGGTAGAAGCCGTTGATGAGCGAATGCGTGCTGTGGTGGTAGGCCTGCCGCCAGGCGTTGTGCACCGACTCGCGGTTTTCGCGCAGCTGGGCAAACGTCAGGTTGTCGCCGCGGTGCGGGCCGATGGGCATCACGTTGGTGGCCCCATCGGAGAGGAAAATGCCGGTGCCGCCCAGCGCCACCTTGGTCATGTGGTGGGCGAAGTCGCACACGGGGTGCGCCATGGTCTGGTACCGGGCCGTGATGCCGCAGGAGGCCGTGTAGTCGTAGGTGCCGAAATGAGCCGCAATGCAGCGCCCTTCGCTGGCCCGGATGATGCGCATGAGCGGGTTGCGCCCCTCCTCGTCCATGATGATTTGCGTGGCTTCCACCATCGTTTCCATTTTGAGGGTGCCGGGGGCCAAACCGTTGGCCTGCTCCAGCAGCTCGAACAGGCGCACCATCGTCGTCATCTGCTCCGGAATGGTCACTTTGGGCAGCATCACCACGAAATTATCCGGCAGCTTGCCGCCGGTTTCGGCCAGCAGCGTGGTCAGGAAAATATCGAGCGTGCGCACGCCGCGCTGCTTCAGGTCTTCGGTGAAGGGCTTGATGCGGATGCCGATAAACGGCGACAGCGTGCCCTGCTGCATGCCCTTGGCCACTTCTTTGGCGGCGCGCACGGCGGTTTCGTCCTCCTCGGCATCGGGCCGGTTGCCAAAGCCGTCCTCAAAATCGACGCGGAAGTCCTCAACGGCTTCGCGCTTCAGCTTCGCCACAATCTTGTTATACACCGAATACGCCAGCCAGGCGGGCTCCTGCTTGCGGTCCCCCGGGCTCATGGCATCCAGCTTAGCCGTCAGCGCGGCCACATCGGCTTCGAGCGTGGGCAGGTGCTCGTGGTTTTTGAACTGCAGGGCGCGGGCCAACTCCACGAAGTTGGGCGCGTAGGTGAGCAGGTTGTTGAGGGCGATTTCGCCCATCTTCACGCAGGTATCGGCCTTGAAGAGGTTGGCGCCGCCGTACACGGTGTGCACGGGCTGGCGGTCGGGCCGGTCGCCGGGGTAAGTGTGCTGGAATTTAATATTGGCTTCGCCAAGCTGGTCGAGCAGGGCGGCTTTGTCGGATTCAGGTAAGCTGAGTTTCATTGGTGGGAATTGGCGGGATGTAGCGCGAAGCTCCAGCTTCGCGTATCGTTGAACGGTAATCGTTATAATGGCGCGGCCGAAACGCGAAGCTGGAGCTTCGCGCTACATCGTTCTCACGAACCGCGATAGGTGGAATACCCGAACGGGTTCAGCAGCAACGGTACGTGGTAATGGGCATTTTCGGCTACGTTGAACACGATTTCCACAAAGGGATAAAAATTCGCCGTGCCGTCCTGCGCGAAATACTCCTGGGTGTAGAATTTCATTTTATACACGCCCAATTCCACCTGCTTTTCTTTCGGCAATAAATCGGGAATGCGGCCGTCGGCGTTGGTTTGGCCGCGGGCTATTTCCTGCCAATTATCGCCTACTTGCTGCAGCAGCGCGATGCTGACGTTGGCCGCCGGCTTGCCCTTGGTGGTGTCGAGAATGTGGGTGGTTATCTGGCTCATGCGGCAAGGAGTTTTTCGAGGCGAATGCGGGTAATTTTGTCCTGCTCGCCGGCGGCAATCAATATTTCGTCGGCGGGTTTATTGGGCAGGCGGGCTTGCAGCAGGGCCAGCATCTCGTCGGCTGTT